>CAVROI010000003.1:0-2010217 GCA_963722825.1 uncultured Gemmatimonadales bacterium
TCGACCGCGTCTTCCCGCTGATCTGGATCACTACCTCGACCTGGTCCTCGACCGTCAGCCTCTCGTCCCACGCCGGCCAGCTCGCCTCGAAGATCGACTCCTTGTGTCCCAGACGTTCCCAGCTCTCTTCCGCAAAGTGCGGGGCGAACGGCGCCAGCATGGTCACCAGCCCCTCGACCAGTGAGCGGTGCGTGCAGGAATCGGCGCGGAGCGCATTCAGCAGCTCCATCAGCGCCGCGATGGACGTGTTGTAGTGAAGCTGCTCCATCCCCTCGGTCACCCGCTTGACTGTCTGGTGGTACTTGACCAGGGTCTCGTGGCGCACCTCGTCGTCCGCGTGGGTCTTGCACGCGTCCGTCACCAGCGCCCAGATCTTGTCCAGGAACCGGCGCGGGCCGCTGATGCCCTCGTCGCGGAAATCGCCGCCCTCCTGGAACGGACCCAGGAACATCAGATACAAGCGGAAGGTGTCGGCGCCCCAGCGGTTGATATACTCGTCGGGCACGACGACGTTGCCGCGGCTCTTGGACATCTTGGCCCCGTCTTTGACAATCAGGCCGTGGGCCCGGAACCGCTTGTATGGCTCCTCGAACGGCAGATGCCCCAGGTCGTGCAGGACCATGCTGATGAACCGCGCATACAATAGATGCAGCACGGCGTGCTCGTTGCCGCCGATGTAGGTGTGCACCGGGAGCCAGGTCTTGGTCCGCTGCTTGTCGAACGGGCGATCGTCGAATTCGGTGCTGGGATATCGCAGGTGGTACCACGCCGAGTCGAGGAAGGTGTCGCTCACGTCGGTCTCGCGCCGTCCCTGCTTGCCGCAGACGGGACAGGGGACGTAGTACCACTCCCCGTGGCGCGCGAGGGGCGAGATGCCGCTGTCGTCGGGCGTGAAGTCGTCGATCAGCGGGAGCAACACCGGCAGATCCTTCTCCGGCACGGGCACCGCGCCGTGCTCGTCGCAGTAGATGACCGGAATAGGCGGGCCCCAGTAGCGCTGGCGCGAGATGCACCAGTCGTGCAGTCGGTACTGGACGACGCCCTTCCCCGCCTTCTGCGACTCGAGGCGCTTGGTGATCGCCTTCTTGGCGTCGGGGACGGTCATGCCGTCCAGGGGTCCGGAGTTGACCAGGATGCCGGACTCGTTGTCGGTGTAGGGGAGGACGTCGGCCGCTTCCCCTTCGCTTCGCTGAGGGTCAGCGTGACCTGGACCGGCAACGACGCGCACGATCGGCAGGTCGTACTTCTTCGCGAACTCGAAGTCGCGCTCGTCGTGCCCAGGCACCGCCATGATCGCGCCAGTGCCGTATTCCATTAATACGTAGTCCGCGATCCAGACCGGAATCGCTTTGCCGGTGGCCGGGTTGATGGCGTGACCCCCGGTGAAGACGCCGGTCTTCTCCTTGTCGCCCACCTTGCGGGAGACCAGGTCCTTCTTCGCCGCCGAGCGGCGGTAGGCGTCTACCTCGGCTCGTTGCTCCGGCATCGTGAGCGCATCCACCAGCGAGTGCTCCGGGGCCAGCACCATGAAGGTGGCGCCGTAGACGGTGTCGGGACGCGTGGTGTAGACCCGGATCGCCGCCCATTCATCCGTCGGTCCGTCGATCCGCCGGTCCGCCGGTCCCGCAACGGGAAAGACGATCTCCGCGCCCTCGCTCCGCCCCAGCCAGTTCCGCTGCGCCGTCGTCGTGCTGTCCGACCAGTCCATCTTCGACTTGTCGTCCAGGTTCGCCAGCAGGCGGTCGCAATACTCGGTGATCCGGAAGAACCACTGCTCCAGCGTGCGCTGCTCCACCGTCGCCCCGCAGCGCTCGCACCTTCCATCGATGACCTGCTCGTTGGCCAGGACGGTCTTGTCCCTTGGACACCAGTTGACCGCCGCCGCCTTCTTGTACGCCTTCCCCGCCTTGAAGAGCTGGGTGAAGATCCACTGGGTCCACTTGTAGTACCGCGGATCCGTGGTGCTCAGCTCGTGCCGCCAGTCGAACATGCCGCCGATCCGCGCGAGCTGGCGGTGGAAGTTCTCGATGTTCTTCGGGATCAGGACCGCCGGGTTGATGCCCAGCTTGATGGCGTAGTTCTCACTATGGATGCCGAACGCGTCGTACCCGATCGGCTCGAAGACGTCGTACCCCTGAAGCCGCTTGAACCGGCCGTAGGTATCGCTGCCCGTGAACGCGAACATGTTCCCTACGTGCAGGCCCTCGGCCGACGGGTAGGGGAACATCATGAGGTTGAAGAACGGGCGCTTCGCCCCATCCAGATCCGGCTCGTTGGTCTTCAGCTCGGCCCAGCGCGCCTGCCACTTGGCCTCGACGGCCTGGGGATCGTAGGCGTCGCCGCCGGCCGGCGCGGGAGCGGGCTGGTCGGTCGCTGGTGCGGTCGTCTTCGAGTCGGTCTTCGCCATCACACTGCCTTGGTCTGAATTTGGGGACGAGCGCTAAATCTATTCCGCCAGTGGGGTTACTGCTACCGGCTCCGGGTGACTCCTGTCACCGCTCCATGGCCTCGCCGGACCGAGTTTCGGGGCCATGATTGAACGCGCGCTCATCTTCGATCTCGACAACTGCCTCGCCTCCTCCAAGGAGCCGGGGGACGACTTCTTCGACCCGGTCTTCAGCGCCGTACGGAAGGCGAACGAGGGCACCGTTCCGGAGGACCGGCTCGGAGCCGCCTTCCACGACTTCTGGTTCGTCGCCTTCGACGAGGTCGCCGAGCGGTACGGCTTCACCGACGCCATGCTCGAGGCAGGGCGGCGCGCCTTCCTCGGACTCGAGGTCCGGACACCCATGCACGGCTACGGGGACCTCGACGAGCTTCCTCGCCTTGGCGACCGGCGCTTCCTCGTGACCTCCGGCTTCCGCCGGCTTCAGGAAAGTAAGGTGCGCGCGCTCGGCATCGCGCCCCTGTTCGAGGCGGTAGTGATCGACGCGGTGGACGAGCCGGATCACCCCGGCAAGGAGCGGGTCTTCGCGGATCTCATCGCCGAGCGGGGGCTCGACCGGCGCGGCGTGGTGGTAGTGGGCGACAACCCTGACTCGGAGCTGGCGGCAGCACGGCGGCTGGGACTACGGGCCGTGCAGATCGTGCGGCAGGGAGTGAGGCCGGCGAACGGGTACGATCGGGTGCATGTGCTGGCCGAGCTGCGGGAGTGGCTCAGGCGGACCGGTTAGGCATCTTGTTCCCGGTGTGCCGAGGGGGGCAGCTTATGGGTATGGGTCACTTGATGCAGGAATGGACGGCGGATATGGTCCGCGCCCTGCCCAGCCGGATCCCGTCGCACCTCCGCTCATCCTGGATCTCCCCGCCTACTTCACGGAGGTGCTGGGCGCCGCCAGTAATCCCAAACGCGGCGGGAAACCGGCGCGGGCAGCAGCCTCCGACGCCAGCCGCGCGGTTCGAGATGGGACCCAAGCAGGTGCACTACGGAATGCGATTCCCGGAGATATGCGGCCGAGGCAGCGAAGGCGCGATCCGCTCCTCCAGCTCCTCGATGCTGAGCTCCAGCGTATCTCCCATCTTGCCCGTCACCTGCCGCACCTGCTCCTGCTGGTCCGGGGTCAGCTCCAGGATGAACGGGCCTTTCTGGTTTGACATGGCGATCTCCCGATGTCGAGTGAGCAGTGAAAACGGCTGGCGACGCGACGCTAGTACGCCAGCCTGATCCGTTAGGTGACTATGGCGTAAGCCGACGAGCCATTCCAGCGGTCAAGAGGTGCGAGCAAAACAGGCGAGGCCCGGACAGAAGCTCCCCAGGCCTTCTTGCCCCTCACGGCACTATGGGGTTCGGTACCCGAACGTATGCGGCCGAGGCAGCGAAGGCGCGATCCGCTCCTCCAGCTCCTCGATGCTGAGCTCCAGCGTATCTCCCATCTTGCCCGTCACCTGCCGCACCTGCTCCTGCTGGTCCGGGGTCAGCTCCAGGATGAACGGGCCTTTCTGGTTTGACATGGCGACCTCCCGATGTCGAGTGAGCAGTGAAAACGGCCGGCGACACGACGCTAGTGCGTCAGCGTGAATTCTCCGTGATTGCGATGCGCCGGTGACTACCGCGGCTCGAGCAGCACTTCTTGGCTCCGCCATGGGCTGGCGCTACTGGACTCCCGCGAGCAGACGCTCGAATCGCGGATCGCCCCGGAGCGGCTGGAATGTGGGGTCGATCCTGAGCCAGCCTGGCGAAAGGAAGTATGGCACCTTCAACAGACGCTCGAGGCCCTCGATCGCCTTGTCCCGCTCTCCAGTGAGGAGATAGATCCGGATCAGCAAGTGCTGGTTGTAGGGCCCGTACAGCGCGTCGCTCGACATCGGGGCCAGGGCCAGCCCGCGCAGTCCTTCGCGGATCGCCTCGTCCTTCCGCCCGAGATACGCCAGGCTCAATCCGAGAAGGAGGTGCTGCTGGTCGTCCTTCGGGCTTTCCCGCACGCGATCGGCCAGCTGCACGCGGGCGGAATCGGCGTAGCTCGACGCCAGCGCCCGTTGGCCATGCAGCCAGAGCGTCTGCGCCAGCACCACGCCCCAGATGGCCCGGTCGTCGAAGAACGCTTTGGGGGTCGTGCGCAGGATGGCCTGCTGCTGCGACTCATCCAGCATCCAGACGAGATCCCACACCATCGCAAACTCAGCCGCGAGAGCGTCCCGGTCCACCGACGGCGGCGCCCCCGCGATCCTCGCCCGGGCCGCGGCCAGATCGCCCCACGCCGCGTCGATCATCGCGGCCATCTCAATGGCCGGGAGATGGTGAGGGTCGAGGGCCAGCGTGCGCTGGATGGCGCGCTCCGCTTCGGGATACCGCCGAGTCCAGAGCATCGCCATCGCGACGTTCAACGCGGCGCCGGCCGCTCGAGGCTCGACCTGCTGCGCTCGTTGAAAGTGGGCGATGGCCTGGTCCCACAGGCCTGCGATCTGCTCGATCTGCGCAATGGCCGCCAGCGGCTCCGGGTTGTCGGGGCTCGATCGCAGGGCCGCGCTGTACTCCGCGGCCGCGCCCGCCACGTCACGCGTGACGAACTGGCGGTAGTAACCCATAGCCAGGTGGCTGCCCGACTCATCGGGAGCGATGGCCACCGCCCGCTCCGCCCCGAGACCCGCGAGCCGGGCGTATTCCGGGGACGGTGACCCGTTGAAGTAGAGTTGCGAGTACACGGTCGAGAGCCTGGCCCAGGCCTCGGCGAAGGTGGAGTCGAGACCGACCGCTCGTGCGTAGTGAGGCAGGGCGTCGCGCAAGGTACCCGGGTCCGTCCTGCCGAGGCCGTCGGCCTCGCCTTGGAGATACGCCTCATACGCCTCGCTGTTCCTGGTCGGCCGCCGCGCCAGCCCCATCCGGGTGCTGTCGCTCACCGGAAGATCCATCGCCTTTGCCACACCCATGGCAATGCTGTCGTAGGCCCGGAACACGTTGGTGACCGGCTCCGCGAAGGGAGTCTGCCAGATCGCCCGAGGCCCTCCGCTTCCAGCAACCTCGAGCAATTCGGGATTGAGGTGGACCATCCGCGATGCGCCGCTGTCAGCCGGGCGGACGGTGGCGGTCACCAGGTAATTGACGCCGAGCTCCCGGGCGATCTGCCGCGCGGTCTTGTCCGAATGCCGGTATTCGTTGGAGCTGCCGCGACCAATGACCTGAACCCCGGGGATCGACGACAACCGGCTACGTATCTCCTCGCTGACGCCGTCGGCGAAGTAGGCGTCGGCGGAGTCGCCCAGGTTCTCGAACGGGAGGACCGCGAGGATTCTGCCGGCGGGACGCTCCGGCAGGCTCCGCTCTCTACGCGACACAGTCACCCATGCTCCCGCCACGACGAGCGCGGCGCCGGCGGCGACTATCGCCGTCGCTGCCATTCGGCGGCTCCGCCGGACGCGGGAGGCGGCCCGTCGCCAGAGACTTGTCCCTGCCACACGGGACTGCCGCAGCGCCTGCGAGAATTCAGGGGCCGTTCCGAATCGGTCGTCGGGAGCGGGCGCCAGCGCGCGCGCCAGTACCTCGTCAAGATGATCCGGCAGCTCCGGCCGGAGCCGGCGAACTCTCGGCGGAGGGTCGCGCAGCTGCCTGATGAGAATGGACCGAACTGTCGGCCCGGCGAATGGGGGCTCGCCCGTGAGTATCTCGAAGAGGACGCAGCCCAGGCTATACACGTCGCTCCGGCCGTCGAGCTGCCGGTCGCCGCTCGCCTGCTCGGGCGACATGTAGCCCACGGTGCCGACGATCATGCCGGTCTCGGTGACACGCTCGGCGCCGCCCGGCTCGACCAATCGAGCGATCCCGAAATCGGCGACCACGGCGTGGCCCCCACTGAGCAGGATGTTGGCCGGCTTGATGTCGCGGTGAATCACGCCGTGGGCGTGGGCATGAGCCAGCGCGTCGGCGACCTCGAGAGTGATCTGAACCGCGTCGGGGACGGCGAGACGGGTCTCGCGGCGGAGCCGGTCCCGGAGCGTCTCGCCCTCGACGTACGGCATGACGTAGTAAAGGAGGCCGGCCTCCTCGCCGGAGTCATGAAGCGGCAGGATGTGCGGGTGGCTGAGATTGGCAGCCAGCTCGATCTCGCGCTGAAATCGACCCGGACCGAGCGCGAGCGCGAGCGCGAGATGGGGGTGAAGGACCTTGAGGGCCACCGAGCGACGATGCCGCAGATCGTGCGCGAGGTACACCGTGGCCATACCCCCGCGCCCCAACGCGCGGAGCACTCGATAGCACCCCAAGGTCTGGCCTTCGGCCAACTCCTGGGCAGCCTTCGGGCTCGCGGGATCGGCCGGGGGCGTCTGAAGGAACGAATTCGACGCGCTGTGCGCCTCGAGCAATGACTCGACCTCGCGGTAGAGCTCGACGTCGTCGCCACAGGCCGCGGCGACGAAGGCGGTCCGCTCATCGGCCCCTCGCTCCAGGGCGCTCCCGAAAATGGCCTTGATCCGATCCCACCGATCGGACCGGGTGCTGTCGGGTTCCGTCATGGTTGGTCTGCGGCTAGCCCCCGTCGAGCTCGCGTCTGAGCCACGCCTGTGTCATGACCCACTCGCTGTTGCCGGTGGCGGGCGAAATCTCAAGCCTCTGCCGCCAGCTCCCGTTCCTCCAACGGCACCGGGATCGGGTTGCCTCCACGCTTGACCGCTTGATGGCGCCTGCTGTCATCCACGTGAATGCGCCGCATGAGTTCCGCAGAGATACCGAAAACCGGGCCCAACGCTTGGGCCAGACGTTGCAGCTCATCAGAGACGATGAGGAGCAGCCGGTCGAGCGCGGAGGAGTCCTCTATGCCCCAGGCCCGGAGCAGACCGGTCACACCTTGGTCCGGCGTCGCCATAGCCAGCTCGGTTGGGTGGAAAGTCCAGCGGAAGGAGAGAGCATAGGGGCCGGGACGGAGGTGGTCAAGCAGGGCTCAGGCTGGGCGGGCGCCTGCCTGAGCCGATGTCCGGGAGTTTGCCGCGTTGGTGAACAGAAGGCTCCGTAGATAACCCGTTCACCGGCGCAGCAACCATTCAGGGAGTCGCGTCAGGGAAAAGAGCGAGCGCTGTTGACCATCCCCTGGTCCTCCGCCAGATCGGAGCCCGGCGGGCGACGGGTTATCTTTCAAGCCGTGAAATCCCGCGAAAACATGACGGTTCGCCGAGTGGCTCAGGGAAGTCCAGAGGCCGGAGACGCCAGAGTCGGAGGATCGGCCGACGAGCGGCTGGCGCTCCTCAGTCTCCTGTCCCTCTCATCCTGGGCGAACTCGGGCCGCCCACTCCCGATGTATCGCCGCCAGGACATGCCGATCGTCCGCACGACACTCGGCGCTCGATCCGATCGCGACTGACGGTGATCGACGATTTTCGCGACGTTCTCACCGAGCTCAATAAGTCCGGAGCACAGTTTCTCGTGGTCGGGGCGCACGCGCTCAGCGTGTACGGCGTTCCGCGCGCAACCGTGGACCTCGACATTTGGATCCGGGCCGATGCCGAGAATGCCGGTCGCGTCTATGCCGCGCTGGCGGCGTTCGGTGCGCGGCTGGAGGCGCTGGGTGTCAGCCAGGCCGACTTTCAAACGCCCGATGTCGTCACCCAGTTCGGACTGCCCCCGTTACGCATTGATCTGATGACTTCAGTATCAGGGCTGCGATTCGACGACGCGTGGCCCAGCCGGATCGAGGCGGAGATCGAGGGAGTTCGGGTGCCGATTCTGGACCGGGAGTCCTTCATCCGAAACAAGCGGGCCAGCGGTCGCAAGAAGGATCTCGCGGACCTCGAGCTGCTCGGAGAGGACTGAACCCAGGCCTGGAGGTTACTGCTGGGTCGGCGGCCGCTTCCGAAGGGAGAACCAACGGCGTCCTCGTGACGTTGCCTGACGACTACCAACCCCAAGAGCGATCCATATGTCCGCACGCCTCCTGTCCGCCACCGCGCTCCGCGCGGGTGTCCTGCTTACAGCGAGCCTGATCTTCGGCTGCCGCGCCTCACCCGTCCGATCCGCGAGCGCTGCCTCGCTTCCACCCGAGCCCGCGCCCGTCGGTGTCGCCGCCTCGACCGACACGGCGGTTTTTGCCGGAGGCTGCTTCTGGGGAATCGAGGCCGTGTTCGAGCACCTCAACGGTGTCTCGACCGCGGTATCGGGTTATGCCGGCGGGAAGGTGCGGTCTCCGTCGTACGAGCTGGTGAGCTCGGGCACCACCGGGCACGCCGAGTCGGTCATGGTCGTGTACGATCCCTCCCGGATCAGCTACGACCAGCTGCTCCAGGTCTTCTTCACCGTGGCCCATGACCCGACGCAGCTCAACCGGCAGGGGCCGGACGTCGGGACGCAGTACCGCTCGGCCGTGTTCTACCGGAACGACGCGCAGCGACACGCCGCGCAGCTCTACATCGGCAAGCTCACGGCGGCCAAGGTGTATCCGGACTCGATCGTCACGGAGGTCGCCCCGCTGGACGTCTTCAATCCCGCGGAGGACTACCACCAGGACTACCTGGCCCACCACCCCTACCAGCCGTACATCGTGATCAACGACGCACCCAAACTGACAGAGCTGAAGCGGCGGTTCCCCGCGCTCTACCGCGAGCAGGCCTGAGCGGGGGTTCGCGATTGATGAGCGAAGGCTGAACGTGGCCCGTCGCCCTCGGGGGAGGTATCATAGAGGGACCGATTTCCAGCCTCCTCTTCTTTCCCAGGACCAATGGCCGACCTGCTGGCGGAGCTTCAAGGCGGGCTGAGCGGCAGATATACGCTCGAGCGCGAGCTCGGGCGCGGGGGCATGGCCACGGTCTATCTCGCCCACGACCTGAAGTACGATCGCCCCGTCGCCCTCAAGGTCCTGCATCCGGAGCTGGGGCAGATGCTCGGTGCCGAGCGGTTCCAGCGCGAGATCCGCATGGCCGCGCGGCTGCAGCATCCACACATCCTCACGGTGCTCGATTCCGGTGAAGTCGCCTCGCCGGCGGCGACTCTCCTCTGGTTCACCATGCCGTTCGTCCAGGGCGAGTCGCTCCGCGCGCGGCTGCAACGCGAGCGCCAGCTCCCTGTCGAGGACGCCATCCGCATCGCGCGAGAGGCGGCGCAGGCGCTGCAGCACGCGCACGATCAAGGCGTGATTCACCGGGACATCAAGCCGGAGAACCTGCTGCTGACCCGGGACGGCAATACGCTGGTGGCCGACTTCGGCGTGGCACGGGCGCTCGGCGCCGGAGCGGAGGAGTCGCGGCTCACGGAGACCGGACTCGTGGTCGGCACCCCGGCCTACATGAGCCCGGAGCAGGCCAGCGGAGACAAGGGACTCGATGCACGGACCGACCTCTACAGTCTCGGCGCGGTGCTCTACGAGATGCTGGCCGGCGAAGCGCCCTACACCGGTGCCACCACTCAGGCGCTGATCGTGAAGCGGCTCACCGAGCCGCCGCCGAGCGTGCGCTCGACTCGGCCGAGCGTGCCGGAGCCGGTGGACCACGCGATCAGGCAGGCGCTGGCGCCGGTCCCCGCCGACCGGTTCGCCACGGTCGCCCAGTTCGCCCAGGCGCTGCAGGTTGCCCCCTCCAGCACGACGTCGGCCGCCACCGTCGCCCAGGCGACGGTCGTGACATCCCGTGCCGCTTCGCAATCACAGCCTGGTCCGCATGGCCGCCGGTTCCCGGTGGCCGCCGCGGCGCTGGTCATCGGGCTCCTGATCGGGCTGGGTGTGCTGTTCGCCTGGCGGCGCAGCAGTGGTGGGGCTTCCGACAACGGAACCAGCGTGCTGGCCGTTCTGCCGTTCGAGAACCTGGGCCCGAGCGAGGACGAGTACTTCGCCGATGGCGTCACCGACGCGGTACGAGGAAAGCTCGCCGCGATCCCCAGCGTACAGGTGATCGCCCGAAGCAGCTCCGAGCCCTACAAGAAGGCCACCAAGTCAGCCGAGCAGATCGCCCGCGAGCTGGGCGCGCGCTATCTGCTCACCGGCACGGTGCGGTGGGAAAAGAGCGCCGGCGGTGCGAGCCGCGTTCTGGTGAGCCCCGAGCTGGTCGAGGTCTCACCCGGCGGCACCCCGAAGACCCGGTGGCAGGCGCCGTTCGACGCCTCGCTCACCGACGTCTTCCAGGTGCAGGCCGACGTCGCCACGCGGGTGGCGCAGGCGCTGGGCGCGGCCCTGGGCTCGGCGGAGCGCAAGGCGCTGGAGGCGCCGCCGACCAAGAACCTGGCGGCGTACGACGCTTTTCTCAAAGGGGAGGAGATCTCCAACGGATTGGCGGTCATCGATCCGACGCTGCTCCGGCGCGCGCTGGGCTACTACGAGCAGGCGGTAGCGCTCGACTCCACCTTCGCGCTGGCGTGGGCCCAGCTCTCCCAGACCCACTCGCTGCTCTACGGTCTGAGCGAGCCCACACCGGAGGACGGCCGGGCCGCGTTGGCGGCGGCCGAGCGAGTAACCGCGCTCGCACCGGAGAGCCCGGAAGCCAGGCTGGCGATGGGCAAGTATTACGAGACGGCGGGCGGAAGTCTGGAGCGCGCCCTGGAGCAGTACACGGAGGGCCGGCATCTCACGCCCAACAACGCCGCCCTGCTCTCGGCGGAGGCCTTCGTCGAGGAAGGCTTCGGCCGGTGGGACGCAGCCGAGGAGAACTATCGCCGGGCACTGGTGCTGGATCCCAACTCTGCCCAGACGGGGCGCCGGCTCGCCAGGGTGCTGGCGTGGCGGCGGCACTATCCCGAAGCGCTCACCGTCGTCAATCGGGCAATCGCGCTCGCCCCCACCAACCTGATCGTGGTTCAGAACAAGGCCTCGATCTATCTCATGCAGGGCGATCTCGCGGGAGCCCAGGCCACTCTCCGAGCGGTGCCGACCGAGGTCGAGCCCACGGTCCTGGCGGCCTTCTTCGCCACCTACGACGATCTGTACTGGATCCTGAACGACGAACAGCAGCGGTTGCTGCTCCGGCTGACGCCCCGTCAGTTCGACAACAATCGAGCCGGCTGGGCGTTCGTGCTGGCCCAGACCTATGCACTCCGCGGCGACCAGCCGCACGCGCGGGCCTACGCCGACTCGGCGCAGATGGCGTTCGCGGAGCAGTTGCGGGCGACGCCGAACGACCCCCAGCTGCACGCGCTGCGCGCCGTGTCGCTCGCCTACCTCGGCAAGAAGGACGAGGCCATCCGCGAGGGGCTCAAGGGCGTCGAGCTGAATCCAATCTCCAAGGACGCGTTCAGCGGTCCCTACATCCAGCTCCAGCTCGTGCGGACGTACATCCTGGCGGGCGAGCCGGAGAAGGCGCTCGATCAGCTGGAGCCCATGCTCAAGATCCCGTACCACCTCACGCCCGGGTGGCTCAAGGTCGATCCCACGTACGAGCCGCTGCGAAACAATCCGCGATTCAAGAAGCTGCTGGAGAGTTGAGCTTCTTCATGAGCGCGACGAACCGCGGCTCCGCCCGCAGCGGATCGAACAGGTGGTCCCGAACCAGCCAGAACAGGAACTCCGAGTCGGCGGCGTAGGCCCGCTCGAAATCCGCGATCGCCCGCTCCCTTTCGCCCAGACCGAGATGGATCAGTCCCACATTGAAGGGCGCGACCTGGCCCTTGGGCGACAGCTTCTCGAGGTCTTTCAGCGTGGCCAAGGCGCGGGCCCGATCGCCTGAGATGCCGTAGGCATAGCCCAGAATCGCCGTCACGAACGGCGGCGCCTCCATCTTCGCGGCGCGTTCCAGCTTCGGAATCGCCGCGCGGAACTGCCCCATCTCCAGGTCCATCCAGCCGTCCATCGTCGGGACGGCGTAGAACGTCGGGTCCAGCTCACCCGCTCTCTTGATCAGCTCCCTCACGTGCCCCACATCGCGCCGGTACATGTAGGTAAAGACGCAGTCGATCAGGATCGACGGTGAGAGGGGGTCGAGCTCGATCGCGCGCTTCCCCTCGGCGATCGAGCTGTCGTCCGGCCCCACGATGCTGAGCACCTGGCCGTACTGATCGTGCGCGAAGGCATAGTTGGGGTTGAGGGCAATGGCTCGGCGGAACTCCCGCCGGCTCCCTTCCCAGTCATGCTCCAGCCACGCCTTGGAGACGGCCAGCGAGGTATGGGCCTCCGCCGAGTTGCTGTCGAGCTCCACCGCCCGCTCGGCGCCGGCCCTGGCTCTGGGCTTGGCCTCGCTCGCCGTGATGAATCCTTCGTTGTACCCGGCCCAGAGGTAGGCGTCGGACAATCCCGCATGTGCCGGCGCGAAGGTGGGACTCAGCCGCACGGCCTCCTCGAACTGGGCGATGGCGAGCTGAAGGTTCGCGTCGCTCGGCCGGTTGAAGAAATACCGGCCCTTGAGATAGGCGTCGTGCGCCGCGGGATCGACGCTCGGCGCGTCGGACAGGCGGCTGCGCTCGCTCGGCGTGAGCTGAACATCGATCTCCTCCGCGATAGCCGAGGCCAGCTCGGCCTGCAGCGCAAGGACATCGCTCGAGCTGCGCTCGAAGCTCTTGGCCCAGAGGTGTCTGTCAGCCCGCGCGTCGATCAGCTGGGCGGTGATCCGGACCCGGTCGCCGGAGCGGCTGACCGAGCCTTCCAGGATCGCGTCCACGTCGAGCGCCTTCGCGATCTCCGGCGTCGAGGGACGGCTCTTCCCCTTGAACTGCATCGCCGAACCGCGCGAGGTCACCCGGAGCCGGCTGATGGTCGCGAGATCCGTCGTCAGCTCGTCGGTCATGCCCTCGGCGAAGTAGTCCTGGGTGGAATCGGCCGAATAGTTGTCGAGCGGCAGCACGGCGATCGATCGGATCGCGGCCGGGCCCGCAGCGCGCGAGCCATTCCATCGTGCCGCCAGGAAACCCGCCGCACCCAGCACGAGGACCAGGCCGATGGCGAGGCTCAGCCACTTCCGCCTCGCCCCCGGCGCGGCCGGCGCGGCTGGGCCCGGCGTCGGTCGCGTGGTGGCGATGCCCGTGCCCGAGAGTGCCTGGACGAATTGCGCGGCGGGGTTGAAGCGGTCGGCCGGATTCTTGGCCAGTGACCGCGCGAGCGCTCCCGCCACGTCGGGCGGAACCGTCGGACGCAGATTGGTGATCGGCGCCGCTACCGTCAGCAGGTGCTGGCGGACCACAGCCTCCGCCGTGGGTCCGGTGAACGGCGCCTGTCCGCCCAGCATCTCGTAGAGCACGCAGCCCAGGCTGTAGAGATCGCTCCGGCCGTCGAGCTCGGCATCACCCGCGGCCTGCTCGGGGCTCATGTACATCGGGGTGCCGAGTGTGGTCCCGGTCTGGGTCAGCCGGTCCGCACCGGCGACGCTCATCGCGCGCGCGATCCCGAAGTCCGCCACCACCGCATGGCCGCCCTCGAGCAGGATGTTCTCCGGCTTGATGTCGCGATGGACGATGCCACGGGCATGGGCATACCCCAGCGCGTCGGCCACCTCGCGCGCGATGCTCAGCGCCTCGTCGATGGGAAGCTGTTTCTGCCGGGTGAGCCGGTCGCGGAGCGATTCGCCGTCCACGAAGGGCATGACATAATAGAGGAAGCCCGCCGCCTCACCCGAGTCGTAGAGCGGCAGGATGTGCGGGTGTCGCAGATTGGCCGTGGTCTTGATCTCGGCCAGGAACCGATCGGCCCCGATAGCGGCCGCCAGCTCGGGCTCGAGCACCTTGATCGCGACGGCGCGGTCGTGTCTCTGGTCCCGGCCCAGGTACACGGTGGCCATGCCGCCGCGGCCCAGCTCGCGGTCGAGCACGTACCGCTCGCGCAGGGCGTCGGCCAGGGATGCAGGGATGGTCACGGTGATGTCGGGGTGAGGGTCGGGCACAAATCTGGGAGCCGCACAGGCTATTGTCCACGGCGCAGGAGAAGAGCGACCCCCCTTGCCTTACCTGAAAGCTAAGACCGGTCCCAAGCGGCACCCTCGAGCTGGTCCTTCCGTTCACTTCATCCCGACCCCATGCGGCCGCGCCGGCCCGGTGGCGAACGCCGTGTTGAAGTCCACTACCTGAAACCCGGGATCCACTTCGAGCCCCCGGTCGCTCACGTCGAGCACGTGGACTTTGTGGTCTCCCTCGAAGTGGATCTTCCCGAAGTCGTCCTCGTTGAGGAAATAGTCCGTCACCACCAGCCGTTTGTCGTCATGCGTCAGGTGGATCGAGTGCGGCCCGGAGTCCTTCCCGAAGCTCACCACCGACACCTGCTTGAACCGCCGCGGGTTGGTGATGTCGAGCATCCCCACCTGCCCGGCCTGGAACAGTCCGAAGATGAGCCGCCGTCCGCCCCTCGGCATCGCCAGGAGCTGGGTCATCCCGCCCCGGACCGGCACGTCCACCTGCGGCACGATGGTCTCGCAGTCGAACGCCTCCACGTAGCTCCCGTCGGTCGGATCGACCGTGTACACCAGCCCGGTGAACATGTTCGCCGTGACCGCTCGGCCATGCCTGTCGCCCGGAATGAGCTTCACATCCATGGTGCCGGCGGCGTCCGGCAGAGTCACGGTTCGGAAGATCCGGCGCTCGCGGAAATTCCAGAAGCGGAGTGAGCTGCGCAGCTCGGGGTCACCGGCGAATACATTGAGCGTGGTCACCGGATTGACGAAGTCGCTGGTGACCATGAGGTTCTTCGACGGATCCGCGTCGATCCCGTGGGGGTTGAACCCGCCGTCCGCCGGATCGGTCGCCGGATACTCGCCGACGGTCCGAAGCGACCGGTCCAGCTCCACGACCTTCCCGCCCGCGCCGCCGCTCGCCGACCCCATGTTGGTCACCAGGAATCCTCCGCCCGGCAGGGCGAGAAAATCGTCGGTGATGCTCGAGTTGGCCGCCTTGCTCGAGAACATGAACCGGGGATGCCGCGCGTCGGTAATGTCGAAGAAGAAGAAGCTGTTCTGCCCCTTGAGCAGGCTCAGCAGCCCGCCGCAGGCAAGCACGCGCTGGTCCCACGATGTGTGACAGTGGTGCGCCTCGTTCCCCACGTTGCCCGGAGGCGGGACGGGGACGGTGCTCAGCACCTTCCCGTATGTCCGCGAGTGGCGGTCGAAGTCGATCACCGCCAGGAAATCGGGGGCGATACGCGCCTGATCGCTGGCCCACACGTACAGGGTCCTCGCCTCGCCCCCATGCCCACCGTGCAGGCTGAGGTCGCCGCCGTCGGCGGGACACGGCGCGTCGACGCCGCAGGGCGGGGCGGTCGTGTCTGCCGGAGTTTCCGTGGGTGCGTCCGCCTTGTCTCCCCCGCAATTCGCCACCCCGAACGCGAGCCCGATCCCGGCGCCGATCGCCGTCAGGCCGGCGCGCCAACTGGTCTGCATATGCGCTCCTTGTGTGTGTCGCCGTGAGAGCCTTCTTTCTCTCTGGCGACATTTCCCACGCGGGAGTGGACATCCGCAGGGCCACGGTCATTCTTCCTTCCATGCCCGAGTCCGCCATGGATCGCCTGATCTCCGAGCACTACGAGGAGCTGCGCGACCTGGCGAGGAGCCTGCTTCGCCGGGAGCGGGTGGGCCACACGCTCGACACCGCCGGACTGGTCAACGAGGCGTGGCTCCGGCTTGGCGGCCGGGCCGGGATGACCGAGCCCGAGCGAGCCCGATTCTTCGCGATAGCGGTCACCACCATGCGGCGGATTCTGGTGGACTACGCCCGCAACCGTCTCCGTCTCAAGCGAGGCGCCGGCGCGCAGCCGGTCACGCTGGACGACGCCGAGCTGGCGTCGCTGCTCACCCCCGAAGAGGCGGACCATCTGGTGGTGCTGGATGAGGCGCTCGAGCGGCTCGAGGCCGCGAGCCCCCGGGCTTCGGCCGTGGTCCGCTACCGATTCTTCGGCGGGCTCTCGCTGGAGGAGACGGCGGCGCTGTTGGCGGTGTCGCCCAAGACGGTGCAGCGCGACTGGCTCGCCGCACGTGCCTGGCTCCGGAAGGAAGTGTCCCACGGGCTCGGACTGCCCGAATGACCGGTCCGGCGCCCCGACGGCGCCATGACTGATACGATCATGCCCCTTCCCCTCCCCTCCGGCTCACCCGCGAGCGACTGGGAGCTGGTGTCCGAGCTCTTCGCCGGCGCGCTGGAGCTGCCCTCCGGGAGTCGCGAGGCGTTCGTCCGGTCCGGCAGCCGTGGACAGGAAGACGTGGCGCGCGAGGTGCTCGCGATGCTGGCCGCGCACGAGGGCGGCGCGCCACTACTGCTGGAGAACCGGCCGCTTACCCTTCCTCCGGATCTCGGCGACCCGGTACTCGAGCCCGGCACCCGTCTCGGACCGTGGGAGATCGTGCAGCGGGTAGGCGAGGGCGGCATGGGTCAGGTGTATCGCGCCGAGCGTGTGGACGGCGCCTACCGCCAGTCCGCGGCGATCAAGGTGCTGCGACCCGGGTACGCGACCGCCGAGGCCATACGCCATTTCCGGGTGGAGCGCCAGGCGCTCGCGCGACTGGTGCACCCGGCGATCGCCGCGATCCTCGACGGTGGGAGCCTGCCCGACGGACGCCCCTACCTCGTACTCCAATACGTCGATGGCGAGCCGGTCACCCGGTATTGCGAGAGCCGCGGCCTCACGCTCGATCAGCGACTCCGGCTCTTCGTCCGGGTGGCGCGCGCGGTGGAGTTCGCCCACTCGCGGCTGGTCATCCACCGCGACCTCAAGCCGGCGAACATCCTGGTGCAGGCCGACGGCGAGCCGCGGCTGCTCGATTTCGGCATCGCCCGGCTGCTCGATCCTACCCTCGACGAGTCCCTGCTTCGCCCGACACGCCCGGGCAGCCGGGTGCTGACGCCGGAGCACGCCGCGCCGGAGCAGATCCGGGGCGAGCCGTGTGACACCCGCACCGACGTGCACGGCCTCGGCGTCCTCCTCTACGAGCTGCTGGCCGGGCGCACGCCCTTTGCCGAATCGCGGCGCTCGCTGGCCGACCTGGAGCGGGCGGTGCTGGAGCGCGACGCGCCCCCGCCGAGCGTGCTGGCGCAGGACTCGGCGCGCCGGAGAGCGCTCCGGGGCGACCTCGACCACATCGTGCTCATGGCCCTGCGCAAGGAGCCCGATCGCCGCTACCCATCGGCCGAGGCGCTGGCCGATGACGTCGAGCGCTACCTCGGCGGGCAACCGGTGCGGGCCCGGCCCGACCGCCTGGGTTATCGGGCCCGGAAATTCCTCGCGCGGAACCGCGCGCTGGTCGTTTCGGGCGCGGTGATCGCGGCAGTGATCCTGGTTGCCGCCGGCGCCGCGATCGTGCAGGCGCGTCGCGCCACTCGCGAGCGGGACCGCGCCGAGGCGGAGCGGGCGCAGGCAACCGAGATCGTGAACATCCTGACCGGGCTCTTCGACCGGAGCAACCCGCGCAAGTTTCCGGGCGGCGACACCGTGAGGGTCTCGGCGCTGCTGGATGAGGCGGAGCAGCGGGTGGAGTCGCTGGCCGCGGAGCCTGCGCGCCAGGCGGCGCTGCTCCGGGCCGTGGCACAGATGCATTCCGCGCGCGCCCGCTATGACCGGGCCGAAGAGCTGCTGCGGCGCTCGGCGACGATCCAGTGGAAGGTTCGCGGACCGGACGACCTGGAGGCGGCGCGCACCTATCACGAGCTGGCCAGCGTGGTGAACTGGCACCGCGGCGCCGGCGCGGCGCTGCCGCTTTTCGACAGCTCGCTCGCCCGGTTCCGGCGGCTGGAGAGTCGGGACGGAAAGGATCTCCATCAGGCGCTGCTGGACGTGGCGACAGTCACCCCGGACCATGCTCGCGCGCGGGCGTTGATCGCCGAGGCGGTGGCGCTGGAGCGGCGGACCGCGGGCACCGACTCGCTCGCGATCGCCGAGCGGCTCTCAACCGAGGGCAGCGAGCGCTGGAACCTGGGCCGTCCGCGGGAGGCGCTCGCCCTGTTCGAGGCGACGCTCGACATCGTGGCCGCGCGACTTCCTCCCGATCACCCCGACAGACAGACCGTCACCAACAATTACGCGAGCGCGCTCGCGGCTGTCGGCGCGTTCGCGCAGGCGGAATCGCTCGAGCGCGCCGCGGTAGCGGCGGCGGACCGCGGTCGCGCCGGGGCCGACACCCGTGGCGGCGCACACGAGCGGCTGGCCCTCACGCTCACCAACGAGGGGACCTTCGATGAGGCCGAGCGAGAGCAGCGCCAGGCGCTGTCGCTGTATCGCTCCGCTTTGCCAGCCGGGCATCCGTCGGTGTTGAACGCACTCAGAAACCTGGGGCTGATGGTCGCGCGGGCAGGGCGCGACGTAGAGGGGTTGGCATTGCTGGATTCGGCGATCGCGTTGTCACGAGCCGCCGGCGGGACAGGCAGCGCGGCGGACTACATGACCGGACAACGGGCGCCGATCCTGCTGGATCTCGGCCGGATGGCTGAGGCGAAGCGCGACGCCATGGTGGCCGACAGCTCGGTTCGCGCCACCCTGCCCTACGGACATTCCCGGTACAATGACGCCGATCGGTGGATCGCGATGGTCGCCTTTGCGGAAGGAGACTTTGCCCTGGCGGAGCGTCGCGTGAGCGCGGCGCTGACCCGAGCCTTGGAGACCGGGTCGATGGAGCCGATTTCGGTGGCGCAGTTTTCCTGCCTGCTGGGGGCGGCGCTGGCCGCCGAAGGCAAGGCGGAGGAGGCGCGGCCCAGGCTCACGAAGGACTGCCCGGTCCACGATGCGTGGGGATTCTCGAGTCCCCTGATCACGAAGTGGGGACACGAGGCCCTGACGCGTCGGAAGAGAAATCCGTAGGTCAACATGATCCTTCAACCGATCGACTATCTCGTATGGGCCTGGCTCGGCGTCGCGCTTCTCTCGGCGGCGTACGTCGCGGTCGATCAGTTCCGCGGCAATCCGGAAGCGCCGGTGATGAAATGGGGCTTCGTCCTGGTCACACTCTACATGGGGCCGATCGGGCTGCTGCTGTACGTCATGGCCGACAAGGAGCCGACCCCGGGGTCGCACGAGCAGTTCGTGAAGCCGCTCTGGAAGCAGGGCGTCGGCTCGACGGTGCACTGCGTGGCCGGCGACGCCACCGGCATCATCCTCGCCGCGGCGGGCACGGCGTTGCTCGGGTTCCCGATGATCGTGGACGTGGTCATCGACTATGTCGTCGGGTTCCTGATGGGCCTCTTCATCTTCCAGGCGCTGTTCATGCGCCGGATGATGGGCGGCGGCTACTGGGAGAACGTGCGCCGCAGCTTTCTGCCCGAGCTGCTCTCCATGAACCTGATGATGGCCGGCATGGCGCCGGTGATGACCACGCTGATGATGAGCCGGGACATGCGCGCCATGTGGCCGGGAGAGCCGCTCTTCTGGTTCGTCATGTCGCTCGGCGTGGTCGCCGGATTTGCGATCGCCTACCCGGTGAACGTCTGGCTCGTGTCGCGGGGCATGAAGCACGGGCTCATGACGATGCGCGGCGGCCCGCACGGATCCAGCAGTCACGGAAAGACGGAGCATGGCGATCAGGCCTCCAAGCCCACCCGGACGCAGCTCGTCGCGCTGACCGGCTGCACGCTCCTCGCGCTGCTGGCCGGGATGTTCGCGCCCGCGGCGTTCGTCAACCTGCGGGTGAGCGCGGAGGAGGTCGGCGGAATCGTCATGCCGCCGGGGATGATCATGACCCCGACGACGCCTGCCGATGCCATGCGTGACATGGCGGCGGCCGATCCGCGGCTGGTGGCATTCACCGCCCCGGCATCGGCACGGGGAGACCGTCCGCTCGCGCCAGGCATCGAAGGTGACGTGAAGGCGTTCGACCTCGAGGCCTCGGTGATCCGGTGGAACATCCTGCCTCACGTCGTCGTCACGGCGTACGCGATCAACCACCAGGTGCCGGGACCCCGCCTGCAGCTCACCGAGGGCGATCACGTCCGCATCACCTTCACGAACCACCTGCCCGAAGCCGCCACCATGCACTGGCACGGGCTGGTGGTGCCGAACGCGATGGACGGCCCGGGCGACATCACCCAGGTCCCCGTACCGCCCGGCGGCCGCTACGTCTACGACTACGTCGTGCGGCAGCATGGCACCTACTTCTACCATTCGCACACGAACCCGGACCGCCAGCAGGCGCTGGGTCTTTACGGCGCCCTGATCGTGGCGCCGAGGGATTCGGGCGCGGAGCCGAAGGCCGATCACGAGTACGTGGTGCAGCTCCAGGAATGGCTCGAGCGGGACGGTCTCACCTATCCCGCCATGCTGATGGAGGGCGGTTTCCCCAACTATTTCACCATCAACGGCAAGGCCTATCCCGCGACCGATACACTCCGCATGCGGCTGGGCGAGACGGTGAAGTTCCGCTTCATCGGCACCAACAACAATTTCATCCACCCGATGCACATGCACGGTGGCCCCTTCACCGTGGTCGCCCGCGACGGGGTGACCCTGGCGCCTGCCGCGCGCTTCGAGGCCGACGTGGTCAACGTCGGGCCGGGACAGCGGTACGACGTAATCTGGCCGGCACGCGAGCCGGGCAAGTGGATCCTGCACTGCCACATCCACCACATCACACACTCAACAACAACGTGACGGAGCAGGGCGCGGGAGGACTGACCCTGCTGGTGAGTGAAGCCGTGACGCCGGTACGCCGCAGCGCGGGCGCCTCGGCGTCCACACTCTCAACCACGGAACACACGGAATCATGACGGGTACCGACAAGTCACTTTCGGACGTTCCCGATCGCCATGGTGGAGACCTGGAAGTTCGGCTTGACGGGGCGTCGAGGCGCTGACCAATACGGCGTTCGAGGGCATGATCGGCCGTTTCACCCTCGATATCCGCAATGCCGTGTACGGGGTGAAGGGTG
The DNA here is from genome assembly GCA_963722825.1 of uncultured Gemmatimonadales bacterium. Taxonomy (GTDB): domain Bacteria; phylum Gemmatimonadota; class Gemmatimonadetes; order Gemmatimonadales; family GWC2-71-9; genus CAVVWJ01. The sequence continues at coordinate 21,157 of CAVROI010000003.1, forward strand.
TCGTGACCCACGTCGTCCGCGCCACGTCGCGCCTACTCTTGGTGCCTGGTGGCGGATCGATCCCCGAATCGATCCCGAAAAACCCGCGCGGAAAGCCGCGCTGTCGATCAGCACGTGAAAGGTGGCTCTCATGACTGCGCTCACACGATTGTTCCGGACCGGCATTCCCGCGATGGCCCTCGGGCTCTTTGCGCTCGGCCGGCCGTCTACCGCCGTCGGCCAGGAGTCCCATGCCGACACCCTGAAGAACCAGGCCGACGAGGCGAGCGCCCAGGCCGTCATCGCCAAGTTCAAGGAGAAGGACCCGGGGATGGCCGAGCTCTTCGACAAGGCGGCAGGTTACGCCGTCTTCCCAACCGTCGGCAAGGGGGCGGTCGGTGTCGGCGGTGCTCGGGGCAAGGGAACGGTGTACGCGAACAAGAAGCTCATCGGCCGCACCACGCTCACCCAGATCAGCATCGGGTTCCAGCTCGGTGGGCAGGCCTACAGCGAGGTGGTGTTCTTCCACAACAAGGAAGCCCTCGAAAGCTTCAAGCAGGGACGCCTCAAACTCGACGCTCAGGCCTCGGCGGTCGCGCTCAAGGAGAGGGCCTCCGCCGATCTTCCCTACCGGAATGGCGTGGCGATCGTCACCATGAGCAAGGGCGGCCTCATGTACGAGGCCTCCGTGGGCGGGCAGAAGTTCTCGTTCAACCCAATCGAGTCGTCGAGCAGGTGAGGGGGGTCTGGGGTCTGGGGTCTGGAGTCTAAGGTCTAGGGTCTCGGCGACTCTGGACCCTCGACCCTCGACTCTCGACTCTCGACTTTCGACTCTCGACTCTCGACTCCCGACTCTCGACTTACCGCCATCCGGCATCGGGATTGCCTTCCGGGGCATCCCAGGGCCGCTTATACTGCCTATCCCCCTCAAATAGTTCATCTTGCCGCCCTCATTGGCGGCTTGCGAGTTGCAGAATGCCACGGAACCCGCGACCGGCCAGCGGCTTCGACCACCTTGGAGGCGCCGTTCCAGACTCCCTAGGGCGCGCCCGACGACGGTGGCCTGCCCTCACCGTCACATTCCTCACCGCCATCTACGCCCTGGGCTACCTGCTCTGGGAACGAAGCGACTGGGGCAGCACGGCCGTGCGCGATCTCGTCAGTAACGCCGCGTTCATGCCGCTGAACGTCGCGGTGTTGGCCCTCAACGCATTCGCCTCGACCAGTCCGATTCTCGATCCACGCGTCCGCCGCGCGTTGCGCCTCCTCGCCATCGGCGGCGCGATGGTATTCATCGGGAACGCGATCTCGGTCACCTACCTGACCGTCCTCCACACGAATCCGACCGTCTCGTTGGCCGATCCGTTCTATCTCACCGACTCCCTCTTCACGCTGGCCGCGCTCCTCTCCTTCCCGCTCGCCCGGCGGACCCGGCTCGAGCGCTGGAAGTTCGGGCTCGACGCGGCGATGGTCGTCGCGGGCGGAGTGGTGGCCATCTGGTACTTCTCCGTGCGCCCGACGGCCGCGGCCGAAGAGCGAGGCGTTGTCGTCACCGCGTTCGCCTATGCCTATCCGCTGGCGAGCATGCTGCTGCTGCTCGGCGTCACCACCGTCCTGCTGCGGCGGCCGGTCGACGGCAATCGCCTGGCCTTCGGGCTCCTGGTGAGCGGAGTGCTGGTCAGCATCATCGCGGACCTCACGTTCACGTTCGCGACACTCATGGTAGGTGGGCGGACCGCGGGCTGGACCGACGCCGTCTACCTGGTCTGCTATCTGATGCTGATCGGCAGTGCCGAGCTCTACTATCGCCGGCCGGTGGCCGGAACCCAGTCGACCAAGACCCAGCGGCAGCGGCTGCAGCCGCTGAGTCCCCTGCCCTACTTCGCCGTCGCCACCACCTACGGCTTGCTGCTTCTCGCCGTCCTGACCCCGTGGACCGAGCCGGTGAGTGGACTGGCGGTCGGAGCGCTGCTGGTGACGGTGCTCGTGGTGGCCCGGCAGCTGCTGGCCGTGCGGGAAAACGTGCGGCTGCTGGCCGAGACGGCCGTACGCCAGAACGAGGCGCGCTTCCGTTCGCTCGTGCAGCATTCCTCGGACGTCATCCTCGTCACCCGGGTCGATGGCTCGCTGCGGTTCGTCAGTCCGTCGGCGGCGCGAGTGTTCGGGTACGATCCCGCTCAGCTGCTGGGACTCGAGGTCTCGGGGCTCCTGCATCCCGAGGATCGGAACCGGGCGGCCGATTTCTTCCGGGAGGCGGCCGCCGGGCCGGGCGTGACCGGGCCGGTCGAATGGCGCTTCCGCCAGGCGGATGGCTCGTGGCTGCACGCGGAGCTGCTCGCCACCAACCTGCTGCACGACCCGACCGTCCGGGGCATCGTGCTCAACACCCGCGACGTGAGCGAGCGCAAGCGGCTGGAGCAGCAGCTCACCCACCAGGCGTTCCACGATCCGCTCACCGGCCTCGCAAACCGGGCGCTGTTTCGTGACCGGGTGAGCCACGCCCTGGCGCTCGCCCATCGAGAGGGGCGGCCGATCACCGTCCTCTTCCTCGATCTCGACGACTTCAAGCGGGTGAACGACAGCCTGGGTCATGCCGAGGGCGATCGGCTCCTGATTGCCGCGGCGGAGCGGTTCCTGTCCTGCGCCCGCGCGGCCGACACCGTCGCCCGGCTCGGCGGCGACGAGTTCGCTATCCTGATCGAGCACGTGGCGGGCAGCGACGGTCGCGCGGGGCTGCTCGACCGCCTATCGGCGGCGATGGCTCATCCGTTCACGCTGAGCGGTAACCAGGTCCAGGTGAGCGCCAGCATCGGCGTCGCCGCCGCGACGGGGGACGAGACCGCCGACGACCTCCTGCGCAATGCCGACGTCGCGATGTACGCCGCCAAACGGCGTGGCAAGGGGCGGTCGGAAACGTACGAGTCGAAGATGTACGCGGACGTTCGCGCACGGCTCGAGATGGAGGCCGCGCTCCGGAGCGCCATCGAGCAATGCGAGCTCACGCTCCACTACCAGCCGATCGTGAATCTCGAAACGGGCGCGCTGTACGGCGTCGAGGCGCTGGTCCGGTGGGAACACCCGCAATACGGTCTCCTGCTCCCGCAGCATTTCATCCCGCTGGCGGAGGAGACGGGACTGATCGCCCGGCTCGGGGGATGGGTGCTGGGCGAAGCCTGTCGGCAGCTCCAGGCCTGGCGTCTGGCCTATCCGGCCGCGTCGCTCTCCGTCTCCGTCAACATCTCGGGTCGACAGCTCCACGGCGCGGGCATCGCGGAGGAGTTGCGCGACGCCCTGTCGGCAACGGGAGTCGACCCGTCGGCGGTCATCCTCGAGATCACCGAGAGCGTGCTGATGCAGGAGACGGAATCGGTGCTCGGACGCCTGCAGGAGCTCAAGGATCAGGGTGTGAGGCTGGCAATCGACGACTTCGGCACCGGGTATTCCTCGCTCAGTTATCTGCAGCGGTTCCCGATCGACATCCTCAAGATCGCCAAGCCGTTCGTGGACGAAGTCGGGCACGGTGCCGATCGCTCCGCCCTGGCGCGCGCCATCATCGGTCTCGGCGACACGCTCAAGCTGCACACGATCGCGGAAGGGATCGAGATGACGGAGCAGCGGGCCGCGCTCCTCGAGCTGGGATGCCTGCTCGGTCAGGGGCACTACTTCGCGCCGGCGCTTCCGCCCTCCGAGGTGGATCGTCTGCTCGGCTCGGCACCGATGCTGGAGGCGCAGAGCGCCTGATGCCGGAGGAGCTGAGCAAGGCGCTCGCCGGCCGGTACTCGTTCGAGCGGGAAGTGGGCCGGGGTGGAATGGCGACCGTCCATCTCGCGCGCGACATCCAGACCGACCGCCGCGTGGCGCTCAAGGTGCTGCATCCGCAGCTTGCCTTCACGCTGGGCGCCGACCGTTTCGCCAGGGAGATCCGGCTGGCGGCCCGCCTCGATCATCCGAACATCCTTCGAGTGCTCGACTCGGGTGACGTGGACGGTCAGCTCTGGTTCGCGATGCCCTACGTCGAGGGAGAGAGTCTCTGGGACCGCCTTCAGCGGGAACGCCAGCTTTCCCCGGCCGAAGCGCTCCGTATCACCCAGGCGGCGGCGAGCGCCCTGGCCTACGCGCACGAGCAGGGCGTCGTCCATCGCGACATCAAGCCTGACAACATCCTCCTCTCGGGCCACGAGGTTCTCGTGGCGGATTTCGGCGTCGCGCGCGCGCTGAGTGAAGTGCAATCCAAGCTCACCGCCACCGGCATGATCGTCGGCACCCCGACCTACATGAGCCCGGAGCAGGCGAGCGGCGAGCGCGACCTCGACGGGCGGAGCGACATCTTCGCGCTGGCCTGCGTCATGTACGAGATGCTGGCCGGCGATCCGCCGTTCAAGGGACCCACGCCGCAGATGACGCTGATGCTGCGCCTGATGCAGCCGGCGCGGCCGCTTCGACCGATGGTCGAGGTCAGCGAAGAGATCGAGCTGGCGATCCTCACAGGGCTCGCCAAGGATCCCGAGCACCGCTGGGCCACCGCCGGTCTGTTCGCCGACGCCCTCGCTGGGCGACGCGCTCCTGCCCCACCCACGGCGCCGCCTCCCACGCCGGCGCATAAGACGTCGTCCCTCGAGACGGGAGTGCGCGGGATCCCGGCCGCCATTGCCGCCGCAGCCCGCCGGCTCTTCCGGCGAGGGTAACACCGACGAGCAGACCGCTTCCCTCCGGGGTGCCGACACCCTAACTTGCCGTACCGCTCGTACTTATCCCTCTCAGAGATCCTATGGCGTCCAAGCGCAACCCGTTTGTTTTCCGGCTGCACCTGATCGGCACGTGCGCCGTCCTGGTGATGACGGCATTCGTGGCGGCGCTGTTGTGGTCGGCCTCGGGTGGCGACGTGACCACCGTGGTGAGAAGCGGGATCTCCTTCTTCCTCATCGGCTTGGCAGGCGAGCGCCTGCTGACCTGGCTCCTCGTCGATCGGGTGCTCAAGGCCACCGGGCGCGCGGCGCGCATTGCCGGCCGTGTGGCGGAGGGGGACCTGAGTCCTGCCGAGGGCACGGCCAACTCCAACGACTTGCTGACCGCGTCGATCGGCTCGATGCTGGCCAAACTGCGCGGGCTGGTGGGAACCATCCGGCAGCACGCCCAGGATGCAGCGGCGATGTCCGAGGAGATCGCGGCATCGACCGAGGAGATGACCGCGTCAACGGAGGAAGTGGCGAGCACCACCGGAGATCTGACCGAGCGGGCCAACCAGCAGGCCGTCGTGGTGAGGGCTGCGGCCGACGATGCCGGCAAGATCCTCAGCATCGCGCAGGAGCTTGCCGCCGGCGCCACGCAGGCGGCGGAGCGCAACGCGGCGCTCGCCCGACTCGCACGGTCCCACCAGGAGCGGCTCGACACGAGCACCGCGGAGCTGGGCAAGCTGGCGGACGAAGTGGCACAGGCGGCGACGGAAGCCGATGCGCTCGCGGCGGCCTCCGAAGAGATCGAGAAGTTCATCACCCAGACGAAGGCGATCGCCAAGCAGACCCACATGCTCGCCCTCAACGCCTCGATCGAGGCCGCTCGCGCCGGCGAGGAGGGAAAGGGCTTCAGCGTCGTCGCCGAGGAGGTCCGCAAGCTCGCGGCGCAGGCCGCGAGGGCTGCCAGCTCGACGAGCGATACCGTGCAGACGGTGCTGGCCCGGGTCCAGACCGCGCGCGAGCGGCTCATCCGGCTCGGGCGAGGCGGCATGGCCGCCAAGGACGCGGCCCACGCAGCGGCCGAAGGCCTGATCAACGTCGCCGCGGAAGCGGAGGCGAACGACGAGTGGACCCGCCGCATTTCGGCGTCGGCCGGCGAGGTGCGAGGACTGGTCGAGGGCATCGCCGGGCGGATGCGCGAGGTCTCGGCCGGCACCGAGGACTACGCCGCCGCCGCCGAGGAGATCGCCGCCGCCGCCGAGCAGCTCAACGCCTCGACCGAGGAGATCTCTTCTTCGGCGGGGCATCTGGCCGAAGCCGCCGACCGGCTCACCGCCGCCGTGGGCGGCTTCCGCCTGAGCTGACCCCTGCGCACTTCCCGATGATCGAGCTGCTCCGCAACGCCGAGCTCTACGACCCGGAGCCGCGAGGCCGCCGCGACATACTCGTGGCCGGCGAGATGGTCGTCTGGGTAGGGACCGGGCTTCCGCCGCTCGACAAGACCTTGAGCGTCCGCGAGGTCGACCTCGAGGGGCACCGGGTAATCCCCGGACTGATCGACGGACACGTTCACCTGACCGGTGGGGGCGGTGAGGCCGGACCGCACACGCGGGTGCCGCCGGTGGCGCTGAGCCGTCTCACAACTGGCGGAGTCACGACCGCGATCGGCGTGCTCGGGACGGACGACGTGGTCCGCAGCACCGCGGAGCTGGTGACAGTCGCGCGCGGACTGATCGAGGAGGGCCTCAGTGCCTGGTGCTACACGGGCGGGTATCACGTGCCGCCGGTGACCGCGACCGGGAGCGTCCGCTCCGATCTCGTGCTCATCGACCTGATTCTCGGGGTCGGCGAGCTCGCGGTGAGCGACCACCGGTCGAGCCAGCCGACGCTGGATGAGCTGCTCCGCGTCGCGGCCGATGCCCACGTGGGCGGGCTCATGAGCGGGAAGGCCGGCGTCGTCCACATTCACATGGGGGACGGGCCGCTGGGGCTCGAGCCGGTGCGGCAGGCGATCGATCGCAGCGAGCTGCCGCCATCGGTATTCAATCCGACGCACGTGAACCGGCGGAAGGCCCTGTTCGACGAGGCAATGGCGTTGACCGAGCGCGGGTGCACCATCGACATCACCGCCTTCCCCGTCGGCAGAGGCGAAGATGCCTGGCCGGCCGGCGAGGCGCTGGTGCGCTATCTGGATTCGGGCCTCCAGCCGGGGCGCGTCACGGTGAGCTCGGACGGCGGCGGGTGCCTGGCCGTCTTCGACCAAGAAGGGCGGGTCGCGTCGATCGACGTCGGGCAGCCCTCGGCCATGGCGGCGGCGCTGCGCGGGCTGCTCGACAGCGGCCAGCCGCTCGAGAAGGTGCTGCCCGCGTTCACCGCCAATCCCGCGCGGCTCTTGCGACTCGGGCGGAAGGGGCGTCTCACACCCGGCGCCGACGCGGACCTGGTCGTGCTCGAGCGCACCGGCGCGGTGAAGGACGTGATGGCACGGGGCCGATGGCACGTGCGCGACGGAACGCCGGTGGTCCGCGGCAACTTCGAGGACTCCCGATGAGTCCGGCTCGCTCGGTCGAGATGCGGGGTTACATCGTCCCGGTGGGAGGCGCCGAGGAGAAGATCGGTGACGTCGCAATCCTTCGCCGGTTCGTCGGATTGTGCTGTAACAGAACTGGGCGGATCGCGATCATCCCGACGGCGTCGGAATTGAGCGAGACCGGCGGCCGCTACGAGCGCCTCTTCCTCGAGCTCGGCGCGGGAGAGGCGAAGGTCATACCCATCCAGAGCAGGAGCGACTGCGAGCGGAAGGAATGGCTCGAGGCGCTCGACACGGCGGATGGGATCTTCCTGACGGGCGGGAACCAGCTTCGGCTCAGCACGATGATCGGCGGGACATCGGTGGCCAAGGCAATCCGGCGCCGGAACGCGGAAGGGGTTCACGTCGCCGGGACCTCGGCCGGCGCGGCGTTCCTCTCCGAGCACATGATCGCCTTCGGCCGGGAGGGCGGCTCGCCGAGGGCGAGGGCAGTGACGCTGGCTCCGGGCCTCGGGCTCACCAATCGGATCATCATCGACCAGCACTTCCGCCAGCGCGACCGCCTCGGTCGGTTGCTCACGGCGCTGGCCTACAACCCCTTCGCGATCGGAATCGGGCTCGATGAGAACACCGCCGCGTTCATCGGCCCCGACGAGACCCTCGAGGTCGTCGGCGGAGGCGCGCTGACGATCGTGGACTCGTCGGAGCTGGAGTTTTCGTCGATGGCACGAGTCAGGAAGAATGATCCGGTATGCCTGATCGGCCTCCGCTTGCACATCCTCGACAACGGCTCGACCTTCAATCTCCATACCCGGGTGGCCGCGGCGGCGCCGGCGATAGCGGAACGGGTCTAGAGAGGACGGAAAGGACGGAAAAGACGGAGAGGACGGAGAGGCGCGAATGCCGGCGATCTCTTTGGCAAATGTTCCTTCCGTCCTTTCCGTCCTCTCCGTCCTTTCCGTCTTCTTGGAGATCGAATGCGCATCGTTGATCAGTCGGTGTACGTCGGCCCCAGCCTCTACGCTCACTTTCCGGTCATCCGCCTCGAGGTGGACCTCGGTCCGCTCGAGGAATGGCCCTCGGGGAAACTGGGGCCCGCGTTCACCGATCCACTGATCGCCGCACTCCCCGGCCTCCACGAGCACGGCTGCTCCTACGGCGTGCCCGGCGGGTTCATCCGCCGTCTCACCGAGGACGAGGGCACGTGGATGGGCCACATCCTCGAGCACGTCGCCATCGAGGTGCAGAACGTGGCGGGCGAGCCGGTCACGTTCGGAAAGACCCGCTCGAACGACATACCTGGCCACTATCATGTGATCTACCAGTACGAGCAGGAGGATGTCGGTCTGGAGGCCGGCCGGCTGGGGCTCACGCTGCTCTTCTCGCTGCTCCCGGCCGCCCTGCGTCCCCCCGGCTCGGTACCGCCCGGCTTCGATTTCGCTACGGAGCGCGACGAGTTCATCCGCTTTGCCCAGCGGCGCACGCTCGGCCCGAGCACGACGTCGCTGGTGCGCGCGGCCGAGGAACGCCGGATTCCCTGGATCCGTCTCAACGATCAGAGCCTGATCCAGTTCGGTCACGGCCGGTTTCAGCAGCGCATCCAGGCCACCGTCACCAGCCGCACGTCGCACATCGCCGTCGAGCTCGCCTCGGACAAGGAGGAGACCAACCGGCTGCTCGCCAATCTCGGCCTCCCGGTTCCCCGCCAGCGTCTGGTGCAGAGTGCCGGTGACGCCGTCATGGCCGCCGAGCGGGTCGGCTATCCCGTCGTCGTCAAGCCCTTCAACGCCAATCACGGCCGGGGCATCTCGATCCACCTGAGCACCGCCGAGCAGGTGGCGACGGCGTTCGAGGTGGCGTGCGAGCACAGCCGCAGCGTGATCGTCGAGAGCTTCATCACCGGCGACGATCACCGAATGCTGGTGATCAACGGGGAGCTGGTGGCAGTATCAAGACGCGTCCCCGGCCACGTGGACGGCGATGGGGTGCACACCATCGAGGAGCTGGTCGACGAGGTCAACCGCGATCCGCGCCGCGGTATCGGCCACGAGAAGGTGCTGACGCGGCTGACATTCGACCATCAGGCCGAGACGATGCTGGCCCGCAAGGGCTACACGCAGCAGACGGTCCCGGCGGCGGGAGAGCGGGTCTTCCTTCGCTCCACCGGCAATCTCTCGACCGGCGGCACGGCGACCGACGTGACCGACGTGGTCCACCCCGACAACGTCGAGATGGCCACCCGCGCGGTGAAGGCGATCGGGCTCGACGTGGCCGGCGTCGATTTTCTCACGACCGACATCGCCGAATCATACAAGGAGATCGGCGGCGCGATCTGCGAGATCAACGCGGCGCCAGGCTTCCGCATGCACATGGCACCGAGCGAAGGTCGGGCGCGCGACGTGGCGGGGCCGGTGATGGACATGCTCTTCCCGCCGGGCACGCCGAGCAGGATTCCGATCGCGGGGATCACGGGGACCAACGGAAAGACCACGACGGCGCGGATGATGGCGCATATCCTCAAGCTCGCCGGGTACACCCCGGGTCTCACCTCCACCGACGGTGTGTACATCGACGGCCACCGCACCGTACCGGGCGACATGACCGGCCCGGTGGCGACGCGGATGGTGCTGAGCGACCCGCAAGTGGACGTGGCGGTGCTCGAGATCGCGCGGGGCGGGCTCCTGCGCGCGGGCATGGGCGTGCGCCACTGCGACGTGGGCGCGGTGCTCAACGTCAAGTCGGACCATCTCGGCTTGCGCGGCATCGGGACGCTCGAGGACCTGGCCAAGGTCAAGCGCATCGTCGTCGAGGTGGCTCGGGAGACGGCGGTGCTCAATGCCGACGACGCGCTTTGCCTCAAGATGGCCGACTACACCGAGGCGAAGAATCTCTGCTACGTGACGATGGATCCGACGCACGGTCTGGTGGGCGAGCACATCAAGGCCGGCGGGCGGGGCGTGGTGCTGGAGTCGGGGATCAAGGGCCAGATGATCACGATCTACGATCATGGCGCGCACATCCCGCTGTTATGGACGCATCTCATTCCGGCGACGCTCGAGGGCCGCGCGATGCACAACGTGCAGAACGCGATGTTCGCCGCGGCCATTGCCTTCAGCATGGGCCTCAAGCTGGAGGACATCAGGCACGGGCTCCGGACGTTCGATACCACGTTCTTCCAGGCGCCGGGCCGGATGAACATCTTCGACGAGCATCCCTTCAAAGTCATTCTGGATTACGGCCACAACGCCGCCGCGGTCGAGGCGATGTGCACCCTCGTCGACCGGCTCGAGGTGGCGGGCAAGCGGATCTGCGTGCTGGCCGGGCCGGGCGACCGGCGTGACGAGGACATCCAGGACATCGGCCGGATCGCGGCGGGGCACTTCGACCGCTACATCTGCCGGCGGGACGACGGGCTCCGGGGCAGAGGGCCGGACGAGGTGCCCAATCTCCTACGGGAATCGCTGCTGGCGCATGGTGTCGCACCCGAGCGGATCCTGATGATTCCCGATGAGCAGACCGCCACCGACGCCGCGCTTCGCGAGGCGCAGTCGGGCGATCTCCTGCTCCTCTTTGCCGACGCGATCACGCGAAGCTGGAAGCAGGTCATCCAGTTCCAGCCGGAGACCCCAGCCCGCGTGGTGGACCGGACTCGCGTGGTTCGGCCCGAGCCGGAGCCCGCGGTCACCGCTCCTCTCTTCGAGGACGGACGGCGAGAGTTCGTGCGCGACAATCGCGGAGTCTGGCTTCCCCGCGAAGCGGACGACTGATCTGGCCTTCCTCGACTCCCGCCGCCTCACCGGTCCCGGGCTCCTTCTCGATCGCCCCGGGGCCGTCCTCGAGATCCAACTGGACGAGCCGGAACGCGAGCGCGCCATCACCCGCTGGCGCGAGACCGCTCGCCGCATGCTCGACGCCGTTGGGTGGCCGGAGGAGAGACTCTCGGTGCGCACCTACTCCGGCGGGGCGAGCCTCGCGCTCAGCGCGCCGCCCGATACGCTCTACGCCGCCACCGACCTGAACGAGTGGGCGTGGGAGGCTGCTCTCGCCGATGTGCACCCTGCCGCTCTTCCGGACTTCGTTGCGGCAGCCGACCGACTGCGCGCCGCGATCGCCGCGGAACGGAATCCGCGATTACTCGCCCTCCGCTCGGCGGCCCGAGCCCGCGGGCTCACCTTCCTGAGCGATGAGGAGACCGTTTCCGTTGGATCCGGGTCGGGCGTGCTGGTGTGGCCGGCGGCATCGCTGCCCGAGCCGGACGGCGTGGACTGGGGGCGAGTGCACGACATCCCCATCGTCCTCGTCACCGGATCCAACGGGAAGACGACGGTGGTGCGGCTGCTCGCCGAGATGGTGGAGGAGTCGGGGCGAGTCGCGGGAATGACTTCGACCGACGACGTGCGGGTTGGGAAGAAGACGCTCGACTCCGGCGACTACTCCGGGCCGGCTGGCGCGCGGATGCTGCTGCGCCAGGCGGAGGTCGAGGTGGCGATCCTCGAGACTGCCCGAGGCGGACTGTTGCGACGCGGACTCGAGATCGAGCATGCCGATGCCGCTGTCATCACCAACATCGCGGACGACCATCTGGGGGAATTCGGCATCCAATCGCTGGCGGAGCTGGCCGAAACGAAGCTGCTGGTGGCACGCGCGGTGAAAGACGGCGGCGCGGTGGTGCTCAACGCGGACGATGCTATCCTCAGAGAATCGGCCCGGTCCGTGAGGGCGCCGATCGTCTGGTTCTCCCTCGAATCGGCGCGGCCGGATGTGGCCGCGCATCTCCGGCGCGGCGGCCGGGCGGTGCTGGCGGACGAGGGACGGCTTGTACTCGCGATGGGGGAGAAACGAACTGTGGTGGTGCCGGTGGACGAGATTCCGATCACGCTCGGAGGAGCGGCGCGCCACAACGTGGCCAACGCCCTTGCCGCCGTCGGGGCCGCGAGCGCGATCGGGATCCCCCCGGAGGCCATGGCTGCCGCGCTGCGCCGTTTCGGAACGACGCCCGCCCATAATCCCGGCAGGGCCAACGTCTACCGGTTCGGTGGCGTAATAGTGGTGGTCGACTACGCCCATAATCCTCACGGCATGGCGGCGCTGGCCGGGATGAGCCGGGCGATGCCGGCCCGGCGGCGGCTCGTCCTGCTGGGCCAGGCCGGCGACCGGACCAATGAATCCATCCGCGAGCTGGCCCGGGCGGCGTGGACCCTGCAGCCCGACAAGGTGGTCATCAAGGAAATGGACCGCTACCTGCGAGGCCGCCAGGCCGGTGAAATCCCGGCGCTACTGGCCGATGAATTTTCCCGGCTCGGCATGCCGGCCGATGCGATCGTGCTTCCGGGAGGCGAGCTCGACGGGGTGCGCCACGCCCTCGCGTGGGCCCGGCCGGGCGACCTGCTGCTGCTCGCCGTGCACCAGGACCGCCCGCTGGTGCAGGCACTCATGGACAGGTTGCGGACGAGCGAATGGCAGCCGGGGTCCCCCGTACCGCAGTGACGCCCTCGAGAGAGCGACCCTGGTTGTCGTTCGCCTTGAGCACCACGCTCCACACGGTGCTCATCGCGCTGGCCGTCTGGCTGTCCCGCACGCCGGCTCCCGCGCCGAGGGACGAGAAGGAGCAATCCGAGCCGAGCGCGGAGAAGCGCGAGGTCCGGATGGTGTATCTCACGCCGCGGCCTCGTACCCCTCCGCCGCCAAAGGTCGAGACGCCCCCGCCCCCGCCCCCGCCCCCACCGCCCCCGAAGCCGGTGACGCCGCCACCGGCTGTCGCGCCGCCACCCAAGAAGGCGCAGACGACGCCGGAGCCGGACGCCAACGCCCCACCCGAAGCCAAGCGCTCCGAGGGGCGTGAGCCGACCGACGACAAGCCGTCGCAGCCGGAGCGGGCGGGCGAGCCCGACGTCAATCCGCCCCGGTCGCCGCTGGCGACGAGGGAGGCCACGATGGAATCCGAGGCGAGGCGGATCTTCGGTAGCCCGAAGAAGTACACACCCGAGGGCGTGGGTCCCCGGGCAACTCGCCCCATGGAGGCCTATCTCCCCGATCACCCGGAGAAGTGCATCCGGCAGGAGGCACCGCGCGATTCGGCGGGCCAACCGCAGTTCGGAACGGTCGTGGGGAAGATCTACCGGCAGGATAACGGCAAGCCGCTCGGCGGGGCCCACCTCCAGATGCTCGGAACGCCCTACGTCGCGTTCACCGACGACGCCGGCGGGTACCGGTTCCGATTCGACATGTCGCTGGTGGACCATTGCCGCACTCAGTACGTCCGGGTGACGGCGGCCGGTTACGAGTCGCGTCTGCTGGTGCTCGTCGTCGGACCGAATGCGGTGAGCGAGGACGTCGAGCTGAAGCGGAAGTAGGCCGGCCGGCAAGCATCGATGTTGCGTCGCGTGCGGGAGCGTCACGCCCCTCGTCGCGCTGCAGGCCACTGTTAGGCTTCAGGATCCAACGCGTCCTGCTCCCGGCCTGACGCGCTCCTCAGGGGCTGCCGCTCCCTTCGCAACCAGGCATTGACGGCGCGGCTCACGCTCTGGCGATTTTTCCGAAGCCACAGGATCGGGAAAGTCCCGAAGGATCGTGAATCCAATCCTGGGCACTTCTTCGGGAGCACTCGCTGACTCCAGCACAGGATCAAGTCCCACAATGTGTTGCGGCAGCCTCGGTCAGCGGGTGGGCATGCGGCACGCCGCCTGCCTTAGGGGGAGGCACCTCCCTAAGGACAGACAGAATGATGGCGCCACGAGCGAGCCCACGCGGGCACAGGCGAACTTCGAGGAGCTGTTCCGGCCGATCTCCGGGATGGCCTACGGTACCGCACTCCGGCTCACCCGAAGCTCCGGCGACGCGGAAGACCTCGTTCAGGACGCCGCCTTCCTCGCTTTTCGGGCATTCGACTCCTTCCAGCCGGGCACCAACTTCAAAGCGTGGTTCTTCCGCATCCTTACCAACGCCTTCTACAGCCGGCACCGGAAAAGAAAAGCACGAGCGCGCCAACGTGAGCGTCGAGGATCTGCCACCGCTCTATCTGTACGGAAAGACGGCCGAGATGGGACTGCACAGCCAGGAAGCGGACCCGGTTACCGCCCTGATGGATCGCATCGACTCCGAGCACGTAACGGAGGCTCTCGACTCTCTGCCCACCGAATACCGGGTGGTCGCTACCCTCTACTTCATCGAGGACTTCTCCTACCAGCAGATCGCCGAGGTCGCGGGGTGCCCGGTAGGAACGGTGCGGTCCCGGCTGCATCGCGGGCGCCGGATGCTGCAGAAGGCGCTCTGGCGGATCGCGGCAGAGCGCGGCATCGTCCCGCGAACCCTCGAGGCGTGAGGCGGACCTAGCAATCCCTGCTCCTCACCAGGCATAATCCGGGCATGACCGATTCGACTCGCAGGCGATGAGCCGGGGGCCCGTCCGCGTCTGGGCCCTGCGCACCGCTTTCCGCACCGTGGGCACCGTCGCGCCCCATGTGGCGGCCCGGTGGGCGGAGACCCTCTTCTGTACGCCGCCCAGACACGACGCGCCTGTGGCCGACGAGGAATTCGTCGCCACCGGCAGGCGCTTCCTGGTGCGGAGCGACGGGCAGGATATCGCCGCTTGGGAATGGGGCGACGGGCCCACGGTGCTCCTGGCCCATGGGTGGGGAAGCCGGGCCGGGCGCTTCCGAAGCGTCGCCACCGCGCTCGTGGACGGCGGTTTCCGCGTCGTCGCCCATGACGCTCCCGCCCACGGACGCTCGACCGGCCGGCTCGCGACGCTGCCAGAGTTCGCCCGCGCGCTTCGTGCCGTTGCCGATCATGTCGGCGACGTCCACGGCCTCATCGGCCACTCCCTCGGCGGGGCGGCGGCCTGCCTGGCGATACGAAGGGGATTGCCGGCCCGGCGCCTCGTCCTGGTGGCGGCCCCGGCCGACGTCCAGCGCTTCACCCAGGCCTTCGGCGACTACCTGCGGATTCCCCCTCGCGCTCGCCTGGCGATGCGACGAAACCTGGAGATCCGTCTCCGAATACGGCTGGAAGATCTGCACGTCCCGACGCTGGCGAGAGAGATCGGGATCCCCGCGCTCGTGGTGCACGACCGCGAGGACGACGAGGTGCCGTTCGGGCATGGGGAGGAGATCGCGCGGGCATTTCCCGAGGGCCGGCTGCTCGCGACCAGCGGTCTCGGCCACCGCGCGGTTCTTCGCGATCCCGGCGTCGTGCGGCAGGCCGTCGCCTTCCTGCGGGAGGACGGGACCGGATGATCGTCATGGACCGGGAAAACCTCATGGCCCCCGGCTGGTCTCACGTTCTCTCCACGACGAACGATCTGGCGGAGCTCGACGAATTCCGGAAGCGCGTGGGGGCGCCGGGGCAGGCGCTTCATCTAGGCCGCCGATGGCCCCACCTCGACCTCAAGCGCGAGTCCCGTGACCGGGCGTTCGCCTTCCCCGGCGTGCGCGTCTTCGAGCGCACCGCCGAGATGCTGTCATTTCTGAAGACGCTTCGAGTCAGTACTGCGACTGCGGCCGCGACTCCAGATCGGTCGTCGAGTCATCCGGGATCGGCCCGGGATTGAGCGAATCGGTGGCCGTCGAGTCGTAACTCTCGTACGGCGGACCAACATAGATCGTGTCGCTCGGCAGGCTGGGCGCGAGCTCGGGCATGGGCGCCAACTCGCTCGGCGGAGCGAAATTGGCCTCGAGGGTATCGCTGGGCAGGGTGGGAGCCTGGGCAGATGCCGAGGACGTTCGGGAGCCAAGCAGAGGAACAGCAGCCAGCAGGATGACGGCGAGCGGAACGGCGCGCATGATGGGTGTCATGGTTCCTCCTAGAGAATCTTCTTCCCGAACGCCGACTGCACCAGCTCGACGGCGAAGGCTGCCGAGACGTTGCCCTGATCGAGGATCGGATTGGCCTCGACGATCTCGAGCGATGTCATGCGTTCCGAGTCATGGAGCAACTCCATGATGAGATGCGCCTCGCGGTAATCGAGGCCTCCCTTGACGGGCGTCCCGACGCCCGGGGCCACGGTCGGGTCCACCGCATCGAGATCGAAGCTCACATGCAGGTAGCCGGTACCGTCGGTCACCCGCGCGAGCGCCTTCTTCATGATGCGATGGATACCGAGCCTGTCAATGTCCGACATGGTGTGCACCTGCACACCGGCCTTCTTCAGCAGGCGCTTCTCCCCCTCATCGAGACTGCGTATCCCCACCAGCGACACGTTCTTGGCGTCCACCTTGGGGGCCGTCCCCCCGATGCGGGTGAGCTCCGGCGGACCGTGTCCGAGGAGCGCCGCCACCGGCATGCCGTGGATGTTGCCGGAGGGCGACGTCTCGGGCGTGTTGATGTCGCCATGGGCGTCGATCCATAGCAGGCCGACCTTCTTCTTCGCGCGCCGGGCGTGAGCCGAGATCCCCGCGACGGTCCCGGCGGCGATGGAGTGGTCGCCGCCGAGCACGAGCGGAAAATCGCCGCGGGTCATGATGCGCTCCACCTTTCGGCTCACCACGCCGAGGGCCCGCGCGATCTCAGCCAGGTATCGCGCGCGCGTATCGCCGACCTTGAGCGCCTCCATGTTCTTGATGGCGATGTCGCCCTCGTCGACGACCTTGTGTCCCAGCTCCCGCAAGCGATCCGACAGGCCCGCGATCCGGATGGCGGACGGGCCCATGTCCACGCCGCGGCGTCCGGAGCCGAGGTCCATCGGTACACCGAGCACGCGGACGATCATGAGGGCAGTCTCCTCGCTCAATCCTTGGGCGCAGTCAGCGCGACGAAATCCGGACGGCGGTGCAAGGGGATGAAGGCGGGCTCGCGGTGGATCCACCCGGGCCACGCGCCAGCGTCCAATGCTTCGCGCGTGAGGGTCACCGCGCTGTCGAGCCGACCGAGGAGCGCGGCGACACGCGCGCGGTAGATGAGAGCCGACCAATTCGCCCGGGATACCGGTTGGGCGGCGAGCCAGCGGTCGATGCTGTCGGCCCGGGCGACGTCGCCGCGCTCCGCAGCGAGCCCGGCCAGCTCCGCCTGCACGTCCACGTTCGTCGTGCTGTCCTGCAGCAGTTGCCGCGCGAGCGTCTCCGCATCCGCGCGAGCGCCGGCCATGTCGAGCGACCACGCCGCGACGAGACGTTCTTCGAACGTCGCGCGTTCCTCGGGCGGTCGGCTGCGGTACCAGGCCACCGCGCGTTGCCCCGCCTGGCGCGCCGCGACCGAATCGCCGTGCACCATCAGCTCGCACCCGACCCACCAGGCGATCCAGGCCGGCGTCGTGGTGTACTCGGGCCGCCCGTCGGTGTAGGGAGCGAGCCCGATGTCGTTGGCCGTCTCGACCGGGAGGGTGAGCCCGGAGTCGAGCAGCGCCAGCGCAGCGGTAGGCCTGGACAGGGCGGCGAGCGCGCCACCCCTCAACCAGATGCGGGTGAGCGGCGCGCCCGGAGTCATGCGATCGGTGACGGCCAGCTCCTCCCGATGGCGGCCGAGGGCGTGGAGCGCGGAGGCGAGGCCGGACCAATATGTGGCGTGCGTCGAGTCGGTGCTCCATGCGAGGTCAACGGCGGGGTTGATGCGCTTGAGTAGCTCCAACTGCATACCGGGGCGATTGGCCCAGCTCGCCGCGGCCGCGGCGACGGTCAAGTTCCCGGGCGTGGAGGGGTCGAGCTTGGCGCGCTCGAGCGTGAGCCGCAACATCTCCTCGTTCTTGCCGCGACACCTCGCGTCGATGATCTGGACCGTCAGCCGGTCCTTGCGGTCGAGCGGGTGGGAGCGGGTCGCGAGCGCATGAGCGAGCGAGTCGCTGAGCGTGCAGTGATTGTAGTTGGACCCGGTCATCGACGCGGCCAGGACGGCCGGAGTGAACATGGTGTCGCCATGCGCCGCCCGGAGAAACAGCGCCTCCGCCTGGTGTCCATCCCCATGCCAGAACGCGTCCCACCCGTCTACGTAATCCTTATAGACGTCGAACGGCGGGACCTCGGGGCCGCGGATGTCCATCGTACCGCGCACCTGGACGGCGGTCGCGACCGCGCTCATCACCCGCGACCGCAGCTCGTCGAGCCCGGCGACCGGGTTGCGCGCGCTCGAGAGGATCGGGCCCACCACGCCGGCGACGCGTCCTGTTCGCGCGTTGGTGACCGCCGCGCTGAAGAACAGCGTGTCGCCCGTGCGGAAATAGCTGCCCGACACGAGCACGGTCGCGCCGGTGTGTCGCGCGAGCTTGGCCGGGTCGGCGGCCCCGCCACCCACGAGATGGGTCTGCACATACACCGCGCGCGGGTCTACCACGTCCACCAACTCGGTGCGGAGGAGCCCCTGCGCGATCCAGTCCTGCGCCATGCGGCCAAGAGACTGGACCCCAGTGTCGCCGGTACGGTTGTCGAAGACCTCGATGAGCACGCGCTGCCGATCGGGACCGGCCGGATGCGCGGCGCTCGTGGCGCGCACGGCGAGCACGATGGCGATGGCAGCGGCACCGAGGACAGCGGCGGTGAGGGCGATACGTCGGCGGCGGCCTGAGGGCCCGGGACTAATGGCTGAGGGCTCAGGGCTCATGGCTGCCGGCTGATCCGGAGCCGGGCGGGCTGCCGGTTGCTGTTGCCCGCCCCCGCCCCTGATTCGCGCCGCGAGCGACTCCGTCTCGGCGCTCGGCACCGCGTTGAACTCGGCGCGAAGCCGCCGAGCGTACGTCTCGTGCAGCCGCAAAGCGCCGCCGGTATCACCCGCGCGATCGAGAAGCGACATCGCACGCCGGAGCCAGCTCTCGTCGCCGGGAGCGAGGCCGCACGCCCGCTGGGCCCATCGTGCCGCCGCTTCGATCCTTCCCGCGCGCTCCTCGCGCTCGACCAGCGCCCGGAGCGCCCGCATCACCATCTCCACCACACGCGCGCGCTCGCGGGACAGCCATTCCTCGAACGCCTCGCCCGCACCGGCGAAGTGCATGCCGGCCAGCAGCTCACCGCGGTACAGGTCCACGGCTTCCTCGTAGCGGCCCGATTCGACGGCGTCGCGCAAGCGAACCACGTCGGAGGTGAGGCGGGTGGGATCTGTGGAAACGGCGTCGTCGCCTTGCGTCAGGATGACGCCATCGCCGAGCGCGTCGCGCAGGTGGTAGAGGGTGTTTCGGAGGGCTCGGCGGGCGGCGAACTGGTCGAGGTCGGGCCAGAACATCGCGGCGAGAGTGTCGCGACGGTGGTAGCCGCCATCAGCACTAATCGCGAGAACGGCGAGCAGCGCGAACCGCTTGGGTTGGGCGGGCAACGCGCCGAGGTCGCGACCGTCCGGACCTCGGAGGGCGTGGAGCCCGAGAAGACTCAGCTCGATCATTGACGCCCCGAATGTACGCCTCGCGTCGTCGCCCAGCAACAAACGGCCAGAAGACGGAGAGGCGACGCATGCGCTCCATCTTGGCCCGCGTTGCCGACCGAATCATCCAGCCAGGGAGGGCACGCGATGTCGAGAATCCGTTCCGGAATGACAACGGCGGTGATCACGCTGATGGCCTGCGGCGGGGGACAGGACGACGCCATCACCCGGCTCAAGGCCGCGGTGGCCGCCGACCAGCAGGCGGAGCGAGCGGGTGCTCACGACACATGTGGGCTGCTATCCGCATCCGAGGCCGAGCCGTACGTCGGCACGCTGTCGAGCCCGCCATTCCGCGCCAGCGATGGCGCGCCCGACGCGCGGGGCGACGAGTGCGTATACCGCGGAACGGACGGGCGCGAAATCACCGTCCGGCCGACGTGGGATGGGGGTCAGCTCATCGGACAGGTGCTGCAGGGTGTCCCGAACGCGCTCGGCGCGGCGCTCAGCAAGGGCAGCGGCGACACCGGGTTCAACACCATGGCGCACGCGGTCATGAAGCCGGAGCAGGGCCCGTGGGACAAGGCGACCTGGATCCCGGGCGGGTCGCTGTTCGCGAGCAAGGCACAGATGCAGGTGAGCATCGACGTAAGCGGTGCCAGCGGCCGCGAGACCGACGCGCTCGCCATCGGAAAGATCGTGATGCCAAGGTTCGACCATCCGCTCGATTACGACGGCGCCAAGGCGGTTGCCCTCGCGCCCAAGCCGAAGGCCCATCCCGCCGATGCCTGCCAGCTCCTGCCCAGCTCGTCGGTCGAGGCGGCAATCGGCCCACTGCAGGGAACGCCCGCGTCCGAGCCCGGCGGCACGACATGCACCTACCGGACGGCGACGGCGCAGGGCACGCGCACCTATCCCGTGGAGTTCGTGTGGCAGGGCGGCGCCAAGAACTACGCGATGCTCACGCACGGCACGTCGATGCTCGGGGGCATGACGGGCCTGCCGTCGGGCTCGCCGCTCGACACGATGAACCTTCCGCCGCAGGCGAAGCAGATGATGGGCGGCCTGATGAAGATGGTCGGCCGGTACCTCCTCTCCCGGGTGGAGACAATCGCAGCAGCGCGCCCGGAGCGGTCACGACCGTCGGATTCAAGACCGACACGACGCTCAAGGGACCGTGGGACCGCGCGGCGCTGCTGCACGGCACGCAACTGATCGCCGTCCGGCACGACGTGATGGTGGGCATGACGCTCGAGTCGGCGGATTACCCGAAGGCCAAGGCGCTGCTCGGCGCGATCTGCGAGCGGTTATGACGACCGCACAGGCATTGCCCGAACACGCCGGCATGCCTCCGCGCACACGGCGGCTGGTCTGGGCGGCAATGTGCCAACGAGTGACGCATGCCCGTGACTTGGCACTGCCAATCCTCGCGTGTGCGCTATCCGTCGTCCTCGCCTGTGGAAAGAGCGCGCCCGGCACCGCGGCGGCCGCTTCGGAGCAAGCGAAACCCGCCGCGCGGGCGACCACGGGCAACGCCTGCGACCGGAAGCTGCTCACTGCCGCGGACGCCGCCGGCATCCTCAGCGAACCGGTCACCGGCACCAAGCCCATTCCCGGCGATCCACAGAGCTGCGAGTTCACCACCGGGGGCTACTCGTCCGTCGAGGTCACCCTCCGACCCGGCCTGGGACGAACAACCCTCGGCGTCTGGAAGAGCGGGCGGATGCCCGTCTCGGGAACAACACTGACAGGCGTCGGGGACGAAGCGGTATGGGTGGCCCCACTGTCCAAGGTGGTCGCGGAGAAGAACGACCTGCTCTGCGACATCCGGGTAACCGGTCTCGCGGGCGTCCTTCACCACGAACCGGCCGCCGACCGCCAGAGGGCAATCGGCGCCCTGTGCAACAAAATCTTCATGGAGGCACGATGACCACCGCATCCCTCCTGAGCGCCCTCTGCCTCGGGCTTCCTGCTCTGGCCGGCGCGCAAGCTATCCCTCCGGACTGTCGTCCGGTGATCGCGGCGGAGAAGAAGCAGATCATGACGCCGACACATGCGTACACCACGCGCGGCGAGGGCAAGGCGCAGCGGGTCGACGAAGTAATCACGACCAGCGGCGCCATGTATGTCCTGACCGGGGGAAGCTGGAAGAAGCTCCCCCAGACACAGAAGGACATGCTTGATCGCCTGAACCTGAACCTGGCCCACACAAGGGGATATGCCTGCCAGCGGCTGGGCGACGAGTCGATCGCCGGAACGTCCGCGACCGTGTACCAGGCGCACGCCGAAACCGATGATGTCAAGAGTGACGGGAAGGTCTGGGTTGCCAAGGATTCCGGCCTGATCCTGCGGCAGGATTCGGACATCGATTCGGGTGCCGGCGATCCGAAGATCCACATGTCGATCCGGTACGAATACGCGAACGTGCAGGCGCCGGCGGGGGTGAGATAAGCCATGATACCCCTTCTTCGCTGCACCCTGCCCGGTTTCGTTCTGCTCACTCTCGCCGCGGCGCCCTCCGGTCAAACACGACACTTCGTGGTAGCCCCGCGCACGCGGACCTACTACATCGCCGCCGACGAGGTCCCGTGGGACTACGTCCCCGGTGGGCGCGACGAGATCGCCGGCTGGCCGTACGTCGACTCCGCCTTCTTCGCCAGCGCCAAGCCGCGCGCCGTGAGCACGGTCTACCGGAAAGTCCTCTACCGCGCATACACCGATTCCACGTTCCAGACCCTCAAGCCGAGGCCCCCGGAGTGGGAGCATCTCGGTTTCCTTGGGCCCGTGATCCACGCCGTGGTCGGCGACACGATCCGGGTGGTATTCCGAAACAACGGACACCGGCCGTACAGCATGCATCCGCACGGCGTGTTCTACGAGAAGACCTCCGAGGGCGCGCCGTACAACGACGATGCCGGGGACGGTCGGACCGGGAACGGCGTGCCGCCGGGCCAGACGTTCGTGTACGTGTGGCCGGTCCCCGCCCGCGGCGGGCCCGGGGCCGATGGACGGCAGCTCGGTGATGTGGATGTACCACTCCCACGTCGACGAGGTCCGCGACATCAACTCCGGCCTCCTCGGCGCGATGATCATCACCGCGCGCGACATGGCGCGGCCGGACGGCGCCGCCAAAGGACGTGGACCGCGAGATCGTGACGGCCTTCGCGCAGGTGGAGGAGAACTTCAGCTGGCTCGCGGACCAGAATCTGCCGCCGATCGATTCGGTGCCGATCCTCAAGCCGATCCCCAATCCATCGGAGACCGACGCGAGCTATCCCTGGTACGTCAAGTTCACGATCAACGGATACGTCCACGGCGGCATGCCGGTCGAGGCGCTCACGGTGCGGAAGGGGCAGCGGGTCCGCTGGTACGTGATGTCCTCGACCAACGATTTCGACGTCCATGCGCCGCACTGGCACGGCAACGATGTACTCGTCGCCGGCATGCGGACCGACGTGCTCACGCTGTCGTTCATGGGCATGGCGATCGCCAACATGGTGCCGGACGACCCCGGTACCTGGCTCTTCCACTGCCACGTCTCGTTCCACAACTCGGCGGGCATGGCGGTGCGCTATCGGGTCACGAGCTGAGCCTGGGCATCCATATCATGACCCGCATCGGCTGACAGACCATGTGTTGTTGCAACCCTCAATCGAAGAACGTGACCATGAAACGCGCGCGACTCGCGATTCCCGATTCCGGTAGTCGAGGCTGAGGGCGGAATCAACATACCGGGGTTCCTCGAGTCGTTGTTGCTCAATCAAGGAGGTAAACATGACGCCCACCGCAAAGGGGCCGCAGGCCACCGTCGTCGAAGCGAAGCCGAAGAGTGAGACCGTCACGCGCCGTGGAACGCCGGCCCCCAATCCGCAGAAGCCGCCGTTCGTGCTACCAGCGGCTGCACGAGAGACGATCAAGGGGCCGTCGTCCGCCGTGTCACGCTTGGGGTCGGATACCCGTGAGCTCGCCGCTCGTCACATCAAGGCGAAGGCCACCGCGCTCGGCGGGCTTCCGGGGGAGGCCACGGGCGATGTGGTTGCGGCCGGGAGCGGCTACATGCAGTCGTTCAAGGGCTGCGACATCTACTACTCGTCGAGCACCGGTGCGCACGAGGTGCATGGTGAGATTCGAGTGAAGTACAACGATCTCGGAGGCGCGTCGGGCGAGTTGGGGCTGCCAACGACGGATGAAACGGGCACACCCGATGGAATCGGCAGATACAATCACTTTGTCGGCGGCTCGATTTACTGGACGCCCCATACCGGCCCGATGATGGTTCGGGCACGCATCCGCGATGTCTGGGCCAGCCAGGGATGGGAGAACGGGCCGCTCAAGTACCCCGTCGCCGACGAGTACACGATGTACTCGGCGAACTCCAAGGTGAAACCGACCACGTCCTGGAGCCTGTTCGAAAACGGGGCAATCCTGTCGTCGAACGACGGCGCCGCGGTGGCAATGGTCGCGGAGGTGACGCCGGACAACTTCCGCATCGTGGTCCGGAGGCAGTTCGACCAGCAGCTCCATCAGTTGCCCGTCAATGTCGGCCTGCATCCGCAGGTGGACACCGTCTCGGTCACCGACTGGAGCTATGGCCTGTGGAGGAGCGGCGATCGGAGAATCACGTTCCGCCTGTACGGCTTTCACGACAACGGCCTCGCGCCGGACACGGAGTTTACCGCGGAGATCGAGTTGGGCTTCGATCTGGTCTGGCCGAACGAGTTCGCCGAGCCGCCCGTCAAGACGCTCGTTGCAGGCTTCTATGCAGTCCACGTGCACGCGTCTGGGGCGGGAAACCAGGAGGTGGCAACGCGCCTGGCCGACGGCATTCACGACGCGTTCTATCCCAAGGATCCCGATCCGCTCACACCGTACATTCGCTCGGGATGGAAAAAGGTAACCGACATCCCGACGGGCGCGCAGCAGGACGGCTCGGCGATCGATGTCATCGGCATCCTCGTGACGCAGGCGGGCGGACTCCAGATCCTCCTGAACCCGCTCCCCGCGGGAATAGGCAACCTGAGACAGATGCGCGCGCAGGCCGCGATCGCGGACATGGTGCTCGGCGTTTGACTTCCCCGACCAACGCTTTCGACCTTCACGCGCCGCACTGGCACATCAACGACCAATCGGAGAATGCCATCATGACACGTTCAACTCTGGCCATCATCGTCACCTTGGCGTGCGCATCGGGATCGCTGACCACCACACCCGCGTCGGCGCAGGACGCCAAGGCGCCCGCGCAACTCGATCAGCTCGGCACTTTCATCGGCGATGGCACGTGTACCGGCAACGTCATGGCAATGGGAAAAAGGCCAGGACACGCGACAACCGCCCGCTTCCACGGCGAAAAGGTCCTCGACGGCGATTGGATCTTTGTCCGTTACGACGAAGACAAGACCGCGGCGAATCCGAAGCCCTATAAGATCGCGCAAAACTTTGGCTACGATTCGGTAAAGAAGCAATTCGTGGCCGCGGCCTTCGACAATGCCGGCTCCGGCTTAACCACCGGAACCAGCGCCGGCTGGAAGGGCGACACCATCACCTTCGATGAAACCTCGGTGAGGGATGGAGTGAAGTTCCGCGACACGTTCACCAGAAGCGGCGCGAAAGGATTAACGCACTTCGGAACGAGTCAGGACAAGAACGGCAAGTGGGTCAAGATGGACGAAGAAACCTGCCACAAGTCGTGAACCTCATGCGCCACTCCTCGCTGCTCGGCTTATCGGCGCTCGCACTGAGCGTCACCGTCGCCCGGGGCCAGGCGCCGGTGTCGTCCGCGCCCTTCTACCCGGCAGGTCTCGACTCCGCGCGGCTCGCACAGATGGTGGACGCCCAGCTTGACTCGAGCAGCACCGAACTCGCGACCATGCTCGCCGTCACCCGCCCGCGCACTGCCCGGAATACGCTCCGCCCTTGGGATGACGCGGGTGATCTCCTGTCGCGCGCCGGCCAGTTCGCCTACCTCATGGCCAACCTCCACCCGGATCCGCATCTCCGCGCCGCCGGGCAAGCGGCTCACCAGCGCGCCGAGGCCATGCGACACCGCATCTACACCAATCAGGATTATCAGCGCGCGATTGCCGGAATCCGGCTCCAGGGCGCGGACGCGGAGACGCGCCGGTATGTGTCGCTGGAGCTCCACGCGTTCCAGCTCTCGGGAGCAGGGCTCGGCAGCGCCGCCCGCGCGCGGCTTGATGAGCTCCGCGACCGCGTCACCGCGCTCGAAGTCCGGTTCGGGCGGAACATCGCTGAGGATCCGACGCATCTCCACTTCACCGATGCCGAGCTTGCCGGGCTGCCACCGCCGTGGATCCAGGCCCATGGGCGCACTCCCGATGGTACGCGCATCCTGGGGATGAGTTATCCCGACCTCTTTCCGGCGCTGACCTATGCCTCCGAAACGGCGACACGACGCGTGGTGATGCGCGCGTTTGTCAACCGCGGTTGGCCGGCCAATGTGGTAGTGCTGGATTCGCTGCTCCGGGTGCGCTGGGATATTGCGCACCTCCTTGGCTACCGGAACTGGGCGGAGGTCAACATCGCCCAGCACATGGTCCCATCCGCCGACTCGGCGAGTGTGTTCATCGAGGACGTCAGGCGGCGGTCGGCGGCGGCTGTGGGTGCGACCATGGCCCGCTACCTCACGGCGTTGCAGAAGGAGAACCCCGCCGTCACCGCGGTGCAGATATCCGACCTGTTCCACGCGCCCGAGCTGGTGCGGCGCAGCGACTACGAAGTCGATGGCCGGCTCGTGTCGGAGTATTTCCCCGCCGACGCGGTGCGCGCGGGCGTGCTCGCGGTAGCGGCGCGGCTCTATCAGTTGGACTTCCGGAAGGTCAACGTGCCAGTCTGGGATCCGTCGGTCAGCGCCTATGAAGTCTGGGACCATGGATCATTGCGCGGCCGGATCTATCTGGATCTGTCACCCCGCCCCGACAAGTACGAGCATGCTGCGATGGCGGGTCTCCGGCGCGGAATCAATGGGCGCGAGCTGCCGCAGGGAGTGCTCATGACCAACCTCCCGGCCGCCGCCAGTTCCCAACCCGGGCTGATGGAGTTCGACGACGTCGTGACGCTGTTTCATGAGTTCGGCCATCTGCTGCATTGGCTGTACGCCTCCGGCGACTGGAGCGGTCTGACCTGGCCGGTGGAGCATGACTTCATCGAGGCGCCGTCGCAGCTGTTTGAGGAATGGGTCAGCCAACCCGACGTCCTTCGGCTCTTTGCCCGGAACTACCGGACCGGCGAACCGATTCCGGTGGATCTGGTACACCGGCTGCGGGGTGCCAGTGAGTTCAATCGCGCGCTGAGCTGGGCGTTTCAGGACATGTCGGCCGCACAGTCCTTGGAGCTGCACCGCATGAACCCGGACTCCTTGGATGTTCAGGCATTCAGCCGACAGATCGGAGAGCGCTTCCTGCCAATCCACGTGCCGAGCGATCTCTCCTTGGCGACGAGCTTTGACCACCTCGGCAATCCGGATTACTCCGCGACATACTACACGTACGTCTGGTCCAAGGCGTTGGCCAAGGATCTCTGGACCGGATTCGACCACGCGAACCCACTCGCGCCCGGTCGGGCCGCGAGGTACCGCGATCTGGTTCTCAAGCCGGGGGGCACCGTCCCAGCCGATGAGCTGCTGTGGAAGTTCCTCGGACGCCCATGGAACATGGACGCGTGGGAACGGTGGATGGCGGGTACCCATGGTCGCAACGCCGCGCACGAGTCCCCACCGCTCGTGAGTGGCCGCACCCGCTGACGGACATGAACTCGGTATCCGCGCCGCGACGGCGTCCCGCGGACCATCGCTTTTATGCGTGGGCCGGCATGGCCGCGTTCGCGGTCGTATTCGCCGGCTTCGCCCGGACCTACTTCCTGAAGTTCCTGTTCGGCGCGCCCGTGCTGTCGGGGCTGCTGCATCTGCACGGCGCATTGATGACATCGTGGTTCGTCCTGTTCTTCACCCAGACGTACCTGATCGCATCGCACCGCGTCGCCCTGCATCGACGGCTGGGCGTCTTCGGTGCGGTACTCGCGGCGCTGATCGTAGTCCTCGGTATCACAGTGGCACTCCGCGCTGGCGCACGCGACATCCACGGCCCAACGAACGTGGACAGTCCGCCAGCGCTGTTGGGCATGGGCTTTGTCCTCTTCGTTCTCCTGGTGTTCGCGATCCTGGTCGGCGCCGCGTTGTTGCTCAGGCGTCGCGGCGACTGGCACAAACGGCTTATGCTGCTGTCCTGTCTGACCTTGGTGGGGCCGGGACTGTCCCGCCTTTCCTTCGAACAGATTCCCGCCCTGACGTTCCTCAGGAGCGGGGGCCCAAGCGGTCTGTTCGGCCTGGATCTCCTGCTGATGTACGCCTGCATCGCCTGGGACACGTGGCGTCACCGGAGGCTTCATCCGGCGTTCGTTTGCGGAGCGATGCTGATAGCGGCGGAAGACTTGCCGTTTATCTGGCTCTTCCTGTCGACGGCGACGTGGACGCATCTTGCGACCTGGCTGGTCGGCTAGTCAGATCTGTTCTACACGAGGTGGTGGAGGGGTCATATTCGAGAGATGAACATCCTCGCCGTTTCGGGCAGCCTCCGCGCGGCCTCCAGGAACACCGCGATCCTCGAGGCCGCACGCCTGCTCGCCCCCCCGCGAGTCGAGATCTCTCTCTACACGGGACTCGATGCGCTCCCGCATTTCAATCCCGACATCGACACGGCCGACGGTCGCGGTGGCCCGGAGCCGGTGACCGCCTGGCGGGCGCGTGTCGCCCAGGCCGACGGCCTCCTCTTCTCGACGCCGGAGTACGCTCATGGTCTCCCCGGCGCGTTCAAGAATGCGCTCGACTGGCTGGTGAGCAGCGTGGATTGTCCCGGGAAACCGGTCGCCGTGCTTGGCGCATCGTCGCTTTCGGTGCACGCACCGGCGCAGCTCACCGAGATTCTGAGAACGATGTCGGCGCGGCTGGTGGACGAGGCCTCGGTGACGATCCCGCTGCTCGGACCGCGCGTGGATGCCGCCACGATCGCGGCGGATCCGGTGCTGGCCGGTCCGCTGCGCGCGGCGTTGGAGGCCTTTGCGAGAGCGATCGAGGGTCGCGGGTAAATCGTCGAACCCGAATCAAGGTCGAGGAACGAGGACCGCGGGGTCGGCGTGATTGCCATCGCTGAATTGATTCCAACAGTACACTTCGCTCGTGCCGCGTTCGATCCCGCGGACGCCCAGGTCGTTGGTGCCGATCGCGGATAGGGTCATGTCGCCGCTGAATAGCTCGGGTGTCTGAGGGCCGCCGCCGGTCCAATAGGGGGGAGGTCCCCACCAGTAGCCCTTGCCGTCGGCGCCGAGACCGAACGTAGGCTTGTAGAGCGAATGCAGAGAGGCGTCGGAGACGATGCCACAGACCTGGCGCCCACCCCCGATCGACAGCGCGACCGCCTGAAAGCCCGCGCTCGACGGGCCACTCCCATCGGAGCAGGACATCGCCAGCCATATCACGCAGAGAAGTCCGACCCGGCGCATCGAACTCCCGGGGTGAACGGGGATGATGTCGAATGCGGGGACGAAAGGGATTCCCTGAACTAGCACAGAGCAGATCGGCACGCCAGGGCAGGCCGAGGGTATCGGCTGGCGTCCTCGACGGCTGCGGGTAGGTTGGGTGCATGCCGGCACTGCTGCTCGAGGGCGAAGAGGACCCGGTCATCCTGGTGAACGGCGAGGGCCGGTCTCCCTGCATCCTCGTCGCCGAGCACTCGTCCAACCGGCTGCCGAAGCCCCTCGGCACGCTGGGTCTGCCCGAGTCCGAGCTGCAACGCCACATCGCCTGGGACATCGGCGCGGAGGAGGTCGCGCGCCGGTTGTCCCGGCTGATCGACGCACCGCTCGTGCTGCAGCGATACTCGCGCCTCGCCTACGACTGCAATCGCCCGCCCGACTCGCCCGACGCGATGCCGGAAATCAGCGAGACGACGCATATTCCCGGCAATCGAAACCTGTCGCCCGACGATAAACTGGCCCGCATTCGCGAGATCTATCGGCCGTTCCACGCCGCCATCGCCGATCTGCTCGACGTTCGAGCGGCCAAGGGGACGCGGTCCGTCGTGGTCACGGTGCACAGTTTCACGCCGGTCTACAAGGGCCGGTCGCGCAGCGTACAGCTCGGCATCCTCCACGACCGGGACACCCGGCTCGCGGAGCGGCTCATCACGATCTTTCCCGACGTGCACGCGCGCCTCAACGAGCCGTACGGCCCCCAGGACGGCGTGCTGCACACGCTCAACCTGCACGCGGCACCACGCGGCCTCGAGCATGTCATGATCGAAATGCGAAACGATCTCGTGTCGGACGAACGGGGACAACAGCAATGGGCGGAGCGACTCCTCGCTGCGCTCACGCAGGCAGTCGCGCACTAGCCAGGAGAGGTACGATGGCCGCCGGAATGTTGACACTCGAGGACCTGAAGCGGGAGATCGCCGCAGGCGGAATCGATACGGTCGTCGCCGCCATGGTGGACATGCAGGGGCGGCTCGTCGGCAAGCGCTTTCACGCGGAATACTTTGCCGATGCGGGTCACGAGGAGACGCACGGCTGCAACTATCTTCTCGGCGTGGATATCGAGATGGAGCCGGTGCCCGGCTACAAGGCGACGAGCTGGGAAAAGGGCTACGGGGATTTCGTGCTCAAGCCCGACATGGCGACGATGCGGCGCATCCCGTGGCTGCCCGGGACCGCCCTTGTCATCTGCGACGTGCTCGACCATCACACCCAGGAGGACGTGCCCCATTCGCCGCGCGCCATGCTGAAGAAGCAGCTGAGACGCATCGAGGCCATGAAGCTGAAGGCGTACGTCGCATCGGAGCTCGAGTTCTTCCTGTTCGAGGACAGCTACGAAATCGCCAACCAGAAGGGCTATCGCGACCTCAAGACGAGCGGCCACTACATCGAGGACTACCACATCCTCCAGACTACCAAGGACGAAACGGTGATGCGCGCCATCCGCAACGGCCTCCATGGGGCCGGCATCCCGGTCGAGAACTCCAAGGGCGAGTGGGGCCCGGGACAGGAGGAGATCAACGTCCAGTATGCCGAAGCGCTGGAGATGGCCGACCGGCACGCCATCATCAAGAACGGCTGCAAGGAGATCGCCTACGGCCTCGGGAAGGCCATCACTTTCATGGCCAAGTGGGACTACGGCATGGCGGGAAGCTCCGCCCACGTCCACCAGTCGCTCTGGTCGGCGAACGGCAAGTCTCCGCTGTTCTTCGACAAGGCGGGCAAGGGCGGCATGTCGGAGACGATGCAGCACTATTTGGCGGGGCAGCTCGAGCACGCCGGAGAAATCACCTATTTCCTCGCGCCCTACATCAACTCCTACAAGCGTTTCATGGCAGGCACCTTCGCACCGACGCGAGCCATCTGGAGCTTCGACAATCGCACGGCCGGCTACCGCGTCTGCGGTGCCGATACCACGAGCATACGCGTCGAATGCCGCATCGGCGGCGCCGATCTCAACCCCCATCTTGCCTTCGCGGCGCTGCTCGCCGCCGGTCTCGATGGCATCGAGAAGAAGATGACGCTCGAACCCGCCTTCTCGGGCGATGCATACGATCCCGCGAAGAAGCTCCGCGAGATCCCCAAGACCCTGCGCGACGCACGGGCGCTGCTCGACGGGTCCCGCTTCCTACGCGGCGCGATGGGCGATGACGTGATCGATCACTACGTGCACACGGCGGACTGGGAGCAGTTCGAGTTCGACCGGCGGATCACTGATCTGGAGCTCAAGCGGGGGTTCGAGCGGTACTAGGATCGGGTCGTCGGACGGATCGGCTTACGTTGTAGATCGGGTTCACCACAGAGGCACAGAGGGCACAGAGGACAGCTGGTGGTACACCCACGTGGTTCTGCCTTCTCCGTGACTCCTCTGTGGTCTCTGTGCCTCTATGGTGAACCCGTAACTCAGTCCTTCATCCGATCCCGGCACGAAGCACAGGAAGTCGAGAGCCATGCCTGAAAAGATTACCTGTATCTCACCCGTCGACGGCAGCGTCTACGCTAGCCGGCCGGTCGCGAGCAAGAAGACGATCGCCGCGACGTTCGCGACGGCCCGCGCGGCCCAGGAGAAGTGGAAGCGGCTGCCGCTCGCCGAGCGGGCCGGCTATTGCTCGGCGGCGGTGGATGCGATGGTAGGCATGAAGGACGAGATCGTGCCGGAGCTGGCCTGGCAGATGGGCCGGCCCGTGCGTTACGGCGCCGGCGAGCTACAGGGCTTCGAGGAGCGCGCCCGGTACATGATCGGCATCGCGGAGCAGGCACTGGCGGACATCGATCCTGGGCCGAAGGAAGGGTTCGTTCGCTACGTAAGACGCGACCCCATCGGCGTGGTCTTCACGCTGGCACCATGGAACTATCCCTATCTCACCGCCGTCAACTCGATCATCCCGGCTATCATGGCGGGCAACACGGTGGTGCTCAAGCACGCCGCCTCGACGCTCCTGGTCGCCGAGCGGTTTCAGGCGGCCTTCGACAGGGCGAAGTTGCCGAAGGGTGTGTTCCAGCATCTCGTGCTGAACCACACGCAGGCAGCGAATATCATCACTGCCGGTCGGGCAAACATGGTGTGCTTCACGGGGTCGGTGGCGGGCGGAAAGGCGATGGAAGAGGCAGCAGCCGGGCGCTTCATCAACGTGGGGCTCGAGCTGGGCGGCAAGGACCCGGCCTACGTGCGGCCCGACGCCAACCTGGCCCACGCGATCGAGAACCTGGTGGACGGATCGTTCTTCAATTCCGGGCAGAGCTGCTGCGCGATCGAGCGCATCTACGTCCACAGGAAGGTATGGGGCGAGTTTCTCGACGGATTCGTCGATCTCACGAGGAAGTACGTGCTGGGCTCGCCACTCGAGCCGGCGACGACGCTCGGCCCCATGGTGCGCCCCGAGGCCGCGGCATTGGTCCGCAAGCAGATCGCGTCGGCCGTGCGGGCCGGGGCCAAGCCCCACATCGACCCCAAGTCTTTCCCGATGGACCAAGCGGGTACCCCGTACATGGCCCCGCAGGTGCTCACCGGCGTCACCCACCGGATGAGCGTGATGAGGGAGGAGAGCTTCGGTCCCGTCATCGGCATCATGAAGGTTGCGGACGACCGCGAGGCGATCGGGCTGATGAATGATTCGCCGTATGGTCTCACGGCTTCGGTCTGGACGCAGGATGTCGACGCCGCACGAACCATCGGCGACGAGATCCTGACCGGCACGGTATACATGAATCGCTGCGACTATCTCGACCCGGCGCTCACCTGGACCGGGGTGAAGGACACCGGCCGCGGTGCCACGCTGTCGAGGGTCGGTTACGAAGCGTTGACCCGGCCCAAGAGCTACCACCTGAGAACGAAGACATGAGCCTTCCAAGCCGGAACTTCAATTATCCGACCGCCATCAAGTTCGGCGCGGGCCGCATCCGGGAGCTGGCCGATCACTGCCGCGCGACCGGCATCACGCGCCCGCTGTTCGTCACCGATCCGGGCCTGGCGGCGATGCCGATGGTCCGGGCGATCGTCGAAACGGTGAAGGGCACCGGCCTCGGCATCGCGGTCTTTTCCGATGTGCGGCCCAATCCGGTCGAGGCCAACGTCGTCGCTGGGGTGAGGGCGTTTAAGGCTGGCAACCACGATGGCGTCGTGGCGTTCGGCGGCGGCTCCGGGCTCGACGTCGGCAAGATGGTCGCGCTGATGCACGGCCAGACCCTCCCACTGTTCGATCTCGAGGACGTGGACGACTGGTGGACCAGGGCGGATGCGTCGAGGATCTCGCCGATCATCGCCGTCCCTACCACGGCAGGGACGGGCTCGGAGGTGGGCCGTGCCGGCGTCGTCACCCATCCAGCCACCCACGAGAAGAAGATCATATTCCACCCGGCGATCATGCCGAAGGTGGCGATCCTCGACCCCGAGTTGACCGTCGGCCTGCCGGCGAAGCTGACGGCGGCGACCGGGATGGACGCGCTGGCCCACGTCGTCGAGGCCTACTGCGCGCCCTTCTATCATCCCCTCGCCGTCGGTGTGGCCCTCGAAGGGATGCGGTTGATCAAGGAGAATCTCGCCAAGGCCGTGAAGAAGGGCGCCGATCTCGATGCGCGCGGGCACATGCTGATGGCCTCCACCATGGGTGCAACGGCGTTTCAGCGCGGCCTGGGCGCCATCCACGCGCTCTCGCATCCGTTCGGGGGCCTGTACGACGCGCATCATGGCACGCTGAACGGCGTCATCATGCCCTACGTGGTGAAGGCAAACCGGCGGAAGATCGAGAAGGACATCGAGCGTGCCGCGGCGTATCTCGGCATCAAGGGAGGCTTCAACGGCTTCCTCAAGTGGATCCTGGCGTTGCGCAAGGAGATCGGGATCCCCCACACCCTCGCCGACATCGGCATCGACACCGGGCGTCTCGATGAGATCGCGGCGATGGCCATCAAGGACCCCTCGGCCGGCGGCAATCCTATTGCCTTCAGCGAGAAGCAGTACAGGTCCTTGGCGAGGAAATGCGTGACCGGCGACCTCTGACCACCGCGCCCTGAATACGGCGGGTACAGTCGGTGAGGGGCGCCGTCTTCCGGAATCGGGGACCTTGGGCTCGACAACAGTCGAGCTAGATTCCACCCGACTGCAACTACTCCGAGCATCCATGCCAGCGTTCCTGCTTCTCCTGTCCGCCGCCGCTCTCGTCCAGCTCCCCGCCCAGCGACCGCCCGTAACCGAACTCGCCCGCTGGAAGCGCGAGGCGCGCGCGGTCACGATCGCCCGAGACGACTGGGGCATCGCTCACATCCGGGGAAAGACCGACGCCGACGCGGTCTTCGGGATGATCTACGCCCAGGCGGAGGACGACTTCAACCGGGTCGAGACCAACTACCTCAACGCGACGGGGCGGCTGGCCGAGGCGGAGGGAGAGCATGCGATCTGGCAGGACCTGCGGATGAAGCTGTTCATCAATCCGGACAGCATGAAGGCGAAATATGCCGCGAGCCCCGTGTGGCTCAAGCGGCTGATGAACGCGTGGGCGGACGGGCTCAACTATTACCTCCATACCCATCCGCGGGTGAAGCCGCGGGTCATCGCCCGGTTCGAGCCGTGGATGCCGCTCACCTTCAGCGAGGGCAGCATCGGCGGCGACATCGAGAGCGTGGCGCTCGACCAGCTCGAGGCGTTCTACGGTGACAGCACGGGGAGGCCCGCGCCCGTGGAGCTGAGCCTCCGGCCGAAGGAACCCTCGGGCTCCAACGGCTTCGCGATCGCCCCGTCAAACACGGCCAACCGCCGGGCCCTTCTCCTCATCAATCCGCACACCTCGTTCTTCTTCCGCGCCGAGCTCCAGATGACGAGCGACGAGGGGCTCAACGCCTACGGTGCGGCAACGTGGGGACAGTTCTTCCTCTATCAGGGCTTCAACGACCGGCTCGGCTGGATGCACACATCGACCGGCGCGGACGCGGTGGACGAGTACGCCGAGACCGTCGTGCGGAAGGGCGGCCGCCTCTTCTATCGGTATAGTCGCGAGCTGCGGCCGATGATGGCGGGCCGGATCAGCGTCCCGTACCGAACGGCGAGCGGGGTCGCGGCGAAGACGTTCACGGTCTACCGCACTCAACACGGGCCGATCGTGCGCGCGGCGGGCGGGAAGTGGATCAGCGTCCGGCTGATGGAAAAACCGGTCGAGGCGCTGAGCCAATCGTTCCTCCGGACCAAAGCGCGGACGCTCGTCGGGTATCGCAGAATCATGGCGCTCAACGCCAACTCGTCGAACAATACGGTCTACGCCGACGCCGACGGCCATATCGCCTACTTCCACCCGCAGTTCGTCCCCAGGCGCGACGACCGCTTCGATTGGACCCAGCCGGTGGACGGCAGCGACCCCGCTACCGAGTGGCACGGCGTACATGGCATCGACGACAGCCCGCATGTCATCGATCCGCCGAACGGCTGGATCCAGAACACCAACGACTGGCCGTACTCGGCGGCGGGAGCGTACAGCCCCAGGCGCGAGGATTTCCCCAGGTACATGGACGCCGCCGGAGAGAGTCCGCGCGGGCTGCACGCGATCCGTGTGCTGGAGAGTCGCAAGGACTTCACGCTCGATCGGCTCCGAGACGCGGCGTTCGACAGCTATCTCACCGCGTTCGCGCGGCTCGTGCCTCCGCTGCTGGCGGCGTATGACTCCACCCCGAATGGGGACTCGCTGAAAGCGAGCGTCGCCGAGCCGATCGCGGTGCTGCGCGAGTGGGATTATCGCTGGTCGGCGGGCAGCGTGCCGACGTCGCTCGCGGTGTACTGGGCGGACACGCTCGCGACCCTCATCCGCGAGGACGCCGGCGCGTCCGGCATGACGGCGTACGACTACATGGCCACGCGTGCGACCGTCGCGCAAAGGCTCGGGGCCTTCGCCGCCGCCGCGGATCGGCTCACGCGAGACTTCGGCACCTGGAAGACGCCGTGGGGAGAGATCAACCGCTTCCAGCGGCTCACCGGAGACATCGTTCAGCCGTTCACCGATGGCGGTCCGAGCATCCCGGTGCCGTTCACCTCGGCGCGGTGGGGATCACTCGCGTCGTTCGGGGCGCGGACGTATCCCGGGACGAAGCGAATGTACGGGACCTCCGGCAACAGCTTCGTCGCGGTGGTGGAGTTCGGCCGGGACAGCGTGCGGGCCAAGGCGGTGACGGCGGGCGGGGAGAGCGGAGACGCGCGGTCGCGCCACTTCGACGATCAGGCGGAGCGATACGCGGCGGGACAACTGCGCGACGTGTACTTCTATCCGGGCCAGCTCGAGGGGCACACCGAGCGGGAGTATCACCCGGGCGAGTGACCGACGTCAGGCCGGGCGCGTCAGGGGCTTTTCATAGCGCCAGACTTCAAGCTCGAACGTCCCTTCCGAAGTGTCCAGTCGGCTGAGCATGTTCCCCGCTCGCCGCCAGCCGCACTTCTCAACCTCCATCGTGCGCCCTTCACAACCAGCCCTTCTGTTCGGCGAGTCGGGCGGCCTCGACCCGGTTCCGCCCTCCCACCTTCTGGATCGCGACCGACAGGTGGTTCCGGACGGTACCCTCGGAGAGTCCCAGCCTGCCGGCGATGTCGGCGATGGTGGCTCCGTCCACCGCGGAGGCCAGCGTCTCCCGCTCGCGGGCGGTGAGCGGGTTGTCCCCCTCGCTCAGCGCCGTCAGCGCCAGCCCCGGGTCGAGCACTCGCTCGCCGGCCACGACACGGCGGATGGCACGCGCGAGCTCGACGGCCGGCGCATCCTTGAGCAGGAATCCCACGGCGCCGCCTCTCATGGCGCGGCGCAGATAGCCCGCCCGGCCGAACGTGGTCAGCATGACCACACGACACGTGGGGAGCGCCTTGTTCAGCGCGGCCGCGACGGTGAGCCCGTCCTCGCCCGGCATCTCGATGTCGAGCAGCGCCACGTCGGGGAGGGACGCGAGCGCCGCGGCAACGATCTGGTCGCCGCGCTCCACCTGGGAGACGATGGCGATGTCCTCTTCGAGCCCCAGCAGCGCGGCGAGAGCGCCACGCACCATCGCCTGGTCTTCGGCCAGCAGGACCCGGATCATGGCGTGCCCGCTCCGCCGGTGGGCACGGTCAGCATCAGCGTGAAGCCACCGTCGGCTCCGGACCCTGCCCGCAGCTCGCCATGATGGATCACAGCCCGCTCGGCCAGTCCCGCCAGCCCGTGTCCCGGCGTCGAAGAGCCCGTCGCTGCTCCGTTCCCGCGACCGTTATCAATCACCGCGAGCTCGACCAGATCTTCGCGGCGGCGAATTCGGATGTCGCAGCGCTCCGCGCCGCTATGCCGGATCACGTTGGTGACGCCTTCCCGCACCGCCCAGCCGATCAGGGCGTCGAGCTCGGGGGTCACCGACCCCGATGCCTCCTCAATGTCCGCGGCGATACCCGCCGCAGCGAGGAGCTCGCGGGCAGCCGCCAGCTCCCGTCGCAGCACAGGCCGGTACCCCGCGGCCGCCGCGCGCGCCTGGTGCAACGCTTCGCGGGCCGCACGCTCGACATCACCGATCTCGACCGCGGCCTGGGCGGGCGAGTCGGGCAGCA
This sequence comes from uncultured Gemmatimonadales bacterium, assembly GCA_963722825.1. Lineage (GTDB taxonomy): Bacteria > Gemmatimonadota > Gemmatimonadetes > Gemmatimonadales > GWC2-71-9 > CAVVWJ01. Next base: position 58,694 of record CAVROI010000003.1, read on the forward strand.
ACCGCCGCGCGAGCTCGCTCTTGAGACTGATGAGGGACAGAGTGTGACCCAGCAGATCATGGAGATCGCGGGAGAAGCGGAGGCGCTCCTGATCGACCGCCGCCCGCGCAAGCGCCTCCCGGGTCTCGCCGAGCTGGGCGACGGTAATAGTGAGGCGTCGAATCGCAACTGCCGCGGCACCGAAAGCGATCAGAATCAGCAGCAGCGGATCGGGATGGCCGCTCATCAGCCATGCCACGAAGACGGTGGCGGCGATGATGCCGGCGATGATCCAGGTTGCCAGGGCGACCGGCAGCGCAAGACCAGCGGCAACGATGACATGCATGGTGAGCCACCACGGCCCCGCGGCCGGAAGCAGCAGCACCAGGGCGACGACCAGCAGCATCATGGCGCTGATAAGGCCAAGCCGGCGGCGCAGCGCAGCGGCACCAGGGCCGCCCGGTGCCAGGTCCTCCGGCTCAACCGCCTCGCGCAACGTCACCCAGAGGTACAAGCCGGCGAGAACGACGAGCGTGGCCAGCGCGACGGCGAGCCTGGTGGGAGCATACCGCGCCTGCACCAGCATGCCGCCGATGACGACCAGGACCACCACCCATCCGGCCACAAACGCGGTCCAGAGCCGCGATACCGGTATCGACCCGCGAACTGCCATCCCCGCACTCCTCCACGGTCATTTTCCGCGCGACTGAATCCATAGTCACGGGCTCCCCGATGCAGAAGTGGACGATGTCGTGCCTGCAACCATGACATGTGTCATGGACAGGGGTCGCTGAAACTCACTTCTGCGACCCCCCGACGATCCATATCACTGTCGGGAACAAGATGCGCGTGTGGGTCGCGGATTCACCGGACGACAGGAGAGAGACGATGATGACCAGGTTGTGCCGTCGTATCGACCGCGCGGAGCTGCTCGATGGTCCTTCAATCGATGACGCCATCCGGCTCCGAACGCAACGCGACGTGGAACGCGCCAATGCCTGGTTCGGCGGCGACAGGGCGGTCCTGAGGGAAATCCGACCCTTCCTCAGTGGCTGGCCCTCCAGCCGCGCGACCGTGCTCGACGTCGGCACGGGAGCCGGCGGCATCGCCGGTCTCATCAGGGCCGAGGGGCAGCGCCGCGGCGTGACGGTCACGACCATCGGACTCGAGCTTCGCGCCGTACTGGCGCGCGCCGCGCGCGCCAGCGGCTCCGTGGTCGTCCGCGGTGACGCACTCCGGCTTCCGTTCGCCGATCGTGCCGCCGACTTCGTCGTCTGTTCTCAGCTGCTGCATCACTTCCGCCGCCCCGAGGCTCTCCGCCTCCTTCGAGAGCTCGGCCGCATCGCGCGGCGGCGGGTGATCGTCTGCGATCTGCGGCGGAGCTGGGTCGCGGCGGGGGGATTCTGGTTGGCCTCGCACACGCTCCGCTTTCATCCCGTCACCCGGCACGACGGATTTGTCTCGGTAATGCGAGGCTTCAGCCACGCCGAGTTGCTCGCGCTGGTGCACGCCGCCGTCGAGGAGTCTCCCACGGTGCGGCGGCGCCTCGGCTTCCGCCTTGCCGCCACGTGGGGGAGGGCCAGCGCATGAGACGTCGATGGGCCCGGGCTGGGCGCGCCGCCGCCGGCATCGTCGGCCTGGCGCTCACGCTGGGGGCGATCCTCGACGTCATCAGCCTCGCTCGCCAGCTTCGCCGATACCGCATAGCGGACAGCGGACCGGCGATCCCGACCGACTCGGCCTCGATCGGTCGCGGCCACCACCTAGTCACGGCGGTGGCAGCGTGCACTACGTGCCACGGCGCAGATCTGGGCGGCCAGGTCATCTTCGACCGGCCGCTCCTCGGGCGGTTCGCCGCCGCTAACCTGACCCGCGGCGCCGGCGGAGTTGGCGCGAGAGATAACGACCAGGACCTCTTCCGGGCGATTCGGCACGGGGTAGGACGGAGCGGCCGACCGCTCGTCTTCATGCCGAGCGACGCCTTCCAGGAGCTGAGCGACCGTGACGTGGCGGAGATGATCGCGTACCTGCGCACCATTCCGCCGGTCGACCGGAGCCTCCCACCCACGCGCGTCGGCCCGATCGGCGGGGTGCTGCATGTGCTCGGCTTCGGCCTGCTGCCGGCTGAGCGGATCGACCATCGTGCCCGCATCGCGGTGCCGCCGGCCCGCATCAGCGTCGAGTACGGGCGGCACCTCGCGACGGTGGCCGGTTGTCACGGGTGTCACGGCCCGGCGCTGCGCGGCGGCGCTGGTCCGGGCCCCGACCTCGCTGACGGGGCACTCGCCACCTGGACCGAGGCCGACTTTCGCCGGGCCCTTCGCCAGGGGCAACTCCCGGACGGAGGCATGCTGGCGGAGCCGATGCCCTGGAGAACTTACGCGGGGCTGACCAATGAAGAGGTGGCGGCCTTGTGGCGATACGTGCGGTCGCTGCCCCGGCAGCCACGCGCGCAAGGCTCACGAGATCGCCATGACGACGGCGATGCCGCCCACCGCGATCAGGCTCACCGCCCACAGGAGGTCGAGATTGAACCAGGCACGCTGGAGCAGCCGGAGTCCCAGATAGCGGTACACGCACCAGGCTATGAATCCACCGGTCAGGAGCATCGCCACGGTATGGACCAGCGCGACCAGGGAGGCCGACACGATGCTGCCGCTCACGAGCCGTTCCAGCGCTGAGTGCCCGACGCCGACGCCGTGCGGCTCCGACCGCAGATCCAGGTAGACCGGCACCAGCATCAACCCGGCGCCATGCGCGGTGGCCATCAGGAACGACCACAGGATGAGATGCTTCGGGCCGATCCGCGCGAGCAAGCGCGGGTGGCGGCGGTTGATCAGCTTGTAGATCCCGAATCCGACCAGGACACACCCCGCGAGCCAACCGAGCTCTTCCGCATGTTGGACGTAGGTCGTCAACAGCGCGAGGGGCAGGAGGACTGACGCCATCGCCAGGAAATGGCCGGCGGCGATGGGTGGCAGCGCCGCGAAGACGGCACTGCCGCGTCTTTCCTGCATGCCGTTGGAGACCGCGAACAGCCAGCCCATCCCAGGGTTGATGCCGTGATAGCACCCGAGACCGACGATTGCGAGCCAGGCGCCCGTGTGCTCGGCCAGAGTGTCCGCCGGCCCGCCCACGCGGAATTACGTCGACGGGAAGCAGAAGGAGTCGGTCGAGCAGTCGCCTCCCTCGAGGCGGACCTGATGCGACCGATAACCCGCCTCGAACTCGACGAAGAGTCCGCGGTCCAGCTCGATCCCCCCGCCGGGTTTCACGTTCGCCATGACCTGCAGTCCGGGCACGCCCTCCGGATAGAACTGATCGTCCCAGGTGCTGTACAGGGAGTTGGTGAAGTAGACGCGCTTGCCGTCGCGGCTGATCTCGACCATCTGCGGCCCGCCGCCGAAGGGCTTGCCGTTGGGATGCGGCGCGCGATTGGCGATGCCGCCGACCTTCACCGAGCCGGCGAGCTTCGGCTTCATCGGATCCGACACGTCGTACTGCCGGAGCTCTCCCGTTCCCCAGCATGCCACGTACAGGTACTTGTCGTCGAGCGAGAGGTCGATATCGCTCACCAGCGGTGGCACGGCCTTGAAGCCCTTGAGCAGATCGGGGAGCACCGCCGGGTCGGCGGGCTCAGGAGGGATGACCGCCGTCTTCACGGCCTTGAATCGTCCGTTCTCGCGGTACCAGGTCCAGATCGACGCTTCGAGGTTCGTCGTGTCCACCACGACGCCCACGAACCCGTAGTCCTTGGTCGGCTCGTGCGCCGGCCTCACCTCGAGCGCCATCTGGTGGTTGGGGCCGAGATCGATCGTCTGCACGTTCTTGCGGGCGCGGAGGTCCCAGAAATGGAGCTGGTGACCGTAGCGGTTGCTCAGCAGATCATCCGCGACCAGGCCGTGCTCGAACTGGGGCGGCAAGCCCCACTCGCTCGAGACCATGTAATCCTTGGTGATGTTCCACCAGAAGTCGTAGCTCAGGCGCTGCGGGCCGCGGTCCATCTCCCAGGGGCCGATGATCTCGAAACTCTCGCAGTCCATGAGGAACACGCCGGGAACGCCGTCCGTACCGTCGGCACCGGCGCCGCCGAGGGTGCTGATGTAGATGCCCTCGGGACCGCAATGCACCGTATGCGGCCGGGAGTAGCCGGTCTTCCTGATCACCTCTTCGGGCTCGATCACCTTGACGATCTTCGCTTGGGTCGGGTCGGGTTTGGTATCGATGATGTAGATGCGGGATGAGCGCATCCCGGGCACGATCAGGTAGCGCCGCTCGACGAACGGGTGCGCAGCCAGCGGGCAGAGCATCGAGCTGCAGGCGTTCCAGCCGAAGTGGTGCAGCTCGTCGCCCTTATGGGTCAGCTCGACATTGTGAACGACGCGGCCGTAGGTCTTCGATCCGCGGGCGACGTCGACGACCGCGATGGCGTCCGGTCTGGATTTGTCGGGGCGGAGCAGCGCGGCGTAGGCGTACCGCTCAGTGGGTCCTGCCATGGCCAACTTGGGGGAAGGATAGAACGTGGGGTCGGGTCGCATCGTGGCTGGCATGGTCTCTCCGGTGGGCCGAAGTCCAAAGGCTACAGCGCCGGAAGGCAGCCGGTCAAGCAGGCATGGACTACCGGAAGGTGGCAATCGCTTCCAGCGGCTTCCGCCGCAGCCGGGGCACGACGGCATCGGCGGCCGGATAGCCGGTGACTACCAGCATCACGGCGCGCTCGTTGGCGGGACGATCCAACAGCTCCCCCAGAAAGCTCATCGGATTGGGCGTGTGGGTGAGCGCCACCAACCCTGCCTGATGGAGCGCCGCCAGGAGAAACCCGGTGGCGATCCCCACCGACTCGTTCACGTAGTAGTGAGCCCGCCGCGTCCCGGCAGGCGTGAGGCCATAGCGCTGCGCGAAGACGGCGATCAGGTACGGGGCCGTCTCCAGGTACGGCTTGTGGGCATCGGTCCCGAGCGGGGCAAGCGCGGCGAGCCACTCGCTGGGTGCGGTAGCATAGAACTCGGCCTCCGCCCGTTCGGCGGCGATGCGGATCGCGTGCTTGAGGGCCGGGTCAGTCACGACCACGAAGTGCCACGGTTGCAGGTGCGCACCGCTCGGGGCGCTTCCAGCGACTTCGAGGCAGGCCTCGATCACTGCTCGGGGGACTGGCCGGTCACTGAACTGCCGCGTAGTGCGCCGTCGTTGCATGTCGGCGGCAAATGCACGGCTCCGGGCCTCCATCTCGGCGACCGGATATTCGTGGTAGCTGCTCAGTGGCTCGAAATCTGCCGGCGAGGCGAAGGTCGTCATCTCCACTCCCATGCTGGCTCGTGCCGTGTCTCATCCGCCCTTGTACACGTCGGTCCTCAAGTACTTGAGGCCGGAATCAGCCATCAGCGTGACGACCTTGGCGTCCGGCCCCAGCCGCTTCGCTACCTGAATCGCGGCGACGACGTTCGCCCCGGAAGACGTCCCGGCAAAGAGGGCCTCCTCCCGCGCGATGCGCCTCGCCATGTCCTTCGCGTCCTCCGTCCTGACCGCTACGATGTCGTCCACGAGCGTCGGCTCCCAAAGTGGAGGCGTGTAGCCGATTCCGACTCCTTCGATCTTGTGCGGCCCTGCCTGACCTCCCAGCAACACCGATGATTCTCCGGGCTCGACCGCGACGATCCTGATGCTCGGCTTGTATCGCTTCAGCACGGTGGCGACCCCGCGCGAGGAAGCCCCTGTACCCACGCAGTGAACGAAGGCGTCGATCTTCCCATTCGTCTGATCCCAGATCTCTTCGCCAAGCGCGTAGTAGCCCGCGATGCTGTCCTGGTTATTGAGCTGATCGGTCCAGAAGGAATGCGGCTCCCGGCTCAGCTCGCGGGCCGCTTCGATCATGTCCAGGATGAGTTTCTTGGTGGTGAGGCCACCCTCGCTTCGGATAATCGTCAGCTCCGCACCCAGCGCCATCATGTGATCCAGCTTCTCCCGGCTGAACGCATCCGAGCTGACGATGCGGATGCGGTAGCCCTTGGCGGCACCGACCAATGCGAGCGATGTCCCCGTGCTGCCACCGGTGTACTCGACGACGATGCCTCCGGGCATCAGTCGACCGTCCTCCTCGGCCCGCGAGATCACGGTGTGCGCCATCCGGTCCTTGAGACTGCCGGTCGGGTTCTCCCACTCGAGCTTCACGACGATGTCCGCACAATTGGGCGGAACGACCTTGCGAAGTTGAACCATCGATGTGTTGCCGATGGCGTCGAGAATGTCCATGGGTCGAGCTCTTCCTCCGCCTGGGATCGGGGTCCACGAATAACGGTACGACCCCCTGCACCGCGGCCCGCAATCGCCCTCGGGAACCATGCGATCGAATGCACGACAATCTCACGGAGCCCAGGATCAACCGCCGATCCATCGGTTGCTCCGAAGGATACTGAGACGACGTATGGGCGGCAGCGCGCGCGAACGACCTCCCTCACGCCCCGCCTTCCGCTCGCCGGCACTCCCGCGCTGATCGCGCCTTCGCCAGCGCGAGCAGCCCGTCCCAGGCTGCCCTGATCTCCGCCTGCTGCCACGTGGCTTCGTCGTATCGCCAACTGAGAAACGCGCAGCTCGCCGGGTGACTCACCGCGAGCGCGCCGAACCGGATCAGATCCTCCGCCTGGCACGCGCTCGTTCCCACGCCGTAGCAGTCCTCCACATTCACGCCCATGACCATGCTGAGCCCGAGTTTCTTCGCGGTCGCCGCGGCCCGGTCGTAATAGACCTGCGGGTCGCCCTTCCGAGTATGATACTGCGCCCAGGCATAGTCGAGTAACGGGGCGAGCGCGGGAGCGGCCGCGACCCAGTCGGGCGTCACGCGTACGCCGAGCGGGAGACCCGGGAGCCTCGCGCGCGCGTACTTTGCCCACGCGGCGACTTGCGCCTGCGTGATCGGCTTTCCGCCCCAGCACCTGGCGCAGCCGTAGTCGTCCGCCAGGTTGAAACCGAGAATGGTCACGCGGTACTTCCGGAGTGTGTCCGCCGGCAGCACCGCCGCGTAGCGGTTGGTGAGCCGCCTGGCACTGTCCAGAGAGAACACGCCCGTCGTCTGGCCGTTCTCGGTGAGGAACCGCCGAGGCGGCACCAGCACGAGCCGGACGCCGCAGCGGGCCGCGAGCTGCACCCGGCCGAGGAGCGCGCGTGGATCGAGCGACTGCATCGCCGCCGACGCGGCGCCGCCGCAGTAGAGGTTGCTGGGCCAGGCGCTCAAGCCGGCGGCGAGCCCGAGGGGAGTCATCCGCGTCACATGAGCGCTGTCGGTGAATCCGGTCGTGGAATCGCCCTCGACGAGCAGGAGAGGCGTAGTGCCGGTCCGGGCGGCGACCGAGATCGCGAGGCCGAGCTGCAGCAGGAGCAGGGTGAAGAAGGAGCGGGACATGTCAAACCTCCGATGTGGAGAGTCGGTGACATCCGCATTTCGATCGTCCGCTGGCAGGAGCGAGCGGCGCGCCTTCGCATCGCTCGTGCCACCGACGTCCGCGCAAGCGGCACCAGGTACGCTACGGCAACGACTCTCCTTCCGGACACACTGCCCTCTGCAGGTCACACTCGACGGGGTCCGACTGTCCTCAGGAAGTGCCAGTTCGCGATCACCGCCGGCCATTGCGCCGCACCTCCGGCCATCTCGTACGAGGCTCGCGCGCGCCGCACCACGACACCGGTCCGCGCGGCACCATGAGCAGCGCGCCGACCGGAACAGTCCTCAGATCGTATCGCACATGCGGTCGCCGGCCTCGCGTCTTTATCGGCCTCGACCGCGACGCAGCGCGTGACGGGTTGCTCGAAGTTCGGGCGACATCGGCCAGAAAGCTGGAGCTGCGGCGGGTGATGAAGGAGGCGCCTCTGGCGCACCTCGTCCGCGCGGAGTTCCGAGCGGTAGCGGACGAGATCGTTCAGGCCGTCAAGGTGATGGACGGCCTCAACCGCTACCGCTTCATGAACGACGCGGAGCTGCGGGCGGCGTGGGGAAGCGCCAGCAATGTGCTCGCCACGCCGCGTCCGTCAGTGGACAAGGGGGGAGCCGCAGGCGGCGAGTGGTCAGGTCAAGCCCGCGGCGTAACGAGCGGGTGGGGCCGAATCACGCAAGTCCTTCTCAACGTTTCAGGAAGTCGGCGTTCATGATGGGGATGCCCTTCGCCATCATGCTCTCCGCGATCGACTCGACGCAGTCCAGCAGCGAGCCTTCCGAGGTGCCATCGGCGGTGGCGCTGCCGCCCCAGCCCAGGCTGAGCATTTCGTCGCCCTTGGCCCCCTTCATCGTCACACCCTTGGGATATTTCAGAATGGCGCCGGACAAGCTGCATTTCGTCTTGTGATCCGCCACCTCGAGCTTGGAGATCTCCATCCTGATCGTGTAGCCTTTCGCGTTGGGAAACTTGGCCGTGGTGAAGCCCGCGGTCTTGTCGACCAGCTTCTTCACCACCGCTTGCATCTTTCCTTCGGCCTTGGCCGAGGATTGGCCGGCCTTGGAGGCGTTGTACAGCTTGTTGGTGGGATCGCTGTTATCGGTATCCACGAAAATCGGCATGAGCGCCTCCAGGCGAATGATCCGGATCGTTGGCGAGAGTCGAGACGCATAAGCTGCAGACCGGACCGCGGCTCGGCAAGTTCACCGATGGGCAGGCGCGGACGCCGAGGAATCGACGTGGAGGACCGTCATCATGCCGGCGCCCAGATGCTCCGCGATGTGGCAGTGGAGCATCCAGGCCCCGGGGTTCGAGGCGTCGATCAGCAGGTCCACGGTCGAGCCCACCGGAACGATCGCGGTATCCTTCCAGACGAGGTTCCGCGTGGGGATCCCGTCGCGGGCGATCACCAGCATGCGCTGGCCGTGCAGGTGGATCGGGTGCTGCATGGGATGGAACGAGCGGGGGTCGTTGAAGATCCTGAGCTTGACCACGGATCCCTTCTTCACGTGCCAGTCTATGGCCTCGTTCTCCTTGCCCGTCGCCTGGTCGCGCAGCACCCAGCGCACCTGCTTCGAGGTGGAGAGCCAGTTCATGTCGGGCATCCCATCCACCCATTCGACCGGCGCGTAGTAGGCGGTGTCGATCGTCATGAACTGCACCGTGGCGAGCGGCAGGGCCGACGTGCGCACGGTGAGCGTGAGCCGCTTGTCCGGCGCCTTGTCGAAATACGGCCGGAAGCGCTCGATCTCGCGGGAGACGGCGGCGTTGGCGCGGAGCCGGTCGAACGCGGCACCGTTGTCGGGCGTGGCCGGAGCCGAGTCTACGGTCACCATGCCCAGCGTATCCACCTCGGCCGCGAACTCTCCCCGGTAGTGGTTGATGGCCTGCACCGCGTTGACCAGCGCGTAGCGACCAGGACGATCGAACCGCACCTCCACGATGTACCGCTCCGCCGGTCCCAGCACGACGCTCGGCACGCGCGCCTCGCGCTCGAACCGGCCCACGTCTGACGCGAGGACCTTGATCGGGGCGCCGCCGAACGAGAGGTTGAACGTGCGCGAGCTCGCGGCGTCGGTGAGAAAGAACCGCACCACCTCTCCCCGGTGCACCCGAAGTGCGTAGTCGGGCTCGCCGTTCACCAGCAGCACGTTGCCCACCCGCCCCATCAGCGCGAAATCCGGCCCTTCCCCTCCGAAGGGAATCAGCGTGTCCGCCTGCATCAGCAGGTCGCCCAGTACCAGCACCTGCTCCTGGTTGGCCGGCGAGTAGTAATCCGAATCCGGCGAATCCACTACCATGTTGCCGAACAGGCCCATGGACTGTTCGACGTCCTCCCGCACGTGCGGGTGATACCAGTAGACGCCGGCGTCGGGGAACCGAACCGTGTAGGTGAAGTCTCCGCCCGGCGCCACCGCCTGCTGCGTGACGCCCACCGCGCCGTCGTTCCGGTTGTCGAGGCGAACGCCGTGCCAGTGGACGCTGCTCGGCAGGTCGATCCGGTTGTGGAAGCGCACGACGATGGTAGCCCGTTGGGGGACGCGGATCAGCGGCCCCGGCACCTGGCCGTTGAAGCCATACATCGCGAAGGAGTGCCCCCGGATCGAGCGCCGCACGAGCGTCGCCGTGAGGTCGAGGGTGTCGCCGTCGCGGAGCGGAGTGAGCATGGCCGCCTTGGCCGCCGGTAGCGTGGCCGGATCTACGCTTTTGCCGGGAAGAAACGACGCCACGTTCGGCGTGAGTCCCACCAGTCCGGGCATCATGGCCATCCCAGGCGGCATGGGGACCGGCATCGCCATTGCGGAATCGCCGTGCTTCATCCCCGGCATGCCGTGCGAGGGCTGCTGCGCGGCCAGCGGGGCCGCCAGCACGGCGCCGGCCGCGAGCAGACGCACCGCTCCCTTCACTGCGAGATTCCCCGGAACAGTGGATGGGTGAGGAACGACTGGAGCCAGCCGCTGGGCGAGGTCCCGTGCAGAACAGTGGGGCCGGAGTGGGTCGCCGCCGCCGTGTCGGGCTCGGCCGCGATGATCAGCAGGAACTTGTTGAGCTCCACCGGCCCGACGGTGGAGACGCCATTCCGGACCGGGCCGAGCCTGACCCACTGCGCCAGATCGGGCGTCGCGGCCCAGGCGACGTAGCCGCCGTATTTCCCGAGGCTCCCTGCCCGGGGAAGGTGCGCCGCGGTGACCCGGACATCGTAGCTCGCGTGCCCGTCGGCGGTGACGCCGATGCCGAAGGGCGAGCCGTTGGGAACGAGCCGCGCCTCACCGGTGGCGCCGGGCGCCTTCGGAGTGGCGAACAACGCGATGTCGTACGGCCCGCCCGGCGAGACGAACAGGAGGCCCGCGGCGAGCGCCGCGAGCCGCCACCGTCCTGGGCTCACTGGCCGCCTTTGCTCGGGGCGCCGCCGCCGCCGGCCGCGACCACGGGCCCGTGATCGTAGTCCTGGACGCTCGAGATGTTGGGCATGCCCACGTCCCGCCCGTTCCATCCCTTGAAACCGTCGAGCCGGAAGAGCCAGAGGCCGCTCCGCATGTCGGTCATTGCGATCAGGCCGTCGCGGTTCCGCACGTCGACGCCGAAGGCACCCTGCTCCACGCTGTTCTTGCCCTGCCAACCGTTGTCGGGAGTGCCGCCGAAGCCGCTCCCGTGCTTGCACTCACAGGTGTAGTACCAGCCGTCGGTCTTGGGCGCCATCGGATTCTTGAGGTCGAACACCTGGAAGCCGTCCTCGTACGCGGAGACGAAGACGTAGGGCCAGCGCACCTCGTGGTTGTGTGAGAGGTCGCGCCAGTCGGCGGTCCAGGCGCTGATCGCGAGATCGAGGTTCTTGGTCGAGTCCTTCTGGCCGGGCCCGAGATCCCAGATCCGGAGCGGGGTGTACTCGTACTCGGTCATGGTGACCGCGTAGCGGCCGTCGGGCGACGGGGTGAACGTGTGGGCGATATCGAAGCCCAGTCCGGTAAGGGTAAACATCTGCGTCGGTGACTCGGGATGGGTCACGTCCCACACCGAGTACCCGCCGAGGCCGGCGCCGTAGAACTTGTCCTGATGGGTGGCGGCGTCGTAACCGACGTAGAAGTCGTGATAGCCGCCGGCGCCGATCTGCTTGAACGGCGTCGGGTTGGGCACCGCGCCGATGATCCAGCCGCTCGTGTCGGGCGAGCTCACGACCTTGCCGAGATCGTAGACCAGCGCCTTGGTGTCGTTGATCGTGGCGAAGAGCAGCACCCGGCCGTCGGAGTGCTTGTAGGCGAAGATGTTGTGGAAGCCGCCGGGCGCGGCCGGATACTGCAGCCGGGCCACCTCCTTGACCCTGCTCGAATCGGGCAAGCCGGTGACGTCGAACACCACGGCGCCGAGGGCGGCATCGGGGCTGCCCTGCATGAACTGGTACGACTGCACGTAGTAGTACTTCGGGCCGATCTTGAAGTACTTCCCGTCCATGGCGCCGATGCCCCGGTGCAGCTCCGGGTTCTCGATGAACCAGTCGAACACCTTCTTCGGGTGGGCGGGGTCCTTCACGTCGTAGATCTGGGCGTCGAAATTGGTGAATCCGGAGACGTAGACGTAGGGCCGGCCGGGGTCCTGCTCCATCTCGATGTCGGCAGCCTTCCACGCGGCAGGGTTGGTTACCACGTGGCCGAGCATATGCACCGACTTGCTGCCGCCGTGCTTCTGATCGAACGGGCGCACCGCGACGCCGGGGTCCTGGGCGCGGGCGGAGAGAGGGAGAACAAGCAGTGCGAGCACGACGAACAACCGGGACATCGGGTCTCCTCTGATGGTGAATTCCTGAAGATAGTCAGCGCTCCCCCTTCACCGCGACCGCCTCGAAGTCGAACTTCACCTGATCGGCCACCTTCACCGTGCCGGCGGGGCCGCCGCGAAAGGGCTTGATCCCGAAATCGGTCTGCTTCACCGAGAAGGCGCCCTTGGCACGCAGCGTGTCGCCCGAGGTCTCCACGGCAACGTCCATGGGCACGTCCCTGGTAACCCCGTGCATCGTCAGCGCAACCACCAGGTGGTAGCCGCCCTGAGCCGACGTCACTTCCTTGGACGCGAACTCGATCCTGGGAAACTGCTCCACCTCGAGAGTCTCGGTGCGCATCGCCTCCGTCACCTTGCGAATCTCCGCGGTGTCGGGCGGGGTCAGCACCTCGAGGCTATCGGTCGGGATGGTCAGCTCGACGTGTGACTTCGCGACTGCCCCGGAATGGAGCACCACCTGGCCGGTAACCGCGTGGGCCCGGATCAGGTGACTGTGACCCGCGAAGCCGAACAATCCGGCCTTCCCCGTCTTGACGTCGAAGCGACTTGCCGCGACCACGTGATAGACGACCGAGTCCGAGGGACCGCCCTGACCAGCGACATTCCGGGGAGCGAGCGCGAAGAGGAGACCGACAGCGAGGAGATCAGGCTTGGTCATCTACGGCTCCACGGTCACGTGACCCTGCATGAACGGGTGAGGGGTACAGTGGTAAGAATACTCACCCGGCGTCTCCAGGACCCGGGTGTATGTTTCGTCGGGTCCCGGAAGCGTGGGGCGGAGGGAGGTCGTCGATATTGCGGTGGTCGTTTCGGATTGGACAAGTAGCGGGCACCGACATCAAGGTGCACGCGACATTCCCGCTGCTTCTGGTGTTCGCAGCCGTCGCGGCCTATCGGCAGGCGGGAGCGGCCGCCGCTGTCGACCTCACGCTGATTCTCCTCGCGCTGTTCGCTTGCGTCGTGCTCCACGAATTCGGGCACATTCGCATGGCCCATCGGTTTGGTGTCCGGACGCCCGACGTGATTCTCCTTCCCATTGGCGGAGTCGCTCGTCTCGAGCGCATTCCGGACGAGCCGAAACAGGAGCTCCTGATCGCGATCGCGGGGCCGGTGGTCACCCTGGCGATCGCCGGTGCGCTGCTCGTGCTGGCCTTGCTGCTTGGATTCCATCCTTCCCTGCCCGAAGACCCCATCACCGGTCAAGAGCCGTTCATCGTCCGTCTCATGTCGGTGAACGTCTATCTCCTCCTGTTCAATCTCCTCCCGGTGTTCCCGATGGACGGCGGCCGGGTGCTCCGGGCACTGCTGGCTCATCGGCTGGGCCTGATGCGGGCCACCCGCATCGCCGGCAGCATCGGCCAGGCCGGAGCCGTCGCGATGGGCATTTACGGTTTCACCATGGGCGCGCCCATGCTGATGCTGGTCGCCCTGTTCGTTTATCTGGGGGCCGGCGCGGAGACCAGTGCGGTGGAAACCCGCCTGGCGGGTGAGGGGATCAGCGTGGCGCAGATGATGGTGACCGACTTCCGGACCATCCCGATCCACGCGACGCTCTCACAGGCGGTGGAGCTGCTCCTGGCGGGAGAGCAGCGCGAGTTTCCGGTGGTGGACAATCTCGGCCGCACGGAAGGGCTGCTCACCCGCGACAACCTGATCCGGGCACTCCACACGGACGGCCCGGCTTCGACCGTGGGCGAGGCGATGACGGCCGGGGTGCCCACCGTCGCCCCCACGCTCGGCTTTCGGGAGGCGCTCGACCGGCTGAGATCCTCCCGCCTTCCCGCGCTGCCGGTCGTGGACGGCGACAGGCTCGTCGGACTGTTGACCCTCGACAACATCACCGATCTGCTGATGGTTCGCCGCGCGACGCACTCCCCGCCCTCCACCTGATCTTCCCGAGCGCCACTTTCCCTCTCGCATCGAACTTCACCCCCTCCTTCTCCAGCAATTGCCGCTGAGTCAGCTCCTCCCCCGGAATCCTTCTCCGGCTCACCATCCCCGCCGCATTGATGACCCGGTGCCACGGGACTCTCGTTCCGACGGGCAGCGCAGCCATCGCGTAGCCCACCTGCCTCGCGTGGCCGGGAAGCCCAGCCAGCTCGGCGATCTGCCCGTACGTCGCGACCCGCCCGCGGGGAATGCGACGCACGACCGCGTAGATCTTCTCGCGTGTCATGGGAACCAACCTAACGCGCCAAACACGGCCATACACGTGGCCGCGTTTCTGAGTGGCGGAGGAAACCCCGAGCCGCGGCCCGGCGTAGTGTCGTCATTCGCTGTGTCCCAACTCATCACAGGAGGCTGCGTGCGCCCCGTTGCCCTGCTGTTCCCCCTCGCCCTGCTCGGCATCCATGCCGCACCCAAGTCAGGCGAAGAGCTCGTCCGTCAGATGCACGCCCGGTACGAGGGCAAGTGGTATCACAACCTCACATTCGTGCAGACGACCACCTTTCCCGACCGGCCCGCGGAAACCTGGTACGAGGCGGGGACGATCCCCGGCAAGCTGCGGATCGACATAGCGCCGCTCGACAGCATGAGCGCGTTCATTTACCTGGGCGACTCTGCCATCGTCTTCAAGGACGGCAAGCGGGTCGCCGCGCGCGAGGACCGGAATCTGCTGATGACGCTCGGATTCGACGTGTACGGCCAGGCGCCGGAGAAGACGATCGAGCAGCTCGAGGCCCAGTCGATGGACCTGAGCAAGATCCGGGAAGACACCTGGAACGGCACCAAGGTCTGGATAGTCGGGGCCGACAAGGGTGACACCACGACCAACCAGTTCTGGATCGAGCAGAAGCGGCTGCTCTTCGTCCGGCTGATCGAGACCCACAAGAGCATCAAGAACCCGCAGGCCCCGCCGAACATCCTCGATATCACTTTCGAGAACTACCAGCCGCTGGGAAAGACCTGGGTCGCGCCGAGGTGCGTGATCAAGGCGAACGGGAAGGAAGTACAGCGGGAGGAGTATCGAGACATCCGGGCCGACGTGAAGCTCCAGTCGGACCTGTACGACCCGGAGACCTATCATAAGGCGACGTGGATCGAGGGCGCCTAGACGCCCTCGGTGAGCCTGCGGAACCTCCCACCGCGTGACTGAACACCGAAAGCCCCCCTCGGGTGGAATCTCGCGATTATACTTGGTGCCGCAATGTCCGGATTGCTGCGGAACCTTCCCACGTCACCATCGCGCGCCTCTCCGGGACCGGTCCTCCTCCCGGTTCCGTCCACCCGCGCGGCTCTGCTGGTGATGCAGATCGCGGCCATCGCGGTCGTCGTCGCGGCCCTGCCCATCCCCCTCTTCGAGCTCGATCGCTACACCATCCCGAAGGAACTGGTCGTCGAGCTCGCGGCATTCGCGGCGGGGCTGCTCTGTCTTTCCTCCGCACGCCGGCTGAGCATCCTGGCGGTGGACATCCCGCTCGCCGGATTCCTCCTGGTGTCCGCCCTGTCCACGCTCCTGGCGACCAACGGCTGGCTGGCGTTTCGAGCGTTGGGCCTCAGTCTCTCCGGCGCAACGCTCTTCTGGTGCGGCCGCACGGTCGGCCGCACCGGGCTCAGCCGTCCGCTGCTCAAGACGCTCGCGTTCGCCGTCGTCCTCGGCGCGGTAACCGGACTGGGACAGGCATACGGGCTGATCGACACCAGCCTCGCGAGCCTCAGCCGCGCGCCCGGCGGCACGTTCGGCAACCGGAACTTCATGGCCCATCTCGTCGCTCTGGGCCTTCCGCTGCTGCTCTTCCTCGCGCTCGAGGCGCGCGACCGCGTTCGGTTCTCGATCGGCGCCGCGGGCGTCGCGCTCTCCTCCGCCGCCCTCGTGCTGTCGCGTTCGCGTGCCGCGTGGCTCGGGGCCGGGATCGGCGGAGTCTTCCTGATCGTGGAAGGACTGTGGGTGGGGCGGCTCTGGTTCGATGACCGGCTGCGGCGGCGGGTCCTCCGGCTGGCGGTCATGGCCGCGGCCGGCCTGGCGCTCGCAATCGTGCTGCCCAACCGGCTCAACTGGCGGAGCGAATCACCGTACTTCGATTCGCTCACGGGCGTGACCAACTATAAGGAAGGCAGCGGCCGCGGCCGACTCATTCAGTACGGGAACACGCTGCGGATGGCCGCCAGCCATCCCATGCTCGGCGTGGGGCCGGGTAACTGGCCGGTCCACTATCCGCGTTTCATGTCTCCCGGCGACCCCTCCTTCGACGCCGGCGACATCATTCCCACGAACCCCTGGCCCAGCAGCGACTGGATGGCCGTCGCGTCGGAGCGCGGATTTCCAGCGCTCCTCCTGCTCGCCGTCGTCGGGGTCGCGACGGCGCTCGGCGCGTGGGTGCGCGTCCGGCGCAGCGGCCTCAAGACACCGGAGCTGACCGATCTGACGATCGTGGCCACGCTCCTCGCCGCGGTCGTGGTCGGCTGCTTCGATGCCGTGCTCCTCCTCCCGATTCCCACCCTGTTCGCCTGGACGACCCTCGGCGCGCTGACGTCGGCGGCCAGGCCCATCGGGGAGATCACGCTTACATCGGTGTCGCGCCGCTGGGCGGTTGGCGCGGCGACGATCGTGGGCTTGCTGTTCGTGGGAAGGAGCCTGGCGCAGACGGCGGCGCTGGAGCTCTATGGCACCGGCGACCTTCGGACGATGGAGCTCGCCTCGCGCCTCGATCCGGGAAGCTACCGCGTGCATATGCTGCTAGGGGCGATCTGGCTCCGGGCGGGCCGGTGCGACCGGGCGCGACTGCATGCGCAGGTGGCCCAGCGACTCTTCCCCAACCATCCGGCCCCGTTGCGCATCCTACGTAGTTGCGGGGTTCGCAAGGCGAGGTGATGCCCGCGGCGAACGCACTGACGTCGGTCCGGCCGGACCCCCGCACTGCCCGGCATCGATGAAAACCGTGGGACCGCCCAGGGACGTGATGAAGCACCCAGCAGGGATGTGTGACGCGCCGCTATGCTGCAAGACAGCACTGGAGGAAGGATGAAGATCGTACGGACCGTCACCCTGGCGGCGATGGTACTGGGCCTGGCCTCCTGTAAGCAGTTGCAGGGGGCGAGCGGGAGACGTCCAAGAGCGGGACGACGTCCAAGAGCGGGACGACGCCCAAGAGCGGCAGTGCCGATGACCCGGAAACGCATGTCCACACGGGTCCGCTGCTTTCACATGGGGGCGGCGAGCAGACTTGGCGCGCCCACGCCCTGGGGTGCAGCGCCGAGGACAAGCTGTTGGGCATGTGCGGGGACTCGCCGACGCGCGGCGTACACGCCCCCTCGAACTGGCTCCGGTCGGAGTCTCCTCCCACGTTCCACTGGCGCGCCAGCCGTGCGCCGCGACCGCGCTAGGGCCGGACCGAGCCCTTCACGGTCGCCGCCAACCATTCCGCCTCGCGCTTGTCGCGAATCCCGGAGCCTGCGCTCACTTTCCTGCCGTTCTTCCGAACGATCATGATCGAATAATAGGGCGTGGTTCCTCCCTGCATCATGATGGTCGGTGTCACGTCGGCGATGTCGCCCGCGTCGATGACCTTTCCTGCCCCGGTCGCGAGGTATCCGCTGGCGACAGTGACGCCGACAGGCTCGACCGTCACCCGCGTGACCCTGAGCCACGCCTCCAGCAGGCCCACGAACAGAAGGACGCCGAAGAAGCCGAAGACGACGGGAAAGATGATCGGAGCCCCGAAGTGCACCTCCGCCCAGATGACGGCGCACCAGATGAGGGTGAAGCCGGTGAGACCGGCCGCGACACCCGGATTGCGCGCCGCCGGATAGAGAATCTCGGTGCCGCGCCGGTTGGTCGTCACCTGAATCCGTGAGCCGGCCGGCTGGCGATACGCGGCCGGCGCCAGTGTATCACGCGTAGCCAGCTCCTCGGATTCGGTTCGCGCTCGATCGGTGTCCGCCGTGCGGAACACTGGAACCTCGAAGGTCGAGCTGTAATCCACCCCCGCGACATCCGCATCAACCCCAAGCCGCCATACGATGCGATCGTCGGCGTTCCGGTCGTCGCAGGGACGAGCGTCGGATGGGATCGCGAACGCGATGGGGATGGTCGCACCCACCCCCGCAACGCGACGCTCCTCCTGCCAGAAGATGGTTTCCGATGTCGACCGGTTGTCCCCCGATCCCGTACGGTACTGCCGCAGACAGGTGAGGCTGACCCGGAATCCACCGGCGGGGCGGAGCGGCTCGGCCAACCGCACCGTTCCCGTCAGCGAGTGCCCGATGACGCCCGGAAGAGTGGTGAGGTCGAGACGGGAGACACCGTACCGGCGATAGCGTAGCGTCGAGCGCACTGCCCAAACCAGCAGTCCGAGTCCGATGGCGGGAAAGAGGAGGCCGAGCAGCGCGGCGTGATTGCCCTTCTGGACCGCTTCGCGGACCCCGAAGAACCCCGCGGGGAACCCGATCAGGTTCCAGAAGATCGCGAAGACCCAGGCGAACCAAGCGGTCTGACGGGTTCCATCGTCGACACGTCCCGCGGCCCAGTCGGTTCTCCAAAGCCACGGGGTGTCGGCGTGGGCGGCGCGCAACGCCTCGCTGGCAGCGACACGACGATTGCCCGCGATGGCGACCGCGATGCCACCGAACCCCACGCCGCCGAACGTGAGCGCGAAGATTCCGAGAAAACCGGCCTTCATCCAGTCGTGCGCCATGGCCGCGCGCATTGCTTCCACTCCGGTGAACACGCCGACGGCGGCAAAAGGCAGGAGGAAAAGCGCGGCGCAGCCGAGCGCGCCCATCAGGCCGGGCCGGTGGCAACGGGCGTGTCATCCCGCGCCCCCCATTCGGACCACGATCCGTCATAAAGGGCGACCCGGTCGTCCCCGAGCAGGTAGAGTGCATGGATCAGGGCGCACGCGGAGGTGCCCGACCCACACGACGCGATCACGGGCTTGTCGATATCGATGCCCGCCTCGGCGATACGACGGCGGAGACGATCCGGAGGAAGCACCGTGCCGTCGGGCGCGACGAGCTGCTGCATGGGGAGATTGACGCTGCCGGGCATGTGTCCGCCGCGCAGGCCCGCTCGCGGCTCGGGCTCCGCCCCCGTGAAGCGCCCGGCCGAACGGAGGTCGACCACCTGCTCCGATCCGCGAGACAGTGCGTCGCGCACGGTAGCGAGATCCCTGATCTGCCCGGCGTCGAGCCGCGCGGTGAAGCGCCCCGGCGACAGCTTCGGCTGCCCCGTCTCGAACGGGCGTCCCTCGCGACGCCACTTGGCGCTCCCGCCGTCCAGAACGGCGGCGCGGTCGTGGCCGAAGACCCGGAACATCCACCATGCCCTCGGCGCGCTCAGGTTGATGCCGGACCCATCGTAGACCACCAGATCGTCGGCGTCGTCGAGCCCGAGCGCGGTCATTCGTTCAGCGAACTCGCCCGCCGGCGGGAGCATGTGCGGCAACGGTGAGGCATGATCGCTGGCGGCGTCGAGATCGAAGAAGACTGCGCCCGGAAGATGACCGGCCGCGTATTCCGCCTGGGCGTCGCGCCCGCTCGTCGGCAGGTACCACGACGCATCGAGCACGCGAAGCACAGGCAGTCCTTGACGGGCCGAGGCGAGTCGCGCCGCCAGCCATTCGGTCGAGACCAGCGCAGGGAGTGGCTCGGTCACGGAATCAGGAGCGTCTTGCCGACCGTGCGCCGCCCCTCCAGCGCCTGGTGCGCCTCCGCCGCGCGAGCCAGGGGAAACTCGGCGCCGATTCGCACCTTCACAATTCCGTCGGCTACCCAGGCGAGCAGCTCCGACGACCGCTGCACCAGCTCCTCGCGGGTCGCGATGTGGTGGGGGAGCGCCGGTCGGGTGAGGAAGAGGGAGCCTCGCTGGTTGAGGATCTGCGGATCGAGCGGGTCGACCGGGCCGCTCGACTGACCGTAGAGCACCATCATCCCTCGCGGGACGAGGCACCCGAGTCCGGCGAGAAAGGTCGTGCGGCCGACCGAATCGTATACCACTTGGACACCGACGCCGTTAGTCAGCCGCTTCACTTCCGCCACGAAGTCGGTCTGGGTGTAGAGGATCACATCGGCCGCCCCGGCCTCGCGGGCCAGCGCGGCCTTCTCTTCGGTGGAGACCGTCCCGATTACTCTCGCCCCGCGCCGGCGGGCCATCTGACACAACAGAAGTCCCGTTCCTCCAGCGGCGGCGTGTACCAGGCAGGTATCGCCTCTCGAGAGCGGATACGTGCTGGTGGTGAGATAGTGCGCGGTGAGCCCCTGCAGCAGGACGGCCGCAGCCTGACGCGTCGTCACTCCGTCGGGCAGCAGGACGACGCGATCGGCGTCGATCAGCGCGTGCCCGGCGTACGCCCCCATGACGTTGGTAGACGCCACCCGGTCGCCGACTCGGAGTCCGGCCACTCCGGGACCCAATGCCTCCACGACGCCTGCCGCCTCGGTGCCGGGGATGAGGGGGAGCGTGGCCTTGTAGAGGCCGGTCCGCTGATAGACCTCGATGAAGTTGACGCCAGCCGCCTCGATACCCACGAGCACCTGGCCCCGGCCAGGCGTAGGAACCGCCACCTCCTCGAATCGGAGAACGTCAGGCCCGCCGAGGGCATGGATGCGGATCGCGTTCATGGAGAGGAGGGCGCAGAAGACGCAGAGGGCGCAGAAGACGCAGAGGGCGCAGAGGGCGCAGAAGACGCAGAGGACCGGCGTGACATGGTTAATGAAGTTATTGAAATGTTCCCTATTCTCCACCCGTCCTCTGCGTCCTCTCCGACCTATGCGTCCTATGCGTCCTATGCGCCCTCTGCTCCCTCTCCGTGGCATCGGACATGCTCGGGGCTTAACTCGGCGAAGCCGCCGCCGTCAACCTGACCAGTTTCCCGGATGCCCACGCGACCCGTCCCTGGAAGGAGCTTCGACTCATGCGCCGAACCCTGTGGGCCACAACGGCCTCCACCCTTGCTGCAGCTCTCGTCATCGGGCTGAGCGCCTGCAGCGATTCGACAAATCCGTCGGGCGGGACCACGATCTCCGCATCGGAAGCCAATGATATCGGCGAGGCGGTGGCGGACGAGATCGACCAGTCGATAGGCTCGCTGAGCGTGGACGGTGCCGCAGCGGGCAAGGCTTCCGCGCAGACCGCTGCATCGTTCTCGGTAGCGGGACTCACTCCCCCAGGAACGAGCTGTGCCGCCGTCTCCAATACCACCGATACGGACAACGACGGGGCCCCGGACCTTGCCACGTATACGTTCGCGCTGCCGGCCTGCAGCTTCACCGGCTTCCGGGGCGGATCGCTGGAGATTACCGGTACGGTGGATCTCAGTGACCCGACGCCCCTTGATTTCGACTTCGCCTTTCAGGCGACACTGCACGATCTGCAGTTCAAGTTTACCGGCCCGCGGAGCAACCTGACCTACACGGCCGTTCGGAACGGGACTCGCGTTCTCACCGGCAACGCGGCGGGCGCGTCGCTCAGCAACGCCATCACCGTCCAGCGGACCTTCCCCGTCCGCCAGCCGGCGACCGTCACGCACAACCTGCTGTTGAGCTTCACGCCCACCGAGGGTCAGAGCCTCGTACCCGGCCAGCCGCTGCCGAGTGGGACATTCGTCAAGAGCGGCACGTTCACCTGGAGCCGCGCCAGCGTAACGCGGACCTTCGCGGTGACCACGGTCGATCCGCTCGTGTGGGACGCGTCGTGCACGACCGATCGCAAGATCGCCTCGGGAGAGATCCACGCGACCCTCGGCGACGGCAGCTACGTGCGAACGGTGTGGAGCGGCTGCGGAGTGGATCCGGTGCGGACGTTCGTAGCGGCGAGCTAGAGCTCCGGCTATCGGCTATCGGTTATCGGTTATCGGATGTTGCGGGCTCGAGGCTGCTGGCGCCAACGGCTCGTCGCGAACGGATCTGCCGATGGCCGATAGCCGATACCCGACAACCATCCACATCATCCCCAGGCGACCGCCCGCGGCGAGTGTACTGATCGAAAAACGCCCGGGCCTGCTCCAGATCGGCCGGATTGAAGTACACGGGGCCCAGGCTCTCGCAACCGGCCAGCGCGATGTCAGAGAGATCGAGTGCCGTGCTGCCCAGCGCGGGATCGGCCAAGCCGAGCCGGCTGGCCCGCTGGAGCAATTCCAGGTCGGGGAAGCCGAGAAGATCGATGGCCGCCCGCAGTGCCCTGGGCTCATAAGCAATCCCCACCGCCAGCGCGAGCGGCGCGGCATACCATTGGGGCGGCACCGCGTCCGCCGAGCGCAGCTCCAGGTGCCCGCGGGGTCGTACCTCGGGGAAAAGCGTGCTGAGATGATCGCGCCATTCTTCGAAGGTCGGCTCCGCCAGGCCGAGCCACTCCCTGAATGGCCTGTGCTCGCCATTCACGGCCGGCATCAGCATCGCCGGTGCATCCAGCGCAAAATCGAGGTATGTGTCGAGCGGCCTCAGCGCATCGTACGGCAAGCCGGTGCGCGCAGGATCGAGCTCTCGCCAGACCCGGGCCCGAGTGCTGCGCCACCCTGTGGGCCTTCCCTCGTATACCGGCGAGTTGGCGAAGATGGCCACGAAATACGGCGCGGCCGCGTTCAGCACCCGCCAGCGCAACCATGGCTCGTCGTCGAGATCGAGACTCACCTGGAACGACGCCGTCTGCCGCATCATCCGCGCGCCCGCCGGGCCCCGCCGGGCGAGATACTCGGCCATGCGCCCGTATCGCTTGCCCCGGAGCAGGAGCGGGGCATGCTCGATCGGATTGGTGGCGTCGATGCCGGCGGCGAGCAGGCTGATGCCCTCGTCCTCTGCCGCCGTCCGCAACGGCAGAATCACCGACCGGAGCAGACCGAGCAATACGCTGGGTGTTCGGCGGGGAGGAGAACTGAACTCGATCTGGCCGCCGGGCTCGAACGTGAACGTCCCGCCGGAGGGAAGCTCGAAGCAGGGAGTGCCTTTGGCGGTTCTCGTCTCCACCCATCCATGCCGGGCGCCATGTCGACGGAGGAAGAGGAGCGTGGAAATCCCGGTCTCGTCGTCGATCGGACATCGCCGGCCGGTCGCGGTCTCGACCGGAATGAGTTCCGTCTCCACTCCCACCCGACGGGGCGTGAGCGAAGCTCCGATGGGAGGCGCGAAGACATGATCCGCGAGATCGGCTCTGATGGCCGCTCGCGTCAGCTCGCTCATACCGGCGCGCCCACCACGAGACCGAACGGGGTGTGCGGATCGGTCGGCCAGGCCTCGATACGAAATCCGGCGGCGTCGAACAGCTCGGAAACGCTGGTGCGGTCGTACTTGGCGCTGATCTCCGTGCGGATCGACTCCCCCTTGGCAAAGCACACCGCGCCGACTCCGGGAATCGTCACCTCCTGCGCACGCGTGGAAACGAGGTGCATCTCAATGCGGTGGGCCACCGGCTCGTAGAACGCCCGATGCTCGAAGAAGAGTGGATCGAAGTCGGCGCCCAGCTCATGGTTGAGCACGCGCAGCATGTTGCGGTTGAACTCGGCCGTCACCCCCGCGGAATCGTTGTACGCCGCCTCGATCCTCGCGACGTCCTTTCGCAGGTCCACGCCCATCAGGAACCGGTCGGGCGGCGACATGGCAGCCCGCACCCGGCCCAGAAGGCGGATCGCCGCGGGCGGATAGAAGTTGCCGATGGTACTGCCGAGGAAGGCGAAGAGCACCGGATGCGCCAGGCGGCGCGGAAGGTTGAGCTCCTCGGAAATGTCGGCGACGGAGGGCTCCACCGTGAGTCCGGGATACTCGCGCCGAAGCGTCGCGGCCGTGAGGCTCAGGAAGGTGGCACTCACGTCGATCGGCACATACAGCTCCGCCTGACCCGCCGCGCGCATGGCGTCGAGAATGATGCGGCTCTTCTCGGCGCTGCCCGCGCCGAGCTCGACCAGCGTGCGAATGCCGAGCTGCGGCATGAGCTCGGGCATCCAGCCTTCCAGCAGCGCGCGCTCGGTCCGGGTGGGGTAGTACTCGGGCAACCGGGTGATTTCCTCGAACAGCTCGGAGCCCCGCTGGTCATAGAAGTACTTCGGGGGCAGCTCCTTCTGCGGCGCCGAGAGCCCCGCGGCGACTTCCGCGAGCATGCGCGAGTTGGCGGGCTGGGCCGAGCGCCCGGTACGGGCGACGGCGCTGGTCGTCTGGTTAGACATCGCGTGCGCACCTGAAGCCGCTGAAAATCTGCCGGCGAATAGGGTAATCCCAGTTGCGGAACGTGTTGCGAACCGCGCCTGGGCGGGTGGCCCACGAGCCACCCCGAAGGACCTTGTAGTCCGTTCCGAAGAAGACTTCCGAATACTCCTTGTACGGAAAGCTCTGGAACCCGGGCCAGGGCCCGAAGTCGCTCGAGGTCCATTCCCATACGTCGCCGATCATGCCGCGGCAGCCGATGGGCGACACGTTGAGAGGGTAGGCACCCACCCTCGCGGTGCCGAAGGAGAGCTGATCGACGTTGGCGAGCACGCGATCGGGCGGGGTCTCGCCCCAGGGATATGTGCGCCTTACTCGAGCGACGGGATCCCAGGACGCCGCTGCCTCCCATTCGATCTCTGTCGGGAGCCGCTTGCCGGCGAATCGCGCGAACGCTTCGGCCTCGTGGTACGAGACATGGGAGACCGGGTGATCGGGATCGACCGGCCCGTTCCGATCCATGGTTCGGGTGATCCACTCGCCGTCCGACCCGGTCCAGTACTTCGGCGCGATCGCGCCCGTCTCAGCGCGCCAGCGCCAGCCCGCCTCCGACCAGTAGGCCTCCGTTTGGTATCCGCCCGCCGCGATGAACAGCAGGAAGTCACGGTTGGTGACCGGGTACACGTCGATCCAGAACGGCGGGACCTCGACGCCATGGCGCGGCCGCTCGTTGTCGTAGGCGGCACTCCGGTCGTCGGTCCCGATCTCCACCCGACCGCCCGGGAACAGCACCATCTCGCCCTGCCCGTGCCGGCTCGCGTCGGCCACAGGGGCGGGTGGCGCGAGGCGAGCGAGCGGTGCGTACGGCCGCCCCTGCTTGAGCTGGAGCGTCTGCAGCATCGTTTCGTTGTGCTGATACTCGTGCTGCAGCACCATGTTGTAGACGAATCCATCGTGGAGCAGCGGATGGTCGGGGTCGAAGGAAGTCGAGGCGAGCCGCCCGAGCACGCGGCCACGGATCTGATCCATGATCACGCGGCAATCGGCGAGCCCGGGGAGCGCGAGCGCGCCACGGGCACTGCGTGGATGCTCGAACGGATTGTAGAGCCCGGGCATTTCCACGAACTCGATCGGCCCATCGAGATTCTGCGTGAGCCAGAGCTCCTCGAAGTGCGCGATGTGTCCCAGATCCCAGAGGATGGGGCTCATCAGCGGATCGTGCTGGAGGCGAAGCTCCTCGTCCGAAAGCGGAGCGACCAGCAGGAACGTCCGCGACCGTGCCTCCTCCATCTGCCCGGCGATTGCTCCGGGGTCCACCTGGCCAGACACCGCGGTGCCAGTCATGCGACGACTCCTTGCCCGGTCCCGTTGGGAACCGGGCCTCGACGGCGGAACGGGTTGGTCGAACGTCGGGTCCTATGATACGGCGCGCCCGTCAACCTGGCGAGGCGAATGGGTCACAGCTTTTTGGTGATCTCTGGGCTGAGAGGGGGCCCGGACGTTGTAGGGAACGTCCCGGAAAGCGGATAGGTTCCCCTCCCGGAATCGGGCATTTCGGGAGCAAGATCCGGATGGTGCCACCCCGGGCCGGGTGCTACCATCCGTTCATGATGATGAGCCATACCGCAGACGACGAGGGCCGCTGGGCCGCCGTCCTGGAGCGCGATCCCGGGGCGGACGGCCGGTTCGTGTACGCCGTCGCGTCCACCCGCATTTATTGCCGGCCGACCTGTCCGTCGAGACGGCCCAACCGCAGGCAGGTACGCTTCTTCCGCTCGCCGGCCGACGCCGAGGCCGGCGGCTTCCGGGCTTGTCGCCGATGCCGGCCCCGCGAGGCCGAACAGGGGACGGTGCGCCGGGTGCGGGAGGCCCGGGCCTACCTGGACCAGCACCTCGACGAGACCGTGACGCTGGTCCGGCTGGGGCGGGCCGTGGGGATGAGCCCGTACCATCTCCAGCGGACCTTCAAGCGCCTGACCGGCATGACGCCAAAGGAATACGCCAGCGGACGAAGGGTGGACCGGATGAAGGCGCAATTGAAGAAGGGGGAGACGGTAAGCCGGGCAACTTACGAGGCGGGATTCTCGTCGGCGAGCCGAGCCTATGAACACACCCGGCGGCGACTGGGGATGACGCCGGGGGCCTACCGCGACGGCGGCCGCGGCATCGGGATTCGATACACGATCGTGAATTCGGACGCCGGGGCGCTCCTCGTCGCCGGCACCGATCGGGGTGTCTGCGCCGTGACACTGGGTAACGATCCTGTGGCGCTCGAGGCGGCGCTGCGGCGCGAATATCCGGCCGCCACGATCGAGCGGGCCGACGACCGGCTTGCGGCCTGGACCGCGGCCGTGGTCGCCCGGATCGAGGGAAAGGACGGGGGCAAGGTGCCACTCGATCTCCGCGGCACCGTATTCCAGCGTCAGGTGTGGGATGCGCTCCAGCGGATCCCGCGCGGCACGACCCGCTCGTACGGGGAGATCGCGCGCGGACTGGGCCAGCCGTCGGCGGCGCGCGCCGTGGCCGGTGCCTGCGCCCGGAATCCGGTGGCGGTCGTCGTCCCCTGCCATCGTGTTATCCGGGAAGACGGCGGGCTCGGCGGGTACCGGTGGGGCATGGAGCGGAAACGGAAACTGCTCGAAGCAGAAAAGAGTTAGGCTCGGAGCAGCGCCAGCTCCAGGGCATCGCACAGCGCCAGCCAGCTCGCCTCGATGATGTTTTCGGAACAGCCCACGGTACTCCAGCGCTCCGCGCCACGAGCCGATTCGATGACGACCCGCGGCCTGGCCCCCGTACCGAGGTGCTCGTCGACGATCCGCACCTTGTAGTCCACGAGGTGGACGTCTGCCAGCCCAGGGAAATGTGGGACGAGCGCCTTCCGCACGGCCCGGTCGAGCGCGTTGACCGGGCCGTCGCCTTCCGCCGCGGTGTGGGCCCAGTCGTCACCAATCCGCATCTTGACCGTGGCCTGCGACCGGCTCGCCTCTCCCCCGCGCTTTTCCACGATGACGGTGAAGTCCTCCATCGCAAATGGAGCCTTGTAGCCGGGCGCCGATCGTCGGAGCAGCATCTCGAAGGAACCTTCCGCGGCCTCGAACTGAAATCCCTGGTGCTCCAGCTCCTTGATCCGCTGAAGCACGGCCGCCTCGCTTTCTCCTTCGGCAAACCCGAGCGCCTCGGCGCGCATGCGGACGTTGCGCCGGCCGGAGACCTCGCTCACCACGACCCGCATCTCGTTGCCGACGGCCGCGGGATCGACGTGCTGATAGCTCTGGGGCACCTTGGCGATGGCGGCGACGTGGATTCCGCCCTTGTGGGCAAAGGCGCTGCGTCCGACGTACGGGGCGTGGGGATCAGGATGCTGGTTGGCGACCTCCGCGACGAAGAGCGACGCTTCGGTCAGCCGGGACAGCGCCTCGGTATCGAGGACCGGCAAGCCCAGCTTGAGCTGCAGGGTGGCGATCAGCGGGATCAGGTCGAGGTTTCCGCAGCGCTCCCCGTAGCCGTTGATCGTGCCCTGGACCTGGACGGCGCCCGCCTGGATCGCGGCGAGCGCATTGGCCACGGCAAGGCCGGCGTCGTTATGCGGATGGATTCCGACCGGCTGCCGCAGCCGGTCGCGGACGAGGCAGACCCGCTCGCGCACGATATCGGGGAGGGCGCCGCCATTGGTATCGCAGAGGACGAGACAATCGGCGCCGGCCCCCGCGGCCGCGTCGAGGCTGGCGAGGGCGTACTCGGAGTCGAGGTCGTAGCCGTCGAAGAAGTGCTCCGCATCGTAGATGACTTCCTTGCCGGCTTGCTTGAGGTAGGCGACACTCTCGGCGATCATCCGGAGGTTCTCGTTCCGGGTGGTCTCCAGTACCCGCTCCACGTGCAGCGTCGAGCTCTTGCCGACGATCGTGACCACGGGCGTTTCCGCGGCAAGGAGGGCGCGGAGGTTGGTGTCGTCCTCCGCGGGAACACCGGCCCTGCACGTGCTGCCGAACGCCGCGATCCTGGCCCGGCGCGGCGGCTCTTTCCGCATGCGCCGGAAGAACTCGGCGTCCTTCGGGTTCGAGCCCGGCCATCCACCCTCGATGTAGCTCACGCCGAGCCGGTCGAGCACCCGGGCGATCTTCACCTTGTCCTCGACCGAGAGCGAGAGTCCCTCGCGCTGGGTGCCGTCGCGGAGCGTGGTGTCGTACAACTGGATCGTCATCGAGCGCTCGTCGTCCGTGAAGGGCAAGAAAAAAAGGCCTCTCGAGGGAGAGGCCGCGCTGGGTGCCGCCGGGACCGTGTCGCTATCCGCGTGCTGGCGCGCCGCCTCTCGGGGAGAGTCGGAGCGGAATAATGTCACAGAACGGGTGGGACTGACTCATGGGCATGCATATCTATACATCGCACGCGGGGCGCCCGTCAAGCGGTGGCGCCGGGCGGCGGCGGGGCCTCGGTGATGGCGCCGGGCTTGCGCTCCGGGCGGGACCGCCTCGCTCGTCGCGCTGCAGGCCACCGTAAGGGTTCCGAGTTCAAGGCGGGCTGTCCCCGGCCTGACGCTCTTCCTCGCGACCCGGTCCCTGGCCCTTCGCCGCCCGGTGCCACCGCGCGCTGCTCGAGCGTCCCCGAGGGCGCTGCACCCGCCGTGCGCAGCGCACGCGGCCCACAGGCGCTATTTTCCCCCCCATGCCCACGCTCGACACCCTGATCCCGCGCTTCAAGTCCGCCGACCGCACCACGCGGCTCGAGACCCTCCTCGACTATTCTCGAAAGCTCCCGCCGCTTCCGGAGCGCCTCGTGGACGAGCGCAACCGGGAGGACCACCTGGTCCCCGAGTGCCAGACGCCGGTCTTCCTCTGGGTGGAGGTGGTCGACGGCGAGGTGCACATCCATGCCGACGTTCCCCGCGAATCCCCCACCGTGCGGGGATTCATCTCCTTGCTCATCAGGAGTCTCGATGGCGCCGCGCCGGACGACGTCGCCCGGGTGCCCGACGACCTCCTCGATCAGCTCGGTCTCGGTGAGACTCTGGGGATGACGCGGACCCAAGGCCTGACCGCCATCCTGTATCGGATCAAACGCTCCGTGGCCGCCGCGGCGTGAGTTTCGGCGTCCTCGATCTTCCTGGACGTGGGAACGGATTTCTCAGGCGTCGCGAGGCGGGCTACCTCCCGACCGACGGCGATGTCCACGTCGGCGAGCGGCTCATCCGCCAATACGAGCTTCGCGTCGGCGACGAGATCGAGGGTGAGGTTCGCGCGGGCGGCAAGGGACGCGGACCGACGCTGGAGCGGGTGACGACAATCAACGGCCGGGCGCCGGAGCAGATCCGCGGCCGCCTGGAATTCACCCGGCTCGGCGCCATTCATCCCAACGAGCAGATCAAGCTCGAGTGCGGGCTCACCCGGCAGGGCCAGCCCGATTTCACCAACCGGGTCATCGATCTGCTCTGCCCATTCGGCAAGGGACAGCGCGCGCTCATCGTCGCCCCCGCCAAGGCCGGCAAGACGATGGTGCTCGAATCGATCGCCGAGGGGGTCGTCGCCAATCAGCCCAACGCGACGCTGTTCATCCTCCTCGTCGACGAGCGACCCGAGGAAGTCTTCGAAATGGAGGCGGCCGGCGTCGGTGAGGTGGTGGCCTCGAGCTTCGACAACCCCGCCTCGCAGCACGTGCGGGTCGCCGAGCTGATCCTCGAGCGGTCGCGCCGGCGGGTCGAGCTGGGGGAGGACGTCGTGCTGATCGTGGATTCCCTTACCCGACTGGCGCGCGCGTACAACACCGTCGAGAAAGGCACCGGCCGCACCCTCTCCGGTGGCCTCGACGCCCAGTCGCTCGAGAAGCCCAAGCGCTTCCTCGGCAGCGCCCGCAGGGTGGATCCCGCCCAGGGCGGCGGATCGCTCACCATCATCGCCACCTGCCTGGTGGACACGGGCAGCAAGATGGATCAGGTGATCTTCGAGGAGTTCAAGGGGACCGGCAACAGCGAACTGGTGTTGAGCCGGGAGCTGGCCGAGCGGCGGATCTTTCCGGCCATCGATCTGGTGGCGAGCGCGACGAGGCGTGAGGAGTTGCTCCTCTCCGACGAGGCGCTCGCCGTGTCCCGCCTCCTCCGCCACCGCATCGCGGGCATGCCTTCCGTGGC
This sequence comes from uncultured Gemmatimonadales bacterium, assembly GCA_963722825.1. Lineage (GTDB taxonomy): Bacteria > Gemmatimonadota > Gemmatimonadetes > Gemmatimonadales > GWC2-71-9 > CAVVWJ01. The sequence goes on from CAVROI010000003.1 coordinate 89,060, forward strand.
GGCGATGAACGACCTCACCACCGACATGCGGCGAGCCCGCACCAACGAGGAGCTGGTTCGGACCCTCGCCGCCGGGTGATCAGCGCACGGCGGCGCTGCGATTGGCCCGCTCGAACTCCTTCATGAAAGTCACCAGCGACACGACCCCTTCACGGGGGAAGGCGTTGTAGATGCTCGCCCGCATGCCTCCCACCGACCGGTGCCCCTTCAGGCCCTCGAGGCCGCGCTTGGTGGCCTCGGCGATGAACTTGCCTTCCAGCTCCTCGGTGGGCGCGCGGAACGTGACGTTCATGAGCGAACGGCTGTTGGTCTGCACGGTGCCGCGGAAGAACTCACTGTTGTCGAGGTGGTCGTAGAGCAGACGCGCCTTCGCCTCGTTGTGCTCCGCCATCGCGGCGAGCCCTCCCTGTGCCTTCACCCACTTGAACACCTCACCAATCACGTAGATCCCGAACGTCGCCGGCGTGTTGTACAGCGACTTCTCCGCGGCGAAGGTGCGGTATTGGAGCATCGTGGGGAGGGTCTTGGGACCCGCTTCCACCAGATCGTCGCGCACGATGATCAGCGTGACGCCCGCCGGTCCGAGATTCTTCTGCGCTCCTGCGTAGATCAGGCCGTACTTCCGGACGTCGATGGGACGACTGTACATGTCACTCGACGTGTCGGCCACCAGGGGAACACCGGCGGGAACCGCCGGCTCGCTCCGCCACTGCGTGCCGTAGATCGTGTTGTTGGTCGTGAGATGGACATAGGCCGGCTCGCTCGAATAGCCGATCTCGTCCGGCTTGGGGATCCGGTCGAACTTGGTGGACTCGCTGCTCGCCGCGATGTGCACCTTCCCGCCGAGGACCTTCGCTTCCTTTACCGCCTTCTGCGCCCAGACGCCGGTGAGCAGATAATCGGCCGTGCGATCGGCGGGAAGCAGATTCATCGGCACCATCGAGAACTGGAGCGACGCGCCACCCTGGAGGAACAGGACCCGGTAGTTGTCGGGAATACCCGCCAGCTCCCGGCACGCCGCCTCGGCCTCGTCCAGGATCTTGTCGAACACCTTGCCGCGGTGGCTGTGCTCCATGATCCCGATGCCGCTCCCGGCGACGTTCCACACCGCCTCCTGCGCCTTCCGGAGGACGGGCTCGGGAAGCACGGCGGGGCCGGCGCTGAAATTGTAAATGCGGTCGCTCATATCTCAGTCAACTCCACGCTGATGATGTCGGGATTGCCGGTACGGATGCGGTCCAGGGCGCCATGGTTCGGCTCGCCATCCAGATGGATCCGGGCGAGCGTGGCCTGCGCGCCGTGATAGATGATGTTCTCCACCTCTTCGACGTTGATCTCCGCATCTGCCAGCACGCCAAAGACGTGCGCCAGCACGCCGGGGCGGTTCCGGTGGCGGATCGAGAGGACGTGCGACGCCGAGCTGCGCGCGAGCCGGTTGACCACGTTGGGCACCTCGCCCGTGGCCTGAAAGGCCTGCACGATCCGGATGACTTCGTGGGCAATGGCCACCTGCGCCTGCTCGGTGGACGCTCCCACGTGGTGCGTACCGTACACGCCGGGCGTCTGCGCGATCTCGCTCACGAAATCGGCGGCGCCGCCCGCCGGCTCGCCCTGAAAGACGTCGAGCCCCGCGCGGATCCCCTTCTCCGCGATCGCGCGTCTCAACGCCACTTCGTCCACCACCGATCCGCGCGACGTGTTGACGAGATACGCTCCCGGCCGCATGGCGGCCAGGAACTCCGCGCCGACGAGATGCTTCGTCTCGGCGTTGGCCGCCACGTTGATCGAGACCGCGTCGGAGAGACGCGCCACGTCGAGTGGGGTCTGGGCGTAGGCCACGCCAAGCCGGTCGGCCTCCTCGTGGGTGAGACTGCGGGACCACGCGATCACCCTCATCCCGAACGCCTGCGTCCGGCTGGCGATCTCACGCCCGATCTGTCCAAGCCCCACGATGCCGAGGGTGCGTCCGTAGAGTCCCTGTGCCTTGGAGTACTCGCCCTTCCGCCAATGCCCCTGGCGAAGATCGATCACCTGGTCGGGAATCCGCCGGTCGCACGACAGAAGCAGTCCGATCACCAGCTCCGCCACCGCGATCGAGTTCTTGCCGGGGCAATTCGACACGAATACCCCGAGGCCCGATGCGGCCTCGACGTCGATCGCGTCGATCCCGGCCCCGGCCCGGATCACCAGAGTGAGGGCGGCGCCGGACTTGAGCACGTCGGCCGTGACCTTCTTGCCCCGGACGATCAGGATCTGCGGATCGGTCCGGCGGACGAGGGCCGGCAGCTCCTCCGCCTTCACGTCCGGCTGGGAGGTCACCGCGCAGCCCAGTTCCTTGAGGCCGTCGATGCCCACCTTTTCGAACTTGTCGGCTATGAGAACTCTCAATTGCACCTCGTTATCGGCTGCCAGCTCTCGGCCGGCTCACAGCTCATGCACGAACAGTCCGCTCATCAATTTCGGCTCGAACCAGGTGCTCTTGGGCGGCATGACCTTTCCCGCATCGGAGACGGCCATGAGCTGCTCGAGCGTGGTCGGGTAGAGCGAGAACGCAATCGCCATCTCACCTGACGTCACCCGCCGCTCCAACTCCGCCGTTCCCCGGATACCGCCCACAAAGTCGATCCGCTTGTCCGTGCGCGGGTCCCCGATGCCGAGGATCGGGGCCAGCACCCGATCCTGCAAGAGCGCGACGTCGAGCGAGCCGATCGGATCGCTCCTGTCGACCGTGGCCTCGTCGAGCTCGAGCCGGTACCACCTGCCGGCGAGAAAAAACAGAAACTCTCCCGGCCTCCTCGGCGCGGCGGCGTCGGTGACCGAGACTTTCCCTACCCCGGAAATGCGCGCCAGCACCTCCGTGACGCCGAGACCGTGGAGATCGCGAACGACCCGATTATACGGGAGGATCCGGAGCTGGTCCGCGGGAAATAGAACGGCGAGGAACCAGTCGTGCTCCCCATCGCGCCTCCTCCCATCGGCCTTGTCACGCAATTGCTTGCCCGCCCGCCACGCGCTCGCCGACCGGTGATGGCCGTCGGCCACGTAGGCATGGGGCACGCTCTGGAAGGCCGCGACGAGTGGCTCGGGCTCGGCCACATGCCACACGGTGTGGCGGACACCGTCGGGTGCGACAAAATCGTAGAGCGGCGGCGTTTCGAGGACCGGCTCGACCAGCCGGTCCACCTCGTTCCGGCCGCGATAGGTGAGAAAGACGGGCTCCGCATTGGCCATGAGCGTCAGGACGTGGCGGGTCCGGTCGTCTTCCTTATCCGGGCGGGTTTTCTCGTGTTTCCGGATGACGTCCCGCTCGTAGTCGTCGACATGAACGCAGCCGACGATGCCCGTCTGCGTCCTGCCATCCATCACCTGCCGATAGATGTACAGCGACGGGGCGGCGTCCTTCCGCAGCGTCCCGTCGGCCCGAAACCGCTCGAGCGCACGACGTGCCTGGGCGTAAACTTGCGGGTCATGGGGATCCATCTCCTCAGGCAGGTCGATGTCCGAACGACCCACGTGCAGGAAGCTATGCGGATTCCCCCGCGCCAGCTCCGCCGCCTCCGCGCGATTGACGACGTCGTACGGCACCGACGCCACTCGGGCGGCGAGGTCGGGAGCGGGACGAACCGCGCGGAATGGGTTGAGTCGCATGGCACCTCATGGTCACCGCAGAGACACGGAGAACGCAGTGTCCTCTGTGCCCCCTGCGCCTCTGTGTCATGGCGGAGGCGCCGGTAGACCTCCCCCGTCGGGAGCAACATCCTACCCGTGGGGAGGAGGAGGCGTCAAGCGCTCACCACCCGCTCGCAGGCGCCGAGCGCGGCGTCGGCCACCAACGCGAGCAACGCCGCGGGGAGCGCGCCCGAGAGGATCATCCTGTTGTCCGAAAGCGCCAGCCCGGCGGCGATCGGATCGCCCAATCCGCCGGCACCGATGAAGGCGGCGAGCGTGGCAGTGCCAACGTTGATGACCGCGGAGGTCCGGACGCCTGCCATGATGACCGGGGCGGCCAGCGGCAGCCGGACATAGCGCAGAATCTGCCCGGGAGTCATTCCAAGGCCCCGGGCCGCGCCGACCGCCTCCGGCGCGGCGTCCCGCACACCGGTGTAGGTGTTCCGCAGGATCGGATAGATCGAATAGAGGAACAGGGCCACCAGCGCCGGGACGACCCCGATGCCGAGCAGCGGGATCATGAAGGCGAGCAGCGCGATACCCGGGAGCGTCTGGATCACGCCGACGGCCCGAATCACCGGCTCGGCACCTCCCCGCAGTCGTTCCAGAGCGAGGCCCAACGGCACCGCCACCACGATCGCGGCGCCGAGCGAGACGACGACCAGGAGCAGATGGCGCCGCGTGAGGGCCAGGATGGTGGCGCGGCGCTCCCACAGGTACGCGAGCAGACCCTCTCCCTTCACGGTGTCCTCGGTCCGTGCCGCCGGCGACGATCCCACCAGGCCGAGCTCGGCCAGCGCCGCCTTCGCCACGCGCGGCGTCGGCTCACCGTCGACCTCGACCCGGCGGTTCAACCGCCGCATCGTCTCCACGTTCAGCCGGTCGCTCAGCTCCGTCAGCGCCGCGACCGCGCCGGGTTGCCGCCGCTGGAGTCCGGCACTCACGAGTGCCGCCGCCTCGTAGGGAGGGAAGAAGCCCCGGTCGTCCCGGAGCACGACGAGATCGTACCGCGCGATGAGTCCGTCGGTCGAATAACCATCGATCACGTCCACCTCCCCCGCGGCGAGCGCCCGATACTTGACCGCCGGCAGCAATGCCTGCACCGACCGGAACTTGAGCTCGTAGGCGGAGGCGAGGCCGGGCAGCCCGTCGGGACGGCCGATGAAGTCGGCGGTGAGGCCGGCCCGGAGGCTCGGGCCCGCGCGGGCCAGGTCGCTCAGCGTCGCCAAGCCGAGGCGGGCCGCCGTCTCGCGCCGGACCGCGATAGCGTACGTGTTCTCGAAGCCGAGCGGGGGAAGCCACCGGACGCCGTAGCGGTCACGGAATTCGCGGGAGACCCGAGCATATACCGCGCGCGCGTCGGCGCTTGGCTGGGCGTGGAGAATGGCGAGCAGGCCCGTGCCTGTGTACTCGGGATATACATCGATGGCGCCCTCGCGGAGGGCCCGAAAGGCTATTTCGGTGGCGCCGAGGCCGGGCCGTCGATCGACCCGAAAGCCACGCGCCTCGAGAAGCTGGGAAAACATCTCGGCCAGGAGGTAGGACTCGCCGAAAGGCTTGGACGCTACGACCACGGGACCTGCCTCCCGCTGGGCACGGAGCGGTGCACCGGCCCCGAGCGTCGCCAGCGCGACGGCCAACATCGGGCAAAACCGGCCCTTCACGACGTCACCCTGGCACGCCGAAGCAGCTCGCGAACGTAGTCCGAGGCCGGCGATTCGCGCAGCTCAGCCTCGGTCCCCACCTGCTCGACCCGGCCCCTTCGCATCACCGCGATCCGGTCGGCGATGAGCAACGCCTCGTGCAGATCATGAGTCACGAGCAAGGCGGTGAATTGAAGCTCGCGCCGAAGCCGGAGAAAGGTCTCCTGCAGATCGGCGCGGGTGATCGCGTCGAGCGCTCCGAATGGCTCATCGAGGAGAATCACGTCGGGGTCGGCGGCGAGTGCCCGCGCGACGGCGACGCGCTGGCGCTGCCCACCGGACAGCTCTCGCGGCTTGCGATGGGAGAAGTCGGCCGGATCGAGGCTAACCAGTCCGAGCGCGCGATCAGCCCGGGCATCCCCGTCGGGCATGCCCCGCAGCCACGGCACGAGCGAGACGTTGCGGCGAACATGCCAGTGAGGAAGGAGGCCGCCTTCCTGTGGCACATACCCGACCCGCCGCCGCAGAGCGATCGGGTCGAGCCCGGCGGCATCGGCGCCGTCGACCAGCACCCGTCCGGCGTCCGGGTCGGTCATGCGGTTGAAGCAACGGAGCAGCGTGGTCTTGCCCGAGCCGCTCTCGCCGATGAGAGCGACGCACTCGCCGCGGCGAACCTCGAGCGAGACGCCGTCGAGCGCGACGACCGAGCCATATCGTTTGGACAGATCCGTCGCGCGCAGCGTAATCTCGGGAGGCATTCGGGCAACTTACCCCCCGTCTCCGGGGAGAGACAGAGCTTTCACACCCTCGCAAACTACGAGTCTCCCGCGGGCCCACCCGGTCAGCGTCCCGGCCGTTCGCGGAGCTCGACCGACCGCTGGAAGGCCGTCGCCTTCCTGCATCCGGGGGTAACTCCATGAACCGGCCAGCGTTCACCGCGGTATCGGGAACGCCGTCCGCGGGCCCCTTTGCATGCAGGAAAATGCATCGGCGGCGAGCATGAATTTGGCGTGTGAGCCGGGGGTCCACCGCCACCACCCAAGGGGCTCAGCGATGTACCGGATTGAGATCAAGCCGGGGGAAGAGAACGTCTTCCGGACGATCGAGGAACTGGCCACGGGGATCCGCAACGGGCTGATCACGCCCCGGGCGCGCATCTTTCACAACGCGTCGCAAAAGTGGCTTCCCATCGAGTTTCATCCGCACTACAAGAAGGCGCTGCAGCTGCCCCGCACGAAGTCGGGGGAGAGGCCGGCGGTTGTGGTCGCATCGGTGCCGCCCAAGACGCACGAGCCGGCCCCGGTCCCGGCCTCAGCACGCACCCCATCACACAGCGCCGGCAGGACTCACGCCGTGCTGGCTCCTGTGGTGGCATCCCCCGTGGCGGTACCCCCGGTGGTGGAGGCTCCGGGGATGGAGCGTCCGGTCATCGTGTCCCCCGCAATGGTATCTCCGGTGGTCGAGCTTCCCACGATCGACTACCCCGAGAGCACGCCCGTCGAGTCGCTGCTCCCCGTCGCTCACGCGCCAAAGGGACGTGGTACGGGCCGCCTCCGCCCGGTGGTCCTCGGCACTGCGGTGGCGGTGGTGATCGGCGGCCTGTACGTCGCCCTCTCCGGAGCCATGCCGACCCATGAGGCAGCGGCCGACAGCCGGCCGACAGCCGGAATCGCCAAGACTACATCAGAGCCAGCGCCGCCGGTGGCGGAGGCCCCGGCCCCGACGAGGGATTCCTTGCCTCGTGGTCCCGTCGTGACCAGGCCGAGCCTGGCGACTGGACCGACTTTCGGCCCGTCCGCGACGCCTCCGGTTCCGCCCAAGCGCCAGATCGTGTCGATCGGCGCCTCGACCACGGCACCGGTGACCAAGGACTCCGCGGCATCGATCGAGCCTGCGCCGGTTGACATGGACGTCTCCCTGCCGTCACTGCCAGCCGGCGATTCGCTCGCGCCGGGCGTTGCTACCGACTCCAACGCCATTCGCCGCATTCTTCGCGCGGTCGGCGGCAAGGCGGGTCCCGCACCACGCCCCTGAGCCATCCATCCTGTGAGCCATCCCACCGCAGTCCTCTTCACCGCCCTCCATACTGTTACGCCATAATCCGCTGCTTCTCAACACGTTGTTGAGAACACTCTGTGGATATGATGGGTACGATGTGGGAATCTGGGCGGGGTTCATGACGAAATCGAAAGTCGCCAAATCGGTCGCGGATGTGGTGGCCCAGCTCGACGCGGCCGAGAAATCGGCGACGCTCACGGTCGAGGGGGAGAGGCTCCACGTGTCCAGCCTCGACAAACCGCTCTGGCCCAAGGTGGGACGGCGGCGGGCGCTCACCAAGCGCGACCTCCTACGCTACTACGCGCGCGTCTCTCCCTGGCTCCTGCCGCACCTCGCCGACCGGCCGCTATTCGCCACCAGGTTTCCCGACGGTGTGGACGGAAAGAGCTTCTTCCAGAAGCACTGGGACAACGCCCCTGCGTTCGCGCGCCGCGTGGCCATTTACGCGACCAGCGGCGACACCGACGGCGAGTATCTCATCTGCGAGAATCTTCCGACCCTTCTCTGGCTCGCCCAGATGGGCGGACTGGAGCTGCACGCATGGTTCTCGCGGGTCGTCACCGGTCCCGACACCCGTATCCGGAGTCGGAAGTTCACCGGATCGGAGGAGGCGCTCGAGCGCTCGATTCTCAATTATCCCGACTTCGTCGTCTTCGATCTCGACCCCTATCTCTACTCCGGCCGGGAAGCGAAAGGCGAAGAGCCGCAGCTTCACCGGCGGGCCTTTGCGCGTACCCGCACCCTCGCGCTTCGCATCCGCGACCTCCTCGACGAGATGGGCCTCGCGACCTACGTCAAGACCTCCGGACGCACCGGCCTGCATCTCTATCTGCCGATCGAGCGGGACCTCGATTACGACGCGGCGCGGGAGGTCGCCGCCACCATCGCGCGCCACGTTCTGCAGGAGAACCCTCGTGAGGTGACGATCGAGTGGGCGGTTCGCTCCCGGCGAGGAAAGATCTTCTTCGACTTCAATCAGAACAGCCGCGGGAAATCGGTCGCCACCCCGTTCTCACCCCGGCGGCATCATGCCGGCACCGTGTCGGCCACGCTGACGTGGCAGGAGCTCGAGGAGATCTATCCGACGGATTTCACGCTGCTCACCATGCCCGACCGCCTGGAGAAAGAGGGCGATCCGTGGGCCGACATCCTCGACGCCAAACAGAGCCTGACCGGGGTGCTCGGCGGACAGGCCGCACGGTGAGCGACAACCGTCCGGTGGCGGGGTCCCGGCCCCGCTGGCGGCCGCCGATGCTCGCGACGCTGGCCGAGACGCTCCCCGGTGGAGGAACCTGGGTATTCGAGCCCAAGCTCGACGGCATTCGGGCGATGGTCTATGCTACCGGTGGAGCCGTCAGGATTTTTTCCCGCAACCACAAGCCACTCGATGCCGCCTACCCGGAGCTGGTCGATGCCCTCGCGGTGGCCGTTCGTGGCAACGCGGTGCTCGACGGCGAGATCGTGGCGATCGACCCGAAGACCCGTCTCAGCAGCTTTTCCCTGCTGCAGCGGCGAAGCCAGCTCCGCGACGCCGCCCGCGCGCGCAGCAGCGCCGTCCGCGTCAAGATCTACCTTTTCGACTGCATCCGTTACGAGGGAGTCGATCTGACCGGCCTCCCGCTGATCGAGCGGAAGAGCGTACTGCGCGACATCGTCGGGTATGACGACACGATTGTCTTCACGCCCTTTCGCACTCGCGGCGCGGCGGCGATGCTCCGCCAGGCGTGTGCCCGTGGCGCGGAGGGGGTCCTGGCCAAGCGTGCGGACTCGCCCTACGTGAGCGCGCGCTCCACTGACTGGCTCAAGGTGAAATGCGTCAACCAGCAGGAATTCGTGGTCGGCGGATTCACGGCACCGCAGGGCGCGCGCGAACGACTGGGTGCGCTGCTCGTGGGCTATTACGATGGCGACGCACTGCGGTACGCCGGCAAGGTGGGCACCGGCTACGACAGGGACACGCTCGAGATGCTGCACCGGAGGCTGGCGCCGTTGCGGCGGGCGCGGCCACCATTCGCGCCGGAACCACTGCCTTCGGGCTCCGTCACGTGGGTCGCGCCGAGACTCGTCGCCGAGATCGGGTTCTCCGAGTGGACCTCGGCGGGGCTGCTGAGACATCCGAGGTTCCTCGGGCTGCGAGAGGACAAGGATGCGCGCGATGTGCGCCGGGAGGCGTGATTCCCGGCTCTCTCGCGCGCGCTCGCACCGCCGATCAGTTCATCTCCACGACCCACGCGTAATCCTCCAGCCGCCGCGTCATCGGCGCGGCGCCTGCCTCGATCAGCGGCAGCTCGACGCTGTGGCGGGTATTGAGATACATCCCCTCGACGGCTTCCTTGAACGGCCAAGACGGCATAGAGTCCCGCCTGGAGGTTGAGGGTTCCCGCGAGGGCCTCGGCGACCTCCATGAGAGTGCCGAGCTTTCGGACGTCCCCCCCCGTCGGTAACCTCCCGGTGCGCCGGGGAGGGAGGAATGTCGGTCGGGGCCGCCGGCCGCCGGGGACCAGGCCGCTCCCCGCCTCCCTCGGGGAGGAGCAATGGCGTGTTGAAGACGATTTTTCGCGGCGCGTGCGACATGCGGATACCTGCCGGTCGTGAGGATCGTGGAACCGGTCGAGAAGAGCCGAAGTGTACACCATTTTGTGCCGCTTCTGCAAATTATTACGGGCATCAATTCCACAATCGGCCACTCATGGCATTGCTGTCATTGACAATGTGCAGTTTGTGTAGAATTTTGTGGACATGAAGCAAGGCACCGCCCCGTCAACGGGCGGGCGGGACGACGGGCACCACCGATCTTCGCACCGCTGTGATCGCGACCAACACGGTGCTGGCTGGGGCGGCGTAGCGGCAGACAACTTTCCGCGATCGGCAGACCGGGTAGACCGCTCGCACTGGCAAGCAAAAAAACGAGGCGCGCGCCCAACTGCGACGCGCGCCCCACCAACCCTGGCCTCCCAGTCAGAGTTGGCCCTGCCTCACTTGGTGCTGCCTCCCAACGCGATCGAAACCGCTAGCGAGGCCACCAGGTCGTTTTGGAAGTCGTCCCCCCCACCGAAATCTCCGTTGTAGAGATAGTCCTCCAGATCGAGCCTGATGGCACTGTTTCCACTTTCCCCGAGGCCGAAACGGAGGCCCGCGCCAGCCGTCCCTCCGACATCCGTTCTGCTCCTGTCATCGTCCAGCGGATTCTTGCCCCGGGCGAGGACCGCCGGTCCCGCGCCGATATAGAACGAGACCGGGTTCGTTGCCGGCGTGAGCGCCAGGAGGAGCCGGACGTTGGCCAGAGCGAGGTCGGTGTTTTTCTCGTTGATCGTTGTGCCACTGACCTTGGCCGGAGCATACCCGCCGGTGGCCTCCAGGCCCAGAATGCCGGTGCCCCAGAATGTCAGCCGAGCTCCCCCGATGACGCTGACGTCACGATGGAATGCCGCATTATCCAGATCGGAGAGCTTGTTCTTCGTTGGAATGTATACACCGGCCCACGGAGCGATGTTGACACCCCCCTGCGCAACGGCTGGGGTGGGGCCGGCTACCAGGAGCACGGTGGCGAGCAGAACACCGGAACAGACCGCGAGGGCCGTACCGAATGGCTTGCCGTTGCGCTCATGCTTATGTGTCATATACGCTCCCTGTCCGAGTTTCAGTACCGATTCCCTGCTTCCATCAATTCCGCCCAACCGTCCGGCGGGTCGCTGGCTGGCTTACAACGCCGGTCTCGAAGACCTCGACTGTCTCGCCGACACTTGGTGAACATTGGAGACGGCTTCGGGCTGGTCTGTGGGACGGGTCACACCGTAGAGCTAAAGGCCTTGCGGCACGTAGCTTCCAGCCCTCAGCTGATAACAGAAAAAGGTGGGTGGAACGGGCCGAAGCCCGTTCCATGCGAGATATAGTAAGAGAGGGATAGGTGATGGGATTGACAGGGGAGTGGCATTCCATTCGGCGCGCCCGGCCACAGAGCCGGAGGCTCAGGGCTTGCTCGGACGTCTCGCCTTCCACCGCACGTGCCTGCTCCTCTGTGGCCCAAGATAGAGGACCGTGAAAGGGCTGCTGTGCGGTACATCACACCGGGCCTAGTTCGTAACCCGTTGACTTTCCGGGGCTGTACATTCTAAATCCCCGCGAGTGTCCCTCGCCAACCCCGCCGCCGCGGAGATCCTCCCGATGCACGATCCCCTGACGCGCCGCAGCTTTCCCGGGGCCAACGCACTGCCTTCCGTGACCCGTCTCAAGGTCTACCGCTGCGAGAATCCGAAGTGACGCGGGGGCTCATCCTGCCGCTGACGCTTTCCTGCGCCCTGGCCAGCGGAGCCGCTGCGCAGACGCCCACAGACACGGCCTCGATCGCAGCGGCCCAGGATACCGCCGAGGAATCTTCGGTGCCTTGGCGCACCAGCTACTTCCCCTATCTCACGGGCGGAGCGAACGACGGCCCGGTCCTCGCTGCTCGCATCCGTTACTGGCAGCCTGCCGATTACGAAGCCCGCTATACCACAAACGCCTCGGCCACCCTCGACGCCGGGATCACGGCCCGGGGCAGCCGTTTCGTCACCGCGCAATTCCGCGCTCCTGGCCTATGGAAAGACTGGCGCCTCACGGCGCTGGCGAGCGCGGACCGCCAGGCGCGCTACGGCTATTTCGGTCTGGGAAACGCCACAGTGGAAGACAAGGACCTGATCGACGAGACCCATCCTTTTCTGTACCGGGTGAGGCGCTCGCGATACCGCGCGGTCGCGGAGCTCACCCGAATCGTGCGGGGACCTTTCAAGGTCGCCTTCCAGGCGAACATCGAGCAGGTTCGCTTCACTTCCCTGCCCGGGCTCTCGGTATTCACCAGCGAATTCCCCGTGGGTGAGCTGGAGGAAAACGACGCGGCCGGGCGTCTCGCGGTCGTGTACGACACCCGCGACATCGAATACAACACGCACCGGGGACTGTTGCTCGAGGCGGGCACCCAGGTGGGAAGCGGCGGGAGCGGCAACGGCTACACCCGCCAATACACAATACTTCGTGGATGGCTGCCGGTTCGCGAAGGCACGGTCATCGCCGCTCGAGTGGCGGCAGCCGGAATGGGAGGCAGGCCGACGCTCAATACCCGGTTCTCCCTTCCGGGCTGGGAACAGGCCGTTCCGGTACTCGGTGGGGAATACTCGCATCGCTCATTCGATACCGGTCGCTTTGCCGGCAAGGGCACGTTATTCGCCAATCTCGAGGTGCGACACGATCTCATTTCGTTCGGAGACCTCGGGGCGATTACACTCATCGCGTTTGCGGATGCGGGACGGGTCTTCGAGCGGGAGGGCTTCAGCCTGACAACCAGAGACATGAAGGCGGGCGGCGGCGGCGGCGTCGCGCTTCGCATCCTCCGCTCGACGATCTTTACCCTCAATCTTGCCGGCGGGCCCGACGGCTTCAACTATTCGGTGGGCAGCAACTGGGCGTTCTGATCAGGCGACTTTGGCTACGAGGAGTCCCGCCACGGCCAGCACTTCGCGCAGGGTGCTCTCACCGCGGTCGCGCGCATACCAGGTTCGGATGAGCGGATACAGCTCCGCCTTGGGCACGGTAAGCCGGTTGGCGGCCACCCACGACTGCAGAAGCCGGGGTCGCGGTCCCCAATGGCCCAATTCGCGAAAGCTCCTATCGAGCGCGATGACGATCGGGATCGAGCGAGCCCCGTTGGTGAGATAGCGATCCATCACCTCGGGGTGCTCGTCCCGCCGGATGATGCGCAACTCGAGGCCCGGCGCCAGCTCGGCGAGGCGTGCCAACACGGGGGTGGTGCTGGACGCGTCGCCGCACCAATCTTCCGCAACGACGAGCAGCCTCAGCATGGCGCCCGGCGGCACGGCCGCGATCGCCCAGTCGGGCACGACCGCGATGCGGTGAAGCCCTTCCCAGAGCCCTCGCTGTTTCTCGCTCGACGCGACAAAATCATCGAATGTGACGCCCTGGTCCCACAATGCGGCAAAATCCAGCATGATTGTCTCCCGGTGCCAAACAGCCACGTCACACCGGAAGTTCCTCGATCCTGACGCCGCGACGGCCCAGCTCGGCAACGTACGACTGGAAGGGGACCGCCTCGTCCGGTGTGTGAACGCCCTTGAGTCCTACCCGCCCATCCGCCTGCATCTGGCCGGTGATGGACAGGGAGTAACCCGTAGTACGCATCATAGCGCTGATACCATGAAGGCAGTCGTAATAATCCATGAGGCGGAATTTCACCTCGGCGGGCCGCCCGTCTTTCTGTCCGGACACGCTGACCTGGAGGGCGACCAGATCCTGCCCCTCCGGCTTGTAGAGCTTGGGATGAACGGCCGCGATGAAGAGATCCCGCGGGATGACCCGCTGGCCCTTCACCATCAATGGCGTGGACTCCAGCAGGCCCAGATCCCGGATGGGCCGCATGACGGCCGCGTGACCGGGATAGCGGAGCGTCTTGTACTCCATGACGTCGATCCGGCCCTGATAGGCGAAAGGGAGTGTGCTGATTCCACCGCCGGTGTGGAACGCCTCGAGCGTGCCGATCGGCTGGGGGAACTCCACGTCCTCCAGCTCGCTCAGGGCGTCCACCTGCTCGGGCTTGCCGCCGCGGAGGACCCACGAGGGCGTGGTGTAATAGTCGAGCGCACCCTCGAGGGAGTACACGATCTGGTAGTTCAGGGGCGGCTCGGGATGCTGGGGAAGGCCTCCGACGTAGATCTTGACCTTCTCGGCGCGGTCGAGCCGCCGGATCCCCTCGGCCGCGAGGATGTTCACCATCCCGGGAGCGAGACCGCAATCGGGAACAACCGAGACATCGGCGGCGACGGCCTGCGCGTGGAGCTTCTTCTGCTCGAGCACGATCTCGGTGTTCCCTCCGAGATCGGAGAAGTGACACCCCGCCTCGATCGCTGCCCGGGCCATGGGGCCGTTATAGTAGTATGGGATGGCGCTCATCACGGCCGCGTGGCCGCGGAGCGCCTCCTGGACCGCTTCGGGCTCGGTGACATCGAGCCGCACGACCCGGAGGCGGCCCTCCCAGTCCCCGGCGAGAAACCGCGGGATATTGTCCGGCCGGAGATCGGCCAGAGTCACCTGGGCAACGTCCGGATTCCGAAGAAGGTCGTACGCGCACGCACAACCCTGCAGCCCGGCACCGAGGACGAGCATTCTCATTGACGACCCCATCGAAGAGTGACGAATACGGAGCCTTGAAAGATACCCGGGACGACCGGGGCGCTCCAACGGGACCGATGCGGCGAGACGGCGAGGCCACCCGACGGCGCCTTCTCCGAGCGGCACTGGAGCTCTACACCAGCATCGGATTCAGGGCCACGACCACGCCCGCTATCGCGGCGCGGGCCGGAGTGGCGGAGGGCACCATCTACCGCCACTTCAGCGGCAAGGAAAGTCTGCTGAACGAGGCCTATCGGGAAGCCCAGCGCTGGGGGGCCAGTGTAGCAGGCGAAAGCGGAGACGACGCCCACCAAGCAGCCGAGTGGCTCGGTCGCATCGCCGGACGGATCGTGGAGAAGGCGGCGGAGGATCCTCCGCTCGTGCGCATGCTGCTTCGCCATCGGGACGACCAGCATCTGGAGGAGCGAAGCCGTGAAGCCTCGCGCGAGTTTCGCGCCGCGGTCCACAAGGTCGTAGCGAACGCCAAGGCCGACGGCGCGCTGCGGAATGGCCCGGTGGAGCTCTGGACGGAGGTGTGGCTCGCGCTCCTGGCATTCACGGCGGAGCGAGTAGGAACAGGGGAGTGGACGCCGGGGAGTCCCACGGTAACGCTCACACTCGCCGCCGCGTGGGACGCGATCGCCGCTCGGCCTACCGCTTCGGCGTCCCAGTAAACGCGGTCATCTGTCTCGGTCGCGGCGGCGGCTCGAACTCGAGGCGCCGGCTTCTTCCCGCGCCGAGCGGCCGGATTTCCACCTGGTTTCCGATGAAGTAGGCGACCGAGTCCCGGCCCCAGGGGAGCGCGTCGCGCGCGCCGCGCGCCAGCAATCCGGGCGAGCCGGAATCCGCCTGGATGCAGAGTGCGCCCGCCTCCGCGCAGGGAACCACTCGAGCGAATGCCGGCTGTCCGAGCAGCACCGCCAGACTCGATTCGGCGGAGGCGCGCTCGCCTGGGCGCAGGAGGCGAGCATCGCCCTCCGCTGGTGGTGCGTCGAAGCGGTAGATCCCGCCGGCACCGGCCGCGACGATCGCGCGACCGCCCTCCGACCAGGCGGCGCGAACGGGCAGGCCGGCTCCGCTCGGCAACCGGAGCTCTCGCTCGGCGCCGCTCAGCAGATTCATGACCCAGATGGTGGCAGGGGTGGAGTCGGTGAGCGAGCGGCCCCGCAGAAACACGATCGAGGTGCCGTCAGGCGAGAGCCGGGGACGCATCTCGCCGACATTTGTGAACGTGATCGGCAGCGCCACGCCACCTTCGGCGCGCACCGCGTAGAGGTCACCTCCCGCCGGACTGTTTCCAGCCACGAACACCGCATACGCATCACGCCCCACCTCGATCTGGCCCCGAAGCGGAGGCAGCGAGCCGCCGCATGCTCCGAGCAGAACGGCGCCCACGGCGGCGTGCAGCCGAGCCGTCGTGGGAACGCTCACGGCGGGCCAACGAACTTCCGAATCCGGGAGAGATCCGGTGCCTTGGTCGCCTTCCCATCGGCATCCGAGCGCCAGAGCCCGGCGAGATAGGCAGCGGCGCTGTCCGGCGCGTCCGGGCGCAACCACTGGCGGGCAGTCTCGCGGGCAACGACCCCTTCGTCGAGCGTCCGGTCCCGGTAGCCGGCCTCGGCGTAGAGCATCACCGATGCGCCGGGAACGGTGGCCACGGGAATGGCCGCCTCGACGTGGCTGAGCGGATAGGGCAGCGGTCCGAGCAGCCGGGTGAAGAACTCCACCATGGAAGCAACCCGGCGGAAAGGCCCCTGGGCGGCGAAGGACGAGTCACGCGACCAGGTCCAGACGGAGACCGGGCCGCAGGGCGGTGCGCACCCGGAGGGCCGGGTCTCGGAGACGGCGTATGGCCCTGCTGCGGCCACGATCTCCGACAGCGGGATCACTCGGTCGATCCGGTAGTCCCACCGAGTGTGCCCGTAGGCGAGCGTATCCACCATCGTGAGGGTTCCGTTGGCGATCACACGCTCTCCCGAGTCCGCCTGGATGTGCAGCGCGACGGTGGCGGAGCGCCGATCCGGCTCGGGCACGGGCAGCCACACGGCGGGATCGACCGTCCGGGCCTCGGCGACGAGGGTGCGCGCACCATACTGGTTCGGCCCGGCGCGAAGGCCTCCGCGGGGGATCCCGTGGTATCGAATGCGCGTCGTGAGGGTGTCACCGGCGGGCTTCTCGTGGGGCACCAGCACGTCACCGGTGCCCCGAGCGAACTGGGTGCGCGAGATTCGGGTATTCGGCTTTCCGTCCACCAGCACCCGCACCACCCGGAAGGTCGAGTCGAGATCCGCCACGACAGGGAGAGTGGAGCCGAGCTTCCAGGTGGTCTCCGCCTCGACGAGCACATGGGCGCCGGTGTCGCTTCGGACGATCGTGATCTCGTAATGCACCGGCATGTGACCCGGGGCGGAGGTGTCGGCCTGCGCGGCGAGGCTTCCGCCACTCGCCACCTGCATGATGATGAGCGCGAGCGGGATCGCTCGCCGCAGCCTCACTTGCCGAACCTGGCGCGATAGAACTCGAGGATCCTCTTCCACGCTCTGCCGACCTGGGGACCATCGGAGCCCTGGCGGCCTGGCTTGAGAAAACCGTGGCCGGTGCCGGGGTAGACCTCCTGAGTGAAGGTCTTCCCCGCGGACTGCATCTCGGCAGTCACTTCCGGAAGCGATCCGGTGATACGCTCGTCATACTCCCCGTAGATGCCGAGTACCGGTGCCTTGATCCGCTTGATGGCCGCGGAGTCGGGGGGCGGACCGTAGCAGACGACCACCGCCTTGAGGTTGGGATTGTTCGTGGCGTAGCGGAAGCTCTGTCCCCCGCCCCAGCAGAAGCCGATGGTTCCCACGTTGCCCCGCTCGACCGCCGGAAGGCCGTTCACGTACGCGTACACGGCGTCGAGATCGGATGTGATCCGGTCCGGCTCGAGATCACCGATGAGCTTGCGGCCGGAATCGGCGTCGGCGGGACTCTTGCCATACTTGGACGAAAGGAGATCGGGAAGGATGGCGACGTAGCCCTCCTTGGCAAGGCGATCCGCGACGGTGGGCTCCCAGTCGGTGAGGCCGAAGATCTCGTGGATCACGATGATCGCCGGCGCCCTGGTCTTCCGCTCGGGGTACGCGACATAGGCGCGGATAGAGTCGGCACCTTTCTTCACATAGACCCACTCGCCGTGCGTCGTGGTCGGATCGAGCGGATGGTGTCCCCGCGCCAACAGCGCACCGCCGGCGCCGAGCACCAGGCCAAGGGTTGCGACGAGCGCGTAGCTGGCGGCGCCCCGGAGGCGCGTTCGGATCATATCAGGCATGTGCGACCTCACGGAGCGGTTGGCGGGAGCGGGCGGAACTCCACTCGGTCCTCCATGAGCAGCGGGATGGCAACGCGATGCCGTTTGGTGTCGATCCCGATATCAGCGGGCGAGGGCAGCTTCCCGCCGATCGGAGTCGCCTTGCCATCCTGCAGCACGTTGAGAGTCGAATCCGTCCAGCTGGTGAACAGGATCCGCCCGGGACCGAGAACCTCGACGCCATCCACCTGGCCCGGCGTCTCCGCGACCTTCTCGAGCGACTTCTGCCCCGGCGCCCACGCCTGAACGGTCTTCCCGGCGAACGGACCGATGATGAAACGACCGCCAGCGCTGTCCCACGCGATGCCGTTCGGGGCCGCCAGCGCGGCGTTCTTGAGCGCCAGTGTCGCCTTGCCACCGGCGAGACGGAAGATCTGATCTGGCCCCGGATGCGACATGCCGCCCTTCCCGTCGGATCCGAAGCCGGAATCGGTGATATAGATCCCGTCGGGGGCGACCGTGATGTCATTGAGGAATTTCGCCTTCCCCTTGAGATCGACAGACGTGAGAGGCGCCCCGGTGGTGCGGTTGAAGGCTCGAACGGCGTCGATGTCGGCCACCCACAACGTATCGCCGACGATCGCCATGCCTTTCGGGCCATTCAGGGTGACGTCCTTCTTGCCGCCGGCGATGAACTCGAGCGAGTCCATCGAGCCGTCACCCTTCAGGCGGGAGATGAAGCCGTTGCCGTCTTTGGCGGTGGGGTCACCGTTGATGTTGCTCACGAACCAGACGTCGAGCTGGGCATCGTACCGCGCCGATTCCGGATGCTTGAATCCATTCACCACGCTCGGGAGAGGCGGCGCAGCGGGCGCGGAGTCGGCGGCGGACACGTCGCGGACGGGCGCGGGCTCTCGGCCGCAGGCGAGAGTGAGGACGGAGAAGACGGAGAGGACGGAGATGACGGAAAGGTCGAAGATGACCGTCGCGTTGCGAGTGTGCATCAAAGATCTCCTCAAGATTCTTCGGGTGCGCCGCCGGCCTGCGCGACCTGGTCCGCGCGAATCTTGGCGGTGTCGAACCGACGGGCGGATCCGAGCATGCGCTCGAGCGTCTCGTCCACGTCGGCTCTGGCTCCGCGCTTGAAGCGGAGCGGGTTGATGCGGGCCACGACGAACGCCCGCAGGTAGGGGCTCTCGAAGCCCCGCTCCTTGAGTGCCTTCACCTGCGCGGTGACGGCGTCGTCGAGCTCGAGCACGCGAGCCGCCCGGGCCCGGCGGGTCTCCAGAGCACGCGACAGGCGGTCGCCGGAGAACTCCTCGGTGCGCCGGAGGACCGGATGGTAAGCGCCTCCAGCAAAGCGTCCATTCTGCTGATAGCAGAGACCGAGCGTGACGAGGGCCGGCTCCTCGAATTCCGCTGCGTAGTCCCGCTCTGGACGGTCGTCGAGACCCGCGAGGGCTTCGGCGAGGCGGGAGACTTCGAGGGCGCGCTCGCGGAGATTGTGCGCCTTCTCGGTATTGAGCAGCAGGATCCGGTGCGCCACCTCGGTCTCCGGGACAACGATGGCGACGACCGACTGCGCGCCAAGCCGGCGGAGCGCGGCGAGGCGGTGGTTGCCGTTGGGTGTCCAGTATTTCCCATTGCCGGACGGAACCACCACGATCGGATCGATGTAGCGGCCCAGCTGGTCGATCGCGTTGGAAAGCCGGGCGACGTGGGTGTCGGAAAGGTCACGCTGGTAGGGCGTGGGCTCCACGGCGTCGATGGGCAGTCCGGCCAGGATCTGCCAGTGTCCGCCGAGGGGGTCGCGATAGACGCCGATGGCAACGCCATGGTCGGCCGCGATCGTCGCGGCGAGCGCGCGCACCGGCTCCGGCACGGCCCCGGCCACGAGAGCGTCAGGCGGAAGCCCGCGCGACCGGGGTGCGAGATCGGCCTTCTTCTTCGAGCGTCGCGGGGACTTCCTGGCTGCTTTGGGCTCGGCCATGGAGCACCTCTTCCCGTTGGGGAGTGGCCCGGTCCTGTGGAGGTATGTAAATGGTAGGAAGGGAGTTGGGAAGGCAACGCCTCCATGAAGTGGGCCGCGAGGTTAGATTACACGGTGTCCGCCATCTCACGACGAGGTGACGACGCACCCATTCCGGCAGGATCTCATGTCCAACGACCAGTCAGCCACGGCAGGCTCGGCCTCTGAACCTCTTCAGCCTCTGATCGAGCGGGTCCGCGCTCGCGTGGCGGACGCCGCGCTCGCTCTGGAGCGGCGCGCCCGCGCCTCGCGCCCCAAGTCCAAGCGCAGCCGCCCCAAAGAGACCCGGCTCGGCGGACCGGCCTCCCACGGTTCGGAACTGACGCCGGAGGCGCGTTCGTTGCGGCGCGTTTTCCATGAGTTGGGCGACACTCATCGCCAGTACCGTCGGCGCACCGGACAGCAGGTCCCACCGGCACTGCGGGCAGCGGCCCTGGCGTTCAAGGCCTCGCCCAGCATCAACTCCCTGGTCGCTGTCGCCGCCTTCGTGGAAGAGGATGGCATCCTGGCCTGGTAGCTCCTAGCGGGGTTCGTTACGTCGGCTTCCCTGCCGAGTCGGGCGTCATGCGAGAGCATGACGCCCGATTTCGTTGTTCCGCTCGGCTTGTTCGGGATCATTCCGCGGCGTAAGTTGGCGACGTCGTTGCCCATGCCCCTCTTCCGACGGACCGCGATGGAGCCTGATCCGCAGACCGCACCAACACCACTACGGCGGCGCCGCTTTCTCGCTCGCCTCTCGATGGCCCTCTCCGCCGCAGTCGCAGCGGTACTTGGCCTGCCGGTAGTCGGATTCCTTTTCTCGCCGCTGACCCGCAAATCCCCGCGGGTCTGGAGGCCCGTCGGACCGGTGGGCGGCTTCCGCGTGGGTGAGACGGTCGACGTGCGCTTCGAGGACGCCTCACCGCTGCCATGGGCCGGCGTGACCGCCCACACGGCCGCGTGGCTCCGGCGCGACGACGAGTCGCACTTTACCGCGTACACCGTGCACTGTACCCATCTGGGCTGCCCGGTCCGGTGGATTGCCGACGCAAAGCTGTTTCTCTGTCCCTGTCACGGCGGCGTGTACGACGCCGACGGCACCGTCTCCGCCGGCCCACCACCCAAGCCGCTGCCCCAGTATCCCGTCCGGGTCCGAAACGGCCAGGTCGAAATTCTCACCAGCCCGATTCCGATCGTGTGAGACCGGGGTGATCAAGCGCTTCTTTGCCTGGCTGGACGACCGCAGCGGACTGCTGACCGCGGCCCGGCGTGCGCTCGAGCACCCGGTGCCGCCGCGCACGGGGTGGTGGTACGTGTTCGGGAGCGCCACGTTCATCGCGTTCGTGCTGCAGGTCGTGACCGGGATCGCCCTCGCCACGGCGTATGTCCCCTCCAGCGGGGAGGCGTACGACAGCCTGCGCTTCATCTCGGAGCAGGCGCTGCTCGGCCGATTCCTGCGTGGAATGCACTACTTCGGCGCGTCGGCGATGGTCCTCCTGATCGGCATTCACGTCTCGCGCACATACCTGATGGCCGCGTACAAGTTCCCCCGCGAGCTCAACTGGCTGAGCGGCGCGGTTCTCCTGCTTCTCACGCTGGCGCTGGCCTTCACGGGGCAGCTCCTCCGCTGGGACCAGAACGCGGTCTGGTCGGTCATTGTCGGCGCGGCCCAGGCGGGGCGCATGCCGGTACTGGGTCGAGACATCGCCCGCTTCATCCTGGCGGGCGACACGATCGGCGGGGCCACGCTCAGCCGTTTCTTCGCCTTCCACGTGTTCTTCATCCCCGCCCTCGTCTTCGGCCTCATCGGCCTGCACCTGGCCCTGGTGCTGAGGCACGGCATCTCGGAGCGACCGCAAGCCGGCGACCCGGTGGACCCGGCCACCTATCGCGACCGCTACGGTCAGCTGCTCCGCCGTGAAGGCGTGCCCTTCTGGCCCGATGCCGCCTGGCGGGACGTGGTCTTCGGCGCAGCAACCGTGGCGACCGTGGTGCTGCTCGCGATCCTGATCGGCCCGCCGGCGCTCGGCCGCCCGCCCGACCCGAGCATCCTCGAGGCCTACCCGCGGCCGGACTGGTATTTCCTGTGGTACTTCGCCCTGCTCGCCCTGATTCCGAACAATCTCGAGACGCTCGTCATCGTGCTCGGGCCGCTCGTCTTCGGCGCCTTTCTCCTGCTCGTACCGCTGTTCAATCGGGGGGAGCGGAGCGTCCGGAGGCGCCCGTGGGCCGCACTCCTGGTCGTCTTCATCTGGACCACGATCGCCGTGTTCTGGCTCGCCGGTGAGCGGGCGGATTGGTCGCCCGATTTCTCAGCGCAGCCGCTGCCTGCGGCAGTCGTGCGCGGCCTCCCTCCCGACGCGGCCGAGGGGGCGCGGTTCTTTCACGATAAGGGATGCGAGTTCTGCCACCAGGTAGCGGGGTATGGCGGGAAACGCGGGCCCGACCTCAGCGACGTTGCCGGCCGGATGACGCGCGACCAGATCGTCGCCCGGATCACCAATGGCAGCCCGAGCATGCCTGCCTACGCTCGGAGCCTGACGCCGGCGGAGGTGCAGGCCCTCACGGGGTTTCTCGCCACGCGGCGCTGATCTCGCTCCTGGCGCCGCCTACCTCACGGCGCTACGTAGATCTCGCCGCCCCGCTCGCGGAATTCCACCGCCTTCTGCTCCATTTCTGCCGCGTACGCCCGCACGTCCTGCGTGATCTGCATCGAGCAGAACTTGGGACCGCACATCGAGCAGAAGTGGGCGACTTTGGCCCCTTCGGCCGGCAGCGTCTCGTCGTGGTAGGCCCGTGCGGTGACGGGATCGAGCGCGAGATTGAACTGGTCCTGCCAGCGGAAGTCGAAGCGGGCCCTGCTGAGCGCGGCGTCCCACTCGTACGCGCGGGGGTGACCCTTGGCGAGGTCGGCCGCGTGCGCCGCGATCTTGTAGGCGATCACGCCGGCCTTCACGTCATCGCGGTTGGGAAGACCGAGATGCTCCTTCGGCGTCACGTAGCAGAGCATCGCGGTACCGTACCAGCCGATCATTGCCGCGCCGATGGCGCTGGTGATGTGATCGTAGCCCGGCGCGATGTCGGTGGTGAGCGGACCCAGCGTGTAGAATGGGGCCTCGTCGCACCACTCCAGCTGTTTCTCCATGTTCTCCTTGATGAGATGCATGGGGATATGCCCGGGACCCTCGTTCATCACCTGTACGCCGTGGCTCCACGCGATGCGGTTGAGCTCGCCCTGCGTCTTCAGCTCCGCGAACTGCGCCTCGTCGTTCGCATCGGCGATGCTGCCGGGACGGAGCCCGTCGCCCAGCGAGAAGCTGACGTCGTAGGCAGCCATGATCTCGCAGATCTGGCGGAAGCGGGTGTAGAGGAAGCTTTCCTGATGATGCGAGAGGCACCATTTGGCCATGATGGAGCCGCCGCGCGAGACGATGCCGGTCACCCGGTTGGCGGTGAGGGGGATGTAGCGAAGCAACACGCCCGCGTGGACGGTGAAGTAGTCCACCCCCTGCTCCGCCTGCTCGATCAGCGTGTCACGATAGATCTCCCAGGTCAGGTCCTCCGCCTTTCCCCCCGCCTTCTCCAGCGCCTGGTAGATCGGCACCGTGCCGATGGGAACCGGGGAATTGCGGAGAATCCACTCGCGGGTCTCATGGATGTCCCGGCCGGTCGAGAGATCCATGACCGTGTCGGCGCCCCAGAGCGTGGCCCAGCGAAGCTTCTCGACTTCGTCCTCGATGGACGAGCGGACGGCGGAATTGCCGATGTTGGCATTGATCTTCACGTGAAAGCGCCGGCCGATCACCATCGGCTCCAGCTCCGGGTGATTGACGTTGGCGGGGATGATCGCGCGGCCGCGGGCCACCTCACTCCGCACCAGCTCGGGCTCCATCCCCTCGCGGAGCGCGGCGAACTCCATCTCGGGAGTGATCTCGCCTCGGCGGGCAAACTGAAGCTGGGTAATACAGCCGGTGCCACGCGCCGGCGGATGCCGGACCGGGAGAAGTCCGATGTGAGGATCGACCGCCCCCGGCCCGCTCGTGTCGTAGACGCGGAGCGGCGGCTCGCCCCCCGAGAGTCCGATCTCCCGCATGGGAACGCGAATGCCACGGCTTCCCTCGACGTACACCTTGGTGGAGTTGGGAAACGCGTCGCCGTAAGAAGACGCAGAAGACGCAGAGGACGCAGAGGACGCTGTGGACGCTGTGGACGCTGTGGACGCTGTGGACGCTGTGGACGCTGTGGACGCTGTGGACGCTGTGGACGCTGTGGACGCGGAAGGTGGAGGAACGGGCTGCGTGGTGGTGGCCATCGAACGATCTCCCCGTGAAGGCGGAGGGAGAGAGAGTGGGGCAACGCCCCGCCGCGCTCCCTTCGCCGGTATGAACCGGATCAGGTTCCAAGGGTCTTCTCAATGGGGAACCTTCTCACCCATGCCCCTGGCGGCAACCGAAGGGTACACCCGTCTCAGGCGTACTCAAGCGGCCGTCCCCTATCGCAAGGAGGCCCCGCGCGACATTCTTGTAGCTGCCGCGCCGCGGCACCGGACACAACTGATGGAACGCCGCGCGCCCAGCAACCTTCCAAGCTTCGAGAACTACCGTCGTAAGTGATTGGTACATAGCGAGTAGCAAGAGTTTGCACGGGCAGAACACTCCGCCATTCGGAGTTGGAATGCCGTTTGCCCTAAATCGGCGACCGAGCCGAGCAGGCCCACTCTCCCAATCCAGAGGATCCGCATGACCCGCGCATTGGCCGTTTCCGCGTTCATCGCAGCCTGCACGCTCACCGGGTGTAACAAGTCCCAGCCGGAGTCGGAGCCAGCACCTGCGACCGCCGCCGCCCCCGCGAATGACTCGACCATGGCCGGCGAGAAGATGATGACCGACTCCACGAAGATGATGTCGGACTCCGCCGCGATGACGTCCGACTCGGCCACGATGGAGATGGACTCCACGATGCAGATGCCGGCGGACTCCACCCAGCAGTAGCCGCCGCGGAAGGGGAGCAGGTCATCGCGGGCGTTGGGGCCGGGTCGCAGTTACCGCCAACCGACCTCAGGACGGTCCCAGCGACCCGCGTGACCCACCCTCCCTGCTCGACCAGAGAAAGAACTGTTGACAACACCAACGGCGCACGCTAGCCTCATCACATGAGCCTCGCTGTCTCGACCTTGCGTCCGGCCACCGCCGCGCCACTCGCTGGTGCGACGATGTGTTGTTGTATGGCCCATTTCACACCCGACCGGACGACCTAGCGGCTCGCAGCTGACAGCTATCCAACGACGCCCGCAGGTATGTCCTGCGGGCGTTTTGTTTTTGTGTCCTCTTCTTCTTGCGCCTTGGAGTCGGCACCTGAATGTCACTCGAGACACTGCGGCCGTTCGAGACCCCGGAGCCGGTCACGGTCGGCGAGCACGCCGAGCCGGAAGCGATCGTGGACTGGATGCTGGAGCGGTTCGCGGACCGCAATGTGGTCCTGACGACCTCGTTCGGCATGGAAGGATGCGCACTGATCGACATGATCGCGCAGCATGGACGGCCGGTCCCCATCGTCTATCTCGATACGATGTTCCTCTTTCCGGAGACCTACGCTCTCCGCGACCGGCTGATCGAGCAGTATCCGCACCTCAGCTTCGAGAATCGCGGCACAACCCTCAGCCCGCAGGAACAGGCGAGGCGCCACGGGCCCGAGCTCTGGCGTCGTGATCCCGACCGATGCTGCTCGCTGCGCAAGATCGAGCCGATGCGCCGGGCGCTCGAGGGCGTGGACGTCTGGGTGACCGGCCTGATGCGGAGCCAGGCGCCCTCGCGGGCGGGACTCCGGGCGGTCGGCTGGGATTGGCAGTACCAGGTTCTGAAGGTGAGTCCGCTCGCCGGATGGGACCGTCGGAAGGTGTGGGAGTACATCCGGCGACACGACGTGCCGTACAACAGGCTGCATGAACGGGGATATCCCACGATCGGGTGCACCCACTGCACTCTGCCGGTCGGAGGCGCCCTCGGTGAATACAGCCGCGCGGGGCGCTGGCGGGGGACGGACAAGGCGGAGTGCGGATTGCACGTAAGCGGTTGAGGGCTGTCGGCTGTCGGTTTCGCGCTGCGATAGCCTCCGATGACCGATAACCGATTCCCGATAACTGATAGCCGACAGCTGGTAACCGAGGTAGAGATGACCGGAAAACCGGAGTCCAAGGTCGAAATCGCCAAGCGACGAGGCCGCCATCTGCGCGGCAGCATTGCCGAGACGCTCGGGTCCGGCGCGACTCACTTCGGCCATGACGACACACATCTGCTCAAGTTCCACGGTACCTATCAACAGGACGCCCGGGATCTGCGGCGCGATCGCGAAGCGACCGGCCAGGACAAGGCGTACTCGTTCATGGTCCGCGTCGCCATCCCGGCCGGAGCGATTACCGCGGCACAATACCTGGCCCTCGAGTCGATCGCCGACCGGCATGCCAACGGCACTCTCCGCATCACGACGCGCCAGGGCTTCCAATTCCATGGCGTGCTGAAGGCCGATCTCAAGGCCACCATCGCCGCCATCAACCACGAGCTGCTCACGACCCTCGCCGCCTGCGGAGATGTCGAGCGCAACGTGATGGGCTGCTCCGCACCCCTCGCCGATGCCGACCATGCCGCCGTGCGGCGGGTTGCCGAAGCCGTGGCGCGCGAGCTGCGACCCGCCTCGCGCGCTTATCACGAGATCTGGCTCGATGGCGAGCGGCAGGTCACGACCGAGGAGGAGCCCTTCTACGGCCCGCAGTACCTGCCGAGGAAGTTCAAGTCGGCGGTCGGGCTCTCGACCGACAACTGCGTGGACATTTATGCCCAGGACGTGGGCCTTCTGGCCATCGCCGGCCGCGGCGCCCTCGAAGGGTTCAACCTGCTCGTCGGCGGCGGGCTTGGCATGACGCACAACAAGGGCGACACGACCGCTCGCCTGGCCGAGCCGCTGGGGTTCGTCCCGCTCGAGCACGGCGTCGAGGCGGTGCGCCTCGTGGCGGCCATCTTCCGCGACCACGGGAACCGGTCGGACCGGCGCCACGCCCGGCTCAAATATCTGCTCGCGGAGTGGGGCATCGACCGCTTTCGCGAGGAGTTCCAGCGGCGCGCCTCGTTCGCCCTGGCGCCGGCGGTTGAGCTTCCCCGAATCCCCTTCCATGACCATCTCGGGCGCCATCGTCAGCCGGACGGCCGCTGGTTCTACGGCGTCTTCGTGCAGAGCGGCCGCATCGTGGACCACGAGGGTCACGCGCTCAAGACCGCCCTTCACGAGCTCGTCGAGCGGCTCTCGCCCGGTGTGCATCTGACCGGCCAGCAGAATCTCCTGCTCACCGATCTGGACTCATCTGCCGTAGCACAGGTCGAGCGGACGCTGCGCGCGCATGGCGTGCTCCCGCCGCCCGAGCTGGCGGCGGTGCGGCGCTATTCGATGGCATGCCCTGCCCTGCCGACCTGCGGACTCGCCCTCGCCGAAGCGGAGCGCGCGATCCCCGGCATCCTCGACGAGCTCGAGGCCGAGCTCGTAGGCCTCGGTCTCCGGGACGTTCCGATCACCGTTCGGATGACCGGATGCCCCAATGGCTGCGCCCGGCCCTATACCGCCGACCTCGCGTTCGTCGGCCGGTCGCTCGGCCTGTACAACGTGTACGTGGGCGGCGGTCTTGCCGGTGACCGTCTCGTCGACCTCTACCGTGCCGAGGTTCCCCAGGGCGAACTGCTCGACGCGGTACGACCGCTGCTCTCACGCTGGGCTGCCGAGCGCACGGAGCGCGAGGGGCTCGGCGATTTCTATCAGCGTCTCATGGGCCTTCGCGCCCGGCGAACCACGGTTACGGGTCGCGAGCTTCCGACGGTCGACCTCCTCCCTGTCGAGGTGGCCCGGTGAGCGGGCGTGCGCTTGTGCTGGCCGCCCACGGATCGCGCGCCGAGCCGGCGGCCAACGCGCTGGTGCGGCGCATCGCCGAGTCGCTGCGCGGACACCGGACCTTCGATGAGGTGGCGGTCGCGTTCCATCAGGGAGAGCCCGGTTTCGACGCCGTGCTCGACGAGCTGAATGCCGACGAAGTCACCATCGTCCCGCTGCTCACGAGCGCCGGGTACTACGCCGACGTGGTCCTGCCGGCGGCACTCGCGAAGAACCGGCGATATGGCGACCTCCGGCTGCGACAGACGCCGCCCGTGGGGACCCACGCCGGCATCGCGCCGCTGGTCGCACGCCGGGTCACGGAGCTGCTCCGGGAGGGGGTCGCCCCGCGGGACGAGGTATCGCTCCTCCTGGTGGGTCACGGCGCTCGGCGCCACGCCGACAGCAGAGCATCCACGCTCCTTCTGGCCGAGACACTGCGCCGGCGCCGCGTCGCGGGTGAGGTGCTCGCCGGCTTCCTGGACGATGATCCTCCGGTCGCGGAGGTCGTCGCCCAGGCCGCGTTCCCTACCGTCATCGTCGTGCCCTTCCTCATCGGCGGCGGCACCCACGCGCTCGAGGACCTGCCGGCGCTCGCCGGCGCCGCGCCGGGCCGCCGCGTGGCGATCGACCACTCGGTGGGCGCCTATGCCGGGCTCGGCGACATCATCCTCGACCTCGCCCGACGTCACACGCCTCCGCCACCTCGCTTCCGCCCTCGTGGCGCCCTCGTAAAACGCGAGCCGGGAGCGGTGCACCTGGTCGGCGGCGGCCCGGGGGACCCAGGTCTCATCACCGCGCGGGGCCTCGAGCTGCTGCGGGGCGCGGACGTCGTCGTGCATGACCGCCTCATCGGGCCGGGCCTCCTCCAGGAAGCCAGGGCCGGCGCGGAGCTGGTCGACGTCGGCAAGGGCCGCGGACACGCTCCCTATTCGCAGGACGAGATCAACGCGCTGCTCATCGAGCGGGCACGCCGCGGCTCCACCGTCATCCGGCTCAAGGGTGGTGATCCCTTTGTCTTCGGTCGAGGGAGTGAAGAGGCGGCCGTCTGCCGAGAGGCAGGGGTTCCGGTCTTCGTCGTGCCGGGCGTGTCGAGCGCCGTGGCCGGCCCGGCCTCCGTGGGAATCCCCGTGACCGCCCGAGGTCTCGCGCGATCATTCGCGGTGGTCACGGCGCAGGGCGCGGAGGGCGTCACCAATGTGAGCGGACTGGCGGGAGTGGACACATTGGTCGTGCTGATGGGGCGCGGAGCTCTCCGAGTCGTCGCGACGCAGCTCATTGCGGCGGGACGCGACCCCGACACGCCGGCGGCCTGCATTCAGTCGGCGACGACTCCCGAGCAGCGAGTCACGCGAGCCACGCTCTCGACCATCGCCGACTCGGCCGATCGGGACGGACTCGAGTCGCCGATGGTGACGGTAATCGGCGCGGTGGCTGCCCTGGCCGACGTGAAGCTGTCTTCGGTGCCGGCCAGCGCTCTCGCGATGGCGGCTGGCGCGTAGGACTCAGAAGTCCTTCGCGCGAAAACGGGCGAGCGCTGCACCGAGGGGAGCGAGAGTCCAGAGGGCAAGTGCCCCGGCCGAGATCGCGATGCCGAGGAAGGTCCCGAAGAAGCGCTCGAACACGGCACCGGTATACCCCATCAACGCCGCCGTATCGATCTGGAGGAGCAGCATGACCCGGGCGAGGTCGATGGGATTCAGGAGGGTCAGGCCGATGAGCGGCGTCTCGAGCGGATAGTCCGCAAAGGCGGTCGTGACGAACACGAGAAGCGCATCGTACAGGGCGGCCGTGGCCAGCCAGAGCAGAATGGCAGCTCCCAGTCCCTTGGCACGGTCCTCGAACACGAGCGAGATGAGGAAGGCCACCGCCGTGAAGGCCAGCGTGAGCATGCTTCCGCAGCCGAGGAGCATGGCGAGCGGCCCGAGCGATGATCCTTCCGCTGCGCCATGCCAGACGAACGGCAACCCGACCCCCAGCACGAAGGCCGCGGTGAGCGGCAGCGCCAGTCCCGCATAAAGCCCAGCGAAGAGCGTCTCCCGCCTCACCGGCTGCGCGAGAAGCAGCTCGATGAACTCACGCGCACCGTACAGGTACATCGCCCCGAACACCACGCTCACCAGCGGAACGAAGATCAGGACGACGTTCATGAGACTGAGAACGGCGCGCGGGCCGCCACCCCCGAAGCGGAGGAGCGCCTCGGTGAGCAGAAAGAGAAGGAGCGCGTAGCCCAGCACCCACCGGCTGCGGCGCAGATCGTTGAGCTCGTAGCGGAGAATCTTCGAGACGGTCATGACGGGCCGCGCTGCATCAATCTGGCGACGGCTCGTTCCAGCCGGGCCTCGCCGGTAGACTCTCGGAGGTGGCGCAGGGATCCCTCGAACTCGACTCGTCCTTCCAGCAGCAGCACCACGTCATCCACCAGATCCTCCAGCTCGCTCAGCACGTGAGACGTGAGGATCACCGTTGTGCCGGCCGCTCGCGCCCGCAGGATCTTCGCTTTCAGGATCCCGCTGGCCACGGGATCGAGACCCGCGGTGGGCTCGTCCATGATGAGCAGCGAGGGCCGGAACATGAAGGCGACGGCGGCGTTGAGCTTCTGCCGGGTGCCGCCCGAGAGTGTCCTCACCGGCTTGTCCATCTCCCGGACCAGCCCGAACGCCTCGAACAGCTCGTCGTCCTCGGGGACCGCATTGGCGCGGAGATCGCGTAGCATGGCCACCACCTCCCGCCCGGAGAGATTCTCCGGAAAGCGGGCCGATTGCGGCATGTAGCCGATCCGGGCACGGTAAGCCGGATCGCGCCCGACCGGCACACCGGCGATGGCGATGACTCCTTCGTCGGCGCGCGTGAGTCCCAGCACGATCTTGATCAGCGTGGACTTGCCCGCTCCGTTGGGCCCCAGAATGGCGGTGACGCGCCCGCTCCTGATCGCCAGGTCCACCCCCCGGAGGACCTGGAGCTTTCCGAAGCGCTTGCCCACCCCGGCCGCAGCGAGCTCGGTCCGGGGCAGCTCCAGGGGCCGGCTCGACAGCACCAGCCGCTCGCTCACGTGGTCGTCCAGCGCATGAGCGGCCTGGTGTCCATCAACGATTCGGGAGTGAGCACCGGCGCCACCCGCTCGGCCACTTCGAGCAGATCGATGAAGAAGCTGTGGAGGAGGATGAGCGACGGCTCGCTCTGCTCGATCAGCAGGGAAAAGAGCCGCACGGGTCGGAACGGCACGTCGCCGTAGCCGTCGCGATCGAGATCGTACCCTCCGTACCCGTCCCAGTAGTTCTCCGCGAAGGTGCTCGGGCTGCTCGCCTGGCTGTTGGTGGCGACATCGAAAGTGTTTCCCTCGAACCGATTCCGGCGGAAGCTGTTGTCGGTCGCGTCTGCCATCAGCCGTACCGCCCATCCGTTGCGAATGAACTGGTTGTGCTCCACCACGATGCGGTCGGAGCCCTCGGCGTAGAGCCCGACGGTGTTGCCGACGATCAGGTTGTCCGTGATCCGGCTGTCCTTGATCTCCTTGATCAGCAGCCCGTAGGCGGCGGTACCCCGGTTGTTCTCGAACCGGTTCCCCACCACCGTGACGGCCCGGCTGTACATCACCGCGACGCCGGACCCGTTGGCCGCGAAGGTATTTCGGCGATACGCGCAGCTGTCCGAGTACATGAAGTGGAGACCGTAACGGACGTTGGACCGGCTCTCGTTGTCCACGATCTCGGCGCGCCGAGAGAACTCGAGGTAGATCCCGTCGCGATGTCCCCGAATCCTGTTGCCCGCGACGGTGAACCCATCCGAGTAGAAGAGATGGATCGCGTTGCCCGACGTGGTCTGGGAGCGCGCCATCCCCTCGATGCGATTGTTGGAGAGAATGCAGTTTGCCGAGCGCGCCGCGTAGATACCGAAGAACGTATCGAGCAGCCGGTTCCCGGTGATGCGGCAATCACGGACTCCGTCGAGGTGGATGGCGGCCCGATCCTCGGTGTAGCTGTGTCCGACGTTCCGGATGGTGAGCCCGCTGATGGTCACGCCGTCCGCCCGTACCGTCAGGATCTCGTGCGAGCCACCGCCGTCGAAGACGGGCTCGCCCTCCCCGAGGATCGTGACCGACACGGCGACGATGATGTCCGGCTCACGGTAGACACCGGCCCGGACCAGGATGGTGTCGCCGCGCCGCGCGAGGCGGAGCGCCTCGGTCAGGGTCGAGATGGTCCCCCCGGGCTCGACGACGATCCGATGCGGACCGGCCGGCGGCTGCGTCGACGCCAGCACGAACGCGAGGACGGCTGCGGCGCTAACTGCCATGTCCGCGGAACTCGAGGTGCTCCCAGCTGACGACCTTGCCACCCAGGAGCTTTCGCATCCTTTCGGCATCCGGGCTCCGGAGCGCCACAAGGTGGCTCCCCATCGGGGTCTGCACGCTGTCCACCCGCAGGTAGACCGCGTCACGCGCGTCCAGCACGGAATCGGGACGGAGGAAGTCGTTTACCAGCACCGAGTGTACCTCCGAGGCCGGGACCTTGCCGGACGCGACGAACGCCGCCAGACAACCGACGTCATCGAAGACGTAGACCATGCCCTTGGCGGTGACCAGCTCCGCCGCGAAGCGCGGATCGGCGATCGTCATGTGGCAATGGCGACACGTCTCCTCGCCGTAGGCAATCGGCCTCGCGGCCGGCTCGGCGCACGATGCCACGAGCCCGACAGCGGCCCCGAGTGCGAAGATCCGGTCCGTGGCGCTCACGAGACCAGCTCCATCGCGAGCGCCACACTGGTGTTCTCGGCGGCGCGCCGGCGCGCCGCGCGCCGGTATTCGATCACCGCTGCCGACACCATCACCGCCACCACGAGGATGGCGATCCAGCCTCCCAGGTCGGGCCAGGAGGTCGCGTGAAAGTTGAGCAGCTGCTTGCTCCCGACCAGCGGCGGCTGATAGCTCATCCCGGTCACCTTGATCGCGGCGTGCGGGTCCAGATGGTGACCGTAGTCGTACCCCCAGCGGTAGAAATCGTAGAGACCCGCCACCGATCCGGCGGTCACCGCGAACGAGAGGAGGTACAGCGGCCCACGACGGCCGACCAGCGCGACCAGCAGGCCCGCCACGACCGCGACACCGAGCAGCCGTGGCATCAGCTTCAACTCCGGGATCGTATCGGGCTCGATGGCGCGCATCCCGATGTAATGATTGAGGCCGTTGATGCTGTTCAGGTCGCCCTCCTTGAGGCCGGTCATCTGGTTGACCCAGATGCGCAGCCCCAACCCTTCCGGATACTGCGGGGCGATCAAGTCGATCCGCCACAGCGGCGTCAGGTACACCGCGAGCAGCAGCAGCGAGGCGATGGCCACGGCGATACGAGTCGACGGTTTCATTTGGTGCCGTGCTCCTCGCGATCCGAGTGCTTACCTGCCTCGGCCAACGCCTGATAGCTGGGGCTATTCCACTTGAGCGCGATCTTCGACTCCGCCGGCGAGACCCGGATGTATCCCTGCATCTCCTGGTGCAACGCCGAGCAGAAGTCGGTGCAGTAGAAGGGGAAGATCCCGACCTGCTTGGGTGTCCAGGCGAGCGTGCGGGTCTGGCCCGGCATCATGAGCAGCTCGGAGTTGTTCGCGCCGAGGACCGCGAAGCCGTGGGGCACGTCCCAGTCCTGCTCCAGGTTGGTGAGGTGGAAGTACACCGAATCACCCACCTTGATGCCCTCGATCTTGTCGGGCATGAAGTGGCTGCGCACCGAGGTCATCATGACGTGCACGACGTTGCCCTTCCGCTCCACCCTGGTGGCTCGTTCGTTCTTGGCCGCGTAGGGGTCCTTGTTCTCCTTGAGCGAGTACATCTTGAGTTGACGGTCCTTGATGATGGACGCGGGCAGGGCCTGGGCGTAGTGGGGCTCGCCGATGGTCGGGAAGTCGAGCAGCAGCTTCATCCGGTCGCCGCTGATATCGTAGAGCTGGGCCGACTGAGTGAGCTCGGGGCCGGTTGGCAGGTAACGGTCCTTGGTGATCTTGTTGAGCGCGACCGCGTACTTGCCCCAAGGCTTGCGGCTGTCGCCGCCGGGGATCATCAGGTGGCCGATCGAGTAGTAGGTCGGGATGCGATCCACCACCTTGAAGTCCTTCAGGCTCCACTTCACGATCTCCGACGAGATGAACATCGAGGTGTAGACGAACCCCTTGCCGTCGAACTCGTTGTGCAGGGGACCCAGGCCCGGGTTCTGCACCTCGCCCGCCACGGTAGCCTCGTACTTGAGCACGGGGATGCCGTGGTCCTCTCCCGCGAAGGCCTTGTCGGCGATCGCCTTCTGCATCTTCGTGAAGG
Source organism: uncultured Gemmatimonadales bacterium (assembly GCA_963722825.1). GTDB lineage: Bacteria > Gemmatimonadota > Gemmatimonadetes > Gemmatimonadales > GWC2-71-9 > CAVVWJ01. The sequence continues at coordinate 123,100 of CAVROI010000003.1, forward strand.
AGTGCACCGGGATCACGGTGGAGAGCTTGCCGCCGGCCACGATGAACTCGCCGGTCGGATCCACATCCACCCCGTGGGGCGACTTGGGTGTGGGCAGGTAATAGGCCAGACCGGGGCAGGCGGCGGGCGTCAGCATCTTGACGCTGGTCCCCCACTCGGTCCGCGCGATCCCGTCGTCGCCCATCAGGTTGTGGGCGTAGCGCGCGGGCACCGTCGTCGCCTTGCCGGCGGCGACGCACTGCTCGGCCTGCTTCCAGTTGATCGCCGCGATGTAGTCCTTGTCCTTCTGCGACGCGTTCACCTCGAGCTTGGTGTTGCCTTCTTCACTGTTATAGCTGGTGAAGAACGACCAGCCGTGCGAAGGACCCTTGCCGCTATGCGAAAGGTCGTAGTCGAAGGCCGGCAGCTTGATCTGGAACGCGATGGCCATGTGCCCGGTGGCGCTGTCGACCCTGGCGTAGGTCAGGACGCCGCTGAAGGCTTCCTTGTACTCTTCGATCGAGATGTCGCGCTGCGGCACCGGCACGCTGAACCGGGTCCCGGCCACGACATATTCGTTGTTCTCGGTCACGAACGGCGAGGAGTGGTTGCCGGCGGAGTTCGGGATCTCGAGGATTTCCTCGGTCTCGAAGCGGGTGAGCTCCACCCGGGCGATCCGCGGCGTGTTGTTGCCGTTGATGAAGAGCCACCGTCCATCGGGCACGCCGGCGGTCTGGGAGAGCTGCGGATGGTGCGCGTCGTCCCAGGGCACCCAGCCGTAGCTGGTGTTCAGCATCGGCTTGGTCTGCTCGCTGTACCCCCACCCGTTCTCCGGGTTCTGGGAAAACACCGGGACATGCCTGAGCAGCCTGCCGGAGGGCAACCCGTAGATGCTCACCTGCCCGTCGAACCCGCCGGAGAAGAAGGCGTAGAACTCGTCGTACTTGCCCGGCGCGACGTAGACCCTCTGCGCCGCATCGGACGTATCACCCACCCGGGCGGCGTTGGCCCGACCGCACCCTGCATTGCCGGCGGTGGCGGCCGCGATGACTGCGGCAGCGACGGCCCGACTGTGAATCCAGCTCCTGCGCGACATGGTCGTCTCTCCGATGGTGGCTCGGGACCGGGGATCGGTACTGCAAGTCCGGACAAGCTGCGGGCCGGCCTCATGATCCCCGTGAACCGTTGGTGAAGATCTCTTCACGCGTTCGCAGGCAGTCGGTCGACTGGTGCGCGATACTATAATGTCATATTATCATGATGATATGATTAATTAGATGTGAGAAATTCTCCCGACCGACCGCGAGGTGCTCATTGCTCTCCCAGACCGCCGAATATGCCCTCCGGACGGTTCTGCTGCTCGCCGACCGGGACGGCGAGGCCGCCAGCGTCGAGGAGATCGCCAAGGCACTGGGTGTCCCCCGCAACTACCTCTCCAAGACCCTGCATCGGCTGGCACGCGAAGGCATCCTGTACTCCGCGCGAGGAAAGGGGGGAGGCTTCCGTCTCGGTGCCGATCCCGATGAGCTGACGCTGCTCCGGATCGTGGAGCCTTTCGATCAAATGTCGGGAGAGCGGCAGTGCCTGCTCGGCCGGGCACTCTGCAGCGACCGGAATCCCTGCCCCGCCCACGGCCGTTGGAAGGCCGTGAGCGAACGAATGGCGATGTTCTTCAGAGAGACGACCGTGAGCGACCTGGTGACCGGGCGCCGGACTAGCGCTTGAGCTCCGCGCGATTCCAGCCCAGGGCCGCGTACAGCGGGCAGAACCCGGTGAGCGCGGTGCCGAGCGGGATGAGCCCGATGAGTGTGACGTACTTCCAGGGCGGCAGTAACGCCCCGTAGAGACCCAGGATCACCACTCCGGCGAACAGCCTGATGATGCGCTCGAAGCCGGTCATGTTGCGTGTCATGGTGTTCTCCCTCCGGGGAGTCGTCCTCGGATCGTTAGAGTGGAACTGTCATCACGGCGCACGGCGCCGTATGGAGCAGCCGGCGCGCACTGCTTCCGGCCTCGAGAATGCCGGGCGGGCCGCCGCGGTGACAGCCGATGACCAGGGCCTCGGAGTCGTCATCTTCCAGCGCATGGAGGACCGACGGGACGACCTCGCCCCGGCGCACGATGAAGTCCGTCAACGGCAACCTGCTCTCCTTGGCGAACCCCCGCGCCCTGACCTCGAGGCTGGCCGTGCGGGTCACCGGCACCATCGACGCGAGGTGCGCCGGCTCATCCGCTGGTGCACCCTCGACGGTGATCACGCGGAGCGTCGCACCGATGCTCTTCGCGAAGTCGCAGGCCTGGTGCAGGACCGCCATTCCACGCTCCGTCCCGTCCAGCGCGACGAGCAGACGCCGGATATCGTGGTCAGCGGAAGGCACGAAGAGACAGGGCAGCCTACTGCGGCGGGCAACGGCGTCCGCGGTATCGCCCAAGAGGAGGCGGGCTGTCTGGGACCGCTTCTTCCGTCCGATCACGATCAGATCCACGGAGTTCTGCTCCGCATACCGGCAGATCTCGACTCCGGGCACTCCGAAGCCGATATCGAAGTCCACCGCAAGCGCTTCCTTCCGCTCCAGAATGTCGGCGGCCAGCCATCGTTGCAGTCGGGCGGCCTCCGATGCCTCGGCATCGCCGGTGGGCCAGGGGTCGGCGGTCGTGGTCCACTCACCGACGGTGGCCGCGCTGGCCATGATGGCGCGCAAGACCGTTACCCGCGCGGAGGCCGAGCGCGCCAGCGCCAGAGCGCAGCGCACTGCATCGCGCCCCGCGGCTGATTCGTCCGCTCCCGCCAGAATGTGTCGCAGCTCCATGTAGACTCCTCGTTACTGCGCATTCTAGACAACGCCACCTGAAGAAAGGATTAAGCTGGGGCGAAGCTTCCGTTTGGTTGGGCTTCCGATGGGGGATGGCGGCCCTAATATTGGGCATGACCCATACTCAATTGGTCCATCCGCTCCTGCCGGAACAACGCCTGGAGCGACTGGTACTCGCCGCCTCTTCCTTGACGACCGAAGTTTCTCTCGAGGGAGTGCTCGACCAGGTCGTCGCGGTGGCCGCCGAGACGATCGGGGCTCAGTATGCCGCGATCGGCGTGCTGGCTCCGGACGGGCGTCTCCTCGAGAGCTTCACCACCTACGGCATCGACCCCGAGCATCGGGCGCGCATCGGCTCGCCGCCTCGTGGCCACGGCATCCTGGGCCTCGTCATCCGGGAAGCGCGGCCAATCCGGCTCCCAGATCTGAAGCTCCACCCCGATTCCTACGGCTTCCCCCCGCACCACCCGCCGATGCACTCCTTTCTCGGCGTTCCGATCGTCGGAAAGCGCGGCGTCTTCGGCAACCTCTATCTCACGGAAAAACTCGGTGGCGGGAGCTTCACCGACACGGACGAGCATCTCGCCGTGCTCCTGGCCACCAACACCGCGGCGGCGGTGGAGAACGCACGCCTGCACGAGGAGAGCGCTCGCCTGCTGGAGGAGGTCCAGCAGCTCCATCGGGCGCGGGAGCGCTTCTTCGCGATGGTGAACCACGAGTTGCGCAACGCCCTCGCGGCGGTGTACGGCTGGTCGGAAATGATGGTACGAAAGAAGGATCCCGCCACGGTCCCTCGGGCCGCCTTCGAGGTACTCGACTCGGCGCAACGGGCGGTCGGGCTCATCAACGACCTGCTTGACCTGAGCCGGCTCGATGAGGACCGCCTGAAGCCGGTGATCCGGGCGACGGACCCAGTCTCCATCGCGAAGCGCGCCGCCGGAAGCGTGACGCCGGCTGCCGCCGCCAAGCACGTCACCGTCTCGCTCGAGGTCTCGAGCGATCTACCGACCTGCGACACCGACGCGAGCCGAGTCGAGCAGATCCTCGTCAACCTCCTTGGCAACGCGATCCACCACACTCCTGAAGGGACCCGGGTCATGCTCAGGGTGCATGCCCACGAAGACAGCGTCATCTACGTCGTGGACGACGAAGGGCCGGGAATTCCCGAGGGTGATCTGGAGCGCATCTTCGACATTTATGTGACCGACGCGGGGGGAGAAACCCGAGGGATGGGGCTCGGACTCCCCCTCTCGAGGCGCCTCGCCCGACTGCTGCGGGGGGGGCTGCAGGCCGTCTCGCGGCCAGGCGCCGGTGGGCGGTTTGTTCTGGAGCTGCCTGCCAGCGAGCGATTCGTGAAGAAGTCTTCATGAACACTTCCCGGAACGTTCAGGCATTCCCCATAGATTCGCCGGCATGAAGATTCTCGTCGTGGAGGACGACCGGAAGGTCGCGGGCTTCATCGAGCAGGGGTTGCGGGAGGAAGGATACGTGGTGGACGTCGCCCCGGACGGCGACGAGGCCACCATGCTGGCGCATGTCTACGAGTATGATGTCATCCTACTCGACGTGGTCCTCCCGAAAAAGAACGGCTTCCAGATTGCCAGCGAGCTGCGGCGGGAGGGGCGGAACACGCCGATCCTCATGCTCACCTCGCGTGACGCGGTCGACGATGTGGTGCGCGGCCTCGACGCCGGGGCCGATGACTATCTCTCCAAGCCCTTCCAGTTCGACGAGCTGCTTGCGCGCATCCGGGCCCTCCACCGGCGCGGCGGGGCGGAGCGGCTGGAGATTCTCCGATACGGTCCGATCACCTGCGACCGCCTGCGCCATACCGCGGAAGTCAGCGAGATCAAGCTCGACCTGACCCCAAAGGAATTCCAGCTCCTCGAGTATTTCCTGCTCCATCCCGAGGAAGTGGTCCGACGCACGACGCTGCTCGAAAAGGTCTGGGACATGCATTTCGACCCGGAGAGCAACGTGGTCGACGTCCACGTCGGCAATCTGCGCCGCAAGCTGACTCAGGCCGCCAAGGAGCCGCTGCTCGCGACGGTCCGCGGCGTCGGATTCAGCCTGCGCCGCAACGCCGACTCCGCCGAGGCCTCACGGCGCTGAGTCCGGTCTCGCGACCCTCTCTGAAGAGCCCTTCACACACGCACTGAGCCTGCATTCATCATCGGCCAGGTAAGTTGTGCGCTCCCCGGCCGTCCGGTGGATGATCGTGTAGGTGTGCTCCGGACAGCGTTCCCGAGCGGACCGCGATGGACCAGAGGCCGGCGCACAGAACGGCAAACGCGAGGACCCGGCGCGCCGCGAGCGTGCGGGGCACGAATCGGCGGATGGTGAGCGCGGCGATCGAGAGTGACGGCAACGTTCCGGCGCCGAATGCCACCATGGCGATCGAGCCGGCTACCGGATCGGCGAGCGCGACGGGCAGGCTCAAGGCGGAGTAGACGAGCCCGCAGGGAACGAAGCCGTTGACGATGCCGAACGCGAATCGCGCGCCCATTCCGCGATTCTCCTCCAGCAATCGTCCGGCCGCGGCAGCCCCGGGCAGGCGCAGGGGCGGCTCGGGCAGCAGGCCCGCCAGCGCCGCCGCGAACCAGCAAAGCAGGGCCACTGCGATCGCAGGCGGGAGCCAGGTCGGGCCGGGGATGGATGAGCTGAACGCGCCGGCGATGGCGCCGAGGATGCCGTACCCGACGAGGCGGCCGGCGTGCCAGGCAGCCAAGCCACGAGCCGGCCGGGCGCAGGCCGAGGCGAACGCACCACACATCAGTACGCAATGCGGGCTGCCGGCGAGGCCGGCGAGAAACGCACCAAACACGAGCGGGAGGGAGATCATGGCTGGAGCGGGCCTCACGCAGTCTGCGAAGAGTGGGAAGACGCAATATATGATCGGCGTCCGGCCCGACGAATCCACATACGACGACGCGGTCGTGAAGCTGTTCCTCGGCGCGACCGTGTTGTGGGCGGTGGTCGGCATGCTGGTCGGGGTCGTGATCGCGTTGCAGCTCGCCTGGTGGCCGGCCAATCTCGGCCTCCAGTACACGACCTTCGGCCGGCTGCGGCCCCTGCACACCAACGCCGTGATCTTCGCCTTCGGCGGCAACATCTGCTTCACCGGCATTTACTACTCGATGCAGCGGCTGCTGAAGACACGAATGTGGAGCGACGCCCTCTCCCGCTTTCACTTCTGGGGATGGCAGCTCATCATCGTCTCCGCGGCCATTACCCTGCCGCTCGGCCTGACCCAGTCCAAAGAGTACGCCGAGCTGATCTGGCCCATCGATCTCGCGATCGCGGTGGTGTGGGTGGCGTTCGCGGTGAATTTCTTCGGGACCATCGCCATCCGCCGGGTGCAGCACCTGTACGTCGCGCTCTGGTTCTACATGTCGTTCGTGATCACGATCCCCGTGCTGCACATCGTGAACAGCCTGGCGATCCCCGCCACGTTGACTCGCTCCTATCCCGTCTATGCCGGGCTCACCGACGGTCTGGTGCAGTGGTGGTACGGCCACAACGCGGTCGGGTTCTTCCTCACCACGCCATTCCTGGGCCTGATGTACTACTTCCTGCCGCGGATCGCCGAGCGGCCGGTCTACAGCTATCGCCTGTCCATCATCCACTTCTGGGCGCTCGTCTTCCTTTATATCTGGGCGGGACCACACCACCTGCTCTACTCCGCGCTGCCCGACTGGGCCCAGACGCTCGGCATGGTCTTCAGCATCATGCTGCTCGCGCCCTCCTGGGGCGGCATGCTCAACGGCCTTCTGACGCTGCGCGGCGCGTGGGACCGGGTGCGTACCGACCCGGTTCTCAAGTTCCTCGTCGTCGCCGTCACGTTCTACGGCATGAGCACGTTCGAGGGGCCCATGATGTCTCTCCGTGTGGTGAACGGTCTGGCGCACTATACCAACTGGGTCATCGGCCACGTGCACAGCGGTGCGCTGGGCTGGGTCGGCATGATCTCGTTCGGCATCCTGTACTGGCTCATTCCCCGGCTCTGGAAGCGCCCGCTCGCCTACCCGTCGTGGCCGGTCACCCATTTCTGGCTGGCCACCATCGGCATCGTGCTCTACACCGTGTCGATGTGGGCCGCAGGACTCACCGAGGGGCTTCAGTGGAGGGCGCTCGATGCAGGCGGGCAGCTCAAGTATCCGCTCTTCGTGGACATCGTGCACCAGCTCCGGCCGTTCTACTGGATGCGGCTCGTCGGCGGGAGCATGTACTTCATCGGGGCCATAATGCTCGGGTGGAACTTCCTCAGCACGATTCGCCGGAAGCCCGCGCACGTCGAACCCATGCCCGCCGCCATCGCGGCGGCGAGCTGAGAGGGGAGCCTGATGCTCAGCGTCGAACAGGGCAAGGAAACGCTGCACCGCCTCATCGAGGGGCGGGGATGGCTATTCGCCGTGCTCACCACGGTGGCCATCTCGATCGGCGGGCTGGTCGAGATCGTTCCCATGTTCACCGTGAAGCTCGGACCGGAGCCGATGCCCGGTGTCACGCCGTACTCGGCACTCGAGATCGCCGGTCGCGACATCTACATCCGCGAGGGCTGCTACACCTGCCACTCGCAGATGGTACGGCCAATGCGGGCAGAGATGCTGCGATACGGTGAATGGACTCGCGCCGGGGAGTACGCGTACGATCACCCCTTCCTCCTCGGCTCCCGTCGCATCGGGCCCGATCTCCAGCGAGTGGGGGGCAAGTACCCCGACACCTGGCACTACGAGCACATGCGGGACCCGCGCAGCACGTCGCCGGGAAGTATCATGCCGTCGTATTCCTGGCTGCTCCGGCAGCGCTACGACACGTCGGACGTCGTCGCGTCCCTGGTCGCGCTGCGGAAGGTCGGATTGCCGTATACCGACGCGCAGATCGCCGGAGCTCCGTCGAGCATGCGGACCCAGGGCGGAGACATCGTGGCCAGGCTCGCGGCGGGCGGAATCACCACCGAGTCGGATCGTGAGATCGTCGCGGTGATCGCGTATCTCCAGCGCCTCGGCCGCGACGGCAGGGCCGCCATCGCGCAGGCAGCCGACTCCGCCGGTTCTACCATCTCGAGGGCCGCGCCGTGAATCCGATCTTTCAGGCCGCGGGCGAGACCGCACGGCTGGGGTGGCTGATGGGGGTGCTCACCGCTCTCTTCCTGGTCTGCTTCGTCGGGTGGACGTGGTGGGCGTTCTCGAAGCGCAACAAGGCGCTCATGGAGCAGGCAAGCCGGATGCCGTTCAGCGACGGGGGTGATGAGTGAGCGATCGAGGCGCGCGCAACCAGGTCCTCGGCCACGCCGACGAGTCGGACGGCATCGAGGAGTACGACAACCCGCTTCCCGATTGGTGGCTGGGACTCTTCGTGGGCTGCATCATCTGGGCGGGCATCTATACGGTCCACTACCACTTCATCGCCCACCGCTCACAGGTGAAGTCGCTCGCGGCGGAGATGGCGGACGCGCGCAAGCGCTGGCCCGAGACGGACGCGCCGGCCAGAGTGGTGCTCTCCTCGGCGGCGATCGAGGCGGGCGAAGGGATCTACAAGGCGAACTGCACCGGATGCCACGGCGAAGACATGCGCGGCAAGATCGGGCCGAATCTTCTCGACGATACGTGGATCCACGGCGGCAAACCGGACGAGATCGTTCATACGATCACCGCCGGCGTACCCGCCAAGGGGATGCTGACCTGGGGCCCGATCCTCGGCACCGAGAAGATCAGCGAAGTGGCCGCGTACGTCATCTCCCGAAACCACAAGGCGCTCGGTATCCACGACGACGACGAGCACGAGGAGAAAGAGGGCAAGTAGGATGGCGCTGTTTCGAGGGACCCGGAAGTGGCTGCACGTCATGGCCGTCGATGGCCGGCTTCGCCGGCTCCGCCGGCTGGCTGCGGTCATCCTGCATCTGATCCTGTTCATCCCGCCCTGGATCACGATGCGAGGAAATCCGGCGCTCCGGCTCGACCTCGAGGCGCGGCGGCTCTACGCGTTCGGGGCGATCTTCACCGCCTCGGACACGATCCTGCTGCTGCTCATCTTGCTGTTCCTCGCGTTCAGCCTCTTCTTCTTCACCTCGCTCTTCGGGCGGCTCTGGTGCGGCTACGCCTGCCCACAGACCGTCTTTCTCGAGGAGTGGATCCGCCCGCTCGAGCGGTGGATCGAAGGGCCGCGCGGCCAATGGATGCGTCGCGATCGCGAGCCGTTCACGCTCGAGCGAACCCTGCGGAAGACCGCCAAGTGGACGGTCTTCGCGGCGGCGGCTTTCATCGTATCGATGGCATTCATGAGCTACTTCGCGGGAGCGAAAGAGCTCTGGAGCGGCCAGGCAGGTCCCGTCGAGTACTCACTCGTCGCGATCTTCACGGTCGTGTGGTTCCTGGATTTCGCCTGGTTCCGGGAGCAGTTCTGCAACTACCTCTGCCCCTACGCTCGCTTCCAGAGCGCGATGACCGACGAACAGACGCTGCTCATCACGTACGACACCGTCCGGGGCGAGCCGCGCGGAGTGCCGACCGCGCGGGACACCGGCGCGTGCATCGCCTGCCAGAAGTGCGTCGCCGTCTGCCCGCAGGGGATCGACATCCGCGACGGCTTCCAGCTCGAATGCATCGCGTGCGGGGCCTGCATCGACGCGTGTGACGACGTGCTCGGTCATCTGGGACACCCGGGGTTGATCGGCTATTCGTCGATGGCGGCGCCGGCGGGACGCAAGGCGCGGCGGGTGCGCCCGCGGACGGTGGTGTACGCGAGCCTGCTCACCGGCATCGCGGCGGCGTGGATCACGCTGCTGGCGACGCGAGTGTCCTTCGAGGCCACCGTGGGCCGGGCCCCGGGCTCGCTCTTCACGCTCGACGCCGACGGCTTCGTGCGGAACACCTACCTGCTGGAGCTCACCAACAATGCGCCCGGCGCCGAGATACCCTTCCACGTGCAGGTCGAGGGCGTGCCTGGCGCCGAGGTCGTGGCGCAGGACATCCGGCTCGCGGAGAGCGAGAGTCGCACCGTGCCGCTGGTGGTGCGTCTCCCCTCGTCGCCGGCGCTGGCCCGCACGATTCCCATTCGCGTGAGGGTCGCGACCCCGACCGGCGAACAGCTCATCGAGACGACCTTCAAGACGGGAGGCTTCCTTGCCGCGGTCCCCGAGCGCTAGGTCGCCATGGCCCCTGGGGATCTTCCTCGGGCTGTTGATCTTCGTGGCGGTCAACTTCCTCTTCATCTACATCGCCGTCTCGGGCGCCGATCGCGTCGCGCCCTCCTACGCTGCCGAACCTCGCTGAGATCACTCGCTGTCCGCATTGCGGCACCGCCGTAGAAGGCCCGGCGGGCACCTACTGCTGTCCGGGATGCGAGGTCGCCGCGGCGATCATCACGGGCGCCGGACTCGAGCGCTACTACGCGGAGCGCGAGGCCTTTGCTCCCCGACCCGAGCCCGCCGACGGAGCCTGGGACCTCGTTCCCGTCGAGACGGCGCCGGATGGCACGTCGACCGCGCGACTGACGGTGGATGGCCTCCGGTGCGCCTCGTGCGTCTGGGTGACCGAGCAGGTCCTGGCGAGGACGCCGGGTGTGAGCACCGCGACCGTCAGCTACGCCACCGGACGCACCACGCTGCGCTGGGATCCTCGCCGGACGAATCTGCCGACCCTGGCCGGGCGCATCGCCTCCCTTGGCTACCGCCCCCGCGCCCTGGGGAACGAGTCCACCGTCGACCACGATCTCATGACCCGGACGGCGCTCGCGGCGGTGGCCACCGTCGCCATCATGGGCACGTACGAGGCGCTCTACGCGGGCTGGTGGTACGGCGGGATGGACCCGGCCTTCGCCGCGCTGTTCCGCTGGGTGTCGCTGGCCCTCGCGACGCCGGTGGCGTTGTGGAGCGCCGGCCCATTCTTCACCGGCGCATGGAACGGCTTGCGGCATCGCGTGCTGCACATGGATCTGCCCATCGCGCTCGGCATCGCGGCGCTCTACGTACAAGGCGTCGTGGCAACGCTCACCGCGGGCGAGGGGTATCTCGACTCGATGGTGATGCTCGTCGCGCTGCTCCTCGCCGGCCGGATGCTCGAGGCCCGCGGCAGGCGCCGCGCGGCGGAGGCGGCCACGGCGCTGGTCGCCACCATCCCGAGGACCGCCAGGCGGTCGGTCGGCGACCGGCTCGAGACGGTGCCGGTCGGCGAGCTCCGGACCGATGACCTGATCGACGTCGGTGCAGGCGAAGAGCTCGCCGCGGATGGCTTCGTCACCGAGGGGAGCGGGCAGGTCCGCATGTCGCTGGTCACCGGCGAAGCGGAGCCCGTGGCGGTGTGCCCGGGAAGCCGGGTGGTGGCCGGCACCATGCTCCTCGATGGCGCGCTTACCGTCCGGGTGACGGCGGTCGGCCAGGGGACGCTCGTCCACGCCATGGCCCTCCAGCTGCACGCCGCGGCCGACCGTGCGCTCCGGCCGACGGCCGCCGACCGGATCGCGCCATGGTTCACGGCGGTGACACTCCTCGCGGCCGCCCTCACGCTGGCGTTCTGGTGGGACACGGGCGTCGCAGTGGCGATTTCGCGAACGGTCGCCGTTCTGGTCGTGGCCTGCCCCTGCGCGCTCGCCTTGTCGCACCCGCTCACGGCCGCCGCCGCTCTCGGCGCTTCGGCGCGACGGGGCCTGCTCTTCCGGTCAGGCTCGGCCATACTCGATCTCGAGGCGATCGACCTGGTGGTGTTGGACAAGACCGGCACCGTCACGGCCGGCCAGCTCACGGTGGGCAGCGCGGACGATCACGTGCTCCGGGTGGCCGCGGGCCTGGAGCGCTACAGCCATCATCCCGTCGCGCGCGCCATCGTCGCCGAGGCCTCGGCTCGAGACATCGCCCTGCCACGCGGCACCGACGTGCGGGAGTGCGCCGGGGTCGGCGTGTCGGGCCTGGTCGACGGGCGGCGGTGGGATCTGCGCAGCGGGGGACCGGGCGAGGTGCGTCTGGTGGACGATCGTGGCGGGGAAAGTGTGATCCGGCTCGGCGACGCGGTTCGCGCCGACGCGGTCGACACCGTTGCCAAACTGAAGGCCATGGACCTCCGGGTGGTGCTGCTCACCGGTGACCACGAGGAGACCGCGCGCCAGGTGGGCCATGAGGTTGGGGTCGACGAGGTCGGCGCGCGAGTCGATCCCACGGCCAAGGCGGAGTGGATCGCGGCGGCTCGCGCGAGAGGCCATCACGTCCTCTTCGCCGGGGACGGCCTCAACGACGGGCCGGCGATCGCAGCGGCCGATGTCGGCATCGCCATGGGCACCGGGGCGGCCAGCAGCGTGCTCGTGGCCGATGGGATTATCTCGGGCAATGGCCTGGCCCCGTTACTCGCGGGATTCCGGGCCGCGCGGGCCGGCGCCAAGGTGGTCCGCGCCAATCAACGGTTCTCTCTCGTCTACAATGCGCTCGCCGTCAGCGCCGCCGCCGCGGGATGGGTCAACCCGCTCGTCGCGGCCGTCCTGATGCCCCTCTCGAGCGGGCTGGTCATCTGGGGAGCGTCACGCGTGGATGCGGCCGTGCGGAGGGCCGAGGCGTGAGGGCGATTCTCTTCCTGTTGCCGGTGGCGCTGCTGCTGGGGGCCGTCTTCGCCGGGCTCTTCGTGTACGCCGTTCGGTCGGGCCAATTCGACGACCTCGACGATCCGCCCGAGCGCATCCTGCACGACTGATGATGCGGCCGGTCAGCGCGGACGCGTCGCCCACCAGGTGCCCGACCGAACGGTGTCGGGGGCGGCGGGGTGGGAAAAGAACGTACCCTCGAATCTATCCCCGATGAGCCGTCCCTCGAACCACGTGTCTACCCAGCAATGCAGTCGCTCATCACGGTATGGCGCCAGCCAGCCGCTGATGCTGCCGCGGTCCACGGCCAGGCGCCCGATCTTGAGCACGGTGCACGCGGGCTCGGCCGGTGAGGCCTGCGTCTGAGTGAGTTCCGGACACCGCACGGGCGCCAGCGGCGTCGTGAGCGTGATACTGCCGTATCCCGTCGTTCCCTCACTCGGGAGATGGAACACGATCTCGCCTGCGCGCTGACGGCCCGCATCGACGTACTCCCCATGCCAATGGCCGGCGAGGGCGCGCACGTCCGTGGGAGTGCCCTCGACCGCACCTCCAATCGTCCGCGGCGCCCACCAAGCTCGAGGCACAGCCGCGCGGCGAGTGCGTCATTGCCCGGCAGGGCGAATACCGTGGGCCGCATCAGGCTTCCTGGATCCCGATGATGTCGGCGGCCTCGGCGTACGCCAGGGCATAGGCGAGCTCGCCCGCCGCGGCTGCGTGGACCGTGTAGAGAGGCAACCCAGGCTTCACCGCGTCGCCAAGGCGGACGTGGATCTCGAGTCCGGCCGCCGCATCGTGGGGAGCGCCCGCGAGCTTGGCGACGCGGCCCAGGCGCCGGTTGTCGACGATGGCGACGCGGCCCGAGTGCCTGGCCTCGACGGGGCGAGTGAATCGGGCGGTCGGAGGTGTGCGCATCCCTCCCTGGGCATCACAAATCGCCTGAAATTTCTTCCAGGCGCGCCCGTCCTCCAGAATCGTGCGCGCCATTTCCTCTCCACTGCCGGCCGGCGCGGCTGCCGCCATCTCGAGCAGGTGCCCCGCGAGAAGAAGGGCATGCTCGCGGAGATCGGCGGGAGCCCGGGGCTCCCCCTGCAGCACCGCAAGCGCGTCTCGGGCCTCCAGCGCGGGGCCGATGCCCCGGCCGATCGGCTGCGCGCCGTGGGTGAGGACGGGCAGCACCTGCAGCCCGATGGCCGCCCCCACCTCGCGCAGGTGGCGGCAGAGCCGCTCGGCATCACTGTAGCCGCGCACCTTCGCAGTGGGCCCGACAGGAAGATCGATCATCACGTGCGTAGCGCCCGCCGCCGCCTTCTTGGAGAGCACCGAAGCGACGAGCTGCGCCGGGCTGTCCAGATCGAGCGGCCGCTCGACCCGGATCAGCACATCATCGGCCGGACTGAGCCGTGCGCGCCCACCCCACACCAGGCACCCTCCAACTCGCTCGACGACCCGCCGCATCGCCGGCAGATCGAGGTCCACGGGCGCGAGTGTCTCCATGGTATCGGCCGTGCCGGAAGGCGAGGTGATGGCGCGTGAGGAAGTCTTGGGCATGAGCAGCCCCGCCGCGGCGACGATCGGCACGACGATCAGCGACGTCCGGTTACCGGGCAACCCGCCGACGCTGTGCTTGTCGAAGACCTCGCGGGCATCCCACCGGAGCCGCTCGCCCGCACGGATCATGGCCAGCGTGAGGTCCACCGTCTCGCGGTGGTCGAGGCGGCCACCGGCGCAGGCGGTGATGAATGAGGCGAGATAGATGTCCGAGTACCGTCGCTCGGCGATGTCTCCCACGATCGAGTCGAAGGCCTGCGCGTCGAGTCGCCGGCCGTAGATCTTGGCCCGCACCAGGCCGAGGGAGTCGAGCGGGACCGGATGGGCCAGCTCCACCCGATCACCGTCGCCGATGCCGAGTCGCTCCCACGCGGCGTCCGACAACCCCACATCGTCGATGCCGATCAGCGGACCGGTGACGACGTTCAAGGTGGCGAGGATGGTGTGGCGCCCCCCGGTAACCTGCACCCGTGTTTCCGACCCGAAGCCCTCCGAGTGCACCACCGGCGAGTCCCGGTGGAGATAGACCACGGGCTCCAGGCCGGTATCGATGCCGAGACGGCGCACTATCCCCGAGCTGCCGCGGATGAGGGTCGTGTCCGCGCCGCCGGCGATCGTGGCGGTCATGGAGAGCCGACGGCTCCCGATGACGTCACGTGCTCCAGGACGCGACTCGCCTCGGCCGGCAGTGCATCGCAGCGCAGACCGGAGGTGGCCAGCTCCAGCTCGGCGCACCAGACGGCGATCTCCTCGATGAGGCGGTGAGCTTCCTCGGCCACCACCTGTCCCGTTCCGCGACGGCGCCCCACGCAATCGAGTCCCGACAACATGCGTTCGACCTCGCTCGCCTGGCCGGTCAGGCGTCGGGCGTCGGCGGCGGGCAGGAGACTCGCCACGGAGACGAGCAGGGCGCGCTCGAGCTTGAAGTGATCCCGGAACTGATCGGCGAGATAGCGGATCGCGGTCCAACGATCCCAGAATCCCGCGGTCGATGAGGTGGCGGGGTCGAGAAACCGCCGGATCTCGTTCAGCCATCTATCGTGAATGGGCGCCAGCACCGATTCCACGGTGCAACCCGACGAGGCGATGGGTGGGCGCTGGGCGAGTGTCATGGCCGGTCCTCCGAACGGGGATGCCATACACTACCTTCGCCGAAGTGAAGAAATGATGAAGGTGCGGCGAAAGCATCTTCCGATCGTATCTTTCGCCGCATGGATTCCATGCAGGCCATGCTGCTCGATTCGCCAGGGCTGCCACTGAGGCGCGCGTCGGTTCCTCGCCCCACACCCGGCCCTGGGCAGGTGCTCATCCGGGTTCACGCCTGCGCGGTTTGCCGGACCGACCTTCATGTGGCCGATGGTGAGCTCCCCAATGCGAAGCTCCCGCTCGTCATGGGCCACGAGATCGTTGGAACGGTCGTGGAGCCAGGCGCCGGGACGACCGAGGTGCAGGAGGGCGCAAGGGTCGGAGTGCCCTGGCTGGGATGGACCTGCGAAGAGTGTCGCTACTGCCGGTCTGGGCGGGAGAACCTCTGCGACCGCGCCAAGTTCACCGGCTACGATATCGATGGAGGATACGCCGAGTACGCCGTCGCCGACGCGCGATTCTGCTTCCCGCTTCCGGAGAGGTACGACGACGCGCACGCCGCGCCGCTGCTCTGCGCCGGCCTCATCGGCCATCGATGCCTGGCGGCGACGGGCGACGCGGAGCGGCTCGGGGTCTATGGCTTCGGCGCCGCGGCGCACATCGTGGCACAAGTCGCGCGGGCCCAGTCGAGACGGGTCTTCGCCTTTACGAGAGCCGGAGACGCGGGGGGCCAGGCGTTCGCGCGGGAGCTCGGGGCGGAATGGGCGGGCGCGTCGGGAGACGAGCCGCCGGAGATGCTCGATGCGGCCATCATCTTCGCACCCGTCGGGCCGCTGGTGCCGGCCGCGCTTCGCGCCGTCGTCAAAGGAGGGACGGTGGTCTGTGGAGGCATCCACATGAGCCCCATCCCGTCGTTTCCGTACGAGATCCTGTGGGGAGAGCGGGTCGTCCGGTCGGTCGCGAACCTGACCCGGCGGGACGGCGAAGAGTTTCTGCGGATCGCCGCCACGCTGCCGCTTCGAGTGACGGTCGAGCCGTTTCCGCTCAGTGAAGCGGCAGAGGCGCTGACACGCCTCAGATCAGGACGACTTCGCGGCGCCGCCGTGCTCGTGCCGGGCGCTTGACCGGCCGACACACGAGCACCGGCACCGCGGCCGCCCGCACGAGCTTGTCGGCGACGCTGCCCATTGCCAGCCTCCGCAAACCGCCCCGGCCGTGGGTGGCGAGAGCGATCAGGCCGTACCGCGACGGCTGAGCCAGCTCCAGGAGCGTCTCGATGGGATCCCGGCCGATGCAAGCCGCCGAGGACATGCGCACGCCGCGCTTGGAGTATCGCTCCGCGATATCGTGGAGATAGTCCTGGGCCCGATCCCGTTCGAGCGCAGTGAGCTCCGCATCGTAAGCCGAGGGCACGATCGAGGGCAGAAGCATCGGCGGGTCCACGGCCAGCAGCACCGGCTGCACTACCTGCACCAGGTCGATTTCCGCGCCCCAGGCTCGCGCCAGTGCGGCTGCCGGCTTGAGCACCTCCTCGGCGAGTGTCGAGCCGTCGAGCGGGACGAGGATCCGCTGGATCGGATGCACCGCTGTACGGATGCTCTCGTCTTCCGAGGGCCGCACCAGCAACACCGGGACCTCCGCCGCGCGGACCATGCCGTCGGCAACGCTGCCAAGCCAGAGGCGTTGTAAGGGGCCCCGGCCGTGCGTGGACATGACGATGAGGTCGGCCTCGATCTCGCGCGCGTGCTCGATCAGCGCCGGGGCGATCGCGCCGCTCGCGGTCGCGATGCTCACCACCCACCCGTCCGCCTGCAGCCGTGATCGCGTGCGCTGAAGATACTGTCGCTCCGCCTTGTGGACGGCCAATTCGGTCGAGGAGTACAGCGAAGCGGAGGCGGGTTCGAGGGGAATGTTCGGCTGCTGGTGCACCAGCACCAGGCGGAGCCTGGCTCCGGTCCGATCGGCGATCGCGCAGGCCGTCGGCAGCGCCTGTTCCGCGAAGTTCGAGCCGTCGAGGGGAACCATGATCGAGCGGATACCACGTCGGGCGGTCGGCATAGGACTCTCACGCGCTCTGGTGAAATCACTCCATGCAATCTGATATACCTGACCACATGGTAAAGTGGCGAGCGTGAAGCGGCCGTGAAGCGACCTGGAACTTCTCTTGTCGGTGGGTCCGGGTCACTCCGCCGGTTCCCAGCCAAGGAACCGGACGGTCTCCCGAGCCATCAGGCGCTCCTCGTCGGTCGGAATGACGTAGGCTGCAAGGCGAGACCCATCGATCGAGATCCGCTCCTCGCCCCTCGTATTTCGTTCGCCATCCAGCTCGAGCCCGGCCCAGCCAAGCCGCAGGCAGATCCGCCGCCTGATCTCCGCCGAACGCTCTCCGATTCCCCCCGTGAACACCAGCGCCTCCGCGCCTTCCAGCACGGCGAGATACGCGCCCACGTACTTCCTCACCCGATAGCAGAAGAGCTCCACCGCGAGGTCGGCTTCGGCATCGTGCCGCTCGAGTATTTCCCGCATGTCGGAGGTGCCGGTGAGCGCGCGGAGTCCACACTCGCGATACAGCATCTCGATGAGGCGCGCCGGCGTCATGCCGTCGGACAGGAGGTGGGTGAGCACGCCGGGGTCCAGATCGCCGGGGCGGGTGGCCATTACGAGGCCCTCGATCGGGGAGAATCCCATCGACGTGTCCACCGACTTGCCCCGCTGGATCGCGGCAAGTGAGGACCCGCTGCCGAGGTGAAGGGTGATGATGGTGGGCTCGGGTGACCGAGCTATCTCCGCGTAACGCTCGGCAACCCAGCGATGAGACCAGCCGTGGAACCCGTAGCGCCTGACCCCGGGGAAATCCGGGATGGCGTACCGACAGGCCACCTCCGGCATCGACTGGTGAAAGCTCGTGTCGAAGAGCGCAACGATCGGAACACCCGCGTCGAGTGTCGCTTCGATGCCGGCGATGGCGGGGCCGTTGTGGATCGGGGCGAGCGGCAACACCTCGCGGAGCTCCCGGAGAGTGGAGGGAGTCACCATGAGCGGCGCGGAGAAGCGGGCACCGCCGTGCACCACCCGATGGGCGATGGCATCCGGGGCGGCCGGGAGAGCCTGCTGGGCGCGACCGACCGCCGCCCCGTATCCTCCCCGTTCGATCCCGCTGCTCGAAGCGGCGGCCTCCTCGAGACGCCCGGCAGTCCATCTGTATAGCTTGGTTTTTATGGTGGCACTGCCGCAGTTGATGACGAGCAGATGCCGGGTCACGGAATGTGGAATGATCGATTCCTCCTTTCCTCACCTTCTCTTCATGATCCGGGATGCATCATGATAGGGACTTCCGGGATGTATCATGACGACCCACGATTGTCCACGGCGTTAGGAGGCGCAAAATGTCAGTGCTATTCTCCGATCGTCGCGAAGCGGGGCGCCGGCTCGCGGCCCGGATGCGGCGGCTCGTGGGGACCCCCAATCTGATCGTGCTCGCGCTCCCCAGAGGCGGCGTACCGGTCGGATACGAGGTAGCGTCGGCGCTTCAGGCGCCGCTCGACGTTTTCGTCGTCCGCAAGATCGGGGTACCCGGCCACGAGGAGCTCGCCATGGGCGCCGTGGCGTCGGGCGGCGGTCGCGTGGTGAACGAAGACATCGTTCGTCAACTCGGCGTGACGCGGCAGGTGTTCGACGCCATTACCGAGGAGGAGGAGCGGGAGGTCTTGCGGCGCGACCGCGAATACCGGATGGGCCGGCCCCTCCCCAAGATTCGCGGCGCGACGGTCGTCCTGGTCGACGACGGCGTGGCGACCGGCTCCACCGTGCTCGCGGCCGTACACGCGCTGCGGGAGTTCGCCCCCGCGGCCATCATCGTCGCCGCGCCGGTGATGGCCCACGAGGCGATGCGGGCGATCGCGCGAGTCACCGACGGCGTGGAGTACGTCGCGACGCCGGAGCCGTTCTTCGGCGTCGGCGCCCACTACGAGGACTTCGAGCAGACGCCCGATGTCGAGGTCCGCAGGCTGCTCGGAGAGGCCGCGGCGAACGCCGTGCCGGATCAGGTGACCCATGCCGGTCGAATCTGATCGCGACACGATCGCGGCGATCGCAGCGGCCTCGAGCAGGCTCGCCGGCGGCCCGAGCGACTTCGATCCGCTTTTGGCACTCGTAGGGAACGCCCGATACGTCCTCATCGGCGAAGCGTCGCGCGGCACCCACGAGTTCTACCGGATACGCGCAGAGATCACCAAGCGTCTGATCACGGAGAAGGGTTCCGCGCGGTCGCCGTGGAGGCGGACTGGCCCGATGCCTATCGGGTCAACCACTACGTGCGCGGGCGGCCTCGCGACGACGACGCAAGCGAGGCTCTCGGCGGCTTTCAGCGGTTCCCGCAGTGGATGTGGCGCAACGCGGGCGTGCTGGATTTCGTCGGCTGGTTGCGCGAGTACAACGACGTCCGAACGGATGATCGCTCGAAGACGGGGTTCTACGGGCTCGATCTCTACAGCCTGCACGCCTCGAGGGAAGCCGTGCTCTCGTATCTGCGGCTGGTCGACCCGCCCGCCGCGCGGCGTGCGGAGCAGCGGTATGCCTGCTTCGATCATTTCCACGGCGATCCGCAGACGTACGGCTACGCGGCGACGCTGGGCCTGACGCCGACCTGCGAGGCGGAGGTGATCGGGCAGCTCGTCGAGCTGCGGGCCAAGGCGGCGGAGTAGCACGGCTCGACGGGCGGATCGCGGCGGACGACCTCTTCTTCGCGGCGCAGAACGCGAAGGTCGTGGCCAGCGCGGAGAGTTACTACCGCGAGATGTTTCGCATCGGCGCCGGATCGTGGAATCTTCGTGATCGCCATATGGTGGACACTCTGCAGGCGCTGGTCGCCTTCCTCGACGGCGAGGCGTCCGGGGCAAAGGTCGTCGTGTGGGCCCACAACTCGCACCTGGGCGACGCCAGCGCCGCCGCCATGCGTCTTCGGGGCGAACTCAACGTCGGGCAACTGGTGCGTGAGCAGTACCGCGACCAGGCGGTGCTGGTGAGCTTCACCACCTACTCCGGCACCGTCACCGCCGCCGCCGACTGGGACGCACACGCCGAACGGAAGAGGGTCCGTCCCGCGCTGCCAGGCAGCGTCGAGGCGTTGTTCCACGGCTGCGCGCTGGGAAATTTCTTCCTCGACCTCCGCTCACCCTCGGCCGCGTCGGCCGCGCTTACCGCGCCGCGGCTGGAGCGCGCGATCGGCGTGATCTATCGGCCCGAGACCGAACGGCTGAGTCACTACTTCGACGCCAGCCTGTCCCGGCAATTCGACGTCGTTCTCCACTACGACCGCACCCGTGCCGTAGAGCCGCTCGACCGCACACCGGTATGGGAGCGGGGAGAGGTCGAGTTGCCGGGAGACGTACCCCACCGCCCTGTAGAGCGATAGGAGGCAGCCATGACCAGACCCGCGCCGACCCTCGTCGAGACGCGGAGCGTCACGATTCCCGCGGGCGCGATGACGATGCGGGGCGATCTCACGGTGCCCCCGCGAGCACACGGCCTGATCCTCTTTGCCCACGGAAGCGGAAGCAGCCGCCTCAGCCCGCGGAACCGGATGGTAGCCGAGACCCTGATTCGGGGTGGCTTCGGCACCCTGCTGTTCGATCTGCTGACCGAACGTGAGGAGGCGGCAGACGCGGTCACGGGAAGACTGCGCTTCGCCATCGATTTCCTGGCGGGACGGCTGATCGAAGCGACCGACTGGGTTATCTCCCGGCCGGAGACGCGGGCATTGCGGCTTGGTTACTTCGGGGCGAGCACCGGTGCCGCCGCCGCGCTGGTAGCGGCGGCGAGCCGTCCGGCGCTCATCAGGGCCATCGTTTCTCGCGGAGGCCGTCCCGATCTGGCCGGCGGCTATCTCCGCGAGGTCACGGCACCGACGCTGCTCATCGTGGGAGGGGAAGACTCGGTGGTATTGCGGCTCACGCGACCGGCCCTGGCGCAGCTGGGTAGTCCGATCAAGGAGTTGGCGATTATCCCCGGCGCGACCCATCTATTCGAGGAGCCGGGTGCGCTCGAGCGGGTATCCGGGCTGGCGCTGGACTGGTTCGGCCGCCACCTCCGGCGCTGAGTCTCGGCGGCAAACCCTCCAACCGGCCGGAATAGAAGGCATAGACCACCGTCCCGTCGCGGATGAGCTCGATCACCCGGCGCGCGGCGGCCGAACCCAGCGCGGGACACCCCTGACTCCTCCCCAACCTACCTACCCTGCGCACGAAATCGTCGCTCACGTAGTCGGCGCCGTGGATGACGATGTCCCGAGCCTCGGCCTGATCGTTGAGCCCCCGGTCGAGTCCCCGCAACCGCAGAGATCGTCCGTGCTTACCCCGGTACACACCTCCCGTGAGGAAGGTGCCAAGGCTCGACTGAAAGCTCCCGGGCCGGTTGGAGAATCGCTCGGCGAGATCCTCCCCGGACTCCCGGCCATGAGCGACAAGCTCGCGCGCCAGGACCCGGGCCTTGGCCACATCAAGAACCCAGAAGCGGCGCTCACTGGAGGGCAGGCTGTAGTCGATGACGGTGAGGAGTGGGCGGCGGGTCATTCCCTGGTCCCGCACCCGCACGTACGCGCCGAGAGCCGAGCGGAGCACGTCGCGTCTGAGACCGCTTCGTTCGGCGACGCGCTCCAGCCTCGCCAGCGCCTCGGTATCGTCGTCTCGCGCGACGGCGCGAGCGGCGGTGGGGAGGCCGATCGTGAAGATGGAAAACGCCACGACTAACGGACGAAGCATAGCCATGGCGCGAATGGATCCTGGTCAGGGGTCGATTCGAGGTTAACCAGCGGGCGCTGCCGCCGCAACTCCCCGGGGAGCCGGTATTGCATCGTGGAGCAGGTCATCAAGCCTCCGGTCCTGCCCGTAGATGTCGGGGTAGAACAGTGTCTGGCCCTCAGGCGTCGCGACGACGGTCGTGTAAAAGACCGCGACAGGAATCGGACGGACCAGGGAGACGCGGCGAGTCTCGGGGTCGTTCATGGCGCCGGCGATCCTGTCGGGATTCCACTCCGGCTGGTCATGCAGGACCCAGGCCGCGAGCGCCGCAGGGTCCTCGATCCGGATACAACCATGGCTGAAGTCGCGCCGCGTCTGGGCGAAGAGGCCAGACTCCGGCGTCCCGTGCATGTACACCGCGGCCGCGTTGGGAAAGGCAAACTTGATCAATCCAAGTGCGTTGGACGGCCCCGGTTTCTGCCGCAGGCTCAATACTCCCCTCGATAGCCCACTCAGGATATTCGGGGTGACTTTGTCTCCGAGAGCTTGCCCCCCCGCCCCGACCACCTCCATCCGGTGCGCTCGCAGAAAATCCGGGTTCCGGCGGAGCACCGGCAGGATCTCGGCAGTGAGGATGCTTTGTGGAACGTTCCAGTAGGGGCGGAACTCCACGTAGCGCATCTGCTCGAACAGCATCGGCGTCCTGGTGGCCAGCGCCCTGCCCACCACCACGTTCGTGGTCAATGTCGGCGTGCCGGCGCCACCCGCCGAGTCGAAGGCGAAGAGCTGGAAGGCCGGGATGTTCACGACCACGAACGGTTGCGCACCCAGGCGAGGCAGCCAGCGGAGCCGCTCCAGCGCGAGCTCGATCTGATGCACCCGGTACGCGAGTGGGGTGTTGAGTGCGACCAGGGTTTGCGGCCCGAGAAGGCCGTCGGGAGCGAGCCCATGGCGCAGTTGAAACCGGCGGACACCGGCAGCCAGAGATTCGTCGTACCTCGCCGCCGATGGCGCGGCTTCCCCCTCGGGATTCAGATCGCCCTCGAGTCGAAGCCGTCTGCGCAGAGTACCGGCCGAGGGGTATTCATCTCCCGGCCGCACGACGGGACCATCGGGTAACAGTGGCATCGCGGAGTCGGCCGCGAGCCGCCGGTATCGGGCGAGCTGGAGGCGGAGGTTGCGGTACTGCGTGAGCCGAGGCTCGCTCGATTTCACCAACCCTGGGATCGAGTCGCCTGCGATTCCCTGGCGCAGCGCCTCCACCCAGTCGACGTCGTCGGTTGACGGCCTGGCGAACGGGGAGAGGCGCGCCCGTCCGCCATGCAGGTCTGCCAGGTAGCGGAGCATCGAGCGGGTGAGCATCGAGTCCACCCGGGGCAGCTCGAGCGCCGGCGCCCCCGCCGGTCCGCGCCGCCGGGCCGCGCTGTCGAGAGTCCAGGCATCGTAGTCACGGGGGTCGAGGCCGTGTGATGCCGCGGCCAGGAGCTGATCGATCATGGAGCCTCGAACCGCGGCCCCAAGGGTGTCCTGCGCAGTTACCGGCCGTGCCGCCCCACCGAGCATGACTGCGATCAGCACATGCCGAACGAGCCGGAGACTTGTCAGACTCCTGCCGATCTGGCGTGACGCCACGTCCGTTCCATCGCCAGGTGGTGAACGAACCAGATCGCCGACCAGCGTGTCGCCTCCGCGGCATCTCCGACACCAGTGCAGCCACGGCCCGACCGCGTGATCGCGACCAGGCGTTTGATGCCTCCCAGGCGCAGGAGCGCGATCTGGTGGTGACGCAGGGCGTCGAGATCCGTGCCGCTCGCGAGGAGCAGGACCGGCGCCACCACGTGCGGGAGCGCCTCCTCCGCCTGGTCCGGCTCTCCTCCCCAGATCACGACAGCTTCCGCGCGGCTGGATTCGCCCGCGGCGGCGAGCACCGCGGCGGCCGCTCCGTTCATGCCCATGAGACCGAGCGGTAGCCCTGCGATCGAACGCTGATTGGCCAGCCAGGTCACTACCTCCCTGGCCCGGTGAGCCAGCAGCGGCGCCGGCGAAGGGACAATCGGCTCGTGGCGGGACTCCGGCGCCAGGTCGACCAGCACCGTGGCCAATCCTGCCCGGCGCAGCTCGGTGGCGAGATCGTCGAGAGAGGGAACGGAGGCCACGCGCCGGCCCGCGTGGAGCACCAGGACGACCCCGGAGGGATGCTCGGGCCATTGGAGTATCGCGGGCAGGGGACATCCGGTGGGCAGCTGGGGCCGCTTCACCTTCGCCTCCAATGGGGGGCTGCTCATCAGTAGGGCTGTCATGGCTCACCTCGCTAACGTGGCATGCCAATTATGCCCCGAGGCGAGTGAAGAAACATTGAAACCGCGGTGAATGAATCCATGGCGGCGTGAACGGCTTTTCACCGTCGGCTCACGATGGTTTCAGGAGGACGAGCGCATCATAGGCCATACCCATACCGGGAGGACGCCATGCTCGTCGCCGATCTCATGAAGAAGACACTCAAGACCGTCCGGGAGGACGACAGCATCACGGACGCGATCGTGACGATGGCCGACGCCCACGTCTCGTCCTTGCCCGTCGTCGACGCACACGGACACATGCTGGGCGTGGTATCGAACAGCGATGTGCTGATGGCGGAGGCGGAGGCGGAGGGAGGCGGGCTGCAAACCCTGCTGGACACGACGGTGGTGGGGGCGATCATGACGACGCGTCCATTGGGGATATCCCCCGAGACCACGGTCCGCGAGGCCGCCCAGCAGATGCTCTACGCCGACGTGCACCGCCTGTACGTCGTCGTCAAGGACCGGGTGGTGGGCGTCATCTCCACCACGGACATCGTCCGTGCGGTGGCGACCGGGCAGCTCTGAGCGTATGGGTCCCGGGACGTCGGCGAAGGAATTTTCCTTCCCGTTTCACCCCCGCTTCATCGCTCCGGCGCTAGAATGGGATCGCATCCCCGCAACCCATGGACTGAAGCAGGAGGACCATATGAACCTCGCCAAAGCCCCCAACGCCGTCCCCGCGACGGTGCACAAGTTTCGCGAGGATTTCGACCGGCTGGCCGACCGTGTCTTCAGCGGCTCGTTCTTCAGCCCGACTTCGCGCGCCTTCGAGACGCTGTGGGCGCCGAACCTCGACTTCTCGGAGAGCGAGAAGGAGTACATCGTACGTCTCGAGGCGCCGGGAATGCCGAAGGACGACCTGCATGTGAACCTGGACGGCCAGACGCTCACGATCTCCGGTGAGCGCGACTTCAGCACGGAAGAGAAGACCGAGGAGTATTTCTGGCGGGAGCGTGAGCAGGGACGCTTCATTCGTAACGTCCAGCTCCCGGCCCCCGTTGAGGCCGCGAAGATCGACGCCACCTACTCGAACGGGATCATGACCGTCCGTCTCCCCAAGAAGGAGTCGGCGACCAAGACCCGCATTACGATCAAGTGACCGATCCGCGGTATGTGATCCCCTTTCGGGAGATCACACTCGAATCTCTCGCCGAGGTGGGCGGCAAGAACGCCTCCCTCGGCGAGCTGCTTCGCGAGCTGTCTCCCCGGGGCATCCCGGTGCCCGACGGCTTCGCGCTCAGCGCTGCTGCGTTCCGACTGCACCTCGATGAGGCAGGTCTCTCGGAGGCGATCTACGCCGAGCTCGCCGGGCTCGATCTTTCCGACGTCACCGCGCTGGCGGCGGCCGGCCGCTCGATCCGCGCGCGCGTCCGCGCGGCGCCTCTTCCCGCCGTGATCGCCCGCGAGCTGTCCGCGGCGTATTGCCGCCCTCTCCCTCACCTACGGCGAGGAAGCCACCGACGTGGCGGTCCGTTCGAGCGCGACGGCCGAGGATCTCCCGAGCGCGTCGTTCGCGGGCCAGCAGGAGAGCCGAGGTGTTCCGCCGCCGTCGAGGCCAAGGGAAGGTGCTGATCACCGGACGGAGCGTCGGCAATCAGGTCGCCTCGGGACCAGTCCGGGTCATCCTGTCGACCGGCGACCTGTCGTCGTTTCACGCGGGCGAGGTACTCGTCGCCCCGATGACCGACCGGGATTGGGAACCCATCCTCGCCGGGGCCGCCGCCGTGATCACCGACGAGGGCGGGCGCACCTGCCACGCGGCCATCGTCTCGCGCGAGATCGGGATCCCGTGCGTCGTCGGCACGAGCCGTGCGACGCACGCGCTCCGCACGGGTGACATCGTTACGGTCTCCTGCGCGGAGGGCGATGACGGCAAGGTATACGAGGGACGGGTCGAGTTCGATCGGGAGACGATCGACCCGAGACGCTGCCGGCGCCGCGCGTGCCGCTCATGCTCAATCTCGCCAACCCCGATCGCGCCTTCCACCTTGCCCAACTTCCGAGCGCGGGAGTCGGCCTCGTTCGCATCGAGTTCGTCGTATCCAACTGGATCGGGGTTCATCCGATGGCGTTGCTGCACCCGGAGCGGATCACCGACCCGGCGGTGGCGGCGCAGATCCGGGCCCGGGTCGCCGAGGCCGAGTCGCCGGCGGCATTTTTCATCGAGCGGCTCGCGAGCGGCATCGCCCAGATCGCGGGCGCCTTCTATCCGCGCCCGGTGATCGTCCGGTTCTCGGATTTCAAGACCAACGAGTACGCCGGTCTGCTCGGTGGGGGCGCCTTCGAGCCGGCCGAAGCCAACCCCATGATCGGCTTCCGCGGAGCATCGAGGTACTACGACGAGCGCTACCGGGAAGGGTTCGCGCTGGAATGCGCAGCGATCAGGCAGGTACGGGAGACGATGGGGCTGGTCAACACGAAGGTGATGATCCCCTTCTGCCGCACGCTCGAAGAGGGGCGCCGGGTCCTGGCCGAAATGCGCGCCAACGGCCTGGCGCGGAGCGAGAAGGGCCTCGAGGTCTACGTCATGTGCGAGATCCCGAACAACGTGATTCTCGCCGAGGAGTTCGCCCAGCTGTTCGACGGCTTCTCCATCGGATCGAACGACCTGACCCAGCTCGCCCTGGGGGTGGACCGCGATTCGACCCAGCTCGCCCACCTGTTCGACGAGCGGGACGAAGGGGTGAAGCGGCTCATCCGCATGGTGGTCGGGGCCGCCCACCGGAAGGGTCGCAAAGTGGGCATCTGCGGGCAGGCCCCGTCCGACTACCTCGATTTCGCGGAGTACCTGGCGGCGATCGGAATCGATTCGATGTCGCTCAATCCCGACTCCCTGGCGACGGTGGCACGGCGGATCGCCGCGCCACCCCGGCCCGGTTACGTCGTCGGCGCCACTGTCGCCCCGGGCGCGGTCTTCTCGACCACGAGCGTATAGTCGGATGCCAGCGCGGCGATGGCGCCCAGCGCCACGAGTGCCGGCAGCAGGACCGCGCCGACGACACCGATGGTGAGCGGGATCTCCATGATGGTATGCCCGTCATCGTTCCTCACGATGACCCGCCGCACGTTTCCCTCGTGGATCAGTTCCTTGACCTTGGAGACCAAACGTTCGCCGCTCACGCGGTGCTCCTCGGTGTGCATCTGTTCGGTACTCATCGGTCCTCCCTGTTGTGGTGAATCGCCTGGTTGTCGTCCCTTCAGGCGCGCGGAAGGCAGCGAAGGCAATTTCGACTCCCTTCAGACAATCTTCACGCGCCTGCTCATAGCCCGCGGGAGAGACTCTCGGGAGCGCGTGGTAGCCGTTGTGCAACGTACCACGATATTGTCACGCTGGTGGCGCCGTATCGCTGGAGTCCTTCTCATGCTCCACGGCCTGGCGCACGCCCTCGCCGGGATGCGGGCGACCGAGGCGTTCCGGTGTTGCCGTCGGTCGCGTGGGCCGCGGCGCTGGCGGGCTTTCTGGCGGCCGGTGCGGGTCGCCTACCCGCGGCGCCGGGAGCGAGCGGCTCCAGGACGTCCTCCTGACTCCGCTGGGACTGATGCTTGGCGAGCCTACCCACTTCATCATGGAGCGCCGAATGCTGCTCCGGATCAGGCAGCCCGCGTCATCTCGAGATCGTTCCCCTGTGACCCCGAGATTCGTTATACTTGGCCATCCCCTCGGCACCTGGCACTCATATCAGCACCCTGCGATAACGGCTCGCGGATCGCACCGCATCCGACCCTTCCCTTACTCGAGGACTCCGGTATGCGCCGAAATTGGTCGGCTCTACCTTGTGTGCTCCCCCTCGCGCTCGTCTCCCTGCTCTTCATCGCTCGCCCCGTCCTCGCCCAGGAAACCGGAAGCGTCTCCGGCACCGTCAGCCGCGCGTCCGACGGGCAGGCGCTCAGCAGCGTCTCCGTGACGGTGCGGTCCACCGGCCAGAGCACCGTGACGGGGACCGACGGCAAATACACGCTCCGCCGGGTACCGACCGGGAGCCAGATCATCGTCTTCCGCTGGCTCGGCTACCGTCCCAGCGAGGTCCCGGTCATCGTGGAGCCCGGCGCGACGGTCACCGCCGATGCAAGGCTCGAGGCGGTGACGATCTCACTCAGCGAGATCGTGGTCGAAGGCGCCTCGCGCGCGCCTGACCGTATCGTGGAGGCGCCGGCGGCGATCTCCGTCGTGCCGCCTCAAGTGCTGCAGAGCGCCTCGATCACGGGTCAGGCGCCCGTGGCGCTGCAGGCGGTACCGGGGGTGGACGTCGTTCAGAGCGGCGTCAACGATTTCAACGTCAACGCACGCGGATTCAACAGCTCGCTCAACCGGCGGGTGCTGGTGCTCCAGGACGGCCGTGATCTGGCGATCGCCTTCCTCGGCTCCCAGGAGTGGAACGGTCTCACCCAGCCGCTCGAGGATCTCGGCAAGGTCGAGATGGTCCGCGGGCCGGGGTCCGCGCTCTACGGCGCCAATGCATTCAGCGGCGTCGTCAACATCACGACGCCCACCGCGCGTGAAGTGCTCGGCACCAAGCTGACGCTCGCCGGCGGCGAGCTGGAGACGTTCCGCGGAGACCTCCGCCACGCTGGCGTCTTCGCCGACGGCCGGTTCGGCTACCGGTTCAATGGAGGCTATAACCGGAGCGATACCTATTCACGCTCCCGCACCCGGACCGATGGAACCTCGCTGCAGCAGGAGTACGCCCCGGCAACCGACGAGCCGGTGGGCCCGGTGCGCGAGGTACGGACATTGGCGGGCCAGTCGATGGATCCCGCGACGGGTGACGCCGTCGGAGATCGCGATCCGCTGGAGAATGGCTACGGCGCGGGCCGCCTCGATTACTACGCCGACAACGGCGCGGTCATTTCCGTCGACGGTGGGGCCTCGGAGGTGCGGAACGAGATCTTCGTCACCGGCATCGGCCGGGTCCAGGTCCCGAAGGCCATCAAGCCCTATGCCCGCGCCGCCATCGCGGCGGAGCGATACAACGTCTTCGCCTACTGGAACAGCCGGACCTCGCTCGACCCACAGATTTCGCTCCAGTCGGGTCTGCCGCTCGAGGAGCGCTCGGACATCTTCCACGTGGAAGGACAGCAGAACTGGAACTTCCAGGGCGATCGAGGCCGCGTGGTGTACGGGGCCTCGTTCCGGAATACGCGCGTGAACACCGACGGCACGCTGATGGACCTCGTCAACGACAACCGGAGCGACAACCTCTATTCGGGGTACGGCCAGGTCGAGTACAAGATCACGCCCCAGGTCCGGTTGGTAGGCGCGGCGCGCTTCGACGACGGCGACCTGATCGACGGGCAGGTATCGCCGAAGGGCGCCATCGTCTTCAGCCCCAACGAGAATCACTCCTTCCGCTTCTCGGTCAACCGGGCCTTCCAGACGCCGAACTACTCGGAGTTCTTCCTGCGAGTTCCGGTCGGCGCGCCCACCAGCAGCCCGGCCACGCTCGAAGGCGGCGTCCAGAATTACTATGCCCAGGTACGCGCGAGCCTCCCGCCACAGGCGCTGGCGGGTCTCACGATCACCGACGATCTGCCGTGGAATTTCTCGGCGCTGACCCAGGCGCTCGCGCTCGGCAACGCCGACCTCGATGTCGAGACCGTCACGGGATGGGAGCTCGGCTACAAAGGGAGCCTGACGAACAAGGCGTACGTCACGGCGGACTTCTACATCAACCAGCTCAGGAATTTCGTCACCGACCTGCTACCGGGCGTCAATCCGGCCTTCCCCAGCTTCAGCCTGACCGATGGCGTGAATCTTCCGGCCGAGCTGACGGCACTCGACCAGCGGATCCAGCAGCTCGACGATGCGGGTCAGCTTCCGCCGGGAGCGGCGGCCCAGCTCCGCGCGCCGATCCCGCTGCTGCTCGGCGGATACTCACAGCTCGCGGCAGGCACCACCCTCCAGGGTGCCAATGCCCTCGCCACCCTGCCGGACGGCAGCCGTGCCATCGTGCTGTCCTACACCAACGCAGGCAAAGTGACCGAGCGCGGCGTCGAGCTTGGCGTGGGCTACCAGTTCACACCGGAGTTTCGCGGGGATGCCTCGTTCACCGGGTTCGACTTCACGGTGAACTCCTTCCAGGCTGGCGACCAGCTCGTGCCCAACACGCCGAGCAAGAAGGGAAGCGTCTCGGTCACTTACGCGGGGCAGCAGGGTGTGGACGCAAACGTCACGGTGAGGCTGGTGGACGGATACCAATGGGCGGCCGGTGTCTTCCAGGGCTATGTCCCGTCCAGCGAATTCGTGAACCTGAGCGCCGGCTACCGCGTCAACAACTACTTGCGGATCCATGCCACCGCGACGAACGTCTTCGACGAGAAGCGGTTCCAGCTCTATGGCGGGTCGGTGATCCGTCGGCGGGTGCTGGGAGGAATCACGGCGACGTTCTGAGAGGACGCAGAGGACGCAGAGGACGCAGAGGACGCAGAGGATGGAAGGGACACCCTCCGGCTCGCGGTAACGAGCATCAGAGGCGGTCGAGCCGCTCCTTGCCGATCACCGGGGCCCAGGGCAGGAGCTCGTACTGCACGACACCGGCTTTGATGAAGGGGTCGTCGTCGCGGATGCGATCCAGCGTCGTCTGCACCGCGTCGTCGGGTACCCGGAGGAGGAGGGCGCCGCCGAAGCGGGGATCGAAGGGTCCCGACGCCAGCAGGAGCCCCTGTTCCTCGAGCCGGCGCAGGTACGCCCGGTGCGGCTCGATCACGGCCAGAACCTCCTCGAGCGGACGGCGGTAGCGCAGGAGCGCGATGGCGTACATCTCTGTCCTCGGGATGAGATGATGGAACATAGCAGGGGACGCAGAGGACGGAGGGACGGCGGATGCAGCAGATCAAGGGCGCGGTGCTCAAGTCGCGGATGGCGTTCGTCCAGGAACACTTCGGCGTCGACGGCGCTCGGCAGGTGCTGGCGAGCCTGCCCGACGGCGACCAGCGCACGCTGCGCATGCTCTTCACCTCCAACTGGTATCCGTTCGAGCTGGGCAAGGCCCTCGACGAAGCCATCGTGCACGTGCTGGGCGGCGGCAAGACGGAATTCTTCGAGCGCCTCGGCGCCGCATCGGCGGAGAAGAACCTCGCGACCATCCACAGCGGATACCTGACCCGGGGCGACGCGCACGGGTTCCTTGCCAAGTCGCCTTCGTTCTATGGTCTCTATTACGGAACGGGCCGGCGCGAGTATACCCAGGCAGGCCCGAAGGAAGGAGTGCTCACGACGTTCGATGCCGAGACGTTCAGCGCGCCGGACTGCCTCACGGTGGTCGGCTGGTACGAGAAGGCGCTCGAGATGTGCGGGGTGACAGGAATCAGAATCGTGGAGGAGGAGTGTCGCGCGCGAGGCGGCGCGGTGTGCCGGTACCGGGTAAAGTGGGAGTAGAGAACGGAGCAGCCGGAGAGGACGGAGACGGTTGACGCTGCGCACCAAGATCCGGGTCCTCCATCTATGCGACAAGTTCGGCATCCGCGGGGCGCGCACACACGGCGTCTCGCGGCTGTTCATGTGGTGGTTTCCCCGGTTCGACACCTCGCGCTTCGACGTCCGCCTCGTGGGCATCCCGCCGGAGGACGACGCCTCGATGCACCTGAAGCAGCACGGGCTCGATCCCCTGTGCCTGGGGCGGAGCCGATTCAATCCCATGATCGCCACCGACCTCCTGCGGCTGGTGCGCCGCGAGCGCCCCCACATCCTGCACGCTCACGGGTACGCGACGTCGAACTTCGGCCGGGTCATCGGAGCACTGACCGGGGTCCCGACGATCATACACGAGCACGCAGCATTTCCCCACGTCCCCTTCTACCAGCGGCCCATCGACCGGCTGCTGGCGGGACGAACCGACCTGGCGATCGCCGTATCAGCCTCCACCAAGGACTTCATGATCCGCAATCGCTTCCTTCCTGCGGACAGGATCCGGGTAGTGTTCAATGGCGCGCCGCTGGAGGAGTTCAAGATGCCTCCGGCCGGGCGGGTGCAGGCGGAGCGCGAACGACTGGGACTGCGAGGGGATGAACGGGTCGTGGGCACGGTGGGCCGGCTGGACGGGCAGAAAGGCATGACCTACTTCCTGCAAGCTGCCGCGCTGGTGCTCCGGCTGAGGTCGGACGTGCGTTTCGTGGTCGGCGGCGAGGGTCCCCTCCTGGAGCAGTATCGCCAAGAGGCCCGCGCGCTCGGCATCGCCGACCGGACGGTGTTCGCGGGTTTCTGCGAGGATGTTCCCGCGCTGCAGTCCCTGCTCGACGTACAGGTCTTCGCCTCACTCTGGGAAGGGACCCCGCTGACCGTGTTCGAGGCGATGTCCATGAGCCGCCCCATCGTCTCGACCACGGTGGACGGCCTGGGGGAAGTGCTGCGCCAGCGCGAGAACGCGTTACTGGTTCCGCCCCGTGACGCGAACGGGCTTGCGGGGGCGGTGCTCGAGCTCCTGGAACGGCCGGACCTCGCCGCCGACCTCGCGAGGCAGGCGGAGGTCGATGGCCGGCGCTTTGATGTCCGGCGAACGGTGAGCGATCTGGAGGGGATCTACCAGGAATTGGCGGGAGAACGCCGGTGAGCTCGGAGCAGGTCCGAGTGCTGTACGTCGGTAGCTGGAGCCGAAGCGGGAGTACCCTGCTGGACCTCATGCTGGGGCAGATCCCCGGGTTCGCGTCGGTGGGCGAGCTGCGCTATCTCTGGGACCGCGGCCTCGGTGAGCGCCAGCTCTGCGGCTGCGGCGCACCCGTCCCCGACTGCCCATTCTGGCGGGCCGTCCTGCAAGAGGCATTCGGCGGCGCCGATCGTGTGGATGCGGCGGCCATGCTCGCCCTCCAGCGGCGGGTAGATGATCCGGCACGGGTGCCCTGGCTGCTGGCGCCGTGGAGGCCCCCAGGCTTCCAGCGAGATCTGCGTGCCTATCGTGAGGTGCTGGGACGTCTCTATCGAGCCGTGCGCGCCGTCTCGGGCTCCTCGGTGCTCGTGGACTCCTCAAAGTACGCCGCGTATGGAGGGATTCTGGCCGGCGTCCCGGGTCTGGATCTTCGCGTGCTCCATCTGGTGCGGGACAGCCGGGCAGTGGCGCACTCCTGGACACGGCGCAAGGGAAGGCCGGAGGTATCGACGGAGGAGCGGTACATGCCCGTGTTCGGCCCGTGGCGGAGCGCGGTGTTCTGGGGCCTCGAGAATATTGCGCTGGACCTGCTACGCGGGTCCTTCCGGCGCTATCACGTGCTGCGATATGAAGACTTGACCAGCCGGCCGGAGGCAGTCCTGAGCGCCGCCCTCGAGCGAATCGGAATCCAGGCGGACGTGAGCTTCCTGCGGGATGGCAGGCTGACCCTGGGGGTGAACCACACGATGGCCGGCAATCCCGTTCGCTTCGAACAAGGAGAGGTGCCGATCAGGCCCGACGTCGAGTGGCAAAGCCGCCTCGGACAGGGATCGCGGCGGGTCGTCACCGCGCTCACGTGGCCCCTTCTCCTCCGCTATGGATTTCCCTTGAAGGTCGGGGCCTGATCGCGCCAACAATACGAGCTTCCCAGAGGATGCCGCCGGCGAGCGGTATGTGCTGCCCGCGGACGGCGGCGTGTTCAAGATCGTACCAAAGCAGGACAACCACACGTGGAGGAGGAAGCGATGGACAGTGTCGTGCATTTCGAGATGCCCTACGAGAATCGAGACCGGGTGGCCAAGTTCTATCAGTCGGCATTCGGCTGGCAGATGCAGATGCTGGGCGAGGACATGGGCCACTACGTAGTCGCCACGACCACCGAGTCCGGCGCCATGGGGCCCACGAAGCCGGGCGCGATCAACGGCGGATTCTACGAGAAGAAGCCCGACTGGCCGATGCAGTACCCGTCGGTCGTAATCGCGGTGGACGACGTCAAGCGAGCGGCGGGGAAGGTCACCGCCGCGGGTGGCAAGGTGCTTGGCGACCCGATGGAAATCCCTGGCGTCGGGCTGTACGTGTCGTTCGTGGACTCCGAGGGCAACCGGGTAAGCTTGCTGCAGCCGACTCCCAGAAGCTGACATCCATCCCGCCCCGGGCGGCGTATTCCAGTCGTCGATCGTCACCGATCCCGTACTCGGAAGGAGCCGTCCGTGGGCGCGCCCATCAACCAGATCTGGTTCGAGAATCCCTTGCAGGGCCAGCGGGTCCGTTTCCTCACTCTGCCCGGCGAGACCGGGGGCCGGGGATTCACCCTCGAATACGTCTACCGGCCGTTCACCGGGGAGACAGCAGTGCCCGCCCACATCCACACCGCCGCGAAGGAGACCTTCGAGATTCTGTCGGGCCAGGCCCGGTATCGGGTAGGACGGGAAGAGCGGAGCGTTCGGCAGGGCGACCGGATCGTGCTGCCGGCCGGTGTATCTCACGTCCATCCCTGGAGCGTGAGCGATGAGGAGCTGCACGTTCGCCAGACGACCGAGGTGAACCCACCCGATACCGCCGGGCTGGAAGCGAGTCTCCAGGCGCTGGTGACGCTGTTCGGGCTGGCCACAGCGGGCAAGGTGAACGGCAAGGGGCTTCCCAATCTCCTCCAGCTCGCCGTGCTCATCCGCTCCACCATGCCCGCTACCTACATTGCGGGTATTCCGATTCCGGTCCAGCGCGCCCTCTTCGGCGGCTTGGCTCGAGTGGGCCAGGCCCTCGGCTATCGCACTGCGTATTCAGATTACGGAGTGTTGACCGGAGCCCGCGTCGAGGACGCGTAGGCGAGCGCGCCATCACCGAGCTCGCCGGCGGTGTCTCCCCCGACAGTAAGCCTTACCGGTTGTCGTTGCCCCCACCCATGGACACGACCGGTGGCCAGTGGGCCCGCGAGCGCATCAGGAGTACCGAGTCACCGAACTCATGGGGCGACCGGATCCTGCTCGCGCTCAAGACCCGGGGTCCGCTCTCGACCGCCGAGCTGGCGAAGCTCCTCCGCGTAACCGGCGAGGCGGCCCGGCAGCAGTTGCTGCGGCTGGAGGCCGACGGGCTGGTGGAGGGACGCCCTGAAGACGGAGGCGGCGCGGTCGGCCGGGCGCGGCAACGCTGGTGGCTCACCGAGCCCGCCCAGCAGCGGTTCCCCGATACTCACCCCGAGCTCACGGTGCAGCTCCTCCAGACCATCGAGCGGACGCTGGGCGCGCCGGCGCTCGACCGGGTCATCGACGCCCGGCAGGAAGCGCAGCGCAGAGTCTATCGTGACGCACTGGCGGACGCGCGAACGTTGCACGAGCGGCTGGCGGCCGTCAGGTCGGCGGAGGGCTACAGGGCCACGGTGAGGAAAGAGGGCGACGGCTACCTGCTGATCGAGAATCACTGTCCCATCTGCGCCGCCGCGCGCGCCTGCCAGGGGTTCTGCCGGTCGGAGCTCGAGTTGTTTCGGGAGGTGCTGGGGCAGAAGGCCGAGGTCGAGCGGATCGAGCACGTTCTGGCCGGTGGCCGGCGGTGCGCGTACCGCGTCCGGGAACAGCGCAGACACGGTGCTGGCTGAGCGGCCTCGAGAGCGGACAGCGAATTACGCGGAGGTCAGCGCCTCCGAGAGCACCTGCGGCAGCATCTCATTCTCCCAGTACTCCACGTGCGCCATCAGCAACGTCGTGGCGTTCTGGTCCATCCGGTTCATCACCTGCCGCCGATCGGACGAGCCAGGCAAGTCATAGTACTCGAGCGCGCCGCTGATGATGTCCCAGGGCGAATAGATGTTCACCCACCGATCGGGGCGCCAGGCATAGTCCTGGAGCATCGGCTGGGCCGACGCGGCCAGCGCTTCGCGCGCCTGCGTGGTGCGGCGGTGCTGGATGGCGAAGATGAAAGCCGTCTTGTCGAGCGGCGAGCCGAAGGTGAGAAAGAGGGGTGTCCTTCGAGCGACGTCGCGCGTGGGGCGGCCCGCCTGCCGGTCGATGGCGTCCTCGCAGAGGAGCTGGTTGAGCACGTCGTAGCTCACCACCGAGCCCAGCGAGTGGCCGACCACTACGACACTGGCGTAGGCCTCCGGCCCGGTGGCCGCGTAGATGGCGCGAGCCCGGTCGCTCACGCATGCCTTGATCCGGACGCGCAGATCGGCGAAACGATCGACCGCATGCGACTCGACGTACACGGCGACGTCGCCGAGGTACTGCACCAGGAAGCGGCGGACTCCCCCGGTCAGGAGCATCACCACGGCCCAGGTCACCAGGAGCCGCAGCGGCCAGTGATTCTCCGGCCCGCCGGAGGGCCAGAGCATCAACACTTCGCCGAGGATGAGCGCCGTCCCGACGCCGAGAGCCAGGAGCACGAGCAACGACGAGACCGGCTGCTGATTCGGACGGCGTGCGCGAATCTGGGAGCCGGCCGCGGCGGCGAACCTCCAGGCCCACACGGCCAGGGCGTAGACGAGGATCAGCAGGGGCAGTGCGAGGAACGCCGCACTGCACCAGTTGCTGAGGGTCGCCGCTCCATGCTGGCCGAGCAGGCTGCTCCACCGAAGCATGCCGGGCGACCATGCGCCCTCGTGCTGGAGATGCGAGAGGATGAGGAGGGGGAGTGCCAGGCCGGCGAGGACGGTCGTCAACAACGTCATCGCGAACCCGGCGACGCTCAGCAGTCCGAGCAGGCGCTGGAGCCACCCGAGTCCGGTGCGCCGGCTCACCCTCGCGAGACCGAGCGTCACGACGAACAGGGTGGCGACCACGAGGAAGATGTTGAGCGTCGTGGTCAGGTCGCAGAACAGGGCATCGCTGAGCCAGGCCGGCGGGGCCTGGCCGAGCGTGGCGCGGGCGGCGCTCACCACGCCGACCACCGTGTTCATGAGGCCCAGCGACCCGATCGTCGCGAGCGCCACGACGAGGTAGGCCCAGGTCCGCACCGGGATGTCGTATGCTTGCCACCGGCCGAAGATCCAGCGCGAAAAGCTCGTCGTGCTGTTGAGAATCCCGTTCACGCCGGCGCGCAGCAGGAACCGCGAGATGTCGCGCAGGGTCACTTCGCCCTCGGTCAGCGGCGCCCAGTATCCCTCGTAGAAGTGGATTTCGCGCCCGAGGGATGGAAGCCGAAGGACGAGACGCTGCATCTGCTGTCCGCCCAGCTGGACCGTTTCCGCCTCGGGGCGGGCGGAGGCGAACGGCTCGAGGCAGCGCAGCCGCTCGAAGACGGCATCGAGCGTCGCGAACGGCACCTGCTGGCCCATGCCGTGGGTCACGAACACCGCGATTTTGCGGAGCTCGGACGGAGGTGCACCCTCGCGGATCGGCGCCGCGCCGGGAGGGAGGACGGTGTATTGAGATTCGGCGGCTGAGCCGGGGGTCATGAGACAATCAGTCTAGTACGCAGGCCTGGAGAATCAATCGGGGTGACGGTGGCCCAGGTCACAGCCGGATGGGATTGGGCGTCTCTAAGTTCGCGACCATCCAGTGATCACCCGAAACGCACAGGAGATATCGCATGGCAACTCCCCGAATCACTCCATGCCTCTGGTTCGACGATCAGGCCGAAGAGGCGGCGAAGTTCTATACGGGAATCTTCAAGAACTCGAAGATTGGAAAGATCACGCGCTATGGCGAGGCGGGCCGCGACGTCCACGGCCGGCCACCCGGCAGCGTGATGGTGGTCGAATTCGAGCTCGACGGCCAGCCGTTCAGCGCGCTCAACGGCGGTCCACACTTCAAGTTCAACGAGGCCGTCTCCTTCGTGATCCCCTGCCAGGACCAGAAGGAAATCGACTACTACTGGGACAAGCTGACGCCGGGTGGCGATCCGGCGGCCCAGCAGTGCGGCTGGCTCAAGGACAAGTACGGGCTCTCGTGGCAGGTGGTGCCGGCCAACGCCCTCGACCTGGTGGGAGACC
Organism: uncultured Gemmatimonadales bacterium; assembly: GCA_963722825.1. Classification (GTDB taxonomy): domain Bacteria; phylum Gemmatimonadota; class Gemmatimonadetes; order Gemmatimonadales; family GWC2-71-9; genus CAVVWJ01. Next base: position 160,957 of record CAVROI010000003.1, read on the forward strand.
CGAAATCCGAGAAGTCCCAGCGAGCCATGGAAGCGATGCTGAAGATGAAGAAGTTCGACATCGCGGCGCTGGAGCGCGCCTATTCCGCTCAGCCGGCCGGAGTGCGATAGCCTCTTTCGGAGGCAGCCGAGTAGGCGCCGTCCCTTCCAGAGGACGGCCCGACCGGGGCCGGGAGCGAGTGCTTCCGGCCCTTGGTGCTCGTGAATTCTGGACGCGCGAAAACCTTGCGTGGGCGGCCAATCGGATGTCTCGTACGGTCAGCCGCGCCTTGAGCCGACTCTAACCTTTCTCGAGAATCGTATCCCGCGTATTACCACACCGTACGGTTTCCATTCCTCCGCTGCGCAGGTCGCCGCAGGAATCGATCTCACCGGCAAGCAGGTGATCGTCACCGGAGCCGCGGCCGGTATCGGTGTGGAAACCGCCAGGGCCTTGGCCGGCACTGGTGCTACCGTCACGCTGGCCGTCCGTGATCTCGATGCCGGGATCCGCGTCGCCGCCGACATCATCGCCACGACTCGCAACGACCGTGTGCGCGCCGCGCGGCTCGACCTCGCGGACCGCACCTCCATCGCGGCGTTCATCGACGCCTGGGATGAGCCGCTGCATGTCCTGGTCAACAACGCGGGCGTGATGGCCCTGCCCGAGCAGCGGACCCCCGAAGGCTGGGAGCTGCAGTTCGCGATCAACCACCTGGGGCATTTCATGCTGACCTCCGGGCTCCACGCCGCCCTGACCGCCGATGGCAGAGCCCGGGTGGTCTCCGTCAGCTCCAGCGCGCATCAGTGGTCCCCGGTGGTCTTCGACGACATCCATTTCCGCCGCCGCCCGTATGATGCACTCTCCGCCTACGGCCAATCCAAGACCGCCAACGTGCTCTTCGCCGTCGGGGCGTCGACACGCTGGGCCGCGGACGGGATAACGGTCAACGCCCTGATGCCCGGCGCCATCCCCACCAACCTGCAGCGCCATCTCGGCGGGATGAAGACCCCGCAGGAGCTCCGAAAGACGCCGGAACAGGGAGCGGCGACGTCGGTCCTCCTGGCGACCTCACCTCTCCTCGAGGGGATCGGGGGCCGGTACTTCGCCGATTGCAACGAGGCGGAACCGCTTCAGCAGGATGACCGTGAGATGACGCGTGTGGCCGCGCACGCTCTCGATCCCATCGGCGCGAAGCGGCTGTGGGAGGAATCATTACGCCTCGTGAGCCGCGCCGCGTAACGCCTCCGGCCCTGGTTCGGTCTTCAGCCACCTTAGGTTGCTATAGGAGCCAAGAAGATCTGGAGCATTGCTGGAGGCTGTTCGTGTCTGAGGAAAGGGAAAAGCGACATGCACAGGTTGATCACCATGACGGCAGCCGTCGTTCTGTCCATGATGTCCAGTGTCGAAGCACAAGAGCGCATGACGCCTGCATCCTCGGCGGCCGAGCGCATGTCGGAAGCGGGTCCGGAGCAGAACGACTTGATGCGGCAAGTCGGCAGCTGGGACGTCGTGGCTACGATGTGGCCCGCGCCCGGCGCCCCACCCAAGGTCACGCGAGCAGTCGCCGAGCGAAGCATGATCGGGCCGTTCCTGCAGGAAGTCATGCGCCCGCCGCAGGGGGGTACGCCGGCTTTCCAGAGGCTCGACTACCTGAATTTCGACCGCGTCGAGGGGCGTTGGAAGTATGTCTCCATGGATACGCGATTCCCGGTCAGCATCATGCCGGCCTGGAGTTTCGGAGCAGCCCAGGCTGGAAGGATCACGCTTCGATTCGAACCGCTGGCATTCGTCGGCTTCGGACGCGAGGTCGAGGGACGTTTCATGGCTTCGGACCTGGTGATCACTCAGCCCGACGCCGAGCACGTGCTGAAGGAGCAGCATGCGATCATGGCCGATGGCACGGGTCGAAGCTGGCTGTTCGTCCGATACGCGTACACGCGAAGGCGCTGACCCTGGATCCTCGATGAGCGCCGTGACTCGGTCGTCCCTGCTGTGTTTCTGTTTCGCCCTGACGAACGCCCGTGTGCTGCCCGCTCAAGGCGACGCCGCCGCGCCCATCATGGCGGGCATCAGCAATCACGGGTTGAACAAGACCCAGCCCTATGCCACGGCAGGCGACAGGGCATATCTGATCGGCACCCAGGACGGGAATTTCCCCGACATGGGCCAGCACGTGCCCGGCGAAATGGGCGGGCTCTGGTTCCACCCGATCAAGCTGATCGACGGGTTCCGGGCCGAGGTCACGGATGGAGACAGCAAGCAGAACGTCGCGCTTGCGGAGAGCACCGAGTTCGTCAATTACCCGTATGGCAATCGGTTCCGATATGGTCCGGTGTTGGACAGCCTGGACATCGACCGCTTTCAGTTCAGTCCGGACGGCCAGGCGGGCCTGATCGTCGAGTACACGTTCAGGAACACGGCCGACCGCACACGACAATTGATCTTTCAGCTCTCAGTCAAGACGGATCTGCGCCCCGTCTGGTACTCGGAGCACCTCGGGATAACCGACGCGCGCGACACCGTTGCCTGGCAAACGGCAGATCGTGTCTTCGTCGCCCAGGACACCGGCAACCCCTGGTTCTGCGTCTGGGGCGCCAGCGCTCCCGCGGATGCGCAACCGATCGCCAGTCCGCCGCCGATACAGACGATCGGCATGGGGGTCACCGCCGGCTCGCGATACACCCTCTCAGTCGACCCACACGGCACCTCCACCCTGACGTTCATCATCGCGGGCTCGGCGACACATCGAGAGTCAGCCATCGACACCTTCGAGTATCTGGCCCGGAACCACGCCACCCTCCTCGAAAGGAAGAAGGCGCACTACGCCTCGATCATTCAACGGGCGCGCATAAGAATTCCCGACCAGCGCCTGCAGGAGGTCTACAACTGGGTGAGGATCAACGCGGAATGGCTCGCGAGAGATGTTCCCGGTATCGGCCGCGGCCTCGGCGCTGGGCTGATGGAGTACCCATGGTGGTTCGGAACCGAGACGTATTCGCTGCAGGCGCTCGCGGCGAGCGGCAATGTCGACCTCGCGAAGCAGACACTCCGACTATTGAAGACGCAGTCGATGAAGGCGAACGGCAACGGCCGGATCGTGCACGAGTTGACGACCAACGGCGCCGTTTCCAATCCCGGCAACACACAGGAAACGGCGCAATTCATCCTGACGGTCGGCAAGGTGTTCGACTGGACCGGGGACCTGGACTTCGCAAGAGAGATGTACCCGGCCATGAAGATGGGCATCAACTGGCTCCTCACCGACATGGACCGGAACAAGAATCTGTTCCCGGAAGGGTACGGGATCATGGAAGTGTCCGGCTTGAATGCAGAGTTGATCGATGTCGCCGTCTACACGCAGCAGGCGCTCGGGGCGACGGCCCATATCGCGGACGTGCTCGGCCAACCCGATGCGGCGGAGCGATATCGGCAACTGGCGTCACGACTGGAAGCGAGAATCAACCAGAGCTTCTGGATCGAGGAGGAAGGCTCGTACGCCGATTTCTACGGGACCAGAGCGCAGGCCATCAGCGCCGCGGAGGGCGCGATCAGGCAGATAGGCCTGAAGGGGGCGGACAAGCTGACCCGGAGAGACAGGGAGCAGATTGGATACTACGAGCGGCTCGAGAAGACCTTCTCCGCGCTGGCGGACACGAGCAGAGGGTGGCTCACGAACAAGAACTGGGTCATCACGACGCCGATGGAGGCCGGCATCGCTCCGCGAGCACGAGCGATTCGGGCGCTGGACCGAATCCGGCGCGGGAACGTCGGAGAGTACGGGCCCTTCCTCTCCGCCACCGAGAGAGGCGCGATGATGACGATCTCGACCGGCGTACAGGCCGTCTCGGAAGGCAACTACGGGCGTACCGATGAAGCGCTCTGGTATGTGGACAAGATCGTGCAAACCTTCAATCGGGCAACTCCGGGCTCGATTTCGGAGATGATGCCCGACTATGGCTGCTTCACGATCGCCTGGACCAGTTACGGCATCGTGTTGCCCCTGATCCAGCATGTCTTCGGCATTCAGCCCGATGCCAGAACCAGGACCGTCATCCTCGACCCTCATGTGCCCACCGGTTGGGAGGACATGAGCATCGAAGACCTTCCCGTAGGCACCAGCACTATTTCGTTCTCACGCGCAAAGACCGGCAAGGGCATTGAATACGGGGTCGAAGCCGGAGAGACCGGATGGAGCTTCGTCCTCAAGGTGAAAGCCGTGCCCGGCATCAAGTACTACCTCAATGGAAAGCCTGTCGCTCCCACCTCCTCGGGCATCCGCATGAGCGGAAGGAAGAATCACGTCCTGGTGGCTCCGAATGTCCGGACGCCGCCTCCTCGAACGTCGAAGACCTGAAGCACCCCGTGGACCGGAGCCGTTCCGAGCCCAGCGACGGGTGCGACACGGGAGGTAACACGATGAGCGAGTTCGTCTTTCTCTTCCGGGCCACCGAAGCGGAACAGCGGGAGGCCATGGGAACGCCGGAGCGCGCGCAGCGGAGCCTCCAGGCCTGGCGGGCCTGGATCCAGGGCCTCGAGTCGAAGGGACATCTCAAGAATCCCGGGCAGCCCCTCGACCGCACGGGCAAGGTGGTCCGCGGAAAGAATAGAGTGGTCACCGACGGGCCCTACGCCGAGGCCAAGGACCTGGTCCTGGGCTTCATCATCGTGGAGGCGCGGGACATGGCGGAGGCGGTGACGCTCGCCGGCAGTTGTCCGATGGTGGAAGGTGGCGCTGCCGTCGAGATCCGTCCGGTGATGAGCCTGTCGCTTTAGAGGAGAAGACCATGCAGAATCTGATTTCCTTCACCAATGTGACCCTGAACGGCTTCTTCGCGGGCCCGAACGGCGACCTCGGCTGGGCCCATACGCGTATGCGGGATCCCGAGTGGGATGCATTCGTCGCCGACAACGCAAAATCCGGCGGCACGCTTCTGCTCGGCCGGGTGACCTACGATATCATGGCGAGCTATTGGCCGACCCCGCAGGCCGTGGAGAATGATCCTGTCGTGGCCGAGGGGATGAACAATCTGTCGAAGGTGGTCTTCTCGCGAACGCTGGACAGGCCTTCGTGGAAGAATACGACGCTGGCGAAGGGCGACATTGTGGAGGCCGTCCGAAAGATGAAGCAGGAGTCCGGGCCGGGCATGGCGATTCTGGGCAGCGGCACCATCGTTTCGCAGTTGTCGCAGGCGCGCTTGATCGACGAGTATCAGGTCGTGGTGAACCCCGTCGCGTTGGGCGACGGCAAGACGCTGTTCGCCGGCATCAAGGATTCGCTGAGTCTCAAGCTTACGAAGTCGCGGGCCTTCGGCAACGGGAACGTCCTCCTGCGCTACGAGCCGGCGGGGTGAAGGAGGCGGCCCGGCTTCCGGACGAGCATCTGTTCCGTCGCGAGTCGGGACGCATGGTCGCCGCGCTGACCCGCATCTTCGGGGTGCACAACCTCGCGCTGGCGGAAGACGTGGTCCAGGACGCCTTCTGCCGGGCGCTGGAAGTGTGGAAGGTCCGCGGCATTCCGGAGAACCCGTCGGCGTGGCTCATGACGACGGCAAAGCACCGCGCGCTCGATGTCATCCGGCGGGAGCGGACGGCGCGCACCTTCGCGCCCGAGATGGGCCGGCTGCTCGAGAGCGAATGGACTACCACGGCTAACGTCGATGAGGCGTTCGCCGATCACATCATCCGCGACGAGCAGCTCCGGATGATGTTCTCCTGCTGTCACCCGCGACTGCCGGAGGAAGCCCAGGTCGCGCTCATCCTCAACATCGTGTGTGGCTTCGGCGCGCAGGAGATCGCGAGCGCCTTCCTCAGCGGCCGCGCGGCGATCGAGAAGCGGATCTCGCGCGGCAAGAAGGTGCTCGCGGGCTCCCGGCGACTATTCGATCTGGCGGACGCCGAATTCGCCTCGCGGCTTTCGGTCGTCCGGCGCGCGCTGTATCTGCTCTTCAGCGAGGGGTACCATGGCGCCTCCGGCGAGGCCGCGGTGCGGGTCGAGCTGTGCGGCGAAGCGATGCGCCTGACCGGTCTGCTCCGCGAGCACCCGGCGGCTGCGACGCCGGCGACCAACGCTCTCGCCGCGCTCATGTACCTCCACGCCGCCCGGCTCTCGGCACGCATAGACTCCGACGGCGACCTGCATCCGCTCGGCGAGCAGGATCGCTCGCGATGGGATGCCGGCCTCCTGGGTGAAGGACTCGCACTGCTCGAGCAGTCGGCCATCGGCACGGCGTTGACGGCGTATCACATCGAGGCGGCGATTGCCGCCACGCACGCGAGCGCGCGGAGGGTCGAAGAGACCGACTGGCGGTCGATCGTCTCGCTCTACGACCGACTGATGGACGTGGCGCCGTCGCCGGTCATCGCGCTCAATCGGGCGATCGCCATCGGCGAGCGCGACGGGCCCGATCGTGGGCTGGAGGAACTTCACGCGATCGTCGGGCGAGACCGGCTGTCGGGCTATCCCTTCTATCCCGCGGCGATGGGTGAGCTGGAGCTGCGCCGGGGGAATCCGGAGCGCGCGCGGAGCCACTTTGAGGCAGCGTTGGGCCTGGCCAGGAATCCGACGGAGCGGCGGTTTCTGGGGAAGCGGCTGTCTACGGCTCCCTCCACCTGGCGCCCTCCTGCGCGATGAACTCGTCGGCCACTGTCGGTCCCCACGTGCCGGCCGCGTAGTTGGGGAAGTGGTCGGGCCGCTTGTTGGCCCAGAAATCGATGATGGGATCGACCACGGCCCATGCCGCTTCCACCTCGTCGCTCCGGGTAAAGAGCGTGGCCTCGCCCTGCATGCAATCGATGAGCAGGGTTTCATACGCTTCATGGTCCAGCTCGCCGAACGCCTCGGCATAGCTGAAGTCCATGTCCACCGACGCCATCTTGACCTCGACCCCGGGCACCTTCACCTCGAACCGAAGTGAGATCCCCTCCTGAGGCTGCACCCGGATGGCGAGTGTGTTGGACTCGATGATCTTGTCTTCCGGGATGGGGAACATCAGGTGCGGCGGCTTCCGAAACTGGATCGCGATCTCGGACACCCGTCTCGGCATGCGCTTGCCCGATCGGAGATAGAACGGGACATCGTGCCAGCGCCAGTTGTCGATCATGAACCGGATGGCGCAATACGTGGGCGTGGGGCTGTCCGGCGCGACATTCGGCTCCTGTCGATAGCCGGGAACGGACTTGCCGTCGATGATCCCGGGCCCGTACTGCCCTCGGACCGAGTAGTCGTGCATGACCGATGGCGTGATGGGCCGGATGGCCCGCAGCACTTTGACCTTCTCGTCGCGTACGGCATCGGCGCTGAACGTGACCGGCGGCTCCATGGCCATCAGGGTCAGCAGTTGCAAGAGGTGGTTCTGGAACATGTCGCGAACCACCCCCGCCTCCTCGTAGTACTTCCCCCGGTGCTCGACGCCGACGCTCTCCGCCGCGGTGATCTGGACGCTATGCACGTGGTGCCGGTTGCAGACCGGCTCGAAGATGGAATTGGCGAACCGGAACACCAGGAGATTCTGAACGGTCTCCTTGCCCAGGTAGTGGTCGATGCGATACACCTGGTGCTCGGAGAAGGCACTGCGGACGCAGGCGTTCAGCGCGCCGGCGCTCCCCAGACTCCGCCCGAAGGGCTTCTCGATGATGATCCGTACCCAGGGCCGCTGCTTGGGATCCATCACTCGCGGGGCGATGCCGGACTTGGCGAGCCGCTCGATCGTGTCCATATAGAGGCTGGGAGGAATGGCGAGATAGAACAGGCGCCCGTTACCGCCGGGAAGCTTGGCGTCGGTGTCCGCCAGCCGCTCCCGCAGCGTGTCGTAGGTCGCCACCTCGTTCAGCTCACCCGAGACGTAATGCAGCCGGTCTGCGAACCGCTGGTAGGTGCCGGAGTCGAGCGGCGTGCCGTTCGGGAGGAAGGTCGTGAGAGCGTCCCACACCCGCGCCTTGAAGGTGCCGTCGTCGAGCGGCTCGCGGGCCACCGTCACGATGGTGGTCTCGTCGGGCAGGAGCCCATCCAGCATCAGGTGGTAGAGCGACGGCATCAATTTGCGATGCAGGAGGTCGCCCGCCCCGAAGATGACCATGGTGCATGGCTCCGGCCGCCGCAGCGTGCGCACCTGTTCCGGAAGGTCTTGCGGGATGGCGACAGAGGTCGAGGCCCGGGCGGTCATTGTTTCTTCACCGCGTGGCCGCCGAACTCATTGCGGAGTGCGGCGATCACCTTGGCGCCGAAGGAATCGCCCTGGCGCGACCGGAAGCGGGCGAGCAGCGACAGGGTGATCACCGGCGCCGGTACGTCCAGGTCAATCGCTTCCTGAACCGTCCACCGGCCTTCACCGGAGTCTTCGACATATCCCTTGAGGGCCGCGAGCTCCGTGTCCTTCGCGAAGGCACGCTCGGCCAGCTCGTTGAGCCACGAGCGCACCACGCTGCCCCGGTTCCAGACCGCCGAGATCTGGTGCAGGTCCAGCTTGAAGTCCTTTGAGGCGTGCAGGATCTCATAGCCCTCGGCGTAGGCCTGGAGCATCCCATATTCGATCCCATTGTGGATCATCTTCACGTAATGCCCCGATCCAGGCGGCCCGACGTGGGCGTAGCCGTCGGGCGGGGCGAGAGTCTTGAAGATGGGCTCGCACTGCTTGAAGGCTTCGGGCGAGGCTCCGATCATGAGGCAATACCCGACGGTCAGCCCCCAGATGCCTCCACTCGTGCCGGCGTCGATGAACTCGAGTCCGCGCTCCTTGAGCGCGGCGGCGCGGCGGATCGAGTCACGGTAGTTCGAGTTGCCGCCGTCGATGATGATGTCTCCTTTGGAGAGCCCGTGCACCAGGTGCTCGATGGTGCCCTCGACCGCCGCTCCCGCGGGCACCATGACCCACACGACTCGAGGCGTGCGGAGCCGGCCGCAGAGATCGCGCAGATCCTTTGCCCCGTGGGCGCCCAGCTCGACGTGCGCCTTTACCGCCTCTGTGCTCCGATCGAATACCACCACCTCATGGCCGCCCTGCAACAGGCGCTGCACCATGTTCCCACCCATCCTGCCCAGGCCGATCATTGCCAACTGCATCTCGAGATCTCCTCTCAATACTGCACACCCAGCCCCGCCAGGTCCTGGCGCAGCTTGGTGGCGTCGGTGAATCGGATCGTCTGCATGCCGAGGCTCCGGGCCGGCTCCAGATTCCGGTCCCGGTCGTCGATGAACACTGATTCCTCAGGCGTCGCCTGGGACACCGCAAGCGCCACCTCATAGATCCGGTGCGCCGGCTTGAGGATGCCGACCCAGCATGAGGTGAAGAAGGCGAGAAACAAGTCGCGGAGGCCGAACCGCTCCAGCCGGTGCTGGTTCAACTCGGCCGATTCGTTGTTGATGGTCATCAGGCGATAGCGGCCGGTCCGCGCCAGCCCCCGCGCCACGTCGATCGTCTCCGGAAACGGCGTGCTTTGGGCCAGCATGTAGGCCTTGAACTGCTCGGCCGTGAAGGGGCGAGGCCGGTAGAACACCGCGCACCGCAGGTACTCATCCAACGTCATCCTGCCCTGCTCCAGGATGGCAATGCTCTCGACGTGCCGATCCTCCAGATCCGCCGCGTCCAGGCTGAAGTGCCGCACCGCGGCCGCCCGCTGCTCGCGGTCCCAGCCATTGGTGCCGAGGACCCCGCCGACGTCGAAGAAGATATGATTGACCGTCACTGCTCCAGCCTGGCGGCCACGGCCGCCGCGCCGAGCAGACCTACGCTCGGGCTCGTAATCACGTGAACGGGAATCCGCGACAGCAGCTCCGACAGGCGTCCCTTCTCCCGGAAAGCGGTCAGAAACGGGCCGGTCTCGAGTCGCTCCACGATCCGGGGAGCGATCCCGCCGGCAATGTAGACGCCCCCTTTCGCGACCACGGTGAGCGCGAGATTGCCGGCTTGAGCGCCCAGATTCTCGCAGAAGAGATCCAGCGTTCGGTCCGACAGGCAATCGGTCCTGGCAAGGGCGTGCCGGGTGATGACCGCGGCGGGATCTTCCCGTTGCATCTCACTCTTGACCGAATCCTGCTCCGGCGCCACACCGGAGGCGAGCAAATAGCGGTACGTGTTGACGAGCCCCGCGCCCGAGAGCAGTCGCTCCCAGGAGACGCGTCCGAATTGCTGCTGCAGCGACTGGAGCAGGCCGGCCTCGACCCTGTCACGCGGGGCATAGTCGGCGTGGCCCCCCTCGGAAGGCAGCACGTGGTAGTGATCTCGCTCCCAGACGAGAAACCCCTGGCCCAGTCCGGTGCCGGCGCCGATCAGGGCGATGGTACCTTCGGGGTCTGGAGTCCCCTGCTGAAGCGTCGCGAGGTCGGATGGCTCCAGCAGGGGGATCCCATAGCCGATCGCCACGAAGTCGTTGATGATCGACGTGCGGGGAATCCCGATCTCGGCCGCGAGCTCGCGGCGGTTGACCGTCCATGCGAGGTTGGGCGCGATGCAATCGTCGCCCACGATGGGACAGGCGATCGCGACACAGGCGCGCTCCGGGCGGGTTGGCGATTCCTCGAAGAAGCGTCGCACGATCGGACCGAGGCCGGGATGGTCCCAGCTGCCATACCGGCTCTCCCTCACGATCCGCGCAGCCCGTCCACTCACCTCGACGACCGCGAGCCGGGCATTGGTGCCACCGACGTCGCCGGCGAGCACGATCACGTGGGTACCTGCCGGTCGCTGAGCCGCGCCGCGGCGGCCTGATCCAGGAACCAGTGCCCGCGGCGAGCGAGCTGCGCCGGGACCTCTCGCGGCGCCCACGGCCCTTCGATGGCGCGCGCGGCCATTGCCGCCTTGCCCTTGCCGGTCGCGATCACGGCCACGATTCGCGCCGCCTCGATGACCGGTGGCGTGATGGTCAGCCGCTGGGGCGGCGGCTTTGGTCCAACGACCGGGACCACCAGCCGGCGCCGCTCGTCCAGCGCGGCCGATCCGGGAAAGAGCGACGCGGTATGCCCGTCCGGACCCATGCCGAGCACGAGGACGTCGAGCTGTCCCGGCAGAGCATGTTCGTACTCCCAAGCGGCCGCTTCGGGGTCGGGGCCCTCGGCCTTCATCCGGTGCACCCGGCCGGCGGGAATCGCCACCCGGGAGAGCAGCGCGGAGCGCACCATCGCATAGTTGCTGTCGGCGTGATCGGGCGGAACCGCGCGCTCGTCGCTGAAGAATACCGCGACCCGCTGCCAATCGACCGCCGGCCCGGTAGCCAGCTCGCGATAGACCGGCTCCGGGGTCCTGCCTCCGGCCAGGCACACGGCGCACACTCCTCGCTCCGCAATGGCCCTGGCCATCTCGCGCGCCAGCCACTTGGCAGCTTCGCGCACCAGCTCGGCCGGCTCCTGCATCACCACCAGCTCCGTCACGTTTCGCGACCCTCGTTCTCCAGTGCGCTGATCTTGGCGAGCCGCCGCTCGTGGCGCTCCTCATGGGTGAAGCGAGCTTCGAGGAACACCCGCACCAGCTCCATCGCCAGGGCGCTGCCGATCACCCGGGCACCGAGCACCAGCACGTTCATGTCGTCGTGCTCGACTCCCTGATGGGCCGAATAGGTGTCGTGACACAGACCGGCGCGGATGCCGGCCACTTTGTTCGCGGCCACGGAGGCTCCCACTCCGCTCCCGCAGATCAGCACCCCTCGCTCCGCTGCTCCCGACAACACGGCCCGAGCCACGTCGCGGGCCGTGTCGGGGTAGTCCACCGGGTCGGTATTGTGAGTACCCAGATCCTGGACTGTGTGCCCGAGCGAGCGGAGCGCGGGGAGAAGGTCCTGCTTGAGCGCAAAACCCGCATGGTCGGCGGCGAGGGCGACCTTCATCGGGACGCCACTGCCTCCGGCCGCCGGGCGAGCTGCGCCCGTGCGGCTTCCACCACGCGGTCGACCGTGAAGCCGAACTTCTTCTGCAGCTCCTTGAGCGGAGCGGAGGCGCCGAACGTCTCCATCCCGATCCTGGCTCCGGTCTGGCCGACGTACCGCTCCCACCCGAAGGTGGCGGCCTGCTCCACCGAGACCCGCGCGATCACTTCCGGCGGAAGCACACTGTCACGGTAGGACAGGTCCTGGTGCTCGAACAATTCCCACGACGGCATGCTCACCACTCGTGCGCCGATCCCCTCCCCGGCGAGTCGCTCCGCCGCCCCAAGGCAGAGGGCCACTTCGCTCCCGGTCCCGAGGAGCAGGACCTCGGGTTTCCCACCCTCGGCGTCGGCGAGGACATAGGCACCTCGGGCCACTCCGGTCGCCGCGGCGTAGCGCTGCCGGTCGAAGGTAGGAATCGGTTGCCGGGACAGTACCAGCACAGCGGGTTCGTGTCGCAGCTTCATGATGACTCGCCAGGCCTCGACCACCTCGTTCGCGTCGGCCGGACGAAGGGTGATGAGGCCGGGAATGGCGCGGAGCGAGGCGAGCTGCTCGATCGGCTGGTGGGTCGGTCCATCCTCTCCGACGCCGATCGAGTCGTGGGTGAAGACGTGGATGGCCGGAATCTCCATGATTGCGCTCAGCCGGATGGCGGGCCGGGCGTAGTCGCTGAAGATCAGGAAACCCGACCCGAAGCCGCGCACCTTGGAGAGCGACAGCCCGTTCACCACCGCACCCATGGCGTGCTCGCGCACGCCGAAGTGAATGTTTCGACCGCCGGGATTCTCCGCGCTCAGGTCTCCGGCTCCGTCGAAGGTGAGCCGGGTCTTGGTCGAGGGGGCCAGGTCGCCGGCGCCACCGATCAACCAGGGCAGGTCCCTGGCAATGGCGTTCAGGACCTTAGACGACGCGTCGCGTCCCGCCATGCCTTTGGGGTCGGCCGGGAACACCGGAAGGTCGCGATCCCACCCCTCGGGTAGCTCGCGGTGCTGCATCCGGTGAAGATGGTCGGCCAGATCAGCGTGCTTCCGGGCATAGTCCCGGTAGCGCTCGAGCCACGCCTCGCGCAGCTCACGCCCCCGCCGGCCCATGCCATCGGCAAGCCGTTCGCGGACTCCATCCGGCACCAGAAACTTGGCGTCCTCCGGCCAGTCGTAGAATCGTTTGGTGAGGCGAATCTCCTCCTCGCCCAGTGGCTCGCCGTGGGCGGCGCCGGTGTCCTGCTTGGTCGGCGCGCCGTAGGCGATATGGCTGTCGACGATGATCAGGGTGGGGCGGTCCCGAGTACTCTGGAAGAAACGGAAGGCGCGCCGCAGCATGTCGAGATCGTTGGCATCGCCCACGCGAGTGACATTCCAGCCGTAGCCGATGAACCGGGTGGCGGTATCGTCCGAAAAGGCCCAGTCGGTGCTGCCCTCGATGGAAATCTTGTTGTTGTCGTAGATCCAGCAGAGGTTGGCGAGCTTGAGGTGACCGGCGAGCGAGGCGGCCTCGCCCGAGATCCCCTCCATCATGTCCCCGTCGCCGCACACCGCGTAAACGTCGTAATCGAAGAGCTCGAACCCCGGCCGATTGAAGTGGGCCGCCTGCCAGCGGCCCGCGATCGCCATCCCGACACTGGTGGCGACGCCCTGGCCAAGGGGGCCGGTGGTGGTCTCCACGCCGGATGTCCAGCGGTACTCGGGGTGACCCGGGCACTTGCTGTCGAGCTGCCGGAAATGCTTGATGTCGTCGAGCTTCACCGAGAGCTCGCCCTGGCGCTCGTACTGGGAGTTTACGGCCTTGACGCCGGTGAGATGCAACATCGAGTACAGGAGCATCGATGCGTGGCCGTTGGAGAGCACGAACCGGTCGCGGTTGGGCCAGATCGGGTCTTCGGGATCGAAGCGAAGGAAGTCTTGCCACAAGCAGTAGACCACCGGCGCCAGGGCCATCGGCGTGCCGGGGTGGCCGGAGTTCGCGGCCTGGACCGCGTCCATGGCAAGGGTGCGAATGGTGTTGATGACCAGGAGGTCGGGGTCCGGGAGTTTCCGAGGCATGGGGACCTATCCCTTCAAGGAGCGATAGACGTCATGTCGTATATGTAACGCCATGGCGCACGTGTCACGAATGGGCGGGTGGGGAGGCCGAGGCCTGGGCGGGCAGCTCGAACCGGTTCGCCGACGGCCCGTGCCGCGAAGAAACCGGCGAGGCAGGGCGCGCCATTTCGGGAGACTGATGGGCGCGCGCCGTGCCGGATCCCCCATTCCTATGGGACTCCCATGCTTTTACGTTGCCTATTACACGGAGCGAAGCTCCATTCTGGCGTGATGCGGATCACCAGGCACGAGGACTTACGCGTGTCACCTCGATCCGATTCCCGTGATACCGTCAGCCCGGGGCTCAATGCCCTGCGGCGCATTGTGCGCGCGTTGCGGCTGTCCGCTCGGCGCGCGGAACGAGAGCTCGGTCTGAGTGGCGCACAATTGTTCGTCCTGCAACAGCTGGGCGAGCGGCCCGCCGAATCGGTCAACGACCTTGCCGAGCGCACCCGCACCCATCAGAGCTCGGTCAGCGTGGTTGTGCGCCGGCTCGTCGAGCGCGGCCTCGTGGCCCGCCGGCCTTGCCCGGAGGATGCTCGGCGCGTCGGGCTGGAGCTCTCGGGCGCGGGACGGGCGCTGCTGCGCCGGTCGCGACCTGCCGCCCAGGTGGCGCTGATTCGCGCGATGGGCAGGCTGCCGGCCAGACAGCAACGCCTCCTCGGCTCGCTGCTGCACCGGTTGGTGAGAGAGATGGGGCTGGCCGGCTCACCGGCCAGCATGATGTTCACGGAATCGGAAGGTCAGGATGGCGCCACCAGCCCACGTACGTCCCGCGCCCGGCGCTGAGCGCCGGAGGTTCATTCTGCGTCGCGTGCCGCGATGACTGAGCCCCCGACGCTCTCTCTCACCGGCAGGATCGTCGGCTGGGTGGACGGCCTGCGGCGTCGGGAGAACCAGCTCAACCTGGTGCTCAGTCTTCTCATCGGCGCGCTGGTCGGCCTCGTCGTGGTCGCCTTCATCCTGCTCACCGGCCGGCTGGCGGCGCGCATGTATCCCGCCGGAGGCGCCGGATGGCGCCGCATCCTCGTGCCGACGCTGGGCTCGCTCGCGACCGGGTATCTGCTCTTCCGCTACTTCCCTTTCGCCCGCGGCAGTGGAGTACCCCAGACCAAGACGGCCGTCTTCATCCGGGACGGACGGATCTCCTTCCGCACCGTCCTGGGGAAGTTCTTCTGCTGCTCGGCCTCCCTCGCCAGCGGCATCGCGCTGGGACGCGAAGGCCCCGCGGTGCAGATCGGCGCGGGGCTGGCCTCGGTGATCGCCCGCCGCCTCGGGCTGAGCAAGGAGCAGGTCAAGTCGCTCGTGCCGATAGGTGGAGCCGCCGCCCTCGCGGCCGCGTTCAATACGCCCATCGCCGCGGTGCTGTTTTCCCTCGAAGAGATCATGGGCGATCTCCATGCCCCGATCCTCGGCTCCGTGGTGCTCAGCTCGGCCACCTCCTGGATGGTCCTCCATCTGGTCCTGGGCGACGAGCCGCTGTTTCACGTCACGGGGTATCACCTGGTCAACCCGCTCGAATTTGGGATCTATGCCGTGCTCGGCGTGGTCGGCGGCCTGGGGTCCGTCTGGTTCGTGAAGCTGCTCCTGGGCCTCCGACAGCGGTTCCTGGACCTGCCGGCATGGACGGTCTGGCTCCAGCCGGTGGCGGGCGGCCTGACCGTCGGGCTGATGGGCTACTTCCTGCCCCAGGTGCTGGGCGTGGGATACGACGAGGTCGAGAAGGTCCTCGCGGGCGACATGGTCCTGAAGGTCGTCGTCATTCTGGCCGTGCTCAAGATCGTCGCCACGGCAGTCTGTTACGCCTCGGGCAATGCCGGCGGTATCTTCGGGCCCAGTCTGTTTATCGGCGCGATGCTCGGCGCGTCGGTGGGCAGCGTGGCGCACCTGCTCCTGCCGGAATACACGGCTGGCCCGGGTGCCTACGCGCTGGTCGGCATGGGGACGGCGTTCGCCGGCATCGTGCGGACGCCGCTTACGTCCGTGATCATGATCTTCGAGCTGACTCGCGACTACACCATCATCGTTCCCCTGATGATCTCCAACCTGATCGCATTCTTCATCTCGCATCACTACCAGCGGCAACCCATCTACGAAGCTCTGGCCCGCCAGGACGGCATTCACCTGCCGACGGGCGAGCAGCGCGCACAGCGCGCCCGGCTCCGCGTCACCGCGGCGATGCGTTCCGCCGCGAACGACACGCTTGCGGCCCGGATCGACGCGGCGAGCGCGTTGGCCCGGACGCGTGACAGCGCGCTCGACGCCTGGCCGGTCATGGACGACGAAGGCTTGTGCGGCATGATCGACCGAGTCGAGCTCGAGCGCGCCGTCGCGGAGGGCCGGGGGGAACAGCCCCTGGCGGCCTTGTTGCGAGAGCGGCCGTCGCCACACCGCTCCGACTCGGCCGCGCTGCCCCATGTGCACCCGGATCACGGACTCACGCTGGCGCTGGAGCGAATGGGTACACTCCGCTACAACGTGCTCCCGGTCGTCAGCCGGGCCAATATCCGCCAGGTGATCGGCCTCGTCACCCTCCAGGACGTCCTGGAAGCCTACGGCGTGGCCCGTCCGCCCCGGAAGGTGGGGCCACATGGCTGACCCGGCGGTTGCGCAACGATCCGCGGCGGCGGCAGCAGGTTCGTTCGTGGGGACCTTTGCCATAGTGCTCGCGGCGATCGGAGCGCTGTTCGTCATCGATACCCTGCTGGTCGAGAAGGAGCGGGCGGAGCGCCGATCCGAGGCGCGCCAGCTCTTCGAGGAAGGACTGCGGCTCCAGCGCGACGGCAATGCCCACGATGCGGTCGACCGGCTTCGCGTCGCCTTCGCGGACGAGCGCGAGAACTCCGCCTACCAGCGTGCCTTGGCGGCCGCCGAGCTGGCGGCGGGAAAGGTCAGCGATGCGGAAACGGTGCTCACCGACCGGCTGCAGCGGGATCCCGTCGATGCCGCGGCCAGCCTCATCATGGCGCGCGCGCTGGTGCGGGAGCACAAGTTCACCCAGGCAATCTCGTTCTATCATCGGGCCATCTACGGCCGGTGGGACGACGACCGCATGGGAAATCGAGTACAGGCCCGCTTCGAGCTGGTCGATCTCCTGGCAGCGAGGAGCTCCCGGCAGGAGCTCCTCGCCGAGCTGCTGCCCCTGCAGAGCGAGGCGCCCGGAGACGTCCCGACTCGGAAGCGGATCGCGCGACTGTTCATCGCCGCGGGGTCGCCCGCGCGCGCGATCGACCTCTTCCGGGACATCCTGCGCCGCGAGGGGAGTGACGCCGACGCCTACGCCGGCATTGGCGAGGCTGAGTTCCAGCGCGGGAACTACCGGGCGGCCAGGGGCGGCTTCCTCTCGGCAATCGGGCTCCGGCCGCAGAGCCCGGAGATCAAGGCGCGGCTCGCGCTCTGCAACCAGGTGCTTGCGCTCGATCCCACCCAACGCGGCATCGGCACCACCGAGCAGTATCGCCGGAGCATGAGCGTCCTCCGGGTTGCACTGGAGTCCGCGGCCGGATGCGCGGAGAGCGCCTCGGTGCAGCCGCTTCAGGTCCTGGCGGATACCGTGCGGACGGCACTCATCCGCCGGGTCCCCGCTTCCCGGCTCCATGAGGCCGCCGAGAGCAACCTGGATCTCGCCACGCGATTCTGGCAGGCCCGCCGGCGGGATTGCGCCGGACCGGTCGCCGACTCGGCCCGCGCGATGGAACTGGTGCTGGAGAAATCCGCGCAATAGGACCGTCGCGACCGCGGCCGATCAGGACACGTCCCGCGACGCAGCAATGACGGTCGCACCCTGCTGATCGTCCTCTTCCTCCCGCGCCCACGCAAAAAAGACGGAGGCGACGGCGCCGATGACTACCAGGCCTCCGATCAACTCCATGATGCCGCCGGCGAGCGCCTGATCGGCCATGGCCGAGCGGCCGCCGATGGGCGGAGCCAGCTCGTAGATCCCGTAGACAGGGAATCGGCTGAGCAGGAGCCACATGCCCAAGCCGGTGTGTACCATCGACGCCACGAAGAGGTAGCCGATCTTCCCGAGCCCGCCGCTCCCGCGGAGCGGGAATGGGGCCAGCACCGGCCACCAGAACGCGATCCCGCCGAACAGCCACGCGAGATCGACGGCGAACGAGCCGAGCTGCGAGCGCATGAGCCCGTCCACGACGCCGGGCAGATGGGTCACGATCGCCATGAGATTGAACGCCACGCCGGTCACGAGCGGATGGCTGAGCACGCGGAACGACTGGCGCTCCGCCAGATGCCGCTCGAGCCGTCCCCAACCGGCCGGAGAGATTCCGCCGTAGAGCAGCGGCGGCACCACGAACGAGAACAACAGAAACTGGAGAGCGTGGGCGGCCAGGAGGTAACCGGAGGCCAGGGTACCGACCGGCCAGTCGAGGAGGATCCACACCGTCACCAGTCCAGCCGCGCCGAGCCAGGCACGGCGACGCGGGGAACGCCAGGCAACCGAGCCATAGACCATGGCGACCGCCAGGACCACGAGCCACACCCCGGGATACGCACGCCAGGTCCAGGTCCAGGGCTGCCCGGTCGCGGAGCACCACCAGGTCATCGGTACCTCATTGTCCGTACGGCCCCGTCACGAGGACTCGGCCGGTGAGATTCGCAGGAGAAGCGGGATGTCGTGGGCCCAGTCCTCCTGCCTCGTTCCCGCGGGATAGAGCACGCGCTCCAGGTTGTCCGGAGTGAACGCGATGACCTGCGCCGCATGCCCCACGCTGTACTCCCTGCCCGAGGCCGAGTCTGCGGCGGTGTCGGGCATTGCCGGCTGCACTCCGGCATCGATCTGGGCACGGGTGAGTTCCGGGCCCATTCCCGTCAGACCGACGAATGCGGGGTCGAAGGCTCCGAGCCAACGGCGCAGCCGTTCGGGCGTATCCCGCTTGGGATCGGTCGTCACGAAGACCACGCGGACCCGGCTCGAGATCTCCGAGGGAAGCTGGCTCAGGACCGCCGCCAGGTTGGCCATGTGCACAGGACACACGTCCGGGCAGTGGGTATAGCCGAAGAAGAGGAGCGTGAGATAGCCGTCGGTTTCCCGCCGGAAATCGTACGACCCACCGCGCATGGACGTGAGCACGAACTCGGGCTTGGGCTTCGGCTGCGGCAGCTCGAACCCGACGAACCCGCTCGCCGAGAGCTCGCGGCGCTCGCCGCACGCCCCCGCCGAGAGGGTGAGCCCCGCGGCGAGGAGCACACGGGCAGGCCTCCCCATCGCCAGCATCACTTTCCTTCCAGCTCCTCGAGCGCCTGGGTCACCCGGAGGATCGGGACCGTGATCGCCAGGGTGCCGCCATGGGTGAAGTGCAGGGCGAGCGGGATCGCCGCGCGCGACCAGACGCCATCGTCCACACGGGCCAGCATCAGGTGTGCGCGGCCTGCCCCGAGGATGAGCTGCCCGCGGGCCGCGATCGGCACGTTCGGCACCTCGACCATGCGCCGAGCCACGACGTCGTGCAGCGTTACCAACCCCACGGGACTGTCCGCGCCGATCAGGGTGTCCGGGCGCTCACCCAGGTTCTCCAGCCTGAAGCCTACGGTGGCGGCGGCGGCTTCCGGCAGTCCCCAGGCCACGGCATGCGTGACACGAAGAGTGCTGGACGCCGCCTCGGCGCCACGAGCCTGCGAGTGACACCCCAACACGGCCATCGCGAGCCAAATGGCGCGCTGCATCAGGCGGACACCTTCTCCCTCCGGCCGGTACCTACCTGGTCGAGCTTCTTCTCCCACGCGCGATAGTTCTCGACCCCGTCCTGGATGTACGGCGAATGAGCAATCATCTGGAGCACCAGCCAGTTGAGCAGATTCGCAGGAAACCGGAGCGGCCGGACGACGTCGAGAAAGAGAACCACGCGGGTCCCCGGCGTGTCGTTCCAGACCTCGTGCTCATAGGTGTCGTCGAACATCAATCCTTTCCCTTCGTCCCAGTGGCGCACCTCGTGGCCAACCCGAATGCGGCAGCGCTTCCTGGGTTCGGGCACGACGAGACCAAGATGGTAGCGGATCACGCCCTTGAAAGGGCCCCGGTGAGGAGGGATGTGCTGGCCCGGCGCGAGAATGGAGAAGAAGGCCGTCTTCATGCCCGGGATCGCATCCACGATGCGGGTCGTCGCCGGGCAGCGGGCGCGGTTGCCTTCGGCGTTGATCCCGTACGCGCAGAAGAAGTACGTCTTCCAGCCGTCGTCGCTGATGCGCCGCTGGTCCTTCGAGATGTCGTGAAAGCTCGGCAGGAGCTGCCGGTGCTCCAGCACCGTCGCCAACTCGTCCCGGATGATCGTCCAGCGGCCCTCGAGGTCGCGCGTCCAGGTGAACTCCGGGTGTTTCGCGGGATCGAAGAAGGCCGGGTTCCCGACGCTGGAGCCCCAGGCGATGAACGCCTCGAGCCGCTCGATCAGCCAGGATCCTGCGGACACCACGATTTCGTGCATTTGCTCTCGCATTGCCTGTCCCTGAGTGGAAGTCGCGGGGCGCTGCGCATCGGGTCCCGGGCGCGCCGGCCACCAGCGTACGCACCGTCCCCAGCGATCGATGAATATTTCCGAGCGTGCGACGAAGGAAGGGTCAGACCGGCGGCGGAGGGAGCGCGAATGGATGGAGGTGAGGAACGCCCTGCGGTCGCACGCCTTCCTGGAGGCGGTACCGGGCCGACAGCGTAAGATCGATGGCGGTGACAAGGAGCCCTGCCGGTGTCGGGGCGAGGGAGCCTGTGTGGCAGGCTCCCACGCACCGACATTCCTGATGATCGGGGAGGCCACCCGAATGATGCCGACCGTGGTGGTGGGCGCCTGTGGACACGGTGAGGCCGGCCCGGGAACAATCATGCGTGACGCGAAGCCAGGAGCCGCCGAGCCCAGGGCTCAACAGCAGGGCAATGAATCCGATCCGGCGACGCCAACCCGCGAGACATCGGAGCACGCCGCAGTCTACCAGCCGCAACGGGGCGGCGCCAGTCCGGTGACCCGCCTCGCCCAGCGACGACGGCGAGGTGACATTTCTCATGGACCCTATGGGCAGGATTCGGAGACCCACATGAACGATGGACCGCTTTCATTGTCCGAGCTGCACGCGATCGATGCCTACTGGCGCGCCGCCAATTACCTCTCGGTCGGGCAGATCTATCTCCTGGACAACCCACTGCTCCGCGAGCCGCTGGCGCGCGAGCACATCAAGCCTCGGCTGCTGGGCCACTGGGGTACGACGCCGGGCCTCAACTTCATCTACGCCCACCTCAACCGCGTCATCAAGCGGCACGATCTCAATATGATCTTCATCGCGGGCCCGGGACACGGCGGGCCCGGCGTCGTCGCGAACACGTATCTCGAGGGAACCTATAGCGAGATCTATCCCGAAGTGTCGCGCGACCGGGCTGGACTGCAGAGGCTCTGCAAGCAGTTCTCCTTTCCCGGTGGCATTCCGAGCCACGCGGCCCCGGAGACGCCGGGCTCGATC
Source organism: uncultured Gemmatimonadales bacterium (assembly GCA_963722825.1). Taxonomy (GTDB): domain Bacteria; phylum Gemmatimonadota; class Gemmatimonadetes; order Gemmatimonadales; family GWC2-71-9; genus CAVVWJ01. The sequence goes on from CAVROI010000003.1 coordinate 182,331, forward strand.
AACGAAGGCGGAGAGCTCGGCTACTCGCTGGCGCACGCGTACGGCGCTGTGTTCGACAATCCCGAGCTGATCGCGGCGTGCGTGGTCGGCGACGGCGAGGCCGAGACGGGTCCACTGGCGACGGCATGGCACTCGAACAAGTTTCTCGATCCGATCACCGACGGCGCCGTCCTTCCGATCCTGCACCTCAACGGCTACAAGATCGCGAGCCCCACGGTCCTCGCCCGGATCAGCGGCGAGGAGCTGGAACAGCTCTTCTTCGGGTACGGCTATCGCCCGCAGGTGGTCGAGGGCTCGGAGCCCGAAGCGATGCACCAGGCCATGGCCGCGGCGCTCGACACCGTCATCGCGGACATCCGCAGCATCCAGGCGGAGGCGCGGTCGACCGGGCAGGCTGTGCGCCCCCGGTGGCCGATGATCATTCTGCGCAGCCCCAAGGGTTGGACCGGGCCCAAGAGGGTCGACGGAAAGAAGACCGAGGGCTCCTGGCGCTCGCACCAGGTGCCGTTGGCGGATATGACCAAGCCGGAGCACGTGACGCAGCTCGAACAATGGATGAGGAGCTATCGCCCGGAGGAGCTTTTCGATGAAGCCGGGGGACTCATTCCCGAGCTGGCGGCGCTCGCGCCGGCGGGAGACCGCCGGATGGGTGCTAACCCGCATGCCAACGGCGGGACGCTCCTCCAGCCCCTCGACCTGCCCGATTTTCGAGCGTACGCGATCCCGGTACCGAGACCAGGAGCCACTGAGGCCGAGGCCACACGCGTGCTCGGCGGTTTTCTCCGGGATGTGATGCGCCGCAATCTCGACCGACGGAGCTTCCGCGTGTTCGGCCCGGACGAGACCGCTTCCAACCGGCTGGACGCGCTGTTCGAGGTGACGGACCGGACCTGGATGGCGGACCGGCTTCCCGATGATGAGCAACTGGGCCCGGAGGGGCGGGTGATGGAGATCCTGAGCGAGCACACCTGCCAGGGCTGGCTCGAAGGCTACCTCCTCACCGGCCGGCACGGCTTCTTCTCCTGCTACGAGGCCTTCATCCATATCGTGGACTCGATGTTCAACCAGCACGCGAAGTGGCTCAAGGTGACCCGCCAGCTCCCCTGGCGGCGGCCGATTGCATCGCTGAACTATCTGCTGACATCCCATGTCTGGCGGCAGGATCACAACGGCTTCTCGCACCAGGACCCGGGGTTCATCGATCACGTCGTGAACAAGAAGGCGGACGTCATCCGGGTGTATCTCCCTCCGGACGCGAACACGTTGCTGTCCGTTGCCGATCACTGCCTTCGGAGCCGCAACTACGTCAACGTGATCGTAGCCGGCAAACAGCCGGCGCTACAGTACCTCGATCTCGACGCGGCCATCGAGCACTGCACGGCCGGCATTGGAATCTGGGAGTGGGCCAGCACGGACAGGGGCGCCGAGCCGGACGTCGTCATGGCCTCGGCGGGCGACGTGCCGACCATGGAATCCCTCGCAGCCGTGAGCCTGCTGCGACAGCTCGTTCCGGATCTCAGGGTCAGGGTGATCAACGTGGTGGATCTCATGCGGCTCCAGCCGGTCGAGGAGCATCCGCACGGGCTCTCCGGCCGGGAGTTCGACGCGCTGTTCACGACCGACAAGCCCATCATCTTTGCCTATCATGGTTATCCCTGGCTCATTCATCGCCTGACCTACCGTCGAACGAATCATGGAAATCTTCATGTCCGGGGCTACAAGGAGGAAGGAACCACCACGACCCCATTCGACATGACCGTGCGGAATGGCATCGATCGGTACCACCTGGTGGCGGATGTGTTCGACCGGGTGCCGAAGCTCAGCGCCGGCGCCGCTGATGCCAAGCAGGCGATCCGCGACAAGCTGATCGAACACACGCGCTACATCACGACTTACGGAGACGACATGCCCGAGGTGCGCAACTGGAAGTGGGAGGCTGTCCGGTAGCCTGGGGCGTCAATCCACCGCGCCGGTGGAAGGTGGGCTGGTGTCGCGTGCCGCAGATGTGATAATTGGCGTGAGGTACGCCGCATCAACGACCGGGTGCACGCGATTGGGGAATCCGGCACCAGATCCCACCGTACTGCCGCATCTTCCGGCAGAGGTACCCCCATGCTCGCCCCCACAGCGGAGTTCACCGCAGAGGCGCGGAGGGCGCAGAGCACGACCTGCCGTTTGTTTTCTCTGCGGCTCTCTGCCCCTCTGCGGTGAACCCATGTACCTACACTGCCAGGGGCTCTTTGGCCCGGTGTGCGCTAACGAGGCAGCCGGTAGCTCACGCCGCCCGTCCACAGCAGGTCGGCCTGGGTCTTGTCGAACCCGTTCCGGTCGAACTTGTACACGTACGAGTTGGCCTGGGCATAAAGGCTGAAGTCGCTGCGCGGCACCGTGTACTCCACACCCAGTCCGCCCTTGCCGGCAAACTTGGTGAAGCGCTCGAACGCCGCGTTGTCCGGGTTGTCGATGGTCACGGCGCCGGCGCCGAGCAGCACGTATGGCGCAAAGCCGCTGGCGGTCGGATACCGCAGCTGCACGTCACCACCGTAGAAGTAGTGCTTCAGTGACTGACCGGCGAACGGGGTCGCGCTCTCGCCGTCGGCCTGCGCGAAATCGAAGGTGCCCCGAAGGGCGACATAAGGGTTGAGCTGCACCCCCGCGCCGCCGCCCGCCGTCCAGCCGGTTTTCAATGAGTTGGTTCCCGCCTCGTTGAGGTCGGTGAGCGAGGAGTTGCCGCCGCCGTTGGCGAAGAGGACGACCGTGGGCCGGTCGAAGGTCTCAGTGGTTTGAGCGAGGGCGACGCTTGGAGCGAGGAGTGAAAGAACGAGAGCTGCGGTGCCCACAGACTGCGCGTACATGGAGCCTTCCTCCGCTGATCCGTAGTTGGAGGCTTCGCCGGCACGAGGCTGTCCGTCGGAGCCGATGAGTTGGAGCCGATCGTTATTGACCGACCGGTAGGTACGATACTATATACCTACCGGTAGGTATGTCAATAGTGCCGGGACCCCATCGAAGCGCTATATTCCGACCGGTAGGTTGGCAAGAGCCATCGCAAACGGGGACAAATGGATACACAAACGGACCGGATGACAGCCCCCGACGCCGACACGCGGCCCCCGCGTCAGCGAATGGCACCCGAGGAGCGCCGCGGGGCGATTCTGGAGGCGGCGCTCTCGGTGTTTTCCGACCTGGGATACACCCAGGCGACGCTCAACGACGTGGCCGACCGGGTCGGGGTCACCAAGGGCTGCCTCTACCACTACTTCGAATCCAAGGAGCGCCTCCTCCTCGATCTCATCCGCGACCGCATCGAAGCTGCGATCATCGCGAGCGAGGGGCTGTCCCCGGTGGAAGGATCCCGGGAAGAGGTGCTGAGAACGCTGCTCGAGCGGCTCTGGACGCGCTTTCAGCAGCCCGGGCAGATCGAGGTCGCCATCCTCGCACTCACGGAGCTTCCCAAGATTCCGGAAGCGGGGCGCCTGCTCCACGCAGAGGTGGTAGCGCGCAGCGAGCAGACGCTGCGTGATGCGCTTCATCGGGGACGCGCCTGTGACGAGGTGCCTGCCGAAGAGATCCAACGCGCCGCGAAAATGATTCCGCTGATGATCCTGGGCGCCGCCATGGGAACCCGATTGTTCCGCGCCATCGATCCGGGGCAATTCTCACCCGAGCTGACTGGACAGACGGTGACTACGATCCTGCTTCACGGGTTGTCGGGCGCCTGTCCCGGCGAAGCATCGGAGTCAGCTGGATAGGGGGCTCACTCACCCAAGCATCCGGTATCCCACTCTCGCGACGGTGACGATGGAGCCGGCCTCGGCCGCGGCGTGGCCGAGCTTGCGCCGCAACACCGCGACGTGGGTGTCCACCGTCCGGCTGCTCACGTCGTCGCTGTATCCCCACACCTCGGCCAGCAGCTCCCGCCGCGTCACCAGCCCCCCACGACGTTGCATGAACGCCACCAGGAGGTCGTACTCCTTGGGGCGGAGCACCACCGGCTGTCCGGCCCGGCGCACTTCGCGCGTGGCGGTGTCCACCTCGAGGCCGGCGAAACGGAGCGGCATCGCCGGCGACCGGAGCCGCTCGAGCTCCGACAGAGGCGTCACCGACAACTCGCGCAGGATGGCGACGAGATGCTCGTGCGACCGCCGCGTCCGTACCGCCGACGCGTAGGCGCGCACCCGCTCGAGCGTGGCCGCGAACCGCGCCTCCTCGAACGGCTTGAGCAGGTAGTCGAGGGCTCGGACGTCGAACGCCTCGAGCGCATGGCACTCGTGCGCGGTCACGAACACGACGGCGGGCCTCGGCTCGACCGTCAGGGCGGAGGCGACGTCGAGGCCGCTGGTCTCGGTCATCTGAATGTCGAGGAACACCACGTCGGGCCGCGTCCGGTCGATTGCCGCGATCGCCTCGGCGCCCTCGGCGCACTCCCCGACGAGCTGCATGTCGGCATGCTTCGCCAGGAGGCCGCGAAGCCGGGCGCGCGCGAGCGGTTCGTCATCCACGATGAGCGCGCGGATCCGGTCATCGCTCACGAGGCGGCCGATCCGGCGAGTCGGAGGGGGAAGCTGAGAGTGCAGACCGCGCCGCCGGCCGGCGCCGGGTCGAGCGCGAAGCGCTGGTCCCGGCCGTACAGCTGCCGCAGGCGGGCTCGCGTGATGGAGAGGCCGAGCCCATCGCGAATGAGACCGCCGAGCCCGACCCCATCGTCCTGGACGGTGAGATGGAGGCGTCCCGCGCGGGCCCACGCGCGCACCTCCACCTGCCCCGGCGTGATGCGGCGGGTAATCCCGTGCCGGATGGCGTTCTCCACCAGCGGCTGCAGAATCAGCCGCGGCACCATCGCGTCGCGCACCTGCTCCTCCACATCGAACAAGACCCGCAGCCGGTCGCCGTAGCGCGCCTCCTGGATTTCGGCATAGTGGTGGAGGAGGACCACCTCTTCCGCGAGCGTGGTCTCGACCCGTGTTCCGGTGCTGAGCGTCAGGCGGAGCAGGTCGCTGAGCCGAGCGAGCAGGCGGTCGGCACGGGCCTGGTCTTCCCAGACGAGCGCGGAGATGGCGTGCAGGGCGTTGAACAGGAAGTGCGGCTGGAGCTGCGCGCTGAGGACGTGCAGTCGCGCCTCGGCGAGCTGCCGCGCGTAGACCGCCGCCGCCAGCGCCCGCTGGCGCGATTCCCACGCGTGGGCCGCCGCCTCGGTGCCCGCTACGATCAGCGTGTAGAGGAGGAAGTTGACGCCGACGTAGCGAAGCACGCCCCAGCCGATGTCATATGCGAGCCCGCCATGGTGCCGCACCCACGGAATCAAGCTCTCCGCGATCCCCATGAGCGAGCCCGCGGCGATCACGAACAGCACCGCCCCGCCGGCGTGGACCGCCAGCGCCCGTCGGAGCGAGGCGCCTCGCTCGCGGGCGCGAAGCGTCATTGCTACGACGGGAGGCGTGAGCAGCGCGCACGGCCACCAGCTCGCGAGCTCCATGACCAGGAGCTGGACCAACGCCCGCGGTGGGCCCGGCCGCGGCGCGAGCGCGCTCATGCCCGCGTCCTGGAGCGCGAAGACGACGGCGGTCACTGTCCAGAAGCCGAAGGCGAGAAGGAACAGTCGGCTGAGGCCGATCAGGTCCTGGAGCCGCGCCCTTGGCTGAACGACGGGGGGCGCGGTGCCGGAGACGGACGGGTCGAGCGCCGGGGAGTCGGGAGGGATCGGTTGCATGGTCCGCCACAGGAGACGCCCGAGCGCCCGCCTGGGGCACCCGGACGTCAGAGATCTGTCCGCGTTCGGACCCGCTTACGGCGCCGGTGCCGGACGATTATTGCCGAGATCCGCCACGTACCTCCACACTCCCGTATTCTGCTTCTGCCACACGGTCAGGTACTTGGAGTAGAAGGTGCCGGCCGCCCCGAAGTCGAAGGTGGCCTCGCCCACGCTGAACCCGAGGTCACCGCTGGCTGCGGCGTCGGAGAACCGGGGCACCCAACTGATCACGTCGGTCGGGTCGCTGGAGAAGGCCTCACCGAGTGCCGTCGGCCCGAAGATGAATTGTCCGCCGCCGACGCCGATGCCGTTGGGCGCGGCGAACTGTTCGAACGCCGGGCCGCTGCCCCGTGCCACCGATGCGGCCGAGAAGGCCGCGTCGACGCTCAGGATCTCGGCCCGCTGCTCCGTCACGTCGGTGTTGGGGAAGTTGCGCCGATGCTTGGTGTCGGGGGTATCGAAGCCGGCCGGGAACTCGCCCGTCGAGGGACCGCCGAGGCTGACGACCACCCCCGCCACCGACCAGTCCTCGCCCACCGCGGCGCGGCGCCAGTATATCAGGAAGAAGCTCGGCCGCGGCAGCGCGCCGGTGCCGAAGTCGTAGGTGGCGAGTCCCTCGCTCCAGGTATAGCCCTGGGTGCCGTCGTTGGACACGTCGGCGGCCTCGACGCTCCACTGGAGCGCGCTCGGCGCCAGCGGATCGCTCGTGAGAAAGGCGCCGGTGGCGGCGCGTCCCGAGAGCACGTTGACGCGCGGCGAGAGGAACAGCACGTCGTCGGTGAACGCGCCGTCGAGGCCGATGGCGACGCCCTGCGCGCCGAGCGCCGAGGACAGCGCGTTTCCGGCGATGATGAGCGACGCGCGTTCCTCACGGAGGTCGAGGTGCGCGCGATCACTGGCTTCGGACAGGGCGGCGCTGCCGGCCTCAACTGGAGCGGCGGCGTTCTGGCACGCCAAGGCCGCCCCCGCGAGCAGACCGGTCAGGATGATGTGTCGCATGGGTCGAGTCTCCGGGTGTGGTGGGAACTTCTGTCGCAGCGTGCAGGAGCCTGCTCACCCTAGGACGCCGGAGACTGCGGGCCAACGCGGTCGGCGATGTCAGAGAACTGTGAGAAGAGCGGCGAGACCTAGCGCACCCATGCGTCGCTCCGACCCTCCACCCGGCCCTTCTGCTTGAACACCGTTCCTCCCTTCATCACGAAGTCGACGTGCTGCAGCACGGTGATGTCCCGCAGCGGATCGCCCTTGACCGCCAACAGGTCGGCCACCTTGCCACACTCGAGGGAGCCGACCTCCGCCTCCCTCCCAAGCAGGGTGGCGCCGCTCAGGGTACCGGCCTGGATTGCCTGCATCGGAGACATTCCGTACTTCACCATGAGCGCGAACTCGCGGGCGTTGGTGTCGTGCTGCATCACTCCCGCGTCGGTCCCGAGCGCGATCTTGACGCCGGCCTCGACCGCCAGTTTGAATGAGGCGTGAATCCGCGGTGCGATCGCGAGCGCCTTGGCGGCAACGGCCGGCGGCAGCTTCTTCTCTGTCGCCAGCGACTCCGGTGAATCCAGCCAGGAGAGTCGGCACCAGATAGGTCCCGTGCGCCTTCATGAGCTTGACGGCCTCGGCGTCCAGCATCGAGCCGTGCTCGATCGACGCTACGCCGGCGCGGACGGCCGCCTTGATTCCCTCCGTCCCGTGCGCGTGGGCGGCAACCTTGCGCCGAAGCATTGCCGCGGTCTCCACGATCGCCCGCATCTCCTCTTCGCCGTACTGCTGCAGGCCGACGGAATCCTTGGGAGACAGTACGCCACCCGTCGCGCAGATCTTGATGAGGTCGGCGCCATACTTGACCATGTAGCGGACGCCGCTCCGCACCTGGTCGATCCGTCCGCCACGCCATCCCGGAAGTCGGCCTCATGGCCGAAGGTCCCGGGATTGAAGCCGGCCGTGCCGTCACAATGCCCACCTCGCGCGCCCAGGGCGATGCCGGCACCGAGAATCCGCGGGCCCTGCACCCAGCCGGAGTCGACCGCGTCGCGCAAGCCGATATCGGCGAACCCGGCCGAGCCGACGATGCGGACCGTGGTGAAGCCGGCCTCGAGCGTTTGCTGGGCGTGGGCCGCGCCCAGGAGCACCATCGCGCTCGGCAGCTCCGTAATAGCGGAGTGCTGCCAGTCGCCGTCACCGATCGTGCGGCCGACGAGATGCACGTGCGCGTCGATGAACCCGGGGAGCACGGTCTCCCCCGACAGGTCCACCAGCGTGGCGCCCCTGGGGATCGCCACGCCGGGGCCTATCGCCGTGATCCGCTCGCCCTGCACGAGGATGATCGCGTTCCTGACCGGGGCCGCGCCCGTGCCGTCGATGAGGACGCCCGCGCGAATCGCGATCATCGGCGGGGATTGCTGGGCGGTGAGGCCCCGCAAAGGCAGGACGAGAGCAAGCAGCAGAACGATCGGTCTCACGGAGCCTCTCCTTCACTTCGATGTGGAGCTAAATCAGGACCTGCCGAAGCGCGTCGAGCCGCTCGCCCCAGTACTCCTTCGCCCGGGTAGCGGCGGCCTTATCAGGCAGCTTCACATGCGCGACCCGTCCCGGCGCTGGCCGACGGCGCGCAATCCCTTGATGCGCTCGTAACCCACGGTGACGGTCTGCGCCCACCAGCCCGTTACTTTGTACTTCTCGTGCACGTGTTTCGCGATGTCTCGGTGAGGCCAGATGTGTGCCTTGGCGTGATCGAGCGCCTTGACCCAGCGTGCCCAGGTGCAGCCGGTGCTTGCCTTGATGGTCGCATCGCTCCGGCCGGCGAGCTCGGGGTAGTCGATGGGGCGAAGGGAAACGGCGGCGGTGGCGGGTTGCTGCGTGAGGAGCTGCATCGGCCCGGCGGCGGTGGCAAGAGTCCGCCGCACGATGCGGCTGTCACCAGACACGCACTCTCTCGGCCGGCGCGAGGTACAGCCTTTCTCCCGCCTTCACACCAAACGCCCGATACCAGGCATCGATGTTCCGCACCGTGGAGGCGCGGTACTCGCGCGGCGAGTGTCCGTCGGTCAGGATCTGGTTCCGAAGGGCGGGCTCGCGCGACTTGCCGCGCCAGCCCTGGGCGAAGCTCACGAAGAACTGCTGGTCGCCGGTGAATCCCTGCACCGCCGGCGCCGATCTCCCGCCGAGGGACCGGTGGTAGGCATCGTAAGCGGCGGCGAGGCCGGCCAGGTCGGCGATGTTCTCGCCCAGCGTCTGCTGTCCCTTGACCGCGAGGTCGGGGAACGGCTTGTACGCGTCGTACTGCGCGACGAGCTGTGCGGACGATGCCTGGAAGTGCTTGAAGTCTTCCGGAGTCCACCAGTTGTGCAGACGGCCCTTCGAGTCGAAGAGCGCGCCCTGATTGTCGAAGCTGTGGCTCACCTCGTGGCCGATGACGGCGCCGATGGCGCCGTAATCCATGACGAGGGGACGCTTCGGATCGAAGTACGGCGGCTGAAGGATGGCGGCGGGAAAGTTGAGAGCATTCATCGCCGGCAGATTGACCGCGTTGACCAGCTGCGGCGTCATCACCCACTGGCCCCGGTCCACCGGCTTGTCCAGCCGCGCGAGGCTCTGCCGGTACTGGAACAGCCGGGCGCGCTCGGCGTTGCCGTAGGCGTCCCCGAGCCTGACCTCGAGGCCTTTGTAATCGGGCCAGGCGTCGGGATAGCCGACGCCGACCTTGAGCACCGCGAGCTTGGCCTTGGCCTCCGCCTTGGTGGCCGGCGCCATCCAGTCGAGATGGTCGATGCGGTCGTTGAACGCGGCGATGAGATTCTTGACCATCGCCTGAGCCCGCGCCTTCTCCGCCGCCGGGAACCAGCGCGCGGCGTAGAGCCGGCCGACCGCGAAGCCGAGCGCCTGGTTGGTGGCGGCGACCGCGCGCTTCCAGCGATCCCGTTGCTTCTGGGCGCCGCTCAATACCGGGCCGAAGAACGCGAACGTCTCGTTGCCAAAGGCGACGGGTAGCACGGCGGCGCGCGACTGGATGGCGTGGAAGGTCAGATAGTTTTTCCAGGTGTCGAGCGGCTCGCCCGCTACGAGCGCGGAGATGCCTGTGACGGCGCTGGGCTGCCAGACGACGAACTGTGCCGGCTTCTCGATCCCCGCGGCGGCGAAGTACGTGTCCCAATCGAGGCCCGCTGCCTTGGTGGTGAAATCGGCGCGCGCCCAATGGTTGTTACCCTTGCTTACATCGCCCGACGCTTCTCGAGTCCAGTGCGCGGTGGCGATCTTCGTCTCGAGCGCCACGATCGCGGCGGCCTTGGTCTCGGCGTCGGGGATTTTCGCCAGGCCGAGCATCGCCGCGACGTGTGTCTTGTACTTGTCGCGGATCGCCGCCATCGCCGGCGACGTGTCGACGTAGTAGCTGCGGTCGGGCATGCCGAGGCCGCCCTGGAGCAGAAACGGCGAGTAGTGCGTCGGGTCGTCCAGGTCCTGGGCGACCCAGAGACCGAACGGGTTCTCGGTGTAGAAGTTCGTGTTATTGAGCGCGTCGACGTCGGCGCGGAGGGTGGACCCGAGGAAGCGGGCGAGATCCTTGCGGTCGCGGATGGCGGCAATCGAGTCGAGCGTGGGCTCGAGGGGCGTAAGGCCGGTCGAGTCGATGGCCGTCGAATCCATGAAGCTGGCGTAGAGGTCGCCGATCTTCTTGGCGTCGGAACCGGCCGGAGCGGAAGTCTTCGCGGCAGCCTGGATCAGGTCGGCCACGCGGCGGTCGGTGAGGTCGCTCAGGACCGCGCTGGCGCCCCAGGAGCTGCGATCGGCCGGAATCTCAGTGTCCTTGAGCCACGTGCCGTTGGCGTAGGCGAAGAAGTTGTCACCGGGCTTGACCGAGCGATCCATGCCGGCAGTGTCGAGGCCGGAGGACTGCTGGGCGGCCAGGGGGTTGAGAGGGAGCGAAAGGGCGAAGGCCGCGAGGAGGCGGAGGCGATTCCTGGCTGTGATGGGAGTCATGATGGGGCCCTCACTCCGACCCGGGCGTCACCGGTTCCTCGAGCCGAGGCCTGATGTGCTCGTCGCGCGCGAGGATGCGCGCGCAGGTGTTCCAGCGCAGGATCGCCTCGTCGTTCCCCGCGGACCGCCGGGCCTCCGCCCTCTCGTACCACTCCATCGCCTCGCGGAACCACGGGTAGGCCAGCTCGCCCGATCCCATCGATCCGCGGCGGAGGTGGGCCTTCGCCGTGCGCTCGCACACGATCCCGGCGTAGTACATCCGCTTGTACTCGTCGTCCAAGCGGGGCAGCAGCTCCTGGGCCCGCTTGGCGCCCTCCGCCGGCCGCTCGGCGAGCTGGTCGGTGATCGCGAGCAGCAGCGTCACCAGCGCCTCCTGGTTTCGTGGATCCACCTCGAGCACGTCGAGGCAGATGCTTTCGGCGGATGAAGGATCGTTGATGATCCGGTAGCGCTCCGCCTTCTGCAGCGCGCCCGGAATGCTCCTGCTCGAGATATGCTTGAGCTCGTATTCGTCAGTCATGCTCCCTCCCTTCGACTGAACACCTTCAGCAGCCTCCCAAGCGGATCGAAATACTCGTCCACGACCCGCTCCTTGAGCGGGATGATCGCGTTGTCCGTGATGGTGATGTGCTCGGGGCAGACCTTGGTGCAGCACTTCGTGATGTTGCAGTAGCCGATGCCGTGGGCCTTCCGCAGCGCCTCGACCCGGTCTTCCGTATCGAGCGGGTGCATCTCCAACGCGGCGACGTGCACCAGGAAGCGCGGCCCGATGAACTCATCGTGAAGGTGATGATCGCGCAGGACGTGGCAGACGTCCTGGCAGAGAAAGCACTCGATGCACTTCCGGAACTCCTGCACCCGGTCCACGTCCGCTTGATCCATCCGCCAGGTACCATCGGGGGCATCCGGGGCGCGCGGCTTGAACGGCTTGATCTGCGTCTTGACCCGGAAGTTCCACGAGACGTCCGTCACTAGGTCCTTGACCGGGGGGAACGCTCGCATGGGCTCCACCGTCACCGGCCGGTCGAGCGGCAGCTCATTGAGCCTGGTCATGCACATGAGCCTGGGGCTTCCGTTCACCTCGGCCGAGCACGATCCGCACTTGCCCGCCTTGCAGTTCCAGCGGACGGCCATGTCGTTGGCCTGCTCAGCCTGGATCTGGTGAATCGCGTCGAGAACGACCATGCCCTCGGAGACCATCGCAGTGTAGTCCACCAACCCGCCGCCGGCCCGGTCGCCGCGCCAGACACGGAACGTGACCGCGCCGTGAGGCTCGGGCTTGTCGCGGGGCGGCTTCGCCTCCTCGACCGCTCCCGTCTCGACCAGATCCGGCTTCAGTGCTTCGGCCACGCTGACCCCCCTCGAGTCCCGCCATCATCGCTGCTCACGAGCATCCGATTCACCACAGAGGCACGGAGGGCACAGAGATGCACAGAGGAAAACAACCAATTGTTTGTTGTTCTCTGTGGTTGCCGCCGAACGACTACTTCTGCTCTTCCAGCACCCGCTTCAGCTCCGCCGGCATCTCCGGAATCGGCTCTCGCTCGAGCTGCATGGATCCGTCGGCGCCCTTGCGGATGACGATGTTGAACTTTCCGTAGGCCGGATCCTTGTCCGGGCGATCCTCGCGGAAATGCCCGCCCCGGCTCTCCTGCCGCTCGATCGCCGCGCGGGTCACCGCCTCGGAGATCGTGAGCAGGTTGCCGAGGTCGAGCGCGGTATGCCAGCCGGGATTGTACTCCCTGTTGCCGGCGACCCCGACCCGCGCCGCACGCGCCCGGAGCCGTTCGAGCCCCTCGAGCGCACGCACCATCTCGGGCTCGTTGCGCACGATTCCCACGAGATCCTGCATCATCACCTGAAGGTCCTGCTGCACCTGGTAGGGTCCCTCGGCGTGGCTCGCGCCGCCACGCTCGAACGGCTCGAGCGCGCACCGCACCGCGTCATCGGCCTCCGCCGGGTCGATCGCCGCCGCCCCCGACTCCCGCGCGAACTTAGCCGCGTACTCGCCCGCCCGCCTCCCGAACACCAGCAGATCCGACAGCGAGTTTCCGCCCAGCCGGTTGGCGCCATGCAGGCCGGCGGCGCACTCGCCGGCCGCGAAGAGCCCGGGCAGCGTCGACATCTGGCTGTCGCCGTCGACGCGGATGCCGCCCATCACGTAGTGTGTGGTGGGGCCCACCTCCATCGGCTCGGCGGTGATGTCGATGTCGGCGAGCTGCTTGAACTGGTGGTACATGCTCGGGAGCTTGCGCATGATGTGCTCCCGGGCCTTGGGCATGCGCTCCTTGATCCACGAGATGTCGAGGAAGACGCCGCCGTGCGGGCTCCCCCTCCCTTCGTTCACCTCGCGACGAATGCACCGGGCGACGTGATCGCGGGTGAGCAGCTCGGGCGGGCGGCGGGCGTTCTTGTCGCCCTGGGTGTAGCGCCACCCTTCCTCTTCGTTGTCGGCGGTCTGGCTCCGGTAGTTCTCGGGGATGTCGTCGAACATGAAGCGCCGGCCCAGACTGTTGCGCAGCACGCCGCCCTCGCCCCGCACGCCTTCCGTCACCAGGATCCCGCGGACGCTCGGCGGCCAGATCATTCCCGTGGGATGGAACTGCACGAACTCCATGTCCTGCAGCGCCGCCCCGGCGTGGTAGGCGAGCGCCTGTCCGTCGCCGGTGTACTCCCAGCTGTTGCTGGTGATCGAGTACGCCCGGCCGATCCCGCCGGTCGCGAGGACGATGGCCTTGCACTGGTAAAGGCGGAACCGCCCGCGCTCGCGGTCGTAGCCGAGCGCACCCGCGATACGTCCGCCGCTGGTGAAGAGACGGAGCACCGTGCATTCCATATGCACGTCGATGCCCTGGTGAATGCCGTGGTCCTGGAGGGTCCGGATCATCTCCAGCCCCGTCCTGTCACCCACGTGCGCGAGCCGGGGATACTTGTGCCCGCCGAAGTTGCGCTGGAGGATCCGACCGTCCGCGGTGCGATCGAACAGCGCGCCCCAGGCCTCCAGCTCACGCACCCGCTCCGGCGCCTCCTTGGCGTGCAGCTCGGCCATGCGCCAGTTGTTGACGTACTGCCCGCCGCGCATGGTGTCGGCGAAGTGGACCTGCCAGCCGTCGCGGTCGTCGACGTTGGCCAACGCCGCCGCGATCCCGCCCTCCGCCATCACCGTGTGCGCCTTCCCCAGCAGCGACTTGCAGATGAGCCCCACGGAGAGCCCGCCGCCGGACGCGGCGATCGCGGCGCGCAGGCCCGCGCCCCCGGCCCCGATGACGAGAACGTCGTGTTCGAAGGTCTGGTAGTCGATCAGAGGATCCGCCAGTCGGTCCAGACGCCCATCGAGCAGAGCCGGACGTAGATGTCGGCGAATGCCACGGAGAAGAGGCTGCACCAGGCCCACCGCATGTGGGCGCGGTTGAAGCAACTCGAGCAGTCGTAGGCCAGTCGCCGCACCGGATGACCGGAGAGGCGGTCGAGGTAGCCGCCGATCACGTGCCGTAGTGCGTGGCAACCCATCGTATAGCCGCCGAGCAGGACCACGTTGGTCGCGAGCACGAGCGTGCCCACGCCGATGCCGAACGACGTCCGGCCGGTGGCCGGATCGGTGAACCAGAGCGCCTTCCACACGTCGTAGCTAAGCACGAGCAGGAAGAGCAATCCGATATAGAGGAAGTAGCGGTGGATGTTCTGCACGATGAGCGGGAACGACGACTCGCCTCGATATGTCTTGCGCGGCTCGCCGACGGTGCACGCGGGCGGGTCGGCCCAGAACGCCTTGTAGTACGCGCCGCGGTAGTAGTAGCAGGTGAGGCGGAAGATTCCCGGGAACGGCAGGATCAGGAGCGCGGGCGAGAACACCAGCCACGCGGGCCACCACGCCGGCTTGGGCCCGAACCACGCGTGCGGCGAGCTGCCCCATAGCTCCGGCGAGTAGAATGGAGAGAGGTACGGACCGGAAGCATAGTGGTCACCCTGGAACGCGGCCCAGGTCGCGTAGACGATGAAGGCGGAGAGCAGCAGGAAGACGATCGCTGGCTGTACCCACCACGCGTCCCGGCGCATGGTCGCGCCGAACCGGCGGGGAAGAACTGGGAGGGGCGTACTGGCCATGGATTCTCTGCCTCCGGAGAAATCCAGCGAAAGCGCGACCGGCTAGCATATTCAGCCCCGTCCGAGGTGGATTGTCAAGGTTTTTCAAAGTGCTCCTCGACGATGTAAAAATCCCGCCACCAGACCGCTCCGGCCGCCACCGTCGAGGGACGTGGCAGCAAGGCAGGTACAGCGACGTGTGCGCGCCGGGCGGCACCTGGTTGGCCATGACAATGACTTAGGCAGTCCGTCAGACTGACTAAATGGATCGAGGCAACTTCCGGGCATAGTGCACGCGCGGTTTGCCGGGGAGCAGGCTAGGTGGCATGCAATCCAATTCTGGTCAGGCGGACGCGCGGAGAACCCACATGGCAGGCGATTCACACGGTAGCGACCGTTCCGGAACCAACTTGGCGAAGGCCGCGAACCTCGGGCTTGTCCGTCCCCCATTCGTGTACTTAGGCTCGATCGCACTCGGCTTGGTGGTCCATTCCGCTTGGCCGGTGCGGCTCGTCCCACCTTCGTTCAACACGCCGGCCGGCGCCATGCTTACCCTCTTGGCCGTCGGCCTTTTCGTCGCTGCAGTCCGCACCTTCCGCGCAGCTGGCACGCCCATCCCGGGGAACCAGCCCACGACCGCGATCGTTCGCACGGGGCCCTACCGCTTCAGCCGGAATCCCATTTATCTCGCCTTCTCGCTCTTGCAGCTCGGACTCTCCGTCTGGGTTAACAGTCTGGGCTTGCTGATTACGCTCATTCCGGCCGTTGCGCTCATGGCGCTCGTCGTCATTCCCAGGGAAGAGCGTTATCTCGAAGCACGCTTTCCCTCCGAGTACTCGTCCTATAGGGCTGGGGTTCGTCGCTGGCTATAGTTCTTGCGATCGCTGCCGTCCTGGAGGTCCTCGCCTATCCGTGCAGCCGGCGCGGACGTCAGCATGCTGGAAGGCCAGATCGCTTGAGCATCGATGCTTGACGCCGCTTAACCAAGCGCATGCAGCCGACAAGCGCGTCCGAGTGAGTTCCGCTCGGGCAGTGAGTCCTGGTGTCGATAGTCGATAAAGGAACGAAGTGATTGTGCGGGCGCGCACCTTGTCGCTTGCAGCCGATGTGCAGATCGTTAGGCGGCACCCGTTTTCGCCACGTGCCAAGTCGCGCCTCGTCCCGGAATGCATCGCGAGCCGTGTAATGCTCCGAGAACTCGGAGGGGGTTTGACTAGCTGGCAGGTCCAGTCAAGGTGACGACCGCGCCTCAACCACGCGAGGAGCCTGCTCGGATTTCCCGGCCGGCGGCAGGAACGCGCTGGGGCGGCGTAATCCTCACGTTGGGTGCCGTCCTGTATACGATCGCCATCCTCGCCTACCTGATCGTCTATGGCCAGCCCGCGGGGACCGGCGCAGGCGGGGAGGTCACCGCCGGGGACTCGGTCAGGCATTTGCTTGCCAACTGGCGGCTCGTTGAGGGCATCTGGTTCGCAGAGATGGTGGCCGCTTTACTCCTGGGCCTGGCGGGCTTCGTCCTCCATACCGGCCAGCAGACGGGGTGCGCCTGGCTCCCTGCGAGGGCGGCGTGGATCGCCGTTGGCATGGGTGGGACGATCCTCACTGTCATGTACGCGTTCACTTTGGGCGCTTATCCCCCGGCGCTGGTGGCATACGATAGCCAACCGGCCACGTTTGCTGCCTTCCGAGCTGCGGCGACTGCCCTGTTCTACGCCGGTTCGGCGGTCCTATTCTTCGGCCTGGCGGGAGCATTTCTTGCCCAGGCCTCGGGACCGGGTAGCCTGATTCCGCGCTGGGTGGCGTTCGGAGGAGCTGCGGCGGCCCTGATAGCTACCATCCAGGCGACTGCGCTGCTAGTCGGTCTCAAGCAGCTGGCCATTGC
Organism: uncultured Gemmatimonadales bacterium; assembly: GCA_963722825.1. Taxonomy (GTDB): domain Bacteria; phylum Gemmatimonadota; class Gemmatimonadetes; order Gemmatimonadales; family GWC2-71-9; genus CAVVWJ01. The sequence continues at coordinate 199,022 of CAVROI010000003.1, forward strand.
GGCGCCTTCCGCCATCGTGACATTCCTTCTCGCCTCGCTTCTTGGTCTCGCGATCTGGAGCGGGGGCTACCGTGCCTCTTCGGTTCCATAGGATCGTACAGGTGCTGTGGAACCAGCCCAGTACCCTCACCCCGATATTGGCGGATCCGCACCGGTGAACAGTCCAGGACATGGGTGACAGTAAGTCCGAAGACATAGGTGACAGTGATTAGTAGCGCCGGCGATAGTGCCGGCCGAGCGCATCCTCGATGAGCAGGGCGCGCTCGTGGAATCGACCCAATCGGAGCGGGCCGAAGTAGACATCCCATACGCCGTCGTCGATCTCGACCAATCCGATGAACTCCTCACCCAAGGTCTGGCTGACGTTGATCCACTGCTTGTGCCAGCGGATGCCGCCGTTGCGAGCTTCGCTCGGTGGGTCTCAGGGGGAAGCGACATGGATGCTCCACCACGCCGTCGTGTAGCGGTGTCCGTTGTTCCCATGCTGGTCGGCCTGCTGGCTGCGCAGCGGGCGGCTCCGCACGTTCGCACGGTCGATATTGTGCTGTTGTTCGCGGGTGGCATTGCGTTCGGAGTGGGTCTGATCGGGCTCATTCAGCTGATCCGGGCGCGCTGGTCGGGCTCGGCGTGAGCCGCTGCGCCCGGTCACCCCGTTGCTCAGGCGCCTAATCCGCGCATGCAGCCGACAAGCGCGTCTTAACTGACTGTCGGTGCCCGCCCCCGCCGGTGGGCGGCGGCGGAACGTTGATTAGTGCGTAAGCGAAAGAGTCGCCTGCAGCTGATGCGCCGGTCGTTAGGTGACGCCGTAGTTCTTTCGCCGATTCAGCACCACTGGCCTTGCTACACGGCTCACTTATCGCGGAGCGCCCATGAGCATCACAACTACCATCGACCAATCTCAGCGGCGCATCCTCTCCAAAGCTGAGGGCGCGATCACGTTGGAGGACATCCGCGCTCATGTTGAAGCCGAGCACCGAATACTCGCTCTTTCCTACATGGAGTTGATCGACGCCCGAGGTTCCACTCCCGCCTTCTCGCCAGACGAGGTACGCGCGATCGTGGATCTCCTTCGTCGGCGGGCAGCGGAGTCGCGCCTAGGTCCGGCCGCAATCATCATCGATACGGACTTCGGATACGGAATGCTTCGGATGCTCGAAATGCTTGTCGAGGACGTTTGCGCTATCCGGCCGTTCCGCACGAAGCAGGAAGCCGAGCAGTGGCTAGCTGAGGTTGCCGCTCAAGCGCAACCCGTTAGCCGGACAGCACGACCCTGATTCCTGACCCGCGCACGCAACCGAGATTTCGCCACTTACGCCGAGGGAAAGTCCGACCAATGCGCTGCTTACCACTGCTGCTTGCCGGCGTTTCCACCGTCGCCGTCGCCCAGACCCCATCGCAGCCGATATCATCCCCGCCGCCGTCGACGCTGGCCAATGCGCCGAAGCTTCCGCCGGCATGGGAGCAGAAAGCGCGCGAGATCTACAAGACGGCTGTCGAGACTCCGACCGTCGCCGGCCGGGGGCAAGTGCCGAAACTCGCCAAGTATCTCGCGGACCAGCTCCGGGCCGCCGGCTGGGCCGACAGCGACATCCACGTGCTGCCTTACGAGTCACCGAGCGATAGTCACACGGCGGCGCTGATCGCCCGCTGGCCGGCCGCTGGAGCACCCAAGAAGAAGCCGATGCTGATCATCGCGCATATGGACGTCGTCGAGGCGCTGCCGAGCGACTGGACGACCGATCCGTTCACCCTCGTAGAGAAAGACGGCTACTTCTATGGTCGCGGGAGCAGCGACGACAAGGGCGGATTGGTCCCGTCACTGATCGCGCTCATGAGGCTTCGGCAGTCCGGCTTCAAGCCCGCCCGCGACGTCATCCTCCTGTACACCGGCGACGAGGAGACCGAGAGCAGAGGCGCGGAGCTCGGCGCGACCGAATGGCGCACGTGGACCGATGCCGAATTTGTGCTGAACGCCGATGCCGGCGGCGGCAGCTTCACCCGCGATGGAAAGCCGCTCGGCTTCGGGCTCCAGACGTCCGAGAAGACGTTCCAGAGCTACTATTTCCGCGTTCGCAATCCCGGCGGGCACAGTTCGCGGCCTCGGCCAGACAACGCCATTTACGATCTCGCCGATGCGCTGAAGAAGCTCCAGAACCACCGCTTCACGCCCATGCTGACGGAGACCACGCGCGAATATTTCACGGCCCGGGCAAAGCAGGAAGGGAACAGCGAGCTCGGGCAGGCAATGCGGCGCTGGCTCGCCAATCCGGACGACGGGAAGGCGGCCGACGTCATCGAAGCCAACCCCCTCGAGGTGGGCCTCACCCGCACCCGCTGCGTCGCGACGATGCTGAAGGGCGGTCACGCCCAGAACGCGCTGCCGCAGCTCGCCGAGGCGACGGTGAATTGCCGGATCATGCCGGGGATCGAGCCGCCGAAGGTCCAGGCGGAGCTCCAGCAGATCGTCGGCCCGAACGTCGAAGTCACGCCGTATCCGCGTCCCGGCCGGCCGACGCCCGTCTCGCCGCTCCGGCCCGACATCGTCAAGGCCTACACGGACGCCGTGCACGCGCGTTTCCCGAACCAGCCGATCATTCCGCAAATGAGCACCGGCGCGACTGACGGTCTCGAGTTTCGCGCGCGGGGAATGCCGGTCTACGGCGTGGACGGCGGCTGGAGCGTGTCGCCGGACGACGAGCGGGCCCACGGCAAGGACGAGCGCCTGCCGGTCCAGGCCGTGTGGGACAACATCCTGCACTGGGAGCGGATTGTTCGCGAGGTTGCGAGCTGAAAGGCACGAACAACAGGAACCCAATCTCGCAGCTAATGTTCGCTAGCCGACAGCACGACCCTGATCGTCAGCCAAGGATCAACCGCACTTCGAAATGGATTCGCACCTCATGACTCAGACGATCACTACCGCAGACACCAGTATTCCGACCTGGGAGCGTGAGATCCGTGCCCTGGAAGACCAGGCACGGATCGCTTTCCCCAACGCCGACGTCGACCTCTTGAATGACCTGTGGGTGGACACCTACACGGTAAATTCACCGCTCGGCCGGCTGCACCAGAAGGCCCAAGTGCTCGACCTGCTCAAGGCGGGTCGGATCCGTCACACCACCTATGACTGCGAGATCGAGCATCTCAGTCGCCACGGCGATGTGGTGATCGTGATGGGCCACGATCGCGTGACCGGCCCACCCGAGGGGGTCGTGTCGCGGCGGCGGTATACGAACGTCTGGCAGCTCGAGGCCGGCCGGTGGCGGTCGATCGCCCGCCTGTCGGGCCATCCGCCGATGCTGTCGCCACAGGTCCCGCGGCGGCGGTGCACCCCTGGCCTTCCGCCAGATCGACGAGGGCTTCGACTTCTCGTGTGGGGTGACGACCGGAGACGTCGCCTATTGCTGGGGCGCCAACGTCGTGGGGCAGCTCGGCGACGGTACCACCACGCCGCGACTGCAGCCGACGCTCGTGAAAGGCGGCCTCCGGTTCCGCCACGTGAGCGCCGGCATCGGCCACGCCTGCGGGCTCACCACCGACAACCGGGTGTACTGCTGTGGCTTGAACCAGCGGGGCGCCATCGGCGACAGCACCACCACCGACCGCCACGTCCCCGTGCCGATCTACGGCGGCCGCCACTGGCTCCAGGTCCGGGCGGGGAACAACCGCACCTGCGCGCTCACGCAGGCCAACGTGACGTTCTGCTGGGGCTGGAACATCGGCGGGTCGCTCGGCATCACCAGCCTGACCGTGAAACGCGTGCTTATCCCGTCGCGAGTGAGCGGCACACTCAAATTCGCCCGGCTCACCGGCCGCAACTTCCCCGTCTGCGGCACGCTCACGTCGGGGAAAGCGTACTGCTGGGGTCTCCACACGCCCGCTCCCGTGACCGGCGGCCTCGTGTTCACCGGGGTCAGCACCGGCACCAACCGGTCTTCCTGCGCGGTGACCACGACCTTCAAGGCGTACTGCTGGGGCGAGGACACGTACGGCCAGCTCGGCACCGGCACTACCGCGCCGAGCCGACCCGTCCCCACCGCCGTGGGCGGCGGCACGACCTTCCAAGGGGTGACCGTCGGCAACAAGCACACGTGCGGCGTCGCCCGTTCGACCAACCTGGGCTACTGCTGGGGCCTGAACGACGGCGGACAGCTGGGCGACGGGGGGAATGCGAGCCACTTTCTGCCCTTCCCCGTGGCGCCCCCGAGCTGACCGCCCGCGAGCGGTCGAGACTATTTCCAGCGGCTCGACTCATCGACGCCGCCGAACACGGAACACGGATAACCATTCCGTGCCGCGGCCGACGCGGCCAGATCGATGTCGATCGTGGCGAACGGCGATTCGGGTGATGTGACCGCCAGAATCCGGCCATCCGGGTGGATGATCCAGCCCACACCTCCACCGGCGCCCGACGGATCCACCCGGTTGGACGACAGGCTGAACGCTCCCGAGCGCACGGCGGCCACCACACCCACCGACAGCCACTTGGCCGTCGTGGTGGCCGCCGTAGCCCGCGGCGACAGGATGACCTGCACGTCCTGCCCCGCGTAGGCTCCATACGTCTCGAGCGCCCACAGCTCGGTGCAGATGTTGAGTCCGAACGTCAGGGCGCCGGCGTGGAATGCCGGGAAGTCCCGGTCGCCGCGGTCGAACCAGCGCGCTTCCCGGTTGCCGGGCTCATCGGGCAGAAAGAACTTGCGGCGCAATGGCGTCATGCCGCCGGCAGCAGACCAGAGGTATCCCTGGTTCAAGCGCCGGCCATCGATGCTGGCGGGTCGGGTCCCCACCACGTGCTCGGCGTGCAATTCGGGCAGGCGCGCTAACTGAATATCGCTCCGGGCCAGGACGGCGTCCCAGCGCGCCTGGTCGAAGCGCTCTTCCTCCCATACCGGGTCCGCCAGCGCGAGCTCGGGCAGCAGCACCAGCTCGGGCGCACTCTGTGACGTGTGCCAACACAATCCGGCCCATGCAGCCGCCAGGACCTGTGGCTCATGAGGAAGCTCGCAGACGGTGACGCGCACTACCAGATCCGCACCCGCGCTTTGGGCTCGAGGTAGAGCCGCTGCCCCCGCTGCACGTCGAACGCGTCGTACCACGCATCGATGTTGCGCACCGTGGCGATGCGATAGCTCTCCGGGGCGTGGCCGTCCGTCGCGAGCTGCGCTCGCAGCCCCTCCTCGCCAATCTTGCTGCGCCAGCTTCGGGCGAAGCCGATGAAGAACTCCCGGTCATGCTGCCGGACATATGCCTGGTCTCCGGCTTTGCCGCCGAGCGTCGCGCGATAGGCGTCGAAGGCCGATGCAAGGCCCGCCAGGTCGGCGATGTTCTCCGTCTGAGTCCGCTTGCCGTCGATCCGCAAGCCCGGCAACGGCTGGTAGCTGGAGACCTGATTCGCCAACGGTGTGGCCAATGCCTGGAAACGCGCCGAGTCGTCGGCAGTCCACCAGTGGCGCTCCCGGCGCTCGGCGTCCCATTCCGCGCCCAGCATGTCCACGGTGTGGCTGACCTCGTGGCCCACGATGGCACCGATGGCGCCGTAGTTGGCGGCGTCGGATGCGGCCGGATCGAACTTGGGGGCCTGCAACAGGGCGGCGGAAAAGTTGTACGCGTTCTGCTGGAAGACGAGGACCGCACCGACCGTCTGCGGCGCGATCCACCATTCGGTGAGGTCCACGGGCCGGCCCAGCCGTGCCAGGGCACGACGATAGTCGCGGTCCGCCGCGCGCCGAACGTTGCCCACCGGATCCGCCGGGTCCACGACCAGGTCGGAATAGTCCTGCCACTGCTTCGGGTAGCCGATCCCGAAGTACAGCGTCTTCAACTTGGCCAGCGACCACGTCCTCGTAGCGGGCGACATCCATGTTGCCGCCTCGACTCGCCGGCGGAACGCGGCGATGACGTTGGCCACGATCGCTTCGACCCGGGCCTTCTGCTCGGCCGGGAAATAGCGTTCGGCATACATTCTCCCGAGCGCGTCGCTCATGGCCGCCTGGGTCGCCTCGAGCGCGCGTTGGGTGCGCGGGCTCGGTTGCGGCTGGTTGGTGACGACGCCGTGCATCGCCATGGCCTGCTCGGCGAACGCACGCGGCAGCACGTCGGCGAAACCGTCGACGACGTGAAAGCGCAGGTAGTCCTTCCACGTCTCCAGCGGTTCGGACGCGACCAACGCCGCCAGACCGGTGACGGCGGTGGGCTGCCACGCGACGAAGGTTTCCTGTTTGGCCAATCCTGCCGCGGCGAAGAACGCCGACCAGTCCATACCCGGCGCCTGGCGGGCGAAGTCGGCCCGCGTCCACACGTTGTCGGCGTTGTGATCGTTCGCCGAGGCCTCGCCGGTTGCCTGGGTCTTGGCGAGAGCAGTCTCCAGCGCCATGACCGCCGCGGCCCGCTGCTCTGCCCGGTCGAAGCCGGCCAGTGCCATCAGGCGGCCGATGTACTCCATGTATCTGGTTCTGAGCGCCTGCATGCGCGGCTCGGTGCCGAGGTACTGATCTCGGTCGGGCAGGCCGAGCCCGCCCTGCAGCAGGAAGGCGACGTACGTCTTCTCGCCGTGGATGCTCGGCTCCACCGACAGGCCCAACAGAGAGGATGATCGGTAGACGCCCCAGTTGAGCGGGTCGACATCGGCACGGAGTCCGCGGCCCAGGAGCTGGGTCAGCGCCGCCTTGTTCTCGACGCGATCGATGCTATCGAGGGGTGGCCTGAGTGGCGCGAGGCCTCTGGCCTCGATGGCGGCCTCGTTCAGCCAGGCGGCGCGGAAGTCGGCCAGCTTGCGCGCGGCCGATCCCACCGGCTTTGTGCCGGCGTCGTCGAGGAGTTTCAGGACCTGCTGTCGGGTGCGCTCATCGATCTCGTTCCGCGCGGTCCACCGATCCTTGGCCGTAGGGATGTCGGTGGCCTCTAGCCAAGAGCCGTTGGCAAAGGCAAAGAAGTCATCGCCCGGCCTGACGCTCGGGTCCACCCCGGATTCGAGGTCCGAATGTGGCCGGTCGGCCGTTTGCGCGGATGCTATAGTCCCGGGGTACCACACCAGCATCGCGGCGAACAGCAGGCCGCCGAGCGACGTGACTCTCGACATGAGCGTGACCTTCGAACGGGAAGGGCAAAACTAGGAAGCTCGCCATTCTCTGTCGCGCCGCCAGTCGGACAGGTTTGAATCAGTTTCGGACATTTTTCCGGGCCCTGGAATGATCGCTCGCGCTCATCTGATCGACCTCCTGTTCGTCATCGCGCCGCACTCGCTGCTGCTCGACATTGCGGGGCCCGCGGAGGCATTTCGCCTGGCCAACCTGCATCGCCAACTGCGCGGGCTGCCGCCGCGCTTTCGGCTCCGCTTTGCAGGTCCGGCGACGACGGTCACGACATCCGTCGGGCTTGGTCTGCTCGACCTCGAGCCGTTGCCCGAGCAACTGGGCACGCCGACCTGGGTCGTGGTGGTCGGACAGCCGAGCGCACAGCTCGGTCAGTCGTCCCCGGCGATCGCCGCCGCCGCACGGTGGCTCAGGCGGGTACTCGGCGAACCGCTGCTGACCGCCGATCCCCCGCACCGGCTACTGGCGATCTGCTCGGGGGCGCTGCTCGCGGCGCGGGCCGGCCTGCTCGCCAACCGCCGCTGCACCACGCACCACGAGCTGCTGCCTCAGCTGCGTGCCCTCGCGCCGGGGGCGCGGGTGATCGACAATCGGGTGTTCGTCATGGATGGGCCGGTTGCCTCCAGCGCCGGCATCACCGCGGGCATCGATCTGGCGCTGCACCTGATCGCCGAGGAATGCGGTGAAGCGCTGGCCGCAAGCGTCGCCGAGGACATGGTCATGTACCTGAGGCGGTCGCAGCGCGACGCCGAGCTGTCGCCGTTCCTGGTGCATCGCCGGCACCTGCACGCCGTCGTGCACCGGGTGCAGGATGCCATCATCACCAGGCCGGAGCGCGACTGGGACATGGCCGCGTTCGCGGCGGTCGGCCATGCCACCGAGCGGCACCTGTTGCGGCTCTTCATCGACCACGCCGGCGTGTCCCCGCTGCACTTTCTTCGGTTGATTCGTCTCGAGCGGGCCCGGCAGTCGCTCGAGCGCGGCGCGAGTGTCACCCACGCCGCGGAGGCCGCGGGCTTCCGGTCGGCCTTGCAGCTGCGGCGGGCCTGGAGTCACCAATGGGGTGGCTCCCCGCGGGACGCGGCGCGGGCCGCGGCGCCGGGCGTGGTGAAGAATTCGCGCAACAGGTCCATCACCGTCTCCGCCTCCTCGATATGAGAGAATGTCCCGCTCTGCTCCATCCACCGGAACGTCGCCTGCGGTGCGTACCGTGCGAACTCGAGCTGGTATTTCGGGCAGAGCGCTCGATCGTAGCGGCCGGCCAGGATCAGGACCGGCATGCGCAGCTCGTGGAGGCGCGGGCGGAAGTCAGGCAGCCGCGCCACCTCGCCGCCGATGAAGAACTCGACGTCCTCGCCGGCAAAGACCGGATAGAGCGCCGCGTTCTTGGAGCCGGGCTCTGAGGGAACCCGGGTGGCGTTCTCGGGATCGTAGAACCGGCACAGGCGGGAATGGACGGCATAGAGCTGCTGCACCCTGGGATCGGTCGAGGGTACCCCCTGGGCCCGAACGGCCAGGATCTGATCCCACACCTCGGGATACTGCAGCTCCAGCTCGCGGTTGATGTTCTCGTGGTTCCGCTGCCACATCTCCGGGCTGTGGAGGGTGTTGGCGAGCACCAGCCGCTTCACCAGGTCCGGGTGGTCCAGGGCGAGCGCCTGGGCCACCATGCCGCCGTAGGAGAAGCCGTAGACGTGCACCGGGCCGAGGCCGAGGGCGCGGATCAGATCGGCCACGTCGGCGACGTCGCCGGCGAAGGTGATGGCTCTGGGATCTTCGACGGGCTCCGATCGGCCTCTTCCGCGATAGTCGAGATAGATGACGCGATGGCTCCCGGCCAACGGACTGAACACCGGATGGAAGACGACGTGTGAGCTGGCCGGCCCGCCGGTGAGGAGCAGGACCGGGTCGCCGGCGCCCTTTTCCTCGATCCAGAGGCGGGTGTCGCCGACCGGGATGTGGCGGCCGGGGGGATGGGCGACCGCCGGGATGGCGGGTGAGGGAGCGACGGCGGACAATGGGCCTCCTGTGCCTGTGTTGGGATCGCAATGTTTGCTGTTCCCCGCGCCGAGTCTATCCGTTTCTTGCCGCCGAATTCGGCGGGCGTCTCGGTTCGCGGTGACCTGAGCTGACCGATTTCAGGCGCACCACGTCCCGTTTTCCGAGGAAATCCAGTGGTCCATCGCGGGCCGAAGGCGGAGGGGGATGTGAGGCCGACGGCGTGAGGTGGCGCGGTTCCGGAAGCCGAGGGCCGGGGGCGAGTGCTTCCGGCCCTTGGTGCTTGCATGAGCGGCGTGACCTGGCGTGGCTATGCCGCTTACGTTGGGTTGGGCGAGGGTCAGATTTCGATCCACCGAAGAACTATCGCTCCCCAAACATCGAATGGGGCAGTGGCCGAGTCAGGCTACGGTCTACGCAGTGGCAATTTGGTGCTGCAACGAAGCAGGAGGGGTCCGGTAGCCATGACCGTGACTTGGGGAGTTCATCGGCTGCCTTAATGGATTGAAGTACCTTTCGGGCATCGTGCACGCAGGGTTTGCTGGACAGCAGGCTGGGTGACATACAATCCAAGCTAGGGTTAGGCCGGCATGAAGAAGCCCCTGATCATTGCCAGCCAAGCCGTAATGGAGAGGTCATGGTTGTCCGCTCTTGGCGGGGTTATGCCGCCGCTTCTGAGAGTCAGGCGTACCCAAAGCTTTTGCTCCAGTCCGTACGGCCCAAGCTCGAGCAGCTGGCCGGATTCCAAGGACTGTATCTGTTCCGACGGCAGGGTCAGGAGGAGGTCGAGTTCTGCGTCCTCACGCTGTGGGAGTCGATGGACGCGGTGCGCGCCTTTGCTGGGGATCAGCCGGAGCAGGCCGTCGTGGAACCCGAGGCACGGGCCGTACTCGTCCGGTTCGATGCCTCGGTCAGCCATTACGAGGTTTTGGCCGCCCCACGCGAGCTCACGTAGATGGGAGATCGCGGCAGCGTGCCAGCCTAACCCGCGCATGCAGCCGACAAGCGCGTCCGGGCGGAGTCTCCGTGCCCGCCACCCGCCGATGGCGGGCGGCGGAACGCAGGGTAGTGCATGAGCGGGCGAGTCGCTTGCAGCCGATGCGCAGGTCGTTAGGCCGCCGCACCGGGGAGGACAGTCCACATGGCCACAGTTCAGGTCCGCTACATCGTCCACGACGTGGATGCGGCGATCGTCTTCTATACCAGGCAGTTGGGGTTCAGTCTCGAGATGCATCCGGCTCCGCCATTTGCCATGCTTTCACGAGGCGACCTTCGCCTAGTGCTCAGTGCGCCCAATCCCACGGGCGGTGGCGGCCAGTCCATGCCCGACGGTACGAAGCCGGAGCCGGGCGGTTGGAATCGATTCGCCATTGAGGTCCACGACCTTGCTGCCGCGGTCGAGGCTCTGCGGACGAGTGGAGCCCACTTTCGCAATGAGATCGTCACAGGCGTGGGCGGCAAGCAGATCATCGTTGAGGACCCATCGGGGAACCCGGTTGAGCTCTTCGAGGCGACGCTCCCCGAGGCGCGGCTCTAGGATCAGGCGTGACAGGCAGCCGTCAAGCACGGGGGGAGCGGCAGCTTAACCCGCGCATGCAGCCGACAAGCGCCTCCGGTCGAAGCTCAGCTGCAAGCTGAACTCCGGTGGCAGTTCAATGGAACGCAGGGTAGTGCACGGCGGGCGAGTCGCTTGCAGCTGATGCGCCGGTCGTCAGGCAGCCTGAGGCACCTACTTTCCAAGGCGGCGGAATGCGAAAGCTCGTTTACTCGACCTCCCTCTCGCTCGATGGCTATATCGATTCTGCGGCCGGAGACCCCAGCTGGGTCGTGCCCGATGAGGAGCTCCATAGGCATTTCAATGGGGTTGAGCGAGAGATCGACACCCTCCTGTACGGTCGCCGCATGTACGAAATCATGGCTGGCTATTGGCCGACGGCCGACCAGGACCCTTCGGCGCCTGGCGTCATCGTCGAGTACGCTCAGATCTGGAAGCCAGTCCCCAAAGTTGTCTTCTCATCGACGCTCGAAAGAGTCGACTGGAACTCGCGACTGACAAGAGGGGATGCGGTCGCCGAAGTCGCACGACTCAAAGCGCAGCCCGGCGGCGGGCCCATAGGCGTCGGGGGCCTCCTCCTCGCCTCAGCCTTGGCATCCGCCGGCCTGATCGACGAATACCGCCTCTACTATGTCCCGATCTTCCTGGGTTCCGGCAAGGCAGCGTTCTCGCAGATTCAGAACAGCGTCAGACTCAAGCCGGTCGAGACTCACACATTCTCTTCCGGGACGGTACTCCTGAGATGCGCTCCGGTCACTCCGTAGTCTGTATCTTCATGCTGCCTAACACGCGTTTGCTACGGTCGCCACGCTGAGCCCTCGTATGATTATCTCGATCGGAGCAGCCGATCCGAGGTGGCTGAAGTGCGGACACTGCTGGACAGGTGGTTTTGCCTCTAGCCCATAGACTCACGAGCTGCGCTAAGAGCGAGGTTCACAGCGGACTTCCACGGGGCATTCTGGGAACTCTTTCTTTATGCCTCTTTCCGCACGCAGGGTTTCGAGCTCACTCCATATCCCGAGATACCGAACACCACCAGGAGGCCGGATTACCTGGTCTACAGAATGATTGCGCGTTTTATTTGGAAGCGATTGTAGCCCGGGATAGGTCTGACGAAGAACTCGCACGCGAGCGCGTCAAGAATTGGCTCCTCGACGCTATCAACACTACCAACTCGCCAACTTCTTTCTGGCCTTGAAGGACTTCGCGATCAAGGAGGGCAAGCAGCCAGCGGCGAGAGGGATTCTGCATTTCTGCAACGAGAGGTTGTTAAGTACGTGCCAGATCAGGTAGCTGAGGAGTTGACAGCGAATAGAATGTTAGACGGACCCGTTTTGGTTCTTGAGGATGAGACTGTCCGCCTTCAAGTGACACTTGGGCCGCGCTCTCCTAGAGCTAGAGGACGCGCCGGTATTCGGCCGATCGGTATCTACCCCATGCAGACACGTTGGGGAGGATCAGACGGTGCGCTCAAAGATGCGATCAACAGCAAGGCAACGCGCTACGGGCAGATTGATCGCGGCCGAGCATTGATGGTCAACGGTCGCCCGGCGCTCGTCACGCGGTCCCGTAAGCCTAGGCGCGCAGCGTGGGGCCGGCAGAACCGGTAGGCTCGTCGCCCGCGTGCTGCCTAACCCGCAAATGCAGCCGACAGGCCGAAGATAGCGAGGCTCCGCTCGGGCGCCGCACTCCGTCTGCGGCCAGTGGAACGACAATTTGTGCGGGCGTTAAGAAAATGACCTGCAGCTGATTTGCATTCCGTTAGGCCGACGCCACCCATGAATCTGGAGGTGTCAAGTGACCGAGCCGACAATCATGGTCTTGATTGCTTACCGAGCCCAGGCGGAAACGGCGGATGTCGCCATGCGCGAGCTGCGGGAGCTAATCGCGACCGTGGTGGCGACCGAGCCCGACTGTGGGGGAATCCGCCTCTTCCAGGATCCAGCTGATCCGACGCGCATCTTGCTGGACGAGCGGTGGCCGGATCAAGACACCTATCTCGGCGCGCACATGCAGACGCCCCATCTGAAGCAATTCATTGAGCGGGCGCCGGCCTTTCTGGTCGGCCCTCCAGAGACCAGCTTCTGGCGCTGCCAAGCCGACGAGCGGCGGGAATAACGGCGCGGCCTAACTGTGATTGACGAGGAGGTTGGTTCGCTGATGCGCCAGTGGTTAGGCAGTACCATCAGCATCTGTACGGGTCGAGCCGACAAGGCCGGAGATCATCATCCTCACGCCCACGGTGAGTTCAAGGAAACGCCGCTGCGGCCGACACTGCACACGTCGTCGCTCCGCCTCTTCCCATCGGACGCGCAGGACGTCATCCAAGTATCTGGCAGTGCACGCTATCCCAACCCACGAAAGGATACCTCCAAATGCCGAGAGTCATCGCCACGCACAGTGTCGGACATATGGAGACGTGGCTCACGGGCGGAGCGGAGCGCGCGGAGATCTTCAAGCAATTCTCCAGCGGCTATCGCATCTACCGGCACCCGAAGGACAGCAAGGTCGCCATCGTGTGGGAGAACGCTAACCTTCAGAAGCTCGAAGCCGTGCTCGCCCATCCCGACACGGAAAAAGCGAAGGCCAAGCACACTGTTCGCGAACCGGTTGATATATATGTCGAGGTCGAAGGCGGCCGCTAACCTATGGGATGCCGCTCAGCGGTGCTGCGTAGCTCAACTTTGAAGTGCAACGTTCGCCGCGATAGCGGGTGTTTCGTCGGGGTTCATCGGGCATAGCATTCCTCCGGGGTACGGTAGGCGAGGCGCTTCCGCGGGCGGTCGTTGAGCCGGCGGGCGATGCGGGTGCATCCTGCTGGGTGAGGGGGGCCAGACTGGTCCGCTTGGGGACGCTCTGGAGCAGATCGTCCTTGACTCGTCAGAGCGGGCTGGCTTTCACCGCCGTATGGAGATCGTCATCCGCTTCCCGCAGGCGACGCTCGAGGAAGCGGATGTGCTGCTGGAGATCGCGACGGACCAGCGGCCGCGCCACCACCAGGCGGTTGCACTCGGCGGTGAGCATCTCGACAAGCTGGCGCCGCCGGGTGAGCAGCGCGTCGAGCGCGTGAGCCGCCTCGTCGGGCAGGGGCCGGGGGCGGGGCGCACCTGCTCGGCGAAGCGGGCGAGGATCTGGGCGTCGAGCGCATCAGTCTTCGCCAACTGCCCGGTCGCCCGAGCGAAGTCGCGCACTTGGCGGGGATTGGCAACCACGACCGGGAGCCCGCCGGTGGCGAGGGCCGCAACCACTGCGGCCTCATAGCCGCCAGTGGCCTCGAGGACGATGAGCGTCGGGCCGAACCTGCAGGATGCGGGCTCAGTGGCCCACGCAACTGTCCGAGCTCTCGGCGAAGAAGCGGTGCGACGGCCCGGCTAACGAACGGTCTCGAAGACCCTGGGCGGAACGAGCTGTCGCACCCCAGATACTGACGTCAGATTCAACGAATTGGTAGATACAAGGTGGACACCATGTGGACGCTTGCTTAGTAACGCGTGATGCGCTCTCGACCCGTGTTCTCAGAGGAACCCAGGGATCCGAGGCACTTCACGAACCGCTTCGACGCCTTCTACACGCGTTGCGCTCGCGGGTATGACTTCTTTGTCAAGACGGTCCCCGTCTGGCGCAAGTGGCTGAAGGCGGTACTCCCGTATCTACAGGGGCCGCGCGTGTTGGAAGTCTCGTTCGGCACCGGGTATCTGATGACCCAGTATGCAGAGCGGTTCACGGCCTATGGGGTCGACTACAACCTCCACATGGTGCAGACCGCGCGTCGGAACCTGATGCGACAGGGACTCACCGCTCATCTGCAGCAGGCGGATGTGGCCGCCCTCCCTTATGCGACCGAGAGTGTCGACACCGTCGTCAACACAATGGCCTATTCAGGATATCCGGACGGGAAGGCCGCGTTGGGCGAAATGACGCGGGTCCTGCGGCCAGGAGGTCGCCTGGTATTGCTTGACATCAATTTTCCTCGCGATGGGAACTGGTTGGGCACACGGTGTGCGCTGATGTGGGCCAGTGCGGGAGATGTGATTCGAGACGTCGAAAGGTTGCTGCCAGCGGCTGGACTGATACACGAAGAACGTGAGATAGGCGGCTGGGGAAGTGTCCACCTGTATGTCGGGACGAAAGGACGAGCCGACCGGCATAGTGCCGCCTAACCAGCGCATGCAGCTGACAAGTGCTACCAAGCGGAGCTCCGCTGAACGCGGCTGCTCGGGACTATCTAAGGAATGTAGGATTGTGTAAGGCGGGCGAGTCGCTTGCAGCTGATGCGCAGGCCGTTAGGCGGCTTGGCCTCGCGGCTTCACGAGCTCATCAAGCGCGGCGAGAGGAATCTCGTCCGCCTACCCCGCAGTTCGGATCAGGCGGCGCAGAGATGACCGGGCCTCTTGGTGGAGGTGCGACAATGACCGAAGGGGAGCAATCAAAGGTTCCAGCTTGGTTAACTGACGAAGGGGCACTGGCGTGGATGGACGAGCACGCAAATGAGCTGAGGCAATCCGTTTCAGGGCAGCACTTTCGCAACTGGACCCTTGTCCTTGGCTTCGTGTTCGGTCTGGCCGCTCAGATCGGTGGATACGCTCTCCAATCGTCGCTGCCGAGGGGGCTTTCCGGACTCTTGGGTGACCTGCTTCACGCGCTTGGTTGGTCCCTCTGGACCGGTGTCGTCGTGTTCGTGTTCATCGAGGTCATACCGGAGGTGAAGCGGCGTCAAATCAGGGAAACGCTCGATGCTTACGAGGCACTGCGGCGCGGAAAGGCCAAAGGCGCAGGCATGCCGGGCTAACAGAGGGCGAGCAGCTGACGCGGCCGATCTTGTCATCCTGGAGTAGAGCTGGGCCTCCTGACACGCGCTGCAGCCGACGAGCCGGCGCGGTGGTAGGTCACGGGAGTGAGAGGGCGGCGTTCGCTCGCGGCTGAGCGGCACTCGTCAGGCGGGCTGAGGCTGACGATGTGGCCAGGTGGATCAGCGTGGGACTGGCGCTCAGCGTCCTCATGTCAGGGCCGATTCACGCGAGGCTGCCTGTCCCGGGGAATCAGGCAACGACACCGAATTCAACCGTCTGTTCGGTGACGGAGGCTGGTGATGCCCGTATGGCAACGATGCATTGGAAATCGTCCTGCCGAAGGACGGAAAGGTGCTCGTCGGCACCGGTGGATCAGGCGACGTCCTGGACGACGGCTCGATTTCAATCGCGTGAAAATGGCGGCGCAACGAGTCGGGGCACCTGGATGTTACCGGCGTCCAATACGACCACTTCGGGCCGCCTCTTCGTGCCTCCATTCCCAACGATGACGGCACCACCGGCGCCATGACGTTCACAGGGGTGATCGAAATGGCCACCGCGGGGCTGATTCAATGACGCCTTGACACGGGATGAGTCGCGGCGTACGCTCGCAGCCGAAGGACTAACTTGCCACCTGGAGCCAACCATGCACCATCAGCAGCCCCTGCCGGTGGCGGCCATGGCCGCCACACTCCTCTTCGGGCCGCTCACCGGACCTCAGCCTGATGCCTGTTCGCTGTTAACCGAAGCGCAGGTGACCGCCGCCCTCGAGGTCAAGAGCCTCCCCGGAAAGCCGCCATTACCGAACGTCCACACGTTGTGTATGTGGTCCGACGATCCCAAGGGCGCGATCAGCAACCGCCGCGTGACCCTGTCTGTCATGAGGAGAGCGGCGTTCGATCTGGGGAAAGGTATGACGCGGCTCAAGGTCGAGCCCGTGAGCGGCATTGGCGACGAGGCGTACTACGAGATCTTCGGGTCCGAGAGCCCCATGCTCGTGGTGCGCAAGGGCGACTCGGCCTTCAACATACGAATCCTCAACGGTCTCAAGTTCAAACCGTTCGCGGTGGCTCAGGTGAAAGCGAAGGAAGCGGACCTCGCCAAGGCGGCGGTGGCGAAGCTGTGAGGGAGCGTGTTAGCGGCCTTGAGGGCGGCGCCGTCTAACCCGCGCCTGCAGCCGAGAAGCGCGCCCAATGCGGCTCCGCTCCGGCGCCGAGCGCCGATGATGGGAATGGAACGAAGTAATTGTGCGGGCGCTGAGCTTGCCGCTTGCAGCTGATGGGCCGAGCGTTAGTCCGCTTACCCAGGACAATGGGCGGACGCCAGTGCCGGTGAGCAAGAGCGGCCACAGGCAGACAGGAGCGGAAGGGGCGGCAGTGGTACAGCAGCGACGCGATTATGTCATGGCGGGACATTGCCGTCACGGCCCGCAGTCGCTCCGCTTCGCGATCGTGGCCTGCAGCGCTGCGGTCACGAACCGACCGAGTCCTGCGCGGAGGTCGTCGGCACTCAGCTCGGTGAGTGGCCTCTGCCAAACGGACTCCAAATCCTTGCCCGCGATGTTGAACCGTAACTGCACCTCAGGGCCTGGTACGCAGACAAGCGTCATGATGGATTCCGGGCCTCCATGGGGCGCCAGCCGAAACCCCAGGCTGGCCGGACGACAGCCCATGCGGTCCTCGATCTTTGCGGGGTACCCCTCGACAACCAGCCGCGACGACCAGTCTTCAAACAATGGCAGGGCGACGTTGCGGAGGGGGGCCGCGCACTGGTGCCGGACGTCCTCGTCGCGGTGCGCCCGCTCCGCGGCGGCCAGCTTGGCGGCCGCAACGGCTTCACGGTGCCTGTCGAGGATCAGGGTCAGCTCGTCTCCGGTGACAGTTTGCATTCTTCGCCCCCTTGCGGATGCATGGACCGCCACGATCCTCTCTACGGAGTGGGAGGGCGTGGGGATCCTCAAGTTAGTGTTCGGAGGCCGGAGCGCCACAGGGCACGGGGCCTGGCGGCGGCCTAACCTAGGTTAGGCTAGGTCACCTGATGGGCGACAAAGAAGGCGGATCAGGCTCCACCAGATCACGCGACCAATTCCGAGTCCTGATTTCGCAAGATGCGTCGCCCCATCTGGCGGCTGGGCCGACTCGCCACGATCGTCCTGCCGTTCCTCCACCCGCAACCCGCAGAGTCCCAGGGATTTCAGGCCGACCTCGACCGCGCTCAGTCGCTGATCAGGGCGGCCTGCGCCATGTACGCTCAGGGACACCCGCGGCAATACCCTGGCCTTCGGTCGGTCCGGGGTCCTCGTGGCCGAGGGACACTCTTGGTTCGACTACCCGCGATGGGGCGTGCTGAAGGCGCTCCGCCGCGAGTACGGCTACGAGGTGGTGAGCGTCGCCCACTACGGGCAGACACTCGAGGAGATCGCGTATTCGCCGAGCCAGCTTTCGGGGGTCATCGAAGCGCTAATCCATATCAAATCGGAGGGCAAACGGCCGACGGCGCTCCTGCTGTCGGGCGGAGGAAACGACCTGGCTGGCCCGGAGCTGTCGTTCGCGAGCGATCGAACTGTGAGCTTGCCCGACGTGACGACGCGATCGCTGGTGCAGGTCACCGGAGCAGCGGGAACCGGTTTGATTTCTTGGCGAGGCGACGCCGAGGGCGCCCTCCGCCCCCCTTACGTCGCGCTCTCCTTATACAACGTCCCATACAACGCCAACCCCCGCCCCACCGCGGTCGCGATCAGCTCCGCCACGTACTGCGGCATCGCACCGAGCCCGGCGACGCCCTGCAGCACCTTCAGCGGGTCGTCACCCTTCCGCATGCCGGCGAACTTTTTCATGAGCCCACTGGCCTCCGCCTTCAGAATCCACGGCTTGGTCTCGACCGTCGCGGTCGTGACGACCGCGCTGGCAACTGCCCCGTCGGGGCCGAAGGTGAGCCCCACCTCGATCGGGCCATGGGGAGTGTTGATCTGCTCGAACAACACAACGCCGGCGGTGGCGCCACTCTCGTCCTGTCCGAGATAGAACTGCACGTCCGGATCGTCGGGAGTGAAATCGCTCGCCTTGCGGATGGCGGCCAGATCTTCCTTGCCGATGGTGACGGTGCGGACGAAGTACTTCCTGGCGCCCGGGACGGTCTGCCGGATGAAGTCGGCATGCTTCATCAGCACCACCTTGGGCGTCGGGTGGGCCGCCGCGCCGAGGACGGCGGCAAGGGCAAAGGTGATGCCGATCATGATGCGCTCCTAGCCGATGTGCCGGGCAGCAGCGCCCGGACGGTCGAGTACAGGACGATGAGATAGACCAGGGACATTCCCCACCCCGATGCGATCGTGAGCCAGGCAAAGCCGCCCAGCCCGAACTTCATGAGCCACTGGCCGGCAAAGTCGAGCGCCCCGAAGCCGAACGCCGCGACGATCACCGTGTCGCGCCACCAGGCGGGCCACTCGAGCCCGAGGATGATCAGCGTCAGCAGCGCCGCCACGATCGAGTAGATCATGATGTGGATGTGGCTGTCCTGGATGAGCAGGTTCGTGTCGACCGTGTGCTGCATCTCCGGCATCTTCCCCAGATCGAGGGGCTGCGTGGTGGCGTGCGACTGCGCCGCCATGTGCGTCTCGTCCACGCCCGCCGCCGGCGCATACGTCGCCGCGACCTTCGCGGGGGTGATGCCCGACCAGGTCTTCACCATCAGAAAGGCGAACATGTAGGCGTAGCCCAGCACGAGGAGAAAGAGCAGCGCGCCCAGCTTCACCGACCGGTCCGCCCGACGCAGGCTGTAGAGACCCATGGCTCGACTCGGCTAGAAGGTGGTGACCAGCTGCAGGGCATACTGCACGCCCCACTTGCTCAGCTCGTCGGAGGTCTCGAAGAACGGCACGTTCGAGTGATTCACCCGGATCTCGCCCCGAATCTGAAATCGCGGAATCCGATACGTGGTGTGCTGGACGTTGGCGAAGATCCCTTCGCGCCCCACACCCAGGGAGTAGATCGGCGCGATGGTCCACGACGTGAGCGTCTGCGCCTGACCGGTGCGCGCGCCGTCCTTGTCGTCGAGCACCTCCGCCCGGGCGGCGATCCCGAAGCGCCGAGCTACCTGGCGGTGAACCAGCAGCATCGCGCCGGACCATTGCGCATCACCGCCGTCGGGGAGGTCGTAGTCCTTCGCATAGTTCGCCTCGCCCGCCACGATCCAGCCGCGCCCGGGCTCGAAGGCGTAGTCCGCATCGAGCAGGAGGCGGTCGTTCGTCTCGCCGGCATCACCCTCGCTGCCGTAGAGCAGGCTCAGGCCCAGACTCGAGCGCTCCGCCGGGAGCAGGCCGAGCCGGGCGCCGACGGTCTTGCCGTGATTGGGGTCGAGCGGCGAGTCCCAGCCGTTCGCCACGAGCCCCGTGAGGTCGAGCTTCGGGCTGAGGGTCCAGGTCCCGACCAGGCCGGTGAGCTTGGCCGGCCGGGCCAGCTCGAAGTTGAACGAGGTAGACGGGGTGAGGAGCAGCACCTCGTCGTCCCGCTCGAAGCCCAGCGGAGCGTCGAGCGTGCCAAAGGTGAGACTCACGTTCGACGCGCCCGGCGGCGTAAAGCTCACCAGCAGGTTGTCGATCTCGGTCTCGGTGACCGGCTCCTGGTCTCCCTCATCGGAGAGCGCCGTCGTGAGCTGGCCGAACACGTACAGGTTGTCGCTCAGCTCCCGGAAGAGCGACACCGCGACTTTCCCGGCGGCGAAGGAGTTGTCCCTGGTCCTGCCGTCCAGCGTGTACCCCCCCACGCCGAAGCCGGTAATCGACAGCGCGTGCTCGTTCTCTCCCGTGATGGGCTCGACGTCGCCACCCGGCTGGTTGAGGTCGATGGGCTGATCGGGTTTGCCCTGCGCATCGGCCCTGCCGGCGACGGCGGCGAGGCCGAGGATGATGATCGCGAGACGGCTGGATCGCACCAGTCCCCTCATGTCGCTTCTCCCCTGGTCTGAAGGCCCATGCGTGACCGCCGTGGTGCGGAGCACGCGGCGCCGGCGACGAGGTCGTCGGTCGCGGAGGTCTGCTCGAGTTGTGTGGGCTTAGACGAAGCGGGGAGGCGGTGGCTCGATGGAGTGCGCGATCAGACGGGGAGGAATGGGAAGAAGCCGGAGGGGCTCGACCGAGCGAGCCGGAACCATGGCGATGACCGGCGCGTGCGCCGGCTCTATGGGCGAGAGTACCTGGACCGGACCGCGCTGGACCGCGCCGGTGACGGGGTGACAAGCGGCGTTCCCGAGCGTCGTGCTCCCACTGTGCGTGCCGGGCATGGCGTGCGCGCCGGCATGGTGCTTCTCGAGGAGACAGAGCGCCGTGCACGCCACCACCGGCTGGGCCACCATGAAGGCGGTCAGCGTGGCGAGGGCGAAGCCGCGGGAACGCAGGGCCTTGAGCATCGAGGGAGAAGGTAACCCAGGCGCGGACCGGAGGACAGCGCAGCTAAATCCAGAGGTCGTTCTGTGCCGTCCGCTCTCCGCCGGCATGACCGGTGTTCAGGGTACCGCGAGGCTCGATCAGGAGCATCTTGACTTCCTTCGCCGCGAACGGCTTGTGCTCCACCCCTCTGGGAACGACGAATAATTCGCCGGGCCGCAGCAGGACGACGCCGTCACGGAAATCGATGCGGAGCTCCCCCTCCACCACGAGGAACGCCTCATCGGTTTCCGGGTGATCGTGCCAGACAAAATCACCCTCGATGCGCACGACCTTGAACTGATAGTCATTGAGCTCCGCCACGACTCTCGGGCTCCATTGTTCACCGATCAGCCCGCTCTTCTGGGCAAGATTGATCGCTCGGTAGGACTTCGTCGCATTGGCGGTCATTGCAGAGCTCCTCTTCGAACACGTAAACGTGACACACGTGGATGACCTCGAGTCGTGGATTTCCCCAGACTAGCTCGGCATCAGAGCTTTGACCGGCGTCAAGCTCCGCGCCTGATCCGGGAACGCCAGACCAGTGCCGAGCTGGCCCTCGAGATTGCTTCCCCAGCAGTAGATCCGCCCGTCGCCCGTGATCCCGCAGCTGTGGAGAGCGTCTCCGCTTGAAAAGAGCGGAGGGTCCTGGGAGCCGGTCGACACCCCGATGAACATCAGGCTGCCGGCCACCCGGGTCGGCACGGTGGAGGAGTTCTCGGTCCCACCGCCGTTCATGCCCTCGGCGTTGCTGCCCCAGCAGAACGCTACGTTTGCCTGGGTCACGCCGCAGGTGTGGAGATTGCCCGCGATCACCTGGGCCCACTTCCGCGTGCCCGCAACAGGGGTCGGCACCGTTCTGCCCTGAAACTCGTCGCCGATCCCGAGCTGGCCGAGGTTGTTGTCCGACCGGTAGGTGCCCCAGCAGTAAGCCTTGTGGAGGGTGGTGACGCCGCAGGTGTGATCGCTCCCGGCCACCACGGACTCGAACGAGAGCCCGCCCGCCACCGCCACCGGCTTGCTGCTGAAGGTCGCCGCACCGTTGCCGAGCTGCCCCTCGGTCGCGCGGCCCCAGCAGTATGCCTTGTCCGCCGTCGTGACACCGCAGGTGTGCCTCCCCCCTGCGTTCACCCGCCGGAACGTGAGGCCGCCCAGCACGGCAACAGGCGCGTGGCGGTCGATGGTGGTGCCGTCGCCCAGTCCGCCCGCGTTGAGCCCCCAGCAGAACGCCTTGCCCGTGGGGGTGACGGCGCAGGTGTGGTCGCCTCCGGCCCGGACGCGGGTGAAGCGGCGACCCCCCGCCACCGGCACCGGCGCCGAGCGGTTGGTGCTGGTGCCGTCGCCCAGTTGGCCGTTGACGTTGTAACCCCAGCAGTAGGCCTTGTTGTCCGCCGTGACGGCGCAGGTATGCCTCAGTCCGGCGGTGATCTGGACGAACTGGAGCTTGCCAGAGACGCGCGTGGGCGCGGGGAGATGGAGCGGGGTCGTCCCGTTGCCGATCTGGCCCCAGAGCGCGAAGCCCCAGCAGTAGGCCCCGCCGTTGCTCGCCAGCGCGCAGGTATGCTGGCCGCCGACCGCCACCTGGGTCCAGGTCGCGGCGGCGGGGGCGGCGGCCGAGGGGGATGGCGAGGGGCCTGCGGGCGAAGCATCGTCGCCGCACCCGCCAACACCCAGCGCGCCGACAAGCAGCAGGACAGAACCGATCTCGAAACGCGGCATGGGGATAGCTCCCGGATGAGGCCCGTGGGACTGTGCGGCCGGGCTGATAGGATCCCGGCATGCCCCGAAGAGTACACCCTCGTCATCAAGCGGAATTCAAGACCGGCGCATCGTGGCGGATCAGCTAACCGAACGCCTTGTCGAACGCGACCGGATTCGGGGGAAAGTCGAGCCGGCGCACGAAGGCCGCGGACTCCGTGGCGCCGTGGACCCGATCCATGCGCGCATCCTCCCACTCCACGGACAAGGGACCACGGTAGCCGGCATCGTCGAGCGCCACGATCACATCCTCGAACTTGATGTCGCCGTGGCCCAGCGAGCGAAAGTCCCAGTACCGCCGCGCGTCGCCGAACGCGGTGTGCCCGCCGTAGACCCCCACGCTCCCGTCGCCGTGCCCCCACCACACGTCCTTCATGTGCACGTGGTGGATGCGAGCGCCGAAGGTGCGGATGAATCGCACGTAATCCACGCCCTGATACGCGAGGTGCGACGGGTCGTAGTTGAACCCCAGACGCGTGTGCCCACCGACGGCCTCGATCGCCCGCTCGGCGGTCGCGATGTCGAAGGCGATCTCGGTGGGATGCACTTCCAGGCAGAAATTTACGTCGACGCGGTCGAAGGCGTCGAGAATCGGCAGCCAGCGTGCGGCGAAGTCGTCGAAGCCCTCCTGCCAGTAGTCCTGGGACGTGGGGGGGAAGGCGTAGATGGAATGCCAGATCGAGGAGCCGGTGAAGCCGTTGACAACCCCGGCCGCGTCGCGTTCCGCCGCCGCATCGGGCCTGGCGTCGAAGAGCACGCGAGCGGCCCGGGCCGTGTCGATCATCCTCTCCGCGGCTCGCCGCCGAACCCCCTCCGGCTCGCCGTCGCCCCACACTTCTGGAGGCAGAATCGAGCGGTGACGCTCGTCGATCCGGTCGCAGACAGCCTGCCCGACCAGATGGTTGGAGACGGCGAAGCAGGTGAGACGGTGGTCCCAGAGCAGCGCCCACTTGTCGCGCACATACTGCGGTGAAGCGAGCGCCCGGTCCACCTCGAAGTGATCGCCCCAGCACGCGAGCTCGAGGCCGTCGTAACCCATCTTCGCCGCGAGTGGCGCCAGCACCGCCAGCGGCAGGTCGGCCCACTGGCCGGTGAAGAGCGTTACCGGGCGCGGCACTCTACGCTCAGGCCGGCCCCGCGCCGGGCTTCGGCGCGGAGTACCGGGCATCCCATTCCTTGTAGCTCACGCCGAGCCGGGAGAGCGCCGTCTCGGGGCAGCCGTCGTAGCCGGGATTGAAGGTATTGCCCGTGTACCGGAGGTCCTCGTAGCCCATCTTGCTCGTATAGAAGCCCGACGCCGTGAAGTTCCGCATCCCGGTGAAGAACTCGACGCCGTATTGCATCTCAGGCCGGGCCTTCTTCGGGAAGGCGATGTCGTCCAGCACCTGGTGCCGCTGGGGCTCGCTACAGTCGGCGTACGCGCGATCGAATCGGCGGCGGCATTCGGTGTCGAGCCAGGCGAGCCCGCCGCGCATCGCGGTCTGGGTGAGCGGCGTCTCCTCGAGCTCCGTGTCGAGCAGCATCGCCTCGATGAAGTCGGGGACCTTGGCGTCGGTGGCGCTACCGGAGCGGTCGTCGCGCGGAATGATGTCGTCCACCAGCACCTCGACGGTGCGCCGCTCGTGTGCCGTGAAGAATCTCTTCGTGGGCACGACGTCGACGACGGTGTCACCGGAAGGCGCCTTCGCCGGCTGCTTGGTCGGGGCGGGGCCGCACCCCGGCGCCAGCACGCCGGTGAGCGCGCCGGCCCCCGCGATACCCGCGATCTTGAGCGCCTCGCGGCGATCGATCGGCTCACTCACAGTGCCCCCAGCTTTCGTTGCCTGGCGATGTAGTCGCTGGTGCGCCAGGAGAGCGCCAGGATCGTCCAGGTGGGATTCTTGTCGGCCTGGGAGACGAACGGCGCGCCGTCGGCGACGAAGAGATTCCTGCAGTCGTGTGCCTGGCAGTTGGAGGTCAGCGCCGACGTGTTCGGATCCTTCCCCATGCGGGCGCCACCCAGCTCGTGGATGATCGAGCCACCGGTCTGGATGTCGTAGCCCGCATCTCTCGTCGGCATCGGCGAGGTCAGCTTGCCTCCCATTTCCGTGAGGATCGCGCGGAAGGTCTCCTGCATGTGCTTCACCTGATTGAGCTCGTGGTCGCTCCACTTCCAGTGAAATCGGAGCACCGGGATTCCCCACTGGTCGACCGTCTTGGGGTCGAGCTCGCAGTAACAGCCGTCGTTGGGGATCATCTCGCCTCGGCCGCCGAGATAGACGCCGGCGCCGAAGTAGCGACGGTAGTCGTCCTTGAGCGCCTTGCCGTAGCCACCACCGCTCGTGGCGTACTCGTGGATGTTGCCGCCGAAGCCGTACGCCGGAGGGCCGAAGCCGGTCCAGACCTCGATGTGGTACCCGCGGGGAAAATCGAGCTTCCTGTTGTCGAGCCACCAGGGCATGTAGACGTGCTCGCCGTTGCCGTCGTCGTTGTGGGGCGGGTTGTCGAGCAGCGCCGGGACCATGGCGCCCGCCTGCGTGCCCGTGGTATCGGTGATGTATTTCCCGAGGACGCCGCTCGAGTTGCCGATGCCGTGGGGGAATCGCGGCGACCTCGAGTTCATCATGATGCGCGCCGACTCGAAGGCGCTGGCCGCGAGCACTACTACCCGGGCGTCGACGTGCTTCTCGGCGCCGGTCTTCTTCTCGATGTAGCTCACCCCGGTGGCGAGGCCGTTCTTCCCCACGGTCACTTCGCGCGCCATCGCGTTGGTGATGAGCGTGAGCCGCCCGGTCGCGAGCGCCGGCCTGATGAGCACCTCGGGGCTCGAGAAGTTCGAGTTGGTGCTGCAGCCGCGGCCGCACTGGCCGCAGTAGTGGCAGGCGGGGCGGCCGTTGTGCGGCCGGGTCAGGACCGAGATCCGGCCGGGGATGCAGGGAACGCCGAGCTTGTCGCTGGCGCGCTTTACGAGCAGCTCGCTGCAGCGCGGGCGCGGGGGCGGAAGAAAGATGCCGTCGGGGTGGTTGCGGAGTCCTTCCTTGCTTCCGTACAGGCCGATCAGCCGGTCGACCCGATCGTAGTACGGTGCCAGGTCCTCGTAGCCGATCGGCCAGTCGTCGCCCAGCCCATCGTTGGTCTTGCCGCGGAAGTCGTCGGGCCCGAAGCGGAGCGAGATGCGCCCCCAGTGGTTGGTGCGTCCGCCGAGCATCCGGGCGCGCCACCACTCGAACTCGGTGCCCTCGGCCCTGGTGAAGGGCTCGCCGTCCAGCTCCCAACCGCCGATGCAGCCATCGAACTCGCCGAAGGGCTTGTGCCTGGTGCTGGCGCCGCGGCGGGGCGACTGGTAAGCCTGCCTGAGCATCGCCGAGTCGCGCGTGCTGTACCACTCGGAGCCGGCCTCGACGATGGCGACCTTGGCGCCGGCCTGGGTGAGCGCGTAGGCGGCCATGCCGCCGCCGGCCCCGGAGCCCACAATGCAGACGTCGTACATGGGCTCGAAGATATATCCTTAATCGCCTCTGTATCAGTCTCGAGTTCTGCAAGGCCCTTCTCCGGGTGGCGTACGGCCGTCATCCAGGGCGCCTTCATCCTCGCCAAGGCAACGGGCGGAGCAGAGATCGTCGCAGACAGCATCGATCATCTGCGCCGCTACATCGAAATGCTGTTCGGTGGCGGAACCGAGCAGGCACAACATCGAACAGATGGAGATTCGAAATGAGAAAGATCAGGATCATCGAACAGATCTCGCTGGACGGCGTGATCCAGGCGCCCGGTGGCCGGGACGAAGACGGCGACTACGCACACGGCGGATGGGCGATGCCGTATTTCGATACGGCCATGGGAGAGGCTATCGCCGCGGCGCAGGGCAGGAGCTTCGATCTGCTGCTTGGCCGTCGCACCTACGATATCTTCGCCGGCTACTGGCCGAAGGTCGAGAACGATCCGATAGCGGACGGTCTGAACGCCGCGACGAAATACGTCACGACCCATAGGCCGGACAGCCTCGGATGGGGTCCGGTCAAGGACCTGGGCGCGTACATCATGGAGGGTGTTCGCGGCGTCAAGTCAAAGGACGGCCCTGACCTGATCGTCTGGGGAAGTTCGACGCTGACGCCCGTGCTGCTCGAGCAGGGACTGGTCGACGAGGTTCTGCTGCTCGTCTACCCTGTCTTGCTGGGCCGGGGCAAACGCTTCTTTTCGGACAATGCCGACCCGCGCGAACTCGCTCTCGTCAGCACGAAGGCCGCGTCCTCGGGCGTGCTCATGAACACGTATCGACCCGTTGGATCGCTGCGAACCGAATCGTTCGCCGATGCGAGCGGCTGAGCGGGCGCCCTGAGCCTAGGCCACTGTGCGGCACTCACGGCGACAACCGCTCCACCCGCCACCCCTTCGCTCCGGTCTCCCGCACGTACCGGATCCGGTCGTGCAGCCGGCTCTCCCGGCCCTGCCAGAACTCGATCGTGTCGGGCACCACGCGGTATCCGCCCCAGTGCGGCGGCAGCGGCACATCGCCGTTCTCATAGCGCAGCTCGACCGCCCGCAGGTCCTCTTCCAGCGCCAAGCGTCCGGGGATCACCTGGCTCTGGTGCGATGCCCACGCACCGTATCGGCTGCCGAGTGGCCGGCTCCGGAAGTACCGCTCCGACTCCTCGCGCGACGCGAGCGCCACGCCGCCGGTGATCCGCACCTGCCGCTCGACCTCGCGCCAGAAGAAGACCAGCGCCGCGCGAGGATTCGCTTCCAGCTCGCCGCCCTTCCGGCTCCGGTAGTCGGTGAAGAAGACGAACCCGCGCTCGTCAAACCCCTTGAGCAGCACGATACGCGCGGAGGGGTGGCCGTCCGCGGTGGCGGTCGCCAGCGTCATCGCGTTCGCGTCCGGCACCTGGGCCTCCTGCGCTTCCGCGAACCAGCGGGCGAACTCCACCACGGGATCATGGCTCACGTCCGTCTCGTCGAGACGGGCGTGCGCGTACTCGCGGCGAAGGTCGGCGATGGCAGTCGGCGTCGTCATGGTCAGGAATCCCGTCCCGCGCTATTGCGTGATGTCGACCTTCGTGATGTCCGGTCGAAAGAAGAGCGCCACCGTCCAATCGAGGACGATGCGGAGCCGGCGGTCCCACCGCGGCATCTGCAAGAGGTAGTAGGTCCGCCTGAGCCACCACGCCGGAAAGCCCCTGAGCCGGACTCCCATGACCTCCGCGACCGCCCGGGCATGCCCGAGCGAGGCCATGGTTCCGAGCGAGCGGAAGACGAATGGCGCGGGGCTGCGCCCCTCGACCGCGGCCGCGATGTTCCGCGCCAGTTGCTTCGCCTCGCGGACCGCGTGCTGCGCGAGCGCCGGATACGGACGGCCGTCAGGTGCCGGAATCACGGCGCAATCACCGAGCGCCCACACCTCCGGATGGCTCCGGCTCCGCATCGTCGCGTCGACCGCGATGCGACCCCGCTCGTCATGCGCCACGGGTATCCGGGCAGCCACATCGTTCGGCACGATGCCGGCCGCCAGCACGATGGTGGCGGCCTCGATGGTCGCGTCCGCGAGGTTGACCCGCCCCGGCTCGATCGAGCGGACGGGCGTGGATGCGCGAATGTCGGCCCCGCGGCGCTCGAGCACGCGCATGGCCACGGCCGCGAGCGGGGGATCGACCTCCGGCAGGATGCGCGGGGTTGCCTCGAACAGATGGAACCGGAGCTCGTCGCGGCTGAGGCGCGGATAGTAGCGCAGGACGTCGACGGCGAACGCGGTCAGCTCGCCGAGCAGCTCGACGCCGACCAGGCCCCCACCGACCACGACGAAGGTGAGATTCCGGCGCCGGACCGCGGAGTCGGCCGCGGCATCGGCGCGCTCGAACTGCTCGATGACGTGGTTCCGGAGCAGGAGCGCGTCCCCCATGGACTTGAAGGTGAACGCGGTCGCGGAGCCGGGGATCAGGATCTCGTTGGTGGCAGCCCCGAGCGCCACCACGAGCTGGTCGTACGGAAAGTCGTAGGTGCCGCCATCGGGTGCGACGGCGTGGACGACGCGCCGCTCGGTGTCCACCTGCTCGACCGAGGCCTCGACGAATCGCGCGCGGCGCAGCGCGGGCCGGATGGGCTGCGCGCAGTGCCGCAGCTCGAGCCTCCCGGAGCACGCCTCGAAGAGGAGCGGTGTCAGCACGAAGAAGTTCTCCCGGCTCACCAGCGTGATCTCGACGTCCGATCGCCCGCCTAAGCGCCGCTCCAGGTGGCGCGCCGCCGTCACGCCTCCGAACCCCCCACCCAGCACGACGATCCGCGTGGCCGCCACTGGCGGCGGCGTCTTCGCTCGGGCCTGACTGTGATTCATTAGACTGGTCATCGCAACGGTCTCGGCTGTGCATGGTGTCAACGCGCTGAATCTCAATCTAGCAGACTAGATTTTCGGGATGCCAAGATTCATCCGGGCGGCAGCCACAGCCGCTCTCGCGCTCGGCACGCTCGCTCCCGCGATCGCGGCCCAGTCCACGGCCTCCGAAAGCACCGGACGTCTCGCGGTGAACGGCGTCGATCGCACCTACCTGCTCTTCGTCCCCTCGACCTACCACCAGGAACATCCCGCCCCACTGGTCCTGGTCTTCCACGGCGCCGGCGGACGGCCCAGGAGCTTCGCTCGCCACACCGGGTTCTCGGCGCTGGCCGAGCGGGAGGGCTTCGTCGTGGCGTATCCGGCTGGAATCGACCGGCGCTGGAACGACGGCCGGGGCTACGGCGTTTCGCGCGACGACGTAGGGTTCGTGCGTGCGCTGCTCGACACGCTGGGCCGGCAGCTCGGCATCGACCCGAAGCGGATCTACGCCACCGGCATCTCGAACGGCGCCATGTTCACCTACCGGCTCGCCTGCGACTTGCCCGGCGTGTTCGCGGCCATCGCCCCGGTCGCCGGCGCGATGCCGGCGGCGCTGGTGCCATCGTGCCCCCGCGACGCGCCGGTGGCGCTGGCCGCGTTCCAGGGAACCGCCGATCCGCTGGTGCCGTATGGCGGTGGCGGGGTGGCGGCGCGCCGTGGCCAGGTGCTCTCCGCGGTCGAGAGCGTTGCCCTCTGGGCCCGGACCGACGGCTGCGCCGCCGAGCCCGCCGACACGCTGGAGCCCGACCGGATCACCGATGGGACGCGGGTCAAGCTGAGCACCTGGACCGGCTGCCGGGACGGGCGCGACGTCCACCTCTATACAATAGAAGGGGGCGGCCACACCTGGCCGGGCGGGCCCGCGGCCGGCCCCGCCGTCGGACGGGTGACGCGCGACCTCGACGCCACCGCCGCCATCTGGACATTCTTCTCCCGGCATCCCAAGCCATGACGGAGGAGCCTCTGCGCGGGCTCACGATGGATTTCCCGCTCACGATCAGCGCCATCGCGCGTCGAGCCGGCACCCTCTGGCAACGCCGGCCGGTGGTGAGCCGCGGCGACGGCAATGCCGTCCACCGGCTGACCTACGGCGAGAGCCTCGCACGGGCAGCCCGCCTCGCCTCGGCGCTGCACCGTCTCGGCGTCCGCCCCGGCGACCGCGTCGCCACCCTCTGCTGGAACCACCACCGCCACTTCGAGGCCTATTTCGCGGCACCGATGCTCGGCGCGGTGCTGCACACGCTCAACCTGCGGCTCCATGCCGACGAGCTGGCCTACATCGCCTCGCACGCCGAGGATCGCGTCGTCCTGGTGGACGCTTCCCTGCTCTCACTCCTCGAAAGCTTTCGGGCCCGCACCTCGATCGGCCACGTGATCGTCATCTCCGATGACCGCCGCGCGCCTGAGGGAGCGCTCGACTACGAGTCGCTGCTCGCCCACTCTCCGGAATTCGACTGGCAGGCGGCGGAGCCCGACGAGCGCGCCGCGGCCTCGATGTGCTACACCTCGGGTACAACGGGCCGGCCCAAGGCGGTGGTCTATTCCCATCGGGCGCTGGTACTGCACTCCATGGCGACGGCGATGGCCGGCAGCTTCGCGATCAGCGAGCGCGACGTCGTGCTCGCCGCCGTGCCGATGTTCCACGCGAACGGGTGGGGACTGCCGTACACCGCCGCGCTGACCGGCGCGGGACTGGTGTTCCCCGGGGGGCACCCCGATGCGTGCGCGCTCCTCGACCTTTGCCATACCGAAGCGGTCACCTTCAGCGCCGGCGTGCCGACGCTCTGGCTCGGCGTGCTCGACGCTCTCGACGCCACTCCCCGCGCGTGGAATCTCTCGCGGCTCCGGACGGTCGTCATCGGCGGTGCGGCCGCGCCCGAGGCCCTCGTGCGCGGTCTCGAGGATCGCCACGGACTCCGGCCCATCACGTCGTGGGGGATGACGGAGATCGCTCCGGTGGGCACGGTCGGACGGCTCACCCGCGAAGGTGAGGCGCTCCCGCCCGCGGAGCGCCATGCCCTCCGGATGAAGGCGGGCCAGCCCGGGGCGCTGCTCGAGCTGCGGGTGCGGAACGACGCCGGCCAGGTACCGTGGGACGGCTTGACCATGGGCGAGCTGGAGGTGCGGGGATCTTACGTCGCATCGGCGTA
Source organism: uncultured Gemmatimonadales bacterium (assembly GCA_963722825.1). Taxonomy (GTDB): domain Bacteria; phylum Gemmatimonadota; class Gemmatimonadetes; order Gemmatimonadales; family GWC2-71-9; genus CAVVWJ01. Next base: position 230,132 of record CAVROI010000003.1, read on the forward strand.
CTATCGCCCTGATGCCGACGACGGGTGCTTCACCGACGATGGCTGGTTCCGCACCGGCGACATCGCGTCGATCGATGCCATGGGATATCTCGAGATCCGCGACCGGAGCAAGGACCTGATCAAGTCGGGCGGGGAGTGGATCAGCTCGGTGGCGCTCGAGGGCGCGCTCATGAGCCATGCGGCGGTGGCGGAGGCGGCGGTCGTCTCGGTGCCGCACCCGCGATGGCTGGAGCGTCCGGTAGCCGCCGTGGTGCTCCGGAGCGGGGCCGTGGCGACGGCGGAGGAGCTTCGAGCTCACCTGGCCACGCGATTCCCCGACTGGTGGCTGCCTGACGACGTCGTGTTCGTGCCGGCGATTCCGCGGACCTCGACCGGCAAGTTCCTCAAGTCCGCGCTGCGCGATTCGCTCCGCGGGTACCTCGACGCCCCATGAATCCGCTCCTCGATCTCGCCGCGCGTCCCGTCATCGCCCATCGCGGCGCGTCCGGCTCGGCGCCCGAGAACACGCTCGAGGCCTTCGAGCTGGCGGCGAAGGCCGGCGCCGACGCCCTGGAGCTGGATGTGCGGCTCAGCCGCGACGGCGCGCCCGTGGTGATGCACGACGCCACACTCGATCGTACCACCGATCGGACCGGCCCGGTCCGCGGCTACACCCTGGCCGACCTCCGCACCGCCGACGCCGGTTTCCGGTTCACCACGGACGGAGGGCGGACGTATGCGTTCCGAGGTAAAGGCGTCCGCGTCCCCACGCTCGGCGAGGTGCTCTGGGCGTTTCCCAAGACGCCGATGCTGGTCGAGATCAAGGAGCCCGAGGTGCAGGCGGCGGTGCAGCGGGTGCTCGTCACGGAGGGTGCCACCGAGCGTTGCGTCCTGGCATCGGAGCATCTGGAAGCGATGGAATTGTTCCAGGAGCCGCCGTTCGCGCGCGCCGCCTCCGGCTCCGAGATTTCCTCACTCTACCGCGCCGTGCTCCTGCGCCGTTCGCTCCCGCGCGTGAGCTACCGTTTGCTCTCGGTGCCGGAGAAGTACCGGCTGCTCACCGTCCCGACCCACCGGTTCGTGGCCGCCGCCCGCTCGCTCGGCTGTCCGGTCCACGTCTGGACCGTCAACGACACCGCCACCGCCCGCGCATTGTGGGCGCGAGGGGTGGCGGGAATCGTGACGGACTTTCCGGACAGGATGAAATAAGACGGAAGACGCAGAAGGTGGCGGCGGCCTTGGCGATCGTGAAGCCCTGACTCACCTCAGCCGCCATGTCGTAGTCGTCGTTGAATTGGGTGAGCACTGCTAATGCAGGTGTGATGCCATATCGTGCAAGCGGTCTATCTCGCGGCAGCGTAGCGGTCTACGTCCTGAGGATGGGATGTAGCGCCCGCGCTCCAGTCGTCGGCCGGCCACAACGGTCGTGCACTACGTTGCGCGACGAGGGGACGCACAAGACGGAGAAGACGCAGAAGGCGTCCTATGCGCTCTCTGCGTCCTCTCTACCTCTCAGCCTTCTGCGCCCTCTTAGGGCTTCTCCACCGGCAGCCGCACCGCGTTGCCCCACTCGGTCCACGACCCATCGTAGTTTCGGACCTTGTCGAAGCCGAGGAGGTAGGTGAGCGCGAACCAGGTGTGGGAGGACCGCTCGCCGATCCGGCAATAGGCGATCGTCTCCGCATCCTTCTTCAGGCTGTTGTCCTGCTCGTACAGCTTCTTCAGCTCGCTTGCCGGGCGGAAGGTGTGGGTGTCGGGATCGACGGCCTTGGCCCACGGGATACTCTTGGCGCCGGGAATGTGGCCGCCCCGAAGGCATCCCTCCTGCGGATACTCGGGCATGTGGGTGCGCTCGCCACGGAATTCCTCGGGGCTCCGAACGTCCACCAGCTGACCGTTCTTCTTCAGGTGCGCCAGCACGTCGTCGCGGAAGGCGCGAATCTTCGCGTCGTCCCGCTCCTGCAGCGTGATGTTGCCCGCCGGATAGGTGGGTGCGTCGGTAGTGACCTTCCTGCCCTCCTCCACCCAGCGCAGCCGCCCCCCGTCGAGGACCTTCACGTTCTTCACCCCGAAGAGCTGCAGCACCCAGAGTGCATACGTGGCCCACCAGTTGTTCTTGTCGCCGTAGAAGACGATCGTCGTGTCGTCGCTGATGCCCTTGGACCGGAGCAGCTTCTGGAGCCGGTCGCGGTCGATGTAGTCGCGCACGACCTGGTCGTTGAGGTCGGTCGTCCAATCGAGTTTGAGCGCCCCCGGGATATGTCCGGTGTCGTATAGCAGGATGTCTTCATTGGACTCGACCAGTCGCACCTTCGGATCGTCGAGATGGGCGGCCGCCCAGTCGGTCGAGACCAGAACCTCAGGATGGGCGTATCCCCGCTGCTCGATCGGGGTCACCGGCCGTACCGCTTGTGCTGCTCCCATTAGAACCCCCTCGTACTGCTGGCTGTGGACGGTTCCGTCGGAACCGCGGATGAAAAAAATCGGCCGCCAAGCCCGGAGGGGCGAAGCGGCCGTCGACCTGTGACGCCTCGTGCGTCAACGTGCGCTAACGCCTACACTCCGGTCCGGATTCGGACAGGACAGGTACAGTGGCAGAAACGCATCATCGGACGGACCATCAAATCGGACTCGCTGGCTCGGGATTGTACTGGGCAACTTACGGCTCGGTCGCGGGGGATGTCAACCTCCGTCCGGAGGTTGGCTGCGGGACCCTTCGCCGCTCGGCGACACTCCGCCGGAGCTCGACTTTCAGGTCGTACGTGGCGCGCCGATTGGTGCGGGCGCGCGAAGCGTCCTGAGGCGTTTCCGTATGGGTACCGCGGGCCAGTGCGGCCACCGCGGCGGCCATCATCCGCACGCCGTTGGGGCAGAGGACCTCCGCGACGAAGCGGCGGAGATATGCGATGGGGTCGCCATCCGGTGCGAGGTCCAGGGCGAAGCGCTCCTGCAGGAGAATGCTGCCTCCATCGAGCGTATCGGTCACCCGGTGGATCGTGACGCCGGCCTCGGGTACACCCTCCAGCATCTCGTAGAACGCGGGCGACGAGCCCCGGAAGTCCGGAGCGGCGCCCAGGTGAAGGTTGATGCAGCCGAGGCGTGGAATGGTGAACAGCTCGCTCCGCAGGATGTGGGTGCCGACCACGACGCCGAGATCGGGGGCCATCGCCTGGATCTTCGCGAGGCAGGCCTCCGAATGAAACCTGGCCATGGCGAAGTGGGCGACCCTGGGACAGCGGCGCGCGGCCTGCGCGGCCAGCTTGTGCTCTTCCTCGAGACGCGCCGCCTTCCGCGCGCGCCGCACGATCGCCTGCAGGAGGCCCGGCAACCCCTCGTACCGGTACGTGGCTCGGATCAGCTCGATCGCTGAGCGGCTCGGCGCCGCCGGAGCCGTGAGCAGGGTGATTTGTCCGACCTCGGGTAACGCCTTGAGCGCCCGGGCCACGTCGATCCCCAGCGGAATCGAGGTGAGTACCACGACGGAGAGCCTCTCTCGCGGGCGGGCCATCGGCTAGCTCCGCAAGCTCCGCCACTCGCGCCGGATCGACGGCACCAGCGGACTCATGAGAGCGAGATACGCGCCAAGCGCCAGCGCGGTCGAGGAGAGATCTTGACCGGGCAACAGCCCCCCGATGGCGACGACCACCGCCGTGGACCAGACCAGCGGCAGCAGCGCGCGCCCGAGAAACGCGGCCGTGTCGGCCCGCCCGCTCTCCCGGCAGGTGATCCAGAGCAGGCCGCAGGCATAGACCGCCTGCCCGATCAGTGCCGCGGCCGCCACCGCCTCCAGGCCGCGGCCGAGACGAAAGGCCACCACCGAGAGCGTCAGGCTGACGACGAGGCCGCCCGCCGAGATGATCGGCAGGGTCCGATGCCGGCCCGCGGCAACGGCGCCGACCGCGGCCAGGTTCACGAGTCCGGCCGCCGCGCCGCTCAGGAGGAACAGCCTCGCGGGAGCCACGGCGGGCAGGAACTGCGGGACCGCGCTCGCCATCACCGGTCCCAGCACGCATGCCAGCGCGCCGAGAAGAGGCGGGTACAATCGCGCGAACGGCATGATGGCGCGGTCGACGTGGCGGTTGAGGGCCGCCGCCGCGCCGGACGCCTGTGCATGACCGTACACATCGGCGAACACTACCGTCCGCACGACCCAGGCGAACGATCCCGTCACATCGGCCACGGAAGCGGCGAAGGCGTAGTACCCGAGCAGCGTCGCCCCACCCATCGCCGCGACCACCCAGCGATCGGCGGTGTAGAGCGACGTGGCGAGGAACCCGGAGACGACGAGCGGGATGCCCACGCCGAGCAGGCGGCGCAACGGCACGACCCGGAGCGCGGGGCGGAACTCCACCCAGGTGGCCGACAGGAGAATGGCGAGCGCGCTGGCCAGCGCCATGCCGGCGAATGCCCCGGCGAGGCCCCAGAGCCGCGCGAGCGATACCGCGCACACGCACTGGAGCGCGGCGTTGGACATCTCGAGCAGGGCGTAGCGGCGGAGCGTGGTGCGCACGCGGGTCCACACCAGGGCGTACGTGTACGACTGCTCGAGGACCGCGGCGGCGGCGAAACCGCGCAGCACCAGCGCGTGACCCGGATCGGTCACGACGAACGACGCCAGGAGGGCGATCGCCGCGAGCGTTCCCGATTCGGCCAGAATGAATCCGAGTGCCGTTCCGGCCACCGGGCCGGTGCCGGCCCCGTCACGCTCCTTGGCGCTCAACAGCTCCAGCTCGAGTCCGCGAAAGACGCCGAGCGCTCCGAACATGGCGTAGCGCATGGCGAGCCGGAGCAGTGCCCAGGCGCCGAACGCGGCCGGACCGAGCATGGCGGCAAGGAGAAGACCGCGGAGGCCGAGGAGTCCTTCGGTGACACCCCGGCTCACGGAGTACGCGGCGATTCGCTGCAGGAGGCTGGGCGACCGTGCCGCGGAGATCGGCAGACGGATGCTCGTCACGGACACGCCAGCTCTTCGAGACGGCCGAGGGACTCGAGCGCGCGCCGCTCCTTCCACTCCGTCCGCCGAGCGACCAGCGGTCCCAGCGCCCGCAGTGCGCCATGGACTGGAAACGACAGTCCACGCGCCAGCGTCCGGCGCCTGCGCAGCCGGCCGCCCCGCAGCACCTTGGGGTAGAGCGCCGTGGGACCAAGATCGAGGCACCCGATGCCCAGAGAGCACGCCAGGCGGAGCGGCTCGTAGAACAGGTCGCTATGGTAGACCGGACCCGCGAGAAAACCGGGCGCGAATGCGGCGAAGGTGCCTTCCATGACCCCGCCCGCCGCGACGGAGATGCTGGATCCGACCAGCCGGTCCTGGTGGAAGCTGAGCTGTCCCCAGAGCCCGTCCGCCGGTTGCGCCGAGAGATGATCGAAGAGCGATGCGGGCACCGCGGGGATACGCCCGCGATGGGTGCCGCCGGCCGCGCGGTAGAGCGCCGCCATCTCTCGGGCGTGGGCCCTCCAGTCCGCCGTCATCACGGTGCGGAAACCGTCATCGGCGAGCGACCGAAGCTCGCCGCGGATGGTCCGTCGAAGGCTCTTCGAACGGCTGATGACATAGTCGTCGAAGGAAGGCCACTCGACCGCGAGGCGTGCCGTCGAGCCGGCGTAGGAGTCGAGATATCCCGCTTGCCCGGCGAAGGCTCGAAGGCGCACCCGCCCCTCGTCCACGAACGGCCAGACCACCGCGCGGGCACCGTCCAGGCGCGCCTGGTCTTCCAGCACTCCGAAGACTTCGGCGAGCACGTTCTCGGGCAGCTCGTCGAGGTCCCCGAGCCACTCACTCGTCGTCGAGCACGGAGCGCCGACCGAGATGGTCGGACGAAGACGGAGCCCGGCGGCGGCCATGGCGGCACCGAGCGGCCCGAGCCAGCGGTCGTGGATATCGAGCGCGCTGCCGCCGTCGAGCAGGTAGGCGGGCAGGATGGCGTGAACCGAGCCGCCCTCGCGAACGACGACGTGACGAGCCCGCCAACCGCTCGCCTCCGCCGCGGCGTGCCACCGGTGAAGCGAAAACCCCCGGCCGGCGAGCGCGTCCCATTCACTCCGGTCGACGGCGCTCGCGCCACCGGCGATGCTGACGACGTAGCGCGCATCCCGCGGCGCCGTCAGAAGCGGTACGCCGGGACTCATGTCTCGGCCCCGCCGGGCGCGGGTACGAAACGGGCATGGATGCGGTCGAGGACTTTGACATACGTCATCTCGCCGACCACCCTGGTGCCCTTCCCCGCCGTCTTCTCGACCGTTCGGAGCGACGCGCCGTTCCCCACCGAGATCATGCGCCATCCCTCGGTGAATCCCCGCTCCCGCGCGAGCGCGAGTCGCGCGCTCACCAGGGCGGAGCCGACACCCGAGTCGCGCTCGGACGGAACGACGTACAGATCGTAGAGGTACGCCGCGTGGGGAGGGAGCGGCAACGGACAGACGGTGACGTCGGCCCCTATGCGCTCCGAGAGCCAGGTGTAGCCGATCGGCTGCCCATCGCGCCAGGCGAACAGGCAGAGGCACCCGGCGGCATGGCGCGCCCGAAAGAGATCGACGTCGCTGGCGCTCGCCATCTCGGAGAGCAGGTCGATCTCACGCATCGTCACGTTCGTGATCGTGACCCCGGGCGGCGCGGCCACTCTGCGCACGGCGTCGAGCGGCTGAGCGATCACGATCATCCGATCGCGGCGGAACACCAGGTACACCGACCGATCGGCGACGAGCTGGCGCAGCTCCCGCATCCCCCCGACACGGTACGCGCGGCTCGCCTCCGCGGGGAGACCGCGCCAATGGCCCACGAGCCTGGTGAGGCGGCGCCGCAGGTTCATTCCGCCTCCGGATACGTGTCGATGCCGCGATCGGTCTCGATGAGCACCGGCTGCCGGGCGAATGCGGGCCGCGCCGAGGGCCCGACGCGCACGGCGATCAGGTGGGCGAGCGGATCGGCCACCGGCTCGAGACCCCACTTCCGCTTGAATCGCTGGATGCCGTCCAGCGTGAACGCCGACGTCCGACCCGCGTCCACGCGGGTACACCCCTGGTCGCGCGCCCACGCGAAGAGCAGCGCGAAGACCGCCGCATACGCTCCTTCTCTGAGCAGGCCGGGATTGCCCTGGCACAGCCCCATCACCGGAAGCCAGAGCGTCGGGCCGGTGCGGACCGAGCAGATGCCCGCGACGCGCACCCCGTCACGACGAATGAAGTGCAGCGCTCCGCGCCCGGTCAGCTCGCGACGCAGCGTCTCGCTGGGGATCCACGCTCCGGCACCGAACCTCGCCCGCGCCTGCGGAAGCAGCATCCCATCGTAGAATTCTTCCCAATCGACGGCGCTCGAGGCGTGCTCCAGCACGTAGCCGTACTTGCGAACCTTGCCGAGGTCCGACTTGAGGCTCGGGGTAGCCCTCGGGCGTCGCGTCAGGTCGCCACGCCAGCGCACCTCGCTCGGCACCACGATCCACCCGGCCCGACGAAACCTTGGCGCCATCGAGCGGTGGATCTCCGCCAATACGAGATCGCCTTCGACGAGCCGAAGCGCGGCGGGACTGAGCGACACTGCCCCTTCGTCCGCACGTTCGGCATGGTCGCCGAGCAGCTGGTGGAGCAGCGCCCCGGTGTGCTTGCCGCGACCCATCTCCACGACTTCGATCGTTCCCTCGTCGGTGCGCGCCGTCGTGCGGCGCGCCCTGCCACGCAGCTGGAATGGAAGCGAGAGCGCGTCGTGCGTCGCGATCCACGCCCGCGCCCATGGCGAGGAGTACGCCGGCACGAAGAAGCGCTCCTCGACGGTGGCGAGGAACGAACGGCGGACGGGAAGCGGCATGACCAGGGAGGTCATCGTCCCTCGCGACGGCACCAGCTCTGCAGCTCGCCGAAGGATCGGAGGACGGCATCGCGGGTCTGCCCGAGCACGACGACACCGCACTTGCCCCGGCTCAGGGACCCGATGTGATGCGGCACCACGCCACAGCCGGTGGCAGGGGAGTAGAAGAACTGGCCAGCGGCGCGATGGAAGTCGGCGAAGCGCCGCGGCCGCGTGTCGATGATGTCGGAAACGAAGGCGGCGCTCCGGGGCCGGCCCGCGCGCTCCTGGTCGGCATTGAGCCGCTCGAACAGCGCCAGGGGATACGTGTCGCCGGTGACTCGGGGACTCACTCCGGCGAGGAAGGCGCGAGGCTCGCCGGTGGCCGGGTCGGGATACTCGACGAAGTCCAGGCCGAGCAGCCCCGCGTAACCTTCCTGCTGAAGCCAGCCCGCCACGCGGTTCGCCCAGTCGACCATCGCGTGGATCCGCCGCGCCGCGGAGGGATACAGGTTCCCGCCCTGCACGAGAAGCCGCTCCCACCGCTGATCGGTAACGCCGACGCAGGTGATCGGACCGCCATCCGGGGCCACATGGAGCTGGACGGTGGGCGACACCGTTGCCGACACCATCACCTCGACGAGGTAGAAGCGATTCTCCCCGCGCTCGGACACCGCGCGAACCACCCCGTCGGCGTCGGTGCCTCCGGCGCCCACCACATGACTCGCGGAGCCGGCCGCGCCATGGCTTCCGCGGACGAGGACCCGGCCGGTGACACCGAGCTGGCGCCCGACCGCGGCGCGCAGCGCGTCGTAGTCGCGGCGTCGCCGGCCGCCCGCCATCGAGAGCTCCACCACCTCGCCTTCGGCCACGGGCACGCCCAGGGCGATCGCGCGCGCACGCATGTGGTGCTTCTGGGCGGCGTATTCGACGAGCTTCGGATCGCCGCCGACCACGCGCACCTCCGTGTCGGCGGCGATCTCGAGCGCAGCCGCCAGCGCGAAGGACCCACGGGACGCGATGTACGGATGAAGCCGCGAAGGTCCACCTTGACGCAGGAGAGACCCGAGCGCTCGAAGCGCCTCGGTGTTTCCGGCCAGGCGCGCCCAGAGCGCGCGGCTCGATACCTCGCGATCGAACCGCGACACGGACAGGACGCGCTCGGGGCTTGGCCCCAACCCCAGCTCGGCGAGGTAGGCCAGGTACGCGGGCTCCACCTCCTCGCTGACGCAGACGATGTCCTGGGCGCGGGCCAGCACCAGCGCCCGCTCCGAGGAACGCTCCGTCGCGACCGGAGACCCAGCCGGCGTGGCCCGGGAGGTCGCAGCTCCGTGCACGAACAACCAGGGCGCCGAGTCGTTGTCCTGCCGCTCGACGAGGCTAACCATTCGATGCCGGCAGGGCGGGCAGGTCGTAGTTCGACGCCATGAGCGATCGCGCGTGACGGAACTTGCCCCCGGCGTCCAGCGGGAGGTCGTCCACGATCCGCACGGCGAAATCGACACCCGGACCGAGCAGCGGCATGACCGCTCCGGCGATCTGACTCTCGAGCCCGGGCGCCGGTCCGGCGACGGGGACGACCCTGAGAAGGATGCGTTCGGGCCGGTCCTGCAGGAGCTGGTACTGCCGGATCCAGGTGTCCGCCCCTGGCTGAAGAGTCTGCAGGATCTGGTACGGATGAATCATTCGCCCGTTGGGGAGCTGGAAATAGTCGACCATTCTCCCGCGAATCGCGCCGATCACGGAGAACGGCTGCCCGCAGGCACAGTGGTCCGCGCCGCGGGTGACCAGGTCGGCGAGACGATAGCGGATCAGGGGCATGGCGTAGGCATGGAGGTTGGTCGCGACGACCTCTCCCTCTTCGCCGAGCCGGGCCGGCCGCCCGTCGTTCAGGACTTCGACGATCGCCCCGTCGTCACAGGTATGGAGGCCGCCCCGTGCCCGGCACTCCCAGCCCAGCAGCGGGAATTCGTGACTGGCGTAGGTCTGAAGCGGCGCGACGCCGAAGGCCTCGGTGAGACGCCGGCGCACGAGCGGCGTCAGCACCTCGCCGCCGACCACCACGATGCGCGGGCGGACGCGGCCCGATCCGGTTGCGATGAGGTGATCGGCGACGCGCACCAGCATGCCCGGCAGCGCGCTGATGAGCTCGGGCCGGAAGGCCTCGAGCTGCTCGGCGATATCCTCCGGCTCCTGCAACCCGTCGATGCGGAGCGTCGGATGGACACCCATCGCGCTCAGCCACCGGCCCACCAGCTTGGTGTCCTTCGGGTCGGCGGGGCGCACCAGCCCCACGGTCGCGATCCGGCCGCGCAGCCCGAGCCCGAACGCCTCGTAAGCCCGCTGGCGGAACATCGTGTGGAACCCCTGCTCGACACGGGTGCGCCGAACGACGAACGGCTCGCCCGTCGATCCGTTGGTTCGGACGGAGACCAGCGCGGCGGGATCGACGCCCCGCGCCACGATTTCCGCCGGGGCAAGGTCGCGCAGGTCCTGTTTGGTGATGATGGGGATGAGGTCGAGGTCCACGGTCCCGCGGACGTGCCGTGGGTGGAGGCGATGACGGTCGAACAGCTTGCGATAGAACGGGACGTGCTCGTACGCGTGCACGAGCAGCCGGCGCAGCTTGACGTCCTGAAAGGCCTGGATCTGCGCGCGGTCGGCACGCGGGTGCCGGTGGATGGCGCTCGCGGTTCCGAGCAGGTCGGGTCCGGGCGTGATCATCGCGCCGACCCCGCGTGGGCTCGACTCGCCACCGCCGCGGAGGGGCCGAGCCCCAGCAACGAGCGGGCGCGCGCCGGCGTGGCGAGCCGGCGCCCGAAGGTCTCGCTCAGGTCCGCCACACGCTCGACCAATCCCTGATTGGTCGCGAGCTCGCTGCGGTCGAAGCCATGGAAGATGTTGTCCTCGAGGCCGACCCGCGTGTGCCCACCCATCGCGATGGCGAGCGCATTCATCGGCAGCTGGAAGAGCCCGATGCCCGCTGCCGACCAGACCGCGTCCTCCGGCAGGTCGCCGATCATTCCCGCGAGGTGTTTCGCGGTCGCCGGGACCGAGTAGCGCGAGCCCAGGAGGAGGTTGAAGTAGTACGGGCCTCCACCGAGGAGCCCCTTGCCGATGAGCATGTTGGCCGCGCTGATCATGCCGTAGTCGAAGCACTCGAGCTCGGGCTTGATGCCCCTGGCGATCATCTTCTCGGCGAGCGCCATGACCATGTCCGGCGCGTTCTGGCTCGTGCCCGTCGGGAAGTCGAGCGTGGTGAGCGTGAGGCTCGCGAGGTCGGGACGGGCCGCGCCGGTCAGCTCCAGCACCTCGCTCCGCCGCTCGAATTCCGGGAAGTTCCGGCCGCTGCAGCTCACGCAGGTGATCGCCTCGGGAAACTGGGCCCGGATGCCCAGGATCATCTCCTCGTAGATCTCGGCCCGGTACGTCGGCGAGCCGTCGGCCTCTCGGGCGTGGAGGTGCACGATCGCCACGCCGCGCTCGAGCGCCGCGCACGACTGGTCGATGACCTCCGACGGGACCACCGGCACGTGCGGCGTCATCGCCTTGGTCGGAATCATTCCCGTCGGGCAGAAGTTCACGATCAGATCCGCGTAGGGCGTCAGCGGGTGCGGCAGCGGGCGCGCGCCTCCGCGCTGAGCGGCCGGCGGATTCGACAGGGAGCGGTCGGGTATCTGGATCATCGTGAATTCCGTCTCAGGGGAGAGATGCCGCCGGAACCGCCAGCGGTTGGACGACGCGGAACTTGGCGCGCGGTCCAGTGGGAAGGTGGTCCACGAATTCCACATCGGTCTCGAGGAAGTGCGCGATTTCCGCGCGAAGCAGCATTCGAACCCGTTCGGCGACGGCGGCGCGCTCCGCGCCGGGCCCCACGATCGCGCGCACCCGGAGACGCCGCGCGTCGAGCTGGCTCACCTGATAGCGCAACAGGCTCTCTTCCCGCTCCAGCGCGCAGGAAAACGCGTAGGGCGACACCCGGCGGCCGTCGGACAGGACCAGCACGTCGGCGGCCCGCCCGGTCACCACGCCGAGCAACGGGAAGTGCCGGCCGCACTCGCACGGGTCGGACCGCAGACTCCCGCGGTCGCCGATACGGTATCGCAAGAGGGGCATCGCGTTGTTCACCAGCGACGTCGCGACCAGATTGCCCTCGACGCCGTCGGGCACCGCCCGGCCATCATCGTCGAGCACCTCGAGGTGGATCACGTCGGAGTTGACGTGCATCCCGCCGGCGGGGCACTCCCAGGCGATCTCCTTCGTCTCCGAGCTGCCGTAGATGTCGAAGACCCGCGTCTGAAACGCCTCGGCGATCGCGGCCCGCGCCGCCGGCTGAAGGAGCTCACCACTGGTGAACACCCGCTCGAACCGCAGCGACTGCCCGCGCTGGCGCAGCGCCAGGGCCACCTCGAGCAACGCCGAGGGCAGGCCGTAGACCGCGTCCGGGGCGAACGCCGCGAGCTGATCGGCCATGGCCGCACCAGGCTGCAACACGCTCACCCGTGCGATGCGGCTCGCGTGGCGGCTCGCCCCTCGCGCCGGCGCGATCGCATCGAGCAGCGCCAGACGATCGGTGATGCGGACGCCGCAGGCGATCCGGGCACGGAGCTTTACGAGATGCTTGAGCATCGCCCACGCCCGCGGCTCGTAGTAGACGCGGAACGGCTCGCCGGTCGACCCGGACGAGCTCGAGGACGTCCACTCGGAGCGGACCCGGCCGCCGCGGAGCATGGCGGTGCCGGCAGCCCGGAGCTCCGCCTTGCCAACGACCGGGAGGAACGACAGGACGGCTTCGGGATGGAGCCGCACCAGCAGGTCGCGGACGTCCACGCCGGCCTCGTCGAGCCTCTCCCGGTAGAACTCGGTTCTGGACGCGACCTCGATCAGCCGCCCGAGCCGGCGGCGCGCCAGTGCCTGGAGTGCCTCCGGTGCCAACCGCGGGACCCGGAATACCTGAAGGGCGTCCGCAGCGAGCCAGAAGCCGGCGGCGACGCTCACCAGGAGCTCGAGGGCAGCTCGGCCAGGCGCGAGCCGGCCGGTTTACGGGCTTCGCGGCGGACGCCGTTGTACAGCGACAGAAACTGCGTGCTGATCCGCTCCCACGAGAGCGTCGTCACTGCCTGTGCGCGATTGCGGCGACCCATCTCCGCCCGGAGGGTGGGATTCTCCCCCAACTGCCGGATCGCGGCCGCCAGGGCGACCGGATCACCTGAAGGCACGAGCAGGCCGTTCCGGCCATGCTGGACCAGTGACGGAATGCCACCAGCGTTGCTGCCCACGACCGGCAATCCAGACGCCAGTGCCTCGGCAAAAGCGTTACCGAAGGCCTCCTCGACCGAAGCGAGCGTGAACAGGTCGGCTTCACGGTAGCGGCGCGCCACGGTGGCGCGGTCGAGGGCGCCACTGAACTTCACGAGGCCGTCGAGTTCGAGAGTCGCCGCCAGCGCTCGGAGCGCGTGCTCCTCCGGTCCGGTGCCCACGATCTCGAGCTCGTAGCGTCCCCGTTCGAGCGTGGCGACGGCGCGGATCAGGTCGTCGAGCCCCTTGCGCTCCACCAGCCTGGCCACGGCGAGACACCGAACGCGGTCGGACCGGCGGCGGCGAGAAACGGGCGGATGGAAGCGGGTGAGATCGACGCCGTTCGGCACGACTGTGTAGTCGAGGCTGGGAAGGGTTTGCAGCGCCAACTGGCCGAGACTCTCGCACACCGGCACCACCCGATCGGCGCGGCGCCAGATCCACCGGGTCAGCGGGCGCAGCAGGCGGTGGACCCGCTCGAGCGCGACGTTTTGGGTATCGTAGCCGGGGACGTCCGACCCTCTGAGCGAGACGATGACCGGAATCCTCTTCAGATCGAGGAACGGAATCATCGCGCCGGTAGGCAGCGAGAAAAAGAAGTGCGCGGCATCGTATCGTTCGGTGCGCAGAAGACGGCGGACCAACGGGAGGGCAGCTATCAGGTAGCTCGCCGCGTCACCCATGCCGGCCTGATGCACCGATGTGCGGCGGCAACGGACCCGGTAGACGTTGAGGAGGCCCTCTTCCTGCGCATCACCATTCCACAACAACTCCGACTCGCGGCTTTCCTTGTCGCCTGCCGTGACGACATCCACCGTCACGCCACGGCTCGCGAGCGTGCGTGCGAGCGCCTCGGTGGCTACTCCGGCGCCGCCACCGTACGGGGGATACTCGTAATTCAGCAGTAGCAGGCGCATCTCTCGCGACCGTCCCCTTGTTGCAATGAGTTGCGTGACTGTCTCGATGTTGACGTGCTGCAACTCGTGGAAGGGGCAAGAGGTACGCCATCGGAGGAAGGGTGTACGGCCGTGGAAGAATGGTGTGGTGGCGCAACCGCAAAGTGTGGAGAGATGCCTGCTTGGAGCGTGGGACTGTATCGATCATGCAGCGGTTTGCACGGGGCCCTCGACGGTTGTCGTTGTAGTGATCCAACGACAGCGGCTCATGTCGCTACGGGAAGGAGCTCCGCCATCTCCTTGGCCGCGGCGGCCTGAGCATCGGCTTCGCGGCGCAATTCACGAGTCAGGTCGGCGAGGCTCGCGTCGGATTCCGCGGCGAGCGCCGCCTGCTGTCCCTGCAGCCTGCCGACCACCGTCATCGCCTCCAGGAGCCGCTGCACCAGCGCATCCCGTGTGCGCTCGCAGCGAGCGAGCGCGTCGAGCCAGCCATCCGGGATCGCCGCGAGCTGACCGCGCTGGCGCTCGAAGCGGCCGAGGTTCTCGTCCAGCTGCGCGAGGTCGGTCGCCGCGCCACAGGCGGCCGGCACGAGCTCGGCGAGCGACGCTCCCAGCCCGTGGTCGTCCCCGGTCCGCTCGAGGCGCGCGCCGAGCGCGGCGCTCATCCTGACGAGATCGGCAAGGAGACCGCGGGCGGTTCCGGGCGGAAGCTCGGAGAGGGTTCGTACCGCCTCACGCTCGACGGCCTGCGTCAGGCCGCGGCGGCGCGCCGGCGGCACGACCAGCGGCGTGCGCGACGCCCGGCGGGCGCCGAGCACGAGCAGCGCGCCGACCATGGGCGTCGTAGCGAGGAGCGGCGGCAGGGCGAAGAGTCCCGCGGTCCCGCCCGCCACCAGCACGGCGGCCACCAGCGCCCAGTACGCGGGCGGCACGATCTCCCACGCGCGCGACGCCGGGACGGGGCGAGCGATCAGCTCGCGGCGCTTCAACTCCTCCAGCAGTCGCGGCGCGCTGCCCGAGGGCACGCGGAAGAGCGGCCGCTCTCCCCGCGCGGCGGCGTCTCGATCGGTGGCTCGCAGGTCCGGCATCACCACCGCGAGCCGGAGCGCGGCAGCTCGCCGGCCGGCGGCGCTCTGCTCCCGCTGGAGCAGCACCAGGGTGTCCGCCACATCGGGTGAGCCGCCGCCGCATGCCGGGCAGACTCCGAGGGTGAGCGGGTCGGGGCCGCCGCAGAGCATGCACACCGCGACCTCGCCCTGCGGCGTCTCGCTCGCCGATCCCCGGCCTGCGAGCGCCTCGCCGAATGAGGCGGCCGTGGGATAGCGGTTCTCCGCCGCCGACGTGGTCGCGCGCGCGATCACCTCGTCGAGCCATGGCGGCACGCCCGGCGCCACGAGTCGCGGATGATATCCTCCCTCGGCCGGCGCCGGCGGGAGGTGAGAGGATGGACTCTCGGGGAGCTCGCCGGTCAGCGCGAAGTAGAGCGTCAGCCCCAAGGCGTAGATGTCGGCCCGTGCATCACCGCGGCGGCCCGCGAGGATCTCGGGGGAGGTGTAGGCGAGCGTGCCGGCGAGCGCACCGGTGCCGGTCACCCCGAGCTGTCCGTCGAGCTTGGCCGATCCGAAGTCGGTGAGGCGGGCGCGGCCATCGGGCTCGAGCAGGAGGTTGGGGGGCTTCACGTCGCGATGGAGGATGCCGTGACGATGCGCCGTCGTCAGCGCGCTCGCGATGTCGCGCCCGACTTGCACTGCCTGCTCGGGATCGAGCGGACCACGCTCCCGCACGCGGACCTGCAGGTCGGGGCCGGCGACGTACTCCATCACGATGAAACTCCACGGCCCGTCCTCCAGAAAATCGAAGACCGCGACGATGTTCGCGTGCGAGAGGCCGCGGACGGCCTGCACCTCGCGCCGCATCCGCTCGCGGGCCAGCTGCGCGGCGGCCGGCGGAGGAACGAGGAGCTTGAGCGCCACATCGCTGCCCACGGTCCGGTCGCGCGCGAGATAGACGACCGAGTATCCGCCGCGGCCGAGCTCGCGGAGAATCTCGTAGCGGCCGGCGAGGACGGCACCGGGGGCGAGAAACGACGACGCCGTCACTTGTCGCCGAGGCGTCCGAGGACGTCGCGCGCGTTGACAGCCCAGCCGTCGTCGCTCTGGTAGAGAGTCAGGAACCGCCTCAGATGCGTCCGCGCGAGGTCGCCCTGGCCGAGAATGAACTCCGACATCCCGGCATGATAGAGTGCCATGTAGTTGTCGGGCTGATAACTGATCACCAGGCGCATGATCGGTCCTGCCGACTGATCGTCCCCGGCGTCGGCCACAGGGTGCCCGATCTCGAAGACGATGCCGGCGGCCTGGGATCGCTGACTCGCCGGCAGTTCATCGATGACTTTCCGTGCCTGGTCGATCTTTCCGGCCAATGCGTAACAGCCCGCGCTATAGCCCGCGCCATCCACGGTCGCCGGCGGCGGCCAATGCCGCTGGCGAACCTCGACTTCCACGGCATTGCAGAATGGCTTTATGCCCGCGAACCACTTGCCCCCTTCAGCCGGAAACGGCGTAGGGGGACGAGGCGGCTCGCGTCCCTGGGGGATGGCGGCAATGGCTGGGACAGGTTGTGGGCGAGAAATCGCCTGCAGAAGGCCGCACAACGCGACATAACTCCAGCCCAGGGCGTAGAGCGGTCGATTCATGCCTGCCTCGAAGAGGGAGTGACCGTGCTTGGCCGGGCAATGTCCGTGCCCCGGCATGTCGGGTGATGTGTTAGCGTGGGAAAGGAGCACGGGTCGGGGTCAGCGCGCCGCCGATCTCCGGGTGAGCCGCGCGCCGGGGCTTGCGCTCCGGGCCGGGCGCCTGGTTCGGCGCCAGTGGTCCGGTGAGTGAGGCAGCGCGCCGAACGTCACGGAGTTACGCTAGCGTCCGGGGACCGGAGAGGGTGGCGCACCCGGACGCTCCAGCACACCGCGTCCCGCCCGGAGCGAAAGCCCGGCGCCGCCACGCATGAACTACATCCGGAAGAGGTAGCTGACCTTGAAGAAGAACCCGTCATCGGACCGCCGCAGGCCCGTACGGAGCGGCTCGTCGGGATCGACCGGGTCGCGGAGCGTGCTGCCATAGCCGGCGAAGAGCACGGTGCCAGGGGTCGGCTGGTAGGAGAACAACACATCGCCGCGGAACGAGCGACGGGTGAACGGGATGGTCCGCACGAAGTCGCCCACGCCGGGATCGAAGATGAGGATCGGGGCGCCGGTGCGAGTGTCATCCCGCAGCGCGCTCTGGCGCTCGCTGGTGAACTCACCGACCAGGCGCACGAAGATCGGACGCGACGCCTGGTACTCGAGCTTGAGCCGCGGAATGTAGTTCTTGTTGACCAGGCTGCCGTCGGTTCGCCGGTTCACCTGGTTCAGCTTGTAAGTCGCGCTGAACCGCAGCTTGTCGGTGGGCCGCCAGTCGAGGCTTGCCTCGACCCAGAGAATTCTCCCAGAGGCCCATTCGTAAAAGTTCTCGTCGTGCCCCCACAATGTGAACAGGCTGCCGGAGAACTGGGCGAAGTCCGGTGTGTCGAGCGTGAGGACGTAATCCTTGTTCGGGATCGCCGGCCGGCCCACGAACGCGACGGTGTCGGCGCCGCCCCCCGTCCGTGGCACCTCGAGACGATAGTCGGTATACACCTCGGAGGGGTAGCCGAACTGCTCGGTCAGCACTGAGGCGCCGACATGCCACCCTCCGTACAGGATGAGGTTGGCGTTGAGGTGGATCTTCTCTTCCTGCATTCCCGCGCTCGTGGCGAACTGATCGTAGCGATAGAGCCCGTCGAGATTGAGGTCGACGGTGAGATTCTCCAACATGCTCCCGGACTTGCCGTACAGCGTGAACCGCGGCTGGAAATTCGCCTGGGAGTAGCCCGGGCGCGTGAAGAACCCGCTGCGCGCGCGAAAGTCCGGGTCCGAGCCGTTGATCGTCGCGCGGAAGCCGAGGGTGCGGCCGTTGGCGATGAGGCGGCCGAAGAAGAGCGGCGCCGTGTTCGTCACGTCGGCCGCGGTGGTGCGGCTCCCCGCCACCTGGAACTGCGCGCTGTAAGCTCCCTTCACGAACCGGCCGTCCACTCCGCCCACCCGGTTCGAGTTGTCGCCCTCGATGCGATCGGTGTAGACCAGTCCCAGCCGCGAGCTGCCCCCGATGTCCCGTTGCAGCCGCAGAAGGTTGTATACCGGGTGGTCGCCGGTCGCGGAGACAGACTTATCATCGACCGCCGACAGCAATCCGATGTCGGTGCCGAACCCCTTGCCCGTGAGCTTGACCGCCGCCACCGGCTGCACGATTCGCCGCGTGTAGATGAGCTGGTTGGGCGTGTTGAACTGCTCGCTGCCGTCGAGAAAGAACGGGCGCTTCTCGGAAAAGAAGACCTCGTCGCGAGGATCGAACTGGAACTGGCCGGCGTCCGACTCGATCTGGGAGAAGTCGGGGTTCGCCGTCCCGTTGAGGTTGAGGTTGTTGGTGATGCCCCAGCGCACGCTGCCGCCCAGCTCCGGGCCGCCGCCGCTGTAGTTCCATCTACCGGCCTCCGGCGCGCCGGTCGTCTTGGAGGTCAGCGAGGGGTTGAGATCGAGCACCAGGCCGCGCCGCAGGTCGGTGAGCCCCACGAGATGGCCAGACTGCGCGAGGAACGACGCGCTCGCCCGCCTGGCGGGCACCCACGAATCTTCCTGGCCGGAGTGCTGCACCCGGCGGGTGACGTTGATCCCCCAGCGTTGCTGCTTGCCCGGTTGGAACCGCAGGCTCTTGAACGGGACCCTCACCTCGACCTCGTAGCCGTAATCGGTGAGACGCCCCTTCGATTCGAACACGATGTCGGGGCTCAGGTCGGCCGCCTCGCGCCGCACGATCGCGTTGTTGAACCCGTTGCCGCTGGTGGATCCCGTCTCGACCAGCGCCCCGTCCGCCTGGATGCCGAAGGGATTGACGGCGAGCACCGTCGCCTGCCGCGCATCGTCGAAGGTGCTCAGGAATATCTGCACGAAGTCGTCGGTATCGATCTTGTCGCGATCGGCCAGCGTCGCATGGACTTGCCCATGCCGCTCAAAAGCGCGAATGCCGAAGTGGATCGCATCGGCCGAGTACCAGACGAGGACCTCGGTGGAATCGGACGCGGGGACGCCGTCGACCGGCGTGAACTGGGAGAAACCGGTGAGCAGCGCCGCCTGGCTCCAGGCCGGCTCGTCGAGCGTGCCATCCACCTTGACCGTCAGATCGAGGCGCGGCAGGCGCACGTCGAGGCTGCCGGACCGCCCATTGTAGACCATGGCCGGATCGGTGCCGCCGAGATTGAGAAGCAGCAGGGGAAGGAACATGGGTCCTGTCGCAGAGGTTACCAGATGGCCTACGCGGTTGCCACTGGGGTGGTTTCGTCACCCGAACGTCCGACTCCACGCTCCCCCGTTCGGCCGATGTCCCGGCCGCGGAGACCTGCCATCGTTCGGTCCACGGCGGGCACATCCCGCGCCCGCCCGAGACCAACGGAGGTTCGCATGACCACATCCGCCACAGCCGGGCCGGGTACACTCGCCGGACTCTCCCGGGACCTGGCCGCCACTGTCGAGCTCGTCGGACGATCGGTGGTCGCCATCAACGCGCGCCGGCGCATCCCGTCGTCCGGCGTCGTGTGGCAGCCGGGGGTCGTGGTAACCGCCAGCCACACGATCACCCGCGACGACGACATCACCGTGACGCTTGCCAGCGGCCGCTCGACCGCGGCGACGCTCGCCGGCCGCGATCCATCCACCGACCTGGCGGTGCTCCGGCTCGAAGACGCGGCGGTGCCCGCGGTCGAGCGCGCCACCGAGGGCGACCTCCAGGTTGGGCGGCTCGTCCTGGCGCTCGGCCGGCCGGGCCCCCACCTCACCGCAAGTCTCGGAATCGTGAGCGCGGTGTCCGGTGAATGGCGGACCTGGCAGGGTGGCAAGATCGATCGCTTCGTCCGCCTGGATCTCTCGATCTACGACGGTTTCTCCGGGAGCGCGCTGGCAGATGCCGGCGGACGGGTCCTGGGCGTCAACACCTCGGGCCTTGCCCGCGCGATCGCCCTGACGATCCCGGCCAGCACCGTGGACCGGATCGCCGCACAACTGCTTTCGGCGGGCACCGTGAGCCGAGGCTTCCTCGGACTCGCGGTCCAGCCGGTGCAGCTCCCCGCCCAGCTCACGGAACGACTCGGTCTCGACAGCCGCGGCGGGGTCGTCATCGTGAATCTCGAATCCGGCGGCCCCGCCGACCGGGCCGGCCTTCTCCTCGGTGACATCATCATCGCCATCGAGGACGAGGACGTCTCCGACCCCGCCGATCTTCTCGCGACGCTCGGACACGAGCGCGTGGGCAAACCGGCATCGGTCCGGATCGTTCGCGCCGGCGCGCTGGTGACGGTCCCCGTGACGGTGGGCGAGCGGCCGGCTCGCCGGGCCAGGTAACCGTGGCGATCACGCCCTTTGCCGCGCTGGCCGCCCTCCCGATCGCGAAGGAGCTGGCGGTGGTGGCCGCGACCCTCCGGCAGGTTACCGTCCGCGTCCGGGTGGGAGGCGCCGGCGAGGGAGCCGGCGTCCTCTGGAGACCGGACGGTCTGGTCGTGACCAACGCGCACGTCGCCCGAGGCGAGGCGGGCCGCGTATCCACTTCGGACGGCCGGTCGTTCGACGCCCGCGTCGTCGCGCGCGACCCGCGGCTCGACCTCGCGGCGCTGCGGATTCCCGGGAGTGACCACGTCGCGGCGAAGCAAGGCGGGCCGCTCGCGCTCCGGGCAGGGGAGCTGGTGCTGGCCTTCGGTCACC
Source organism: uncultured Gemmatimonadales bacterium (assembly GCA_963722825.1). Lineage (GTDB taxonomy): Bacteria > Gemmatimonadota > Gemmatimonadetes > Gemmatimonadales > GWC2-71-9 > CAVVWJ01. The sequence goes on from CAVROI010000003.1 coordinate 250,908, forward strand.
CGCTCGGCATCTCGAACGCCCTTTCGCTCGGCGTGGTTCACCACGTCGCGGTCGACGAATCAGGCGAGCCGCGATGGATCCGGGCCGATATCCGGCTCGCTCCGGGAAATTCCGGCGGTCCGCTGGCCGATGCGGACGGGCGCGTCGTGGGCGTCAACACGCTCGTGGCGGGAGGATTGGGGTACGCGGTTCCGCTGAGCGTAGTCTCTCGGTTCCTCGACTGGGGCGGGCTGTCGACGCCGGGCCGTCGCGCCGCGTGACCCGCGTCGTCATCGCCGCCGCGGCTCCGGCAGTGCGCGCGGGACTGGCCACGCTCCTGGCGGCGAACCCGACTTTCACCGTGCTCGAGAGTGCCGCGCGCCCCGGCGTGCTGGCTGATCTGGCCGACACGGTGGAAGCCGACGTGCTGCTCATGGCCCTGGAGCCCGGTGAGCCCCTGCCGGTTCCGCTGGCGCTGCCTCCGGACCGCGCGGGCAGGGAGCCGGCCGTCGTGGTGCTCGGAGACGACCCCGCGGACCCCTGGGCCGCTCGCGCCATCCGCGCGGGTGCTCGCGGCGTGCTGCCACGAACGGCCACCGGGGAGCAGATCGCCGCGGCGGTCGCGGCTGCCGCCGCCGGGCTCACCGTTCTTCCAGCGGATACCGGCTCAGCGCCGGCACCGCGTCCTGCCGTTCATGCCTCGGCGGCGCCGGCCCAAAGTCTGAGCCCCCGGGAAATCGAAGTGATCGCGATGCTGGCCGAGGGATTGGGTAACAAGGTGATCGGCGCACGGCTCGGGATCTCCGAGCACACGGTCAAATCGCACGTCGCCTCGATCTTCGCCAAACTGGGCGTATCCACTCGAGCCGAGGCGGCGGTGAGCGCGGCCCGCCTCGGTCTCATCATGCTGTGAAGAGCCGGGTCTCAGCTCGTTGTCTTGCGCGGCAGCGGCTCCGGCAGGTCGGCGACGACATAGGCCATCACGGCCATCGCCGCGACGCATCGTGCCATCTCGGCCGGGTCGAGCTTGTCGAGCGTGTCACCGTCGCTGTGGTGGTACCAGAAGTAGCGGCTCCCGTCGACGTCGAGCTCCATCCCGGGCACACCCTGTGCGACCAGGGGCATGATGTCGGCGGCGGGGCTCTCCGGTACCCGTTGCACCCCGGAGATGCCGACCGAATCGAGGAGCGAGGCCACCTGCTTGACCACGTTCGCGGCGGCGTCGGAGCCGGCCAAGGTATACCCCTTGGGGTTGAAGACCCCATTGTCCGATTCGATCGCGAGGACGTGCCCGGCGATCTCGGCCGCGTGGGCGTCGTGATACGCGCGCGACCCCCGTCCGCCGTTCTCCTCGTTGGTCCAGAGCACCAGACGCACCGTCCGTCGTGGCCTCAATCCGAGCCGGTGCAGCAGGCGGACGGCCTCCCACGCGGCCACCGAGCCGCCACCATCGTCCATGGCACCCTGCCCCACGTCCCACGAGTCGATATGGCCGCCGAGCACCACGACCTCGTCCGGCTTTTCGCGGCCCACCACCTCGGCGATCACGTTGCGGGACGGTGCGTCGGGCAGCGTGCGCGCGCCCATGCGGAGCCGCACGATCACCCGCTGGCCGCGGTTCTGGAACCGATGCAGCATCATCGCGTCTTCCACGCTCAGCGCGGCCGCCGGGATTTTCGCGATGGCGGAATCGTACTGGAGCGCCCCCGTGTGGGGACTCCGGATCGACGCCGACGCGACCGAACGAATGAGACAGGCGACGGCGCCGACTCGCGCCGCCGCGGAGGGCCCGTCGGTGCGAATCTTACGGACCGCCACATAGTCGGTGAACGGCGCGTCGAACAGGACGATCTTTCCATGCGCGTCCGCGGCCCGTTGCCCCAGCTCCTCGAAGCTGGATACCACGAGCACCGGGGCGGTGATGCCGGCCTTCGGCGTGGCGATGCTGCCCCCGAGCCCGAGCATCCGGAGCGGCGCGGCGCGCGGCTGCACCAGCTCTGCGGATTCCGAGCCGCGCACCCACCGCGGCACCATGACGGGCTCTCCACGCACCTTTTCCAGGCCGTCCTTGGACATTTCCGCGAGAATCCAGTCGATCGCGGCCTCCAGACTCGGCGAGCCGCTGAGGCGGTGGCCGAACGTGTCGACCAGCCGGCCGAGACGGATGTACGCGAGGCTGTCTCCGGTCGCCGCACGGTAGATGCTGTCGGCCACCTTCCCGTAGGTGGAGGCGATGGTGGCCCCCTGGGCGTCGAGCCGGGCCGTCCCGGCCGTCAGGACCGCCAGCACGGTGAGGATGCGGAAGGAGCCGAGGAATCTCATTCAGGAAGCCCGGGCGAGAGGTGGCGTTGGGTGGCGCGCTGGCCGCCGGAAGATTCATGGGAACGTCGCCTGGCGCCAGTAGTCGCGGCGTTAGCGGGCTCTGTCCGCGTCGCGTGCGGGGCACTCGGTGCGCAGTCGCGTGCGGGAGCGCCACACCCTTCGCGATGAGACATCCGCGATGCGCCACGCGGATAGCCTGACGCCGGGCGGCGCAGGGCCAGGGACCGGGTCGCGAGGGGTGCGTCAGTGGGTCGCCGGTTACGCCCACTTTCTCCCCCGGGCGCAGGCCACTGCAGCAACCCCGAGCGAGCCGGTCCCGCCCGGAGCGCAAGCCCGGCGTCACGAGCCTGGAGCGCAAGCCCGGCGTCACGAGCTCCGGCATTGCACCACCACGCAACCAGCCGGAGCCCAGACGGCCGCGGTTATATTGCGATAGGTACGTCGTGTCGAAGAGTACGATTTCGTCGTCGGAGGCGTGCATGTGGAAGCGTACGATGGGGGCCGTGGCAGTGACCGTGCTGGCGATGGCGCCGGCCCTCTACGGTCAGGCCGCAGCGACCAAGGATACGGTGGTCGATGGACGCCGTCTCAGTGAGTGGGTGGCCGACCTCAAGGCCGTCGCCCCGCAAACGAGGAACGCCGCGGCCTACGAGATTTCGGGCCTCGGTCCGAGGGCGGCTTCCGCCGTGCCGGCGCTCATCGAGGCGCTGGACGACTCCCAGCCGAGCGTCAGATTCCCGGTCACCGTCGCCCTCGGTGAGATCGGGCCGGCCGCCATCGAGGCAGTACCGAGGCTCAAGAAGATGATGGAGGAGGAGATCAACGACGAGATTGCCGCCGCGGCCAAGCGCGCGATCCGTCGGATCAACCCCGAGGCGCTGGCGGGCCAGTAGCGGCTCGCCAGTCCGCAGATCAGTCGCTCACGGAGAGCTGGTAACCGGTTTTCCGGACAGTGAGTATGTGACGCGGGCGCGTCGGATCGTCTTCCAGTTTTCGCCGCAGCTCGCCGACGTGGGTGTCGAGCGTCCGGCTCAGCACGCTCTCGTGATATCCCCAGACTTCTCGCAGCAGCTCGCCCCTTGTCGCCACCCGTCCGTTCCGCCGGAGCAGCGCCTGAAGGAGCTCGTATTCCTTCGGCCTGAGCTCGACCGGAACGCCATGACGGGTGACGCGGTGAGCCGCCGGGTCCACGACCACCGAGCCGAACACGCGCCCGGCGGGAATCGCCAGCGCCCGGCGGAGAAGAGCCCCCACCCTCGCGAGCAATTCTCGCAGCGCGAAGGGCTTGGTGACGTAGTCGTCGGCGCCGCTCCGGAGCCCGCGCACCTTGTCGGCCTCGTCCCCACGCGCCGTGAGCACGAGGATCGGCGTTTCCACCCCATCGGCGCGTAGCGCCTGGAGTACCTCGAAGCCGTCCATGGCAGGGAGCATGAGATCGAGGACGATCAGCTCGTGCTTCCGCTCCCGGCCGAGACTGAGGCCGGTGGCTCCGTCCTCGGCGATCTCGACGCGGTGCCCCTCGTACTCGAGGTTGGTCCGGAGACCGTGAGCGAGGTTCCGGTTGTCTTCGACGATCAGCACCCGGGCCATGAGGCCTCCATGGCCCGGCGAGAGTCGTCCGGGCGGACGGGCTCCGCGGCCGTTGCTCCGGGCAGCTCGATGACGAATCTTGCTCCGCCTCCCCGGACTTCCTCGATGGCGGCACGGCCGCCGTGCGCCCCGATGAGCTGCCGCACCACGGCCAGGCCGATTCCGCTGCCTGGTACTCCATCCGACCGGCGGAGCCGGACGAACGGCTTCCACACCCGCTCCCGGTCGGTGGGGGGAATGCCCGGTCCCGCGTCCTCGACCTCGATGCGCGCATGGTCATCATCGAGCGCGCAGCGGACGATCACCGTCCCGCCCGGGCCGCCGTGCTTGACGGCGTTGTCGAGGAGATTGATGAGAACCAGGTGCAGGCACTCCGGGTCGACCGGAACGACGACCCGCTCGTCCTGCTCGACTCGAATCCGCAACGCCGCGTTGCCGGCCATCGCAGCGAAGCGCTCGGCGATCTCCCTGACGAGAGGCGCCAGCGGGATCGTCTCCTTTCTCACCCTGATCATCTGCCGTTCGGCCCGGGAGAAGTGCAGAACGTTCTCGACCAGGTGGGCGAGGCGCCTCGCCTCCTGCACGATGATGCCGATCGCCTCCCGCCGTGCATCCTCGCCGCCGGCGCGGCCGAGCTCGAGCGTCTCGGCGAAGAGGAGGATCTGCGTCAGGGGCGTACGGAGCTCGTGGGAGACGCTCGAGGTGAAATCGGCCCGGAGCTGCGCCAGGTCCTGCTCGCGCCGCAGTTGCCGGGCTCCGACAACGGCGAGCCCGGCCGTGAGGGCCAGCAGGGCAAAGAGGACAGGCAACCGGGACGCCGGGCGCGTGACGACGAGGCGCCCCGCCACGGCGGCGGGGAGCCACACTCGTGCGGTCACAAAGCCCGACGCAGCGTCGCCGGCGAATGCGCCGCTCCCGGAGGGCGGGCCGGCACGATAGAGCGCTCGTCCAGCGGCATCGTCCACTTCGATGGTGGCGAGATCGGCATTCGCCAGGCCTCCCGTGACCGAGCGGGGAAGCAGCGGATGATGCGCGAAGACATCCGCGAAGACCGGCGCGAGCGCTGCGGCGCAGGTGATGAGCCCGTAGGCCGCAATCGGGGCATCGTGGATGGCGTAGCCGCTGTACCGAAGGGACTTGATGCCGTAGAGCGCGACCTCGCCGGCCGGTCCGTCATTTCGCCAGATGGCAGCGTAGCGCGACCCCTGCGGAAGCCCGCGCCGCGAACGCCCCAGCAGCGAGTCGTGCAGCCACGCGTTGGGCGCGCCGCTCGTCAGCAGAGCACCCGAGCGGAAGTCGAGCGAGAAATATCTCCCGGCCGGCGCCTCCGCGGTGGCGCACCGGAAGACCGAATCGGCAGACGCGGCGAGTGCGCCCGGTGGAGGGAGGGAATCATACGGCGACACCGCGGATGTTCCCGTAAGCGGACCGAGCGCGGCGGCGAGAGACCGGTCGATCGTCGCGTCGCTGGCCGACACGAACTCCCAGGCCGCCACGGTCGCGTAATCGCGGAGCGCTCGCTCGGCGGTCACCCGGTGCGAGCGGGTGGCCCGTTGCGCCTCGAAGGCCAGCATCCCCGACAACAGGAGCGTCAGGCCAAGGAGCCCGATGAGGTATCGGGTGGAGGATCTCATCCCGCCGCCCCTCCGGCGCGAGCCCTGCGCCGGCTATAGAGGAAGTAGACCACCAGCCCCGCCGCCATCCAGATAATCAGTCGCTCCCAGGTCGGTAGCGGAAGACTCACCATCTGGACGATGCAGGCGAGGGCACCCAGCACAGGCACCCAGGGCACCCACGGGGTGCGGAACGGACGCGGAGTGTCGGGCGCGGTCCGGCGGAGCACGATGACGCCCACGCACACCAGCACGAACGCGAACAGCGACCCGATACTGACGAGCTGACTGAGCGTGTCGAGCGGCACGAATCCGGCCACGACGGACACGACAAGCCCGGTCAGCGTGGTGCTGAGATGGGGCGTCTTGAATCGCGGATGCACCCGACCGAACAGCGGAGGCAGCAGGCCGTCCCGGCTCATGGAGAAGAAGATGCGGGTCTGCCCCAGGAGCTGGACGAGCATGGTGCTGAAAAGGCCGAAAATCGCGCTGATCTTGACCAACGGGCTGAACCAGGTCAACCCGGTTGCATCGATCCCGACGGCGATCGGATCGGCCACGTTGAGGCGGTGATACGGGACGATCCCGATGAGGACCACGGCGACAGCGACGTAGAGAACGGTGCAGATGGCGAGAGACGCGAGGATCCCGATAGGCATGTCGCGCTGGGGATTTCGCGCCTCCTGCGCGGCGGTCGACACGGCATCGAAGCCGATATAGGCGAAGAACATTACCGCGGCGCCACGGAGGACCCCGCTCCACCCGAAGTGTCCGAACTCGCCGGTATTGAGCGGAATGAACGGGACGAGGTTCTCCCGCCGGACGTACGCGGCGCCCAGCGCCACGAACACGATCAGGACCACCGTCTTGACGGCGACGAGCGCGGTATTGGTGTTCGCGCTCTGCTTTATGCCGATGACGAGAAGCGCCGTCACCGCAAGCACGACCGCGGTGCCGGGAAGATTGAACACTCCGCCGCAGGCCCCGCCGGGCGCCATCGTGAGCGAATGCGGCAGGGCAAGCCCGAGATCGCGAAGGAAGCTCACGAAATAGCCGGACCATCCGACCGCCACGGTCGACGCGCTCAGCGCGTACTCCAGGATCAGGTCCCAGCCGATGATCCAGGCCACGAATTGCCCCGAGGAGGCGTATGCGTACGTGTACGCACTGCCGGCCACGGGAATCATCGATGCCAACTCAGCGTAGCAGAGGCCGGCGAGGGCGCAGGCCACGGCCGCGATGAGCATTGACAGCACCAGCGCGGGCCCCGCGTTCTGGGAGGCGGCGGTGCCGGTCAGAACGAAGATGCCCGTCCCGATGACGGAGCCGATGCCGAGTGCGGTGAGGTTGAACGGTCCGAGGGCGCGGCGGAGGGTGGGTCTCTCCGCTTCGGCCTTGAGATCGGGAATGCTCTTGGTGGCGCCGAGAGACATGTCCCATAGATACCGCGCGGATGACGCGGCCACCTATGGGTTCAATGACAGAATCCTGTCAGAGCCGCTGCGCGGGCACGGCCTCGTCGGCGGCGATCACGTGGGGGGTGCCTTCCCGGAGAAGGTTGTCGCGGAGCGCCTCGATCCCGATACTCTTGCGCGGTCGAACCCGGTACTCCAGGACACTCGCGGCCCCTTCCCCTTGTTCCACCGAGGAGGCCGTCCACAGCTTGGCATCGCGCGCCAGCACCCGCTCGACCACCTCGCGGGCCGGTGCCGTCTCGTCCACGTAGATCCTGAGCGTCACCGCGCGGGCATCCAATTCCTGACTCTCCATCGCACGCTTCCGCCCGTCGCCTTCGGCGGGCGCGGGCACGTCGCCGACGGACGCCGGAGGCGCCGACAGATCGCTGCCGGACGGCATGCAGAGGCGGTTGAACGTGTCGTCGAATTCAGCGCCGAGGTTGAACTTCCAGAGTGCCAGCTCGAGGACCACGAAGAACAGTGAGAGCGCCGTTCCCACCGCGATCGCGTGGATGCCGGTGGCGAACCCGATGCCGATGGACCCGAAGACGTACACCGCGTCGCCCGACTCCTTGAGATTGTTCCGGAACCGGACCGCGGCGACGATGCCGGCCAGGCTGAACGCGAGGGCCAGGCTGTCCTGCACGACCGCGAGGATGGCCGTGACGATGATCGGCAGCATGACCACGGTCTGCACGAGCGACTGGTCGTACTTGAGACGGGTGCGCGTGCGGATATACGTGTACGCCATCGGCAGGACCAGCAGGAGCGCGGCCAGCATCTGGACGCAGGCGCCTACCCATTTCGGGGCCCCCGCCGGGAGGACGGCCAGCCGCGAGCGAATCCAATGGAGCCCCTCCGCCATCCCGGTCGGCGCCGTCTCGGTCGCTCCGATGGAATGCTGGGGAAAGAGGGCGGTGAGAACCAGGAGGAGCCCACCCGCCACCAGATAGTAGACCACGAGCCGCACAACGGTATGACGGCCGAGACGCCGCGGCCCCGTCTGCACCGCCGTCACGATTGCCTTTTTCGCCAACGCTCGATCCTCCTGTTAGCGCAACACGGGCCTCGCGGCGGCATTCGCCAGCGCCGCCACAAGCGAGGCCCGGTCTCGCGGGCCACGGTAAATCGCCCCGTTGATGAAGAGCGACGGCGTGCCTCGCACGCCACTCGCCCGTCCGCTCGCGACGTCCCGCTCGACGCGCGTCGCGTAATTTCTGGTGACCAGCTCCTGTTCAAACCTCGGTACATCGAGGCCGATCTTGCGGGCATGGCGCGAGAGGGAGGCCTCGTCGAGTGCACTCTGGTGCTCGTACAACCGGTCGTGCATCTCCCAGAACTTTCCCTGCGCGCCTGCCGCTTCGGCCGCCTCGGCGGCCATCTCGGCGTGCGGGTGGGTGTCGCGAAGCGGATAGTGGCGGAACACGAAGCGCAGGTTGGGGCCGAACGCCCGTCGGACCTCATGGAGCACGGGATAGGTGCCGCCGCAACTGGGGCACTCGAAGTCGCCGTATTCGACCAGGGTCACGCGCGCGTCCGCGGGTCCCTGTCCATGATCGTCGTCTGTGACCGGCGGCAACGGCGCGCTCATGAGTCAGTGCGGGCCAGCCCCGACGCCGGCGTCCACCAGGGTCTGGAGCAGCGCACGGACCGCACCGATTGTCTCGAGCCGGAAGCGTGCGTGTGTGGGGCCCGGCCCCACCTTGATGGTGATCGCCTCGTGCGGGAGCGCCGCGAAGAGATCCTCGTCGGTGCGATCGTCGCCGATGGCCACGATCGCCATGCCCGCCAGTCGCTCGGACGAGAGCTGGGCGACGATACGACCCTTGTGGATGCCGTAGGGACGGATCTCGAGGAGGCGGTGCCCCGGCAGGATCTCCACCGGCTGGTTGCTCAGCACCTGGTTCAGGTGAAGCCGCAGCTCATTGGCCCGCCGGGCGCCCGTCTCCGGATCCGCCATCCGGTAGTGCCAGGCGATGGCGGCCGTCTTGGTTTCGATGAGCGATCCAGGGGTGCGCGCGGTGATATCGCGGAGGATCGCCAGAACCGGCTCGCGCCAGGTTCCTCCAGGCTCGGCCGCCGGCACCCACTCCTTCGAGTCCGGGGCCCGCGACCAGAATCCATGCTCTGCGTGCAGCCACACCGCCAGATGACCGAGCCAATGGTCCAGCGCGTCGCGCGCGCGGCCGCTCACGACATGTACCTCGGTGTCCGGCCGCGCGGCCACCGATCCGAGAAGCGTGACGAGCCCGGGGTCGGGTCGGGCGAGATCGGGCGTCGCGGCGAAGGGCACCAGCGTCCCATCGTAGTCGAGAAGGAGAAGCAGGCCTTCGGTTTCGGCCAGCCGTTTCGTCAACGCCTCCCGGGCGGCCTCGGTTCCGGCGGGCGGTCCCCGCGGCGGGACGATTGGCGTGGACTCCTCGAGCTGCCCCAGGAACGACGCCACCCAGCGATGGACGTCGAAGGCCTGCACCCGGCTCCTCAGCGGCGCGAGGCGGGCGCGCCGTTCCTCGGACGGCATCGTGAGCGCGCGATAGAAGGCGTCGGCCGATCCCTCGATGTCGTACGGGTTCATCCGCAGTGCCTCGGGTAACTCCCAGGCCGCGCCGGCGAACTCGCTCAGCACCAGAACACCGTCGCCATCGTTGCGGGAGGCGAGGAACTCCTTCGCCACCAGGTTCATGCCGTCGCGGAGGGGCGTGACCAGCATGACGTCGGCCGCACGATAGAGCGCGACCAGATCCGACTGCGCCAGTCCCCGGAAGATGTAGTGCACCGGCATCCACCTCGGCGTCCCGTACGCGCCGTTGATCCGTCCGACGATCTGGTCCACCAGAGTTCGGAAGTCCTGGTAGGCGCCGACGCCTGTGCGCGAGGGAACCGCCACCTGCAGCAGACGCACCCGTTCCTTCAGCTCGGGATGGACCTGGAGCATCCGCTCGTACGCCAGGAGCCGCCGGGGGATTCCCTTGGTGTAGTCGAGGCGGTCCACGCCGACGAGGACGCGCACGCTGCCGTCGCCCCGGATGGCCCTGGCCTCCGCCTCCACGGCCGGATCGGCGGCCATCGACGCGAACGAAGCGGCATCGATACCCATGGGAAACACGCCGAGGCGCACCTCGCGGGTGGGGAGCTGCACCCGGTCGATGTCTACCGAGATGCCGAGGATATCGATGAGGGAGGTGGCGAAGTGGCGGAGGTAGGTCGGCGTGTGGAAGCCCACGAGATCCGCACCCAGGATTCCTTCCAGCAGCCGTTCCCGGGATGGGAGCGTCCGGAAGAGCTCCTCGGACGGGAACGGGATGTGGAGGAAGAAGCCGATCCTGGCGTCGGGGATCCGTTGCCGGAGCAAAGCCGGGAGGAGCAGGAGCTGATAATCGTGGACCCAGATGAGATCGCCCGGACGGTAGTGCGTGGCGACCACATCCGCGAAGCTCTCGTTGGCTTCGACGTAGGAATCCCAGTCGCTTACCTGGAGAGGGATCTGCTCGAGGAGGTAATGGAAAAGGGGCCAGAGCACCCCATTGGAGAACCCTTCGTAGTAGCGGGTCACCAGCTCGTCCGCGAGCGGGACCGCAACCAGCCGCATCTCCTTCAGCTTGGCATCGAGCTGGGCCTGGGCCTGCGGTCCCATCTCCTCGGTGGTCCCCATCCAGCCGATCCAAAGACCGTCCGAATGCTCGTGGGGACCCTTGAGGCCGGTGGCGAGGCCTCCCGTGCTCCTCTCAACCTCCACCCCCATCTCCGTCACATTGACCGTGATGGGGAGCCGGTTGGCGACGATCAGGACTCGGGACATTCCTAAAAGGTAGCCCCGGAACGGCCGGTTGGGACACGGCTTATCCTATCTCGGCCACTTCTGGTTCCCCCGGTCCAGGTCGGGAAATTCGTTGCCGGGATCGATCTCGACCCCCTTTATGGCCGGAGCGCGCGCCACCCGGACCGTGGTACGTTTGGCTCCGCCCAGCCAGACGTCCACCGGCACCATTACGGTGTCGGCAGCACCCGCCTCGCGCGTGATCACCAGCTTGACCGGCATCGGGGCCTTCTCCCGGTTGGAGATCGCCACCTCGACGGAATCGCCCACCGTGGTGACGGTGTCGATCGCCTGGTCGAGCTTCCATGTCTCGAAGAACCAGGTTCGCCAGAACCAGGAGAGGTCCTGCCCCGATACGTCCTCCACGGTATCGAAGAAATCGTAGGGAGACGGGTGCTTGTAGAGCCACCGCCGGCCGTACTCGGTGAGGGCCTTCTGGAACGTCTCTCGCCCGAGCACCCCTCTCAGGGCGACCAGAACGGTGGCGGGCTTGTAGTAGGCCGCGACGCCGTAGGAGTTGTAGTTGGGAAAGTGGTCGGCGTGGTGCATGAGCTCGACCTCGCCGCCCTCTTCGGCGAACTCGAGGTAGTTCTTCCGATTGCGCGCGACATCGTCGAAACCCTTGAAGAAGTCCGCCATTCCCTGCGACTGGTCGAATTGGGTAAACCCCTCGTCCATCCAGGCGAATCGCTTCTCGTCCGAGCCGACCATCATCGGGAACCACATGTGGCCGATCTCGTGATCGACGACCTCGTACATGCTGAGCGTATCCCATTCGCCCCCGATGCAGGTCATCATCGGGTATTCCATCCCGCCACACGAGTTGGGCCCGTCCACGACGGACATGTGCGGCCAGGGATACGGCCAGAGGAACTTCGAGAAAAACTCGATCGAGTGGCGGCCGTAGCGGGCCGCCTCATCCCAATGGTTTATCCGCTGCTCCGGACGATAGAACGAATAGATGGCCGAGGAGTCGGGGCGGCCGTCGCCGTTCATGTCACCCACGACCGCATTGGTGGCATCCCAGAGATACCGGGCGGAGGCGCCCCAGGCGAAGTCGCGCACGTTCTTCGCGCCGAAATGCCAGGTGAGCTTGCCGTCCTTCCCGGTCGTGGTCGATCTTCCCGCCTCCCGGTCGTTCTCTCCCACGACGTGCACGATGCCTGACGCGCGCGACGCCGAGTCGAGCCGAGCCCTGGTCTGTGCGCTGAGCACGTCATCCGGATTCTCGAGCGCGCCGGTGCCGGTGACGACCCAGCCGGCGGGCACGGTGAGCGAGACATCGTAGTCCCCGTATCCCATGTAGAACTCGCCGTTGCCGAGATACTGGTCGGTCTGCCAGCCGTTGATGTCGTCGTACACCGCCATCTGGGGGTACCAGTAGCTGATATAGTAGACCTCACCGTCCTGGCCGCCGCGGGGCGCTCCGTCCGGGGGGACCCGCAGCTTCCAGGTGAACTCGAGATTGGCGGAGCCTCCGGGCGGGATCGCCTTGGGCAGCCGCATCCGCATGATCGTGCCGTTCACCTCGTAGCCGGTGGCGTCTCCGCTGGCGGCGGCCAGCATGGTGCCGTTTGCCGCGACCTTGATCAGGTCAACGCCTTCGACCGCCCAGGGTACGTTGGTGTCGTGGCGCGCACCGGGAGCGAAGATGTTGTGCAGCAGCTGGACGTAGACCGTGGCCAGGGTGTCGGGAGAGCGGTTGTAGTACTTGATCGTGCCCTGTCCGGTGAGGCGCTTGGAGACCGGGTTGAGCTCGGCCTCGAGCTTGTACTCCGACCACTGCTGCCAGTACTTCGGCCCCGGCGCACCGCTTCGCGTGCGGGTCTCCCGCACAACCGCCTGTTCGAACCCTTCCAGGACCGGCACCGTCATCGCCCTGGTGCGTGACGTTGTCGTTCCCGCCGGCTCCACGGGAGCAGGCGCGACCGGGGTGGGCCGGCCGGTGCCGCAGGCGGAGAGCAGGGCAAGAAGAACGAGGCCCGCGAGGGGCCCGCGGGAAGCGACTGCCAGTCGGTCCATCGGAGATCTCCATCGGTCGTGGTATCGAGGGGCGGTGGTTCGCCCGGCCGGGATCATGTCCTGACTACGAGATAGGGGCAAGGCTCGGTTTCGGGCGGTCTTCCACCCCGCGACCCTCGCCCGCCGTCGTGCATCCCATCACGTGTCCGGGCCAACGGCCCGAGGAACTGCGTCACAGCCAAAAGGAGAAGGGTGACATGCTTGAAAGATGGACCAGCCGGATCCGGTCAGGTGGCATCGCCGTCGCATTCCTCGGCGGTCTGCTCCTCGCCGGCCTCTTCCACCTCCCGCACGCATCTTCCGCCCAGCAATCCGGCAGCACCCGATTCGCCATTGGCCAGCCGGCCACCCCGGCACCCACGCCTCCGGCGGGCGCCGCCGCCCTCAGCGACTTGAGCCAGGCGTTTGCCGCGGTGGCCGAGCAAGTCAAGCCGAGCGTGGTATTCATCAAGTCCGGCAAGAAGATGCGGAGCGATTCGTTGGCGCCTCGGCTCCAGCTGCCTCCGGGATTCGAGCAGTTCTTCCCGCGAATGCCGCATATGCAGCCCGGCCCTGATTTCCAGGAGAGCGCCGGCTCCGGCTTCGTCGTGTCACGCGACGGGTACATCCTCACCAATGAGCACGTGGTAGACGGCTCCGACAAGGTGACGGTCAGGCTCCTCGACCGCCGCGAATTCAGCGCCAAAGTAGTGGGAACGGATCCCAACACCGACCTGGCCGTGCTCAAGATCGACGCCGACCATCTGACCCCCGCCCCGCTTGGTAACAGCGACGCTTCCCGCGTCGGCGAATGGGTCCTCGCCGTCGGCAATCCGCTTGGCGAGAACCTGACGTTTACCGTCACCTCAGGGATCATCAGCGCCAAGGGCCGCAGCCTCGCGCTGCCGAACATGAGCGATCGGAGCATCCAGGACTTCATCCAGACCGACGCGGCGATCAATCCGGGCAACTCCGGTGGCCCGCTCGTCAGCGTCGCCGGCCAGGTCATCGGCGTCAATTCGGCGATCGAGAGCCAGACGGGATTCTATTCGGGTTACGGCTTCGCCATTCCCATCAATCTGGCCCGGCGCGTGATGGACCAGATCATCGCGCACGGCCGAGTCGAGCGCGCCGTCCTCGGCGTTACCGTTCGCAACATCACCCCGAATGACGCCGAATACGTCGGGCTCCCCGATATCCGCGGCATCGTGGTGCAGGATTACGGGAGCGAAACTTCGCCGGCCAGGAAGGCAGGGATCCTGCCCGGTGACATCATCATGTCGATCGACGGGAAGCCGGTCGAATACGTGGGCCAGCTGCAGCAGCAGATCGCCTTCCGGCGCCCCGGCGAGACGGTCAAGGTCGAGGTGGCACGGAAGGGCGGGGTTCGCAAGACGTTCGAGGTCCGACTCCAGCAGCTTCCCTCGCCCAAGGAAGTCGCCTCGGCGGACACCGGGGAAAGCGATACCGAGGACGTCGGTGGCGCCGCGTCGGTCGGCCGCATGGGCATCACCGTGGCGCCGCTCGACGCCGACGACATTCAGCAGCTGGAGCTGCGCTCCGGCCAGCGGGGTCTGCTCGTGACCGATGTGCGCGAGGAAGGCCCCTCGTGGGGGGAGTTGAGAGATCCCGATCACGGCGGACCGGACATCATCCTCTCGGTCGAGGGGACGCCGGTGAAGACCCCGTCGGAGCTCCGGAAGGTGCTGGCCGACCAGAAGCCCGGGAGTATCGTGAGCATCCAGGTCTACAGCCCCAGGACCAAGACCCGGCGAATCGAGCGGATCAGACTCTCGGAGGGGTAAGCGGCCACCGGGGATCGGGCGTTTTCAATATACGCTCGATCTCCTGCCGCGAGTCCCGATGACCGATACCGGAAACCCGTACGCCGCCCTCGCTCTGATCGTCGCGCCGGCGGTGCTGACCAATGCCTCCTCGATTCCCGTCCTGAGCACCAGCAACCGCCTCGCGATCGAGATCATCGCCGTGAGCGTGGACGAACGACCCCGCTCCGACGGCGTGTCTCCTGATGGTGAGCGTCCTCACATCGTTCGCCCACGGGATGACGGCGCCCATCACCGGCGGCGATTCGGACATCGGGCGAGCCGTTGCGGTCCTCTATGGCCGGGAGGGAGCGGACGTTGCGATCGTCTATCTCGAAGAGGATGAAGACGCCGAGGAGACCCGGGCGGCCGCCTCGACATCCTCGTCAACAACGCGGCCTACCAGCAGCACGTCGCCACGATTGAGGAGCTGAGCGAGAAACAGCTCGATCACACCTTCAAGACCAACATCTACGGGTACTTCCACATGGCCAAGGCGGCCGTTCCCCACGTTGGTAATGGGTCGGCCATCGTGAGCTGCGGATCGGTGACGGGAATCGAGGGCAGCGGCGCGCTACTGGACTATTCGGCAACGAAGGGGGCCATCCACGCCTTCACGAAGTCGCTGGCGCAGAATCTCATGGAGCAGGGCATCAGAGTGAACTGCGTCGCGCCGGGCCCGGTGTGGATCCCACTCAATCCCGCGGACGTCTCCGCCGACCAGGTGCCGCAGTTCGGCGCCGTCACCGGGATGAAGCGGCCCGCCCAACCCGAAGAAATCGCGCCTGCGTTTGTCTTTCTGGCGGCGCCTGCCTGCTCGAGCTTCATCACCGATGAATTTCTGCCTATTGTCGGCGGCGTCGGCCAGTGAGGCCGGATGCCTCACGAGGCGGAACGGGTCGGCATCGACCAGGCCGGGCTGAGCGCCGCCAGCGGCGGCGCCCGCCAGGGCTGGGGCTGTCGCTCCAGAACCACCAGCACCACGGCGTCGGGATTTCCGCAGCTCGACCCGATTACCCCGAATGCCTGGCGCGCGCCGTCCTTGCGTCGGAAGATCGCGCCCAAGACCCGCTCCTGCCCCCGCCCCACCGACGAGAACACCCGGGACTGCTCATCGCTGTTGGCGAAGACGCCGAGCGTCCCGGCGACGCTCAGGAATTCGGCGGGGGACTCGTAGCCGAGGAGCCGGGCGAACGGGCGATTGGCGGCGGTGGGGGTCCCGGTCGGGTTGAAGAGGCAAAGCCCCACCGGCGCGCCGTCGGCCAGCGCGTGCATCAACTCCTCGCCGGCGCGAAGGGCGTCCTCAACGCGCCGGCGCGCGGTCATCGCTTCCTTGAGATCGGCCACCTGTTTCCGCAGGGCGGCGACCTCGTTGATCAGCTCCTGTTTCGGCCGGTGTTGGTCTCGCATGTCAGACACTATGACGGCGAGGCCGGTGCGCCTTGCACCATTGAAACAAGCTGAAACGGAGATCAGGCTCGCAAGAACGCCGGATGATCGCGACCGGTCAGCGACACGATCATGCGCTCGTACACCTTTCGGCCATTCTCCCCGTTGGTAAAGATGGCGATGGCGCGGCGGTGCTGAAGATCCGCGATCACGAAATTGCGGAAGCTGTTGTTGGCTCCCCATTGCCAGAGAGCGACGCCGGCGTCGTCCTGTTCGATCCCCCACCCCAGACCCCAGGACAGCGCGCTGTTGATGTGAATTTGCGGCGTGATCATTCCCCGGAGGGTGCTGGGGCGAAGGGGAAGGCCCCCGTCGGCGCCCGCCACGAGGCGTGCGAGGAACTTCGCGTAGTCCCGAGTGGTCGTGAGCAGCGAGCTCGCCACATTGGGAGTCATGTAAACGGGAAGCAGGGACCAGTGGGGGTTGATCAGGGGAACCGCGCGGGCTTCGTCATCATATCGCCAATCGAGCAGTGGACGCTTCCATTCCGCCGCCAGCTCCGCGGCGCGCCGGCCCATCGCGGCGTACACTTCCTCCCTGCGTCCCTGCTCATCGTATCCCACGGCCATACGACGGTCGAATGAGGAGCGCCAGACATAGCTGGTGTCGCTCATACCGAACGGCCGGAACACTTCCTCCTCCATCAGCCGGCCGACCGGGCGGCCGGTGACGTGCTCCACCACGCGCTGAAGGTAGAAGAATCCCTCGCCGGAATAGGAGAACGCCGTTCCCGGCTCGGTGGATGGGGTGAGCGGACCAGGCTCGTAGCGCCAGTTGGGAAGTCCCGTCGTATGGCTCAATACGTGCCGGACCGTCACCGACCGCATGCGCGGGTTGTCCGCTTCCGGGATGGGCAGGTAATCGTACAGCGGGTGATCCAGCCCGAGCATGCCCGTATCCACCAGCCGGAGGACCTGGTAGGCAAGAATCGGCTTGCCGAGGGAGGCAGCCTCGAAGACGGTGCTCTTGCCGACGGGGCGGAGCGGATCCACGCTGGCGCTGCCGAATCCCTGCTCCCAGATCCGATTGTCCTCGACCACCACGGCTGCGACTCCCGGGACGAGCGCCAGCTCGAGCAATCGCGGCAGCTGCCGGATCAAATCGGAGTCCGGCAGCCAGCGCGGCGGCATCCGTCCCCCGAACGACCGCACGGCCGCCTGGACCGGCCAACCCGCCGAGGGACGGGCGAGGGCGAGCGTGGCTCCAGCTGTTGCAGCGATGAAACGTCGTCTACTGATCAACCGCGGATCCATCCATCGACAGGTGACCTGATCGCCTCACTACGGCTGGCGAGCCTCGGCGTTTCGGCTATCCCTGTCCATTGGACCGCGGAGGGGCGTGAAGGGTTGGCTGCCCCTAGCTGCCCCTAAAAGTGCGGCTTCTTGATAAAACCCTTGATCTTGTTCTTGGCCTTTTCCTTCTCTTCGGCCTTCTTCTCCTCCACCGCCTCGTGCACCGCCTCGCCCACGATCGACTTCCCCGCGTTGGCCATCGTCTTGCCGAGGTCGAAATTCTTGAGCGCCTCGCAGGTCTGGCGCATCTGGGCCTTCTCCTCGGGCGTCAGCTCCCTCGGCTGGGAATCGGCGGGGGTGGCACTCGCGTTGCTGGCGGTCGGCTGCTGCTTGGCCATGTCCGCCTTCGCCTTGGCGATCGAGTCGGCCAGCTGCTGGCTGGCCAGATAACCGACGAACACGTGGGCGAGGGAATCGGGGTTCCGCATCGAGGTGTCGGACGCGAAGTCGACGCCCGCCGGTGGCTCGAAGGCGGACGCCGGCGGCTCACCCTTCTTCACGGCGGTGGCGGTCTCCTCGAAGTCCACGCAGAGGAGGCTGCCCTGCAGGTGCAGCGGGATCGCGGGGGCATCCTTCATCGAGCAGACGGAGAATCCTCCAAAGGTATGCTCCTCGCAGGTCTCGCCGGCGTAGGTCTTCGTGGTGCCCGTCTTCTGGCCGCTCCAGAGCGCCTGGCTTCCGAACGCCTTGGAGATCATCTGCGCCATGTCCTGCATGTTCTGATGGAGAAGTTTCTTGGAGCTGCCGTCGAGGTCGTCGTACGCCTTTTCCATGTAGGGCAGGACGTTGGGCCGCTTGGATCCGGTCTTCTTGGTCAGGTCGGCGGTATAGCTCCATTCGGGGGTGACCATGGTCCACGAATCGGCGTTCGTGGTCTTACCGAAGAACTTGGACGTCGTGGTCTCGTGGGAGACGATTCTGTCCTTGGAGATCGTCTTTTCCGCGGTGCCCGTCATGTCCCCGGCATACGCGTAGCTGACCTGCATGGAGGCGAGCTTGCTCTTGGGGAGCTTGAACGGATTGTCCTGGGCGTGAAGAGAGGACGCGACAAGGGCGAGAGCCGCGGCGAACGCGAGGCGTTTCATGGTGCGCTCCTGGAGGGATGGGACGGGGAATCGCCCCAAAACTTGCCACCGGAACGCCCGGCGGCAAGTCATGCCGTCCGGTCAGCGCACCGGTCCTCCGCCTGGCCAGCTGCCGCCCAGCGCCCGGTAGAGCTGCACCGCCGCCGCGAGCTGGCGGAGCTGGGCCTGGCTCAGCGCCAACTCGGCGTCGAACAGGCTTCGCTGCGCATCGAGCACCTCGATATAGCTCGCGATGCCTGTCCGGTATCGAAGCTCCGCCAGTTGAAAGGCCCGCCTGAGCGCCTGGGCCTGTGTCTGCTGAGCGGCCATCTGATCGCGTGCGGTGCGCACGCCCACCAGCGCGTCGCTCGCCTCCCGGAGGGCCACCAGCAGACTCTGCTCGTACCGGGAGCGAGCCTGGTCGGCCCTGGCGCGGGCCGCGCGAGTTTCGTTGATCAGCCGGCCGCCGGTGAAGAGCGGTAACGACACACCCGCCAGCGCCTGATAGATCTCGCCGTTGGACGTGAAGAGATCGCCCGCGGTGGGCGACTGCGACCCGTAATAGCCGCTGATCGAGATCGTGGGAAGCCGCGCGGCCTCGGCCACGCCGATCCGGGCGGTCGCCGCCGCGTAGGCCCGCTCCGCTTGCTGGACGTCGGGCCGCCGCGCCAACAGCGTCGCGGGAAGCGAATCGGGGACCGTGATCGCGCCTACCGCCTGGGCCAGCGAGCCCCCTCGCGCCACCGTCGAGGGCGCCTCACCGAGCAGCAGACTCAACTGGTGCTCCTGCTCGGCGCGCAGGCGCTCCGTCTGGGCCAGCGTGGCCGCCGGCACTGCCACCTCGGCCTCGAACTGGCGGACGTCGAGCTCGGACGTGAGCCCCTGCTTGAAGCGCTGGCGGGCCAGGTCGAGCGTGGCCTGGCGCGAGGTCAGCGTGCGCTCGGCGATGAGGCGCTCCTGATCGAGCTCGAGGAGCGAGAGATAGCTGGTAGACACGTCTGCCACGAGCGAGAGGATCACGGCCCGCTGGGCCGCCTCCTCGGAGGCGAGGTCTGCCCGCGCCGCCTCGACGCCTCGCCGGGTCCGGCCCCAGAAGTCCAGCTCCCAGGCAAGATCGCCGGTGACCCTGAACGCGTCATAAGACGTCGGCGCGAACGAGCCGATCGCCACCTGGTTGGTGCTCACGCTACCGTTGGCCGTCAGCGACGGGAACAGCGGTGCGCGAGCGATACCCACTTCGGCGCGAAACTCACGGATCCGGCCGACCGCGGTCTGGAGATCGCGGTTCTGCTTGAGCGCCGTCCTGACGAGCCCGACCATCGTCGAGTCACGAAAGATGTCGAGCCAGGCCAGACTGGCCAGCGAGTCGGGCAGGAGCACGCGGGGCTTGAGTGGCGCACCGGCCGCGGTCAGCGTGTCGTTCTCGCGAGCGGCGGCCAGCGAATCGAAGAACGTCCGGGTGCTCTCACTGGATTGCGCGGCGCCCACACGGGTGGAAGCGGGGACGACCGCCTCCGGGTGATAGCTCGGGCCGACGGCACACCCGGCCGCCGCCAGAACGAGCACGACCGGTGCCGCACGCCTGATCATCGCGCCTCCGGGGAGGCCGGGGACGGCATCGGCTCGCCCGCGCCGGCCGGCTCGCGCGCCGCGCCGCGCTCCGCCAGTCCGCGAATGACCCGGAAGAAGAGCGGAATGAAGAAGATGCCGATCGTCGTGGCGAACAGCATGCCGAAGAACACGCCGCTGCCGAGCGAATGCCGGCTGCCGGCTCCCGCGCCGCTCGCGATCACGAGTGGGGATACGCCGAGAATGAAGGCGAAGGACGTCATGAGAATGGGCCGGAGTCGCTCCCGGGCGGCTTCTACTGCTGAGTCGCGAATGGACATTCCCTCTTCCCGCATGTGGTTGGCGAACTGCACGATCAGGATGGCGTTCTTGGCGGCGAGGCCCACCACCGTTATCAGGCCCACCTGGAAGTAGATGTCGCTCGGCAAGCCGCGGAGCCAGACCCCCAGCAATGCCCCGAGCGCCCCGAAGGGCACACCGAGAAGCACCGCGAAGGGAATCGACCAGCTCTCGTACTGCGCGGCGAGCACGAGGAAGACGATCACGAGACCAAGGCCGAAGACCAATCCCGCCTGGCCGGTCGCGGCCCGCTCCTGGTACGACTGCCCGGAGTAGCCGACGCCGATTCCCTGCGACGCGAACTGGCCGGCGACGAGCTGATCGATCTGGTTCATCACCTCGCCGGAGCTGCGACCCGCCTTGGGAGTGCCGGTATAGAGCGCGGACTGGAAGCCGTTGAACCGAAGCAGCTGGGTCGGGCCGCTCCGGAACTCGGTGCGCACGAGCGCGGAGACGGGGACCATCGAGCTGTCGCGACCCCGGACGTAGAGCCGGGCGATGTCGTCGGGGGTCCGGCGGAATTGCGACAGCGCCTCCGCCTGCACGCGGTAGGTTCGGCCGTAGAGGTTGAAGTCGTTGATGTACAGCGTCGACAGGAACGTCTGCAGCGTACTGAAGAGATCGGTGAGGCTCACGCCCCGCGACTTGGTGGTGGCGCGGTCCACATCTACGTAGAGCTGCGGCACGCTGGCCCGGAACGTCGTCGTCATCGCCTGCACCGCCGGTAACTTGTCGACGGCGCCGGTGAATGCCTGCACCGACTGCGCGAAGTCGCGCACGTCCTTGCCCGCGCGGTTCTGCAGGTTGACCTCGACCCCCGCGGTGGAGCCGAGACCTGGGATCTCGGGGAGGTTGAACGCGAAGCCGACGGCGTCCTTCATGCCGAAGAGCTTGCCGTTGATCCGCTTGGTGATCGCATCGATGGACTCATCCTTCCCACGCTCGTCCCATGGCTTGAGGAGGATGAAGATGGTCGCGCTGTTGGTCTGGTTGGTCCGGGTGAGCACGTCGAGCCCGGCGAAGCCCACGACGTTCACCACCGCCGGCTCCTGATGGAGAAAGCCCTCGACCCGCTGAATGACCGCCTTGGTGCGTTGGAGCGACGAGGCGTCGGGGAGCTGCATGGCGATGGCGAAATACCCCTTGTCCTCCGTGGGGATGAACGCCGTGGGGACCCGCCGCCAGAGCACGACCGCCAGCGCCACCAGTACCGCGAAGGAGGCGAGGAAGGTCTTGGGCCGTCCGAGCACCCGGCCGACGTTGTTAGCGTAGCGGTCCGTGACCCGGGAGAACAACCGGTTGAAGCGGCCGAAGAACCCACCGGTGTGCGCCTCGTTCGACTCGCGCAGCAGCAGCGCGCAGAGCGCCGGCGTGAGCGTGAGGGCCACCATGCCCGAGAGCACGACGGCGATCACCAGCGTCACCGCGAACTGCTTGAACATTTCGCCCGTGACGCCGCCGACGAACCCGACGGGCACGAATACCGCGCAGAGCGCCAGCACGATGGCGACCAGCGCGCCGGCCACCTGGCGGATGGCGCGGTCGGCGGCGACTCGCGCCGAGAGGCCCTCGCTGGCCATGAGTCGCTCGGTATTCTCGATCACGACGATCGCGTCGTCGACCACGATGCCGATCGCGAGCACCAGCGCGAAGAGCGTCAGCACGTTGATGGTGAAGCCGAGCAGGAGAAGACCCAGGAACGTTCCGACCACGCTCACCGGCACCGCGAGCATGGGAATCAGGGTAGCCCGCCAGCTCTGGAGGAAGATGAACACCACCAGCGTCACGAGCAGCATCGCCTCGACCAGTGTCGTGACCACCTCCTTGATGGATGCAGTCACGAACGGCGTCGTGTCGAACGGGATCTTGTACTGGACGCCGGGCGGAAGGCTCTTCGCCAGCTCGTCCATCCGCGTGGCCACCGCCGCCCTCGTCGCCAGAGCATTGGCGCCGGGACGCAGGTAGAGCAGGAGGGGCGCGACCGGCTTGCCGTTGAGGCGGCCGGCCAGGTCGTAGTTGCGGGAGCCGAGCACCACCTTGCCGATGTCCCTCACCCGGACGATCGACCCGTCGCTCTTGGCCCGCACGACGATGTCGGCGAACTGCTCCGGGGTCTTGAGCCGCCCCTGGGTGGTGACCGGCAGCGTGAGCTCGGTGCCGGGAGGCGCCGGCTCACGGCCCAGCCGGCCGGCCGGGCTGGTGGCGTTCTGCTCCCGCACCGCGGCCGCGACGTCGCTCGTGGTGATGCCAAGCTGCGCCATCCGGTCGGGATCGAGCTGGATCAGCATCGAGAACTCGAGCCCGCCGAAGGTGATGGCGTTGCCGATGCCGGGGACGCGCTTGATCTCGTCCTCGATGTACAACTTCATGTAGTTGGTCAGGTACGCGGCGTCGTAGCGGGGGTCGGTCGAGATGAGCGCCACCACTCCGAGGATGTCCGTGTTGGCCTTGAGGATCGTGATGCCGTTCTGGCGCACGGCATCGGGAAGTTGCGGCTCCGCGAGCTGGACCGCGTTCTGCACGTCCACCGCGGCAAGGTCCTGGCTCCGGTTCACGTCGAAGTAGATCGACAGGCTCATCGTCCCGTCGCTCGCGTTGGCCGACGAGTAGTAGAGCAGTCCCTGGAGACCGGAGAGCTGCGCCTCGATCGGCGCCGCCACCGCTTCGGCCACGTCTTCGGCAGTAGCGCCTGGGAATGTCGCCTGCACCTGCACCGCCGGCGGCGTAATCTGGGGATACCGCGAGATCGGCAGCAGCCGGATGGCGAACACGCCGAGCAGGACGATCACGACACTGATGACGATGGCGAGAATGGGGCGCCGGATGAAGAAGTACTGGACCTCCGCTGCCCCGTCGTCCGCGCCGTGTGGATTGGCGGTCATGGGGTCGTCGCTCCCACTCGCGCCATTTCCTCCGGGGAGGCGGTTACGCTGTCGGCCACCGGCACGGCATGCACCGGGTGGCCGGGCATGGCCTTTTGGGTGCCGTCCACCACCACGCGCTCACCGGCATTCAGCCCCTTGTCGATGATCCAGAGATTGCCGCTCCAGGGGCCGGGCTGCACGTCGCGGCTCACCACGGTATCGCCCTTGCCGACGACGTAGACGAACTGCCGCCCGAGCGCCTGCTGAATGGCCCGCTGGGGAATCGCGAGGGCGCTGTCGCGAGTAAATCCCTGGAGTCGCACCTGGACGAACTGACCGGGTGCCATGAGGTGATCGCGGTTTCGGAACAGCGCGCGAAATTCCTGGGTTCCCGTGGTCGCGTCGAGCGCGGGAGCGACAAAGTCCAGTTTGCCCGCCCGGGGAAGCGTCGTGCCGTCCGGCAGGGTCACCCGCACCGCGAGCGGGCTCCCGGGCTGGATCAGCTTCCGCGCCTCGGGATCCTGTTTCCAGGCGAGCAGCTGCTGGGCCGACGGGCGGAAGCTCACGTAGATCGGATCGAGCACGTCGATGGTAGTGAGCAGATCGGACGGACCCGTCACCCGGCCGCCGACCTCCAGCATCGTGCGTCCGACCCGACCCTCGATCTCGGCCCGGATCACCACGTCGTCCAGATTCTTCCTGGCCTCGTCGAGGTCGCCCTGGGCGGCCTCCATGGCCGCCTGGGCGTTGTCCACATCCTGCTGCGCCACGGCGTTCTGTCCGAGGAGCGGCTTGAGCCGGTCGTAGGTGCGCTTGGCGTTCTGCGCCCGCGCCAGTGCGCTGCGGTAGGCGGCCTCGGGTCGCACCCGGTCGAGACGGTAGAGCACCTGTCCCGGCTTCACGATGGCGCCTTCGCTGAACGGTCGAGCCTCGATCACCCCGTCCACCCGCCCGCGCACTTCGACGCGCCGGTACGGTTGTACTTCGCCGGTGATATCGATCGGGGTGGCAATCCGATGCGGCTGCACCTGGACCACCCCGACCTCGGGCGGCGGCGGCGGCGGAGGCGGCCCCCCCTGCTTGCATGCCGCGGTCACCGTGAGTGCCGCCGCCGCGGCCATGATCGTCCGCGCGCGGGGGCGCGCCCCTCGTCTGTCCCTCACTCGACCTCTCCTTGTTGTCTGGGCCCTCGGGGCACGTCCACCAGCACGAACCGGTCGACCATCTCCTGTACCGCCGTCCACATCGCTTCGCGCTCGGGCATCCGCGGATCGTACGACCTGAACGCCGACACCTTCTCCGCGACGCCCACCAGGGCGTAGCTGATCGCGCGGGCGGCGACGTCCACATCCATCCGACGGAATTCGCCGCTTTTCATGCCGGCGGTGAGAATGACGACGAAGATGCGCCGCCACCGCTCGCCGAGCTGCTGGCAGAGCATCCGGCCCGATTCCGGGAACTCCGCGCTCTCGACCTTCACGACGCGCATGAGATCCAGGATGCCCGGCTGCCATGCGTGGTCCCAGAGCCGGCGGAGGAGACGCTGGAGCAGATCGCGCATTGGCCCCTGATGGGTCGCGAGACTTGCCTCTTCCGTCTCGACGAGAGGTACCAGTCGCTCGGCGATGACCTGCTCGAACAGCCTGGCCTTGGTGCCGAAATAGTGGGAGACCGTGCCGGGGCAGACGCCTGCGTGCTCGGCGACGTCGGCGAGGGTGGCCCGCGTGTACCCGTTCTTTCCGAACGCGAGGACCGCTCCATCGAGGATCTCGGCACGACGCTCGTCGGGACGTCGCTGCCACTTGGGCGTCCGGTCCGAATCGTCGATTGTGTCTGGTAACCTATTGATCGTCAAACGATTGCTCCCAAGATGCGAAGCGCCGCCCGGCCGCCGGTCCGACAGGACTCGGCGGTAAAGTATTTGAGCGGCCAAATAATAAGGACGAGGCGCCCGCCGCAAGGCCCGCCTGGCGGGCTCCGGCCAACCTCGCAGCGGAACAGATGAGGAGCGGTGACCCACCTCACACCATCCGTCACGGTGCGACTATGATGCAGGAGCAACCGTTTCCCGGACTGGAGAAGACCCGCGATGATCACCGCCGACGACCTCGCCCACGTCTCGCTCTTCGCCCGTGTCCCCGAGAGCGAGCGCCGCTCGATCGCCGAGCGCGCCGCCGATGTCCGCCTGCATCCCGAAGAGTGGCTCTTGATGGAGGGCCAGGCGGCTGCCTTCTACGGCCTGCTCGAGGGCCGAATCGATGTCTTCAAGTGGGTGGGCGGGCGCGAGCTCAAGATCATCGCCTACGGACCGGGCGACTACTTCGGCGAGGTCCCGCTCATGTTGGGGGCCTCCGCACTGGCCAGCCTCAAGGCAACCGAGCCGTCGCGGCTGATGCGTCTGGAGCCCAAGGACTTCCTGGAGCTCGTCACCCATTGTAGGACGCTCAACGGGGAGATCTCGAAGACGTTCCTGGACCGGGTCGGGCGCCTGAACAAGCTCACGGTCGAGAATCCGATGGCCTCGGCGACCGTGATCGGCCACCGCCTCGATTCGGCCTGCTATGATCTCCGCGAATTCCTGTCCCGCAACCGGATTCCCTTCGAGTGGAATGATCCTGCCGGCGAGGGGGCCGCGGGCGCCGGGGCGTTCGCGCCGCCCACGCTTATCCTGCCGGACCGGCGCCGCCTCGAAGCACCCACCCTCCGTCAGGCGGCCGACGCCCTCGGTCTCCAGACCTCACCGGCACACAGCGCGTACGACGTCGTCATCGTCGGGGGTGGGCCGGCCGGACTGGCGGCCGCGGTCTACGGCGCCTCGGAGGGATTGCGGACGCTCGTGGTCGAGCGGATTGCCTGCGGTGGCCAGGCCGGGATGTCGTCGCGCATCGAGAACTACCTTGGCTTCCCTGCCGGGCTGACCGGCGACGAATTGAGCGCGCGCGCCTGCCACCAGGCGGACCGGCTCGGCGCCGAGATGGTGGTGGCACGCTCGGTGGCGCGGCTCGAGGTGGGAGACCCGGGCGCCGCCTCCCCGCACGTCGTCGTCCTCGAGGACGGAACCCGGGTTGAGGCCCGCGCCGTCATTCTCGCCACCGGGGTCGAGTGGCGAAGGCTCCAGGTGCCCGGCGTCGAGCAGCTGGGTGGCCAGGGGATCTATCACGGCGCGGCACGCACCGAAGCGCGGCGGTTCCAGGGGAAGACCGTGCACCTGGTGGGCGGCGGCAACTCCGCCGGCCAGGCAGCGCTCCTGTTCTCGGACTACGCGGAGTCGGTCACGATGCTGGTGCGCGGGCCGACGCTCGCGGCGAGCATGTCGCAGTACCTGATCGACCAGATCGAGGCCAAGTCGAACGTGAAGATCGAGACGAACGCCGAGGTGGTGGGCCTGGAAGGAAGCGGCGCGCTGCAGGCTATCGAGGTGGCATGTGGCCCCTCGCGTCGGCGTGAGCGCCGGCCGTGCGACGGCCTCTTCGCCTTCATCGGCGCGCGCGCCGAGACGGAGTGGCTCCCGCCCAGCCTGATCCGCGACGAGTGGGGATACCTGTGTACCGGCCGCGACGTGATGGACCTTCTCGGCGAACGCGCGGCCGGGACCTGGCCGCTGGGGCGGGATCCCTTTCTCCTCGAAACCAGTGTCCCCGGCATCCTGGCCGCCGGCGACGTACGCCATGGGTCGATCAAGCGCGTGTCGGCGGGGGTCGGAGAGGGCAGCATGGCGATCGCCGTGGTGCACCAGTATCTCGCGGAGCCGCAAGCCGCGCGGACCGGGTGACTTCCCTCACAGACAAACCTCAGGACGCGAGGCATGCTCCAGGCTCCCCCGCACCTCCCGATGGCGACTAAGCACTGGTCCACTCCGGGGAGAATGACTTCCATGAGCTCGCATTGGTGGTCGGGAGGACTCGATCGGCGCACTACCCCGCGCGCCGAGTATCGCCGGACGCCACCCGCACTCCTCGAGTTTAGCGGGTTGCGCTGCGCGGTACGGGACCTGGGCACGGGGGGGCTGCGCATCGAGCCCGCCCCTCCGGGAAGGGTCTGGACCCTGGATCTCCCGATCGCTGGGGAGATTCAATTGCGCAGCAGCGGCCGGCACCCGATCGCCGGGCGGATCGCGCGCATCGATCGAGCGGGGCTGGCCGTGTTGCCCGATGGCGTGGCGTGGCCCTCCGAGGATGCGATCGCGGCCGAACGGGTACTCCTTCAGCATAGCCACCGCGAGCGCCGGAGCGCTCCACGCCTCCCCGTGCCGGTGACGTTCGATGTATCGTCTCCCCTTCGGGACGTGAGCACCACCGGGATTCGCTATATCGTCGGACCGCAGGAGGCCGCGCCCTCCGTGGGCGACCCCGTGTCCGGTGCGATCCGGCTCGACGCCGAGACCGTCATCGAGATCCGCGGGCGCGTCGTCCGGCGCATGGGTCACGAGGTTGCGATTTCGCTGGATCCCCCGGGTCTGCACACCGAGGTGGTCGAGGTTCTTCGGCGCCGGTTCTTTCCTGGAGCGAGCTCGGCGTCCTCGCCGTAGACTCTTCCGGCTCGAGTGGGGGAGTGGGGTGGAGTAGCGGGGCCGAAAAACAGGCCTCGAAGAAGGCCCGATGTCGTTGAGTGAGCATCATTGGCTCCTGAAGGCGAAGGGTCCGATCCTTCCCGCGCCCCAACCCTATGTCCCTGGCATCAAGCGGTTTACAAGTGACCGACAGGCCGATGGCGAACTCATTGCAGGGCCTGGAGATTGCGCCCCCGGCCGCCGGGCTTCAATATTGAGCTAGTCTCCACGCACCCCCTCCGGCGGCAAGATGACCGCGACTCTCACATGTGCACACTGCGGCGGTGGCCTCGCCCAGGGCGACCGGTTCTGCGCGCAATGCGGAGCCGAGGTCCTCTCGTGCCCGAATTGTGGTGAGTCGCTGTTGCCGACCGATCACTCCTGTCCGGAATGCGGCACCCCGGCGGAGCCCATCTCCCTCCACAGTTCTCTCTCCTTCCAGTCGACCGATTTGCAATCCCCCTGGGAGGACATGGTCGAGCGGCTTCGGCGGGCGACGCTCGGGGAATTCGAGATCGGACGGGAGCTGGGGCGGGGAGGAATGGCGGCCGTCTTCCTGGCGCACGAGATCTCGCTCGCCCGGAGGGTGGCGATCAAGGTGATGTCCCCGGGCCTCCTGCTGGACGATGGGATGATCGATCGCTTCCGCCACGAAGCGATCACGATCGCCCATCTCCACCATCCCAACATCGTCTCGGTCTACTCCGTACGGCAGGCGGAGGGGCTCCACTTTTTCGTCATGCAATACGTGCAGGGACGCTCGCTGGACCTGGTGGTTCAGCGGGGCGGCAGGCTACCCGTTCCGGTCGTGCGGTCTATCCTCTTTCAGGTCGGCTCGGCACTCGCGTACGCGCACCGCTCCCGGGTGATTCACCGGGACATCAAGCCGGCCAACATCCTCATCGACGGCGAGGGCAACGCGATCGTCACCGACTTCGGCATCGCCAAGGCCGCCGAGACGCCGTCGCAGACGCTTACCGGCGCGCTGGTCGGCACGCCCGCGTACATGAGCCCCGAGCAGTGCAGGGGGACGGAGGTCTCCGGCGCGTCGGACCAGTACTCACTCGGCGCCGTGGCCTACGAGATGCTGACGGGCGTCCCGCCGTTCAGCGGATCGACTCTCACCATCATGCAGGCCCACGTCGAGCGGCCTCCCCTGCCCATCCGCGAATTTGCCGCCGACTGCCCGCCCGAGCTCGAGTCGGCGATCCTCCGGATGCTGGAGAAGGATCCCGCGGCTCGATGGCCGCGCATGACCGATGCGATCATGGCACTCGGTGCCGCGGCACTCGCCGAGGACGACCTCCTGCGTATCGAGCTGAGCGGGCTCGCCGCTCCCGCGGGGCCCGCCTCCCTCTCGGAGGATCCGACCCCGACCAGCCCGGCCCCTCGGACACGGCCGTCCGGCGTCCAGGGCGAGAAAGCCGGTACGCCGGTGCGGGGCATCTCCATCCTTCCGGCTCCGGCCGCGCTCGAGGTCGGCGACAGCTTCGTGCTGGTTGCCACGGTCCGCGGCCAGTCCGGTGCCATTCTCCCGTCCAGCGCGGTGACCTGGAGCAGCGACCCGCCCGACGTGCTTCGCTTCGATAGCAGAGGAGGCGAGGCCGTCGCGCTCGGGACAGGATCGACGCTGCTCACCGCCACCTGCGAGGGAGTCCAGGCCGTACTGCACGTCGACGTCGCCGCCCCGAGAGCGGACGAGATCACCATCGGTTCGCTCGATCACGCCGTGGGCGTGGGGGATGAAATCCAGCTCGAGACCGTCGTTTGGGACAAGCGAGGCCAGCCCATCTCCCGATCCGTCGCCTGGCAGTCAGCCGATGCGTCGATCGCGACCGTCACTGCCGAAGGCGCGCTGATCGCCCGGCAGCCGGGGCTCACGCGGATCACCGCAGCGGTGGACAATGCTCGAGCCAGCGTCGTGATCCCGATCGTCCCCGGTCGCGTCGCCGCAATTCACGTGGCCGCCCAGCCGCCGATCGTGCCGCCCGGCGAGTCCTTCGAAGTCGTGGCGATACCGGTCGACCGTTGGGGCAGTCCCCTGCCGGGCCGCCGGGTGCGCTGGAGCAGCAGTGATGCGAGGGTGGCCGTGGCGACGGCCGAGGGCCGGGTGCACACCGTGCATCCGGGATCGGTCGTGCTGACGGCAAGCTGCGAGGGCGTGAGCGAATCGGTCAAAGTCAGCGTGGGCGAAGAGGCAGGCAACAGCGAGGTGGCGGGCTCGGAACGGCCGATCAAGCGCCGAAGGAGCCGGCGTTCTCGCCGGTGGAAGCTCCGAGCCGCCGCGGTGGGCGCCATGCTGGCCGTCGGAGGGCTCTGGCTTTTCGGCCGATCCCGAGTGCCGCGGTCTCCGATCACCCCTCCGATCACCGTCGTGGCGGCGCTGCCCGAGCAGCACGCCACTGCCGAGCCGGCGCCCATCGCGGTCGACTCCGCCCCGGTCGTCATCCCGCCCCGGCATGGCCGGCGGCCCGCGCCGGCGCGAGTCGTGGCCGCGGGCGAGGCGCCGCGGGACAGCGTGCCCATTCTGGAGCAGCCCTCGGCCGCGGCTCTCGATGTCGGAGACAGCATGGCCCCGGAGACCGTCGCATTCAAGGCGGCCGACACCGCAACCACGCTCACCCAGGGCGACGGAGGCTCGGCGGCTCCTGCGCCGGCTGTGTCCCGGCCGGCCGGGCTCGGCGTGCAAATCCAGGGTCTGAGGCCGCTGGTGGTCGGAGAGACCCTGGCGTTGTGGGTCGAGCTCGAGGACGAGAACGGAAGGGCGTTGACTGGACGCCGAGTTGTCTGGATGAGCAGCAATCCGGCCGTCGCGTCGGTCGACGCGATCTCCGGGATGGTTGCCGCCCGGTCGGCCGGAACTGCCGTGATCACGGCGATGTCGGAAGGGAGACGTGGCAGCGCCGGCATCGCGGTATCGCCGGAGACCGAGTCATCCCGCGAGCGCCAGCGAGTCGAGGCCAGGATCCTCGCCGGTGTCGAGCAGTGTTACGCGGCGCTCGCGTCCAAGGACGTGGCACGCGTGGCAGAATTGTATCACGCCTCCACACGGTCGGACTACGACAAGCTCAGCAAATTGAAGAGCATTCTTCAGAACCGGGAGTGGTCGGCGGCGGTCGGGCAGCGAGTCGACCGCAACAAGCAGATCTCGCCCGAGGCCGCGACGATGGAGTTCAGCTTCCGATTGACGTGGAAAGACGCGTTCGGCGGCCACCTGAGCAGTCAGCCGGTCTTCCGCGCCGAGTTCGTGAGGACCGCCGATCAGTGGGAGATGTCGAGCTGCCGTATCGTCGGCGCTCCCAAGCTGTGACCGAGCGTCATCACCCGCCCAGCCCGAGCGCCAGGCCAAGACGAAGCACGAGATTCGACCCGGAGCTCGATTCCACCGGCGCCGAGCCGGCGCCCGATTTGCTGGCCAGAGTTCCATCTCCCAACCGGTTGTATCCGAAGGTCGCTCCCACGTCCAGGTTGATCCGAGAATTCATCCGGAAGAGCAGTCCGCCTCCACCGTTGAGCTCGATGAAGTTCGAGGAGAGCGAGAGGTCGCCGCCGGAAAACCCGACCTTGAGGAGGGACAAGCGCGCCGAAAGATACGGGGCCGCAACGTTGCTTCCGGCATGAATCCGGTAGCGCGGCTCCACGAATCCACCGTAGAGACGCATGTTCTCCGGCCGGTCTTCGAACCCGTGATCGGTGTACTCGAAACCCGCGCCGATCGAGAAGGCGCTCGGGGTGTACCGAATCTGCGCCTCCACCCCGATACCATCCTGCAATCCGGTGAAGGTCCCGAACACTCCGTTGTAGAGACCGGATGCCTGGAGCGAGATCGGCTGGGCCGATTGCGCCAGGCCCTCGCGGGACATCGTTCCTGCGAGGACCAACACCAGGAGCCGGCGAGCGACGCGCATTGGCAACTCCGAATCGCAAGGGAAGTGGCTGCCCGGATCCGCCGGCCGGGCCATGGCCTGAGGCCGGCCGCGGCCTGGACGGCTCCGGGCGCCTTTCTACTATCCCTCTATCAAGTGGCTGTCAAGCAGCCGGAAACGCTGCATGAAGCTTGGAGGCACGGGTGATCCACTGCCGCACCCTGGGACCGGTCGAGGTTGGTGTGGATGGGAGCCCCGCCCCGCCGGAGCTGTTGTGGCGCAAGCATCTCGCCCTGCTCGTCTATCTGGCCCGCTCGCCCCGGCGGGCGCGGAGCCGGGAGCACCTCATCGGGGTCCTTTGGGGAGACCGAACCGAGCTCGCGGCTCGGCATTCTCTGAGCGAAGCCTTGCGGGTGATCCGCCGCCACGCCGGCCACACCGCGATCGAGCTGGCCGTGGGACAGATCCGCCTCGCTCCCGGGTCGGTGGAGCTCGACGTGGATCGGCTGGAAGAGCTCGCCGCGGCCGAGGATTGGGGAGGAGCCTCCGAACTGATCGCGGGGGAGTTCCTCGAGGGCTTTGCGGTCCCGGACGCCTCGGAATTCGAGGACTGGCTCGTCACCGAGCGGGAGTTCTGGCGCCGGCGCTCGGTCGAGATCCTGGTGCGCTCGGCTGAGGCACTTTCCCGGCAAGGGAGGGCGCAACAAGCTAGCGGGGTAGCCGGCCGTGCCCTCGCCATGGAACCGACCTCCGAGCCGGCGCTACGGTCCGCGCTCCGCTGCCTGGCGCTGACCGGGGATCGCGCCGGCGCGCTCGAGCTCTTCGACCGCTTTTCCGCCCGCGTCGCAGAGCTGGGCGTCGAGCCCGGCCAGGACACCAAAGCGCTGGTCGACCGGATCCGCCGGGGACGCGGCCGGTACCCCGACGCGCCCGCGGGGTACGCCGACGACCCGTCGGTGGTTCGGCCTCCGTTGGTCGGCCGGGAGGAGGAGCTCTCCCGGCTGCTCGATGGAGCTGCACGGTCCGCGCGCACCCGGCGGGCGTTCCTGTTCCTGCTCGAGGGCCAGTCGGGCGTAGGAAAGACGCGGCTGCTGGAGGAGATGCTCGCGCTCGTGCGGCTGGACGGCATGTCGATCACTGCGGCGCGGGCCGTCGAGGCCGATCGGACCGAGCGGTGGAGTGGCGTGCTGGCGCTCGCGCGTGGCGGGATGTTGGAGGCCCCGGGGGTCGGCGCGGCGCCGGCGGCCGCCCTCGCCGCCTTTGCCGAGCTGCTGCCCGAATGGGCGGAACGTTTTCGCGGAGCGGTGGCTCCCGACGCGCTGCCGCTGGGTCGCGCGCTGGCCGAAGTTCTGCGGGCCGCGGTGGAGGAGCAGCCCACCATGCTCGCGCTCGACGACGCCCAGTGGCTGGACCAGGATTCGGCGCTGGCGCTCGGTATGGCCCTGCGCGACCTGGCGTCCGCGCCGTTGACGCTGGTGCTCGCGACGGCGCAATATCCGACGCGGCCCGAGCTGGACGAGCTCCGCACCAGAATCGGCCGCGATTTCGAGGGCGGCGCCGTGCGGCTCCGCGCCCTGAACCGCACCACGATTCGTGGACTGGCGCAGCAGATGCTGCCGGGATACGACGCCACCGCGCTCGACCGTGTCGTGCGCCGGGTCGCCACCGATTCCGCCGGCCTGCCGCTTCTCGCCGTGGAGCTGCTGCGGGCCGTCGCGCTCGGCCTCGATCTCGGCACCATCTCGGGGACCTGGCCGGAGCCGCTTCGTACACTCGAGCAGAGTCTCCCCGGTGACCTTCCCGACGCCGTGGCGGCGGCAATCCGAGTCGCCTTTCGCCGGCTGAGTCCCACCACTCAGAGAGTGCTCGAGGCCGCCGCGGTGCTGGGGGATCTGACGACGCCGGCACTCGTCGAGCGCGCGCTGTCGATGGACCCATCGGAGACCGGCCGCGCGCTCGACGAGCTCGAGTGGCACCGCTGGCTGCTGTCGGAGCCGCGCGGGTACACCTTCGTCGCCCGGATCGTCCGTCAGGTCGTGGAGCGTGACATCGTGACACCCGGCCAACGGCGGCGCATTCTGGAGGCAGCCGGCCGCGGTCGCGGGGCCCTGGCGTAATCTCAGAAGAACGGCCACCCATCTCGGTGGCCGTCTGGTTGCCGGCGCCGGCCCACGCGTTCAGACGCAGTTCACCAAATAGTCTTCCGCACACGACGGCGGAGAGACCGGTGAGTGTCCCTCAGCGGCACCGCGGCTCGTGGCGGACCGATGAGGGGCAGCAGCGCATCGCGGAGCTCCCTGAAGCCGAAGGGCTTCCTGAGCACCGGAACCTCGGGATGGGCGGCGATGAGCGTCGCGGCCCTCCCGATCGCCGCGTAATCGGCCATCCACGCCAGTCGAATGCCCGGCTGCTCGACCCTCATCCGCTCCACAAACTCGCCGCCGTCCTGGTCCGGGAGCAGAACGTTCGTGAGAACGAGATCGAAGAGCTCCGGATGGCGACGCACCAGGTCGAGCGCCTGCGCACCGTTGCGGGCGGTACGGACCTCGTAACCCAGCATGCCTACCAGCCGACCGGTGGACGAGCGGGGCGCGGGCCGATCCTCGACGAGGAGCACAATGGGCGGCCGGAAGAGCGCCAGGGGAAGATCGTGTGGAGACATGCGTGGCTCCAGACCGGGGGGGGCGACGGTCGAGAACCCTCTCCACGACGAGGGGGGATCGATAACAGAACGCCGGGACGGCGAGTCCGCAAGGGGCGTGTTGAACCTGGCCGGCAATCCGGTATGAATTCATCCCAGTGCCGGACCGCAATCCGGTCGGCAACGGCACGGCACGACCAATCCGAAGGAGACCGGACGTGAAGACACTGACGAAGAATCTCCCGCCGGTGGACTGATCGGGGTGGCATGATGCGCTGTCTCAACCTCCTCCTGATGCTCCTGCTCGTGGCCTGTGCGCACGCGCCCACGCCTCCAGCCACGGCCACCCCCGAGCGCGCCGAAGGCGCCCCGCCTCGCCGGGCCTGGTGGAAGGAAGTAGTGGTCTATCAGGTCTACCCGCGAAGCTTCAAGGACAGCGACAACAATGGTGTCGGCGACTTGCGAGGAATCACTTCCCGACTCGATTACATCAAGAGTCTGGGCGTCGACGTGGTCTGGCTCAACCCTGTCTACCAGTCCCCCAACGACGACAACGGCTACGACATCAGCGACTACCGCGCCATCATGGGCGAAATGGGCTCGATGGCCGATTTCGACTCGTTGCTCGAGGGCCTGCACCGGCGCGGCATCAAACTGGTCATGGACCTGGTCGTCAACCACACCAGCGACGAGCACCCGTGGTTCCGGCAGAGCCGGAGCAGCCGGAGCAATCCGTATCGTGAGTACTACCACTGGTGGCCGGAGGAGAAGGGCACGCCGGCCAAGCGCTGGAGCTTCTTCGACGAAGAGGGAAGCGCCTGGCGATTCGATTCGACGACCCACGCGTACTACCTGCATTACTTCAGCCGCAAGCAGCCCGACCTGAAGTGGGAGAACCCTCGGGTGCGGCGGGACGTCTACGACATCATGAAATTCTGGTTCGACAAGGGCGTCGACGGCTTTCGCATGGACGTCATCCCGTTCATCTCCAAGGACACGACCTTCCCTCCGCTGCCGGCATCGTACCATGGCGACTACGTGGCCTACTATGCCAAGGGCCCGCACGTGCACGAGTACCTGCAGGAGATGAACCGCGAAGTGCTCAGCAAGTACGACGTCATGACGGTGGGCGAGGGCGGCGGGGTCGCGGTCGAAGATGCGCTCAAGTTCGTGGCGGAGGACCGCCACGAGCTCCAGACCTTCTTCCAATTCGAAGTGGTGGACCACTGGGGGCGGCGTCCCGGCAACTTCATGTATTCGGATAGCGGCACCCGGAGTCTTCCGGCGCTGAAGGCCATTTTCACGAAATGGGACAGCGTGTTCGCCACCTCAGGCTGGGGCACCGTCTTTCTCGGCAATCACGACCAGAGCCGCATGGTCAGTCGCTACGGCAACGACACGCCGCCCTACCGCAACGCCTCGGCCAAGATGTTGCAGACGCTGCTGCTGACCATGCGCGCCACGCCATACATCTACAACGGCGACGAGATCGGCATGGCCAATATCCGCTTCACCGATATCAGGGACTACCGCGATCTGATGACCATCAACTACTACCACCGCCTCGAGAAGGAAGGCGGCGACCTGCGGGAGTTTCTCGCGTCCCAGGCGGAGGTGAGCCGGGACAACGGCCGCACGCCGATCCAGTGGACCGCGGATACGAATGCCGGCTTCACCGGCGGCACGCCGTGGATCAGAATCAATCCGGACTATCGGACGGTCAATATCGCGGCGGAGGAGCGGGACACGAGCTCGGTGCTGCACTACTTCCGGCGCATGATCCGCCTCAGGAAGTCGGAGCCGGTGCTGGTGTATGGCCGGTACCATCTCCTCGATCGTGAGAATCCCGAGGTGTTTGCCTACACCCGCAGTCTGAACGGGCGCACGCTGATGGTGGCGCTCAGCTTCAGTGCGAAGGGCGGCCGCACGGCCCTGCCGGCGGGGTACGCGCCAGGAAAGACCCTCATCAACAACGTGGCCGGATCCCCGGTGCAAGGCGCGGAGCTGGTGCTCAAGCCGTATCAGGCCGTGGTGCTGGAGCTGAGGAACGACTGATGAAGCGGGACGCTCTCACCTGGTGGCCCGGCATGGCGTCCGAGGCAGCGTGGAGAGCGTGATGGCGACGTCCGAGAAAGCGGCCTGATTCTCCGGCTTCGCCACGAACGCCGCGTCATAGCGCCAGGACATCATCGTACATCCCGCGCGGCCGAGCGTCTTCCCCCAATCGCGTATTTGCTCCGGCGTCATTTGGCAGTTCGGCGCGGCCGTGCCCAATCCTCCGGTGCCGGGACAGTCCCAGGCGCCGGTCTTGTCCTGCACGCCCCCGTTGAGGAGGTTCATGCTGAATATGATCGACATCCCATCACGCGCCGCGATCGCGAGGCCGGCATCCCGCCACGCGGCGACATCTCCCTTGCGCCACGCGTACTGGGCGATCATGAACTCGCAGACCTGGTACGACTTGGTGGGCTCGAACGCCTTGGCGTCGTGGCCCACGCCGACCGGCAGCGTGGGGAAGATGGTCTTGACGTAGGCGCACAAACCGTCCACTCGCACCTTCGTCATGGTCCCTTCCGGGCCCCAGGCCTTGCTGTCGGTGCCTGACTGCTGCGGCTCATCCATCACCGAACTGCCGATGATGGTGCCGTCGGCGACGCCCGCGGCGACGGCGTCCCGGATCGTCGGCGTGTTGTACTCGTCCATTGCCGCCTGCCACTTCGCGAGATCGAACACACCCGCCGTCTTGTAGCGGTCGTGGGAGCCGCCCGTCATCATCAGAACGAGGTGCACGCCTTTGGCCCGGGCCGTGAGGATCCGGCTGACGAGCCCGCTTGCGGTGATGTCGCCCTGACTCGAGGTGAAGGCCGCGATGCCGCTCGTCTGCGTCTTGCTGCCGGTCGTCCACAGATCGTAGATCCCGAAAGGAATTCCCTGGTCGGGATTGGTCAGGAGAACCACCTCGGTGCTCGCTGTCTTGCCGGCCGCCGACGCCGTCACGAGGCAGGTGCCGGAGGCGTTGAGCGGCGCGGTGAAGACGCCGCCACCGGTCACGGCGCCGCAGGTCGCCTCGTATGCCACCGGCGCAGGCATGACATCACCCAGCGCGTTCCAGGCCGTCGCCACGAACTTCGTCGTCTCGCCCGGCCGGCTCGCCGCGATGTCGGGGAGGAGGGTCACCCGCGCGACCTCGGCCGCAGCAACTGTGACGTCGGAGGTATCGGCGAGGCCGCCGCTCGTGGCGACGACCTGGTAGGTGCCCGCGACCTGCCCCGCGGTGTACATCCCGTCTCCGGCGACTGTGCCGCCGGTACCGGTGTAGCTCGCGGTCACCGGGACGCTATCGCCCGCCCCGGTGCGGCCGTACGCGTCGAACCGTATGCTCCCGCCGACCGTCACCGAGGCCGTGGCCGGCACGAGGATCACCGCCACCACCGGGTCTGCCGTGCCGTTGATCGTCACCAGCGAGGTATCCGCGGCACCGAAGGCGGAGGTCGCGATCACCCGGCGGATCCCCGATACGTTGCCTGCTGTCAGGACGCCGTTCGGAGAGATCGTGCCGGCCGTCGTGGTCCAAGTGACGTTTACCGCCGCGCTTTCGCCGGCCTTGGTCAAGCCTGTGGCGGCGAACTGTACGATTGCTCCCCCTGCCACCGTCGCTTCCGCGG
Organism: uncultured Gemmatimonadales bacterium; assembly: GCA_963722825.1. GTDB lineage: Bacteria > Gemmatimonadota > Gemmatimonadetes > Gemmatimonadales > GWC2-71-9 > CAVVWJ01. The sequence goes on from CAVROI010000003.1 coordinate 288,808, forward strand.
GCGTGACCACTACCTTCGCGCCGCTGGTACTGCGCACGACGACCTTGGAGAACTTCGACTTTCCGTCGGCCGCCGCCTTGACCGAGGTCTTCCCCAGCTTGAGGGCCTTGAACGTCATGGTCGGGCCGACCGAGCCGACCGTGGCGACAATGCTCAGGTTGGTGACCGTCCAGATGATGCTGCGGTCGAGCACCTGACCCGACTTGTTCTTCGGTTGGGCGGTGACCTGGAACTGGTCTCCCATGAATACCAGCTGCGAGTCCGGAACGACCGAGACGCTGGCGACCACATTGTCGGTCACCGCAGCGACGAGCCCGCCGCCGGGGGTCCGAACGGCGGTGGGGGTCGTCAGCTCTCCCTGGCAGGCCATCAGGAAGCACAGTGGCAGGAAGCGGGCAGCGGACGAAGGACGCGTCATGCGGACCCCGGGTTGGCCGGCAGGTTTCGATGTCCATCGTCAATTGCATGGGGGATTGGCCCGTGGGGCCAAGTGCCCGCAAAGATGCGGCGTGAAATGGCGAGGCGGAAGGGGTCGGACGCTACCTGGGCAGCTCTTCGACGACCAGGGAAGCATGGATGGCGATGAGCAGCGCCTCGGGCCGGAATGGCTTGTGTACGACGAGGACCGGTTCCCCCTCGAGGTCACCGAGCCAGACACCTTCCTCCCTCTGATCGGAGAGCAGCACCAGCATCAGCGATGGATGCTGCCGCTTCACCAGGTCCGCCAGCCTGCTTCCTTCGGCGCCTTCCAGAGAGAGATCCATGACCATCAAATCGACAGGATCCGGTGCGCTGTGGAGACGGTGTAGCGCGTCCACACCGCTGGTAGCGGTCAGCACCCGCAAGCCCGTGGCGTCGAGCGCCGTTCGGGCGGCGAGGAGAATCTGCCGGTCAGCCTCCGCCACGAGCACGGTTCGAGCGCGCGGAGACCCCGAGTCCCAGCTCACTGCCCGGGCTCCAGCAGCACGTCGTTGCTGCGAATCCGCGAGCTCACGACTATCGAGACCCACTGGGTTCGATAGCCTGGCGCGGTGACCCGCACCAGTTGCGTGCGGCATTCCTCCACCAGGTCGGCATCGAAGCGGAACGCGTAGTCGCGTTGGGAGGCCCGGCGGGTGTCACCGTCGTTGGTCGCGCTCACGGTCCGGAAACTCGCCTCGCAGAACGGCCACACCGTCCACCGCGACCAATAGGCCTTCCTGAGGCAGAGCTGAAACGCCCACCACCGTGAGCGTGGCTGGCGCTCCCGGCGCAAAGAGGGGTGCGCTCACCTCGCGAATGAGCCCAAGATCCTCCGGCCGGTAATCCACGACATAGATGGTCAGCTTGATGAGGTCCCCGGGAAGGCCACGCGCGGCACGCACCACGGTCACCAGGTTGGCGAAGGCCTGCTCCAGTTGCCGTCGCAGGTCGCCGGGGCCGACCAACGTCCGTGCGGAGTCGAGCGCCACCTGACCGGCGATGTACACCGTCAGGCCGACCCTGACCGCGGAGCTGAAGCCTTCGAGGCTCGGTACGCTGGCCGGGTTCACATAGAGGGGAGCGAGCGACCCGAGAGCGCCGGGCGAGATAGATCGAGGGCCGCCCGCCCGGGACATCATGCAGGCAGTCGAACCTGCCAGTGCGAGCACGATCAGCCCGGATCGGATCCATGGGAGCCGAGTCTCCATGGCGAGTCTCCTGGAAAGGCTTGGATGAAGTAGCCGGAGCCTCTATCGCTACCTGGAACGCGCTCCCGCGGTAACCGAGTCGACAGTGTTCACAGGATGTCTGGGTCGAGCCGGGCGTCGCACGCGGCGGCGGCACGTCCGCCGGTAATCGTTGCGCAATTGCGGATAATCCCCGAAAATGGAGCGGGTAGCTGGTCCGCCCAATTAAGCCCAACCTTCCGGAGATCTCATGCGCTCGCTGTTGTTGACGGCCGCCGTTCTGGCCGCGGCGGCTTCCCGCGTCCAGGCCCAGCATCTGCAAGACCGCTTGTCCGCTCTCTTCATCTTTGGCGATGGGCAGGATCAGCTGTTCCTGGGGGGAACCGCCGACCCCAACAATCCCGACGCCATTCGCATCCACGGCAACCACTTCGTACCGTCGGCGGTGGCCAGCAACGGCACCGTGATCTCGTTTCTCACCAATTCGATCGGGAGCAACGTCGCGAATATTCCCGTGAGCGCAGCCAGCGGCGGCTCGACGTTCAGCTTTGAGGGCGGCGTGCCGGTTCGCACGTCGAACTCCGCGGGTCCCGTCTTCGGTGAACGAGCCCAGACACTTGGCCGGGGCCGGGCACTCGTGGCCCTGACTCGCACCGGGGCCAGTTTCAAGACGCTTCGCGGCGTCGACCTCCGGAACCTCCAGTTCACGTTCACGCACGCCAATTCGGATTTCGAAGGTTGCGATTCGATCGCCGGCGGTGACTGCTCCCTGCTCGGCGTGCCGACACTCGAGAACGAAACGATCAGCCTCGACCTGGCGCTCGATGTCGACCTGACCGTGACGTCCTTCCTCCTGACCTACGGGCTCACCGACAGGGTGGACGTGGGAGTCGTGCTCCCAATCGTTTCGACCTCGGTCCGTGGCACCAGCGCCGCGCAGATCAACCCCTTCGGCCTGCCGCCCGCGGTTCACTTCTTCGGCGGCACGCCGGAGAACCCCGTGCTCACCGCGTCCCGGTTCGTGGACGGATCGGCCACCGGAATCGGCGACGTCGCAGCCCGCGTGAAGGTGAACCTGCACCGGGCCGCGCCTCTGTCGGTGGGCATCCTGGCGGATGTGCGCTTCCCGACCGGAAGCAACGCGGACCTGCTCGGCTCGGGCTCCTTCGCGGCGCGTGGGCTGGCCATCGCCTCGGCCCGATTCGGTGACTTCTCGCCCCATGCGAACGTCGGCTATCTCTACCGCGGCGGCGACTTCGAGAGTGATGCGGTTCTCGCGACCGCCGGCTTCGACCACCTTCTCGCGCCATGGGCCACTCTCGCCGCCGACCTCATCTCCGAGTTGCAGGTAGGCGAAAGCCCTCTCCAGGTGCCGGGCCCGGTGGTGATCGAATCGCCTTACCGCCGCGTCATCACGCCAACCACGATTCCCGACCGGCGCGACGATCTCGTGAACGCGTCGCTGGGGGTCAAGCTCCTGGCCGCGACCGGGCTTACCGTGATCGCGAACGGCGAATGGCCCCTCAACCGCGGGGGCCTCCGGCCGGATCTCATCTGGACGGTGGGAATGGAGTACAACTTCTAGCGGCGCTACCGGATTCCGGCGATGCGCCAGACTCCGCCGGTCTTGCGCAGAGAGGCGTGGAAGGAAACCTGCTGCTGCTCCGACCGATGCGTACTGCCGTTCACATAGGTGTACAGGCCACTCACGAGCACCGACCCGACATCGCCGGAGACGTCGATCTGGCGCGGGCTGAGCTGCGACTTGATCTGACTCACGGTCCCGAAGAACTGTTCCCACCCCTTCTGCTGCTCCGCCGTCATGCTCGGGTAGACCTGCCGTAGATTCCCGACGCTTTCCGATTCGACCGCTCGTGCGTACTCGCCAATCAGGGCCGCGACCGCTCGGACTTCGACCTGCGGATCAGGTGGGGGCTGGGAAGGTGTCGGAGTGGCCGCAGATGGAGCTGGCGCGGTTGGCGCGGCGACAGCAGGCGGGGCCGGTGGGAGCGCTGGAGTTGCTATGGGCGCTGGCGCCGCGCTGTCTGGTGCATTTGCTCCAGGCAAGACCGGCGCCTTCTCCGGCACCACTGGTACCGGCGCCGGCAGCGCGGCGGGCTCCCGCCTCGCGGAGTCGGCCGGCGCCGCGCGGCGGGTATGCACCGTGGCGCCGCGCGAGGCTTCTCCATCATGCCCCGGAACAGGCTGTGGCCGGTCGATCTTTTTCGGGGCCGGTGGTGGTGCTTCGAGCGGGGCCGCCGCCGGCGTCTCTACTCGAGGCGGCGGCGCGGGCCTGGGAACCGCCCCGAGCGTCTCGGAGGGAGTCGTGCGCGACTCGTGCCGACTCCACAGTACCGCTCCCAACCCGAGCACGGCACCCGCGGCCGCGGTCACGGCAAACATGCGGCTTCTCTTGGGCCGACCGGCGCTGAGCGCGGGGACGGCTACCACCGTCGTCGGAACCGTCCCCCCGGTCGGCGTGGCGATCGCGTCGAGCAAATGCAGTACGTGGGACGCCTCCTGCGGGCGGTCGGCGGGACTCTTGGCCAAGCAGGACATCACGAGCGTCGCGAGCATCGGGGGGATCACGGGCCGGAGGCGATCCACCGGGACAGGCTTCTCGAGGACGTGCGCCGCAAGCGTGCCCTGGGGCGTGCGACCGAGGAACGGAGTACGACCGGTGAGCATCTCGTAGGCCATCACGCCGAGCGCGTAGATGTCCGCGCGGTGATCGGTGAGGGCGTCGCCGGACGCCTGCTCTGGCGCCATGTATGCGGGAGTCCCGAGGGCCATGCCGAGTGAGGTGAGCGCGGTGGCGGTCGAGCCGCCCGAGGAGGCGCTCACCGCCTTGGCGACGCCGAAGTCCGTGACCACCGCGACGCCACCGGAAATCAGCACATTGTCGGGCTTGATATCCCGATGCACCACGCCGAACGAATGGGCGTAGGCCAGTGCGGACACCACGTCGCGGAGGATTCGCACCGATTCGGCGATCGGGAGCTCGCCGCTTCGGGCCAACCGTGTCCGCAGCGACTCGCCGGCGACGAGCGGCATGACGAAGTACGGCAATCCCTCGGATTCGCCCGCGGAGAGCAGGGGAACGATGTGCGGGTGCTGGAGTTGCGCGGCGAGCTGGATCTCGCGCCGGAACCGCTCGACGCTCACGCCGGCGGCCAGCTCCGGCAGCAGGACCTTGATGACCACCTTCCGGCCGAGCGCGGTTTCGTGCGCGACGAACACGCGTGACATGCCCCCACCCCCCAACTCACCCTCTAGGTGGTAGGCATCACCAAACGTGACTTGAAGTTGCTGCTGCAGCGCGCTCAAGGGCCGGGCCGGTGGAGGGACTCAAACTTAGGGGTCCGTGGGGCAGAATGCCAGCGAATCAAGCGGCTCCCTGGCCCGTTAAGCGGCCGATCGAGCCAGGCTCGAGCCGCCCGTTTTGCCACGCCAGCGCCGACCCTTGTCATATTCCGATATGGGCATATCTTCGCCTCATGGCACGAGCCGCGACCACGTCCGACGCGTTCAACGCGGTCGCCGAGCCGCAGCGCCGGCGCATCCTCACACTGCTCAAGGGGCGGGAGCGCTCGGTGAACGAGTTGGCGGGGGCACTCCGCGTCTCCCAGACCCGCGTCTCCAAGCATCTGCGCGTGCTGCGAGAGGTCGGGCTCGTGTCCGTGCGCGAGGCGGGGCAGCAGCGCTTCTACAAGCTCGACGCCCGAGGGCTCAAGCCGATCCACGACTGGGTCGGTGGATTCGAGGAGTTCTGGAGCCAGAGCTTCGATCGACTCAATGCCTACGTGAAGGGACTTCAGCGCAAGGAAGGAGGCGGATGATGGTCGTGGGCAACACATCTGCGACGGCGGATCGCGAGATCGTCGTGACGCACATCATCGAAGGGCCGCGCCCCCTCGTATTCGAGGCCTACACCGACCCGGGGCATCTCGCGCACTGGTGGGGGCCGAACGGGTTCACGACGACGACGCGCGCCTTCGAGTTCCGCCCCGGCGGCGTGTGGGACTTCGTGATGCACGGGCCTGACGGTGCCGATTACCCGAATTGGATCGAATGGCGGGAGATCGAGCCGCCCGAGCGGCTCGTCTTCCTCCACGGCGACCGGCCGGACGACCCGCGGGCGTTCGTCTCGACGGTAACGCTGGTCGAGCGCGGCGGCGCGACCGAGGTCACCATGCGGGCGGTGTTCAAGACGAAGGCGCAGCGCGACGAAGTGGTCGAGCGCTACAATGCGATCGAGGGCGGCAAGCAGACGCTCGGCCGGCTCGCGCTCTACGTGGCAAACCTCATCCGGAAAGGACGCTGACGATGCGCAGGCTCGTGATGTGGAACGTCCAGACGCTCGACGGCTACTTCGAGGGCAAAGAGCCCTGGGATCTCGAGTTCCACGAGGCGGCGTGGGGTGACGAGCTCCAGCAGTTCTCGCTCGACCAGGCCAGGGAGGTCGGCACGCTGCTCTATGGCCGCACCACGTACGAGGGGATGGCCAGCCACTGGACCACGGCCACTGGCCCGACCGCGGACTTCATGAACGACGTCCCGAAGGTGGTGTTCTCCCGCACGCTCGACGCGGCGACCTGGAAGAACACGCGCCTCGTCCGTCGCGACGCGGCCGACGAGGTCGCGGAGCTGAAGCGGGGCGAGGGCAAGGATCTGTTCGTGCTCGGGAGCGCCAAGCTCTGCGACTCGCTCATGCGCCGCGGCCTGTTCGACGAGCTCCGGATCTGCGTCGCGCCGGTCGTGCTCGGCACCGGCGTTCCGCTGTTCAAGCCGGGCAGCCCTCCCCAGAACCTCACGCTGCTGCAAGCGCGCCCGCTCGCCACTGGCGGCGTCATCCTCCGGTACGCGGCGAAGCCGCGGGACGCGTGAGTTCTGAGAGCCTCCCGAGGATGGCGTAGGTCCCTCCAGGTCCCAGCTGCCACCACGAGATTCAGTGGTTCGTGGCGATGTTGAAAATCGCTTCGTAACCGCGCGCGATCAGGAAATCCTTGCGAACGAAGATGCAGAGGTGTCCTCATCCACGGAGGAGTGAGTGGGGTACTGAGATGGGGACACAATGGTTTCAGGTATTTTTCAGGTACCCGGCGTGACAACGGCCACCCGCGTAGGGTGGCCGGACATTGGTTAACCACGTTGTCTCAGGGAATTACATCGAGTGGCCAGGGAGGGAATTGAACCCCCGACACGCGGATTTTCAGTGAGTTGTTCTGCATTCATAAGCTGTTTATACGCATAGACTTCGTGAATCAACTCCAAGCCATGTTATCCGCCTGTTATCCGATGATCTCTTCCGGCGTCATCGGTCATCCTGGTTTGTGCTCGCTCGGGGAAGGTGCGTCCCACATCAGGTGAACTCAGACAAATGTCATGGAGGATGGCGCGGATGCGTGGACTGGACCGCAATTTCGTCAACTGACCGGTGTTGGAGGATGCATCGTAAGTGTCGCAGCAGCAGCCAACTGCTGAGCCATTGACTTGTGCTGAGCTAACAAATCATACTCGTCCCCAACACTCGGCCACCCGACAATCGCTGCGTGGCGGGGAGGGTCATTATCGTTCTTCATGAAGAGCGAGATGGCGAGCACATCGGAGACTACAAGGTTGGCTCTGGCCAGCACGGGCTTCCCCCGAACTGGTGCGACGTGCTCGTCGCCGACCCTCCAGATCTCAATCTCGGAGAGTCCAAGAACGCGGAAGACGGAGAGCTCCAGATCGGTAGGCGGCTGGAATAGCGCGGCTCTTGGCCGGCCACCTCTGAAGTGTGCTTTTTCGAAGGCATACCGTGCGAGCGGCTCCGATGGAGCCGCTTGGTCAGGCAGACTTCCGCTTGGCTTCTTCTGGGTAAATCCTGCGAAGATGCGCGAGAAGAGGCTCTGGAAATTCATCGATAAACGCCTCAGTACCGTAGATCCTGCTCCGGCCGAAGAGTCCCGCGAAGGCCAACGTGTAGCCGTTACTGACGCTCACCGACAGGACCAGATCAGGAGCCCGTTGCCATTCGAAGGCGATCGTTCCAGTGGGCTCAGGAATGACCTCTGGGGTCGGCAGGGAGTGCGGAAGCGCACGCAGGAAGGCAACGGCGCGATCGAACGTGGCGCGGCTAATTGGGCGCGCCTCATAGCCATCCCAGCCGGGATTATGAACCTCTTTGTACAGCGCGCGCAGCTCTTCCACGGCCTGGCCGCGTACTGAGCTTTGCACTGATTCGTACCATCCACGTTGGGCGAGAAGCGCCATGAGCCTGCCAGGCTCGCCGACCGCCACGTCGAGGGCAGAGGGGGGGACGGACGCGATCGTCTCATAGCGGGGGGGCTGCTCAGCGGTAGCAGTCATAGGTACGCCCTCAGGGCTTCGTCGGTGACGCTGCCGAAGAAAATCTGGTTCTTCAGAGCGTGCAGCACTTCCATTGTCGGCTCAACCTCATCAAGGCTGAAGCTCGCGTCATTAGGCTTCACCTTGAAAGCCTCGATGACCAAATGAAGGGCCTCCATGGCAGGGTCTAAGCTTGGATCGATCGCCTGTATTACCACCGCAGACGACTCCGTCTGCTGATCATAGATCCTTACACGAGAGAAAAACGTATATAGGACCTGACCGGCACCCAGTGGCGCTGAGGGTGGATGCGTCAAGAAATCCCGCAGGTCTGCAACCTCCTCATGAGGAATCTTGATCTGGTTGATGTACTGCACTGCGACGCGGATCACCGTGGCCTTCGTAGTCGTGGCATAAAGCCGGTACCATCGGAGAGCCTCGGGCACGATCTGCGCCCAGCTCGTATACGGCTGCAAGCGATTGAACGAGAATCCGTCGAGGCGGAACTGAACGACCGTCTTCTGATCTGCCGATCGGCACAGGTAGCCCTCAACAGCAGAGTCTGATGACTTCTGCGTGGGGGAACGACCAGGGCCGAACTCGAGCGACATTGTCTCTGCGCGACGCTCGCCGATCTCTGGATACTCAGTTCGTGCCGAGTCGGCTAGTTGTCGCAAGACGCTGGTGGTGAGAGCAGACGACGGCGTGACGCGTATATCAATCAGGGCTTCGGTGATCGGCGCATGCTTCAGGTGCCGGGGCGTCGCCATGTCGATGCACGGTTTCCTTTGTGTAGAGACGCGGTTGATATCACCCTATACTAAACCTAAGCTGTCCTTTCTAACACACCCCCGGTTGGCTGACTACCCTAGGTAGCCCAAGACAACACCACATCACCCTGTCCCCGCGCGCTCGAAGGCCTCCATACGTGCTACCGCATCTTCATCCTGACCGGTGAGCACGTGCGCATACACGTCCAGCGTCATCTTCGCGCTGGCATGGCCGAGCCGGGCCGAAACCACGTGCACCGCCACCCCAGCCGCGAGCGCGAGTGATGCGTGCGTGTGCCGCAGATCGTAGAGTCGAATATCCGGCAGGGGATAGTAGGCGGCCAACAGCGGCTTGAAATGGCGTACGGTCAGGTTCGCCAGGTTGAGCGGCTCCCCACCTTGCCCGGCGAACACGAATCCTCGGTCACGGTATCGGCTCCCCGTCGTTTCTTTCTCGACTGCCTGTTGCGCCTGGTGCCAGCGGAGGGCCTCCATAGTCGCCACTGGGAGAGTCACCGTGCGTCGGCTCTGGCGTGTTTTGGGTTCCTCCAGCGTCCAGCCGCCGCCCTTTCGCTTCGGGGTCAGCGTGCGGCGCACGTGCACGCGGTCGGTGCCCACATCCTCCCATTTTAGCGCCAGCGCCTCATTCGGTCGCAGCCCGCCGTTCACCAGCACGTGCCACAGCGCGTGAAAGCGGTTCCCTGTCGCCTCGCTGGCGGCCAGTAACCGCGCCTTCTGCACCGCGTCGAGCGCGTGCATCTCGCGTCGCGTCTGCCGGGGAAGCTCAGCGCCAGCGGCGGGGTTGGCCAAGAGTCGTCGATCTTTCACCGCCTTGGCGAGCGCCCGGTGCAGCGGCGCGTGCACCATGCGCACCGTCCGCGCTTCTAGCGGTCGATCAGAGAGTTCAGCGTAGAAGGCTTCAAGATCAGCGGTCGTGAGGCGGGCGAGCGGCACCAGCGCGAGCTTGTGTCCCCTGACATATCGCCCAATCAACTCGCGATAACCGCTCATCGTGCGCTCGCGAACGGTGAGCCTTGCCGGGCCGTCAAGCCAGACAGCGAGGAAGTCGCCGAAAGCTTGCTTAGACGGCTCGACGTAGGTGCCTTGGTCAAGGGCGACTTTCCGCTCGCGCTCCCACCGCTGCGCCTCTTTTTTCGTGGGCAGGGTCGCGAACAGATACCGCTTCTTACCCGTGAGGGGATCGCGGCCTCGGTACAGGCGCACGAGGTATGTGTTGCCGCGCTTGAGAATCATGGAGTGTCCTGTTGGGGCCATCCCAAGTTAACAGGACGCTAAGAGGATAACAAGAGGATAACAGTTGCAGTACAACTGGTTGTGTAAACGTGAGATATCATCTGATATGCGGATAGGCTATCCGCATTTCGCCCTTGATCTCATTCGCGTCCCAACGACTAGCGCGGTCGCTGTCCTGCTCCCACCTTTGGTGGACCCCCAGGAAATAGGTGGGATCCCGGAGACCCGCATGCGGCATGTCTTGTCGCTCGCCCGGCTCCCGCCAGCCCTGCTCCCCGGCGCCATTCCGGCTGTGAGCGGATGTGGGCCGCGCACAAGGATGAGATGGCTACCATGACCTCCTCGACGGCTTCGATCTCTGTTTCAAACCCGCAGGCAATCGCTACCGTCAGTCTAACGGAGCGGCAGTGAGTTTCCTCGTGATGCTGTTGCTCATACTCGGAGCTATCGCCCTCCTCCTTGCCTGGGCGGCTGGCGCGTTCGTGCCGAAAAGCACGGGCATGGTCGTCGACAAGCACACCACGACCAGCTACATGACCCAGGGCAAGGGGAAGACCGCCTACTCCATCCCGCTCGAGACGTTCCTGTTGATCGATACCTTCGGCCGTCACTGCAAAGTCCCTCGCGGTGTGTGGGCCAACGTCCAGGTGGGGGAGACGGTCGAAGGACGGTGGCGCGGGGGCGCCCACCCTGTCAGGCAAGCGGGGCCGAACGGACCTCGGGTGGCGCCTCGCACGGCGGAGGAGCCGGTAACACATCATTGTCAGCGGCCGCTCCCACCAGGCGCCCGGTTTTGTCCTGTGTGCGGTATTGGTGTCAGGCAGCCACAAGCCGAGAACCGACCGCCGGTCCAGCGGACCACGCCCTCGTTGGGTGTGTGGCAGTTGATGTCCGCGGCAGCCTTCGGATTCCTTGTCATACTAGCCCTTGCCTACGGTCGGGAAGTTGCCGATCGGCCGATCCAGTATCCGGCAGCGAACGCAGGGTCCACCCTCGCGGCTGACGCATCGCCCCCTCTCCAGAGGACCGCGGCGAGGAACGAACCTGTCCTAGGCGGCGCCACCGGAGTTTCCGACGAGGCCCCATCCTGGTACCAAGGATCAAAGCCATGGTCTGAGATCGGTGAAGAAGGCCGTGCAACGATGTTGCGGATGCGGGCAGCCTATGAGGCGCAACAAGCCGCCGCCAATCAACCGGGTCCGGGGTCGGATGGAAGGGAATCTGTCGAGGGGCGCCTTTTGATCAATAAGATCGTTCAACGGTATGGCCTCGACCCAGTTTATAAGAACCCCGATACGTTTGGCTCTAGAATGGTCATCTGGCTCCCCACTGTGGCGTGGGCAAAGCTCTCAGCCACTCAGAAGAAATCCATCGAGGCGTATATGAGTAGCAATTACTCGAACTGGGGTATCGGCGTCGGACGAGTTCGTGGGAAAGACGTCTTGTATGATGACGTAGTTGTGCAACATTGAGTCGCCGGCGCCATCCGCTCGACTGCCCGGCGGGTCTGCCACCGCTCTGTGCACCTCGTACGGCTTATCCCATGCCCGAGCGGATCGCTCTCGACAACCACTACGTGCCGTAGCTATACAGCAAGGGATGGGCAGACGACGGGACGTACGTCTGGCTGTCTCGACCTCAGTTGCGCTCCCGACGAGGTCTTAGCTGGCCCAGGCATCTTGTGATATTGCTCAGATCGGACTTAGCACCGAGGGCAAGAGTGAGATTATACGTTTTGGCACACATGACCCTCATCACGCTTTGCAAGTGGCCTGCAGAGACGCTCGCCCAAGACGCTGAAAGCAATCCGGCACGGCAAATTCACGTCGTTCTCCAGTCGCCTCACGATTCGACTCAGCTGCCTGCAGCCCTTCGCGCTGCGATCAAAGCTCGACTCGCAGGTGTACTGAAAGACCCGGAATCGCTGCGCATTACCTACGAAGTTGGCTACGCCTACGATGAAGGCGCGAAGGTCTGCGGTCGATTCAACGCTAAGAACGGCTTTGGCGGGTATGTCGGTTTCAAGTGGTATGAAGTCATTGCTGCGTTGAGTGGTGGCAAGTGGACTGTTGTTCTCAAATCACCGGACGCCCTAGCTCTTGATTTCCCAACTGAGTACCTGGAGGCGGATTGCGGGTTGACCGAATCTGAAAAAGCTGCCGAGCTAACTGCCTTATCGCTTACGCCCGCGCAACGGAGAGGCCAGTTATTCGCTGCCGAACCCAAGTTTCTTGACCAAACCGGCGGGTCCTATGTTGGGCATCGGCGGACTAAGATGCTGTTTGCCACCACGTGCGCGGCTGCGAGGCTCATTCCGGTTCCTGACCGTCGTTACTTCCGGTATGAGGGGGATGCGCTAAAGCAGCACTATACACCGTATGCAGGGCCAGGTTGTTAGACCGCTTCTCCCTTGGGCTCAGAGGGAACGCGGAGCTGCCCAACGCGCGCCAAGCAACCGTCCAGAGCCTCTAGGCAGCGCCCGCTCACCGCGCGCAGTCGGTGCAGGAGCTGTAGCGCAGGATAGGCAGGCGAGCGAGTCCCTTGCAGCTGATGCGCCGCCGACGCGATACGAGGTCAATGACCACAACCGAGTACGATATCGCTCTGTCCTTCGCCGGCGAGGATCGCGACTACGTGGACCAGGTAGCGAATTACCTGAGACGCGCAGGAGTAAGCGCGTTCTACGATAAGTACGAGCGCGTTGATCTATGGGGCAAGGACTTGTACGAACATTTGAGTGACATCTATCGCAACAAGGCAGCTTTTACCGTAATGTTCATCTCCATGCACTATGCCGCCAAAGTCTGGCCCCGGCACGAACGGCGCAGTGCGCAGGCGCGAGCTCTACGCGAAAATCGGGAATACATTCTTCCTGCAGGTTCGACGATACTGACGTGCCGGGGGCTTTTAGATACTATAGGGTATCTCGATCTCCGAGAGTTCTCTCCGGCTCAACTCGCTGAAGCGATCTGCGAAAAGCTGGTCCAGGCTGGAGTCACAGTTGCCCCACCTTCGGTAGGCCCGTCTGCTGTCGAGGTACCAGCAGCACATGTTAGCAGCGTGCTCGTCACTGTCAGGACAGATGTCGGAGAGCACCTAGACTCTGCAGATCTTTTATTGGTCGCTTCAAATGGGACACACCTCCGGGCTAGCACCAACTTGGAAGGAACGGCCCGATTTGAGATCGCCAAACGGCGCACCTTGACGGCGTTCTGTGCCCACCCGGGTTATCCCGCGTTTCTGGCTAGGGACTTCGATCCGGTCAAGGACCTTGTGATTACTGTGCCGAGCATCGAGAGAGTCGGTTCCCTGATTAGCCTCGGGGGCCACGATAGAGTCCCAGGGCTTAAGGGCACCATGAACTCGATTCACGACTCGTCCAACCGTCTCTACGTCTACACGAAGAACATTGCCGTGGACGGAGGAAAACCCCAGCCTATCTCCTTCGGGCTCGGGAAGGCGCTCCATTTTGAAGACGTTGACGGCCACGGCCTGCTAGTCACCTTTGTGGCCGTTATTGCTGACTGTTTCCTCGTTGAATACCGACGTCTCTAGAATGGCACGGCCGAATTGGCGCATGAATCGGCAGGCCGGCAGCACGGAGCTCGGTCGGGCGGTACACTTCTTGAGCGCTACGCAGGTCAGGCTTCGTCGAGACCTCTTACGACATCACCCAAAGTGAGCTAACCGCTAGCGCACCTGATTCTGGGGCGAGGCGACATGGTGGATTGGTTTCGGCGGTTCGGCGAAATCCCCGGCGTAACGTTTTCTCGTGCCCCAGGCGTGGATCCGACGAGCCTGCCGGGATATGGCGTTGTCCCCGAGACGCAGGTCTATGAGTTCGAAGGCAGACAGCGGGAATCCCTGTTGTGGCCAACGAAAGGCGGAAGAGGGTCAGCGTCACCAGCGCATGCCCGGGGGCTCGGCCCAGGGGATGTCCCAGCGGGCCGAGTTGCTCGAGCACTGCTACGAGGCGCTTGAGTTGCCGGGGGTGCCCAGCGACTACCACTTCATCATCCAGGGATGCGCGGGCGCGCTTTGGAGCCGGCGCCGACGAGAGCCCCAAGCCCTCGAAGATGTCGAGAGACTCTGCTGGCTCGACATCCAACTCATCGAAGCCCGTCCCGAAACCATCGTGTACCAGCACGAAGACGACCCTTCGTTTTACAGAGTGCTGACATTTGCGATCTTGATCGACCTGTACGAACGAGAAGGGTGTCTTCGCGAAGCACTAGAGGTAGCCGAGACTGCTGCTCGTCACGGCCAGGGACCCGAAGCACGCGATCGATTAGCACAGCGGATCGCAGTTGTGGAGAACGAGGATCGTGGGTGAATCCGGTTGATCTCGCACCGTGGCTGGTGCTTCCATCATCGTCGTTCCTCGAGTACGCGTTTCTCCGATGGGTCTTGGGACCTGCAGCCCTTCCTGACGTGGTGTCTCACATCGTCCCACAAGCAGAGGTTGAGGTAGACGGTCGTCGATACCGCATCGATTACGAACTTCGGGGCAAGGAGTATGTGTTCGCTATTGAGCTTGACGGATTCGAGTTCCACGGAACTCGCCAAGCGTTTACTTACGACCGGCTCCGGCAGAACGACCTTCACGCAAGCGGGCGCGTGGTCGTGCGGTTCTCCTACGATTCGATCAGACTTGAGACGGCGCGGTGCGTCACCCAGCTTCGGGCAGTTCTTCGACTCGACCCGCTGCTCGCTGGCCTCCTAGTGTCCGACCCTTTTGTCGAGCGACCCGAAATGGACCCAGACCCGTTGGCCTCGTTACACCCATCGCCAAAGTTGCTCGCGGAAGGGAACGCACCCGTGGGAGTCCAGATGACCTCCTATTTCGACATGGTTAGGGACAAGCTGAATCTGCGGACCCTTCGCCAGTGCCAGTCGGAAGCGCTCGCTGCACTCGTCAACTATTACAGTTCGCACGGCAAAAGAGCGGCCTGCGTCATGTCTGTCGGCGCCGGGAAGACGGCATTGGGCGTGCTGGCGTGCCTGACCTTTGGGAAGCGAAGGGCATTGGTCGTCACACCAGGCAGCGTCATCCGGGGAACGTTCGATCGAGCCTTCGACCACGAGGCCGTTGGCAACGTACTCTATGGACTTCCAGGAGGCCCGCTAATTCCCGGTTCTCGCCCACCGAAGGTGCTCACTCTAGATCGTGAGGATGGCGCCATCAAGGGCGTTACTCGCGATCAACTCTTGGTAGGTGACATCATCCTCACAAACTTCCACTCGCTCGGCACGGGCGACGACCCGGACGACCTCCTTGCGAAGCTCGGACCCGAAGACATCGACTTCGTTGTGATCGACGAGGCCCACATAGCCGCGGCCGAGTCGTACCAGCGGGCGTTCCAGCATTTTGCAGAAGCCAAGACGCTGCTTATGTCGGCATGCTTCCAGCGGCTAGATGGCAAACCGATTGATGCCGACGTGGTGTATCGCTACCGGCTGATCGACTCCATCGCGGACGGCAACGCGAAGAACCTACGGGTCCAGCGCTTCGCACCGAACCCCGCCCAGACCACTTATGAGATCGTCTGGCCCGACGGGGCTAGGGAGGAGATCCTCGGCAAGGCGGCTGTTCTCGACATTATCAAGGACGAGCGGAAGCTCGCCCGCATTACAGCCAAATCCAATGAGCCGATCCGCCAAGTCATGCGTGCTGTCAAGGCCGCGCTTGACCGCCAGGCAGAGCTCCTGCAACCGGTCAAGCCAAGAGTCCTATTCTCGGCACTCGGGGAGCGGCACGCGGAGCAAGTCGCGCAGATCGCGGAGGAGCACGGCATCACATGCGCGCACCTCCACCACTCAATGCCGGAGTCCCGCATCAAGTCGATCCGCGCCCGCTTCGAGAAAGAATCGGGGGACCTCCAAGGAATCGTCCAACTGAAGATGCTCGGGCAGGGATACGACTTTCCGCCCATCACGGTGGTCGTTCCGATGCGCCCATACTCGAGTTTCGCGGAGTTCTACCAGTTTGTCGGACGTGGCATCCGAGTTATTACTCATCCCGCGCTCGTCGGGAGAGTCGGTCCCGGGGAACAGTTTCTCGATGTCATCTATCACGCAGAGCTTGGATTAGACGCGCACATCGACACCATCTACAGAGAGAACGATATGGATCCGCTCACGGCCCACGAAATACCTCCCGACTGGGAGACCGCGCCAGTTGAGCTTCACCTTCCAGGCACTCGAGGAGCGGAGACGGCCGGCAGGCCGGAGGCATTCGTGGTGTTCGAGCGTGGAGCGATTGAGAGTCGCATCGTGCACGACCAGGAGCGCGTCGAGCGGCGGCGGGGGGAGCGAGAGTTAGAGGCTCTGGCGCAGCGGTACGCGAAGTACGCGCAGTCGAGCCCGAATCCACTGGCTTTCGAACAATACGTCGAGGTAATCAAGTCACTCAATGAGTGACAGCGAATCCTTCGGCCGGCGGGCTGCTGCCCTGTCCACGCCTACTTCTCTCGTCGAACTCGAGGCCAGTCAAGAGAGGCCCGCACTCTTCGCGGACGTTGATGCGTTGGTATCTGAGGTTGCGGTTCGTGCTCTGAAAGGGGAGGCAACGCTCAAGGTGGAGGTAGGTCGCCACGCCGACGCCCTTTCAATTGTAGGCCTCGACAACCGTCGCCAGGCGGCTCTCATCGACCTGTTCAGCGTGGCAAGTCAGCATTCCAAGGGCGCCTGGTTCTTGCCGGACAAAGCCAGCGTGAAGGCGGGATGGATTACTCTCGCTTCGACTTTCGCCAGCTATCCTAGATTTGCGACCGGACTCGCCTGGGAGGAGCGAGCCCGAGTTCTCCTAGCGGACAATCCTGCCGCGGTCTTTGCCTGGGCCGTCCTAGAGCCCATGTTCGAGCAGCTCCTTCTGCCATTCGAGCTGTGTGGACGCCTCGCGGGCACACAGAGCGCCGAGGACCAACTTGCCGACTGGGCCTCTGTGGACGAGCTCGTGTCTTCTCTCGCGTTGGACGTCGCAAACGAACTCGCCATAATGCGCTACGGAGGAGGCTGGAGTCGGTTATGCTCGGCCGAACGGTTGGCGGCGAAGCAGCGGCTCCTAGCCGCCCTCGCCTCTCAGGCGACGGAACAAATCGCACCACGCTACCGCGCATATCGGCTGCTTCCGTTGATAGCACGCTATTATCGCAAGGCGAAAAATGGGCAGGCACGGCGGAAGCAAGTTTTAACCCGGGCTCTCGAAAGGACCCTTGTAGGTTTTTTCGCCGGGGACTGGCTGAAACTGCTCCGATACCTCGGCGAGATACCACATCCGGATGAAGAGATCGCGGTCGCGATCCCGGAGATCAAACTCTTCGTCGGCGGTACGAAGAGTCCGGCCGCCGTAGCCCTCGAATTGGGCGTGCCGGCTGAGGAAGTCCAACGCGCGCTGTCGACCTACTGGGACACGACGGGCCAACAGCCGGCGGACTCAGTGCCTCCTGTCGATGAGCGCGTCGGCACACTCAGGGCCTTTTGGCATCACTTCGATGAGGCCCACACCCGGCAGGCATCCGGGATGCGTTCCCTTTGGGGTTTTGTAGAGGAGAGTCGCGCCGTTAGGATCGGATGGGACGGGCCCGCGTGGTATAACGCTCGGCTCTATCGCGAGCTGTTGCCTTCCGGACTCGTGGAAGAAATCGAGCGTCTTTGGGCTTCAATCATGCTTCCGAGGTGGCCCGCCCGCATCGTCAGTGAGGTCTCGCCGCATGCGCTGATGGCAGAGGCGTTCGGGCCTACACTTGCGTTCTGGCATGGGGCGGCACTCACAGCCTGGTTCGTGTGCGAAGGACCGATGTCACGGACGGACATGGCTGGATTGGCCACCTATCACCAAGATCACCTGGCTGGACTCCAGCGACTGGACTGTCCGATTGATCCGTGTCGATTCGCGGAGCTTAGCGAAGCCGAGGCGCATCTCGGCCCTGCTGAGCCTCTGCCTGGAAAAAGATCATCAGTGGAAGTCGCCCTCGGCATCTCGCTCGAGGTAAGCATGACCACTGGCTTTCGCCGATCGGGCTTCGAGCGCCTGCGAGACATCATCACTCGATATCGCCGTGCCTGGGCCGAACGTTACCTAGAGCCGTACTTGCGAGCCAGATGGGAGAGCGAGCTTCGGGAAGTTGGCCGCCTGCACGCGCAGAGCATCGCCGAGAATGGCAAACCACCCACGCCGACGCAATTCGCGAAACACGCCGCCGGGGTAGCGAACCACTGGTTCGGTGGCGATCTCAGCGCGCTCTACGCAGCGATCGGCGAACGGTCCCCCATTCACCCCGTAAGAGTCTCCCTCATGTCCTCGGACCGGCTCGGCTTTGCAAAGACAGTCTTTGATCGGCTAGGTGGGGAGCCCTTTGAGCGGCGAGTGGTGGTGTCGGACCGAGAAGAAGCACGTGTCCAGGCGCAGGAACAGGAAAGATACAGAAAGCTTGAATGGCTTGCGGAGGGGAGTCTCCGGTTCATCCAGTTAGAAGAGGCGTTGGGACGTGTGCCCAAGGCGAACGAGTTCGGCGCGTCTGAATTCAAATATCGGAGCGATGTACTCTCACCCGAAGTAGAGCAGGCTTGGCAGAAGTACGCGGTGGTCATAGAAAGCAGCACGACGGCAGGCAAATCCTAAGAGTTCTTCGAGCCAACTAGCCGAAGTGACGCCCATCTCTTGCTCCCGCGCCGCGGGGCTTGCTCACGGCGGGCCCCCGGTATCCTTCAACCAATCGGCTCGTGGAGAACCTAGATCGGGTCTTTTTGGTACGACGTGTGTGCGTGGTTAGCTGGCGTCTCAGGAGTCCCATCCGGTTTTCTACAGGGGTCTTGCTATCTGCTGCTGGTCGTCATGTATGGCGGCGGTACCGCGGATGGAGTCTCTTGAACATGGCGATAAGCTCGCGGGTGCTCTTCTCTTCCAACGAACGCACGCTCCCGGTGAGCCGACGGGGCCCGGTACGGCGAGCGGCATCGACTGCGGCGGCAAACGCCTGATCGTGCTGCATCCATTGATACAAGGTCGATCGACCAACCGACGTTTGCTTGCATGCCTGCAAGACGGTTCGATGATGCCCGAGTGCGCGGAGGAGGGCATGCTTCGCAGCTGGGACCTGCTCTGGTAGTAGCTTGCGAAGCCCCAGTCTTTTTTGCGATCGTCCGCGTGTCTGGTCCATGCTTAACTCCACCCTTTCCGACATTGTGCACCGGATTTCGACGAGCCTCCTCTGCCTGGCCGTCATCTCCCCATGAGTGCTGTCATGTCCCCAGAGAGAGTGAATACACCGTCTTCGTCTCCGATTGATCCATTTTGTCGTCTATGTCGTACCGCAACCTTTCGCTTAGGGCTTGTCATCATTGTACCAGACCTGTTGCCGTCAGGACGGTCAGGGCCTGCAGGGAGCTGCTTCAACTCCTTGGACGTGCAGTCCTCGAGTAACGACATATACGACGAATACGACGAAACCCAATGTTCGGCCGGCCGCCCCCCAGTCTCTTTAGAGCTGTACACCGCCATCCCATACTCTCTGAGCAGCGCCAGGGCTCGGTTGATTGCCTCACGGTTCACATTCCTTCCCAGCAGATCTCGAATCTCTGTCCGTGTCAGCCCAGCGGGGCGAGTTCGAAGTGCATGATCGATCTTATCCGCCAGAGCGTTGCCTGTGGCACCGCCGAATAGATAGCGGGCCGAATCTTCAGAATATTGCCATACGGCCAACGCCGCCTTGAGGTGGTTGACTTTGATCAAGGGAGATTGGTCGAGCACTGCAAATAGGGCGGATAGCCGAACGACCTGTGCTTCCGCCCGACCAGTTATTGCACCGAACAGACCAGGTTTCTCTGCGCTTAGGGACGAGTAAATCTGTCCCCAGAAGACCGTCGCTTTTTCAGAACGCATCAAGCGCCCCCGCTCCTTGCCCGATCAACCACAGCCCGCAGACTGATTGCGAATCTCTCCAATGCATCCTCTGGGACGTCCCCGCCTTCCGGAAGGAAGCCGGCACGACTAACGCAGACGAAGAGAAAACGGTTCGCGAGACCATTGACCAGATCAATCTGCCTTAGTTCGCTCTTTAGCTCGTCACGAGTAATGTGGCCGAGTACGCCTATGTGCGCGCCAGTGGCGCGGAGGGGAGAAGTCTTTGTCAGTGTGCGCAGATCACCGCTGTCCCACGCAGCACGAAGGGTGGGAGACAGAGTGCAGTCCTTGCGTTTCATAGCCCGTAACGCGCCGGCGAGCTCTGGTTCAATCACGAGGAGGCGCTTGTCCTTAACTCCTTCATCAACGCGTACCCGCTGATACCGGATGACACTACCTCTTCGTCGGACCGGCTCCTCTTTGTACTGAGGGTCTCGAACGTGATGAATCAGACCTTCGCCGGACGACAATCCACTTACCACTAGATCCCTAGCCCATTTCGCATCAACCCTGCGGAGAAGGTTCCGAATGTGGGCTTCAGCTGTACCTTTGCGTCCTTTGCTGGTGCGACCTACCAACGCGGCGCTCAGGTTGAGGTAATGCCTGCTAGCCTCCACCTGGAAGTACGAGTGACGGCCTATGAGGATGGAGACGCCAACCAGAAAGTGTACGAGCAGGGCTGCAGGGTCGGCTTCTGATTGAGGTGCGATCAGCCTAACGAAATCCCCTGCAACTCCGTATAATGCTGCGGAACTTAGCGTCGGCCATCCTGCCTCTTGTGAGCTGTGAGATGATATTTCCCGAGTTCGTGACACTGCATCACCGGAGCTGTGGACCATGCAGCTCTCAGCTAGCTGTTCAAGCGCTTTCGCGGTGCCTCCAGCTCCTAGCCAGTCGCTGACGTCCCCGCTGGAGGCCAGACCCGGCAGTTCAACGATGCGTACCTCGGCTGCGATTCCTTCCAGGCTGTCCGCGACACGTTGAGCATGTCGCCTACCGGGGTCATCATTGTCCGGGAGGATCACCACCCTCGCATTCCGTAGCATCTCAGTGTATTCGCCGCGCCAGTTCCCTGCACCGAATGGATTCGTCGTAGCGACCGCTCCGAGCGCAACGAGGTTGTCCGCATCCTTCTCGCCCTCTGTTAGGTAGACGGCTTCCCCTCTTTCTATTGCAGCCAATACTTCGGGGAGTCGATAAAGCACGCGCCGTACTCCAGTGATGTTCCCACGCCACCTCCCGGTTTCGTCGAGCGAGCGCACCCGGAATCGTTTGTTTGGGTACCTTATCACCTGATAGAAGAGGTTTCCCTGCTCGTCCGTGTACGGATACATCGCCGCGGTGGGAAATAGGTCCGCATCCCGCAGTCCCAGGGACGCGAGAATCTCCTTACAAGTGCATCCTGCATGGCAATGAATGAGCACGACTCCGTCAGCGGTCTCGTCAATGGATAGGGAGGGATTCCTATCTTCGTGGGCGGGACAGCACGCCACGTAACCGTGTGCGCTCGGCGCTGGGTGATCTAGGCGCTCCAGGACAGAGGCCAAAGGCGAATTGGGTGCCGAGTTCCTCGTGCCCTTACTCATCAAATGGTCCGCTTTGGAGTCCTACGCTTGTGCCTTGGGTGACTAGACTGCTCAGCAGTGGATCGAGAGATGACTCCGCCTGAGGCCAGCCAAGCCTCCAACGCTTCAGGCCGGAAGCGAATTGCCCGGCCAAGGCGAACGGAAGGTATGCGTCCGTTTCGCGCCATCTCATAGACGGAGAAAATGTTCAACCGAAGGAGATCACCGGCTTCCTTCACCGTGAGCAATCGATCCATTGGGCACCTCCAAAAAAAGAAAGAGGGATAAGCGGCAGCGAAACGCTGCGAACACTTATCCCTCACATCGGGTGACGTCTTTGCTTCAGTTGTGGAACCAGCCACTCAGGCGAGCGGGGCTCTACGGCGATGCTACTATACTAAGAACATAAGTAAAATATGACGTTAGCGCAACAATACTTGAGGCCGAATCAACTCATCTCGAAGAGGATGATACCTGCGCTAGTGATCTACCTGGCATCTGCTAGGCAGTGAGGGAAGGCGTCAAGGCTGAGGCGGACTCAAGTTCTTTTCGTCAACAGTTGAACACGCGTCCACCTCTCCGCTAATAGACAGAGACTGTGCCTGGGACGTACTGCTTGCCGAATTCGTCGGCCGAGCACATGTAGCTCAATTCCTGATATCCACCATAGGCATTCTGCGCCTCAACTTTCCCGTAAATCAAAAGCCCCTTGCCCTTACTCCCCCCCACCGTTGGCTTATCGGTGAACCGGGCACTTCCGGGCGCCTTGAGCTGCCCTCTTACACGCGCCTCACACGCCTTGATCAGGTTGCTAACAACTTCAGGCGGCAGGGTTGACTCATCAATGAACCCCGAAGCGCTATCGTGGGAGGCCTTTTCCTTCGCCGCGCGCTCGGTCGCCTGAACCGACCGGGGGCTACCACCACATGCCCGAATCGCTTTCGAGAAGAAACCCGAAGCTTTCACAGCATCGGCCCGATCGGCGAAGAGCATCTCCACAAAATTGGTCTTCTGCGGCTTTCCGTCAGCTGCAGAATTGACGGCGGCAATCTCCTCACCTCCTGAACTCGTTAAGACCTGTACATTGTAAAGTCCCCTTTCTTCCCACGGCTTGACTTCGACTTCTGGGCTCATCGCGCTTAGATCTATCGTGTACCGCCAATCATGTGGGACGCTGAAGCCTTGCTCTTCTCTGCGGAGCACGAGCATGCAACCTCGAATCGAGTCGACTCGCTGAGTCAGCTTTACTGTAAATGTTTCGTTCACGATTGCAGCTTTGCCGCTGGTGGCGAGTAGCGACCGTAGTCCCTCGAGTTCTGGGGCTGGAGTGAGCGCCTCCGCTTTTGGTGATAGGACTGCCGAATGATTCGGCGGAGCGGTCTTACCTTGGACGCCAGAGTCCGCACCTGAGCAGGCGAGCAGGCTGGTGACTGCAGTCACCCATGCCGCGACTCGGACGTGATGCTCTGTACTCTGCCGCATTGCAGACCCCCGCCCTAGATGACGTGCTCGGCGAACTCCGATTCATCAGTCCCGGATCGCACGTTTGTCGACTGCATGCGCGGGTTAGGCGACACTGTCACCGTCGGTCAGGCGAGCCGGGTGCTCTTAGCCAAGTTACAGGCACGACAGAGAAGTTGGATGTTCTCCGCTTGGTCTCCGCCCCCGCGAGACAGAGGAATGATGTGATCGAAATGCAGTTCTTTGGACGCCCCACATTTGACGCAGACTCCTCCATCTCGGGTCCACACGAGGAGCTTTACATCATCGGGAATTGGCTGGCGAGAAGTCCGATTCTTCGTCAATGACTCAACAGCCTCAAAATTCGCCACTTGTTCGCGGAGCCGCTTGAGAGAATCGCTAGTCTGGAAGTGGAGGGCCTTGATCCGAAGCAGTACCTCTTCGCGTTCTGACGCCCGAGGCTCTCGCGCGGCCGCGTAGATGTCATCCCGGAATAGCCAGAGTCTTTCGTCGGGCGGCGAAGCCGGGCTCTGTGACAGGGTTTCCAGGGAGGCAAGGCAGATGGGCTCCAGGAAGGAGCGCTCATATTGACTCGCCGACAGAAATGGCTCTAGGGCCATTGGAATGGCTTGTGGGTTGCGTCTATCCGAGATAGAGACAGAAACGGTCCAGGCAGGACCATCCGCTGCTGCATGAGGCCGAAGGCTCATGAGAAACCCGATCAGGTCTCCTGGGGGGAATTGCGGCCGCGCTCGCAGAATGATCTCACCGTCGACGATCGACGCTGCCTGAGATACTAGGATTGGCATGCTGGCCTCTTTGAGTATCCAGATGGCTGCCGCCAAACGACTTGCGCATCAGCTGCAAGCGGCCCGTCCGCTCATGCACTAACCTACGTTCCGCCGTCGGCCACCGGCCGTGGCGAGCACCGCAATCCCGCTAAGACACGCTATCGGCCGGCACCATTGATTCGGCGGATAGTGGGCATTTCTGCGAATGTACCGCTCGATGCGTGGCAGGATTGGAGAACATCGCGAAGGCGGAGCCGACACATTGTATTGGCGAAAATGGGTTGCTTGTGTGGCAATCTTGCAGTAGCGGAAACTCACTTTAACACTGTGTCACTCCACTCTCACATACCACGGCGTCGGGATTGCGCAATTTGGCTAGAACGGCCGATGGCGGGGTTTCTTGCGAGCTCGGCCGGTTATCCTCTTGTTATCCTAAGGCGCCCAAAACCAAACTAGACGACCTCTCGTCCACCCAAACTTACTCTCTTCCCCTCAAGCCAAGTTGTTGTGCCTTTTGTTCCTTGTGGTGCTGAAAAGTGGCCAGGGAGGGAATTGAACCCCCGACACGCGGATTTTCAGTCCGCTGCTCTACCAACTGAGCTACCTGGCCGCAGGGGGCAGGAATATAAAGAAGGGGGCCAGCCCGGGCCAAGCCCGCTTACCCCGGCCAAGCGGCCTCGAGCAGCGCGGGAAGCACCTCACCCGCCTTCCCGGTCACGTGGTAGATCCCCGCACCGCTCCGCTGTCCGTCCATATCGGGATTGACCACCACGACCGACGCCGCGGTCGAAGCGGCAAGCCAAGGCAGCGACGCGGCGGGCTCGACCAGGTTGGAAGTGCCGACCGACAGAAACACATCGCATGCCACGGCGGCATCGCGGGCCTGTCTCAAGGCCTCCTCGGGCAACATCTCGCCGAACCAGACCACGTCCGGCCGGAGCAGTCCGCTGCACCGCGGGCAGCACGGTGGAACCAACTCGCTCTCGGTCCACTCGCGCAGCACCGTCCCTTCCCGGCTGCAGCGGACCCGGTTCAGGTTGCCGTGCAGCTCGATCACCGACCGACTTCCCGCCCGCTGATGCAAGCCATCGACATTCTGTGTGATCAGGGTGAATCGGGGAGCGAGGCCCTCCAACCGAGCCAGCGCCAAGTGACCGGGATTCGGATCGACCGCTCGCACCATCTCCCTCCGCATCGCGTACCAGTCCCACACCTGCTTGGGGTTGCGGGCGAACGCCTCCGGCGTTGCGAGATCCTCCGGCCGATGGAGGGACCAGAGTTCGGTATGCGCGTCGCGAAAGGTGGGCACCCCGCTTTCGGCTGAGACTCCGGCACCGGTAAGTGCAGTGACTCTCCCGGCCGAACGGAGCCGCGCCACAAGCTCAGCGTGAAAGCGAGGGTGATCCAGGGTTGCCTCCGGTTGGCTGGCGTTCAGGGACGCCACACCGCTGAGTGCTCTGGCGCGGGGTTCTTGGTCAAGTTCACCTGGCCTGAGCCGTCGGGATTCATGATGTAGATATCCTTGTCCTGGTCGGTATCGGGGTGATACTGCGTTTGCCAGAACAGGATCTTCTTGCCGTCCGGGGACCATCGCCCGTCGCGGCTGTCCTGCGCACCGTTGGTGAGATTGGTCTGATTCGCCCCGTTCACGTCCATCGCCCACAGCTGGTACGGCCCGGGCAGGAGACGGGACCAGGTGATCCGGGTGCCATCATTCGACCAGCGCGGCTCGAGGTCGACGAGATTCGTGTTGGTCAGCAGGCTGAGACCGGTACCGTCCGGGTTCATGATTCCCACCCGGGGAGACCCGCTCGTAGACCGGTAGGAAAAGAGAACTCGGGTTCCGTCCGGCGACCATAGCGGGTGTGCGTCGTAGAAATTGGAGTCCAGCTGGACGTCTCCGGTACCGTCCGCGTTGATGCGCCTGATCCCCAGCTGTTCATAAACCAGTTTGGTTCCGTCCGGCGACCACTGCGGCTCATTACCCTGTTCCGTCAGCCGGACCTTGCCGCTTCCGTCGGCGTTCATGACGTAGATCCCCTGACCGACACAGCAGTCCTCCGATGCGTTGGCCACGAATGCTATCCTCGCCCCGTCGGGGGACCATGCCGCCGCCGAGTGATCCAATGCCGGATTGTTGGTGAGATTGATCTGGTTGCCACCATCCGAGTTCATCACCCAGAGCTGATGGCTACCGGGAAGGCCAGTCCCGCGGATGAACAGGATTCTCGTGCCATCGGGGGACCATTTCGGATCCCAATCGCCCTCCGGGCTGTTGGTGAGGTTCGTCAGCCCGCTACCGTTGCTCCGGATCGAGTAGATATCCTCGTTCCCCTCCAGCCGCACAAAGGCCAGCCGGCGGAACACATTCACCTTCTTCGGTGGGGATTTCACCACACCGATTTCCGCCGCGATCAGCGCCTCTCCGATCGCCACCGCATTCCCCGTTCCGTCCCGACTGATGCCGAGGGTCCCGGGATCCGAGCTTGCCCAGGTGAACGGACCCGCGTCGCGCAGCTGACCGCCATGGAGATCGAAGGCGACGGCCTCGTAACCTGCGGTCGTGCCCACTTCGATCTCCTCGTTGCCAGGCTGGATCCGAATGGCACCGACGAATCCCTGCTCCACTCGGAACCTCATCCGAAGCGGCTGCCCCCGAACCACGCCGACAACGTCGGATGGGAGAGACTCGAGCTCGCGCCTTGAGCTGACCACTCGGAGATCGGCGAATCCCAACTCAACCGGTGGGACCAGGACGCGGATGCGGTAAGAGGACGAGGTCCGGAGCCGCGCATTCCTGGTGTCCCAGGTGACGCCGTAGGCCTCGTTGGCCGAGTCGAGAGTGACGGCCGGAGTGCTGGAGACCGTGAAGGCCCCTATCTCGACCCCGCAACCCGCTCGCGCGAGCTCGCACACCCGAACCTCAGGCAACAGCTCGGGGTCGAAGACTCCCTGCGTTCTCGGCGCCGGGACCAGCGGTGGAAGTAGATAGAAATGCGCGGCGCCGCCATGGGCGGCATCGGCGATGGCCAGCTGCGGCGGAGCATCGAGCTCGTAGGCGGTCGGAGAGGACGGATCGTGGCAGGCGGACAGCGACAGCCCGAGAAGTAAACCGAGCCGTTGGCGGCGGAACGGGGACATGGGCACCTCCGGTGGCGTGTCAGGGAACGCTTGCATCCTGATAAACGCGAACCCACCGGCGAAGGGGCCAAAGGCCGCTCTCGCGCCCGACTCAATTCCTCATCGACATCGCCCGCAGCCGGGTGCGGCACTCGCGGGCCTGACGCCCCGCCCATGGGCTCCCCTCGAAGGCTCGGCAGGCGCCCGCGATCAGAGATTCGGCCTGCTGCCTTCGTCCCTGGGCCGCCACCGCGAGGCCGAGCGCCTCCCTTGTCTCGAGGGTCCGAAGATCGCTGGATTCGAGCTTGGCCTCACGAATCGCCAGCGCTTCCCGCAGCAGCGGCTCCGCCTCTCCCGGCCGGCCGCGGTCGGTGAGCACCTGACCCAGCGCGGTGAGCGCCTCCGCGGTACGTGGGGCACTGTCGGGCAGCTCGCGGCGATAAATCGCGAGGGAGAAGCGTAACACTTGCTCCGCCTCCCCGAGGCGACCGGTACGGCGAAGCAGCAGGCCGAGGTTCCGCCGGGTTATCGCCGCATCGGTACTGGAGTCACCCAACTGGCGCCGCTGTCCGGCGAGTGCCTGACGAAGCAACGTCTCGGCCTCGCCATACTTTCCTCCCTCACTCAGCACTGCTCCGAGGCTGTTCATGGCTTTCAGCGTGTACTGGTGATCCGGCCCCAGAGTCTGACCCCAGATGCGCAGTGCCTCCCGAAACGACTCTTCCGCTCCGGCCAGGTCACCCATGCGGTAGCGCACGATCGCCAGGTTGTTGAGGGTGGCCATGGTCATCGGGTGATCCGGCCCGAGCAGCTGGCGACGCTGCTCCAACGCCTGGACGTAGAGCGACTCCGCCGCCGGCCAGCGGCCCACCTCGTCGAGCAAGTTGGCGAGCGCATGAAGCGAGTAGGCCACGTCGGGGTGTCCCTTGGGATGCAGTCGTCGGCGTCCCGCCAGCACTTGCCGCTCCAGCGATTCGGCTTCGGCGAACCGCCCCAGGCTTTGCAGGTTGCCCGCGATATTGCCCTCGACGTTGAGCACCTGCGGGTGCCCGGCATCGAAGTGTTGTTGCCGGATCTTCAGGGCTACGCGGTAGACGGAGTCTGCCTCCTCCAACTGGTCCCCTTGGTCCGCCAACAGCACGCCGAGATTCTCCAGATCGGTGGCCACCTCGGGGGCCTCCGGTCCCCGGTTCCTGGTGTCGATTGCCAGCACCACGCGGTACAGCGACTCTGCGCGCGCGTACTTGCCGGCTTCCGACAGGGTGACCGCGAGCTCTCCCATCGTGACGGCGAAATCGGCGTGGTTGGGCCCCTGCGTCCGCCGCCGGATGTCGAGCGCCCGCTGCAGCACCGACTCAGCGGGCGCGAGCTCGCCCAGCTGGGTGAGCGCGGTTCCCCGATCGGTGAGCCGCGCGGCGACCTCCGGATGATCGGGCCCGTACGCGCGCCTGGCCACCAAGACCGCACGCGAGAACAGCGTATCCGCCTGGGCGTACAGCCCCAGCTCCCAGTGGATCTTCCCCAGCACGCCGAGCAGCTCCTCCTGTACTTCCGGTTGTCTCCCAAGCGCCGAATCCACCCGCCGCACGCCCCGCTCCAGCAGCTCACGCGCCGTGATCTCCCGGCCGCGTGACTCGGCAGGATCGGAGACCTGGAACAGGTTCACCACGAAGTCCTTTACCTCGCGCGCGGTGGCCGCTTGGCGCGCCGCCTCCCGCGCCTGCCAGAGCGTGGCCGCCAGGCCGCCGAGCAGCGCGACGAACAACGCGGCTCCTGCCACCACGCCGGCGCGGTGTCGGAGGAGAAACTTGCGGCTGCGGTAGCCGAACGAGTCGGGGCGTGCCGAAATGGGGAGTCCGCTCCGGGAGCGGCGGAGATCCTCGAGCAGCGCCTCGGCGGAGGGATAGCGTCGGGCAGGATCTTTCTGGAGCGCCTTGAGCACGATGGTATCGAGATCGCCGCGGAGCAGCCGCCGCAATCGCTGGGCCCCGGTTACCGCGGCGCTCGGCGGTTCAGGCTCCGTGTCGCAGATGATGCGCTCGACTTCCGCCGCCGTGCGCCGCTCGAACCGGTGGGCCCGCCGCCCCGTCAGGAGCTCATAGAGCACGGCCCCGAGTGCGTATACATCGGTCGCCGTGGTGACCGGCTCCCCTCGCACCTGTTCGGGAGCGGCATATGCCGGCGTCAGCACCCGCAGCTCCGTCCGCGTCGCCGGGCCCGCCGCGCCGCTGCCGCGTTCCCCAATGTCACTCTCCAGCAGTTTCGCGATCCCGAAGTCGAGCAGCTTCACCCCGCCCTCGACCGTCACCAGGATGTTCGAGGGTTTGAGATCACGGTGCACCACCAGGTTCTGGTGCGCGTAGCGCACCGCCTCACAGACGTCGGCGAAGAGCCGAAGCCGGTCGGGCACCGCGAGCTGCCTGGTGTCGCAAAAGGCCGTGAGCGGCTCCCCGGCGACGTACTCCATGGCGAACCACGGCCGTCCTTCGGCCATCAGCCCGCCGTCCAGCAGCTTCGCGATGTTCGGGTGATTGAGCCGGGCGAGTATCTGGCGCTCCGCCAGGAAGCGCCGGCGGACCTCCGCGAAATCCATCCCACCGCGGACTACCTTCAGGGCGACCGACTGTTCAAATTGACCATCGGCTCGCTCGCCGAGATAGACCGTCCCCATCCCGCCGTGTGCCAGCTCCCGCACGACGCGATAGGGACCGAGCCGGGTACCCGCCGGGAGAGAAGCGGGGTCCTCGTCGGGTGTTCCGACAAGTGGAGAAAGAACTTCCTCGTCGACATACGCGTCGACCGAGTCCTCGAGGAAATCGCCTGACCCGGCATCGGCGGCAAGGAGAGCCTCGGCATCGACGCGCAGGCCGGGATCTCCCGCGCAGACGCGATCGAGGTATGCTGCCCTGGCCTCGGGTTCGAGGTCCAGCGCCTCGTCGAAGATCGGCGCCAGCTGTCGCCAGCGATCAGCAGTGAGAGGGCGCATCGTTCGCCCAGGTAAACGCGATTCAGCCGCCGGCGGGGCCACGGGGGCACGGCTTCGACGAACGTACGGCGCCCGAACTCCGGCAGCAAGCGGCGTGGCCCCGTTCCGAAGCCGGATGCGTTCTCGAGGTTGAGCCCACTGTGGAGGAGACCCGTTATGTCCCCGAAATTCGTCCCACTCACCGCAATCGTCTTCGCCGCTATCCTCGGCTGCGGTGGCGATGATGCGCCCAGGACCGCGGCCCGGTCCGCCTCGCCGAAGGCGGCCGCCGCCAAGCCGGCATCCGACACCGACGTCTGTGCTTTGCTTACGGCTGCCGAGATCGAGGCCGCTACCGGAGCTAAGGTGATGGAGTCCAAGGCCGAGGGCCACGGCGCGGTAGGAACCTGCAGCTACCAGGCGGCCAATGAGCTCATCCCGGTCGTGAGCCTCGTTCTCGCTCCAGGGATGCCCGAGGTGGCCACCTCGGCAGAGATGGCGGCGTGGCGGAGCAAACAGGGGACATCCTTCGGCGACCTCAAGGTGATCATCATGCCGGTCGAGGGACTCGGCGTCCCCGCCATCAGCAATGAAGTGGAAGGGATGGGGCTGATCACGGTCGAGGTTGCGGCCAAGGGGCTGCTGCTCGACGTCACCACCTCCAAGCTGGAGTCGTCGAAGGCGCTGGTTCCCAAGGCGCTGGCTCGCCTTCCGTGAGGCCGGCCTCCTCTGGCGCCTTCCGTTGCCGCTCGCAACATTCTAGCGGTGGCCAGCCTCGCGCTTCGTGGCCGCCATATTTCTCGCTCCAAAAAACCGCCTGATCGAGGTCACCCAATGCGCCAGCACACGATTTCCCTCGTGGGTCTGGTCGCCGGAACGGTTCTCTTAGCAAGCGCCTGCTCCGACACCGACCAACCAACATCGCCGTCCGGCCAACCCACGAACCCTGGCCTCACGCCAAGCGCCCTTCAGCAACCTGACGATCCCATCGCCCTCGCGCGCCAGGTGCCGGGCTTCGGGGGCTTCTATTACGACGAGCAGGGCAACCCCACGATCTATCTCAAGGACGTCGCCGTCCGCGCCACGGCGGAGCGCGCGCTGCAGCCGTTCTTCAGCGTCCGAGGAATGAGTGCCTCCGCCATGCGGGTCCGGAAGGCGGACTTCGACTGGACTGAGCTGGAGCGGTGGCAGGGTCAGGCCAGCACGCAGGCGCTCGCGATGCGAGGCACGGTGTACGTGGACGCCGATGAGACCAGCAATCGGGTGAAGATCGGGGTGGAGCGCGGGACCTCGCCGGCAGAGGTGAGCGCCGCCATCGCCCGGCTGGGCGTCCCTGCCTCCGCTGTCGTCGTTCAGGAGACCGAGCCGATCACGCAAGTCGCCACGCTGCAGAGTAAGATCCGGCCCGTCCGTGGCGGCGTCCAGATCAATTTCCCCGGCTTCCTCTGCAGCCTCGGTTTCAACGCGAACAGGAACGGAGTGCGCTCCTTCATCACGGCCTCGCACTGCACCAACACCCAGGGGGGTGTGGAAGCCACGCCCTACTGGCAGCCGACCCAGACGATAGCGCCGACCAAGATCGCGACCGAGGTCTCCGATCCGGCCTATTTCAGCAATCGGAGCGGATGCCCCGCCAACCGGAAATGCCGCCGCAGCGATGCCTCGCGCGCGGCCTACGCAAGCGGCACGACCTCGGCGCTGGGCAAGATCGCGCGGACTACTGGACCCAACAACAACTCACTGACCATCTCGGGGAACTTCAGGGTCACCGCGGAGGGTAACCCGGTCGTGGGGCAGACCGCGAACAAGGTAGGGAGAACCACGGGCTGGACCCGCGGCGCCATCACCGCGACCTGTGTGAACGTCAACGTGTCCGGGAGCAACATCACGCTGCTCTGTCAGACGATCGTTTCGGCGGGAGTTGCCGGTGGCGACAGTGGGTCCCCGGTGTTCCGCCAGCCGAACAGCGGCAGCAATAGCGTCACCCTGCTGGGCATTCTCTGGGGTGGCAGCGGCAACAGCACCTTCGTCTTCAGCCCGATTTCCAACATCGAACAGGAGCTCGGCGCGCTCACGACGTTCTGATGTGGAGTGGTTTGCGTACCCTCGTGTTTCTGAGCGCCTTCGCGGGTGGGGCAGTCGAGTGCCGAGCCGCCCCACCTGCGAGCGAGCAAGCTGATTCCATGCGAGTCGAGGTCCTGGTCCCATCCAGCGTGAAGCCCGGCAATCCGGTCCCGATGACCCTCAGAGTCACGAACACGGCGGACCGGCCGATCACACTCTATCTCCAGGGGCGGCCGATCGGGTTCGACCTCATCATTCAGCGCCGGGGTGGCGAGGTCGTCTGGCGGCGGCTCCAGGGAGCCGTCGTCTCGGCCATCCTTCAGGTTCGCACCCTCGGCCCCGGTGAGGTGCTGGACCTCAAGGAGACCTGGAAGCAGAAGAGCAATGCCGGCGAAAGGGTCGAACCCGGCGACTATACGGTGAGTGGGTCCGTTCTCACCGACAAGGAGCCCCTCCACACGGCGCCCGCCGCCTTGCGGATCAGCGGCTGAGGCTTGGCGGGGCTTCCCCATGGCGGCCGTGAGAACCGATCGTCGGCCCCTGGCGTTACCGCTACGGTTCATTACCCGTGGAGACGCCTCATGCTCCGATTCGGTTCGGCCTTTCTCACCTCCCTCGCTCTCGCAGGATCCGCTGCGCAAGGGCGCAATCCCTTGACCGTGGCCGTGGGCCGCGAGCCCGGCCCGGCCCCCGAGTGGCACAATGCCAGCTGGCTCAATACCGACCACCCCCTCGCCCTCGATGAGCTGCGCGGGCGAGTGGTGCTGCTCAACTTCTGGGTCTTCACCTGCTACAACTGCACCAACACGGTGCCGTCGCTGGTGGACTTCGACCGGAAGTACCGCGACAAGGGCCTCACGCTCATCGGCATCCACACGCCGGAGTTCCCTCCCTATGCCGGCGAGCACGACAAGGGCAACCTGGAGCGGGCGCTCCGCAAGTACGG
Organism: uncultured Gemmatimonadales bacterium; assembly: GCA_963722825.1. Taxonomy (GTDB): domain Bacteria; phylum Gemmatimonadota; class Gemmatimonadetes; order Gemmatimonadales; family GWC2-71-9; genus CAVVWJ01. The sequence goes on from CAVROI010000003.1 coordinate 321,627, forward strand.
AATCGAATATCCCAACGCCCAGGACAACGACAACAAGACCTGGAATCTCTACGGGATCCGGTTCTGGCCGAGCTTCGTGCTGATCGACAAGAAGGGGGTGATCCGCTACGAAGGGGCGGGAGAGTTTCATGTCGGCGATGCGAACTATCAGCGGTGGGACGGCCGCATTCGGGAGCTGCTGGCGGAGTCGCCATGAGGGCAGGAGTCGCCCTGGCCACGGCGATCACTTTCTTGGCGGCCGTTACTCTTGCAACCGGATGCGGCGAGCGGATGTCGCCGCCGCCCCTTACCCTCGCGACGACGCCGGCCGGCCGGAATACCAGAGTCACTCTCATCGCGGCGCCCGATCTCAAGGTGAATGCCCGGCTCAAGCCCGCGCTCGAGCTCCATGACGGCACCGTGCTTCGCTTCTCCGCCGACCGCCTGACCTCCGACTCCGCCTACTTCGCCGAGCCGCCGTCCGCACTGCTCGTGGGTCGCTACGCTCGAGTTCACGGTACCCTCCACGCCAGCGTCTGTGGGGTGGATGAGCAGGTGTGCCGGAGCGTCACCGTCCGGCTGGACTGAAGTGTGAAGAGTGAACATGACGGGCATCACAGCCGACCCCGGTCCCTTCCCCATACTCCATCCTGAAGCACCGTAGCACGACGGACAGCCCCCGGGCTGCTCCAGTTTGCAAATGTCTGATAGGGGAGGCACGAAGCAGATGGGTATTCACTCTAGCCACACGCGAATGCTGGCGGTGGTCGGCGTGCTGGCACTCGGGGCGGCCTCGACCGTTCGGGCGCAAGACACGACCCAGGCCCAGCCGAGGGATACAGGCGCAGCGGCCTACAGGGATAGATCGGGATACAAGAGCTATCAGAATCCAACGGATAGGATGCGGCATCCAACGGATACGATGCGGCTGCCGTCTGACAGCATGCGGAAGGACAGCTCCGCCTTCAAATACAGAGCGCCGCCGACCGACACCTCCCTCAAGCCGAAGCCGGGAGCCCAGACGGGGCAGAAGGCCGGTGATACCACGAGTATGTCCGGCCGGGCGGGAAACGCTGGCAACGCCGGCGCGACCGATTCGGTAGTCTGTGAGGACGGCGCCAGGGCCGTCGTGATCGCCTGCGATGCGGCGCACGGCGGAGTCGATTCCGCCGCTACCAAGGCCTCGAAGAAGGCACGGGGCAAGACCGAGGTACCTGACACGAGAGACCCGAGCTCCTCGAGCAGCCAGCAGTAGTCACGATGCACGCCCGGCAGAACGAAACGGCCACCTCTCCGGTGGCCGTTTTCATGTTCCGCCGCCCTCCCCCTGGATCGATCCCTGCCGCATATTGGACGCATGGCCGCGCCTTCCTTCCCCAATCTCACCGTTCTCGATCATCCTCTCATTCAGCACAAGCTTTCGATCCTCAGGGACAAGAGCACCAGCACGCGGGACTTCAAGCAGCTGGTGAACGAGATCGCCGTGCTCATGGCCTACGAGGTGACCAAGGACCTGCCGACCGAAGAGGTGGAGATCGAGACACCGCTCGAGACGACGACCGGCCGGCAGGTCTCCGGAAAGAAGCTCACCCTGGTCCCGATCCTCCGCGCCGGGCTCGGCATGGTGGAGGGAATCGCGCAGCTCATCCCGTCGGCTCGGGTGGGACACATCGGGCTCTACCGCGACCACGATACGCTCAAGCCGGTCGACTACTACTTCAAGATTCCCGGGTCCGAAGTCGCCCGGGACTTCTTCATCCTCGACCCGATGCTCGCGACCGGCGGATCCGCCGTCGCGGCGGTAGGCGCGCTGGCGGGCGCGGGGGCACGGCGCATCCGGTTCCTCTGCCTCGTTGCCGCGCCCGAGGGCGTGACGCGCATGCTGGAGGCCCACCCCGACGTTCCCATCTTCGCTGCCTCGCTCGATCGCGAGCTGAACTCACACGGCTACATCCTCCCGGGCCTCGGCGACGCCGGCGACCGTCTCTTCGGCACCCGCACCCTCGAGTGATTTGCCCGTGACGCCCATCCGTCTCACCTTCTGGGGCGCCGCGGGACAGGTCACGGGCTCCATGCACCTGATCGAGGCGGCTGGTGCCCGATTCCTGCTGGACGCCGGCCTCTTCCAGGGACACCGCGCCCAGTCGCACATGCTCAACGCCCAGCTCCCCTTCGACCCCCGCCGGATCGACGGCATCGTGCTGAGCCACGCGCACATCGATCACTCCGGCAGGCTTCCGCTGCTGGTTCGCCACGGCTTCCACGGCCCCATCCATACGACACCGGCGACGCGTGATCTGTGCGCCGTGATGCTGCCCGACTCGGCGCACATCCAGGAGAAGGATCACGAGACACTGGCGCGACGGGGATTGGCGGGACCGGAAAGCGAGCCGCTCTACACGATGGCCGACGCCGTGGCCGTCCAGGACCTCCTCGTGGGCGTGCCCTACCGGCGCATCACCCATCTCCGCAAGCACCTCGCCGTGGAGTTCCTCGACGCCGGCCACATTCTCGGTTCCGCCACGATCGATCTCAGGATCACCGAAGGCGGCAATCACCGCCTCGTCTTCTCGGGAGACATCGGCCGCAGCAATCTGCCGATCATCCGAAACCCGGAGCCACCGTCGGGACCGATCGACACCCTGATCGTGGAGTCGACCTATGCCGACCGGGACCACGAGTCGGTGCACGACGCCGAGGAGCGGCTGGGCGAAGCGGTGCGACGCGTCGCGGCGCGCGGCGGCAAGGTGCTCATCCCGGCGTTCGCTCTGGGGCGTATTCAAGAGGTCATCTACAGTCTCAATCAGCTCTATCTGGCCAAGCGCATTCCCGAGGTGCCGGTTTTCGTGGACAGTCCCCTGGCGGTGGACGCGACCACCGTCTTCCGGATGCACCCCGAAGTATTCGACCAGCGCGAGCGTCTCGTTGCCACCGGTGCCCTGCTCTTCGATTTTCCCCTCGTCCGCTACATTCGCGAGGTGGCCGAATCGAAGGCGCTGAACCAGCTGCGCGGCCCGGCGGTGATCGTGGCCGCTGCGGGAATGGCGGAGTCGGGGCGCATTCTCCACCACCTCGCCAACGGGATCGAGGACCACCGGAACCTGGTGCTGTTCGTCGGATTCCAGGCGGAGCACACGCTCGGCCGCCGGATCCAGAGCGGCGACGAAGTCGTCAAGATCTTCGGGCAGGAGTACCGGCGGCGCGCGGAGGTCGAGACGATCGGCGGCTACTCCGCGCACGCCGATCGCAACGAGCTCCGAGCGTGGGTGCGCCAGCTCGGCGGACCGATCCGTCGGGCGTTCGTGGTGCACGGCGAGGCGCCGGCGCTGGAGGCGATGGCGGGCATCCTGAGAGCCGAGGGAATCCGCGACGTCGTGGTACCCAAACATGGGGATAGCGTGGAGTTGTGAGAGCCCGGCATGTCGCCATTCCGATCCTGGTCGCCGCCGGCGCGGTGTACACCTCATCGCTCGTCCTGGTTCTCGTCGTGAGCCAGCAGGACCAGCGCCAGCCGGTGGATGCCATCGTCGTGCTGGGGGCGGCGCAGTACAATGGACGGCCTTCGCCGGTGCTGCGCGCCAGGCTCGACCACGCACTCGGGCTCTACCGTGAGGGGCTGGCTTCGCTCGTGGTCGTGACCGGCGGCGTGGGTCGCGGCGATACGATGAGCGAAGCGCTGGTGGGAGCGCGATATCTTCGGACTCACGGGATTCCCGAGGCGTCGGTGGCGGCCGCCGGCGAAGGCCGGACCACCCAGACGTCCATGACAGCGGTGGCCGCGTGGCTCCGCCCGCGAGGCATCAAGCGGATCCTGCTCGTGAGCGATCCCTTCCACATGTTCCGCCTCCGCCTCGAGGCCCGCCGGACGTCGCTCGAAGCGTTCACCTCGCCCACCGAAAGCAGTCCGATCTCCGACAACCCCGTCCTGGAGCTGCGCTACCTCCTCGCCGAGGGACTCAAGGTCCCGGTGGCGTGGCTGCGAAGCTGGTATCGCTCATGACCCTCGTCTCCACCGAGCGCGTGTATTCCGGCCGCATCGTGAACCTCGATCTCGATACGGTCGGGTTCCCCGACGGCACCACCGGGCGGCTCGAGATGCTGCGGCATCCCGGCGCCGCGGCGGTCGTGCCCTTCCTCGACGATCTCCACGCACCCGACCCGCGCGTGCTGCTGATCCGCCAGTTCCGCCACGCCGCCGACGGGTTCATCTGGGAGGTGCCCGCCGGCCGGCTCGATGCGGGGGAGTCGCCCGAGCAGTGCGCCGAGCGCGAGCTGGAGGAGGAAACGGGCAAGCGGTCCGGAAGGCTCGAGCGACTCACGACGATCCTCACCACACCCGGCTTTACCGACGAGAAGATCCATCTGTTCGCCGCGTACGACCTGACCGAAGGGCACACCCGTCGTGAGGTCGACGAATTCATGGAGCTCCACCCGCTCCGCTGGTCCGAGGTGATGGCGTCGATCCGGGCGGGGGATATCACCGACGGGAAGACGCTGATCTCGCTGCTCTTCGTTCACGCCTTCCTGCGAGATCCCTGATTGTCCGTACCGGTCGTCTTCCTCGGCCTGGTGAGCCGCGCCCACGTCCTCGCCCTGTACGAGCGCCCCGTGGCGGGAACGAGCTCCGGGAGCCGGCCGGCGTTTCCGGATCGGGCGCCCCTCGCCTAGAATTCGCCCATGCCCGCCCACTCGTTCGACGCGCTGCTTCGCTCCCTCCAGAAGGGCGAGGTCGCGCCGGTGTATTACCTGCACGGCCCCGAGGACGTGCTCAAGGACGAGGCGGTGCGAATGATCCTCGACCGGGCCCTCGACCCCTCGTTGCGTGACTTCAACTTCGACCAGCGATCCGCCGGGCAGCTCGACCCGGAGGCGGTGGCGGTGCTCTGCACCACGTTGCCGATGATGGCGGAGCGCCGGGTCGTGCTGCTGCGCGATGTCGAGGGCTGGAAGCGCCGGCCGAAGACGCGCGACGCCTTCCTCGCGTATCTCGAGCGGCCCGCCGCGGAGACCGTGGCGATCCTGGTTCAGTCTTCCGCCGAGGAGGCCGCGGACAAGGCCCTCCTGGGGGGGGCGTACAGCGTGTCCTGCGATCCGCTCCCGACGGAGCGTGCCCTCAAGTGGCTCGCCCGCCGTGCCGCCGAGGTGGGCGTGCGACTGGAAGACGCCGCGGCGCGTCATCTCTTGCGGGCCGTCGGCAATGACCTGGGGGCGGTGGCCGCCGAGCTGCAGAAGCTCGCCGCCCTGCCGCCTGGAGCACCGCTCACCGCCGCGGACGTTGGTGGACTGGTCGGGGTGCGCCACGGTGAGACCATGTACGACTGGCGCGACGCCGTGCTCGACGGCGAGGGCGGCAAGGCCGTGGGGCTCCTGACGCCTCTCCTCGATCAGCCGGGGATCTCCGCCGTCAAGCTGCTGACCCTGCTCGGCACGACGCTCGTGGGCGTCGGAATCGCCCGAAGCCATTTCGACCGACGGACCCGGGGAAGGGCCCTGGAGGATGTGATGCTCAAGACGCTGCTCCGCCTTCGGATCTGGGGAATACCAGAGTACCGGAAGGAGAGCGCGCACTGGGCCGGGTGGGCCTCGTCGTGGAGCGCCGCGCGCCTCAATGCCGCGCTCCGAGCCACGCGGGACGCCGACCAGGCGCTCAAGAGCACCACCGTCACTGGCGAGCGCGGCATCCTCGCCGGCCTGGTGCTCGAGCTCGCCGTGCCGAAAGCGGAGGCCGCATGAAGACGACCGGGTGGCTTGCGGCGGTCCTCGCGGTGGCCGGGTTGTTCGCAGCGGCGCCGGCGCAGGCCCAGAGTGATCCTCGATTGGTGGATGTCCTGCGGCTGGCGCAGGAGGGTCAGGGCGACTCCGCCCGCGCGATCGTGGGTCAGCTCCTTGGCGCCACGCCGCCGACCGATTCGCTCTACCCGGAGATCCTCTACACCAAAGCGATGGTCGCCGCCGACGCCGGCGAGCGGCGGACGCTGCTCCAGCGGATCGCCGTCGAGCACGGGGCCTCGAGCTGGGCCGACTACGCTCTCCTGCGTCTGGTGCAGATGGACTACGCCACCCGCAACCTGAGCGGCGCCGCACGCAACCTCGAGAAGCTCCACTCCGATTATCCGGCCTCGCCGCTGTTGGTGCAGGCATCGTACTGGGCGGGACGCGTCTACCTCGACCAGAACAACCCTAGCCTCGCCTGCCGCTGGCTGGCGGAGGGGCTGGCGAAGGCGGGCGGCAACATCGAGCTGCGGAATCAGCTGGGCTATCTCAATCAGCGGTGCACGCACACGACGGCATCCGGTGCAGCCGACAGTGCGGCCCCTGGCGACTCCTCGAGGCGGGTCGCGTCCGACACGGCGGCAAAGCCGCCCGCCACTGACTCCGCAGGAGGAGCAGCGGGACCGGCAGGCAGGACCGTCTACCGGGTCCAGATCGCCGCCGTAGCCACCAAGGCCGCCGCGCGCGACGCCGAGCGCAAGGCGCGCGCGCTGGGTCTCACGGTGGTGACGGTACACGAAAAGAATCTCTACAAGGTGCGGGCGGGCCACTACGCCACGCGCACCGAGGCCCAGGCGGCCGCGGCCGGCTTCAAGGTGAAGCTGGGCGGCACTCCATTCGTGGTTTCCGAACCCTGACCGGGGCTGGGAATAGGTAGATTCGCGGCATGACCCTCCGGCACGGCGTACTCGCCCTCGGTGCCCTTTTCGGCCTCGGCTGCGGCCACCACGCCCCTCCGGTCGCGCCCGCACCGGCCGCGCCTCCGAGCCCGGCGAGTGCCTGCCTCATCGGTACCTCCGGCGTCGCGTCCCGCGGCACGCTCACCGTCGAAGTTCCCCAGCAGGACAGCGCGGCAGTGGCGTCGTCCAACGAATTCGACACGCTCATCCGGCTCGACTGCGAAGGGCGGGCCATTCCCGGCCTCGCCTCGTCGTGGAGCCACGACTCCAGCGGCACGGTCTGGACTTTCGCTTTTCCCGACTCCAATGCGCCGGGACCGCTCGATCTCGCCTCGGCATGGAACGCGAGTGACACCGCGTCGGCGGTGCTCGCGATGAGCGGCGTGAAGCAGGCGGCGCCGGACGACCAGAAGAAGCTGGTGGTCCGGCTCGAGGTGCCGAGCGAGTCGGTACCCTCCATCTTCGCCGACCGCGCGCTGGGGCTGCGGCATTCGAGGGGCGCGACGCCAGTTGTGGTCCACACCACCGATGGACGCGATGTGCGAGACCTGGTGGACAGGGCGCCGGACGTGCTCGTAACCGGAGACCCGGATGTGCTCGATTACGCCTCGAAGCGCCCGGGCACCGTCCTTACGCCGCTCCCCTGGGACCGGGTGTATGTCCTGCTTCTGGCGCCCGAGGGTCGTCCTCCGCGGGAGCTCATCACCTCGGACTCGACCACGTTCCGCGCACAGCTCGCGCGCGACGCGGTGCGGTCGGAGGCGCGCCCCGCCAAGCCACCGTACTGGTGGTCCGATCTCCGCGGCTGCTCGGATACCGGCACTCGCGTGCCGATGGAGACGGGCGCCACCAGTCAGGTGACGATCGGGTACCCGGCCCCGGACGCCGTCGCGCGAGCGCTGGCCGAACGGATCGTGGCCCTGGGCGACAGCTCCTGGTTTGCGCGGGGGCTGGCGTCGCACGACTTCGAGACGGCGCTGCAGGGCGGCGCGATGGACGCGTACATCCTCAGTCTCCCGGTCCGCTCGCTGGTTCCCTGTCGTGACGCGATGTGGCCGGCCGGGGCCGTGCTGGTGCCGCTGGTGGAGACGCGCCGCACCGCGATCCTCCGCAAGGATGGGCCGGCGCTGGTAGTGGGAGGAGACGGAAGCCTTCGCCCGGACGCGACTCCAGGCGGGCCGTGAGCTTTCGCGCCCGGCTCCTCGCCGCCTTCGGCGTCGCGGTGCTCGTGCCGCTCCTCCTCTTTGCCGCCGGCGTGCGCCGCCAGATGGACCGCCGCTTGACCGCCGAGTATCGCACCCGGGTCGATGCCGCGGTCGAGATCGTCCATGCCCAGCTCGACCGCGAGAGCGCCGACATCGCGAGCCGGCTCCACGCCCTCGCCGCCGCCCTGTCACAGGACAATCGTTTCAGACTCGCGCTGCGAGGCGAGCCCTCTGCCCGGCGCTACCTCCTCGATGTGGCCGGCGACGCGATGCGCCTCTCGGGGCTTTCCCTCCTCGAGATCCAGGACAGCACAGGGCGGGTGCTCAGCTCCGGCCACTTCCGGAACGCCTACGATCGAGTCGAGGCCGACCTGCCCCGCGCCCTCATGCACGGCGACGCTCCGCTACTGGTCCGCGCGCGCACGGCGACCGGCTCGCTCCTGGCGCTCGCCCGGCTCGACTCCTTCCGCGTGGCCGGCCTGCGGCTGACGGTGGCGGGCGGGACTGCCGCCGAGGGGTTCGTGGAACGGCTGCCTCGCGCACGCGATCTCGGCATCGCCCTCTCCCTCCCGGGAGATTCGACCGCGGCCTCTTCCCACGCGGTGGTCGGAGTCGTGCCGCTCGCCTATCTCGATCTTGCGCGCTCCTCGCCCGCAGGCGGCAGCGCCCGCCTGGTGGTGACGGGGTCACCAGCGGCGCTGGAGTCGCTGCGTCGCAGTGTTGCCTCGTGGAGCCTCCTCGCCGCCGCCGCCACCGCGCTCCTGGCACTCGTGCTCGCCGGCTGGCTGGCCGCGCGGGTTGGCCGTCCACTCGCGGTGCTGGCCGAGAAGACCGCCGCCATCGACCTCGACCGCCTCGACCAGGACTTCGCCACCGATCGCACCGACGAGATCGGCGCCCTCTCTCGCCTGCTCGGCGCCATGACCGACCGTCTCCGCCTCGGCGCGGCGCGGCTGCGCGACGCCGAGCGCAAGGTGGCAATGGGAGATCTGGCTCGGCAGGTGAATCACGACATCAAGAACGGCCTGGCACCGATCCGTCACGTGGTTCGCCACCTCGACGAGGTGGCGCGCACCGATCCCGCCGCGCTCGCCGGCGTGCTGGCGGAGCGCAAGGGAACGCTCGACTCGAGCCTCGCCTACCTCGACACTCTCGCGCGAAACTACGCCGGCCTCTCCCCCGCGCTTCGTCGCGAGCCGTGCGATGTGAACGGGGCGGTGGAAGAGGTCGCTCGCGCCGGCGCCGGGGTGGCAAAGCTCGCGCTCGCCACGGACCTGCCGCGAGTCGCCGCCGATCGGCTGGTGCTCCGGCGAATTCTGGAGAACCTGGTCGGCAATGCGGTGGAGAGTGTGGCGGGGCAAACTGCTGGCGCGGTCACCGTCACCACCGAGGCGGCGGCGCGGAACGGCGAGCCGCTGGTGCGGATCACCGTGACCGATTCGGGGCCCGGGATGAGCCGCGAGCAGCTCGACCGCGCCTTCGACGATTTCTTCACCACGAAGGAGGGCGGCACCGGGCTCGGCCTCTCGATCGTCCGGCGGCTGGTGCTCGACCTGGGCGGCGCACTCAGGATCGAGACGGAGCCCGGCACGGGGACGAAGGCGATCGTCGAGCTGCCCATGGCGGAAGGGATCACGCGATGACGCTGGTGATGATCGTGGACGACGTCCCGGCGATGGCCGAGCAGTACGCGTACGATCTCCGCCGGCTCGGACAGTACGAGGTCATCACCGAGAGCGACGGTCGACAGGCCCTCGAGCGGCTCGGCGGCGAAGCGGTGGACTGCATCATCCTCGACCTCGAGATGCCGGGGATGGACGGGTTCGAGGTGTTGCGTGCCCTCGAGCGGCGCGGATCCGAGATCCCGGTGATCGTCTACACCGGTACCGGCAATTTCGACCGCTGCGTCCAGGCGGTGCGATTGGGGGCCGCCGGCTTCATCGACAAGGCGGAGCCGATGGAGCGGGTGGTCCAGGAGATCTGGGGGGCGATCGAGCGGCGGAGGCTGCGTGCCGAAGTGGCGGCTCTCGAGCGGCGGCTCGAGGCCGAGAGCTCGCTGGCTGGGACAAGCGCGGCGATGAGTCGGCTCAAGGAGATGATCTCGCGGGTGGCGCCGCTGCCGAGTACCGTGCTGGTGACCGGCGAGAGCGGGACCGGGAAGGAGCTGGTGGCGCGCGATCTCCATCGTTTCGGACCCAATCCCTCCGCCCCGTTCGTCGCGATCAACTGCGCCGCGCTGCCCGAGTCGCTGATCGAGAGCGAGCTCTTTGGACACGAGCGCGGCGCGTTCACGGGCGCCACCGCCACCCGGAAGGGCGCCTTCGAGTCGGCGGAAAAAGGCACGCTCTTCCTCGACGAGATCGGCGAGCTGCCCTTGGCGTCGCAGGCCAAGCTGCTCCGTGTGATGGAGGAGCGGAAGGTCACCCGGCTCGGCGGCACCCGCGAGCTGCCGGTTGAGATGAGGGTCGTGGTCGCCACCAATCGCGACCTCGAGGCGGAGGTGAAGGCTGGCCGGTTCCGGGAGGACCTCTACTACCGGCTCAACGTCCTGGAGATGCGCGTGCCGCCGCTGCGGGAGCGGCTGAGCGATGTGCCGGAGATCGCGGGGCGCCTCGCGGCGGCGATCTGCCAGCGGTTCGGGATCGGCAGAAAGAAACTTGCCGCGGAGACGCTCGACCTGCTGATGGCGTACGAGTGGCGGCGGAACAACGTGCGCGAGCTCCGCAACATCGTGGAGCGGATGATCATCGCCACCGAAGGCGAGATCATCGGACCGGACCACGTGCCGGCGGAGATTCGCGGTGCCGTGAGGACCAGTGATGGCGCGCCCAGGTCACCGAGCTTTCAGGATCAGCGCGAGGAGGCGGAGCGACGGATTGTGATCGCGGCCCTGGAGCGGAACGGCTGGCAGATCACCAAGACCGCCGCCGAGCTGGCGCTCGCGGATCATGCGAGCCTGCTCAAGATCATGCGCCGGCTCGATATCAGGCGACCGGAGAAGGAGGTGTCCTGACGGACACAAAACATCACTTCCAGGAGTGTCCACTCGGACACCTTCGCCGTCCGGCCCCGTCCCCCTCGTTGTCCCATATGGCCGTTCCTCAATGACTTAGCCTTGCTGAAAATCATCAATCCTCCCTGGCAATCCGCTTGCCTTTACCCCCGGTGCCCGAAGTCTTCCGCGCCGCCGGCGCCCTACCACGAGGAGGAGCAAATGTCCCGCACCACCACCAGTCTCAGCGTGCTCGCCGCCATCGCCCTTGCCGCCTGCGGTGAGAAGGGGAAGGCAACCATCACAACCGGTTCCAGCGAGGTCACCGCGCCGTCCGTCGCCGAGTCCGGCGCCACCGCCGGCACGCCGGTGTCGGCGTCCACCTCTCCCGCCGCATCCAGTTCTCCGGTGACCTATGCCGACGCGGAGACGGCATTCCGTCACGGCGAGTACGCCGAGGCGGTGGGGAAGTTCGAGAGCTACACCCGCGACAATCCCGACAACGCATGGGGGCACTACATGCTGGGGTTATCGGCGTGGAAGTCGGGACAGCATGAACGCGCGCTTCAGGCGTTCGACGCCGCATTGCAGATCGACCCGACCAACCGGAAGAGTCTCCTCAACTCCGCACGGGTGCTGCTGGAGACCAACCGGCCGCAGGACGCGCTGGACCGGGTCCAGAAGGCGCTCTCGATCGAGCCGCTCTCGAGTGAAGGGCTCCGCACCCTCGCGCGCGCGCATGCCGAGCTCGGCAACTTCGACGAGGCTGTGAATGCGTACCAGCGCGCGCTGGGAATCGATGACAAGGACGTGTGGGCGATGAACAATCTCGGGTATCTCTACATCCAGCAGGGCCGGAGCGACGCCGCCCTGCCGCCGCTGGCGCGGGCCGTGGAGATCCGTGGCAACGTGCCCGTCTTTCAGAACAACCTCGGCACCGCGCTCGAGCGGACCGGCCACCTCTCGGCGGCCAAGGCGGCATACGAGAGCGCGCTCGAGGCGGACAGCACCTACGAGAAGGCGTCGGTCGGGCTGGCGCGGATCACGGCACGGATGGAGGGGACCGACACGGCGGCAGTGGATCTCACCGCGCTGTCGACCCAGTTCCAGGGGGAGATCGAGCAGTGGCGGACGGCGACGGTACCGACGGACTCGACAGAGGCCGATTCGACCGGTGAAGATTCCGCGCAGGCGGCGGTGATGGTGAGGGATAGTGTGACGGAGTAGGTCGGGAGGGGTGAAAGGAGAAAGGCAAAGGGCCGGAGCGATCCGGCCCTTTGTCGCACTACCGGGGCTCCCGGTTGCTGCGCGCCGTGTCCTCGGCGTCGTTCCTCGGCCGTCCACAAAACAGGTCACTCACACAATCCGATCTCGCTCTCCGGAAAGCCGGTCTCGCTTGCCTCGAGATCCACTTCGCTTTCCTCGAGCTCGATCTTGCTTCCCCTCGAAACCGATTTCACTCCGTGGAATCTGATCTCGCTTTCCTGAGCCGCAAAACGCATCGGCGTGCAGTCGAACCGGTCGCGCCAGGGCCGATCCAACGACCAGGAAAACAGGATCGCTCGCGCCGAGCATCGATCACGTTTCCCGATACGTCGACATCGTGCTCCTCGGGCTCGAGCGCAGGCGGCTATGTCGCGGTCGACGCGGATTTTGCGCGCACCCGCTCGGCGCGTGCCACATTCGATCGGACGGAGGGCAGAACGCGCTCGCGAATCTTTCCGACGAGCCGGCCGAGACGTGATCGAAGCCGCCACGAACAACATCCGCGCGCGGTGACCGCGATCGGAGGGGACCGCGGCGCGAGAGCGGAGCACTTTTGCGATGATCGAGCGGACTCGGGCGCGATCGCCGTCGGGCTCGACTCGAGCGCATCGCACTTCCGGTCGAATCGTTCCGGCACAGTCGATGCGCAAGGCCATGCTGGCCGACTCGTGCCGGGTGGCAGCCGGTCCCATGCGATCAGCAGCAGCATCACGCCGGGGGACGCACCCGGGCATCCCCCGGCCATGCAAAGGAAGGGCAGGATGAACTCGTCAGTACGCAGAAACGTCCAGATGGGGACGCACGCCCGCGATGTGAACGCGAGCCGCCCCGACACCGACGCGGGCGCGGTGGCCGCGGCCGGAAAGCTCACTGCCCTGCTGGACCGGGCCGAGGTACTCCTGGTGGATCAGCGCGAAGGGCTGCTGGAGGTCCACGCCGCATCGGCGGAGAAGGAGAAACTGCGTCGTGAGATTCTCGCGGGACCGATCGCCAATCTGTCGGCGGTCGGCAAGGTCGCGGCCAAGGAACAGCATGAGCTGCGCAGCACATTCCGATTCCAGCCGAGCGCCTCTTCGTTCCTCGCCTTCTCCACGGCCGGCCGCAGCATGGCTGCCGAGGCCGAGATCCACCGTGAGGTCCTGATCAAGCACGGGCTGGCCACGCCGATGCTGGAGCAACTGGGTCAGCTGCTGGATCGGTTCGATGCGGCGGTCGCGATGGGTACCAGTGGAAGGAGCAAGCATGTCGGCGCCACCCGCGAGCTCAAGGCCATTGCGACGGAGATCGTGCAGACGGTGCGTGTGCTTGACGGCAGGAATCGCCAGCGGTTCCAGGACGACGGACAGCTCCTGGCCGCGTGGATCAATGCGAGTACGGTGACGCGGGCTCCGCGAGTCGCGGAGAAGCCGGATACGCCGCCGTCTTCGGCAGGAAGCGCTTCACCAGCAGGCGATGTGAGGCCTGCGGCATGACTGGGGTGTTGTCAGTCGTGAGCGCGGGTGCATGAACGCCGCCGAGAGTCCGGACTTTCGGCGGCGGTTTTCTGTCATTGCGCGAGCGCCACGTTCATGAACCATGCGTAACCACGCCCCCATTTAGGCTCCGCCGAGCACTTGTTGAGATAGGCTGAGGTTAGGCGTTTGTTGGCAATTGCACGCGGCGCGCCGCACATTCCAGTCGTCTCCAGCCGGCCGCCTCGTGACCGCACCACCCGCACACCTCGTGGACGCCCTGCGTGACCGCTACGTGCTCGAGCGGGAGCTTGGGCAGGGCGGCATGGCCCGGGTCTATCTCGCGGAGGACGTGAAGCACGGCCGCCGGGTCGCGCTCAAGCTTCTGCGGCCTGATCTGGCCGCCATGATCGGCGTGGACCGGTTCCTGGCCGAAATCAGGACCATGGCAGGCCTGCAGCATCCGCGCATCCTTCCCCTCTTCGACTCGGGCATCGTCCGACTCCCCGCCGACGACGCCGGCCCGGGGACGACCCTTCCGTATTATGTGATGCCGTACGTGGTGGGCGAAACGCTTCGCGCACGGCTGGCTCAGGAGCGGCAGCTTCCGGTGGCCGAGGCCCTGAGCATCGCGATCCAGGTGGCCGGGGCGCTCGACCATGCGCACCGGCAGGGCATCATACACCGGGACATCAAGCCCGAGAACATCCTGCTGCACGATGGCGAGGCGGTGGTGGCCGACTTCGGGATCGCACTGGCCCTCGGTGCCGCGGCCGGTGAGCGCCTGACCGAGACGGGCCTCACCCTCGGGACACCTGTCTACATGAGTCCCGAGCAGGCGCTCGGCGACCGGAACATCGATGGCCGGAGTGATCTCTTCTCGCTCGGCTGCGTGCTCTACGAGATGCTTGCCGGCGAGCCTCCGCACACCGGCGCCTCCCCCCAGGTGATCACCGCGAAGCGCCTGTCACAGGCGGTCCCATCCGTGCGCGGCATCCGTGAGACGGTGTCGCCCGCTGTGGATGCGGCGCTGGTACGGGTGCTGGCAAAGGCGCCGGCCGACCGCTTCGCCACGGGGCGGGAGTTCGCGGCGGCGCTGGATGCGCAGGTGGACAGCACGCTGCCCACCGTACAGGTGCGCTCCCAGCCGCGATGGCGCATGCGACTGGCGGCGGTGCTGGGGCTCATGCTGCTGGGGGCGGGCATCTGGTTCGCGCGCTCGCGACATACTCCGGCGGCCGGGCTGGACCCGGACCGTCTCGCCGTGGCGCCGTTCGACGTGACGGGCCCGGGCCTCGAGGTGTGGCACGAAGGCATGGTCGACCTGCTCGCGCGGACGCTCGATGGCGCTGGCAACCTCCGCACCGTGTCGCCGTCGGTGGTGCTCCATGGGTGGGCCGGACGATCGGATCGCACCTCGGCGCTCGCCCTCGGGCGACGAACTGGCGCGGGCATCGTGGCCACAGGTGGCCTGAGCCAGCTGGCCCCCGACCGCGTCCGGCTTCAGGCCACGCTCCTCGACGTCCGCGACGACGCACTGCTCGGCGAGGTGGAAGTGGAAGGCTCGCCGGCCGCGCTCGGCGTGTTGGCCGATTCGCTCGGCCTCGGAATCCTGCGGACGCTGTCACGGACCCGACCGGTGGCGGCGGTGCGCCAGGCGGAGATCGGCTCGGCGCCACTCGGCGCGCTCAAGGCGTTCCTTGCCGGCGAGCAGGCCTACCGGCGCGGCAGCTACGATTCGGCGCTCGTGGCCTACCAGGAGGCGCTCGCGCGAGACAGTGCATTCACGCTGGCGATGTACCGCATGGGGCAGGTACTCGGCTGGGGCCCTCTCAGCGCCGGGTCCTACCAGGCGCCCGAGGAGTACACGCGGCAGGCCGTCAGGCGAAACCATGGCCTGTCGGCCCGGGACAGCCTGCTGATCTCGGCGGACTCGCTGCTCGCGGCTGCGGACCAGCACCCCGAGTACTGGGCGTTGTCGCTCGCGCGGCGGCAAGAGGCGGTGCGCCGGTTTCCGGGTGACCCCGAGGTCTGGCAGGCCCTCGGGGAGCTGCGGTATCACGCAGGGTTCGAGCTCGGCCAAAACTTCACGGAGGCACTCGCTGCATTCGAACGCGCCATCGAGCTCGACCCCGGCTTCAGGCCGGCGTACGAGCACGTCATCCAGCTCGCGCTTCTGACCGGCAGGGAAGATCGGGCGGTGTACTACGCGCGGGCGGCGGCGGAGCTGCGCGCCGCGACGGCGTACGGTGCCTCGGTGCGGCTCATGAGCCGCCTGCTGCTGCTGCCGGAAGACGAGCGGCCCGAGGCACTGGCTGAGGCGCTCGATTCCGCACCGGCGGAAGCGCTCTACGAGGCGGGCCTGACGTTCATGCTGGTGCCCGACACACATGAGACCGCCGTCCAGCTGCTGCGTCGGCTCGCCCGCCGCCAGGTGCGCGTGGGCGGTACCGCGGAGTGGGTGGTCGATTCTCTCATGCGGACCCGCTATGTCGCGACGGCGCTGGTGCGCCGCGGCCACCTGCGCGAGGCACTGAGCGTCGACCGCGCCGACCTCGTCGCGGAGCGGGTCGGGGTCTGGTGGTATAGCTGGCTCGATCCCTTCTCGACGCTTGCGTTCCTCGGGGCGATACCGGCGGCTGACGCGGCGCGTGCGTTCGCGCCCGCGCTCGAGCCCGGGGTCACCGTCACCGATGCCTATGAACGGCGCTGGACCGGGCTGGCGTGGTGGGCAAGGCAGCGTGACACCGCCTCATTGGCGCTCTTTCAGCGTCGGATGCAGGAGGCCGTTGCGCGCGGCGGCCCTGCGGCCGACGTGCGGCGGGCGCAGTACTTCGAGACTGCCGCGGGCGGCTACCTCGCCATGGTCCGCGGAGACACGACGGAGGCGATCCGCCACTTCGGCGCCCTTACCGACAGCGTGTATTGCGGACTCGTAACATGCAGCGTACAGAAACTCGTGCAGGCCGAGGTGCTGGAGGCACGCGGCGCGCATAAAGAGGCCGCGGCGATCCTCGATCGCTGGGTCCCGCAGATCATTGGTGGCCTGGCTGACGTGGGGCTCGAGGCGCGGGGACGAATTGCGGAGCGGCTTGGGGACCTCGCGACGGCCCGCCGTGACTACCAGCATGTCGCCGACGATTGGCGCGATGCCGACCCGGAGCTGGCCGGGTATGTGGCCGAGGCCAAGGCGGGGCTTGCCAGGGTGAGCCGAAAGACGCGGTGAGCTACGAACAACGCGACCGCTACTATTCCGACACTGACTCCCTCTACATCGATCTCGCCGAATCGCCCGAGTGCCGCCTCGCGAGAAGTAACCCCCGGCATCCTGCTGGACTTCGATGCCGCGGGGGCCTCGTAGGCATCGACATCGATCAGGCCAGCCACCACCTGGACCTCTCCGGATTAGGGACCGGAAGCGTGCAGGGGTGAACGCGCCGAGTCGAAGTGGATAATTAATCTGGGTGAGGCGGGTGAGGCGGGTGAGGCCAGCGAAGGCCGATGTCCTGATCAAGCACGGGGCTGGCCGCGCCGACGCTGGAGCAGCTGGGCCAGCTGCTGGATCGGTTCGATGCGGCGGTCGCGATGGGTACCAGTGGAAGGAGCAAGCATGTCGGCGCCACCCGCGAGCTCAAGACCATTGCGACGGAGATCGTGCAGACCGTGCGCGTGCTGGACGGCAGGAATCGCCAGCGCTTCCAGGACGACGGACAGCTCCTGGCCGCGTGGATCAATGCGAGTACGGTGACGCGGGCCCCGCGAGTCGCGGAGAAGCCGGATACGCCGTCATCGGCGGAAGGAAGCGCTGCACCAGCGGGTGATGTGAGGCCCGCGGCATGACCGGGATGTCGCCGGTGGTGAGCGCGGGTGCATGAACGCCGCCGAGAGTCCGGACTTTCGGCGACGGTTTTCTGTCATTCGACGTCTGAGACGAGGCGGCACGCAGATATGATGATGAGCGCGGCGTTGGGGTCCCAGCCACGGATCTGCCGAACCACATCGTGGCGGGATGAAGATGTCCCGCTACTTCGAGGAGCAGGTCCTGCGAAAGCGGCCCTACCTCCAACTCGACTGGATCGAGTCGGTGCTAGAGGCCCCAGCTCACCGGAAGGCCCAAGCAGATGGCCGCATCCGCCACTGGCGGTATATTCCCGCGCTGGGACGGTGGCTCCGCGTGGTGACCCTGGAGGACGGTGAAACCGTTCACAACGCCTTTCCAGACCGAGACTTCGAGGGGCCGCCGCGATGAAGCTCCGCTACTATTCCGACACTGACTCCCTCTACATCGATCTCGCCGAGCGCCCGAGTGCCGACTCGCGAGAAGTGACCCCCGGCATTGTGCTGGACTTCGATGCGGCGGGGGGCCTCGTAGGCATCGACATCGACCAAGCCAGCCACCACCTGGACCTTTCCGGACTGAGGACCGGAAGCGTGCCAGTCGAGATGGTGGGCCCCGGGGCTCGGTAGGTCCCCGCCATCGGCGGGTACCCGTACTTCCGCAGATCCGAATTTCAGCTCGCGAGCTCGCGCACAATTCGCTCCCAGTGCAGGAAGTAGTGGCGAGTGACTCCAAGCCCAGTGGCCGGCGACAGGTTCCGGCCACCGGGAGCCTCATGCGGCCGCCCTCGAGAGCGTTCGCTAACCTGTGGCTTCCCCTCCGCTCGAGGGTGGATCGATCGCCATACCGGTCATTCTCTTCAGTGGCCGGTTACGATCAGCCGCCGCTCGCGCGGCCTTGATGGCCGCCCGATACACGTCTCCGGCGTGGCCAGCCGGATCGTACCCCAGTTTCCGAAGCAGAGCATTTCGCGTCTTCCTGCCGAGCCCTTCACTGAGATGCTTCTCGGCGATTTGGCGCGTCGGCAGGTCCTCCCCTCGGCTCAGAGCGGCGCCCTTGGATTCCATGTTGGCGATCGCATGGTCCTTTGTGAGGACAGTCTTGACGACGCCAACGCCATCGCGCCAGGAGACGGCAGCCACCAGCCCGCAGGGCAACAGATACAACTCGTCGACGCAGATGCTCTAGCTCGACTATCGCAACTGCGCGACGACAACGCGGGCATTGACTCACGCGGTCACCGCGGATCGATACGAGACGTCGGCAATGCGAACAGCTTGCGAGGCGAAAGCAGGCCATCGCGAAGCCGCAACCCTCCATGAGGTCCTCCGCCGAGTATCCGCAAGCACAGCGAGCGTTGAACATCATGCCCATACCTCGGCCGACCTCCTTGCCTACAACAGCTCCGACACCGGATTCAGTTTCCCCTCCGCGAACCGCTCGGGCCTGAGTGCATCTACATCGATCGTCGTCGCCCTCCCGTCGCAGATGATCTCGGCAAGTAACTGTCCCAGCGCCGGCGCGTGCATCACACCGTGGCCCGACGAGCCGTTGATCAGATAGACGTTGCTGCACCCCGGCGCCCGGCCGAGAATCGCATGCTTATCCGGTGTCATCTCGTAGAGTCCAGCCCAGCATGCCGCATTATCGATCGGCGTTCCTCGCAGGACCGGCACGCGCACGTCTGCCTTGGCCATTACGGCCTTCACCCATCCCGGATCAACGCTCGCGTCGTAAGGCCGGCCCGGGATGCCTGGCGTGGGCCAAAGGAGCAGCACCCGCCCGTCTCGCACGCGGAGATGAAAGCCGTCACCCGCCCAGATGGTCATCGGCATGTCGGCCGGGAGCAGATCGCACGGAACAGTGGCGGCCACCTGGCGCCGCAGCGGCGTCACCGGCAATTCCACACCCGCGAGCCTGGCCACCGGCGCCGCCCACGCCCCTGCCGCGTTCACTATGGCCCCCGCGGCCACTCTCACTCCTGATGCCTTCAGGGCAACGACCCGGTCACCCTCGCGCTCGAGTCCCGTGACCTCTGAGCCCCACTCGAAGCGCACGCCCAGCCGTTGTGCGGCTCGCACGTATCCCTCGAGAATGGCGAGCGGGCCGATGAATCCGTCGGTGGGACAGAATGCGCCGCCCAGGACGCCGTCACGACACACCGCGGGATTGAGACGCGCCACGTCATCCCCGCTCACCTCCACTACCTCTCGCAGCCCCTCGGCGTGCTGTACTTTCCGCCCGTCGCGCAGCACCGCCAACTCCCTCTCGGTAAAGGCAAGCCAGAGGTAGCCCGCCTGTACGTAGCCGGCATCGGCGCCGATCTCTTCCTCGAACCGCAGCAGCTTTTCCCGCGCGAGCAGCGAGAGACGCACGTTGATCGCCGTCGCGTACTGCGCGCGAAATCCGCCGGTGGCCTTGCCCGTGCTCCCCTCGCCCGGGCGAGCGCCTCGGTCGAACACGACGACATCGTGCACGCCCCGCGCGGCGAGATGCCAGGCGACGCTCGCACCCATCACCCCGCCCCCCACGATCGCCACCGCCACCGGCTTCATGCGGTGAAGACGTGCTCGGGGTGCCTGAAGCTCTTGAACTCGAGGGCGTTGCCGCTGGGATCGAGGAGGAACATCGTGGCCTGCTCACCGGGCTGGCCGGGATAACGAATCCGCGGCTCGAGGATGAACCCATGGCCCGCGGCCCTGACCCGCCCGGCGATCGCATCGAATTCCGCCCACGGCAGCAGTGCGCCGAAGTGCGGCATCGGCACCAGGAGGTCCTCCACCTTCCCCGTGTTCTGGGTCGGAGTGACGGCGCCGGTGGTGTGCGCAGAGATCTGGTTGCCGAAGAAGTCGAAGTCCACCCAGGTGTCGGTGCTCCGGCCCTCGCGGCAGCCGAGGATCTCACCGTAAAACCGGCGGGTGGAAGCGAGGTCGCGGACGAAGAAGGCGAAATGGAATGGCTCTGACATGGGCTCTATAGTAAGGCGTTATATTCTCCCCGGTATGCCCCTCCCACCTCCGCGCACCCTCCCGTGGCCCCCGTGAGCCGCGAGGCCGCTTCCTCCACCCCGCCGATGCTCAAGCATTGGCGGGAGGTGAAGGCGCAGCACCCCCACACGATCCTCTTCTACCGGGTGGGCGATTTCTACGAGATGTTCCACGAGGACGCCCAGCTCGCCGCCCGCATCCTCGACATCACACTCACCTCCCGCGGCGATGGCGTTCCCCTGGCCGGCGTGCCGGTGAAGGCCGCGACCGATTACCTCCGGCAGCTCGTCGCCGCGGGACATCGCGTGGCGATCTGCGAGCAGGTCGAAGACCCCAAGCTCGCCAGGGGCCTCGTCCGGCGCGAGGTGGTGGAGACGGTGACGCCGGGCGCTCAGCTCCAGGAAGGATGGCTCGCCGGCGGACGCAACAACTGGATCGTCGCGCTCGGGAGGACCGAATGCGAGGGTGGGCGGCGCACCGCGGGCCTGGCGGCGGTGGACCTCAGCACCGGCGAGTTCGTCCTCGAAACGGTCGACGAAGAGGGCATTGAAGAGAGCTTCTCGCGACTCACTCCCGCCGAGATCGTGATTCCTCAGCGGGCTGCCACCCCGAGTCCTCCGGAGGCCCCCGCCGCGAGGCTCACCGTGGAGCGGGAGCCGTGGGAGTTCGATCCCGACCTCGCCCGCGAAGAGCTCTGCGCTCGTTTCGGCATCGCCTCGCTCGACGGACTCGGTGTGGGTCCGGGTGACGCTTCCGCGCTCGGCGCAGCCGGCGCGCTGCTCCGCTATCTCGGCGAGCTCCAGCCGGCCGGCCTGCCGCATCTCGCGCGCCCGTTCGTCCGCCGGGCCGACCGCTTCCTCTGGCTGGACGAAATGACGCGGCGCAATCTCGAGCTGGTCGAGCCGCTCCGGCCTGGCGCGCGCGGCTGCACGCTCCTCGAGACGATCGACGCCACTGTCACGCCGATGGGCAGCCGTCTGCTCCGCCAGTGGCTGCTCTCGCCGCTCCGCGATCCGGCCGCCATCGAAGCTCGGCTCGACGCGGTAGAAGCGGCCGTGAATGATGGTCGGGGCCGAGCCCGCCTGCGCGAAGCGCTCGACGGGGTGCGGGACATCGAGCGGCTCGCCGGGCGTGCCGCCGCCGGACGGGCGACCCCCCGCGAGATGGGGGCGCTGCGCGATTCCTTCAGCCGCCTGCCCGATGTCGCCGAAGCATTGAACAGTCTCCACCGCGTGCCGGCGCTCGCCGAAGCCGTGGAGGAGCTGGATCTCCTCGCCGATGTCGGTTCGGAGCTGTCGCGCGGGCTCGAGGAACGGCTGCCGCAGACGCTCGGTGACGGGGGTGTCATCCGCCACGGCTACGATCGCGAGCTCGACGAGCTGCGGTCGCTGCGGGACGGAGGGCGTCAATACATCGCGTCGCTCCAGCAGCGCGAGCGCGAGCGTACCGGCATCTCGTCGCTCAAGGTCGGGTTCAACAAAGTGTTCGGCTACTACCTCGAGATCACCAACGCCCACGCCGCCAAAGTGCCGGCGGATTACGAGCGGCGGCAGACGCTCGCTTCGGCCGAACGATACGTGACCCCCGAGCTCAAGGAGTACGAATCGCGGGTGCTCGGCGCCGAAGAGAGAATGGGAGTCCGCGAGGCCGAGCTCTTCGGAGCCCTGCGGGCGACGGTGGGAACGGCCATCGGCCGGGTGCAGCGTACCGCGCGCGTGCTCGCCCGGCTCGACGTGTGGACGGCGCTTGCCGAGCGGGCCGTCACCGGCCGCTATGTGCGCCCCAGAGTGACCGACGGCTACGATCTGGTGCTGCGTGAGAGCCGGCACCCGGTCATCGAATGCATGATGCCGCGGGAGTCCTTTATCCCGAACGATGCGCGATTCACCGAGGCCGAACGGGTGGCGCTGGTGACCGGCCCCAACATGGCAGGGAAGTCCACCATCTTGCGGCAGATCGGCCTCTGCGTGGTGCTGGCGCAGATGGGCGCCTTCGTCCCCGCCGCCGAGGCCTCGATCGGCGTGGTGGACCGGCTCTTCACCCGTGTCGGCGCCAGCGACAACCTCGCCCGCGGGCAGTCGACCTTCATGGTCGAGATGAGCGAGACGAGCGCCATCCTGCACAACGCGGGGTCGCGGAGCCTGGTCCTGCTCGACGAGATCGGGCGCGGCACCTCGACCTACGACGGCGTCGCGATCGCGTGGGCCGTCACGGAGCATCTGCACGATCGGGTGGGTTGCAAGACGATGTTCGCCACCCACTACCACGAGCTGATGCAGCTCCCGGAACGGCTGCAACATGCCCGGAACTACAACGTGGCCGTGCGGGAGACGGGAGACACGATCGTCTTTCTTCACCGGCTCGAGCCTGGTGGCACCGACCGCTCCTACGGCATTCATGTGGCCCAGCTCGCCGGCCTCCCCGCGCACGTTCTCCAGCGCGCGCGCGAGGTTCTCGGCACGCTCGAGGGAGAGCACCGCGTGGTGCCCGGGCCGCCCGATGCCCCGAAAGACCCCGGTCAGCTGGCGCTCTTCGGCGAGACGGCAGTGCCCGACCCGATGCTCGAGGAGCTTCGGTCGCTCGACGTGGACACCCTCACGCCCATCGAGGCGCTCAACCGGCTGGCGGACATGAAACGGCGGGCCGAGGATCGGCGGTGAGAGCCTCCGTCGTCCTCCTGGCCCTGCTCGCCTGCTCCCGCAAGGACGACGGCACCGTGCGAATCCTGCCGGGGAGCCATCCGCCAGCCGTGCCCGATGCCCCGGATCAGCCACCGGTGGCCGTCAATGCGTTGTCACCGGTCGAGTATCCGCGCCCGCTGCTCGACCAGGGCATCGAGGGCCGGGTGCTGCTCCGGCTCTACGCCGACTCCGAGGGAAAGTTGATTCCCGATTCGACCCGCATCGCCGAGTCGAGCGGGTATCCCGCGCTCGATTCCGCGGCGGTGGCGGGAGCGCCGGAGTTGCGCTTCTCGCCGGCGCTGCGCCGCGGGCGCCCGGTCGCGGGACCATTTCTGCAGCCGGTTCAATTCCGCAACCCGCGCTCACGGAGCGCCGCCCAATGACGTCACAGAACGTCCGGCCCTACGACTCCGTCCTCGGCACGATCGGCTGGACCCCGTTGATCCGGCTGGCGCGAGTGAGCGGGGGTATCCGGACGCCGGTCTTCGGCAAGGCGGAATACGCGAACCCGGGAGGATCCGTAAAGGACCGGATCGGGCTCGCCATCATCGAGGATGCCGAGCGGCGGGGGGAGCTCAAGCCCGGAGGGACGATCGTCGAGGGCACCAGCGGCAACACCGGCGTGGGGCTGGCGATCGCCGCGGCGCTCAAGGGATACCGGTGCATCTTCACCATGCCCGACAAGATGTCCCAAGAAAAAGTGCGGCTCCTCAAGGCCTACGGGGCCGAGGTGGTCATCACCCCGACGGCCGTGCCGCCGGACCATCCCGACAATTACGTGATGAAGGCCAAGCATATCGTGAAGGAAACGCCGGGCGCGATTCTGGCCAACCAGTTCTACAACGCGATCAATCCGGAAGCGCACTACGCGACGACGGGGCCTGAGATCTGGGAGCAGACCGGCGGGAAGGTCACCCACTTCGTGGCGGGGGCCGGGACGGGCGGGACGGTGAGCGGTGCGGGAAAGTTCCTGAAGGAGCAGAACCCGAAGATCCGGGTAATTGCCGGCGACCCCATCGGCTCACTGTACACGCACTATCATCGCACCAAGACGCTCGGCGAGGGGCATCCATATAAGGTAGAGGGAATCGGAGGCGACAAGATTCCCACCGCGCTGTGGTTCGAGTGGATAGATGAATTCCGTCAAGTGCCTGACCGCACATCGTTTACGATGGCTCGCCGGCTCGCGCGCGAAGAGGGAATCCTGGCCGGTGGGTCTACCGGCCTCAACGTCTGGCTCGCGCTCGAGGTGGCACGGGAAGTGGATGACGCCACCGCCCTGATCGTCACCATCCTATGCGACACCGGCGAGCGGTACCTCTCCAAGGTGTTCAACGACGAATGGATGCAGGAAAACCAGATGCTCGAGGCGCCGCGGACAACGGTGGAGCAGCTGCTCGAGCGGCGGGCACCCGGAGCTCCCCCCCTGGTGAGCGTGGCTCCATCCGCCGCCGTGCGGCAGGCGCTCAACCTCATGAGCACCTGGGGGGTGAGCCAGATCCCCGTGGTCGACAACGGCGAATCGGTCGGCGGGCTCATCGAGGGCTCCCTCATGACGCGGGCCCTGGCTCAGCCGGCGCTGCTCGACCGGCCGGTGCGCGAAGTCATGGAAGCGTCGTTCCCCGAGGTCGATGCAACCACCTCGACGGACCGGGTGGGCGCGATGCTCACGCGAGAGAGCCCGGCAGCACTGGTGCTCAAGAACGGGAAGCTCATCGGCATAGTGAGCCGGTATGACGTGCTGCAGCAGCTGATAGGGAGGTGAAGGGTGAACGGTGGAGGGTGAAGGGTGAAGGGGCCCGTGCCCGCCCCGCTGTGTCTCACGCTTCCCCCTCAATCTCCACCCTTCACTCTCCACTGTTCACTCTTCACCCTTCACCCGTTCGCCACCTATGCGCATAACGGTTCTCACCGGCGGCACCTCATCGGAACGCGACGTCGCGATCGCTTCCGCGGTCCAGGTCGTCGGGGCGTTGCGCGCGCGCGGCCATGAAGTATCGGTGGTGGACACGGCCCGCGGGTACATTGCGGAATCGGACGAGCGTTCGATGCTCAGTGGAACCGTCGGGGTCGAGCCCCCGTCTATTGATGAGCTGCACGATCTCGAGCGCGGTCTCCTCCTCTCGGGGCTCGGGAATCTCCCGGTAGTCCGGCATGCCGACGTGCTGTTTCTTGCACTCCACGGAGGCCGGGGTGAGGACGGTACGATACAGACGCTCCTCGAAATGGTGGGAGTGCCCTACACAGGCAGTGGCCGGTTGGGAAGCGCCATGGCCATGGACAAGGACATCTCGAAGCGGCTGTTCAGGCTGGCGGGGGTGGCCACCGCGGACTGGACGATGACTCCGGCAACGCGGGACTGGGTGGGCCGGGAGTTCGGCTGGCCGGTGGTCGTCAAGC
This sequence comes from uncultured Gemmatimonadales bacterium, assembly GCA_963722825.1. Taxonomy (GTDB): domain Bacteria; phylum Gemmatimonadota; class Gemmatimonadetes; order Gemmatimonadales; family GWC2-71-9; genus CAVVWJ01. The sequence goes on from CAVROI010000003.1 coordinate 347,097, forward strand.
CCTCCAAGCAGGGCTCGACCGTCGGGCTCACGGTGGTCAAGGAGGCCGGGGGCTATGACGAGGCGGTGGCGCTGGCCGGGAAGTATGACGACGAAGTGATGATCGAGCGGTTCGTCCCCGGCCGGGAATTGACCGTGGGGGTCCTGGAGGGCCGAGCGCTGGCGGTGGGAGAGATCATTCCACGGCACGAAATTTTCGACTATGAGTGCAAGTATACCCCAGGCATGTCCCAGGAGATCTTTCCGGCCGACCTCCCCGAGCCCCTCGCCGAGGAGTGCGGACGGTTGTCCTTGCTCGCGCATGAGGCGCTCAAGCTGGGCGGCTACTCCCGAGTGGATTTTCGCTTGACACCAGCCGGGGATCTCTTCTGTTTAGAGGTAAATACCCTGCCGGGCATGACCGCCACCAGTCTCCTACCCCAGGCGGCCAAGGCGGTAGGCATCGAGTTCCCCGAGCTCTGCGAGCGGATCTGTCGGGCCGCCCGGGTTGGCCGGGCCGTGGAACGCACCTAGCCGGGATCTCTGCGTGAAGGACGTCGTTCGATGAGCCTTTCTCCCTCCAGCCGGATGACCCCCTGGGTCGGGCGCCTCATCATCGCAAACGCGGTGGTGCTGCTCCTGCTCATGACCGTCCTCACCTCTCCGGCGCTGCTCAAGGACCTCCAGTTCGACCCGGCGGGCGCGCTGACCCGTCCGTGGACGTTTGTCACCTACATGTTCGTCCACGCGGGGCTCCTGCACCTGCTGGGCAACATGCTCATGCTCTTCGTCTTCGGCGCCCCGGTCGAGAGCCGCATGGGAAGCCGGAAGTTCATCCTGTACTATCTGTACTGCGGCATCGGGGCGGCCATCTTCTCGATCGGCCTGTCGGGATTGGGCCTGTCGCTGAGTCCCTTCGTCGGCGCCTCTGGCGCGGTGCTGGGCGTCGCGATCGCCTTCGCGCTGTTCTGGCCCGACGCCGAACTGATCGTCTTTCCCGTGCCGATCCCGATCAAGGCGCGCACCTTCGTGGCCGTTATTGTCGGTCTCGACGTTCTCGGCGCGCTCTACTTCAATGACGGCATCGCCCACATCGCGCACGTCGGCGGGGCGCTCTTCGGCTACGCCTTCTTCCGCATCCAGGCCCTCTCCCGCCGGAGCCCACATCCGCCGCCGCGCGCCGTCGAGCGCGTGGTGATGGTGCAGTCGGGCGCCGCCGAGCCGGAGCTTCGCACGCCACCGGCGCCGTTGCGCCAGCGCCGGCGTCCCGACGCCGATCCGGTCGCTGCGGAAGTCGATCGTGTCCTCGACAAGATCAGTGAGAAGGGCCTCGCGAGTCTCACCCCGGCCGAGCGCCGTTTCCTCGACGAAGTCGCCAAGCAGAAGAAGCAGGACAACTAGAGGACGCAGAAGACGGAGAGGACGCAGAAGACGCAGAGGGTCGGCCCACCTCTCCACTCTGCGTCCTGTGCGACCTTTGCGCCTTCTGCGTCCTACTCCACAGACCTTGATTCCCGCCGCTGTATTTCGTATCCTGCCACGTGCTGATCAATCTGCTTCCTGATTTTCTCGCCGTGCTCGACGCCGACGACAGAGAATCGGCGTACCAGCACTACCGTGATTCCTACCGCCTCATCCTCGACGCTTACTGGCACAACTACGTGCTCGACCCCGACAGCCCGCACGCGGGGGACATCGTCGCGACCTCGCTCAAGGCCGATCGTCACGACTTGCGGATGCTCGCGAGCACGGTGGACATCGTGCAACTGGCCGAAGAGGCGATCGCGAAGGCCGAGGAGGTGCTGCAGGTCGATCGGCCCACCGACACCTATCTCATGGTCGGTCTCGGCGGCGCGAACGCCGGCGAGCTGGTCATCGGCGGACGGGGCGTGGCATTCATCTGCCTCGAGCACTTCACGGGCCGGATCAATCCCGAGACGTACGGGATGGGGCTCCCGCCTGACCTGATCCCGCTCTGGATCGCGCACGAGCTCGCCCACACGGTGCGCTACACCTCGACCACCAGCGAGAGCGAGATGCGGCGCCTCGTATCCGACCTCGGTGGCTACTACGACTACTGGTCCACCGGAAGCAGGGCAACGCTGCGGGAGCTGCTGGTGAACGAGGGGATCGCCGTGCATGCTGCCCAGGCGGTCGCGCCAGGGTTCGACGCCGCCGACTACTTCGGCTACCCCCGGCGCCAGTACCACCGTCTCCGCGAAATGGAGTCGTTCCTCAGGCGTGCGGTCGAGCCCGACCTCGAAAGCAGTGGCCTCGGCCTGCGACTGCGCTATCTGTCGGGAGGAATGAGTCCGGCGGCACGGCTGGTGAGCGGGCGCGTTCTCCCCGAGCGCTCGGGGTATTACCTGGGACATCGCATGGCGGAAGCGCTCGTGTCGGAGCGCGGGCTCGCCGCCGCCGTCCGGGCGCCGGCGCAGGAATTCCAGGCGGCGGAAGAAGCGGCAAGGGGAGTGCAGACGGCGTGACTGCGGCTGGAGGCTGGAGCCTGGGGCGCGAAGGGAGTGGCATCCCCTGAGGAGCGCGTCAGGCGGGCGGGCGCGTGCCAGCTCGCTCTCCCGGACGCAGCCGCCTGCAGCGCGACGAGGGGTGTGACGCTCCCGCACGCGACCGAGCACCAGCCTTCAGCCGTCACTTCCCCACGCAGAATCCAGCAAAGACTCTCTCCAGCACGTCCTCGACATCCACCACCCCAAGCAGCTCGTCGAGCGCCGTGGTCGCTTCGCGCACGTGGTGCGCGGCAAGCACCGCATCGCCTGAGGGACCCAGGTGCGGGAGCGCGTCCGCCAGCGCTGCCGCCGCGCGGGTCAGAGCCATCCGGTGCCGATCACGGGTGAGGCCGGGCTCGAGGTCGGCGAAGGTGAGCCGATCGCCGAACACCCGCGCGGCGGCAGCGCGTCGCAGTGTTCCGAGGCCTTCGCCGGTCATCACCGAGACTCCCATCTCTTCGGCCGGCACCGAGTGGAGATCGGACTTGGTACGGGCCACGATCGTCGGCCGCGCGGCCGCGATTGCCAGCTCGTCGGCTCCAGGGTCCCGGCCGGCTTCGACACAGAGCACCACGAGGTCGGCCGCGGCAAGGTAGCGCCGGCTCATTTCGACGCCGAGGCGGTCGAGCCGGCTGCCGGAATCCCAGAGCCCGGCGGTGTCCACGAGACGCACAGGCCAGCCGAGAAAATCGGTGTGCGCCTCGATGGCATCGCGGGTGGTTCCGGGGATCTCGGTCACCAGCGCCCGGTCGAGCCCCAATAAAGCGTTGAAGAGCGACGATTTTCCGGCGTTGGGCCGCCCCGCGAGCACGAGTGACGCGCCTTCGCGCAACCGCTCCCCCGAGGCGGCCCCGGCGATCAGGCTCTCGATTCGCGACCGCACCGCCTCGAACCGCTCCGCGATCCGTCCCGGCGGCAGCGGCCCGTCGTCCTCTCCCGGAAAATCGATGTCGTAGCTGAGCAGGGCCTGGAGGTCGATGAGAGACTCGCGCAACTCGAGGAGCCGGCGGGAGAGCCCGCCGTCCAGCTGGTGAAACGCGGCCCGGGCCTGGGCGGGGGCCACGGCGTCGATCAGATCGCCGACCGCCTCCGCCTGCACGAGGTCGAGTTTGCCGTTGAGTACCGCACGGCGGGTGAATTCCCCCGGCGCCGCGGGCCTGGCACCCGCCGAGTGAAGCGCCGCAAGGATATGGGCCGGCGCGAGCAACCCGCCATGGCAGGAAAGCTCCACCATGTCTTCTCCGGTGTAGCTGTGTGGGCGCGGAAATACGGTGTACAGCCCACGGTCGACCGGCTCGCCGTTGGAATCGCGGAGCGTCGCGAGCGTCGCGACGCGGGGCCGGTCGATGCGAAAGCCTTCGATCACCCGTTCGGCAATCGCGAATGCGCCGTCTCCGCTCAGACGGATCACGGCCAGGGCCGAGCGTCCTGGCGGGGTGGCGAGTGCGGCGATGGGATCGGTGAGCATGGCCGGAAACTACAAGGACGCGACGGTCCACCGCTGCGGGGCATTCTTCACCCGACCAACCACCACACTTCTGACAGGCAGGCTCGAGATGCGGACTCTCCCCGTCGTCGCGATTCTGGCGGTCCTGCCGTTCCAGGCGGGGCGCCTTCCAGCAGTCCACGCCGCCATGGCAGGGCCCGGACCCACCGTCAGCCTGGCCGATTCCACCTCGGTGCCAATGGAGCTCCCGGGTGGCCGAGCGATCGTGACGGTCACGCTCAACGGGCGCGGCCCGTACCGCTTGGCCGTGGAAACCGGCTCGCCGGACGTGCTGGTCGCACCGAAGGTGGTTGCCGAGCTGGCGCTCCGGGCCACCGGCATGGGAGAGAGCGATTCGCTGTTTCTTCTCGATTCCCTGCGCCTCGGGGCCGCGCTGATCCGGTCACTGCCAGTGGGGAGAGACAGCGCGTTCGCCCGCCTGGGGGTGGACGGGGTGCTGGGCCTCATCGCGTATCGTGATCTGCTGGTGACGGTGGATTATCCGAACAAGCGGCTCTCGCTGGCGCAGGCCAGGCTACCGTCCCCCGACGGACGGGAGATACTGCGGGCGACACGAGTCGGCCCGTTCATGGGAATACCCGTCATGCTGGGCCAGGTACGGGAAACCGGGGTGATCGATACACAGGGAGGAATCGGCTTCCAGGCCATCGACGACGTGGCGGACCGGCTGTCGTTTCAGGCGCCGCCGCGGGTGGTGGGTCGGGCGGTCGTCGGCGGGGGAGCACCGGTCGAGGTGCGGGAGGGCACGCTCAGCGGCGATGCGCTGCTGGGCCGCCATCGCATTCGCCAGCCGCGGATTTCCGTCCATCCGCTGCCGCCGGACATTCCTTCGAGGGTTACCATCGGCATCGGCGTGCTCAGGCATTTCGCCATCGCCATCGATCAGCGCACGATGGCGGTCCGGCTGACCCGGGCGGATACCGCAGCCATCACCCTCGATTGACGCGGATGAGGCTCAGCCCTTCGCCTTTCTTCTCGGCGTCGGCTCCTTCGTCGTCACCTCCACGATCTGCCTGGCCGTCCGCTTCATCCGCTCGCGGGCGAGCAACCATTGCTGCGGTATGCTGGAAATGTTGCTCACCGCGTAATACAGGTTGAGCCCGGAGGCGAAGTTGAGGAAGAGGAACGTCATCATCGCCGGCATGACGTACAGCATCATCTTCATCTGAGGGTTCGGCGGCATCCCCATCTGCCCGACCTTGCTCAGCCCGAACATGGACAACCCCATGATGATCGGGATGATGTAGATCGGATCGGGCCGGCTGAGATCGGGAAGCCAGAGGAACGAGGCCCCCCTGAGCTCGATCGTGTTCTGGAACACGAAGAAGAGCGCGAACAGCACGGGCATCGGCAGGAGCATCGGCCAGCAGCCACCCAGCGGATTGACGCTGTGCTCCTTGTAGAGCTTGAACATCTCCTGCTGCAGGCGCTGCGGATCACTCTTGTACTTGTCCTGGATCTCCTTCATGAGCGGCTGCACCGCCTGGAGCTGCAGATTCGCGCGCATCGCCTTCTGGTTGAGCGGCCAGAGGAGGAGACGGACGAGGACGCCAAAGAACACCAGCACCAGTCCGTAGGGCAGGCTCAGGTGATCGTGCATCCAGACGAGGAGCCAGCGCACCGCACCGGCCACCGGACGGATGACCGTCCGGAAGCCCGGCCAGCCATAGGGGTTCACGTCGTCGAAATCGTGGCCCATCAAGCGAAGCCGCTCGTATTCCATCGGCCCGGCGTACGCCGTGTAGGCGAACACCCCGCTTGGCCGTAGCGGCAGGCTGAGCCGGATGTCGGCATTGGTCGTCCGCTTCTCCTCGGTCTTCCGCGCCGAGGCGGTCACGCCGCTGATTCCGCCACCGGTGCTGTCGAACGCCAGAACGGCGGTGACGAAGTATTTCGACTTGATCGCCGCCCAGTCGAGCGGGCCGCTGACGGTACGCGGCTCGCCCGGCTTGAGGCTGGAGAAGTCGGTGCGCTCCGTATCGTTGCGTTTGGTGATCAGAGCGAGAGCGCGGTGGTTCTCCTCTTCGTTCGCTTCGGTGTTGGCCAGCGTCGGTCCCATGGCGACGAGGAGCTGGCCGCCATTGGGCCCGACTCCCGTCACCTGGCCGCTGATCCCGATTTGATAGTCGTCGGGGCGGAAGGTGTAGGTGAGGACGACCGAGACCGCTCCCTTCGACGCGCTGAGCCTGAGCTGGGCCGGTCCCGTTATGGCCACGGAATCGGCGGAGGCGGTAAACTGCCAGTCCTGAAGCGGGAGGGTGTCGGACCCGAGCACGAGCGTAAGTCCGAGCAGGCGGGAGTCGGGCGGCAGGATTTGCGCGGTGGCGCGGGCATCGCCGGGCGCCATGGAGCGATAGCGCGCAAGCCTCGCTTCGACGAGGCGGCCGCCGACGGTGCTGATCCCGTAGGTATAGAGCGGCGACGTGACCCGCACCGTGTCGGCTCGCTGTGCCGCCGGCGCTGCGACGGTGTCGGCCGGCGGAGGAACTGCCGCGGTGTCCGGCCGCGCCGGCGACGGCACGACGACCCGTCCCGAATCCGGGCGCGCCGCCTGGCCCGGGCCGGGAGCGCTCGTCTTGGGTGTTCGCTTGATGAATATCGCGGGCGTGATGGCGATGGCCATCATCAACAGGATCGCCCAGACGGTACGACGGTCCATGGCTTCAGGTCACGAGGTCAGGGGACGGGATCGAAACCGCCCGGATGAAACGGGTGGCATCGAGCGAGGCGGCGTGTGGCGAGCCAGCTACCCTTGAGGGCGCCGTGCCGGGTGACCGCCTCGAGCGCGTATTGGGAACAGGACGGGTAGAACCGGCAGCTCGCCGGCAGCAGGGGCGAGATCAGGCGCTGATAGATGCGGATGAGACCGGCCAGTATCGTGCGCGGAAGCCGTACGGCAATGGCGCTCACCCGGACCTCAACGTGGCAGCGCGCCATGCGCGCATCTGATCGCGCAGGGCATCGAACCCGGCACCGTAGGCCTCGCGACGCGCCCGGATGACGAGATCCCATGCCGGCTGGTACGGCTGAAGCTCGATCCGCCAGATCTCTCGCAGTCTGCGGCGGAGACGATTGCGGGCCACTGCGGACGACCGAAATTTCGGAACGATCAGTCCCATCCGCGCGTGGCCCGTCGGGTTGTCCATCCAGATCATGTCAAAATGCTCGAAGCGGCGACGCCGTCCTCCCGTGAGGCACCGGCGGATGTCGGACGCGCGGGCGAGCCGGTGGGCTCGCGGCAAGCGCGCCGAAGGCGTCAGGATCCCCCGTGCTTCGACGGCAGCGAGACGGTGAGCCGTTTCCGGCCTTTCTTCCGCCGGCGGGACAGCACCGCCCGCCCCCAGCGCGTGGCCATGCGGGCCCGGAACCCGTGTTTGTTGATCCGGCGTTTGTTGCGTGGCCGATATGACGGCTTCATGCAAGCGTTCCTTCAAAGTGAGCCGGGGAAGCTACTTTGGCGAGGAGCCGTGGTCAAGCCGAGGGCGGTGGAAGGTCTAGGGTCGTGGGTCGAGAGTCTGGAGTCGAGAGTCACGGGTCACGGGTCACGAACGCGCAAGATTACCGTCCAATTCAACGACTCACGACTCGCGACTCGCGACCCACGACTCTCTCGCAGTGCGCGAGAATTTTCTGCTGTCAAGATGCATTGACTTTTCAACACCCGGCCCGTAACATCTCCTGCCCTTAGAAATCTCCTACCGATTTCGAGCACCGATGCAGCTGTCCGCGAAAGACGCATGGAAGCGGATCCTCGATGAGGCGCACCGCGAACTTCCAGACCACACGATCAGGACCTGGCTCGAGCCGACGGAGGCCATTGCCCTTGATGAGGGCCGTCTCATCGTCGGGGCGCCGGACCAGTTCGCGGTGGAATGGAATGAGACCAAGCACGCCTCGCTGCTGTCCAAGCTGGCGGAGCCTGTGCTCGGCTCGCCGACGTCCGTAGTCTTCCGCGTCCACGAGGACCGGCAGAAGCGGCCGCAGATGGATTTCTTCGTGGCGCCCGCGCCGGCTCGTCCCGATGCCGAAGCGTCGCGGCCGGCGGCCAATTCCAGTACCCAGCCGCTCAACGAGCGCTACACGTTCGACACCTTCGTCATCGGCAAATCCAACGAGCTGGCCGCGGCTGCCGCCCACGCCGCGGCCGAGTCTCCGGGCAAGACCTACAATCCGCTCTTCATCTACGGCGCCACCGGACTCGGCAAGACCCACCTGATGCAGGCCATTGCCCAGACCGTGCTCCAGCGAATCCCCGAGACCCGCATCCTCTACGTCGGCGCCGAGCAGTTCATCAACGAGGTCATCGAGAGCATCCACAGCCGGACCATGCCGGAATTCCGGCGCCGCTATCGCGCCGATGTCGACCTCTTCCTGGTGGACGACGTCCATTTCCTCGAAGGCAAGGAGATGACCCAGGAGGAGTTCTTTCATACGTTTAACGCCCTCTATGAAGGCAACAAGCAGATCGTTCTCACCTCGGACCGTCCCCCCAAGGAAATTCCGGGCCTCGAGGCCAGGCTGGTGAGCCGGTTCGAGTGGGGCATGGTGGCCGACATCGGGCAGCCCGACCTCGAGCACCGAATCGCCATCCTGCGGAAGAAGCAGGAGCAGGACCACCTCGAGCTCACCATCCCCGACGACGTGCTGCGTTTCATCGCGGAGCACGTCCGCTCCAACGTGCGCGAGCTCGAAGGGTGCATCATCAAGTTGCTCCTCTTCGCCTCGCTCAAGCACAAGGAAGTGTCGATCGAGCTGGCCCGCGAGGCGCTGTCCGATCGGATCCGACCGGGCGAGGACTCGCCGGGGTCGCCCAAGGCGCTCCCATCGATCAACAAGGTGCAGGAGATCGTCGCCCGGCGGTGGGGCGTGACGCCCGAGGGGCTTCGCTCCAAGGCGCGCATCAAGACGCTCACCGTGCCGCGTCAGATCGCCATGTATCTCGCGCGCGAGCTGCTCGAAATGCAGCTCGTCGAGATCGGCCAGGCGTTCGGCGGGCGCGATCACTCCACCGTCATTCACAGCGTGGACAAGGTGAGCCGCCAGATGTCGCGCGATCGCACGTTTCGCGAGCGTGTCGAACATGCTCGCCAGGAGTTGTGCGCAGAGTAATCCCCGCGCACGCCGCGCCGTGTGGGAACTCTTGATGAAGGTGCAGTAGAGGCCGCATGATCCCCACGGCCCACAGGGATTCGACAGAAGGAGTGAGAGGCAAGTGCGGGCGAGCGTACCGCTTATCGCGGCGCTCCACATTTCCAGAGCCTCTACTACTGCTGCTATTTATATAAACTGGAAGATTAGTAGTTGTATTAGCATCCTCGAGGAGCGGAATGAAGGTCACGATCACGCGGGAGCAGCTCCAGGAAGGTCTCGTCGCGGTGGCGGCCAGCGTGCCCGCCAAGACGACGCTTCCCATTCTCTCCAACATCCTCCTCGAGGCGACGAAGGACGGCATCCGGCTGTCGGGAACCGATCTCGACATCTCGGTGAGCACCACGGTCTCGGCATCGGTGGATCAAGAAGGCGCCATCACGCTGCCGGCGCGCAAGCTGGTCGAGATCGTGCGCGAGCTGCCGAATGCCGCCATCCGCCTCACCGCATCCGGCGAGCAGCGGGTGAGCATCGAGTGCGGGCGCTCACGCTTCCGGTTGCTCGGTCTTCCTCGCGAAGAGTTTCCCGCGTTCCCCACCGTCAAGTTCGAAGGCGGCTGGCGGACTTCGTCCAAGGATCTGCAGAAGCTCATCGCGCACGTGGCCTTCGCCGCCAGCACGGAAGAGAGCCGGCCCATCCTCAACGGCGTCCTGTGGGAGCTGCGGCCGGAGCGGATGCGCATGGTCGCCACCAACGGCCACCGGCTCGCCCGCATGGACGTGCCCACCCCGCCGGCCGGCAGCTCGGCGCAGGCCGATCTCATCGTGCCGCCGAAGGCGCTGGAGCAGATCCGCCGCCTCTTCAAGTCTGAGGAGGAGGTCGAGATCGCACGGAGCGAGAATCATCTCGGCTTCCGTTCGAGCTCCACCCAGATCTTCACGAGACTGATCGAGGGGCCGTATCCCAACTACGAGCAGGTGATTCCGAGGGAGAACGACAAGTCCGCTACGGCCGACAAGGGGGCGTTCGCCGCCGCGCTGCGCCGCATGAGCATCGTGGCGAGCGACCAGACCCACCGGATCCGGATGGCGTTCGCCAACGGGTCCTGCAAGCTCTCGGTCCAGACCCCCGACTTGGGCGAAGCCCAGGAAGAGCTCACGGTTTCCTACGAGGGCGATCCCCTGGAGATCGGCTTCAATGCGTCGTATCTGCTGGAAATCCTCAAGTACATTCCCACCGACGAGGTCCGGCTCACGTTCAAGGCCCCCGAGCGCGCCGCCACCTGCGAGCCGGTCGGCTGGGACGATCCGTCCAGCTTCCTCACCCTGGTCATGCCGTTGAGGCTCGTGGACTGACCGTTCGCGTTGCGCCTGGCCTGGCGGTCGTCTAGAGTGATGGGAGAGATGGCGCTCAGCGCCGCATCCCGGATTTTCGACTTGCCGATCAGGAGACATGTATGAGCCGCACCGTCACTCCCCGCCGAGACTCACCCGCCACGTCGCGTAGCGCTTCTGAGACCCGTTACGGCACTACCAGGCTCTATTCCACCAAGAACGACTTGCCGGAGGGCAATCGGCTCGAGGGGATCCGACTGCTCAATCAGCGCCTCGCGGACTGCATCGATCTGCAGACGCAGTGTAAGCAGGCCCACTGGAACGTGAAGGGGCCGACGTTCATCGCGCTCCACAAGCTGTTCGACGAAATCAACGAGGATGTCGAGGAGTACGTCGACCTGCTCGCGGAACGGGTGGTGCAGCTCGGGGGTGTCGCGGAGGGAACGGTGGGGGTGGTCGCCGAGCGATCGACGCTGCCCGACTATCCGCTCGCGGTCTCGGGCGGCCCGGAGCATGTCGCCGCGTTGTCCGACGCGCTCGCGGCGTTCGGCCGGACGGTGCGGGTCGGCATCGAGGAGATGAACGACCTCAACGATGCCGACAGCGCCGATATCCTGACCGAGATCTCCCGCGGCGTGGACAAGTGGCTCTGGTTCGTGGAGGCGCATCAGCAGGGCGCCGCGTCCGAGCGCTGACCGGCCGCCGCTCGCGGGTTACGGCTCCGTGACCCGCAGCGTCTCTACCGGGGCCCGCAGTGAATCGAGCAGGGAATCCACTCCGGGCGTCCACTGGATCGTGTCCCCGGGCTCCAGCACCGGCTCATCCTCGATCTTCGGCACCACGACCCGCTCGCCCTGCATCCGCCGGAGAATCAGATCCTGCCGGCGGTGCATCCTCGCCGGCTTGTACTTTGGATTGGATCGCAGGGGAAAGGGGAGCGTCGCGGCTAGCGCCGCTGCCTGGCTCTCCGTCAGCCGGCGGGCGGAGCGGTTGTAGTATTTCCGGCTTGCCGCCTCGATGCCCCAGACCTCAGGCCCGAACTCCGCCACGTTCAGATAGAGTTCCAGAATCCGCCGTTTGCCCAGCACTCGCTCCAGCCGGTAGGCGGTGACCGCCTCCTTCAACTTGCGGAGCGCGCTGCGGGAGGGCGACAGATAGAGATTCTTCGCCAGCTGCTGGGTGATCGTGCTCGCTCCCCGCATCTCGTCCCGGCTGGCCCACCTCTTTGCCAGCGCCCGCGACATCTCGGCCCAGTCACGTGATGAGCCCCAATCGAAAGTGGCGCGCCGGTAGCCGAGTGCCGCGCGAATCTCCTGATAATCGAACCCGCCGTGCGTCCAGAAGCGGGCGTCCTCGCCCGTGGTGGCGGCCTCGATCATTGCCGGCGCGATCGAGTCCAGCGGGACGGGGCGATAGGATCGGGGCCTCTTGGGATCCTCGTCCCGCCGCATACTCATGAACGCGGTTTCCTGAGGCCAATGGCTGCGATACCAGATGGGCGGCGGCCACACGGCGAAAAGCCAGGCCGCGAAGACAACGGGAACGAGGAGGAGGAGAAAGAGAAGCCGGAGCACGGAAATGCCGCCGCGGGGCGGCGCGTTCAGCGGGAAGGGATCGGGACGATGGAGTAGCTGCCGGACTGTTTGACGGGAACGGTCTGTCCCACCGCCGGCACGGTGATAGTCATGTCACCGCTGTCGTTGCCCTGAGCGGAGACGACCACGCCGTCGCGGCTGATCTGATACACACCGTGCCGCTTGCCGGCGGCGGTCATCTCGAGTGACTGATCGGCCTGTTGCCGCATGCCCGATCGGGTGTAGGTGCCGTTGCTCTCCAGATCGAGCCCCTTCTTCGGACCGGAGCTGTCGGACGCGTGATAGGTGGTCACCTGCTTTTCTTGGCCTGGGAAGGCGTCGGCGACGAGCTTGTACTCCGAGGAATCGGTCCACTCCATCCCCTCACGGGCGCCTTCCGCCGGAAGCCTGGGAAAGAAGAGCCGCAGCCGGCCGCTCAACTCGTCGGAGAGTGAGCCCCCGCGATCGGCCTGAAGCTGCGACAGCGTGCCGTCGGTGCCGAGGGTTCCGGTCCAGCGAGTGCCCCGCGCCGCGACGGCGGAATCGACAGGCTGCCCGTTCTCGAATGCCTGGAGCGAGTCGAGCACGATCGTCACTGGGTAGCTCGCGGCGCCGTTGGTGCCACCGACGGCCACGTGAACGAATGCAACGCGGTCGCGGACCTGCTGCTGCTCGGCGCCGCCGGGATACTGCAGCGTGAGGCTGTCGTGGCGCTCCATCTTGTAGGCGGACGCGGGTGCGGGCCGGTAGAGCAAGCCGCCCTTCCCCGCCCCGCTCGGCGCACCAGGCGTGCCTTTTTCAGGAGTAGGCGTGGTTCCGTCGGTCGTTGCCGTCCCGCCCGCGCAGCCCGCCAGGAGCGCGGCCGCGATCACGGCATGCCGAGCCCGCCGGCGTCTCACTTGAGCGCCGTGACCTTGGTGGTCTGGGTGATGGTGATCGGCAGCGGTTGCTCGGTGAATGCGCCGGAGATGCTCAGCGCCGAATGGAGCTCCCAGTCGCCGCCCAGATAGCGCCCGTCCGGAGTGACGAAGTAGGTGCCGGTGCCTTTCCCGGTTCCCTCCACCTTGGCTGGTCCGTTCGGCGTGGGCTGGCTCCCCGCAACCGTCGAGGCGTACCCGGTCGTGATGCGGACGGCCTTCTGGTTATCTCGCTTGTCCTTGGCGGCCACCTGGTAGGTGACGATGCGCCTGACGAGTACCGTATCTTTTCCGGCGACGGTGGTGCGAGACGTGGTGTCGGCCCAGATCTCCCCGACTTTCGCTCCGGCCTTGACCCAGGGGAAGAAGTCGGTGAGGAAACCCTGCACCTGTTGGGCCGCGGTCGACGGACCCACCGGCTCGAGCTCGGAGAGCTTGCCCGAGCTGTTGAGGAAGGCGCGATACTCGGCGCCCCGGGCACTATCGAACACCGAAGCGGGCACCGGCGACGTGCTGTCGCCGTGCATCGAGTCGACCACGACCTTGACCGTCCGGCCGCCGGTGCTGTCGGTCAACGTGAGAGTGAGGAATCCCGACGTGGAGAACGAGATACTCTGCTTCCCCTTCCCTGCCGCCGTCGCGTCGATCTCCTGGGTGAGCGTCTGGTCGATCCGATAGCGAAGCGTGACGGGAGCGCCACCGGTCGGTGGCACGAGCACGAGGGCGCCCACGACGGCCAGCCCGAAGATGTGTGAAGCCATCGTCTTCCCCTGAGGAGTGCGGACGCAAAAAGGTAACCGGGAGGACGAAGAAGGCGCAAAGGACGCAGAAGACGACGCTTCCGTCCCCTGCGCCCTCTGCGTCTTCTGCGTCCGTTGCTGGCCGAGCCGTAAGCCGAGTTCTGTTCCCGCCGCTTGTGCGGCGGGGATGGTCATCTGTCTGGGATGGCCGTCGCCGGCCACCTCGAGCAGCCTACCCGCGGTTTCCCTTGCCTTTGCTTGCGCTCCGGATCGGGATGGTCGGTGCGAGCCGCACCTCACCGCTTATTTGGCCTTGCTCCGACTGGGGGTTACCGTGCCGCCGCTGTTACCAACGACGCGGTGGGCTCTTACCCCACCTTTTCACCCTTACCCTTCGTAGGCCTTGCGACCTCCGGGGGCGGTTTCTTTTCTGTGGCCCTATCCGTCGCCTTTCGGCGCCCAGGCGTTACCTGGCAGTCTGCTCTGTGGAGCTCGGACTTTCCTCGGGCCGCCTTGCGGCGCCCGCGACCATCGCGCTCGACCAGCGAGATGAAGATAAGTCGGCCGGCAGAAGACCGGCTACCCCGCTCCGAGTCGGTAACCCCTCAAGACGCGCCGTGCGCCGAGTCTGCTAAGCTGTTAGAGTCTGAGCTCGCTTTCTTCCACCAGGAGGGCTGCCATGAAGAGTTTCCGCTAGCCAGGGCCGGTGCCGGCGCCCTGATTCTCCTGATTTCCGCCTGCGGCAATGACGAAACGTCGAGCCCGGCGACAAGCTTCACGGCTACGCTGTCGGGTGCCAACGAGGCGCCTCCCGTGGCGACGACCGCGACGGGGACCGCGACCCTGACCGTAAGCGGCCAGGAGATCACCTACGAGGTCAACGTGACGGATTTGCTGAATCCAGCCGGCATGCACCAGTGGAACCGGGACCGTGGTGCTGGCCACAGGCACCAATGGGACGACGGTTGGCAGTCCGGCGAATGAAGGTCGTGTATTCAAGGGGAGGCTGGTAGTTACCCGGCCTCCCCCACCCTCGCCAGCCCTAGCTCCGCCTGCCGGATGAAGGGGCGGAGAGACTGGTCCGCCGACTTCCACTGGCTCAGCACCTCCCGGTATTCCTCGCGCGCCTCGGCCCGCCGGCCGAGCTGCTCGTAGGCGGCGGCGCGGAGCAGCCGTACCCGCCCCAGCATCCCCCACCGCGAGTCGAACCCGCCCGTCCTGAGCGACTGGGGCTCGAAATCTTCGAGCGTGCGCAGCGTGGCCTGGTAATCTCCCAGCAGGTAGTACGCTTGGGCCGCGAGCGGACGGCGGTAGAAGGCCCACATCCGTTTGGCACCGCCGCTGTCGGGCTCGGCGAGAACCCGGCGCGCGTCGGTCGAGTCGCCCCGGGTCAGCGCCAGTAACGCGCGAACTTCCTTGGCGAGCGCCTCCCCCGTCATTGCCTGATACTCGCTGAGCGCGCTGCTGTCGGCGGCGGGCCCGGTGAAGAGCCCGATTGCCGCCGACGCGCCGCTATGCGCGATGTGCTTCCGCCGCTCGGCCGGGACCAGTCGCCCGGCTTCGGCGGCGCTCTGCCACACCTGTCTGAGGGACGACGCGGGGCCACCGGTTGCCGCGTAGAGGTCACCCAGGGCGGAGCGGCGCCATCCTCCCGCCTCGCCCGGCATGTCGGGCTCCTGGATGACCTCCTTGCGCACCTGGTCGGCGAGGTCGAGCGCCTTGGCGGCGTTCACCAGGTCTCCCTGAAAGGCGAAGACGTTGGCGGCGGCGGCGATGTCCCCGATGACCGTCGGCGCGCCCTGGTACGGCCGGAAGTCCTGTGGAGCGACGGTGTCGAGCGCCGTGCGAAGCTCGGCCGCGGCGCGGTCGACGTCACCGGAGGCGAACCGGATGCGGGCCTCCACGAACGGCAGGTCGGGATGCACCGGCGCGGTCGTCTTGAAGCGGTCGACTTCGCCCATCGCACCGGCAAAGTTCCCCGACACGAGATAGGCGTCCACCATCGCGGCGTGTGCCCGCAGTGTGGTCGGCTGGCTCGATACCCAGGTTCGCGCCGTGGCGAGCGCCTCGCTCCGGGCCCTGGACACCGCCGCCGACCGGAGCGGCGTGTCCAGCACCCGGCCGTCGAAGCTCTCCACCATGGCGAACGAGTCGGGCGCGACGAGGGCGTAGAACGGCTGCGCGCTGCCCGCGCTCGCGAGCATCGCCTGCACGTGGTCGTACGCGAGCGCATACTCTGGATCGAGCGCGAGCGTACGCCGGAAGGCACGGATGGCGCGGGTCCACGCCGGCGACTGGTCCAGTCCGGTCGTGTCGTGGAACCAGGCTTCGCCGAGACCGTACCAGGCGTCGGCGTCGCCGGCGTCGCGCGCGATGAGCTGCTGGTACGCCTCGCGCGCCGTACCATACTCGCCAGCGAGGAACGCGCGGTACGCGTTGATCACCGTGCGGTCATGGGCGGGCAGGCGCGCCGAATAGGCGGTCGCCCGGGCGATTGCGTTGTCGGCGATGGAGTCTCCCACGCCCACCAGCCACCCGCGAGTGAGCGCCAGCCGGTAGTACGCCAGGCCGAAGGTGGTGTCGGTCGAGGTCGCGAGGCGGAAATCGCGCTCGGCGCCGGCGAGGTCCCAGCGATTGAGCAGCTCGACGCCGTTGAGATAGGCCCGGTAGGCCTCGAGAGAGCCGGTGGTCGACTGGGCGACGCCGATCCTCACCTCTCGAGGAGCGCCCGAGAGATCGAGCAGCTTGGCGGCCAGGTCGTCGAACAGCGGCCTCACGTCGGTGCCGGAGCGATCGTCTACCCGGGCGACATCTACCCGCGCACCGCTTGCGACGTCGTACATCCGGGCCACGAGATGCAGCGAGTCGCCCGCCTGGGTGAAGTCGCCGAGGACGACCGTCCAGACACCCGCCTCGCGCGCCAGCCGCCGTGCGAGCTCGAGCCCGATCTCGTTGCCCGGCACGAGCCGGTGGTGGGCCAGCAGATCGTGGAGGCGCTCGTGATCGACGACGGTCAGGTCGTTCCACTGGGAGAGGTTGAGCGCCAGCATGCTCATGCTGCCCTCGCGGAGCCAATCCACCGACCGGTCGTCCCGCAGGTTGGCGAAGGGGAGGATGAGCACCGAATGGCGCGGGTTCACTCCCTCCGGCGGGCGCTGGGTCCGTCCGGCGAGCCCGATCGTCGCCGCCAACGCGGCGGCGGCGGCCCCGCCGACTGCCGCCATCCACCAGGCGCGGCGCGTTTTCGGCGTCGTCGGCACTTCGCGCTCCCCCGCGAGCGCTTGCCGGAACTCCTCGCCGCTTTGCCACCGCTCCGACGGATGCTTCTCGAGCGCCCGCATCACCGCGGCGGCGAGTCGTGGCGGCGTGTCGCTGCGCGCCTTCGCGACCGGCACCGGCCGCTCGGCGATGTGCTTCGACACCACCACTCGGCTTGGCCCCGTGAAGGGCGGCCGGCCGGTGAGCATCTCGTAGGCGACGATGCCGAGTGCGTAGAGATCGCTCCGCCCATCGACCTCCTCGCCGGATGCCTGCTCGGGACTCATGTAGCTCGGCGTACCCACGGCGACTCCCTGGCCGGTGCCCGGGCCTGCCGGATCGCCCGCGACCGCGCGGGCAATGCCGAAATCCGCGAGCAATGCCCGGCCGGTTCCCGCCTCGAGGAGGACGTTCTCGGGCTTCACGTCCCGGTGGACCACGCCCGCCCGCGCCGCGGCGTCGAGCGCGGCGGCGAGATCGGCGGTGATCCGTCCGGCCTCCCCGGGGTCGAGCCGGCCGTCGCGTGAGAGCCGCTGCCGGAGGCTCTCCCCCGCGATGTCGTCCATCACGTAGTAAAGCAGCCCGCCGGCGGTGCCCGCGGCGTGAACCGCGACGACGTTGGGGTGGCGAAGGCGTGCGATGGTGCGCGCTTCCGCGAGGAACCTGCGCGCAATGGAGGGGTGGGCGGCGAGGTCGGGATGCACGACCTTGATCGCGACCGTGCGATCGAGTGTCGTGTCAGTGGCGCGGTAGACCACTCCCATCCCGCCCCGCCCCAGCTCTCGATCAAGCCGGTACTGCGGGCCGAGGGCGGCCTGCAGCGCGGAGAAGGAATCGGCAGAAGCGTCCGTCATGGGGTCGGCCGGCTTCGGGGAGCGGGATGCAAATATAGCCACAGATGCTTGTCCGCCGGAAATGGTTGCCTGCCGCAGGCTTTGGGGATGTTTCGGGTTGAACGCATGTTGACGTGCGAACCCTATCCTCTTGCACCACATGGGAGGAGCGCATGCCGTTCGAGCCGGGCCAGGCCTCGACAACTGTAGCGGCGGTTCTGTTGCCCGGAGAGCGGCCGCGCGTCGACGCGGCGGGGAGCGGCTGCTTTGCCGTGGTCCATCGGGATTCGATACCCGATGCCGTGCGGGTGGTCCGCGAGCGGGCGGTGGATGCCGTGCTCGTCTCGGTGCACCGCTGCGCCCCCGACCAGATGGAGATGCTGGGGCTACTTGTGCGGGAGTTTCCCACCATTCCCACCGTGGCGCTGGTTTCCCAGCACGATCCCGGCGCAATCGAGATGCTTCTCCGGCTCGGTGCGTCAGGCGTGCGCCAAGTGGTCGATGTCACCTCGCCCACGGGATGGAGCCGGCTCAGGCACATCGTGGGTCAGCCGGCAACTCGCGCCGTGTCCCGGATTCAGGGGCCGGTGCTCGACAGCGTTCGCGACGCCCCGCCCGATGCCCGCCTCTTCCTGGAGGCCTTGATCCGGCTCGCGGCGGAAGTGCCGACCGTCACGGGGGTCGCGGCCCAGCTGTCGGTGCGGCCGAGCACGCTGATGTCCCGATTCGCCCGGGCGGGCTTGCCCTCGCCCAAGAATTACCTGGCCGCCATCCGTCTCCTGCACGCCGCGCATCTCTTCGAGACGTCCGGCCTTTCGGTGTCCGACGTGGCGTACCGACTGGAGTATTCCTCCCCCCAGAGCTTCGGCCGCCATCTCCGCGCCATGCTCGGCGTGACGGCGCTGGAGTTTCGCCGCCGGTTTCCCTTCCCGCTGGCCATCGAGCGGTTCGTGGAGCTGATGATCGACCCGTATCGCGAAATCTGGAGAGACTTTCATCCGCTGGCCGCCGGGAGCTGGGAGGCACCGCCGACTGGAGAGCGCTAATGGCGGAGCATCCCGTGGCGCGCGAGCACCCGGCGCAGCTCTTCATGCGGCAGCCCTGGTACCCGGTAACCATCGGCGCCGGTCATGGTGCGCGCCGCTACCATGGCGTTGGTGATCGCTTCCTCAGTGCCCTGCACCACCGCCTCGTACACCGGATCGATCGCCTGCTCGGCGAGCATCGCGACCTTCGTCACGTGGTGGGCGCCCGGAGCGCCGGTCGGGGCGGTGGAGAAGGCGAGGAACAGGTCGCCCGATCCCATTCCCGCGATCCCGCCCATCCGGCCGATGCCGAGCGCGGCTCGCCGGGCCACGCGCCGAAGCTGATGGGGGAGGAGCGGGGCATCGGTCGCCACGATCACGATGATCGACCCGTGCTCCGTCGCCCCCCTCGTTCCGGCGGGGCATCGTTCGCCGGACCGCGCGGAGTCGAGCTTCTCGGTCGTGTCGTAACAGGGCTCCGGCGCGGTGATCTCCCGTCCCACCGGCACTCCCGCGATCCGGAGCTGCCGGCGCAGGCCAAAGTTGCACTGCACCAGCACGCCCACGGTAAACCCGCCGTCCTTCTCGGAAAGCCGGCGGCTCGCCGTGCCGATCCCGCCCTTGAAGCCGAGGCAGATCATTCCGGTGCCCCCGCCGACGTTCCCCTCGGTGACCGGTCCCGGCGCGGCCGCTGCCAGCGCGGCCTCGACATGCTCCTTCTGCACGTGAAACCCGAAGATGTCGTTGAGATCTCCGTCCCACGTTTCCGCCACTACCGGCAGGCAACAGATCGAAGCATCGATCAGCTTGTCGCGCCCCCATCCGATGATCGCGTCGCGCACGATGCCAACGCTGTTGGTGTTGGTTATCGCTACGGGGTAGAGCAGCAGGCCGTAGTCGTCGATCCATGGGGTTCCGGTCATCTCGCCGTTGCCGTTCATGCTGAACCACCCGGCGAACACCGGCGCGAGATTGTCCCGCCCGCGGGGAAAGATGGCGGTGACACCGGTCCGCACCGGTCCTTCTCCCACCCGGAGCCGGCCGGCTCCCCGCACGATGGTGGAGTGACCCACCGTCACGCCCCGTACGTCGGTGATGGCGTCGAGCGGACCGGCGGCACCCTCGAAGGGGACGCCAAGGTCACGAGCCCGGACGGAATGACTCTGGGCGGCGAGGGTCGACGCCGTGAGCAGAGGCAGGAGTGCGAGGCGGACGCTCATGGACCGTGGGAGCGGAACACGAAGTACACGGCGCCTATGATACAGAGCCCGGCCCAGAGGTAATCGAGCTTGATCGGCTGCTTCATGTACATCACGGCAAAGGGCACGAACACGACGAGCGTGATCACTTCCTGTTGGAGCACACGAGCAGCAGCGCGGCCTGGTAGACGGCGTCGGTCCGGATATGGCCTCCGTTCAGTCAGCGGGTCGCCGGTGCCCTGAGCGCGGCGGGTCGCAATTCCGCGTCGAGCTCGCCCCCGGCACTCGTGACGAGACCGGGGATCATCGCGATGTCGGCCTCGGTGGTGCGGAAATTGACGATGCAGGCGCGGAGCGCAAAGTGCCCGTGGACCACGGCGTTGGTCACGAACATCTGGCCGCCGGTCTTGAGCCGGTCGAGCACCGCCTCGTTCAGCTCGTCGAGATACGACGCGACGCTCTCGGTGGCGGGATCGAGATCGGAAGGGATGTACCGGAACGTGGCGATGCTCAGTCCCAGGCTCAGCGCCTCCAGCTCCGCATCACGGTCGGCGGCCTCGTAGAGCATGCGGGCCAGGCGGCAGTCGTCGCCGATCATGCGGATGTACCCTTCCCGGCCTGCCTGCCGGAGCACCAGCCACACTTTGAGCGCGCGGAAGCCTCGCGAGTTCTGAAGCCCGAGCTCGTAATAGTTGATCGGAGGCTCCTCGCCGGCCGTATCGAAGTGGTAGTAAGTCGGATGATACGCAAAGGCCTCCGGCAGCCAGCGGGAATCCCGCACCAGGACGCAGCCGGCCTCGATCGGGGCATAGAGCCACTTGTGCGGGTCGACCGCCAGCGAGTCAGCCAGCGCCAGGAACTTGAGCTCATCGGGCGCGTCGGGGAGCACGGCGGCCGGGGCGCCGTAGGCGCCGTCTACGTGGAACCAGAGTTTCTCCTCTCTGCACACGGCCGAGAGCGCACGGATCGGATCCACGGCGCCGGTGCCCACGGTGCCCGCGGCGCCGACGACCATGATGGGGGTGTCTCCCGCGGCTCGGTCGGCGCCGATCTGCTCGCGCAACGCCGCCACCTGCATGCGGTGCCCGTCGTCGGTGGGAATCCATCGGATGGCATCGGTCCCCAGGCCAAAAAGGTCGGCCGCCTTCTGGATCCAGGTGTGGGTCCCTTCGGAGACGTATACGCGGAGACGTGTCGCGCTGGCGCCGGCGCCGGCGAGTCCGGCGGCGCGGGGCGCTTCGCCCAGCATGGCGCGCCGTCCCGCCAGGAAGCAGAGGAAGTTGGCCATGTTGCCGCCGCTCACCAGCAGCCCGCCGCAGTCCACCGGGTACCCCACCAGCTCGGCTATCCACCGGATAGTCTCCGCCTCGATCTCTGAGGCAATCGGCGAGAGCTCCCACCCCCCGACGTTGGGATTTACGGCGGCGGCGAGCGCATCGGCCAGCATGCCGATCGGCGCGGCCGAGGAGGTGATGTATCCCATGAAGCGGGGGTGGCCGTTGAACAGGGAGTGATCGAAGAGAAGCGGAACGGTCTCATCGAGGAGACGCGCCGGATCGGTGCCAGACCCCGGCAGCGGGCGTCGGCCGAGCAGGGCGCGGATCTGGGCCGGCGTCTCTCCGGCGGTGATCGGCCGCGTACGGATCGTGGCGAGGAGCTCGGCAATCCGGTCCACTACTTCGTGGCCGGCACGCCGGAACTCCTCGGGCGTCATTTCGAGCGGGGTTTCGCGCTCCGCCACGTCACCTCCCTGAAGTGTGCAGCTCTCGGCTCATAGCCGATAGCCGATAGCCGATAGGTAATAGCCGAGAACCTGCCATCCCAACTCTCCGCTCTTCGCCAACCTCGTGATCTCGCCTCCAGCCCGAAACGTCAGGGCCTCAATGGTGGCGGGCGGCCATCGCGTCGATGAAGTCGCGACGGCTGGATGGGTTCAGCGCCACGCGACGCTCAGGTCCACTTCATGCGTCCGCGCAGACTGGTGATGTGCGCGACGTGATGATCCCCGTGCCAGGCGTACATGGCGAGCAGCTCGTCCAGAGTCCACTCCCGGCGATGCTCGGGGTGGATGAACGTCTTGGCCCAGTCATCGCCGCCGAGCTGACGCAGGAGAAGGACCCACCTCACATGCAGGGCCTCGAGCAGTCCCAGCGACACTGCCACCGGCGCCCCGCGCGCGTCGGGCAGCTCGGCCCATCGCGCCTCTTCGTACGGCCGGATGGTCGGAACTTGTTCGGTGAGTGTCAGGCGCACGCGGGTGTACGCGTTGAGGTGGCTGTCGGGCACGTGATGAACCACCTGCCGCACCGTCCAGCCGCCGGGTCGATACGGAGTATCGAGCTGGACGTCGCTGAGCCCGTCCACGGCGGCCCGAAGCTTGGCGGGCGCAGCCGCGATCCGCGCGATGCAGGTGGTCCGCTCTCCCGCGGTCAGCGAGCCGGCGTACGCGAACTTTCCGATGGGATAGCGGAGGTCCTCCATTGGCCCTCTCTGCCGAGTTGGGTGGACATTGCGGCTGCCGCGACGAACCCGGCGACCAGGGGGGGACACTCGCCCCGAAGCGCCGCGCGCTCCGGCTGGAACAGCGTGGCCAGATAGAACGGGTGCTCCTCGAGCTCGAGCACGCGCGCCTCTCCCTCCGGATCGCGACCGGTGACGCGGAAGCCGCGCCGCTCGAGCTCCGCCTCGTACGCCGGATTGAGGCCGTAGCTGCAGTGATACTCCTCGTGGATCTCTCTCGCGCCGCAGAGGTCCGCCGCTTTCGAGTCCGCCAGCAGGTGGATCTCGCCGGCGCGCTCGACCAGCGCGCAGCGGAGCGGCGTTACCACCAGGTCCGTGGCATTCGAGTGGGATTCGGCGTGCCCGGCCCCGTCGAGCCCGAGCACGTGGCGCGCGTACTCGAGCACGGCGTGCTGGAACCCCCCGCACGTGCCGAGGAAGGGGACCCGTGCCTCACGGGCATGACGAATGGCGCGAAGGGCGCCGGCCATGCTGGCATAGGGGCTGGCCGGCACGGACCAGATGCCGTCATAGATCGCAAGGAAGTCGTCGAGCGGGCCGGGAATCGTGGTGGTGTGAATCCAGTGCGCCTGGACTTCGGTACCGGCGGCGTGGCCGGCGAGCGCCAGGGCGAGCGGGATCGCCTGGTGAGCGATGACCGCCGGATCGTGGTCTCCGATCAGCGCGACGTTGGTCCGCCTCTTCGCGTCCACCACTCGCCTCCTCTAGGAGCCATCGGCCGCACCGCGGCGTTTCTCACCTCGCGTCGTCGATTCTCCGCCCCGGAACTCGAAATGCTCCTCGGGGAGAAGACGCGCGGCCGCGGGCGCCTCCGCCATTTTCTGCAGCATGACGTTGGCAAGCACTGCTTCGGCAATTCGCGCGGCAGATTCCCATTGGCCGGGCGTGAGGCCCGAATAAAGGTGGCCGAACTCCGGTCGAAGACGGGCCTCGCGCATGGCCTGAATCTAGCTGTGCATTGGCGTGGGTGCGCGACGAGCGCAACCATTTTCATCAGTCCCGCATCCAACTTGATGCAGCAATCCTCTGCAGTACGGGTCCCCGGGGTCGCGGCCCAGGCAGTACGGCACCGGGGACCACCCCCCCTCACCGCTTCGAGTGGTCATGCAGCGGGATCGAGTTGACCCCGCGCTGCGTAATCAGGGCGTAGAGGGGGTTGAGTTCGGCCGGCACCGCTCCCGTCAGGTTTTCCGCCCCACTCTCCGTGATCAGAATCGTATCCTCGAGCCGGATGTGGATCTTCCGGTCGGGGAACTCGAGCACCGGCTCGACATTGAACACCGTCCCCGCGACGAAAGGCCTTCTCGCCCAGGGACCGCTGATGTCGCCCACGTCATGCACCGAGATGCCGACGAAGTGGCCGATATACTTCCCCGACGACTCGAACCGTTCCCCATAACCGAACCTGGCGTATACCGGGTCGGCGACCCGCTTGAGCGATTCGATGGAGACGCCAGGCTTCATCGCGGCGATGATCGCGTTCCTGGCCTCCAGGACGCAGCGGTACATCTTCTCCTGCTCGGCTGTGAACTTTCCCGACACCGGCCAGGCGCGGGTGATGTCGGAATTGTAGTACTCGACGTCGGAGCCGTAGTCCATATAGACGATTTCTCCCGCCTGCATCTGTCTCCGATTGTCCTCGTAGTGCACGATCGGCGTGAGTGGCCCGGAGGGCACGATCGGTGGGAAGGCATCCCCGCGTGCGCCGGAGCGGGTGTTCACATACTGGGCGGCGGCCGCGATCTCGTACTCGTACATCCCCGGCCGGGTGCCCCGGATGGCCTCGGCCACCGCCTCGGCGCCGATTCGGCCGCTCTTGCGGAGTCGTTCGATCTCGAAGGGCGACTTGACCCACCGCAGCTCGTCGAGCATCGGGCTTACGTCGGTGAGCGTCAGGTGCCCCAGCACCGCGTGGATCCGCTCGATCGCCTGCGTCGCATCGGCGGGATGCCCGAAGAGCGGATGGTCCATCGCCTGGGCGTCGAAGATGCGGGCCTCGGCCCGCGCGTGGAGCAGTCGGTCGGGCGGGGTGAGCTGTGCGTAGAGTTTCTTCACCTCCGCGTTGCCTCCCGAAAAACTCAGGTACGTGAAGATGTTCTCCATCGGGAGGACGTTCAGGCCGAAGCGCTCCTTCGGCTTCTCCACGTCGCGCAACCGTGGGGTGACGTCCGGCGGGCCGAACTGCGGTCGCTTGAGGGCGAACACCGCCGCGCTCTTGCTCACTCCATTCAGGAGGAGCACGGCGCCCGGCTCCTCGATGCCCGTGAGGTAGTAGAAGTCGGGCGACTGCCGGAAGCGCACCGGGTCCGGATGCTCCTCACCTCCAAGAATCACCGCGATTCCGTCGGGGATCATCGCGATCAGGCGGGCGCGCCGCGCCTCGAATTCGGCCTTGGCCAGTGTGTCCTGCGCGGCGAGCGCCCCGGGAAGGTGGATGAGCGCGAGAAACAGCAGCGCGCCGGGGGAAATGGCGGCGCGGAACGCAAGCCGTGACATGCAGAGTACTCCCTGGAGTGGTAAGAAATGGCGCGGTGCCAACTGGAGCGCTTCTCCTGACGGTTTCGTACGCACCCTGGTTTCCGCCCGGGCGTGATCCTGGCAGCCAGATCACAAGCCGATCGCTCAACTGCAGGAACTCGCATCCCGCTCCGGAGGATTCCGCATGTCCACCGCTTCAGCCCGCGTGAACTGCGATGCCTGCACGAGCGACTGCCATGGAGGGCTCTCCGGTTACCCTCCGGCGGCCTCGCGGTCGCGCCCCGCGTGCGAGCGGGCGCCGAGTTTGCCGGCTGGTTCGACACGACCAACGACGTGAGCCAACGGATGGCGTTGTACGGCGCCTCCCTCCGGTGGAACCCCAATCCCACCGCGTGCTGGTACCTCAAGGGCGGGATCGGCCTGCTGCGCTATCGCGCCGCGACCGACAACGGGAACGATGACCCCCTCACCGGCAGTGCAGCCGCCCTTCAGGTCGGCGGCGGGTACGACCTCCGCGCGGCCCGCAAGCTCTGGCTCACGCCCTTCGCGAACATGATCGTCTCGAGCCACGGTAATCTGACGAGCGGGAATACCATCGTCACTCAGGTCGAGCTACTCGATGCTCCAGCTTGGTGCCGGCCTGACCTGGCGCTGAGCACGCGCATGCGAGCCGCTTCTCGTGCGAGAAGTTGCACGTCAGCGCGCGGTCGCGCGGAGTCCGGCAAGTTGCCGCGCGTCTCGATTTCTGCATGGCGTGCCGTCACCCCGAGTTGGAGATCCAGACATGCCAACGCATGCACCGGGCGGCACGGCAAGACGCAGCCATTCCCGGCTCGATCCATCAGCGAATCGCGAAGACGACGACGGTGGGCGTGATCGCGAACGGACCCGCGATCGGGAACAATCGCGACTATTCGGGCACGGGAGTGCGGGCGCCGAATTAGGCCCGGCGCTGGCCGCAGCGCCGGTCCGCGACCGCGCCGGGCTCGAGCTGGATCCGGGTGAACACCTGGGTCATGGAAACGGTGCGATAGGCACAGGACAGCGTGGGACGGCGCACCCGGAAGAGCACGAAGCACAGGCGCACGCTGCACTGGACGGTGGACGCCGAACGCTCGAGGCTGCCTACTCGCGCTTCCAGGACGCTGGGCCACGGGCCGCGCTCGCCCCACTCGAGTACCCAGCGGGTGGAGTCGCTCGTGGCAGGCACGTCGGTGTAGCCGTTCTGGCGCACGAATTGTTCGGCACAGCGGCGCGCCATGACCTCCATCCCCTCGGCCAGGTCGCGGGCGAGAAGGCAGCGTCGCGGATCCTCCCGGAGCCAGGGGGCGATTGCAGCCGGAGTCCGCGACGGCCCCGGCGACCCGCAGGCGATGCTTCCCAGCACCAGCAAGTACAGCCGACCTGACATCGCCCCCTCAGGCGAGTACGACGCGCTCCTTCAGTATCCAGACCTTCATCGCGAAAAAGAGCCGGATCATGGCGGGGTGGTCGCCGGCCGGGACGAGGACCACGAGAGCCTCGCCGTCGGTGCCGCGGGTGGGACGCACGTTCTGCTTGAGGCGCATGCGGCCCTGCAGGCGGTCGAACCACTTCGGCAGCAGCGTCCGCTCGTCGCCGCGCACGACGTCCTTCGAGCGCTCTCCCGTCGGATCGGCGAGCGCGACCTGGCAGTACCACCGGCCTCGCGCGTCGCCCTTCGTTGCCGGGAGGAAGGTGAGCGACCGGTCCGGCAGCTCCGCCCACACCTTCGTGTTCGGCGTCGCGCGCGGGCGCACCTCGATACGCGTGCCGCGAGACTTCGGCACTCGCACGGTGAACTCCCACTCGTTCTGTCTCTGGAAATTTTCGTCGGTGACCGTGTAGCTGTGCTCCGTACCCGCCACCGCTTCGCCCGCGAACGTCCACGTTGCCGGCCGCGACCCGCCGGACTCCACCGTCACTCGATCCAGGTCATACCGCTTGCGCAGTGCCATGGTCCGCCTCCACCGGTTGAGGAGTCCTTCGGTCCGATGAAAGGTAAGCGTGCCCTGGCTTTCGACAGAGACTACTCGACCATCACTTCACCGACTTCGCCTCCGAACTCGCTTGCGATGGGACGAAGGCCCGGCGGAGACCGCCACGCGCCTCCGTCCATCCGCACCGCGAGCCGGTGCAGCCCGGGGGAGATCGGAAGCACCGCTCGCCATTGACCCCCCGCCGCGGGCTCGAGCTCGACCGGGCGCCAATCGGTGAAGTCTCCGGCGAGCTCGACTACCCGAGCCCCCGACGCACGCACCACGACCTCCCGCCCGGTCATGCGAGCCGGCCCGATGCGGAATTCGCTGCTCGGCGCCGCTGCCGAAGCAGGACCTCCGGCGTTTCGGTGGCCCGCCGCCGCGCCCGCGCTCAGCCGGAGGCCCAGTACGAAGTAGCGCGAGCCCGGCAATGCGGTGACGGGATCGGAGCCGGCTCGGCCGGCGGAGGCAAGCAGCGCGACTCCCGGCATCAGGCTCCGCGTCGCGGTGACGCCCCAGAGCGTGACTTCGGGAATCGTCCTGCTGAATCGGCGTCCGATGGAGAGATCGACCCGCAGTCGGGCGAGCTCCCACTCGGTCGCGAGCGACGCGTCGGTGTAGGCTGTACGGTGCTCGAGCCGCCCGGTGTCCGCTCTTGCCGCGAAAATCGAATCCGCCGTTTGAGCCCTCGTTCCGTTGTCCATGAGATCGAACGTGGTGCTTGCCACGGAGAGCCCGAGTCGGACCCGGCCCCAGCTCGCGGATGCGCCCATCACGGTGCGGTCCAGCGGACGGCGCCGGCCAAGGGACCAACCGCTCCCCAGTCCGCGCCCGACCCAGAGAAGGCTGCTGGGGGTGGGCGCGGCGTAGGCGCGGGCTTCGCCCGTGACGGCGACGACACCCTGGACTCGGTGGTGCCAGGTCCACTCCGCCTGCCCGAGCACTTCGCCGTGGAAAATGCTGGCGCTCGGTGACCGCAGCACCGCCTGCGATGCCCCCTGGAAGTTCCAGCGTCCCCCGGCAGCGTCGGAGTAGACCCCCGCACCGGTGAGCCGCAGCGGGCCCGCGCCGAGCGCCAGCGACGGCGCGAACGACGCGACGGCGCCGGGGAGCGAGCGGTCGGAGTGGTTGCTGCCCGCTCCGATATCGAGGGTGCCGGCCAGCTGCGCGGCGGCCGGTGCGGCCGCCACCGCCGCCACGCAAATCAGGGCACGCGCCGCGCGGTGGATTCTCATCGCGGGGAGGGTGGATCGGCGGCTGGTGGGTTTACCGGGCGGGCAAGCGGATCGGCGCCGCGCCTGCGCTCGGTCTGCACCCGTTTCCGGAGGGCGACGAAGTCGTCGTCGGATCGGCCGTTGCGCGCCAGGTCGAGCACTGCCCGCGTGGCCTGGTCCGGCGGGATGCCCTCGGCCACCAGATCGGTGAGCACCGCGATGGGCACGGCGAGCGACCCATCGGCGCGGAGCTCGTGGAGCTGGCGCAGTGATCCCGCGGAAAGTCCCGCCCGGAGGGCGCCGGCTCCGGCGGTGAGCTCCGCTTCGCTGGCATCACGCCCCAGCGCGTCGCGGGCGCGGGTGAGCTGGCCGAAGAGCGCGTCGACGGCCGACCGTATGCGATTCGCGCTCGCTCTCATGGTCTGCCCCTCGAGCGCCTTCTGGATCAGCGGCTCCGTGGGAAGGCCCGTGCCTCGCGCCGAATCGACCAGCCGTTGGACCTCCGCGGCAGTGCCCGAATCGAGCCGACCGACGAGGCGCCGGTCCTGCGCCACCAGCGATAGCGGGCCGGCCCCGAGGCCCACGAGGAAGAGAAGCGCGGCCGATCGGGTCGGTTGCATCAGCTCACCGTGAGGACCGATGTCGGGGCGCCGAAGTCGCTCCCCATCGCTGGTGGCTCGGCTGGATCGGGTACCCAGCGCTGGCCGTCGAGCAGGAAGGAGTAATGATACCGCCCGGGTTTGAGCCGCAGCTCGACGATCCACACGCCGGGGTCGGCGGTCGGTCGGAGCGGCGTGGCCGCCGGATCCCAGTCGTTGAAGTCGCCGACGATGGCGACGTGGGAGGCTGGCGCCGAGAGGCGCAGGGAGACCTGACGCGTTTCCGCGGCGCTCCCTTTGCCCGGGAATCCCGCGAACAATGCGAGCGCGATTCCCGCGGCCAGCGTCGCCCCGCCGCCAGCCACGATCCATCGGGACCGCGCGGGTCGCACGTTGCGCATCCGAATGATGTCGAGCACACGCGCGTCGAGCGCCGGATCGAGCGACACCGGGCTCTGCAGCTCGGCGACGACGCGGCGCAGCAGATCGTGGAGCACGTCGTCGCCGGGGTCAGCCGTCATGGACTTCCCTCAGTAGCTCGCGAAGGTGATCCAGCGCCCGCTTGACCCTCATGCGCAGGGCCGGCTCGTTGGCTCCGGTGAGCAGGGCCATTTCTTCGTACCCGAGTCCTCGGACGTAGCGCAGGAGAAACGCTTCGCGGTAGCGGGGGCCGAGCCGGGCGAGGGCACGACCGATCTCTTCTCGCCACTCGAGGTCCGCGACCGCGTCCCCGCGGGCGGGGACGTCCGGAGGCAGCTCCGCGCCGAAGCGTTGGTCGCGATGGACCCGCCGACCTATCGTCCGGCAGCGGTTGACCACGATCCGGAAGAGCCAGGCCCCGAATCGGTCGGGCTGGCGGCACCGGCCAAGAGCGCCGTACGCTCTCAGGAAGCTGTCCTGCATCGCTTCCTGCGCATCCTCGCGGTTTCCCAGCATGTGGAGTGCGTAGAGCCCGAATGAGTCTCGGTAGCGGGCCATCAAGCCGGCGTAGGCCCCAAGATCGCCCTCGAGCGTCCGGGCGACCAGGGCCGCGTCGCAGGGGCTCGTCCCGGATAGACCATGGCCGAGGTCCGGCTGTGACAAGTCCGCCCCGCCGGCCGGGGTGGAGGCGGGTGGCATGACGGACGCCGTGGAGGCGTCCTTGGGGGCGTCGAGAATCGAGGGCTCTCTCATCTCCCGGAGACGACGATGCGCACCATGTAACTTGCACCCGGGATCGGCCCGGCGCACGCCCTGGACGGCACGGGCACCTTCCCTATTTGTCTTCATCTCTCTTCATTTGTCTTCATCTCTCTTCGCCGACATCCCTAATCGGCCAACACGACCAGCAAATTCCCCTTTTCGCGTGTACTCTCCGGGTGCTCTTCAACCTGATGCCATCGAGGCCGAGTGGGGCGAGCGATGGAAACGCCCGGTGATCGCTAAAGCATGAAGTCGTTGCTCGGTTGGGGCCTTCCCGCGCTCGCGGCGGCGCTCTTGGCTGCGTGCGTGGGAACTCCGAGCGTGTCCGGCGTACCTGGCGCATCGCCCGCGCCCGAGAAGCCGTGGACGCCTCCGCCAAGCAAGCGGAAGGTGATCACCGCCGCAGATACCTCCGCCCAGGCCGTCGTTCCTCCCGATCTCGCCGATCGCATCCGCCGGCTCACCCTCGCCGAGATCGTCGATCTCGGGCTCCGCAACAACGCGCAGACCCGCCTCGCGTGGGCCAATGCGCAGACGGCGGCCGCGGCGTACGGGTCGGCGAAGGGAGAATGGCTCCCCACCATCGATGCCGACGTGACCGGGCAACGGGTCAAGACGGTGGCGAGCGCGGGCCGGGTCAGTGTGAGGCAGTCGGTGTTCACGCCGAGCGCCACGCTTTCCTATCTGCTGTTCGACTTCGGCGGACGGACGGGCCGGGTGGCCGGCGCGCGGGAGCGGCTGCTCGCGGCCGGGTTCACCCATAACGCCGCCATCCAGGACGTGGTGCTGCAGATTCAGGTGGGTTACTTCCAGTACATCGCCAACCGCTCGCTCCTGGTCGCGCAACGCACGACCCTCGCCGAGGCGCAGGCGAATCTCGAGGCGGCGGAGGAGCGGAGGCGCGTGGGTCTTGCGACGATCGCGGACGTGCTCCAGGCGCGCACCGCCGCCAGCCAGGCACAACTCAATCTCCAAACCACGGAGGGTGGTCTTCAGACCGCTCGCGGCGCGTTGGCGCTGGCCCTCGGGCTTCCCGCCAATCTTCCCTACGATGTCGACTCGAGCGCGGCGGCGGTGCCGGTGGCTCCGCTGGCGGATAGCGTGGACGCCCTCATCGGCTCGGCGCTCCAGGGCCGGCCCGATCTGGCCGCCGCACAGGCGGAGGCCAGCGCGGCGAGGGCTGGGATCGGCGAGCTGCGATCGGATCTGCTTCCTTCGCTCCAGCTCACCGCCACGGGCGGCCGCACCTACGCGACGACGATTCCGAACGGCGCCAACAGTTACAACCTGTCGCTCGGCCTCAGCATTCCGATCTTCAACGGCTTCTCCCGGCAATACGATCTGCGCGGGGCCCGCTTCCAGGCTGATGCGGCCGACGCCCGCACCCAGACGCTGCGGCAGCAGGTGGTCTATCAGGTGTTCAGCGCCTATTACGCCCTTCAGACCGCCACGCGCCGCGTCCGCACCGCCGACGTGCTGATCGCCAGCGCGGAGCAGTCGAACGAGGTAGCGCTCGCGCGGTACAAGGCGGGCGTGGGCAGTGTGCTCGATCTCCTCGCGTCCCAGAGCGCGCTGGCCGACGCCCGAGCGCAGCAGGTGGATGCCCGACTCGCCTGGAGCGTATCGTTCGCGCAGCTGGCGCACGATGCCGGCGTGCTCGATCCCCGGGGCGGAAGCCCGCTCCGCCTCTCCAACGACACCACCACGGTCACCCCGCGATGATGCCTCGCCGCCGCCCGCTCACGATCACCAGGCTCTCGCTCATCGCCCTCGCCGGCTGCGGCAAGAGTGATCAGGCTGCGCCAGCCGCCGTCCCGGTCGTGGTTGCCCCGGTGGCGCGCCGGTCGGTCCCGTTCGAGCTGGGGGCGCCGGGCGTCGTCGAGCCGCTCCAGACGGTCGCGGTCCAGCCGCAGGTGAACGGGCAGATCGAGAGCATTGCGTTCACCGAGGGGCAGGAGGTGCGCAAGGGCCAGGTGCTCTTCCGGATCGACCCGCGTCCCTTCCAGGCGGCGCTGGCCCAGGCACGCGCGGCGTTCGAGCGGGACAGCGCCCAGGCGCTCAACGCGGAACAGGATGTGAAGCGCTATTCGGCGCTGGCGGAGAAGGAGTACGTGACGGCCCAGCAGTACGATCAGGCCCGCACCACGGCCGCGGCGGCCGGTGCGACGCTCGGCGGAAGCCGGGCGGCAGTAGACCAGGCTCGGCTCAACCTCGAGTACGCCACCATCCGGGCGCCGATCGCCGGGCGGACGGGAAGTCTCCGCGTGCGCGCGGGCAACCTGGTGCGCACCAGCGATGCCACGGCCCTGGTGACGATCAATCAGATCCGGCCCATCCTCGTTCGCTTCGCCGTGCCGGCGTCGAACCTCGGGGTGATCCAGCAGTATCGGGCCCGCGATCCGGTGATACGCGCGGAGCCCGCGGGCGGTGGCACGGTGAGCGAAGGGACGCTGTCGTTCGTGGACAATGCGGTCGATACTACCACCGGCACCATCCTCCTCAAGGGCCTGTTCCCCAACCGGGATGGGGCGCTCTGGCCCGGAGAGTTCGTGAACGCGCGGCTCCGGCTCTACCAGGACGACAGTGCCCTGGTCGTTCCTGCTTCGGCCGTCGTGAACGGCCAGCAGGGCAGCTTCGTGTTCGTCGTCCAGCCCGACAGCACCGCGAAGACGTTTCCGGTCACGGTCGGGCGCACCTCGGACACGCTGGCGGTCATCGAGGGTGGCATCGCCGCCGGCGACCGGGTGGTTGTCGACGGGCAGCTCCGCCTGCGGTCGGGGTCGAAGGTGCAAATCAAGAACCCGGGCACCACGACCCGGGCGGAGGAGTCATGAACTTCACCGGGCTCTTTATCCGGCGGCCGGTCATGACGACGTTGATCATGGCCGGCATCCTCATCTTCGGCATCGTCGCGTACCGCCTGCTTCCGGTGAGCGATCTCCCCTCGGTGGACTACCCCACCATTTCGGTGAGCGCCAGCCTCCCGGGAGCGAGCCCGGAGACCATGGCCTCGGCCGTCGCGACACCGCTCGAGAAGCAGTTCTCCACCATCCCCGGCGTGGAGACAATGACGTCCACAAGCGGCCAGGGGAGCAGCCAGATCACGCTCCAGTTCGCCCTCTCGCGCGACATCGACGACGCCGCGCAGGACGTGCAGTCCGCGATCTCCAAGACCCAGCGGACCCTGCCGCGGGACATGCTGCCGCCGAGCTACCAGAAGGTGGACCCGTCGGCCAGCTCGATTCTGTACTTCGCGATGCGGACCTCGACGCTGTCGTTGTCCAAGCTCGACGAGTACGCCGAGAACACGCTCGCCCAGCGCCTCTCCTCGATCGACGGCGTGGCCCAGGTGCAGGTGTTCGGCTCCCAGAAGTACGCCGTGCGCATCCAGCTCGACCCGCAGGCGCTCGCCTCCCGTGGCATCGGGATGGACGAGGTCTCGGCCGCCGTCGACAACGGGAACGTCAACCTGCCCACCGGGATTCTGTGGGGGACCGACAAGGCCTATTCGGTGCAATCGAACGGCCAGCTCAACAACGCCGCCGAGTTCGGCGCGCTGATCGTCGCCTCCCGCGACGGCGCGCCGGTGCGGCTCCGCGATCTGGGCCGTGTCATCGACAGCGTGCAGGATTCCAAGCAGGCGAGCTGGTTCAACGGCGAGCGGGCCATCGTGCTGGCGATCCAGCGGCAGCCGGGCACCAACACGGTAGCCGTGGCGCACCGGGTCAAGGACGAGATCGCCAAGCTGCGGCCCACCCTGCCGCCGTCGGTCGAGCTCGCGACGCTCTACGACCGGTCGCAGTCCATCGAGCAGTCGGTGCAGGACGTGAAGTTCACGCTCTTCCTCGCCCTCTGCCTGGTCGTGATGGTCATCTTCCTCTTTCTCCGCAACATCCGGGCGACCCTCATTCCGAGCTTCGCGCTGCCGATGTCGCTCGTCGGCACCTTCGCGGTGATGTACCTGCTCGGCTACAGCCTGGACAACCTCTCGCTGATGGCGCTCGTGCTCTGCGTGGGGTTCGTGGTGGACGACGCCATCGTCGTGCTCGAGAACATCGTGCGCCATATCGAGCAGGGTGAGCCGGTCATGGTCGCCGCGCTGAAGGGCAGCCGCGAGATCAGCTTCACCGTGCTCTCGATGACCCTGTCGCTGGTCGCGGTATTCATCCCGGTGCTCTTTCTCGGCGGCCTGATCGGCCGGCTGTTCCAGGAGTTCGCCGTGACCATCGCGGTGGCCATCCTGGTGTCGGGGTTCGTCTCCCTGACCCTAACTCCGATGCTGTGCAGCCGGTGGCTCAGACCGCACACCCGGGAGGAGCGCCACGGGCGGCTGTACCAGGCGATCGAGGGTGCGTGGGAGCGCTCGCTGTCGGCATACGAGCGCAGTCTCGCCTGGGTCATGGACCGCCGCGGGCTGGCCATGGCGTTCAGCGCGCTCATCTTGGTCGGCACGGTCGTCCTGGCGAGAGCGGTCCCCAAGGGTTTCATCCCGAGCGAGGACCAGGGCCAGCTCTACGGCACCACGGAGACCGCGGAAGGCACCAGCTTCGATAACATGATGCAGCACCAGCGCGCCGCCGCGGCAATCGTCCAGGCCGATCCAAACGTCGAGGGGTTCATGTCGGCGGTGGGCGGCGGCCGGAGCAGCACCACGAACCAGGGGCGGCTCTTCATCCATCTCAAGGCGCGTGGCGACCGGCCGCTCTCCGCGGACGACGCGGCGCGCTCGCTGACCAGGAAGATTTCCGCCATTCCCGGGCTGCGCGTGTTTATCAACAATCCACCGGTGATCAATATCGGCGGGCGCTCGTCCAAGAGTCAGTATCAGTTCACCCTGCAGAGCTCCGACGTGAACGCCCTGTACGACGCCGCGGCCACGATGGAACAGAAGATGCACGAGATGAACGGGATCACCGACGTGACGAGCGACCTGCAGATCAAGAATCCCCAGGTGCAGGTCACCATCAACCGGGACCGCGCCGCCTCGCTCGGCATCGACGCGAGTACCATCGAGAGCGCGCTGTACGATGCCTACGGGGCGAGGCAGGTGAGCACGATCTTCACGCCGGCCGACCAGTACTGGGTCGTCATGGAGCTGTTGCCGCAGTACCAGCGTGATCTGTCCGCCCTCGATCTGCTTCACATCACCGGCCGCAACGGCGTCTCGGTGCCGCTCGGCTCGCTGGCCCAGGTGACGCCCTCCACCGGCCCGCTGACGGTCAACCACTCGGGCCAGCTTCCCTCGGTGACGCTCTCCTTCAACCTGGCGCCAGGCACCTCACTCGGCGCGGCGGTGAGCGACGTCCAGACCCTGGCGCGGCAGTCGCTGCCGTCCAGCATCAACACCAGCTTCTCCGGTACCGCGCAGGCCTTCCAGGCCGCGCAACAGGGGCTGCTGGTGCTGCTCGTGCTCGCTATCCTGGTGATCTACCTGGTGCTCGGCATCCTCTATGAGAGCTTCATCCACCCGCTCACGATTCTGTCGGGGCTGCCGTTCGCCGGTTTCGGCGCGCTGCTGGCGCTGTTCATCTTCCAGCTCGACCTCAGCATCTACGCCTTCGTCGGCATCATCATGCTCGTCGGCATCGTGAAGAAGAACGCGATCATGATGATCGACTTCGCCATTGAGGCGGAACGGACCGGGCACAAGAGCGCCCGCGACTCGATCCTCGAGGCCGCGAGCGTCCGGTTCCGCCCGATCATGATGACCACGGTGGCCGCGCTGATGGGGACCCTGCCGATCGCGCTTGGCGCCGGAGCCGGCGCCGAGGCGCGCAGGCCGCTCGGTGTGGCGGTGGTGGGCGGCCTCGCCTTCTCCCAGCTCGTCACCCTGTACGTGACGCCCGTGGTCTACACGTACCTCGATGCGTTCCAGCAGTGGCTGGGACGGCGGAAGCGGCGTGAGGCGGTGGAACCGCCGGTCTCCGAGCAGTCGCCGAGTCCGGCGCGAGCGTAGCCCGACGCGCTGTCGCACTCGCTGGACCAGTGGCGCCGTCTGGCGTTGCCCCCCTGTCGTGGGATCCCGACACCCGCGCGCGCCGATCACACCCTACAGGTCGTACAGCTTCTCGTACTTCCCCTCGAGCGCCCGCACCAGCGGCCGATGGTCGGGGGGAGAGCCGGTCACCACCTCGATGAGCCGTGTGGACGGATACCTCGCCCCCTGCCGGTATACCCGCTCGCCGAGCCATCGCACGAGCGGTACATACTCCCCCTGCGACAGTTGCTCGTCGAGGTCTCCCAGCTCGAGTTCGGCGCGGGCGAAGAGCTGCGCCGCGAAGACGTCGCCGAGGGTGTAGGTGGGGAAATACCCGAGCAATCCGTCCGCCCAGTGGCCGTCCTGGAGGCAACCCTCCGCATCGTTCGCCGGGACGACGCCAAGTGCCTGGCGGTAGGCCTCGTTCCACGCGTGCGGAAGGTCGGCCGCGCCAAGGGCGCCGGAGACCAGGGCCCGCTCCAGCTCGAAGCGGATCAGAATGTGCAGGTTGTAGGTGACCTCGTCCGCGTTCGTTCGGATGAGCGACGGGCTCACCCGGTTCACCGCGAAGAAGAAGTCGTCGCACGCCACATCGTCCAGGCTCTCGGGAAACAGCGCCCGCGCGTAGGGGAAGAAGTGCTCCCAGAATCCCCGGCTTCGTCCGATTCGGTTCTCCCAGAATCGTGCCTGTGACTCGTCCATCCCGACCGAGAGCGCCTCGCCCATCGGCGTGCCGTAATGCGCCGGGTCGAGCCCCTGCTCGTAGAGACCGTGCCCCACCTCGTGCAGGATCGTCAGCACCCCGCCGGCGAAGTCCCGCTCGTCGTAGCGCGCCGTGATCCGGCAATCGCCCCGGCCGAGGCTGGTGCATGAGGGGTGAACGGCGAGGTCGAGTCGTCCGCGGTCGAGATCGAAGCCGACCGCCGCGGCCACCCGCGCTCCGAACGCCTGCTGGCGGTGGCGGGGAAAGTGCCGGCGCAGCAGACCTCCGTCGGGCTGCCGGCGCGCGCCGGCGATCCTCGCGGCGAGCGGCACCAGCTCGTTCCGGAGCGCCTCGAAGAGCCGGGCGACGACCGCGCTGCTCAGTCCTGGCTCGTGGTCCTCGATGAGCGCGTCATACGGCTCGCTCTCGTACCCCACGCACTCCGCCTCCGCGCGCTTGAGCTCGACGATCTTTTCGAGCCAGGGACGGAAGTGCGTGAACCGGGCGGAGGCCCGTGCGGTGGCCCACGCCTTCTGGGCCAGCGCCGTGGTGCGCGCGACCTCCTCGACCAGCCGC
This sequence comes from uncultured Gemmatimonadales bacterium, assembly GCA_963722825.1. Lineage (GTDB taxonomy): Bacteria > Gemmatimonadota > Gemmatimonadetes > Gemmatimonadales > GWC2-71-9 > CAVVWJ01. The sequence continues at coordinate 384,303 of CAVROI010000003.1, forward strand.
CGCGGCATTCGTATGGACCGGTCGTATTCGCGGCGCAGCACCCGGACGTTCACCGCGGCGGGCGATGCCGGGTCGGCGAGGAGATCCGAGCCCTCGAGCGCCGCGAGCAGCTCGCCGATGCGGTGATCGGTGCCGCGCTCATGGAGGAGGCCCGCGAGGAGGGCGAGCTGTTCGCTCCGGGTCTCCACGCCCCCCGGCGGCATGTACGTCTCCTCGTCCCACTCGAGAAGCGCCTCGACGGTGGTGAGGAGACCCTCTTCCTTGACCCGCCGGATCAGCTCGTCGTAGGCCTTGTCGGCGCGCATGATAGTCCTAACATACACGTTCGAGTCTCCACCACAGCCGCCTCCATCGTGGGAAACACCCATGCTGACCGTCGCCGAGGAGCAGGGTCTCAGCGGCCTGGCGCTGGCGAGCCAGGTGCAACACGCGCTCTATCGGCTCCCGGAAGGGACCATTGCCGAGCTGATCGAGCGCCTGCGCGACGGGGCGCGCGAGCGGCACGTCATCTACCTGCACGATGGCGAGCTCGACCCGATCCGCATTCTCCCCTGCCCGATCGCCGTCCTGCCGTCGCAGCTCTCCTACATCCACGCGGTCACGCTGATCGTTCAGGAGGCGCTCAAGCGATTTCCAACCCTTTATTTCGCCGACGCCCGGGTGCAGGAGCTTCTGCGGCTGCCCGACGCCGAGGAACGCTGGCTGCGAGCGTGCTGGGGACCGAGCCAGCGGGCGCACAACCCCATGTTCGGCCGGCTCGACGCGCTCATCGACTTCACCAGCCCGATGTGGAAGGAGTCCCTTCGATTCGTCGAGCCGAACCTCACCGGGATCGGCGGCCTCCACATCGTGCCCACGGCCGAGCGACTCCTCGCCGAGATCGTAGTGCCGGCGCTGCGGGGTGTCGACCCGAGTCTCCGTCTCGAGGTTGGTCCCGACATGCGCGAGCTGCTGGTGCGAGAGATCCTCGATCACGCGGCCGCGGTCGGCAGCGGCTCACAGGTGTGCTTCATCGAGCCCAAGTATTCCGGCCAGGGCCCCGACGAGCAGGAACAGCTCGCGGCCTATCTGCGTGACCGGCATGGACTCATCGTGACCCACGCCGACCCGTCGGAGCTGACTCTCCACCGGGGCGCGGTATGGTGCGGCGACACGCGCGTGGACCTGGGCTACCGCGACTACGGGGTGGTGGATCTGATCGAGCTGCAGGAGGAAGGGGTGGACGTCGAGCCGATGCGGACCCTGCTCCGGGAAAACCGGGTGATCTCCTCGATCGCCGCCGATCTCGACCAGAAGAGCTGCTGGGAAGTGCTCACCGATCCCGACATCGCCGAGAGCCATTTCACCGCGCAGGAGCGACTCGTCTTCCAGCGCCATGTGCTCTGGACCCGGATCCTGTCCGACCGGGTGACCGCGCTCCCCGGCGGCCACACCGGGTCGCTGCTCGAGTACGCCCGGGCCAGCCACGACGACCTCGTCCTCAAGCCCAACCGGGCATATGGGGGTGACGGGATCGTCATCGGCCCGGCGGTGTCGACGTCGGAGTGGGAGGCCGAGCTCGACGCGGCATTGGCCGACCTGGACGACCGCTGGGTGGTGCAGCAGGTGGCTACCATTCCCGTCCGGGAATTCCCCGTGCTCGGTGCCGACGGCGCGGTGCACGCCGAGCCGTTCTATACGGTGATGGGATTCGCCGGGAACGAGGAAGGCGTCGCGGTGCTGGCGCGCGCCTCCCAGAAGCAGGTGGTGAATGTCGCCCAGCACGGCGGGCTCTGCGGGGTCATGGTGAGCCGGGGGACGCCGCCCATCGGCGCGGGTTGAGGCGTCACCGAGCGTGGTCGTCCTCACCCCGGCTGGTACGTGAGATAGACGACGCCCGTCCTGAAGGTCTTCGAGTCGACGAGCTTGAGCGCCTTTTTCTGGGGACCGCCGTCCTCGAAGAGGCGTTTTCCGCTTCCCACGACGATCGGATGAACGAACAGCCGGAGCTCATCGAGGAGGTTGTCACGCAGCAGCGACCGGACGAGCGTTGCGCTGCCGATGATCGAAATGTCCTTCCCGGGCCGACGCTTCAGGTTAGTGAGCTCCTTCGCGGCGTGGGTGCCGGGAATCAGCATCGAGTTCCGCCATTCGACCGTGTCCAGCGTCCGGGACACGACGTACTTGGGCGTGTTGTTCATGTAGTCCGCCAGCTCCACGTCGCTGCCCTTGTCGGGCCAATAGGCGGCAAACGCCTGGTAGGTGACCCGCCCAAGCAGAATGGCGTCGGCGGCGGCCATTCCCGATCCGACCGCCTCGCCCATTTCCTCATTGAACCAGGGGAAGTGCCATTGATCCGGCGCCTCCATCACGCCGTCCAGCGAGAGAAACAACCCTGCAACGATTCGCCTCATACCGTCTCCCGAGCCTCATGGTGGTGGCCTATTCGTCGTTGACCTGCTCCACCATGCGTCGAACGGGGGTTCGGGAGATCGACACGCCGCCGCCAGGCCGCTACCTCCGTCAGCCACGGTCGGCTCCGGACCGCCCGCCGAGCGCCTGCAGCAGCCGGTACATGAACTCCACCCCCTCGTAGAACTCGGTCACCCCGACGCGCTCATCCCGGCCATGGGCCCGGGTGTCGTCCACGTCGATGAAGACCGCGGAGACCCCGTAGACGGGGATCCCGGCCCGCCGAAAGTGGAGCCCGTCGGTGGACCACGGATCCATCACCGGCAGCACCACCGTTCCCGGCCACATCGCGGTCGTGATGCGTTGCACCGTCTCCATGACGTCGGGCCTCACGGGCGACGCCGGACTGGGACGCGGCTCGTTCGCAAGGGTCACCACGATGCTCGAATCGGCCACGATGCGAGCAAGAAGACTCCGGACACTCTCGGGGTTCTCACCGGGGAGCAGGCGGCACTGGATCGTCGCCCGGGCCCGCTGCGGGAGGGCATTCTCCGCGTGGCCGGCCTCGAGCATCGTGGCGACGCACGTGTTGCGCATCATCGCATGGTAGAACGGCGACGTGCCCAGCCGGGCAGCCACGCTGCGATCGGTCGGCGTGCGGGTGATCGCCAATAAATCGGCGGCGAACTGCCCCGTCTCCTGCTTGGCCGCGCTCCGGAAGAAAGCCCGAGTCGTTTCGGTGAGCTCTACCGGAAAATCGAATCGGCCCAGGCGCTGCAGTCCGCCGGCCAACTGGTAGATCGCGTTCCCCGGTACCGGCATCGAGCTATGGCCGCCCCGACTGGTCACCTCGAGCGTGTAGGTCACGTAGAGCTTCTCGCTCGTCTGCACCGGATTCCGCAGATGCCGCCCGTTCTTCAGCTGGCCCCCGCCTGCATCCGTGTTGATCACGTACTCGGCGTCCACCAGGTCGCGGTGGTTGGCGACCAGCCATTCCGCTCCGTTGAAGTCCCCACCTTCCTCGCCCTCGGTGAAGGCGAGGAGCATGTCGCGCGCGGGCACGAACCCCTCACGCTTCAGACGGATGAAGTTCGCCGTGAGGTCGGCCACCTCGTCCTTGATGTCCGACGTCCCGCGGCCATAGAAGTACCCGTCGCGCTCGGTGAGCGTGAACGGGTCGAGCGACCAGTCCTCGCGCTTCGCTTCCACGACGTCGAGATGGGCGATGAAGAGGATCGGCTTGGCGCCACCCGATCCGTCACCGCGGAAGTGGACGACGATGTTCTGATGGGCCGGATGGGGACCGAGGAGCTGCACGTCGCCATCCGCAAACCCCGCTGCGCGGAAGCGCGCGGCGAGTGCCTCCGCCGCCGGCGTCGAGCCCCTGGCTTCGGTGGTATTGATCCCGATGAGCTGCGCCAGGATGTCGCGGGCGAGCTGTCGCTGCTCCGGCGGGGGAAGCGTTTGGGCGCGGGCCGCGAGCGGCGCCGTGGCGGCCACGGCGAAGAGCGCCATCGAGCGAATGTGGGTCATCCCGTGAGAGTAGCCGTGCTCCCGTCGCTCGGCCAGCTACGAGGGCGCGCGAGGCCGGCCGGCGGACCCGCCGTCTAAGGCCGGCGCTCCATGTAGATGAGCGGTCCGGCTCCGCGCTCGAAGCCGAGCCGGCGATAGAGGGTCTCCGCATCGCGGGTGAGCAGGGTGATTCGCCTGAGTCCCTGGAGTCCGGGCGAGCGGAGAACGCATTCCATGAACCACCGGCCTAGGCCTCGGCTCCGATATTCCGCGTGCACCACCACATCGGTGAGGTAGGCATACGTCGCGAGATCGGTGATGACCCGCGCGAACGCGACGAGCCGTTCGTCGTCGAGCACGCCGAAGCAGAGCGAATTGGCGGCCGCGCGGTGCAGCACCTCGCGCGAGAGGGTGCCGGCCCAGTGGGTGTCTACCAGGAGGTCGTACGCCGCGTCGAGGTCAATCCGCGACCGGACGGAGGTGAAGGTAAAATTTCCCAGCGAGCTCATTTCAGCAGGAGCGTCCGCGCCTCGGTCGTGATGCCGATCCAGGCCGCCGCGGATGCATCGGGCCGCGCCTCGTTCGTCGTGTTGACCGCACCGATCACCGCGACCGACGTTCGCGGGTTCAGGTAGAAGAACGAGCGAAATCCTGCCTGCTCGCCGGTATGTCCTACAAGCACCGTCCCGTCCTTCTGCGGGAAGAGGAAGAAAGACAGTCCGACCGCATCCCCCAGCCCTTCGGCCGGATCGACCGCCACGACCTTTTGCCACATCTCCTCGAGCGAGCGGCGCGGGAGCACCGTTTCGAAGAGCCGCGCGGTCGCGCTGTCGCCATGCGTGGCGCCGGTGAGAAAGGCGAGATAGAGGGCAAGATCGGAGAGTGGCGCGTTCCATCCGCCGTTGGGGATGGTGATGCCCGGATCGAACTCGCGTCCGTTGGCGGTCACGGTCGTCCTGCTCGTGCTGTCGGCGCCGAGGGTGTAGTTGTTCGAGCGCCACCGGGCCAGATGGTAGGGTGAGACGCCGAAGTAGCTGCGGGTGAGACCCAGCGGTGTCCAGATGTTCTTCTGGATATAGGTCTCGTAGGGATCGCCGGTGAGCTGCTCGATGATTCGCGCGAGATAGATGAACCCCGGATTGCTGTACCCGAACTTCGACCCGGGCGGGAAGAGGAGCTCCTGGTACGGCATCATCGACACCAGCTGCTCCCACCGGGTCGGCTCGAACGGCTCCCACGGCTTGCCCGAGGTGTAGGGCCAGGTCGGGTTCTGGAAGCCGGAGGAGTGGGAGAGCAGCATGCGGATGGTGACGTCGTCCATCGAGCCGAACGGGTCGTGCACCTGGCGCAGCTCAGGCACCCACTTCGTCACCCGGTCGTCGAGGGAGAGCTTGCCCCGGTCGCGCAGCTGCATGATGGCGATGGCGGTGAGAGTCTTGGTAATCGAGGCCCAGTGAAAGATGGCGCGGTCGCTCATCGCCTCGTGCCGCTCGCGGTCGGCCTGCCCGTATTCGTGACGCGCCAGGATCCGTCCATCGCGCAGGATGACCGTGCTCGCGCCGACGATGCTGTCGCCGGCGGCGAAGGCGTCGAAGGCGCGGGTGAACCGCTCCCACCCGGGTGGTGGACGGGCCCCCTTCTCGGCGTGCTGTGCGCGGAGCGGGGTGGCGAGCGTGAGAGTGGCGATGGCCATCGCGGCCGAGAAGCGAAGTCGTTCCATGGGAAACAATCTAAGTGTCCGCGCCCGCGCGTTGCCGCCCAAGCCCGCGGCCCGTAACTTCTCCGGCCATGCCAAGACCTCTCCTCATCGACCGTACCTGGATGCCGAGCGACAGCGCGTCCACCCGCGAGATCCACAACCCCGCCACGCTGGAGCGCATCGACACGGTGTCCGACGCGGGACCGGGCGACGTGGATGCCGCCGTGCACGCCGCCCGGAGGGCGCAGCGCGCGTGGTGGAAAATGCCGGGAGTCGAGAAGGCCAAGTCCCTGCACGAGATCGCGACGACGATCAGGGCGCGCGAGCGCGAGCTCTCCACTCTGATGACTCGGGAGACGGGAAAGCCGCTCATCGAGGCGGTGGACTGCATCGACTGGGTGCCGGCCTGCTTCGACTACTACGCCGAGGTCGGCCGGCGGAGCTGGGGCGACTCGATGCCGCCCCTGCTGCCCCACCAGGTCAACTTCACGGTGAAGGAGCCGTACGGTGTCGTCGCCGCGATCGTCCCCTTCAACTTTCCGCTGCTGCTGATGGCCTGGAAGGTGGCGCCCGCGCTCATGGCGGGGAACACGCCGGTCTGCAAGCCGCCGCACCAGAACCCGCTCTGCAACCTGCTCATGGCGGAGTGCTACGGGGGACTGCCGCCCGGCGTCGTCAACGTCATCACGGGCGGGCCCGAGACCGGGCTGCGCCTGGTGGAGCACGAGGGAGTGGACCTCATCGCCTTCACGGGATCGGTGCCGGTGGGCCGCTCCATCGCCGCGAGCGCCGGGGCCAACCTCAAGAAGATCAACCTCGAGCTCGGCAGCGTCGATCCGCTCATCGTGTTCGGCGACGCCGATCTCGACCCCGCCGTCGCAGGCGCCGCCTGGGCCCGGCTCCTCAACGCCGGGCAGGTCTGCACTTCGGCCAAGCGGATCTACGTGGAGGAGAGCGTCGCGGCGGAGTTCACGGTGCGACTGATCGACTAGTCGGCGGGATGCGCTGGAGTGGAATCGGCCGCGAGCTCGGCGAGGAGGGACTCGACGCCTTTCGCGAGCCGAAGCACGTGCATCTCGATTACGTCATGGAGCGGACGTCCTACTGGTATCCCTACCGCGACCGTCCCATCCCACCCTCTCCCTGACCGGCCATCCCGAGGGAGGCCCACTCCTCCGGTGACGCGGTCTCAGCTGGCGCCGCGAGGCTTCCGTCCCAGCCAGGCCTCCCGCAGCAGCAATTGCTCGGGTGTGGGGTTCGGGTCGATGTCGAAGCGGACCAGCTCGCCCTTCGCGTCCTCGATCAGGTGGATGCCGAGCTTCTCGTAGTACTCCTTGACCGGCAGGTGATGCGCCGACAGGACGTAGTCGTCGAAGAACTGCCGGATCGACGGATCGGTGAGCGCCACGAGGGTGTCCACGAACGTCGATTCGGGAAATGCGCGGCGCTTCCCATAGCGATGCTCCAGCTCGAGGATGAGATCCTGGAGTCCCCGCTGGCCGCGCGACAGCTCGAGCAACCGGATGTCGAGGAGACCGGCGGTGATCGCGCCGCGCATGTAGATGTTACCGTACTGCGCCTGCCCCGAGTCGCTGTACGAGGTAAGCGACAGCTCCTTGAGGCTGTAGGTCGAATCGAAGTTCGACCGGTCGATCTTCATCTTCTTGATGATCGTGGCCAGATACTCCTCGGGCGTCTTGAGTCCCGCGCGAAGCTGCATCGTATGGGCCGCCCACTCCGTCGTCCCCTCGTAGAGCCAGAGGTGCTCCGAGGGCACCGGGGTCACGAAGTTGAAGCGCTCGATGATCTCGCTGTGGATATTGAGCGGCGTCACGATGTGGAAGAACTCGTGCGAAGCGATGTCGGTCACGTACTTGCCGACGGAGTCGGTGAACTCGGACTCCTTGAGGACGTACTCGGAGCCGAGTGAATGCTCCCATGCCCCCGCAGGCGTCTCGCCGAAGTCGTAGAGGAACGTGTACCGGGTGACCGGCAGCGTGCCGAGGAAGCGGCCCGCCGCCTGGAGCATCCCGTTCATCGCGCCGAGGAGTTGTAGCGAGGTGATCTCGCCGGTCCTGCTGTAGGTGTAGATCTCTATCGGCACGCCCGTGACTCTCGTTTGCGCGGAGGTGAGACGCCCGAGGAGGATCGGCGAGTCGACCAGCTGGTCGTAGTCCCTGGCGGTGTAGGTGCCGTCCTCGGCGCGGTCGAGCGGCGTCCCGACCCGCCACCCCGCGGGATAGGAGAGCCGGAGCCGCACCGGCGTCGCCTGCATGCCGGTCGGATAGCCGATCACGGCGTGCGGGTTGATGAGCACGCGGTCGGCCTCGAGTGAGGTGCCGCACATGCGGTAGATCGGATGGTCGAGATTGGACTCCCATGTCTCCGTCACGGTGTACTTGATCGTCCGCACCCGCGGCGCGTTCGAGAGCCGCCACTGATTCACCGAGATCTGCCTCACCGGAACGCTCCGGCCCCGTCCGTCGAATGCCTGGAAGCTCCGCACGAAGCGCCCGATGTTCATGACCTGGTAGGTGCCGGGCGCCGTCGAGGCGAACTGGTAGACGGCGTTGGCCGGAGTCAGCCCGGTGACCGTCAGGGTGACCTTGAACAGGTCGTCCGCCCGGTCGTTGAGGTTGATCGTGTACGAGAGCGGCGCGCTCTGGCTGCATACCGCCGACGGACGGAGCATCGCGGCCAGGAGCAGCAGCCGGAAGGCATGGCGCATCGGGGTTTGGTCCGGTCTGAAGGTCTGCGGCGAAGGCCGGCCGGGTGGAACTGCCCCGGCCCTAGATCAAACGGGCGCCGGCCGCCGCAGGTTTCAGGGAGCCATATCCGGGGAGCATGAGGTTCATTCGGGCGAGCAGGCCGAGAAACCGGGGTGACGTCCTGAGAGGATCCAGCCGCGGGTCGACCCCGAGGAAGACCATCTGATGGGCGCGGGTCGGATTCCGCCTGCTCGAGCCAGGTCGCGGCCGCGTCCGCATCGCCAGCACCGGGCCACGATGAATTCGGCGTCGAGCTGCAACGCCCGCCGGCACTCGGCGATCGCCTTCTGATAGTCGCGAGCGAAGAAGTAGCTCCATCCCAGTGCCGCGAGCCGGAGCGGTGACAGCGGATCGAGTGCGATCGCGTTGCTGAACTCCGCGAGCGACTCGTCCGCTCGTCCCATCACCGACAGGAAGTTGCCGTACCACTGGCGGGCCGTGGCGTAGCCGGGGTTCAGGGCCATGGCGGTCTTGAACTCCCGTTCCGCGGCCGGCCAGTCCCACTCATGATACATCTGGACGTAGGCCAGCGCCGGATGCGCCTCCGCCAGGGCCGGGTCGAGCGCGAGCGCCCGGCGCGCGGCGCCGCGCGCGCGGGGGAACGCCTCGGTGGGCGGGAGGGCGCAGTAGAAGCCGAGGATGGCGAAGGAATCGGCGGCGCCGGCATGCGCGAGGGCGTAGTTCGGATCGCGGCCTCGCCGGGGTCGTGCACGGGAAGGATGTGCGGGTGCTGGAGCCGGGCGGCGATCCTGATCTCGCGGAGGAACCGCTCCGGCCCCAGGGCGGCCGCGAGATCGGGATGGAGCACCTTGATCGCCACGTCCCGATCGTGTTTCCGGTCGTGCGCGAGAAAGACCGTGGCCATGCCGCCGCGACCGAGCCCCCGGCCGACGGCGTATTGCCGGCTGAGGGCGGAGTCGAGACGGGACCTGATCTCTGCCACGCGGGGAGCCTCCGGATCGTTGCCCTATGGTACAATGGCGATGCGAAGCCAGCCGGCCGGAAGGACGACAGGCGCGGCCGCGCGCCCCATATACTTGACAATAGCAAGCAAATAGTTGACGTTGGCATATGCACCTGAACGACACGGGCGGGATCGCGGCGGTGCGGCGCTTCAACCGGTTCTACACCCGCCGCATCGGCATCCTCACCGAGAGCCTCCTCGGCAGCGGCTTCACTCTCCCCGAGGTCCGCGTCCTCTACGAGGTCGCCCTCCGCGACGGCCCCTCGGCCACCGAGCTGGGCCAGGAGCTCCGGCTCGATCCCGGGTATCTGAGCCGGCTGATCGACCGGCTCCGCCGCCGCGGCCTCCTCGAGCGGCGCCCTGCCCCCACCGACCGGCGGCGGAGCCTGCTGCGGCTCACCCGCAAGGGGCAGACGACCTTCGCCGCGCTCGACCGCCGCTCGCACGACGAGATCGAGGCGATGCTGGCCCCCCTCACCGCCGCCGACCGGCGCCGACTCGTCGAAGCCATGGGCCGGATCGAACACCTGTTGAGCGCCGGCGGGGGTGAGGCGGCGGCGCCCTATCTCCTGCGCCTCCACCAGCCCGGCGACATCGGCTGGGTGGTCGAGCGCCACGGGGCACTCTACGCGGAGGAGTACGGATGGGACGCGGAGTTCGAGGCGCTCGTCGCGGAGATCGCCGCCCGGTTCCTCCGGACCTTCGACCCGAAGCGGGAGCGATGCTGGATTGCCGAGCGAGACGGAGAGAATGTCGGGAGCGTCTTCCTGGTCCGGAAATCCGCCACCATCGCGCAGCTGCGGCTGCTGCTGGTCGAGCCATCGGCTCGTGGCCTCGGCATCGGGCGGCGGCTGGTTGCCGAGTGCGTCCGCTTCGCTCGCCACGCCGGCTACCGGAAGGTCACCCTCTGGACCAACAAGGGACTCGATGCGGCCAGGCACCTCTACGAAGAGGCCGGGTTCCGTCTCGTCGAGGAAGAGCCGCATCACAGCTTCGGCCACGACCTCGTCTCCCAAACCTGGGTGCTTCTCCTGTAGTCGTCGCATACTGAGAGAATCGTGCGCCGCGATGGCTCGTCTCCGTCCTTGCCCGCCAACGACTTGCAGCGCTCCACCCCGCGGCACATCGATTGCCCTAGGTGCGCGGCATGTCGCCGCGCCGGCTCGTCCTCCTCGCTGTTTCCCTGACGTACCTGGGAGGATGTGGGTTTGATCCGGTCGGCGACCAGCCGATGGCCGCACCGGACGTGTACCGGACCTGGTGGAGCAAGACCGAGGCGTGCTCGGGTCTGACCGGCGACTTCGATCGCGTCGAGTGGTTGGAAGTGCCGGGCCACGGCTTCAAGTGCTCGAGCGGCCAGTGCGCGGGTCACTGGGAGTCGAACCACCGCATCTTCATCGCCTCCGAGTGGGCCCGGAACGAGATGGTCGTGCGTCACGAGATGCTGCACGATCTCCTGGGCCGTCCCGGTCATCCCGCCCCGCCGTTCGGCAAGGGGTGCCCGCTCACCTGGAATACGTGGACCGGATACGACACCACCGTGGCCAAACCCTCGGCCGACATCGTCGTCGAGTAGGCACCTCCGCAGGACCGCCGTGTTAGCTTCGGTCACCGCGACCGGAGCCCGTCGATGGCGACTGTTACCGCACCTTGTTCCCCTTCTCGTCCTCGCCGCGTGCCAGCGACCCGCGCCCGCCCCGGCGGCGCTCGATCCGGTGGCGCGGCGATACATGACGCTGGTGCTGGCGCTTGGCGCGCACGATCCCAACTACGTCGACGCGTACTACGGTCCCGACTCGATTCGAACGAACGCGCTCGCCGAGTCGCTGAGCGCCGCGCGGATCCGCTCCTCAGCCGACTCGTTGATCGGCGTCCTCGGCGACAGTATCCCACCCTACGCGGACTCTCTTGTCCGTCTGCGGCACGGTTATCTCCGCACGCAGATCGGGGCGCTGTCCGCCCGGGCCCGGTTGCTGGGTGGCGAGCACATGTCGTTCGACCGGGAAGCACGCGCGCTGTACGACGCCGCCCCGCCGCATTTCTCCGAGGCCCATTTCGATTCTCTGCTGGCCCGGCTCGACAGCCTCATTCCTGAACGGGAGCCGCTGGCCCGGCGGTTCCAGCGCTTCCGCGACCGGCTGGTGATTCCGCCGGGACGGGTGGACACCGTGTTCCGAACGGCGATAGCCGCCTGCCGTGCCCGCACATTGGCGCACATGGCGTTGCCGCCCGGAGAACGGTTCGAGCTGGAGTATGTGAAGGGCACTCCGTGGAACGCCTACAACTGGTATAAGGGCGGATTCCGGAGCCTCATCCAGGTGAATCGCGACTTTCCAATCCCGGTGGATCGGGCGATCGATCTCGCCTGCCACGAGGGATATCCCGGCCACCACGTGTACAATCCCGCCTGGAGGAGTCGCTGGTGAAGGGCCGCGGCCGGCCCGAGTACTCGGTCTACGCGCTCTTCAGCCCGCAGTCGCTGATCGCCGAGGGCAGTGCCAATTTCGGAATCGACATGGCATTTCCCGCCGCCGAGCGGACGGCCTACGAGCGGGACTCGCTCTTCCCGCTGGCGGGGCTGGACACGGCGCTGGCGACCCGGAACGCGGCCGTGCGGGAGGTGGTCGAACGGCTCAACTACGCACGAAACGAAGTGGCGCGGCAGTACCTGGACGGAGCGCTCGACTCGACGGCGGCGCGCGCCGCGATGTCGCGGTACTGGCTCATCGCGCCGGACGCGGCGGGCAAGACTCTCCGGTTCATCGATACCTATCGCAGCTACGTCATCAACTACAACCTGGGGCGAGACATGGTGGCCGCCTGGGTCGCCCACGAGGGCGGCCAAGCCACCGATGCGCGGTGGCGGGTGTTCGGCAAGCTGCTCAGCTCACCGCGCCTGCCGCACGATCTGCCGTAACCTCTTGCGGCTCTCCTCACGGCAGGTGCACGGAATCGCTCAGCCGGGAGACGCCGTTCTCGTCGAATGATTCGACGGCGAACCAGTATTCCTGCCCCGCTGTGAGCGCGCGGATCTCGACGCGCGGACCCTGGTCGGCCCACACCTGATAGGTCTGGTAGAGTTTGTCGCGCCCGATCCCCCACCGGACGTTGTACCCGACTGCGCCGCGGACGCCGTTCCAGGTGATGAAGGCGTTGCGAGGATCCCGATCGCGGCGCGCCGCGAGACTCGAAGGCGTGGCCGGCGCCTCTCCGGAGCCGTTGCCGAACACCCGGATGTCGCTGATGGCGAGGTTGGGACTCGCCACGTGACCATGCTCGTATCGCACGAACCTGGCGCGGACCGGTCGGGGCAGCTCGACGTAGGCGTTGGGGCGATCGCGATGCTCCTTCGAGAGGTCGGCAACGGGGGCCCAGGCGCGGCCGTCCCGAGAGATGGAGACGCGAAACCGGGTGAAGACGGTCGAGTCGCTCCGAAAGATGTTCGACTGGTAATCGGTGTAGTTCACCTGCAGCGCCTTGACATCGAACTCCCGGCCGAGATCGATGGTGGCCGTCTGGCCTGGCTCGTTCGAGCGGGCTACCCAGAAGGTGCGCGGATCCTCATCGGTGAGATTGCTGGCCGGGAAGGAATCACGAGTCGAGGACGCGGTCGCCCCCTTTCGATATGAGAGCAGCATCCATCCGGTGAACAACTCGGCGGGTGCTTGCCAGCGGCGCGTGGGCAGAAAGTGCGGGAAATCACCGAACCTGGTATCGGCGAACATCTGTCCGTCTCCGTCGAAGCCCGCGGGGAACATCGCGATCCGCCGCTCGAACTTCCAGTTGACGGCGATCCAGGGCGTCCCGGTGTTCCAGTAGTTGCCGAAGTTGTCCCGGAAGGTGTTGCCGTGTCCCGCGCCGGTCATGAATCCGCCGGGCTTGTAGGAAACGGGATTATACGGCGCGTATGTGAACGGCCCGAGCGGGGCGTCTCCCACGTAGGTGCCATTGGCGTAGACGTTGTACTCGGTGCCGGGCGCGGCGTACTGCAGGTAGTACTTGCCGCCACGCTTGGTCATCCATGCCCCCTCGATGTACGGAGTGAGCGTGTCGCGATGGTCGCGGCCGAATCGCTCCCACCCGTGGATATCCGGATGAAGCGAGAGAAGTCGCGCGGGCTTTCCACGGTAGATGAGGCGCCGCGACTTGTCGAGCGCAATGCCGTAGATGGGATAGATGTTCGACGAGTCCCAGTACATGTACCACTCGTCGGTATCGGGGTCGTGAAAGATGTCGGGATCCCAGGGCCCGGGAGGCACCGATCCCGGTGGGCCCGGCGGTTCCACATTCCGTTGTTGGACGTTCGGTAAAGGCGGAAGCAGTCGATTGTAGAATTCGAGCCGACCGCTGGCCGGATCGGTTGTGAAGAGGATGGGGCGCTGCGCGAAGGTGGACTGAAGCAGGTAAAGGGTGTCGCGCACCGACAACGCCGCCGGCGCCACCACGTCCTCGAATGGCCAGCGGCTCGGCGTGATGAAGCGCCAGTGGAGCAGGTCCCTCGAGTGCCAGTAGCCCCCCGAGGCAGTGACAAACAGGAAGTACTCGCCCCGGTGGTTGACGATCACCGGGTCCGCTCCCGATCGGTACGAGATCCCTTCGTTCAGCTGCTCGAAATTGTACTTGTAGTCGATATCGATCGGATTGGCGTACGTGCGGATGCCGGAAGACTGGGCACCGGCGGTTGCTCCGCCCGCTAGCCACAGTCCGGTGATCACCGCGATGGCTCCTCTCAGCGACTCGCAGGTGGCAGGCATACTACCGTTTGACTTTCGGTATTTATTCGGGTACTGTGATCAGGGATATCCACTGGAGGTCGGCATGGCAAAGAGTGTAGGGCTCGAGCAGAAGCTCGACATCCTGATGTCCCTCGCCGCGGATGATCGAGAGGGTTTGCCACCGCGGCTGCGGCATACCAAGGAGGTGGGCGCCCTGCGCCCGCTCAACATCCGCGATTTGAGACCCCGCACCGGGTTCCGGATGTCGCTCCTACGTATTCTGATGACCAACGCCTGCAGCTACAACTGCCACTACTGCCCCATGCGGCGCGATCGCTCCATGCCGCGTACGCTGCTCAAGCCCGAGGAGCTGGTCCGGATCTTCCTTGGGGCGCACAAGCGTGGATGGTGCGAGGGTCTCTTCGTAACCACCGGGATCCCCGCCCGGCCGGTCAAGGTGGTCGACGACCTCATCAAGGCACTCGAGCTGCTTCGCGAGCGCCACCGCTTCGGCGGGTACATTCACGTGAAGCTTGTTGCCGGTGCGGAACAGGGGCAAATCGAGCGGCTCACGCAGTTGGCAAGTCGGGTCTCGCTCAACGTCGAGGCTCCATGCGGGGCCAGCCTTTCTTCCATCGCGCCCGAAAAGAGCTTCGCCGTCACCACGGCCGATCTCGAGCGCGTGCGCACCCTCGTCATGAGCGAGCGCACCGAGCAGGCGGAGGGCAAGCCGCACGACCCGCTGCACCCGGGAGGCCGCTCGGGCATGACGGTGCAGTTCGTGGTAGGGGCCACCACCGACACCGACCAGGCCATTCTCGACAGCGCCACTCGTCTCTCCGCGGGTGGCGGTGTCCACCACACCCACTTCAGCGCCTTCCGCCCGATCAGGGACACGCCGATGGAACACGTACCGGCGGCACCGGCGTTGCGCGAGCACCGTCTGTACCAGGCGGACTATCTCCTGCGCAGCTACGGCTTCACCGCCGGCGAGGTGGTCTACGAGCCGAACGGCAATCTCCCTCTCGGGCTCGATCCCAAGAGCGCGTGGGCCCTCAGCCACCCCGAGCGGTTCCCGATCGAGGTGGGTACCGCTTCCTACGAGGAGCTCATCCGGGTTCCCGGTATCGGGCCCACGGCCGCACGGCGCATCGTCGACCAGCGCCGACAGACCACGTTTACCGGTCTCACCCACCTGCGGCGGCTCGGCGTGGTTACCACCCGGGCCGGCGGATTCCTCACGCTGCGCGGCCGGCGTTTGCAAACGGCTCGCTGGACCGAACAGCTCGGGTTCTGGGCGCCCGAGGAAGACGTCGGCGTGCACCACATGGTCTATGAGGTGAGTCCGGGAACATTTCGATGACGTCGAGGCCATGAATTCGTAGCTCGCTCTTCGAGGCCATCCCAGCATCGATCGTGCACCACGCTGCACGGAAAAATGCCAACGTCTGCGGTGGCAACATCCTCGGCTCCGGACGCCGGTCGATCCTGTCCCGGTGAACTGTCGTGATTCGTTTCAAGCGTCACAAAGTTGATAGTTGACAACCCGTGCCCTCGATCCCATCGTGGAGTCGTCGCAAGCACATGATGACGAGATGGCGCCGGTCGGCGACCATTCCTTCGCGACCTGTCGGTGCACACCGCAGTAACCCCACCGAACTTCAAACAGACAGCGGCGGCAACAGCCGCCCAATCCCTGCGCGAGCCGGCTCTGAGCCGAAGCTCGGCACGTGTGCGTCTCTCGTGGCGCGGGCCGGTGGCACATCCGGCGTCCGCTCGGGGAGGGGCAAGACCTCGTGTGGCCGCCCGCGCAATCCTCGAGCGACAGGAGCCTCCCAATGTCGCGCAAGCTCGTCGTGCTTTCACTCTTGCTGGCCATTGCCTGTAGCGATCAAACCGACGTACCCGATCCCACGCAGCCGGACGAAAAAGGCGTGGCCCCGACGGAAAACCCGTCGGATCTCGAGCTCGACTTCAGCCGACGCGGAATCGACCGTGCGCGCACTCCGCTTTCCGGCGGCGCCACGACGGTCTTCGATGTCTCGTCCGAGGCGTTCTCCCTCCCCGCCCCGAACCTCTCGGGTAAACATCTCGCGGTGCACGAGGTCGGGGACGTGCAATTCGAGGTCGAGTTCGAGCCTGAGAATGGTCTCGGGCCGGTCTTCGACAACGTCTCGTGCGAAGAGTGCCACGTGGGCGATGGCCGGGGTCGCCCTCCGGTCGGCGCGGAACAGTTCAGCTCGTTCCTCTTCCGTGGGAGCGTGCCGGGGTTCGGTCCGAACCGTAGCCCCAACCCGATACCGGGTTATGGCACCCAGATCCAGCTGCGAGCCATCTCCGGTCTCGCACCCGAGGCCAGCGCGTACATCAACTACACCGATTCGACCGGAACCTTTGCCGACGGGTCATCGTACACGCTTCGCGTACCTCACTACACCCTCATCGGCTATACCACGTTGCCGGCAGGGTTCCTGTTCTCGCCGCGCACCGCGCCGTCTGTGTTCGGCCTGGGGCTGCTCGAAGCGGTGCCGGAGGGGGATATTCGCGCGATGGCCGACCAGCGGGACCGCAACAAGGACGGTGTGTCGGGACGGCCGAACTCTGTGTGGGATGCGGTCAAGGGGCGCCGGGCCCTGGGACGGTTCGGGTGGAAGGCCAACGCGCCCACTCTGCTGCAGCAAGGCGCGGGCGCGTATAACGGCGACATGGGGATCACATCCACGATCTTTCCAGCGGAGTCGTGCGAGGGTCAGGACCCCGCGTGCGCCGCACATGCGCCGGAAATCGACCCACAGCTCGTGCGGGCCGTCGCCTTCTACACCCAGACGCTGGGCGTCCCCGCGCGACGGGGTCTCGACGATCCGAAAGCCACGCAGGGCGAGCAGCTCTTCTACGCCGCGGGGTGCAATGGCTGCCACATGCCCACGCTGCGGACCGGTTATCTGCGGGGTGTGCCGGAAGTCTCGAACCAGGTGATTCATCCATACACCGACCTGCTACTTCACGACATGGGGCCTGCCCTGGCCGATGGACGTCCGGATTTCCTGGCGTCGGGCAGCGAGTGGCGCACGCCGCCGCTCTGGGGCATCGGGCTCCTCGAGACGGTCAACGGCCACGACAATCTCCTGCACGACGGAAGGGCGCGCGGCCTGCTCGAGGCGGTGCTCTGGCATGGCGGTGAGGCGACGTCGGCACGCGAGCGGTTCCGCCGGATGTCGGCGCCGGAACGGGACGCGCTGGTGGCGTTCCTCCAGTCGCTCTGAGTCTTTGAGGTTACGCGGCAGGTAAGGCGCGCGTCCACTTCCGGGACGCGCGCCGTCAGTGCGCCGTCATCCGGCGCATATCCCGGAGGATCGCCGCGGGCGTGACGGGTCCGCCGAGAAACTGCTCCACGACGTCGCGCGCCGGGCGCTCGAGCCCGAACTGGAAGAGCCGCGGCGCTACCCAGCGGTACCACGTCGAATCTCCCGCCACAAACGGGCCGTGCTCGGCGACCGTCCGCTCGCGGATGGCCGCGATGAGGATGGCCCCGGCTGCATAATTCATCATGTAACCCGGTGCGTCGATCAGCTGGCCGCGCATGGCCCACCACGAGAGCTCGGGATGAGGGCGGACGTGCAGGTAGGCGCTCGTGATGCCGGTCCAGACCTCATTCGGGTCCAGCGTGGGGTCTCGCAGCAGCCGCGCCTCGAAGAGTGCCCAGGCGACGTCCAGCACGATGCCTGAATAGCGGGCGCGGAGGCCCTCGGCGAGCGGCACCGAATCGCCGAGCCATCGCTGCTGCCACGCCGGCTCGGCGACGTCGAGCGCCACGAAATCGCCCAGCGCCTCGGTGAAGGGATCGCTATCCGGCCAGTCGGCGAAGGCGGGCCGGGTGCGGATCGCCGCGATGTGGATGGCGTGCCCGGTCTCGTGCAGGAGCTCCGCGAGATTGTCCAGCCCTCCCTCGCGGTACGTCGCGAACACCCACGGCTCGGCAGGCTGCCACCGGCCATCCCGGAGGCGCGACCGTCCGCCGAAGGTCGTGTATGCCACCGGCGTCTTCCTCTCACGCGGCTCCAGATCGTAGTGTACCCGCAGCGTCGGGATGTCGGCTCCGAGCGCGGCATACACCTGGGCATTGAGCCGTTCCAGCCGGGCGGCGGGAATCCGCGGGCTCAGCGCACGACTCGCCTCTCCGGCCGCGTAGTACCAGTCCCAGGGCTCGATAAGCGAGTCGGGCGTCGCGTCACGCCATGCCTTCAGCATCATGTAGAGCCACGGCTCGAGGGAGTCCGGAGGGACCCCCGAGGCGCGTGCCTGTCGGGCGGCCGGTGACTCTCCGCCTCCCCGATGCCGCACTTCGAGCGTGAGGAGCAGACGGTAAGGGTTGGCCGGGGCGCCGGTGCCATTGATGGTTCGCCACACCGGCTCGAGCGCGAGAAACTGGCGCCGGCGCTCGACCGAGTCTGCGGTCCTGGCAATCGAGCCGAGGACGGAGAGCCGATCAAGCGTATCGCCGCGCATCACCACGTGGTGCTGAGCCCAGCCGTAGCAGTCGTACATCCGCTTGCGGAGCGAGTCGAGCCCGTTTCCGCCCCGGGCGATCGCCGCGGCATCGTAGACGCAGTCGGGCCGCGTGTCGGGGGGCGGGGCGTCGGTACCACCGGAGGTGGAGAGTGGGCCGAGGTCTCTCGCCAGCGTGGCGCGCATCACGCCGAGGGCGCGGGAATCGTCGGGAGCGAGTCCGGCCGAGTCCAGTGCCGCGAGTCGCTCCGCTACGGACGCCCGCAGCGTGTCGTGCCGCCGGGCGAGCGCGGCGAGTGACATCTCCCCGGACGCCGCAGCGAGGCCACGCGCGGCCGTGACATCGTAGCGGTCGCGGAGAGCGCGGAGGTCGGCGTAGGCTGATTCCGCCACCGGAATTCCCGTGACGGGAGCCGTCGGCGCGGGGCGCTGGGATGTGCAGGCGCTGAGCAGCGCCACGGCGGCGAGGCTACTGTTTCTCATGACCCCGGACAGGATGAACGATGGCAGACGAGTCTCAACCGACAAAGGAGCATGCGTCTCCGGCGGTGCGGAAGGGCCAGGGAAACGTCCAGCTTTCCCGCGAGGAGTTCGCCCGACGCCTGGGCGAGCGGTTCTACGACCCGGCCTTCGATTCAGTGCGTCCGGATATCGAGCGCATCGTCGAGGTCGCATGGACCACGTACCGCGAGTACCACAAGAATCCGAGGACGCGGAAGGCGGGCCCGGAGTTCGCCGATCCCGACTTCGACCTGCCGGTGGAATGGCTGGAGACGAGGACGGCCGTGAACGAAGCGGCGCGGCGCCAGCGGGAGCCATCGGCGCCGTCACGAATCCTGCTGATCTGCGGCTCCGCGCGCCACGACCAGACCTGTCCTGGCGAGATGTCGAAGACGTTCCGGTTGGTGCAGCTCGCACGGGAGATCGTGGACCGGGCACCGGGCTTCGAGTCTGACCTCCTCGACCTCAGTCATCTGACGGCGCAATACGGCCGGCAGATTCTTCCCTGCAAGGCGTGCGTCTCCACTGCCATGCCCCTCTGCAACTGGCCGTGCTCCTGCTACCCCAATCACGCCATGGGCCAGGTCAACGACTGGATGAACGAGATCTATCCCCGCTGGGTCGCCGCGCACGGCGTCATGATCGTGAGTCCGGTGAACTGGTATCAGGCGCCCAGCGTGCTCAAGCTGATGATCGACAGGCTGGTCTGCGCCGACGGCGGGAACCCCGATCCCACGACGACGCACGGCAAGAATCCGGAAGAGGCGAAGGCGCTCGAGCTGGCCGGATGGGACTACCCGAGGCACTTGGCCGGCCGCGCCTTCGCCATCGTGGTCCACGGGGATGTCGCCGGCACTGAGACACTGCGGCGCTCGCTCACGGACTGGCTGCTCGACATGGAGCTGGTCGAGGCAGGCAACCTGTCGGTCCTGGACAGGTACATCGGCTACTACGAGCCGTATGCGACGAGCCATGATGCCCTCGATCGTGACTCGGCAGTGCAGGAGGAAACTCGCAATGCAGCCCGCAGTCTCGTGGCGGCGGTCCGGCTCATGCGCGAGGGCAAGCGCGAGCGCCCCGACGCGTCGCTGTACGATCCGCGTCCCAAGTGAGCGGCCGGCCGGCCGCATGGCTCCGGCTCGCGCTTGGCGCGCTCCTCCTGTTTCTGGCAGCGTGGATTGTCGTGCCACCACCGACCTACGCCACGCTCATTCTGGCGGTCGGTGCGCCCGAGGTGGCGGCCTGGCTCATCCTCGGGGGAGGAGCGGTCACTCTCCTGGCGGTCCGCGCCGGTCGCAGCCGGATGCGTTCAATCACGGTACTCGCTGCCGTGACGGCGGTCGCGCTCGCCTCCGTTCCCTTCGTCAGATTCGCCGCGACCGCTCGCCGGTTCGATGCCGCCATGCGCGCCGCGCTCGGCCGCGATTATCTCGCCGGCGTGGCCGCCACCACGCGGGAGGGCATGCGCCGGCATCCGCTCGATCCGTTCGAGCTGTTCACCGGCCTCCGGGGAGAACCGTCACGCGTGGTCAGGGGCGTTCGGTTCGCGGTGAACGACGGTGCATCGCTCGCGATGGATATCTATCGCCCCGCTCCACGCGGTAACTATCCGGCCGTCGTCCAGATCTATGGCGGCGCGTGGCAGCGTGGCGCCCCCGCGGACAATCCCGCCTTCGCCTCGTATCTCGCCGCCCACGGCTACGTGGTATTCGCAATCGACTATCGGCACGCTCCGCGCTGGCACTGGCCGGCGCAGCTTGCGGATGTGCGGGCGGCGCTTCGCTGGATTGCCGAGCACGGGAAGGAGTACGACGCCGACACGAGCCGGCTTGCGGTAGTCGGCCGGTCGTCGGGGGCCCAGCTCGCGATGGTCGCGGCCTATGCGCCCGGCGGACCTCCGGTGAGAGCAGTGGTGGACTACTACGGGCCGGTGAACCTGGTCGAGGGCTACCGGCATCCGCCGCGGCCCGATCCGCTCGACGTGCGGCGGATCGAGGAGGCGTTCCTCGGCGGCACGCCCGACGAAGCGATCGAGCGCTATCGCGACGCGTCGCCCATCACTTACGCCGTCCGGCCGCTCCCGCCGACGCTTCTCGTCTATGCCGCTCGCGATCAGGTCGTCGAGGCCCGCTTCGGCGCCATGCTGTACGAGCGGCTACGCGCCACCGGCACCACGTCGGTCCTCCTCGAGATCCCGTGGGCCGAGCACGGGTTCGACGTGGTAACGGGCGGGCCGAGCGCGCAACTCGCGCTCTATTACACCGAGCGGTTTCTCGCCTGGGCGATGTCCGACGGCCGTGATGCTTCGCAGAGGTCTGTTGGTCACGTTGCCGCCTTTCTACCAGTCGCGGGTCTCCCCGACCTTCAGGAGCCAGGCTCGGTCGGGGCCGAGACCCAGGCGCTCGGCTTCGGCCTGGAAACGCCGTGGCGGCTCATCCAGCGGCTCGTCTGCCAGATCGAATGTGCCGAAGTGCATGGCCACGATGCGCCTGGCACCGACGTCCAGGCCGAGGCGCAGTGCCTCTTCGGGGGTCGTATGCACGAAGCGCATCATCGCGGCGGGGAGATACGCACCGATGGGGACGGTGGCGAGATCGATCGGACCCAGCCGCTCGCCGATTGTGGCGAATTCCGGAGAGTAGCCGGTGTCGCCTGCGTGGTAGAAACGCCGTGTGGCCCCGCTGACCACCCAGCCGGCCCATAGGCGCCGGCTCCCGTCCACGAGCGATCGCCCGGAGAAATGCTGCGCGGGCACGGCCTGGAGGCGCACGCCGCTCAGGTCCACCGTTTGCCACCAGTCGAGCTCGATGGCTTTTCCACCGGCGCGCCGGACCCATTCCCCCAGGCCCAGGGGCACCACGAAGGTGACCCCGCGCTTCGCCAGCTCCGTCACGCTTGGCAGATCCGCATGATCGTAGTGATCGTGCGACAGCAGCACGAAATCCACCGCCGGCAGCGCGCTCAACGGCACGCCTGGCGGCACGGCGCGGCGAGGACCGGCGAAGGCAAGCGGACTGGCACGCTCGGAGAACATGGGATCGGTGAGGAACGTCACGCCGTCCATCCGCACCAGGAAGGTCGAGTGACCGATCCAGGTGAGACTCGGGCTCCGTGCGATCGCCGCGCCGTCGTAAGGGACTCGTTGTACCGCGCCCGGCCGGGGCGCCAGGGTGACCTGGATGCGGCGACCGAAGAACGCCAGCTTTCCGATGAAGCCGAGATCTTCAGACCGCTCGGCCCGATTGGTGAAGCGACCATCCAGCCGCGGCGCCCCACCCGCCGGGGACCCCGACGCGCTGTCGCCGGATACCGGGCCCGCGCGGGTGAACTTGAGAACAAGGACGACGGCCAGCGAGCTCAGTGTCAGCAAGATCCACCTCATCTGTTGGTCTCCAATAAGACGCGTACCGATGCTGGCGGTCAGTCCCGCAAGGCCGGCGGCCACATGTGATACAGTACGGGCGTCACGACCCGCGCCAGCAGCGTCGACGACACCAGGCCGCCGATGATCACCCACGCCAGTGGCGCATACAGCCCTTCCCCCTGGAGCGCCAGCGGCAACAGGCCGCCGATCGCCGTCATGCTGGTGAGCACGATCGGCAGGAAGCGCACTTCTCCCGCCCGGCGGATCGCTTCCTCGAGGCCCATGCCGCGCTTCCGCATCTGATTCGTGAAGTCCACCAGCAGGATCGAGGTCTTGATCTCGATCCCGATCAGGGCCACGAAGCCGATCATGGCGGTAAAAGAAAGGGTGTTCCCGGTGAGGTAGAGGGCGACGATGCCACCGATCACGCCGAGCGGAATCACCGAGGCCACGATGAGCGTGCCGCGGAACGTCTTGAACTCGAGGATGAGCACCGCGAGGATCATGAAGGTCGCGACGATGAGCGCGCTGCCGATCCCGCCGAAGCTCTCCTGCCGGCTTTCGATCTCTCCGGCCGCCATGATGCGATAGCCCGGAGGAAGTTGCATCGAATCGAGCGTGGCCAGCGCGGCGCGGGTCACCCGATCGGTGTTGTACCCGGTGCGGACGAAGCTGGTCACGGTCACCGAGCGCTCGCGGTCGAATCGGCGTATCTCCGGCACGCCGGACTCGAAACGCACATCGGCCACCTGCCTCAGCGGTGTGAGCCGTCCCGCGAGGGAGGCCACGTAGAGCCGGTCGAGGGTGCCGGGGTCCGGCCGTGCCGTGCCCGCCAGCCGCACCACCACATGCCGCGCGTCGCCGTTCGATTCCCGAAGCACGCCCGCCTGCACACCCGCGATCCCGAGTCGGAGAGTACGATCGATGTCCAGCGTCGGGATGCCGAGCATCCCCGCCTTGCCGCGATCGATCACGACTCGCAGGTCGGTGCGGCGGAGCCGGACGGGATTGTCGACATACTGACTCCACGGCGTGGCCCGCAACACGCGCTCGACGTTGCCCGCGAGCATGCGCAGGGTATCGAGGTCGGGCCCGATGACGCGCAGCGCCACCGGTGCATCGATGGCGGGTCCGTTCTCGAATTCGCGGAGCTCGAGCCGCGCGGAGGGGTACGCCGCCAGCTCGGCGCGGAGGCTGTCGAGGAGCGGAGGGGTACTGCGCGGATCATATCGATCGAGAACGACGAAGAGCTGGCCGACCGCTGGGTTGTCCCGGCGTGGGACGACATTGTAATACATCCGGGGGTTGTCCCGGCCGGCGGAAGTGAAGACGGTCCGGACGACGGCCCGCCGGCGAATGACGGAATCGGCATGCCGCGCGGCCGCGAGCGTGGCCTCGATGCTCGCGCCTTCGGGTGCCGTGACGTTCACATAGAATTGCGGCGTCTCGGCCTTGGGGAAGAGCGAGAACCCGACGAGCGGCACCAGCAAGGCGCCCGCGACCACAAATGCGCCTGCCGCCGCGAGCGCCACGGCGGGCCGGCGCAAGGCCCGGTCCAGCACCGGCGCGTACGTGGCGTGGATGGCGCGCTCGAAGGCGCGGAGGAATCGATTCCCCCCCTCGGCTGCCTGGCGAGGAAGCACCATGCTCGCGAGCCACGGGATGATGGTGAGGGAGACGAAGAGCGAGGCGACCACCGTCGAGATCACCGCCACCGGCAGCGACCGGATGTACTGGCCCGGGCCACCCGGGAGGAAGAGCAACGGCACGAAGGCGAGGATCAGCGTGGCCGTCGCGCCGACGACCGCGACGGCGATCTGCCGCGTCGCCTCGATGGCCGCCTCGGTCCGCGAGCGGCCCTCCCGGAGAAACCTGGTGATGTTTTCGACGACCACGATCGAGTCGTCGACCAGGAGGCCGAGTGCGATCACCGCCCCGACGATCGAGAGCTGGTTGATGGTGAAGCCGCTGAACCGCAGCAGCGTGATTCCGATGGCGAGCGAGAGCGGTATGGAAACCATCACGATCCCGGCTGCCCGGAGACCGAGCGGCAGCAGCGTAACCAGCACCAGGCAGATGGCGATGAGAAGGTCGCCTCCCAGGCGCGAGAGCCGGTCCGAGACATTCTTCGCCTGATCGAATCCGCGTTCGAGTACCACTCCGCGGGGCAGGTCCGTCTGGAAGCTGTCGAGGGTCACCCAGACCCGGTCCCGCACGGCGCCGATGTTCTGGCCCTCCTGCTGGGTGACGGTCACGAACACGGCACGCTTCCCGTTATAGAGGGCCCGGTACGTCGAGTCCTCGTACCCCCACGAGACCCGGGCCAGGTCGCGCACCCGGACGAGTCGTCCGTTCGCCCCGGCGACCACCGTAGCGCCCACCTCTTCCGGCGACTCGTAACTCCCGCTGCTCTTCACGTTGAACGCCCGGCTCCCCGCCTCGACGCTCCCCGCCGGGAGATCGACGCTCTCACCTTCGATGGCCTGGAGCACGCGATTGGGGGCAAGGTCGAGCCGCGAGAGGCGCCCCAGGTCGAGCGCCACGTCGACCCGCGGTGTCGGCACGCCCCAGCGCTCGGCACTCCGTACGCCGGGAATCGCCGTGAGGCGATCCTCCAACCGGTCGGCGAGGCGATCGAGCTCGCGATACGGCACGGTTTCCCCCACCAGCGCGAGCTGGGCGATGGCGACGTCGAGCGTCGTGGTCTTTTCGACGGAGAGCCGGGCCAGCTCAGGGGGCAGATCGGGACGGAGCGCGTTGATCTCGCGGATCACCTCGGCGTAGCGGTCGTCCGGATCCTCGCCGAACTCGAACTCGACCCGGGTGGTCGCGACACCGTCGGTGATGTGGCTCTCGATCTTCTTGACGTTGTCAAGCGCGTGAAGCCGTTCCTCGACATCGCGCGTCACCAGCCGCTCCAGGTCGGCCGGGTTGGCCCCCGGATACACGGCGATCACGGTGAATGCCGGGAAGTCGAGCGGAGGGTCTTCTCCGCGGGGAATGGCGAGCCACGAGCTCACCCCCAGCGCCACCAGCATCGCGAACAGGACGATGGTGAACTGGTAGTTGCGAACCGGAAAGTCGAGCAGTCTCATGGCGTCACTCGCACGACCGAGCCGTTCCGGACGTAGGCGGCGCCGTCGGTCAGGACGGTGGTCACGCCTTGCAGGCCATCCGATACGGCGACCCGCGCTCCATCGATGTAGGCCACCGATACCCTCCGCCGCTCGGCACGCGTGCCGTCGGCAGAGAGTGTGTACACCGTGGCGTCGTTGCCGTCGGCCTCGAGCACCGACTCGATGGGCACCAGGCGGGTCTCGGCGCCGGCGCCCGGCTGCAGCTCGGCCTGGCCCACGAGGCCGGCCGCCAGTGCGCCCGCGCGCTCCAGCGTGATCTCGACGGCGTAGGTACCGGTGCCGCGGTCGGCCGACGCTCCGATCTCGGTCACTCGCCCCTGGAAGGCCCGGCCAGGCAGCGCGTCGAGCCGCACGGTGGCCCGGTCGCCCTTGCGGACATGCACGGCGTCACGGTCGGCGAGCCCCACCAGCATCACGTTGCCGCGCGTTCTGCTGCCGATCTCGAGGACGGTAGCGCCGGCGGCGGCGGTCTCTCCGGGCTCGGCGTCCCGTCGGAGGACCGTGCCGTCCGCCGGCGCGATGATGACCGAGTACCGGCGGTTGAAGGCGGCGCTCTCCAGATCGGCGCGCGCCTGTTCGGCCGCCGTCTCCGCGTCCTGGAGCTGCGAGAGCGTGACGACGCTGTCGGCGTAAAGCCGCCGCGCCCTCGCGAGATCGCGATCGGCCTTTTCACGCGCGCTGCGGGCCTTGGCGACACCCGCGTCGATCTCGCGAAGATCGAGCACCGCCAGCGTCTGGCCGGCGCGCACCGCATCGCCCGGATCCACGGTGATTCGCGCAATGACGCCGCCGGTCTTGAAGCTCAAGGGAATGGCGTCCTTGGGGGCGACGGTGCCGGCCGCCACGATAGGGCGGGCGAGGACGGTGTCGGTCACCGGCGCCGTTCGGACGGCGATCGGCTGGACGGCGCGGGTTCGTGCGCTCTCTTCCGCAGCGCCACCGCAGGCGGCCAGAAGGAGAGTGACGAGTGCGCGTGCGGGCAATGCCGTCATGGCGTTCTCCTCGAAGTGTCACCGAGCCGGCGCATGGCCGCCGCGCGCTCGAGATCCACGTAACGGATGGCGTAGCGATAAACGGTCACGGTACGGTTGAGCTCGGCGCTCGTGAGAGCGGTGCGCGCGTCGAGAAACTCGACCTGGCTCGCCAGACCTTCCTCGTAGCGGCGGCGTACCAGGGTGAAGCTCCGTTCG
Source organism: uncultured Gemmatimonadales bacterium (assembly GCA_963722825.1). Classification (GTDB taxonomy): domain Bacteria; phylum Gemmatimonadota; class Gemmatimonadetes; order Gemmatimonadales; family GWC2-71-9; genus CAVVWJ01. The sequence continues at coordinate 411,050 of CAVROI010000003.1, forward strand.
GCGGCGGCCCGCCGCGCCTCGGCGGTGGCGATCGCGTCGCGGGCGACCACGGCCGCCTCGTATGCCTGGCGGACCTCGAGCCGCACCAGATCCTCGAGCTCGGTCCGGCGGAGCCGCAGCCGCTCGGCATCGGCCTGCGCGCTCTGGCGGCGCGCCAGGTCGGCGCCGCCGTTGAAGAGATTCCACGACACCACGACGGAGGCGACCGCATAGTCGTTGTTCGAGCCGAAGCTCAGATTGCGACCCTGGAATCCGTAGTCGAGCGCGACAGAGACGCTTGGCAGGAACGAGGCGTTGGCAAGGCGTACCCCGGCATCGGCCGCGCGGATGCCGGCGCCCGCCGCGGCAACCTCTTCCCGCGCGGCGAGCGCACCGGCCACGGCCTCGTCTTCGGAGAAGCCGATGTCGAAATGCAGCAGCGAATCGGGCACCTCGTCCGCTGGCGTATCGAGGGGACGTCGAAGGATCTGATTGAACGCCCGCGCGGCCGCGTTCTCGGTCTCTCTCGCATCGGCAAGCCGCTGTTCGACATCGCTCCGGTCGGCGCGGGCGCGGAAGAGGGCATCGGGTGTCGCGCGTCCGGCCTCGAGCAGTTTTCCCGCCACGCGCTCATTCTCGGTTACCAGCGCGAGCGTCGCCTCCCACGTCTTCCTGGCGCTCCTCGCGGCGGCGGCGTCGAGATAGGCGGTCTGGGCCTCCGCCGCAAGACGGCGGGCGGCGGCCCTGGTCTGGAGCTGCTGGCCGTCGCGCGCGCTCCGCGCCTGCGAGTAGCCGGCGAGGATGGCGGCGTTGAACACCGGCTGCACCAACCGCAGGTGCGAGTCGTGCTGGAGCGGGAGCGTGACATCGAGGTCGGTCGGGAAGTCGTTCCGTCCGGTCACCTGGTTGAGCGCCGCGTAGGCCGGGTTCACGAAATCGCCGAGATTGAGGGTTCCGCTCTCCTTGCTGTATCGCGCGTCGAGGGAGAGCGAGGGAAGGAAGCGCCCGCGCGCCTCACGTACCCCCGCCTCGGCCCGCTCCGCCGAGCGGACTTCCTGCGCGAGCCCGAGATTGTTCCGCAGCGCTTCCTCCACGATGTCGCCGAGTGGATCCCCGGGCGCCTGTGCGGTGAGCGGCGCCGCGGTGAAAGCGGCGAGGAAGAGCGCGGCGGCAGGGCGGTGTAATATCGTCATAACACCTTACATCGTTAGGTTAGAGGCGAAAAAAATCAGCTCGCGAGGATGCCGGCCAGCATGGCTTCGCAGATCTTCGCCGCGATCGTGCGCGGATTCCGCCACTCGATCCAGTCGTCGTCGTGCTTCACGATATGGAGCGCCAGGAGACCGTGCAGCGAGGCCCACATCATCTGGCTCAGCGCCTCGGCGTCGTGGTACTCGGCGCGCAGCCTGCCGCTCGCGATTGCCGCGGCGCAGCTTCCCCGCAGGAAGGCGTACGCGTCTTCGCTCGGGTCACCGCGTGTGATCCGCTTGTCGTCCATCTTGGGGTGACGGGTCATGAACAGGAGCTGGTACTGCATGGGGTGCTCGAGGGCGAAGTCCACGTAGGCCAAGCCGAGGCGGCGCAGCCGCTCGATGGGGTCCGCGATGCGGCCGATGCGCTGGAACGCGGAGGCGAGCGCCCGGAAGTCCATAGCGCCGAGCTCGGTCAGCAGCGCTTCCTTGTTCTGGAAGTGATGGTAGATGGCGGTGGGCGTGTATTCGATCCGCGCGGCGATGGCTCGCATGGTGGTAGCCTCGTACCCGTGCTCCACGAACATCTCGCGCGCGGCATCGAGGATCAACTGACGCGTGTCGGCCCGCTCCCTGCTGCGGCGTTCCTGGCTACCCACGGAGGGACAAGCTCGGCTTAACCATGGGTAGATACTTAACAGCGTTAAGATACCTTGTCAAGACGCCAGTCTCCGGCGGCGCCACCAGCGCCAGTAGAACACCGCGTTCGCGAGAACGACGAGCGCACCCAGCGCGAGCTGGATGTCCCGGGTCAGTCCTCCCGGATAGATGGCGGCGGTCAGGTAGTGCTCGATGAATCCGCCGGTGTACCACGCCTCACCGCCGCGCCGCCGGAGGTACTGCTCGAAGGGAGTGAGAGGACAGATGCGGCCGGTGAACTCGATCCAGGCGCCCCATGCGGCGGCCGGAAGGTGCACTGCCGCAAGCCGGGGCCATCGGACGAGAAGCAGGCCGCCCAGACTCACGAACAGCACGAACCCGAGATGAAGCGCGAGCACCACGTCGGCCAGCGCGCGGTAGAGCACGGCCTAGAGTTGCCAAGGAATTTCGGTGGGACGGCCTCGGGCCAGCCAGGTGATGCGCGCTGCCATGCCCGCCTCGGTGAAGGCCCGGTCGATCTCGGCGCGCGATTCGGAGAAATGCTTCCAGCCTTCGAAGTGCAGTGGAACGATGGTCGCGGCGGGAAAGGCCCTGGCCGCCTCGACTCCTTCGTCGGCGGTAAAGGTGAGGTGCCACGGGCCCACGGCCTCGACGCGGGCGGCCCCCATGAACAGGATGGCCACCGCGACATCGAACCACCGGCCCACCTCGGCGATCGCCTCATACCAGACGGTGTCTCCGGAGAGATAGACGGCATGCCGTGGCTGATCGGCGAAGGCGAGGGCGAAACCGGTGACGGGGCCGCGCTCCATGTGCGCCGGTCCATGCCTCGCCGGTGTCCCGGTGACGAGGATCGTGCGGTCGCCGCCGGGAATTTCGACCGATTGCCAGAGAGGAATGCCCACGGCACGGCCGCCGATCCGCGCCGCGGCCGCCTCGGTGGTGAGCACTCGATCGGCCTTGTCGAGCACGAGACGGCCGGCTCCGTCGAGGTTGTCAAAGTGATGGTCGTGGCTCAGCAGCACCGCGTCGAGGTGGCCGAGGTCGTCGGCGGCGATCGCGGGGCCGTCCGTCTTCTGTAATACGTAGGCACCGGATCGAAATTCGGCGCCCGCCGGATCGAAGGTGGGGTCGGTGAGGAATCGGAGGCCCGCCATCTCGATCAGCGCGGTCGGGCCGCCGATGTAGGTGATGCGGACGAGCGACGGAGACGCAATCATCCCGATACGGCATCCCGGATTCTGGAAAGCTGGCGCAGATGCGCCAGATCGTGCCCGGCGTGGATGTTCCGCATGAAGCCGAGACTCTCATCACCGCGCTCGGTGTGCACGCCTACCCTGGCCTGATCTGCCTCGGTCAGGCCCGCCCACAGGCGAAGGTTTACGCGCCGGATCACCGTGAACTGCTCGAGCGCATCGGCGAACGGAACCTCCCGGTAGCGAAGCCGCTCAGTCCAGACATCCTGATCGTAGGCGGTGAGCGGCGGCCGATTCTCCGCCAGCACCATTCGGAGTCGGACGCCCACGACCATCTCGGCGTCGCCGAGGTGCTGGACGACGTGGCGGATCGACCACTTCCCGGGCCGCTCGGGCGTTTCGATTTGCGCGGACGTCAGGCCGGACACCACGACCGAAATGGCGGCCGGAGTGGACCGAAGCACATCCAGGGGGTCGCGGCTGCCGAGCAGCTCGAGGAGCGCCGCGGTGTAAGTCCCGGCCTGGGCGACTGCCGAGGCGCTGGACCCGGTGAGGGTGGACATAGGCATCCTTTCGTGAGACAAAGGCGCAGGGACAAACGCTTTCACCGGAAAACTACGCGGGTCGGCGGGGAAAAAGTGCGGGGCGGCAGGATGGCTCAGGGCGCCGCGGGAGCCCGATAGACCGTCTTTCCCTCCAGGAGCGTTCGGACCACCTGCACCGTGTGAATTCGCTCGACCGGGACCTCGAAGAGATTGTGGTCGAGCACGACGAGGTCGGCGAGCTTCTCTGCCTCGATCGAGCCGGTCTCGCGCTCCTGCCGGTTCGCATATGCCGCGTTGATCGTGTACAGGGCGATCATGGTCGGCAGGTCGACGCGCTCAGCCGGGTGCCACGCTCGCATCAACGGCCTGTCCGGGTCGAGATGTGTCACCCCCATTTCGATCGCGTCGAGCGGATTGAGCGACGAAACGGACCAGTCGCTCCCTCCCGACACCACGGCACCGGCCTGCACCACGCTGGCGATGGGGTAGAGCCAGCGCGAGCGGGTGGGCCCGAGCGCCGGTTCGGTGAGCTGCGTGAGGTACTCGTCTCCGTTCGCCCACAGGGCTTCGAAGTTGGCCACGACGCCCAGCGTCCGGAAACGCGGGATGTCGGCCGGGTCGATCAGCTCGAGGTGCGCAATGGAGTGGCGGGAGTCGCGCGAGCCGTTCCGCGTCCTCGCCCGCTCGAAGCCGTCGAGCGCCATGCGGATCGCCCGATCGCCGATAGCGTGGACGTGGATCTGGAAGCCGTCCCGATCGAGGTCGGCGATCAGTCGGTCGAGTGTCGCCTGATCGTAGTTGGGCGTGCCTGCGTCGCCCCGGCGGTCGAGGTAAGGCTGAAGGAGGGCCGCGGTGCGGGATTCGATCACGCCGTCTGCGAAGAGTTTCACGGCGATCGGCATCACGTGGCGCGAGGCGAATCGGGTGCGCCACTCGCGGAGCCGTGGAAGCAGGCGGCTGCTCGAGGTATCGCCCTCGGTGTCGAGCGCGGCAACGACGCGGAGGGTGAGCGTACCCTCCTTGTCGGCTCCGGCGTAGGCCTCGAGCTCGGGTAGTCCCTCGTCCGCTCCGAAAACGGTGGTGACGCCGAAGGCATTCGCCTGCCGCTCCGCACGCGCGAGACCCTCCGACAGCTCGGCGGCCGTGTGATCAGGCATACTGTCCGCCACGAGGTCGATCGCGCTCTCACGAAGGGTCCCGCCCGGCTCCCCATCGCGGCCATGCTCGATGCGCCCGTTGGGTGGATCCGGCGTGTGGCGGGTGATGCCGGCCCGAGCCAGCGCCTTCGAATTGGCCCAAGCCGAGTGGCCGTCGGCGGCGTAGAGGAGCGCCGGACGGTCCGGCACCGCGCGATCGAGCGACAGTTTCGATGGGTTGGCATCGGGGAAGAGAGGAAGCTGCCAACCGGCGCCCCGGATCCAGGGAAGATCCGGATGCGCCAGGGCATAGGCTCGGATCGTGTCGGTGGCAGCCCGTGCGCTCGTGACGTCGTCGAGCCGGCACTCGCCAAGCTCCACGCCGCTGCTGACTGGATGAACGTGCGCATCCTGAAACCCGGGCAAGACCATCTTACCCGCCAGGTTCACCACCTCGGTCTTCGGGCCGATGAGCGCCGGCGGAAGGCTGTCGGTGCCCACGTACACGATGCGGCCGCTCCGTACTGCCACGGCACTCGCCCAGCTCCGCGCCGCGTCCACCGTGTAGACCGCGCCGTTCCGGAGGACGAGATCGGCGGGCGCCGCGCCGGCAGGGCCGGAGCGAGGCTCGGACTTCCCGCACGCCGCCGCGGTGAACAGCGCGCTCGCGAGCCCGGCCCGGAGCCATCCACGAGTTACCACGCGATTCCATAGTCCTCGCCATGGTTGCTCGAGGCTCCCCACATCGTCCCGTGTGCGTGATCGAAGAGGATCCCATTGATCGGCCCCGAGGTGCGGTCGCGGAATTCCAGGGTATACCCCATCCGCACGAGCGCGGTGCGCACGCTGTCGGGCGTGGACGAGGCGACCAGGAGCCCGCCCGGTCGCGACTCGTGGTCGCCGAAGGACGAACGCATCTGCTCGCTGTTGATGTTGGGCGCCTCCGCTGCCTGCTGGGGCGTCATGCCGAACTCGACGATGTCGAGAAACCATTGGAGCAGATTCTGATCCTGCGAGTCTCCACCCTGGACGGCGAACGAGAGGTACGGCCTGCCTTCCTTCAGCGCCAGCGTCGGTGTGAGGGTGACGCGTGGATGCTTGCCCGGCTCGATCACATTGTACGGCCCGTCCTCGGCGCGCGTCACGAAGCTCTGGGCCCGCTGGCTCAAGCCCACGCCCGTGCGCCCCGCGATGACCGCGGGGACCCACCCGCCGCTCGGCGTGATCGACACCACCCATCCCTCCTCGTCGGCCGCCTCGATCGACGTGGTGCCTGCATTGAACTGCGCGTGGAACGCGGAGTCGGTGATGCCCATCTTCGTGGTCGAGTCGGGGAGGGGCACGGGAGTCCATCGTGCCAGGAGCGAAGCGAAGGGATTGGTCCCGCCCTGGTACGGGTAGGGGTCGCCCGGCTTGACGGTGGAATCGTTTCTGGCCCAGTCGATCCCGGCGAAACGCGCCTTGGCGTATTCCTTGGAAAGCAGCCCCTGCACCGGCTCCTCCGGCGGGAAGTAGGGGTCGCCGTAGTAGAAGTCGCGATCGGCGTAGGCCAGGTTCATCGCCTGATAGAGGGTGTGGATGTACTCCGGCGAATTGTAGCCCATCGCCTTGAGGTCGACGTTCTCCAGGATGTTGAGTGCCTGCAGCAGGACAGGTCCCTGCTGCCAGATCGGAAGCTTGTAGACGGTGATTCCCTTGTACGCGGTGCTGAGCGGCTCCTCGATGCGGACCTTCCACCGTGCAAGATCGGAGAGGGTAACGAGGCCGCCCTCCTCCTGGATGCCTCGGACCAGCTCGCGCGCGATGTCTCCCTTATAGAAGCGATCGTAGGCGGCGTAGATGGCCTGCTTGCGACCCTTGCCCGCCTTGAGCGCGGACCGCTCCGCCTCGACCAGCTTCCGGAGCGTCGCGGCCAGGTCCTTCTGCGCGAACATCTCGCCCGGCTCGGGGGCCTCGCGCGACTGTCCGGCATGAGGGAGGAAGACGGCACGCGAGTACTTCCACTTCTTGATCGCGTCCTTGTTCCGCTCGATGGAGTTGGCGGTCTCGGCCTCGATCGGGTACCCGTCCGCCATCTGAATCGCCGGCGCCAGCACGTCGGCCAGCGACAGCCTCCCGTACTCGGCCAGCATCGTCAGTAGACCGCCGGGAGTGCCGGGAGTGACCGCCGCGAGCGCGCCGTACTCCGGCGGGTAGCGGTATCCGTGCGACCGGTAGAATTCCGCTGTGGCGCCCGCGGGGGCCACGCCGAGGGCGTTGATCCCGACCACCTTTCGGAGCGTCGGATGATAGATGAGCGCCTGTGTCTCGCCCCCCCAGGCGAGCACATCCCACATGGTGGTGACGGCGCCGAGCATGGCGCAGGCCGCGTCGACCGCATTGCCCCCCTTGGCATACATGAGCGCGCCGGCGGTGGCGGCGAGCGGTTTCCCGGTGATGGCGAGCCAGTGCTTGGCGTGCAGCGGGGGCTTCTGCGTCCGCTGACCGGCGAGTGGCGCCGCCGTCACGCATGCCAGGCCGATCAGGAGGAACATTCTCGAGCGCGTCATATCATCTCCTCAACCAGGGCTGGATGAGAACACCGGCGGCGCCCAGCAGTATGATGGCGGCGATCACGATCGCTACCCGCCGGGTGAGCGCGGGCATTCGGCCGATCCGCACGACCAGCGGAAGATTCACTGCCGCGCTGGCCAGCGACGCGATGATCACTCCCGTCCCTGCAACCGAGGCCGGCAGCGTGCCCGCGGCGGCCAGGTTGGCCGCCGAGGCGACCGCGCTGGCACTGGAGACGAAGCCGCCGAAAAGACTTACGAAGTAAAAGCCGGTGTGGCCCAGGGACCGCTGGGCCAGGACCCCGGCAATCTCGAGGACGAGGAACATCACGCCGAACTTGAGCGCCGCGGTGAGTGAGAAGGGCGACGACATCTTGGGGATCTCGGTCCCGCCACCCGTGGACTTCGATCGCCGGAAGAGCGTCGCCGCCGCGGCCCCGGCGAGCATGAGCACGAACGTTGGTGAGACGCTCAGAAGCGCGCGGGGCGCGAGGAGGCCCAGAATGATGGCGTTTCGCACCAGCATGGCGGCGGTGGCGAGCACTACACCGCGGAATGTGACCTCGAGCAACTTGCCGCTGGAGGCATTCGCCCGGTCGGACAGCTCCGTGACGGTGACGGTGCTGTTGATCAGTCCGCCGAGAAAGCCGGTGAGCTCGATGCCGCGCATCCCGTAAAGCCGCAGGAGCACGTAGTTGGTGAATCCGAGAGCCGCGACCAGGATCACCGTCACCCACGCAGTTCGCGGCTCGATCAGTCCCCAGGGATCGACCGTGCCGGTGGGCAGCACCGGATACACGATGAAGGCGAGGATGGCGAAGAGGATGGCCGATCGGAGCTCGGACTCGGTGAGGGCCCGGCTGAAGCCGGTCATCGGCTGCTTCCAGGCGAGGAGTGCGGCCGTCACCACGCCGAGGGCCGTTGGAGTGAAGGTGTGCCCGAGACCCGCCAGGAGGCCGGCGAAGGCGATGACCGCGAGTGCCGCCGATGTCGTGATCTCGGCGCCCTCGCCCGTGCGGATCGTCTCCACGTTGAGCAGGATGATGAGAATGCCGACCAGGCCGAGCGCCAGGAGCGCGAAGCTCTGCCCAAGCATCCCGCCGATGGCTCCGAGCACCGCCACGAACGCGAAGGTGCGCAGCCCCGCTTCCTTCTCCCGCCGCTCCCGCTCGATTCCCACGAAGAGACCAATGGCGAGCGCCAGCGTCAGCCGGGCCAGCGTCGTCAGATAGGGCCATCCGGGCAGATCGATCGGCATGGCAGAGTATAGCGCGCCGGGGCCCGGTTGAGCAGCGTCCACCTGGAGACCGAGTCCGCCGTCATGGATGCAACCAGATGGTTGCCTTATCGCCGGGGTGCCGATAGGATTAAGGCAACCATAGGGTTGCACATTCAGGTGTCGGAGGGTTCCATGTCGTCTACCGATCGCATCGAAAAGCATATCGTCATCCGTGCTCCCCGCGCCGGCGTCTGGCGCGCCCTCGCCGACTCCAAGTCGTTCGGCGAGTGGTTCGGCGCGGCACTCGAGCAACCATTCGCGCCCGGGGCGCGAGTCCGGGGCAGGATCACCTATCCCGGATACGAGCACCTCATGATGGACATCGTCGTGGAGCAGATGGAGCCGGAGCGGCTCTTCTCCTTCCGCTGGCATCCGAACGCCGTCGAGCCCGGCCGCGATTATTCCGGCGAGCCGATGACGCTGGTGGAGTTCACGCTTGAGGACGTGCCGGAAGGAACCAGGCTCACCATGGTAGAGTCGGGATTCGACCGGATTCCGTTGGACCGCCGCGCGGAGGCCTTCCGCAGCAACGCCGGTGGATGGGAGGAGCAGATGAGGAACATCGAGCGGTATGTCGTCCAGAAGGTATAGGGTGGGATCGGCCGCGCCCCTCTTCGCCGCTCTGGGGGATGAAACGCGGCTCGGTCTCGTGGCCCGGCTCTCGACTGGGGGGCCCGCCTCGATCGCGCGGCTGACGGAAGGGTCGGGCGTCACTCGGCAGGCGGTGACCAAGCATCTTCGCGTGCTCGCCCGCGCCGGCGTGGTGGCGGACGCGAGGCGGGGGCGGGAGAGCCTCTGGACCCTCCAGCCCAGGCGGCTGGCAGAGGCGCGTCGTGCGCTCGACCGGTTCTCCCGTCATTGGGACGAGGCACTCGGCCGGCTCAAGCTTTTCGCCGAGAATTCGACTTAGTCTCGCTGGCGACTTGCCCCGCCCGGACTGTGTGGTAAACTCCAATCTCCAAGTTGTTGTCGGCGTTGGTGATGGAGATCACACTCGTGGCCCGATCGTTAGCGAGCTCCCACACGACGTATGTGACCGACGGAGATCTCGAGCGCCTGAATCTCGCCGCGCTCGCCACCCAGGATCTGATCTGGGATTGGGATCTCCAGCGAAAGCGAGTGACGTGGGCCGGCGCCACGCAGCCGTTCTTCGGGTGCGAGCCCGGCGATGTCGCGGCGTCCGAGGGCAGCGACTACCATGCCTGGGCGAGTCGGGTCCACCCCGACGATCTCGCCGTCACCGAAGCGGCCGCGAAAGCGCTGAGCGGCTCCGCCGCCTCCTGGGAGCACGAGTATCGAATTCGGCGCATGGACGGTTCCTGGGCCCACGTTCTCGAGCGCGCGTTCATCGTTCGCGACGCCGCGGGCAAGGCCTTGCGAGTCGTCGGGGCGCTTCGGGACATCACGAAGCGCTTCGAGAGCGAGGAGGCCAAGACCCGCCTCTCAGCTATCGTGGCGTCGTCGAGCGACGCGATCATCGGCAAGACTCTCGAGGGAGTGGTAACGAGCTGGAATGCGGCGGCGGAACGCATCTTCGGCTACGCTGACGGCGAGATCGTCGGCCGTTCGATCTTCACCCTGATCCCGCCGGAGCTCCACGACACCGAGCGGGTGCTGCTCGAGCGCATCCGCCGGGGGGAGGCGGTGGAGTTCGCCCAGGCCGAGCGGGTCAGAAAGGATGGGACTCACATCTTCATCGCGCTGAGCGTCTCCCCGATCCGGGACGGCTCAGGTCGGGTGGTGGGGGCCTCGTCCATCAAGCGCGACATCACGAGTCAGAAGCGCGCCCAGGAGGAGCTGGTCCGGAGCGAAGCCCGGTACCGGGCGCTCGTGACGGCCACCTCCTCTCTCGTGTGGGCCGCCGATCCCGAAGGCAGGTTTCGCGCGCCGCAGCGCTCGTGGGAGGAATACACAGGTCAGCTCTGGGCGGAGGAGCGCGACTTCGGCTGGCTGCAGGCCTTCCACCCCGACGACCGCGAGCCGGTGCGGGCCGCCTGGGCTGCCGCGTGTCGCGCCCAGACGGTGTTCGAGGCCCACGGCCGGGTCTGGAATGCCTCGCGGCAGACTCACCGCCACTGCATGACACGAGCGGTTCCGATTCCCGAGTCGGACGGATCGGTTCACGAATGGATCGGGATGCTGACCGACGTGGAAGACCGATGGCTCACCGATGAGCGGCTGCGACAGGCGGAACGGATGGAGGTCGTAGGACGCCTGGCAGGGGGTATCGCCCACGAGGTGAACAATCAGATGACCGTCGTCCTCGGCGCCGCCGGCTATCTCCTGCCTCACGTGCCGGGCGAATCCGAGCGCCGGGATGTCGAGTACATCCAGCGGGCCGCCCAGCGTACAGCCACCATCACGCGACAGCTGCTGGCATTCAGCCGGCAACAGCTGTTGCAACCCCGAATCGTCGATCTCAACGCGGTAATCACTGCGCTCAGGCCGATTCTCGAGCGAGCGCTGGGGGAACGATCCACCATCAGTCTCGAGCTCGACTCCAGCCTGGGAGTGGTCAAGGCCGATCCCGGGCAGCTCGAGCAGGTGCTTCTCAATCTCGTACTCAACGCGCGAGACGCCATGCCACGCGGGGGAGCACTGTGTATCGAGACGTCGACCGCAGTTCTCGAGGCGACCGACGTGTCCGGGCGGCCTCCCGACGACGCGCTGCGCGGCACGTACGCGATGCTCGCCGTGAGCGATACGGGCGAGGGGATGACACCCGAAACTCTCCGCCACATCTTCGAGCCCTTCTACACCACCAAGGGGGTAGGGGAAGGGAGCGGATTGGGGCTAGCGACCGTCTACGGAATCGTGAAGCAGAGCGGCGGCTCCGTGTCGGTATCGAGTCAGCGCGGCCGGGGCACGAGGTTCACCATCTATCTCCCTCTGAGCGGCCCGTCCGACGCACCCGCGCCGGTCGCCGGGGCGCTGGAGGTGCCGGGCGGCACTGAGTCCGTCCTGGTCGTGGAGGATGAGCCCTCGGTGCGCGCCTTCATGGGCAGGACGCTTCGGAGTCTCGGGTATGCAGTGTCCGAGGCGGGCGGCGGCGCGGAGGGACTCGAGCTCGTCCATGGCCAGGCCGGCCGAATCGATCTCGTGATCGCCGACGTGGTCATGCCCGGGCTCGGCGGGCGGGAACTCGCGATCGAGATGGCACGACTGTTCCCCGCGGTCCGAGTGCTGCTGACCTCGGGCTATCCCGGATCCGATGTCGCCGACGTGACTTCCCTCGGGAAGGGACGGGGCTTCATTTCGAAACCGGTCGGACCGGAGGAGCTGGCGCGCAAGGTTCGGGAGATGCTCGACGCGGATTAAGGTGCGGACGCCGGTTCCGGTGTGACCGCGCCGCGCCGCAGCCGCCCCGATTCGATGTTCGGCAGGAAGCCCGTCAGCAGTCCCAATGCCGGGAGGTACGAGCAGAGGCGGTACACGAATGTGATGTCGGTATGGTCGGCCAGACGGCCGAGTACGGCGGCGCCGATCCCCGCGACACCGAAGGCGAAGCCGAAGAAGAGGCCCGAGATGAGCCCGACATTTCCTGGCACCAGCTCCTGCGCATAGACCAGAATCGCCGAGAAGGCGGAGGCCAGGATCAGACCGATCGCTACGCTCAGCACTCCCGTCCAGTAGAGATTGACGTAGGGAAGGGCGAGCGTGAAGGGGAGCACGCCGAGGATGGAGCACCAGATGACGTACTTGCGGCCGATCCGGTCACCCACCGGTCCACCGACGATCGTGCCGGCGGCGACCGCGGCGAGGAAGGCGAAGAGATGGAGCTGGGCGCTCTGGACCGACAGCCCGAACTTCTGGATCAGGTAGAAGGTGTAGTAGCTCGACAGGCTCGAGAGATAGATGTACTTGGAGAAGATGAGCGCGATCAGCACGGCAAGCGCCATTCTCACCTGCCCCGCCGACAGCCCGTGCCCTTCCCTCGCCTTTGCCCGTGAGGCGGCCGCCGCCTGGTGTCGTCCGTACCACTTACCCACGCGCCATAGCACCCCGCTGCCCACGAGCCCGATCGCGGAGAACCAGGCGATGCTCGGTTGGCCGCGCGGCTCGACGACGAACGCCGCAAGCAGCGGGCCGATCGCCGATCCGGCGTTGCCGCCGACCTGAAAGAGTGACTGCGCCAGACCGTGCCGTCCGCCCGAGGCCATGCGCGCCACTCGTGATGACTCGGGGTGGAAGACCGACGACCCCAGGCCCACCATGCCCGCCGCCACCAGGAGCGCCGGAAAGCTCCCGGCCACCGACAGGAGGAGGAGCCCGAGCAGGCTGAATCCCATACCGATCGCGAGGGAGTACGGCTGCGGCCGGCGGTCGGTGTAGAGGCCGACGAACGGCTGCAGCAGCGACGCAGTAGACTGGAACGTGAGCGTGATCAGGCCGATCTGCCCGAAGGAGAGGCCGTAGTTCTGCTTCAGCGTCGGGTAGATGGCGGGCAGCAGCGACTGCATCGTATCGTTCAGCAGATGGCAGAACGTGATGGCGCCGAGGATGGTGAATGCGGTATCCATCGGGGGCAATTTAAGGTTGGTGGCCTGGATCGCGAGCCGTCATCTCCATTCAACTCTCGAGCGAGTCTCACGGACACCTTCATGGGGGAGATCACCTCCGGTTCGAGTCCCGATAGCCCCTCCTGTATTGGAAATCGGAAACGAGAGCCGGACCCCGACTGCTCGCATCCTTCTCGGTGCGTGCCGGCGGGCGTTTGCCCCCCGGAGGACCCCGTCGTATCGTTGAGGTCTTGCCCGGAGGAGCAATGAAATACCCTGCGGTCCGCAACTACCTGAACGGGTCGTTCGTGGTCGACGAGCTTCCCGTCCTGGAGGTCTTCAACCCCAGCGAAGGCAGCCGCATCTCCCGCGTCCCTCTTTCGTCCTACCGGGAGGTGGACATCGCGGTTGAAGGCGCTCGGGCGGCATTCCCGGCCTGGTCCGCCACGCCGATCAAGGAGCGGGTGCAGGTGTTCTATCGCTACAAGACCCTCCTCGAGTGCCATATCGACGAGCTCGCCGCGCTGATCACCGAGGAGAATGGGAAAATCGCGAGCGAGGCCCGCGCCGAAGTGCTCAAGTCCGCTGAGCTGACGGAATTCGCCTGCTCGCTGCCGCAGATCACGCCGGGCGAGGTGCTGGAGGTGAGTCGCGGTGTCGAGTGCCGGGTCGAGCGGTACCCGCTCGGCGTCGTCGCGGCCATCACTCCGTTCAACTTTCCCAACATGGTGCCCAACTGGTCGATCCCCAACGCGATCGCGCTCGGCAACTGCTTCATCCTCAAGCCATCGGAGCTGGTGCCGCTCAGCGCCGGGCGAATCGCCGAGCTCCTCCGCGAGGCCGGGCTGCCCGAGGGTGTGCTCCAGATTGTGCACGGGGGAAGAGAGACGGTGGAGGCGATCTGTGATCACCCTGGTATCGAGGCCATCAGTTTCGTCGGCTCGACCAAGGTGGCCAAGATCGTCTACCGGCGGGGGACCGCGACTCTCAAGCGGGTGCTCGCTCTGGGCGGCGCCAAGAACCACCTCATGGTCATGCCTGACGCCGACCTCGAGATGACGGCGAGCAACGTCGTGGCATCGATGTCGGGGTGTGCTGGGCAGCGCTGCATGGCGGCGTCCGTGATGCTGGCCGTCGGCCGGACCGACCACATCATCAAACGCATGGTGGAGCACGCGAGGCAGATGGTGCCGGGGAAAGACCTCGGCCCGGTGATTTCGGCGGAGGCGAAAGCGCGTATCGAGCGCTATATCGCGGAGGCCGAGGCGGCGGGGGCCGAGATTCTGGTAGACGGCCGCAACACCGCCGTCCCCGGTCGCGAGGGCGGCTACTACCTCGGGCCGACCATCATCGACCGCGTCACGCCGGACATGCGGATTGCCAAGGAGGAGGTCTTCGGGCCGGTCCTTGCAATCGTCCGGAGCCGTGACGTGAACGACGCGCTCGCCGTCGAGAACGCCTCTGCCTACGGCAATGCCGCCTCGGTGTTTACCGAGAGCGGCGCCACCGCCCGTTTCGTGATGGAGCGAGCGAGCGCCGGCATGGTGGGGGTGAACGTCGGCGTTCCGGTCCCGCGCGAGCCGTTCTCCTTCGGCGGGTGGAACGAATCGAAGTTCGGCGTGGGCGACATCACCGGCCGGGGCTCGATTGAATTCTGGACCAAGTCGAAGAAGATGACGACGAAGTGGAATCGCGAGGCGGGAGTGAACTGGATGTCATGAACGAAGCCGAAGCTAATAGCCGATAGCCCCTTGGAGATCCCAATGCCCAATCGCTCGGTCGACTTTACCGGTCTCCACTTCGAGAACCCCTTCCTCCTCTCCTCCGCACCGCCGACGGAGTCGGAGAGCAACATCCTTCGCGCGTTCGAGGCGGGATGGGGCGGCGTGGTGACCAAGACGATCGGCCTGCACCCCGTTGTGAACGTGGTCGGCGCGAAGGCCAAGTTCATGCGCACCTCGCCGGAGGACGCCTACGTCTCCATGAAGAAACGGCCCGGCGCGGCGCTCCACTCGTCCTGGAACTGGGAGCTGATCTCCGACAAGACCCTCGACTGGTGGCTCCCGCGGATCCTGCGGATCAAGGACCGATTTCCCGACCGTATCCTCATCGCGTCGATCATGGCGGGCTCCGGGAACGACAAGGAGCTGCTGAACTGGCAGCGCCTGGCCCGCGACTGCCAGGACGCCGGCGCGGACGGTCTGGAGCTCAACTTTTCCTGCCCGCATATGGACCGGCGCGACATGGGGTCCAACATCGGCAAGGATCAGGGGCTCTGCTCGGTGGTGACGGAGGCGGTGAAGGAAGCGGCACGCGTGCCCGTATGGTGCAAGCTCACCCCGGCAACGGCGGAGATCGAAGTCGAGGCGGCAGCCTGCTTCCGCGGCGGCGCCGACGCGATCGTCTCCGCCAACACCTTCCCCTCCCTGCCCCCGATCGATCCCGACACTCTCGAGTTCGAGATCAACGTTGATGGACTCGTTTCGAGTGGAGGGCTGGGTGGGCCGGCTATCCTACCGCTCTCGCTGGCCAAGATGGCGCAGATGACCCAGGCGTTTCCCGACAGGAGCTTCTCGGGCATCGGCGGAATTTCCGATTTCCGCCAAGCGCTCTCCTATATCCTCCTGGGCTGCGGCACTGTTCAGGTGTGCACGGCTGCCATGCTCGACCAGGCCGTTGGCCCCAGCGTGATCAAGCGGCTGCTGGCCGGGCTCGACGCGTTTCTCGAGGCGCACGCCGCCGACGGCTGGACCAGCGTCGAGAATTTTCGCGGTCTCCGCCGCGATCGCATCGTCTCCCAGTCCGCCATCCGCCGTCCTGGCTCGGCCGACTACCACTCCGGCTACGAGGTGGCCGAAGGCTACGCTCCGCCTCAATCCGACCGGGAGATCACCGCTTCGATTCGGCCGTAGGGCTCCCGCGTCGCAACGAAGATCTCGTTCGGATTGTCCAGACCGAACGGCGCGAGGTTCACCAGCAGGTGGTGCCTGTTGGGAAGGATGAGGCGGATCTCGCTGATCTCCGCGCAGCGGGCCAACGCCCTCTCGCCCATGGCGTACAGCGTGTGCTGCACCGACGCCGACTGGTGCGCGGCAAAGGTCTGGATGAGGACGGCGCGTACGGCATTCCACGCGGCGGAATAGTCTCGAGGTGGCCGGGCGTAGTGCCAGCGGGCCTCCACGTCGGTTGCCAGAATCCGGTCGTCGGTCTCCGGGAGTGTGGTATACCCATCGCGGAGGAAGCCGGTGAAACCGGAGCCGGTCGTCTTGAGGAGGCCCAGTCCGTCGAGCCCCGCCGTCACCCCCAAGCCTGTCTCGTCCATCGTCACGATCGCGAGCCGGCGTTCCGCCTCTCCTCGAACGAAGGCATTCGGGTGCGGATCGCCGGCCTGGCCTGTTCGGTCCCAGCGGTGGCGGTGCAGCGTGAGAACCGCACGGCCCGCGGCGGGGCAGGCATCCAGAAAATGACGCGCGAGCCGCTCGCCGAACTCTTCGGGCGGATCCACCGGTCCCTGCCGGGCCAGGACGTACACGGTGTTCTTCATCGTGTCGGTCGGCAGGACCTGCGAGTTGTGGCCCGCCGTGTGAGCCGAATCGAAATCTCCCTGCAGCTGGACCTCGACCGTGAGATCGTGCAGCTCGTGCCGCGTGGCACCGCGATCAACCTTCACGAGGCGCACCGCCGCCTTCCCGTAGCCGTTCCAGGTCAGCCGCGTGGTCATCGCTCAGCTCCCCCGGTAGGTCGAATAGCCGAAGGGAGAGAGGAGGAGGGGCAGATGGTAATGCGCCACTCCGTCTCGCACCTCGAAGTCGATGGTCACTTCGGGATAGAGGGTCTCCCGCCCCGCCGCGAGGAACCAGGCACCGGTCTCGAAGACGAGCCGGTAGTGGCCGGCCGGCACGCCGGCGGGCAGCAGGTTATCGACTCGGCCGCTGCCATCCGTGGTGGCCGAGGCGAGCGGCGGCGGATTGCCGGGGCCCGAGCGCTCCAACCGCACCGTCAGTCCGGAAGCAGGACGGCCCGCGGTGGTATCGAGAACGTGGCTCGTGATCCGGGTCATGGCTCCCGTGCGCCGATCAGTGTCTTGAGGCGAAGCTGGGTGATCTTTCGTTGCTCTTCCGCGGCCACCGCGCGCTCCCGTTCGGGATCATTCCACAACCTCGCGCTGATATCGGCCAGCAACTGCTCGGCGCTGCGGCCGGCGGCGCACACGAGGTAGATCCGGCCGAACTTCCGCTCGTATGCCTCGCTGGCCTTTGCCAATGCGGCGCGATCCGCCGCGCCGCCGGTGGCCACCTTGCCCTGCTCTCCGGCCGACCAGGACTCGGCCACGGCACTCACCCGCACCGCCGCCCGGTGTTCACCGATTCTCGGATGGTGCGCGACGGCCTCGTCCCAGTCCGCGGGCCCGGTTGCTCGCCAGGCCTCGTCTGCCGCCGTGACCAGGTCGTCTACGCTCGCAAAGGGTCGTCGCGCGACCATTGCCTCGACCCATCGCGATGATCCGCAGCAGGCGCGGAGCTGCTCGGCCGCCTCCGTCTGGGGTAGAGCATTGAGCCCCGCGAGCGTGAGCGTCACGCGGCCGCTCTCCCGAAGAGCCGAAGCCGCGCGACCCCGCCATCGGGATAGATCGCGAGCCGCGCGTGGGTGGCCGGAGCTCCCGACACCTCGAATTGATGCCGGGCATCGGGTTGGAGCGGCGTGCGCGGGAGCAGCGACCTCCAGGGAACGTCGTCCGACGGTGCTTCCAGGGTGAGCTCGGGCGCGTCGCAGATCTCCACCGAGCAGCTCTCCGGAGCGTTGCCCTTGAAGTGATCGGTATCCACCTCGATCCGCTCGATCGTTCCCCGAGCCGCCAGGCGGACGATGATCCAGTCGTGGCCGGGCCCGCGACGGCGCCTGGTTTCCCATCCGTCGCCCATGTGGGTAGAGGCTCCCGGAAGGATGAGGTTGTGGCGGTGGCCGAAGAACATGTCGCTGCATCCGACGACCAGAGCACCATTCTCGAGCGCGGCCAGGTCGGCGGCGGCGCCCGGTTGGAGATCCGGCCTGCGCACCGGCTCGCCATATACCCGGAGTCGGGCTACGCCGCCATCGGGATAGATGTTGAAGCGGAGGTGGGTGACTCGTCCCGTTGGCTCGATGACGAAGGGATTCTCGGCGTCGCCGCGAAGCGAGGACCGGGGGAGAATCTCCGTCCACTTCACTCCATGCCCCACCGCGAGCGACTCGGCATCGGCCGCCCCGTCGACGGCACAGGCCTCGAGCGAGCACTGCTCGGGAAAGTTGCCCTTGAAGAAGCTGGTATCCACCACCACGCCGTGTACGATCGCGGGAACGCCGAGTCGGATGAGACACCAGTCGTGACCGGGAACTCGGCGGCGGCGGGTTTCCCATCCGTCCATCCATTTGCCGCGGTCGGTGTACTCGCCTTCGCGCCAGACCGGCCCTTCTGGCTTGAGCAGATTCTCTTTCGGCGCGAAGAACTCATCGTTTGCCAGCACCACGGTCCCACCGAGCCGCGCCGCCGCGACATCCACCAGATCCCTGAATACGCTCATGAGTCGAGACGGGCGAGTAGTCGGCCGCGCGGGGGCTGATCCGCTGCACCGCGGGAGTACACTCGCTCGCCCCGAAGGTACGTCGCCTCAACGACCCCCGCGAGTGTCCGGCCGAGCCAGGGCGTGATCGAGTGGCGGTGGCGGAGGTCGGTCTCGCGCACCATGAACTCCTCTTCTGGATGCCACAACACAAGATCGGCGTCGTGACCGGCGACGATGGCGCCTTTGCGGGGGGCGAGACCGACCAGACGCGCCGGGCCGGCGCAGAGCCACGCGGCTACTCGCTCCGGAGGGTACCCACGCGAGCGGGCCTCGGTCCAGATTGCGGGCAGCCTGAGTTGCAGGGACGCGATGCCTCCCCACGCCCGGAAGAAGTCACCCTCGTCCGAGAGCTTCATCGCGGCGGGCGCCGGGGAATGATCGCTCACCACCATATCGAGTCGATCACGACTCAGCGCCTCCCACAGGCCTTGGCGATGTCTCGCCTCCCTGATCGGCGGGGCGCACTTGTATGCGGTAGCGCCGTCGGGAATCTCCTCGGCGGCGAAGGCGAGGTAGTGCGGGCAGGTCTCCGCCGTCATCCGAAGTCCTTCGGCGCGGGCCGCGCCGATCAGCTCGAGCGTCTCAGGCGCGGAAACGTGAACGACGTGCACTCGAAGCCCCGACTCACGCGCCAGCTCGATCAGGAAGCTCACCGCCTGGGTTTCCGCGGCGACCGGGCGGCTGGCGAGCCAGGTCGCATAGGACCGCCGATCTCCGACGCTGGCGGTGGCCCGCTCCAGTGTCGGCGGCCACTCGGCGTGCACCATGAGGAGGGCGTCGAGTGCCGCGAGCGACGGCGCGATGTCACGCAGCTCGCCGGGGGACATGGGAGGAAATTCCTCGACTCCGGACGGGCAAAGGAAACACTTGAACCCGAACGCGCCCGCCGCGTGCAGTGGCGTCAGGTCCGCGCCATTGCCGGGAACCACACCGCCGAGAAATCCGACGTCGACCGCGCAGTGGCCGCGCGCGGCCGCGCGCTTGGTCTCGAGTGCGGTCACGGTGGTGGTGGGCGGAACGCTGTTGAGCGGCATGTCGAGCAGCGTGGTGACGCCCCCGGCCGCCGCGGCCCTGGTCGCGGTCGCGAAGCCTTCCCATTCCGTACGACCCGGCTCGTTCACGTGAACGTGCGTGTCCACCAGTCCGGGGAAGATCACCGCGTCTCCCGCTTCGACCGGTGCTGCGTCCTGCGGCAGATCGTCGAACGGACTCACCTTCGTGATCCTGCCGTCGATGATGTGAATCGCCGCCGCGCGCAGCCCCTCGGGTGTGAGGACCCGCGATCCCCGGATCACCACGTCCGTCACTGTTTCACCGCAGAGGCGCGGAGGACGCCGAGAACAGTGGTAGAGGGCCACCCCATACTCACTCCGCGGGAAGGGTCATTGGCCGTTTACCACAGAGGCGCAGAGGGCACAGAGGTACGCAGGAGAACTCCTGGGAGTGAACGGCGAACCCATGCAGTTCCTTCTCCGTGCAGCCTCCGTGTCCTCCGTGCCTCCGTGGTGAAGGGTCTTTCGATGAACGAAAATCACAGTGACGGCGCCGTCTCCGCCCAGAACTTCCGCAGAAGGTTGGCCGCGACGTCTCGCCGATAGGCTTCGGTCGATCTCAGGTCATCGATGGGCCTGATGTCTTCGTCCAGGTAAGGCAAGGCCTCATCCATGTCGTTTCCCCCGGAGAGGGCTCGTTCGACGCTCGAGAGCCGGATGACCGTGGAGGCGACGCTGCCGAGCGCGATCCGGGGACGCGGGCCGCGCACGGCCGCCATCACCACTTTCGAGATGGCCTGCGCGGCGCGGGTGCCCACCTTTCGGAACCACTGGTGGCCCTCGACTGGTGGAATATCGAAAGCCACGATCAGCTCGTCGGGCCGGCGAACGCTGGTGCGATAGCCGGTGTAGTATCCCCCGAACGGCACCCGCCGCTCCCCGTCGACGCTCCGCAGCACGACCACCGCCTCCGCTGCCGCGAGCACGGGAAGGGTGTCCCCCGCAGGGGATCCGTTCGCGACGTTGCCGCCCAGGGTCCCGCGATTCTGGATCTGCATGCCACCGACGACGCGCGCCGCGCTTGCCAGCATCGGAAGGTGCCGACGGATCAGTCGCGAGCGGGAAAGTGCGGTATAGGTGGCGAGAGCGCCGATCCGGAGGATGCCGTTCCGCAGCGTGATAGGGCGGAGCGAATCCAGCACCCAGAGATTGAGAAAGCGCGTGCTCTCCAGTGTGCCGAAGTTGAGTGCCACGTAGAGATCGGTGGCACCGGCCAGAGGCGTGAGCGGGCCCTCGTTCCGCAACATCCGGAGCGCGTCCGGCACCGAGCGGGGCTGGAGCAGCTCCAGACGGGAGATGGCGGTTCTCATGAGGCGTGCCGAATCGCCCGGTAGATCGCCTCGTAGCCGGTGCAGCGACAGAGATTGCCGGCGAGGCCCTCGCGAATCCTCGCCAGCGTCGGGTGTGACCCCAGGGTGAGCGCCGTGAGAATCATGCCGGGGGTGCAGATGCCGCACTGCGCGCCCACCTCATCCATGAAGGCACGTTGCAGCGGGTGCTCCTCTCCCAATCCTTCGATCGTCGTCACCTCCGTGCCTTCGACCTGCATCACCGGGACGAGGCAGGAGCAGACCGCTTCACCGTTCACCAGGATGGTGCACGCGCCACATTCGCCTTCGCCACAGCCTTCCTTCGTGCCGGTGAGGCCGCAGTCCTCCCGCAGCACGTCGAGCAGCCGAGCCATGGGAGGGACGTCCACCTCGACCTGGCGGGCATTCAAGGTGAAGCGCATGCAGCCTCTCTGATCGCCTCCGGAATCGCCGGGATCGAGCGCACGTCGACGCCTAAGTGCCGGATGGCGTTCACCACCGCCGGCGCCGGTCCGTCAATGGGAAGCTCACCCAGTCCCTTGGCGCCGAACGGACCGCCGGCGTAGGGGTGTTCCAGCAGGACGACATCGAGCTTTGGAGTGTCCATCGTGGTCGGAATGAGGTAGTTGGTGAGCTGCGCGTTGGCCATCGCCCCGTCTCGCATCACCACCCGCTCGAGCAGCGCGTAGCCGAGGCCTTGCGCCGTCCCCCCTCGACCTGTCCGCGGGCGAGCGCGGGGTGAATCGCCTTGCCGACCTCGTTGACCACCGTGACCTTGAGCGGCCGGATTTCCCAGGTGTCGGGATCGAGCTCGACTTCGGCGACATCGCATCCCCAGGCGTAGGCGGCGTAGGCGTCTCCCCGATAGTTGGTCTCGTCCCACTGGATCCAGTGCGGCTGCTCGTACTTGGCGGTCACCGACACTGGGCCATGCCGCCGGTAATGCTCGGCGGGTGTCGACTCTCCCAGCCTGGCGCGCAGCTCCTCCGCCGCGCGCTGGAGAATCCGGCCCACCACCATGCAGGTCCGCGAGGCGACGGTCGGGCCACTGTCCGGCACGAGACTGGTGTCGGGTACGGCGACGTCGACCTGCTCATAGGGAACGCCAAGGGTATCGGCGACGATCTGGGCGTGCATGGTTCGGGTCCCTTGACCGATCTCGGTACTCGACGTGAGCACCCGGACACCGGTGGCCGTGAGCTCGATGGTCGCGCGCGACGCCAGCTTGAGCTCTCCGCTGCCGGTAAACCCGGACCCATGCCAATACATCGCCAGGCCGATTCCTCGGGAGGTTCCAGCGTACGCCGCGCGCTTGCGGCGGAAGCCCGACCGGCGGACGGCGGTTCGCAGGACCTCGATGGCGCTGCAGTCGTCGCCCACGCGCTGGCCCGTTGCGGTGGAGTCTCCCGGCCGGAGCAGGTTTCGCTCGCGCAGACGCACCGGGTCGACGCCGAGCGACTCGGCGATGCGCTCCATGTGGACTTCCGTGCCGAACTGGGTCTGTGGCGCGCCGAAGCCGCGAAACGCTCCGTTGGGCGGCGTGTTGGTGAACATCGCCCGTGCGGCGATCCGCACGTTCTCGCATCGGTAGGGCCCGGCGGCGTGAATCGCTCCGCGGGAGAGGACCACCGGTGAGAGCGTCGTGTACGCGCCGCCGTCGAGAATCACTTCGATGTCCATCGCGACGAGGCGACCGTCGTTGGTGACGCCGGTGCGGTGGCGGATGATGGCGGGATGGCGCTTCGTCGTGGCGACCATGTCTTCCACCCGGTCGTATACCAGCTTGACCGGCCGGCCCGACTTGAGAGCGAGCAGAGCGGCGTGCGCGGCGAGGCCGGAGGGATACTCTTCCTTGCCGCCAAAGCCGCCACCGGTTTCGGTCTGAACGACCCGCACCTTCGACACTGCACCACCGAGAACGACGGTGAGTGCCCGGTGGGCATAGAAGGGGCACTGGATCGACCCGTAGACCGTCATCCCGCCGTCTTCGGGGACGGCGATGACGCCCTGGGGCTCGATGTATACGTGCTCCTGATGCCCGGTGCGGTAGGTGCCTTCGATGATGTGGTCGGCCCGGGCGAGGCCGGCGGAGAGATCGCCCTTCTCGATGAGAATCTTCTTGAACGCGGTGGGCGAGTGTTCGGGATCCAAGACGGGGGTATCGGGTATTTCGTCCAGTATGACCGATGCGCCGAGCAGCGCCTCGCGGTTCTCGTGCGCCAGCAGCAGCACCGGCTCGGCGACGTGCCGGATCTCGCGCTCGACCAGGCAGGGCTGATCGTCCGCGATGAGGGCGATGACATTGCGCCCGGGGATGTCCCGATGGTCCACCACGGTGAATCCGGCGGCGTCGACTCCGAGACGTGCCGCCGCCAGCCGACCGCACGGAATGGTGGTGCGAATCGTCCGGCCGTAGAGCATGCCGGGGAAATGGAGATCGTCGGCATACCGGGCCTGACCGGTCGCCTTGCCGATGCCATCCTTCCGAGGAACGCTCCGGCCCACGGCACCGGGCATCAATGGCTCTCATCGGATCTGGTTGTCGCGGCGTTCGCCAGCCACTCCATCGCCGCCCGAACCAGGTCGCCATTTCCGCGGGCCAATGCTCCATTCGGCAAGGTGAGGGTGTCTTCGAAGCCGATTCGGGTTGCGTACCCTCGTTCGAGCGCTGCTTCGACCAGGGGCCAGGCCGTCGCGTTCACGCCATGAAGCAGCCTCGGTGCCCGCAAGGCCGCCGCGTCCAGGACGCGCTCGGTTTCGGCGACCGTCGCCATCGCGTCGGCGGCCAGCTGTTCCCGCGGCTCGAACATGATACGGAGGCAGCGATTGCCGAGACCGCTGCGGACCAGCTGCTCGGCGGCGAACGGGTTCGCCACCCCGGCTTCCAGCGCGACGTCGCGTCGTAGTAGGAACAAGGCCAACTCCCCGGCACCGTTCTCGTCGAAGTTGATGGAGACGAAGTCAGGAAGCGCCGTCCATCCTTCGACCGCGGCGAGTCGTCGCGCCGGATCGGCGATGATCCATGCCCCCGTGCTGATGCCGAATGGCACGCCGCGTCTGCGGACTTCAACCACCGCCCGGGCCACGTCGTCCGCGTTCAGGCTCTCCTGCCCGTCTGCACCTCGCACGTGGAAATGCACGGCCCCCGCACCCGCATGCGCCGCCTCGGCGGCGGCGGCGGCCAGCTGGGCCGGGGATACGGGTATAGCAAGGTGTTCGGCCGTCGAACGGCCGCCGTTCAAAGCTGCTTCGAGGAGCACGCGCACGCTGGAAACCTATGCGCCTCGGGTCCGCCCGCCAGAGACGGGAGGTCGCCTCGGGAGTTTGCACCCTGTGGGGGCCCGTCGTAAGTTGACGATCAGTCCTCCTCGCCGGCTGCAATCACCCGAATGACTCCTCCGAAACGTGCCGCCGGGCTGAGAGAACAGGAGCGGTATCTCGATGAAATTCGACCGTATCATCAAAGGTGGAAACGTCGTAACCCCCGCCGGCGCCTTCACCGGTGACATCGGCATCGCGGGCGAGAAGATCGCGGCGCTCGGCGCGGACCTGGAGTCCGGCCCGGGCACCGAAATCATCGACGCTTCCGGACATCACGTGCTGCCTGGGGTGCTCGACGTCCACGTTCATCTCGAGCTCCCCTTCTGCGGCACCGTCTCGTCCGATGACTACCGCACCGGCACCCGTGCCGGGGCTCGAGGCGGGGTCACGACGGTGATCGACTTCGCCATCCCATACGCGGGAGAATCGCTCGGCCAGGCGGCCGACAACTGGATGCGGAAGGCCGAGGGAAAGGCGCTGGTCGATTACACCTTCCATATCTGCATCACCCGCTGGAACGAGCACAAGTCGCAGATCAAGGGCATGGTGGACCGCGGGTTCACCACCTTCAAGGAGTTCATGATCTACGAGTCGGAGGGGTGGCAGTCGGACGATCGCGCCCTCTTCGGCACACTCGAACAGATGCGGGAGCATGGGACCCTTCTGCTGGTGCATGCCGAGTCCGCCCGGGTGCTCGACGAGCTTATCGCGCGGCACCACACGCCGGAGCTGATGGCTCGATACGGCGCTCGGCTGCACCCCATGACCCGGCCCAATTTCGTCGAGGCCGAGGCGATTCAGCGGGCGGTGCAATGGTGCGAGGCCACCGGCGGGCAGCTCTACGTCGTCCACATGTCTACCGCGGAAGGCGCGGACATCGTGCGCGCGGCGCAGTCGCGCGGAGTGCCGGTCCTCGCCGAGACGTGCGCACAGTACCTGGTGCTGGACGACTCGGTCTTCGAGGGTGAGGACGGGCACCTCTTCGCCTGCTGTCCCCAGATCAAGAAGCCGAAGGACGTCGAACGCCTCTGGAAGGGCCTTCGGGACGGTGAGGTCTCCGTGGTCTCGACGGACACCTGCACGTTCTCCCGCAAGCAGAAGGCGATGTGGAACGGGGACTGGACCAAGATTCCGATGGGACTGCCCGGCCTGGAGACGCTGTTGCCTCTCGTCTACACCCGCGGCGTACTCGGGGGACGGCTCACGCTGGAAGAGCTGAGCATGAAGCTCAGCACCAACCCGGCCAGGATCATGGGTCTGTATCCACGGAAGGGTGCCATCATGGTGGGTGCCGACGCCGATCTGGCGATCATCCACCCGACGGCCACTCGCACGGTGACGCCGTCGGCGATGGAGACCAATGCCGACTGGTCGCCGTACGAGGGATGGGAGCTGGCGGGGTTCGCGCGGACGACACTCTCGCGCGGCGAGGTCATCGTCGACCGGTATGCCGTTGTCGGCCGCGAGGGCCGGGGGCGATGGCTCCATCGCACCACTGCCGGACTCGAGGCCGCTCGCAGTGTCGCGTCGACCGCCGCGCCGCCGTCCGCCGAACCGAGTGAGCCTTCCCGTTCGCGTGGGGCGCGGCCGGTGCCCGCGCGGTGACGGAGGACCTCACAGGAAGTCCTCTCTGGAATCCGGATCTCGCGCCGACGCCTCCCGAGCGCCGCACCTGGTCCACCTACAACATCGCCGCGCTGTGGATCGGGATGAGCGTGGTGATCACCACGTATACGCTGGCCTCCGGCCTCATGCAGCAAGGGATGCGGTGGTGGCAGGCGATGGTCACCATCCTGCTCGGCAACAGCATCGTGCTCGTGCCGATGGTCCTCAACGCCCACGCCGGGACCAAGTACGGTATCTCCTTCCCGGTGCTCTGCCGTGCGAGCTTCGGGGTGCGCGGGGCCAACCTTCCGGCAATGTTGCGGGCCATCGTCGCATGCGGCTGGTTCGGCATCCAGACGTGGATCGGCGCTCTGGCACTCGACGCGCTCTGCCGGGCCGCGTGGGCCGGCTGGGCTGGTGTACCGGGTCACATCGCCATCGCCTTTGCGGTCTTCTGGCTGATCCAGGTAGCGGTAATCCTCAAAGGCACCGAGGGAATCAAGAAGCTCGAGAGTTGGTCGGCTCCGCTGCTGCTGGCCGGCGGCGGCCTCCTCTTGCTGTGGGCCGTGAGAAGCGCTGGGGGACTCGGGCACCTGCTGGCCGAGTCGGACCGGCTCCGTGGCAGTAGCGTCTCGTTCTGGGCCCTCTTTCCTGCCGCGCTCACCGCGTGCGTCGGGTACTGGGCGACGTTGAGCCTCAACATTCCCGACTTCACTCGCTACGCGAGGAGCCAGCGCTCTCAGATGCTGGGTCAGGCGCTCGGCCTTCCGACCACGATGACGGCGTTCGCGTTCATAGGAGTCGCGGTCACCAGCGCGACGATCGTGATCTTCGGCCAGGCGATCTGGGACCCCGTGGTGCTGATCAGCCGCATCGGCGGAGCCGCAACGATCGTGTTCGCGGCACTCGTCGTGCTTGCCGCGCAACTCACCACCAACATGGCGGCGAACGTCGTCTCGCCATCCAACGACTTCTCGAACCTGAGTCCCAGGCGCATCAGCTACGTCACCGGCGGGCTCATCACCGCGGTGATCGGCATCCTGATGATGCCGTGGCGGCTCTACTCGGACGCGGCAGCCTATATCTTCACCTGGCTGCTGGGCTACTCGAGCCTCATGGGCGCCCTGGGCGGCATTCTCATTGCCGACTACTGGGTTCTCCGCCACCAGCGATTGGTGCTCGACGATTTGTTCCGCGAGATCGGGACGTACACCTACCGGAACGGCGTCAACTGGCGGGCGGTTGCGGCATTTGCCATCGCTATCGTGCCGGTGGTCCCCGGCTTTCTGCGGGCTGCGGCGACGCCGGGCGGGAGCGTGGCAGACCCGAATCTGTTCGACCGTCTCTACGCCCACGCCTGGTTCGTCACCTTCGGGCTCAGCTTTGTCGTGTATCTGGTGCTCATGCGGGACGCTCCAAATCACCCCGCCGCGCCAACGACCTGATCATATGTTCACCACAGAGGCACCCTCTGTGCCTCTGTGGTGAAAAACTCAAGGGAAGCCGTCATGCCGAGAATCGTGAAATGTGGACTGATTCAGGCCATCCACGCATGCTCGACAGCCGAGAAGCTCGAGACGATCCGCGAGGCCAACATCGCCAAGCACCTGCGGCTCATCGAGCGCGCTGGACGCGACGGCGTGCAGATCCTCTGCATGCAGGAGATCTTCACCGGCCCCTACTTCTGCGCCGAACAGAGCCCGCGTTGGTACGACGCGGTCGAGCGGATTCCGGACGGCCCCACCACGCGCCTCATGCAGGACCTCGCCCGCGAGCACGCGATGGCCATCGTCGTGCCGCTCTACGAGGAGGACGGCGCGGGCATCTATTACAACACCGCCGCCGTGATCGATGCCGACGGCTCCTACCTCGGCAAGTACCGGAAGAACCACATCCCGCACTGCGCCCCGGGGTTCTGGGAAAAGTTCTACTTCCGCCCCGGCAATCTGGGCTATCCCGTCTTCAAGACCCGGTATGCCGACGTGGGAGTCTACATCTGCTACGATCGCCACTTCCCCGAGGGCGCGCGCGAGCTGGGTCTCAATGGCGCGGAAATCGTCTTCAACCCCTCGGCGACGGTGGCCGGCCTCTCGGAGTATCTCTGGCGGCTGGAGCAGCCGGCCCACGCCGTGGCGAACGCATTTTTCGTCGGGGCCATCAACCGGGTGGGGTACGAAGATCCCTGGCGGATCGGCGAGTTCTACGGACAGAGCTACTTCTGCAACCCGCGCGGCCAGATGGTGGCCGAGGCGTCGCGAGACCGGGATGAGCTGATCACGGCGGACCTGGACCTCGACCAGATTCGGGAAGTGCGGAACGTCTGGCAGTTCTATCGGGACAGGCGGCCGGAAACATATGTGGGGTTGACCAAGCCGTAGGCGGAGCACCCGACCGCCGAGCGACTAAGGGCGGCCGATGTCCTCGTTCCACAGTGATGGATGCGCGCGGATGAAGTCCGCCAGCAGCCGCTCGCAAGCACCATCGTGGAGCACTTCCACGATCACCCCTCGGCTCCGCAGCAACTCTTCCTCCCCCATGAACGTCCGGTTCTCGCCGATCACCACCTTCGGAATCCCGTAGAGCAGAACCGCGCCGCTGCACATCGCGCAGGGCGAGAGCGTCGTGTAGAGGGTGCACTCGCGATACACGGACGCCGGTTGCCGGCCGGCTCGCTCGAGCGCGTCCATTTCCGCGTGGAGCACGACGCTTCCCGACTGCTGCCGGCGGTTGTGCCCGCGACCGAGAACAAGATTCTGGTAGACCACGACCGAGCCGATCGGAATGCCGCCTTCCTCGAGACCCAGTCGAGCCTCCTCGAGAGCGGTGCGCATGTGGTTGTCCATGAGACGAACTCCAGCAGCGGAGATGTTCAGATGAGCAGAAGGGAGATATCAACCGGGCGGTGTCGTGAGCTCAAGGCCGGACCGCTCGCAACGCCTGACGGTACACCAGGTCGGCGGTGACCACGTCTTCTGCGGCGACGCCAACCGACTTGAACAGCGTCACCTGCTCCGCCGATTGCCGGCCGGGTCGTGTTCCGGCGACCACTTCGCCGATCTCCGCGAACACCTCACCCGCGGCGATCACGTCGCCGGCTTCCTTCGTTGCCGCCTCCCGGGACTCTACGTAGAGCCGCGAGCGCCGGACCATGTCGTCGTCCAGCTCCCGCCAGTCGGGCCGGCAGGCACCCACCGCGTTCACGTGCGTTCCCGGTGAGAGCCATTCGCCCCACAGGACCGGCGTGCGCGAGCTCGTGGCCACCACCACCACGTCGGCATCTCGCACCGCCTCCTCCGCGGTTTCGGTGGCGCGGACCCCGTGCCGGTCGGCGAACGCTTGGCCGTTTCGTGGGCTCCAGACCCGTATGTCGCGAAAGTTGCGGACCAGCCCGAGCGCCTCGAGGTGGCTCCCGGCCTGCACACCCGAGCCGAGGATTGCCAGCACCGAGGCATCCGCCCTGGCGAGGTGTCGGGTGGCGACCGCCGAGACCGCGGCGGTCCGCATTTCGGTGATGAGCCTGCCGTCCATCGTGACGAGCGGCTCGCCGGTGTCCGGACGAAAGAGCAGGATCAACGCATGATGCGTGGGGACGCTCTGATTGTTGGGATAGAACGTCACGAGCTTGGCACCGAGCGCCCCACCGGCATATGCGGGCATGGTCGCAAAGAAGCCCTGGTGCTCGCCGACCGGCAGCATCAAGCGGACCGGTTGTACCACCCTCCCCGACGAGAGATCGGCGAGCGCGCGAGCCATGGCCGGGATGAGATCCTGCATGCGCAGAAGCCGGCGAACGGCGTCCTCGTCGAGCATCATGGGGCACCCCCATCGTCGTCCCACCGACCCAACACAGATCGAAGAAGGCCATCAGGTCCGGCTCCGAATATCGGGGAGCCCCGGAAATCGGGCCAGGCTTCGCAGAGGCTCGGCCCGCCTGATTGCCGGCGATGAGCCGGGGCAGTGGACGACCCGGCCGTGATGCGACTCACCGCGGTCGAACCCGGCGCCCGATACTCCTGAGCGATGCCGGCCAGCTCCGGTTCTTCGGGATCGACCCGCCGACGCGTGCTCGGCGCGGCGATGAGCGTGCTTCTCTTCGCTGGCGGCGTGTTCGTGCTGCGCTCCGAGCTGCGACAGCACTCGCTGTCCGAGACCCTGGGCGAGCTCCGAAGTTTCTCTGGCTATCGGCTGCTCCTCGCCCTCGCCGCGACGCTGCTGAGCTTCGTCGCCCTGGCCGGCTACGACGCCCTCTCACTCGCCGCGCTCGGCCGCCGGCTGGCGTTCCGCCGCGTCGCCTACGCCGCCTTTCTCGGCTACGCG
The DNA here is from genome assembly GCA_963722825.1 of uncultured Gemmatimonadales bacterium. Lineage (GTDB taxonomy): Bacteria > Gemmatimonadota > Gemmatimonadetes > Gemmatimonadales > GWC2-71-9 > CAVVWJ01. The sequence continues at coordinate 441,294 of CAVROI010000003.1, forward strand.
TTCGCCAATACACTCCCCCTCTCGGTGGTAACCGGCGGCGCCGTGCGCTACCGGCTGTATTCGCAGTGGGGCCTCGACCGGGCTGAGGCGGCCAGGGTCATTACACTGAACACCGTCACCTACGTCGTCGGTCTGCTGGCCTCAGCGGGCCTGGCGTTCGCGCTCCAGCCGGTGCTGGTGCCCGGTTTCCTCCGCCTGCCGCTCCATTCGGCGCGGCCGCTCGGCTTCGTCTGTCTCGCGGTGGTGGCGGGCTACCTCGCCTGGAGCAGTCGTCCCGGCGGCGATCTCCGGCTCTGGCGCTGGGACCTGCCGCGGCCCACACTCCCCCGAGCACTCGCGCAGATCGCCGTGTCGGGCGCGGATTGGGTGTTCTCCGGCGCGGCACTTTACGTCCTGCTGCCGCACCGGGTGCCGTTCCACGTGTTCTTCGCGGTGTTCCTGCTGGGGCAGATCGTGGGGCTGGTGGCGCAGATCCCGGCCGGGCTCGGCGTGTTCGAGGCGGTCATGCTGGTGGGGCTCACGCCGGCGTTGTCCACGCCGGCGGTCCTGGTCGGGCTGGTCGGATACCGTCTCGTCTACTTCCTGCTGCCGCTGGTGCTCGCGACGGGCGTCTGGGTCCTGCACGAGGGCCGGCGATGGTATCGCGCGACTCGATGACCGGCCCGTCCGCTCGACATCACTCGGTCATCCACCGGGCCACAGCCAGCCAGGCGTCCGTCTGACCGAGCGCGAAGCGCAGCGGCAACGCGACCATCACGAACGAGCCGCCCCACAGGAAGGCGGGGTGCACCCGGCCGTGCGCGACACGATCATAGATGAGGCACGCCACTACGAACAACCAGGTGCCGCCGATGGTGACGGGAGGCCCGCCGAGCCCCATCCAGTGCATGCGGGCGATCGCAGGCGTCACGATGGCGATGGTTGCGACCAGCATCAGCCGCTTGTGGGTCTCACTCCGCCGTCGTTGAGCGAGACTCCTTGCAGTCGAGCACCGTGACGGTCGGTCGATATCCGGCCCTCATGACGACGAGTCGTCCTCCATCAATTGCTGCAGCTCGCTCGTGGCGTGGACCTGCGTCGCTTTGGCGAGCGATTCTGCCATATCCGACCGAATCGGGCCGGCCACTCCGAGCGGGGTGCGCCAGTCGGCGCGAGCCGTGGGCACCGTCACCGATCCCGCGGTCTTCCCCCGCTTTCTGCCGAAGTCGAAGCAGCTCTCCCACAGCGATGGGGCCAACGCTGTCCGCGGGCCGGCCTCTGCCGGAATCGGGAGGTTCCACCGTTCCGCGATCGTCTTGAGTATCGAAGTGTGCTCGAGCGAGTCGCTCACCACCATCCGCGGCGTGAAGGGGCTCACGACCAGCGTGGGCACCCGGATACCGAGGACATCGAGCGGCTCGCGGGCGTCCTCCGGCGATGACGGCGGGGGAACGTGATCGAAGAAGCCCCCATGCTCGTCGTAGGTCAGGATCAGCGCCGAGCTCTTCCAGCTCTGACTCTTGAGCAGGGCGTTCACCACGTAGCCCAGGAACTGCTGCCCCCGCCGCGGGTCGTGGGTCGGATGGTCATCGGCGATGGAGTAGGGTGGCTCCACGATGGCGACGTCGGGTAGCTCGCCGGCGGCGCAATCGGTGACGAAGTCGCTGAGGCTCCCGGCATTCTGGTCGCGGCCGTTGGCGAAACCGGGCCAGAGCGCAAACATGGACAGGTCGGAAGGCAGCTTGTAGGCGCGCCAGCTGATGCCCTTGGACCCGAGTCGTTTCTTTTCCCAGGCCGCCCAGATCGGCGGCGGCTTGTGCCGGAAGACGGTCTTCCAGGTCGTGGTCACCACATCTCCACAGCTCCCGGCGTTGGCGAAGATGCGGTTGGGATGGGTGGAGCCGAGAAAGGAGCTGTGCCAGCGGTCGCACACGGCGAACTGGTCGGCCAGGCCGTACAGCACGGGCAGCGTCTTTCGCGTGTAGTAGCCCATCACCACCCGCGCCATCTGACGGATGTCGTACGGGGCGGGTGGCGCCGTGCCGAGGAGGGGACTCGTGTTGGCTGGAGTCGGCGGGGCGGCGCCCCTGTGAAAACGCTCGTAGGCCGACACGAAGCCGTCCATCGATCCCGCGTTCCACTGGAGACGGACTTCGGGAAACTCGTGCGGCGGGTCGAGGAACTCGAGCGCGGCAGCATCGAGCGGCCACGGCTGGACACCGGGATCGGATACCGGATCGCCGAGATGGCGGTTGGCCGGCAGCGGTCCGCGGCCGAGACCTTCGATGTCGGTGCGACTCTCCGGCGGCAAGTTGAGTGCGCCGAGATAGTGATCGAACGAGCGGTTCTCCATCATCACGAGCACGACGTGCTCGATCTGTTCCATCCCCATGGGTGACTCCTGCGTTCGGCCCGGTTAGTGACCCCAGCCGACAACGGTTATCGTTGGAACATGGATTCGTCCGAAAAGATGTTCGCCATGCTCTATCACGAGCTCCACCACCTCGCCGAGCACCATCTTCGCCGCGGCGTCCCGGCGCTGACCCTCGGCACCACTACCCTGCTCCACGAGGCCTATCTCAACATCAGTGGGCGCGACGAGCTCGTATTCGAGAGCCGGGCCAAGTTCTTCGCCTACGCCTCGCGCGCCATGCGGGGCCTTGTCATCGACTACGCCCGGCGGAAGCAGGCACGGCGCCGTGGTCCCGAGTTCGAGATTACGCTGGCGGACGATGAGCTGAAAGGGAACGGACCGGACTCGGCGGAGGATCTGGGGAGGCTGAGCGAGGCGCTCGACGAGCTGGCGACCATGGACCCGGGACTGGCCCAGCTCGTGGATATGCACTTCTTCTGCGGCTTCTCCTTCACCGAGATCGCGTCGCTGCGCGGGGTCTCCGATCGGACGGTTCAGCGCGACTGGCGGAAGGCCCGGATGCTGCTGCATCACCGCCTGGGCGACGAGGATTCTTCCCCGAGCCCCTGAAACAGCGCCGCCGCCTGACGAGTGCGTGGATGCGCGTCGCCGGCTCCGTGCCGAAGCGCGACGAGGGCCTTCGCCACCGCGGCCCTGGCTCCCGAGGTGTCGCCCTTCGCGAGCAGCGCTTTCCCCTCGATCAGGCGCGCCTCGCCCACCCGCGCGCTTTCGCGTTCCGCGATCGAATCGACGGCCACGACCCTGAGCACGCCGCGGACGAGGCCGAGCGCTTCGTCAGTGAGACCGAGCGGAACCGCCGTCTCCGCGGTCATGAGCGCCACCGGCCGGAGCAGCTTGCCCTCTCTTCCCTCGAAGTACCCGTAGGATCTCAGCACGGCCGCGAAGCGCTCGTGCGCCGCGGCCGTGTCGCCCCGGGCGAGCGCCGACCAGGCATCGAGCGCCTCAATGACGGGTAGCTGATCGTCGGTGTCCTTGAGGTGCTCGAATCCGGCGCTTACCCGCCGGAAGGTCGCTATCGTCGCGCGCGCGCCCGCCGCTCCGCCCATGCGCAGCTGCGCCCGCGCCAGGCCGAACGATCCCCGCCCAATCCAGTAGTTGTTGGTGTCGCGCCGGGCCTGAGAGAGAATCACGTCGAAATACTTGGCCGCCGAGTCGACGTCGCCCTGGTAGAGCGCCGTCTCGGCGTAGTGGACCAGCGGCTGCCATGGCATCCGGCCCGAGGCGTCCCCTCGCCCCGAACGCAGCAGCACGGAATGGAGGAGCCGCTCCGCCTCGGCGGTCTGCCCCAACCTGAACTGGGTAAGTGCGTAATTGTGCTGGACAACAGCCCGGCCCATGGTTCCGCCACGGCCGTGACCGTCCATCGTGGCGAGGGTGCGCCGGTACATTGCCGCTGCCTGTCGGGGTTGACCCTGGCCGTCCAGGGCCAAGGCGAGGTCGCCGAGCAGATCGGTGTAGGTCTCACTCCCGGTTGCGCCAAGGCTGTCCTCGATGGCGATCGCCCGGCGAATGGCGGCAAGGCTCTGGTCTCTCCTGTCCGTTTCCTCGCCGAGATACGACTTCATCTGGAGGCAGGCGACCTCGGCATTGGGGTCGGGGTACACTCGGAGCAGCGAGTCGGCGCCCGCGAAGACGGCCCATGCCTCCCTGTACCTGCCCTCGTTGCGGAGGTTGTCAGCGTCATTGCAGCGAGTCTCGGCCAGCGCCGCCTGGTCTCGCCGACCCACGGCCAGGGATTCTGCACGCGCGATCAGTTCACCGCGGTACCTCGTTTCTCCGAGCTCGCCGTAGCGCTGCGAGAGCTGCAGGAGCAGCCTGCCCAGCACGCGGGGCTCGCCGGCGTAGTTCTTTTCGAGCATCAAGCGGCCGCGATCGAGGAGCTCCATCATGGTGATCGGCTTGTCGCCGATCTCCGACATCATGAGCCGCTGAAACTCCACCTGGGCGTCCGCTCGCTTACTCTCCTCCACCGCGACGTCTCTCTGCCGCCGGGCCTCCTCCATCTGCTCCATCGAGAAGACCATCGCGCCGATCAATCCCGCGACCACCACCATCGTCGTGATGACCGCGGCGCTATTCCGCCGGAGAAACTTCCGCGTCCGGTACGCCAGGGAATCGGGCCGGGCGCTCACCGGCAGGTGCCGGAGGTATCGCTCGAGGTCGTCGGCGAAGGTGGCGACCGTCTGATAGCGCTCGTGCGGGGCCTTCTTGAGCGCCTTGCCCAGGATGTTGTCGAGGTCGCCGAGCCCGAGCCGGGCCGGCTCCACATCGAATAGGGCGCGAATGGCATCGGCCGGAGTGCGCCGGCCCTCGGCCGTGGGGTGCTTGCCCGAGACGAGAAGGTAGAGCAGGACGCCGAGCGAATAGACGTCCGTGGCGGTGGTGACAGGATCGCCTCGCACCTGTTCCGGCGCCGCGAAGTCCGGCGTGAGCGCGCGCCCTCCTTCGACCGTGGGGACGGCCCGGTCCGCGCCACCGCTGTCGAGCAGCTTGGCGATACCGAAGTCGAGCAGCTTTACCGAACCGTCGGCTGTGACGAGAATGTTGGAGGGCTTGAGATCGCGATGGACGATCAGGTTGGCATGCGCGTGCCCGACGGCGCCGAGTACCTGGAGAAGGAGACGGACGCGCCCGTCGATGGGGGGTGACTGTTGCTCGACGAACGAGTCGATGCGCTTCCCGTCCACGTATTCCAGCACCAGGTACGGCTGTCCGCCGGTGCTGACGCCGGCATCGAGCAGGCGGGCGATACCGGGATGCGCCAGCCGCGCGAGTACCGAGCCCTCCTGGCGGAAGCGTGCCTGTCCGGCCGGACTCAGGAGCGCGAGGTTGAGAAACTTGACGGCGGCGTGGCCCTCGAACCGGCCGTCGGTGCGGCGCGCGAGCCAGACGCTGCCCATCCCGCCCTGCCCCAGCAGCCGCTCGACGGTGTACGCGCCCACCTTCAAGCCGGCGAGATTCACCTCCACCCGATCGGCCAGGAAACCGCTCCGGTCGGCCAGCACCTCTCCGGAAAGGAGCGCCGTCAGATCCGCAGCGAGCGCCGGCGACTCGGCCGACAACTCGTCGAGCCACCGGCTCCGCTCGACCGGGCCGAGATCGAGGGCCCGATCCAGCAACGGCTCGAGTACCTGCCAGCGATCCGGGTCTATGACGGGCATCGTCTCAATACTATGCAGCCGCGTCAGTCCACCGGTAGCCCGCTCGGCACGCGCCTCGGGACGAGGCGACGCAGTTGCCGAGCCGCGGGGTCGGTGAGCGCTTTCATGAACTCGGTCACCTCGTCGATCGTCTGCTCCGGGAAGACCACGCCGTTGAGGAGCGTGTCCCGTGTGGCGAGGATCTGCTCCGCCGTGGGGAGGACGGTGGAGCGGAGCAGCGCCTCGAGCTGATTGCCGTCGTACCCCCTCAGCTTGATATCCGACTCGCTGTAGTGGTCCACGAATGCCTTGAGACCCACGATTGCCCCATCGTGGCCGTAGGGCGCCGTGAGCTCAACGTTCCGGAGTGGTGGGGTGCGAAAGGCGTATCGCTCGGCAGGAGCGCCGGTCACCCGCATCCGGCCGAAGTCGTCACGGCCGCCGGTGCCGTCGCCTACCCCGGGGCCGAGCTGGGCGACCGCCACGTTGTGGAACTTGTTATCGGTGAGCGCGGAACCGTTGTGACAGATCGAGCAGCGGGCGGTCATGAAATTCCTGGCGCCCAGGAGCTGCCCGAGCGAGAGCGCCCGGTCGTCCCCGGCGAGGAACCGGTCCCAGGGAGAGTCGTCGAACGTGAGCTCGGCCACGAGGAAGCCCGCGATGGCGTTGCTCGCGTGCGCGAAGGTCATCGTTCCGAAACGCTGGCCCGGGTAGGCTCGCTCGAATAATTCGCGGTAGCGGGGGATCCGTCCAAGCCGGCGCATGAGCGCGGCCCAGATCTCCGGCTCTTTGTCGTCGCCGATCCGAGCCAGCTCGTTGCCCTCGTCGGCGCGCATCTCCGCGCGGTTGAGTACGGGGAAAAGGGGCAGCGCCGACAGCGAGCCGAACTCGAACACCCGTGTCATCTCCGGACTCAGGTCCGCGCCGGCCGGGGTGTGGAAGACCCCATGGTCGTCCTGTACCACGCGCCCGTCCCAGAAGAGCGGGCTGAGCGTGGTCAGATTGAAGAGCGGCGGCGCGTTCCGGGGGATGAATGCCCCCCGGGGATGCACCCGGTCGGGCCCGATCCCGGTGGCGCCCTGACCGATGGAAAGGCTTCGGCCATCGGCGGTGGCGAATCCCGGCAGATGGCAGGTCATGCAGGAGATGTCGCGATTGCCGCTCAGGATCTTGTCGAACGCCAGCGCCTGGCCGAGCCGAGCCAATGCGGGCCGAACGTGCGGGGGGCGTGGGAGCGCCATGATCCCGCGGCCGGCGGTGAGCTGGCGGACCAGGGCGACGAGGGTGTCGTTGACGGGTGTCCCGGCTTGATGGGCCGCGACCCGGCGCGGGGCGATGGGGTCGGCAGTGTCGTCACTGCAACCGGTCAAGCCAAACAGCAGCGCGGACGCGCATAGTGCTCCGAGGGCGGCCCTGGCATTCATACGCCGCTTTCCCTTCCTGTTGATGGTGGCTGCGATGGTCGGAAGCGGCGGACCCGGCCGCTCCCACCCACTAGATCGCAACCGGCCGGCGAAACCCGACATGCCCCCTTCCCGGGCGTGCGGACGGCTTTGGGCGCCTCACGCCGGGCCATCCTCGCACTGGTGGTTCGCCAGAGGATGACGCTCACCGGACTGGGCATCGTGATCGGGCTGGGTGGAGCGGTGGCGGCCAGCAGGGCACTGGTCACGCTCCTGTACGGCGTCTCGCGACTCGATCCGATCACCTATGCCGGCGTGATCGCCATGCTGGTGAGTGTGGCGGCGATCGCATCCGGCATCCCCGCCTGGCGTGCCGTGCGGGTAGGTCCATCGATCACGTTGCGATCGGAGTAGCGCCTCTAGCGAACGTAGGTTCTCGCCGCCACCAGCTCCGCCCGGCCTCCATCCGACTTGCCCATTTGCCGGAGATACTCGCGATATCCGGCGAGCGCCGCGTCGTGATCGCCGGCCAGCTCCGCCGCCCGCGCGGCGCCGAACAGGCTCCGGGCCCGGCCCCGTTCCCGCGCGAGCGTCGCGTGATACGCCGTGCGCGCGTCGCCGAAGCGTCCCACCGCGAGGAGCATGTCGGCCTCGAGCTCGCGGGCCGGCAGGAGCTCGGCCGGAGTAATCGGATGCTTGTCGGTAACCTCTTCGCTGTCGGCGGCCGCCCGTGCGAGCGCCAGGCCGCCTGTCGTATCCCCGATCGCCAGTCGCATCCAGGCTTCCGCCGCGTCGCGCTTGATCCTGACGATCCGCGCCCAGTACTTCTCCTGCCGCCGCGCCAGATCCTGACCAAGAGTGTCGAGCGCCGCGAGTTCGACGGCGGCAGCGTCGGGTCGGCTCGCCCGGGCCGCCCCGAGTGCCCGCGTGAACCGGCTGAGCGCGGCAGCCATGCCGATGTCTCCGGGCGCCGGCGGTGGAAACGCCGCGGCGGCCGCCCAATCGCTCCGCTCCAGCGGGATCCGCGCCGCCATCGCGGTGCCGTTGTAGCCGCTGACTACCGGATTCCGGCCGGGGATGATGGTCAGCCGCTCGGCCAGCTTCACCGCGGCTCGCGCGGCGGAATCCTCTCCGCGCTGGAGATAGGCGTACACGGCATAGTCGAGGGCATGGTGCTCCTCCGGCGTCGAACCTGGCAGACCGGTGGCCTTGGCATATCCGGTCCCGGCGTCATATGACCTCCAGTTGGCCGCGACCGTCTCGTCCCAGAGACCGAGCCGCACGAAGATGTGCGACGGCATGTGCTGGGCATGCGGCGCCGCCGGGGCGATGCGCGCATAGCGTCGCGCCGCATCCAGGCCGAGAGGGGCAAGTTGGGGTGAGTCGGTCGCGTGGATGATGTAGTGGGCGAGGCCCGGGTGGTCCGGAAATCGTGCGAAGAGCGGATTGAGAATTGCCGCCGCTCGCCTCTGCTGGGCGAACGTCGTGTCGGTGCGCGGCGCCGTCGCTACCATCGCGAGCGCGTGATAGATGGCGACTTCGACATCGTCCGGGAAATCCCGGTAGAGACGCGCCATGGTATCGGCGTACGCCTGCAGCCTGGCGGGATTCGTCGCCGCGACCGTATCGCGGTAGAGCGCGGCGGCCGCCGCGATGAATCCCCGCTCCCGCGGTGTGGGCGCCGACAGTGCAGTGGCCCGTGCGATGCTCTTGGCCCCACTGGCCAGCCCAGCCGCGGCCGGACCGCCGGCAAACGGGTTGCCCCAGACGTTCATCGCGAGGCCCCAGTAGGCCATCCCGCAATTGGGGTCTGCCTCGAGTACCGCGTGAAATGCGTGATCCCCTTCCTCCCACCAGAACGAGTGGAGGACGGCCATCGCGCGCTCGAAGCGGCGCCGGGCCTCCGGTGTACACGAGACGGGAAAGGTCACATGGCCGAGCCGGCCAACGTGAGGCTCGTGGCCGGCCGGCACCTGGGCGGCCGCGGAGACCGCGAGGAGGAGAACGACTACGGATGTCATCAAACTCGCGAGAACGGAACGACCGATGGGCCGGAGGAGGCTGGGGTGCATGGGAATCTCTGGGATATCGGACCGTGCCGAGCCGGGGCGGCACGCGCTCCCCGGCTCTCCGGCACACTCGGGCTGAGGGACAGATTGACAATGATGGAATGGGCGGGTGGCGCCATACCTTGACGTCTAGGTATCGGGTTCGTATATATACCCAGACATCTAGGTGGAGATCCTTCGATGCTCGCTCCCGCCAAAGACCGGCTGCACGGCACCCTCGACGCCCTGATCCTCAAGACGCTGAGCTGGGGCCCCCGCCACGGCTACGCGATTAGCCGCTGGCTCCGCGACTCCAGTGCCGAGGCGATCCAGGTCGAAGAGGGATCGCTCTACCCGGCGCTCTATCGAATGGAACGGCAGGGCTGGATCGAGGCCGAATGGGGCACGTCGGAGCTGGGCCGGAAGGCGCGGTTCTACCGGCTCACTCCGCGGGGACGGAAGCAGCTGACGGCCGAGACCGAGCGCTTCGCCCAGTTCGTCGCGGCAGTCTCGCCCATCCTGCTGCCGGGCTGACCGGGTGCCCGCGGTCGGCCGGGTGGGCCGGCAGCTCAAGTCGCTGCTCTGGCGCGACAGCGTCGCCGAGCAGGTGGACGCGGAGCTGGCATTTCATGTGGAGATGCTGACTCACGAACTGATGGAAAAGGGGCTGAGTCGCGATGTGGCTCACGCTCAGGCGCTCGCGCGCTTCGGCGACATCGGCGCGGTCAGCGACACGTGCCGGAAGATCGGCCTCAAGAGGGAGCGGGAGATGCGCCGCACCGAATACTTCGCCGAGCTGCGGCAGGATGCCGCCCACGCGCTCCGTCAGTTGCGGCGCGCTCCCGGCTTCACCGCGGTGGCCCTCCTGACCTTGATCCTCGCCATCGGCGCCAACACCGCGATCTTCAGCGTCGTCAACGCCGTGCTCCTCCGGCCTCTTCCCTACCCCTTCGCCGACCGTCTCGCCCTGCTCTGGGCGCGCCAGGGTAACCAGAAACAGCTACTCGCATCGATACCCGACGTGAGAGAGTGGGGGGCCCGCAACCACTCCTTCGACGACATTGGGATCGTCCGCAGCCAGAGCGTCAACCTCATCGGCGGCGAGCGGCCCGACCGGCTGTTGGGCACCTTCGTCACGGCGAACACGCTCCGACTCCTGGGCGCCCGTGCGGGCCAGGGGCGCCTGTTCGCCGACGCGGAGACTGCGGAGGGGAGCGGACAGCAGGTGGCGGTGCTGTCGAACGCCGTCTGGAAGAGCCGCTTCGGTGGCGATTCCCATGTCGTCGGGCGGACCCTTATCCTCAACGGCCGCCCCCATGTGATCATCGGGGTGCTCGGCCCCGAGTTTCACGATTTCTTCGATCCGACTGAAGTCTGGCTGCCGATCACCTCGGCACCGAACCCGAATTGGTTCACTCGCGACAACCCGTCGGTCTGGGCCATCGGCCGGCTCAAGGCGGGCGTCAGCCTCGAGCAGGCGCAGGGCGATCTCTCCGCGATCATGCGCCAGTTGGCATCGGAGTATCCCAAGACCAATGCGGGGTTCGGCGGCTCGGTGATCTCTCTGCGGGACTCTATCGTCGGCCAGGTGCGGCCGACGCTGCTCATCGTGCTCGGGTTCGTCGCACTCGTGCTGCTCATTGCGTGCGCCAATATCGCGAACCTCCAGCTCGCCCGCTCGACATCGCGCCGGCGTGAGATGTCTCTCCGGGCTGCTCTGGGAGCGGGACGCGGCCGTCTCGTCCGTCAGATGCTGACCGAGAGCCTGGTGCTGTCGCTGATCGGTGGCGGGGCGGGTGTTCTCCTCGCTCACTGGGCCATCGACGCGCTGGTGGCCGCGGTTCCCAATGGCCTGCCGGCTTTCGGGGAGATCGGACTGGATGGGTCCGTGCTTCTCTTCTCAGTGGGAACCACTGTCGTGGCGGGACTTCTCTTCGGCGTGATGCCTGCCGTCTACGCCGCTCGGGCCAATCTCACCGACTCGCTCCAAGTCCGCGGTGCCGACAGCACGACAGGCGGACGGGGGGACGCGAGAAACGCCTTCGTGGCCCTGCAACTCGCGTTGTGCATCGTGCTCCTTGTCGGGGCCGGCTTGCTGTCCCGGAGTCTCGCGCGTCTTCAGCAGGAAAAGCTCGGCTTCGATCCCGACGGCCTGCTTACCGCGGAGTACCGTCTGCCGGCCGCGAAGTATCCGTCGGACGAACAGATCGCTCAGTTCACGGCGGCGGCGCTCGAGCGGATCAGGGCGGTGCCGGGCATCCGGTCGGCCGCCCTGCTGGTCGCCGTGCCGCTGAGCGGCAATTGGGCAACGACCCACTACCTCCCCGGCGGCCAGGCAGCGCCAGCGACCGGCATCTTGCCGACCACACAATGGAACGCCGTGACCGACGGATTCTTCGCGACGATGGGGATTCCGTTGCTGCAGGGGCGGGACTTCGACGCCACCGATCGCGGCGACTCCCCGCCGGTCGCTATCGTGAACGAGGAGCTGGCGCGGCGAGCCTGGCCCAACCAGAGCGCCATCGGCAAGCGCATCAAGATCGCCGGGCCGCCCGAAGTCTGGGCAACTGTTGTTGGCGTGGTCGGCAACGCGAAGCAGTTCACCATCAGCGAGCCGGCGGCGGCGCAGCTCTATCAATCCAAGGCGCAGAGCCCCGGTATCTTCTCGAGCGTCGTGGCACGGACCGATGGCGACCCGATGGCGCTGGCGGATCAGATGCGCGCCGCGATCTGGGAGGTGGACCGGGATCAGCCGGTCTGGAAGCTCCGGTCGATGCGGTGGCTGGTCGATCGGGATTTTGCGCCGCAGCGGTTCACCACGATGCTCACCGGCTCGTTCGCGCTCCTCGCGCTGATACTGGCGGCCATCGGTGTATATGGGGTCATGTCGTATGCGGTGGCGCAGCGCACCCGGGAAATCGGGATCCGCATCGCCCTCGGTGCCCATCAGGCCCAGGTCGTGCGGATGGTGGTCTGGCGGGGCCTGCGGATCATCGCGGTCGCAACGGCTCTCGGCCTCGCCGCGGCGTTCGCCGGCGCACGGCTCATCCAGAACCAGCTCTTCGGTGTGGCGGCGACCGATCTCCTCACCTTCGTGATGGTGCCTGCTGGACTGGCGGCCGTGGCGATGCTGGCGTGCTACCTGCCCGCGAGGCGCGCCGCTCAGGTGGACCCGGTCATCGCGCTGCAGAGCGAGTGAGGCTCTCAGTCGGTCTGAAACACGCGGACGAAGAGGCCCTGGAATTGATCGGGTGAACCCGGCCCCTCACCACCGAAGCCCACCCGCGCGGTATCCGCGGAGACGCTCCCGGTGGCCAGACCCAACGGCGAGACGTCGAAGCTATCGAGTACGAACGTCAACGAGAACGGTTCGCGCGCGTACTTTCCCCACTCCAAGGCGGTGAACGTCGTGTCTGAATTCCTGTTTCGCGCGGTAATGGAGGCCGTGTAGTTCCCACCGTCGAGCTCCAGAAACCCGCTCAGGTATATGCAGCAGCCCACGCCGTTCTGATCGTAAGGCAACTCTTGGCCGTTCAGGAGGGTCAGCTGGTAGGTGCCCTCGATCGCGCTCGGCGCGGAGCTGTCTCCGCATCCCGCGAAGGCGGCCACCATGCCGAGCAGTCCCACGTGACGAGCAAGTCGTACGCGCAATGTTCCGTTTGTCATTCGCAGTTGGTCTCGGCAAGGGGAGAGTCGCCGGACGGGCTCAGGTTCGGACGACGAGCCCGGCGAGGAGGGAGACGATGTCCGGCAGGGGCAGTACACAGGTGGCGCCGCCTCGCCTCACCGCCGCGCGCGGCATTCCGTACACCACGCAGCTCTCCTCACTCTCGGCGATCGTGAACCCGCCGCCGGCCCGAATGGTGGCCATCCCATCCGCGCCGTCCTCTCCCATTCCCGTCAGCAGAATCCCGAGCACCCGACCGGGCCTCGACCGGGCCGCCGAGCGCATGGCCACGTCGATGCTGGGAATGTGTCTGGCGTCGGCGGGGTCGTGAGTGAGGACTACGGCCATGCCCGAGCTCACTCGGAGATGCCGCCCCGCCGGGGCGATGACCACCTCGCCCCGCGCGAGCCGATGGCCCTCGACGGCCTCGCTGATTCGAAGCCGGCTGAGCGAGTCCAGCCGCTGTGCGAATGGCTTGGTGAAGCCCTCGGGCATATGCTGCACGACGACCACCGGCAGCGGAAACTGCGGCGGCAGGGCCTGAAGGATGCGCTGCACCGCCGCGGGACCGCCGGTGGAGGCACCGATGACGCACAGCTCGCAGCGGCCAAGCTCGGCGTCCGCCGCCGTCATCGGCGCCGTCCCGTTGGCGGACGGGCGGACGGGCGCGGTTCTCGGCGCGAGAGCCCGGAGACGGTCCAGCACCTCGCGCCGGAGGAACTCGAGATCCATCACGTTGAAGGTGGTCTTGTCGATGAAGTCGACCGCCCCGGCCGCAAGTGCCTCGACCGTCGCTACCGCTCCGTCGCGAGTGTGCGCGGAGATCATCAGCACGCGAACCGACGGCTTCCACCGCAGGAGCGCCGGCAGGAGCTGTAGACCGTCCATGCCCGGCATCGCCACGTCCAGCGTCACGAAATCGGGGTTGGCGGCGGGAATCTTCCCCAGCGCCTCCGCGCCCGTGGCCGCCTCTCCCACGATGTGGAAGTCGGGCTCCGTGGCCAGCACACGCGTCAGCGCCCGCCGGACGAACGCCGAGTCGTCCACGATGAAGATCCGGGTCATGGCTGTGGCGCGACCTTCCGGTAGACCACCGCGCCTCCGACCACCATCGGAGTGAACTCGCTGGTGCGATCGATCAGCGATTCGGAATGGCCGAGAAACAAGTGGCCGCCTGGAATCAGGCAGCGGGAGAAGAGCTTGATCAGCCCGTCGAACGCGCCATCGCTGACGTAGATGAGGAGATTGCGACAGAGGATCGCGTCGTACATGGCCCATCCCAGCTGGCCGTTCGACGCGAGCAGGTTCGCCAGGAAGAACCGGACGCCGGTGCGGTACCGCCCCTTGAGACGGAACCTCTTCTGCTCTTCGGTGAAGTAGCGTCGTCGCGCCTCGGCGTCGCACGCGCGCAGCGAGCCCTCGTCGTAGAGCGCCTCTCTGGCGCGGGCGATCCGGTCGGGATTGAGGTCGCAGGCGTCGATTTCCCAGGTGATGCCGGCGAGCGACAGCCCGGCGTTGTGGAGCGCGATCGCCAGCGAATACGGCTCCTCGCCCGACGAACAGCCGGCGGACAGCACGCGCAGTGGACGAGTCTGGAGCGCCGCTCTACGCTCGGGAATCACGTGGTTGATCAGGATGTCGAACTGGTGGGTCTCGCGGAAGAAGTAGGTCTCGTTGTTGGTGACCATCGCCGGCAGTCTGGCGAACTCCGCGTCCCGATCGGGATGAAAGCGGAGGTAGGCGTAGTAGTCGCGGGGAGACTCCAGGTGAAGCTCGCGCAGCCTGGGCCGGAGTCGTGAGGCCAGAATCTCCTGCCGGATGCCCTGAAACGTCAGGCCGAACCGCTCCTGGATCAGATCCGTGAGCAGCTTGAGATCGGCCTGGTCGAACGCGGTCATGCCGGGATGAGAGCAGCGTTGCCGGGCAGCCGCTCGAGAGAAGCACGAGCCGTCGCCGCCACGACCGATTCCACGTCCCTGGCGAGGGTGAGGAGCGCTGCCCTGGCCTCCGGAGTCGCTAGACGGCCGAGGCCTCGGGCCGCCTCGTTCCGGATATTCCAGTCGGCATCGTCCACCAGTGGGACGAGCACCGGGAGCTGGTCGGCGTCGGCTACGGCCGACAGGCCCTGGGCCGCCGCGCGCCGCATGTCGAGGTCGGCGTCGGAGAGCCGCTGCCGAAGGAAGTCGGTGAGCCAGGGCGGCCGGATCCGGAGCAGCGACCAGACGATCTGAAGCTGCTCGTGCGGTCCGCACTCGGGATAGAGATCGCGGAGTCTGGCGGCGGCGGCGGGCGCGCGGCAATAGCCCAGCGCGCGAATCACGTGAAAGCGGAGCGAGTCGGCCGTTCCGAGTAGCGCGACGAGCGTCGTCACCGATTTCTCTCCGCCGCGCCGCACCAGCAGCTCCAGCGCCTCGCGTTGGATCGGCTGATGCCGATCGGCGAGCGCCCGAAGTAGGACGACGTCGCACCGGGCGCCCGGGATCGCCGCCGCGGCGCGGAGCGCCGCGAGCCGAACGACAGGGCTTGCTTCATCCGTGAGCTGGAGGACCCGAGACTCGAGCGCGGCTATCGGCCGCCGGGCGAGGATCTCGAGGGCGTGCGCGACTACCGACTCGGGGCAGCTCTGCTGAAGGCAGGTCTCGAGCTCGCTCAGTCCCTCGGCCGACAACTCGGCAAGTGCCTCGGCGGCGGCCGACTGCTCCGACGGCTCTCCCCGACGGAGCCGCTCCACGAGCAACGGCGCCACCGGGTCGAGCCCGATCCGGCCCAGCGCGAGGCAGGCAGCGGCCCGGACCGCCTCGACGGGGTCGCCGAGGTGGCCGATGACCGTCCCCACGTCGGCCTCACCGAAGGCTCCGACTCTGAGCGCCCCGCATCGCACCTCCGGGTCCGGATGCTCCAGCAGCGACGAAAGGCGGCGGGTGATTCCGTCGGGGAACCGTCGGAAGAGTCCGTCCATCCACCCCGCGCCTCCGTCGGTCGCCAGCCGGGCGAGGAGGAGCGGTTGCAGGGACTCGATCCCCGCCGCCGCCACGAGGGTCACGGCCGCGCGGACCAGACTCTCGGCTTCCGCGTCGTCCCGGCTGGGCGGGATCGCCGTCAGGAGTTGCTCGAGATAGGCCGCCACCTCGTCGTCGCATCGCGTCATCACCGGCATGGGATCGGGGTGCAGCTCGATGATCACCCCGAGCGCAAGGAGCAACGGATCACGCAGGGCGCGTTCCTTGACCGCTGGAAGCAGCGTCAGCAGCGGTTCGAGCGACTCCGGTGCGGCAATGCTCCGAAGCGCCTGTACGGCCGGTCCGGCGAGCACGGAATCGGGCACGAAGACCATCAGCCGGCCCACCGCGCTCGGGTCTCCAATCTCTCCGAGGGCGGCGATGGCGGCGAGCTGGAGCCAGAGGTCGCTCTCGAGGAGCCGGCACAACGCTGGCACCGCATCACGGCAGCGGAGCTCCCCGACGGCCTCGATGGCCGCCTGGACGACGTTGGGATCGGCGTGATTCAGCAGAGGGAGGATCGCGGGACCGGACGCGGCGTGCCCGATGCGCGAGAGGCTCTGGAGCGCGAACATCACCAGCTCGGCGTCCGGCCGGCCCAGCATGGCGACCAGATGCGGCACGGCGTATGGGCCCTGCCGCTCCAGCGCCGAAAGGCCGGCGTTCCGGCGGACGGCGTTCTCTCCATCGGCCACGAGATCGCTCAGCATCGCGGGCTCGACGTAGCGCGCGGCCAGCCGGATGGCATGGTCGCGGACGCTCGGCGCTTCGTCCTCGAGGGCGGCGAGAATGACGCCTTCGCCTCCCGGGCGCTTTGCTGCGGCTTCCAGGGCGGCAAGCCGCTCCGTGAGCGTGCTCATGTCGGCCTCAGACCTGGAAGAGGGCGACACGCTGGCGGAGAGCGTCGGATTCGCCCGCCAGACTCTTCGCCGCGCCGCCCATCTGCTCCACCGCGACCAGATTCTGTCGCGACACCACGGCGATCGCCTCGACGGCCTTGACCACCATCTCGCCGCCACGCTTCTGCTCGGCCACCGCCTCGGACATCTGGTGCGTGAGCTGGTTCATCTTCTGCGCCGCAGCGCTGATCTCCTGCGCGCCGGCGGCGTTCTCGCTGATCGATCCCGCGATCTGACGTGCCAGGGTGGACATCTCGCCCACGGTGCTCAACACCGCCTTGGCGTCGACGGCCTGCGCGTCGGCCGCCCGTGCCGCTTCTGCGATCAGCGCGGAGGTCTTCCCGATCGACTCGACGATCCCGGCGAGCACGTGCTCCATGAGTGTGACGGCCCGCTTGGTGTCCTTCTGCACCGTCTCGATGACCGTGCCGATCTCCTGCGTGGCCAGCACGGAGCGCTCGGCCAGCCGCCGGACCTCGTCCGCGACCACCGCGAAGCCCTTCCCCGCATCGCCCGCCCGCGCCGCCTCGATGGCCGCGTTGAGCGCCAGCAAGTTGGTCTGGTCGGCGATGCCCTCGATGACCTTGACGATTTTTCCGATCTCGTCCGAGCGGTCCCCGATCGAGGCGATCGATTCCTGCAGCCTCTCGCCGTTGTGCCGCGTGTCCACCACGGCCTGCTGGCTCACCTGGTCCACCTGATGGACCCGGGCCGCAATGGACCCGACGTTCTCGATCATGGTACCGAGCGTGGCGGAGGCCTCCTCGACCGCGCCGAGCAGGACCTCGCCGTTCTGTGCCGTCTGCGCCAGCGTCGCGCTCATCTCCTGGATCGATGCCGAAGTCTGATCCACGTTGGCCGCCAGGGACTCGGCGCTCCGGGCCAGGTGCTGCATCTGGGAGGCGATCTCGACCATGGTGGAGGAGGTCTCCTCGGTGGAGCTCGACTGCATCTCCGCGCCCTTGGCCATCTGGGTGGAGGAGGCCGAAATCTCCTCGGCCGACGCGGCGACGGTGCGGGACGAGGCCGCAATCTGGGTAGCGATGTCGCGGAGGTTCTTCACCATCTGCCGCATCGAATGCTCCAGCCATCCGATCTCGTCGCGGGACTGGCTTCTGATGTCCGTCGTCAGGTCGCCCTTGGAGACCTGTTCCGCCAGGATGCCGAGGCTGGTGAGCGGATCGGCGATGAGACGGGCGAGGGCGAGCGCGAGGACGAAGCCGAGCCCGATCGATACGACCAGCAGGATCAGGATCGTATTCCGGGAATCGTGGAAGATTTGGCCCGCCGCGACGGCGTCGGCTCCGACGCGGGCCATGCGGTCGAGGGCGCGGATCGCCTGCCATCCGAGGAAGGCGGTCAGCGCCAGCACCCCGGAAAAGCCGGTGAGAATCTTCCGCCGGATCGTCCAATCCTTGATCGTCTGTTCCCAACGGCTCGGCATCGTTGCACCCATCCTTGGGTGAAGCAGTGAGAGCTACACGGTCAACGGCAGCACCTTGTCGAGATCGAGCAGAATGATCAGCCGGGAATCCCAGCGCGCCACGCCGGTGAGATAGTCCGCCTCGGCGGAGATGACCTCGTCCGGCGCGGGAGCGACGCTCTCCGCGGGCACCTTGGTCACCTGAGATACCCGGTCCACCAGCAGCCCGAGTACACGCCCGAGCACTTCCACTACCACGATACGAGCGGTGGGGGTGATGACGGCCGGCTCGAGCCCCATTCTCGTGCGAATCTCGACCACGGGGAGAATGCGGCCCCTGAGATTCGTGACCCCGCGGACGTGGGGCGGTACCTGCGGCACCCGGGTGATCTCGGTGACGCGGATGACCTCGCGGACCTGGATGACCGGAATGCCGAACTCCTCGCGGTCGAGGCCGAAGGTCAGCAGGTGAAGCACCGCCCCCGGCAGCGCGTCAGCCGGCACGGCGGCCTCCATCGAGAATGCGGACGACGTCCAGGATGCACGCGACCCGCCCATCGCCGAGAATCGTGGTCCCCGAGACCACATCCGGCCGGCCCAGCGCGGGGTCGAGTCCCTTTACGACGACGTCCTGGTGGCCCACCAGCCGATCCACGAGCAATCCCCGCCGCTTGGCGCCGGCCGTCATGACTACATAGAACCGGCGTGGTGTCGGGTCGGGCTTGCTCGTGCCCAGAACGACGCCGCCATCGGCAACGTGGATCAGGTCGCCCCTCCATTGCGTCACGCCCTGGTGATTGATCTCGCGAATCGCCTCGGGGTCGGCCCGAACCGTTTCGGCCACATGCGTGAGAGGCACGGCGTACCGCTCGCGGTCTACCTCGACGATGAGCGACCGCACGATGGCCAGTGTGACCGGGAGGCTCAGCGTGAACGCCGTGCCCTTTCCCGGGGTGCTCTCTACGTCGATTGTGCCGCCGAGCCCGTGAATCGAGCCTGCTACGACATCGAGACCCACGCCCCGCCCGGCGAGTCTCGAGACCTGGTCGGCGGTCGAGAGGCCGGGCACGAAGATCAGACTGTGCAGATGGGCGGCATCGGAGGCCCGGGTGTCGAGCCCGAGCGCTTCCGCCCTGGTGCGGATGGCGTTCTCGTCGAGCCCTCGCCCGTCATCCGTCACCCGAATGACCACGCGCCCGGACACCGAGGCCGCCTCGAGTCGCAACGCCCCCTCGGCTGGCTTGCCGGCGGCGGTTCGCTCCGCCGGGTCTTCGAGACCGTGCACCACGGCGTTGCTCACCAGGTGGACGAGCGGCTCGTTCAGGCGGTCCAGCACCGCCTTGTCGAGCGAGGTCTCCCCGCCAGTCACGACCAGGCGAACCCGTTTTCCTTCCGCGTGCGCGACGTCGCGCACCATTCTCGGGAAGCGGCCGAACACGGTGGATACGGCCAGGAGGCGCGTTTCCATCAGGGTGGATTCCAGGCGCTTGAGCGTCTTCTCCATCGCCACCACCGCCTGATCGAGCTCACCCAGCTCCTCGCAGGCGCCCACGCGCCGCAGCAACCGGCGGTACAGCTCGGCGAGGGCGGAGTGCTGAATCAGTCCTTCGCCCAGTATCTCCAACAATGCGTCGAGCCGGCGGAAGTCGACTCGCACGACGCTTCCCGCGCGCTCGGCACCCTCCGGCGACCTCGATGCGTCACGCCTTTCGCCCCGCCTGCGCTCGGCCGACGCCGGCTGCTGCCCGGTGGCCGTCAGGAAGTGCCGGACTTCCTTCACGAACTCGGAGGCGGCGGTGGGGTCCGTCTCCGGTGACGCGGTACGAATCAGATCGACCAGGAGGCCGGCTCCGGCAATCAGCAGCGCGGCCGCCTCGTCCCCGCGGCGCCCCGGCGCGCGGCCGAGAAGCGCGCACGCATCTTCGAGCGCGTGCGCGACGTCCTGCATGGGCGTAAAGCCCATCATCGCCGAATTTCCCTTGACCGTGTGTAGCCGGCCCTTGACCGAGGCGAGCAATCCGTCGGCCTGCTCTCCCGCACGCCAGTGCCGCTCCATCTCCACGAAGACGTCGCCGACCGCTTCGGCGAGCGGCAAGCACTCGACGATGTAGTCCTGAAGCAGCTCCCCGAAGGGATTCTCCCTGCTGATCATGCCTCGCCGGCGGCCTGGGCGCGGGCGCGCATGACGAGTCGCTCGATGTCGGCCGGTTGGAACGGCTTGCGCAGGTAATCCCAGGCGCCGACGGCTCGTCCACGTGCCTCGTCGTCCTCGCTCCCCTCCGTGGTCACCAGAGCAATCGGGACGTGCGGGTGCAGTTGCTCCGATTGCCGCCGGGCGAGTACTTCGAGGCCGTTCATCTGCGGCATGTTGAGGTCGAGCAGCACGAGCGTGAGGTCCGGATGGGAGGCCAGGAGCCCGTATCCGTCGCGGCCGTCGGTGGCGTAGTGGACCGTGCTGCCCGCCAGCGTCCCCTGGGAGAAGATCAGCCGGTACATCTGGTGGACCAGTTTCGAATCGTCGATCACCAGAAAGGAGTCTGCCATGAGTCATCCCCCGGACGAGTCGAGGACCTTCTGGACGACGCCGCGCAGGCCTTGCGGTGACCATGGCTTCTTGACGATCGCGGCGACGCCGAGCGCCGTCGCCTGAATCATCAGCTCGGAGTGGTCCGGCTCGGCCGTCGTCAGGATCACAGGAGTTCCGCGGTGGATGGCCTGCGTTCTGAGTGCGCGAATGAATTCCACCCCGTTCATGTCGGGCATACGAAGATCGAGCAGCACCGCGTCGAACGGCTCGCTCGATACCGCCAGCACTTCCATCGCCGCCTGGCCATTTTCGGCCGGATGCAGCTCGTTGGAATGGTGCGGAAAGGCGAGTCCGAACATCCGCCGCAGGAGTGGCGAATCCTCGACCACGAGCAGCTTCATCTGGACGCGACTCCAAGCAGGAGCGATCGAGCGTGACTGGGAGAGAGCAGAGTGCAACGCAAGAGGCAGACCTACCCCGTCCTCTTAGGGTAAGTGCAGCCGAATCAATGAGATGGGCTGGGGACTCGCGATGCAGGCGCGACGGGATGCCGCGCCTTGTTCAAGGTTCTATGGGATATGCATCACCGAGACTTCGACGCGCGAAGGATGCCGTGGCGTGTGCCAGATGCGATGGGTCTGTGCCCGGAAATCAGCCGCTTTCGCCTTGAAGATGTTGGGCACCCAGGTCTGTGGATTGCGGTCGTAAACCGGGAACCAGGTGCTCTGGATCTGCACCATGATCCGGTGTCCCTTCCGGAACTGGTAGACCTGCTGATGGAGGTCGACGGTGAAGTCGAGCGGAGTCCGGGGCTCGAGTGGCGAAGGGGTGGAGAAGCTCTTGCGATAGCGCCCGCGCATGATCTCGTGCGCCACCATGAGCTCGTATCCACCAAGGTGCCAATCGTCCGGCATGCTGTCGGGGAAGACGTCGATCAGCTTCACTACCCAGTCGGCGTCCCGGCCCGTCGTGGAGGCGACGATCTTCGCCGTGACGTTGCCGGCGATCGATACGTCGTCGCTCAGCGGCTCCGATACCCAGCTCACCAGGTCGGGACGCCCGTCCACGAACCTCTGGTCTTCCGTTTCCCAGGTGCGCCAGCGCGATCCACGCGGATCGTACGTCTGCTCGATCGGCCGCGGACGGTACGGGATCGGATGTGCCGGATCCGAGACGTACTCGTCGAACGGTGCCTCGCCGGGCGCGGGCGGATCGAACGAGAGTCGGCCGCCCGAGTGGAGGTAGAGGCTTCGCGGGGACGTCTCTCCGGCGGCGGGCCATTTGTCGAAGGAGCGCCACTGCTTGGCGCCCGTGTCGTAGAGGTAGGCCTCCGGCTCCGCCAGCTTGCCTTTTCCCTTGAGCCAGTACGCGAACCAGGGTGCCTCGATGTCGCGGAGATAGCCTTCGGCCGTGCCGGGATCCACCACCGGCATCCTGCGCGTCTCGCGACGCCAGCCACCGTGGTTCCACGGGCCCATCACGAGGAAGTTGAAGTGCGCGCTGTCGCCGCGCTCGAGCGCGCGGTAGGTGGCGAGCGGGCCGTACCGATCCTCCTGATCCCACCACCCGCCCACGACGAGCGTCGGGACTGCCGGCGAGGAGAGCCGGCGCTGGACCGCGCGGGCCTGCCAGTACGCGTCATACGCGGGATGCGCCTGGAAGGCTTCCCAGGTCGGGACCTTTCCATGGAAGTACTTCGCGTCCACGTTCGACAGCGGACCCAGCCGTCGGTACCAGTCGTAGGTGTCCCATGTGCCGATCGGGAGGTCCTGCGACATGTCCTTGGTCTCCTCCATGCTGCCCGCGTATTCCAAGCCGTACGAGAGGCGGAAGGCTCCCTGGTGAAAGAAGTCGTCGCCCATCCAGGTGTCGGTCATTGGAGCTTGCGGCGAGACAGCCCTGACCGCCGGATGCGGATTGATGCCGGCCATCGTCGCGAGGAAGCCCGGGTACGACACGCCGAGGACGCCGACCCGGCCGTTGTTCTTGGGAAGATTGTGTACCAGCCAATCGACCGTGTCGTAGGCATCCGTGCTCTCGTCCACTCCGGCGCTGTCGGCGGGGTCGTGCAGCGGCGCGTTCATGAGGAACTGCCCCTCGCTGCCGAACCGTCCGCGGATGTCCTGATAGGCGAAGAGATATCCGTCGGAGGCGAGGAAGCGGTAATCGTCACCGACGACCGTATCGCCGGCGACCCCGTAGGGCGTGCGTGTGAGCAGGATCGGCAGCGAGTCGTAGGTGGCCTTCGGCTCGCAAATGCTGGTGTTGAGCCGCACGCCGTCACGCATGGGGATTTTGATGAAGCGGCAGGTGTATGCGGGCGGCGTGGGTGTCTGGGCGAGGGCCGATGCGGCAGTCGGCAGCGCCAGGAGGAGCGCGGCCAGGATGGTCGGACGAAGAGTCGGCAAGAGGATCTCGAATCAAAGGAGTTCTGCGTCGCCGTGAACGGCGAGCGCCTACCGGCGACGGCCGAGGCCCTGGTCCTGGAGCCAGGCCAGGAGAGTGTGCTCTATTTCCTGCTCCGATTGGCCGATCAACTGAGGAGCGACGGGCCACCGCTTTCCCGGTCCCATCAGATACCACATCGCCGGGATCGCGGCCTCGCCCCGGCGCTCATTGGCAGGCTGGCCGTCATACGAAACGAAATGGAATTGACGCCCTTGGTAGGTGACACGGCACTGCTCGACCTTGTAGCTACTCACAGGAAGCTTCCGGGTGTGCGAGGGGCGGTGGGCGTGCGCGCGGAACGGGCCACCGGCTGCGGAGAACGCCGCGCCCCGTAATCTAGCCTCGGTCGCTGGCGGGGAGCGTCGAGCGGGCATAAGTCCCCATCAGCGCCGCCGTGGCCAGGACGTGTCCTTGCATGACGCGCTCGAGGTCGGCCCGCCGCGCCGCGGGTCCGAGGTCCGGGAGAGCGCGGTCGAGCGCGCGGAGGTGAAAGAAGTACCGGTGCCGGCCGATCGGCGGGCAGGGACCGTGGTAGCCGAGGGTGTTGCCATCGTTGAGGGCGTGCCTGGCCGGTGAAGGCGGGCCCGAGTTGCCGAATCCCTCGGCGAGCTGGGAAGATCGCGTGGGAATGTTGTACAGCAGCCAGTGCACCCACACCCGTCGTGGAGCGGCGGGATCGGGGGCATCGGGGTCGTCGACGATCAGGGCAAGCGCCTGCGTGCCCGGAGGCGGGTCGGTCCATTCGAGCGGCGGCGAGAGATCCTCGCCGTCGCAGGTATGGCGTGGGGGGATCGGCGCGCCCGGATCGAAGACGGGAGAGCGGAGGACGAACATCATCGCGCTCCTGGTCGCACGATTTCGAATCTGCCGTGGATGGGGTACCACTCCTTGGCACCCGAGGCGAAACCTGTTGTCTGATGATTCCGGAAGTTGAGAACCACCGTCAAGGTGTAGCCCGATGACGCCAGATACGACACGACGCAGATATCGTCGGCGACTTTCACGGCCGCATAGGGAGGCCGCTCCCGGGACGCAGGGTCCTTGCCGGCCGTGCCTCCACCCTGCGCATTCGCCGCCGCCCCGGCATCGTGCCATTCGACGGTCCCGTCCTCGTGAAAGATATGATCATAGGTCTTCCCCTGGGTGGGACCGTCGACCCAGGTCAGGCGGACGGTCTTGCCGCGAATCGCGTCGACCCGTTCCGGCTCTGTCATGATTCGTCTCCTCCGATGCTGTGCAGAATCGCGATTCCGAGCTCGCGACCTTCGTCATCCTGCGAAGATACCGACCGGATGCGTAGATTGGGATATCGCGAAACCGGAGTCGGCGCCCTGATGACCAGGATGGAACAACCCGCCATTGCTCAGCCCCAGTCACGGAGCTTCGGCTTCGAGACCCGGATGCTTCATGCCGGCCATGTCCCCGACCCGGTTGTCGGGGCCCGCGCGGTTCCGATCTATCAGACCACGTCATTCGTCTTCGATGACACCGAGATGGCGGCTCAGCTCTTCGAGCTGAGGCAATACGGAAACATCTACACCCGGATCGGCAACCCGACCACCGCCGTATTCGAGGAGCGCGTCGCGTCGCTCGAGGGCGCCACGGGGGCCGTCGCCACCGCGAGCGGGATGGCGGCCCAGCTGGTCGCCTTCATGACCCTGCTCTCGCCGGGAGATGAGATCGTCTCCTCCTCGCATCTCTACGGCGGGACGGTCACCCAGTTTACTCACACCTTCAAAAAGCTGTCGATCCGCGTGCGGTTCGTGGATCCCACCCGGCTCGACAACTGGGAACAGGCGATCACGCCCAAGACCCGCGCTCTCTTTGGCGAGACGATCGGTAATCCGCGCGGCAGCATCCTCGACGTGGCTCCTCTCGCCCGGCTGGCCGACGCGAAGGGCATCCCGCTCATCGTAGACAACACCTTCGCAACGCCGTATCTCTGCCGGCCCATCGAGCACGGCGCTACCATCGTCATTCATTCGGCGACCAAGTTCATCGGCGGTCACGGAAACAGCATCGGCGGCGTCGTCGCCGAGTCGGGCCGCTTCGACTATTCGGGTTTCCACACCATCGCCGGCCCGTCGCCCTCGTATCACGGGCTCAGGTTCTACGAGACGTTCGGGCACTACGGGTACCTCATGAAGGTCCGGGCCGAAACGGTCCGGGACACGGGCGCGTGCCTGTCGCCCACGAATGCGTTCCTCCTGCTTCAGGGTCTCGAAACCCTCTCGATCCGGATGGACCGGCATACCGCCAACGCGCGGAAGGTCGCCGAGTTCCTCCGCGATCATCGGGCCGTGGCGTGGGTCGCGTACGCCGGCCTTCCTGACCATCCCGATCATGCGCTGGCGAAGAAATATCTCGGGGGGCGGCCCGGCGCCGTGTTTTCCTTCGGCCTCAAGGCATCGGGCGGCGACGCGCGCGCGGCGGGCCGGCGGTTCATCGAGTCGCTGCAGCTCTTCTCCCACCTCGCCAACGTGGGCGACGCCAGGAGTCTCGTGATTCATCCGGCGTCGACCACCCATCAACAGTTGAGCGACAGCGAGCTCGAGGCCGCGGGCGTCGGCCCCGAGCTGGTCCGTCTCTCCGTGGGGCTGGAAACGGCCGACGACCTGTTGTGGGACCTGGATCAGGCCCTTCAGGCGCGGGCATAAGAGGACGCCATGGACGCCGACTCCCCCGTTGCCTGCGACATCACACTCAACACCGGGCTCACGGTCGAGGAGCGGCACCGCTTCCAGAATCCGGCGACCATCCGCCGGATCCTCATCGACTCGAAGACGATCGGAGTGGTCGGGCTCTCCAGCGAGCGGCAGAGGGCGAGCCACTTCGTCGCGAGCTACCTCCAGCGCGCCGGATATCGCATCATCCCGGTCAAGCCGCGCTCTGGCCCCATCCTCGGTGAGACCGCCTATCCGAATATCGCGAGCGTTCCGCTCCCGCTCGACCTCGTCGTGGTGTTCCGCCGCGGCCCCGAGACCCTGGGAATGGCGGAGCAGGCGATTGCCGCCGGCGTGCCGCGGATCTGGTTTCAGTTGCGCATTCCGGCCAGGGAGGCGGCGGAGCGCGCGGCAGCGGCCGGGCTCGAGGTAGTGATCGACAAGTGCATCAAGATGGAGCACGGACGCTTCGGCGGGACCCTGGCCTGGGCGGGGATGAATACCGAGATCGTGAGCGCGCGAAAGGCGCGGTGGACGGCGCGCTGAACGACCCTAGGGGAAGATTCCCAGCTGCTCGTAGCTCAAGGCCACCTTGTCGATCGCCACGATCAGCGCGGCGGTCCTGAGGTCCACCTTGCTCTGGAGGCGTTTCCAGGTTTCCCGGATCGGGTGGTAAGCGCCGATCATGGTCTCCTCGAGCCCCGAGTTCACCAGGTCCTCTTCGCCGGCGCCGCGGGTGATCCGCTCGATCTCTCCCGGAGTGAATTGCCGGTCCGTCATCCCTTCCACCGCCTCGAGCAGCCGCCCGTACGCGCCCTGCTCGAACCGCTTCTGCATCCGCCCGAAGCGCACGTGGCCCAGGTTCTTCACCCATTCGAAGTAGGACACCGTGACGCCGCCCGCGTTGATGTACGCGTCGGGGATGACCATCACGTTGCGCCGGCTGAGAATCTCGTCGGCCTCGAGCGTGGTGGGGCCGTTGGCGGCCTCGACCAGCATCTTGGCCTTGATTCGGGGCGCGTTCTCCGCCGTAATCTGTCGTTCCAGCGCGGCGGGAATGAGGAAGTCGCACTCGACCTCGAGGACGTCTTCCCGGCGCGCCAGATTGGTGGCGCCGGGGAAGTCGAGAATGTTCCCGCGCTCCTTGCGGTGCGCTACCACTTTCTCGAGATCGAGCCCCTTCGGGTTGGCAATGGCACCTTCGGATTCGCCGAGCCCCACCAGGATCGCCCCGCCTTCCTGAAAGAATTTGGCGGCGAAGTAGCCCACGTTCCCGAGTCCCTGGATCACGACGCGCTTGCCCTCGAGCCCGGTCGACAGCCCCAGCGCCTTCATGTCCTCCGCGACAGCCGCCACTTCGCGAATACCGTAGAACACGCCGCGCCCGGTTGCCTCGACCCGCCCGCGTATCCCGCCCTGGGTGACCGGCTTGGCGGTAACGCAGCCGAGCGCGTCCAGCTCGCCGGAGCGGAGCTGCGTGTAGGTGTCGACGATCCACGCCATCTCCCGCGGACCGGTTCCGACATCGGGCGCCGGGACATCGAGGCCCGGCCCGATGAAGTTCTTGCGCACGAGCTCGAAGACGTAGCGCCGGGTGATCCGCTCGAGCTCGTCTGCGGAATACGCCTTGGGGCTGAGGCGGATGCCCCCCTTGGCGCCGCCGAAGGGCACATCCACGAGCGCACACTTGTAGGTCATGAGCGCGGCCAGCGCCTGCACCTCGTCCGCGTCGACGTCCGCGGCATATCGGATCCCGCCTTTGCAGGGGAGCTTGTGGTGACTGTGCTCGGCCCGCCATGCGTGCATCACCTCGATGGTGCCGTCGTCCCGCTTGATGGGAAAGCTGGTGTAAAAGAGGTTCTTGCACGCCTTGATGTTGGCGAGCAGGGTGGCATCATGTCGCGTGAAGCTGGCCGCGCGGTCGAAGCCCCGGTTCACTTGTTCGAGAAAACTCGTGCCCACGGACATGGCGCTCTCCTGGGAGGGGGTGTTTTCTACTTCTTCGCCGCCACCTGTGCGCGCAGGCGTTCCTCCTGCGCCCGGAGCTCGGGCGTGAACTCGGCGCCGAAGTCCTCCGCCTCGAACACCTGCCGGATCTCGATCTCGGACTCGTCGCCCGTCGGATTCGGACAGCGCTTGACCCATTCGATCGCCTCGTCCATCGACTTCACCTGCCACAGCCAGAATCCGGCGATCAGTTCCTTGGATTCGGCGAAGGGACCGTCGATGACGGTCCGCTTGTTCCCGGAGAACCGCACGCGCGCGCCCTTCGCGCTCGCCTGGAGCCCCTCACCCGCGAGCATCACGCCGGCCTTCACCAGCTCTTCGTTGAATGTCCCCATCGCCGCGAGGAGCTCCTCGCTCGGCATCACGCCTGCCTCGGTGTCTTTGTTGGCTTTGATCATTACCATGACTCGCATCGTCGTATATCCCCTGGATAGTTGAATCTTCAGTTAGTTGAGTCTTCCTCGTCTGCGCTGCACAACCTTTGGCGCATGCACTAGAATATGGGAAAATCCGGCCTCGGCCAGAGCGAAGCCGGGCGGCCCGTTCCGCGCCACGGGCGAGGGCCTGGCTTTCAAGAGGAGAGCATATGGACGAGGACCTGGACGGCATGTCTCGCGAGCGACTGATTGACGAGGTTCGAAGGCTCCGAAGCGGGATTCGCTCGCACCGGGACAGCACCGGCCATGAGCTCTGCTGGCATCATCCCCGGCTCTGGGGTCTCCTGCCCGAGAAGGAACATCCGGTGCCGACGGTGCCTGAATGGCCGGTGTTCATCCAGGGGTGCGTGAGGTATCGGCAGTCCTTGGACGAACAGCCGCCGAATGCACCGCGTTCCACGCGGCCGTACGACCGCTGACGTCGATACGTGACTGGCGTCCAGCCCCAGTACCCTATACTCAGGACCCGCGGTTCGGAAATCGCAAGTAAGGGAGGGCCGCGCCAGGAGGGCGAATACTTCTTCAATGAATCGGGATTGCGAAGCCGCGTCGGTGACTTTGGTCACGGAGTCGGTGTCACGGATCACAGATGTTGGGACGTCGCTCGCCGCGATCCCAGGCCACGCCGGATCTGCCCCCCTGAGAGGTCAACCAATGATTCGGCGGCCATAGAGAGCATCGGTCTTTGGCGGTATGGAGGGAACGAGCATGGAAGTGGGCTTTATCGGACTCGGTGCGATGGGCGGGGCGATGGCCGCCAACCTGCTGAAGGCGGGTCACCACGTCCGAGCATGGAATCGAAGCGCTGCACCTCTCGGGGCTCTCGCCAGCCAGGGTGGAGAGCCGGTGAAAGAGCCGCGCGCGACGTTCGTGGACGTCGCCATCTCCATGCTCGCCGATGACGATGCCGTCCGCGAGGTCTTCCTCGATCACGGGCTGCTGGAAACCGCCCCGCCTGACACCGTGCATGTGAACATGGCGACCATCTCGGTCCGCCTCGCCGACATACTGGCGGCGGAACACCGGCGCTACGGCATTCAGTACGTCGCTGCACCGGTGTTCGGACGGCCGGATGTCGCCGCCACGGGGCAGCTCAACATCGTGGCGGCGGGTGATGAGGCGGCGATCGACCGCGTCCAGCCCTTGCTCGACGTCATCGGACAGCGAACCTGGCGGGTCGGTCGCGAGCCAAGTCAGGCCAACGCGGTCAAGCTCGCCGGCAACTTCATGATCGCTTCCGCGATCGAGAGCATTGCCGAGGCCGCGGTGATGGTGGAGCGGTACGGTGTGGAACCCGCGGAGCTGCTGAACGTGCTGACCAGTACCCTCTTCACCGCCCCCGTCTACAAGAACTACAGTGCCCTGATCGCGGAGCGGCGCTACGAGCCTGCCGGATTCAGGCTCGCCCTCGGCTTGAAGGATCTGCGCCTCGTCCACGAGGCCGCCGAGGCGGTGCGAACCCCCATGCCCTATGCCAGCGTCCTCCGCGACCACTTCCTCGAGGCGGTCGCTCAGGGCGATGGTGACCGAGACTGGGCCGCGCTGGCGGAAGTGGCCCGGCGCCACGCGGGGCCGCCCGGCAGAGATCGAGTCGCCGCGACTGCGATACAAAACGGACGAATCGAACGAAAATGAGGGCCGGGTCGGGTCATTCCGCCCCGGACGCCGCGATCGGTAGCAGATCGACGAGCCGGACGGTCTCGTCGCGGGCCGTGGTTTTGCCACTCTCGAGGAGCGACTTGAGCCGCACCATGTCGTCATGAAGGGCGTGCTCCGGCACCACGCTGAGCAGTGCGGCCATGGCGCGGCCGATCACGCCGCCGGGCGGGTCATACGACATTCGGATATCCACCATGGTGGCGTCTCCGTCCACCGGCCGGAATCTGACGATTCCTGCGCTCCTGATAGCCGAGCCCTCGACGCTCCTCCAGGCTATCACCTCGTTCGTAATCCACTCCGTCACGACCGCGTCCCACTCTACCGGCACGCCGGCCGGGCCTGACGCCACCCAGTGCGACGTCTCGTCGGTGATCCTCCGGACCTCGCGCAGATGGGCCATGAAGCGCGGGAAGTTCTCGAAGTGGCTCCAGAGCTCCCACACCTGCTCGACCGGCGCACGGAGGGTGATAGTCTTCCGCACGTCAATTGCGTGTCGGCGGCCTTCGAGGCTGGGGGGCGTGTCCGGGGCGATGCCTACCAGGCGGGCAGAGCGGCCGTCATGGAGGCCGGCCGTCTTGCCGGGGCTCGAGTGCGGCTCGAGACGATTCACGACCTCCCGGACCCCACGTACTCCCGCGACGCGTTCCAGTAACGGCTCGAGCTCGTGAGTGAGGATCCACCCACTCAGCATGACGCGGCCGGCATCGGCGGTGACGGTGATGCTGCCTGGATGTGATGCGGCACGTCCGAGGGCCGAGCGCACCCGCTCCATCAGCACGATGTCCGACACCTCCCCGCGGTTAAAGCGGGATCGCATGCTGGAAGCGGTGCCATAGGCGCGGTTGCCGAGATCTCTGGCGGTCGCCCCGAGGCGGTCGGTCAACCGGTGACGCGCCCGGATGAGCCTGTCACGCGCCAGCCCGCGGCGCCGGGCACCTCGGTTGGGGTCGAAGAGGTACTGCAACGCGGCGCCGAGCAAGAGCCCCTGGGCCAGGAGTATGGCCTGCGCCAGACTCCTCCGTTGTCTTCTCGTCATTGGCGTATCCTCCTGGGCATTTGATTCTTGATTTATAGAAGCACCTCCATACCGTAGATGTAATCGGGCTCACAGTCTCGCGCGGATAACCGCCCAGGCTTTCGTGAGCTGATCAGAGAAGGAGGAACGAATGACACGAGCGGGTGGCGAAAGAGAGAAACGGTCCGACGAGGCTCTCGCCTGCGAGATTCAAGAGGTCCTGACCAATGATCCCGAGCTGGAAGCGGCCGATATCGAGGTCCAGGTCGAGCACGGCGCGGTAATACTCAACGGCGTCGTGGATGGGTCCGAGGCGAAGCTCCTCGCCGAAGAGCTGGTCGAGTCGATCCCTGGTGTCCGCGAGGTGGAAAACGGCCTGAGGGAAGCTCGCTGAGCCTCCGGTATCGTCTATGAGTGGAAACGGCTCAGGTGAGACGCTTCTCGAACCAGTGATCGGCGTACGGGTCTGCGTTGAAGGGTGCCACCTCCACGTACCCCGAGCGCGCATAGAGGTCGATGGCTTCCCGGAGTGCCCGGTTGGTCTCGATCCGAAGCAGCGTCAAGCCGAGGTCGCGGGCGTGGGTCTCGACCGCCGCCAGCATTCGGCGACCGATTCCGAGGCCACGCACCGAGCCGGCAACCCACATCCGCTTGATCGACCCGACGCCGGGTGAGACCGACTTTACTGCTCCGCAGGCGACGGGCTCTCCGTCGATGCTCGCAATGAGAAAGACGCCTCGAGGCGGGATCACCTCAGCATCGTCGGCCGGAATACTCATGTCCGGATCGAAACCTTCCTCGAAACGACTGGCCAGTTCGGCGAAGTATTGTGAAACACACCACCGGGCCGGGTGGCTTGCTGGATCGGCCACCTCGATCCGGGCCCCCGACGCACGAAGGAGACGGTGAACCTCGGTCATGGCCGCGACGAGACGCTCGCGCTGAGATTCCGTCAGGGGATCAAGAATGCCCGCGGCAGCCTGGTCGGCGCGCCGGTCCATTTCCGCCAACTCCGCGAGGCCCGCGCGCGTGAGCCGGGCGCGTCGCACTCTCTCGTCATCCGATCCGGAGCGGAGCTTGACAAGCCCCTTCGTTTCGAGGGACTGGATCAGGCGACTCAAGTATCCGGAGTCGAGGCCGAGTCTGGAGCGCAAGTCGCGGAGGTCGGCGCCACGACGACCGATCTCGAAGAGCACTCGGGACTCGCCGAGCGGCCGATCGCGTCCCAGGAAGTGGTCGTCCAACGCCCCAACTCGTTGGGTGACGAGCCGGTTGAAGCGACGGACGTGAGAAACATGCTCGGCCAGCATTATCTGACTTTAGTCAGACAACCGCCATTTCGTCAAGATCGCCGGGCGGCCGCCGAGAGTGGGGTCCCGGGCTGTCCGCCACGGCGAAATCAGCTCGGTGTGACAAACATCATGGTAGGATGGCCCGGTCGAGTCCGAATCAAGTGCGGGCGCCCGATCCTGCTTTTTGTCGGGCGGCCGTCCCTCCCGGGCAGTGTCGGCAGCTCACGGGATGAACCGCTGGTCGGCGGGACGTGTGATGGAATGGTTTTCGGCTCCGGACTACCGGCTTGCCCGGCTCGTCATCGAGCGCGGACTCGGCCTCATCTACCTGGCCGCGTTTCTGGTGGCGCTCAACCAGTTCCCGCCGCTGCTGGGGGAGGAGGGCCTCCTCCCCGTGCCCCGTTATCTCCGGCGGGCGGGCTTCCGCGAGGCGCCGACCCTCTTTCACCTCCACTACTCCGATAACACCTTTCGTGCCGTCGCGTGGACCGGCCTCGTCCTGTCCACCGCGATCACGCTCGGAGGGCCGCAGGAAGGCCCACTCTGGCTTCCGATGCTCGTCTGGCTCGTTCTCTGGCTGCTCTATCTCTCGATCGTCAACGTCGGCCAGCTGTTCTATGGTTTCGGGTGGGAGTCGCTCCTCCTGGAGGCGGGATTTCTCGCGATCTTTCTGGGGAACGAGCGGACCTCGCCACCATTCCTGACCTTGCTCCTTTTTCGCTGGCTGGCGCTTCGGGTGGAGCTGGGAGCGGGGCTCATCAAGCTCCGCGGGGATCCGTGCTGGCGCGACCTCACTTGCATGGATTACCACCACGAAACTCAGCCGATGCCGAATCCCCTGAGCTGGTACTTTCACCGGCTGCCGCGCGCGTTCCATCGCACCGAAGTTCTGGGCAACTTCGTCGCCCAGCTCGTCGCCCCGTTCCTCCTCTTCCTGCCGCAGCCGATCGCGGGTGCCGGCGCGCTGATGATGATCGGCACGCAAGGTTACCTCATCGCCAGCGGCAACTACGCCTGGCTCAACGCGCTGACCATGCTGACGGCGGTCTCGGCCGTGCCCGATCGGTTCATCGGGCTGTTGCCCGGCCCTGGTGCGGTCCCGGCACTCGCTCCGCCGGCGCCCTGGTTCGTGGTTGCCGTGGTTGCGCTCACCGTGGTCGTCGCCGTACTCAGCTACTGGCCGGTCCGGAACCTGTTCGCGCGGCGGCAGCTGATGAACTACTCGTTCAACCGCCTTCACCTCGTCGGCACCTATGGGGCATTCGGGAGCATCACCCGCGAGCGCCACGAGGTCGTCGTCGAAGGCACGAGAGATGTGGCGCCCTCATCGGACACCAGGTGGCTGGAGTACGAATTCAGGGGCAAGCCGGGCGATCCACGCCGGCGCCCGCCGCAGATCGCGCCGTACCACCTGCGGCTCGATTGGATGATGTGGTTCGCCGGGCTCTCGCCCCGGTACGCTGAGGTCTGGTTCCCTCGGCTGGTGAAGAAGCTGTTGATGGGTGACGCCGCGGTCCTTCGGCTGCTCCGCCACAATCCCTTTGTGGATACGCCGCCGGTGTGGATCCGAGCCCGGCTTTACCGGTACCGGTTCACCACGCGCATCGAGCGAAGGACGGCCCGAACGTGGTGGGTGCGCGAGCTTG
This sequence comes from uncultured Gemmatimonadales bacterium, assembly GCA_963722825.1. GTDB lineage: Bacteria > Gemmatimonadota > Gemmatimonadetes > Gemmatimonadales > GWC2-71-9 > CAVVWJ01. The sequence continues at coordinate 474,980 of CAVROI010000003.1, forward strand.
CCGGCGAATACCTTCGGCCGGTGTCGCTCGCGGAGCGCCCGCAACGGACGCGGGGCTAGCGGGCGGTGGGACCCGACCTCCGACCGGCAGTTGACGGATAGATTGCCGGGTGAGACGTTGGTCGGAAGGTCGCATCAATTTCGTGTGGGGAGGCATGGCATGGAGCTCGAGCGTGCGGTGGGACTCAGGCCCGATGGCGCGGCATGGCTGCCGGCGCGCCGTACGGCCATCCGCTCCATCCTGCTCAAGCTGGCGGCTATGGGGGTCCAGGTGCCCGCGGAGACTGGCGACGAGGACGTCCTCCAGCTCGCGGGCGATCTCTTTGCCCGCTATCGCGAGCAGTCCCGCCTGCTCTCCGAGCATCTGTGCCCCGCCGACCGGCGGATCCAGTTTTACCTCGATGGGCTGTTGACGAAAGCGGCATTCCCGGAGCCCGTGCGGCTTCCCGGAGAAACGCTCATCCTCGATCACTACGGGCTCGCGCGCGAGCTTTCCCTGCCGATCGACGCGAGCGCGTGGCACAACGACCTGGTGTCGAGCTATCGCCTCGACAACGGCGTGCTTCACAATCCCGTCAACGACCGCCGCACTACCCAGGGAGTTTTTCACGTCGCCGAAGGCGGTCTTCCGATTCCCGCGGATAAGCTGCGCGTCCCGCTCGTGGCATATCTGCGGCTGCTGCAGGAGGCGTTGCGTCCTCCGGCGGAGCTCATGCGCCTGCCGTTCACGGCCAACTGGCCGGAGCCCGTGGAGATCATGGTCTCGCTGCTGCTGCGGCCGCTCGTGTGTCCCGCGGTTCCGAGGGTCTCGCATGAAAAGCGCATGGAAGTGCGACTCTTCGTTCCCGGCGGGCTGGTCTCGAACCTGGACTTCGTGGAGAGCATCTTCGGCAACGCCGGCGATCCCTACTTGCCGGCGACCGATGCCGCGCTCGACATCGACCGCTGGACCGGCCACAGCGGCTGTGTGATCCTCGCGCCGCACCTTACGCGCCTGCGCAAGAAAGACCTCGGCCTGCCGCACGCGAGCCGGGCCACGGAGGCGGAGCACGCCGTGGGCATGTGCTGGTCGGACGAGCACGAGTTGTACAACGACGGCAAGCCCTTCAAGATCACTTCGCGCAGTACCGAGGGCGTCATGGTGACGATCCTCGCCGACAACTACTTCGGGTACTGCAAGAAGGAGGTCAAGACCCAGATCAGCTACAGCGCGAACCTGTTCGGCCTGGCCGAGGAGGAGCATGCGGGCGGGGCCCTCGCCTTCGCGACCTTCAATCTCGGCGATCGATTCGTGCCTGATCTGGTCAGGATCGTGAGCGCCAACCATCGGTATGCGGAGGTGCGCGGACTGTTGGGAGGACGTGCCAGGTTCCACGACGCGGGCTATGCGACCGACGTGATGCACCCCGAGATCCACTACATGCCGGAAGACATGGAGATCGACGTTCCCCGCCAGGACATCAAGTGGATGAGCAAGGGGCAGGAGCAACACCTCAAGCTCTTGCCCGGACGGATCTACATCCATCCGAGCGGCTACAAGATCCGCATGGCCAAGCACCGCGCGGCACCGAGCTGGCGGCTGATCGGGACCGTGCCGGAGGGCGCGTTCTGCCACAAGCCGTGTACGGTCTCGGGGGGCGGCAAGTCGGAAATCAGCAAGAGCCTGGTCGACGCCGTGCTGCCGGGTTCGTTCTACGTGCGAAGCCTCGATGACGACATGTCGCTGGTCCAGGCCATCTTCGATAGGGAGTATGACGACGCGCTCCTGCCGGAGCTTCGCGGTGCGATCCGGCGAGGCCCTTCGCGGCAGATACTGTCCCCCGATCGCTCGCTCGGCTCCGTGATCAAGCTGCTCACACCCAATCCCGCCGAGTTCACGCCGGAATACAACGCCTGGCTGGAGAGCATTCCGAACTACGTGCGTGCGCTGGTGTTCGTGATCAAGCGCTTTTACCGGCCGGAATGGGGTGAAGATTGGCGTCACCACTTCAGCGTTGACATCATCAACGGCGCCCCGGGGCATGAGCTCAAGTACGAGGGACGTCGGCTGGTCGCGGCCTATCTCCGGATCGGGCGCGAGGAGAACGGCGCCTGGCGGACGTACAAGCTGAGACAGGACTTCGTCGCGGCCGACAAAGTGCAGATGGAGGACGACATCACCGCCTCGGTCGTGGTTCCGGCGCGCCGGCTGATCGGGTTGCCCGGCGAGTACGACGGCCACGCGAGCCTCAAGCTCGCCGAGAACTGCGAATTCAGGCTGTTCCAGCGCCCGGACGATGCGATCCATCCGGGACTCGACCGTCAGACCGAGGAGGACATGGCGGGTCCCGGGCTCTTCTGCTCGAATTTTCAGCCGCTCACCCGGGAGGACGTACAGGGCATCGTCGAGAATGTGGCCGTACACGACGCCTTCACCCAGCCGATGCGCGATCACGTCGCGGCGAATGCGGCCCGCGCCGACGGTGGCTACTCGATCTGCTCCGCCGAGCCACGGCTCGTCGCCGGCAAGCCAAGCAAGAATCCGCGCTATCTGCAGATGCGGCCGGACCTGGCGCACCCCCGCGACCGATACGTCGCCGAGATGGGGGCGAGACTCAACCGCCGGCTGCCGCTGCACGCACCGGTCCTGTTTCCGGTGATCAGCGTGCTGTCGGGTCGCCGGAACAACCGGCCGGAGGGCGGCATCCGTCCACTCTGCGTGTACGGACCCATCCATTACCAGGAGCTGCCTGAGCTGTTCATGGATTATGTGTGCTCGCTGACGGGGACCTCACCGAGCACGACCGGGGCCGGCTCGGAGGGCGCTCTCACCAAAGGACCGTTCAACGCGCTCCAGACAACGGCCGATCTGAACAACGCGCTGGTCTCGATGCTGCTGACCGGATACGCGGGCTTCAGCTCCGCTGCCGGCTTCATCGGCCCGCGCTACCGGGTGGACCACGACATCAGTCTGCTCATTCCCGAGATCTGGTGCCGCCTGTTCCCCCACGAGCGCGACCCCAAACGGCTGATCGGGGCCGGGCAGCTGGAGAGGCTCGAGGACTACGAGTTCGCCGGCAGAAAGGTGCTCGCCAGCCGTCTCGGTTACCGCATTACGGCCAAGTTCGTGCACACCTTTTTCGGGCGGGTGTTCGACAATCCTACCGCGGTGTTCACCGAGGAGATCCTCAAGCCGGAGACTCAGGATCCGGCGGTCTTCGCCGATGGAGTCGACAACATCGTCGAGGCCCAGCAACGCGTGGCGGAAGCGTACTTCGCGGACGGCACGATCGAGGACGCGAGCCCCCCTCTCAGGGTGCTGCTCCACATCATGGCGCACGGTCACTACGAGGGAAAGGACGCGAATCATCCCGAGATTCGTGCGCTCTTTACGAGGGAATCGCTGCTCGCGAGCGACTGGTATCGGGAGCGTCTGGCAATCAAGCAGCAGCGGGATGTGGCGCTCTGGGAGCGTCATGCCCGCAGCTTGAACGAATTTCTTGCCCGCGCGGGCCACCGGGACGAGGCGCAGCGGCTTGGCATCGCGGAGCGGCTGGATCACGCCCGCGCGGAGCTCGAGCGGGTGAGCGCCCCCGACTATCGGGCCTCGCTCATCGGGACGATCGGCGCCGATCCCATCCACCGTCCGTTGCGCGAGTCGCTGGAGGATGACCAGGGTTCCGCGATGGAAGCTCGCCGGCTGAGCACGGTGTCGGGTCCGTCGGTGATGTAGCGGCGTGGATCAATCGCCCGGCGACGCTCGAGTCGCGCCGGAGCCGGCTCGCTTGAGCCACATCACGATGGCGGCGGCCGCCACGAGAAACCCCGCCAGGGTCAGTAGCCCCCCTGTAAAGGTCCCCGTCCGCTGCTTCACCTCGCCCAGGAGATAGGGCCCCACGAACCCGCCCACCGCGCCCATCGAATTGATCAGCGCGATCCCGCCCGCCGCCGCTTGCTCCTTGAGAAACGCCGTGGGCAGCGCCCAGAATGGGCCGAGCCAGGCGAGCACGCCGAAGGCCGTGAGGGACAGCGCCGCCACCAATGGACCGGCGGCCCCGATTCGCGTCACCGCGATGAATCCCGCAGCGCCGGCCAGCGCGGGGAACGCGAGATGGAGATGACGCTCGCCCGTGCGGTCAGACCGGCGCCCCACCAGCACCATCCCTGTCGCCGCGACCGCGTACGGGATCGCTGTGATGAGTCCGACCTCGAAGTTGGTGAATTCGCCGGTGGCCTTGATGAGTTGCGGCAGCCAGAGCGCAAATCCATAGAGAGCGACCACGAGAAGGAAATACACGGCGCCGAGCCACCAGACCGCCGGGTTGCGCAGCGTCTGCCGAAAGCTCACCCCGTGGCCCGCACCTGGATGCGCGCGCTCCGCTATGAGCGTGGCCTCGAGCCAGGCCCGTTCGGCTGGGAGAAGCCAGCGCGCGTTCCGCGGGCGGTCCGGCAGCAGGACCAGCACGAGCAGGCCCACGAGCACCGACGGAATCCCCTCGAGGAGGAACAGCCACTGCCATCCGCGCAGCCCGAGCACGTCGTCGAGACCGAGCAGCGCACCGGAGGTCGGCCCGCCGATGATACCGGAGATGGGAATCGCCGCGAGGAACCAGGCGTACGCCTTCGCCCGGTCTCGGGCGGGATACCAGTAGGTCAGGTAGAAGATGATCCCGGGAAAGAATCCCGCCTCCGCCACTCCGAGCAGGAACCGGAGCAGATAGAAGCTCCAGGCGGTGTGCACCAGCATCATCGCCGACGCGGCGAGTCCCCAGGTCACCATGATTCGCGCGATCCAGAGCCGTGCCCCGGTCCGGTACAGTACCAGGTTGCTGGGCACCTCGAAGAGGCAGTAGCCGAGAAAGAACACGCCGGCGCCGAACCCATACACCGCCGGGCCGAAGCCGAGGTCGCGGTTCATCTCGAGCGCGGCAAAGCCGACATTCACCCGGTCGAGGAAGTTCAGGATGTATAGAAGGAAGAGAAGCGGAATCAGCCGGCGCGAGATCCGGGAGACTGCGCTGGCTCCCGGATCGGGCGTCACGTCGATTGGGGTGGGAGCTGGGCTGGGGGAGACCGACACGTCCGGAATATGCAGTCAGCCGCGAGTTGCGCTACACCGTACCGCAGTTGGCCTCGGGTCAACTCTGTCGCAAAACGGCCCCTCGTTGTCGCCCTCAGGGCCTGGCGAGCCCCCGGTCCTCAGCCTACCGTAGCGTGGATTCCATTTCTCATCCGCCACCCGCCTTCCCCGACTCAGGCGCCAGCCTGCGACGCCTTGCGAGGAGCCAGCCATGACCGGTCCCGACCCGAGCCACCCACCCGAGGTTCCCATCGACTTCGCCAAGAACGGCCCCGACCTGGCAGTCGAGCTGACATGTGGCGAGGCCCAGCCCGGTACATACACGCTGCGACTCTGGTCGCCTGATGGGATGACGGTGGTGCAAAAGGCCCGCGGGTCGTTCTTCGACGAGGAGGAGGACCGCTTCCCGCTGCCCAGTCCCGCGGGAATCAACGATCAGCGGATTCTGCAGTGCCGGGCCCGGGTCTGGCTGATCCAGGGGAACAAGAAGTACGCTGTCTTCATGACAGTCTCGCAGGGAGGCGAGATCCTCGGCGAGGCCTCCGATATCGACGAGAGCGATGAGCCCACGGTGATCGTCGACCTCCGGGCGCGCCTGAGAGGCAGCTGACCATGTTCAGAGGCCTCGCTCCATCGATCCTGAGTCTGATCGGCCTGGCGTGGTGCGCGGCGGCCGGCCCGGCCCGGGCCCAGATCCCCGGACAACCGGATTCCTTGATACAGAAGTACCGCGCGGACTACGCCGTGCCCGATGCCCCCGCGCTGACGCTACTCGAGCTGGACGAAGGCGACCTGCTTCGTCCAAGCACGGTCCGGGAGCTCGCGGTGACGCTTGCCGATTTCACGGGCTCCGGAGGGGCCCTGCAACTGCCGAAAGCGGCCGCAGTGGAATTCTCACCAGGGCTCCTCTTCTTTGGACGCCGCCTGAAGCTCAAGCAGTATCAGGATCACGCCGCGTGGTACCGCCTTCGGGTGTCGGCGGCCTCGCGACGCCAGGAGGGGAACGGCTCCCCCACGAGCCTGGCAGTCGCGCTTCGCACCAGCCTCAAGGACGGGGCGGATCTGCGGGACAAGCGGACCAATCCGGCGTTTTTCGAGCAGATCGGGAGGATCATCGCCCGGGCCCACTCGATCGATGCCGAGGCCGAGGACGCCGCCGAGGCTCGCGGGGGGATCAACGAACCTGTCGTCTATTCTCCAGGCCAACAGCGTGAGCTGAACGAGCTCACGTCGAAGTTCAAGGAACTGAACGCCTCCGTCGCCGATACCGCGTGGAACCGCGCCACGTTCGACGTGGCCGTGGGATTGCGGGCCGACGCCGCGGACTCGATCGGCACCGACCTTTCGGTTCAGCAGCTGGCCGCGTGGCTCACCTATGCCAGCGCCGTGGGGAACTGGGCTCAGTGGATCGTCGGCGCAAAGATGGCATCGGACCGGGATTCGGTCACTCGAAAGTTCGAGGTCGCGGGCAGCGCCGTGACGCGTCTCTATGCGGGAACCAATACGCAGAAGGTCTATCTCGATCTCCAGGCGTCGAAGCGGGCCGACGAGGATACCGAGTTCGTGTTGAGCGGAGGAGCGGAGATCAATGTCACCAGCGGGATGTGGGTCAACTTGTCGGCAGGGAGCCAGTGGAACGGTGGGGTGTCCGACGGCCGGTTCCGCGCACGATTCGGCTTCAAGTCGGCGTTTCCGATGAAGTGAGCCGGCGGCTCGGGTCAGTCGGCCCAGACAGGGACAGTCAGCTCGATGCGCCAGATCGGTCCCTTCAAGTAGAGCGGCCCCTGGAAACGCACGAACGCCGGCACCTCCTCCAGGACGATCCAGGCGTGATTGTCGGGCGGCGTCTTGCCTAGCAGTTTGGCGAAGAGCCCGACCAGCGTCCCCAGCTTGGGATGAAACACCCAGTGCAACGCGGTCTCCGACCGCTGGCCGAGAAGCACCTTTTGCTCCTCTCCCGGCAACAACTCGAGTTGAATCATTCGAGGCTTGGGGGTGAGGGCCACGAAGTGGACCGTATCGCTCTCTCCCGCACGCAGGTTCTTGGCGATGGTAAGGACCATGCCGTTGTAGACATCGGGAGGTAGATCGAAGGAACCAGTGTCCACTTGCTCGCGGTGGTCGGAGTGGTCTCTGGTCGTGAGCCGGTACGCGTTGGTGGACCGGTCCAGCTCGAAGTCGGTGTCCTCGGGGAACGTGGGCCCGCGCTGCACGAGGTGATAGCTCTGCATGGTGAACACGGCGTGCTGAGTGAACACGACTGACTCGTCGAACAGCGACCCGTCCTTGAAGTGAAATACCATGCGGGTCTCGATCGCTTCGCGCCGCGGCGTCTGGAGCAGATCGCCATAGGCGATCGGCACGCCGGAATCGGAGCGCAGCACCAGGAAGCCGTGAACGACGCCCTCGCTGTAGCGTACCGCTATCGGAGCGTCCTCGACCGCTGTTTTCCGCTCCTGGCTCGAGTCCTGTGCCGATGCATCGAAACCCGGAACGAGCAGGACCAGCGCGGCAAGCCGTGCGAACGTCGCACGGGTCGATGTCATCGGGCCCTCCTCCTTGTCTCGGTCTCGCGCCTTGTCTCGAAGTTGAGGTCAATCTCGCCGCGGTCAAGGAGCGTTCGGCGCCGGCCCGGACGATGGGATGTGCGGCTCACACGTAAACGGGCGTCATTGGGGCATGCCCCCTCATCCCGGTCGTCCGCTCGTTCGGACGCTCGCGGCATTGTCTCTCCTCGCTGGCGGGCAAGCCTGCTCCCCGGTCATGGCCGCCGAGGGCGCCCCTGTCCCCTCGGTCCTCTTCATCGGCAACAGCCTCACCTCTGCCAATGACCTGCCGGGCGTGGTCGCGAGAGTGGCCGAGGCGGCACACGATTCCATTCGCGTCGCGATGGTCGCCCGACCGAACCTGGCCGTCATCGATCACGTAAACGGCTCGAGCGACGCCGTCGCGCAGATCGATGGCGGCCAGTGGACCTTCGTGGTGCTGCAGCAGGGACCGACTACCGGGGCCGTGTGCCGCGACACGCTGATCATCGCAGCGATGCGTCTCGCGCCCCACATCCGCGGGGCCGGCGCCCGTGCGGCGCTCTTTCTCCCGTGGGTCCCCCAGGGCTTCCCGCAATCCCTTGAGCTCGCCCGCCAGTCCGCGACGATGGCCGCTCAGGCAGTCGGCGGCGTGGTCGTGCCGATCGGGATCGCATGGCGAGACGCGTTGGACGCCGCTCCGGACACGCCACTCTACGATCTCGACGGTTATCACCCGGCGCCGGCTGGGACCCTGCTCTCGGCGCTGACCCTCTACGATCGATTGTTCGGACGGGATGTCCGCGATATCCCGATGGAGTCGCTCGTGACACTGGCCGGGCGGCTCACACCCGCTCAGCTTCGGATGATGGCGGCGGCCGCCCACATGGCCAGCACGAGCCTCCCGCCCGACTCGCCGATCCCCATCCCCGCCGATACGACCAAGGTTTCCAACGGCGGCGGACCCTGCTAGTGGAGCGTTTCCCCAGCTTCGAGCATTCGGACGAACTTCTCGAGTCGGCGCTGGCGGGTTTCGGGCTTCTTGGCATCGTGCAGCCGGTAGAGAATGGCGTATCGATTCTGGCTGTTCAGCTGCTCGAAAGTGCGCCGCGCGTGCGGGTGTGCATCGAGCTGTGCCTGGAGATCGTCGGGCACCACGATGGTGCGGGGCGACGCGTAGGCGGCGTCCCAGCGACCGTCCCGCTTCGCCGCCTCCATCTCACGTACGCCCGCAGGCGCCAGCCGCCCTTGGGCGTGGAGTCGTTCCACGGAGGCGCAGTTGATCTGCGACCACTTGCTGCGTGACCGGCGCGGGGTAAAGCGCTGCCGATAGCGCCTGGCATCGACGGACAGTGCCTGGCCGTCGATCCAGCCGTAACAGAGGGCAACTTCCAGCGCCTCGGCGTGGGACGGCGAAGTCAGACCGCTGCCCTTCTTGGCAAGCTCGAGCCAGAGGCCCGGCGAGATCTGATGGTGCTTGTCCAGCCACGCTTCCCAGGCGGCCCGAGAGGCGAAGCGTTTGACGGGCAGATCCTTCATCAGGTGATCCCCACCATTGCCGCAAGGGCGAGTACGCCGAGCGCTCCCGAGCCGGCCACGAGCAGAAGGCGCGGGGCGACGCTCGCCGGGAGCGTCCACGCCGTCAGCCCCGATGACGCGGCAACTCCGACGAGGAGTCCGACGCTCGCTCCGCGGGCGCCCCACATCGGCACCAGGAGCGCGGCCGTGACGATAAAGGCAACGAAGCCGGCGGCATTGATCACCAGCGCCATGCCGGGGCGGAGGCGAAGTGCCGCGCTCTGCCAGCCGAGAATGGGAAGCGGAAGGAGTGGGAGCAGCATCAGGATCGGCACCAGGGCGCCGATTGCTGGGGTGAACTGCCGGCCGGCGACCAGTGGAAGCCCGCGATCGAGCACCAGGACGCCGGCGAGCCCGCCGGGAATGAACGTCGCTTCCGCCCACCACCCGAGGCGGCGGAGGACTCGTCCAGCGTCCTGCTGATCACGGCCCCAGTGTTCGACCATTTCCGGGAGCGAGACCGTAAAGATTTCACGGACGGCGAGCATGACTGCCATGGCAATGTTCCCGGCGAGCGCGGCGAATCCCGTCTCGACTGCCGAGCGAGCGAGAACGCTCGTGGCGAGCACCGGCCCGCGAAAGGTCAACTGCCCCACGAGCCCCGACATCCCCGCGACGATCCCGTACCGCATGGCTCCGCCGGGAATCGGAATGCCATGCTCCGCCCGCCTGACCTGCTGCAGGCTGGTCCATCCGGCGAACGCGAGCCCGGCGAGCGACGAGAACACGAGACCCATCGGGACGCCCGCCGGCCCCACCACATGGAAGAGAAGCGGAACGGAGAGGACCAACGCCGCGTTCTTCGCGGCTTGCCGGAAGCTCCAGACCCACGTCCTGCCAATCCCGAGCGCGACCTGCGCTCCGAGCATGGCCACCACGTCGATCGCGAGCGCCAGGAACAATAGTGTGGTAGTCAGAGGCCCAAACCGCTCTGGCGCCACCAGCACCAGGGTCATTCCGATCCCTGCCGCGATCGCAAGCTGGGCACTCCTGACGCGCACCAGCCGCAGGGTCATCGTTCGCGCCAGCCCCGCGCGCCGCTCCGCCGGCTCGGCTGGAAGGAATCGGGCAAACGCGCTCGGCGCTCCCAGCGAGATCGCGACGGCGCCGAGTGTGACGACGGCCAGGCCGACCATTAACCGGCCGAACTCTACTGGGCCGAGAAGCCGCGGGAGGAGCAGTACGAGCAGAGCCTGCGTGACGATCTCGAGCGTCTTCCCCTGAATGGCGCGCCAGCGTGCGGAGACGGGACGAGTCGCGACGCCGTCGGCGGGGGCGACGTCCTCACGGATAGGCTTGCGTCTCCACGAGGGTCAGCCGGCGGGACAGGTATCGTCTTGACGGGCATGCTCGCGAATCATGGGACCCCCATCCGGTCCGAACGGCTCCGTGAAGGTGAAAGCGAAGGGCGTCGGGCCATCACGCTCCAGGCGGGCCAGCCGTGCGACGGCCTCGTCCACGCTCGGTCGATGTCCCGATGGCACCCACCAGAGGCCCACGTAGACGCTCTCGAACCGCTCGAACCATTCTCGCCGGCGCCGCATGACGGCAGCATGCGCGCTCCGGTAGACATAGTCTCGCAAGGTGGCAAGGTCGGTCCACACCGAGAGGTTGATCAGAATCCGCATGTCGGCGTACGGCCGGACAGCCGTCGCGTCGCCGTCCTCCGTCTGCAGCCGCCAGACGAATCCCGGGGACTGCTCGGCCAGCGCGTTGATCTCGACCAATCGAGCCATGAACCCGGCCATCACCGGATCGGTCGGATCGCCGCGAGCGCGGCCGATGTTCACCTGAGCGAGGTGGAAGATGGTCTCACCCACTTGGGATTCTCGTGGTTAGGAGATAATGGCGCCGGCTGCAAATCCAGGGTGCAAGCTTCCCGCAGCAAGATTAGTGTGATCGGACAGCGCAAACCGAACACGCCCATCAATCGCCCGCGGCCACGATACTGAACGAAGGACTCTCGGCAAACCGCGTTGGATCGACCGCATCCTCCACCCGCACGCGCACATTATCCGCGCGACGCAGGCCGAACCCGCTCACGAAACCGGCCGGTACGCGCCAGCGCAGGCTGTCCATTGAGGCCGGGAGATCCAGAGCCGCGTGGCCCTTGTCCTTGCCTCCAAGGGCGAAGCCCACATTGACCCGAGCGACGTCCGCGGTTCGCCAGCGGATCGTGTAGCTCTTCCCTTCGGTCCAGACGTCGCCGCCGACGGGCAGCAGAACGACGAGTGGTGAGGCCTCGCGAGGGCGAGGGACGCTCGTGCAGCCAAGGACGCAGCCCAGGGCGACGCCCCAGTATACAGGCTGCCTCAACTCGCGGTCCTCGGCGTGGCGGAAAGAAGATCCCGGGTGCTTCGGACCGTCGCGAACTCTCCGTGAAGACTCGCCAGCGTGACGCGGTGCATGAGATCCGCGTTGTAGAGGGTTCCATCCGGGCCAGTGCGCTCGAAGGTCGCGGTTGCGTCTTCGACGACGGTGACGGTGAACCCGAGGTTCCCCGCCATCCGCACCGTACTGGACACGCAGTGGTCGGTCGTGATCCCGACAACTACGAGCGCCTCGATTCCGTTGGCCCGCAGATGCGCCTCGAGATCGGTCCCGATGAAGGCGCTGTTGACATGCTTGCGGAAGACGGGCTCGCCGGCCATCGGCCGAGCCTCGGACTTGAAGACGTGGCCCGGCCTGTCTTCGCGGAGCGGGGACTGGGGTTCGAGCGACAGATGCTGGACGTGAATCACCGGCCGCCCGGCTGTGCGCCATGCCGCAAGCAGATCGGCGATACGCTGTTCTGCGTCGGGATTGTTTCGCGCTCCCCAGCGCGGCTCATCGAGTCCCTGCTGCACGTCGATGAGAAGTAAGGCGGCCCCGGATGACGGACTCACTGAAACGAACTCACTGACGACGTCGTGTCATGTGACCGAGGCCTCCATGCCGGAGCTGCCACCACGTGACGTCAAGCGATACTCCAGGTGCCGGCGAACATCGGGCCATTCCGATGCCAGAATGCTGTACATCACCGTGTCGCGCACCGTGCCGTTCGGACGCGGGTGGTGATGTCGGATCACGCCGTCCTTCTTCGCTCCGAGCGCCTCGATGGCACGCTGGGAGCGAACATTGAATCGATCCGTTCGAAGACCGACGACCCGGCACCCCAGGGTGTCGAAGGCATGACACAGGAGCAGGAGCTTACAGGCTGTGTTGATATGACTCCGCTGCCGGCTGGCGGAGTACCAGGTGTAGCCAATTTCGACCCGGTCGATCTTGGGCACGATATCGTGATACCGAGTCGTTCCCACGATGGTATCGGTAGCGAGGTCTCGCACCGCCCACGGCAGCATATGTCCCTCCTCCTGGCCCACCAGAGCATCCTCGATGTACGCAGAAGTCTGTGTGGCGGATGGGACGGAGGTGAACCACAGCTCCCAGAGACGGCCATCCGCGGCAGCGGCGATCAGGCCTGCCAGGTGGCCATTGCCGAGCGGCTCCAGCCGCACGCCGTGCCCATCGAGGGTGACGACTCCAGGCGTGATCACTCGCCGGCACCCTCGAGCCCGACCCGCCGGACGAGCTGGCCATAGCGCGGATCGTTCCTGATCGGGTCGAGACGGGGATGCACGCGCAGCAGGATCAAGCCCGACGCCCGCTCCTGGACCGCGATGTCGAGCCAGCGGAACGCCTCGTCCACGTCGCCGAGGCTCGCGTGCACCGCGGCGATGCCCCACGCAGACACCACGCGCCGCGAGCGTGCCTCGGTCAGCTCGGCCAGTAGGCGCCGCGCTTCCGGCCTGTTGCCCGAGGCCGCCTCGAGGTGCGCGAGCCCGAATGATGGCCCCGCGACGCCGCCCGAGAGCCGCCGCCCCTCCTCGTATTCGGCTCGCGCTTCGTCGAACAGGCCAAGAGCCTCGAGCGAGCGGGCGAGGTCGGTGTGCGCGCCGTCGAAGCGCGGGTCGAGCTCGAGCGCCATCCGGTAGTGGACGACCGACTTCTCGTACTCGCGCGCGAAGTAGTGTGCGTCCCCCGCCCCGGTCCGGATGAGCATCGAGAGGGGGTCGAGACTCACCGCCTTGTTCATCGCGGCGATCGCTTCCACGTGCCGGCCGTATGAATAGAGCACCCGTCCGAGCCGGTCGTGCGCTATGGCCAGGCCGGGGTTGAGCTCGATCGCCTTCTGAAGGGCGAGGAGCCCGCCGGCGAGGTCGCCGGAATGTGAGCGGATCACGCCGAGTGCCGCGTGCGCGTCGGCGAGCGACGGGTCGAGCTCGAGCGCCTTCATTGCCGCCACGGTTCCTTCGGCAAAGGCCTCGGCCGGCGGCGCCATCCCCCGAATGGCGCGGAGGCCATGACAGTCGGCGAGCGCGGACCATGCCGGCGCGAGTGTCGGGTCGAGCTCCAGGGCGCGGCGTGCATGGCGGAGACCCATCTCGACCGCCTGCGGCGAGGCGGCGTAGTAAGAATGCCGGCTCTTGAGGAACTCGAGGTGCGCCTCGGGGTTCACGGGGTGGCGCTTCGCCAGTTGCGTGGCTTCCATCGGTGTCAGCTTGATCGCGATCTCTCGCGCCACCGTTTCTGCGAGCTCGCTCTGGAGGTCCAGAACGTCTTCGAGCTCGCGGTCGTACCGGCCAGCCCAGAGCGTCTCGTCGGTCCGCGCGCCGATCAGCTGCACGCTCAGGCGAACGCGGTTGCCGAGGAGCAGCGCCGAGCCTTCGAGCACAGCGTCGACGTTGAGCTCCCGGGCAATCTCGGGGAGTGACAGGCTCGTGCCCTTGTACTTCATCGCCGATGTCCGCGAGATCACCCGGAGCGCCCGGATGCGCGCCAGATCGGAAATGATCGCTTCGGTCATCCCGTCCGCGAAGTACTCCTGCGAGGAGTCGCGCGACACGTTGCGAAACGGAAGGACCGCGATGGCCCGAATCGCGTCGTTCGCGGGGTGAGCGGCCGTGGCGACCGGTCCGGCTTCCCGGATCCGACGCAGGGACTCCCCGAGCATGGCGGCCGAGGCCGGGCGGCGCGACGGATCCTTCTGCAGGCACTCGCCGAGCAGACGGTCGAGCGCATCGGGGACCTCCGGTCTGATCGAGCGCGCACTCGGCGGCGCGTTGTTGATGATCGCGAACATCAATGCCTCCGGGCGCTCCTTGACGAAGGGACGCCGCCCGGTCGCCATCTCGAACAGCATGGCCCCAAGAGCGTACACGTCGGTGCGCGTATCGTCGGCTTCGCCGAACAGCTGCTCGGGCGCCATGTATGGCAACGAGCCGACGATCGTACCCGGCTGTGTCATCCTGCCACTCGCTTTCCCGCCGGCAAGGAGCACGGCCAACCCGAAGTCGAGAATCTTCGGATTCCCGTCAGCGGTGAGCATGACGTTTCCCGGCTTCAGGTCGCGATGGAGGATGCCGTGCCGGTGGGCGTTCTCGAGCGCGTCGGCGATGGCCGCGCCCAGATGGAGGGTGCTGTCGAGCGGCAGCGGGCTCGTCCCGAGACGTGACTCGAGCGTGCCGCCGGGGACGTACTCCATGACCAGGAAGTCGTGCCCACCCTGACTATCGAAATCGAAGATGGTGGCGACGCCGGGATGGGAGAGGCGAGAAAGCACCAGCGCCTCGCGGCGAAAGCGCTCGCGGGCGGTCGGGTCTCCCGGCCCTCCGCGCAGGAGCATCTTGATGGCGACGGTGCGGTCGAGGTTGGCGTCGTGTGCCTTCCACACTTCGCCCATGCCGCCCTCACCGATCCGCTCGAGCAGCCGGTACCGGCCGAGCACCGCGCCGGAGCCGCTGGACGCCCCTTCGCTCGAGAACTGTCCAACTCTCGCTGTCACCTGTGCGGTCCGGGGGAATGGGACGGTGTGCTGGGCACAGGCAAATTACCGCTCGCCGAAGACGCGCCGCAACGGGGTGCCAGAATGCCGCGGAAGGCAACGCGACGTGGTGAGTCCCCCCCGACTCGACGCTGAACGCCGCGGGGCGGTCCACCGGCGGCCACGCCCCTGTTCGGCAATTTCATGCTTATCGCCCACGAAAAGAGGCGCCTCTCGGCGCCTCTTCCCTGCCCTTCTGCCCCATCACTTCAATCCAAGGTCGGTGGACGTAGTTAGCGCTACTACTTTTCGACCAGCTTGCTCCAGTACCTCCCTGCCCCCCTCCTCACGATCCACGACAGCCAGCACTCCCAATACGATACCGCCCGCCGAGACCACCGCGGAAATCGCCTGTTCGGCGGAGCCTCCGGTCGTGATAGCATCCTCCACCACCACCACTTCGTCCCCTGCCCTGAAGTTCCCCTCGATCTGGCGCCCCATGCCGTGTGTCTTCGCGTCCTTCCGCACGCTGAATGCGTCCACCTGGAGCTCTGAACCTCTGCTCGCCGCGGCGATGGCGTACGCCACCGGATCGGCCCCCATGGTCAGCCCGCCTACAGCCTTCGGTCTCCAGCCGGCGTGTCTCATTGCTTCGAGCCCCAACCGCCCGACAAGCACCATCCCCTCGGCGCTCATGGTCGTGATGCGGCAGTCTATGTAGTAGGAGGAGCGCTTCCCCGACGACAGGGTGAAATCGCCCCGCCGGACCGACCGCTCGAGCAGCAGCCGCTTGAGGGCGTCCGCGTCGGTCACTTCCGGAACAGTGACGACAGGAACCCGCCTTTCTTGGTCCCCTCCGCCCGGACGGCCGTGCAGAACCCGGTCGCGAATTCGTCCACCGTCTTGGAACGTTTCGAGAGATCTCGATCCAGGCCGTGCATTACCGCAGCTTCGATCGCCGGGCTGAACCTCAGTCCTTTCACCGCCTGATTCAGTGGGACAGGCGATTGACTTAGTAGTTGCTGAAACAACTCCCTTGGACTCTTTCCCTGGAATGGAAGCTCCTGGGTCAACAGATAGTACGTGATCGTGGCCAGGCTGTAGACGTCCGCCTGCTCGTTCACCAGCTCGCCGCTCAGCGTCTCCGGGGCGACGTACTGCAGCGTCCCCACAAAGAAGCCCGCGCGTGTGAGCCGCTCGTCGGGTTTGAGCTCCGCGTCGCGCGCAATTCCGAAATCGAGCAGCTTGGCCGTCTGGGAGGCGGGATCATACATGATGTTGGCCGGCTTGAGATCGCGGTGGATGATCCCCGCCTTGTGCGCCGAGGCCAGCGCTGCACCGAGCTGCTCGATGATCGTGGCTACGAGCGGCGGAGCCAGTTTGCCTGAGCGACTGACGAACTCGGCCAGCGGCTCCCCCTTGGCCCACTCGAGCGCGAGGTAATGCAATCCGTCCGCCTCGCCGAAGTCGTATGTCTTGACGATGTGGGGATGATTCACGCGCGAGCCGTACTCGGCCTCGCGAAAGAAGCGCTTCACCGCGATCGGGTCCTGCGCCAATCGCTGACGCAGGATCTTCACCGCGGCGGTGCCGCGCTCGGGATGGTCCGCGCAGTACACCGTTGCCGTGCCACCCTCGCCGATATACTTGGCGAGGTGATAGCCCGCTACCGTCCGACCGACCAGATTGTCTGCGCTCATGGATCGCCAAGCTACTGCTTGACGCCTCTCGCTCGCAACCACTAACCTTGTGCCGGCCTGCAATCCTGCGGGTCACGACGGCTCAGCCGGGAAGGCCCCAGATGCGTCGGCTCCTGCTTTCAGTAGTGCTCCTCGCCGCGGCCCCCGGGTGCGGCAGCTGGAAACGGGTCGGCACCCAGAACCAGCCGGCGCCCTCCGAAACTCTCACCCGGATCTTCAACTCCACGCAGTTCTATCAGAAGCTCGGCCGACTCGCCGCCGGCGATCCGTTGCCGTTCGTCGGCACCGTCGCCTTCGCTGCGGGGCCCGCCGATTCCGTCATCGCCGTGGTCGGCCTCTCCCTCGAGAACCGGGTGCTTGCCTTCCAGCGTGAAGGCAACGTCTTCGTGGCGCGCTATCGCGTGAGTCTCTCGCTCCAGCGCGAAGGCGCGCCGTCGGTGGACCTCTCGCGCGAAGAGATCGTCCGCGTCGCCTCCTTTCAGGAGACGTTGCGCGCCGACGAGAGCATCCTGTTCCAGCAGGTGCTTCGGATCCTTCCCGGCGCGTACAAGGTGAATGCGACGGTGCGCGACGTGGGCTCCACCTCCGAGAGCCGTGCCACCCAGGCGTACACCGCACCGGACTTCGGCAAGGCCAGCTTCAGCGCGCCGATCCTCGCGTACCAGGCGACGGGGCGGGGAAGCCTGAGCGACCCGCTCTCTCTGGTGCTCAATCCGCGGGGCGCTGTCGGCTACGGAAGCGATACCCTCCTCGCGTACGTCGAGGGCTATCACTTCGCCGGGCCTACCACGGTGCCGTTCCAGGTCTTCGACGAGCAGGAGCACTCCATCTATACCGATTCACTCCGCTTCCGTGGCGGCCGCCCGGTCGAGAGCCAGGTGGTGCGCCTCTCGCCGGACAGCGTGTCGCTCGGCGAGCTCAGGCTGGTGATCGGCAGCGGGGCGGGGGAGCGCAGCGTTTCAGCGCTGGTCTCCTTCACCCAGGCGTGGGTGGTGACCAACTTCGATGAGATGCTCGACCTGCTCCGCTACTTCGGTCA
Organism: uncultured Gemmatimonadales bacterium; assembly: GCA_963722825.1. Taxonomy (GTDB): domain Bacteria; phylum Gemmatimonadota; class Gemmatimonadetes; order Gemmatimonadales; family GWC2-71-9; genus CAVVWJ01. Next base: position 492,683 of record CAVROI010000003.1, read on the forward strand.
CGATCAGAAGATCAACGCGATGAAGAAGGCGCCCGAGGCCGATCGGGCCCGTCTCTGGCGGGTGTTCTACGCCGAGACCGACCCGAATCCGGTGACGCCGGAGAACGAGGCGCTCAACCAGTACTTCAGCCGGGTGAACGGCGCCAACCAGCGGTTCACCGACGAAGGGGTCTCCGGGTGGCGTACCGATCGCGGCGAGGTCTTCATCAATCTCGGCGCCCCTGACGAAAGCGTCGAGAGCACGCCGGGGACGGGAAATCGAATCGTCCGGTGGACCTACATCGACCTGCGGCTCGTCCTGTACTTTCAGGACGAGACCGGCTTCGGTCGCCTGCGCCTCACGCCCAGCTCGCGGGCGGAATACGAACGGGTGGTGATCCGGTTGCGTCGGAAGGGGTGAAGGAAAGGGTGAAGAGTGAAAAGTGAAAGGTGAGCCTCTTCTCCCTTCACCATTCACAGTACTTTTCCCCCATGCCTGACGCTCCCCGCCTCTTTCTTCTCGACGGCTACGCCCTGATCTATCGCGCCTTCTACGCGATGATCTCCCGCCCCCTGCGCACCACCAAGGGCGAGAACACCTCCGCGGCGTGGGGTGTCGCCAACTTTCTTCTCCGCCTTCGCGAGAAGTACAGCCCCGCGTACGTTGCCTGGGTCAACGATGCCGGTAGCTCCTTCCGCGCGGAGCGCTTCCCTGACTACAAGTCGACCCGGGAGAAGCTCGACGAGGAGCTCCAGGCCGACTTCGACCGCTCCATCGAGCGGATCCGCGAGTTGCTCGCCGCCTTCCGCATCCCGCTGGTGACGGTGTCGGGCTACGAAGCCGACGACGTCATCGCCACGCTCGCCACCAAGGCCGCTGCACGCGGTCTCCAGTCGGTAGTCGTCTCCGGAGACAAGGACTTCTACCAGCTCATCGCGCCCCACATCGCCCTCCTCAACCCCGGCCGTGGCGGGCCGGCCGGCGTTGAGGAGACGTGGGTCGACGAGCGCAACGCCTCCGAGCGGCTCGGCGTGCTACCCTCGCAGGTTGTGGATTATCTGGCGCTGGTCGGCGACTCCAGCGACAACATTCCGGGCGTCAAGGGCGTGGGCGAGAAGGGGGCGCAGAAGCTGCTCGCGGAGTACGCCGATCTCGATACCATCCTCGCCCGCGCCGGCGAAGTGAGCGCCAAGCGCACTCGTGAGGCGCTGCTCGCCGGCGCCGACAACGCGCGGCTCTCCCGCGAGCTGGTGACGATCAAGCGCGACGTACCGATAGAGCTCGATCTCGACGCGATGAAGGTGAGCCAGCCCGACTTCGAGACGCTGCGCCGGATCCTGACCGAGCTGGAGTTCTATTCGCTGGCCAAGCGCCTTCAGGGGCAGGGAACCGGAGAGATCGCTGCGGGCGAGGCTCCGGCTCCACTCACCGCGGAGGCCGAGAGCACGGCGCCGGCGGTCGCGCCGATCGCCGCTACCGGCGCGCCGCCAGCGCCGGCCATCGAGGTCCGGGTCCTCGACGATCCCGCCGATCTCCCGGCGCTCGTCGCGCGGCTCCGCGCGGCTCCCATCGTGGCCCTCGACGCGGTGACCTCCTCGTTCGAGCCGCATGACGCCGATCTCGTCGGTCTCTCCCTCGCGGCGAGTCCCACCGAGATCTGGTACGTCCCGTTCTCCCATCGCCATCCTTACTCCGGCGAGCTGGGCCTGGCCGATGGCGCGGTGCCGCAGGTGAAGAACCTCCCCGGGCTCACCACCCCGGCCGCCGCGCCGCTCCGCGAGCTGCTGGAGGATCCGGGCGTGCGGAAGGCGGGGCACAACATCAAGTACGATTGGCAGGTGTTGCGCGCGGCGGGCGTGGAGCTTCGCGGCGTCGAGTACGACTCGATGCTGGCCAGCTTCGTGCTCGATCCCGGCCGCCGGTCCCATACCATCGACACCCTGTGCCTCGAGCATCTCGGCCGCACGATGCGCTCCTATCAGGAGGTGACGGGGCGGGGGAAGTCCCAGCTGCCCTTCGCCGAGGTGAGCATCGCCGTCGCGTCGGCCTACTGCGGCGACGACAGCGCTACCGTCCTCGCACTCCGTGATTTCTTCTCGACCTCGCTCGAAGGGATGCAGCTCGAGCCGCTCCTCCGCGACATCGAGATGCCGCTGGTCGAGGTGCTGGTGGACATGGAGTGGGAGGGGATCGCGATTGACGGCGAGGTCTTCGCCCGCCTCGACGGCGAGTTGAGCGGTGACATGCGCAGGTTGGAGGAGCAGATCGCCGGCGTGGCGGGCGAGGTGCTCAACCTCAACTCGCCGAAGCAGCTCGCGGCGGTGCTCTTCGAGAAGCATCAGCTTCCGGTCCTCAAGAAGACCAAGACCGGTCCTTCCACCGACGCCGATGTCCTCGAGCAGCTCGCCGCCATGGGCCACGAGCTGCCGCAGCTCATCCTCGACTACCGCGAGCTCCAGAAGTTGAAGAGCACCTACGTGGACACGCTGCCGGCGCGGGTCAACAGGAAGACCGGTCGCATCCACACCAGCTTCAACCAGACGGGTGCCGCCACCGGACGGCTCAGCTCCTCCGAGCCCAATCTCCAGAACATCCCGGTCCGCACCCCACGCGGCGAGGAGATCCGCCGCGGGTTCGTGCCCCGCCGCGGCTGGACCTTCCTCGTGGCCGATTATTCACAGATCGAGCTGCGCCTCATGGCCCATCTGTCCGAGGACCCGGCCTTCATCGAGGCCTTCAGCCAGGGCGGGGACATTCATCGCCAGACGGCGGCGATCATCTTCGGCACACCGGTTGAGGCGGTGACGGCCGAAATGCGGGCGCGCGCAAAGACGATCAACTTCGCCACCATTTACGGCCAGGGCCCGTTTTCACTGAGCCGCCAGCTCGGCATCACCCAGGAAGAGGCAAAAGCGTTCATCACCGGATACTTCGAGCGCTTCGCCGGGGTTCGCGCCTTCCTGAAGGCCCAGGTGGAGCTGGCCCGCAGCCAGGGTTACGTGGAGACGATCTTCAAGCGACGGCGCTATATCCCCGAAATCAAGGACCGCAATTTCAACATGCGCGCCTTCGGCGAGCGCCTGGCCCAGAATTCGCCACTACAGGGGTCGGCCGCCGATCTCATCAAGCTGGCTATGATTCGAATCCACAAGTCGTTGCGGGAAGGGGCACTGCAAAGCCGGATGCTGCTCCAGGTGCATGACGAGCTGATCTTCGAGGTGCCCGAGGCGGAGGTCGAAACCATGCGCGGCCTGGTGCGTACCCACATGGAGCAGGCCGCCAACCTGCGGGTGCCTCTGGTGGTGGATATCGGGGTCGGGCCCAACTGGCTGGACGCGAAGCGGTGAGCGGCGATGACCGAGCGCTTTCTCTGTAGTGACCGCCAGGCGGGGGACATGAGCTTCCCGGACGTCGATGCCATCCTCGACGCTCTCGAGGCGGCGCTCGTGTCGGCGGAGACACCGCTCTTCGATGCCGCGCGGCAGAGCTGGCAGCCGGTAGGTCTGCACCCCGAGGTCCGGAGCGCGTGGGAGGCGCGTGCGCGCTACCGCCCGCCTGGCGGCTCGCCGCTCACGCTCCCGACCCTGCCCGCCCCGCTGGCGGTGGAGGTCGACGACCTCGATCGTCGCCGCGCGGCCTATGCCCGGGTGCGGGGCGCGACTCAGTTCGAAAATGCGGAGGACGTGCCCGCGCCGAAGCGCCGGTTCGTCGCCTTTGCGGTGGCCTGCATGCTCCTGGTGCTGGGAGTCGTGGGGTGGGCATTGGTGACCTTCGCGGTGAGACTGAGCGCGTTCGCGGGAGAGCTGTTTGCGGTGAATGGAAAGCGGTGAGCCTCTGGTCTCACACCTCTAGCCCCCAGCCTCCACTCGCACCTCCGACGACTTTCTCGGTATTCTCCTCACCCCGGGCCACCAGTTCCATCGTCCCATCGCCTGCATGAACGCCGGCACCAGCACCATCCGGATTACCGTCGCGTCCAGCAGCACGGCCACCGCCAGCCCGAAGCCGAGCAGCTGCATCGCCAGCACCCGCGCGAAGGCGAAGATTCCGAACACCAGGATCATGATGAGCGCGGCGGACGTGATCACCGATGCCGTGGCGCTCAATCCCTCCATCGTCGCCTGTGTATTCCTCCCGGTGCGGTCGAACGCCTCCTTGATCCGGCTCAGCAGAAATACCTCATAATCCATGCTGAGTCCGAACACGACTGCGAAGACCAGCACCGGAATGGCCACGAAGATGGCCGATGTCGGTCCGTCGAGACCGAAGATCTGCGATCCGACCCCCTGCTGGAACACGAGCACGATGAGACCAAAGGTGGCGCTCACCGAGAGTGTGTTCATGACGATGGCCTTGATGGGCACCAGAACCGACTTGAAGGCGATCGCGAGCATGATGGCCGTCGCGGCGAGGATGAGCACCACGAGAAGCGGGAACCGCTCGAGCAGATCGGCCTGGAAATCGAGCGCCGCGGCGGAGTACCCGCCGACGGTGATTCTCATTCCCTTCGTTCCTCGGAGCCCGGCGCGCGCCAGCCGGCGGGCCCGCACGACGACGTCGGTGGCGCTGGTGAGTGAGGTGGAGTCAGTGAGGATCACGTCCATCAGCGTCATTCGTCCATCGGTGCTGAGATAGGCATCGAGGAAGCTCCCGTACTGCGCGCGGGCCTGCCCAAGGTCGCTGTAGAGCACCGAATAGCCGAGGAGTGAGCCGTTGGGATCCACGTCCACCAGGCTCCGCACCTCGCGGACGCGAGGGTCGGCGCGAAGCGAGTCCCTGAGGGTCATGAGTCCGCGGAGCGACGATGCATCCACGGCTGTGCGCCCTTCCGGAAGCTGTACCAGTATCCGCGTCGGCTGGATGAATCCCGCCACGCCCATCCGTGTGAGCGCGTCGAGCCCGTCGCCGGCTTCAGTGCCGCTGGGCCACCAGTGACGCGAGGGGAGCCCGATCTTGATCCAGGCCACCGGCAGCGTCAGGATCGCGATCACGACGCCGCCGTAGGCAAGCGCCCGGGCCGGGTGCCGGCTCAGCGTACGGGCCCACTTTTCCCAGATCTGTGGGGAGTGGTACCACGCGAGCCGGCGCGCTAGCCACTTGGGTCGGTCGATGTCACGGCCGATGATGGCGAGCAGGGCAGGGAGGAGCGTGATCGAGAGGAGCACCGCCACCGCCACCACGATGAGCCCACCCAGCCCGACGCTCCGGGTCTCGATCAGCGGTGTGAAGAGCAGCGCCGTGAACCCCACGACCACGGTCAGTCCCGAGGTGATCACCGCCGCCCCCGCGCTTCGGATGGTGGCGATCGCCGCCTCCCGTCGGCGGAGCCCCCGCGCCGTCTCCTCCCGGAAGCGGGTCACCACCAGGAGCGAATAGTCGATGCCGACGCCGAGCCCGATCATCGTGGTCATGTTGAGCACGAAGACCGACATCGGGGTGTAGTGGGCGATCACGCCGATGATGGCGAGCGAGATGGCGATGGCCAGGACGCCCACCACGAGCGGCAGCAGCGCCGCGACCAGCGCCCCGAAGGTCAGGATCAGAATCACGAGGGTAAGCGGAAGCAGACGCCGCTCTCCCTCGGCGCTGTCGCGCGCCACCACCGAACGCACGTCCAGGTCGAGTGGGGCTCGCCCGGTGACCTTTCCGGTCAGCCCCTTCTGCGGCAGGGCCGCGAGGGTCCGGCGCAGCAGCTGTCGCACCGGTACCACAAGAGACCCGGCGCTGTCGCCCCTAGTTGCTTCCAGGGCAACGAGAAAGAAGGTGGCACGCCTATCGCGAGCCAGGAACGTGGTGTCGCCGGTGCCGGGCCAGGAGACGAGACCCCGGACGTACCGCTGGCGACCGAAGACGGCCAGCAGAGTGTCGAGCGCCGCGCGCGGGCCCGGATGGTCGAAGGATTCGCTGCTTTCGAGGGTGACCGCGAAGAATTCGCCGATCGGCCGGCTGAAACGGGTGTTGAGCAGGTCTTCGGTGCGGGATGCTTCGGTTTCCCGCTCGCTTCCTCCACGAATGTTGAGCAGCCCCGGTGTCGCCGGCGCCCGTATCGCGGCAACCGCGCCGATCACTGCCCATACGACCAGCACCACCCATCGCCAGCGCACCAGCGCCCGGGCGAATCGATCCATCAGCTTCAGCGGGTCCTCCGGATCTTCGGCGCCGCCGTGGTCCGGTTCCCGGTCGAAGGCGCAAGTGGCAACATCTTAGATGGCTTGGTCGCCCCACGCCAGCGGGGCTCCTAGCGGGCTCGCGATTTCGAGGTCCATATTTTCCCATGATGAAGCTCGCGCGGCTCTACCTCCTGCCCCTGGTGACCTTCGGCCTCGTGGTCGGCGTCATCGGCGACCGTCTCGCCGCGGCGCGGCGCCGCGTCGAACCGATCGAGACCGCCAACCAGACCATCTCCGCCATCCATCGCATCGACCTCGATAGCATCGGCCGAGGCGTGAGCGCCGGTCGCGCCGGGCCGGCAGTGGACCGGGACTCCCGGATGGCCACCCGGCAGCAGCTCCGCCGAGAGGCAGGCACCACCTATCTCGATTCGCTCATGCTCAGCACCGATTCGGTGGTCCGCCGCTGGCCCGATCGTCCCGGGCAGCCGCTGCGCGTCGCCATCGTCGAAGGCGGGCCCGCCGGCTATACGCCGCGGATGGGCGAGTTCATGCGCGAGTCGCTCGAGCGCTGGGAGGCGATCGGGATCGGCGTGCACTTCGATCTCGTGCGGGATACCAGCGATGCCGACGTGATCGTGCGCTGGATCGATCGCTTCGACTTCGATCGCGCCGGGCAGACCGATCTCACCTGGGACCAGGCGGGCCACGTGCGGCGCGCGGTGATCTCCCTGGCGCTCCACACCAGCACCGGCGTGCCGTTTCCCGACAGCGCGCTCCTCGCCGTCGCCGTGCACGAGGCCGGGCACGCGCTCGGCCTGCCCCACTCATCCGATTCGAGCGACGTCATGTTCCCCGCCACCCGCACCGGAGTCCTGAGCGAGCGCGACCGCCGGACGGCGTCGGTCCTTTATCGCCTGCCGCCGGGACCGGTGCGCGACGTCCTCGCCGACGGTCGCTGACTGGCGATTCTGCGGTAGCCCATGCGACCTTGAGGGCATGGCCCTGCCCCTCGGTATTCCCGGACAACTGCTTCTCGTGGTCACCATGACGCTTACCGCCCTCGTCCCGGCACCTGCCGCCGCCCAGTCGGTCGCCCAGGTGGATGACGCGGTACGCGCCGGCATCGAGCGCGGCATCTATCCAGGCGCCGTCGTCATCATCGGCCGGCGCGATTCCCTGCTCTACGCCCGCGGGTATGGTCACTTCACCTGGGATCCACGCTCCGCCGTGCCGACCCCCGACTCGACGCTCTGGGACATTGCCTCGATCACCAAGATCGTCTCGACGATGAGCTCGGCCATGAAGCTGGTGGACGAGGGGAAGCTCGACCTCGACGCGCCGGTGGGCAAATACCTGCCGCGATTCTCCGGCGGCCTCAAGAAGCAGGTGACCGTCCGCATGCTGCTCGATCACACGAGCGGCCTCAAGGCTTACATCCCCATCTATCAGAAGGCACGGGGAAAGGCAAAAGCGGTCAGCATCCTGTACGCCCAACCGCTCCTTCGTCCTCCGGGCGATTCGGCCGTCTACAGCGACCTCAACGCTCTCCTCCTCGGCCTCGTGGTCGAGAAAGTTGCGGCGACCACCATCGACCAGTTTGCCAAGCGCGAGGTCTTTACCCCGCTCGGCATGAGCCAGACGATGTTCAAGCCTTCGCGCAAGCTCAGGCCACGGATCGCGCCTAGCGGGATCTGGCGGAAACAGCCCGTGGCGGGCGAGGTCAACGATCAGAACGCGGTCGCGTTTGGAGGCGTGGCAGGGCACGCGGGAGTCTTCTCCACCGCCGCCGACCTCGCGCGGTACGCCCAGGTCTGGCTCAGGGGGGGGATCGGCCCGGACGGGCGGTGGGTCAAGTTCGGGACGATGGCCCGTTTCCTCTCCCGCGGCACCAATGCCGGCTCACGCCTTCTCGGCTGGGATACCCGGGAGAGGATACCCAACGAGCTGAGCCTCTTCGGCGACCTCACCAGCGACGCCACGTATGGGCATACCGGCTTTACCGGCACGCTGCTCTGGGTCGACCCACCCAGGGACCTTTTTCTCGTATTCCTCACCAATCGGGCCTTCGACCCCAGGATCCCGGAGTCGGTGAAGGAGCTCAAGAGCGTCCGGGCGGCCGTGTCCGACGCGGCGGTCCGATTGGTGCCTCACGGATGCGGCCAGGAGCTGATCTCGAACTGCTGACCGGTTAGGTTTGGACTATATGAACGCCGATACCCCTGCACCTTCGCCTGCTGCCGCCGCTCCCAGCCCGGACACCGTCCGGAAGACGCTTCGCGCGGTCAAGGATCCCGAGCTCAACCTCAACATCATGGACATCGGCCTGGTGTACGACGTCGAGGTGAGCGACGCCGGCCAAGTCCGCGTTCGGATGACGCTGACGTCGCCTGGGTGCCCCGCCGGCACCGAGATCATTGACGACGTGAAGCGGGTAGTCACCGATCTGGACGGCGTCAGCGGCGTCGAGGTCGAGTTGGTATGGGACCCCTACTGGACGCCGGAGAAGATGGATCCGCGGGTGAGGGCCTTCCTCGGGTTTTAGCCCTGACGCGTCAGCTATCAAGAGGCGGGGAAGGCTCTGGAGTCTCCGCCGATGCGGGTTCGCTGGGCCCGCTGAGCGCCTCGAGGAGCGGTCCTCCGACGGTGGAGAGTTGCCACCGCCGTAGCTCCGGGATCGTCGCCATTTGCTCTATGCTCCCGGGATTGGCCCGGGCGACTGCTTCGAGGGTTCCATTGGGGCAAAGGATGCCCGGGGCCAGCTCCATCTCCGTGGCAAGCCGGTTGCGCGCCGTTTTGAGCCGCTCGAACCTGGCCTCGAAAGCCGGATCGTGCGGCCGCCGGGGCGTTCGAGGGATTCGTGGGAGATCCGCCTCGGGAACCTGGAGTCCCCGCTGCACAGCGGCAAGAATTTCATTGCCGCGGCGCTCCGCCTGATCGCCGCTGATGCCGGGAATCGCCTTCAGGGCCGCCAGGTCCACCGGCGGAGTGCGGGCCATTGCCAGCATCGGATCGTTATTGAGGATCCGGAATGTCGCCTTGTCGACCCGCTGCGCCACGCCCTCTCTCCACTCGAACACCTCCCGCAGCACCGCCAGCTCGCGCCCGCGGAGTGCCTTCGCGCCCTTGACCCGCAGGTAGGCCGGTTCGTCGCCGTCGGGCGGCGAGTACCGGATGGACCCCAGCAGCCCGAATTCTTCCTCCGCCCAGCTCAGGCGGCCCCGCTCCTCCAGCTGCCTGCGCAGAATGTCGCGAAGCTCGGGAAGATGAGTGGTGTCGCTGGCGGCATACTCCAGCATTCCCGCCGACAGCGGCCGAGCCGACCAGTCGGCCCGCTGGAACCGCTTGTCCAACCGAAGCCCCAGGTATTTCTCGAGCAGTGCCGCGAGCCCAACGCCGGGCTCGTTCAGGAGTTGGGCGGCAATCCGAGTATCGAAAAGGTTGGCGGTGCGGAGACCGTATTCGCGATCGAGCAATCGGAGATCGTAGTCGGCGTCGTGGAAGATGATCTCGATCGCCGGATCGCCCAGCACGCCCGCGAGTGGCGCCAGGCCGCCTACGGCAAGCGGATCTACTACTGCGGTCTCGGTGCGCGAGGAGATCTGAAGGAGGTACACCCGGTCACGGTAGCGATGAAAGCTCGCGGCTTCGGTGTCGACCGCGAGCAGCGGCTCCTGCCGGAGGCGGACGAGGAGTCCCTCGAGATCGGATGCCGTCTCGATCAGCGTCACGGAGTGCTCAGTCCGCCTTCGATACGAGCTCGAGACCGGCCGCTGTTTCGTCGAGTGCCTTGGAGAGCGTCTTGTAGAATTCGGCGTCCGGTTGCGGCGTGCCTCCCAGCGCGGCGTCCATCCGGGGCCTGCGCGCACGTCGAGCGACGTGGCGGATGTACTCCGTGGGTGGTTTCATGGGAACTCCTGCTGTCAGCTCTCGGCTATCGGAGGTGTCGGATTGTAGTATATCTAGCTGGGCCGCCTTCGGCCCGCCCTGGCTGATAGCTGATCGCCCATACCTGATAGCCGATACCCATGTTCATCGACCTGACCGTCTACCCCGACGAGTGCGACGCCTTCGGGCATCTGAACCAGGCGTCCTTCCTCAGCCTCTTCGAGCGCGCGCGCTGGGAGATGCTCGCCCGGGGACCCGGCATGGACGTCTTCTCTCGCGCCGGGGCCTGGCCGGCGGTGCGGAAGACGGTCATTGACTACCACGCCGCCGCCTTTCCCGGTGACGTCCTCCGCTTCGAGCAGACCCTCATCCACCGGGGTCGCACCAGCTTCACGATGCGCCAGACCGCCCGCCGCGTCCGTGACGACACTCTCATCGCCACCGCCGAGTTCGTCTTCGTCTGCGTGAATCTCGACGGGCGTCCCATGGCGGTGCCGGCGGAGTTCGGTGCCTTCATGGAGATCCGCCGCCCTGGCTCCGGCGAGCTTCAGCGCGTCATGGTCAACGGCGTCAACCTCGCCGTCGACGTCCGAGGAGAGGGGCGGGCGATTCTCTTCGTGCATGGCTACCCGCTCGATCACACCATCTGGGCCCACCAGGTCGAGGGTCTCGACGGCTTCCGGCGCATCGCGCCAGATCTCCGGGGAATGGGGAGGAGCGACTCCCCTGACCTGGGTTACGGCATGGGGACCTACGCCGCTGATCTCGCGGCGCTGCTCGACACCCTCGGCGTGGACGACGTCATTCTCTGCGGGTTCTCGATGGGCGGGTACATCGCCTTCGAGTTTCTGCGGCGGTGGCGGGGTCGAGTCCGCGCGGTGGTTCTGGTGAGCACTCGCGCCGAGGCGGACACCGCCGAAGGCAAGCGCGCGCGTGACACAGCCGCCGCGCTGGCGCGGGAGAGTGGCGCGCGTGCCGTGGCAGACGCGATGCTGGGGAAGATGCTGACGCCCGCGACGATCACGGAGTCACCCGAGCTCGCGGAGCGGGTACGCGCGCTCATGGCGGCTTCGCCGGTGCCGGGCATCCTCGGCGCCCTCGCGGCCATGCGCGAACGGCCGGACAGCATGGAGCTTCTCCCAACGCTCGATGGCACTCCGGCGCTCGTCGTGTGCGGTGAGGAGGATCAGCTCGTGCCGCCGGACCGCTCGCGGGTGATGGTCGACGCGATGCCCCATGCCCGGCTCGTGGTGATTCCGGGCGCGGCGCACCTGACGACGATGGAGAGGGGGGAGGAGGTGACGGCGGCGATACGGGAGTTCGTGAAGAGCCTGTAGCCTATCTCTGCGGCCTCCCGGGCGGTGTGTCGCTGTTGAACACCTCGCGATTCTTCTCGATGTACGAGGTCTGGTTCGGCGGGACATCCTCTTCCGGGAAGATCGCGGTCACCGGGCACTCGGGCTCGCACGCGCCACAGTCGATGCACTCGTCGGGATGGATGTACAGTTGATCCTCACCCTCGTAGATGCAATCTACCGGGCAGACGTCCACGCAGCCCCTGTCCTTCACCCCGATGCACGCCTCGGCGATCACATACGTCATTGCCGCGATTCCTCCTGGGATAGCCTGCCGATCGAGCCGCCGCTCTCTCTGGCCGGCGCTCATGCGAGTAGGTATACGAAGCCGAGTGGGGTGGCGCAAGGGGTAGTTGTATCTTCCCCTCGATGCACGCTCGCCTTTCGTGGTTCCTCTCGCCGGCCCTCACAGCTTGTCTCCTTTCCGCCCCCGTCGGGACCCCGATGGAGGCGCAGAATTGCCGGCCGCCGCGAACCGCCCTCGTCCTCTCCGGCGGGGGTGCGAAGGGCCTTGCGCACATCGGCGTCCTCCGCGCGCTGGACAGCCTGGGCATCCGTCCCGACCTCGTGATCGGCACCAGCATGGGGGCGGTGGTTGGTGCCCTGTACGCCAGCGGCTACACCGGCCGCGAGCTGGACTCGCTCGTGCGGGTGGTTCCCCTCGCCGATCTCTTTCGCACCTACCAGCCGCTCGCTCCCCGCTCCCTCGGCATTCTTCAGCCGCTGATCGTTTGGGAGCAGGGCGACCGCGGGCTCGTCATCCAGCGCGCGGCCGTGATCGAGGGTGAGGCCAGCGCGCTGCTCAACGCCGGAATGCTCCGGGGGAATCTGCTCGCCCGCGGCGACTTCGATTCACTGCCCATTCCCTTCCGCGCCGTCGCCACCGACCTCGCGCACCGCACCGCGGTCGTGCTGGATTCCGGCGACCTCGCGCAGGCCGTCCGGGCGAGCGCGGCGGTGCCACTCCTCTTTGCCCCGGAGCTGCGCAACGGCGTCTATCTGGCGGACGGCGGGCTCTCGGCGAATATTCCAATCGCCGCCGCCCGCGCCGCCGGCGCGGAGCGCGTCATCGTCTCCGACGCCACCGAGCACCCGTCCGACTCGCTCGACGCCAGCTCGACGATCGTGATCGCCGACCGGCTCGTGCAATTTCTCTTCCAGCAGGCGGCGGACTCGCTTCACCCCGGCGACATGATGATTCGGCCGGCGGTCGATGGTTTCTACAGTCTCGATTTTTCCGGCCCAAAGATCCTGCGTCTGGTCGCACTCGGCGCCGCAGCGGCGGACTCGATGCTTCCCCGGCTCGTGTGCCCCGGGTCCGGCTCCTCACCCACCGCGCCTCGCCTCCCGACACACGTCAGCGGCGTGTCGATCGAGGGCGCCAACCCGTCCGAGCGCCTCGCGCTGACCCGGCTCCTCGGGCTGAATGTCGGCGACTCCCTGAACTTCTCGCTTCTCCGCTCGCGCGTCCGCAACCTGGCCGCGGCCTCCGAGGCCTACCAGGCGGTGTGGCTCGGCCCTTCCGGTCAGGGCGACTCGGTGCACTTCCACCTGCTGCTCCATCGCGCGGCGCGGCGCGTGGCCGGTATCGGCATCGCGTACGACAACGAGCTTGGCGGACGGATGTGGGCGGGCTTGGTCGACCGCCGGCTCTTCAGCCTCGCGCTCGAGGGGAGCGCGGCCGTCTACTTGGGCGAGCTGCGTCGCGAGCTGTATGTCGGGGCTCGCCGGAACTTTCAGCTCGGCCACCAGCTTCTCAATCCCGCCGCGACGGTTCGCCTGGCCGAGGAGGAAGTGCGCCGCTTCGAGCCGGATGGCGATGAGCTGAGCGAAGCCAAGATCCGAGAGGGTATCGGCTTCCTGGGTGCCGAGCGCCGGCTGGCGCACGGGTGGCAGCTCGCGGTGGGGCTGGAGGGAAGGGCGTGGCACGAGCCCGGTTTGGGCGACCGGTCCGCCGCCGGCATCGTAGCCACCGCCTCACGGGCGAGCCGCTCGCGGGGAAGGGTGGTGTCCGCGGAGGTGGCCTGGACCGGCATCTATCATCGCGCGGTATTCGACGGAACCCTTGTCACGCGAGCGGGCTCCGTCCGGATCTTCCCACGCCTCCGCCTCGGCTGGGGCGAGCGGCTGCCGATCCACCTCGGCATCCCCTTGGGGGGCAATGATGGATTCCCCGGTCTGCACATCGGCGAGCGTCGCGGCGACCGCGAGGCAATGCTCAGCTTCCTCATCGCCACACCGATCAAGGGGCCGCTCCTGGCGCGCGTTGAACTGGCCGGCGGCCGCTCCGGTGCCGGGGGACCCCTGTTCGATTCCGAAGGCTGGGTCGCGGGGGTACGGGCAGGCATCGGAGCGGAGACGCCGCTCGGCCCGGTGCGCTTCGAGTACGGCGTGGCTACGGGGGGACGGGACGCCCTCTTTGTGCGTTTGGGACGCTGGTTCTAGGGCTAGAGCAGGCCGGGGATCGGTGTCGCGTACGATTCGCTTCTCGCCTCCGGCGGACCATAGCGGTGCGGGCCGTGGATCCGATGCCACTCCTCCCGGAGACTGAAGGGATCGAGGCCGTGCGGTCGGTCCACCGCGAGCACCCCGTCGAGATGATCGATCTCGTGCTGCACCAGCTCCGCGCGGTCGCCCTCCAAGTCGATTTCCGACCAGACGCCTTTGAGATCCTGATAGCGAATCCTGATCCGGTAGGCCCGGGAGACTCTGACCAGAAGATTCGGAAACGAGAAGCAATCGTCCCATACGCTGAAGTCTTCGTTCCCGATATCCACGATCTCCGGATTGATCAGCGCCCATGGCTTGTCCATCTCGATGAAGATCATCCGGACCGGCGCACCGATCTGGGGCGCCGCGATCCCCCGCCCGCTGCCGAAGCGCGATTGCCAATCGTGCAGCGTTTCCCGCATGTCATCAAGAATCACGCGGACAGCGGTGGAATTTGGCTTGGTGATCGATTCGCATCTCGCGCGAAGGATCGGGTCACCCAGCAGTCGGATTCGATGAATGGTCATCGGGGCAGCCTCTCGGCGATGCATCGGAGCATGTCCAAATCGACACCCAATATGTGAAGAGGGGTGCAATCAGGCTAGTAACATCTTACGTGAGATAGAGATGGTTTCATGAAAATTAACAGGAGTAGTAATAAGTACTACTATAACAGACTCGCCACCCAGGACCCGGCGCAGTTGTACCCAGCTGCCGGCACACGGCACTCCCCATCACGGCCTCTCGGATCCTCCAAATCTTCGAACAGAGTCTCTCGTCTAACTCGTTGTCTTTATTGATTATCCCGATTCGCACCAAATTTCCCATACGATTTGACAATCCCGACTATATTACTTACCATTTGTTTCATGGGTGCCCTGCTTCCTCTCATTCCGACCTCCCCGCCGGCTGCGCTTCCGATCGGTCATAAGGGACCGCGGGGCGAAATGCTTATGCAGCTTAAGCGGCTGCAACCGCTCACGGCCAAGGAGTTGGCCCGCCGGCTCGGCGTCTCCCTCAATGCGGTGCGGCACCACTTGAAGGAGCTGGAGATTGAGGGGCTGGTCGGGTACGCGCGGGAGAACCGTGGGGTTGGAGCGCCGGTTTTCCTTTATCGGCTGAGTTCGGCCGGCGAAGCGCTGTTCCCCCGGCGGTATGAGGAAGCGCTCAACGGTCTCCTCGACCATCTGGTCGAGCGCGAAGGGCGTGAAGTAGCCGTGGCGCTGTTGCAGGGTTACTTCGGCACCATGGCAGAGCGACTCGCGGCCGCGCTCAAGGATATGCCGGCCGAAGAGAGGCTCCGGACGGTGGTGCAGGCGCTGTCGGAAGAGGGCTACATGGCCGAGGGGTCTGCTGACGAAGCCACCGGCACTCTTACGGAGCATAACTGCGCTATTTCGGCGGTAGCCGAGCGGTTTCCCGAGATCTGCGCGGCGGAGGCGCAGTTCCTCTCCGAGGTTCTGAAGGCCGAGGTGGCGCGCCGCGAGCACATCCTGAGCGGCTGCACCACCTGTGAATATCACGTGCGGTTTCGTGCCGCGGAGGAGACGCCATGAGCTCGTCGGTCGAGTCTCTGGTCAACAAGGAGTACAAGTACGGCTTCGTTACCGACATCGACGCGGATACCGCGCCGAAAGGGCTGAGCGAGGATGTCGTCCGGATGATCAGCGCCAAGAAGGGCGAGCCGGAATGGCTCCTTGATTGGCGGCTGAAGGCGCTTCGTGGATGGCTGAAGATGTCGGAGCCCCACAACTGGCCGAACATCAGGTACGATCCGGTCAACTACCAATCCATCAGCTACTACTCGGCCCCGCGCAGCAAGAAGCCGCTCGGCAGCCTCGACGACGTCGACCCGAAGCTTCTCGAGACCTATCAGAAGCTCGGTATCCCGCTCACCGAGCAGAAGATTCTGGCCGGAGTGGCGGTGGACGCGATCTTCGACAGCGTCTCGGTCGGCACCACGTACAAGGCCAAGCTCGCCGAGCAGGGCATCATCTTCTGTTCGTTCGGCGAGGCCGTACGCGAGCATCCCGACCTGGTGCGGAAATACCTCGGCTCCGTGGTGCCGGCCACCGACAACTTCTTCGCGGCGCTCAACGCAGCGGTGTTCAGCGACGGGTCGTTTGTCTTCGTCCCTAAGGGTGTGAAGTGTCCGATGGAGCTCTCGACCTACTTCCGCATCAACACCGCGGAGACCGGGCAGTTCGAGCGGACTCTCATCGTCGCCGAGGAAGGCGCGTCGGTGAGCTACCTCGAGGGGTGCACGGCGCCCAAGCGCGACGAGAACCAGCTCCATGCCGCGGTGGTCGAGCTGATCGCACTGGACGACGCCAGCATCAAGTACTCGACGGTGCAGAACTGGTATGCCGGCGACGAAGAGGGGCGGGGCGGGATCTTCAACTTCGTCACCAAGCGGGGCAAGTGCGCCGGCAATCGGTCCAAGATCTCCTGGACCCAGGTCGAGACCGGCTCCGCGATCACCTGGAAATACCCCAGCGTCATTCTCCAGGGCGATGACACGGTTGGTGAGTTCTACTCGGTGGCAGTGGTGAACGGCCGCCAGCAGGCGGACACCGGGACCAAGATGATCCACATGGGGAAGAACAGCCGGAGCACCATCGTGTCGAAGGGGATTTCCGCCGGCCGGGGCCAGAACAGCTACCGTGGCCAGGTCAAGGTGCTCCCCAACGCCACCGGGTCGCGCAACTATACCCAATGCGACTCGATGCTGATCGGCAACCGCTGCGGGGCGCACACCTTCCCGTACATCGACGTGCGCAACTCCTCGTCGTCCACCGAGCACGAGGCGTCCACGTCGAAGATCGGCGAAGATCAGATCTTCTACCTCAAGCAGCGCGGCCTCAACACCGAGAACGCCATCTCCATGATCGTGAACGGCTTCTGCAAGGAAGTCTTCAAGGAGCTTCCGATGGAGTTCGCGGTCGAGGCGCAGAAGCTGTTGGGCGTGAGTCTCGAGGGGAGCGTTGGGTAAGTGACTAAAAACGGAGCTTCGACCTTGCTCGAAATCAAAGACCTCCGCGCTGCGGCCGGAGACAAGGAAATTCTCAAGGGTATCACCCTGACGGTGAATGCCGGCGAGGTGCATGCCGTCATGGGTCCCAACGGTTCCGGCAAGAGCACGCTCGCGCAGGTGCTCGCCGGACATCCGGCCTACACCGTCACCGGCGGGTCGGTCACCTACGATGGGCAGGATCTGCTCGACCTCGAGCCGGAGGAGCGGGCCCAGGCCGGCGTCTTCCTCGCTTTCCAGTATCCCGTCGAGATCCCCGGTGTCACCAACGCATACTTCCTGCGCGCGGCCTACAACGAGCTGCGGAAGGCGCGCGGACAGGAGGAAATCGACTCCATGGACTTCGTCGACCTCCTCGAGAGCAAGCTGAAGGTGGTCGACTGGGAGCCCGAGATCATGAGCCGGGCGGTCAACTTCGGGTTCTCGGGAGGAGAGAAGAAGCGGAACGAGATCCTCCAGATGGCGGTGCTGGAGCCGCGCCTCGCCATTCTCGATGAGACCGATTCCGGCCTCGACATCGACGCGCTCCGGGTCGTCGCCGACGGAGTCAACCAGCTTCGGAAGCCCGACAACGCCACGATCGTGGTGACGCACTACCAGCGGCTGCTGAACCACATCGTCCCCGACTACGTCCATGTCCTTTCGGCCGGCCGGATCGTCAGGTCGGGTGGCAAGGAGCTGGCGCTCGAGCTCGAGGCTCGCGGTTACGAGTGGCTGGAGGAGACGGTGGGAGCCGCATCATGACGGAGGCGCTGGTGCAGGAGTTCGAGGCGCTGGCCGGCACCGCCACAGCGGAATCGCCGGAGTGGCTCGAATCGGTCCGCCGGGCTGCCATGGAGCGCTTTGCACGGACCGGCTTTCCCGGGACGCGCGACGAAGAGTGGCGCTTTACGCCCGTCGCGCCCATTGCCCTGGGAAGATGGCGGCTGCCGAACGGCACCCCGGCGACGGTAACCAGCGCGCAGATCACTCCGCTCATCTTCGGGCATGCCGAATGGACGAGACTCGTCTTCGTCAACGGCGCGCTGAGCGAGTCGTTGAGCGAGATCGGTTCGCTGCCGCGAGGCGCGCGGGTAGGCAGCCTCGCGGAAGCGCTCGGGGACGACGACGCGCTCCTTCAGGCGCACCTCACGCACCACGCGCCGGTGGAAGGAAGCCCATTCACCGCGCTCAACACCGCATTCCTCCGTGACGGCGGCGTCGTCTACGTCCCGGCTGGAGTGCAGCTCTCCCATCCGGTGCAGCTGGTGTTCGTGACCACGCCGGAGGCCGCCGGGACGGTCGTCCATCCTCGCAACCTGATCGTCGTGGAGCGGGGGGCGCGGGCCTCGGTGATCGAGAGCTACATTACCCTCGCCCCGGGCAGCACCTACTGGACCAATCCGGTCACCGAGGTGGCGGCCGGGGCCGGCTCCTGGCTGGAGCATACCAGGATCCAGCGCGAGAGTGAGAAGGCCTATCACATCGGGCTCACCCACGTGGACCAGCAGCGCGACAGCCACTACCGGTCCTTCTCGCTCGCCATGGGCGGCGCGTTGGCCCGGCACAACCTGCATGTGCGGCTCAACGACGAGAATATCGAGACGCTGATGTACGGTCTCTACCTCACCCGCGGCGAGCAGGTGGTGGACAACCACACCGCCATCTTCCACGACCAGCCCCACTGCCGGAGCTGGGAGGTCTACAAGGGCGTGCTCGACGACCGCTCCCACGCGGTGTTCAATGGCAAGGTGTTCGTCAAGCCCGAGGCCCAGAAGACCGACGCCAAGCAGACCAACCGCAATCTGCTCCGGAGCGACCACGCCCGGGTCGACACGAAGCCGCAGCTCGAGATCTTCGCCGACGATGTGAAGTGTACGCACGGCGCTACGGTCGGGAAGCTGGACGATGTCGCCCGCTTCTACGCCAGGAGCCGCGGGCTGTCGGTCGAGGCCGCCGAGCGGCTCCTCACCTACGCCTTCGCCGCCGAAGTCGTCGAGGAAGTGGTGCTCGAGCCGGTCCGTCACGAGCTCGAGCGTCTCGTCCGCGAGCGACTCGGCGGAATCTGAGCGCCATCGTGACCGCGGCGACTACTGCTGCACCACGCTCGGGTTCCTCCGCACCGCTCGAGGTGGAGCGCCTGCGCCGAGATTTCCCGATCCTCGCCGAGAGAGTTCGGGGAAAGCCGCTGGTCTATCTCGACAATGCGGCCACCACGCAGAAGCCGCAATCGGTCATCGACACCCTGACCCGGTTCTACTCCGCCGAGAACGCCAACATCCACCGCGGTGTCCACTATCTGAGCGAGCGGGCGACCGCCGCGTTCGACGCCGTCCGCGAGCGTGTCGCGCAATTCTTCAACGCGCCGTCGGCGCGGCAGATCGTCTTTACCCGCGGCACCACCGAGTCGATCAACCTGGTGGCGAACAGCTACGGGCGGAACGCCCTCAAGCCGGGCGACGAAATCCTGATCACCGGCATGGAGCACCATTCGAACATCGTCCCCTGGCAGCTCGCGGCCGAGGCGACGGGTGCCAGGGTGAGGGCGGTGCCGATCACCGACGATGGCGAGCTCGACCTCGATGCCTTTGGGCGGCTCCTCGGCGAGCGCACCCGGCTCGTGGCCCTGGTCCATCTCTCCAACGCTCTCGGTACCGTCAATCCGGTGCGCGAGCTGGCGGCTCTGGCGCATGCGCAAGGCGTGCCGGTGCTGGTGGACGGCGCCCAGAGCGCCTCGCACCTGAGCGTGGACGTCCAGGCGCTCGGCTGCGATTTCTTCGCGTGCTCGGGGCACAAGCTGTATGGCCCCACCGGGGTGGGGGTGCTGTATGGCCGGGAGGACCTGCTCGAGCGCATGCCGCCATGGCAGGGTGGTGGGGACATGATCTCGAGCGTCACACTCGAGCGCTCCACCTGGGCGCCGGTGCCGGCCAAGTTCGAGGCCGGTACGCCGATGATCGCCGAGGTCATCGGGCTCGGCGCCGCCCTCGAGTACGTCGAGACGGTGGGCCTGCCCGCGATCGCGGCGTGGGAGGAAGAGCTGCTGGCGCACGCGACGGCGCGGGTCGGCGACATCCCGGGCATTCGCCTGATCGGAACGGCGCGGGCCAAGGCGTCGGTGCTTTCCTTCGTGATGGAGGGCGTGCATCCGCACGACGTCGGCGCGGTGCTCGACGATGACGGCATTGCCATTCGTACCGGCCATCACTGCTGTCAGCCGATCATGCACCGTTTCGGCCTTCCGGCCACCGCACGCGCCTCATTCGCCTTCTACAACACGCTCTCCGAAGTCGACGCGCTGGTGCGCAGTCTCGAGCGTGTACGGGCGGTGTTCGCCTGATGTCGGGTTTGAGTGAGCTCTATCAGAACGTCATCCTGGAGCACAACCGGTCGCCGAGGAACTACCGGGCACTGGCCGATGCCGATCGGATGGCGCAGGGAAGCAATCCCCTCTGCGGCGATCAGGTGACGGTCTGGCTCCGGTTGGATGGTGACGTCATCAAGGAGGCCACCTTCCAGGGATCGGGCTGTGCGATCTCGAAGGCGTCGGCCTCACTGATGACCGGCGCGGTGATCGGAAAGACCCGCGCCGAAGCGGAGGCGCTCTTCGCCCGGTTCCAACGGCTGGTGACGGGAAAGCTCGATCCGTCCGACGCGGAAACCTTGGGAAAGCTTGCCGTGTTCTCGGGTGTATCGGCGTTTCCGATTCGGGTGAAGTGCGCAAGTCTGTCGTGGCACGCCATGCGAGAAGCGCTGACTGCGGAGAAGAGTGACAAGTGAAAGGGAAAGGGGAAACCCTTGCTCCCCTCTCCCTTCGCTTTTCTCCCTTCACCTTTCTCCCAAGTACTGACTCTCACGTTTGATGGAGCTTAGGACATGCCCTATAATCCCGCCCTTGTCGCCCCGATGCGCGAGGAGATGACCCGTATGGGGGCCACCGAGCTTACGACCACCGAGGAGGTGGACGTCACGCTCGGGGACCAGCGGGGAACCATGCTCGTTTTCGTCAACTCGGTGTGCGGCTGTGCCGCCGGCAACGCGCGACCGGCACTACGGTTGGCCCTCCAGCACCCGGTCAAGCCGCAGCAGCTCGTCACCGTCTTTGCCGGTCAGGATCTGGAAGCGACCTCCCGCGCCCGCCAATACTTCGCCGAGTATCAGCCGAGCAGCCCGTCGATCGCGCTCCTTCGGGATGGCGAGGTGGTGCATTTCGTCCACCGGCACCAGATCGAGGGCAAGTCACCGCAGATCGTCGCGGCCGACCTCATCGCCGCGTTCGATCGTTATTGCGCCGCGACGGTCTGAGGATACCGTGTCAGGGCACGTCTTTCACCCGGGGCACCAGGATTTGCATGGCATCACCGTCGTCGTGGAGACCACGGGACCGCGCACGTATGTGGGTCGGTTCGATAGTCAGGATCAGCGCGGGGTTGTCATGCACGACGTCGGCGTGCACGATGCGACGGCGGGGGTGCAGTCGCGTGAAGAGTTCCTCCGGCGCAGCGCAAAGTTCGGCATTCGCGCCGAGCACAAGCATCTCCTCGTGCCCGGCGATCAGGTGGTGAGAATCATTCGATTCACGGACGTGGCCGAGCAGTAGTCAGGCCGGCCAAAGCTGGTCGTCGTACTCGTCGAGCACGGTGATCGCATCGACCGGGCACGCCCGCGCGGCGTCGAGCACCGTCTCGTCGTCGGCGCCTTCGGCGTCCGTGACGATCGAGACGTTGTCGGTGCCGAGCTTGAACACCTCGGGCGCAATACCGACGCACTCGGCGTTGCCGGTGCAGAGGCTACGATCGATCTTGATCTGGTAAGGCATAGGCGCACAGGACGGTTGGTACGAAGGCGCTAAGATAAGGCTTCGCGCCACCGGCGTGCCAGGGGGGATGTTCCGCCTCCCACCCCTTACATTCCGCCCATGACAGACCGCTACGACGTCATCGTCATCGGCGGCGGCCACGCGGGCTCGGAGGCCGCGGCGCTCGCCGCGCGCGCCGGCGCACGAACGCTGCTCCTCACCCAGAACCTCGAAACCATCGGCCAGATGTCGTGCAATCCTGCGATCGGTGGGATCGCGAAAGGCACCGTCGTGCGCGAAGTCGACGCACTCGGCGGAATCATGGGGCGAGCGACCGATCTCGCGCGGATACAGTTCCGGATGCTGAATGGATCGAAGGGACCGGCGGTGCGCTCGCCTCGAGCGCAATGCGACCGCGCCCTGTATCGGCGGGCCGTGCGCGGGCTGCTGGAACGGCAAGAACGACTCGAATTTGCCCAGGGTACCGCGGCCTCACTCATTCTGGATGCCGGGCGAGTGCGAGGACTGGCCACACTGGACGGCAGGCGGTACATGGCACCCGCGGTGGTCCTCACCGCAGGCACCTTTCTCCGAGGCCGAATCCACGTCGGACTCGATACCCAGGTACCAGCCGGGCGAGCCGGTGAGGCGCCAGCCGTAGAAATCTCGCAAGCCATTGAGGTACTTGGACTTACAGTAGAACGGTTCAAGACTGGAACCCCGCCTAGGATCGATGGGCGATCGGTTGATCTCTCCAAGGTGGTGCGTCAAGATGGGGACGCCGACTCTTTTTGGTTTTCATTCTACGAGCGGGCCCGGCATCCGGCTCAACTCCCTTGTTACCTGACCCATACCGGTCCGACACTTCAGGAAATCATCGTCCGTCACCTGCGCGAGTCCGCGCTGTACGGCGGGGCGATCAGTGGTCGAGGTCCGCGCTACTGCCCTTCCATCGAAGACAAGATCGTCAAGTTCCCAGAGGCGAACCGTCACCAGGTGTTTCTGGAGCCGGAGGGACTGGAGACTTCTGAGATGTACGTAAACGGACTCTCAACGTCCCTACCGCCTGCGATTCAGGTCGATTTCCTCCGGACGATCGCAGGCCTCGAGTCGGTTCGCATGACACGTCCAGGATACGCGATCGAGTACGACTACTTCCCGCCGACCCAGCTCCGTCCGACGCTCGAGGCCAAGGCCGTCGCCGGGCTCTTTCTGGCTGGTCAAGTGAATGGGACCACGGGGTACGAGGAGGCCGCCGGTCAAGGAGTGCTCGCGGGACTCAATGCAGCTGCGTGCGCGCTTGATCGAGGGGAGGTCGTGCTCTCGCGGGACGAGGCATTCCTCGGCGTCCTGGTAGATGACTTGGTGAATCGCGGCGTCGATGAGCCATATCGCCTATTCACCTCGCGATCGGAATTCCGCCTTCTTCTTCGGCAGGACAATGCGCTCCGCCGACTCTTTCCCCTCGCTGAGCGACTGGGCCTTCTCACTGACCAAGAGCGCTCGCTGGCGGAAAGCCGTCTCCTTGGTGAGGATGCGGCACTGACATTGGCGCGGGAGACCTCGATTTCGCCCGCAGACGCCAATCCCGTGCTGAGAGCGATGGGGTCCTCGACGATAGATGGCCCCCAGCGCATTGCAGAATTGGCACGACGGCCGGGTGTCTCGCTGAGCAAGGTGCTTGAGACGATTGGAGAGAAATTGCCGGTCGAGTCGCTCGAATGGGCGGAAATCGAGCTGAAATACGCCGGCTATCTTGCCCGGGAGCGCCATTCGGCTACGAGGATCGCCGGAATGGATGAATTTCAGCTACCGGCGGAATTGGACTATGCGAGTCTCGAGTCGCTCTCGATCGAGGCACGCCAGAAGCTCGTCGCCACTAGGCCGCAGTCCCTTGGACAGGCCGGCAGGATTCCGGGAGTGTCTCCGAGCGATCTTCAAAGCCTTGTGGTCGCCGTCATCCGATGGCGGAGGGCCGTTCACGGAAACAGGACCAGATCGGAAGCCAGCCTGTTTCACGTGAAACAGGCTCGCGTGTAAGCGAACGGGAACCCGACGGCGCTCCACGTCTGTGTAACTGCCGGGCGGCGTACAAGACAAGCTCAACGGTCGAAGTACGGCCATGCACATCTAGCAAGCACGTCTAGCCAGCATGCTCAGAAATGTGTCGAAGGTCCGCGGCGCGTTCTCAAGCCGGCGATTCCAGTGATGCGCCGGATCCCCTGTTCCGGGATATCTGATCCGCCGATCCCCAGCGCGTGAACCGAATCCAGAAGAAGTTCGCCGGCCGGAACTGATTCGCCGTTCACCACGGTCCAAGGCGCCGGCTGGCCAACGACCGAAGCGAGGGCATCCGGTGCCGCCTTCGACGCAGCCGTGGAGGCGATCATTGACTCAGGGTGTCGAGGCTGGGTGCCCTTGAGTACGATCGGCGCGCCGGCTGGCCGGCACTCCTTCTTTAGAGGTTCCGATCGTTCATGCTGGCACGCAGCCCAACAGCGCATCCTCGCCTGGCCGACACTGCATCCTGGTTAGGAGCTCGACACTCCATAGGAGGTGCGTCAGATCCGGTAATCGAGCTTCGTCCCACCCAACAACCTCCTCTTGAACGTTCAGAGCCTCCGACTCCTGCCACCGCCTATGGGCGACAAACCTGCTTGGGGCTAGTCGAGTTCGTCCGAAGACGGGCCTCTCCGAACGGGAGGGCACCACGTCCGACTCGCGAGACAGGGTGTGACTCGGTGATCTCGCGTCCACCGAAATCTCCAGACATAAGCGCCGCTGCTGTTGGATGGACCCGGGAACCCCCCATCCGGCGACAGCTTCGCTGGACGCTCCAAGCGTAGATTCGGTACGTTTCACGTGAAACTGCTTGGCGATAACGTCACATGTCCCTATATTCGTGTGTCACAGGCATTTCCAGACGCCATCCCGTCAGTAAAGTGCTCGTGCAAACTCTGTAAGTCCCTCTAAAACAAGCACTTATAGGCATCCTGCCAGCCATGTCACACATCGTAGCGATCGCCAATCAGAAGGGCGGCGTCGGCAAGACCACGACTGCGGTCAATCTCGCCGCGTCTCTCGCCATCGCCGAACGCCGCACGCTCCTCCTCGATGCCGATCCGCAGGGCAACGCGACGAGTGGTGTCGGGATCGCCAAGCATGAGGTCGATATCTCCCTCTACGACGTCATGGTCGAGGGCCGGAGTGCACGGGAAGTGATCCTCCCCGTCCCTGGTCTCCCCCATCTCGCCGTTCTCCCCGCCACCCAGGACCTCGTCGGGGCCGAGCTCCGGCTCGTCGAGCGCCAAGGTCGCGAGTCCGCGCTCCGTGACGCACTCGAGCCCCTCCTCGATGACTACGACTACATCATCGTGGACTGCCCACCCTCGCTCGGCCTGCTCACCCTCAACGTGCTCGCCACGGCCAACTCCGTGGTGATCCCCATTCAGTGCGAGTACTACGGCCTCGAGGGCATCTCCCAATTGCTCAACACCATTCGGCTCGTGCAACAGAATTTCAATCCCGGCCTCGCCATCAGCGGCGTGCTGCTCACGATGTTCGATTCACGCCTCAATCTCTGCCGGCAGGTCGCTGAAGACGCCAAGGAGTATTTCGAGGGCAAGGTCTTCGACACGCCCATCCCGCGGAATGTGCGTCTCGCCGAGGCGCCGAGCTTCGGCAAGCCGATTCTCCTCTATGACGTCCAGTCCGTCGGCGCCAAGAGCTATCTGGCCGTCGGCCAGGAGTTGATCCGCCGCCTCGAGCCGGTCGCCGTGATCGAGGCGCCCACCGCCGCCGATGCCGCCGCCACCGCCCCGCTACCCGAGGTGACCACATGACGGAAACGAGGCGGCTCGGACGGGGGCTCGAAGCGCTCCTCGGCCCGATCAGTCGCGAGAAGGCCGAAGCGGCAGGGGCCCTGCGGGAGCTCGCGGTGGACAGCATACGACCCAATCCCTTTCAGCCACGCACCACGATGGATGAAGCGGCGTTCACCGAGCTTGCCGCCTCCATCGAGGCGTCGGGACTGCTCCAGCCGGTCATCGTCCGTCCGCGCAATGGCAGCTACGAGCTCATTGCGGGCGAACGCCGCTGGCGCGCCGTCATCCATCTTGGCTGGACCAAGATTCTCGCCGTCATCAAGGACGTCGACGATCAGACGCTCCTCACCCTGGCGCTCATCGAAAACCTGCAGCGCGACGATCTCTCGCCGATCGATGAAGCCACTGGATATCAGCGGCTCGCCGAGGAATTCAAGCTCCCTCACGGCGAGATCGCGCGGATCGTCGGGCGCAATCGCTCGACCGTCGCCAATCTGCTGCGCCTGCTTCAGCTCCCCCAGGACGTCCAGGATCTCGTTCATCAGAAATCCCTCTCGGAGGGTCATGCGCGTGCCCTCCTCGCACTGGAGGATCGCGAGCGGATGGTTGCGCTCGCGCGCGATGCGGTCGAGCAGGGATGGTCGGTGCGCGAGATGGAGGCTCGGGTCCGCGGTGATGAGCCGGCCGCGGCCGCGTCGGCCGTGCCGACCCGGCGGACCCGAGCCGCGCCGCGAGCCGTCAATGCCGATGCCCGCCGAGTCGAGGACGCCCTCCGTAAACACCTCGGCACCGACGTGCGCGTCACCACTCGCCGCCGCGGCCGCGGGTTTCTCACCGTCAGCTACTACTCCAACGACGATCTGGCCCGCCTGCTCGAATTGATCCTCGGTAGGCCCTTCGAGGGATGAAAGCCGGCCCGCGAGCCGTGACCGTCGTCATCCAGCCGGACGGGGCGACGCGGTCGCAGACGTTTCGCGTGCCCGTGTGGACTCTGCGTGCCACCATGGCCTTTGCCGGCGCGGCGGCCGTCGGCGCCATCGTCGTCGCCGCACTCTACGGCCCGTTGGTGCGTGCGGCAGCGAGGGTCCCCGGGCTCGAGCGCCGGGTCGCCAAACTCCAATCCGACAACGACAAGGTGCGTCAACTTTCCGCGGCGCTGGACAGCGCCGAATCGCGCTACGCCCAGGTGCGCCAGATGATCGGGGCGGATATCATGCGCGACCCACTGACCCTGGGCGCGTCGCTGCCAGTGGCGCCAGCCCTGCAGGCCAGGCGGCGTCAATCGGCGACTTTCGCGGACACTGGCTTAACGGTGCCGCGACGGTGGCCCCTCGATGAACCGGGATACATCACTCGCGGACAGTCGAGTCATCCCGACTCCACGGACGAACTACATCCGGGAATCGATATCGCGATTTCAGTGGGAAGCGTGGTGCGCGCCGCCGGCGGCGCCACCGTGCACCAGGTCGGGGAGGACCCCGAATACGGTCTCTTCGTTCTGC
The DNA here is from genome assembly GCA_963722825.1 of uncultured Gemmatimonadales bacterium. Taxonomy (GTDB): domain Bacteria; phylum Gemmatimonadota; class Gemmatimonadetes; order Gemmatimonadales; family GWC2-71-9; genus CAVVWJ01. The sequence continues at coordinate 519,640 of CAVROI010000003.1, forward strand.
TCGACCACGCCGGAGAATATCAGACGATGTACGGCCACCTCTCGCGCATCCTCGTGGCAGCGGGCACGTCCGTCGCGACTGGCGAGGTGATCGGACTGAGCGGCAATACCGGCCGGTCTACCGCGCCTCACCTGCACTTCGAGGTCCGGCAGGGCGGTGTCTCGCTGGATCCGCGAACCATGGTCAAGGAGGGTGGCTGATGGGGATATTCAACAACCCGGCTCGCGACGAGCAGGGCAACGAGCTGCGCCGCCGTCGTACCGACCAGATTCCATTCTCGATCATTGCCAGCGACATGACCGTCGTCGGCGACCTCGAGACCGAAGGCACGGTGCGCATCGAGGGGCGGGTGCGCGGCACGGTCCGGGTCGGCTCCCAAGTCCTGGTCGCCGCCGGCGCCGTGATCGAAGGCGACCTCCATACCCAGGAAGCGGTCGTCGCCGGTCAGGTGAGTGGTGCCATCCACGCGCGCGATCGGGTCGAGCTCCAGACGACTGCGGTCGTCTCGGGGGACATTCACACCGCGCGTATCGCCATCGTCGAGGGAGCCAAGGTGAGCGGGGAGGTCAAAATGGACCTCTCCGGCATTGCGGACGGCGACCCAGATTCCCACAAGAGTTGATAAACCACCGTAAGTTGTGGAAAGAAAACAACTTTGTCTTAAAGATCGGGGTCAAATATCACAAGTGGCATCTAAATGGCTGTATGCTGTTTTGTTGCTGTCACTAGTCGGATGCCCAAAGCCTCCCCGCTCGGCAGGTCTCCGCGTCGGCCTCGTCACTCCAGGCTCCGTCGCCGACGCCGCCTGGAATTCCGGGGCCTACGCCGGCCTCCGCGAGATCCGTGATTCGCTCGGCCTCCCCATCAGCCACGTCGAGGCGCACACTCCCGCCGAGCAGGACGAGGCGCTGAGGACCTTTGCCGCCCAGGGATACCGGCTCGTCTTTGCCCATGGCTTCGAGTTCCAGGGTCCCGCCGAGCGGGTGTCGGCAGAGTATCCCGAGACGATCTTCATCATCACCTCGGGATCCCGGGCCAGAGGGAATGTCGCCCCGCTGATCTTCCGCCTCGAGGAAGCGAGCTACCTGGCCGGGATGGTCGCCGGCGGGCTCACCAAGACAAACATCCTCGGCTTCGTGGGCGGGATCGAGTTGCCGCCGATCAAGGCGGGATACGAGGGGTGGGTGAACGGCGCCAAGGCGGTCAATTCGAAGATTCAGAGCCGCGAGGTTTACCTCAATAGTTTCGACGACGCTGCGGCCGGCCGTGAGGCGGCCCTCGCCCTCATTCGGGCCGGTGCCGACATGTTCCATCACAACGCCGACGCGGCGGCGCTCGGCGTGTTCCAGGCGGTCAAGGAGTCGCCGCGGGCGTACATCTTCGGGTCGAACATGGACCAGGCATCGCTGGCCCCGGGGCGGGTGGTGGGGAGCGCCGCGATCGATCTGCCGCGTGCGTTCCTGCTGGTGGCGCGGGAAGTGAAGGCCGGCAGGTTCAGCCCGAAGGTGGAGGCGTTCGGCCTTTCGAGCGGGGTCGTCCGCTACGTCCCGAATCCCCGGCTCGACACCCTTGTGCCGCCAGGCCTCAAGGCGCGGGTCAAGGCCGCGGCCGATTCGATCGCGGCAGGGACGCTCGTTCCAGCGCCTCGTCCTCCGTCGATGCAAGCGTCCATCCATTCCCCGCAGGGGCGGGCTCACCGCAGAGGCGCGGAATGGCCTGGGATCCTCGCCATGGAGCGAGCAGTGGGTAGCGCTTTCTTCTCGATTCGCTCGGTGAGCCTCGGCGTCCTCTACGCCTCTGCGGTGAACGGGAGGTAGTGCCATGCCAAGGGTACCCCTTCCCGACATCGTCGCCTACCTCGACGCCTATCTGCGCGTCGCCGATGTGCCGGACGAGCGAAACGCGCTCAACGGCCTTCAAGTGGAGAACAGCGGCAAGGTCGGCAGCATCGTTGCGGCCGTGGACGCGTCGCAGGCGACGATCGACGGAGTCGCGGCGGCAGCGGATGGAGAATCGCCTCTCCTCCTGGTGCATCACGGGCTCTTCTGGGAAGGGAACGTCCCCGTCACAGGCCGCCGCCACCGGAGGCTCGTCGCTCTGCTCGAGCAGGACATCGCGGTCTACTCCGCGCATATCCCGCTCGATCTTCATCCCGAGGTCGGGAACAACGTCGTTCTCGCCGAGCGGCTGGGGATCGTCGTCGAGGGATGGTTCGGCGACTATCGCGGCACACCCATCGGTGTATGGGGCCACGCGCCGCCCAGGCTGGCGGCGCGCGACGCACTTCTCCTCGAAGTGACTCACGCCCTCGGCGGCACGGCCGTGGGGGCGGGGGCGCGGCTCATTCCGGGCGGTCCCGAGGTCGTGAGCCGAGTGGGAATCATCACCGGAGGAGCGGGGAACATGATCGCGGCTGCCCGCGACGCCGGCCTCGACACCTTCATTACCGGCGAAGGTGCCCACCACACCTACTTCGACGCAATGGAATGGCGCGTCAACGTGCTGTTCGCCGGCCATTACGCCACCGAGACCCTGGGCGTGCAGGCGCTCGCCTCCCATCTCGCAGAGCGCTTCGGCCTCGAGTGGGAGTTTCACGACCACCCAACGGGATTATGAGCTTTCCCGCTCTCGAGCTCCGCGGGATCCGGAAGGCTTTCGGCCCTGTGCAAGCATTGCGCGGGGCCGATTTCACGTTGCTCACCGGCGAGCTGCACGCGCTCCTCGGCGAGAACGGTGCCGGGAAGACCACGCTGATGCACGTGGTGTCCGGCCTGATTCGCCCCGGGGCGGGCGAGATTCGCGTGCGGGGAACCACGGTGACGATTCCCTCGCCGCGCGCTGCCCGCCGACTCGGCATCGGAATGGTTCATCAGCACTTCACCTCCATCCCGGCGCTCACGGTGGCGGAGAATGTTGCCCTCGCCGCGGGGTGGCCGGTCTCGCCCACGGTACTCGGCCGGCGGGTGCGCGATCTGAGCCAGCGGATCGGCCTGCCGCTCGAGCCTGACGCACTCGCGGGCTCGCTCACCGTCGGCCTCAAGCAGCGGCTCGAGATCGTCAAGGCGATGGCCACCGACACCCGCATCCTTCTCCTCGACGAGCCGACCGCGGTGCTGGCGCCGGGTGAGTCCGAGGAGCTCCTGCGCGTCGTGCGATCATTCACTGCCGGCGGAGGATCCGCGGTGCTCATCACCCATAAGCTCGACGAGGCACTCGCCGCGGCCGATCGGGTGACCGTTCTCCGCCGGGGAGAAGTAGTCGGGACGGGACCGACCGCGGCGTATGACTCGTCCTCGCTGGCGGGCGCGATGATTGGCACCGGGACCGTCGCGGTCGAGGGGTCGGCGGCTCTCAGCTCGGCAGCTCGCTCCGTGGCGTCCGGCGGGCCGACGAGGGTACGCGCCGAAGCGCTCGATATCGCACGGGAGGACGGCGGCGGCATCGCCGTGCGGCACGCCTCGCTGACCGTGCGCGGCGGTGAGATCGTCGGCGTGGCCGCAGTGGAGGGGAATGGGCAGCGCGAGCTGCTCCGCGCGGTCGCCGGGCGCCTCCACCCGCTTCGCGGCAAGCTCGAGGTGACCGGGCCGGTAGGATTCATTCCCGAGGATCGAACGACCGAAGGTTTGATTCCCGAGCTTTCGCTCACCGAAAACATCGTGCTGGGCGCCACGGGCAGCGAGCCGTGGATGCGGCGTCATCGGATCGACTGGCGCGCGGCCGCCGGGTACACGACGCGCCTCCTCACGGAGTATGGGATCGTTGCGGCGGGGGCGGACGCGCCCGCGGCCACCCTGAGCGGCGGCAATCAGCAGAAGGTGGTGATTGCGCGGGAGCTCGCGCCGGCGCCATGCGCCGTCGTTGCCGAAGATCCGACGCGTGGTCTGGACATTCGCGCCACGGACGCGATCCACGCGAGGCTGCGCGCCGCCGCGGCGAGCGGCGCCGCCGTGCTGCTCTATTCGAGCGACCTCGATGAAGTCCTCGCCATCGCCGACCGGCTGGTCGTGATGTCGAGGGGGGCGCTCATCGAGGTGCCGCCGGGAGCGTCCCGCGCCCAGGTCGGCGAAATGATGGTGACCGGTGGGGAGTAAGGCACCGGCCGCAGCGCTGCTCGCCGGTATCGTCGTGCTAGCACTCGGACTCGAGCTCGCGGGATACGACGCTCCCGCGGCACTCTACGCCCTCTGGAATGGCGCCTTCGGCTCGTGGTATGCGCTCACCTCCGCGACGCTGGTGCGCGCGGTGCCCCTCATCATCATCGGGCTCGGCCTTGCGCTTTCGTTCCGCGGCGGGGCGTTCAACATCGGGGCCGAAGGGCAGTTCTACGCGGGAGCGATCGCCGCCACGTGGGTAGGCCTGCTCGCCGCCAAGCTGCCCGCGCCGGTCGCCATCGGCGCCCTGCTCCTCGCAGCGGGCCTCGCCGGGATGGCATGGGTGGCCGTGCCGGTCATGCTCAAGGCTCGGTTCGGCGTCCTCGAAGTGATCAGCACGCTGCTGCTCAACTTCGTCGCCGAGTCACTGGTGAGTCTGATGGTGCAGGGACCCCTGCAGGAGTCCCAGCACATCTATCCCCAGAGCGACCCGATCGCGGGGTCGGCGCGGCTGCCGCTCCTCCCCGGAACACGCCTGCATGCCGGAATCGTTCTCGCGCTGCTGGGCGCGGGGGCGCTCTTCTACCTGTTCAATCGAACGGCCTGGGGCTTTCGGCTGCGCGCCGTCGGCACGGGTCCGCGGGCCGCGGCCATCAGCGGCCGGATCAACGCGGGCCGCATGACTGCCGCGGCCCTGCTGCTCTCGGGAATGCTCGCGGGCATCGCGGGCGGAGTGGAGGTCAGCGGCGTTTCCTACGCGCTCTATCAGAACCTCTCGCCAGGATACGGCTTCACCGCTATCGCCGTCGCCCTGCTCGCCCGGCTTCATCCGATCGGCGTCGTCGCTACCGGGCTCCTCTTCGGAGCGCTCGAGGCCGGCGCCGGCGCCATGCAGCGGGATGCGGGCATCCCCGCCGTGGCGGTATACGTGGTTGAAGCGGTCGTCATCATCGTGGTGCTCCTTGCCGATGCGTCGCGTCGCGCCGGGATGCGACGCGATGATCGGGCGGCGGAGAGCGCCGCGTGACGGACTTGGGGCCGATGGTTGTCGGCTTTCTCGCCGCCGCGGTGCGTGTCGCGACACCGCTCCTGCTGGCCGCCACCGGTGAGACGCTCAACGAGCGCGCGGGCGTGATCAATCTCGGGCTCGAGGGGATGATGCTTGCGGGCGCGCTGGCCGCCGCGCTCGGCGCGACGGCGGCGGGGCCGTGGACCGGGATGCTCCTCGCCGTGCTGGCAGGAACGGTGCTCGCCGCAGCATTGGCGCTGATCACGGTCGTCGCGCGCGCCGATCAGATCATTGCGGGGACGGCGCTCACGCTCGCCGCGGTCGGGCTCACGGGAACGATCTATCGCCGTGCGTACGGCGCTGCCGGCGCGGGACTGGGTTTGCCGACGCTGGCCGCGATCCCGGTGCCGGGGCTCGATCGGATTCCGGTGATCGGCCCCGCGCTCTTCGACCAGCCCGCCCCGACGTACATCGCACTGCTGGCACTGCCGGTCGTGTGGTGGGTCCTCTTCCGCACCAGGCTCGGATTGGCCCTGCGCGCCACCGGCGAGGCGGCGGCGCTGGCCCGCGCGGCGGGCGTTCGTACCCGGCTGATTCGCGCCGGCGCGACCGTGGCGGGTGGCGGCTTCGCCGGTTTGGCCGGTGCGACGCTGGTACTGGCGCAGGTCGGGACGTTCGCGGAGAAGATGACGGCGGGGCGGGGCTACGTGGCGATCGCGATCGTCGTGCTGGGGCGGTGGCACCCGCTGGGGATCGGGGTGGCGGCGCTCCTCTTCGGCGCCGCGTCGGCACTGCAGTTCGTCTTCCAGTCCCGAGGACTTCGAGTCCCCTACCAGCTCTTTCTCATGCTGCCGTACGTCCTCACGCTCCTGGCCCTCGGCGGTGCGGTCGGAAGGGTCCAGGCCCCGGCCGACCTCGGCAAACCCTAGCGGCCGAGTGCCGCGGCGAGCTCCGCGCGACCAGCCACGATCATCTGTCGAACTCTTTCCTTGAGGGCGGGGACGTCATCGGCCGACAGACCGGTCGTCTCGACCGGCGCGAGGACCTTGACCACGGCAGTGGACCGGCCGAAGCGCCAATCGTGCTTCGGGAGGGCAGTGGAGGTCCCGTGGACCACGAGCGGGAGAATCGGGACGGCCGCGTCGATTGCCAGGCGGAAAGCGCCGTCCTTGAACGGCAGCAGCTCGGGTGTGGCCGACCGGGTTCCCTCCGGGAAGATCATCACCGAGACCCGATTGGCGAGCGCCTCGCGGCACTTGGCGATCGCCTCGATGGTGCTGGGCCCGAACCCGCGCTTGAGCGGAATGTCGCCGGCGAGGCGCATCAGCCAGCCCATCACCGGCAGCCGGAAGAGCTCGGCCTTCGACAGCCACTTCATTTCCCACGGCAGATGGCTGATGAGGAGAATGTCGGCGAACGACTCGTGGTTCGAGACCACTACGTACGGCCGGCGGGGGTCGGCGGGCATCGTGCCGGTGCAACGAAACGTCCAGAGGGGATTCAAAGTCGCTACGGCCACTCCGATTTGCCGGAAAAGATAACCGACGGCATAGCGTCCGCGGTCGAAGGGCGCCGTGGCCAGCAGGACCAGGGACATGAGGGGGAGCCACAGCAGGATGCAGAGCACCAGCATGAGCCAGGTCCAGACGGAAACGATAGATTGCCAAAGGCGCGACACGATTTACCATCCCATGGATAGCCGAGGCCGGGTAACCTTACATCGGAAACGAATTCATGGCTACAGGCTCTTCGGATACACCCGGGAGGACCCCAGAGGGAGAAGTCGAACGTCCGGATCTGGGGAAACTGGGGGAGGCGCTGCGTGACCGGATAGAAATCCGCGCGGTGGCGATCACCGGCCTCTTCGTCCTCGCGATTTTCTACACGCTCTACTTTGCCCGCCCTTTCCTGCTCCCCGTCGTCCTCGCCATTCTCCTCGATTTCCTGCTGAGCCCGATTGTCCGCGTCTTCAAGCGGTTGCGGGTTCCCGAGCCAGTTGGCGCGGCGATCGTCGTCGCGTGTCTCCTGGGGGTGGTGGGGGCCGGCGGCTACAGCCTGGCGGAGCCAGCCCGAACCTGGATGGCCAAGGCGCCAGTGAGTCTCCATCGGGTGCAGACTCGGCTCCGGGAACTGCGGAAACCGATGGAGCAGGTCTCGCGAACCGCGGATGAGGTCGAGGCCGCCACCAATATCGGTAAGGGCGGAGTCCAGGAGGTCATCGTCCGGGGCCCCCCGATCAGCGAACGGCTCTTCGGATCGACCCAGACCTTTCTCGTCGGTGCATTCGAGATGCTCGTGCTGCTCTACTTTCTGCTGGCCGTGGGCGACCTCTTTCTCCAGAAGCTGATCAAGGTGCTGCCGCTGCTGCAGGACAAGAAAAAGGCCGTGATGATCGCGCGTGAGACAGAGGCCTCCATTTCCACTTACCTCTTTACGGTCGCTCTGGTGAACGCGGGGGTAGGGCTCGTCGTGGCGCTGGTCATGTTCCTCGTCGGGATGCCGAATCCCTTCCTCTGGGGGGCGCTCGCCGCTCTCGCCGAATTCGTGCCCTACCTGGGCGCGGCCACCATGCTGGTCACCCTTACGCTCGCTGGGCTGGTGACGTTCCCCCAGATAGGCCACGCAATGCTGGTGCCCGGCGGGTACCTCGCCGTCAACCTTGTGCAGGCCAACTTCGTGACTCCCACGGTGCTCGGCCGCCGCCTTACGCTCAACCCGGTGGCGATTCTCGTGAACCTGGTGTTCTGGTGGTGGCTCTGGGGTGTGGCCGGGGCCTTCGTCGCGGTGCCGCTGCTGGCCACGTTCAAGATCTTCTGCGACCACATCGAGTCGCTCGCGCCGATCGGAGAGTTCCTGGGCGAATGACGAGGCAATCGTGGAACGAGTGACGCCCGAGGAATGTGCACGGCTCGATTGCCTGCGGCACCCGGTGGACTACGCGCGGGTGAGGTTGCACCGTGCCGGATCCGGGGGAGCGTTTCGGAGGTTGGTGCTGTGGATCAGCGGAGGCCGGGCCGTCGCGCTCGGCAACCACGTCTTCCTCCCGGCGAGGAGCGACAGCGATCTCCGTGTGCTGGCCCACGAGCTCACCCATTGCGGGCAGTACCAGGCGTGGGGCCCGCTGCGCTACTACGCTCGTGGGGCGACGGCACAGCTTCGCGACCTGCTGCACCGGACGCTGGGGCTCGGCCGCAGTCCGTATTCCTATGATCTCGAGGCCGGCAAGCCGTTCGAATCGTACGGCATGGAGCAGCAGGCGCGGATCGTCGAGGATTCGTTCCAGGGCTGACGGCTAGTCGTTGTCGGGCAGACGGTCTTCCCAGAGGGCGAGCATGTTCCCGTCGGGATCGGCCACCATCGCCATGATCCCCCACGCCTGCTGGGTGGGTTCGGTGACGAAGCGGACCCCGCGCTCATGCAACTCCCCGCAATAGTGCAGCAGCCCCGACACGTACAGCGTGATTCCGGTGTGCCGGCCGACCAGCGCCTTCGCGTCGGGATGGACGGCGGGGTGGACCCCGATGCGGGTGCCGTCGTCGAAGAACTCGGCGCCGAACGCTCCCTGCTTGGCCACCGGCAGCCCGAGTCGATCGCGGTAGAACTCGGTGGCGCGTTCGATGTCGGTGACGAAGATGGCGACGCTGTAGATCGACGGGGGCGGCGCCGTCACCCGATCAATCCTCCCCGGAGCAGGCCGTCGAAGAAGCGGAACAGCACCACCGCCAGCGCGACCGCGCCCATGGTCAGCAACAGCAGTCCGAGGCAGAGCACCACGACGAAGCCACGGCTGGACCTGGCGCTCGCGATCGGCTGCTGAAGATGTTCCTCGAGCAGCGCCAGATTCCGCATGTTGGCCTTCCATGCCACATCGAACAGATCGCCCAGGATCGGAACCTCTCCCACCAGCGTATCCACCGCGACGTTCCATCCCATGCGGGCGAGAAGGCTGCGCGGAACGCCCAGCCGGGCGGACTCGGCGATGATGTAGAGAGAGAGCGCCCCCGCTGCCAGGTCACCCAGCCCGGGGACCAGCCCGATGATCGCGTCGATTCCGAAGCGGATACGGGTACCGGGGATGCGGATGGAGTTGTCGAGCATCCAGCCCACCCGGCGGAGTCGCTCGAGCCGGAGGTCGGTGCGGCCAACCTCGGGGAGGAGCGTGGCGGGGGTCAGGGAGCGGTTCATGTCTCAATACTAGCGTGTTCCACGCGGTTTGGACTCAGGAGAATCTCCGCACCAGATAGAGTACCAGGCTCAACACCACCGAGACCACCAGCATCGACGTGAGCGGCACGTAGACGCGCACCGTCTCGCGCTCGATCCGGATGTCGCCCGGGAGATGGCCGAACCACTGCAGCCCGCCCGACCAGATCAGCAGGCCGAGCAGGATCAGGACCACCCCGAGGGCGACGAGCAGCGGGCCGGGCGACGGAGTCACTCGACCAGCCCCTGGCGCACGGCATGGATGAAGTCGGTGTAGGCGGGGACGCCTCCGCTCTCGCGGACCGCCGAAGCGATCTGGCCGCGGTGGTAGGCGGAATGCATCACCACGTGCGTCAGGATATCGCCGACGGTGCTGGTCCAGAACTCGCCGCGCGTGTTGCGGTAGGCACGGCCGTCCTCGATGTCTTCATCCTCGAGCTCGCCCAGCACCTCCGGCCAGAGCGTCTCCAGATCGGCGAGCCTCACGCCGGAGCCGTCGAGGTCGAGCTCCGGCCAGACCGCCATGATAGGCGCCTCCTGCCGGAGCCTCGCGAGCCAGAGGTACTCCGCGCCTACGATGTGAGCCATCCAGCGCACGGCGCGCGGCGGCGCAATGCCTTCGCGGAGCAGGCGCAACGTCTCCAGGTTGGCCCAGCGGTCGTGCTCCAGGAGACGAGAGAAATACCGGAGATCAACGCTCATGCTTCAGTGCCACCGATGAGAACGCCGCGTGGAGGTTGCGTCGCATGCCGGCCAGCCCGGGGCGCTCGAGAGGCGTATCGCCGAAGCGGGCGGTGAACTCCTCCTCATCCATTCGGTCGAAGTACTCGGGATCGGCTCCGTCGAGCCGGTGCAGAGGCGTGAACTCCTGCACGGGCGTCTCCTCGGCGAATCGGTGATTCCAGGGACAGACATCGTTGCACACGTCGCAGCCGAAGGCATAGCCCCCGAGTTGTGGGGCCAGGTCTTCCGGTATCGGGCCGCGCTGCTCGATGGTGAGATAGGAGATGCAGCGGGTGGCGTCCAGCACCCGCGCCTCGACGAACGCGGAGGTGGGGCAGGCGTCGAGACAGCGAGTGCAGCTTCCACAGTGATCGAGCTCGAACGGCCCGTCGATCGGCAGCGCGAGATCGGTGAAGATGGTCCCGATGAAGAAGAACGAGCCGGCACCGGGCCGGAGAATCATCGTGTTCTTCCCGATCCAGCCGAGCCCCGCGCGTTGGGCCAGCTCGCGCTCGGGAATCGGGCCATCGTCGACGTACGAGCGGGCGACGGTGGCGCCGTGCTCGATCAGGAAGCGGCCCAGCTGGTCGAGTCGCCGGCGGGTGACGCGGTGGTAATCGTGTCCCCTGGCGTACCTGGCGATGCGTGGCGGCCGGATATCGGCTTCGGTGTCCGCCCGGTAGTAATTCTCCAACAGTACGACTATCGAGAGGGCCTCGGGAACATTGATCTTCGGGTTCTTCCGCCGTCTGGCCTGCCGGTGCAGGTACCGCATGGTGCCGGCGTAGCCTTTCGCGAGCCACGCGTCGAGCTCGGCCGCATGCGCCGTCGGTCCCGGGTCGGTGATCCCGCACGCGAGGAACCCGAGCTCGAGGGCCCGCTGCTTCACCGCCGCGGCAAGGCTCACGACGCCGACGCAGGAGCCTCGGCCGGCCTGAGCGTCGTGCCGGGCGCATGCGTCTCCTCGGTGATCAATCGCGCGCCACGGCTGTACGTGAGGTACGACCAGGCCCACTCGAGCAGCACCAGAATCCGGTTGCGGAATCCGATGAGGAAGAAGATGTGCACGAAGATCCAGATGAGCCACGCGAGAAAGCCGCCGAATCGGAGCTTCCAGATGTCCGCCACCGCCTGGCCGCGACCGATCACGGCCAGCTGCCCCTTGTCCCAGTACCTGAACGCGCGGCGCGGGCGGCCGCCGAGGTCGCCCTCGATGACGTGCGCCGCATACTGGCCCATCTGGATGGCGACCGGACAGATGCCCGGGAGCGACCCCGTCGCATCATGACTGAACAGGGCGGCATCCCCCAGGACGAACACCTCCGGGTGGCCGGGGATGGTGCAATCCGGCTCGACGATGGCACGTCCGGCGCGGTCGAGCGGCGCGCCGAGCGTCTTGAGCAATGGGCTGGCGGTGTTCCCCGCCGCCCAGATCACCGTCTGCGTCGGGATAACCCAACCCGCCGCCGCCACGGACCCCGGCCGGATGTCGGTCACCAGCGTCTCCGTGCGCACTTCCACGCCGAGTTTGCGGAGCTCATGCTTGGCCTCGTCGCTGAGGCTCGGCGGATAGGTGGTCAGCAGGCGGGGGCCGCCCTCGAGGAGCATCACCGTGGCTTCGGCGGGGTCGATGTGACGGAAGTCGCGCCGCAGCGCGTAGCGGCGGATCTCCGCCACGGCGCCCGCCATCTCCACGCCGGTGGGGCCGCCGCCGACCACCACGAAGGTGAGATAGGCGTGGCGCCGCACGGGATCGGTTTCCCGTTCCGCGCGCTCGAACGCGAGCAGCACGCGGCGGCGGATCTCGAGCGCGTCCTCGAGGCTCTTGAGGCCGGGCGCCAGGGGCTCCCAGCGGTCATTGCCGAAATAGGAATGCCGGGCGCCGGTGGCGATCAGGAGATAGTCATACCGGAGGCTGCCGTCGTCGGTGAACTTCACCTGCCTGCCGGCCACGTCCACGCGCTCGGCCTCGGCCAGCATGACCTCGGTGTTCCGCGACTTCCGCAGGATCGACCGGATCGGTGAGGCGATGTCGCTCGGGTTGAGGCCCGCCGTGGCCACCTGATAGAGCATCGGCTGGAAGAGGTGGTGATTGCGCCGGTCGACCACGGTCACGCGCACGGGCGCGTCGCGCAGCGCCCGTGCGGCGTAGAGCCCGGCGAATCCCCCTCCGAGAATGACGACGTGCGGAATTCCCGTGCCTTCACTCCGTGCCGTCACCACTACTCCCTCACCATGAAAGGTCCATTGTCTCGCGCCGCCAGCGCGCGAACCGGATGACGTCGTCAACCGGCGGTACCGCCTCCTCGTCCGCGTACGCCGTATACATCCTCCAGCGCAGGTACGCCCGGTCGGGGAGCGGGAGGAAGGGCGCACGCGCCCACCATCCCCGGCGTCGGAAGGCCCAGGCCGTGGCCAGAAGATCGAGGGCGAGACGGGGACGAAAGATGGCGCGGGCCACCAACTTCGCGACGAGCGCGAGCCAGGAGCCGCGGTAGGTCCGCGCCGTCTGCGGCGGTGGCTGCTCGCCTTGCATGCTTCATAATACACACGGCCGTCGCACGGGGTGCTGCCCACCCCGCGAGGCGGGTTATATTGGGCCGCTATGGCTACCGTCGCCGCCCCGTCGCCGCCGCGGGACTACCGGGCGGAGTTTCCCGTCTTCCGCCACTGCATCTACCTCAACAGCTGCTCGCTCGGAGCGCTGTCCACCCGCTCGCGCGCGCGCGTCAACGAGTGCCTCGATCTCTGGGAGTCCCGCGGCGCATCCGCCTGGTATGACGTCTGGTGGGCGGCGCTCGCCGAGCTCCGTCTCCGTTACGCCCGGCTCCTCGGCGCGCCAGAGGGAAGCATCGCACTTCATCCAAGTGTTTCGAGCGCCTTGTCCGCGATTGCCGAGTCGATCGACTACCGCCGCCGGCCGAAGGTGGTGGTGACGAGCCTCGATTTCCCCACCCTCGCGTATCAGTGGCTCTCGAAGGCCGCCGAGGGGGTGGAGGTGGTCGTCGTCGAGAGCGCCGACGGCATCGGCGTTCCGGTCGAGGCCCTCGCGCGAGCGGTGGACGACCGGACGGCCATCGTGGCGACGAGCCACGTCTTCTTCGCCACCGGCGCGATTCAGGACATTCGCGCGGTGGCCGACCTGGCCCACCGGCGAGGCGCGCTTCTGCTGGTGGATGGGTACCAGGCCGCGGGACAGATTCCGGTGGACGTCCTGGCGCTCGACGTCGACTTCTACTGCGGCGGCGGGCTCAAGTGGCTGCTCGGCGGGAGCGGCGTGGCGTTTCTGTACGCGCGCGAGGCGCTGCTCTCCACGCTCGTGCCCCGCGCCGCCGGCTGGTTCGCTCACCGGGAGCAGTTCCGTTTCGATCCTGGCCGGCTCGAGCTGCACGACGATGCGCGTCGGCTCGAGGTCGGCACGCCCGCCCTGTTGCCGGTCTACGCCCAGCTCGGCGGCCTGGACGTAGTCGAGGAAATTGGGCCGGCGGAGATCCGTCGCCGATCGATGGTCTTGGCCGAGGATCTCATCGACCAGGCGCGCGCCGCCGGCCTGCACCCACGGGTGGCGGCCGACGCCGGACGGCGCAGCGCGATCGTGACGCTTCCCAGTGCCGATCCCGCCGGCGACGTCCGCCGTCTCGCGGATGCGCGCATTGTGGCCGACGCGCGGCCCGGCCACGTCCGCCTCTCGCCCTACTTCTACAACAACGTCGACGACCATCGCGCCGCCATCGAGTGCCTGACCCGTGACTAACAGCCCCTATCGCCACCTTGATGACAAGAAGCTTCCCACCGATGACGAGGCGCTGCTCGAGAGCCCTCCCCCGCAGGCGCCGGAGGCAATCTTCCTCAAGTCGGATTCGTGGCGCGTGCTCCGGATCATGGGCGAGTTCGTCTGGGGATTCGACAACCTCGCCGATGTGAGCGACGGCGTTACGATCTTCGGCTCGGCCCGCACGCCCTCCAATGACCGCCAATACGTCCAGGCGGTGGAAACGGCGCGACTCCTCGCGCAGGCGGGAATTCCGGTGATCACCGGCGGCGGACCCGGCATCATGGAGGCCGCCAACCGGGGCGCGCGGGAGGCGGGCGGCCTTTCGATCGGCTGCAACATCGAGCTGCCGTTCGAGCAGGGATCGAACGCCTTTCTGAGCCGCAGCCTCAACTTCAAGTTCTTCTTCGTCCGGAAGACGATGTTCGTGAAGTACGCCACGGCGTTCATCGTCTTCCCCGGAGGCTATGGCACCCTGGATGAGCTCTTCGAGGCGCTCACGCTGATTCAGACGGGGAAAGTGAAGCACTTCCCGGTCATCCTGTTCGGCAGCGACTACTGGGCGGGGCTGGTGGATTGGCTCACCCGCACGGTGGCCGGCGAAGGCAAGGTCAATGTGACCGATCTCCTCCTGTTCCACGTTACCGATGATCCCCTTGAGGCCGCGCGGATCGTAATCGAGGCCCGTGCGGAACGGCCTGAGGACCCCGCCGCCCGAATTCTCGGATGAGCGCATGACCCGTCCCTCCGCTCCCTACCTTCGGGGACAGCGCATCGAGCCCACCGCGATCACCGGCGGCGAGACGGTCGCCGCCCTGGTGGACAACGCGTTCCTGGCCTACAATGCCGGCCGGCTCCGCGAGGGCTGCCAGCTCTTCACTCAGCGCATGCTGGAACCCGACGTGACGGTCGGCCTGACCCTGACCGGCGCCATGACACCGGCGGGCATAGGCATGAGCTGCCTGATTCCGCTGATGGAAGCGGGGTTCGTGGATTGGGTGGTCTCGACGGGCGCCAATCTCTATCACGACGCCCATTTCGCGCTTGGCCTGGCCATGCATCGCGGTACGCCGAACGCGGACGATGTCGAGCTGCGCGACAAGGGCGTGGTCCGGATTTACGACATCTTCTTCGACTATCACGTGCTGCTCTCCACCGACGCGTTCATCCGCGACGTTTCGGCGCGGGAGGAATTCCAGCGCCCCATGAGCAGCGCCGAATATCACTATCTGCTCGGGGGCTACGTGCGGGAGCGGGAGCGCGCCCTCGGCCTCTCGCGCCACTCGGTGCTCGCGACGGCGCACGAGCTCGAGGTGCCGCTCTACACCAGCTCGCCCGGCGACAGCTCCATCGGCATGAACGTGGCGGAGCAGGCGCTTGCCGGCAGCAAGCTCCGCTTCGACGTGAGCGCTGACGTGAACGAGACCGCCAGCATCGTGCTCGAGGCCAAGCGGTCCGGCGGCAAGAGCGGCGTGCTCATCGTGGGAGGCGGGAGTCCCAAGAATTTCATGCTCCAGACCGAGCCGCAGATTCAGGAGGTTCTCGGCATCGACGAGCGGGGGCACGACTACTTCCTCCAGATGACCGATGCCCGCCCCGATACCGGCGGCCTCTCCGGCGCGACACCGGCGGAGGCGGTGAGCTGGGGAAAGATCGACCCCGATCAGCTCCCCGGTACGGTGGTGATTTATGGTGACAATTCCATCGCGCTGCCGCTGCTGACCGCCTACGCGCGCGAGCGACGGGCGTCGCGCCCCCTCAAGCGGCTCTTCGGTCGCCGCCAGGCGATGATGGACCGTCTGGTGCAGGAGTACCGACAAGCGCTCGCGTTCCGCGACCGGCGGGCCGACGAATCGCTTTCGCACATGCACCCGGGGGCGGGGGGAGCAGAGACCGTCGCCCGCCGGTGACCCAGCCCGACGTCCCGCGCTCGCCGCGCGTCCCCTACGCCTATTACGGCCTCGGGCTCCTGGCTGTAACCAATCTCCTCAGCTACGTCACCCGTAATGTCATCTACGCGCTGTTCGAGCCCCTCAAGCGCGATCTGGGACTCGCCGACGCTCAGCTGGGCTGGCTCGCTTCGGCCTACCTGCTCGTGTTCTCGCTCGCGGCGCTTCCGGCCGGCGTGCTGGGAGACCTGCGATCGCGCCGGGGCGTGATTGCCGGCGGAGTGCTGCTCTGGAGCGTGTTCACGCTCGCCAGCGGATTCGTCACCAACTTCGGCTGGCTGCTCGTCTGTCGTGCGCTGGTCGGTGCAGGCGCCGCCGCCTTCGGAGCGGGCGCGCAGTCGCTCGCCGCGGACTATTTCCCCTCCCGCGGTCGCGCGGTGGCGATGGGTATCCTGGCCGCCGGGATCACCCTGGGGGGCGTCCTCGGTATCTGGCTCGGTGGACAGCTCGAGGCGGTATACGACTGGCGCCGTGCACTCACCGCCGTCAGCCTCCCTGGATTCCTCCTTGCCTTCTTCACGTTTCGGCTTCGGGATCCGACTCGTACGTCGGCGCCGGTATCGCTACGGTCGGCGATGGGAGAGCTGGAGGTTGGGCTCACCTCGCTGCTCCGCCACTTCCTCCCCCTCCTTGTCGCACTGGTGGCGGGCGGGCTGCTCGCGTGGCAGCTCGACCGCACCTCCGGCGCGGACTCGAGGGTGGATGTCGCGGTGTTCGGCGCCGCAATCGCGATCGGCCTCGCCGTCAACATCCGCCAATGGGTGAAGACCTTCGCTCGCGCCCCCGCCGAGGGCCCCGGCGTGCTCGTGCGCGTCTTCGGCGCCCAGGCCGTATCGCTCGCCGTGGTGCTTCGCACGCCGACGCTGGTCTACATCTTCATCGGCGGGGCGCTCATATCCTTCGGCACCAACGGTCTGGTTGGGTGGGCGCCCACGTTCATGGCACGCGAGCTCGGCTTGAGCATTGCCGATGCGGCCACGCTGCTCGGCACCTATGGTCTCGCGGCGGGTATTGCGGGGGCACTGTTCGGAGGGGTCGTCGCGGACTGGCTGCGGCGGTACTCGCCGGCGGGACGAGTGATCACGGTGTCGCTGAGCCTGGTGATCGGCGGGTCGCTCGCCGTGTGGCTGCTCACCGTGCGCGATCTCGATCTGTTCGTCCCGGTGTTCTGCGCCGCGTTCTTCTTCCTCTCCTGGTTCAACGGGCCGATTGGCGCGACCATCTTCGATGTCGTACCGGCGCGCATCAGCGCCACCGTCGCCGGTGCCTATCTGCTCTTCATCCATCTGGTCGGCGACACCGTGGCATTCCCCCTGATCGGCGGTCTTTCCGACCGGTTCGGGCTCCAACGCGCGGTGCTTCTGCTTCCCATCGTGGCGATGGTAGGCGGCATCGTGGTGCTCGGGGCCCTGCGCACGGTCGGGCGCGACATACGGAAGGTGGCGAATCCGGTGACCGCATAGGCGGGCGCGCACGGTTGCACCCTCCCTTCGATGCCTATCGGACGCTGCGGTACATCAGCTCCATCAGCTCGTCGTACATCGCTTCGGCCTGGACCGGGTCACCCGACCGAATCGCGGTGGTCGCGCAATGCTTGAGGTGATTGTGCAGCAGCCCGCGCGCCACGCCGCGGAGTGCCTCCTGTACCGAGGATACCTGGGTCAGCACGTCGGCACAGTAGCGCTCCTCCTCGACCATCTTCTGGAGCCCGCGCACCTGTCCTTCGATGCGGCGCAGGCGCGTGAGAGCGGCGTGCTTCAGGCCGGGGTCGACGCCGATGGCATGGGTGCCGTCGCCGGGACGGGTGCCGCAGGCACAGAGTGCGGGCTCGGATGGCATCAGGCTTCCTCCTCTATGCTCTGAACTTTCGCAATCTCAGGCTGTTGGTCACCACACTCACCGAGCTCACCGCCATGGCCGCCGCGGCCATGGCCGGCGTGAGCCGCAAGCCGAACGCCGGATAGAGCACGCCTGCCGCCACCGGGATCCCGATCACGTTATAGACGAACGCCCAGAAGAGATTCTGGCGGATGACATGCATCGTGCGGCGCGCGAGTGCGATCGCGGTTACCGCACCCGCCGGGTCTCCCCGCATGAGGGTGACCGCGCCCGCCTCCATCGCGACGTCGGTGCCGCTTCCCATCGCGATGCCGACGTCGGCTTGGGCGAGCGCCGGAGCGTCGTTCAGTCCATCGCCCACCATGGCCACCACCTTCCCGCCCCGCTGGATCGCCCGAATCTCCTCGAGCTTCCGGTCGGGCAGCAACTCCGCGACGACCCGCCGCACCCCAACGGCGCGTGCCACGCTCTCGGCGGTCCGGCGATCGTCGCCGGTGAGCATCACCGTTGCGATGCCCATCTTCTCGAGCGCCTCGATCGCTCCACGGCTACTCGCCTTCACCGGATCGGCCACGGCGAGAAGCCCACCGAGGCGGCCATCCACCGCGACGTAGATCGGACTCTGGCCGTCGGCCGCGGCCGCGCTCGCCGCATCCGCGAGCGCCTCGGCATTCACGCGAAGCTCGCGCATGAGCGAGAGATTGCCGGCGCCGACCCGGCGACCATCGACGATCGCGATCACGCCCTTGCCGGTGAGGCTCTTGAACGCCTGCGCCGGCGCGACCGCGATCCCACGGCTTTCCGCGGCGGCGGCCACCGCTTCGGCCACCGGATGCTCGCTCAACCGCTCGACCGACGCGGCGAGCGCCAGCAGGCGCGATTCGTCCATCCCCGTACCCGCGGCCAGGGTGACCGAGACGACCGTCAGGTGTCCCTCGGTGAGCGTGCCGGTCTTGTCGAAGACGACGGTGTCGATGGCTTCGCTCCGCTCGAGGGCCTCGCCGCCCTTGATGAGGACGCCGAGCTCAGCGCCCCGTCCGGTCGAGACCATCACCGCCGTGGGGACCGCGAGCCCCATGGCGCAGGGACAGGCGATGATGAGCACGGTGACGGCGGCCACGAGGGCGTGGAGATAGGCCGGGTCCGGGCCGAGATCGTACCAGACCACGAATGTCGCGATGGCGATCGAGAGGACGATGGGAACGAAGATGCCGGAGATCCGGTCGGCCAGGCGCTGAATCGGCGCCTTCGATCCCTGTGCCTGCTGCACCAGCCGGATGATTCGTGAGAGGACGGTGTCGTGGCCGACCCGGTCCACCCGAATGCGAAGGGCCCCGTTGCGGTTGAGGGTGGCGCCGACGACGACGGAGCCTGCGACCTTGGCGACCGGTACCGGTTCACCCGTCAGCATGGACTCATCCACGTTGCTCGTGCCGTCGAGTACCGTGCCGTCGGCCGGAATCGTCTCACCCGGGCGAGCGAGGACTTCATCGCCCACGCGCAGGTCGGCGAGCGGGATCTCGCGTTCTACGCCACCGCGAATGACGCGAGCCGTGGCGGGTCGCAGCCCGGCGAGCTTCCTCACCGCATCGGAGGTGCGGCTCTTGGCGCGGGCCTCGAGCAGATTGCCGAGGAGGATGAGCGCGATGATGGTGCTTACCGCCTCGTAGTACACGTGCGGTTCCACCCCCCGAGCCGCGAACCATGTCGCCGCCAGGGTCACCACGAGACTATAGACGAATGCGGTCCCGGTGCCGACGGCGATCAGGGTGTTCATGTCGGCGCTGTGGTGGCGGAAGGCGACCCAGGCACGGGAATAGAAGTGCCGGCCCGCCCATAGCACGACGGGGAGGGTCATGGCGAGCTGGAACCAGCGCACCGTTGCGTTCATCGCATCGGCACCCGGCCGCATGCCGATCAGCATGACAATGGCCGCCGCCACTGCGCTCACGAGAAACTTCCGCGTGAGGTCGCGCGTCTCGACGGCCCGCTCCGCCTCGCGGGTGGTGAGCACGTCTTCCTCGGACCGCCCGGGTGTCGGAACCTCGGCACCGTAGCCGGTCGACCGGATCACCTCCACCAGCCGCTCCGGCGAGGTAGTCGACGGATCGTAGGTCACCGTGGCGGTTCCGGTCATCAGGTTGACGTTCGCGCCGCTGACGCCGGAAGACGTCTCGAGCGATCGCTGCACCTTGCCGCTGCAGGCCGCACAGTGCATTCCCGACACCGAAAGAGTGCACTGTTTCGCGACCGAACTGGTTACGGCCGTCATGATTCCACCACGATCTTTCCGCGGACCATCCCCATCCCGCAGGCGAACTCGTAGCTGCCCGGACGCTCGGGCGTGAACTCCACCGACGTCGTCTCATGGGCGGGGAGGAATGATCGAATGCCGAAGTCGGGCAGGACGACCTCCTCGGTGCAGCTGTTCGTCTCGTTCCTGAAAAACTCCAGGCGCACCGGATGCCCGGCACGCACCTTCACCACGGCAGGGGAGTATCCACCCTTTACCTCGATGCGAATCCGCTGGGGACCGGGTCCTCCGTCCAGGATTGCGACCCCGGCCTGGCGGCCGGCAGCGAAGAAGTAGTAGTTGACCCAGACGATGGCGACGACACCCATGAGGGTGATGGCGAGCTGAGGAACAGACATGATGGTGCGCCTCCCCTTCCTTCGATATGCATCGAGGGCGGCCGCGCCGGGTGGCGGGCGGCCGATCCCACTGCTCAGATGTAATATAGGGGGGAGGGGTATGTCAAGCTTCCGTAGAACAAGCAGTTGCAGTGCGATCGCTGGCACTCACCAGGGCGCGCGCCAATCCTTGCGCCCACCCGGCACAGCTTCTGCCCTTGGTTCAGGCATGCTGCCGCCGTACGACTCCCACCCTACACACAACGGACACCCATTGAGGCCGGCCGAGCCGCTCGTGCCGATCCTCCGGGCCGAAGAGGGGTTAGCGGATCGGTCGGCGTTGGCGACGTGGCACGAGGCGCTGTCGGATGCGCTCGCCGTCGATGTTCAGCACGATTTGCTTGGTCTCTGGCTCTACCCCGCAGGCGTCGGTCCGGTCCTGCTCGGGCCGGAGGCCCTCGCCCAGGACAGTCTCGCGGTGCCGATTCCGGCTCCTCAGCTGCAGCAGCACCAGCTCGTCGCTCTCGAAGGCGTGATTCGTGGCGCCGGCTACGGATCCGTGATCTGCCTGCCGGTTCGATTCGGTAGGAGGGACGTGGGGCTCATGCTGGTGGCCGATCTTCGGCCGGATCGGTACGAGGAGAACGAAGTCATCACGCTTCGTCTGGTCGCCCAGCGCCTGGCCCCGCTGCTCGGCCGGCTCGCCCGTCAGTGGCACGCGGTAACCGGGGATCCGCTGCCACATGTGGAGCGCATCGCCGCGTTGCTCGAGGCCGTCGTACAGACGACCGGCGCGGTCGTGACGCCGCAACGATTCCTGGCCGCGCTGAGCCCCGCGCTCGAACCGCTGCTCCCGCATGACCATCTCGAGCTATTGCTGGACGATCCCGATGGAAGCCGCTACTATCGCCTCGGCGAGCACGCCGGCGGCCCGCTGTGGCTCGACCCGTCGCTCACGATTGCTCGCGCGGATCTCGATGTCGAGGCGCTGTTCGGCCCGCACGACAGCCTCCTCCTCGCCGATGCCTGCCGTGACCCTCGCTGGCCTCGTGGTTACTTCGCGGTATCCGAGCCGGCGGGGGCGGAGCCGAGAGGGATCGTCGGGGCGAGGATAGCAGGGCCCGGAGGTTTATCGGCATTTCTGCTGGTCGCCAGCGTTGGCGCCGACCTCTATGGAGAAGAGGATGCGGCCCTGCTCGTTCGGGTTGCCGCGCTCATCGCGCCGCAGGTGGCGTTGCTGGTCGGATCAGCGGGAAATGGGAGACGGGTGTCGAAGGCACCCGACGACACGGTGGCAGGAATGGCGGCGCAAACGGCGTCGTTGCTGGCGACGAGCGCTGATCTCGGGGAGGCCACCCGGCGGATTCGCGACGTTGCCGCCGCCCTCTTGCCGTTCGATGAGATGCGTTACGCCATCCGCCTCACCGAAGGCGATCGGGTGGTGCTGCTGGAGCCCGGAGAGGGCCGTCCGCTGCCCGATCTGCCACTCGTTCCGGTGGCCGGAACGGCGCTTGGAGGTGTGCTGGCCGGCCAGCCGGCCACATCCTTTGCCACAGCGGGGGGGGAGGCGCGGCTCATCGTCCCGCTGCGTGTAGCCGGGAGGATTCACGGCGCCCTCGTGCTCTCGGCCCGGCTTCCCGCCGTGCTGCGAGAGGTGCACCTGCCGGCGGCGCAACAGCTCGCCGATGTCGTTGCTCCCCACCTCGAGCTCCTGCGCCGAGCCGCGCTGCTCCCACCGCCGTATCTGCCGGGGTGGAAGCGAACCCAGCGGAGCTAGGCTCCAAATCCAATCCAGCAGCCGCTGGTCGATATCCAGATCGTAGGTACACGATATGGACGCCGCATCGGTGCGCGCGCCAACGTCGGATCCTCCATCTCGACCGCCACCAGCGCGACTTCGGTCAGCGTTGGTCGGCATCGTCATGGGGCTGCTCCATTTCCCTCCTGAGCTCGACTTCCCGTTCGGCGCGGTATTCGGCGATCCGGTTCCGATCAGCCTCGGCGAGCGCTCGCTGGAGCGCTCCGGCTTCAAGATCCCGGCAGTAGGCCGGCGTTCCGGGCTGCTGCCGCCAGGAGTTGTCCAGGTCACCACCGTCCACCGGGTCGAAGCCAAGCTCGTCGACGAGGCGACACCCCAGTGCCTTGGCGTCCGGCGAATCGCCGGCGATCGAGAGCGCAATTCGCCCCGTCGTTCCCCTGGGAACGCTCCTTGCGAGAAGGCTCGTGGCCAGGATGTTGTTGAACGCCTTGATCACGGGACGCCCGAGCCGGTGCGCGACCCACTGGCTGTCGAGTAGTCCTTGGTCGATCGCATCGATGCGGCCATCGCGCAGCTCAGGGGTGGTAGTTGCCGGTATCGATCACGACGACGCTGCTCGGCACGTTTGCGAATAGATCCTGCGGAAGATCGGCGACGGCCTTCGTCGGGATCGAGAGGATCACGAGCTCTCCGGCATTGGCGGCGTCGACAACAGAAACGGGCGTCGCGCCGATCTCGGCCGCGCACGCGGCCAGGCTCTCCGGTCCTCTCGAGTTCGCGATCGAGACCTGATGTCCTCCCTCGGCGAGCTGGCGCGCAAGCGTCCCCCCAAGGGCTCCTGCGCCGATGATTCCGATCCGCATGGTCTCCTCCTCTCGACGCGTCATGACGACCATGACTTCGCTCAGCGCTTGTCATACTCGTCGTGGCGGCGGATCCAGAATCCCGTCTCGTTACGTCCTCGTGGCGCTCGGTCCAGCCACTGGTACATGCCCCAGAGGCCGTCGAGTCCGCGCGAATAGGCGGAATAGGCGTGGTAGACGACGCCATCCTCGAGCGCGAACGCGCTCATGCCCGGCCTCTCGCGCGTGTAGGTGGCCACGTCGGTCCCGGTCATGGCCGCGACCTCGGCGACGGGCCCCTCGCCTTCTTTGGTCAGTGCGTCGCCGATCCCGCGCTCCGTCAGTGCCGGCTCGCGCCGGTAGTTGTATTCGACGGTCCCCTCGCGCTGTTGCCTCTCGGTGAGCGAGGCGGTGAAGTCGAAGTTGAAGTCACCGCCGAGCGACGACGCCCATGGGAAGCTCCAGCCCATCCGCCGCTTGTACGCCTGCAGCTTTGCGAGAGGCGCCCGCGATACCGCGGAAAGCATGACGTCATGGCTGGCCAGATGGACGGCGGAGCCGTTGAACCCGTCCGCGATCGACGAACAGGCCGGGCACCCTGCCGTGTAGTCGGGCCCGAACATGAAGTGGTAGACGAGGAGCTGCGAGCGTCCTCGGAAGAGATCGGCGAGGGATGCTTTTCCTTCGTCGGTCTCGAATCGATACTCCTTGTCGATCCGAACCCATGGCAGCTCCTGCCGCCGTCGCGCCAGCTCGTCGCTGCGCCGCGTGAGCTCCTTCTCCGCCTCGAGCAGCTCGAGCCGCGCCGCGAGCCACTCCTCCCGTGTCCCGGTCAGGTGCTTCGTCATCGACCTTCTCTCCTTTTTTCGGGGTCGTTCATCTGCATACCACTCGCCCAGCCGCTCAGAGCAGGGCGGGGTCTCAAGTGGTCTCATAGCGATCGTGATGCCGCACCCAGGCCTGGGTGAAGGTCAGCCCGTCCTCGTCACGCACTTGGGCGCTAGGTCGAGGTGGTTAGAGGCGGTGTTGAGGAGGTCGATCCCTCTCGCGTACGCCTTCTCCTTCGCCAGAAACGCGGTTCGGGCCGCGAGCCGCTTCTCGTGTGACACCACCGGGTGATCCTCGAGTTCGCCGTTGGTGGCGGTTGCCATGGGCTATCTCCTCGTGCCGGTCTGGCAAAATGGCTTCGTTTCGCCTAAATATCCTACCACATGGTTGAAGATAATTTATTCCACCATTCGGTTGAAGACAAGCCATGGTCAAGGTGCGCGCGCCACAGCTGGACCTGGTCTACGGAGCGATCGCGGATCCCACCCGCCGGGCGATACTCGATGTGCTCGCCCGGGGCGAGGAGAACGTCGGGAGCCTGGCCGATCGCTTCCCGATCTCGTTCAACGGCGTCTCCAAGCACGTGAAGGTCCTCGAGCGGGCGGGCCTGGTCGGCCGCAGGATCCAGGGGCGCCAGCACTGGCTGAGCCTGCGGCCCGAGCCGCTGCGTGAGGCGGCCCGCTGGCTGGAACATTATCGCTCTTACTGGAATGAGCGTATGGACGCGCTGGAGACATTTCTGGTGGGCCGGGAGCACCGGGGCGCGGTGGCACGCCCGCGGCGTGGCGGAAGGTCACGTCCATGATGGCGGCCGACGATCAGGTCGAGGAGGTGATCGTGCGGCGGCTCCTGCCAGCGCCACGGGAGCGGGTCTTCGCCGCCTGGATCGATTCTGACAGTCTCGCGCGGTGGATGCGCCCGGGGCAGACAACCGATACGATCGTCGAGACCGAGCCTCGGGTCGGGGGCAAGTTTCGAATCGTGATGCGACATGCCACCGGAGATGTCGAGCACTGGGGCGAGTATCTGGCGATCGAACCGCCGTCGCTGCTGTCGTTCACCTGGATTTCGGTGCACACCGACCTCCAGCCCAGCGTCGTCACGATTGAATTTTTCGAGCGGGGCACGGGGACTGAGCTGGTCCTGACGCACCGCCGGCTCCCGCCGACGAAGCTCCAGGCCCACCGGGCCGGGTGGAGTGACATCGTCCGGCTGCTGGAAGACGCGCTGGCACCCGAGCCCTGAATCGCGATAGTCACGGCCGATGGAGGGAGAGGTGAGCCGATCGTTCCCCTTAGAAAGAGACCGGGCTCTCCGGTCCGCGCGGAACCCGTCAGGCGAGCGTGGCAACCGCGGCCTCGAGCGGCTCGGGGGTGCTTATGCCGCGGCCTTGGGCATAGTCCACCTCGAGCCGGCGAAGGCCGGCGAGCGCTTCCGCGGTCTCCACACCGAATCCGATCGTGCGGAGTCCCATGGCGCGAGCGACCTGGATGAGCGCGCTCGCCAGAATGTGATGGATCGGGTCGGTCGCGAGGTCCCGCACGATGTGACCCGCGATCTTGAGGTAGTCGAGGTCGAGCGCCCGAAGCGAGTCGAACGTCACCAGACCAGTTCCCGAATGTTCGAGCGTGGTCTGGCAACCGGCCGCGCGGAGTTCCCGGAGTACCCGCCCACACGCCGCCGGATGAGAGGCCGCCACCGACTCCCCCACCTCGAAGCAGAGCGCGCGGGGCGGCACGCCTGAATCAGCCAGTTTCCGACTCACCAGGCCGACCACGGCGGCGTCCTTGACAGTCTCCCCGTCGAGATTGATCGCGACCGCGGGGCACTCGGCCGCTGGGTGAGACCTCAACCATTCCGACAACCAGCGGACGGCTTCTCCAATCACCCAAGCATCCACGGCCGGCATGAGGCCGCGCCGCCGCGCCTCGCGCAGAAAGCCCGCCGGGAGGCTCGGGTCGGCCCCTCCTTCGTCGAGGCGGAGCAGAAGCTCGAATTCGGGACCACGGGGGCCGCGCTGCGTCAACGCGACGATCCGCTGGGCATAAAGGCGGAATCCATTCTCCTCCAGAGTTCGCCAACGCTCCTGTGCCCGATCCTGCTCCGGCAAGCCCTCGGTCACGCGCGGCCCCGGATGGAAGACCTGGACGCGGTTCCCACCGCCCCGCTTCGCCAGATAACAGGCAGTGTCCGCCCTGCGCATGACCTCAGTCGGGCTTCCGCCGCCGGGCGCGACCGGCGCAATCCCGATGCTCACCCCTACGACATAGGTCTCGCCGCGGTGGACGAACCGGTGTGCGCCGACGGCCCTGCGGATCTCCTTCGCGATACGGAGGGCTCTGGGAGGCTTGCAGTGCTCCAGGAGCAGCCCGAATTCATCGCCACCGAGCCGCGCAAGGGTGTCGCGCGAGCGCGTCCGGCTCCGGAGGAGGTCGCCGAGCTGGCGAAGGAAGTCGTCACCCGCGAGGTGGCCGCAGGAGTCGTTGATACGCTTGAAGCCGTCGAGGTCGAGGAAACAGAGGGTGTGCTCGGTGCGCTCCTCGGCGGCAGTCGTGACGGCGCGACTCAGGCGGCGCTCGAACTCCGGGCGATTCGCCAGTCCCGTGAGCGCGTCATGGGTGGCCTGATGCGAAAGCTCCCGGGCGATCAAGCGTGCCTGAGTCACGTCCCGGGCCACGACGGTAGCTCCGGTGATCTGCTCGGAGGGGTTGTGCATCGGGCTCACGGAGATGTCCAGCGTCCTGTCGGCGCGCCCGTTGGTCCCGTACAGGATCGCTTCGACGGAGCCTGCCGAGGATCCATCCCGAAGACACCGGGTGATCACTCCCGCGACCAGGTGTCCGGCCTCCTCGGCGAGGTGGAGCACCTCGCTCAACGGCCGGCCATGCGCTGCCTGCCCGCTCAGGCCCGTGAGCTGCTCCGCCGCCAGATTGAGGAATGCGATCGCGCCTGTGCGATCGGTGGCGAGGATGGCCTCGGGAACGGCGTCGAGCGCGCCCGTCACGTGCTCGGTGCGGGCCAGCGATGCCTCGAGGTCAATGCGAGCCCCGATGTCATGGACGACCGCCATCGTCAGCCCCTCGGCGGAGCCGAGAACCGGGGTGAGCGAGATCTCGACGGGGAATTCGGTGCCGTCCGCACGCTCACCCGTGAGCCCCTTGCGGGCACTCATGGGGCGCGCGGTGGGAGCCTCGGTGTAGGCGACGCGGGCCGCGACGTGACCGGCGCGAAGGTGCCTGGGCACCAGCGTCTCGACCGACTTGCCCCGAAGCAGCACGGCGTCGGTGCGGAACAGTTCCGCGACTCGATTGTTGAGCGCGACGATTACACCCCGACGATCGATGACGAGGATACCCTCCCGCGATGCATCGAGCACCGCTTGAAGGCCGGGGTGGACGTCGACACATGGGCGGGCCATGTCGTCTCGCTAAGGGGGGCCTTCCACAATATCACGTGCGTGTGAAAGAGAGATGAACTGATCCTGAATCACGCTTCACAAGCGGTCTCGAGCCTTCGTCCATCCTCCGGCGTGGACGGCATCGGCGCCGGGGTGGCGGAGCAGGGGCCGTAGGATGTGCCATTCTCGGCCACCGCCGCGGGTGAACCCGGCTCCGCTCACCGCCCGCAACTTCATTCAGAAGTCGGTGCTGACTCGAACGATCAGGTTTCGGCCCTGGTCGAACGCGTATGTCTTGTATCGACTCAGGAAGCTCGCGTATTCCTTGTTGAATGCGTTCCTGAGCTGGATGTCGAAGTCCACCTCGCGACTCCCCACGGGCAGGCCGAACCCGCCGCCAAGATTGGCCAGCGTGTAGCCTGCGGGCGCGAACTCCTCGGGATCGAGGTTGGTCTGGCGCGCGTTCGACTCCCCTCCGACGAACAGGTACGGGCTCTGAATCCAGCCGTTGCGATTGCCTTCCAACCGAGCCTCATAGGTGGCCCGGAACGGTGGAATGAACGGCAGCGGCGTATCCGTGGTGCGATTCTGTCCGCGCACGTAGTCGGCCGTCCCGCGCAGGTGCAGCCAGGGAGTGGCGTGGTACTCCAGTGCCGACTCGAATCCGGTGAGGCGTGCGTCACCCTGGGTGGTGTTGAAGATCTCGAAGCCAGACTCCGGATCGACCTGTCCCGAAGGGTTAGGGAAGATGAAATCATTGATGTAGTTGGCGAACGCCCCGAGCTCGGCCGTCAGGTTACGGGTCTGCACCCGCAGCGCGAGATCGGTGTTGATCGAGGTCTCGGTCGTCAGGGTGGAGTCTCCCCGCTCGAAGCGCACCGTCCCCTCGTGAACCCCATTGGAGAAGAGATCGAACGCCGACGGCGCGCGATAGCCGCGTCCGACGTTCAGCACGAGCGCCACCGGCTCCGCCACCCGGAACAGCACGCCGAGGTTACCGGTCACCGAGTTGTATTTGCGGGTCTGGGCCACGACGCCGAGTTCTGTGTCGTCATCGACGTCGAGGTTCCGGTGATCGTACCGCACGCCGGCCGACACGTTCCATCTGCCCAGCTCCGCCTGCTCGAAGGCGTACACTCCGAGGTTGTTGTAGGAGTTGTCCGGGATGAGGGTCTCCTCTCCAAATTTGTCGAAGGTGTTCCGCAGACCCGAGATCCCGATCACTCCAGCCACATTGGCGGCGGGCGCGTGGTGCAGCCTGACATCGGCGCTATAGGTGCGAGAGAGAAGGCCGAGGGCGACGTCGGTGGCATCCGCCTCCTCGAACTCTCGGCGGCGGTTCCGCTCGTAGCCCAGATCGATGTCGAAATGCGCCCCACCCGCTGGAAGGTTGGCGCTCAGATTGACCCGGTCCTCTCCGATCCGCTGGAATGGAGTCGCCTCCGGATCCTCCGCGGGATCTTCGTGGATTTCCACCTTCTCGTCACGGTGGCCGTACGAGGCCTTCACCGCCCCCCATCCACCGCGATAGCCAACGGTACCCGTCCCGTTCACCGTGTGCCCACCGCTATTGGCCAGATCGCCCGCCGGCGTGCTCACGTCGTTACTGGTGCGGCCGGTGAACGTGCCTCGCGCGCCCAGGCCGCCGCTGGCGCCTTCGAGGCTCACGGTCGCGTCAGGCTCCTCGTTATTGGTGCTATAGGCGGCGACCACAGACCCGCGACCGAAGGGATCCCGCCCGATGGCATCGGGTAGCGGAGGCGTGATCACGTTGACCACCCCACCGATGGCGTCGGATCCGTAGAGCACACTGGCGGGGCCCCGTATCACCTCGATACGGGAGGCCTCGTCGCCCTCCACCTGAGGCCCGTGCTCATCACCCCATTGCTGGGTCTCGAGCCGCTGTCCGTCGGCCAGCACCAATACCCGGTTGGAAGAGAGGCCACGGATGACGGGTTTGCCGATGCCCGCGCCGGTGCTGAAGCTGTGGACGCCGGGCAGCGCGCTGATCGTCTCGCCGAGTGATGCGGCGCGATGCTCCTGCACGTCGCGGCCGGAAAGACTGCTCGTCGGCTGCGGTGACGTGAGTGACGTGGTGGCGAGCGGGGTCGCCGTTACTTGAATGTCGGGAAGCTCCACGAGCGTCGGTCGCATGGCGACATCGAGAGTCAGGTCGGCGTCCCGAATCGCGACCCGCTTCACCTGGGGAGCGTAGCCAACGAGCGCGAACGAGACGCCATAGGTTCCAGAGGGAAGGGCCGAGAGGCTGTAACGTCCTTCGATGTCGGTCGTCGTTGTGCGATTGACTTCGAGGACCGTCACCCGTACCTGGGCGAGCGGTGTCCCCGCCGTGTCGGTGATTTGCCCCGACAGGGTGGGAGCCACGCCCAGCACGCCACTGGTGGCTGGACGGGAGGGCGCCGTGGCGGCCAAGGCCGCCGCGAGAAAGAGAGTGTACATCGGAATCTCCGGTGCATGTGAGCAGGGCCCCATCGCTGGTGGCGTGGGGAGCTGACCCGGTGCGGACGATGTTCTGTCAGACCGATGCGGCCGGAGGTGCTCGAGGCTGGGGAAGGGTGCCGCGGGGAGAGACGATCGCCTGCGAGGCAGGCATACCCACGGACACGTGCGCGTCGTGGGTGGCGAGACGGACCTCGACGGTGCATGGCTGGACCGACCGGGAGCCGGGTGGGGTGCGTCCCAGCGTGCAGTGGTCGGCGTGCCCACCGCATCCGCCCGCGCGGTCGAAATGGACGTACCCGGCGTTATCGGCGCCGCCTCGGTGATACAGGAGGGCGTCGAGACTGGGCAGGCTCGTTCCAGCGCTCAAGAACAGCGCAAGCAGCAGGAATGCCCGCACTCGCATGATTACGCGGCCTCCCGCATACCCGCCTCGGCCGGCGCGGCGCCGGCGCCCGTCAGGCGCCGCACAGCGTAGGCGGCGAGGAGAAGGAGTCCGAACATGCAGACCACGATCGGCCCGGTTGGCAGGTCATAACGGAACGAGACGAGAAGCCCCGCTGCCGAAGCCAGCGCTCCCGCCAGCCACGCGATGATCGCGAGCGCGCCCTTCCTGCGCGTGAACTGGAAGGCAATTGCCGCCGGAACCACGAGGAATGAGAAGACCAGCAGCACGCCGGCGACGGGCACGGAGAAAGTGATGACGACACCGAAGGAGAGATAAAAGGCGAAATCCCACCAGCGAATCTTCCACCCCTGGGCGATGGCCGTCTCCGGATGAAAGGAGATGGTCAGAAACCGCCGGCGCAGAACCCAGTGGAAGAGCCCGATGACGAGATACACCCCCGCAAGTCGCAGGATGGCCGGCCAGGTGACCCAGAGGAGGCTGCCGACCAGGATATCCTTGATCGCTTCGCCGCCGCGCGGCGTACGGTCGGCCACCAGGATGGCGGCGGCCGAAGCGACGACGTACACGATGCCGATGATGGCCTCCTGGGGCACGCGGCCGCGCTCCTCGCTCCGCGTGAGGGCAAAAAGGGCTGCGCCGAGGGTTGTGAATCCTAGGGCATAGACGAAGGCGGCGTTGGAGTCGGGCTGGCTCCCGGCGAGGATCGCCACCGCAGAGCCCAGCGCCGCCATCTGTGCCAGCGAGAGGTCGACGAAGATGACCTCGCGGGCGATGACGTGCAGCCCGAGATATGAATGGATGGCCACGATGACCATACAGGCCACCAGTGGCGGAAGAAACAGACTCAAGTCCATCAGGACGTCCCTCCTCTGAAGCCGGCGGCGAGGTCATTCACCCACGTATTCATCAGGTCGAAGTACGTGTTGACCCCCGGGGCGCCGCCGGTATTCTCGGGCACGATGACCGCCTTGGCGCCGGTCCGCTGCGCAACAAGCTGAATCTGATTCCGACTGAAATAGTTCGACGCGAACAGAACGGGGATCTTCCGTTCCTTCATCTGGGCTATCACTTCCTGGACGTGCCCCGGCGTAGGCGGAATGCCGGGCTTGGCTTCGATGTATTCGGCGCACCTGACCTTGAAGCGGTTGCTGAAGTAGGCCCACTCCTTGTGGTAGCAGGCCATTTCCTTCCCCTTGAACGCCTGCGACGTCTTGAGCCAACCGCCGAGCCGGTCGAGCAGCGGCTTGCCCTGGTAGCTCTTCTGGCCCAGGAAGTCGTCCAGCTTGTCGCTGTTGAGAAGGTTGTAGGCCACCGGTGCGGTCAGGATCCCGACCAGCTCCGGCCCCATCGTCGCCTCGAGGACCCGCTTCTCGAAGTCCTGCTCCCGTCCGGTGAAGTAGGCGGCGTTCTCCGGTGATATCCGTTGCAGGCCGGTCAGGATATTCCGGGCGATGATGATGCCGTTGGCCGGATCGGTGTGGATGTGGGGGTTGCCGTCGGCATGGATGTCGCCTTCCGAACGACTGAGCGAGGTGGGCACCTCGAGCAGATGGATGCCGGTATAGGCGGTGACGTACCCCGGGCCTCCCTCGGAGACCTTTCGGTTGCCCGCCCGATCGAGCAGCGGCGGCACCCAGAGCTCGAGGTCGAGTCCGGTGGTGACGAAGAGGTCGGCTCCGCGGAGCACCGCCACGAAGCTCGGCTTGGGCTGCACGAAGTGCGGGTCTTCATCGCCTTGGGCGATGGAGGTGACCGTTCCCTTGTCGCCCACGATTTCACGAGCGATGGCACCGTAGGTGGTCAGGCTCGTGACGACCTTGATCGGCGGCGCCACCCCGGGAGGGCCGAGCAGCGCGGACAGGACCACGAGCGAATGGATCAACATTCCGGGTTTCCTCTCAGGATGACGGTGGCTCAATAGGTTTCGTGTTTGTGTGGACCCATGGCCCAGACGGCCTGCAGCGAGAGGAGGTTCCGGCTTCCTTCGAAGTCCGTATGGGCATGCTCGCCTTCGAGCCGCAGGTAAACGAACTCGCTCTGCCACCAGGTGACGGACGGGACGAGGCGCCATTCCGTGTCCGCCAGCCCGCGCGGCGCTTCCACCCAATCGTACCGGCCGCCCAGCACCCAGCGGCGGCTCAGACGCGCATTCAGGTCCACGAAGGTGCCGTACCGGTTGGTGGTGGTCCCCAGCTCGGTGGCGTGGAGCCGGTAACCCTCGGTGCGGAGGGTAACCTCGCGCCGGGTGCCGGCCTCCGGAGGACGGTAGGTCAGGCGAAAGTCGAGCCCGAGCAGCCGGCTCTTGAGATCGGCGTCGTCGTTGTTCCCGCCCGTGCCGTCGAATCCGAGCTGGGCATACGTTGAGCGATTGAGCTGCCAGAAGTTCTGGAGACGGAAGAGCAGCGTCGGCTGGTGTCCACCCGCGTAGAGCGGATCGCTCTCCGCCGTGGTGCCCTGGAGCCAGACCTCATGAGTCCCGCCGAGAATCGAGACCGGCAGAGCGGTGTACAGCGAGAGGCCGATGCCGGTGAGCCCTTCGGCGCCGAGAAATCGCTGGTAGACGAGCGGGTATTCGGTTTCCGGAAGAGCATGGAGGTGCCAGCGATTGAGGTCGCCGAGCTGCTGGCGAAACTTGCCCACATCCGCCCGCAGCCGGCCTGGGAGGCCGGTCCAGTAGATGTAACCCTCCTCGACGCCTACTTCCTCGTTCTCGAAGGTGAGGAAGATCTTGGTGCTCGAGTAGGGATCTAGGGCCGATTGAAGCGCCACCTCGAACTCGCGGGCGACGCCGTTGTCGCGCTGGAGACCATCTCGCGCAACGAGCCGGACGTCGCCGGTCGCACTGATCTCGGGATTGAGCGCGGACGCGTTGCGCTGCCGGCCGATGAACTCGGTTCTGGGCACCCGGGTCGTGTCGCTCGGAGCCTGGGGAGCGGTTGCGGGCGCTCCTCCCGCGGCCGCGGCTGCGGCGGCGCGAATTGCGGCGAGGTCGTCGGCGGTATCGGGCGGCTGCGCACCCGGCGGCGCAGGAGCTGCCGCCTGGCACCGGGAGAGACGCACTGCTTCGAGACGGCGGCTCAGCTCGCCGAGTGCGGCGACCAGACTGTCGGCGCGGGGAGTTCCGCCGCGGGCCGGAATGGCGATGGCCGGACCCGCGGGGCAGCGGCCGGTCTCGAGCGAATCGAGCCGGGCACCGAACGTGGCCATTGCGCGAGCCAGAGAGTCGGCCGCCGGCTTCGGTACCTGGGCGGTAAGTATGGAGGAAGTTCCCAGCCACAACGGGGCGAGGAGGCAGGCCATGCGGCCACCGACGTGCATGAAATTCTCCGAATCGTGAGGAATACGCGCCCCGAGCGGGCGCGAGTCCGGTCAGACGATTCGGAGCGGGGGCGGGGCCCTGGATTCGGCTAGGCGGCGAGTGCTGGCGTGAGGTACCCGCGCATCGGGACAAACGCGGGGCTCCCGCACAGTCCCCAGGAGTACCGCGGGAGGCGACACTGGGGCTGGAGTGCAGGGAGGGAAAATGGCGGCCTGGCAGAACGCGCAGGTCGCCTCGTCGTGGACCGGGGTCGGGAGCGACTGGGTGGGCTCGCTGACGCGCGAGCCCATTCCTTGTGATACCTGGGCCTGGATCGGGATCCCGTGGTCGACGCCTCCGGCCATTCCGATCGCGACCGGAAGGAACAATACGAGGAGGAACCGAAGCAGGCGCCCTGGAAACATCGGATGAAGGGTAGCCCCGAGAGCCACCGGAGAAAAGCGTCAGCCGGCGTCACCGTCGCCGACGATCCGATAGGCTCTTGCGGTCTGGCATTAGGCCGGGCCGGGTACCTTGCCCGAGGAGACCTCGATCCATCCTCATGCCGGCCGCCGGACCGGTCCGTCGGTGGGTAAGATGAACCAGAAGGTCGAACCCCGCTCCGGAATGGAGTCCGCGCCGATCGTCCCACCGTGCATCTCGACGAACTTCTTGGACAAGGCGAGTCCCAGGCCGCTTCCCTGCGCCTGGCGGCTCGTGGAGGGGTCCACCTGGGTAAACTCCTTGAAGAGCTTGGGAATATCTTCCCCGCGGATGCCGATGCCCGAGTCGATCACGCTCACCCAGACCACGTCCTGGGTGACCATCCGCGGCTCGTCGCTGGCGCGATCGGAAGGCACCGGCAGCGGGGCGCGGGTCCGCGTGGCCGAGAGGGTGATGGTGCCGCCCTCCCCGGTGAACTTGGAGGCGTTGGCGAGGAGATTGAACAGGATCTGGCGAACCCGGATCCCGTCCGCGACGACCACCAGGGAAGACTCCTCCAGCCGGAGCTCGCACACCTGATTCTTGGCACCCCTGAGCGTCGCGGTATCGGCGACGGCACCGGTGATCGCCTCGCGCAGATCGGTGCGGGTGAGCGACAGCGTCATTCTGCCCGCTTCGATCTTCGAGAGGTCGAGGATGCTGTTGATCAGGGCGAGCAGATGACGGCCGTTGCGGAGCACCGATTCCAGAAATTCGTGCTGCTGTTCGTTGATCTCGCCCGCACCGCCCGCCATGATCAGGTCGGAAAACCCGATGATGGAGTTGAGCGGCGTCCGCAGCTCGTGCGACATGTTCGCCAGGAACTCGCTCTTGAGCTGGGTGGCCCGCTGAAGCTCCATGTTCTTGGCGGCGAGGGCCCGCTCGTTCCGGCGGCTCTCGTCGAGCACGGACGCGCGGTCGAATCCGACAACCACCTGGTCGCCGAGCGTCTCGAGCAGCTGGAGATCGTGATCGGTGAAATCGACCGCGCCTCCCTTGTTGTGCGCGCTCACCGTGCCGATCACCACGCCCGCCGAGCGCAGGGGGACGATGGCCGCGGTGCGGAGCGTATCGGCCAGACCGGAAGGGGCCTTGAAGCTGCGAGGGTCGGCGTCCATGTCGGGCGAGAGCAGCGACGTATCGTGCGTGACCGCCCATCCGCTGAGCGACTCGTCCATCGGCAGGAGCATGCCGAGCACCGGCGAGAGGAGCCCGACGGCGGCGGTGACCTTGAGAAAACGGCCTTCCTCCACCACGAGCGTCACCATGCCCCCTTCGGCCTCGAGGAGGTCGGCCGCCGCCGCCGCCACTTCCTCGAGCAGGCGCTGGAGGTCGGTGCCCTTGAGCAGGGTTGCCGCGAGATGCCGGAGGCGCTCGAGCTCACGATTCCGTGCGCCGGTGGTGTCGAGTGCAAGCCGCAGGGCCGCGGCCTGCCGCCGGCCCAGCATCCGGTCCCGCCAGATCGCGACCAGCGCGAGCCCCGTCGTGGCGAGGCCAAGGACGACGCCCAGCCAGTGCCCACGGTACGAAAACCAAATCCCGGTCCACCCGATCGCAATGGCGGAAAACGAGAGGAGGCGGGGTCCGGGCCACTTCATCCGGTCGGCTCGTCGGGAAGGAGCTCGTAAAAGACTGTCTCGCCGGTAGCGAGCATGCGGCGGAGGTAGGGCCGGCAGCGCCCGCATGCCGCCCCGCACCCCGTCTCCCGGCCGATGTCGGCAAGGTCCCATCCACCCGCGCGGGCGCGGGGAAGCAGGCTCGCGAAGGGGGTAGCCTGGCACACGCACATCGTTATCTGAATACCGGACATGGGGATAGGGCGGGGCGCCCTCCGCCTCGCGAACTAGGGATTGGTCGGCCGGATGTCGAGCTCGCTCACCAGCGCCCGGGCAGGGAGGAGCAGCGCGTTGAGGATAGTATCGGCAACATCCTCCGGGTGGAGAATCCGGGCCGGGTCGGCGTGAAGCATCGGCTGATCGTGCAGCATGGACGTATCCACCGATCCGGGACAGACGGCGATGACACGCACGTTGTCCTTCCGCACCTCCAGCATGAGCGACCGGCTGAATCCGAGCACCGCGTGCTTCGATGCGGTGTACGCCGTGCCCCCGGCGAACCCGTTCCGGCCGGCGAGGCTCGCCACATTCACGATGGCCCCGTCACGCCGGCGGCGCATGGCGGGCAGCACCGCGCGAGTCATGAGGAACAGACTCCGAACGTTGGTGGCCATCGTGGCATCCCAGTCGTCCAGTGACATCTCCTCGAACGGCCGGGCGATGAGTACGCCGGCGTTGTTCACCAGCACGCCGATCTCGCCGATCGCGGCTGCAATCTGTTCCACCGCCCGGGATGCCAGCGCAGCGTCACCGACATCGGCACAGACACCGGCGGCCTCGATCCCCTCCTCCTTCAACCTGGCCACCAGCTCGTCGACCCGGGCGGACGTCCTGGCGCAGATCCCCACCCGGTACCCGGCACGACCGAGAGCAAAGGCAGTGGCGCGGCCGATTCCCTGGGTGGCGCCAGTGACGAGTGCCGAGGTGGCTGGGGGCATGGGGCTGAAGTTAACGAATCAGCGGTGGAGCGCAGACACCTGTGCGCGCAGGTCATCCAGCCGCCGGAAGATCTCCTCGAAGCGATCGGCCTCCGCGGTCATCGGCTTTCCTTTTATGTAGATCGTGCCGTTGGGATAGAGCATGACACTCTCGACTTCGTCGAGCGAATCGAAGCCACGCTCGTGCGCCTTGGCCAGCAGCTCGCCCGCGTTTACATGCAGCCGGCGCATCTCCCGCTCCCGCAGATCGCCGCCGGCAATCAGGCTCACGTCCTTCTCGCTTGTCCAGAGCAGTTCCTTGGAGGGACCCCGATAGAAGAGACGAACGAGGAGGGCGTTGATGCCGAGCAGCGCGGCCGCGCCGATGACGCCGCCGGAGAGCGACGTGTCGTTGCCGATGATTGCGTTCTGG
The DNA here is from genome assembly GCA_963722825.1 of uncultured Gemmatimonadales bacterium. GTDB lineage: Bacteria > Gemmatimonadota > Gemmatimonadetes > Gemmatimonadales > GWC2-71-9 > CAVVWJ01. Next base: position 556,299 of record CAVROI010000003.1, read on the forward strand.
ACGGTGTTGGAGAGCGTGAGCAGCACCACGAGGTCGAACGGGTTGAGCTGCGCCAGCACGCGCTTGCCGAAGGTGCGGAGCCCGAAGACCAGCACGAGGTAGACGATGACGGGACGGATGACCTTTTCGAGGAACGAGACGGGGTGGGACACGGTGTCGGGAGTGCCGAGGTGGAGGAGGTTGCCCACCAGCGTGTGCCAGTCGAATGCATCCATCGTGCACCTTTCCCTGGATTAGCTTCCGGCAATGGGAATCCCACTGGGGCATCCGATAGTACGGCCCGGCCGCCCGGGCCGTAAGCCCGATGCGCCGCGTCCCGGCTGGCGCGAGCGTCTCGATGCGGTGAAGCACGTGCCCCGGCTGCTCAGGCTGGTTTGGGGGACAGAGCCGCGATACGTGGTGGGGATCCTCCTGCTCCGGATCGGCCGTTCGCTCGTCCCGTTGGCTGTCCTCTGGATCGGCAAGCTGATCGTCGACGAGGTGGTCCGCGCCGTCGGCGTTGCGGGCTCGGGAGCGCCGGTGGACTGGGTGAGACTGGTGGAGCTGCTCGCCGTCGAGCTCACGATCGCGCTAGTGGGGGAATGGATGGCGCGCGTGTCGTCCTTGCTCGAGAGCCTGCTGGGCGATCTCTTCGCCAACCGCACCAGCGTCGAGCTGATGCGTCACGCCGCCACCCTCGACCTCGAACAGTTCGAGAACGCCGATCTCTACGACAAGCTCGAGCGCGCCCGGCGGCAGACGGTCGGGCGGATCGGACTGTTCACCCTGCTGCTGGCAACGGCGCAGGACGCCATCACCCTCATCACGCTTGGCGGCGCGCTCGCGGTGTATGTCCCGTGGCTGCTGGTGCTGCTCGTGGTAGCCGTCGTTCCCTCGCTTCTGGGTGAAACCCACTTCGCCTCGCTGGGGTATTCGCTGCTCTATTCGTGGACGCCGGAACGCCGTCAGCTCGACTATCTCCGCTACATCGGCGCGAGCGACATCTCGGCCAAGGAGCTCAAGCTGTTCGGCCTCTCCGACTTCCTGGTGGGGCGATACGATCGTCTCTCCCGGGAGTTCTACGACGCCAACAAGAGCCTGGCCGTCCGCCGGAGCTTCATCTCCTCTCTCCTCGCCATCGTCGGGACACTCGGCTACTACGCGGCGTACGCCGTGATCATCTACCTGACCGTCATCGGCCACCGCGGGCCGGCCGGTGTGTTCACGATCGGCGTGCTGACCTTCCTGGCCGGATCATTCCGGCAGAGCCGCGATCTCATCCAGCGGGTGCTGCTGTCGCTCTCGCAGGTGTTCGAGCAGAGCCTGTATCTCGACGACCTCTTCAGCTTTCTGGAGATCAAGCCCGGGATTCTGCTCAAGAAGGGCGCGCCACCGGTCCCGAGTCCGATTCGCCTGGGCTTCGTCTTCGAGGGGGTCGGGTTCCGCTATCCTGGGTCGGAACAATGGGCGGTGCGGGAGCTGGACTTCGCCCTGGCGCCGGGAGAGCGGCTGGCCCTGGTGGGAGAGAACGGTGCCGGCAAGACCACTCTGGTCAAGCTCCTGGCCCGGCTCTACGACCCGACCGAGGGGAGGATCCTTCTCGACGGAGTGGACCTCAGGGAGTACGACCTGCACAGCCTCAGACGAAACGTGGGCGTCATCTTTCAGGACTTCGTCCGCTACGATTTTCTCCTCAGGGAGAATATCGCGGTCGGAGACATCGAGGGGATCGGCGACGCGGCGCGGATCGAGGCGGCGGCGGAGCGCAGCCTGGCCGACACGGTGGCCCGTCGGCTCAGCAGCCAGTACGACCAGATGCTGGGCCGCCGGTTCGAGGGCGGGGTCGAGCTGTCCGGTGGCGAGTGGCAGAAGGTGGCCCTGGCTCGCGCGTACATGCGCGACGCCCAGCTCCTCATCCTCGACGAGCCGACCGCCGCCCTCGATGCGCGGGCGGAATACGAGGTCTTTCTTCGATTCAGCGAGCTCACCGCCGGCCGGATGGCTGTCCTCATCTCTCACCGGTTCTCCACCGTCCGGATGGCCGACCGGATTCTGGTGCTCCAAGGTGGCCGGATGGTGGAAGAGGGCACCCATGACGCGCTCGTCATCAGGGGTGGACTGTATGCCGAGCTCTTCCAGCTCCAGGCGGCGGGATATCGGTAGGTCACGGGTCGGCGGGACGGACAGGTCACGGGCGTACGTTACCTTCGCGCGGAGTTGAACTTACTCCCACGCGGAGATCGACGATGCGGCGCCTTATCCTGGTACTCATGACCCTGGCCGGCGCCCAGGCCGGCATGCTTCACGCCCAGCGGCTTGGCGACACCCCGTTTCCATCAATAGACCAGTCGGCCCGGGTCACGGATCCCTCGCTTCATGCGTTTCCCCGGCAAGAAGTGCATCCCGGGCTCCTCGCGGCCGGCGGCGTGGTGGGCGGTCTGGCCGGTGCGTTCGCCGGGGCAGTGGTCGGGGCAAAGCTCACCGAGAACGACTGCGAGGACTGCGGGTTGGCTGGCGTGGTGTATGGCGGCATCGCCGGCGGGAGCGCCATCCTGCCGCTCGGCGTGCATCTGACCAATCACCGCAGGGGAAACTTCGGATTGTCGCTGCTGAGCTCACTCGCCATCGGCGCGGCGGGCCTGGCAATAGCAGAACAGACCAACTCTGCTGAGATCATGCTCGCGGTGCCCGTGGTGCAGATCGTGAGCTCGATCATGATCGAGCGGAGGACGGAAAGGTAGATCGCCTGATCACACCCCCTCCAGCGCAATGTCGAACGTCGCCGGGTAGCCGCTGCTGGTCTGAGTCACATCGAGCACCAGTTGCGATCCACCCTGGTTGTAGATGCCGTCTCCCGAGTTCCGGAGAGTGCGCGTTCCCTTCGAGGCGTACGGCTCCTGAGTGTACACCTGGTCGGTGAGCGAGTCGGCGAAAAGGAGCTGGGACGTGAACTCCTAGGCCGACGTGGCCGATGCGGCGGAGCGAACCTTGAAGTGGATGTGGACAGTCCGGCCCTCGTACCACCCCGGATAGATCGTGGTGAACGAGGCGACGCCGTTCGAGTCGGTGACCCTGTATCCCCGCAGGAACTTCTTGCCGACGGTATTGCCGAAGGTCAGATCGGAGACGTCGGAATAGACCCCCGACGCGTCGCAGTGCCAGACGTCGACGATGGCGCCCGCCAGGGGTGTGCAGGCGTTCGACGCCACGCTCGAGAGGTTGAAGGTCAGGGCCAACAGCGCACCCGCCTTCACCGCTCCATCGGAGGGGTCGCTCCGGATGTCCGACCGATTGAGCTCTTCGTCCACGTAATACGGGCCCTCCGTGAGCTCGGGGCGAACCACGCAGGTGCCCGATGAGGTGTCGGCCGGGTCGGTGGTGGCGCTCGAGTCGGAGGAGCACCCGAGAAAGAGAAGGGCGCCCGAGGCCCCGAGGACCGCGAAGGCTTCGCGCCGCGAGAGCACTCGTCCTACCGGGAGATCGTCCAGGTCCATCGTGTTGCTCCTGGTGAATGGTGAGAGTGGTCGCGGCAATGGTGGGAATGGCTCTCCGGCTGGGTGAGGGTGGCGGTGCCGGTCGGCGTCGCGGCATGCCTCGCCGCAGCCCTTCTGGTTCCGGGGAGCGGCGACCTCACCTCCGTTGCGACCACGACCGCCTCAACCGCGGCCGACAGCACCCTGGTGATCGCGGCATTCTCCGAGCCGGGCACAAGCAACTTGGTGACGTCACATCTGATCGCGCTGAGCGACGACTCGCTTCTCGCACGGGCGCTCGACCAATGACGACACCCGCGTCAGGCAAACTCACCACCGGACCGCTTCTCGCCATTCTCGTCCTGGTGCTCGCGGCCGTCTCTGGCGGACTAGCCGGCATCGTCGTCGACCGGCTCGTTCTCCTGCCGCACATGTTCAGGGGCCCGGGCTGGGGTGATCGTCACGACGGTCGAGGACCGCCGCCGAGGGACCGGGACTTTCGAGAGAAGTTTGCGCGTGACATCGGGCTGACGACGGAGCAGCAGGTGCGGGTCGATTCCATCATGGACCGCGAGATCCGGGGGATCCACGCCGTCCGCGGTGAGATTCAGCCTCGACTGGACTCGATCGTCGCGCGGACCCGGCGGGCGCTCGACTCGGTGCTCACGCCTGAGCAGCGAAAAAGGGCGGAAGCGCTGCGGAAGCGCCATCCGCCGCCACCGCGGCCAGGCGAGGGTCCCCCGGGCGAGCCGCCGCCCGACGGGCCCGGTGGACCGCCGCCACCGCGCTGAGGGCGCGAGCGGCAATCGGCCTCTGGCAAGGCCCGCCACGATCAGCGCATCAAAGTGCGGCTTGACTTAGAGCGCTCTAGGTTTGGTATAGTGTGGGTGTTTGAACCGAGCGACGCCGGAAGACGGAGGGTGGGATAGATGGTCACGAACGCAGAACCCATGACCGCCGCAGGAGTTGCGGCGCCAGAATCCGAATTGGCGCTCACCGTTCAGCAGACGGCCGAGCGCAGCGGTTTGAGCGAGCACACCCTGCGCTATTACGAGCGGGCTGGGTTGCTCGACCCGGTCCGTCGCCACGATTCGAGCCGCCACCGCCGCTACTCGGCGGCCGATCTCGCCAGAACAGACCCTCGCCTGCCTGCGCGCGACGGGCATGCCGCTCGATCAAATGCGGCGCTACTTCGAGCTCGCCTCACAAGGGGTAACCGCGGCGCCCGAGCTGATTGCCTTGTTGGAAAATCAGCAGATCGCGCTGCAGGAACGTCTGGAACAGATGCGGCGGCACTTCGCTTACGTGCAACATAAGATCGCGTACTGGCGTGCAGTCGAAGCCCAGGACGATCAGGCCGCGGACATCGCCAGAAAGCTCGCCGGACGGATTCTGGCCGAGGCGCAATGCGCGCCAACCGGCCCCATCTAATAATGAAGATCAGGGAGAACGCATGACTACGTCGGCAAAACCCAGCGCGCGATCCGAGGCTTCGCCCCGGAAGCCGTCCACCTTCCAGACACTGGGATACGCGGCCCAGAGCAACACCTCGCCACTCGCGCCTTTCCGGTTCGAGCGCCGCACCCCAGGCGCGAACGATGTGCAGATCGAGATCCTCTATTGTGGGGTCTGTCACTCCGACCTGCACACGGCGCGTAACGAGTGGGCCGGAACCACCTACCCGGTCGTGCCGGGACACGAGATCGTCGGACGCGTGACGCACGTCGGTGAGAAGGTTTCCAAGTTCAAGGTCGGCGACCTGGCCGCGGTCGGCTGCCTGGTGTATTCCTGCGGTATCTGCGAGAGCTGTAAGGCGGGGCTCGAGCAGTACTGCTACACCGAGCTCGGCGGCACTTACAACAGCCCCGACAAGATCCTCGGCGGGATGACCTACGGCGGGTACTCGAGCCAGATCGTGGTGGACCAGGGCTTTGTGCTCAAGGTATCGCCGAAGCTCGACCCCGCGGGCACGGCCCCTCTCCTCTGCGCCGGCATCACCACGTACTCGCCGCTCCGCCACTGGGAAGTTGGTCCGGGCGACAAGGTCGGCGTCGTCGGGCTCGGCGGCCTCGGTCACATGGGCGTGAAGTTTGCCCACGCGTTCGGCGCGCACACGGTCCTTTTCACCACGTCGCCCGGCAAGGCGGCCGATGCGAAGAAGCTGGGCGCCGACGAGGTCGTCGTCTCCCGGAACGCCGACGAGATGGCGAAGCACCGGAACAGCTTCGATTTCATCCTCAACACCGTGGCCATCTCGCACAACCTCGACGCATTCACCGAGCTGCTGAAGGTCGACGGCACGCTCTGTCTGGTGGGCGCGCCGGAGCACCCGCACCAGTCGCCCACCGTGTTCAACCTCATTATGAAGCGGCGCGCGATCGCGGGCTCCATGATCGGTGGCATCCCGGAGACGCAGGAGATGCTCGACTACTGCGCCGAGAAGGGCATCGTGTCGGACATCGAGCTGATCCCGATGCAGCAGATCAATCAGGCATACGACCGGATGCTCAAGAGCGACGTGAAATACCGCTTCGTGATCGACATCGCTTCGCTGAAACAGGAGAACCAGGCAGCCTGATCCAACCAGCGATCTGTCTCACCGCAGCGCTCCCTTTCGCCCAGCGAGGGGGAGCGCTCGCTTCGAGCGCCGCCGGCGAATGGCGGCGAGCAGACGATCGGGAGTGAACGGCTTCGGAAGGCAGGGGAGCGATCGAAGGACCTGATATTCGGCCCCGGGCGCCGCGTCATCGCAGCGTCCCAGACGCAGGGTCCGGAGTTTCGGGGCTCGGCTCGTCGCGAATCGAATGACCTCCCACCCGTGGAGGCCGGGCATCTCGGTATCGACGACGAGAAGGCGGATGTCGTGGTTGGAGCGAGTGAGGAGGCCGGTCGCCTGGTAACCGTTGCTCGCCTCGAGCACGTCGTATCCTTCGTCTGTCAGGGCAGACGCCACCATCGCGCGGCATCTCGGATCGTCGTCGACCACGAGGACCCTCGGTCCGGCATACCGACCATTGTTCGGCATCGGTCAATACGAAAGCCCCAGCGCGACGCACGGGGGCCATCGCCCTTTAGCTGATTGTTTAACGTGGCCGCAAGCAGCGTCAAATCGCCACGGAATTCAGTTGTCAGAATCTAGTATAACATAATATTAGTGAAGGGAGAAGAGAGAAGGAGACGCTGGGTGGGCCCCTTCACCCGTCACCCTTCCCCTTTCGCTGCTTCACCGCCCCATTTGACAACTTCCTTCCCTCCCGCCACCTTGGAAATCCAACCTATCCAAGGAGGTGTGGACCATGAGGGTCTATGGCTCCAACGCCATCCGCAATGTGGCGTTCGTCGGCCACGGCGCCAGTGGAAAGACATCGCTAGTCGACGCACTCGCCTTCGTTTCAGGTGCTTCTCGGCGCCATGGCTCGATCAAAGACGGCACTACGCTCACGGATTACTCCCCCGACGAAATCGAACGTAAACACTCGATCAGCCTCGGCTTAGGCTATGCCGAATGGCTCGACACCAAGATCAACCTCATCGACACTCCCGGATACCTTGATTACTTCGGCGAAGTCGTCACCGGCCTCCATGCCGCCGACGCCGCCGTCGTCGTGTTGAGCGGGACTGGGGGGGTCGAGGTAGGCTCCGAGAAGGCCTGGGAAATCTGCGATCAGCTCCACCTGCCCCGCCTGATTTTCGTCTCCCTCATGGACAAGGAGCACGCCGACTTCGAGCGGGTCTTCGCCGACGTGAAGGCCCACCTGACGCCCAAGGTGGTCCCGGTCGAGATCCCGATCGGCGAGGGCCACGATTTCCACGGCATCATCAACCTCTTCTCGGGTCACTGCCACTACTACAAGAAGGGGACCAAGAGCGGCGAATACGACGTCGTCCCGATCCCCGACGAATACCAGGCGCGGTTTCAGGAATACTCCGAGCACCTCACCGAGGCCGTCGCCTCGACCGATGACTCGTTGATCGAGCGCTACCTGGCCGGTGAGGAAATTCCTCGTGCCGACTTCATCGCCGGCGTGAAGAAGGCGATCCTCGCCGGCCAGATCGTTCCCCTCTTCTGCGGCAGTGGGGAGCTCACGTACGGCGTGCGCACGCTTCTCAAGAAGATGGTCGAGCTGCTTCCCTCCGCCGCCGAGGTCACGCCGCCGGTCGATGTCCCGCTCGTCGGCCGCGTCTTCAAGACCCTCTCCGAGCCCCATGTGGGCGATGTGACGCTCTTCCGTCTGCACACCGGCGAGCTTCGGAACGGCGACGAGCTCTGGAACGCCGAGCACGAGATGGCTGAAAAACTGAACCACCTCTCCATACAACAGGGGAAAGACCGCATCGAGGTCGAGCGCCTCTGTGCCGGCGACATCGGCTCGGTGGCCAAGCTGCGCGACACCCATACGGGCGACACCTTTTGCCAGCGCGACAACCCTGTCCGCCTTCCGCCCATCCCACTACCCGATTCCGTCGCGACCGCCGCGGTGCTGGTCAAACAGCGGGGCGAGGAAGACAAGCTCGCGGCCGGCCTGCACAAGCTCCACGAAGAGGATCCGACCTTTCACTTCGAGTACAGCTCCGAGCTCGGGCAGACGCTGATCCACGGCATGGGTGAGCGCCACTTCGATACCATCCTTCACCGGCTCGAGCGCAAGTTCGGGGTCCACGCGGAGCTGACCCGGCCGCGTGTGGCCTATCGCGAGACGATCAAGGGCCGGGCGGAGGGCCAGGGGAAGCACAAGAAGCAATCCGGCGGACGAGGTCAGTACGGTGACTGCTGGATCCGCATGGCGCCGCGCCCCCGGGGCGCCGGCTACGAGTTCGTGGACGAGATCGTGGGCGGCGTGATTCCCAACAAGTACATCCCGGCGGTCGATCGCGGCGTACAGGAGGCGGCCGAGCGCGGCGTCGTAGCGGGGTACCCGCTCGTGGATTTCCAGGTGGAGTGTTACGACGGCTCCTACCATGACGTCGACTCGAACGAGATGTCGTTCAAGATGGCCGGCATCATGGCCTTCAGAAACGTGGCCCCCAAGGCGAGGCCGGTGCTCCTCGAGCCCCTGCTGGATGTCGAGGTGTGGGCGCCCGACGACGTCCTGGGCGACGTCATGGGCGACCTGAGCGCGCGCCGCGGCCAGATTCTCGGTACCGAGGTCGATGGACGGCTCACGAAGGTCCGGGCGATCGTCCCGGAGGCCGAGCTCTACAAGTACTCAACCACGCTTCACTCGATCACCCACGGTCGCGGGACGCATCGACAGAAGTTCCATGGCTACGCCGAGGCGCCGCCCGACGTGGCGACAAAGGTGGCGGCAGAGAATCAGCGGGAGCACGCGGCGGCGAGCTGAAGGCACTTCTCTTCACCCTTCACTCCATTGCCTCCTCAGCCTCTCCAACAGTCCCACCGCACCGAGGGCGCGGAACCCGTCCTCCGCCTCCGCCTTCCGCGCGGCCGCCTCCTTGGCGCGCCCGAGCGCCCGCAAGGCCAGGGAGGCGAGGGCGGAGCACTCGGCCGCAAGCAGCGCCGCCCCGCACTCCAGCGCCGCGCCTCTGGCCGCTTCGGCACGCTCGAACGCGGTCTTGAAGTCACGTCCGCGCAGAGCGGCGAGCGCCCGCACTCGCTGCACCTCGGCCGCGCCGATTTCGTCTCCCGCCTCCTCTGCCCATCGTTCCGCCCGATCGAGCTCCCGCCGGGCCTGGACGAGCTGTGCGCGCTCGACCATCAATTCCGCCCGCCCGGTCGTGGCAAGGGCCAGGAGGCCGCGCTCGCCAACCAGCTCCGCGTGCCGGAGCGCGGCGGCCGTCGCATCCTCGGCATTCCGCCAGTCGCCGAGTTGTCGGAAGATGAGACTCAGGTTGTGATACGATTCGGCCGCGCCGCGCCGATCGCCCAGGCGCTGGTAGGCCAGCAGTGCCCCCCGAAAAAGCCCGAGCGCTTCGTCGGGCCGGCCCCGCAGGTGGAGGGCTGACGCCAGATTGTTGCTCGCCCTCGCAGCCAGCAGGCTGTCGCCGAGATGATTGGCCAATCCCAGCGCTTCGGCCAGCGCCCGCTCCGCGTCCTGCATGCGTCCCCGCTCGAATAGGATGACGCCAAGGAGATTGAGCGCCCGGAGACGCCCATCGGCATCGCCCCGGGCGTGAAACTGACCGAGGGCGTCGACGGCCAGCTCCTCAGCGATGCCCAGCTCCCCCAGTCGGGTCGCCGCCGTGGCGGCCAGCAGCTTCGCATCGGGTCGCCGCGCCAACGCCGCCGCCGGCGTGCTCCGAAAGGCAGCGAATGCGTCGGCAAACCGCTCCTCGCGCATGAGCTCGCGCAGGGGGCCGGTAGGGTCGTCGGCGAAAGGGGTGGCGTCCATGCGGCCGTTACCTAGTAGGCCAGCGCATACCGGCTGAACCCCTCGAGCTCGGCCTCGATCTCCTTCAGATCCTTGACCACCGCCGCGCCGAGCCGGACGAACGGGTCCGACGGAGTCTCCTGCCGCCAGATTCCGAGCGTCGTCTCGATCGAATCGTCCTCTTGGTCGATCTTGCCATCTTCGTTGAAGTCGTCGTCGGCGTGGTCGTAGTGGATCTTGAGGCGAGCCGGTGCCTCTGCCGAAAAACGGAGCCCGGAGGGCTGCAGCTCGAAGAGCAGCTGCGCGGGATCCTCCACGCGAACGTGGATGAGGATGGAATCGCCCTCCTGAAACGGCGTGCCGTCCGGTTGCGCGAGCAGCGATTGAGCGTCGACGCGAAGCCGGAGATACTCTTCGCCCTCACCGCCGGTCTCGTCCTGGAAGAAGATCCTGACCTCCCGGTCCTCGCCGCGTTTGGCGTAGAAGCTGTCCACGGCGTTGAAGAGCGGCGGGCTGTTGTCCGCGAGCCGCACGACATTCAGCTCGGAGGGCGGTTTCGTGGTATCGCCGGGCCCGTTGGAATCGGAGCACGACATGGCCAGCGTCGCGAAAGCGGCGAGCGCGAGGTGAGGGAAATACCGGGTTACGCGCATGACGACTCCGTGGTGAAAGATCGTGAACTCAATCCGATTGCCCGTCGAGAATGCGCTGCAATCGAGGCCGAGAGATGCCGAGCCGCCGCGCCGCCTCGCTCTTGTTGCCGTCGGTCAGATCGAGCATGGCGCGCACGGCGGATCGCACCAAGACGTCCAGGGGAACCGGAAACGGTAACATCCCTCTCGTGTTGCTCGGGCCCTCCTGCGGCGGCACCAGCTCCTCGGACCGTAGCGTCCCGCGGGGAGACAGGACCAGGGCGCGCTCCACCGCGTTCCGCAGCTCCCGGATGTTGCCGGGCCAGGGATAGCTCCGCAGCGTCGCGCGCAGCTCCGGGGTGAGCGGAGGCACCGGCAACCCGTACGCCGTGGCGATGCGTGTCAGAAACGTCTCCGCCAGGAGCTCGACGTCTCCGTCACGGTCTCGGAGCGGCGGCAGGGTGAGCATGACGACGTTGAGCCGGTAGTACAGGTCCTCACGGAACTCTTTCCGCGCCACCGCCCCGGCGAGGTCGATGTGTGTCGCCCCGATCACCCGTACGTCTATCCGACGGCCCTCGTGGCCCCCGACCCGCCTGATCGTCCGCGACTCGAGGGCCCGCAACAGCTTGGGCTGCAGCTCGAGCGGCAGGGCGCCGATTTCGTCGAGGAACAGGGTCCCGCCGTGCGCCATCTCGAAGAGTCCCGGCTTCATGACCACGGCGCCGGTGAAAGCTCCCTTCTCGTGTCCGAACAGCTCGCTTTCCAGCAGGGTGGCCGGAATCGCCGCACAGTTGATCTCGACGAATGGCTGTTCCGCCCTCGGCCCTCCGTAGTGAATCCCGCGGGCGAGCAGCTCCTTGCCGGTGCCGGTCTCCCCGCCGATGAGCACCGTCACGTCCCGATGGGCGGCCACACGCGCGGCCTGGTCGAGCGTCTGCCGCAGGGCGGGGCTGCGACCCACCATGGCCTCGAAGCCGGTTGTGGTCCGCTCCGTCTCCGCAAATCGGCCGGCTTCGACTCTCCCCTTCGCCTCTCGCGCCACTCGATCGAGCGAACGGCGAAGCACCTCCAGGTCCTCGGGAAGAGCGAAGTAGTCCCGCGCGCCGTGCTGCACTGCCGCGGCGGCCAGCCGATGATCCGGAGCCGCGCCGATCAGAAAGACCGGGGCGGCCATTCGCGGGAGATCGGCAAGAAGGTCGAGCGCCTTGCCCTCCGCTCCGCCGGCCAGGAGGAGCACCGCGTCCATGTTGGACGGTGGGGTGGGATCCTCTGCCGGCTCCCACCCGAGTATTCCGGCGCCGAGCTCCCGGGCGAGCTCCGCGAGGCTGACGCGGAAGCTGTCCGAGAGCTCAACGAGACCGATGCGCCAGAGGTGTTCGGTCACCCTTGATCCGTGCGCTCAGGTATGATTCGGACCATCCTGGGGGCCGACGTTATTTCCACTGTCGCCGCCGTGATCGTCGGCACCGTCGCGGTCGTGGTCCTCGAAGGCGTTGAGCCCACGTTGGATGTTCTCCTTGACCAGATTCTCGTTCGCCTGGCTCTTCGCCGCGGTGGCCGGATCGATGAGCGTGCCACCGGCATCACGGAACCAGGTGTCGAGGTCCACGAAGAGCGTCACATCCGTCGCCGCCGTCTCGGTGATCACCAGGGGTGTCGCGAGATGGATTTCCTGCTTGGCTTCGAGGTCGCTCACGAAATCGAACGGCGCGCCGTTGTAGCTTCCGGTCACGTGGATGCTCACTCCCGCCAGGTCGGGGTTCGCCTGGAGAAACGCGGCGTCGTCGGAGGCTGACGGTTTGTGGATCTCGAACTCTACCTCGCTGTACGTGCCCGGCGCGATGGTGACGCTGAAAGCGCGGGCGGCTCCGGCCGACCCGAGCGGCAGGCCCAGAAGAATCGGCCCCAGCTCGAGCTTCTCGCACCCGTCCCCTTCCGGGGAGTCGCCGCAATCGACCGTCGCCTCACTGCGCTTGAGCTCGATCTCGCGCAGTACGAGGTCCACCCGGTCGAGCACCAGGGTGTTGGTGCCGTCCGTGAAGCTCTCCGAAGCGGCCACCGAAAGGGAGGGTGCCGCGGCCAAAGCGGCCGCGGCGGCACTGCGGGTGGCGAGGTTGAAGCTCACCTGCGGATCGGTCGTCGGGCTGTTGCCCGCGTCCCCACAGCCGGAGGCGAGAAGGGCCATGGCTGAGATGAGGGCCGTACCGGTAGCGATGCGGGACATCCTGACTCCTGGCTGAGGAAGGCGTTGGGGTTGCCGCCTTCCCCAATGGCAACGGGCATGCCCGCGACGGGATTCAGCAGAACGCTTTATTCCTCAATCATTTACGGTATTTCCATGTCCACGGCGTACGCGGCTGCTTGACACATAACGATACATCATGTCATGTAATGATGCATTCGGCTTCCGAACAGGATGAGAGGAGCGACAGGTGGGGAGCTTCACCGGCAGGTGCGCGGCATCAGCGTTCGCTGGACTGATAATAGGAATGGGCGGAGTGGTCATGGCGGGCTGTGCGCGGGAGACACCGCCCTGTGAGAAGTGCGGAACGGTCGTCATCGCCGCGACCGGAGAGCCCACCAGTCTGTTCCCCCCGCTCGTGGGCGAGACGGTAGGCCGGGACATCAGCGATCAGGTATACGAGCGGCTTGCCGACTTGACCCCGGGTGGCGCGCCGATCGACAGCACCGCCTATCAGCCGAGGCTCGCGGCCAGATGGGAGCGCCTGGACTCGGTGACCTGGCGCTTTCATCTCCGCCCGGGCGCCCGCTGGCAAGACGGAAAGGCGGTGACGTCGGAAGACGTCCGATTCTCGTTCGAGGCGTTCAGCGATTCGGTGCTCGACGCGCCGGCGCGTTCGTATCTCAGCGGGCGCGTGACGGTGGTGCCGCAGGACTCGAGCACATTCCTCATCCGGTTCGCCGCCCCATCGCCGGAGCAGCTCTATGATGCCACCTACCACGTGCGTGTGGTGCCGAGCCATCTCTGGGCTTCGCGGCCCAGGGCGGACTGGGCCGCCGATACCGCGGTGGCAAATCTCGTCGGCAGCGGACCCTACAAGGTGGTGGCCTGGCGGCGCGGACAGTTCGTGACGCTCGAGGCAGACACATCGTCTCAGAAGCCGCCGAGCATCCGGCGTGCGATCTGGCGATTCGCCTCCGATCCCGATGCCGCGCTCAATCTGGTCATGAGTCACGAGGCCGATATTCTCGAGGCCGTGGCCGGCCGGGAGCGGGCCACGCGCGCCTCCGCCGACACGACGCTCCGCCTCGTGTCCTACCCCGCGGCCATCTACGGCTTTCTCGGCTTCAAGATCGCGGGTGCCGGCGACCGGCCGCACCCAGTGCTGTCGAGCCGGGCCACCCGGCGCGCGCTCGTCGCCGCGATCGACCGGCCGACCCTCGCTCGATCACTCTTCGGCCCGGAAGCCAAGGCTCCGCCGGGGCCGATGTCCCAGCTCCTCTGGATCTGGAACGACAGCATCAGCACCATTCCCTTCGACCTCGCCAAGGCTGCCGCGGCGCTCGAGGCGGCGGGGTGGCGCAAGTCTCCCGGTCGCGCCATCCGGACCCGCGCGGGGCAGCCGCTGACGTTCGACATCCTCGTTCCCAGCACCAGCTCGGCCCGGCGGCAGCTCGCGCTCCAGATGCAGGAGATGTGGCGAAGAGTCGGCGTGGATGCGACGGTGACGGCGGTCGATTTCCCCATCTTCCAGCAACGATTGGCGCGGGGACGGTTCGACGCCTACGTCGGCGCCTGGCTGGACGAGCCGAGCCCACGCGGGCTGGCCGATCAGTGGACCCGCGCGGGGTGGGAGGCGCTCGACTACAGTCACTACTCCAATCCCCGCTTCGACTCGCTCTTCATCCGGGCCGGCCGGGCCTCCGAAGTGACCGATGCCCGGCGACTCTACCGTGAGGCGATGGACACGCTCAACGCCGACGCGCCGGCAATCTTCCTCTACGCGCCCGCCAACATCGCCGTCATCTCCCGGCGGATCGAAGGGGTTGATATCAATCCCTACAGTTGGGCGAGCGGGCTTCCCGCATGGCGGGCGACGCGATAGGAGGGCCTACACCGCCGCAAACCAACCCATCGCCCCGCGCTCCGCCATGTGGCGCTGGTGGGGATGAAACATGTAGCGGCCCCGGCGTGGAAGACGAAATTCGATGATGGCCCGCTCGGTCTGCGCGAGCGTCACCACATCGCTCCGCTCGTCGGAAGTCAGACGCGTGCCGCTCCGGTAGATGTCGAACATTTCGGCGTGAAGGTGGAACGAGGCGACCGGATCGTCCGCGACCATGTTGAGCAGGTACACGCGCACCAATTCTCCTGCCGGCACCTTGATCGGGAAGCGATCGTAGAAGCCCGCCACCCCGTTCCATCCATATACCTCGTTGCGGTCATCGCCGTTCAGATCGAATCCGGAGAGCACGAGCGCCACCTCGTGCGCCCGGGGCCGTCCATCGGGTGGATCGACAATCATCAACCCGTAGAGGCCATGCGAGAGGTGCTCGGCCGCGAGCGTGGCGTCGCAGTGATAGGGATGGAGACCGAAGGGGCCGGCGGTGATGTGGTAGGTCCGTTCCCCTCCGGGAGGAACGGGCTCCCATCCGTCTTCGGACACGTCGTGGCGGCCATGCAGATGCAGGTTGTGGGGATGCGCGCCGAAATTCCGGAAGCGAATCTCGAGCTCATCGCCTTCACGAGCACGGAGAAGTGGTCCGGGAATGGAGCCGTTGAAGGTCCATGCGGCCAAGGTCGTGGCCCGCGCCACCTCGACGGGCTGCTCCGACACCCACAGCTCGGCTTGCCTTGTCGTCGGTCGGCCGCCGGCCCCCGGGAGGGGAGGTATGGTGACCGTGTCGAGCGCGCGCGGGCCGAAGCCGACAGGCGGCTCGAGGCCGTGAGAGTAACCGGGCCGCCCATTGCGAATCGGCTGGCCGGAGCGGACACCCCCGTCGTGACGAAGACCGAGCAGCGTCGCGCCGAGGGCACCCGCACCGGCACCCAGTCCCACGCGCACGAAATCGCGGCGCGAGATCGCCACGGTTAGAACGCCCCGTAGACTACGGTGGCCGTCGCGAGCACGACGAGATACACCACTACGGCCGTGACCAGCCCTCCCATCCAAGCTCGGGCCCAGCCGCGGCCGTTCGTTCGCTGGCGCCGGGCCCGGCGCACCCAGAGGACAAGGAGAACCGGGGGAAGCCAGAAGGTGGCGCTGCCCAGCAGGCGCCCGGGAACACCGGGGGTCTTGGCGCGATGATTGGCCTCGCTCTGGCGCGCATCCAGCGAGCGCGCTGCGCCGGGTGGAAGCTGGGCCCTCGCGACGTCGAACAGCAGACTCGCGAAAACCTTGACCGCGGGACGAGCCGGTGCCGTCGCGGCCCCGGTCATGACCGGCTGCGGCGCAGGCACCGGCTGGCGGCGCCAGTCGGGGAAGGTGCGGCCCGCGACGACGAAGCTGCGGTAGAAGACGTGCGAGAGAATCGGGAGTGGATCGAAGCCAAGAGGGATCCGGGGCACGCCACACCCTTGAAAGAGCTGAACCCCTGCCGGCGCGCCCACGTCGTGCCGATTGCCGCTGAAGCAGTTGTCGCTGCTCGATGGTCCACCGAGGGCGAGGTCGGCGCGGCCGGACCGCACCACCTGGTTGTCCCGAATGATGTTCCTCGTGGCCGGCCAGAAGTTTCGATCATACATCGGAGTAATGAGGATGCCGTGTTGCTCGTGATCGGCGATGATGTTCCGCTCGACGACATTCCCGATACCGCCTCCGATAAGCACGCCGTTCCCGAAGGCGAGCGCGGGAAGCGCCGCCGCCGGCGCGCTCCGATCGCTGTTGCCGACGACGAGATTGGCGGCGATCACCGTTTCGCGCTGTGGCGGCTTCAGCTCGAGGTCGAGCGAGGCGGGCACGAGCCCGGAGCGGTTGTTCCGCCAGATCGAGCTCACGATGTAGAGGTCGCCACCGGAGTTGGTGCCCGAGTAGCCGATGGCGTTGTGTTCCGCGATCACGTCACGGATCACGATGTGGCAGGGATAGCACTCGCCGACGTAGAAGCCCGAATCCGGCGAGCCTGAGGCGTAGGAGTGCTCGATGAGGCCGTCGGTCGCGTCGAACGCGTAGATGCCGTAATCGCCGTTGTTGTACGCGGTGAGATACGAGCCGCGGAACCCGGTGATGCCGGTCCAGTAGAAACCGTTGAGCACCGCATTCCGTGCCGTCAGGTTCTCGATCGCGACACCGTCGGCGAGCACCGCCACTCCATTCCCGCGCACGAACTCGCCGTCGACGATCGTCTCATTGCGGTCCACGCCGCGGATGGTGATCGATGGCGTCGTGACGGTCACTTCTTCGCGGTAAATCCCGCGGTCCAGCAGAATCAAGTCGCCCGGATCGGCGGCATCGACCGCCGCCTGAATCGTGGGATAACTCTTGGGTACCCGGCGCACGGTGCCGGTCGCCTCCGCCACAGCCGCCACGGCGCCACGCGAGCCGGGGTGATACTCCACGTCGCCGACCACCACCACGCCGGCCATTCCTTTTCCATCCTTCGTTCCGTGATGGGTGCAGTAGTAGTGGTAGACGCCCGGCTTGTCGAAGGTGAGATCCTGCTCTCCGCCCGGCAGAATATCCGCCGAGCCCGGCTTGCCGGTGGACCAGGAGCCGTCGGCCGCGACGGCGTTGTGAACGCTCTTCCCGACGTTGATCCACTTCACCCGCACCCCGACGGGAACGTGCACCACCGCCGCGTTGAAGGCGTTGTCGTACATGGTGACGAAGTTCCCGCCCTGCCGGTCGTCCCGGGAGCAGGCAAGGAGGAGCGCGAGAGGCAGCCACGGCGCGACGATGCGTCGCGGGGGGACGCGGAGGGTGGCGCGCATGCCGGCATCCATTTCGACGGGGAGAGGGCGGGAGAATATGTGGGTGAAAGGAGGGGTCCGGAAGAGGGATGCGGTGACCGGAACACGGGGTCGTCTCCACAGCTGAGGCTCGGGCGCCACTGTGGCCAGCCACTCAGGTGCATGTTTATTGGACAGGTATAACTGTACGGAATCCTTCGTAATACTTTATGCCTTAGCCTGGTAGCGGTTGGTGCAGATTCTTGCCGTACTATTGTTTAACGGTCCAACTCCCGTAGGGCACAGGACTTGCCATTTCCCCTGCCGCAAGTGTCCCGCGTACCGACCACCCCGTTCCTCGGCGGCCCGGGGATGGTCGGCGGCCCTACAGGGGGGCCGCGGTACCGTCGCATGGCAAGGACCTCAACCGGGAGTATCGCATGTGGAAGTGGACGCGGAAGGCTTCGGCCCTCGTGCTCGGGCTCGTGGTACTCACGGCCGGGGTGAGCTGTACCTCGGAAGAGAGTCTTGGCCCCTCGACCGAGCAGCCGTCGGAATCCCTGATCGGTACGCTGACCAACACGGTCAGTGCACTCACCAACCTGCATCTGCTGTCGTGCTCCACCCAGCCGTACGCAGTCACCACGAAGGTCGTCGGCCCGCAGGGCGGCGTCATCAATGTCGGTACCCACCGCCTGTTGATTCCTGCCGGTGCACTCGACCGGTCGGTGACTATCAAGGCGGAGCAGGTGCCGGGCAAGGTGAACTCGGTGCGTTTCAGCCCCGAGGGTCTCCGGTTCGCCAGGCCTGCCTCGGTCGAGCTCAGCTACCGTAACTGCTCGTTGCTTCTCGGTGTGCTCAAGCGGGTGGCCTATACCGACGAGAGGCTCAAGATTCTCGAGCTGATCCCATCGCTCGACTTGCTCAACCTGAGAACCGTTACCGGCACCGTCAAGCACTTCTCGAGGTACGCTGTCGCATGGTAAGAGGCACGTGAGCTGGGAGCCCAGAACATCTTCCGCCGCGCGGTTACCCCCGGATCAGGGGGCCGACCGCGCGGCGGAGCTTCTTGCGGAGGCCATTGCCCGGGAGCGCGCCGGCTCGGTGGATGCGGCGGTGGAAGGCTACCGCTCGGCCGTTGCCGAAGGGGAACGCCTGGAGGATCGCCGGACCCAGGCCGAGGCGCTGCGACGGCTCGCGGTACAGCACCACCACCGCGGCGAGCAGGATACGGCCCGAGAGTTGTGCCGCCGTAGTCATGCGATGGCAATCGGGATGGGCGACGACGTGCTGGCCGGCGAGGCGCTGAACGTCCTGGGGATATTCGATTTCGAGCACGGCGCGATGGGCGAGGCCCGAACCCGGTATCTCGAGGCCCTGGCCCTTGGCGGTGCCAATCCGCTGCTTCGCGGGCGCATCGAGCAGAATCTCGGCGTCCTCGCGAACATCCACGGCGACCATGACGAGGCGCTGATTCGCTACCGCCGCTCGCTGGCCGCCTTCGAGAGCTCCGGCGCCGACAAGGACTGCGCCGTCGCCTACCACAACCTCGGCATGATCAGCTCCGACCAGCAACTCTGGGAAGACGCCGACCGCTACTTCCGCCGGAGCCTCGAAATCACCCGCCAGGTCGGTGACGTCCATCTCGAGGGACTCTGCCTCCTTAACCACGCCGAAGTCCACGTTGCCCGCCAGCGGTTCGAGGACGCCCGCGGCAACGCCGAAGCGGCGCTGGCGATCTTCGATCGGATGGGGTCCCGACTCGATAAGGCCGACGTCTACAAGGTGCTCGGCGTCGTCTACCGGGAAACCGGCCGGCATGCCCTCGCGGAGTCGAGGCTCCGCGCCGCCATCGATCAGGCGGTGACCACTGGCTCGGTCCTTAGCGAGGCCGAGGCCTCGCGGGAATTGGCCCGGTTGTACCAGGTGATGGGAAGAAATCAGGAAGCGCTACGGCTCCTCAGCGTCGCCCACCGGCTCTTCGGGCGTCTCGACGCGCGCGTCGACCTGGTGGACGTGGCGTCGAAACTCGGCCGGCTGGAAGACACCTACCTGGCCGTGGTGAGGGAATGGGGACAGTCGATCGAATCGGCGGACAGCTACACCTTCGGGCACTGCGAGCGGGTCGCCACCTACTCCACCGCGGTGGCCCAGCAACTGGGGAGCGACGACAGCCAACTCACGGCCATCAGGCTGGGCGCATATCTGCACGATGTCGGCAAGGTTCGCGTGCCCCACGAGATCCTGAACAAGGCCGGCCCGCTTACCGACCAAGAGTTCGAGGTCATCAAGCTTCATCCCGTGTGGGGCATCGAGCTTCTGGCGACGATCGAGTTTCCCTGGGACATCAAGCCGATCATCCGGTCGCACCACGAGAAGTACGACGGCACCGGTTACCCTGACCGCCTGCGGGGCGACGAGATCCCGCTGACGGCCCAGATCGTGTGCATAGCGGATGTTTACGACGCGATGACGACGACCCGGAGTTACCGAGCGGCGATGTCGCAGGAGGAGGCGTTCGGACGGATGGAGAAGTCGCGGCAATGGTGGCGGCCGGACGTGTACCAGGCCTTCATGCAATCGATGGAACAGTCTCCTCGAGCGGCGTGAAGTGGGCAGGGAGGCCGTCCTCGTCGCGCGGCTGCCGGTAGACGTACTGCTCCCCCCGGAAGTTCCGCAGGACCACCTCTTCGTCGGTCATGCTCACCACGTATTCCGGCAATAGCGGGATCTTGCCGCCACCTCCGGGCGCGTCGATCACGAAGTAGGGGTTGGCGAGGCCGCTGGTCCAGCCGCGCAACGCCTCCATGATCCGGATACCGGTTTGGACCGTCGTCCGGAAATGCTCGGCCCCCGCCACCTGATCGGCCATGTAGATGTAGTAGGGCCGGACCCGGGCCATCAGCAGCCGCTGCATCAGCTCCTTCATCACCGCCGGGTCGTCATTCACGCCCTTGAGCAGCACCGTCTGGCATCCCAGCGGAATGCCGGCGTCGGCCAGGCGGCCGAGGCCGGCCACCGCCGCCGGTGTGAGCTCGTCGGGGTGATTGAAGTGTGTATTGATGAAGAGCGGGTGGAAGCGCTTGAGCATGCCGCACAGCTCGGGCGTGATCCGCTCGGGCAGGTGACAGGGGATCCGGCTGCCGATGCGGATGATCTCGATATGCGGGATCGTCCTGAGCCGGGTGAGGATGACCTCCAGCCGCCGGTCGTTGAGGAGCAGCGGGTCGCCCCCGGACATAATGACGTCCCGGATCTCGGTGTGTTGCTCGAGGTACTGGAACGCGGACTCGAACTGCGACATCGGGATCTTCTCAGGGTCGCCCACTTTGCGACGACGGGTGCAGAACCGGCAGTACGTGGCGCAGACCGGCGAGACGAGGAAGAGGGCCCGGTCGGGATAGCGGTGGGTGATGTTGGGCACCGGGCTGTCCCGGTCTTCGTTGAGCGAGTCGACAATGCCGTCCACCACGTCGAGCTCCTCGACGCTGGGGACGTACTGCCGCCAGATGGGATCGCCGGGCGATTTGATGATGTCCACCATGGCCGGCGAGATCCGGAACTCGAAGTTGTCGGCGGCCTGCCGGAGCCGGTCGAGCTCGGGGAAGTGTTCCGCCCCGAACTTGGCCGAGAGCGCCTCGAGAGAGGCGATGGAATTCTTTCTGAGGACTTCCTGCCAGGTTTCCATGGTGGTGCCCGTCTGTTGGGGCCTCGGGTCTAGGGTCAAGGGTCAAGGGTCGAAAGTCGAGGGTCGCGAGCGGGACGCACCGACTCGTGACCGGAGACCCGTGATTCATGACTCTCGACCGTCGACCCATGACCCATGCCTTTCACGTACACCACCTGGTCGTCGCCCGGCGCGTAGAACTCGGGGATGATCCCACCCACCCGGTAGCCGCGCGCCTCGTAGAACGCCCGCGTGGGCCGATAATCGGGGCGGCCGGAGGTTTCGACGACGACGAGCCGGGCCGCGCCGGCGATGCGCCGCTCCATCTCATCGAGGAGCGCCGTGCCGATCCCGGCGCCGTGCAGCGCAGGGTCTACGGCCATCCAGTACAGGTCGAAGGTGCCGAGAGTGCAGGGGGTGGGGCCCCAGCAGATCCAGCCGGCGAGGCGGCCGTCGAGATCGGCGGCGAGCGCGGCGTAATCGGGCGAGCCGGACACGGCGGCGTCGAAGACCTCGAGAGCCACCTGCGTCTCGTTGTCGCGGAAGATGCCAACCGCTCGTGTGATTTCCTCGAGGCGCGTCCGGTCGGAGGCGCGGAGGTGCCGGAGTACCGGGGACGCGGTCACCGCGCCGCTCACGCGGCGGACACCCCGCTGACCAGCGCGGCGGCGGCCGAGTGGCTCTCGGAGCGCATGAGGGCCTCGTCGACCACCTGCATGACGAGATCGTCGTAGCTCCAGCCGAAAGCGCGGCCCATACGGGCCAGGCCGGCATTGCTCGAGAGATCGGGGCAGGGATTGACCTCGAGAACGTACGGTTGTCCGTCGTCGTTGACGCGGAGATCGACCCGGCCGTATCCCTCGCCGCTCGCCATCTGTATCCAGGCATCTCGCGCCACGTCGGCGATCCGCTTGGCCAGGCTGGCCTCGATCTCGGCGGGGCAGACGGGAAGCGTGCCCTCATCCTCCGGGCTGCCGGGAATCCACTTGGCGGCATAGCTCACGATGGGCCAGCTGCCCTCGGGCATGCCCTCGAAGCGGATCTCCGCGATGGGCAGCATCCGCCGGCCGATGAAGCCGACGTTGAACTCCCGTCCCGCCACGTACTCCTGGACCAGCACCTCCTCGAACTGCTCGAGCATCAGGGCGACCCGGCGCTTGAGCGCCCGCTTGGAGGTACAGACGGCGCCGTTGTCGATACCGACGCTGGCATCTTCCGCCGCCGGCTTGACGATGGCCGGGAGAGGAAATTCGGCCGGGCTCTTGTTGGCCTGGGCGAGCGTGAACGCCGGCACCGGCAGCCCTGCGGCGGCGAGGAGCGTGTTGGCGACGTGCTTCCGGTGGGCGATCGTGGTGGCCCAGTGCCGACAGCCGGTGAACGGCACGCCGGTGAGCTCGAGCGTGCCCACGACGAAGTCCTCGAAGCGCGCGTGGCCGTTGATCCCCTCGCACAGATTGAAGATCAGGTCGGCGCGACGGGCCCGGGAGAGCCAGCGGAACTCGCCGAAGCGGACCGGAAGAAGCTCCACTTCGTGGCCCCGTCGCCGGAGGACGTCTCTGATCTCGTGGACGTTGCCGACCACCGCGGCCACGTCCTGGGGGCTCCATTCATCGCTGCCAGCATCGTACAAGATCGCCACACGCATTCAGGCCACCTCCGCCAGGAGTGAACGCCCGCTGATCCGGCGCCATGCGATATCGGCGACGGTGCGGACGAGATCGTCGTAACTGATCCCGGCGGCACGAGCGGCCTTCGGGAAACAGGAGTTGTCCCGCGGGTCAGGCAAAATGCCCGGCAGCGGGTTCAGTTCGACGACCATGGGGCGATTGGAGGCGTCGCAACGGATATCGACGCGGCACCAGTCGCGGCATTCCAGGGCATGGTAGGCCGCCAGGGCGGCGGCGCGAACGTCCTCGGCCAGTGCCTCGGGGATCCGGGCCGGGCACTCGAAAATCTCCAATGGATGGCTCGGCGAGTCCCACAGCCACTTCGCTTCGTAGCCGTAGATCGGCGGCGCACCCTTGGGCAGCGTATCAAATCGCATGCCGACGATTGGCAGGCAGTATGCCTCGTCGCCGTTGCCGAGCACCGCGACGGTGAACTCGGGGCCGGAGAGATAGGTCTCGATGAGCACGGGCTCGGCGTAGGTGGCCAGGAGGTTGGCGACCTGCCGCACGAGCTGCGCCCGCGTCTTACAGACGCTGCGCACGCTCACACCCTTGCCGCTCCCCTCGAAGGCAGGCTTCACGAAGAGCGGAAAGGGGAGCTGCACCGCGCGGGCATCGTCGGGACTCCTGGCCAGGACGAATGGCGCCGTGGGCACGCCATGGTAGGCGAGCACTTCCTTGGCGCGCCGCTTGTCGAGCGCGAGGCCGAGCGTCAGCGGGTCCGAGGCGTGGCACGGAATGCCGAGGAACTCGCAGATGGCCGGGACGTGGCCTTCGCGGTTGGGACCGTACAGCCCCTCGGCGATGTTGAACACGAAGTCGGGACGGATGAGCGCGAGCCGCGACGGAAACGAGGCGTTCGCCTCGAGGCGATAGACGGTGCCGACGCTGCACAGCGCGCGCTCCACCGCATCGATGGTGGCGGGCTCGTCCCACTCGGCGTAGAGATCGGGTTGTTGGAGATCGGCGCGGAGGGACCGACTGGAAGGCTCGTCGGTAGAAGGGGAATCGGAGTTCGCCCCGGCTGGACTAGCCGGCGCCTCGGGCTTGAGATTAAAGGCGAGTCCGATCCGAACTGCCAAAGGCTTCCTCTACAAAAAAGGCCGTCCGCGAGAGACGAGCCAGGACGAGTTGCGTGCGTCGACGAAACTAAAGTAAGAAAAATCGTTCGGGTACACAATAGGAAAGTCGAAGGTTGAAAGTCGAAAGTCGAAAGTCGAAGGTCGAAAGGTGGACCTCAGGCCTCCGACCCTCGGCTCTAGACTTTATGGAACTCCACCTTTCCCGCCTCGCTGCCGTCGTCGGTGGTGTAGATCGAGAAGTCGCCGAAGAGGGCCGGGGCCTCCTGCTGCAGCAGCCGAAGACAGACGACCGCCATCCGGCGGATCTCGAGCTCCGCGCCCTCGCCGAGGCGAAGCTCGAGCATCGTGCGCCATGCACGGACGTTCGCGCTCGCGACGATCTTCACCTCGGTCGCGTTGGGCAGCACGCTCCGCGCGGCTTCGCGCGCCATCTTCCGGCGGTGGATCGCGTCGGTGACGCCGGCATACCGGACGATCAGGCGCTCGACCGCCGTCACGTACGCCGCCTGGGCGGCGGTGACCTGAGCGGTCCACTCCGCTTCAAGCTGCGCGTCGCCGATCACCGCCGGGGGCATGACGAAGGCCGCGTGAGACTCGTCGACGTAGCGCTGGCTGAGCTGCGACCACCCCCAGCCGGCGCGGTGCCGCACCAGCTCGTGGCTGCACGAGCGGGAAATTCCCTCGATCAGCAACACGTACTGGGCGTGCTCGAAAACCGAGCCATGACCCTGCCGCAGAATGTTGCGGAGATAGTCGGCCGTCGTCCGGCCGGCCGGATTGTGCTGGCTCATGTAACAGAGCCGTCCCGCGAACTCGGCGAGACGCTCCCCATCTGTCGACTCGCCCTTCCAGGAGATCGGGAGGTGGGCGGGCTCGATGAACTGGGGGCGGGCAAGGAGAGTGACACGCGGCTGACGGATGATGTCCATTGGGATCCAGGGTCCGGAGTCTAGGGTCGCGGGTCTAGAGTCGAGAGTCTGGAGTTGACGGTCTGGTCGTCCAGACCCTAGACCCTGGACCCCAGACCCCTTCACGCCAGGTCTAGCCTGCTCCGCGCATAGCCGGCCTGCTGCTCGATGCGGCGAAGTTCCCGCGCGATGTCGTCGGGAAGAGAGAGGGCCTGCGTGCCGACTTTCAGGTGGCTGATTGGCGGATCGCCGGAGGGAAGGATAATGCCTGGGTTGAGAATTCCGAGGGGATCAAAGCTCCGCTTGACCCGCTCGAAGAGCGACATGATCTCGCTGCCGTACACGCGGGAGAGCAACCCGGCGCGCAGGCGCCCGTCACCGTGCTCCCCGGAGGGTGTGCCGCCGAACCGCAGCACGGCCTCCGTGACCTCCTCGAGGAGAAGACCGACACCATTCTCCCATGCATCCTCGTTGACGCGAGGGAGGAGATTCACATGGATGTGCCCGTCCCCGGCGTGCCCGAAGATCACGACGGGGATCCCTCGTGCCGCCGAGCGCTCCCGCACGACGCGCACATACTCGCTCATTCGGTCGACCGGCACACAGGCGTCTTCGATCACCTGCAGCGACCGCCGCTCCTCGGGGAGTCTCGCGAGGATCGGGCTCGCCGCGTGGCGGAGCGCCCAGAGCCGCTGGGCTGCGTCAGGGGTGAGCGCGTAGTCGACACCCGAGGCCAACGGCCGCACCATCTTGGTGGCCGCGTCGACGGCAGTCTTCACCTCGTCCGGCGTCTCCCGTTCCATCTCGACCAGCAGCACCGCCTCCGCGCCTCCCTCCCCCACGAGGTCGAGAAACGTCTTGTCGAGCAGCTCGACCGCGGAGGGATCGAAGCGAAGCAGAACCGCGACAGCCTCCGCCAGCGCATCGAGCGATCGCAGCGCGACGCGGAGGCCTCCCCGAGCGGCGGGCACCGGATCCAGCCGCCATTCCACGGCGGTCACGACGCCGAGGGTCCCTTCGGCGCCGATCACGAGATCGAGCGGATCGGCGGAGGCCAGGTATGCGTCGAGGGCATAGCCGGAGGAGTTCTTTCGGGTACGGGGAAAGCGCGCGGCGATCTCCGCCGAGGCGGCATGGATGAGCGGAGCGGCCTCCGTTTCGAAGCGGCCGAGGGCCTTCGCGCCTGCTCGCGCCCCCCGGCGCAGCTCCGTCGCCTCTCCGTCCGCGGTGACCATCTCCACCGCCTCCACCCAGCGGCGGACGCTGCCGTACCGGACGGATCGGGCGCCGGCGGCGTTGGTCGACACAGCGCCCCCGGCGGTTGCCCATGCGCCGCTCGATGGATCGGGAGGCAGCCGGAGACCGAGGGCGGCGGCCTGGGTGTTGAGCTCGGACAGGGGGACGCTTGCGCTCGTTCTCGCGACATGACGCGCGGGCTCGATCTCGAGGTAGCGTGGCAGGGCGGTCAAGTCGAGGATGACTCCGTCCCCGACGTTTCCGCCGCCCATCGCGCTGCCCGCGCCGCGGGGGACGAGACTCACGCTGTGGGCGGCGGCCCAGTGGACGGCCGACGCGACGTCCTCGCGATCGGCGGGGACGCAGACGGCGGCCGGCAGCATCCGGTAGATCCCGGCACCTTCGGCGTACGCGGCGCGCGCACGGAGGTCGGAGCGGAAGATCCCTCTGATGGCGGGGGGAGGCAGCATGGGGAAAAGCTAACTATCTTCTTCGGGTATGCCGGACACCCACCGGGCCCAACTCATCCACATAGACGTCGACCGCCGACTCGGCCATGAATGGGACGAGTGGGACGGCCGCCCGCTCCCGAACCGGGGCGACTTCGATTCTGCGCCAGGCCTCTTCTTCGCCTGGTCCGCCGCCGCGCTCGCGGCCGGTCTCGGCATCGCCACCGCGATCCTCTTCGTGCTGGACCCGCGGCTCGCGGGGCTGCACCCCCTCCTCGCCCGGGCGCTCTGGATCGGGCTCATCGGCCTCGGCGGTCTGCTCTGGATCTGGTGGGGAATCCTCTTCCTCTCTTATAAGACGGGCAAGGCGCTCCTGCCCGAGTCGCTCGCGGAGCGGGGGCCGTTCCTTCGGCTCATGCGTCAGACCTCCGGGCTCGCGGGGCGGTTCGGGCGGCGGGACTGGGTGGAGAATGCCGCGGTGAAGGTCTACAACGCCCTCGCGCTGCTTCGCGGCCGGAAGGTTGGAAAGGGCGAGCTGCTCCTGCTGATTCCCCGCTGTCTCTCCAGAGAAACGTTGGACGGCGTTCTCGGGATCGCCGGCAAGTACGGCGTGCCCGTCTTCGTGGCGACGCGTGGACAGCTCGCGCGCCGCGTCATTCGCGAGCGGCGCCCGCGCGCAGTGGTGGCAGTGGCTTGCGAGCGGGACATGGTAAGCGGATTGCACGATGTGGCCGGAAAGGTGCCCGTGCTCGGGCTCACGATGACGCTGCCGTCCGGTCCCTGCAAGGATGCGCTGCTCGACCTCGGACAGCTCGAGAGTTGGGTGCGGGCCTATGTAGTATGATGGAAGAGGGTGTTCATTCCGCCTCGCCCGGCGCCTCGTCCGCCGGCGCCGGCGACTCGTCGGATCCCGCGCTCGGCTGCGCCGGCGCGGTCACCGGCGGCCCACCGTACCTCTTCAGCATCTCCTGCAACGTACTCCGGATCTTCGTCGCCACCGGGTGATCCTTCGGCAACTCGCGCTCGAGCTCTCTCGGAGGAAGCGAGGGATCTGCCATCGAGCGGTAGACCGCCTCGACGGTGAGCAGGGCGAAGCCCGAACGACCGGGGTCGGCCCAGGCGCGCACCCTGACCGTACCGGTTCCGAGTGGCCGCCGGGTGGTGGGCTTGCCGGTGGAGGGATCGAACCAGCGGGTCTCGATGAAGCCGTCGCGCAACTCGACTCGCGTGGCGGGGATCGAATCGGCGTCCATCGCCTGGGCCAGCTGCCGCGTCGCCTCGAGCGGAGACAGCCGGATCTCGACCATCTCCGCCTCGGGGAGAGGCGCGAAGGATGGCCGCGTGGTCGCGGGCTGGCAGGCGATCAGTCCCGGCACGACCATCGCCAGCGCCCGCGCGATTCGCATGGTCAATCCTTGTGCGGGGGTGTGCCTGGCGGGTGCGTATGCCCACTCGCCGGGGCCGCGGCGGAATCGGGGACGGTCGATGGAGTGGCGTCGCCGCCGTCCGCCGCGCCCGCATCGTCATGGGCGTGCTCGTCGCTTTCCTCTGCCTCTCCACCGTGGTGATGGCCTTCCTCCCGCTCGTGCATTTCGCTTTGGAGGACCTCGGTCGGAATACCCGCCGCGTGATCGAAGACCATCTTACCGCCCAGCACCGCGGTGGTGAGAAGGGTGCCCACCCCCGCGAGGGAGACCAGGAGGGTGAGGTTCCGTTCACCCGCTCCCATGCGACTCTCCCTGACGATCCGCCACACCGTCACCAGGGCGAAAATGCCGAGAGTCACCAAGGCCCAGGTCTCGTGCGTCTCCATGATCTCGTGGACCGCCTCCCCGTGCGCGATGTGGTCCTCGGCCTGGAGCCCCGACACCACGGCCAGCACGCCTCCGACCGCCCCGGCAATCATCGTCCAGTAGCCTGCCGTGCGTAACGACGACCGCTTGGTGACCGCTGCGAGCACGTCGAAGATCACCGCCAGGAGCAGCAGCGCGGCGGGAAGGTCGTTGAGAGCGGCATGCAGGCGAGGCCAGTCATAACCAAGCATGGATTCTCCTCAAAGGCCCAGGTCGATCGGGATCGGTGGATCGGAAGCATAATCATAAAAGCCTCGCCCGCTCTTCCGGCCATAGAGCCCCGCGCCGACCATCCTCCGCAAGAGCGGTGGCGGGGCATAGCGTGCCTCCCGATACTCATCGAACATGATGTCGGCGATACGCGCTGTCGTGTCGAGACCCACGAAGTCGAGGAGCGTCAGGGGCCCCATGGGATGCCCGCAGCCCAGCTGCATGCCACGGTCGATGTCGGGGATCGAGGCGACGCCGTGCTCCAGGGCGCGGACTGCGTCGAGCAGAAAAGGCACCAGCAGCAGATTCACGATGAATCCCGACCGGTCGCGGGCCACGATCGCCTCCTTCCCGAGCCGCCGCGCGAAGGTCATGACCCGGTCGAAGCTCTCCCGCGACGCCGTCACCGGCCGGACCACTTCCACCAGCGGCATGAGCGGCACGGGGTTGAAGAAATGGAGACCGACGAAGCGATCGGGCCTGCTGGTGGCGGAAGCCATGGCGCCGATGGGCAGGCTCGAGGTGTTCGAGGCGAAAATCGTGGGGGCGGGGCAGATGGCATCGAGCTCCGACCAGAGGCGGTTCTTGAGCTCGAGGTCCTCGGTGACCGCCTCGATCACGATACCGCATTCCGCGAGGTCCGCGACGTCCGTCGTGAACCGAAGCCGCTCGAGAGCGCCTTCGCGGGCGGAGGGGTCGAGCTTCCCCTTGTCCACGAGCTTGGCGAGCGACTTCTCGATGCTCCGCTTGCCATTGTCGAGCAGGTCGCCGCTGACGTCGCGTACCGTGGTCGGGAAGCCCGCGGTTCCCGCCGCCTGGGCGATGCCGCTGCCCATGAGGCCGCACCCCAGGACCCCGACAGTCGTGATCTCGTTGATCGGTGCCATGGCGGGGCTCGCTGTCAGGAACGCAGTGTCTTGAGAACTTCGTCGGCGATGAGGCCGAAGAGGCCGGGGCGGCGGCCGGGGAGCTGATGCTCGGGCCGAGTGGCGCCCTGCTCGAGGTAGTCCAGGACGCGCTCGAGGCCGAGCTGGATACGCTCGCGGGTGCCGCGATAGCGCCGCGCGGTGGCATAGCCGGCGACGAGCCCAACCGGGGTCACGGCGATCGCCACCGGCAGGAGCGCTCCGAGAACCACCAGAAGACCGGTGCCCGCCAACCCACCCGCAGCGATCGCGGTTCCTCCCCCCACCAGCTCGGCGCGTGCTCCGCGCGCCGAGGCGCTCAGCGCGACGTGGGACCGTTCCGTGCCGAGCGGCAGGATCGTCGCCGAAATGGTATCGGCGCGGGAAAGCATGAACGGGCGTGTGCTCCGGATCGCCGCGCTGGAGCGGCGGAGCGCGGCGGCAAACCCGCTCACCGGCTCCCAGACGATGCGTCCAGGCTGCTGGCGCTGCACGCAGAAGAGCTCATTCTGTTCCACCCAGCTGAGCAACAAGCGCTCGGTCTGCTCGACGGTGCCCGGCACTGCACGCTGAGCCGCCACAGAGGCGGATCCCGCGATTCGACCCCAAATTCCGGCCGGCTCGACACCCACCCGAACACGCTCCTCAAGCAATGCCTGCTGGAGATAGCGGTCGGGAATTCCGACATCGCGGCCGAGGGCCAGGACTTCGTCGGGTGAGAGCGCGTGACCGATATCGCGCTCGCCAGCCTGAAGTTCTGCGGCGCGTTGCAGGATCCGTTCGAGCGCCGGGCGGTCGATGCCGGCGGGTGTCCCTTCCTCCATGCTACTCCCCGCGGCTCGGCTGCGCTGAGCCGAGCCGCAGTTTGGACATCATGTCCGCGAGCTCGCCCGAGGGAAGCGCTGCTGGTTCGGCTTCGGATTGCCCCGCCGGAGCCGGCCTGGGCGCCTGAAGGAAGGGCCGGAAGAGATCGATGGGAATGGGGAAGATGGTGGTGGAATTGTTCTCCGAGGCGATCTCGGCGAGCGTCTGCAGGTAGCGGAGCTGAATCGCGGCGGGCTCGACGGCCAGGGTCCGCGCCGCCTGCGCCAGCGCCTCGGAGGCCTGCAGCTCGCCTTGCGCCGCAATCACCTTGGCCCGGCGCTCCCGTTCCGCCTCGGCCTGTCGTGCCATCGCCCGCTTCATCTGATCGGGAAGATCGACGTCCTTGACCTCCACGGCGGACACGTCGATGCCCCACGGATCGGTCCGCTCGTCGATGATCTTCTTGAGCACCGCGTTGATCTTCTCCCGGGCGGACAACAGCTCGTCCAGCTCCACTTCCCCCAGCACGGAACGAAGTGTCGTCTGCGCGAGCTGACTGGTGGCGTAGAGGTAGTCCTCGATCTCGATGATCGCCTTGGCCGGATCGGCCACCCGCATGTAGAGAACCGCGTTCACCTTGACGGAGACGTTATCGCGGGTGATGACGTCCTGTGGCGGGATGTCCATGGCCACGATCCGCAGCGAGACCCGCTTCTGGCTGGCGAACGCCGCGGGCAGGAAGATCAGCCCGGGTCCCTTGGTCCCCCAATACCGGCCGAGGAAGAAGGCGACCCCACGCTCGTACTGCCGCACGACCCGCAGACTCAGAAACGAATAGATGACCGCAATGGCCAGCGCCGGCATCAAGAGATCCATAGCGTCCTCAGGCCGGAAGGGATTCGACGATCACCGCCGCGCCCTGGCCACCGCCGATGCAGGCGGCAGCCAGGCCGAAACGTCCGCCGGTGCGGCGGAGCGCGTGAAGGAGATGCAGGGTGAGCCGGGCGCCGCTGGCGCCGAGCGGGTGCCCGAGCGCCACGGCGCCGCCGTCCACATTGGTCCGCTCGCGGTCGAGTCCCAGTTCTTTCTCGACGGCCAGATACTGCGCCGCGAAGGCCTCGTTGATCTCGACGAGGTCCATCTGCCCCAGGGAGAGCCCTGCCGCGGCCAGCGCGCGCCGGGCGGCGGGCACGGGGCCGATGCCCATGATGCTGGGATCGACGCCGGCTGTCCCCCACGCGACGAGCCGGCCGAGCGGCTCGAGGCCACGCGATGCGGCGAACTGCTGTCCGGCCACGATCAGCGCCGCAGCGCCGTCGCAGATGCCCGACGCGTTCCCGGCCGTGACCACTCCGTCCTTGCTGAAATACGGCGGCAGCTTGGCCAACGCCTCGGGACTCGTGCCTGGCCGCATGTGCTCGTCGGCGGCCCAGTGCTCGGTCTGGCGGGTCTTCCGATTCTGCAGCGGCACCGGCACGACCTCGTCCGCGAATACGCCGCCGTCCCACGCCGCTTTGGCTCTCGACTGGCTCAGCGCCGCGAAGCAGTCCACCTCCTCGCGCGAAAGCCGGTATTGCACGGCCAGCTTTTCCGCGGTCTCGGCCATCGAGAGTCCGCAGTAGGTGTCGCGCAACGCCTCCCAGAGCGTGTCCTCGAGCGGGGCGGCAGGGCCGAGCCGGAGACCCCAACGGGCACCGCGTACTACGTGTGGCGCCTGGCTCATCGATTCGGTGCCCCCCGCGAGCACCACGCGCGATATGCCGAGGAGAATCTGTTGCCCGGCCTGGATGACCGCCTCGAAGCCGGAGCCGCAGAGCCGATTTACGGTGAGCGCCGGTGTCTCGACCGGCACGCCGGCCTGGAGGCCGACGTGCCGCGCGAGGTAGGGGGCGTCGGCCGAGGTCTGGAGGACGTTGCCGAACACGACATGGTCCACATTGTCCGGTTCGATGCCCGAGCCGGCCAGCGCCCCCCTGGCGGCTACGGCGCCGAGCGCGGTGGCCGACAAGTCCTTGAGTACGCCACCGAAGGCGCCGAAGCCGGTGCGCACACCGGAGAGAAAGACGACCCCGCGATCGGGGACGCGCGAGCTCATGGGGAGGAACTCCGAGGGGTGGGGCGGGCGCGGCTCATTCTGACAAAATATGCCCGCGCCCGGGCCTTCAGGCAAAAGCCGCCGCTACTGGTACCAGCCGAGCCCCATTGTGAGGCGATCGCCCTGTGGCTGCCTGCTCGTGCTTCCGGCAGGGATCCGGAATCCGCTGTACCAGGCATGACTGTAGGACATCTTGAGGCTCCAGCGTGTGCCGGGTCCACCGGACCGGAGCCGCCTGGCGATGTAGGCGCCAGGTGCCACGATCACAGGAGTCCCGACCATGCGCTCGATGCTCGCTAGGCCCACCCGGAACAGCGCGCCGGCTTCCCACTTGGATGTCCCACGGGCGGGGGGCCCGATCAGCATGAAGCGCGGCTCGGTGTAGAACCAAACGATGCTTCGGTCGCCCACCTGGCTTTGATACCCGATGCCAACGGCGCAGAGCCCGGCGCGGCCCACTTCGCTCCGTGCAGTAAAGCATGCCTCGATGTCGGTACCTGCAGCGGGTCGGAGTCGCCGGTCGAGAGCGCACTGGTCTGAGCAAATCCGCTGTGCCAACCGCCGGCGATCTCCATCCCGATCTCCCAGCCCGGCTTGTTGATCACGGCGACACGGCGATGCGACTCCTCGGCGTCGCGGTATAGCCGGAGATGGGGTGCGACTCCTCCACCGCTCAACGCGATCGCACGGATCTCGTATTCCCCATCCACGTCGGGATACAACTCGACCACCGAGGACTCGCTGGCCGATTCCGGGGCCAAGGCCCATTCCGGGCCCAGAATGGAGTACACCCGCGGCGCCCGGATTCTGCCACCGACCGAGCGGATCTCGAGCGTGAGGTCGGATGAGCTCATCTCGGCACGGTAGACCTGGCCGCTTTCGAGGAAGACGCGGCAGCAAGACCCGTACCCTCACACCCTCAGGGCCCGAACCTGTGACGTATGGGCCCAAGCCGCTCGCGAACGCAGCCGGTCAGATGACCGTGCCGCTCGGCACCACCCCGCCCTTGGGGATGATCACGATCCCGTCGCGAATATAGAAGTTCGGACCGTCGAAGACGGCCGGCTTGCCCTCGGGCGTAATGCGAACGTCGTCACCGATCCGCGCGTTCTTGTCCACGATCGTGCGCTCGATCCAGGCGCCATGACCGATACCCATCGGGGGAGCTCCGAGTGGAGCGATCCGGTCCGGGGTCTCATAGAAGTCGTGGCCCATGACGAGGGCGTCCTTGAGCGTCGCGCCGGCCTCCACACGACTCCGCACCCCAAGCAGCGAATGATCGATGTCGGCGTCGTTGATGATGCAGCCGTCCGCGATGATGGACCGCTCGATCCGGCTCTTGATGATCTTGCTGGCCGGCAGGTAGCGCGCGTGAGTGAAGATCGGCGAGGTGGCGTCGTAGAAGTTGAAGCGGGGCAGCGGCTCACAGAGATCGAGGTTGGCCTCGTAGAACGATCGGATCGTTCCGATGTCCTCCCAGTATCCCCGGTGGCGGAACGCGTACACGTTCCGTTCCCGGATCAGCCTGGGGATGAGGTGCTTGCCGAAGTCGGCCTCGTCTCCCACCAGCGCATCGGTGAGCACGTCTCTGTCGAAGACATAGATGCCCATCGAGGCCGGCAGATCGTCGGGGTGGCCGCGCAACGACGCGAGCACCGCGGGGTCCTGGGGTTTCTCGACGAAGCGGGTGATCCGGCCGTCATCCGACACCTCCATGATGCCAAATGCTCTCGCCGCCTCCGCCCGCACCGGCGTCGTTGCCACCGTGACCTCCGCCCCGGTGGCTACATGCTGTTCGATGACCCCTCGAAAGTCCAACTGGTAGAGCTGGTCGCCCGAGAGGATGAGGATGAAGCGGTGGGGATAGGAGTCGAGGTGTATGAGGTTCTGGCGTACCGCGTCAGCCGTGCCCTGGTACCAGTCGGTTCGGTTTGGTCGCTGCTCCGCCGCGAGGATCTCGACGAAGCCGGGCGAGAAGGTATCGAACCGGTAACTTTCCTGAATGTGACGGTGGAGCGATCCGCTGTTGAATTGGGTGAGGAGGAAGATCCGGCGGAGGTCGGAGTTGAGGCAGTTGCTGATCGGGATGTCGACCAATCGGTATTTCCCGGCGAGCGGAACCGCCGGCTTGGCCCGATCCTTCGTCAAGGGGAAGAGCCGCGCGCCCGCACCACCCCCCATGATGACGGCGAGCACATCGCTTGGGCGGACGGAAATATTCCAGGACACGGCGGATCCGGATGGCGTTGGTTGAAGGATAACGCCGGCTCGGGCGGTTCGCCCGGAGCGCTATCGTCCGCCGAGTGCGAGCCCGCAGTTCACGCAGTGCCGCCACCCCGCTTCGATGTCGGCATGGCACTCGGGACACACCATCGCCACCTGGCTCTGGCCGCAGTGGGGACAGAAATTCACCGGCCGGTCGGGCAGCATGCCACCGCAGTACACACACTGCGAGGCGACGCCTTCCTCGGTCCGAAGCTCTTCCTCTTCGGCGACCTCGTCTTCGACGATCTCCTCCTCGATGATTACGGCGGCCCGGTCGAGCGCCTGCGGCAGTCGTGAGGCGGGAATCGAGGTCTCCTCGTCTTCGTCGGCTGCGGGGCGCAACGCGTGGTTCACCCGCTCGGGTCGCAGCGTCAGGAACACATTCTCGAAGCGGTGGATCACCTCGAGGTCGGGATTGGGGCTCCGGAGCTCCGCTTCGAATTTCTGGCGCACCTCCTCGGGATCGGTGCGAATGAACCCTCCTTCACCCGCGCAGAGCCGGAGCAGCACCATCTCGTACTCCTCGCTGGTATCAACGTGAAGCGCGCGGCGATTCGTGCGGTATGGGACGATCGATGCTGGGACATCCGCGAGCGGGACGGGCCCGCGCAAGCGGCTGGGGTCGATTGCCGCCAGGTTGGATACGATCCGGCGGAAGAAGCGCTCCAGGTCGGTCAACGATTCCTCACGAGATTGCCAGCGCGAAGCTCTCGCCGGCGGCAACGCGTCGTTCGAGTTCGGTGAACGCGACATCCGGGTCGTATCCCACGAATTTCCCCTTCGCTTGCTGCCCTGCGAACCACTCGTCGAACCCGGACTCGACAATGCCATCCGACGTCGTCTGCGTTTGCGCCGCGGTGACCGCCAGCCGATCGGCGTAGATGTTCTTGGGATGATCCTGGTGACCGCGCACCCAGGTCCAGTGCACATCCTCGTGCAGCCGGACTGATTTCACGAGCGCCTGCCACAGCTCCAGGTTCTCGATCGGACCTTCCTTCCGTTTCCATCCGCGCCCGATCCATCCCGGCACCCACTCCCGTATCCCCTTCACCAGATACTGGGAGTCCGACACGATCAGCACCCGCAGCTGGGCGCCTTTCTTTGCCAGGAGCTGCAGCGCCGCAATGGCGCCACTGAGCGCCATTCGGTTGTTGGTCGTCGCCTCGGCGTGAATGAAGCAGTCGCGGCGCTGAATCTTCCCGCTCCGGCTCCGGGCTTCGATCAGCCCCCCGGCGCCGCCGGGGTTGGCGCCTTCGCGTCCGTTCCCCAGGCAGCTCTCGTCGACGTGAAGGATCGCGATGCCGGTGCTCAAGTGGCCGGGGCGTCCTGCAGCTCGTCCATCTTCTCGACGATCCGTCCTACCAGCCCATAGCGCACGGCCGCCTTGGCGTCGAGCCAGAAGTTCCGGTGCGTGTCCTCCTCGATACGCTCGAGCGGCTGCCCCGTCTCGCGCGAGAAGATCCGGTTGAGCCGGTCGCGCATCCGGATGATCTCCTTGGCCTCGATCTCGATGTCGCTGGCGCTGCCGCCGGAGCCGCCGGCAGGCTGGTGGAGCAGGAAGCGGGTGTTCGGCAGGCAGAACCGCTGCGCTCTCGGCACTGCGACGTAGATCAGCGCGCCCGCGCTCGCTACCCATCCCGTCCCGATCATTCGCACCGGGCAGCGCACGAAACGCATCAGATCGTGGATGGTATCTCCGGCCTCGACGTGCCCTCCCTGCGAGTTGATGTACACGGTGACGAGGTCGTTCGAATCGGCCGCCAGCGCGAGGAGTCGGGAGGTGACGGCCGCCGCCAGGACCTGGGTGATCTCACCGCTGATGACGATGGTGCGCGCCCGAAGGAGGCGTTCGCCGAGCAGATCCGATGAGGTGGCCGGCATGTCGTCGCTGATGCGGGGGGGCATGAGTGCTCCGATCGGAAGATGCTGAACAGTAACCGCGTAGGGCCGGGGCCGACCTATTCGAGCACCTGCATCGCGTCGATCTCGTCGAGGTTGAAGGTGAGCTCTTCGCCGGTCATCGGCAGGCGGCCGATCAGCACCTCGTGCCGGCCGGCCGACGTAACTCGGAGCGCCACCACGATGTACTCGGTGCCCCGGCGCATCAGGGCGACACGCCGTCCATTGCGCGCTGCGTGCTCGAGCTGATCCATGCGTTGGGCAGTCCAGCGGAGTTGAGACATTGAGGAATACTACAGCGATCGGGTGACGCGGATCCGGCCCGATTCCTGGGTCAGCCGCCCGATCACCGCGGCGGCCGGCGTCTCCTCCGCGCGGAGCGCCTCGATGAGGGCCGTGGCGCTTTCGGGAGGCACGGCGAGGAGCAGTCCTCCCGAGGTCTGCGCGTCGACGCAGAGCAGCCGCTCGGTCCGGGAGATGTCGTCCGCCCATTCCACTCCGGCGGCGGCCTCGAGGTTCCGGGTGGTGCCGCCGGGGACGACGCCACGGCCGGCGAGGCTTCGGGCGTGGTCGAGAATCGGCAGCGCGTCGAAGGCGATCTCCGCTCCCACCTTGCTGGCCGCCAGCATATGGGCGAGGTGGCCGAGGAGGCCGAATCCGGTGACGTCGGTGGCCGCGCTGACCCCCACCGTAAGAGCTGCCTTCGCGGCACCCTCGTTCAACGTGGTCATCGACCGCACCGCGTCGGCGAGACCGGTCTCGAGCAGCGCGTCGCGCTTGAGCGCGGTGGTGAGAATGCCGGTGCCGAGCGGCTTGGTGAGGACCAGCAGATCGCCGGCGCAGGCCCCGGCGTTGGTGAGCATGCGGTCGGGATGCACCTCGCCCACGACACACATGCCGTACAGGGGCTCCAACGAGTCGATGGAGTGCCCTCCCAGGACGAGGCAGCGGGCCTGCCGCGCCACTCCCGCGGCACCCTCCAGGACCTGGCCGAGCAGGTCGAAGGGCGCCTTGTCCCGGGGCCACCCCACCAGGTTGAGCGCGAACAGCGGCGAGCCCCCCATCGCGTAGACGTCGCTCAGCGCGTTGGTCGCGGCGATGGCGCCCCAGGTCGCCGCGTCGTCCACGATCGGGGTGAAGAAATCCACCGTGGCCACCAGGGCGCGCTCATCGGCGAGCCGGAAGACGGCCGCATCGTCCCGGCTGGCGGCGTCCACCAGCACACGCGCGTCGCTCACCACCGGCAGGTGGCGTAACAATTCCGCCAGCTCGAGGGAACCGAGCTTACAGGCGCATCCGGCGCCGTGGGACAGGGCGGTGAGGCGGAGTCTCTCGGTCATGATGCTTCTCCCGCCCAGAGCAGCGCCCGCAAGCCGATGAGCGCGCGCTCCTGCTGCGCCGTCCCGCCAAACGTGCCATCGGCGCGCTGGCGATCCACCAGGGCGTGCGCGGCGCGGCCCGCCACCTCGCGCGCCTCGGGCAGATCGGTCGCCATCAGCGCATCGAGGGTATGGAAGAAATCGGCGTTGATCCAGTTGCCCGAGGGTTCCTGATTCGCCGCCACGAGCGCCACGAGGGCGGCCACCGCCGGCCGTCGCGCGGGCCCGGAGAGCGCGAGCGCATGCATGCCCGCTACGATCGTGTCCGGAGCGAAGAAACCATTCCAACTCGTCCATCCGGTCGCCAGCGCGGAGAGACCGCGCAAGTGCTGATCGAGGGACGACTGATCCCCCATGCCTGTCCGGAGGGCCGCGCGGAGCGCCATGCAGCTCAGCGCAAAGCGGGCGGCGGGCTCGGCCCGGAACACCTTGCCGTTCGGAAAGGTGACGGGAGCCAGTCGGACCCCAGGCGGCCCGGGTGCGAAGAAGCCCTGCACGTAGTGCTCGCAAGCCCGCTTCGCGTGACGCTCCTTGTCGCAGCCCTCGCCGAACGCCCCCGGCTTGCCCTGCAGGGCGAGCAACCAGCGCATCAGCGCTTTGATCGACGGGTCGTCGCCGCTACGGCCGAGATCGGAGAGCTCGTGGATGCGCCAGATCGTCGGAAGCGCCGCCCCGCCGATGCTGCCATCCGGGCGGATCTCGGCTTCGAGGCCGGCCAGGAGCGTGCGAGCGATCTCCGGGTCGCGTGGGCTCCCGGTGCCCAACGCGGCGCGGGCGAGCAACCCGGGCCTCGTGCGCTCTGCGCTGAAATAGAGCGCGAGGCGGTCGAGTGCCGGACTCGTCACTGCCATGAGGCCCGGAGCGAGTCCGCGGAGAAGAGGACGCCGCGAACCATCACCTGCTCGATGGCAAGGGTGTTCTGTATGCGAGACATGGGATCACGCGTCAAGATGAGGAGATCGGCCGCCTTGCCGGGCGCAATGAGCCCCAGCGAGTCGACTCCGAGCAGGCGAGCGCCATTCCGAGTAGCCGCCTGGAGCGCATCGCGCTGGCTGAGCCCCGCCGAGACCAGGAGCTGCATCTCGCGATGTTCGCTGTAGCCCGGAATCAACAACTGATTCGATGCGTCGGTGCCGGTCGCAATCATACCACCGGCTGCCGCGAAGAGGCGAAGAAAGAGATCCTGGTTGGGCCGTGACCGACGGAAGTCCTGGAAGTCGCCTTCGGTCCACTGCGCCCGCGCAATCATGCCCGGCACGTTCCAGCGCTGCCGCTCGACCTCCGGGACGAATCGGAGCATCGAGTCCCCTACCACCGCCGAGTCGTCGAGGCGACTGAAAGTCTCGTGAAGCACCAGCGTGGGAATGATCGCCACCTTCTTCGACGCCAGCGTCTGCGCCACCCGCGCCAGCGCGGCCGAATCCAGCGAGGCCCATGCCCGCTCGAAGGCGGCCCATCCGGCGAAGAACCCTCGCCGATGAGCGGCATAGAGCGCGGAGGAATCGGCGGACGCGGCCTCGGGAACGCCGCTCATGTGCTCGATCGAGGCGATGCCCAGCGTCGCGGCCGTCACCGCGTCAGTCAATCCTAAGTGCCCGGTCACAGGCAGGTTGAAGGTGGAAGCCTCGTCGAGAATCGAACGGAGCATCGGTGGATCGACCCGGCTGTACACCTTGATCAGATCCACACCGGCGTTCACGAGCCGGTCCACCTGCTTTCTCGCCTCGGTTCGCCCGAAAGCGGGGAGCGCATCATCGTAGGTCGTGGGGACACCGTCGATCATCGCCCCGGCACTGTATATGCGCGGCCCGGCGACCTCGCCCCCGTTCACTTCCTTCCGCAGGGCCAGAATCGAGTCGAGGGTACTGTGGACGTCGCGAACCGAGGTGACTCCCCAGGCCAGGTATCTCGGGAGCGCCCATCGGGCGACGTGCGCGTGCGCGTCGATCAGGCCGGGGACGATCCATCGTCCGGTGGCGTCCACTTCGACCGTTCGCTTGGGCAAGCGAAAGCCCGCGCGGGCCCCGACCGATTCGATGCTGCCCCGCCGGACGACGACGACCGCGTTGTCCATGATCGGCCCGCCCGAACCGTCGATCAACGTGGCGCCGACGAGTGCCGTGCCATCCGGCGGCAGCTGGCGGCAGGCCGTCCCGAGGCAGAGCACGAGAAGGGCCATTCCGGCGCTGGCCGAGTGGGAAGAGGCGCTGGGCATGACGAAGGTCGAGAACAGGATTGGTGGAAGTGAGCGGAGAATGCCGGGAGACGCAAGTTCTTCTCGGCGGGGGTCACGCCATTACGAAAGCGCCGCCGCACTTCGTTGTGCGGCGGCCCTTGACCAGCGATTGCCGGATGAACAGCCCTCGCGTCGGGTTATCGCCGGCGGCGGCCCTTCTTCGCCGTCTTCTTGGCACTCTTTCGCGCCGGGCGCCGGGCGGCTTTCTTGGCGGCCTTCCGGGCGGCTTTCTTCGCGGGCTTCCTCCTGGCAGTCTTCCGTGCGGGCTTCTTCTTTGCAGCCTTCTTCGCTGTCTTCTTCTTGGCGGCCTTCTTTGCGGTCTTCTTCACGGCCCTGGTGCTCTTCTTCGCGGCTTTCCTCGGTGCCTTCCGCACCGGCTTGCTCGTGGGTACCGATGCCTTGGGTTCTGACGCCGGCGGGGCAGCAGGTGTGGGGGCCGGCGTGGAAGTGGGGAGCGGGATCCGCTCCTCCGGCAGTGGATCCATCCACCCGGAGCCCGACCAGCCCATTTCCATATAATGAAGGTCCGCCATCTATCACTCCCTTCGAACGCGTTGCGGCGTGACCCGCCGTTGGTCGTAGGGCGCGAGGGCGCCTGCGAAGTACCGGGATATAACTTGCACATCTTCGAAGCTTGTGCAAGGCTCGGCTGGCGGCGGTCGCCGGCGCACTCCGCCCACGGTCTTCCAGCTTGCGTAAAGCGTTTCGAGACAAGCCGTTGGCGCGACGCGCCCTGGCCGCGCTATTATTCCACCGGTCACCTCCCATTCTCTCTACTACCGGCGATTCCGTGACACGCTTCCGTATCGGATCGGTCTGCAGCTCACGCCGTTCCATTCAGCGCGCCCTGTTCCGCTTACTCGCAGGGGTCGCTCTTGGCGTGGTTTCCAACGCCCCGATCCGCGCGCAGACTGCCTCCGAGCTGCAGGTCACGCCCGAAACCATGACCATCGGCGTTGGACAACGGCAGACGATTTTCGCCGCGGCCTACGACCGGCAGGGTAATCTCATCTCGTCGGCCAAGTTCACCTTCTGGAGCTCCGATACCACGATCGCCAAGGTCGGGCCCGATGGGACCGTTGTCGGCGTGAGCCCGGGACTCGCGAAAGTCGAGGCCCGATTGCCGGGACGGCGCGCGTCACTTGCGGTACTGATCACCGGTCGCGAGCGGGGCGAGGAATCCGGCCGCAGTGCGGCTCCGGCCGGCTCGGTGCTCGCCCTCGATCCGGGATCGCTGGTGCTGCTGCCGGGAGAGACCGTCACGATCAATCCCCAGGGACTCAAGGAAGACGGCTCCCCGGCCATCACGGGAAAGGTGACGTGGAAATCTCTCAGAGCCGAAGTGGCCTCGGTGGACTCGAATGGCGTCGTGGTCGCGATTGCATCGGGAAAGAGCATCATCCAGGCGGCCACGTCGAGCGGACTGATGGCCACCGCCCCGGTCGAGGTCGTCCCCGCCGAGGTCGCGCTCTCGGATAGTCGGCTCGTCCTGGCGCCCGAGGACATCGACACCCTCCGAGTGCTGGTACCCTCACAGGGGAACCGGGAGGCCCATGGTGTGGTCCGGTGGGCCTCGGCCGATTCCAGCGTCGCCACCGTCGATACCGCGGGCATCATCATCGCGCGCCGGCCCGGACAAACCGAGATCATCGCGGCCGGCTTCGGCCAGGAGCGCCGCGCCTCGCTGCTGGTTCATCGGTTGCCCCAGTCCCTCGTGGTCTCTCCCCGGCTAGCCGCCGGCCCGGTCCTGTTGCCGTTCCACGGCACCCGGAAGTTCACCGCCATCGCGGAGGCCGCTGACTCCACGCCGATTCCGGAAGCAAAGATCATCTGGGAGATCGGCGACACCAGCATCCTCATGCGCGATCCGGTCAGGAGTACAGTCACCGCGAAGGCGCCCGGCACGACCACACTGGGCGCGCGTCTCCGCAGCTTCGAGCCGGTGACATGGACGATTCAGGTGGTGCCGGGAATCCTCACGCTCGATCACACACGGATCGGGATCGGGCCGGGCGAGCACGGCGCCCTCGGCGCCAGGCTGGTCGACGATTCGGGGAAACCCGCCGGCCCCACCGGCCCACTCGAGTGGAGCAGCGAGAAGCCGTCGGTGGCGACGGTTTCCACCGGCGGGGAGATCGTGGCGGCCGCCTCGGGCAAGACGGTGGTCACGGCGTCCGCCGCCTGGGGTGGCAAGGCGAGCGCGGAAGTGTTCGTCGTGTCCGACTTGCTGGTGACGTCGAATCGGACCGGCACCCTCGGCATCTACCAGGTTGGCTCGGGCGGCCCCGATTCCCTCATTCCGCTTCTAGTGGATGGCGCGGCCAATACCCAAGCAGTGCTTTCGCCCGATCGCACCCAGGTGGCATTCAGCTCCAACCGCGCTGGAGGCTACGACCTCTGGCTCATGGACGCTGACGGCCGCAACCTGCGGCGCCTCACCACCGGTCCGGGCTCCGAGGGCGAACCGGCCTGGACACCGGATGGCTCCCGCCTCGTCTACACCATTCTCTCCAAGACCGGCCCGCCCCAGTTGGCCAGCATCCGCGCCGATGGAACGGACGACCGCGCCCTCACGGCGACGAGCGGTGGCAATCGCCTGGCGGACGTATCGGCGGACGGCGCAACCGTCGCCTTCGTGTCCAGCCGCGACGGCAACTCGAAAATCTACGCGATGGCGCTCGACGGGAGCGGACAGCACCGGATGACGAAGGGATCCGACCGCGAGACTCACCCGCATTTTCTGCCCAACGGCGACCTGATCTTCGTCACGGAGAAGGGCGGAGGAAGTCGTATCCAGCGACTCCCAGCGGGAGCATCCCAGGCGATGCCGGTGATCGAGACCGACCAGCCGGTCGTGGCGATGGACGTCTCGAGGGACGGCGCCCGTGTGGCCTTCACCGCCGGCAAGCTTGCCGAGGCCAGGAAGAAGACCAAGCTCGCGCTGATGGTCGAGGCGCTCGCTGGCCGCAGCACGCCCGCACCGGTGCCGCTGCGGCCCGGGGAACAGATTCTCAGCGTCTCGTTCTGACGGGATCGCGGGCGATGAAGGCGCTGGTGCTGATGGGGCCGGGGGGATTGGAGCACTTGGCGGTCACGGAAATAGCCGAGCCAAAGCCGCCCGGCCCCGGTGAGTCCCTGGTTCGCATGCGCGCGGTCGCGCTCAACCGGCTCGACCTCTTCGTCGCGAATGGCCTGCCCGGGGTCACGCTCGAGTTTCCTCACATCATAGGCTCCGATGGTGCCGGGGTGGTCGAAGCGGTCGGTGCCGGGGTGTCCGCGGTGCGACCGGGCGACCGGGTCATGATCAATCCGGGTATCTGGTGCGGGCGCTGCCCCGCTTGCCTGGACGGCGAAGAGTCGCTTTGCGCGAAGTTCTGCGTGGTCGGCGAGCATCGCGGAGGCACGGCGGCGGAATACGTTGTGGTGCCCGCCGAGAATCTCGCGCCCGTGCCCGACGAGATGCCGTGGGACCAGGCCGCGGCGTTCTCGCTGGCGGCACTCACTGCCTGGCGGATGCTCACCACCCGCGCCCGCCTCGCTGCCGGGGAGACGGTACTGATCTGGGGAGTCGGCGGTGGCGTGGGGATGGCCGCGCTCCAGGTCGCGGTACTTCTCGGAGCCCGTCCGATCGTCACGAGCGGGTCGGACGACAAGCTGGCCATGGCTCTGCGGGAAGGCGCCTCGGCTGCGATCAACCATTCCACCGTCGACGTCCACACCGAGGTGCGGCGACTCACCGACGGCGTCGGTGCGGACGTGGTGGTGGACAGCGTGGGTGAGCAGAGCTGGTCGCGGTCATTA
The DNA here is from genome assembly GCA_963722825.1 of uncultured Gemmatimonadales bacterium. GTDB lineage: Bacteria > Gemmatimonadota > Gemmatimonadetes > Gemmatimonadales > GWC2-71-9 > CAVVWJ01. Next base: position 600,021 of record CAVROI010000003.1, read on the forward strand.
CGGTCGCTCCGGCGCGGCGGCCGGTTCGTGACCTGCGGCGCCACGACCGGCCCCATCGTGTCGCTCGATCTCCGCCGGCTCTTCTGGCATCAGTGGAGTATCCTGGGCTCGACGCTGGGCAATCGGCAGGAATACGCCGAGATCGTGCGGTTGGCGCATGAGGGAAGGCTCTGGCCGGTCGTCGATCGCACGCTCGCGCTGGCCGACAGCCGGGCCGCGCTCGAGCGTCTCCATCGGGGAGAACAGACCGGCAAACTCGTGATCGAGGTGACCCCGTGAACGAACTGTGGGAGCGGTTGCGAGCCGGTGCCCAGCAGATCGGCGGCGTGATGCCGGCGTTGCTGGGAGCCACGGTCATTCTGCTGACCGGCTACTTCCTGGCCAGGCAGGTGCAGCGCTGGGCGGACGACGTGCTCAAGCGGCTCGATTTCAACCGCATGGCCGCGGCCGGCGGGCTCGATGAGGTGGTCGGCCGCACCGGATCCCACCTCGACCCGGTGCGTGCGCTGGCCAAGCTGATCTTCTGGCTGGTGATGCTGGTGGTGATCCTCCTCGCCAGCACCGCGCTTGGACTCGAGAGCATCAATCAGATGTTCGGCACCATGCTCGGCTTCATCCCCACGCTCATCGCCGCGATCGTGATCGTCATCCTCGGCATGATCGTCGGAGAGTTCGTGCGCGGCCTCATCCTCGCCTCGGCCGGGACCGTCGCGGGCGTGCCCACGCTCGCCAAGATGGCCAAGGGGGCAGTCGTGCTGGTGTCGATGTTCCTGGCGCTGGAGCAGGTGGGCGTTGCCGGGGAAATCATCACCGCAGCGTTTACGCTGGTCGTGGGCGCGGTGGCCCTGGCCGTAGGGCTGGCGTTCGGACTCGGCAACCGCGAGCTCGCCGGCGAGATCACCCGGCGGTGGTACGAGGAAGGGCGCCGCCGCGACCGGCGCCGCAACGACCGGCCTGGTCCCAATACTCCGCCGGGCGACGACCCGCCGATCCTCGACTGAGCGGCTACTTCACCTTGAATCGGCCCACGCTCCGGAGACCGTCGGCCTCGCGGATTGTGCCGTAGACCGCGCCGTTCTTCCCGAACCCCGCGAGTACCGCCCCTGCTGGAAACGCCACCTCGCGCTGCCACGACCCCTTCCGGTCCACGACGTCGTACACGAACGGCGAGCCCTCCTGGGCCCTGGGCCGCTGCAGCCACACTTCGCCGCTGGGCCGGGCCAGCGCGAAGTCGAACGGCGGCTTGGTGTCGGCGAACGGGTACTTGATCGCGAGCTCCTGGGGCATCCCGTACTGCTTTCCCTGTTCCCGGACTTGGGCCAGCACGCGGTCGCGATCGGCCTGCGTCACCGGGACTTTGGTATAGTCGCGGCCCTTCCCTGGTGTCCACTTGCCGTCGGGTGCGCGCCAATCCACCCTGTTCTCGTGCCCCCGCGCGATCCACGCCGTACCGTCCGACAGGACGCCGAAGAAATCGTTGGGGGCGAAAACCTTCACGGCTTCCTGCGCCTGTTCTCCGAACGTCGCGCTGCCGTATTCCGGGGCGCGGAGCTGGGCCACCGTGTCCGCCTTGCTGACCTTGAGCGCGATGCGGAGCACGGGGATACTGTCGGGGTGATACGCCTTGCCCGGCTCGCCCCCACCGAGAATCGCCTGGTAGTCGATCTTGTAGCCGTGGCCGACGGTATCGTACACCAGCACAGGCGTCTGCCCGGCGTACGGAGGAATCGGTAGCACGGCCATGGCCCGACCCCGCTCGCTCCAGAGCGTGGTGCGCTGTCCCGCGAAATCCACGAGCGCAATGGTATCGGCCCCCAGGTGGGCTACCCAGCCGGGAAACTTGTACTGGCCGGCCGGGGCGCCCGCCGGCAACGAGTCCACCCGCGAGCCGAGCGTATCGACTTTCCCGCTCGTGAAGTCGGCGGTCATGAAGAGCTTGCTCTTCGTGTCCACGAACGCGACCCGGCCGTCCGCCAACTCGATGACGTTGCTGATCTGGCCGAAGGTCACCGGGAGCTTGGTGTCGAGGGTCGCGGCCCGCTGACTCTGAGCCGTCGTGCACCCGCACAAGGCGAGCACTGCGAGCACGAACATCGCGGGGACCACCTTCATGCGGGCATTCCTCTCTATGGAATACTGAGCTGCGTCGATCACGGCGATGCGGCCTCGGCCGGAATTGTGAACCGGAGGAGATGCGCGCCGTCCCTCGCCGGAGCAGCGACGAGCAGGTCCTTGTCTCCCACCGCCACGATACGCCCCTGACCCGGCAGATGGATCTCGCGCCGGAGGCGGCCGTCGCGGTCGACCACGTGATACCGCCTGGTGGAGTCGGCGGGGGCCCGGCTCTTCTCGAGCCAGACGCTGCCGCCGGCGGCGGTCAGTGCTTCCTCGAAGGGCGGCTTGACCGCGGCGAAGGGAAGCTGCTCCGCCGTGCTTCTGAGCTCCGCTGGAAACTTGCGCAGGAAGAGCTCGCGATCGTAGCGTGTCACCTCGAGGACCCGATCCGGCAGCGCGGCCCCCTTGCGCCAGGTCCCGTCGGGATCCCGCCACATGACGCGGTTCTGGTACACCCGAGCGACCCAGAGCGATCCGTCCGGTAGTGCTCCCCAGTGATCCGAGCCGCTGAACACTCTTCGCTCGAAACGCCGCCCCGCGTCGATGTCGATCTCGGCGAGGTCGACCGGGGTGAGGCGTGCCAGGGTATCGATGCGGCGCCCTTCCGGGTCGGCGCGCACGACGGCCGCGGAGTCGCGATTGCCCTGGCCATCGGGGCCGGGCCGGGGCGCCAATTCGTAGTAGAATCGACCGGCGGCATCCCGTGCCCGCGGGAGAACGCCGCGCAGAGCATCCGGAGCGGGAATCGTTCCGATCGCTCGCCCCTGAAGCGTCCAGAGCGATGTGCGCCGCAACCCCCAGTCACCAATGAAGAGGGTGTCTCCCATCCGGAAGAGCGTGGACGGGTTCCGGATCTCGCCGGCCCCCCGCCCGCCGAGCCGGCGGATCCGGTGTGTGGTCAGGTCGGCAATCGCGACCGTGTCGTCACCCGGCGCGAGCACGGCCCACTGGTCGCCGCCCAGCCATGCGGCCGCGGAGATCTCACCAAATGGAGTGATGACGCTGTCCGTGGGAGCGCCGAGGCGGGTGACGGGAGCGGTCGGCTTCGCCCCCCCGCACGCCTGCAGCGCGAGGACGATCGCCGCCACTGGGGCCAGGGGATGACGGCCGAACATGGCGGGTAATGTAACCGCGGACCCGTCACCGCGATCCCATCAGCGCAGCAGGTCTTCGAACAGGGCGAGTGCCCGAGGATCCTCGCTCTGCCCCAGCCAGAAGAGCGCCGACTTGCGAACCTCACCATCGGGATTCGAGCGCGCGATGTGGATCAGGGCCGGAACGCCTTCCTCTGCCGGCCGCTGGGAGAGGGCAAACACGGCCTGTTTGCGGATCTCGAGCTCGCCGTTGTCGTCCCGCACGATCGAGTCGAGTCCCCGGGTCGCCGCCTCGCCGGCGGCCTGGCCCAGCCAGAAGATCGCGTGGCGCCGGGTGTCGAGTGGAACCGACGGTTTGTGCGCCAGCGCGATGAGCCTGGGCCAGATGACCACGCTATCCGCCAAGGTCGCGGCGGTGATCAGGCCCTCGCTGTCCCGCGACGCGCGTTCGGCAAGGCTGAGGAGCTCCGTCGCGGCCTGCGCGGCCGGCACCGTTCCGAGATCGGTGGCGGGGGACGCGCCATTCCGCCACCGGCCGCCGACATAGGTGTGCGCGGCGGCCACCACCCCATTCCTGACCTGCAAGGAGACCCGCACCGGCCCCCGCTCGCAGGTGCCCTCCCACTCGTCATTCCGTTCGGAGATCGTGATGCTGTTCGCGCCGTTGCCGCATACACCCGGGCGCGCCGCGAACGCCAATCGTACGGTGCCGTCCCCGAGAGATGCGACGCGCTGGCTCAGACCCTGGGCGGGAAGCCCCGCCGGCAATGCCAGCAGAGCCACCGCGAATTCGATCGCTCGTCTCATGGCGCCGCCCCTCACGGTTGCTCGATGATGTCCTGAAGCGCCTTCGCCGCGCGCGGGTCGTCGCTCTGCCCGAGCCAGAAGAGGGCCTTCTTCCGGAGCTCGGTGTCGGGATCATGGCGCGCGATGTCGAGGAGCCGGTCTACCGCGGCCGGCTCATCCCGCTGAGAGTAGACGAAGATGAGCTGCTCGCGCATCTCTCGACCCGGTGTCGCGGCATACATCGCGGTGAGATCCGCCAACGAAGCGTCCGACTGGCCGGCCCAGAACAGCGCCTTCTTCCGAATCTCGATCGGCTGCGTGCCGTCCTTCGCGACGCCGAGGAGCCATCGGGCATTCTCCTGACCCCCGGACTGCGAGACGGAGAAGAGCACCTTCTCGCGCAGCTCCTGCTCCTTCACCCGTGTGAAGAGGGACCTCAGGAAGGCATCGTTCTCCTTTCCACCCTGCTGGCCGATCCAGAAGATGACCTTTTCCCTGACCTCCTCGGGCAGGTCGCCCCGCTCCGCGTAGCCGCGCAAGGCTTGTTGGGCGCGGGTACTCTCGTGCTGCGAAAGGGCGAACACCGCCTTTTCCTGCAGCGACTGGTCCTTCGAGGTACGGAGGATCGAATCGAGCGCGGTGACCGCCCGGTCGGTGCCGACCTGCGACAGCCAGAAGACCGATTGCTCGCGAACCTCGTGGTCGGGGTCGTTCCGGGCTGTCGCGAGGAGGATGTCTTCCGTCCCGCTGGCGCTTTCCTGGGCGATGAGGAACACCGCCTTCCGCCTGAGGCACACCGATCCCGGATCGCGCCGCGCCAGGACTTTCTGAAGTATCGGCCGGGCCCGCTCGTCATCCATATGCTGCAGCGCGTTGAGCGCGGCCAGCTTGGTGTCGTCCTCGTCGTTCTCGCAGCCGCGCCCCCCAGGCGGCGTGGGCTGGAGGGGTGGAGTGGGCGGTGTGGGTTCGGTCGGCGGGGTCGGTGGCGTCGGCGGCGACGCCACGGCCCGGGCCGCAGATTCGACGTAGGCTGCCGCCGCCGGGTCGCCCCGGCGGCCGAGCTCTCCCTGAATCCGCCGCTCGAGGGCCGCGGCATCCCCGCGGGTCGCTGCCTGGGGGAAGCGTTGTCGCTGCGTCGCCAGCGTCTGAAGGGCGTCGTGCAACTGGGGGGTAGCTCCCAGGCGATACAGCGCGAACGCCCGCCAATAGAGCGCGTCGGCGGCGTAGCTCGACGACGAATACTTGGCGGAGAGTTGTGCGAAGAGGTCGGCCGCGCGACGGTAGTCGCGCTGCTCGAGCGCCTCACGCGCGGCCCGGTACAGCGAGTCTGCGGGATCGCCGGGGAGCCATGCGGCCGGCGGCGCCGAATTGTCCGGTGTGAGACTGTACCGGACGCTCGCAGCCGGCGTTTGCGCCGCCGCTGCCCACCAGCCGCCGAACCCCAGGGCCGTTGCGAGCATCACGCCGAATGGCATCCGAGACATCACAGTGCTCCTTGCGTTGAAGAGGTACCCGCGGGCACGACGGTCCTGAGGCGCGGCAGTACTGCGCCCCGCTCGATGCCCTCCTTGATCAGCTCCAGATCCTTCTCATGCGGTTGCGGCGAGAGCTGGGCGATCTCCGCCAGCACCAGCTCCAGATCCTCCAGCAGCAGCCGGACCTTGCGGTCGTGCGACGCCGGCGAGTCGAGAAGCAGCCGGTTGCTCGCGAGCAGCTGTCGCGCGGTCGCGGAGGCGAGCCGCTCATCGCTCCCCCCCTGCGCGGATGCGCGGAAGAGGGTGAGGAATGCCTCGGACTGACTCAGATGCTCGATGGCCGTGAGCCGGTACGCGGCGGCACTCACGCTCCTCGTGTCCCACTGTCCCGCCACCACAGGTGTCTCGTTCCTGACCGAGATCCGTCCGATGCCCACGCCCACGATCAGCACTGCTGCGGCGGCGGCGAGCCAGACGAGCGGACTGCGGGGCCGAGCCCATGGCCGCCGGTACCAGGGCCGCTGAGCCCGGATCGCCTCCCACATCGCCTCGCGGGGCGGCTCAGGAGGCAGGTGATAGTCCTGGGCCAACGTCTGCAGCAGTTCGTCGATCCGGTCTTCGTCCTTCTCGCTCATTCCGTCACTCCCTCGCAAAATCTGCCAGCGCCTCGCGCAGCCTGGCCCGGGCGCGGAAGAGCTGCGCCTTCGAGGTGCCCGACTGAATGCCGAGCACGCCACCGATCTCTTCGTGCGTGTAGCCTTCCACTTCGTGCATTACGAACACCGTCCGGTATCCCTCCGGGAGATCGTCGATCGCGCGGGAAAGACGATCCTTGAGATCCGGATCCGCCTCCCGCCGCGTCACGCCGACCGGGGGAGCGTCGTCGAGCCCCACCTCCCGCTCGCTGGAGCGTTTCGTCTTTCGCAACCCGTTCAGTGTGATCGAGACCGCAATCGAGCAGAGCCACGTGGACAGCGCCGCCTCTCCCCGAAATTCGCCCAGCCGCTGGAATGCCCGGATGAAGGTCTCCTGGACGTAGTCCTGAGCCCGATCCAGGTCTCCCGCCATGCGGTAGGCGAGCCGGAAAACCCTGCCCACGTGCGCGTCGTACAGGGCGCGCTCGGCGCTGGGGTCTCCTGCCAACACTCTGCTGATCAGGTCTCGGTCGTCCACAGGCTCCAGCGCGTGAGGGTCGTGGGCGGTGACTGGTTCTCTGACACGGGATCCTCGAAAAGGGTTTGCCCGCCAGTCCGGGCAACCCTTTCCCTGTCTCGGGGCATCTCATGATACGGTGCAGGGCGTTCAGTCGCAGGACAACCGAAGAATCGAACGAGGCGGGGCATGGTCCAGATCAGAAGCAGGGATCCAGTGACGGTATACGAGGTGATGGACGACACGGGCCGTCCGATCGGTGAGGTGAGGCAACCGGCTGGGGAGCCGGTGGTTGGGCGTGGGGAGGGAACGGTGTACCTCAGGCGGCAAGTGTACCGGAGTCCAGCCAGCGGCTGAAACGTTTTGAGGCCGCCCGCGGTAGTAGGGGAATCGTCACTCCGACCCTATCTCCGGACGGTCTCATGCGCCGCAGCTGGCTTCTCCCGTTGATTCTTGTTCCAGCAGCCGGGGCCTGCGGCGGCGCGGTCACGACGGGTGCGCCGGCGCCCAGGGCGGCCACCACTTCGGCGATCACTCCGGCCGATCTGAAGATCCGGGAATCCATCTTTGCCGATGATTCGATGCTCGGCCGGCGGGCCGGGACCGTCGGCAACACGCGGGGCAATGCCTACATCGTCAGCGAGGTGACCCGGCTCGGTCTCCGGCCGGCGGGAGACGGTGGTGCCTTCGTCCAGCGGGTCCCGATGGTGAGCTATGCGGTAGACACTGCGGCGGCCAGCCTGAAAGCGGGATCGGCCACTCTGGCCACGTTTCACGAGTACTACCCCTATCAAGCCTCGTTCGATTATCCGGCCCGCCCGATCGACGGCGCGCAGGTGCTCTACGCCGGCACCGCCGCCGACTCGGCCAGGCTCCCCGCTCGTGAGGCGCTACGGGGGAAGATCGTGGTGTTCCGCAGTCATCCCGAAGCCACCTCTCTCGAGGCTCCGGATCTCGGACCCGGGGGACGGCTCGGACTGATCGCGGGAATAGCCATCACCGACATCGACCCGATCCTGCAGTCGAACGACCAGTATCTCCGTGCGCCGAGGCTCGTGGTCAAGGAGGACTCGGCAGCACCGGCGGGTGTCACTCAACCCCGCATGCTGTTCCTTCCAACGGGCGCCATTCCCGCGATCTTCGGCAAGCCGCTCGACCAGCTCCGCCCGGGTGATACCGGAGCGACCATTCAGGGCGACGTCGCCTTCGCGCCGACCGACCTGGCCGCCACCAACGTCGTGGCCCTCCTCGAGGGGTCCGACCCGGCGCTACGCGCGGAGTACGTGGCGCTCGGCGCGCACAACGACGCCATCGGCGTCGTTGCACCGGTGGACCATGACTCGCTACGAGCGTACAACACCGTCGTGCGGCCGCGTGGTGCGAACGATCCCGCGGGCTCACCGACGCCGGAGCAGTGGGCGCGCGTCAAGGCCATCCTCGACAGCGTCCGCCGCATCCGGCCGGCTCGGATCGATTCGATCGTCAACGGCGCCGACGATGACGGCTCGGGCTCGATGGGGCTGCTCGAGATTGCCGAGGCCCTGAGCGCGAGCTCGCCGCACCCCAGGCGCTCCTTGCTCTTCGTCTGGCATACCGGCGAAGAATCCGGCCTCCAGGGCAGCCGGTGGTTCACCGATCATCCGACGGTGTCGCGCGATTCGATCGTTGCGCAGATCAACATCGACATGATCGCCCGCGGCCGGCCGGACGACGAATCGAAAGGTGGGCCGGGGTATGTCCAGGCGATCGGCACGCGGCGGCTGTCCACGGAGCTGGGCGACCTGGCGGAAACCGTCAATACCGAGGGCAAGCACGACCTCGTGTTCGACTATACCTACGACGCCGATGGTCATCCCGACAACTTCTATTGCCGCAGCGATCACTACATGTACGCGCGCTGGGGCATTCCGATCGCCTTCTTCAGCACAGGTGGTCACCGCGACTACCATCAGGTGACCGATGAGGCGCAATACCTCGATTTCGAGAAGTTTGCGAGAGTGACGTCGTTCGTCGGCGACCTGGCCGCGCGGGTCGCCAATCTCGACCACCGCATCGTGGTGGACAAGCCGAAGCCGGATCCGCACGGGGCGTGCAAGCAGTAGTTCTAAATCTTTGTTCCCAAATGAGTTGTAGCCCGCCAGCGGGCTTGTCCCGGGCCCCTATCCCAACTAGTTTTCGGTTTTCCCGGCGGCCTCATCGCCGCGGCCGATCCTCGCCATACAACCGACATCCATGACCGCACCCAACTCGCGCGAACGCATCCTGCCCAGGCTGATCGAAGACGAGATGCAGCAATCGTTCATCAACTACTCGATGAGCGTCATCGTTTCCCGGGCCCTTCCCGATGTCAGGGACGGCCTCAAGCCGGTGCACCGCCGCATTCTGTACGCCATGAACGAGCTCGGCCTGGTGCCGGGCAGGCCGTACAAGAAGTCGGCGACGGTCGTCGGCGACGTGCTCGGGAAATACCACCCGCACGGCGACTCGTCGGTGTACGACGCGCTCGTCCGCATGGTCCAGGAGTTCTCGCTCCGATATCCGCTCGTGGACGGCCAGGGAAATTTCGGCTCGGTCGACGGCGATCCGGCGGCGGCGTATCGGTACACCGAGGCCCGGCTCACTCGCGTCGCGATATCGATGCTGGAGGATATCGACAAGAACACGGTGGCCTTCCAGCCGAATTTCGACGATCGCCTGCAGGAGCCGACGGTCCTTCCGTCGAAGATTCCCAACCTGCTCGTGAACGGCTCCTCGGGCATTGCCGTCGGCATGGCCACGAACATCCCGCCGCACAACCTGCGCGAGGTGGCCAAGGCGGTGGAACTGCTGATCGATAATCCCGAGGCGACCATCGCGGATCTGCGGAAGGTCATCAAGGGACCCGATTTCCCAACCGGCGCCTACATCTACGGCCGCGAGGGCATCAAGGAAGCCTACGAGAACGGCCGTGGCCGGGTCGTGATGCGGGCCCGCGCCCAGATCGAAGAGCGGGAGACGACCGGGAAATCACAGATCGTGGTGACGGAGATCCCGTACCAGGTCAACAAGGAGAACCTGGTCAAGGCGATCGCCGAGCTGGCCTCGGCCAAGAAGATCGAAGGCATCAGCGGGGTCAACGACGAGTCCGATAAAGAGGGAATGCGGATCGTCGTCGAGCTGAAACGCGATGCCATCCCGAACGTCGTGCTCAACCAGCTCTACAAGCACACCTCCATGCAGTCCACCTTCGGCGTGATCATGCTGGCCCTCGACAAGGGCGCGCCGAAGGTGATGAACCTGAAGGAGCTGCTCGAGCGGTACGTCGAGCACCGCCACGAGATCGTGGTGCGCCGGACGCAGTTCGATCTCAATACGGCGGAGGCCCGGGAGCACATCCTCGAGGGGCTCAAGATCGCCGTCGACCATATCGACGAGGTGATCAAGGTCATTCGGGGCTCGGAGGACACGCCGCAGGCCGACGCGCGGCTGCGCAAGCGGTTCGGCCTGAGCGAGAAACAGAGCGATGCCATCCTCAACATGCGCTTGGCCAAGCTCACCGGGCTCGAAATCGAAAAGCTCGAGGCGGAGCTCAAGGAAGTGCGGGCCACTATCAAGGAATTGAAGAGCATTCTCGCCTCGAAGCCCAGGCGCATGGCCATTCTCAAGGCCGAGATGGCGGAGGTGGTTGCGCAGTTCGGCGATGACCGCCGCACCGAGATCGTCGCCGACCAGGACGAGTTCACGGTGGAAGACCTGATCGCCGAAGAAGACATGGTCATCACCATCTCCCACTCGGGCTACATCAAGCGCATTCCGGTAACCACCTACAAGCGGCAGCGGCGCGGCGGTCGGGGACTCAACGGCGCCGACCTCAAGGCCGACGACTGGGTCGAGCACCTCTTCATCGCCAGCACGCACGACTATCTGCTCTTCTTCACCAACACGGGGCAAGTATACTGGCTCAAGGTGCACGAGGTTCCCCAGGCGGGCCGGGCGGCCCGAGGGAAGCCGGTGGTCAACTGCATCGCCATCAAGCCCAACGAGCAGGTGGCGGCGCTGGTGCCGGTTCGCGAGTTCACCGAAGACAAGTCGTTGGTCTTTGCCACCCGCAAGGGCACGGTGAAGAAGACGGTCCTCTCGGCGTACGGAAACGTCCGTGCCACCGGGATCTGCGCCATCAACATCGATGAGGGCGACGAGCTCATCGACGTCCAGGTGTGCGACCAGAACAGCGACATCGTCCTGGCCACCAAGGACGGAATGAGCATCCGGTTCCATCAGGGCGACGTTCGGGACATGGGCCGCGCCACCACCGGTGTGAAAGGAATCGAGCTCGAGAAGGACGACGAGGTGATCGGGATGGTGGTCGTCCGCCGCGATGCCACGCTTCTGGTCGTGAGCGAAAAGGGCTTCGGCAAGCGCTCCGAGCTCGTGGACTACCGGGTGCAGAAGCGCGGCGGCAAGGGCATCATTACACTCAAGAAGACCGACAAGACCGGGTCTATCGTCGCGCTCAAGGAAGTGATTCCCGACGACGAGTTGATGATGATCACACGCCATGGCGTCATCATCCGCCTCCCGGTGGACGGCATCCGCGTCATCGGCCGGAACACCCAGGGGGTCAAGGTGATGAATCTCGACGCGGGCGACACCGTGGTCGACGTGGCGCGGGTCGTGAAGGAGGAAGAGGGCGGGACCGAGGACCAGGCAGGAGACGTACCGGCGGGAACGGACGAGTCGAGTGGCCTGGCCTGAGGTCGACCGGCCTATTCCAGACCTGAGAGAACAGCGCCGTTCACCTGGCGCCCCACCTCCCGGCTGCGTACCAGCGCGGCCCTCGTGGTGACCGGCCCGACCAGCTCGAAAATCGCTATTGCCGCCAGCACCACGGTGGTGACGGTGGGGGCGAGGTCGGGGAAGCGCTGGTTGACCGCAAGCAATAACCCGATCGCGAGCCCGGCCTGGGCGAGCATCGCGGCGCCGAGATAGCGCTGCACCGTGGGCTCGGCGCCGAGCCGTCGGGCCGCGTAGCCCGCGCCAAGAATCTTGCCGGCACCCCTTCCCATGACGTACACCAATCCGAGTACGCCGAGTGAAGGGAGCAGCGCGAGGTTCAGGTCGGCCCCGGCAATCACGAAGAAAATGGCGTAGAGTGGCGGATCGGTCCGCGAGAGCGCGTCGAACAAACTTCGATTCTTCGCGGAGAGGTTCGCCATCGTGGCACCCACCGCAAGGCTCGCCACCAGGGGCGACAGCTCGAGACCTCCCGCCACTCCCACGGTGAGCAGTACACATCCCGCCAGCAGAATCAGGACCTCGCCGTGCTCCACTGCCTGGGTGGCCCATGTCGCAAGCAGCAGTCCGATGAGATAGCCGAGCGCTACCGAGCCGATCAGCTGCCACACGAGCGGGAAGAGCGACCGGTAGACGACCTCGGGCGTTATGCCGGTCGTGAGGCCGGCCTGACGAAGGTCCAGCGCTGCGGCGACGAGGGCGAAGGCCACGAGGGTGAAGACGTTGTTGATGGCGATGACGCCCGTGAGGGTTTCGGTGAGCGGGCCCGCGGAGTCGGACTCGCGCATGACCATCAGGGTCGAGGCGGCCGCGGTCTCCATCGCGATCGCTCCGAGGAGCAGCGCCACCGGCCAGGGCTGACCGACGACGAGCACGCCGACGCCGACCAGAGTTGCGGTGACCAGGGTCTCGACCAGGGTGACGAGCAACACCCGTCGGCCATACTGGCGGAAGCGGGACAAGTCGAGGGCCGACCCGATGGAAAACAGGATGAGGCCGAGTGCGACCTCGCTGAATACTTCGAGCCGCTCCAGGCTCTGGTGGGAGATGGCGTTGAGCCCTGATGGTCCAAGGGCAACCCCCGCGAGAATGTATCCAGTCACCTCAGGTACCCGGATGAACTTCACCAGGTGCCCCGCGAGGAGCGCCAGGAGCAGGATGATGCCAAGCGCCGTGAGTTCGGTCATCTAGCGGAGGAACACGCCCCGTTCGCTGTTGTCTCGCAGATAGATCAGATAGAGCAGCTGCTCGCCGGCCCGCTCGAGCGCTTGCCGGGCCTGCGCCGGTGTCCGCGGCTTGAGCCGGCCGATGCGGAGAATGCGGTCGCCGGCTCGAAGACCGGCCCGCTGGCCCGCACTCCCCGGGTCTACCCCGGCGAGCGGGATTGCATCGTTGACTGGCACGAGCTCGAGCCCGAGCGACCGGCCGGAGGATGTGCTCCGGCCGACGAGGCGCGCCCGATGCCGCTGGCCCTCCCGGATGAACACCAGGGTTCGGCCGGTTCCGGGCTCAGGCGGGAGGAGATTCGCGAGATCGTGCGGCGACCGGATCGACAGACTGTCCAGGGCCACGACGACATCTCCGGGTTGGAGCCCCGCCTCTCCCGCAGGACTTCCCGATACCACCTCCGTTACCACCACGCCGCTGTCCACGGCGAAGTAGCGCCGAGCGGTCTGGTCGAGCGCGGTAACGCGCAGTCCATATCCGCTCAAGAGCCGGGCCTCGGATGAGGCGCTGGCGGTCAGCGCCTTCCCGATATCACCGGCTGACAGCGCGATCAGACGCTCGCCGCACTGTCCAACGATTCCGATCAGATTTCCCTCGAGGTCGAAGATGCCTCCGCCCCGGAATGGGTCGGAGAGTGGCACGGCGAGCACCAGCTCCCTGTAGGCCTTTTCCCCACAGGAACGCGAGGTCTCGCCGCCGGACATCCCCACGGTGGAGACGAATGTTCCATCAGCCCGCCGCGCGGCGACGATCACCCAGCCGCGGCGAGAAGCTCGCGCTGCGGGAGTCCGGACGACCGGTGTCGCCGCGGTGTCCCGGGCTTGCAGCACGGCGATGACCGGCGAGTCGCCACGCCCAGGTCCGGACGTCACCGCGCTTTCAGGGCTCGCCCATGCGATACCGCTGGAGCCCCAGTCGGGCAGATAGATGAGGTGCGATCCTATAGCGGTCACGCGGCTGGACAGGAAGTCGGCCATGTCGCGGAACTCGATGCGTTGCGAGAGCGCCTGGAGCGGCGCGGTCTCGCTCAGCGGGGCCGGTGTATCCTCCACGCGCTGCTCCGGCTTCAGGAGCACGCCGATCGTCAGAGCGAGAACGGCGGCCCCGGCGAGAATAGCGATGTAGCCTGGCTTGGGTCGTCCGGAGTCGACTTCCGCACTTGGCGGCGAAGCATCCACTGGCCCGTCCTGAGGTTCATGTGGCACCGGTCTGACGCTAATCGATGGCAGTCGTCCCGGACTTCGATGGACGACATCAAGCTCAAGGCATGGGGGCCCAGGATGGTGAGTGGTTTCAGAATCTGGATCACTTGCCGAGCCCGTGCTGGCCAGTGCCCTGGATCCGAAACCCCGGAGCCTGGTAGTCCGCCGGAAGGTGGCTCGGCGGAATCGTCACCTGGTTGCCGTCCCGAAGCGCAGCGTAATGCGGCGACATGATCTCGACGCCGGCCTCGTTGAACTTGTCCTGGATATTCTGATGGAGCCGCGAGTAGAGGGCGGCCATCGTGTTCGGCTGGTCGGTATAAGCGTTCAGCTGGTAGCTCACGTAGAAGTCGTCGAGGCTGGTCTGGAGCACGAAAGGCTTCGGCTCCTTGGCGATCCCCTCGGTGTCATCCGCCGCGGCTATGAGCAGCTCGTGAATCTGCCGCCAGGGGGCGTCGTAGCCGATGGTGACGCCCGTGTGGAGAATGAGGCCGAGGTCGCGGGCCGAGGAGCTGAAATTGATGATGTGGCTCGCGAGGACCATCGCGTTCGGAATCGTGATGTCCTCGTTCTTGATGGTGCGCACGCGAGTGACCAGCAGGGTCTTCTCCATCACGTCGCCGGTGGTGTCGGCGATCCGAACCCGGTCGCCGACCCGGAACGGGCGCATGTAGGTGATGACCACTCCCGCCACCAGGTTGGACACCGCGCCGGTCGAGCCCAGGGAGAACAGGACCCCCAGGAACACCGAGACGCCCTTGAATGCGTCGGAGTGCGAGCCCGGCAGATACGGGAAGATCACGACGAGGGCGAACGCGGCGACCAGCAGTCGGACGATCTTGTAGGTCGGCTCGGCCCACTCGGCGGGGAAGTTCGGGAGCTCGAGCCGCCCGCTTTCGATGCCGCGAAACACGAGGTGAATGACCTTGAGCACGTACCGCGTCACCATGATGATGACGGCGATGAAGAACAGCTTCGGGACGAATTCCACGAACGACAGCCCGATTCCCTTGAGCGGCTCCACGACGTAATCGAGCAGTTGGCTGGCCAGGCCCCGGGTCCACGGGAAGAAGCTGAAGGCGAGGGAGATATACGCGTAGCCCAATACCAGGACGATCGCCGCGCGCAGGATCCGGACGAAACCGATCGAGAACTCGGTGATCTGCGCGCTCGAAAAAAT
This sequence comes from uncultured Gemmatimonadales bacterium, assembly GCA_963722825.1. GTDB lineage: Bacteria > Gemmatimonadota > Gemmatimonadetes > Gemmatimonadales > GWC2-71-9 > CAVVWJ01. The sequence goes on from CAVROI010000003.1 coordinate 615,025, forward strand.
CTCGAATCGCCGCAGCCGGAGCGCCGGAATTCGGCTGCCTCGCCAGCTCCGCAGCCGGCGGATGACCACCGCCAGGCCTCGGGACAACCCCTTGAGCGCGAAGAAGAAGACCGCGGTGGCCACGATGGTGAGGAGCGTGCCGAGCAGGACGACCTTGATGATGGCCGTGGGCACCCGGGCATTGATCGCCCTGGTCACCGCGCGCGCCCGCTCCGCCGCGAGCGCGCCGCGGATGGCATGGTTGGCGGAGTCGGCGTCGGTGTCGGTCACGGTGAAGAGCACGTCATCGCCAGCCATCACATCGGTGCTCTGTCCATTGTCGACGGCGACGGCGGAGTCGAAGGACGCGAGGAGATTGCCCGCCACCTGCTTGATCCGCTCCCGCGCCGACGCGGCCCGCTGTTCCGCCGTGAATGGCCCGAGCCGGGCCTTCAGGTAGAACAGTGTGTCCTTCCCGAAGACGACCGGCGCCCCGGGAGAGGAGGCCTGCGCAGGAGCAGGAGAAGAGTCCTGCGCGGGCGCACTATCTTCCTGATCCGCCTGTGTGCCCGACGGTGCGACGACGGCCAGCGAGACGAGGGAGACGAGGAACCGCGGAATCAGTCGCAGCATATCCACCGTCGTGTCAAAAGCCGAACTGAGAAATGACGAGCCTGTCGGAGTGCTTTACGCCGGCGTCCTGGTCGGGGTCCACGATGTAGCGGAGTGTCGGCTCGATTCAGTTGTCGTTGGGCGTCAGCTAGATGGATGGCGCGAGGTACCCAGGAAAAGGTGACGCCTCGAGCCGTGCTCGTCAGGGTGATGTATGGAGGAGTCAAAACCTACGCCGCACGAGAGGAGCCCACAAGAGGAGGTTGCGCGGGCGGAGGCCCGGGTCATATTCCCGGTGCAATCCTCCTCGACTCTCCAACTTGCCCTATCGATCGCAATGTGACACCCGCACCCGCGGCCCCCGGTGGGGCATTCGATCCTCCCCCGCAGCTTCCGTGGTGGTCTTCAATCCGCTCCTCAGCCTGCTCTCTCTCGGGCTGGTCCCGCTGGCCGAAATCTCCCGCAGATTCTCCTGCGCGAGAATCGCTGGCGCGGCACCAACCACTGGATCATTCTCGGATTTTTCGCGCTGTGTACCTCCATCCTGCTCATTACCGAGGGTCGCATCGAGACTCTGGCGGGTGTTTATACCTTTCCCTCCTTAGTGTCATGGGGCTGTTCGCGGTAGGCAACATGTTGCTGAAGCGGGTCCGGGCACGCCTGCCGAGAACGGCGAGGGCCACCTGGACCGAGGTGAGCCTCGCATTCCTTGCGGTGGTCCTAGCCCTGGTGGGCAACGTGCTCCTCGATCCGGCCAACCTGAGAGTCCTCGCAGTCTATGCACTGCTCGCGGGGGGTGTGGTGGGGATCATGTTCCTCCGCCTGCAAATCCTTCGCGGGATGCTCATCGTCTCCCGCACGGTGGTCGAGCGGGTTACCGCACTGAACCAGTGGGTTCGCTCGTGGATCCTGAGGAAGATCGAGGAGATCAACGATCTCACCGTGGTGTACCTCACCAAGGGCGACGAGGTGGCCGTGCTCAACCGGGCGGCGCTGTATGTCCTGACGAATGAGCACTCCAATCGTCTGAGAGTCGTCCACGTGTTCGAGCACCGGGCCGAGATTCCAGCCGGGCTGTCCCAGCAACTGGCGACGATCGACCGACTCTACCCTCGGCTCCGCATAGACTTTCTGGCCGTCCAGGGGACCTTCGGGCCGGAGCTGATCGAGAGGTTGTCACGAAGGCTGCGGGTGCCGAAGAATTACATGTTCATCGGCACGCCCGGCGACCGCTTCCCCCACCGGATCGAGGAGCTGGGCGGCGTGCGGGTCATCCAGTAGTCGCTCCGCACCCAGAGCGGTCACATCTGCTGCCATGGCAGGCTTCTCGATACCGCGACGGGGCGGGCCATCTCCTCAGCAAGCCGGTTGCACTCTCGAGGAATTTGATCCCACTCGGCGATGTAATTTACTTATAGCAACATATTGATTCTCTTGACTTTATGAGAAATAATATTGATATTAAAGTATTAGGCTGGCATTCGTCGGCGGGATGGTTGATACACCTGCCCGGAAGTCGAGGGACAGTGCCTGTGCGATTGAGCGCCCTGGGGGCACCTGTAGAGCGAAGCGGTTGGGCTGTGACCGAGAGCAATCAACGAGTCTTCAGTTTCAGGAGGGACTATGGGTATGCGACGACCGGACAGGACTCTGCCGTTAGTCTGTGCATTGCTGGTAGCGACGCCGGCGTTGGCCACCGCGCAGGTGGTGGATACCCTTCCGCCAGCCGCCTCGGACAGCTTTCTGGCCCTCGTGCCGCCACGCGCCGTCGCCGATATCCAGCGTGACATCGCCTCCGCAGAGCAGCGGCTGGCGGCTGCAACCCGTGCAGAGCAAACTGCGGTGATGCTTCGCGCCGGCACGGATGGCAGAATCCAGGACAAGAATCGCGAGATCGACACAGCCAAGGACCGGAAGGATATCGCCAAGCAGGCTAAGAGAGAGGCGGAGGTCACCGCGCTGGAGGCCGAGCGGAAGGCGCTGGAGCGCGAGAAAGACCTGCTTGAGCGGCGGAAATCCCTCCGGGAGAAGGAGATCGATCTCTCGAAAAAGCAGGTCGAGGTGGCGACGCTCGAGCGTCAGGCACTCGAGCTGGAGCGCCAGCTCACCCTCAAGCGCGCTGAGCGTGCCGCCCTTCGCCGGGGCAGCGCTGAGGCCGTGCGGACGGACCAGGTGCTCTTCGACCTCGAGCAGGCCACACTGGAGGCGCAGAAGAAACGGACCGAGCGGGACCGTGACGTCCTGGACCAGGAGAAGCAGGTGATCGAGCGGCGCCTCGAGATCCTCAAGGCGCGCCGGGCACTTACTGGCGGCTGAGATCGGTGCCGCACGGGTTGACATCCAGGTCCTTCTTGGATATGCTTGGATATCAAAATTGATGTCAAAGGATATGACTCAGCACGACGAGGTGTCGTCATGGCGCGAGCCAGCCGCCAGGGTTCGGGCACGGCCGACACCGATGTGGCGGCCATCGTACAAGGGCTTCGCCGCATCACCAAGGCGCTCGAGGATTATTCGCGGGAGGTCTATCGGTCGTACGGTCTCACCGGACCCCAACTCTGGGCGCTCAACACGCTGTACTCCCGCGGCGCACTCGCGGCCGGCGAGCTAGCCAAGGCTCTGATCGTCGATCAGAGTAGCGTTTCCGTGTTAGTTGCGCGGTTGGAGCGGCGGCGCCTCGTCCGCCGGGTTCGCCGCCGGAGTGACCGGCGCTTTGTCGAGATCATTCTCACCGACGCCGGACGTCTGCTCGCCGAGCAGAGTCCGGAGCCCGCGCAAGGCCGGCTCCTGCATCAGCTTGAGCGGATGACGGCCGCCGAAGTGGCACGGATTCGCGAGTCGGTGGATGCTCTCGTGGCCGCCATGGCGGCCGGCGGTGTCGAGGCCAGGTTCTTTTTCGCAGGAGGGTAGTCCGCACGAACAGGAGGGTAGTCGCACGGACCGGTGCCGTGACCCTTTTCGCACCGGATGCGGCGCACCTCACCAGCCGCTATCCGTTGGAACGTTTTCGGTGGGGAGATCGGATGTACACATGCAAATCGTCCGCAACGTGCAGTTTCAGGTCAAGCAGGGCAAGCTCGAGGAGTTCACCAAGACCATCAACAACGAAGTCATCCCGGCACTCAAGAAGCACGAGGGGTTCAACCACGAGTTCGCGATGGTCAACGGCGAACGGGCCGTCGGCATCAGCATCTGGAGAGACCGGGCCTGCGCGGAGAAGTACCAGGATTCGGGATATCGGAACGTGCTCCAGAAGCTGACTCCCGTCATCGAAGGAACGCCGAAAGTGGAAACCTACGAGCTGGCCGCGACCTCCCTGCCGCACTAAAACCTCCCAGCTCTCCATCCATTTCCCCAAACCCCCGTAAGGGGGTTTCCTTCGTCCCGGAGGCCCCATGGTCTCTCCGCTGTTCGCGGGCCTTGCGTTCGCCGGAGCCCTCCCCATCATTGCGGCCGTGCCGACGGCCGCCCAATCCACGGACTCGCTTCAGCTCACGGGCGCCGTGGGAGTCGTCAACACCGCCGGGAACACCGATCTGACGACCGTGAATGTCGGCGAGGAAGTGCGCTGGCGGCATGGGCCTCTGGGTCTCGGGCAGACGTTTTCCGTGGTGTACGGCAGGAGCGATGGGGGAGACCACGTCTTCTCTCTGGCGAGGAGGTTGTGCGGGGCGACTAGGCACTGTCTGACCGGACCTCTGCGTATGCTTCGGTGGCGGACGATCGGGACCGGTTCGCGGGCATCGCGCGACGTTTCGAGGAGGGAGCCGGGATTGCAATGACGCTGGTCCGCCACCGTAGCGACCGACTCCAAGCCGAGACGGGGCTGTCGCTGGTCCAACAGGGGTCGACACCGGGCGCCACCGACAATTTCATCTCGACCCGCGGAGCAGCGACATACGTGCACAACTTTACCGAGACCACGTACCTGCGGCAGACTGTCGAGGCGACCGCCAATCTTGAGAACGCGAACGACTTCCGGGTGACCAGCGAATCGGCCGTCGTGGCGCCCTGTCTCGGAGCCTCGCGCTCAAGGTCAGCTACGTCGTGCGATTCGACAATCTGCCGGAGCCGGGATTCCACGCCACCGACCGGCTGTTGACGTCGGGCCTTCAGGTCACGCTGTGACGTGACCAGGCCGGCGCCCGGCTCGCGGGGCGATCCGGTCTCCCCGCTGCCGGCGTGGCGCACCCCGGACTCGGGTCACGGGCTCGGGCTCACGCGCGACGTGCAGCTGCGAATGTGGAGGTCGTGCTGGGGGAGGGGGATCTCGGCGCCTGCCGACTTGAACTCCTGCCGTAGCTCCAGTTGATCACTCTTGCGGTGATAAAGTCGGAGTTCGAGACGACGCTGAGCACCCGCTGGATCTGGTCCATGACGCCTCCGTGCCGTAACTGAACAGCAGCAAACCTCGATGCTTGGCGCCGATCTCGAGAATTGCGGCTTCCCGCCGCTACGGTGGCACGCCTACCTTGAGTGGGGCCGCCGGCAGCCTCCGAATCCGTTGGTGGTCCCCGTCGCCTGGCGCGGTTATGTGAATGAAACCGAGCGTCGGCAGGCGGCAATCTTGATCGAGCCTGGTCTCGACTCACCCGGCGCCTCGCGGCCATCTATATTCTTGTCCATGGCTCCTGCCGCCGACACATCGACCAGCACAGTGGTGACCCTTGACGCCGTACGGAAAGCGGCCGAATCGCTCCAGGGGATCGCAGTGTGTACGCCGCTCCTGGACGTCCCCGCGCTGGCCGCCGCCCTCGGGCGCGCGGTGGCCCTCAAGTGCGAACAGTTGCAGCCGACCGGCGCGTTCAAGATCCGCGGGGCGTACACCGCCGTGTCCAGGGTTTCCCGTGAACGGCTCGGTCCGGGCGTGGTAACCCAGTCGAGCGGCAACCACGGGCAGGCGGTAGCGTTCGCGGCTCGACGGTTCGGACTCCGAGCTGTAGTGGTGATGCCGGCGTCCGCGCCCCATGTCAAGGTCGCCGGAGTCGAGCGGCAGGGCGCCACTGTCGTCTTTGCCGGGGAGACCCGCTCCCCCGAGCAACTGCGCCGGGCGCAGGAAATCGCGCAGGACGAGGGGTTGGTCATGATCCCGCCGTACGACCATCCGGACGTGATCGCCGGCCAGGGAACCGTTGGCCTCGAGATTCTCGAGCAACGGCCCGACGTGCAGATGATCCTGGCTCCGGTGAGCGGCGGCGGCCTTCTGGCCGGGATCTGTGTCGCCGTCGAGTCCCTGGCACCGCAAGTCCGGGTCGTGGGGGTGGAACCGGCCGGTGCGGCCAAACTGTCCGCCGCACTCGCCGCGGGCGGTCCCCGCGTCCTGGAGAGCGCCGAGAGCATGGCGGATGGCTTGCTCACACGGTCCATCGGCGCACTGACCTTCCCCATTCTGCGCCGGGTGGTGCACGAGGCGATTCAGGTGAGCGAAGACGAGATCAGCTCGGCGGTGCGATTTCTCCATCACTCGGCGGGCGTGTCCGCCGAGCCGTCCGGCGCCGTCGCTGTCGCCGCGCTGCTCGCCGGGCGGATCACCCCTGGCGCCGGCCCGATCGTGGCGGTGGTGAGTGGCGGCAACGTGGATCCCGACCTTTACGCCGACCTGGTGCGTTGAATGCCGCTCGCCCCCAAGATCCTCGTGGCCGACGACGATCAGGCCCTGTCGCGAACGCTTTCCTGGATCCTCAAGGAGAACGGATATGAGGTGCTCACCATTCCGGGCGGCGAGCGCCTCTTCGAGCACCTGCAGGCGGAGCCCTTCGATCTTCTCCTCCTCGACATCATGATGCCGCGGGTCGACGGCCTGCAGCTTCTCCAGAAGGTCAAGGCCGATCCCCGGTTCAAGGACCTGCCGGTGCTCATGATCTCCTCCATGCCGCCGGAAGAAGCGACCGTCCGCTCGCTCGGGCTCGGCGCCGCCGACTTCATCCCCAAGCCGTTCAGGGTCCGGGAGCTCCTCGCGCGGGTCAAGGCGCACCTTCGAGTCGGACGCGAGCTGAACCAGGCGCGGGCCGAAGCGCGGTCGCGCTCCGAGATGATGGACATCATGCAGGAGGTCACGGCGTCGCTCAAGCCCGAGGAGATCTACCAGATCCTCGTCCGGCGCGTGGCCCAGGGGCTCAACATCTCACGATGCTCGATCGTCATCGCCGGGCCCGAGGAAGACACCGGCACCGTGGTCGCCGCGTTCGAGAACCCCATGCTGCACAACCTCCTGGTCGACCTGAAGCGGTACCCGGAAATCCAGCGAGCCCTGACGGCCGGCGATGTCGTCCTCGTGCGTGACACCACCACCGACCCGCTCTACACCGGCGTGCGGCAGGAGTGGATGGCCGAGGGGAAGCCGGTCGAGACCCGTTCCGCGATCGCGCTGCGATTCTCCCTGCGGCAGGAGCCGGCAGGCGTCTTCTTCCTGCGGACCACTACCGAGGATGCGCCGCTCAACGAGCAGGACGTGAGCTTCGCCGAGCAGGTGATCACCGCGGCGGTCGCGGCGCTCGAGCGGGCCTACGACCTCGAGAACGCCGTCATGGGCCAGGAGCAGATGCGCCACTTGGCCGAGACCGACCCGCTGACCACCTGCTTCAACCGTCGCGCCTTGATGGAAAAGCTGGAGCAGGAGATGGATCGCGCAGCCCGGTACGCGACGATGCTCACCGGCATGATGATCGACATCGACAATTTCAAGCAGATCAACGACACCCACGGCCATCTCGTGGGCGACCGGGTGCTCAAGCAGCTCGCCAATCTTCTCAAGCGCGAGCAGCGGTCGGTGGACATCGTGGCGCGCTACGGAGGCGAGGAGTTCGTGGTGCTGCTGCCGGAAACGACGAACGCCGAATCGCGCAACTTTGCCGAACGTATTCTCCGGCGCGTGGCGACCCATGATTTCGGCGAGGCCGGGCACCCGGTTCGCGTGACGATCAGCGTCGGGATCGCCTCCTATCCCGACGAGCGGGTCACCGACGGAGACTCTCTTCTGCGTCTGGCCGATTCGCATCTCTATCGGGCCAAGAGCGACGGCCGGAATCGAATCCGCGATTGAAGAACCGGCGTTGTCCCCGCTGCCAAAGCGCCTACGCGGCCCCCGCCCGTTACTGTGTGAAGGACGGCTCGCCGCTGGTCGAGGTCGCCGATGACCTCGCCGCCGCCATCCACGCGGGCCGCGCCGATTCCGCTGAGGGCGAGCCTCACTCGCTCTCTCAGGAGGAGACCGAGCGCTACTCCACTCTGGCCGGCAAGGAGCTCGACGGGCGCTACCAGGTGGATCGCCGGATGGGCGAAGGAGGGATGTCCTACGTCTACCGGGCCAAGGACGTCGAGACCGGACAGATCGTCGCGCTCAAGATCCTCCTCCCCCGTCTCTCCCGCGATCCCGCGGCGGTAGAGCGGCTCCGCCGGGAAGCTGCCATCGCCGCGCGCCTGGACCATCCCAACGTCTGTCCCATTCTCCGGATCGGCGAGACGCCCGACCGGATGATCTATCTCGTCATGCCGTACCTGGAGGGCGAACCGCTCAGCGAGCGCGAGACCGAGCAGGGACCGTTCTCGGTGGCCCAGGGAATCCCGCTGCTCGTACAGGTCTGTCACGGGCTCGGGCACGCACACGATCTCGGAATCGTCCATCGAGATCTCAAGCCCGAGAACATCATGCTCGTTCCCGACCACGGCGCGCAGGGCGAAGAGAGAGCCGTCGTCATGGATTTCGGTCTCGCCAAACAGCGCCGCGCCGGGCCCGAGCTCGCCAAGCTCACCGCGACGGGCATCGTGCTCGGCACTCCGGAGTTCATGAGCCCCGAGCAGATACGTGGCAAGCCGCTCGATGGACGAAGCGATGTGTACGCACTCGGCATCCTCGCCTTCGAGCTTTTCGCCGGGCAGCTTCCCTTTGCCGGCAAGTCAGCGCAGGAAACGATGATTGCCCGCCTCCGCGGAAGCCCCAAGCGTCTTCGGCAAATCCGTGAAGACCTCCCCGCCAAGCTGGAATCGGTGATCGAGCGGTGCCTCGTCCTCGACGCCGCCGGGCGCTACCAGTCGATGGCCGAGCTTGGACATGCCTTCGAGTCGGTCTCGGCCGGGGGTGTCCTCGGGAAGCTCTTCGGACGCTGACCGCTGGAAAGTCAGCACCTAAGTGCGTCCCCAGCATAGCCTTGCCAGATTTGCAGCCAACCTGTCATGCCGGGAAAATCCAGCTCGTCGCCTCTGTCATTCTGACCGAAAAACACCTGGGATGAACGGCACGACGGCTGCCTCAGAGGACGCGGCGTGAGCGGTAGTCATTCACAGCCAATGTCCAACTCTTGCAGTGAGGTTATGCCATGCTTCCAACGATCACCCGGCGCTCCCAGGAGCCCTTCTCCAGCCTCAGGCGCTTGAACAGCGCGCTCGATGAGGCCTTCTCGGCTTGGCCGTTCCAGGGCGACGGCGGGCTCATCACTTCGTCCTGGACTCCCGCGGTGGACCTGTTCGAGGACAAGGACTCCGTCAAGATTGCGGCGGAGCTTCCTGGCGTGAAGACCGAGGACGTCAAGCTCAGTATCGAGAACAACGTGCTGACGATCCGGGGGTAGAAGAAGCAGGAGGCGGAAGAGAAGACCGAGCGCGTCCACCGGTACGAGCGCAGCTATGGGATCTTCGAGCGAGCCTTCGCCCTGCCCAACAGCGTCGATCCGGACAAGATCGAGGCGCAGTACGAGAACGGCATTCTCACCGTGACGGTGCCCAAGGTCGAGAAGGCCCGTCCGCGGGAGATTCCGGTCAAGGCAGGGAAGTAACCGGTGAAGAGGTAAGGGGTGAAGAGGTGAAGGGTGAAGAGATGAAGGGGACGATGTCGCGGCATGGCCCCTTCACCCTTCATTTCGCCCCTTTGCCTCACCTCCTCAGTAAACCTACGGAACCGCAGTCCGGGACTTCGCGGATTCCCAATCCAAACTGTATCCCATAATGTTAGAGCGTGCCCTCTCAGCTTGCTCTCCATATCGTTGGCGTCAGCCACCATAGGGCGGGGGTGGAGTTGCGGGAGCATTTCGCGCTCACCCCTCCCCAGGTAACCGCCTGGCTGGAGCAATCCAGACAGGACGGCTTTTCCGCACTTCTGTTGTCCACCTGCAATCGGTTCGAGCTCTACTGGTACGGCGACGGCGACCGGGAGGCGTCGTTTCGGGCGTTTGCGTGCGCGCGTGGCGTGGGCGACGAAGTTCCGATCGACCGCTGGGAAGGGCTCGAGGCGGTGCGCCACCTGTTCACCGTTGCCGCCGGCCTCGACTCGCAGGTACTGGGAGAAACCGAGATCCTCGGTCAGGTGCGTCGGGCGTTCGATCTGGCGCGAGCCGCAGGCACGACCACGCGCGAGATGGACCTGGTCTTTTCCGCGGCACTGGCGGCCGGGCGGCGGCTGCGCCGTGAGACGCTCCTCGGACGGCATCCCTCGTCCGTGAGCTCCGCCGCGGTCGACCTCATGGCGACCTGCTGGGGAGGCGAGTTCGTGCGGTGCCGGGTAGTGGTGGTCGGCGCTGGTGAAGCAGCAGAGGGCGTGTTGAGGAGCCTGCATGCGCGCGGTGTTTCCGGGGTGTCGTTGGTCAACCGACACGTCGCGAGGGCCATGATGCTCGCCCACGCGTGGAGCGCGACCCCCCGTCCGTGGGAGGACCTCCCGGCGTTGACCGTCGAGGCCGATCTGCTGATCGTCGCGACGTCTTCATCGCGGCCGGTCGTTTCGGCCGCGGAGCTCGAGCGAGCGGTGGCGCAGCGGAACGGCCGTCAGCTCCTGGTGATGGATCTTGCCGTCCCACGCAACGTCGAGCCGGTGGCCCGACACGTCTCCGGAGTTCAACTGTTCGATCTGGACGATCTCCAGCGGCTCTGCTGTCCGGCGGCCGAGGCGCCGGGTGACGCGCTCGCGGAGGCCGAGAAACTGCTCGAAGAAGAGATCGGCCATCTGGGCCAGACCCTTGGCGGCCACCGCGCCGCTCCACGGCTTGCCGAGCTGCACCGGCTCGGCGCGGAGGTGGCGGAACAGGAGACGGCATGGGCGCTCGACCAGCTCGCCGAGCTCACCGAGCAGGAGCAAGCGATCGTTCGTGAGATGGCGGACCGGCTGGTTCGACGAGTGCTGTATCCCGTCAGCCGCTCCATTCGGCAAGCGGAGCACTAGCCCGCGATCGGGGCCGGCGCGGCGGCCGCCACCTTGCTGCCCGGCTGCTGGCGACAGGCCGGGTTGACGCACCCCGGACACCGGACCGGATACTGGGTGGAGCAGGCTCGGCCCGAGGCAAGATGTTCCTGCACGATGTCGGCGAGCGCATCGAGGAAGTCGGGTCTGTCGTTCAGGGCCGGCACCCGCCGAAAGTTCGCAATCCCCACCCCTTTCGCCAGCTTCCCGTATTCCTGGTCGAGCTCCGATAGCGTCTCGATGTGGTCGCTCGTGAAGGCGATCGGCACGACGAGGACGTCCTTGTGCCCCTTCTGCCCCAATTGCCGAATGATCTGCTGCGTGTGCGGCCCCAGCCACCGCACCGGTCCCACCTCCGATTGATACGCGAGCAGGTAGGGATTGGGGGCGCCGAGCGTCTCCACGACGCGCTGCACGCTCGCGCCTATCTCCTGCGGGTAGGGATCGCCGCGATCGATGATGTGAAGCGGCAGTGAATGGGCGCTGAATAGGAGGAGCGCACGATCGCGCGTCTCCGGTGGGAAGCCCTCCAGCCCTTCGCGCACCGTGCCCGCCATCGCGGCGATGAAGCCATCGTGCACCGGCCACCGGTCGATGAGGCTCCATTGGAATGCGCCGCGGAGACCGGTGCGGTCGAGTGCCCGCCAGAGCTCGTTGAGGCTCGATCCGGTGGTGGCGCAGGAGAACTGCGGGTACTGGGTGAAGGCGACGGCCCGTTCCACGCCGTCGGCCGCCATGGCGCGAAGCGCGTCATCGCTCTTCGGCTGGACGTAGCGGAACGCCACGTAGAAGCCGTGCGGAGCCGTGGCCGGCGAGAGCCGGTCGAGCCGCTCGACCAGTCCCTGCCCCTGCGCGTTGGTGTGTCTCAGGATCGGGGATCCTCCGCCGATCGAGGCGTAGAGCTCCCGCACCTTCGGCGCACGCCGGTGAGCGATGAATGGTCCCAACCATCCCTGAAACGGGAGCGCGATGATCTCGCGATCGGCGAAGAGCTCGAGGAGGAAGGGCTCGACCTGATCGAGCGTGGCCGGTCCACCCAGATTCATCATGACGATACCGGTCTTTACTCTACCCATGGCTCAATGTCATCCTCGTGGCCCGCCGATGACCCCGGTCTCCAGGGCGAAGCGCGTCAGGTCGGCGACGGTGCGCAGGCGCAGCTTGCGCATCACGCTTTCCCGGTGCGTCTCGACGGTGCGGTGGCTGATCCCCAGCTCGGCGGCGATTTCCTTGTTGGTCCGTCCCCGGACCACGCCCTCGAATACCTCCCGCTCGCGCCCGCTGAGCTGCGCGAGGATGCCGGCGGGAGTCTCCGGCATTTGCTGTCCCCGAACCACCGCGGTGAGCCGGCTCGCAATCGGTGGGCTGAAGTAAGACTCTCCCCGCTGCACGGCGCGGATCGCCCCGCGAAGCTCGGTGGCCGCGGTGTCCTTGAGGAGGTAGCCGTGCGCTCCGGCGCGGACGCTCTCCAGTACGTACTCGGTGTTGTCGTGCATGCTGAGTATGAGCACTCGCGTGCCCGGAGTCTGCCGGCGCAGCTCGGCGGCGATCCGGAGTCCCGACTCGCCGGGCATCGAGATGTCGAGCACCGCTACGTCCGGGTGCAGTTCGATCGCGAGCGCCAGCGCCTCGGTGCCGGTCGCGGCCTCGCCGACCACGGTGAATCCCGGCTCGCCTTCGAGCACGTGACGAATGCCGGTGCGGACGATGGCGTGATCGTCGGCAACGAGGACCCGGATCGGAGTTTCACTCATGTATGTTGCACCGCCGCGATGGGTACGACCACCTCGAGCGACGCGCCGGCGCCGGCCCGGCCGCCGAAGCGCACGCTGCCGCCGAGGGCGGTGATTCGCTCCCGCATCCCCGCCAGACCCATGTGACCCTCGCGCTCGAGGCGCTCCGGGGTCGTGTCGGGCGGACCGCGCCCGTCGTCCCGGACCTCGAGCAGCACCGCGCCGTCCGTGACGAAGAGGCCGACATCGACGGCGCGGGCGTCAGCATGACGGAGCACATTGGACAGCGCCTCCTGGAGCGCACGGAACAGCGCCAGCTCGGCTTCCTCGGAAAGCGGCGGAAGGATGCCGGGGGCGGCGAGCTCGGTGACGATGCCGCTCCGATCGCTGAAGTCGGCGACGAGGGAGCGCAGCGCCGGAAGCAGGCCCAGGTCGTCGAGCAGAGACGGCCGGAGATCGTTCGTCACGCTGCGAATCCCCCGGATCCCGGTGTCGATCAGCCCGAGCACCTGGTCGAGACGGGCAGCCTGCGTATCGGACACTCCGTCGCGGAGCACGCCCAATTCCATCTTCACGGCCGAGAACACCTGGGCAGTCTCGTCGTGAAGCTCCCGGGAAAGCCGGCGGCGCTCGTCCTCGTGCTGCTCGATCATGCGCGCCGAGAGACGCGCCAGCTCCACGGTGCGGGCCTGGAGCCGGGCGTACAGATCGGCGTATTCGAGCGCCGCGCCAACCTGCTGTCCCAGCGCCACGAGGAACCGATCGTCGAGCGCGGTAAACGGGTCGCGCGCATCGCCCACGATCACCAGAGCGCCGATCACTTCGTCCCGCCGGAGGAGGGGAAGCACGGCCGCGTAGGGATACGACGACGAGTCGCCGTTGCTCCAGGCCCCGCTCATCTGGGGCAGCCCCGTCTGGAGCGCCCGCCGGAGCACGACCGCCGCGGCGCCCTGCGGCTCGCTGCCATCGGCTTCATGGTACACTCCCGCGCTCCCCGCGAGCCTGGGGTGTCCCTCGCCCCGCAGATAGAGCGCGCTGCCACGCACGGCCGGCAGCGTCAATGGCCGCGCCAGCAGCGCCGACAGAATGTCCTGCTCGCGACCCGCCGATTGCAGGTCGCCGGAGAGGGCCGACAGGGCGCTGAGTCCGCCGCGAAGATCGTCGAGCACCAGCAGAAGGATGCCGGCGCCGATGGCCAGGGTGAAGACGATGTCGAGATAATAACCCCACGGGGTCCAGGCTCCGCGCGCCCTCAGGAAGGGATAGTCGAGGTGATGCAGTCCCCAGAGACCGAAAGAGACCGCGAGGAGCGTCGCGCCGCTGGAGGCGACCCGCCGGCGATACCGGAAGAACGCCCATCCGGTGCCGAGCGTGGTGAGACTGAGAAACAGCACCGCGGGTCCGGCGGCCCAGAGGAATTGATCGAGGCGGTAGATCGCAACGTAGGACCAGGCCGGCGGGAAGAGAACGAGCGCGAGATACCAGGGACGCCAGCGCACCGCCCGCGAAAACACGAGGCCCGCGTAGAGCAGTGCGAGCGCGGTCCAGCCGGTGATCACCTGGTGCCAGTACAGCCAGATCCAGTCGCCCGAGAGCAGAAAACTGGTGATTGCGCCGATGCGTACCACATACAGCGCCCATGCCCCGGCCCACCCCGCGAAGTAGGGTTTCCGGTAGCGCTGATAGAGGAATGCGCACAGCAACGCGACCGCGGCGGTGATGACCGCTTGCAGGAGGGCGGCATGCAGCTCTTCGGTCGCCGTGGCTGGCACGGGGCCTTGCATATGGCGAAACAAAGGCTCAAGATCGGGGCTGCGCAACCGGACCCTCTGTTCGATGGATTGCCATGACCTCTCCCCACCGTTATCCGGCCGGCATCGCGGTCGCCTTGCTCGCATTGTCCGCGTGTCGGCCCGCGCCCGCCTCCACCCCCGGATGGGACCGATTCGTGGCCGGATTTCTCGAGACTTACTTTCAGAACAATCCATCCTTTGCCGTCGGCCAGGGGAGGCACGAATTCGACGGGAAGCTCCCCGATTGGAGCGAGGCGGGCCTCGCGCGGTGGAAGGGGCGGATGCACGAGCTGCGCGACAGCGCGTCCGCCTTTCGGATCGCGGACTCGGACAGCGCGCGCCGTTTCGAGCGCGGCTATCTGATCGCGGTGCTCGACCGCGGCCTCTTCTGGGTCGAGCGCGCCGATTGGCCCCACCGCAATCCGGAGTTCTACGCTGGCCAGCTCGATCCGAATGTCTATGTCACGCGCGAGTACGCCCGCCCGGCCGATCGGATGCGGTCGTTCGCGCGGTATGCCGAAAGCCTGCCGGCCGCGCTCTCCCAGGTCCGGGCCAACATTCGTACGCCCATGCCGAAGTCCTATGCCGAAATCGCTGTCGGGCGGCTCCACGGACTGGCCACCTACCTGAAGCGCGACGTCCCGGGCGTCTTCGGGTCGGCGGGAGGCACCGTCCTGCGCCGTGAGTTCGAGGCCGCCAACGCCGCAGCGATCAAGGCCCTCGACGACCTGGCCGCGTGGTTCACGACCGAGGGAAAGCGCGGAACGAACGATTTCGCCCTCGGGCCGGAGCGCTTCGCCGAAATGCTTCGGATGACTGAAGGCGTGGACATGCCGCTCGACTCACTGGAGCGGCGCGGGCGCGTGGACATGGAACGGAATCTTGCGGCGCTCCAGGAGGCCTGCAGCCGCTACGCGCCGGGAAAACCCATTCCCGCCTGCGTTCGTCGCATGGACGATCACAAGGCTCCCGGGAGCCCGGTCGAATCGGCGCGGCGCCAGCTCGACACGCTCGAGGCATTCATCCGCAGGAAGAATCTGGTGACGGTGCCCGGAACGGAGCGGGCGCTGGTTCGCGAGGCGCCACCGTACCAGCGATTCAACCCGGCTTATATCGACATCCCGGGGCCGTACGAAAAGGGGCTGCCGTCCATCTACTACATCTCGCCTCCCGATTCCGCGTGGCCCAGGGCCGAGCAGATGGCCTACGTTCCCGGCGCGGCGAACCTGCTCTTCACCAGCGTGCATGAGGTATGGCCGGGGCACTTCCTCAACTTCCTCCATTCCAAGCGGGTCCATTCGCCGCTCGGGCGGCTGTTCGTGGGGTACGCCTTCGCCGAAGGATGGGCGCACTACGCGGAGGAGATGATGTGGGAGGCCGGTCTGGGTAACGGTGATCCGGAGACGCACATCGGCCAGCTCACCAACGCGCTTCTGCGCGACGCGCGGTATCTCTCGGCGATCGGCCTGCACGCTCGAGGGATGACCCTGGCCGAGTCGGAGCGGCTCTTCCTGGAGAAAGCATTCGAGGATCCGGCCGGAGCGCGCCAGCAGGCGCTCCGGGGGACCTACGACCCCGCCTACCTCAATTACACGCTGGGAAAGCTGATGATCCGGCAGCTTCGAGAGGATTGGACCAGGACCCGCGGCGGCCGGGAAGCCTGGCACGACTTCCACGACCGCTTCTTGAGCTATGGCGGGCCGCCGATTCCGCTCGTGAGGAAGGCGATGATAGGGAGATAGGACGTCTTCAGTACCACCCGATCGGCTTCTCGTCGAGATTGATGAAGACCTGCTTGGTCTCGAGGTACTCCTCGACGCCCCAGTGGCCCAGCTCCCGGCCGAAACCCGAGGCCTTGTACCCGCCCCAGGGGGCCTCCACGAACGTCGGCTGCATGTGGTTGACCCAGATGATGCCCGCTTCGAGGGACTTCACCACCCGGAACGCCTTGAAGATGTCGCGGGTCCAGACTGCCGCGGCCAGCCCATACGGCGTCGCGTTGGCGATCCGGATGGCGTCGGCCTCGTCCTTGAAGGGGATGACGCTCATCACCGGTCCGAAGATCTCCTCCTGCGCGATCCGCGCCGAGTTGTCCACGTCGTAGAAGATGGTGGGCTCGACGTACCATCCTTTGTCGAACTGCTTGGGGGTTCCGCCTCCCACGGCCACCTTGGCCTCTCCGCGACCGACCTTGAGATAGCTTGCCACCCGGTCGCGCTGCTCCTCGCTCACCAGCGGCCCCATCTTGGTCTCGCGGTCCAGCCCGCGCCCCAGCTTGATCGTTCTTGCCTTGGCCGCCGCGGCGTCCACGAACCTCTTGTAGATGTCCTTCTGGACCAGCACCCGGCTGCCGGCGGAGCAGACCTCGCCCTGATTGATGAACGTGCCGAAGAGGGCGCCGTCCACCGCGTTCTCGAAGTCGGCATCGCTGAAGAAGATGTTCGGCGACTTCCCGCCGAGCTCCAGAGAGACGCGTTTGAGGTGCTCGGCGGCCTCGCGCATGATGATCTTGCCCACTGCCGCGCTGCCCGTGAAGGCGATCTTGCGAACCTGCGGGTGGGCCACGATGGGACCGCCGGCGCCGGGCCCGTCGCCGGTGACGACGTTCAGTACGCCTGGCGGCAGTCCGACCGCCTCGAAGTCTTCGGCGAGTTTGAGGAGGGAGAGGGGCGTCTGCTCGGCCGGTTTGATGATCACCGTGCATCCGGCGGCGAGCGCGGGCGCGACCTTCCATGCGGCCATCAGCAGCGGATAGTTCCAGGGGATGATCTGGCCGGCCACGCCTATCGGCTCCCGCATCGCGAAGGCCACCGCGTCGGCGGGCACGGGAAGCACTTCCCCGTTGATCTTGGTGGCGAGGCCGCCGTAATACTCGTAGCAGGTGGCGGTGTCGTCCATGTCGTATTCGGATTCGACGATCGGCTTGCCGGAATTGACCGTCTCCAGCTCGGCCAGCTCCGCCCGGCGAGCCCTGATTCGCTCGGCGAGCCGGAAGAGGACCCGGCCGCGGTCTTGGGCGCTGACGCCGCGCCATCCCTCGTAGAACGCGCGAGTGGCGGCCTTCACCGCCCGGTCGACGTCGTCGGCCCCGGCCGCGGGGCAGGTGGCGATGACGCCTTCGGTGGAGGGGTCGTAGACGTCGAAGGTCTTCCCGCTCTTCGCGTCAACGAACTTTCCGTCGATGTACATCTTGTAGTGGGTGACTTCGGGTTTGCGGGGCTTGTTCCTCGCGGCGGCGGCACTCGTCATCGCACTTCCCCTTCATCAATGTCTTCGTTCGTCCCGTCTGGTGGGCTCGATCAATCTACCACAACAACAGCACCCCGGAACCGGAAAAAAGCTCATCACAGAGGCACAGAGGACACGGAGGTACACAGAGAAAACTGGAACTATATGGGTCTGCTCTTCAATATCAGCAGTCCTCTGCGTTTCCTCTGTGTTCTTTGTGCCTCTGTGGTGATTCTTGGATGCCTACGCCGCTACCGTTTGTACGCTTCCCAGGGCACGAACTCGAGGAAGCTCGCTCCGGGCCGAGTCGTCCCGGACGTGCCAAGGCATTCCCTCGCGAGCCAGACGCTCCATGAAGGGATCCGGATCGAACTCCTCGGGTGAGCGGACGCCGGGGCCAGCCCAGCGCCCATCGTGAATCAGCCGGGCGGCGATGACTGGTGGGATGCCCGTCTGATACGCCGTCGCCTGCACGCCGAGCTCCGCGTACGCGGTCTCGTGGTCTGCCACGTTATAAACGTAAAAGGCGCGGGACTGCCCGTTCTTGAACCCCTTCGCCAGCGTCCCCACGCAGGTCTTCCCTCGCATCCGTCCCGCGAGGTCCTTGGGATCCGGCAGCAGCGACACGACCAGGTCCCTCGGTGCGATCGACGCCTCGCCGACCCGCACGCGGCCCTTGCCGGAGAGCCCGAGTCGCTTCATGACGCGCAGTGTTTCCACCGTCATGTCATCCATGCAGAGCTTGAAATCCACGACGCGCGCGTCCGGGAAGAATCGCGGCAGCGTCTTCGACTCCTCGTGGTCCACATAATAGCAGTTGAGGACCCCGAGCTCGGGAAAGTCGAATGGCTCGAAGCCGGTCAGCGGATCCTCGAGGTGATGTCGCCCGTCGCGGAACGAGACTGCCTTGCACAGGCACTCGTCGATGAACACCCAGGGACTGAACGCCGCGACGAACCCGTCGTGTCCCTGGCAGATGGAGTTGTCGCCATCGCGCACCCGCAGCTCGGTGACCACGTCGAGCAGATGCTTGCGCGCGTAGGCTGCGTACACGTTGGTCGTTCCCGGGTCCGCTCCCATGCCAAGGAGGGCGATCCGGCCGGCCGCCCTGAACTCGGCGTCGAGGGCGAACTGGTCTTCGAGCTTGGGGATGCCGTCGTCGTCGGTGCCGCCGCTGGCCAGATCGATGTAATGACAGCCGGCCGCGAGGCAGGCGTGCATCACTTCGATATTGGTCGCGGGAAGAGCCGCGTTGAGGACGACGGTAGTTCCGGTTTCCCGAATAGTTCGAGTGACTTGGGCTCGATCACCTGCGTTGAGCTGCAGCGCGGATGCTCGAGGGTCGTTGAGCCGGTCCGCAAGGAGGGAAGCGCGGGCGGACACCGCGTCGGCGATGACGAGTTTCTCGAGCACCGCCTCCTGCACGAATTTGAGGGCGGACACGGTCCCCACCGCGCCGGCGCCTAACATCAGGACTCTCACAACTCCTCTTTTCATTGTTGGCGCGGCACTCGGTCCGGAGGCTGGGCCTCCTCGCCCCCGCCGCAGATGGGGGCTCGCAGCTCAAGGAGAAAGTCAGCTGCGAGAGTGGACCCTCCGCTTGGTCGGAGGATGCAAACACGCCGTCCCGCGTGCGGGGGGCGTACAGCCATAGTAGCCGTTGCCCCCCTCCCCCTGTCCACCCCCCTTGACGGCCCTGCGTCCGTAAGTGTGATGGACCCGTTGTCTATGCGGCGTGGAAGACGCTAGGCCGCATGCGTTTATGCATTGTTATGCAAAATGGCTGGATACTTATGAGATGAGAGGCAGAAAGACGGGAAGGACGGACAGGGCCGTCCTCTCCTATCCGTCTTCTGTGAGCAATCTCGCCCAGACGACGATCACGAGCACCGACACCAGGAAGATGATCGTGGAGGCGGCGTTCACCTCGGGGGTGATGCCGCGGCGAAGGAGACCCCAGATGTAGAGGGGCAGGGTGTTCTGCCGCCCGATCAGAAAAAAGGTGACGGCGATCTCGTCGAGGCTCAGCGTGAACACGAGAAGTCCGGCGCCGAGCACCGCGGTGCGGATGCTCGGAAAGGTGACGTAGCGGAAGGTCTGCCAGTCGCTGGCGTACAGATCCTGGCTCGCTTCCTCCTGCGCCCGGTCGAGTCGCTGGAGCCGGGCGAAGACCTGGGTGATCACTACCGAGGTCAGGGCCGCCGCGTGCCCCAGCACCACCGGCCATCCGGGCACCAGCGGAAATCCACTCGAGAGACTGAGGCCCACGAAGCTGAAGAACGTGAGCAGGGCCACCCCGGTGATGATGCCCGGCAGGATCAGCGGCAGCAGCACGAGGCGGCGAAAGGCCGTCTTTCCCGGAAAGTCGAGTCGGTCGAGCACGAAGGCGCCGGGGATTCCCACGAGGAGCGCGATGGCGACGGCCAGGAACGCGAGCTTGACGCTCGCGAGGGCCGCGTCGAGCATCGCGCGGTCGTGCGTCAGGGCGCCGTACCACCGCAGGGTGCCGAGCTTGAGCGGCCAGGCGATGATCGGCGAATCGTGGAACGAGTAGACGATCACCACGACGAGGGGCAGGTAGATGAAGGCGAACACCCCGGTCCCCAGCGCCCAGAGAAGGGGAGTGAGCCGGTCCGTGGGCCGGTCGGCTTCCATCAGACGCCCGCGCCGCCGCGGACCGAGCCGATCATGCGATCGCCCTGCCCGCCGTAGTTCATCGCCGTCTCCACCCGGTTGGCGAGCCACAGGAGGAAGATGGTGAGCAGCAGC
The DNA here is from genome assembly GCA_963722825.1 of uncultured Gemmatimonadales bacterium. Classification (GTDB taxonomy): domain Bacteria; phylum Gemmatimonadota; class Gemmatimonadetes; order Gemmatimonadales; family GWC2-71-9; genus CAVVWJ01. Next base: position 635,307 of record CAVROI010000003.1, read on the forward strand.
ACCACGACCGACACGGCCGCGCCGAGGGGCCAGTTGAACGCGACGCCGAAGAGGCTCCAGACCAGGTTCGAGACCATGAGCGCGCTGTCGTTGCCGCCGAGGAGCTGCGGGGCGAGGAAGTCGCCCATGCTGAGCACGAAGGCGAACGTCGATCCCGCGAGGACGCCGGGCAACGAGAGCGGGAGCACGACCCGGAAGAAGGTCTGCCACCGGCCGGCGTAGAGATCCTGGCTCGCCTCCTTGAGCGCGGGAGGGATCGCCTCGAGCACGGCGTAGATCGGCATCAGGGTGAACGGGGTGTAGATATGGGTCAGCGCCAGGATCACCGCCCACCGGCTATACAGAAGGAAGGCCAATGGGTGGTCGATCAGGCCCGCCGACTGCAGCAACCCATTGAGAATCCCGCCCTGGCCGAGGATGATCTTCCAGGCATAGGCGCGGACGAGATAGCTCACCCAGAGCGGGATGATGACCGCCATGTACATGAGATTCTTGTGCCGCTTCACCTTGAACGCGAGGAGATAGGCCAGCGGAAAGGCGAGCAGGAGCGAGAAGAGCGTCACCCTGGCGGCGATGCCGGCCGAAAAGAGGATCGTGTCGGGATAGAGATCGGTGCCGAAGAGGCGCCGGTAATTTTCCAGGGTGAGCTCGTGCGTGATGGCGCCGCCCTTGAGGCGCCAGAACGAATGCACCAGGAGCATCACGTAAGGGATGAACAGCAGGGCGGTGACGAAGCCCACCGGCCCGGCGGCCCCGAGGAACGCGCGCGTCTTACTCCTGTACAAAGCGCCCTCGCTCCACCGGCCAGGCGAGCCTCACCGCCGCACCGACCGCCACGCTGGTGCCCGCCGGCACGTGGGCGACGATCCGCTGCCCCGATGTGAGCGTGGCATGCACCCGCACCGCCGAGCCGGCGTAGACCGCTTCTCTGACCGTCGCGGACACGACGTTGCCCCCGCTCCACTCGCCCACCGGCGGCCGCACCGCGATCGCCTCGGGCCGTACCGCGAGCCAGGCCTCGCGCCCCGCCTCCAGCCGTCCCTCGCTGATGCCGCGCAGCACGTCCACCCCGATCCGCAACGCCGCTTCGCCGTTCCTGCTTTCCTCGACCGTGCCCGCCAGCAGGTTTGTCTCGCCGATGAAGTCGGCCACATACCGTGAAGCTGGGCGATCGTACAGCTCGCTCGGCGTGCCGATCTGCGCGATCCGGCCCTGGCGCATGAGCACGATCCGGTCGCTCATGGTGAGCGCCTCCTCCTGATCGTGCGTGACGTAGACGAAGGTGATGCCGAGGCCGGTCTGGAGATGCTTGAGCTCGAGCTGCATCTCCTTGCGGAGCTTGAGGTCGAGCGCGCCGAGCGGCTCATCGAGGAGCAGGACCCGTGGGCGGTTGACCAGGGCCCGGGCGAGCGCCACCCGCTGCTGCTGCCCGCCGCTGAGCTGCCGCGGCGACCGTTCCCCGAGCTGCGTGAGCTGCACCATCTCCAGCGCCTGCGCCACCCTGGTCGTGCGCTCCGCCGCCGGAACGCGCTTCATGCGCAGGCCGTACTCCACGTTGCGACGGACGCTCATGTGGGGGAACAGGGCGTAATGCTGGAAGACGGTATTGATATCGCGCTTGAAGGGCGGGAGCAGCATGATCGGCGCGCCGCCCATGAGGATCTCCCCCGCGGTCGGCGGCTCGAATCCGGCGATCATCCTGAGCGTCGTCGTCTTCCCGGAGCCGGAGGCACCGAGGAGGGTGAGAAACTCCCCCGAGGCGATGGCGAGCGACAGATCGTCCACCGCCACGAAGGCGCCGAACCGCTTGGTGAGGTGGCGAAGCTCCAGGAGCGGGGAAGACATGGAGTCGGAGAAGACTCTCTCCACTCCTATTTTCCGGACTTCACCTCGTTCCAGATCTCCTGGTACTTCTCGCGGCGAGGGCTCCACTGCCAGAAGTTCACCTTGGAGCCATAGTCGGCGATGTCGCGCTGGCTGGCCGCCTGCTCGGGCGACATATAGGTCTTGGCCGCCGGGTTCGCCACGATGTAGGCGGTCACGTCATAGAGCAGCTTCTGGGTGAAGGGCTGCGCGGTATACTCGAGCCAGGCGTACGCGGCATCGAGGTTCTTCGCGCCCTTCGTGAGCACCCAGTGGTCGGCCCAGGCCGTCGTGCCCTCCTTCGGAATCGTCTCGCCGGCCGGGTACTTGGCCTGCCGGAGCTGATTGGTCATCAGCGGCCAGCCCTCGCCCGCCAGGATCTCTCCGCTCTGGAAGAGCTGGGTCATGTCGCCGGCGGTGACCCAATATTTCCGGACGTTGGGCCGGAGCTCCAGCATCTTGGCCTTGACCTTGGCCAGATCCTCGTCCGAGAGATTGTACAGCTTGCTTGGATCCCTGGGGTCGTCCATGCCGAGATACTGCGCGACCATGTAGAGGGTCGCAATGTCGTCCTGGAGCGACAGCTTCCCGCGGTATTTCTTGTCCCACAGCGCGCCCCACGAGTCCGGGGCGGGCCTGATCTTGGTGCTGTCGAAGATGAGCGGGTTGGGACCGAATGCCCACGGAACGCCGTAGACGGAGGTGCCTTTCTTCGCGACCTTGAGGTTTCTGAAGCCCTCGCTCAGATCGCCGTAGCTCGGGATTCGCTTCAGATCGAGCGGACCGGCCAGACCGGCATCGATGATGGCGGTGGCGGCGTCGCTCGAGGGCGAGATGAGATCGATCGTCTCGGCCCCGCCGGCGCGCAGCTTGGCCACCAGATCGTCGCTCGATCCCATGTAGGTGGCGTTGACCTTGACGCCGCACGCCTTCTCGAACGGCTCGGTGAAGAGGGTGTCGGTGTAGCCTTCCCAGACCATGAAATTGAGCTCGCCGCCGATGGGCTTGACGCAGAGCTTGGCCAGATAGGTCCTGGCATCCGCCCGGGCATCGCTGGTGGGCGTGATCGCGATCTTGTTGGCCTCCGCGGCGGGCGTGGTGGCCGGCTTGTCTCCACCGCCGCACGCGGCGGCAAGCGCCAGGAAGGAGAGCGCGGCCAGCCGTTCTGTACGCGAACGCACGGTCATGGGAAATGCTCCTCGACACCGATCGTCTGGGGGAATGGGCGGGAAACCGCTCGTGTGGTCAATGCTACATCGCATCGCAACGGGTCCGCTAGGTCGATCGCACGCGACCGAGTACGCGACGCCCAGCCCGGGGGTGGCGAAACCTCGTGGTGCTCCTTACTTCTACGACACCCCTCCAGCCCGAGGCTCCAATGTCCGGCGTCATCCACCTAGAGACCGAGATTCCCGGGCCCAAGAGTCGCGCGCTCCTCGCCCGGCGAGCCAGGGCGGTGCCCAGAGGTGTGCCCGCGGTCACGCCGATTGCGGTGGCCCACGCGGAAGGCTCGGTCATCACGGACGCGGACGGGAACCGGCTGATCGACTTCGGCGGCGGGATCGGAGTCGTGAACACCGGGCATCGCCACCCCGGCGTGGTGCAGGCGGTGCGCGCGCAGCTCGACCGGTTTGCCCACGTCTGCTTCCCCGTCTCCAGCTACGAGCCGTACGTCGAGCTGGCAGAGCGCCTCAACCGGATCACCCCGGGCACGCACGAGAAGCGGACCTTCTTCGTGAACAGCGGGGCGGAAGCGGTCGAGAATGCGATCAAGGTGGCCCGGAGCTTTACCGGCCGCCAGGCGATCCTCTGTTTCGAGCATGGCTTTCACGGGCGCACCAATCTGGCGATGGGGCTCACGTCGAAGGTCATGCCGTACAAGAAGGGCTTCGGTCCCTTCGCGCCGGAGATCTACCGGATTCCGTATCCCTACTGCTACCGGTGCGAGGAGGGCCGGGCGGGCGGGCGCTGCTGCCTGGCCGACGCGTCGCGCCTCGATGCGCTGCTTGCCGCCACCGTCGATCCCGGATCGGTCGCCGCCGTGATCATGGAGCTCGAGCTGGGCGAAGGGGGATTCGTGCCGGCTCCGCCCGAATACGTCCGGATGCTTGCCGCCTACACGAAGCAGCACGGGATCCTGCTCATCGCCGACGAAATCCAGACCGGATTCGGCCGGACGGGGAAGCTGTTCGCCTCGGAGCACTACGATCTCGTGCCCGACGTGATCATCACCGCCAAGTCGCTGGCCGGCGGGCTGCCGCTGGCCGCGGTGACCGGACGGGCCGACGTGATGGAGGCATCGCAACCCGGTGGCCTCGGCGGTACCTACGGCGGCAACCCGCTTGCCTGCGCGGCGGCCATCGCCGTCATCGACGCGATGGACGCCGAGCATCTTCCCGAGCACGCCGTGCGATCTGGAACACGAATCGCGGCCCGCTTCAGAGCGTGGGCATCGCAGTATCCGTGCATCGGGGACGTTCGCGGCCTCGGCGCGATGATCGGGATGGAGCTGGTCACCGACCGTGAGAGCCGGATCCCGGACAAGCCGCTCACCGGACGGCTCATCACGGCGGCGCTCGAGCGCGGGCTGATTCTCCTCTCCGCCGGCACCTACGGCAACACCATCCGGGTGCTGGCGCCGCTCACGACCGACGACGCCATCATCGACGAAGGGCTCGACGTCCTCGGCGCGGCGCTCGAGGTGGCCATAGGGGCCGCGCCGGCCCTGGCATGATCGTGGACCGGACGCGCCTGCGGGCCCTCCTCGCCGAAGAGGAGGGCCGCTTCGCCTCGTGTCACCCCCGATCGCGGGAGCTCCACGAACGGGCCCGCCGATCGCTGCTGGGTGGCGTGCCGATGCACTGGATGGCGCGCTGGGCCGGCGGCTTCCCGGTCTTCGCGGAACGGGCCGATGGGGGCCTTCTGACCGACGTCGACGGTCACCGATACCTCGATCTCTGCCTCGGCGACACCGGAGCGATGTCGGGCCACGCGGTCCCGGCCGTGGTCGCCGCGATCGCCGCGCAGGCGCAACGCGGTCTCACGTTCATGCTGCCGACCGAGGATGCCGTCTGGGTAGGCGAGGAGCTCGCGCGGCGCTTCGGCCTCCCCTACTGGCAGTTCGCGCTGACCGCGACCGACGCCAACCGCTTCGCGATCAGGCTTGCGCGCCATATCACCCGTCGGCCGTTCATCGTGGTGTTCAACTGGTGCTACCACGGCACGGTGGACGAGAGCTTCGCGACGCTCCGCGACGGCCGGACCGTCGCACGAGTCGGCAATCTCGGGCCCCCGGTTGATCCGGCAGTTACGACCAGGGTGGTGGAGTTCAACGATCCCGCCGCGCTCGAACGCGCGCTTGCCTCCGGTGACGTTGCCTGCGTGCTCGCCGAGCCAGCCATGACCAACGTCGGGATCGTCCTTCCCGACCCGGGCTTTCACGCGACTCTGCGGGAGCTCACCCGGCGAACGGAGACACTGCTCGTCATCGACGAGACCCACACCATTTCGGCGGGCGCGGGCGGCTATACCCGCGCGCACGGGCTGGAGCCCGACGTGCTCACGCTCGGCAAGGCGGTGGCGGGTGGCGTGCCGGGGGCGGTGTATGGCTTCAGCGAGGCGGTGGCATCGCGAATCGCCGCGTCGACCGAGGTGGATTGCATCGACACGGGCGGGGTCGGCGGGACGCTGGCCGCGAACCCCCTCACCACCGCCGCGATGCGGGCCACGCTGGAAAGCGTGCTCACCGAGGAGGCCTTCTGCCGGACGATCCGCCTCGCGGCGCGCTTCGCCGATGGCGTCGCCGCCGCGATCGAGGAGTTTTCGCTGCCGTGGACCGTGCAGCGGCTCGGCTGCCGCGTCGAGTACTGGTTCCGGCCTGTGCCTCCGCGGAACGGCACAGAGGCCGCGGCAGCCGCCGATCTCGAGCTCGAGCGATACATGCACCTGGCGGCGCTCAATCGGGGAATTCTCCTCACGCCGTTTCACAACATGGCGTTGATCGCGCCGGCGGTCACCGAGGCCGACGTCGACCGGCACACCGAGGTCTTTCGGGAGAGCGTTGCGGCGCTGTGACCGAGCGCTGCCTCTGGGCCGACGATGGGTCGTCCCCGGGGCGGGGGCTGTTGCCCCTGCCGGACCGCTGCGACGTGGCCGTCGTGGGAGCGGGCTATACCGGGCTCGCCGCTGCCCTCGCGCTGGCGCGACGAGGCGCAAAGGTCGTCGTTCTGGAGGGGCACACCATCGGGTGGGGGGCGAGCGGCCGGAACGGGGGGTTCGTTCTCCCCGGCTACAAGCCCGACATCCGGGTGCTCGCGCGCAGGCGTGGGATCGACGAGGCGCGGCGGCTCTTTCACCTCACACTCGAGGCCGTCCGCTACCTCGAGCAGCTGATCGGCGAGGAGGGCATCGCCTGCGACTACACCCGCTGCGGCGCGGTGACCCTCGCCGCCAGGCGGGGCCACCTGCGCGGCCTGTCGGCCGAGTCGCATTTCCTGCGCGAGACGCTTGGTTACGAGACCACTCTCCTGGGCCGCGGCGATCTGTCCGCCGAGATCGGCTCGCCGCGCTATCATGGCGGGCTGCTGGATCCCGGCGGTGGTAGCCTGCATCCGGGGAAATACGTGCGGGGCCTCGCCGCGGTCGCCGAGCGAGCCGGCGCGACGATCGCTGAAGGCAGCCCTGTCCTGTCGGTCAAGTACGACGGCAAGGGCGCCCTTCTCCAGACCGACTGGGGCCGGCTTCGCGCGCGCGACATGCTCGTGGCGACCAACGGCTATACCGGCTCCCTCTTTCCCGATCTGCGACGGCGGGTGGTGCCGGTGGGGAGCTACATCATCGCGACCGTGCCGCTCGACGCTGCGCTCGCCGCGCGGCTGATCCCGCAAGGACGGGTCTTCAGCGACACGAAGAACCTGCTGTACTACTTCCGGCTCTCGCCCGACCGGAGAATGATGTTCGGCGGGCGCGCGGCATTCACGCCGGCGCCGGTAGCGAAGGCCGCCACGATTCTGACCCGCGGGATGGTCGAGGTATTCCCCGAACTGGAGGGGACCGCCGTCGAGTGCGCCTGGGGAGGGCAGGTGGCCTTCGCGCTCGACCAGATGCCCCACGCCGGGCGACTCGGCCAGTCGAACTACGCGCTCGGATATGCGGGGCACGGTGTGGCGATGGCCACGTGGCTCGGCGCGCGGATGGGCGAGGCGCTGGCGGGGGTCGGCGCCGTACCCACGATCACGAGTCCGTTCCGCGCCGTGCCGTGCTACAGCGGACGGCCCTGGTTTCTGCCATTGGTCGGAGCGTACTACGGTGTGAAGGATTGGTTCTAAGGACGGATAGACGGATAGACGGATAGACGGAAAGACGGACAGGAAGGGGTCTCCCGTCATTGTCCACCCCTATCCATCCTTTCCGTCCTTCCGTCTTTCCGTCCCCTCTCTCAGACTTCGAGCGAGCCTCCATGTGGGTCCTCCAGCCTGCCCTCTGAGGTTCTCCAACGCCTCGTATTCCTTGAAATTCAAGTAGCGCCAGGTCCCTTGCCAGCAGTAGCAGATAGGCGACCTCGGCGAGGGATCCTAGCGACATGTCCACGAAGCGCCCAAATTCTCGCGGGCCTCGCTTGGCAGCGCCTTCGGCGAGATTGGCGGCTGCCGAGACAGCAGCGCGGCGAACCTGGGACGTCAACCCATAGAGCTCGTGATTGGGCCATGAATTCGTGGAATGGTAGATGGCGAGAGTCGGCCTGTGGCAGAACTCCCATGCCCGCAGTTTCTGATGGGCCAGCATGCCGGTACATTAGCGCGGCATCGACTTGCGTCAGTACCGCGGTCCCATTTGGCGGATCAGTTTCTCCGCTCTTTCCGTCTTTCCGTCTTTTCGTCTCTCCGTCCTTTCCGTCCTTCCGTCCTTTCACGAATGGAGCGCCGATTAATTGCGATTGTCGAACACCGAAGTCCTGCGCCACACCGAACGGTATCTGGAGCTGATCGCCGGGCGGGAGATGTCACAGGAAGAGAAGCAGACATTCATCATGGAGACGGTGGAGAGCTACGAGCGCTACTACAACCGGGGTTTCATCTCGTACCGGAAATCGGTCACGCAGGCGGGACAGTTCGCCGCGCTCGAGTGGTCGGGCCAGGGCTCGATCCTCCACGACCTCCTCGGCCGGGAGTACATCGACTGTCTCGGCGGATACGGGATCTTCAGCGCGGGGGTCAATCACCCCCGCATCGTCAAGGCGGTCACCGACCAGCTCCAGCGCATGGCGCTCAACAGCCAGGAGCTGCTCGAGCCCTGGCGCGCGGCGCTGGCCCGCGTCCTCGCCGAGGTCACGCCCGGCGATCTCCAGAACTCGTTCTTCATCAATAACGGTACCGACGCCATCGAAGGCGCGATCAAGCTCGCCCGCCTCTACACCCACCGCGACACCTTCATCTCCACGCTCGGCGGCTTCCACGGCAAGACCATGGGCTCGCTCTCGCTGATGGGGAAGGCGTCGTTCCGGGAGCCCTTCCAGAGCGGTCTCCAGGACGTGCGATTCGTGCCCTATGGCGATGCGGGTGCGCTCGAAGACGAGCTGCGGCGCTGCGACGCCGTCGGCGTGCACATCGCTGGCGTCGTGCTGGAGCCGATCCAGGGTGAAGCGGGAGGCGTTGTTCCCCCAAACGACTATTTCCCCGCGGCCCGCGAGCTGTGTACCCGCTACGGCGCGCTGCTGATCGCCGACGAGATCCAGACCGGCATGGGACGCACGGGCAAGCTCTGGGGTGTGGATCACTGGAATGTGGTGCCCGACATCATGTGTCTCGGCAAATCGATCGGCGGCGGGGTGATGCCCCTGTCCGCGTTCATCGCCGGTCCCACGGTGTGGGAAGTGATGATTCCGAATCCGATCATCCATTCCACCACCTTCGGCGGCAATCCGCTGGCCTGCGCGGCCGGCCTGGCGGCGATCCAGGTGACGTTGGAGGAGGACCTGCCGGGCCAGGCGGCGGCCAAGGGAGATTTCCTCCTGCGCGAGCTGGCGGCGCTGCAAAAGAAATATCCGGCGGTCCTCGCCGAGGCGCATGGGAAGGGACTGCTGATCGGGATGGAGTTTCCGGAGCAGGAGATCGGGTGGAAGGTGGCCGCCGGCCTCTTCAAGCGCGGTGTGCTCGTGGCGGGCACCTACTCGAAGGCGCAGGTGATTCGCATCGAGCCGGCGCTGGGCATTCCCCTGGACCTGCTCAAGGAGATGCTCAACCGGCTCGAGGACACGTTCAAGGAGGTTGCGCGCGGGTGATTCAGGTCACCGAAACGAAGCGGCGGCGGAAAAACATTGATGTCGACGGAGCTCCCTATCGGAGCCCCGCGTATTTTCGCCGGAGGCATCATGAACGACGTACGCGATCCCGTCTGCGGCATGACGGTCGACCCCGCTCACGCTATCAAGAGGATCTATAACGCACACGAGTACTACTTCTGCTCGGAGTCCTGCAGTCACTCGTTTCAGGCCGATCCCGCCCGCTACAGCGAGCGGCGTGATCCACCGTATACGGTAACCGACAAGATGGCGGCGCCCCGCTTCGGCTCGGCGGGAAGCGGTGGCCTGGAAAACGAGCCGGGCCCCGACGTGCGCGGCAAGCGATGAGCGTGCCTCACGTGCGATCCGCGGAGACGACCGGCTCCGCCGCCGATTTCATCCCTCCGAGTCCCACCCTTCCAACACTCAGAGTGGCCGCGGCGAAATGCCGCGGCTGCAGGCTGTGGTTCGACGCGACGCAAACGGTCTTCGGCGAAGGTGCGGCCGAGGCGGAGGTGATGTTCGTCGGCGAGCAGCCGGGAGACGAGGAGGATCGGAAGGGGCGTCCCTTCGTGGGGCCGGCGGGCCGCTTGCTCGACGCGGCACTCGAGGCCGCGGGAATCGACCGTCGCAAGGTGTATGTGACGAACGCGGTCAAGCACTTCAAGTTTGCCCGCAAGGAGACGATCCGACGGCGGCTGCACAAGAAGCCGAACGCGCAGGAGATCCGCGCGTGCCGGCCCTGGCTCGAGGAGGAGATCCGCCTGGTGGGGCCGCGGTTGATCGTGGCGCTCGGCAGCACCGCCGCCCAGGCGCTGATCGGAAAGGCGTTTCGGGTAACCGAGAGCAGAGGGAAAGTGGTGCAGTCGGAGTGGGCGGGACCGGTGCTGGCGACGTTGCACCCATCGTCCGTGCTGCGGACGCCCGATGTGGGGCGCGAAGCGGCCCGGCGGGAGTTCTTTCGCGATATCGGCCGCGTCGCGAAAGAACTCGCCAGGCGTCGGTGACGACGACTACTCGGACTCGGAGGACTCCTCCTCAGCTGCCGCGCCGTACGACTTCGACCAGCTGATCGTCGCCCCACCCCAGAGCTTCACGTCCTTCAGGTCGCCCGAGGGTGACGTGAACTTGGTGGCGTCGTCGCCGTTGATCACCAGGTGCAGCGCCGGCGTAATCGAGAAGATGCCCGCCGTGATCGGCACGCCGGCCGACAGGTCGAGGTGAGTGAAGCCGTCGTCGGCAAAATTGAACGACTCCTCGGAGTTCGGATCGTCGTTGATTCCTTGCCCCGCATTGAAGCCTGCCAGAGCGCCCAGCGTGACCGATACCTTCTCACTCGCCGGAATGGAGTGTGAGATGCTTCCCTCGACGTAGAGGCCTTTGATGTTGTCTACGTCGTAGTATGCCGAGATTTTCGGACTGAGAGGCGCGTCGATCGCCAGCTTGCCGTAAATCTCGACGGTATTGGCATCCGTCGTAAGGAGACCAGTCGTGGGCTCGAACGTAGCGGCCTGGTTGTCGACCTTGTTGGGGTAGATGTATGCCGTCGCGCCGGCCGTGATCGTCGCCTTGCCCACGGGGAAGGCGATCTCCGCCCACGGATCGAACTCGGCAAAATTGAAGGCCGAGAGCCCGCCGCTCTCGCTGATGTCGTCATTGAGGTCGTCGTACTTGCCGAGATCGATGTTGGCCCAACCGCCCAGCGTGATCGACGCCTTGCCGGCGGGGAAAGTCACATAAAGGTCTGGCTGCGCCACCGGCTTGTTGGTCAGGCTGAGGCCGCGCCATACGTACGAGCTGAACAGTCCCAAGTCGGCGCCCACGGTTTGCGCCTGCGCAGGGTTCCCGATCGCGATCGCGCCCACGACGACCAGGGTTGCTCCCAGAACCTTCGCTCGCCTCATGTTGTCTCCGAAGAAAAAGTGGACGTACGACGCCAGGGCAATAAAAAAACCCGCCGATTATTCGAGCGGGCTGGGACCTACCAACGGCCTTATTGCACCCAAGACAGCCCGATGTTTCTACGTGAACACGTAGTAATTGGCGGCGCGGCTGCGGTTGGGATTGGTCGGGGTGCGCATGGACGCAATGTACCGATTTGGCCGCGACCGTCAAGGCAGGCCCGTCAGGGCGCAGTATCTTTTCCGCCATGGACCCCCTCTCCGACCTGCTGCGTGTCGTCCGCCTCGATGGCGCGTTCTTTTACGCGGTCGAGGCGGCCGGACCCTGGAGCGTCGAGTCGATGGCCGCAAAGGAGCTCTCACCCCGGATCATGCCGGGCGCGGGGCACCTGATCTCGTACCACATTTTGACCGAGGGCTGCTGCTACGGTGGCCTGCTCGGTGAGGAGCAGGTCGAGCTCGGCCCGGGCGACGTGATCGCCTTCCCCCATGGAGACGCTCACGTGATGTCGAGCGGGCGGGGCGTACGGGTCGGCCCCGAGGTGCACACCGCCGCTCCCTCCCGATATCGCGAGACCCGTTGCTCGCGGCGCTTCCGCGCCGAATGCACATGCGGGGCATGTCGAACGCCTGGCTCGGCAGCTTCACCCGACAGATAACCGAGGAGACCGGGCTCGGCCGGCCCGGGTCCGATACCGTCCTCACCCGGCTCGCTGAGCTGATGTTCATCGAGGTGGTTCGTCGCTACCTCGAGGACCTCCCGCCGGGCAGACCGGCTGGCTCGCCGGCCTCCGTGATGAAGTGGTCGGCCGGGTGCTGACGCTGCTCCATGGCCGGCCCGATCATTCATGGACGCTCCCCGAGCTGGCGAAGGAAGCGGCCTCCTCTCGGTCCAGCGTGGCCAATCGGTTCGCGGAGCTCGTCGGCCAGTCGCCGATGCAGTATCTCACCCAATGGCGGATGCAGGTCGCGGCCAATCTCCTGATTCAGAGCGGGGCGAAGGTCGCCACCATCGGCGCGGAGGTGGGCTACGACTCGGAAGCCGCGTTCAGCCGGGCGTTCAAGAAGGCAACCGGGCTGGCCCCGGGCGCATGGCGCGAGGCTCGCCGCACCGCACGCTCGTAGTTCCCTCTGCAGGACCCGCCAGTGTCGGTACGCCGGAGCAGGAAGTCGGGACGATCAGTCATAGGGGAAATCGCTGGCCCTTCGCACAATTGGTCTCGCGCGCCACGAGGGCGCGCGCTGATCCATTGATGAAGGAGCCTGCATGCTGTCAAAGACCATCTTCCTCTCCGCCGGCGCCGGTATCAGCGAAGAGGTCCGCGCCTGGTCCGAGGATCCCCTCACCGCCCGGGCGAGACTGATCTGGAGCTCGGGCGACTTTCTCCCGATCGCTCGCAGCTTTTCGCGGGGCGCCGAGGAGTTCATCTCCCGTCTGGCGCTTCGTCCGGATGAACGGGTGCTCGATGTCGCGTGCGGCACCGGAAACCTCGCCATCCCCGCGGCTGCGTCGTTGCCTTCGAGGTCGGCGATGCCGAAGCACTGCCGTATGTGGACGATCAGTTCGATACGGTCGTGACGATGTTCGGCGTGATGTTCGCCTTTCGGCCGGCGAAGGCCGCGGCCGAGCTGCTTCGGGTGACTCGGCCGGGCGGCCGAGTGGCGATGGCCAACTGGACTCCCGAGGGATTCATCGGCGAGATGCTGCGCGCCCACACGGCCGTGGTGGCGCCGCCGTCGGGAGTGCCGAGCTCGCTGGGTTGGGGCCAGGAGGACACGGTTCGCGAGCGCTTCGGCAACGGCGTGACGGCGATGACCTGCACCAGACGGACCCTCGAGCTTCGATTCCCGTTCGCGCCCGCGGCGGTGACGGAGCTGTTCGCGACAAGTTACGGGCCCACGATCACGACGCTGCGACCGATCCCGACGGGTCGAGCCGGCTGCGCGAGCGCCTCACCCGGCTGTTCCAGGAGCACAATCTCGCTACCGACGGCACCACCGTAGTGGCGAGCGAATATCTCGACGTTCAGGCGCGAGTCGGGTGACGGTCAAGCCGCCGATTCGCTACACATTCAATGAGAGGTGAACCATGAGCACACGCGCAAACGCACTGGCCGATCGTCTCGAGCGGGGAGCCCGAGAGCTCGCGACCTTCGCCAGTACCCTGACGGACGCGGAGTGGCATACCCGTATTCCCAAGGACGGACGCAAGGTGGGCGTCGTCGTCCATCACGTTGCGACCATGTATCCGCTGGAGATCCAGTTGGCGCAGGCCCTGGCCGGCGGGCAGGCGGTGGCGGGCGTGACCTGGGATGATGTTCATGTGATGAATGCCGGGCATGCCAGGGAGTACGATGCCGTCACGAAGGAGGAGGCGCTGGACCTGCTCCGGCGCAACAGTGCCGCGGCCGCGGCGGCCATCCGGGCCCTCGGCGAGGGGCAGTTGGATCGGGCGGCCCCGATATCGCTCTACGCCGACGCGCCACTCACGTGTCAGTTCATGCTCGGGGATCACGCGGTCCGGCACAGTTATCACCACCTGGCGGCCATGCGGAAGGTGCTCGACGGGCGTGAGCAGGGGGAGCGAGCGGCCTGAGATGATGTCCTCCACCCGGTCCTTCGCGAGACTGCGCTCCGGTGCACCCCCTCACGACCGATTCGCTTCGACGTCGTCGATCGGCGAAGCCTGATCGGGATTGGGCTGCCGAGTGAGGGGCTGCCTGGCGGCCTCCGGCCGCAGGTGGAGCAACAGGGCGCCACAAATCAGACCAAAGCTGAGGCGCGGCGCCAAGAACGCGACCGCCATAGCCGTCGTGAAGATCGCAAGGACCACGAGCGAGCGGCGCCTCGCCATTCGCCGCGAGCGCTGGGGCACCAGCGCGGCGTCCGCGCGAGCCAGGACTTCGTGCTCGAAGACGTTGTAGGCCACGTCGATGCACACGAACAGCCCGGCGTACAACGCGACAGGGGACGACGCGAGCCGGGTGCGCGCCATCCACGCGGTCGCAAAAGGCAGCAATGACACCATGAAGAGATGGACGAAGTTCATCCATATCAGTCCCAGCGTCGGAGCACCCACCAACCGCATGAGGTAGTGGTGGTTGATCCAGATAATGGCGATGAACAGGTAGCTCACCGCATAGCTGATCGCCGTGGGCCAGAGCGGCCAGAGTGCCGAGAATGCCGGCTGATCAGGGGCCCTGAGCTCCAGTACCATGACGGTCACGATCACGGCGAAGACCGCGTCGGAATAGGCAGCCAGCCGGTTGGCGGACTCTCTTTCGTCACGCACAGCGCGTTCCGTGGAGTGAGCTCGACATCGATCGATGTTAATCAGGTATGCCAAAGCATGGCACTTCTATCGGGACAGTGATCGGCCCATGCACTGAGCCGGCCCTAATGACGGGCCATGTCCCGGAGTCACCTTTATTGGCGGCCGTTGCCGTACCACGGCCGCAATCGAACGCTACAAGGGGCGGGGGCCCGCTGGCCCCAAATACAAGAGAGAGGAGAGTGTTATGCGAACGACCACGACCCCAACCAGGGACAACGCCCAGATCCACGACCGCATCGATACGTTGGCACAAGCGTTACGGGCCAAGGACATCCGTACGCGTTGCAGCGAGGTGAGGGAGGCCTGCTAGGCCACGTAGACCTCGACTTGTTCCTCACGTTTCTTCCGTCGCATGCGCCGATGACCATAAGCTTGCCGTCTGCTGCTGTCGCGGCGATGCTGAACCGAGGTGTGGGCATCGAACGTAGAGCTTTCCGCAAACGACGGCACCTGACGAGTGTAGCCTGCCGGGGCTTCGACACGTACGGAGAGAGGTTACCTGGGCCCCCCCTCACTCCTTTGTAAAGGGCATCCGATGAAACGGTCGTCCCTCCCCGTGCTGCTCGTCCTCGCCTGCAACTCCGCCACGCCGCCCGACCGCTACGGTTTTGTCGCCGTACTCGGCAACGACACCGTCTCGGTCGAACGCATCTCGCGTTCTCGCACACGGCTGGTGACGGACGGCGTGGATCGCTGGCCGTTCGTGCGACAGCGTCACACCGAATTCGATCTGGCCGCCGACGGCAGGATCCGGCACATGGTGATGGACGTGCGAACGCCGAGCGGCGCGTCGCCGAGGGAACGCGGGCGCCGCATCACGGCGAACTTCTCTCACGATGCCGTCAGCATCTCGGTCCGCGATAGCGGCGGCGTGCGGGACACCTCGTTCGCGACGGGCGGCGCGATCACGGTGCCGCACGTGTCGATGATGTACAGCGTTATCGAACTGGAGATCGCGGCGGCGCTCCGCCAGGCTGCCGCGACCGGACTTCAGCCCGGCGACAGCGTGCAGTTCCGGCAGTTCTATCCCGATCGGGACGTCGGACCGAGCTTTACACTGCACCGGGGCTTCGTGCGCCCGCATGCCGGGGGCAAGGTCGAGCTGTGGCACGACTGGTTGTCGGGGACTGGTGACGTGACGGTCGACAGCAGCGGGCGGATGCTGACCTACTCGGGGATGCGGAGCACCTACAAGGTCGCCGTCACGCGGACGACGACACTGCCCGACATCGAGTCGATCGGGGATCGCTTGGCGGCCGCGGAACGACGCACCGGCCCTTCGCAGCTCAGCGTGCGCGATACCGCACGCGCCACCATCGGCGCGGCCGCCTTCTCCGTGGACTACGGTCGTCCACTTGCGCGCGGGCGCATACTGCTGGGCAACGTGATCAGCTATGACCGTGTCTGGCGCACGGGGGCGAATGCCGCGACCCAGTTCACTACTTCGGCGCCGATCACGCTCGCGGGATTGACCCTGCCGGCGGGGACGTACACCCTGTGGACCGTACCGCACGTCGGTCGCGTCGACCTCATCGTGAACAGACAAACCGGGCAATGGGGAACGGAATACAGTCGGGCCCAGGATCTGGGCACGGTGTCGATGAAGTCAGACAGCGTGGACATACCGGTGGAGAAGTTCACCATCTCGATCGAGCCGAGCGACGCCAGGCACGGCACACTCGCGATGGCCTGGGGAACGTTTCGGTGGACGGCGCCCTTCGTGGTGCAATAGGTCGGGTGGTGACCGTGGGTCCCGTGACGACCGCCTGGAATCGCGGTTAGTTTGATGTGCACGGAAAGGTGAGAGGCACGGCTAGGCTGATCTACTCGAGGCTCGCGTCGCTGGACGGTCACACCGCGGACGAGCACGGCGACTCCGCCTGGGGCGCTCCCGAGCACGCGGGCGTGCACTCCTGCATCAACGAGCTCGCATCGTCGGTCGGCACTTACCTCTACGGGCGCAAGATGTACGAGACGATGATCTACTGGGAGACCGTGCACTCGCAACGGATTGCGATTTCACCGTGCGGCACAAGTCCCTGGCCTGACCGGAACCTCCCGCCATGCGGGCGCGGAACACGGTGCTTCGATCCGAGGAATCCAGCCTCCCCAGAACAGAGATGGTCATGTCGCTTGTCGAGAGACTCCTCCGCCGTTTCCATCCAAGCCACGGCCGCGCGATGTCGCACGGCGACCTCATCACTCGGCTCATCGATCGTCGCGCGGGGTCTTTTCGTCAGCCCCCGGTGTTCGTTGAGACGGGCTGCGGGCTTTCAACGATGGCGTTGGCCGGTGCGGCCCAGCGTCTGGGGGCGGTGGTGTATTCCTGTGATTACAACAAGGAAAAGATCACGGAGTTGCAGCGTCTGACCGGTAACACGGCGAACCTCTCCTTTCGCGCCGGCGACAGCCATGAGAGCCTGCGGGCCATTGTCGCCGAGCACGCGCACCTCGACTTCGTGTTTCTCGATTCCGCGGCATCCGCGATGCACACATGGCAGGAATTTCTCATTGTCGAGCCGCGTTTGCAGCCAGGCGCCGTCCTGCTGGTGGACAATGCGGCCCTGCCTGGTGCCCGGCGCCTCCTGAGCCCCGTGCGCAAGGGCAAGATCCTCGTCCCGTATCTGCTGGCCTCGGCCGTATGGGAAGTGGAGGCGTTTCCGACAGCCGGGGACTCCATGATCGCGGCATACCGTCATGCCGAACCCAACTACGCCGACCCGAACCACGAGGATCCGGAATACGTCGACCATTGGCGCCGAACCTTCGCCTCGCGACTGCCGACGCCGATCGCACACCAGGATGCCGATAACGTACCGAATTGACCGGTCCAGGCAGCTCATCCTCACTCGCTGCGTCGGGGCCGTCGTCCTCGACGAAGTCCGCCGGCACTTTGTCGCGCTGGGCCAGGATCCGGAGTGCCCGGAGCGATTGGATGTCCTGCTGGATCTGAGCGAGATGACGACGGTGCCGGTGAGCGAGCAGCTGCGGACGGTGACCAACGACATCGCGCACCTTCGACCCGACATTCAGTTCGGCACCTGTGCCATCGTCGCTGCCACTCCGGCGCTCTTCGGCATGGCCCGCATGTTCGAGGTGCTTGCGGCGCCGTACTTCTCCGCGATGGCAGTGTTCCGGACCGAGGCGGAGGGCGTGATCTGGCTGGAGGCGCAGAGGCGTTGAACCGGTCCGTCCTCGCCGGCCTCCTCGGCCTCGTCGCGGCTCCGCTCCCGGGGTGCGCGCCATCCGCCGCGCCGGCGCAGCATGCCCCCGTGCAGTGGATCGATCCCTCCCCACACGAGGTCCGTCTTGTCCCGGTGGCGCCCGGTGTATCACTGGAGGTGCTCGACTGGGGTGGCTCCGGGCCTCCGCTCGTCTTTCTCTCCGGACTTCAGGACGTAGCGCACGGGTTCGACGAGTTCGCCCCGCGCTTCCGGGATCACCACCACGTCATCGCGATCACCCGCAGAGGATACGGGGCGTCGAGCCAGCCGCCCTCTGGCTACGACGTGGGGACGCGCGTCGCCGATCTGCGGGCCGTGCTCGACTCGCTGCACTTCACCCGCATTGCTCTTGTGGGCCACTCGATTGCCGGAGATGAGCTGACGGCCTTCGCCGGCGCGTACCCCACGCGGGTGAGCGAGCTCGTGTACCTCGATGCGGCATATGACCACAGCGACATTCGGACGCTGCTCGCCGGGAGCGCGCCGTGGCCGCCGATGCTGCCAAAGGACTCGACGTCACCCACGGCGGTGCAGGCGTATCTGCGCCGGGCATTCGGGATGCACATTCCCGAAGCCCAGCTCCGGGCCATCGGGCGGTACGATGGGGCAGGCCACCTCACGGCCAACGTGACCGCCGCGGCTATCGACTCGCTCATGCTGACCGGATGCGGGCACCCGGACTACGCGGCGGTGCGGGCTCCGGCACTCGCGATCTATGCCATAGTAGACTCCGCGCCGGAGGTGTTTCCGGCGTGGCCCAGGCTCGACGACGCCGGGCGTGCCGCCGCGCTCCATTTCACGATGACGCTGCAGCGATGGGCCACTGGGGAGCGCTCGCGGGTGCGGCGCGAGCTGCGCACAGTGCGGGTGCTGGAGCTGCACGGGGCGAATCACTACGTCTTCGACTCGCATCCGAACGAGGTGACGCAGGCGATGCGGGCGTTCCTGTCCCAGCGGCACTAACTCGCGATCCTGCCGAGCAGTCGGCAGCCACGCGGTGCGCCCGATACCGGCTCCCTCATTGTCCGCGCCATGACCACGGAAGCCGACCTCGATCCGGACGGCTACACGGTGACGTTGCCCGAATGGTGTTCAGCCTCGCCTGCACGGCCACCGGCACACGTGCTTACGCCCGATTGCGCTCGTAGATCAGGTTCCGTGGCGCGAACCACCATTGCAGTTGCTTGGTCACGGGCAGTCCATTATTCACCCTGGGGTCGGTGCGATCGCCCTGGATCGTCGCCTGCACGCGCACCGCGGCGATGTCGTCGTAGTCGTTGACGGCGCTCGCGTCG
Source organism: uncultured Gemmatimonadales bacterium (assembly GCA_963722825.1). GTDB lineage: Bacteria > Gemmatimonadota > Gemmatimonadetes > Gemmatimonadales > GWC2-71-9 > CAVVWJ01. The sequence goes on from CAVROI010000003.1 coordinate 654,203, forward strand.
GAGCCGCTGTCCGCCTGGGCCACGACGTTGTTGTCGGTGAAGACGAGGCGAGCCGTGAAGGCCTGCACACCGGTCGCGATCATCTCGCCCTGGGGGACCAGCGCCGCGTTCAACTTGGTGGCCCGCATGAGCTGCGTCCCGTTCCGATAGTAGACGACCACGCCGAGCCGCTGAACGAAGGTGCCGGCCGCGGTGATCGCCAGGCCCTGGATCGCGGCCGCGTGGTGCAGCAGCCTGGGCGCGTTGACGAAGTTGATGCGATAGCCGCCGGCCACCGCGGCGACCCCCGTCACATAGATCAGCCGCCGCACATTGCTCACCTGCACGCGCGCCACGTCGCCGACGGCCAGGCTCGGCGCGACGCCACCCGTCTGGATCTCGAGGCAGGCGGCAGCGCACACACCGTTCGCGAAGTTGGCCGTGCTGAGCGCGTATTGCGGCGCGGCGGCCGGGGCGTACGGCACGCGCAGGATGGCAATGGTATCGCCGAAGGTGGCCAGGGAGCCGAAGTCGGGCGCCGACGAGAGATCGACGCCCGTCTCCTGGACGTCGCGCTGGAGCGTGACGCCGATGAAGCGCGAGTTCCGTGTCACCCCATCCCGAATCGAGACGCCGCGCACGCTCCGCCAGGTTCCAGCCGTCACCGCCATGGCGGAGGCCAGCACCACCAATCCGATGATGAGTGCGATCATCAGCTCGAGGAGCGTGAAACCGGCACGCCCGCGCGGACTCATGGGGGCGCTCACGAGGTCCTCCGGTAGATCAACGCCTGGAGTTGGACCGGCGCGGTCATCCGGGGATACGTCACGGCAACCGTGAGCCGGAGCAGGTTGGCCTGGTCGAGCGTGACGGTCGCCGAGCGCTGGTAGGGGCCGCTGGCGGAGGGCTGGCCGTTGCCGTCAACCGCCACCGCGGCCTCGCTGGCGAGCGTGGCCGGATCGCTGGCGCGAAGCTGCTCCAGCCGGTCCGTGGCGATCGCCAGTGCCACGGCTCGATTCGAGACGCCATTCTCCGAGGCCGTGAGGATCGCCTGGGTGCGCGCGAGCGCCAGCAGGCCGATCGTGAGCATGCTAACGGCGAGCAGCACGGAGATCAGGGTGAATCCGCGCTCGTTCCTCATTGCCACGCCCCTCCTTTATAGACCCAGGCCTGGATGCCGGCGGCGCCGCTGATCGAGACCGCGGTGACGGCCGTCGTGTCGGTGGTCGAGCTGAGGTAGAGCACGCCCTTGGTGCCGAGCGGGGTGGTGAGGCCGCGCGAATCGAAGTCGATTCGGGCGCTCGGCAGCGTCGTCGCCCCGGCCCCGGCATAGCCCGGGAGGTCGGGGGCACCGGTGCGCCCGATCCTGACGCCGCCATCGAGCGTGCGGGTGCGGAACACGCTCAGCGCCGCGGTCTCCGCCGCCGTTTGGCCCAGCACGCCGTCGCGGTTGGCGTCGAGGTAGCCGGTGTACGACCGCGCCGCCACGTTGAAGACGACCCGGACTGTGCTCCGCGTCGCGAGTGCACGCGAGCGTGCTGTCTCGAGGTCGCGGACCAGCTGGTCGGCGGCCTGGCGCGAAAGAGTCGCGGTCGAGAGACGAAACTTCGGCACCACGATTCGCAACATCAGGCCGACCACGACCACGACGACCAGGATCTCGATCAGGGTGAAGCCGCGCCGGGTGTTGGCCGAGAATGAGTATCGCATGGCGCCCTCAGTACACCGGCCGAAAGGCGATCTGGCTCACCGTCGCCGCGGTCGGCGTGCCGGGCGGGAGCTGGGTCGGATCGCGGAACCGGGTGTCGAACTGCCAATCGCGGGACGGCGGATCGTAGTAGTGCCGCCAGGACCATTCGTGGAGGTCGGCCGACTGACTGGTGAACAGCGACACCAGCGAGCCGCGATAGTGCATCTGGATGCCGCCCCAGTTCTCGAGGAAGCGGGGGAAATTCTCGAGGCCGCCGCCGTAGCGGTTGCCGGGGCAGCCGGGGTCCTGATAGTCGCACGGCGTCGCCGAGTGGCCGGCCGCGACGGCGGCGTAGACCCACATCTCGCCGCTCGAGCCGGTCGGGCCGGCCGGGAACACGGCGTGGGCGGCGTCGTTCCAGCCCGCGGAGAGGAACGTGACGGCATCGCCCATGATGGCGGACGGCTTCCAGCCGACGGCGTTGTAGTCACCTTGCACGTAGACCGGCCGGTCGCTGGCGATCGTGAGCGGATATTGAAGCGCGGACCCATTGATCAGGCGCACGGCCGGGTAGTCCGCCGTGGCCGAGCCCGCATTGAAGTTCGTGAACGTGAGATAGAGGATGTCCACCCGGCGCCCTGCGTAGCTGGCCGCGACCCAGTTCTCGAGCGCGCCCACGTCCAGGTTGAGCATGTCGACGCCGATGTCTTCCCGGCCCTCGAGGAAGGCGTTCGGCTTGCCCTGGAAGATGAGCGGGCACGCGGCGGCGTCGGGCGTCTGCCGGGCGCCGGGGCGTGGCAGATACGTCACCCCGGCGCAGACGGTGGCGAGCTGGTTGAGGTCGATCTTCACGTACATGTCCGCCAGCCACGCCTCCTTCACCTTGCGCACGTCCGCGGCGTCGGCCATCGACTGCGGGCGAATCAGCTCGATCGCCGGCATGCCTGCCGGGAGCGGAAGCTTGAGCGGGGTCACGCCGTGCGCCGACGTCATGAGCCGGCCGTCGAAGCTGGCCTGGCTCGCGGCGCGGAACCCGTTGGGGGTCGGCTGGCTCCTGCTGTCGAAGTTGAGCCGGACAGGCACCGCGGCGGCGTTGTTGACCCAAACGCCATTGCGCCGGTCGGCGTAGGCCTTCCGGTCCCAGAACATGCTCTTCGGAGTGGTGATCAGATCCTGAAAGAAGCTGTTGTCCGACGACAGATAGAGGTTGCCGTTGGTGTGCACCCAGCCCGCGAAGGTCAACGGGGGACCGTTATGAATCTCGAGGTCGCCCTCGTAGAACACGCCGAACTGGAAGAGAGGAATCGACTGGGCGTTGACGGAGACGATAGCGTCGGCCCGGTTGGCCTGCGGATCGTCCGCGTGCACCGTGATGTCGATCTGCTGATTGAGGCCGAAGAGACCGGTGTAAGGGCCTGTGGAGATCGTCTTGGGCACCGGGGCGCCGACACGGGCGCCGGCGACCGTCATGTTGAATCCCGAGATGACGGGCGGGGTGAGCGCCGCGAGCTCGGGGTCGGTGATCGATCCGTCCTGGATGTCGCTCTCGAGCTGGGACATCACGTGGTCGGCGCCGGACTCGGCCGCGTAGGTGACGCGGGCGCCGCGATAGTCCACGCCGGCGCTGCGCTGCACCATCATCGTGGCCGCGAGTCCCGCCCCAATGAGCACGGACAGGAGAATCATCAGGATGAGCGTCGCCTCGAGGGCGAAGCCGCTGCGGCTGGTGTACGATCTCCGATTCACGGTTACCATGGGCCCTCCAGGCGGCTGGGCTGTCTCGGTGAGACCCCTGGCTCTGCGTGCCGCCGTCGCCGGCGGGTCGCTCTGGGCTGGAGTGATGGCCGGTCAACTGCACCGACCGCTGAGTTACCCGGCGTCGAGACGTGTGCTCGGCCACCCCGGGCTCCTGATCGACATCTGTAGCCGATGCTCAGAAACGATGCACAGAACCATCGTGAGTTTCCGGACAGCTCCGACTGGGCCCGGAATGGGCAAGATGCCGGCCAAGTCGAGCCGAGGCCCCGTTCTTCCCTTGGAACAAGGCTATGCCGAGGGCCCCGAGAGGGTTGCCTTGCACCCGGCCACGGATCGCCGCGTGTTGAGAACCTGACGGTTCAGGCAATCCTTTGCAGTCGGGTGCACTCGACGGCAGCCGACGCGCCGATTTGGTCTCTTCAGCTCGCATCAGTGAGGGCCTGATGAGACGGTCGTGAGGCCCGCGTGAGTTGGTATCCCTAGGTTGTCCGTTAAGCAGGAAGACGGACCACGACTACCCTGGAGACCACCATGTGGATCGGCGCCATCAGACTCGTCGCAGCAACCGCGGATGCTCCGAATGCCGGCACGGACAGTCTCGTACAGGCAACTGTCCTGAGAGATGGGAACGCACTGAGAACTCTGAATCTGGACTACCCTACCGAAAACGATCTTGAGCGCGGGGCCGTCAGGGCCTATGACTACAGCGGACCGACCAGGCTCCCACGACGAAACGACCAGACGCCTGAGCTGCCATCGGGGATTGGCCAGATTCCGATGCCATATCCTGGATACGGCTTCGAGTTCTCCAGCGGGTTGAACGGACACTTGCGGATCCAGCTCCGGATTCGTAACGACGACATGTGGATCAAGGACAACGTGGATCTGTACGTGCGATACATCCGCGAGCGTGCTACGAGCTTTGACACGCTGGCCTGGATCGAGGATGGGGAATGGAGCTACGTCGCCAGCTGGACGCAGGATGTGGCCATGAGCACCGATGGCAACGAAGGGGTGTCGGTCTGGACGCTGGCTCTCAACTGATCGCGTAGCTACGGAGGGGTCCCGAGCAGCCATCACTCGGGGCTCCTGCTTCCGCGCAGCCCTGCACGTTGCTGATGCATCCTCTGCTCCATCCGCGTTCCCGTCGCAGACCATGTTCCGTCACCCCACATCCCCGAGGCTTTGTCCGATGCATCTCCGCATCTTCCATTTGCGGCTACCGCTCATCGACGTCGGCACCCTCGACTTGATCGCGCGCGGCGAGGTCACGATTCGCCCGGGGATCGAGAGGCTCACGGACGATGGGGTCGTCTTCACCGATGGAGGACAGGGGAAGTTCGAGGCCGTGATCCTGGCGACCGGGTACCGCCCGCGGGTCGACGCCTTCCTGCACGGTGCTTCCGCGGCTCATGACCAATACGGGACACCCTCATCCAGCGGGCGCGAGGCGGCGCTGCCGGGGCTGTATTTCTGTGGATATCAGGTCCCGCCGACCGGCATGCTCCGTGAGATTGCCCGGGAGGCGCGACACATCAGCGCCGCTATTGCGCGAAAGAAGTAGGGAACTCAACACCCGCCGGCGTCATCGTACCGTCCTGTCCCTTCCGGCCGCGCCGTTCCAGGTCACACCCGGGTCACGGGGGGTATCTAAGCTCGGGCCACTCCTTTTCCCGAGGGCCAGGTGAGAGTACGCCCCCCACATACCTCAGAGTCCGGATACCGGCCGTTCCCCGACGAGAGTGGACGCAACTGGCGGCAGGAACACCTCGAGATCCCACTGATGCTTCGGGTCCTCGGTGTCCCGCGAGGCGGTCGGGTACTCGAGGTGGGCTGTGGTCGCGGTGTCGCTCTCGGTGCGCTCGCTCGCCGCCTCACACCAGCCCGCCTCGCCGGCGTGGACGTCGATGCCACCCTGCTGAGAATCGCGGAGCGCCGCCTCCGGAGCGACGCCGTCCACGCCGATCTGGCGGTGGCCGACGTGCGCGACCTGCCCTTCGAGAACAGTGATGACCATCTTTCTCGCGGGGCACGACACCACTGCCGCGGCGCTGACCTGGGCATGGCTGCTTCTCGGCGCCCATCCCGAGATCGAAACCCGAGTACACGCCGAGCTCGAGTCTGGGCGCATCGCTGGCCCCTCCTTTATCGATATGCTGATCGGGGAGGTCCTGCGACTCTATCCCTCCGATCGGGCGGATCGGCCGGCGGCCAGTGCACGATGTGCGCCTCGGGAGCCTCGTGCTGCCACGCGGTGCGCCAGTGTTCCTGAGCCCATTCGTCACGCAGCGGGATCCACGGTGGTTCCCCAAGCCCGACACCTTCAGCCCCGCTCGATGGGCCGCTCCGGTGCCCGGCCGGCCGGCACTCGCGTACTTCCCTTTCGGCGCGGGGCCGCGCTCATGCATCGGGGAGCACTTCGCTCGCGTGGTGATGGCGCACGTCGTTACCACTATTGCGGGCTCGTGGCGTCTGCGCCCTACTGGATCCCGCCTGCCGGCCGTCCGCTCGCTGCTGACGCTGAGGCCTCGGGGGGCGGTGTGGATGGTGGCGGAGCGGCGCGGAGCTTCGCGGCCATGGTAACAAGGTCGCCGAGAGAGCCCGCCTTCATCTTCGCGTCACCTGGCCTCGGTGTGCTTTCACCGTGATCTTACTGATGCCGAGTTCGCCACCGATCTGTTTGTTCAGCAGGCCGGAGACCACCATTGCCATGACTGAAGTCCAGACCAGGCGTGGGCGCTTCCACTCTAGGCGTTCTGATCTAGGCGTTCTGACTAGTAGAGGTGGCCGTCGGCTCGCTCCGATGACTGACGAGCGCGCCGTTCTCGCATGGGCTGCCTCTGGGGCATACAGGTCTTCAGTCGCCGTTGCGACGGCGACCGGCATTGCGGATTCACCCCTCGGCCTACGATTGGCGCCGGGTGGAGTCGAAGCTCGTTACGTCACGGTGACGTTATTGTGACGTCAGCGAGGTCGCCGGCGTGCACAAGTGACGCGGGGATGCGAGAGCTGGAGACCGAGCTTGAACCTGGAGGACGGACCACCCTCCATCGCGAAAGAAGTCAAGGACGCCAAACGTGACAGAGGAGGAACCGGTGACGAGCAGATGCATGCGGACGATTGCCATCGTGACGGTACTCATCAGTGCCTTGGGCAGCAGCGCCATGTCCGCCCAGGACAAGTACACCTTGCAGGTGCCGGGTGGACTCTCGTTCTCCGAGTTCAGGGGATACGAGGCCTGGCAGGTTGTCTCCATCAGTCAGGATGGACCCCTGATGGCCGCGATCCTCGCGAATGCCGTGATGATCAAGGCCTACGAGGCCGGCTTTCCCGGGAACGGCAAGCCATTCCCCGACGGCTCCAGGATGGCGAAGATCCATTGGATCCCAAAGAAAATGGAGGCGTTTCCTGCCGCGACGGTGCCGGGAACGCAACACGACGTGGACTTCATGGTGAAGGACAGCAAGAGGTTCAAGGACAGCGGCGGGTGGGGATGGGGCGCGTTCGAGTACGACGCCGCGTCCAAGACCTTCAGGCCCGCGACCACGGCCGACTCGCCGCCGCAGGGGAACGACGCCAAGTGCGGATTCGCGTGCCACACGATCGTGAAGGCGAGAGACTACGTCTTCACCGATTACGGGAGCCGCTGAGGGAATCGATGACCATCAATCAGCTCGCTTTCGCGGCGGACCTCGCCGGTGCAAGCGGAACGACGCCCGCCGGCTGTCCATTGCGACCGCCTGTTCGAGATCGAGTTCCTCGATGCGGGCGTCGAAACCCTTGCGTTTACCTTCGGCTGATGAAGGACAGAGACTCTGCGCCGGCCGGCGCCAAGCCCGTCGTTATCGATCACACATGAACAATCTTCTCTTGCCCAATTCAGGGGGCAGTCATGAGCACCACCGCAATCCGCACCAAGGACGCGACCACCGATGCACGCGTCGGGAAGGTCGCCATGAAGCTCGAGGTGGTCGTCATCCCCGTCGCGGATGTCGACCGCGCCAAGGCGTTCTACGGTGGTCTCGGCTGGCGGCTTGACGCCGACTTCAGCACGGAAGCCGACCACGTGGTCCAGTTCACACCGCCCGGCTCCGAGTGCTCGGTTCACTTCGGCACGAACCTGACGACCGCCGCGCCCGGGTCCGCCCAGAGCCTGCTGATCGTATCCGACATCGAGGCGGCACGCGCCGAGCTGGCGGGGCGCGGGGTCGAAGTGAGCGAGGTGTTCCACTACGCCGGCTGGAACCGTGTCGACCCCGACGCACGGTTGAGCGGCCCCGCTCCCGACAAGCGCAGCTACGCGTCGTTCGTGTCGTTCAGTGATCCCGACGGCAACGGCTGGTTACTGCAGGAGGTCACGACGCGGCTGCCCGGCCGGATCGACGCCGCGGAGACGGCATTCGCATCCACGGCGGACCTGGCGAGCGCACTTCGGCGTGCGGAGGCCGCGCACGGCCAGCACGAGAAGCGGACCGGTCAGCGTGACGGGGACTGGCCCACGTGGTACGCCGCATACATGGTCGCGGAGCAGGCTGGCACAGAACTGCCGACGTGAGGGATTGGAGGCCAGCCATGCGTCCTGACATCGCGCCCGGCGGCAACTTTCCCGACTACGAGTTGCCCGATCACACGAGCACGCCACGCAAGCTCAGCGAGCTGCAGGGCGACGACCCGATGATCCTCACGCTCGCGCGGGGTCATTATTGCCCGAAGGAGCATCAGCAGCACCTGGAGCTCGCCGCGTTCTATCCGAAGATCGCTGTGGCGTACACCCGGATCGCCACGATCACGACCGACGACCACCACACGCTCCTGGATTTCCGGAACTCGCTCGGGGCCCAGTGGCCCTTTCTCTCCGATCCCGGCCGCACGGTGCAGAAGGACCTCGACATTCAGGAGTACACCGATCCCGAGAAGAACCCGATGATCCCGCATACACTCGTGCTCAAGCCGGGTCTCGTGATCTACCGCATCTACAACGGCTACTGGTTCTGGGGGCGCCCGTCGGTCGTCGACCTCTGGCACGACCTGCGCGCCGTGACGAGCGAGATCCGTCCCGATTGGGACCTGAGCAAGCCCGGACTCCGCGAGGCTTGGGATGCGGGCGACCTCTCACCCTTCCACGGGTGGAATAGGCGGCCGCGTGAGAGACCGCCTGCGACTTGATGAGAGGAGGAACGATGACTACAGCATCCACACTCGCGCTGGTCAGTCAAGAGGCGTGGCTGGGGACTTCACGCCGGCCGCCTCCATCGTCGGGCGCTTCGGAGCAAGGCGGCCGGACACACCGGAGCTCACACCAACTGGGCTCCGCTAACGCCTAATTGCTGCCGGGCCCCTGCTTCGCCGCCGAGGTCGAGGCCGTGACATCGGCCCCCACCGCCCCTGCCGTTTGCAGGGCCAGGCTCTGCTGCTGCTGCAAGTCGGGCAGCATCTTCGCCGCAAGCGCCTTCAGCGAGGCCACCCGTCCACTCCTGGCCTCCTGCCGAAACAACGCCACGGCCTCGTCATGGTCCTTCACCATCTCCGCCATGTAGTGTTTGTCGAACGAGGATTGCGATATCCGTGAAATCCGCTCCGCCATCTGCTTGTGCTGTCGCAGCAAAACGGGCGCCGGGTAGGCAGCCTGCTTTGCCGCCGCCGCCAGCTCCTGGTTCGCCTTCTCGTAATCCGCCGCCATCCGCTTACCGAAGTCCTTGACGGCTGGGCTGGACCCCTTGTTCTCCGCCAGCTTCCCCAGCTTGGCCTGCAGCAGGCCGAGGCTGCCGGCCATCTGAATGAAGCTGCTATCGGAGGCCAGCGTTGTCGGCTGCTGTGCGGCCAACGACGCCACGGCCGTCCCGGTGCTCAGTAACAGACCGGCAACTCCCATGGGAGCGAGCAATTTGACGAGCATATCCCTGATCCCTTTCGCGCGGTGTCGTACTCGAGGTGATCCCTGCGTGAGGAGTTAGACGGGCGATTGGAGAAAATGGTTTCGTCTACCGATCGGGAGCATGCGTCCGAGTCGCCAGCACCGCGGACTCAATGAAGTCGACCGCAACGACAATAGAGCTCAGGCCATTGCTGCTCGTTTCGTGGAGCTGCGCAACCAGGGTAAGAGCTTCCACGTCATGGCGCCGTGGCGGGCCCGTGACGCTACGATATTACCGTTCAGGCAAGCGCGGCTGGGCGCCGCACGGTGCGGTGAAGACCCCAGGATCAGCTCACGCAGGAGCAAATCGTCATGAAGATCGTCGTCATCGGCGCGACCGGAAACATCGGCCAGCGCGTCACGAGGGAAGCCTTGAGCCGCGGCCATCAGGTCATCGGCGTGGTTCGCGATCCCGCTGCCGTCCAGCCCCCCGACCCGCTCGTGCGCCTTGTGAAGGGCGACGCCACGAAGGCCGACGATGTCGCCAAGGTGGTAAAGGGTGCCGATGCCGTCGTGAGCGCCATCTCGCCGCGCCCCAACCCGCGCGGGCTCCCTGCGCCGTCCCTCGCGTCGAACGCGCGCGCCCTCATCACGGGGCTCCGCGCGGCTGGCGTGAAGCGCGTACTCTATGTCGGCGGCGCGAGCAGCCTCGAAGTCGCCCCCGGCCAGGCGCTCGCCGACCTGCCGGACTTCCCCGAGATCTACCGGGCCGAGGCGCGCGAGGGGCGCGAGGCGCTGGCAGTCTGGCGTGGCGAGGCCGAGGGACTCGACTGGACCTACCTGAGCCCCGCCGCGGAAGTTGCCCCGGGTGACCGGACCGGGAACTACCGTACCACCGGCGACCAGCTGCTGGTCGACGCGGCGGGAAAGAGCTTCATCTCGTTCGAGGACTACGCCGTCGCGGTGCTCGACGAGCTGGAGCGCCCGCAGCACATCGGTCGGCGCTTCGGGGTCGCGTACTGACAACCGAATGGCGCGAACCGCCACCGTACCGGGCCGCGCCACCGGGAACCCTTGCACGGGTCGGGCGGTTACGGCCATGTCAAACATCGAGCTGGGCTCGACGCCTTCGGCGGCGTCACCGTGGACGCTCTTCCGGTCACGACCCGCATGGCGCTAAAATCCCATCGGCTTCGTTGCACCTCTCGAGCCGTGTCTATCAGGGAGAATTGGTATGAACGATGAGAGCAGAGCGACTCGCTCGGTCGTCGCCGGCGCGCAGCAGACGGAGGTGGCCGTGCTCGCCGGCGGCTGCTTCTGGGGCGTCGAGGAGATCCTGCGCGGCGTGCCCGGGGTGATCGACACCGATGTCGGCTATACCGGTGGCTGGCTGGAGAACCCGACGTACGACGACACGCACGACAGCAAATCCGGTCACGCCGAGGCAATCCGCGTGACGTTCGACCCTTCCGTGCTCAGCTACGAAGACCTGCTCGAGCAGTGGTTCTTCAAGCTGCACGACCCGACCACGCTCAACCGCCAGGGGAATGACGTCGGGACGCAATACCGTTCGGCGATCTTTCCGCAGACCCCCGAGCAGAAGAGCACGGCGGAGCGGGTGAAGGCGCGCGTAGAGGCATCAGGCAAATGGAGGAAGCCGATCACGACGACCATCGAGCCCGCCTCTACCTGGTACAGCGCGGAAGGGTACCACCAGGATTATCTGCGCAAGCACCCCGGCGGATACTCCTGCCACTTCATGCGCGACTAGAGCATCGACCGAGATTACGGGGAGCTCATGCCATTCGCCCTCAGTAGCCGCCTTGCCCTGCTCGCCGCACTCGCGTCCTCGCCGGTCCCACTCGAGGCGCAGACGAAGAGCCTGCCGCAGCAGATCGCCGATGTCATCGTGCAGCTCAACGGCGGCATCCATACCGGCTTTCGCTTCATGCATGCCAAGGGGCTGGTCGTGACCGGGACCTTCACCGCCGCCAAGAGCGCACGCTCGATCAGCAAGGCCGCTCACCTGGCCGGCGGGCCTGTTCCGGTGACCGTCCGGTTCTCGGATGGGACGGGCATTCCCATGATCCCCGATCCCGACACCAGAGGGTCCCCACGCGGGATGGCGATCCGATTTGGCCTGCCGGGCGGCGCCTTCACCGACATCGTCGCGATCTCCCACAACGGGTTCGTCGTGGGCACCGGCGAGGAGTTCCTCGCCTTTCTGACGGCGGTGGCGCACACCACGCCGACGAGTCCCCATCCCAACCCGGTCGAGCAGTTCCTCGGCAAGCATCCCCGGGCGCTCAAGTTCATTCAGGATGCGCAACCGCTCCCGGCCAGCTTCGCCACCCTGGCGTATTTCGGAAACAACGCCTTTGTGTTCGTCGACAGCGCTGGAGTCCAACGGGCGGGTCGCTACCGGATCCTCCCAGCCGCGGGGATCGCGACGCTCGACTCCGTCGGCGCGGCCAAGGTCGGCCCCAACTATCTGTTCGAGGACCTGCCTCGGCGGCTGGCGAAGGGACCGGTCCGGTTCCGGCTCGTGGCGCAGATGGCCAACCCGGGTGATCAGACCCGCGACGGGTCGATCGTATGGCCCGCCAATCGTAAGGTCGTGGAGCTGGGCGTGATCAGTCTTACGACAGTGGCGCCGAACAACCAGGAGCTCCAGCGCACGCTGACGTACAACCCAATCTTCCTCACGTCGGGAATCCAGCTCTCCGACGACCCGCTGGTGGCGCTCCGTTCGGCCGTCTACGCCCTTTCGGTCGCGCATCGGCACTAGCGAAAGACATGAAGTCGACAGGTATTGAAGACGGCGACCAGGGGGTGTGCCGGATGTCACGTTACCGGGGCCACTCCCTCCCGGCACAACAGTGCTCCGACCCAGATCAGCCAGACCGACTGCGCAAACGTCACCAGTCCGAAGCCATGCACGTCCATCGGAAGTCGTCCCGATAACAATCCGAGCAGAACCGCGACGCTGACAACGACTCCGGCGACCGCAGGTGCCCGCGCGATCCTCCCGCTCCGCCAGATCGCGGTGGACCAGAGCAGGACCGCGGCCGACCCCGACGCCACGTTGACATCGGCGAATCCCTGGTTCACCAGGCCCGTATAGGTGAGCAACGCCTGGAACGCGGTGCGCGACTCCGCCGGGCCCGTGAGGATCTGGTCGATCACCAGCGTGGCCACGAATCCGCTCGAGACCGCCGCAGACACCACGGCCGTCGCACCGAGCGCGTATGCCGCCAGGGCCGCGGAGGTGAGATCGGAGGGTCCCAGCCGGCGAGCCAGGCCGAGCAAGCCGAGAAAGAGCATCGGCACCACGGCCAGCGCGGCCCCGTGGACGGCCTGGTTCTGCCAGGCGTAGCGTCCGAAGGTCCCCCCGTTGACGACGCCGGTGGGATGGAGGGTGACGATGACCATACCGGCAATCGCGCCGGTGATGAGAAGGATCCCGCTGAGCCGATCGGATTTCACGGATGGTGTCTCGTCGTGAGAGGAGCTGGTATGAGAACCAAGGTGGGAGCCGCCCCCGCGACGGGCAACGGACAGGTCGCGACTCATCGTTCGGTGCCGAACAAGACGGTGCGTCTTGTCCGGCGCCCAGCCCACGCCGGAGCGCCAGCGGGCGACGGTGGCCGCCGGGTCAGGCGCACCCGGGAGGCGCTGATCGGCGCCCTCGTTCCGCTCGTGCTGGAGAAGCGCTACGCCGCCATCACCGTTCAAGACCTGCTCGACCGCGCCGATGTCGGACGGTCGACCTTCTACGCGCACTACCGCGGCAAGGACGACCTGCTGCTCCGGAGCTTCGAGGGTTTGATCGAGACGCTGGATCAGGAAATGGACCGGGATGGGCAAAGCGGATCCGGCCGCCTGGCGCCGGTGTGCGAGCTGTTCCACCACATCGGTGAGTCAAAGCACTTCCACCGGGCCCTGGCGCGGGCCCACCTGCTCGACCGGGTGTATCAGACCGGCACGAGCTATCTGAGCCGCACCATCGCGCGTCGGCTCACCGCGATGGCCCCCGGCACCGACTCGGCCGCGCTACCGGCGCTGGCGCACGGGCTCGCCGGCGCGCTCTTCGCCATGCTGCGATGGTGGGTGGATCACGACGCGCCGTGCAGCCCCGAGCGGATGGACCAGCTGTATCACACGATCCAGATCGATTGGTCCGTCATCTAGGCGTGATGGTGATCGGACCGAAGTAGGCATCGGTCTCCACGTGTGCCCACAGCGCGATTCGCCCCCGTCGGTCGCCGTGTTTCAGGTCGTTGACGACGAGGCACGGTTGCGCCGCGCCGTTCACGTAGAGGCGCGCAGTCCTCCCGGCCACCTCGATCTTCATCGAGGTCCACGCGCCGGCCTCCATGTCGGCGTAGGACTCGTACACGCCAGGGCTCTCCTTCCGAAGGCGGTACCAGGGAAATTCCGGGTCGGACGCATACTGCACGGCGTGATTCCGCCGTAGCTGATCGCCGGCGCGCCCGTTGGTCGGCCGCAGATAGAAGACGTCGGACCACGCGCCATGCACGCCGGTGCGAAAGCTGACACCGATGAATCCCCTTGAGTCCGGGGGCATACCGGGCCGCGGTGCTCCCGCGACATCGAGTTGGATCGTCCCGTCCTTGAACTCGGCTCCGTCCAGCAGGGCCATCATGTCCTCGTCCTTGCCCGCCGTCTCTGGCAAGGGGACGAGCCTCACGGCCCGGACGCCGCGATAGGTGACCAGCTCCGTGCGTCCGTTCAGGACCTCGGAGATGGTAGGCAGTGCCCGGCTCCTCGCTTCGGAGGCGAAGCCGGTCGCCACGATGAGCGCGGCCACCGCGACGATGCGGGCGGTCATGAGTCGAGCCTCGCCGAGAAGGCCCATCCACCGGTGCACTCGACCACGGCGAATACGATTTGGTTCTTCCCTCGTCTCAACGGCAGGTAGACCGCGTCGCCGACCCTGGTCATCACGCCAAGGTTGCTTCTGAGCCCGCCCGGGTTCATGGCGAACGCCAGCGGCCGGCCGTTCAGGTAGATGACCACGCCGTTGGCATAGGCATATTGCATCCGTCGGGTCCCGTCGCGAGCGGCTGTGATCGTGGTCCGCGCGTACACGATTCGAGATCCCGCGATCTTGCCCGTCATCACGCTGTCGATCAGGACGGCGCCCATGCTGTCCCTCGGCACGCCGCCCACGGGCGCCTCCCGATAGCGATTGATCAGGACGAACCCTTCGGGCTCCGCTTGGACGTGCTGCCAGGTGACCTTTCCGAGGTCGGGAAGCGTTGCCGGGGTGAAGCCGGCGGCCTCGATCGGGCTCGAAATCTCCCAGCCGAGAATCGTACCCGGCGGCGGCACCGGTGCAGGTGTCTCGCCTGAGGATCGGGGTGCGGCAGCGTAGCGGATGTTGGAGAAGTACGCACCGCGGCCGAAGGCGCCGGCCCAGACCCCCAGGCCCGTGCCGCCCGATTCCACCAGCCGCGGGACTACGAGCGTTGGCGTCGTTGCCGTATCGACGAATAATCGCGCGACCGGACCATCCAGCTCGATCCGCACATGAATCCAGCGATTGCGTGGAACAACCGCGACCGCGTTGGCACCATCGCCATGGTACACCTGCCAGGCGACACCCAGGCTGTTGAACGCCGGTCCGTACTGGACGGATTCCTCCGTACCACTGCTTCCCGGCCGCAGGAATACGACGTTCGAGAACCGTGGCGTCGCCGCCCGGAACGCCACACCCAGGAAGTTTGTCGTGTCACTGGCTGCCACGTCGAGGTCCAGCGTGCCGTTCTCCATCGATGCGCCGCGCACGAGGGCAACACCCCGGTTGATGTAGAGGGCGGGGCGCCCCAGGTACGACACCGATCGCAGGCTGTCGGTCGCGGTCCAGGCTTCGGGAGACAGCGAGACGTTCCCGCCTTGCGATATGGCGATGGTCGGAGTGATCCCGGCGAGCAGAATGCCCGCCATGACGGCACGGATGCGTCGGGTGCTCGGCGTCATCGTTGTCCTGTGTATGGGCGCTTGCTGGTATGCTGAAGAGGTGCGAGCCATTGTCCCGACGAGAAGTGGCTCGTAAAGGTGTCGGTGCGGTTGACGAGCGGGTTGTCGGTGTCCGTGCCCACTGCCTAACATTCGCTTTCGCGGGGGGGGGGCGCGGATACCGCGCTCGAAACGCCTATGACCGATGCCGAAGCACTCGAGATCGTGCGCCGTCACTTCGAGGGTCTGTTTCCCAAGACCTGCGGCAATTGTTCGAAGCGCTTTGCCACGCTCCTGGAATACATGCGCTTCACGACTCCGCTCGGGCTCCCGAGGTCGCTCGACGCAGACCTGGCTGATTGGAACACGAAGGAGCCCATAGGCTCATTGGTACACGCCGATTGCCCCTGTGGGTCTACCCTCACACTCTCGACCGACGGGATGCCGATCGAGCGGCGCCTGGCACTCCTGGAATGGCTGCGCACCGGAGCCCAACGCCGGGGTGCGAGCCCGTCTGAAATGCTCGGTTGGCTTCGCGAGGAGATTCGCAAGCGCGTCCTTGCCGAACCGCTTGCGTGAGACGATTGGTCGTATCCAGAGGAAAGACGATGTCGACACGACGAGCGACCGGCGACACGCGGGTCGCATCAATCAGAATCGGCCCCGACGATCCGCGCTATCACGCGGTGGTCGACAAGCGCTTCAATAAGCGGTTCAGCGCGAGTCCGGACTACGTCCGACTGGCCGGCTCGACCGATCAGGTGGTCTCGGCGGTCGAGGAGGCGGTGAGGGAAGGACGGCGTCTCGCCGTGACGAGTGGCGGACATTGCCTCGAGGGATTCGTCGCGGATCCCGAGGTGCGGGTGATCATCGATGTCTCGCCCATGAAGCGGGTGTACTACGATGCGGAACGTGGCGCCCTGGCCGTCGAGGCCGGGGCCACGGTGGGCGAGACATTCCGGGTGCTGTTCGAGACGTGGGGAACGGTGATACCGCTCGGCGAATATCCGGAGATCGGCATGGGCGGGCATGTGGTCGGTGGCGCCTTCGGCTTCCTCTGCCGCCAGCTCGGCCTGGCCGCGGACTATCTGTATGCTGTCGAGGTTGTCACCGTGGACCAGGACGGACGGGCGAGCAGCGTGGTGGCTACCCGGGAGCCGTCCGACCCGCATCGCGACCTCTGGTGGGCGCATACCGGCGGGGGCGGTGGCAACTTCGGCGTCGTCACGCGGTACTGGTTCCGGTCGCCTCGCGCATCCGGGGAGAATCCCGCCGGACTGTTGCCCCGCGCTCCGGAGTCGATCACGACCTTCAGGGCGGAATGGAACTGGGGCGACATCGACCAGCCGTCCTTTCTGCGACTCCTCCAGAACCACGGGGTCTGGTGCGAGGGAAACAGCGACGCCGATTCGCCGAACGCATCTCTCTGGACCCTCCTCGAGATCCATCGCAAGCAGTTCGGGAAGATCATTGCCCGCGGGGTGAGCACGGCTGGCGCCGCGGCCTACCGCCAGGTGGATGACCATTTGGCGGCGCTGAGCGAAGGGGTCGGCGCACCGAAGGCGAAAGAGCTGGCACGGATGTCCTGGCTCGAGTTCGCGCTCAACCCGCTGCCCGATCTGTTCGCCGCGCCGCCCGGTGGAGTGAGTGCCAAAGTGAAGGACGCATTGCTCAAGAAGCGGCTCACCGACGCCCAAATCGGCGTTGCGTACGATTACCTCACCCGCACCGACTCCGATGTCATGGGTGGGATGCTGGGGCTCGCGACCTACGGCGGACGGATCAATGCCGTCGCACCCGATGCGACCGCCTCCGCGCAACGCGATGCGATTCTCGACATCGCCTGTAACACAGGCTGGCTGGATCCGCAGGAAGAGGAGAAAAACCTGAGATGGGTGCGTGCATTCTATCGAGAGCTGTTCGCGGAGAGCGGTGGCGTGCCGGTTCCCGGTGAGGCGTACGACGGGGCATTCATCAATCACCCCGATACTGACCTTGCGGACTTGGGTCTCAATACATCAGGCGTGCCCTGGCACACGCTGTATTACAAGGAGAACTACCCGCGCCTGCAGCGGATCAAGGCGCGGTGGGATCCGCGGAATGTGTTCCGGCATGCGTTGTCCATTGCCGGGCATCGCTGATAGGGAAGGGGCGGATCCAGATCATCAAGACCGGCCCGGACCTCACACGGCTGGCCGCGGCGATGCCCGACCATGAAGACCAATGTCCTGAGGCTTCGAGGTTACGAGCCCGGCGCCGTCCAGGCGCTCGCCCGCGCCGCAGGGCGGGCGCCGGGGCTACACTCAATAGTTGCAAAGTTGATCGGGCCGGTGCACCTTGCCGGGAGCCTTTAGCCAGAGGTCCAGACCGTGGACCACAAGTCCAGATTCATCAAGCGGTTCGGTGATCTCGTCGCGCTTCTTCGATTTGAGCCGGGGAACGACGCCGCACAGGACCTGGCTCTGACCGCCTCGATCGCCGCCGTGGCCAACGAACCAATCGAGGTCGAGGCCGGTGTCGAATGGTCAGTCGTACCCGCCGAGTTCACCCTCAAGAGCCGACTCCTCGCGAGACAGGTCGAGTGTATCCGGATTGCCGCCGGGGCGGAGGCGCACGAGCTGCTCGCGCTCGCTCGGGCCCTTTCCCATGACGTCACGCCGATCCCGAGCACGCCCAACGTCCAGGTCGAGCTGGTCCCGCTGCTCGCCGCCTCCGGACAATCGGTCTCGACGAGCGGCGTGGAATCCGGGTTCCAGGTGACGTCCCCGTCGTCGGATAACCGCCACGGCGAGCGGCGCCATTGGGAGGAACGCCGTGGAATTGGTCGCGTGCGCTGGACCAGCCTCAGTCGCCGGGTGGTCGCCGACCGCCGCCGCACGGGCGAGCGGCGTCTCCAGCTCATCGACGATCAGCGGGGCACCATCGTGCAGGTGCAGAGCGCACTGGACCAACACGTCCGCGGCCAGGCGTGGGAATCGGCGCTCTTTGCCGCGCTCGCGCTCGTCCGGCTGGCCCCGAGAGTCCCAGCCTCCGAGCGGCGAGCGTTCTCGATCCGGCTTCGCAAGGCCATCCCCCGCCTGGCCATCGACGGGTTCATCGACACGACCGAACGCGATCCGGTTACCCGGGAGCCGGCCGCGGCCGTGTTCCGATTCATCGGACTCGATGCCGCGGAGGCGCTGCTCGACCGGCTCCGCCAGGGCGAGGCCATCGGCGTGCGGGGGTATTTCTACGATGTGATCGGGATCATGCCCGAGAGCTATCCGCTGGTTACGCCGCTGCTGAAGGGTCGCGAGGCGCACGAAATCCGTCACGCGGTATCGCTGATCGGGCGCCTCGGACTCCCGGAAGGTGTTGCGGAGCTCCGGCCGCTCCTGGAGCACCGCGACGAGCGGATCCGGACCGCCGCGGTGCGGGCCATCGGCGAGATTCATCAAGGCCCCGCGGCGGAGCCCCTGCGCCGTGCGTTGCACAACCCGGATCCGAGAACCCGATCCGCCGCCGCCGACGCCCTCGCGGTGTGGCGTGGCGGTGCCCTGGCGCTCCTGCTCGTCGGCGCGCTCGAGACGGAAACCGACCGCGACGTATGGCACGCCGGCATTTCCGCGTTGGGCCGGATCGGCAGCGCGGAGACGAGCGCGGCCCTCGCCAACGTGGCTCTCCATCCGAGAAAGCTGCTGCGGCGCAACGGCTACAACACCTGGCAACGTCTCGCCGCCGTCACCGCCCTGGGCCTGTCGGGATCATCGGTTGCCCGCGCCACGCTCGAACGGCTCTCGAGAGAAGCCGGCGGCGTCGTCTCCTACGCCGCCGACCGCGTCCTCCAGGCCCGGAGTCAGCACACGGTCTGATACTACCGGTGGACGGCGAACCCCTCGACATGCACATCGAGATTGTGATTGACCCGGAGCCCGACGACACCGTCGAGATCCATCGCCTTCGCGTCGGCCGTGTACACCGGTTTGCTGTTGATCAAAAAGACGACCTTCGAGGGATCGCGCTTGTGGTCGATCTCGAGCAAGTTCGTGGATGTGCCCTTCGCGTCCGGCTTCTTGACCGCGGGATCGGCTACCCAACCCTTGGTGATCTCGCTCGTCTTCTCGCCGTCACGCCGCTTGATCAGGTAGCTGCCATCCTGTCGAACCAGGAAATACACGTATGACTGGGCCGGACCATCCAGACCGTGTCCGCCGGCAAAGAGCCCGTAGCCCTCGGGATGCTCCGTCGGCTTCGTCTGGGTGAAGGTGGCAAGGGTATGGAAGGGTCCTTTGCCGTCATCGGCCGGTTTATAGAGAATGATGGCGGGGCCGAGCGTGACGTGGATACCCGCGCCCATGGGCGCCACCTTGACGTTGGTGAGCTCGGCCTTGCCGTCGGCTCGAGCCGTCCATCCCGACGGGATCGTTCCGCCACCCTTGACGGCGTGATCGGCATCGTCGTGACCTGCGGGGTGCTGGGGCTCCTGCGCCATGACGCTGAGCGGCAGGGAGAGCATCAATGCGATGAGCGGTAATGCGCGCATGGAATGACCTCGGTAGGCGGGGGTCTGTGAGAATCTCGTCAAACGGGTTGCGGGAAATGGTCCTGAGTGACTAACCTAATGCCCTTCCGAAAAACCGGATTCGAACTGGAGACGGCATGGCGGCTTATTGGCTCGGGGTTCTGCTCGCGGGGATCGGAGCGACGCTCATTCTGGGTGCGCTCACGTTCGTTTCCGCGCTGATCGGAGTGCTCGTGAATGCGATGATCGTGCTGATGGCCGGTCCGCTAGTCGACAATATGATGGCCAAACGCGGAGGCCTCCGGCGGTAACGGTTTCTGCAGATCGCCTGTCAGCCGTCCTTCAACCCATCCCGCCTCGTTCATCACAGCGCATCCCAGTCGAAATGCCTCCGGCCCACTCGACGACATGTGGGGCCCGGCGGTTCCTGAATCTCTCGCGAACGCGTTTCGTAGGGCAACAGTCCACGGATTCGTGGCCACAGGCGATGCTCAGTAGTATCGATCGTTACTATCTGCTCGGGTAACCCATGAAACTCTCCGACATGTCCATTCGGCGCCCGGTGCTGGCGAGCATGATCAGCCTGGCGCTCGTCCTCTTCGGCGCCATCGGGTACACCCGGCTCGCCGTGCGCGAATTCCCCGACGTCGACCCGCCGATCGTCTCCGTCAGCACCGAGCTGCAGGGCGCCAATCCGCAAGTGGTGGAATCGGCCGTCACCGACATTCTCGAGGAAGAGCTGAGCACCGTGGAAGGGCTGCGAACCCTTACGAGCGCGAGCCAGGAAGGGTTCAGCAACATCACCCTCGAGTTCAACCTCGAGCGCGGGGTCGAGGCCGCCGCCCAGGACGTCCGCGACAAGGTGGCGCGGGTACGTGGCCGCCTGCCCGAGGATGTACGGGAGCCGGTCGTCGCCAAGCAGGAGGCGGATGCCCAGCCGTTCTTCTGGCTCGCGCTGTCGGGGGAGAACTACGACCTGCTTCAGCTATCGGATGTTGCCGACAGGCTGGTGAAGAGCCGACTGCAGACCCTGCCCGGCGTCGGCCAGGCGCGGATCTTCGGCGAGCGCCGCTTTTCCATGCGGGTGTGGCTCTCCGCCTCGGAGCTGTCCGCGCGCGGCCTGACCGTGCAGGACGTGCAACAGGCCATCCGCACGCGAAACGTCGAGGTGCCCGCGGGCCGGATCGAATCCGAGCGGCGCGAATTCACCGTGCGCTCGCTGGGTGAGCTCAAGACACCTGACGAATTCGCAAACCTGGTCGTTTCGAACGACCGCGGCGTCCTCGTGAAGCTCAAGGACCTCGCCCGCGTCGAGTTGGGCGCCGAAAACGAGCGGAGCGCTCTGCGCTTCAAGGGAACACCGGCCGTGGCGATCGGGGTCGTGCGCCAGTCGAAGGCCAACATCATCCAGGTGGCGCAGGCCATTCGGGATGAGCTGCCGCGGATCCAGGCATCCTTGCCTCCCGGAGTGCACCTGAACGTGGGATTCGATCAGTCGATCTTCGTCTCCCGCTCCATCACGGAGGCGGAGGACACGCTGATGATCGCGGCGGTGCTCGTCGTCATCATCATCTTCCTTTTCCTCCGGAACTTCCGTGCGACGATCATCCCCGGCCTCGCGATTCCCACGTCCATCGTTGCGACGTTCGCCATCATGTACTTCCTCGGGTTCTCGATCAACAACTTCACTCTCCTGGCGTTGACCCTGGCCATCGGGATCGTGGTGGACGACGCCATCATCGTGCTGGAGAACGCGTACCGCCATCAGGAGGAGTTGGGCGAGACGCCCGAGGAGGCCGCCACCAACGGCACCCGGGAGATCGGCTTCGCGGTCATCGCGACGACCATTTCGCTCGTCGCCGTCTTCACGCCGCTCGCGTTTCTCAAGGGGTCGACCGGCCGGCTCTTCAACGAGTTCGGGATCGCGGTCGCGGGGGCCGTGGTCGTCTCGGGCTTCGTCGCCCTGACCCTGACGCCAATGCTGTGCGCCAAGATCCTGCGGGTGCCGCCGCGCCACGGCGCGCTGTACAAGACGCTCGAAAGCGGTTTCAACGCCCTCTCGGCCGGCTACGCCAGGATGCTCGGGGCAGCGCTCCACCACCGGTGGCTCGTGGTGGGTGGAGTAGTCGGGCTCACGATCGCTGCCGCGGTGGTGTTCCGCACCCTCAAGCGCGAGTTCGTGCCGCCGGAAGACAAGGGGTGGTTCATGTCCATCATCATCGCCCCGGAAGGCTCATCGCTCGGTTATACCGACGGCTACCAACGCCAGGCCGAGGCCGTCCTCGCCAAGACCAGGGAAGTGGACAGCTACTTCAGCGTGGTCAATATCGGGGACGGCGTGAGCCGGGGCATCATTTTCAGCAACCTGGTGGATTTCTCGAAGCGCACCCAGTCCATCGGCGATGTCATCGGCGGCGTGCAGGCGCAATTCTTCGGGATCCCCGGCGTCCTGGCGTTCGCCAACAATCCGCCCGCGTTCGGCTGGGGCAGCCCGGTCAATTTCGTCATCCAGCATCCCGACTTCGGGCTCCTGGTCCAGGGCAACGACACGCTGCTCGCCCGCGCGCGCCAGGTGAAGGGCCTGGTCAACGTGGACAGCGACCTCCGCGTGAACAAGCCGGAGCTCACGGTCAATTTCGACCGCGACCGCGCCGAGGACCTGGGCGTGCCCGTGGGTGACGTGGCCACCACGCTCCAGGTGCTCCTGGGGGGCAACCGGACGAGCACGTTCACCCGCAACAACAAGCAGTACGACGTCATCCTCCAGCTCGATCCGCGGGCCCGGGCGACACCCAGCGACATGACGGGGCTCTACATACGGGGCCGGGATGGTGGCCTGGTCAAGCTCGAGGCGCTGACCAACGTGCGCGAGGGTATCGGACCACGCGCACTCTATCACTTTCAGCGGGTTCGCTCGGCGACGATCACCGCCGGCCTGGCGCCCGGCTTCACCCTGGGTGAAGCGCTCGATTCGCTCAATCGCATCGCCCAGGAGGTGCTGCCGAAGGGAAGCAGCACCGCGCTCGCGGGTGAGTCGCGCGAGCTGGAGGAGAGCGGATCGTCGCTCTACTTCGCCTTCCTCCTGGCGCTCATCGTCGTATTCATGGTGCTGGCGAGCCAGTTCGAGTCGCTGATCCATCCGTTCACCGTGCTCCTGGCCGTGCCGCTGGCGGTGACGGGCGCGCTCTTCACGCTCAAGATCGCGAACGCGACGCTCAACCTGTACAGCCAGATCGGCATGATCCTGCTCATCGGACTGGTGACCAAGAACTCGATCCTGCTGGTGGAGTACATCAATCAGCTGAAGGAGCGCGGGATGTCCACCGTCGAGGCGGCGCTCGAATCGGGTCGCATCCGCTTCCGGCCGATCCTCATGACCTCGGTGTCGACCATCATGGGCGCGGTGCCGATTGCCTTCGGACTCGGCGCCGGCTCGATCAGCCGGCGGCCCCTGGGGTACGCGATCGTCGGCGGCGTGCTCTTCTCGACGATGCTCACCTTGTTCGTGGTGCCGGCGGTGTACGTGATCTTCGACGGGCTCGTCGAGCGGGGCCGGCGTCGTGCGGGAGTTGCCCAACGTCCTCTCGCGGCGGCGGAGGCGGAGTGATCGCGGGGCTCATGCTGCTGCTGCAGTCCGTAGCCTCCGGGCCGGTCGATTCGCTTCCTCGCGTGACCCTCGATCAGGCGATCGCGCGGGCCACCCGGCTCGATCCCAACTACGTGCGCGCGCTGGGGCAGGTGGACAATGCCGAATGGGGCCGCCGGGCGGCCATCGCGGTGTTCGTGCTCCCGTCACTCTCGGCCTCCATCGACGCTACCAGGTACTCGACCGACTTCTTCAACATCGGCACTGGCGTGCCTCAGAACTCGTCGATCATCGCCACCTTGCAGGCCAGGTACGAGCTGTTCTCCGGCCGCAAGTTCGCCGATCTCGGGCGTACGGCCGCCGAGCTCGAGGGGGCCGAGGCAACCGAGCTGCAGCAACGCTTCCAGTCGGCGCTCCAGACCGAGTCCGACTACTACAGTGTGCTGCAGAACCAGGAGCTCGGTCGGGTGGCGCGGGAACGGATCCGGCGCGCAGGGGAGGGCCTGGCCATCGCGCGGGCCCGGGTCACGTCGGGCGCGGCGGTGCAGAGCGACTCGCTGCAGCTCACGCTCGAGCTTACCCAGGCGCGGCTGGATCAGCTTCAGCTCGACGCCGCCCTGCGCGTGGCCCAGCTCCAGCTCGGCCGGCGAATCGGTGACGCGGGACCGGTGGACGCTGCTCCCCTCGACACCTTGCCGGCGGCCGATCTTCCGCTCCCGCTGCCCGAGGCGGTGGAGATGGCGGTACGCCAGGGCCCGCAGTACCGCGCCGCTCGGGCCAGCGAGCGCGCCGCGGCCGCGGCGCTCCGAGCGGAGCGGGGCGCCTACCTGCCCCAGGTGGCCGTGACGGCGACCCACACGCGCTTCGACGTGAAGTTCTTCCCCGGCGCCCGGAACGTGTCGTCCATCGCGCTAGGGGTGACGCTTCCGATCTGGGACGATGGCCGCCGCGAGATCGTGGTTACCCAGGCCAGGGTCAATCGCGACGTCTCCCGCGCCATCCGGGAAGACCTGGAGCGCGCGGCTCGACGGGACGTGACGGCAGGATACGAGGCCTACCGCACCGCCCAGGCTACTACTGCGCTCTCCAGAACAGCCGTGCTCGTCGCGAAGGAGAACTACCGGGTGCAGGAATCGCGCTACCGCGCCGGCGCCACCACCATCCTCGACGTGCTGGACGCGCAAGTGCGACTCACCCAGGCGGAGGCCGACTTGGTGCAATCGCGCTACGCTGCGCGACTGGCGCTCGCCGGCCTCGAGGCGATCCTGGGTCACCGACTCTTCACGAACAGGAATGTGCCGTGAGACCGATTTCCGAAGTGGCCAATCGCCTCCTCCGAACCGCGGCCCTCGTGTGGATCGCGGCCTGCAACAACGCGGAATCCGCCGGCGCTCCGAAGGGAGGCAAGGGCTCAGCCGGAGGGGCGCCCGCCGGGCCTCCCGCGATGCCGGTCGAGGCGGCGGTGGCCCGGACCGACACGGTGGTGGACGCCATTCTCGCCACCGGGCAGGTCGAGGCGTTCCAATCCATCGAGCTTCGCCCGGACATCGAGGGGCGCCTCTCGCAGATTCTCGTTCACGAGGGGAGCCTTGTGGCCCAGGGCGCGCCGCTCTTCAAGGTGGACGATGCCGAGCTCACCGCGCAGGTGGCGCGCGCCGAAGCCGACCGAGATCTGGCCCGGCAGTCGCTCGCCCGCACGCGTGACCTGCTCGGGCAGAAGGCATCGTCCCAGTCCGAGCTGGAGCGGGCGGAGGCCACCGCGCGCGGCAACGAGGCTCAGCTCCAGCTGCTCAAGGTCCGGCTCGAGCGCACCACGGTGCGGGCGCCCTTTGCCGGCGTGGCCGGTCAGCGTTTCGTCAGTTTGGGCGACTACGTGACCACGGATACGCGCCTGCTGGCCCTCCAGACGGTGTCGCCGCAGCGGGCATCCTTCCAGGTTCCCGAGCGATATGCCGATCAGCTCCGGAATGGCCAGCGAGTGACGTTCCGGGTCGCGGCCCTGCCAGGCAAAGAATTCATTGGCCGGGTCGATTTCGTCGATCCGGTGGTGCAGCTTCCGGGAAGGACGATTCTGGTGAAGGCGGTCGTGCCGAACCCCAAGCGCGAGCTGCAGGCCGGCATGTTCATCGAGGCCCGCCTCGCGACGGCGACGCGGCCGCGGGCAGTCGTCGTGCCGGAAGACGCGCTGATACCGCTCCAGGGCTCCAGCTACGTCTGGGTGGCCGCCAGTGGCAAGGCGACTCGGCGCCAGGTGGAATTAGGTGTCCGGACGCCCGGGTTTGTCGAGATCAAGAGCGGCGTCGAGGCCGGCGAGCAGGTCGTCGTGGGCGGGCAGGAGCGGCTCAGCGAGGGCGCACCGCTGGCGGCCAAGGTGGTGGACCGCACGCCGGCGCGAGTGAACGAGTCGGAGGCACGATGAACCCGGGTGACGTCGCTCCCGATTTCACCCTGCTCGACGCGGGTGGAAAGAAGGTCTCGCTCTCTGACTTCCGCGGCCGGGACGTCATCCTCTACTTCTACCCGCGGGACGACACGCCGGGCTGCACCAAGGAGGCATGCGGCTTCCGGGAGGCCTGGAGCGATATTCAGGAGCTCGGCGCCGTCGTCCTCGGTGTCTCCGGAGACGATGCGGTCTCGCACGAGCGCTTCGCGGCCAAGTACCGCCTGCCTTACACTTTGCTCTCCGATCCCGACCGCCGCGTGATGGGGGAATATGGAGCGTACGGCCAGAAGACTCTCTACGGAAAGAAGACGGTGGGTGTGATCCGGTCCACGGTGTGGATCGGCCCGGACGGTCGGGTACGCCGCCACTGGGCCCGGGTCTCCAACGCCGGAGAGCATCCCTCGAAGGTGCTCGCCGCCCTCGGCGCTAAGACCTGATCCGCCGACTTCATCGCGTCCGTTTATACTTCTCCGCTGGACCCATCAACGGAACCCGCATGACCGCCAGCAGCAGCACACGCGCCACCACTTCGTCCCGCTCCTTCGTGGTGTGGGTTTGGGAGTGGACTAAGTCCATCGTCGTCGCGCTCGTCGTCTGGTTCTTCCTGCGGACCTTTCTGGTCGAGGCGTTCCGGATCCCGTCAGGCAGCATGGAGAACACCCTCCTGATCGGCGACTTCCTCTTCGTGAACAAGGCGCTCTACGGCGCCGAGGTGCCGATCATTCATACGTGGCTCCCCGCAGTCCGCGAGCCGGTGCGCGACGATATCCTCGTCTTTGACTCCGTCGAAGAGGACGGGCTCAAGGTCGTCAAGCGGCTGATCGGCCTCCCGGGCGACACGCTCTCGATGGAAGGCGGGCAACTCTACCTCAACGGGCGGAAGGTCGACGAGCCTTATGCGGTGCACGGCGACCCGACGAGGTCGGAGGATCCCGGACAGCGGGCGAAGATGCGGGCCTGGCAGGTCCCCCATCTGGCCAACCACGACAGCGCCACCTATCACCCGGACCTCCAGGACTGGGGGCCGATCGTCGTGCCGGCGGATTCATTCTTCATGATGGGGGACAATCGGGACAGCTCGTACGACGGGCGGTACTGGGGGTTTCTGCCCCGGGCGAATGTGCGCGGCCGACCGCTGCTGGTCTATTTCAGCTACGACCCGAGCAGTTGGAGAGCATTGCCGTTTCTCACCGCGGTGCGGTGGAGCAGGATCTTTTCCTCACCGAAGTGAGCTCAGTGCTCGGTCGGGTGCCGGGGGGCTTCGGGGAGGGAATCGGGGTTGAGCACGCGGGCGATGTAGGTGGCGCTGCGGCCGCAGGCCGAACAGTGAAGGGTGACACGGCCGCCTGGCGCGTCGTCGGCCGACGCCCGGTCGGGGGTTCGCTCCACCGCACTGGAATTGCACGAGGGGCACACCAGCGGTTTCTGGTCCCGATCCGAGGCGATCAGAATCAGTGCTTCCGGCGCGCGATACTCCTTGATGCCCCGGCGTCCCACGGTCCGCCCTTCCGGCGGGGCTAGTGCAGAGAGGGAGCGCCCCGCCCGTCAGGATAATGTACGGAAGCACACAGCGTGACGCAAAGGCGCCCGAGCCGACGCGCTGTCTTTCGAAGGAATCCTCGATGCGCCCACGACGGTCGGCCGCCATCCTGCTCGTCCTCTTCCTGCCGCTCGCCCGCCCCGGCGCGGCGCAATCGACCCACCTCGTGAAGTTTCATGCCGATACGGTCGAGGGCGAATACCGCTTCGAACCGGCGGTCGTCGTGGCGCATCCGAACGACGTGCTGGTGTTCAAGGTCGTGAACGGAGCGCCCCACAGCATCACGTTCGAGGGCGACGGTCTCTCTCCCCAGGCTCATGCCGCGCTCAATGCCGCGCTTCCCCGGCGCTCCGCCGACCTGACCGGTCCGCTCCTGACGGCGCCTGGGACCGAATACCGGGTGGTGGTCCCGGCCATCCCTCCGGGCCGTTACCGGTTCTTCTGCCTGCCACACCGTGCCTACGATGAGCGTGGAGTGCTCCGAGTTGTGGAGTAGCAAGAACAACTACTAGCGCGCCACCTTCGACCGTGCGAGAATTCGGCCTCGAGAGCCCTTCAGGTTCTCAGATCGAGGTCTCAGCACAGGAGGCGGTGTGGTATCGGAGCTTGGCGGTTCACAAATTTCGACCCTGCTGGAGACGCTGCCGGGGATTGCGAATGTCCTCCGCAGCCCTGTCGCCGACGCCCTGGGAAATGTCATCAGGTCGGCCGCACGCCTGACCGAATTCAATGTCGCGGACGCCGACGAATTGATCAGGTACGCCACCCGGCGCGGGCTGCTGGGTCAGGACGAGGGCGACCGGCTCCTGGGGGAGGTCCACGCGGCCGAGCAGCGCCGGGCCGACAAGGTAGCCGAGCGGGAACGGGCGCAGCGGGCAAAGGCGCGGGCCAAGGGAAAGACGGTTCGACCGGTCAAGTCGGTGAAGAAGGGGCTCAAGAAGAGGTCCAAGGGCGGCAGGCGACGGTAGTCCCCCTCAGGTCTTGAAGTCTTGCATCAGGGCTGTCAGGCGGTTCGCCGCCTGCAGCAGGTCTCCCGCCGACGAAGCCATCTCCTCCGTACTCGCGCTCTGCTCCTCCGCCGCAGCCGTGACTTCCTCGCTGGCGGAGGCGTGCTCCGTCGCCGCGTGACTCGCCTCCTGGGTCCGCCGTCCCAGCTGCTCCACGATCTCGCGGTTGGCGGCGGCCTCGCGGGCCACCTCCGTGGCGGCGCCGTGGACCTCCCGAATGGCGTCGGAGATCTCTTCCAGGGCCCGGGCTGCCGCGGTCGCGACGCCCTCGATGCCCTGCACCTTCTCCGATCCGGCCTCCATGGTGAGTGAGACGTCGCGCACCTGCTTGCGGATGAACTGCACGGTCTTCGCCACGTCCTCCGCCGCCGAGGCGCTCGAGTCGGCCAGCCGCCGCACTTCTTCCGCTACGACGGCGAATCCGCGTCCATGTTCGCCCGCCCGCGCGGCCTCGATGGCGGCGTTCAGGGCGAGCAGGTTGGTCTGCGACGAGATCTGCCGGATCAGATCGATGAACGCGGTGATCGGCTCGGACAGCCGGGCGAGCTCCTGCACCTGGGCCGCCGAAGTCGCGACGATTTCGCGGATGCCGAGGAGGGTTTGGCCGGCATCGGTGACATCGGTGCGGTGATCCGCGGCGAGCACGCGGATCCGGTCGCCCAGCGTCACGACCCGCGCGGAGGCCTGGGCGTTGGCTTCCGCGATCTTTCGAAGGCTGGAGAGCAGGGCATCCGCCTTTCCCATCCCCTGCACCTGCTGGTCGGCGCTGGCCGCGATCCGGACCATCGCACTCGAGATCTCACCGCTGCTGGCCGCCAGCTCCTCGCTCACGGCGGAGAAATCGGTGGCGCTTTCGCCGATCTGGGTCGCCTCCCCCGTCACCGACTGGACCACGCCTCGGAGCCGTGCTCCCATATCGTCCATCGCGCGGGCGAGCCGCTCGATCTCGGTGGGAATGGCCGCGCCGAGGTGGACCGGGCGGAGATCGCCGCCGCCGAACTTTTCCGCTGCCCCGATCAGGAGACTGAGCGGACGGTCGACCGAGCGGACGGTCCAGTACGCGGTGAGCGTGCCGATGAGGAGTGAGGCGGCGAAGAGGCTCCACAGCGCGCGCCGCCGATCCTGTGTCTGGCGGCGGAGCGCGTCGGCCCGGCCCATGGAACGGTTGGTCTGGGCGAGGCCCAGGGCGCGAACGTCACCGAGGAGGGTGTCGGACGACTGGCGCGCTTGGTCTGCGACCCGCCGCGCCTCGTCGATGCGTCCGAGGTCGGTGAGCGCGTGGGCGAGGCCGTATGCCACCTCGATCGATGCCTGATTGGCCGCGATCTTGTTGACGATGTAGCGGTCCGAGGTCGTGAGCGCGCCGAGCGCACGGTACCGCCGCTGATAGGTGAACGCGGAGTCCCCCCCCTCGATCATCTGCCACCGGGTTCTGGGCGAGGGGCGGACGATGTACTGCTCGGCCGAGCGTACCTCGGACGAGATCGACGAGACCAGGCTGTTGCCCAGATCGGAGCTGGCGAGCAGGAGGGTGACCTCCTGGCTGACCGAGCGGTCGAGTGCCCGAATCGAGCTCACGCCGAGGAGCGCGATTACAAAGACGAGCCCCATCAGCAGGACCATCCCGGCGATCACGCGGCCGCGAAGGCTGCGGAGCGGGTTCACCGCGCCCCCAGGGATTCCTGCGAGCCCTGCACTTCAACGGCGCCTCGGCGCACGAGGCCGATGTAAACGTTCTGAGTGGAGAGATCGCCCGCCGGATCGAACGCGACCGTGCCGCTCACTCCTTCGAACGGGGGCGTCTCGGTCCCGACGCCCGCGAGTGCTCGCCGGATGGCCTTGCGATCGGGACCGACTCGGGCGATGACATCGCGGAGCAGGTAGACGGCATCGTACGCACCCGCGGCCGTCTGGTTCGGGAGTCCCCCTTCGGGGTACTTCCGGCGGAACGCGTCGACGAAGCGTTGGTTCGCCTTGGTGGGGATGGCGGCGAAGTAGGGGGACGACAGGTACACGCCTTCGGCAAGCGCGCCGGCCGCCTGAATGCCGTCCAGGCCGTCACCTCCGAGGACGGGCATGTGAAGCCCACGCTTCCTTGCCTGGCGGATAATCTCTTCGGCCTCGCCCAGATTCCCGGCTACCACGAGAAACTCGGGATGCTCTCCACGAGCGAGACGATCGAGATACGGCCCCACCTCGGGACGGTCGCCCAAGTAGGGGTCGATCGACTGAAGCGTTCCGCCGAGCTTCAGGTACTCTTGGACGAAGGTCTGCCGGATGCCGCGCCCGTATTCATCGTTCAGATACAGGAGGGCGCCGCGGGTGAGGTGCAACCGGTCACGCACCCAGTGGGCCAGGGCGGCGCCGTGTGCGAGGTCGCTGGGGCAGACGCGGAAGGTGTAGCTGCCGGCGGTCGTCAGCTCGGGTGAGGAGGACGAGGGGGAGACTTCGGCGAGCGGATTTTCGCCACCGTTGTAGACCGGCGCCGCGGCCAGCGTCTCTCCCGAATAGAGGTGTCCGACGACCGCGGAGACGTCCGAGTCGTAGAAGTCCCCTGCGATGAAGACCGCGGAATCGGGATCGGCATAGTCGTCCCGCGTGACCAGCTCGAGCCGGCGCCCCTTGATTCCACCAGCGGCGTTGATCTCCTCCGCCGCCAGCTCGGCCGCCTGCTTCATCGGGAGGCCGGTGGGATCGCCGAACGACCCCGCGACCCCGATCCGGACGACGTTGCGCGAGGAGTGCCGGCACGACCCCACGACGAGGGCGGAGAACAGGATCAGCCCGGCGCGCGGGGCAATACGCCTCAAACGTTCGAACAATGCCAAGTCTCCGTTCTCGGTGCGCTATTCCCGGCCGCGAAGACCGGCGGACGAACCTTTCGGTCCGTGGCCCACGACGGACCGGCGATCGGTTGGTGTAAGAGCCTGATTGTGAACGATTTAGACCAAGAGTTCGTCCGGCGATTCCGGCCGTGCTGCAGCACAACCGGCGATGCTGGAGCGCCCGCGGGCAGGCGAAGTGCAAGTTACGTACTCACCGCGGGCCTGATCGTCAGGGAGGATGGCAGATGTTCGACTGGACGGACCGCCCGGCAGACGTCTCCTACGATCTGCATGGGCAGACGGTGATCGAGGCCGTGGGAAATGCCGAACGGTTTCTCAGAGTGCAAGCCAAAGCGAGGCAGGGGAGCGTGGTCCGGGTGATCACCGGCAGGGGCCGGGCCGGCGGTGGTGCGCCGATCCGGACTCGGGTGCGGGGTCTGCTCAAAGGACTCCAGCAGCGAGGCGAGGTGGTCCGCGACTACGTGCTGGAGGATTCCGAAGGGAGCTTCCTGATCAGGCTCCGCTAGGAGGGATTCCGTTGCGAGTGGTTGCGGTCGCGGCCCCATGCGTCCAGCACGCGACCGTCCACCAGGCTCAGCGAGACCGGTTTGTCGTGGCGATCGGTGCGCCAGGTGAGCCGCAGCATTCTCCCCTGCCGTACCCATTGCATCATCCACTGGGAGCCCTGGACCTTGGCCCCGACCGCGCCGTAATCGCGCTCGATCGACCGGCGCCAGCGGTCAACCTGACCGCCGCTGCCTTCTCCCGACAACGTGATCACGCTCGCGACGCTATCGACCGCCGACAGCCACACGTCCACCGGCCCGCCGAGGTCGGCGAACTGAACGACCGCCCGGCACTCGGTGACGCGGCGGTCGGTCTTCGCGCGGTCGCAGCGCAGGCGATCGCCGTCGAGGCGGCGGACGACTCCATCGAGCTCGTCGAGACGGGCACCCGCGCGAAACCCGCGAAACTGGAGAGTGGTGCTATCGGGAGCCGCCGGAGTGGCTTGGGCGGTACTGGGAGGCACGAGCAGGACTGCCAGCGCCAGTGCGCGGACGAGTATCTTCATCAGCGGAGCTCCCGGTCGGGGTATGGGTGACCGGCCGGCGTGGCAAGAAGTGTACGAGACCAAGCTCCCCCGCCGGAGAGACGGGGGATCGGGTGAGCCAGGCTTGGGGTCGGAGGGGTGGGGCGCCGGGCGCCGGGCGCCGGTCTCAGACCTTGCGGACGTTGGAGGCTTGGAGCCCCTTGGGCCCCTCGACGACCTCGAACTCCACGTTGTCCCCTTCGGACAGGGACCGGAATCCTTCGGCGATGATTGCGGTGTGATGGACGAACACGTCTTTTCCACCGTCCTGCGCGATGAAGCCGAACCCCTTTGCATCATTGAACCACTTTACCGTGCCCTTCGCCATTGCTGCAACCTCTTGAAAGGGAGCCCGCAGGCTCCGGGGAGACCCCCGGCCGGTGTGGCCGGGTGAGAAAACCCCTCAAAAAGCAAAAAAGCCGCCCGGGCAATTGGCCCGGCCGGCCAGCGAAGACTCAGTGATGCAAGGGATTCACAGCGCGAAGCATGGACTAAGGTTGTGCCCGTATTGGGAATTGTCAATAAGGCCTCAGCGGAGGACTACCCCCGCGGCCCGCAGCTCATGGTTGAGGAGCCAGCGCTTCTTGGCGAGCCCGCCGCCGTATCCCACGAGGCTCCCATCCTTGCCCACGACCCGATGACAGGGGATCAGGATGGCCAGGTGATTCGCGGAGACGAGCCATCCGATTTGGCGGGGATGCAACCCGGTAGCCCGGGCCACGTCCTCATAGGAGCGCGTCTCACCGAGAGGAATCTTCCTAAGTGTCTTGAATACAGACACTTGGGCCGGTGATAGATCGAACCATCGTTTCAGGTGATCGGGATATGGGAAGGCACGGCTGGCACCGCCGAAGTAGTCATCGAGCCAGTGCGCTGTGGTCCGGCAGGGACCCTGCGCGATGAGCAGCTCGGGAACCGCGGCGCGCAACCGGACGGCCCACTTGACCGTCGTCGCTCTGTGGGGGTACTCCACGACCAGCGGACCCGCCTCGCATTCCACGATGGTCAGCGCGCCGATAGGCGAGTTGTAGGACGTCCACTCCACGCGCATGGGTTCTCCGGAGACGACGGCTGCGTCGGCATAACTTATCTCTCGCGCGGCGCCGGGGCCATGTCGGCGGTCAGGTTCCGGCGGTCATTTTCCCAATGTCGGACGGGCGTATGGACGGCTCCACGTCGTGGATGTATCGAATGTGGAGCAGCCACGGGAAGTCGCGTACTACGAGCCCAAGGACGGTGGGACTCACAACGTGTGGGTGGCCGGCGACACCCTCTACCTCGGCGACTACCAGGGCGGCCCAGGGTGCTGGACATTTCGGGCGAGCTGCGCGGTGACCTGCTGCGACAGGGACGTGAAATCTCTCACGTGGTGACAGCGGACTCGCAGGGCGTCGTGCCCAATGCGCCGAACGCGTGGGG
The DNA here is from genome assembly GCA_963722825.1 of uncultured Gemmatimonadales bacterium. Taxonomy (GTDB): domain Bacteria; phylum Gemmatimonadota; class Gemmatimonadetes; order Gemmatimonadales; family GWC2-71-9; genus CAVVWJ01. The sequence continues at coordinate 687,877 of CAVROI010000003.1, forward strand.
AGCGTTCTACCGGAATGGCCTCGTATACGTGAACGACATCAATACCGGCCTCTGGATCGTGAAGTTGGAGCCGAAGTCGGAGCTGGTGCCGTCGGGGTCGAAGGTCGGGAGTCTGGAGTCTGGAGTCGAAAGTCGAGAGTCGGAGGTCGGGGCCCTTCGACCTTAGACCCTTCGACCTTAGACCCTTCGACCTTAGACGTAGACCTCAGACCTCCGACCCTAGACCCCCGACTTTCGACTTTCCACCTCTAACTTCTTACATTTCCTCCATGCCGACCCCACAAACGCTCGTTGTCCGGACCTTCACCGATCGCGCTGAAGGACTCTCGCATTTCGTGTTGCGCGCGGGTGAGGCGCCGAGACTGCTCGCCTTCGACGACGCCCTCGGCTGCCCGGTCGAGACCGCGCTGGCGGCGCTGGAGTGGACCGGCGCCGTCGGAATCCTGCTCGACGACGACATGCTCCACGCCGCACGGCTCACCAGCGAGACCGCCGCCGCGGTGATCGAGCGGAAGGGGCAGTCCGGGCGCACCTACGTGTATCTCGGCCCCCGTCTTGACGCGCCGCCCATGGATGTCTTCGACGGCGCGATCCTCTTCGATGAGCCTGGCGTAAAGGCGGTGGAATTTACCCACCGGGCGCATGCGCTGGCGCATTTCCTCCGCGCCACCACCGGCGCCGGCGCCCTGCTTGCCCTCCTCGGACGACGAGCCCCCGAGGTCCGTCATCTCCGTCGCTGGCTCGGGTCGATCATGCAGGAGCTCGACGGGCCCCGGCCGCTCGTGGCCGGCTGGTTTGCCGCGACCGCGGCCGGCTGTCTCTTCAGCTCGCCGGAAGTCGATCCGACCTACCGCTACATCGAAGTGGGGCTGGAATCGTGAGAGTGGAGAGTCTAGAGTCGATGGTCGAGAGTCGAGGCCCTGGACTTCCGACTCTCGACCTCCGACTTCTCGAACGCACATCGGCGCGTCGCTGTGGATACACATCTCCACATCGTGTGGACGGAGGCGGTAGGCGCTGACCGCGTGGGCGCTTAGGTATCCACACTTCCCCACCATGATATGACGTAACCCGAATAAAATCAGGCACTTGCGAGATTCTCGCGGGTGCCTATCTTAGTGTCACGCGCCTCGCTGAACACGTACTGAGACCCCGTGTCACAGTGGCGGACGGCAGGCGGGTTCAAGCGGGATATCGGGGGAGAGGGCCGACGCAACCAAGGGCTCAGGCACTCGCTGATCCCGGTGATCACCCCGGCTTGAACAGGTGAAGCCAGTCGCGTGCTTCATCCGCTCCGATTCGGCGCCTCGGAGTGCAGTGCGAAAGGTCGGTCCGCGACCCGATCCGAATCGCAGCGCTCGCATAGACGAACCAGGTGGGATGGCCATCCGGCCTGGGGATCGAAGCCAAGGCTCCATCGCGCCCTCCCGAGCGGCGTATCAGCCAACCGGTGGCAGGTGGGAGAAGAACGGCGGCAGCAATGCCACGACCTTGGGTAGTCCATGCGCGGGACGGCCGTCTAGCCACGACTAGGCGGCCGTTCCGTTTTTCTGCCAACTCCAATCGCTGCGCTCCCAGACATCCTTTGCCGGTCGAGCTGTCAGATGAATGGCGCCGGAACGACTACTTTCCCAGTCATGACGCCCCATCATTCGCTCGTCCTCGTGCGGGACCCTGCTCGGAGCGACGATCTCGTACACCTGCTGCGGGGGGCAGGACATCGCGCGGCGGCGGCGCCCGACGCTCCGGCCGCGGCCGTGGCGATCGGCGTGCCCGGTTTCGATACCCTCGTGCTCGAGCTGGCCTATCCCGGGCTCGACCTCGGGCTCCTGCGACAGTCGCTGGCACCAGGCCTGCCGGCGGAGCCCGATTCTCTTGCCGCTGCCGAGCGGAGGCATATTGCGCTGACCCTGCGACATACGGAAGGGAACAAGCGCAGGGCTGCCGCGATGCTAGGCATTTCCCGCTCGACGCTCCTCAACAAAGTGCGGAAGTACGGCTTGCTGGTTGCGATGGCGCTGCTCACCGCTTCGGCATGGGCGGTGGCCACTAGCGGGGCGGCATGGACCTGACTGTTGCCTCAACGGATTCGGAGCCGCCCGAGGCGCGAGACCACGACGGCGCGGCTGGCGGCCCCGCGAGTCAGGTTGAAGGTGGCGTTGGATACGCCGGTTGTGATGCCTACGGGCGAGAACGAGATCCGCCGGACGCCGCCGGCCAGCGCCACACCATGCGCCGCCGGCCCCTCCTGAGCCCACTGCGGTTTCGAATCGGGCTCGGCGGTGATGATGAGCGAATCGGGATTGACGGTGAGCACGACGGGCCGGCTCTGGAGAATGGCCATGACTCGCGCGCGCCGGTGCGCCGCGGCGATCCGCACGGCCTCTTCGGTGACGGCGAGCCGATCCCTGAAATCACCGAACCGCGGCAGGGTGATGCCGAGGAGGATGCCGGCGATAACGAGTGACAGGAGCGTTTCCAGCAGACTGTAGCCGCGTCGCATCTGGCGAGGATAGGGTCCCGGATTGCAGTTGACCCCATCATTACCCCGCCGGTACTGACCAGAAACTGCACGCCCTTGCCCACCAGCCGTCTGCGGGCGATACTAGCTAGGCCCCTACTCTCACATAGCCGGAAGGAATCGACGCTGTTTACGTCTGAGCAGCTCTTTGGTGAGTTCGAGCCTGGCGCGAACGTGCTGACCTTCGGCGCATTTCTCGATCGCGCATGCCTCGAGCGGGCGCGTGAGCGCGATACGAGCGCTCGGCTCGCGCTCGGCGGTTACGTGGTGTGCCGCCTCGTCAGCTCGATGTTCACGCGCGACGAGTGTCCCGAATCCCAGGAAGCATTCGCTTGGCAATTGGACGCCGTGCGCCGTCATCTGCGCGCGCTGCCCGCGGATGCTCCCGAATCCGCCCACCTTCGCGGCATCTCCCAGGAAGTGACGACGACTGACGACCCCGGCGCCGGCCTGCGGCTCAGTCTGACGGCGTACGCCTACTCCCTCGAGCACGAGGGCCGGTTCGAGGAATCGCTCCAGGTGCTGGCGCTCGCCCTCCGAACTCATGCCGACGCGATCCCGGCCGGCGACTTCGCGGCCGCCGCACTGTTCGCGGCGCGGCTCAACCGGCTGCTCGCGCGCTGGGACGCCGCCACGAAGTGTTATCTCGCTGCCGAGAGCGCCGCCGGTGAGGCCGATGACCGCATGATGCAGCTTCGCGCCAGGCTCGGGTGCGGGGCGGTGCTTCGCGGGATGGGCAACCTCCCGATGGCGCGTGCCATTGGCGAGGAGGTGGCGCAGGCCGCATCCACGGCGAACCTTCCCGAGATGCAGTCCATGGCCTACGCCGATCTTGGCGCGGTGTATTCGGTCGAGGGAAAGAAGGCCGAGGCCGTGCAGGCCAACTACAAGGCCTTCAAGCTCACCGACGACCCGCTTCAACAGATGCGCATCCTCGGCGACATCGGCGTGTACCTGGTGGAGCTGGGCGTGGTCGACAGCGCCCGCCGGGCATTTGAGATCGTCATCGCCTCGAAGACGAGCTTCGCGGTGCGCACGAATGCCATGCTCGAATTGATGGAGATGGAATCGAGCGCGGGAAATCGGATGGCGTTCGAGCGACGACGGGCCGAGGCGGAACAGCTTCGCGAGCGCATGCCGCCCAGCATGATGGCGGACTTCCACTTCAAGGCCGGCGTCGGGCTGGCGCGTTTCGGCCAGATGGGCCGGGCGCGGGTGCTGCTTCAGGCTGGTCTTGCCCTCAGCGAGACGCACAAACTCAATGCCTGGTATTTCCGATTCGATCGGATGCTGGCAGAACTGGCGGAGGGAGAGCCCCGCAAGCCCGAGCGCGCACCGGATTCACGCTGGATCGCTTCACCGGCGTTGAAAGAGGTGGCGGTCGGGCTCCGCGAATACGCTTTGGCGACCAGCTAGTTATTGGCCCCCTGGCCTTCGAACGACGGCGCTGCCTGTTCCGACGGCCCCGTGGCATCGCTGCGAGTGCAGGCGGCCGAGGTGAGGGCGGCCAGCGTCAGGGAAGCCAGGGCGATCCACTTGGTGGTTGTGCGGGACATGGGGCGACCTCTCGAGTTGGATGGCTTGGATGCAGGGGGACCCACCAATCTGAGGGTTGCCTCCGGCAGTTATTAGGGCCTTTTTGCGACAAATAGGGGCCGATTTGCGACATCTGCTTCTCGCCGCCGTCCCCGCGGAGCGACTCTTCAGGTTGCGCACTCTCGATCCTGATCGCTTTGGCTGGGTTTCGGTGAACACCTGGCCGGAGGCGGTAGACGCGATCCGCGCGAAGCCGGTGGACATGGCCGTCGTCGACCCGATGCTGGGGGACGGGAGTCCGCGTCCCCACGGCATCGAGCGCCTGCGCCAGTTCTTCCCCTCTCTGCCGCTTCTGGTGTACACTGAGCTGGCACCGGCCACGGCGCGCGTCCTCCTGGAGCTGGGCCGCGCGGGCATCCGCCGGGTGGTGGTCCATCGATTCGAGGATGCCCCCGGCTCATTGCGTCAGGCGCTTCTCGCGGAGCTCGAGCACAGCGCCTCGCAGCAAGTGATCCAGGCGATGTCCGAGATTCTCCGCGACCTGCCGACCGAGGTGCGTCAGGCGCTCGAGGCAACGCTCCATGCGCCGGGCGACGGGCCCAGCGTCACCGCCATGGCAGAGCGGGCGCAGTTGACCCGGCGCACCTGCGAGCGAATGTTCACCAAGGTGGGTTTGCCGTCACCGCGGACCGTCATGGTGCTGGCCAGATTGCTGTACGCGCACCGTCTCCTGCTCGATCCCGGTTATACCGTCGAGGACGTCGCTTTGAAGCTCGGCTACAGCAAGACGAAGACACTGCAAATGCACCTGCGGGCGGTGTTCGGGCTCACTGCCGGAGAGTTGCGCGTTTCGCTGTCCACCGACGAGGCCCTCGCCATTGTCACCGGCCGGTATTTCGCCCCGCTTCATCAGGCCGCCTCGTGAGCGCGCGCATTCTGGTCATCGACGACGAGCCGGCCATCCGGCGGACTCTCGAGCGTGCGCTCAAGAGCCTGCACTACCAGGTGGTTTCGGCGGGCGACCCGCACCTGGCCTATACGACGCTCGACGAGATGGATGTCGACCTCGTGCTGCTCGACCTCCATCTTCAACAGATCTCGGGGGATGCACTCTTCCTCGCGCTGGTGCGCCGTTGGCCCCGGCTCCGCGGTCGCGTCATCCTCATGACCGGCGACACCTTCGCCGAGAAGGACCATTGGCCTCGGGAGCTCGTGAGTTGTCCGACACTGCTCAAGCCGTTCACGCTGGAGACGTTGGGGAACGCGGTGCGGGCGGCGCTCGCGGCGGCGGGGGAGGGGAAGCGGGCGAACGGCGCGTGACCGCGGGCGCCGGGCCGGGCGCCCAGACAGACCCGCTCACCACGCTTCGCGAATACCGCTCGCTCGCCCCCTGGGGGTTGCGCGACCTGACGGCGCTTGCCGCCGGCATCCTCGATGCCTCGGGCGTCATCCCGGTCAACGCCGCCGCGCGGGCGCAGCCGAGCGAGCGCACGATTCGGTTCTACGTTGCCCGTGGCCTCGTCAGTCCGCCTGAAGGGCGGGGCACCGCGGCGGTCTACGCATACCGTCACCTGCTGCAGGTTCTCGCCATCAAGCTGCGCCAAATGGAAGGCGCTACCCTCGAGACGATGACGCGGGAGTTCGCCGAGCTGACCGGCGACCTCATCGAGCGCCGGATCGCCGGGGTCCTCGGCGCCGGGCTCCCGCGTCCCGACCGTCTCCGTCTTCTTCAGGCACCGGGCACCGGTCGCGGCCGGGTGGGGCGGGCAATGCTCGGATGGCTCGCGCCCGTGGAAGGCGCCGCCGAGAGCGCCGTCTGCCGCCGGCTCATCGTCTCGCCGGGGATCGAAGTGATCATCGACGAGCAGCACCCCGTCCTCCGTCTCAACGGCGACACCGCGGCGATCGCGGCGGCGCTCCGACAGGCCATCGCCGGACTCGTAACTCCCTAACTCCCGCCGCCGGAAGGACTCCCATGGCTGCGCTCATACTTCTGGTCGTCGTGGTCGCGATCGTCCTGTGGATGATCGGCGCCTACAACAGGCTGATCTCTCTCAAGAACCAGGTCGCCAACGCGTGGAAGCAGATCGACGTGCAGCTCAAGCGCCGCCACGATCTCATCCCCAACCTGGTCAACACGGTGAAGGGAGCGATGAACTTCGAGCGGACCACGCTCGAGGCGGTCATCAGCGCGCGCAACAAGGCGGTGAGCGCCACCGGTGTGCACCAGACGGCGCAGGCAGAGGGAGAGTTGAGCCAGGCGCTGGGCCGGCTGTTCGCGCTGACCGAGGCGTACCCCGATCTCAAGGCAACGGGCAACGTGGCGCAGCTCCAGGAGGAGCTCACCAGCACGGAGAACAAGATCGGCTTCGCGCGCCAGCTCTATAACGACACCGCGACGCAGTTCAACACCGCGCAGGCGACCTTTCCGACCATGCTCGTCGCCGGCATCGCCAAGGCCTCGCCGGCCGAGCTCTGGGAAATTCAGGAGCCATCGGAGCGGGCCGTGCCGAACGTCGATCTGTCGATGGGGGGCTAGTCCCGGGTGAACGAACCGGCGAATCTCTTCGCCCAGCAGGAATCCAATCGCCGCCGCTCCACCTGGCTCATCGTCGGGTTCATCTTCTTCTTCGCCTGGGTCGGCTTCGGCGGCGATCTCGCTCTCGGCCTCCTCACCGCGGATGCACCGCCGGCCTCGTACCACCACGTCATCCCGGTCATCGGTGTCGTCACCGTCCTCATCGCCGGCGGTATCTGCTGGTACTCGTGGCGCTTCGGCGCCGAGCGCGTACTCTGGTCCACCGGAGCGAGGGAAGTGGTGGAACCGGCGACGGCGGAGGAACGGCAGCTCGTCAACGTCGTGGAGGAGATGGCGATCGCCTCGGGGCAGCCGAAGCCGCGAGTCTGGATCGTGCCGGACAACGATCCCAACGCCTTCGCCACGGGCCGGGATGCCGCGACGGCCAGCATCGCGGTCACCGAAGGGCTGCTGGGCACGCTCTCGCGGGAGGAGCTGCAGGGCGTCATCGCTCACGAGATGGCGCACGTGCGCAATCTCGATATCCGGCTCATGACGCTGCTCGCCGGCATGGTCGGCGCGATCGCGCTCATGTCGGACGGGATGGGGCGGATGTTGCGAGGGAGCCGGATGGGTGGGCGCGCGCTCTCGACCGGCTCGCGCAACCGCGGAAAGGGAGGCAACCCGCTCGCCATCGTCGTGCTGGTGCTGTGGCTGCTTACTTTGCTGGTGGCGCCGATCGTCTCGCGCATTCTGGCGATGGCCGTGAGCCGGAAGCGCGAGTTCCTCGCCGATGCCACCGGTGCGCAATTCACCCGCAATCCGATGGCGCTGGCCACTGCCCTTCAGAAACTCGAGTCGGCCGCGTCACCCACCCGGGCGATCACCAGGGGCGCTGCCCATCTCTGCATCGTGGACCCCGCGCCGGGGTTCCTCTCCAACCGGGAAGGTTTCCTGGCGGACACCCTGGCCTCGCACCCGCCGATCCGCCAGCGCATCAGTCGTCTCGAGGCGATGGCGTACGGCGGAACTCCTACTCTACCAGCCGGATCATCTCCGCCGTGAAGCTCCTGGGGTCGAACGGAAGCTGGACCACGAGATCGGCACCCGCCTCCCGTGATGGCTCCGGCGGGCCCCCCGTGACCAGCGCCACGACCCGATAGCCCCGCTCCGCGGCCGGAGAAAAGCCGGCGAGGGCGTGGGCGCCGGCTGCGCCGCTGCCGCCAAGCACGAGGACCAGGGACACGTGCTCCCGGCCCGCCGACGCTTCGAGCGCCGCTACGTCGTCGAAACGCTCGACCTCGAAACCGGCGTCGCGGAGGAGCAGCGCGATGACCCGGGCCAGATCCTCGTCCGGGATGAGGAGGAGCGCCACCCCGCGAACCCTCGGGCGCGGGACGGTGGCGCCCGGTTCGAGATCGACCATTCGGATTCCCGGGACATACGCCTTGGTCTGCACCTCGCGCAGATCGCCGATCTGGCGCACGATGTCCCGGATGCGCCGGAGCGACTCCCGGATGCTCTCGAGTGCCTGGTGTCGGTCCGAGTCCGTCATCTTCGTGGCCGCCAGGAGCAGCTCCACGTCGGCGGTGGCGGCCATCAGCGGGTTGTTGATGCCGTGGTGAAGCGTCACGGTCATTTCGCCGATCGCGGCGAGCCGCTCCGCCCGCACCAGCTCCTGCTCGGCGGCGACCAGCGCCTTGCCCAGCTCACGGTTCCGCCGCACTCGTTCGAGGATCTGTGGCAGGAGGACCTTGAGCGAGGGATCCTTGGCGAGGTAGTCGTCAGCGCCGCGGCGGAGCGCCGCCGCCGCGAGTGATTCGTTGCCGTGCGCGGTGATGAGAACTACCGCGGGGGGATTGGGACGCGCGCGGATCGCGTCGAGGACCTCGAGGCCTTCCGAGTCGGGAAGCTGGTGATCGAGGAGCACGATGTCGGTGCCGTCGAGCAACTCCAGCGATTCCCGCCCGGTCGTCGTGTGGGTGAAGGGGCCAAACCCGATCTCCGCGACGATGCGGCCCACCAGGCGGGCGATGGTCGGGTCGTCGTCCACCAGGAGCACGCTGGCGCGCGAGGTGGACTCAGGCACGCACCGCCGCCGTTCCCTCCCTGAAGCCCACGCGGGCGAACTTCTCCCACCCCTTCTTGCCGCGCCACGCATCCCACAAGCCCCGCAGCCGCCAGTAGAGCGTCAGCTGACGGAAGCCGAAGTTTTCCATCACGGCGTAGCCCAGGAGGACGAGCACCTCGTGCCAGCCGCCGAACGGGAGGAGCCGGCGCTGGAGACGATCGGCAAGTCCGGCGCGGAAGCGCCAGGCGCCCACCAGGACGGCGGCCACGTTCACCAGCATGCCGTATCCGAGCGAGGCGAGCAGGAACGCCCAGAGGAACGCCGGATCGATGAGGTGCCCACCGCCGGTCTTCTCCACTATGAAGAGGAAGAGCACCAGGGCGTATCCCGCGACCTCCACGAGCGGTCCGAGGTATTCGAACAGCCAGAACGCCGGAAGCGCGAGCCAGCCGATCCGTCCGAACGGCCGCCGGCCGAGCATCGCGCGATGGTACCGCAGCGACTCGCGAAGCCCTCGGTACCACCGCCCTCGCTGCTTCCGAAGCGAATCGAGCGTCTCGGGAACCTCGGTCCACGCCACCGGGTGCGGCAGGAACGCGATGCGCCGGTCGAGTCCCTTGTCGCGGACGTACCGATGCAGCCGCACGATGATCTCCATGTCCTCGCACACGGTCCCGGCGCCGAGACCCACGTATTCCTCGACGATGCGGTGTCGCACGAAGGGGGTGAGATATCCCCCGGCCCGGATGAGCGTCGCCTTCTCGAACACCGCGAACACGCCGCTCAGAATCAACACCGACTCGAGAAGATCGAGTCCCGTCCGGCCGGTCGTGAAGGACCTGAGGTACTCCACCATCTGGAACCTCGCGAGCGGCCTGGCCGGGAGGCCGACTTCAACGACCCTGCTGTGCTGAACGGTGCAGCCGTTGGCGATGGCGACCTGGCCGCCGACGGCGACGACGCGGGGGTCCTCCTGGATGACCCGCATCAGCTCCTTGAGGGCATGCTGATCGAGGATCGAGTCGGCGTCGAGCGAGACGATGTACGGCGCCGTGGAGGCATTGATGCCGGCGTTGAGCGCGTCCGCCTTCCCGCCGTTGACCTTGTCGATCACCCTTACGCCGATCGCCGACGCGGGAAGCGCGACGGTCGCCTCGTACATGGCCCGCACCGGCGCGGTGGCGATCGCCCCACGGTACGGTAGCTCGGCCATGCGCAGCCCGAATGCCTCGCGCAGCCGGTCGAGAGTACCGTCGGTCGAGCCATCGTTGACGACGACGATCTCGAATCGCGGATACTCGCAGTTCACCAGGCTGGTGACGATGTCGACGATCGTCACCTCCTCGTTGTAGGCGGGGATGATCATGGTGAGCGGCTTGGTGAGGTCCGACTGGTCGATCAGGTCGAGATCCTCCACGAAATGGCTCGTGACCCGCCGGCGCACCTGTCGCGCGGAGAGCACGATGAGCGCCAGCGTGTAGGTATTGTGCAAGAGAAAGAATGTGAGAAACAACGGCTGGGCTGCCAGCGCCGTGGCGACCAGGAACCGCAGCACGGCTTCGCTCATGTCTCGTCGTCGGGCGGCGAGCCGGCGAGCTCGAGCGTGCCGCCGACACGGTGGCGAATCGATGGGTAGGGGTCGGTGCGCGCGACGTCGCGGGCGACCTGATCGTGGAGCAGCGCCAGCGCGAGCGCGGCCGCGAGACGCTGATTCTCGTTGGATGCCGTGCGAGCGGCTTCTCGCAGGGCGGGAAGGTCGGCCCCCTCGCGGAGCGCGGCGGCGGCCTCGCCAAGCTCGACGCCGGGGGGAGGGGGAACGGGAATGCCCTGGGCCAGGCGCGCGACGAAGGCGGCGGCTCGCACCGGCATGGCGATGTCGGCGGCAAGGATCTCGAGCATGGCATCGGTCTCGGGCGTACGCTCCTGGGCGGCGCCCGTCACCAGTGCCGCCTGGCGCCGCACCGAGGGGTCCGGGTCGGCGGCAAGGCGTTCGAGCAGGCTCCACGACCGTATCGCGCCGGCCGCGCGTGCCGCCGCCCGGCGCACCCCGGCGGCTGGATCGAGGGTGAGCTCGGCAAGCGCCGCAGCGTCCGTCGTGTCGGGACGTTCTCGCCAGAGGGAAGCGACCGCCTCCCTCACTTCCGGTGAGCGGCTGCGCGCCAAGAGCGGAAGGAGCCTCGGAAGGTCGGGATGGCGAACTCTCCGGGCGATTCCCACTGCCACCAAGGCGTCGTCCCCGTCGTCGGGCATGCGGAGCGCGAGATCGGCGAAGACCCGAAACGCCGGTGTCACGGCCTCGGCCACGGCGGCAAAGACGGACGGATCATCGCCCGGCCGGAGCGAGCGGACCATGACGGGCAAACCCTTCTCGGGCGAGATCCCTGAGAAGAGGCTCACCGCGGCGCGCCGCACGAGCAGACTGGGATCGGCGAGAGCGCGACTCGCGATGTCCAGGAGCTCGTCGCCCTCGAGCAAGCCTCCCAGCGCCGACAGCGACGCCGTCCTCGCCTCGGGGCTCGGATCGTGGCGGGCCGCCTCCTTCAGCGCTTCGCGGCTTTCCTCACCCCGCAGCGCGCCGAGTCCTTCGATGAGACGGATGCGCCCGCGCGGCTCGAGCACCTCATCCATGCCTCGGGCCAGGGCTGTCTCGGCCGCTTCCGCGGTGTGCATGGTGATCGCCCGCAGCTCCGGCCGCCTCGACGACGGTAGATGACACCGGAGCAGGCGGAACCAGGCGTCGCTGTGAAAGCGCTCCCGCATCGCCTCCTGGGCGCGATCCGACTCCGGGATCTCTGCCAGCCGAGTCACCAGGCTCTCCTGCTCGAACATTCCTATGGAGAGCAGAGCCGCGGCATGGACGGCCGGAGGCTCGGACCGGAGACAGACGGCGAGGAGCTCCCCCTCTCCTCCCGGGACGGTCAGCAGTCCGACGGCAAGCGCCGCCCGTTCGCGGACCAGCGGAGACGGGTCGTCGCGCAATAGCTGGAGCAGCGGGTCTCGAATTCCATGGAGGGACAGGCGGGCCGCGGCCTCGAGCGATGCCGCCCTCACCCCGGCGTCGGGGTCGCCGATACCGGCCACCACACGCCTGACGGCCTCCTCGCCGGCACAGCGGCTCAGCGTCTCGATGGCCATGGCCCGCACCGACGTGTCGAGGTCGGCCCGCTCGGCTTCAAGCGCCGCTGCTGTCGCCTCGGGCACACGCAGTTTCGCGAGCGTTGCCAGGGCCGCCGACCGGAGCGCCGGGTCGGGATCGGAGAGCGCCACCTGGGCAATCTCCGGGGCGAGGTCCCGGCGCGAGCCCAGTCTCAGTGCCCGAAGGGTCGACCGCCGGGTCGGCTCCGCCGGCGCCATCAGAAGGCCCGCGATCAGCTCGCGGGCTCCGGCAGACGGGAACTTGACCAGGGTATCCGCTGCCTGATCGGCGTCCTCATCGTTGCGTATCGACGCCGCGAGAGCGGTGGCCGTGCCCAGACGCTCGAGCGTGACCGCGGCCCGGCCGCGGATCTCGCGGTCGCCACTCCTGAGCGCCACGAGAAGCGGCTGCTCGGCGGCCGGCCCGATGCGCTCCAGGGCTTCCACGCTCCGGACCCGAACCCACCAGGCGGGATCTCCAAGGGCGTGGACCAGACGGTCGGAAACGTCCGGGTCGCCAAACTGTCCGAGGGCATTGGCGATCCGCGCGCGCACGAAGGGGACGGGATCGGTGAGCAGATGGTCGAGCAGCGGGCCGACGCCCCTCCGATCGCCGAGGCGGCCGAGCGCGGTCGCGCTCTTGGCCCGCACCTCGTCGTCGGCATCGTCGAGGCCGCGCAGCAGCGCGGGGAAGGCGGGCGCGGCGCGGAGCTCGCCCAGCACATTGGCCGCCCAGGCGCGGGCGGGCGACGGCGTGCGACGATCGAGCACGGTCACCAGCGGGCCGACGGCGGCCGGGCCGTGGCGCGCCAGGATGTCGGCGATGTGCGGCGCCAGCCAGGTCTCGGCGGTTTCGAGGGCCCAGGTGAGGGGGGTGATTGCCCGCGGGTCCGCGATACGGGCGAGCGCGCGGAGCGCGATGTCGCGCACGTCGCCGTCCTCGGTGCGCGTGGCCTGCACCGTCTCCAGCAGCACCGGCACCGCCTTGGCATTGCCCACCCGGCCGAGCAATTCGGCCGCCAGGGCGCGCTCTCGCCATCGGCGGGCACTTCTGAGGCGATCGACGTACTTGTCGATCAGCCCGAGCCGGTCATACGCCTCGAGCAGCCACGAAGGCCGCTCGGTGGTGCGTCGGGACTGCTCCTCGAGCGCAGCCTCGAGAGCACCGAGATCCTGCAGCGTTCCTGGGCGATGCAACTCGGCCTCGAGTGCATTCCACTCCCCCGATGCGAGTTCCGCCACCAGCTCCCGGTACATCCCCTTGCGCCGCTCGAGGCGGCGTCCGAACCAGTTCAGATAGGCGGTGTAGCAGAACCAGGCGAGGATGGCGACGACCGTCACGCCCGCCATCACCACGGCCAGGACGAGAATGAGCGTGAGCGAGATCATCGCTCAGGCCTGCGGATCGTCGAGGAAGACCAGGGCCTGCCGGCGGGTGACGACGGTCTCGAGCGCGGCGTGGATGGCGGGATCGATGGCGGTGCCCACCAGGTCGCGCATGCGCTCCACGGCCGTTTCGGGTGGCATCTTTTCCTGGTACGGACGGGCCGTGGTGAGCGCGTCATAGATCTCCACGGCGCCGATGATCCTGGCGCCGAGTGGAATGGCATCGCCGGCGATCCGGTCGGGGTATCCGAATCCGTCCCAACGCTCGTGATGGCTGCGGACGCAGGTGATGGCATCCCGCAGATGGACCAGGGGCGCGAGGATCTGGGAGCCGATCAGGGTATGCTGCTTTACGTGCTCGTACTCCTCGTCGGTGAGCGGTCCCTGCTTGTTGAGCACTGCCTCGCGAATGCCGATCTTGCCGATGTCGTGCAGTCGGCCCGCGGTGCGCACCGTCTCCACCTCTTCGTCGGGGCAGACGAGCTCCGCCGCCACCATGGCGGAGAGGTCGGCCACGCGGGCGGAGTGGCCGCGGAGATAGGGGTCCTTCGCCTCCAGCGCATTGACCAGCGCCTCAAGGGTTGCAATGGAGATGCGCTCCTGACTGACCCCAACTTCCTCATGCCTGTTGGGCTGATTGATCCCTGGTTCCTCGAGCAGGTGACGGCGTCGGTGCAGCGCCGCCGTGACGGCGCGGCCGAGGTGGGACAAGTCGATCGGCTTGATGAGATAGTCCAGCGCGCCGCGCTGCATGCAAAGCGCCGCGGCGGTGGCGTCGGCAACGGCGGTCAGCATGAGAAGTGCAATGGTGGGCTCGATCTCGATGATCTTGGGGACGAGATCGATGCCGCTCACGCCCGGCAGGTTCACGTCCAGAATCATGGCCATGATCTTCTGGCGGCGGAGGATGCCGAGCGCCTCCTCCCCCGTGGCCGCCAGGGTGACGTCATACCCTTGTTGCACGAGATATCTGCGGACGGCGTTGCGGATCGGCTCTTCGTCGTCCACCACGAGCAATGTGACGGGTCCATCGGTGAGGGACACGCGGGCTCCTCCAGCAGGCCGGGCCGGATTACGGGCGGATCCCGGTCCTCTGGGCGTCAGGGGAGCCGGGAACCGTCCTCGCTCGGTGTTTCGAGAAGGTAGGAGCCGGAAAGAAGGCGGTCAATCACCCTACGAATTCGGCGGCCACGCGCTCCGGAATGAGGCCCGCGCTGTGGCCCCGATCCAACAACTCCTGGACGGCCGCGCGACCGCGCGGACCGTAGTCCACCGTCCACTGATTGACATACATCCCGACGAAGGCATCGGTGCGCTCCTCGCCGATCCCGCGGTTGTAGCGGCTGGCATGGGCCAGCGCTGGCGCCCGGTGCTCCAGGGCGTAGACAATGCTCGCCCGGAGGTCCCGGGCGATCTGTTCGATGACCTCGCGCCCCAGGTCGCGCCGGACGGCGTTGCCCCCGAGAGGCAGAGGCAGGCCGGTGTCCTCGAGCCACCAGGCTCCCAGATCGGTCCAGAGCTGGAGACCGGTGTCGGCGTAGGTGAGCTGACCCTCGTGGATGAGAAGCCCGGCGTCGACCTCGCCGGCATGCACCGCGTCCTCGATCCGGTCGAACGGCACCACGACTTCGGTAAAATCGGGCTGGAAGAGTTTGAGGGCGAGGCAAGCGGTCGTGAGCAATCCCGGAACGGCGATGCGGCAACCGCGGAGGGCCGCGCGCGGATCTGATGGCCGGGGACGCGTCGAGACCAGCCGCGGGCCGTAACCATCGCCCATGGAGGAGCCCGAGCCGAGGAGTGCGTACTCCCGCCAGATGTAGGCATAGGCGTGGATCGACACCGCCGTCACCTCCAGCTCGGCCCGGCGGGCCCGCTGATTCAACGATTCGATGTCGGACAGCTCGTGTACGTACCGAAGCTCGCCGGTATCGATCTTCCCCTCGGCGAGCGCGTAGAACATGAAGGCGTCGTCGGAATCGGGACTGTGGGCGACGCGGATGGTCTGCATAGCACCCGTAAGAGAAAGGGGACAGGAGAAGGGTGAAGGGGTGAAGGGTGAAGGGTGAAAGGAGGCGGGAGAAGGGAAAAGGCGAAAGGGGAGCCGGAGGCCCGCTCACGGCTCCCCTTCACCCTTCCCCCTATTTCCCCTTCCCCGCTTCCGCGTCCCTCTTGAATTCCTCCAGCGCCGGCTGGTGCTCGACGTACTCGACGCGGTTGGCCCGCATTTCCGCATCGTAGTGCGCCAGGAAGTCGCGGTCGGCTCGCGCCAGTGCAGCGGAATCGTGCTGAACCTCGGCCGCCTCACCCCGCAGCATGTACCCGAAGAGGTGCGTGGGCACCACGGCGAGAATCGTGTCGGCCAGTGCGTTCGCGCCTGCCGCATCACCCCCCTCGAGATGGAGCACGGCCGCGTGGTATCGGGCATCGACGTCGACCGAGTCGAGTTGGCCGTAGGCGCCGAGCGCCATGGGGAGGAAACGCTGAACCTGCGCGCTGTCTCCCTGGTCGGCCGCCTGCATGATGCGATTGAAGAGCCGGTCGAAGCGCTCCCTCGGCGTCATCTGGCTGATATCCGGCGCCTGACCGGCCGGGCTGCCTCCAGGCCCCGCCGACACTGCTCCGGGATTGGCCATGTCCGGCGGGGCGGCGGGGGAGACACCCCCGGTCACCTTGAGGACGATGGCTCCGAGGAGGAGGATGCAGAGGACGCCCGCGGTAAGCCAGGCGTTTCGCTCGCGGGCGCTGTGGCGGGAGGGGTGGACCGCCGGGCCGGGTGCCGGGGCCGCGTGTCCGCAGCGGTGGCAGAAGCGGGCCTGGCCGGAGAGCCGTGCCTGGCACGCCGAGCAGGTCCTGGCAGCCAGGCTGGCGCCACAGCCAGTGCAGAAGTTGCCAGAGGCGGGCGCACCGCAGGCGGGGCAGAGGTTGGTCGGGGTAGTCATGTCGGACAGAAGCGTAAACGGGGAGTGGCGAAGGGGAAACGGGGGACACTACCTTCCCTGTTCTCCGCTCACCGCGCTCTCCCTCTCAGGATGGACACAGCATGGCGCCAGCCAAACAGCGGTCGACCGGCCCGACGGAGCGACCGAGCCTCGAGGGATTCCCCACCGTACTGACGGGCGCAGACAAGGGTGCCGTCCTCGAGCTCACTCGGCGCTTCGGGGTGGATTTTCTGCGACTCCAGTTCACCGACATCCTCGGCATCAACAAGAACGTGGAGGTTCCGCGGGGCCAGTTCGAGAAGGCGCTCGATGGCGAGATCATGTTCGATGGATCCTCGATCGAGGGATTCGTCCGGATCGAGGAATCGGACATGCTGCTCAAGCCGGACCTGGAGACGTTCCGGATCCTGCCCTATGACGACGAGGGGGGCCGCGTCGCCCGGTTTCTCTGTGACATCTACACCCCGGACGAGGAGCCCTTCGCCGGGTGCCCTCGCACCACGCTCAAGCGGCAGCTCGCCCGCGCCCGCAAGCTCGGCTTCTCGATGATGGCGGGATGCGAGGCGGAATTCTTCCTGTTCGAGAACTCGGCCGACGGGTCGCCGACCACGGCAACCCACGACTCCGCCGCCTACTTCGACCTCAGTCCCGTCGACAAGGGTGAGGAGATCCGCCGGGTCATCGTCGAACAGCTCATGGAAATGGGGTTCGAGGTGGAGGCGGCCCATCACGAGGTGGCACCGGGCCAGCACGAGATCGACTTCAGGTACGCCGACGCGCTGATCACGGCGGACAACCTCACCACCTTCAAGTTCGTGGTCCGCAATGTCGCCAACCGCTACGGCTTCCTCGCGTCGTTCATGCCCAAGCCGATCGAAGGGATGAATGGCAGTGGCATGCACACGCACCAATCGCTCTTTCGCGGCAAGGAGAACGCGTTCTACGACGCGAAGGCGCAGTACCAGTTATCGAAGGTGGCGCTGAGTTACATCGAGGGGCTCCTGCAACATGCCCGAGGCTTCTGCGCCATCACCAACCCGCTGGTCAACAGCTACAAGCGGCTCGTGCCGGGCTACGAGGCCCCGGTCAACGTCGCGTGGTCGATGCGGAACCGATCCCCGCTCGTCCGCATCCCCGACCGGCGCAAGCTCGGCACGCGGTGCGAGCTCCGGATGCCCGACCCCTCGTGCAATCCCTACCTGGCCCTGACGGTGCAGCTGGCGGCCGGCCTGGACGGGATCGAGCGCAAGCTGCAGGCGCGGGAACCGGTGAGCCGGAACATCTTCACCATGAGCTATCGCGACCGCCGCAAGTACCGGATCGACGAGCTTCCCCGCGATCTGCACGAGGCACTCGAGATGTTCGAGAAGGACGACGTCGTCACCGGAGCCCTGGGCGAGCATCTCACCGAGCGGTTCCTCGAGGCCAAGCGCAACGAGATCCTGCAGTACAACCTGCAGGTGAGCCGCTGGGAGATCGACAATTACCTGGGACGGTACTAGGCTCCGCCCGTGAGCTCGAGCGTGACGCTGCCGTACGGGAGGGGAAGGTCGAGCTGGATCGGCAGGCGCCTCGCATCATCGGTGAACCGTACGCCCACCGTCGTGTTCCGCGAGGTCACCTCGACCACGAGCACCGGGACGCTCGCCCCACTCGGGAGCCGGGCGGTGTCCCGGGCGACGACTCTGACCTGGATCGGGTTGTACCCCGTCTTGAAGTAGCGCGAAAGCTGATAGGTTGCTCCCACCTTCATCGGCATCGTGCGGAGGTAATACAGGAAAGCGAGCTCGTCGAGCGGATCACTCGGCGCCACCCAATCCTGGGGCTTGCCGTCGATGCGATAGCGGCTCGAATCGGGAATGATCTGATAGTGCTCCTCCTCCACGCTATTGCCCTGCACCAGCCGGCGATTGAAGCGGAGTGAATTGAAAGCGCCGGTGCCCACCCACGATGTCAGCTCGTAGCGGGCCCTGATGCCGGGCGGGCCGCCTTGGCCCAAGGCGCTGAAGACGAAGGCCTCCTTGCCCCGCTCCTGGGCCATCCCGGTGACGCTGACGGTAGCCGTCCCGATGGGAAAGACCCCGAGCGTAGCTTCGTATTGCAGCGTTTCGCCGACGACGAAGGGGAAGGGTGTGGTAAGACGAGCAAGGAGAACAGCTTGGGCGAGGAATGCGCAGGCCGGCATCGGAAGTCCGTAAAGAAAGATTGGAAGCAACTGTCGCCCGTGAATATATCCTGATGGGCGCCCCTGGCGCGTACCTCATCGATCTCGACGGCACGCTCTACGAAGGGAGCGCCGCGATTCCGGGCGCCGTGGAGGCGCTGGCGGCGTTGCGCCGCCGCGGGACGCCGTTCCGGCTGGTTACCAACACCACCTCCCGATCGCGGGTCATGCTGGTCGAGCGGCTCCGCGGCTATGGGTTCGATGCCCGGGCGGAGGAGATCTTCACCGCCACCCGCGCGGGTGCCGGAATCCTCGCCGCAGGCGGCTATCGCTCCGTTGCGCCTTTCGTGCCGGACGGTGCGCTGGAAGACATGGCCGAGCTGCCCCTCAGGGGAGGAACCTCTGGCGTGCCCTCCTCCGGACCGGCCGACGCGGTCGTCATTGGCGACCTCGGCGAACGATGGACCTTCGCTCTCCTCCAGGAGGCCTTCGAGCATCTGCTCTCGGGAGCGGCGCTGGTGGCGCTCTCGCGTGATCGGTACTGGAGACAGGGCCGCCGGTTGACGCTGGACGCCGGACCGTTCGTGGCGGCGCTCGAGTTCGCCAGCGGGAAGCCCGCGGCGGTCGCGGGCAAGCCCAGCCCGGCATTTTTCGCCGCGGCAGTGGCGAGCCTGGGAGTGCCGGCTCCGTCCGCGGTCATGGTGGGCGACGACATCTGGTCCGATGTGGAGGGTGCGCAGGCGGCCGGTCTCCAGGGATGGCTGGTCCGGACGGGGAAGTTCCGTGAGGACGTGCTCCGCCAGGCGTCGGTCACCCCCGGCCGGATCCTCGCGAGCATCGCCGAGCTGATCTGATTCCGATGGCATCTCCGAGGCTCCATCGCGGCAAGTCATGGGCACGAGTCGGGCAGTTCCTGCCGCTGCTCCTGCTCGGCCACGCCCTTCGATTGTCCGCTCAGACTCCCGCCGACTCGACGGCGCCTGCCGACACCGGCCCCAACGTCATTCGCCGCATCGAGCTCGAGCGGCGCGACATTTTCGATCCCGAGGAGCGCGGCTGGGTGGCGCGACTCGGAAACGCCCTTCACATCGAGACCCGCCCCGGCACGATCCGGCGCGAACTGCTGTTCCAGCCCGGCGAAGTCTACGACTCGGCCAAGATGGCTGAATCGGAGCGCAACCTGCGGGCGCTGGGGATATTCCGGCGGGTGCGGATCGATACGGTGCGCACGGACTCCGGGCTCGTCGCGCGCGTGCTCACCAAAGACGGTTGGAGCACGCAACTGGACTACCGATTCCGGAGCGCCGGCGGCCAGGTCGAGTTCACCATCGGAGTGGTCGAGAATAACCTCCTCGGCACCGCGTCCTCCGCGGCGGTGCGATACCGGAAGACCACCGACCGCTCCACCGTAGCGCTCGCCTTCCGGCGGCCTCGGTTGTTTGCGGGGCGGATCGGGCTCGGGGCGCAGTACGAAGACCGCTCCGACGGCCGGCTCGCCGCGCTGTCGCTCGAGCAGCCCTTCTTCGCGCTGACGTCGCGCGCCGGTTTCTCCATCGCCGGAGAAGATCACGACGAGCGGGTCCTCCGCTACTTCAATGGGGAGCGGGTGGCCAGCGACACCCTCACCCGGCGGTATACGATCGCCCGCGGCGCGGTTGCGTGGGGGCTGAACGCGTCGGAGCGTGGATTTCTCCGCCTCGGCGTACAGGCGCAGATCCGACGTGACGACTTCGTGCCCGAGGGCTCGCCCGAGCCATTTCCGAAGACGGTGACGGGAGCCGCCGGGCCCTACGTCGTCTGGAACCGGGCGAGCTTCCTCGTCGCCCGCGGCTACGCCGGATTCGCGCGCGAGGAGGATGTCGATCTCGGGGCTACGGTCAGGGTCGGTGTCCTGGCTGCACCGAAGGCGTTCGGCTACGACCGCGACGGGATCGGGCCGCAGCTGTCTGCCCGGTACGGCGCGCGGATTCCGTTCGGCTTCGCGTATCTGGAGGGTCTGGCCGGCGGGCTCTACGATTCCGGCGGACTCGACTCGGGCTCGGTCCAGCTGGCGGCCACCACCGTGCTTCAGCCCACGAGACACCAGGTGGGCATCCTGCACATCGAGAGCGGATGGATCCGAAATCCGCTTCCCGGGTCGGAGTTCGACCTCGGCCTCGGCGCCGGGCCGCGCGCCTTCAGGAGCCACGCCTTCACCGGCGACCGCTCGATTTTCGTCACGGCCGAGTACCGGGTTACCGTGGTGGACGACTTTCTCGGCATGGTCGGGCTCGGTGTGGCGGGATTCGTGGATCACGGCGGGGCGTGGTACGCGGGCTCTCCTCGCCGCACCGGATGGGACGCGGGGGTGGGCATCCGGCTCGGTGCGAGCCGGTCCACCGACACCGAGGCACTGCGTTTCGATCTGGCCCGGCGGTTCACCAACGATGTTCAGGGAGCCGGCTGGGTAGTAACGGTGGGGAAGGGGTTCGTCTTCTCGCCGCTCGGCAAACGCCAAAGCTATAATTAGGCACTCCCACCCGGAGCCCTGTGACCACCCCATTGGCGCGCCCTCGCCGGCGCATCTGGCTGATCGCCATCGCCGTCCTCGTGATTCCCTTCGTGCTCTTCAGCCTCTACGTCGGGCTGATGCTCGCGTGGAGCTACTCCGATGGCGACCGGGCGGGGGTGCTCCAGAAGTTTTCCCGCAAGGGCTGGCTCTGTAAGACGTACGAAGGTGAGCTGGCGATGACCACCGTACCCGGCGTGGCGCCGGTCATCTGGGATTTCAGCGCGCGCGACCCGCGAGTCATTCCCACTCTCAGGGCCGCGATCGGAAAGCGGGTCGTGATTCACTATACCGAGCATCGAGGCATTCCCACCGCCTGCTTCGGCCAGACCGGCTACTTCGCCGACAGCATACTGATCCAGCCATAGCGGGGCATGTGAACTGCCGGGAGTCTTTCGGGGTTCATGACCTCCCGATCTGTCCCGGCGGGTTGCCTTCCCTCTAGGAGGGCGGCATGTTTCGCTCGCTTTGGGACCCACCAGGTGATCTCGCCTTCGACAAGCCGGCTCCAGTAGCGGCTCACCCGTTTCGATAGTCCCGTCGGTCCGGTTCGGATTCCGCAGGCCAGTCTCGCGCAGTTGCCCACAGGCCTACGCCTGGAGGGGCATATCCCCCCGCAGGAGAACCGTGGATGCGTCGGCTTCGCATAGGCATCCTTGACCTCGTCACGAAGAGTCCCAACCCCTCCCTCTACGGCCGTCTCATGAACGCCAACCTGGCGAGCATCATGCCCCAGGTGATCGGTGTCTGGTGCGAGCAGGAGGGACACGACGTCCGGTTGGTCTGCTACACCGGCATCGAGAACCTCCTCGAGGAGCTGCCGGCCGATCTCGACGTGCTGTTCATCGGCGCGTTCACGCAGTCGGCGCAGCTGGCCTATGCGTTGAGTCATCTCTTCCGGAAACGCGGTGTCGTGACCGTGCTCGGCGGGCCGCACGCACGCTGCTACCCCGAGGACGCCTGCAAGTACTTCGATTATGTCCTGGGCTTCACCGACCGGAGCCTCATTTCGGACATGCTCGAAGACTGCATGCCGCACCGGCCGCTCGGTTTGCACCTTTCGGCCGCGAACCAACCGGTCGAGCTGCCAACGCTTCAGGAGCGCTGGAAGTTCGTGGAGGCCACGCTGACCAAGGCGCCCACCATCAAGATCGTCCCGATGATCGGCAGCCTGGGCTGTCCCTACACCTGCAGCTTCTGCATCGACTCCACGGTGGAGTACCAACCGCTGGGCTTCCAGCAGCTGCGGGACGACCTGGCCTTCCTCCTGACCAAGGTGAAGAAGCCCATCGTCGGCTGGCACGACCCCAACTTCGGGGTCCGGTTCGACGACTACATGGAGGCGGTCGAGGCGGCGGTGCCCCGGGGCGCCATGCGGCACATCGCCGAGAGCAGCCTGTCGCTGCTGTCGGAGCCGCACCTGCAGCGGCTGCGGCAGAACGGGTTCCAGGCCATCCTGCCGGGGATCGAGTCGTGGTACGATCTGGGCAACAAGTCGAAGACCCGGCGGACCGGGATGGACAAAGTGACGCAGGTGGCGGATCACGTGAACATGATCCTGCGCTACATCCCCTACATCCAGACCAACTTCGTGCTCGGGCTCGATGGGGACATGGGGACGGAGCCGTTCGAGCTCACCAAGAAATTCATCGACCTGGCTCCGGGGGCCTTCCCGGCCTACTCGCTACTCTCGGCGTTCGGTCGCGCGGCGCCGATGAATCTCGATTACCAGCGAGCCGGCCGAGTCCTTCCCTTCCCGTTCCATTTTCTCAATAACAATCACGCGATGAACGTCCGGCCCAAGAACTACAACTGGACCGAGTTCTACGACGGCCTCATCGACGTGACGAGTTACTCCTTCTCCTGGCGCGCCATTGCCCGCCGCATTCCCGCCACTCCGACGATGATCCCCAAGTGGATGAATTTCGTGCGAGCGGTCTCTTCGGAAGGATTCGGGCGCATCGAGTATCACACCACCATCAGACGGTTGCTCGACACCGATGCGTCGGTGCGCGCGTATCTCGATGGGGAGACCGACGTGCTGCCGGAGTTTTATCGCGAGCGGATCCGGCGCGAGCTGGGGCCGATGTACGAGTATCTGCCCGAGGGTGCGCTCGAGCACGACCAGAACGCCTACTTGCAAACTGTGAGTGAGGAGCCCGACCTGGCTCCGGTGCCGCTCCGGAGGCGCCGGGTGGGTTGAGGGGTCAGCTATCGACGAGACGGGTGCGCATGTTGATCCATGAGCCGACCCGTTTCTGGCCGCCGCGAAACTCGAAGTGCTCCTCGGCCATGAGGCGGTCGCCCTGCGGCATCGCCGGCGCAGTCAGGTGCCAGAGCAGCAGCTGCTGGCCGATGGCCGACGCCGGCATCCACACGTCAGGCTGCACGCCCGGATAGAGGGACGCGTACTCCGGCAGCAGCCGGGCCTCCCGGATGGTTCCCTGCACGCTGTTCCTCCCATGATGGGCTGTGTACAAGCCTGGTAAGCTTACCGCGCGAATGGGCCCCCGGCCAGTAGGTCGGGGGCTCGTGGTCTTCAGGCAGGTCGGCGTCACGCGGCGGCAGTGCCAGGAAACAGCCTACCATGCGAGTGGGAGCGCGGGACGGGCAGGAGGAATCCGACCCGCCCCGCGTGAACGGCTACAGGTGGCGCCAGAGCACGGCGTGCTCCGGCCCAGAGTCCACGTCGAGGCTGGAGCCCACGATGGTGCCGAAGCTGTTGATGTCGTTCGCCCGGTTGTCATCCACGCCGCCGGGCGTCAGGGGAGGCAGTCTATTGAAGGTGCCCGGCCCTGATACCCAGGCATCCGCCCGTCCCGTCTCGTCGAAGGAGTCTTCTGAGCTACCGACCACCAGGCCGTCCCGGTTGATGGCGTGGACCTCGTTGTACGGACCATTCTGAGCCGCCACCAAGGTCCAGCTATCCTGGTAGAAGATGAATGGATAGGTGAACTCCAGCTCCTCGCCTTCGGCATCGGGGTACGGACCGAGGACGCCGGCGATCTGTCCCTTGGTGTTGACGGCCGAGGCGTGGGAGCTCTGGTGGCCGTTGGTGCCGAGGTCTTTGATCACTCCGTTCTTCCAGGTCACGGCGTGGGACTTGAGCGACGCCACGTTGCTCCAGCCCACGATCTTTCCGGCGCGATTGATATCCTCGGCTGCGGAGTAGGGGCCGCCCAGGGTGCCGAGGTCCCGCATGGTGCCGTTCTCCCAGACGAAGGCGTGATACGTGCCCCCCTTGACGTCGCTATAGCCGACGATGACACCGAAGTCGTTGATGGCTGTGGCTACGCTATTGCGGCCGCCGAGGGTACCCAGGTTCAACTTCTTCCCGTCCTGCCAGCGCACCGCCCGTTGGGCTCCGTTCGCCGTCGTGCTCCACCCCACCACGACGTCGTCGTTGTTGATGTCGTTGGCTTCGCTGGCGCCGCCGGCCAGCGCGCCGAGATCGCGCATCTTGCCGGCCCGCCAGAGGAACGCGTGCCGGCCTCCATTGGCGAGGTTGCTCCAACCGACCACGCCGCCCTGGTCGTTGATGCCATTGGCTATGGCGTTCGCGCCGCCCAGCGTGCCGAGGTCCTTGACGCTGTAGGTGGCGGCGGTCGCCGTTGCGGGGGAAACGCTGGGGGCAGTGTCGCCGGCGTTGGGCGACTGCGGATCCTCCCCGCAGGCCAGCGCGGCGGCTAGGGCTGCCACGAGCATCGTAGACCGAGCCAACGGGTGCTTGGACATCTCGCAATCTCACTGTTGAAGGTGGTGAGTCGAGCCGCAGCCTGCGCCGGAGGGCGTAGACACGAGGTTATGCTAGCCATCCTCACTGCTGAGCGGCTACAGATGGCGCCAGAGCACCGCGTGCTCGGGCCCAGAGTCCTGGTCGAGGCTGGAGCCCACGATGGTGCCGAAGCTGTTGATGTCGTTCGCCGAGTTCCGAGGCTTGCCGCCGGGTGTCAGCGAAGGCAGTACCAGTACATTGAAGGTGTCCGGCCCTGCTACCCAGGCGATCCCCCGCCCGAACTCGTCGTAATAATCCACCCAGCTGCCGGCCACGAGGCCGTCCCGGTTGATCGCGTGGACCTCGTTGGTCGGACCATTCTGAGGCGCCAACCTGCTCCAGCTATCCTGATAGAAGATGAATGGATAGGTGAATTCCAGCTCCTCGCCCTCGGCATCGGGGTAGGGACCGAGGGTGCCGGCGATCTGGCCCTTGGTGTTGATCGCGGTCGCGACTGAGCCGTCGTGACCGTTGGTGCCGAGGTCCTTGATCACTCCGTCCTTCCAAGTCACGGCGTGACCGTTGCTCCCGCCGACGATCTTCCCGGAGCGGTTGATGTCCAACGCTACCGCGTAGTCGCCGCCCACTGTGCCGAGGTCCCGCATGGTGCCGTTCTGCCAGACGAAGGCGTGGGTCTTGCCCGTCCTGGTCTCGCTCGAGCCGACAATCACGCCGAGGTCGTTGATCGCGTAGGCCACGCTGTTGCGGCCGCCGAGAGTACCCAGGTTCAACTTCTTCCCGTCCTGCCAGCGCACGGCCCGTTGGGCTCCGTTCGCCGTCGTGCTCCACCCCACCACGACGTCGCTGTTGTTGATGTCGTTGGCTTCGCTGGTGCCCCCGGCCAGTGCTCCCAGGTCGCTCATCTTGCCGGCCCGCCAGAGGAACGCATGCTGGCGGCCATTGGTAAGCCAACTCGAGCCTACCACGCCGCCCTGGTCGTTGATGCCATTGGCCACGGCGTCCGTGCCCAGTGTGCCGAGGTCCTTGACGGAGTAGGTGGCGGCGGTGGTCACGGCGGCGGCGGGACTGTTGGGGGCGTTGACCCCGGCGCCGTCCGAGCTGGGCGACTGCGGATCCTCCCCGCAGGCCAGGGCGGTGGCTAGGGCTGCCACGAGCATCGTAGACCGAGCCAACGAGCGCTTGGACATCTCGCATCTCACTGTTGAAGCTGGTGAATCGAGCCGCGGCCTGCGCCGGAGGGCCCAGACGCGAGGTCATCCTAGCCGGCGTCCCTCAAGCCAATCTCAAGTTGAGACCTGGCGCGGGGTTGCACGTTCGTCCGTCATCCCTCCGCCAGAACCAGCGGCTGACCTCCCAGCAGCACCGCCAGGTCTGCCGCGAACCGCTCCACCTCCGGCCATTCCGTGAAGTCCCAATCCTTCGACGTATCGGTCGGCAATCCCTTCTGGCGGCTGATCTGCTTCATGACCCACCGGACCACCCAGCCGTACTGGGTGTACGCCACGGCACCGGTGAAGGATCGTGTGACCGTGGGACGCCACCCCGTCTCTCGAAGGAGAGCGTCGATATAGGCCTGAGCCTGCGGCGGATCGCTACCCGCCGCTCCGCACACCGAGACAAACGCCGACGGTTCACTGTTGAGCTTGACGACGTGCCGGCGAACGAAGTCACGTATGTAGGCCTGATGGCGCCCCTTCAGCACCGAAGCGGCGACGAGGACACCGTCGAACGCATCCGGCGAAACGGACCCAGGAAGTTGGTCCCCCTTGTACGCCTCCACGACGTGGCCCGCGCCCTTCAGCACACCCGCGATTTTGCGGGCGACGCGCTCCGTCTGACCATATGCGCTGCCGTAGGTGATCAGGATCTTGGACACGTGACCTCCTTTCGTCCTTCTGATGGCTTCACTGGACCGTCGATTCGGGTATTGACCCGGACCGGCGTTCCACGTCGGTGTTCACGAGCGCCAGCGACTGTGGCGGATCAGTCACAGAGGCGAGATACGTGAGAGCCGAACTATTCAGTGAAGGTGGCGCGTACCGGTTGAAGGGAGGGCGAAGGACAACGGAAGAATCCTTCACGCTCAGAACTGCCGGCAGAAGGAGGTGAGACCATGGCCGAGCAGCTGATAGTCGGACCCGAGCGGGAGCGGGCGCGAGCTCAGGACCTACGCTGAAGGGTGTCCCCGGGCCGGCGACCCGTCGCTATATTCGGGGCTCCCGGCCACCATCGCCGGTGGGAAAGCTCGGCCGGGTTCCCCCGAGGCGACTCCGCAGGATAGGTTAGCAGGATGGCCCGGGCGGCAAGGCTGTTACAAGACGCTGTCCTGAAATACTTTGGATCGAGTTCGGCGCCGTAGCCAAGTGGTAAGGCAGAGGTCTGCAAAACCTCCACCCCCAGTTCGAATCTGGGCGGCGCCTCTAATCCGATCAAACCCCCCCGACCCATGCGCCACCACTCGATCGGTCGGCCGGGCTGCGCCTTGAGCCGCCGTACTCTCATCCACCAGTCCCAAGGCCGTACGTCGTCAGACATCAGTGCGGGTCCACGTCGGAGCCGGAAGCTTGCCGCGCGCAGGCGCGACCGGTACAATGCTGGTGTACCACCGCGACTCGAGATTTGCACGGTGAGTAGGAGGCTCCGCCATGACGCACGTGAGGCCATTCCCCGCCGCTCTCGGCGCTGCGATAATCGTTGCCGTCGCCTTCTGGTGCAGCCGCAAGTACTCGGTCCCCGATCCGTGGGCCAAGTACAACAGGGCCGTGCGCGAGTACCTCGCGGCCGGAACCCAGAACGACTCCGCGGCACTCGTCTCCCACGCAGCCTCGCCCGAGCCCATCGCGTGGGTCCGGCGAGCGGGTAGGCGGGATCCCGCAATGTTAAAGGCCTGGTCCGTCGAGTTGCGTGGTATCACCGGGGAGCGCCGAGGCGATACCGTCGCCGTGGTGCTCTCCGCGCCCAAGGTCGGTGGGTGCAGTGAGTTCCACAGTGTCTCCGCGCTCCTGCTGAATCATTCTTCGTCCCCGCGACTGCTCGCCATTGGCTCCAGCTGCATGGACAGTCAGTCGCTACCAGTCCTCAAGCTTCATCCGCCCCCGCAGGAATTGCTGACCGGCAGATAGCAACGATTACCAACCACTAAATTTCGCGAGGCGCCGTGAACACACGCCTTCGGACGCATTGGCCTGCGGCCCTGCCATTGCTGTCACTGTTCACTCTTGTCGCGGGCTTCGCTGACCTCGCCAGGGGCGGGATCACGGCTGCTCCAGTGCTCCTCCTCATCGCCTACTGCGGTCTCATTCCGTGGGCGATTCTCCGGACCGGACGCGGAATCGCGCCTCCCGTTTCCGCCCTCGATCGCACCTCGAAACCACCGTACGCGATCGCCGCCCTCGCCGCGCTGCTCGTCCTCGCGCTCTATCGCCTCACACTGGCTCCCACGACCGCCATGTGGGACACCGGCGAATACATGGCCGTCGCCTACACCATGAGTCTGCCCCATCCTCCCGGTAATCCGCTCTTCGTCCTGCTCGGCCGGACCGCGAGCCTTCTTCCGATCGCGCCGACGGTCGCGATGCGCCTGAACCTGCTTGCCGCGGTCGCCGGCGCGGCCTCGGCCGGACTCTGGTTCCTCATCGGCGAGCGCGTGCTGCGTGGGTGGGGCATCAGCCGGTCATGGCGACTGGCAGGTGCGGCTGCCGGAACCCTCCTGGGAGCTACCGCCTTCACCGTTTGGAATCAATCGGTCGTCAACGAGAAGGTCTACACGATCGCCCTCCTTTTTCTGACGCTCATCTCGTGGCTTGCCCTTCGCTGGTTGGACGAACCGGAGGGCGACCGGGGTGATCGGCTGCTGGTGCTTATCGCGTACCTGCTTGGTTTGGGGTACACCAACCACATGGCAGGCTTCCTCGCGGCCCCGGCGCTGGCGGCCGCGGTGCTGCTGACTCGGCCGCGAACCCTGCTTCGCCCCGGGCTGATCGCCGCGTTCCTGGTGTCGCTCCTCATCGGCCTGACGCCCATCCTGACTCAGCCGGTGCTGGCGGCGAATGACCCCCCGCTGAACCACGGAGAGATCAGCGCGTGCCGGGATGGCTTCCACCTCGCGTGCACATTCAGCGCGGAAACCTTACGGCGAACGCGGGAGTATCTGGGACGCCAACAATACGGGAAGCCATCGTTGCTCGAACGACAGGCGCCGCTGTCAGCGCAGGTAGGCATGTGGTGGTTGTACTTCCGATGGCAGTGGCTGCGCGACGTCCCCGGAAGAGCCGCATCGTTGCAATCGTTGCTGGCGAGTCTCATGCTCGGGCTGGGATTGTACGGGATCTGGCGACATTGGCGGGCGGACCGGCTCACCTTTGCATATCTGGGACCCTTGCTTCTGACGGTGACCATCCTGCTCGTGTGGTACATGAACTTTCGCTATGGCTTTTCCCAGGCACCCAATCTGGGTGACAGCGTCGTTCGCGAGGTGCGGGATCGGGACTACTTCTTCCTGTGGAGCTACTCCGCCTGGGGACTCTGGGCGGGGCTGGGTCTCACCGGCGTCGCACTCGCGATCAAGGGGAAAGGCCTCGGCCGGCCTACCCTTCGCGGCGGGCTCGCCGTCGCGATCCTCGGTCTGGCGTTGGTTCCCTTGGTGGCGAACGCACCCGATGCCTCTCGCAGTCGACAGACGTTTACGCGTGACGCGGCGGTGGACGTCCTCAATTCAGTCGAACCATATGGGGTACTGGTCACCAACGGCGACAACGACACGTATCCACTCTGGTACGCGCAGCAAGTCGAGGGCGTGCGGAAAGACGTGACGGTCGCGGTCGGATCGCTACTCGGACTGGACTGGTACGTGCGTGAGCTGCTCAAGCGCCCCGTCTCCCGCTATGACGCGGGCAGGGGCCCGGCCCTCTTCGGAAATCGCACCTGGACGCCGCCGACCAAGCCCCTGATGGCAATCGATCCGGGAGCTCCAGAACTCTTTCCTCCCTATGTCGAGCTACAGCAGCCAGCGGTCTTCACCAAGGACAGCATCGTCGCGCGAATCGGGCCGGGAGTGGTCACGCACGACCAGCTGGCCGTGTACCAGATGATCAAGGACTCGTTCCCGGTGCGGTCGATCTACTTCATGGGGCCTACAGGCCCGTACGCGCGAACGCTCGGTCTCGGCGCCTATCTGGTGGACGACGGCCTGGTCGCGCGGTTGGTGCCCGGCAACTCAGCCAGTCTTCCAGGCATCGTTCCGGTTCGGCTCTTTGGTAATGAGGTCTACGTCGACCCGACTCGCGCCGTGGCGTTGTGGGACAGTTTCGCCGGGCCCGCGGCACTTCGTCGCCAAGGGCTGTGGCGGGATCCGGCATCGGAGAGCATGCCGGTGCTGTATGTTGCCGGCGGCCTCGCCGTCGCCGAAGCGCTCCGACAGGCCGGCGCCAGCGGGGATGCCGATCGAGTAACGCGAGAGGCCCTCGAGCTCGACAAGGTCGGTGGCCTCGGCATCATCCCGCCGGGCCAGACAGCGAACTGATGACTCCTCAGGGCTCCACGATCACACGGCCATGCATGAACGGATGCGGCGTGCAGTGATAAGGGTAGGTCCCCGGACGATCGAAGACGCGCTGGAACGTCTGACCGGGCTCGATGAGGCCCGAATCGAAGCCGCCCTCATCGCCGGTCACCGTATGCTGGACCTGGTCTTCGTTGATCCACCGGACCGTGGCTCCCATGTGGACCCTGATCTCGCCGCCGGCAAAGGCGAGATTGGCGATATGCACGACTGACGCCTCTTTACCTGCCACCGGTTGCCTGCCGCGCGCCTCGGCCACGGTGCCAGGAGCCGTGGTGTCAGGTGCTACGCGGGGCTTCGCCCTGTGCCCGAAATAGCGGGACAGCGTGAATGGAATGGTGAACTCGAAGCCGGCCATGTGCGCGCCTTGCACTCCCCGTGACGAGCCCTCGAACGACGCGCTCTGTGTATTGGTGACCTGAATCGAGAAGGAATGCGGGCTGTAGGGAATCCGCAGCTGCGCCCCCGCGCCCCACGCGGCGACGTGCGTCACGAGATCGGGAGGGTTCACCAGGTCGAACACGTCCCCCGTGAGACTCAGCCAGTTGGTGACCCGGATGACGACGCCCGACCCGACGCCCCAGATGGAACGCTGGACATCGTACGCCGACGAGAACCCCCGCACGGCGCCCAGCAGGCGCACGGGCCCGATCCACCGAGCCAGGCTGAGCTCACCATCGACGCTCTGCGGCGCGAAGTTGTAGACCCCTGAGAGGGTGACATCCAACGGCATGCCGCGCGTCTGCCGGAGGATGGGCCGCCGAAGGCCGAGCTGATATTCGTTCGGGATGCCGGTGAAGACGGTGGAGTTCGTCGCGTAGTCGAGCTGGAGGTTCACCTCGAGCGGCAGGCCGGTCGCCAGGTGAAAGTTCGGGAAGCTGGTGACCTTCCTGGCCGGAGGAGGGCTCACCTCGAACCGATGAAGAAAATTGAACTGCACGATGCCCGGCCGCACCGTCCAGCCATCATCCAGGTTCGGCGTGCGATCGACGACGGCCTGGGCTCTCGCACACGGAGCCGCGGCAACGAGCAGGAGTGCCGCGATCGGCGACTGTCGAGCTCCGCGTTTCCACATGATGTCTCTCCTGAAACCGTCCAGCCGAGCGCCTGGGTCAAGGCGTGACGGTCAGTGTCGCTCTCATGAAGGGATGAATGCTGCAGAAGTAGGTGTAGGTGCCGGGCGCGCCTGCGGTGAACTGGAAGCTCATCCCCTGGCCAACGGCGCCCGAGTCAAAGGTGGCGTTGTCGTCGGACGTGACCGTGTGCAAATCGGGGTCGCGGTTGGTCCACGTGACGATCGTCCCCGTCGGCACGCTGAGCGTAGCGGGGACGAACGCGAAGTCCTCGATTGCGACGTCGGGCTCGCCCGTGCCCGGTGGCTCGGGCCCGGTGGCCGGCCGGTCACTGAAGCACGCGGCCAGCCAGCCCAACACGAGCACGAGACCCCATCGCGTCACATTGTTGCGCTGCACCGCCGGCCCTCCGCCGCTCGCCGAGCCGCTACTGCACCACGACGGTTCCTGTCATCAACGCGCCATGAACGGCGCAATCGTACTGGTACGTGCCCGCTGCGGTGAACGTCACGCTGTACGTCTGGCCGTTGCCGGTGAGAACCTGGCTGCTGGTGAAGCTGGGCAACGTCCCCTGCGCATCCTCTGAGCGCACGCTGTGGGAGGTACCACCTGTTCCCGTCCACGTCCACGTAACCGTCCCGCCCACCGCCACCGTGTCCACGGCCGGATTCTGGGTGCCGTTATGTCCACTCTGGAAGAAATTGTTCCCTACGGTGACGGTTCCGACGGGTCCGTTGCTGCCGCTATCGGTACTATCGCTGCCGCACGCGCCCGTCGCGATGGCGGCGGCCAGCAAGATGCATGTGATCCGAGCGCTCATACCCGTGTTCCTCGATGAGACGTGTCCGTTGACGACATGTCAAGGCACGTTAGTTGTTGCCACAAGTGTCGTCAAGTCTGTTACAACAACTATGGCGGCAGGCATCGCCGCTTTACATTGGGGAAATGGCCCGGTCTGACACCAAGCGCCTCCTTCGCCACTCGATCAAGCAACGGAAACCCTTCGAGAGCCTCGAGCAGGAGGTTTTCCTCGAGGTGTTACGAACCGGTACTGCCCTGGTGCATGATCTCGTCGATGTGCTCAGGCGGTTCGGCCTCACGCAGCCACAGTACAACGTACTGCGGATCCTGCGCGGCGCCGGGCCCGCCGGCTTGCCTTCAGGCGAGGTGGGGGAGCGCATGGTGGTCAGTCGTGAGCCGGACGTCACTCGCCTGCTCGTTCGGATGGAAGCGCGCGGGTGGGTGCAGCGGAAGCGACGGGCGGAAAACCGGCGAATCGTCGCCGTACACATTACGGAAAAGGGACTCCGGCTGGCCAACGCGCTCGACGAGCCGGTACGGCGCATGCACATGCGCCAGCTTCATCACATGACGCGACACGAGCTGGACACGCTGGCTACTCTCCTGGAGCGGGCACGCCAGGAGCGAGTCCAACCGGCTAAACCCCCGCGGCCAGTTCCTTGACCCGGCGCGAGACGTCATCGCCATCCCGCCGCCTGCTCAGCGGGCGAGCTTGAAATTGGTGTACTCCGGATCCTCGGTGACCTCCCGCACGACGAGCGGCGCGAGCCACGCCGGCAGCTCGACGTCCGCGTCGGTCGATGGCAGCTCGATCTCCGCCAGCACCAGGTCGCGATCGGTGAACACGTCGATCTCCCATTCCCTGCCGTTCTGCCTCACGGGGTAGCGCCGCTTCTCGACCCTGCGTCCCGTAGTGAGTGGCCAGACGCGCTCGAAAACCTCGCGGGTCGTCCTTTCCTCCAGTTCGACCCGGCGCACTCCGCTGCCCGACTTGACGGTCCGATACCAGGTGGGCACGCCGTCCGAGCGCACCTCCCGGAGGCGTTCGATCAGCCGCGTTCCAGGGAGGTATCCCTGCCGGATCTCGAGCGGTGGCGTACCCTGCACGGCGTCCGGAAGCCCACGGAGGAGATACTTTCGCTCGATCTCCATTCCGGGCTCGCGTCTGCCGGCAATCGTCTTCCCCAGCTCGACGACCTCGCGGATGAATGGTTCCGCCGCACCCGCAAGCCACTCGGCCCGCACCCGGGGGAACGTCGTAGCCGCTCGCTCGCGCAGCCGGCCTACGAGGGCGAGAATGCCAGGCCGGGCGACGGCCGGCGCTCGCGCCACGATCGCATCGAGCTCCGCGACGAAGGTCTGGGTGTCGTGGAGGTCACCGAGATCGTCCTGAAGCTGCTTGAGCCGCTCGATCACCGGCGGTACGCTGTCGACCTGACCGGCCGCCGGCTCCAGCACGTATCTGAGGCGCTTGGCGGTAATCCGGGCGCGGTGTGCCTCCCGCACGTTCCGCATCGAGCGCGCGACGGCCAGCGCACCTCCCAAATCGATTGCGAGCTGCTGGACCCGCTTGCCCGTTATCGCGGAGCCCCTCCGCGGGGGGCGCGAAGGGTCGAGATGAATGACCGTATGGTAGCTCCCCAGCCGGCGCTCCAGCCGCTCGACGGTGCGATCGAAGAGTCGCTCCACGACCCTCTCCAGCGACGCGTCGGCCTCGCGGCGTCTCCGCTCCATCACATCCAGCAGCCAGTACACGCCGGACCGCTGCCATGGCATCATATTGGCCATCTGCTCCCGCGCCCACGCAATGTGGACCTCGAGATCCCGGCTGTCTCGCGTTGCGTCTGTGATGTTTTCCAGGCGCCGTCGCAGGCGGCGACCGACACTCCGCCGGAGCTGCGGACGATAGACCCGGAGAGAGGTGCGCAGGCGGCGCAGCCCGACCCGGAAGTCGTGCAGGGCTTCAGGCTCGTCGGATCGGCCGAGTCGGTCGCGCGCCTCCAGCACCGCCTCGATCAGGGCGAGGGCGATGAGCCGCACGGCCTCTTCGACGGGCAGATCGAGCAGGTCGTCAGGCAGGTGCATCGGACACTCCTGCGTGGGTGAATGCTGAGTCTTACCCGGGTGGCGCGCCGGGCGGAAGGGAGCACGGCGTCTCATCGGGGAGCCCTGCCGCCGTCGTTAGATTGGGCTCATGAAAGGATTCCTCGCCGTCGCACTGGCCCTTGCGGCCGGCGATTCCATTCCATCCCGGCCCCCGACCCTGTCGCTGGTGGTGCTGGTCACGGTCGACCAGCTTCGTCCTGATTACTTCGCGCGGTACGGCGGACAATTTTCCGGCGGCTTTCGCACGATTCTCGATCATGGAACGCTCTTCGATCGTGCGCAACAGGAGCACGCGATCACGGAAACGGCGCCGGGGCATTCCACGCTTCTGTCGGGTCGTGTGCCGGCTCATACCGGCATCGTGGACAACGATCGGGGAGTGGGCGACTCGGCGGCAACGCTCCTCGGCGTCAGCCCTCAGCCCGGGGCCTCGCCGCGGCGCTTTCGGGGCAGCGCCCTCTTCGACTGGATGCGCGCGGCCCATCCTCAAACCCGGGTGCTCTCCGTCTCACGCAAGGACCGCGGCGCCATCCTTCCGGTCGGCCGGGCGCGGGCGCCCGTGTTCTGGTGGCTGCGCGGTCGATTCACTACCAGCCGGTTCTATGCCAATACGCTGCCGTCCTGGGTGCGCGCCTTCAACGCGGGTCGGCCGGCCGAACGTCTCGCGCGCACGACGTGGAACCTGCTGTTGCCGTCCTCGAGGTACTCCGAGCCGGACGAGGCGCCGTATGAGAACGGCGGCAGAGACGTGACCTTCCCTCACCATCTCCCCGATGCCGGCGAGATCGCCGACCAGCTCGAGAACTTCCCCTGGATGGACTCGCTGACGCTTGCATTCGCGCTCGACGGAGCCCGCGCCCTCGATCTCGGCCGCCGTGCAACACCCGACCTTCTGCTCGTCTCGCTCTCGGCTACCGATGCCGTGGGACATCATTATGGGCCTGACTCGAGGGAAATCCACGACCATCTTCTTCGGCTCGACCGATGGCTGGGATGGTTTCTCGATTCGCTGGCCGCACGAGTGCCACGCGCCCGAACGCTCGTGGTTCTGACCGCGGATCACGGGGTTCAGTCGTTTCCGGAGCGGGTACCCGGAAAGGGCCGGGTCTGGTGGGGCGACCTGGTGCGGAAGGGGCAGGGAGAGGCATTCGGTAGCGGACTGTTGTCGGCCGATACGGCCGCCCTCGCGGCGAGAGGGATCCGGGTGGACTCCCTCGCCCGGGTGCTCGCGGCCGTGGCCGCACGGCGGCGTGGGGTTGCCCGCGTCTTCACGCCGGCTGCGCTCGCAGCCGCTCCGCCGAGCGATTCTGCCGCTCTGCTATGGCGGAACACGATTCCGGCCGGCTACGGCTGGCTGATCGCCGGTGTGCTCGAGCCAGGCTTCGTCTGGTCTACGGCGGATGCGCCTGACGCTGAACACGGCAGCACGGCTCCCGCGGACGTGACCGTGCCTATCGCCTTCGTCGGCCCCGGCGTCCGGCGTGCGACCGTTCACCGTCCGGTGCGGACAGTGGACATCGCTCCAACCCTAGCTGAACTCTTGGGTGTGCGTCCCACCGAGCGGCTGGACGGCGTGCCACTGAAGGAAATCGTGGGCGGCCGCTGATGCATTCCCTCGACCTCTCCTCGCTCGGCGCGCGGCTCCCTCCACGGCCGCTCGTCCGCTTCGCCCCAAGTCCGACCGGCTACCTGCATCTGGGTCACGTGGCCAATGCCGTATGGGTGTGGGGCATCGCCCAGGCCCTCGCCGGCCGTGTCCTGCTTCGACTGGAGGATCACGACCGCGGACGGTGCCGTCCAGAGTACGAGACGGCGCTGCTCGAGGATCTGGAGTGGCTCGGTCTCTTGCCCGACCTCGGTACGCTTGCCGAGTTTCGCGCGGGCGCTTCGCCGTTCCGGCAGAGCGACAACGATGTGGCATACCGCGATTCCTTGAGTCGACTGTCGGCCAGGAACGACGTGTTCGCCTGCGATTGCTCGCGACGGGAGCTCGCCCTCGAAGGGGGCG
The DNA here is from genome assembly GCA_963722825.1 of uncultured Gemmatimonadales bacterium. GTDB lineage: Bacteria > Gemmatimonadota > Gemmatimonadetes > Gemmatimonadales > GWC2-71-9 > CAVVWJ01. The sequence goes on from CAVROI010000003.1 coordinate 723,979, forward strand.
ACGCGCCGGACGTCGAGACGCGGTATGCCGGCCGCTGTCGCTCCAGAGGACTGGCCGCCGGCCCGGGCCGGGGCATCCGCCTCAGAATCGAGCCTGGAGCCGAGCGGTTTCTGGATGGTTGCCTCGGCCCGCAATCGCAGGCGCCGTCGGAGCAGTGCGGGGACCTGCTCCTGCGCGACCGGCTCGGCAACTGGACCTACCAGTTTGCCGTGGTGGTGGACGATCTGCGCCACGGAGTGGATCTTGTGATTCGAGGGGAGGACCTTCTGAGCTCGACTGGCCGACAGATTCGGCTGGGGCGCCTGCTCGGCCGCTCGGTGCCTCCCGTCTTCATGCACCATCCGCTCATCCGGAAAGCGTCGGGCGAAAAGTTGAGCAAGGCGGCTGGTGACACCGGTGTCCGGGAATTGCGCGCGGCCGGCATGACGTCGCGTGCGATGCTGGGACAGGTGGCCCACCTCATCGGGTTACAGGCCGAGGCCCGGGACCTTGCCTCGGAGGCGTTGGCGGGGTTGTTCGAGCGGCCCGAGCCCGTTCACCGGGGAGACGTATAGGATTATGGCTCTCACCTATCACCTATCACCTATCAGCGATCCGCGTCGGGTTCTTCGCGCGTCCTCGAGGCGTCATGAGGCATAACCGCATGATGTCCGCGTGGAACCGCGGCCGCCGCAGACCCGTACGCGAAAGCCGATGGCCGATAGCTGCCATTCTCTACGCCCTCTGCGCCTCTGCGGTGCATGGAAGAGCGGCCGGTGCTCAGGCGCTCCCCCATGTCGTGATCCGGACCGCGCTCGGAGAGATCGAGCTCGAGGTGGACTCGATCCACGCTCCCATCACCGCCGGCAACTTTCTCCGTTACGTCGATCTCGATTTTTATGGAAGGTTCGGCCGATTCCACCGCACGGTCCGCAACGGCAACCAGGAGGGCGGGAAGGTCAAGATCGCCGTGATCCAGGCGGGGCTGGAGCCATACCGGGTTCGAGACTTTCCCCCGATCCGGCACGAGAGCACGAAGGTGACCGGATTGCGGCACGTGGACGGGACCATCTCCATGGCCCGCGATGCTCCCGGGACGGCCACGTCGGACTTCTTCATCTGTATCGGGGATCAGCGGGAGCTGGACTACGGCGGCAAGCGCAATCCGGATGGGCAGGGGTTCGCCGCATTCGGGCGTGTGGTGAGGGGAATGGATGTGGTGAGAAACATCCAGCAATCGCCGGCAAAGGGTCAGACGCTTACGCCGGCCATCCGGATGCTCGCTGCGGCCCGCGTGAGGCGCCGGTAGGCTATTCGGTCTTCCCCGTCAGAATCCCCTCGCGGATCCGGACCGCCTTTCCCGAGGCGCCCGGGTCCAAGACGATCCTGCTCTCCGTCCGAGAGAGCAGGACCACCTTGGCCGGCAGGGTGAGGGTGTCGGTGCCGCGACGCACTTTAATCGGCAGCGAATCTCCCTCGTGCTTGCCGAACTTGGCGCGGAACGCTTCGCCGAATCCGGGGTCTTTCACGGCAAGGTCGCCGAGTGCCAGCAGGACGTCGCCGTTCTTCACTCCGGCTTGTTCCGCGACTCCGCCCGGGTGCACCTGCCCGATGACGATTGCGCCACTCGAATCCTGGATCACCGAGATGCCGATTCGCGGCTCGCGAACGGTGTCGGTCACCGCGCGCAGGCCCGCGAGCGGGAGGATGCGGTCCCAGGGATAGGCTTCGCGTCCATCCACGTACTTCGCGGCGAAGTCGGTGAAGGCCTTTCCTCCTGCTGCCCGGCTTACTGCCGCCCACCACTCCGCGCCGGTAAAGCCTCGTCCCACCTTGTAGGTGGCGCGATAGAGCTCGCGCATTACCGTGTCGAGCGACCGTCGGTTGTCGCTGGCGTCGCGTATGATGATGTCGAGCATGAACCCGGCGAGCGAGCCCTTCGGGTAATAGACATACCCGCTGCCGTCGGTCGGGTGAATCCACGTGGAGAGCGAGGCATCCTCGAGCGCGGTGGACGGGGCGGTCGCGACCGTCTCGATCTTTCCCGTCGTGACGTTCACGAAGTCATCGGGCTTGGTGATGCCACCGCGGACCAGGGCCAGATCGGCGTAGTAGTCGGTGATTCCCTCGCTCACCCACAGCCACGTGGTGGGCTCCATGCGGTCGTAGCGGTACGGCACCATGTCGGCCGGCCGGAGCCGCTTCACGTTCCAGGCGTGGAAGATCTCGTGGGCGGTAATGGACGCGAGTTCGGGATTGCCGATGAACTGGGTGTTGTAGATGCCGACGTGGGAATTGGTGTGCTCGAGCGCGCTCCCGCCGCCGAAGGTAGAATCGAAGATCATCATCACCGTGTAGTCGCGCCATGGCGTCTCGCCGAAGACGGCGGCCTCCGCGGGAATCATGCGGCCGATCTGGTTCCAGAGGTCGGCTCGAGCCTGGCCCTTCAAGGTGCCGGCGGGGTACGTGGCGAGCCTGGTCCAGAGGCCAGCCACTCGCACACTGTCGTAATCCATGCGACCCACGAAGAACGGCTTGTCCACCAGGTCGTGATAGTTGGCCTCCCGGTATGCGCCTCCCTGCCCAGCGGCCATGCCGGTGGCGACGAGCCACCCCGGCTCGGTCTTCACGGTGACCGTAGCCGGAAAATCGGCGCCACGACCTTCGGGATATGGAAGCAGATTGGTGCCGTTGAAGAGGGCGAAATCAGGCTGGGCCCAGGCCATGGCGTTGTCGAGCGTGTCGGCCAGATAGTCGAAGTGAATGCTGACCGACTTGGCGCCCGCCGGCTGCACCCGCCACGTGTCGTAATCCAGTTTGTCCCACTTGAGCGACTTTTCACCTGCGGCGGCGGCGAAGTTCGATACCCATCGGGCAAAGAAGGAGAGCTCGTACGCTCCGGGGGTCCATGCGGGGAGGGAAAGGAGAACCGGACCCGGGCCGCGTACGTCGAAGGTCATGGCCACCTTGATCGTCCGGGTCTGGGCCGTAACCGAGTCGAAGGTGATCTCATAGCGGAGATTCGCGAGGGGGGCGGATCGAACCGGAGCCGGGGCGGTCTGCGCCGGGGCCGCGACTGGCCCGGCAATTGACGCGAGGGCCATGGTGCTGGCGTAGCCGAGTCGTCCCATCCACCTCATGGCGCCCTCATCATTCGCTGAACTACGTGGCTCTGCGCTGAATGTTTCGGCGCTAGGCCTGAATCCGTTCGCTGGCCACGGCCGCCACGGCGGCCACGGGAACGGTCGCGGAAGCGGGCGAGAGATTGAGCTCCCCTTCCCACCGGGCCATCACGGCCGTGGCGAGGCAGTTGCCGACCAGATTCGTCATCGTCCGCGCCATGTCCATCAGCTCGTCCACGCCGAGGATGACCGCGACGCCCTCGAGCGGGAGTCCGAACGCCGTGAGCGTGCCGGACAGTACCACCAGAGACGCCCGGGGCACGGCCGCGATGCCCTTACTGGTGATGAGCAGCGTCAGCATCATGAACAGCTGCTGTCCAACCGTCAGCTCGACGCCCGCCGCCTGCGCCACGAAGATCGACGCCACGCCGAGATAGAGCGTGGATCCATCCAGGTTGAACGAGTATCCGGTCGGCATGACGAACGCGACGATGCTCCGTGGGACGCCGAACTCGGTCATCCGCTGCATGGCCAGCGGAAGGGCGGCGTCGGACGACGTCGTGGTGAAGGCGATGATCGCCGGGTCCTTGACCGCCTGCACGAACCGCCGGAACGGGATTCGCGCGATGAGCGCGGCGGGCACCAGAGCCACAAGGGCGAAGACGATGAGCGCGCCATACAACGTCCCCACCAGCATGCCGAGGTTCTTGAGCACGTGGATGCCGCTGTGACTCACCGTCACTGCCATCGCCGCCCCGATGCCCACCGGCGCGAACTTCATCACGATTCCGACAAACTTGAACATCGTCTCGGCCAGCCCCTCGCAGAATCCGAGCATCGCCTCCTTGGGCTTGCCGCGTACCTGCGTGAGGGCGATGGCAAAGAGGGTCGCCCAGAAGACCACTTGAAGCACCTCGTTCTCCACCGCCGCCTCGAAGAAGCTCCGGGGGACGATGTGCTCGAGGAATCCCCCGAAGGTCGTCGGCGCCGCCTTGGGGATGGCGGCGTTGGGGTCCGGCGCGGGCAGAATCACGCCCACGCCGGGCCGGGTGATATTGACGGCGGCCAAGCCGATTACCAGCGCCACCGAGGTCATGGCCCAGAAATAACCGATCGACTTGACCGCGAGCCGACCGATGCGCTTGAGGTCGTCGCCGTGGCCGGCGATGCCGATCACGAGCGTCCCGAAGATGATCGGGACGATGACGGATTTGATCATCCGGAGGAAGACGGTCGAGAGTGGCTTCAGCTCCACCGCGGCGGCCGGCGCCAGCCATCCGCAGAGGATGCCGGCGCCCATCCCGATGAAGATCCAGTAGGTGAGCGAGAGGTTCCGCAGGAAGCGCAGCATCAGCGGCTTGCCAGCGCGCCAACCTTGGCCTCGATGCCGGCCAGGAGAGACGTATAGGAGGCGGCGAACTTGGCCACCCCCTCGGTTTCGAGCTCACGGGTGATCGCTGGAAGGTCGATGCCGCTCTCCGTCGCCGCCTTGAGCAGCCCCGTCGCCTCGGCCATTCCCTCCCTGATCCGCACCGCGGGGCGTCCATGGTCGCGATACGCGGCGAACGTCTCGGGTGGCAGGGTGTTCACCGTCCGGGGGGCGACGAGCGCTTCGACGTAGTGCACGTCGGGGTAGCGCGGATCCTTGGTGCTCGTGGAAGCCCAGAGCGGCCGCTGTGGCCTCGCGTCCGCCTTGGCGAGCCTGTCCCACCGCGGCGTGCCGAGCGACCACTCGAAGAGTCGGTAGGCGGCGCACGCATTGGCGATGGCGATCTTGCCGCGGAGCCCGTGGGGATCTCCTTGCGCATCGAGCAGCGGATCGACTTTCCCGTCGACCCGGCTCACGAAGAAGCTGGCCACCGAGGCTACCTGGCGGAGCGGCAGCTTTTGCCTGAGCCTGCGGTCCATCCCTTCGAGGAAGGCGTCGATGACCTCGGCGTAGCGCTCGATCGAGAAGAGCAGGGTGACGTTGACGCTGATGCCGGCCGCGATGCAGTGGGTGATGGCCGGCAAGCCGGCGCGCGTGCCCGGGATCTTGATCATCGCGTTGGGGCGATCGACCGCGCGCCAGAGCCGCTCGGCTTCGTGAATCGTCCCCGCTGTATCGAGCGCCAGCGCCGGCGATACCTCGATCGACACGAGGCCGTCGGCCCCCCCATTGGACTGGTGCACCGGTGCGAAGAGATCGCATGCCGCCTGCACGTCGGCCACGGCGAGCGCATCGAAGATCTCTCCCGCGCTCTTGCCGCGGTCGGTGAGGGAACGGATCTCGTCGTCGTAAAGCCGACTTCCGGCTATGGCCTTTTCGAAGATCGTGGGGTTGGAGGTCATCCCGCGGAGCCCATCTTCGCGGATCAGCCGGGCCAGCTCGCCCGACGTGAGCAGGTCTCGCGTGATGTAATCGTACCACGGACTTTGGCCCAGCTCGCCGAGCCGGACCAGCGGGTTAGTGCTCATATGGCTCTCTCTGTCAGCAGCCGGCGCACCACGGCAGCGGCGCGGTCGGCGGTAAAGTTGTATTCCTCGAAGAGACGGTCTCCGGGGGCGGATGCGCCGAAGCCGGTCATGGCCACCATCGCGCCGTCGTCGGTCGTCCAGCGCTCCCAACCGAAGCTCGATCCCGCCTCGATCCCGACCCGGATGCGCACCGACGGCGGAAGGACGCCATCGCGATACTGCCGCGGCTGCTTCGCGAAGAGCTCCCATGAGGGCATGGAGACTACCCGCACGCGAACCCGGTCGGCCGTGAGCGCTCGCGCCGCGCCGAGGGCCACGTGAACCTCGCTGCCGGTGCCGATCAGGATCGCCTGGGGATTCCCGCCCGGCGGATCGAGCAGCACGTAGGCGCCGCGCCCGACGCCGCCGGCGGAGTGAAGCGCCTCGCGGTCGAGGATCGGGACCTTCTGGCGGGTGAGAACCAGCACGGTCGGCCCGTCCGTGCGTTGCAGCGCGGTCCGCCACGCTTCGATCGTCTCGGTGGCATCGGCTGGACGCAGCACGACCAGGTTCGGGATCGAGCGAAGCATCGCGAGATGCTCGACCGGCTGGTGGGTCGGCCCGTCCTCTCCCAGACCGATCGAATCGTGCGTGCCGATGAATATCACCGGGAGCTTCATGATCGCGGCAAGCCGGATGGACGGCTTCATGTAGTCGGAGAAGACGAGAAAGGTGCTGCCGAAGCAGCGCACGCCTCCGTGAGCCGCCATCCCATTGAGGCAGGCGGCCATTCCGTGCTCGCGCACGCCCCAGTGAAAGGTCCGGCCGCTGGTCGTGGGCCCGAAGGTGCCGCCGTGCTTGAGTGTCGTGCCGGTGCTGCCCCCCAAGTCGGCGGAACCCCCGACGAGGTTCGGCACGGTGGCCGTGATGGCCTGGAGCGCCAGCCCCGATGCCTGCCGGGTGGCCAGCGCCCCGCTCGCGGGCACGAGCACCGGAAGGTCGCGGTCCCATCCATCGGGGAGCCGTCCACTCAACCACCGGTCGAGCTCGGCCGCGAGCTCGGGGTGCGTCGTGGCGTAGCGCCCCCGGCGCTCGCGCCAGTCGAGCTCCAGCGCAGCGCCCCGGTCCACCGCCTGGCGCCAATGGCCGAGCGCCTCGGCGGGAACGAAGAACTTGGGCTCGTCGGGCCATGACATGATCTGCTTGGTCCGGCGCACCTCCTCGGCCCCGAGCGGCGCGCCATGGGCCTCGGCGGTGTCGCGCTTGGTGGGCGCGGGATCGGCGATGTGGGTACGGAGCACCACCAGCGTCGGACGCTCGGTCTCCCGGCTCGCCGAATCGAGTGCCGCCGAGATGCCGGCGAGATCGTTGCCGTCGCCCACCCTGATCACGTGCCATCCATACGCCTCGACGCGTCGCGGCACGTCCTCCGAAAAGGAGAGTGCGGTATCGCCATCGATGGTGATGTGGTTGTCGTCGTAGATCAGAGTGAGCTTGGCGAGACGGAGGTGGCCGGCGAGGGAGAGGGCCTCGCTGCCGACACCCTCCATGAGATCGCCGTCGCTCGCGAACGCCCAGGTGCGGTGATCCACGATCGCGTGCCCCGGCCGGTTGAACCGGTCGGCCAGCAACCGCTCGGCGATGGCCATTCCGACCGCATTGCCCACCCCCTGTCCCAGCGGTCCGGTCGTGGTCTCCACGCCGGGCGTATGACCGCGCTCGGGGTGGCCCGGCGTCTTCGATCCCCATTGCCGGAAGGCCATGATGTCGTCGAGCGAGAGGTCGTAGCCGGTGAGGTAGAGCAGCGCGTACAACAGCATCGAGGCGTGTCCGCAGGAGAGCACGAACCGATCGCGATCGGACCAATCGGGATTGCGCGGATTGTGGCGCAGGAACCGGTGCCAGAGGACGTAGGCGGCCGGCGCAAGCGCCATCGGCGTACCGGGATGCCCCGACTGTGCCGCCTCGACCGCGTCCATGGCCAGCGCGCGGATGGCGTTGATGCTGCGCCAGTCGAGCTCGTCGGGTGAAGCTTCGGGAACGGGGGTCGTGATGGTGTCGTCCGGACGCAGGTGTCGGGTGCGAGTGCTCTCTGCCGTCAGACGGTACTCCTTTCGAGCGACGGACCCGAACCGGGGGGAACGGGGAGAAATTCGCGCCGGGAAGATAACCGCGCGGATGGCCGGCGGGCAGACGCCGGTGGTCTACTTCCGCCCGCTTACGGAATACGCGCCCGGCCCGGCGAGGGCGAGCGCCACGGCGACGGCGAGTAGGGTGAGCGGGAACTCGTATCCCCCTTTCCCGCTGAACCCATTCTTGAAGTGGACGAACACAATCGCGCCGAGCATGTCCACCGCGAACAGCGCGCCGGCGATGTCCACCGCGAGACCGAGCAGGATGAGGATCCCGCCTCCCGTCTCGACTACTGCCGCAAAACCCGCGGCGAGTGTCGGCGCCGGTATACCCATGGTCTGGAAGCCGCCGGCCGTCCCGCTGAAGCCTGCCACTTTCGGGAGACCGTGGGCCAACATCACCGCGGCGAGGACCACGCGGAGCACGAGGAGGGCGAGATCGGCGTTGAGCGGGACGACACGGCGCATGGGCGCTCCCGGGAGCAGGAAGAAGACATCCGCGCGAAGCGGCGTCTTCGGCGCGAACCGGCGTATTCCGCGCGGACCGGCGTATGTTGACACGAGCGCGCCACGCGCGCCAGCCTCCTGTCGCTCGCTTCCCCACGCCCCTACCTTCAATCCGACCGTATGAGACTCCTGGCCCGCGCCGCCGTGACCCCCTCCACTCGCACCTATGAGATCCATGAGGTGGCCGAGCTCACCGGACTCGCCGCGGCGCGCTTGCGGGCCTGGGAGCGGCGGTACGAGGTGGTGCGGCCCCGGCGCCTGCCGAACGGCTACCGGGTGTACACCGGCGATCAGGTGGTGCTACTCCGCGCCTTCGCCCACCTGATTGGCGATGGAGAGCGGATCGGAGATCTGGCGGTATGTCCGCCGGAAGAGGTTCTCGCGCGGGCCAACTCCCGGAAGCAAGACGACTCTCCGCAGGCGGCGCTTCTCGGCGCGATCCGGGAGCTCGACCGGGATCGGCTTGAGACCCTGGTGGCCGAGCAGCTTGCGCTTCGAGGACTGCGTGGCTTCGCGGTCGAGGTGGCGTTGCCGTTGGCCCGGGACATTGGAGACCAATGGGCGCGGGGTGAGCTACCGATCGCCGCGGAGCACCTCGCCAGCGAGGTCGTGGTTCACGCCCTCAAGGGCGCGCTTCGGCTTCCGCGGGGCGATGGCCCCCTCCTCCTTTCCGGCTGCCTCCCGGGCGAGCGCCACGAGTGGGGGTTCCTCTGCACTCTGGCGGGGGTGCAGGAGCGCGGCTGGCGGATCCACTATCTCGGCGCGGACCTCCCCGTCGATCAGATCGCCCTGGCAGCATGGAAGCTCACTCCGCGCGCCGTGGCGCTCAGCGGCAGCGATCCCATGACCGTGCGCGCCAATCTCCCGGCCCTCGCTCTCCTCCCCGCCAAACTTCCACCGGGAACGCTGGCGGCGATCGGCGGTGCGGGCGTGAAGCCGCACGCCGAGCGGTTGCATAATCTTGGATACAAGACGGGGTTGGAGGTCTTTGCGAGAAGAACCGGCTGACGGCGGAGTCGTCGCTTGACGGACGCCGACGAGGTACCGAACGTGTGTGAAGACCACCCGGGGAGGTTGCCATGACGTTCGATCCGCCGGAGGAAGAAGACTCACAGGGCCGCTGGACGCGGAACCGCGCATCCGCGCCGGGATCGAAGGGTCTCCGCATAGCGCTGATAGCCATCGGAGCGTTGTCGTTGATGGCTGCAGCCGGCGTCGTCTTCGCGGGTCGTCCCCTCGCGTTCTACACCGTTCACCGCATGACTGCCCGCAAATTTCCCGATCTGCGGTGGATCGATGGGGCGACGCTGGCAAGCTGGCGCTCCGACAGTACGCGGCCGCAACCTGTTGTCCTCGACGCGCGGACCGAAACGGAGTACTCGGTCAGCCACCTGCGAGATGCGGCCCGGATCGATCCCTATCGGCCGTTGCTCCGTCCCCTCAAGGGTCTCCAGCCCACGGTGCCCATCGTCGTATACGCCTCGGTAGGATACCGCGGCGCCCGGGTAGCGCACTGGCTGAAGGAACACGGGTACACGAACGTCCAGAACCTCGATGGGGGAATCTTTCAGTGGGCGAACGAGGGTCGGCCGGTCTTCAGGCAGGGGGCTCCGACCAACGAGGTCCACCCCTACCAGCCACGCTGGGGGCTGCTCCTCGAATCGGGCCACCGAATCGTGGCACCGCCGATCGAGAAACGCTCCGCGGCTCCGTGACCTCCGGAATCGTGTCCTCGGCCTCCTCGCCGCTGCTGTTCCAGATATCCGCCGTGAGCTTCCAGGAGCCGTCGGTCTGGCGCTCGAGGCACATGACGTATTTTCCGGAGTCGGCCGGCTCATCTTGAGTTGCCGGAAGTCTATAGCGCCCAATAAGATAGCCGAGCTTTCCGTCGGTGTTCACCCGTAGCGTGTTCACCTCCAGCCCCTGGTCGGTGCCACCTCGCCAGAACTCGCCGATCGCTTTCCGGCCCTCGATCGGCTCATGGTCCGGCGGAAGGAGGACGGCGTCCTCCGTGTAGAGGTCCATGAGGGCATCGGCATCCCCGCGGTTCGACGCGGCCACGTAGCGGGTGACAGCCGCTTCGATGGCCTGGCGGGCGCTGGGCTCAGGGTCCGCCGGTCTGGAGCATCCGGCCAGGCCGGCCCAGGCCGCCAGCAGGGTGAGATGGTGAAAAGCTGTCATTTTGGCGTCAATCTTGCTAGACTTCTTAGTTGTGTTTCCCTGGTCTGCTTGGCAGACCGCCAGTTAACCCTCATTCTGGATTCTTGTGGCACGCAGATCTCGCAACCGATCCGCAGTTTCCGTCCCCAGTTTTCGCCGTTCCCCAGGCCGCTCCATGCAGTCACACCGCGATTGGCTTCTGACCCTACATGGGTCGGTCTGCGCGTATTGCGGCAGTGAAACCTCGCCCGAGACCATCACGCTCGATCACGTCCGGCCCCGCCGTGGACAAACGGCGTATGACCGTCCGGACAATCTGGTCCTGGCCTGCAGGGAGTGCAACGCGGCGAAGGCCGACACCCCGCTCGTCGCCTTTCTGATGCAGAAGCGCGCCCGCGGAGTCTTTCTCCTGCATTATGGTGAGCATCTTTCGGATCCGTTGAAGGAGCTTGCCCGGCAAGCTTCCGAGCGGCCCATGCTCGCGCCGGAGGCCTGAGCGCAGATCGCGCCAGGTGGGACGAAGAAAGGGGGCGGCCATTCGGGCCGCCCCTTTTGGTTTTACCAGCTTCTGCTCAACTCTCGCCGGTACCGACCGCCGTACGGATGATCCGGCCTTGCTCCGCGCCGTGGGCCGCGGGATAGCCCTCCGCCGGACTGGCCCGCTCCGGACGACCCACGTAGGCCACGCCGGTAGTGGCCGGTGCCAGCTCGGCGAGCTTGTCCTCGACGTAGGACCACGCGCCCATGTTCCGTGGCTCCTCCTGGACCCACACCAGCTCCTTCAGGTTCTGGTAGCGGGACAGCACCGCGCGAGCTTCGGGCCAGGGGAATGAATAGAGCTGCTCCAGCCGGATGACGGCGGGCCGGCGCTCGCCCGCCTTCTCGGCTTCGGCGAGCAGCTCGTAATAGATCTTTCCGCTGCACAACACCACCCGCGAAATGTCCGGCGCGCGCTCCGCCGCCCAGCCGTCGTCGATGACGGGCAGCCATCTCCCGCCTGCGAGCTCCTCGAGCGAGGACGCGGCCTGCGGAAGCCGCAGCAGGCTCTTGGGTGTCATGACCACCAGCGGTCGCTGGCGGGTGCGTCTTGCCTGACGCCTCAGCAGGTGAAAATACTGCCCGGCCGTCGTCGGATTGGCCACCCGGATGTTGCCCTCCGCGGCGAGCTGGAGGAACCGCTCGAGCCGGGCACTCGAATGCTCCGGCCCCTGGCCCTCGTAGCCGTGCGGAAGGAGAAGTGTGAGTCGGGTGGTGAGCCCCCACTTCGAGAGGCCCGAGGCCAGGAACTGATCTACGATCACCTGGGCGCCGTTGATGAAGTCCCCGAACTGTGCCTCCCAGATCACGAGCGCCTCGGGCGCGGCGGCGCTGTACCCGTACTCGAACCCGAGCGTCGCCAGCTCCGAGAGCGGACTGTTGTGCAGCTCCATTGGCGCGAGGGCGCCGGGAAGCCGTTGAATCGGGGTGATTGCCTCCCCGGTGGCGGCATCGTGGAGCGTGAGGTGCCGTTGACTGAAGGTCCCACGCTCCGTGTCCTGTCCGGTCAGCCGGATCGGCACGCCCTCGGTGAGAAGCGAGGCGAGCGCCAGCGCTTCGGCATGGGCCCACTCGATTCCTCCATCGGGGCCGAGCGCCGCGCGCCGCCGCTCCAGCTGCCTGCGTAGCTTCGGGTGGACCGTGAATCCATCGGGCCAACTGAGCAGCTGCTCGTTGAGCGCCACCAGGAACTCCGGCGCGAGCGCCGTTTCCACTTCCCGCCCCGCTCCGGTGAGCTTGTGAGCGTGCTCCGCGGTGACGAATTTGCTCATGCTCGCCTTGAAGCCCTGCTGGATGTCTATCAGACGCTGGTATGCCTCCGCCGCCTGCTTGACCGCCTCTTCCGATGTCAGCACGCCGGCCTGGACGAGAGTGCGGGCATACAGCTCACGCACTGTCGGCAGGTTCTTGATCCGCTCGTACATCACCGGTTGGGTGTAGGCCGGCTCATCGCTCTCGTTGTGGCCGTGGCGCCGGTACCCGACAAGATCGATCAGAATGTCCTGATGGAACTTGTCGCGATACGCCATGGAAAGGCGCACCGCCGAAAGGCAGGCCTCTGCATCGTCCCCGTTGACGTGGATGATCGGGATGTCGAATCCCTTGGCCAGGTCGGAGGCATACCGCGTGGACCGCGCGTCGCCCATGTCGGTGGTGAACCCGACCTGGTTGTTGGTGATGATGTGCAGCGTCCCGCCGGTGCGGTATCCCTTGAGCGCGCCCAGATTGAGCGTCTCCGCCACGACACCCTGGCCGGCAAACGCGGCGTCGCCGTGGATGGTGACCGGCAGCGAGGCGCTGGGATCGTGGTGCGCGTCGCGGCCCCGGCGCTGGGTCTGCCGCGCCCGGGCCCGTCCATCCACGACCGGCGCCACGAATTCCAGATGGCTCGGGTTGGGACAGAGGGTGACCGTGATCGCCTTTCCCTTGGTGGTGACGTACGCGCCCTCGGCACCATGGTGGTACTTCACATCGCCGGTGCCGCCTTCCGGTGTGAGCTGCCCCGCCTCCACATGCCGCCCGCCCTCGAATTCCGCGAAGATCGTCTCGTACGGCCGTCCGACGGTGTGTGCGAGCACGTTGAGTCTGCCGCGATGCGCCATCCCCACAACCACGTCACGGGCGCCGGCTTCCGCGGCCCGCTCGATGGTGAGGTCGAGCATGGGCACAAGCAAGTCGACGCCTTCGATGGAGAATCGCTTCTGCCCGAGGTACGCCTTGTGGAGGAACTTCTCCAGCGCCTCGACCTCGGTGAGCCGCTTGAGCAGTCGGAGCTGTTCGGTGGTGCTCATGGGTTGGCGGTAGGCGCCCGACTCGATCTTCTCCCGGAGCCAGACACGTTCCTCGTGCGTCGAGATGTGCTCGATCTCGTACGCCATGGTGCCGCAGTACGTCTTCTGCAGGTACGGCAGCGACTCCGCGAGCGTGCGGCCCGGCACGGCAATGCGCAGCACCTTCGACGGGATGGCGGCCATGACCTCCGGCGTCAGTCCGAGCGGGCCGGGGTTCAGGGCCGGGTCGCCGATGGGGGGCGTGCCGAGCGGGTCGAGGTGGGCCGCCAGGTGTCCGTGCATGCGGAAGGCCTTCACCAGCGCCATTGCGGCCGCCACGTGGTAGAGCATCTCGGGCGCGACGGGGCCGGGTGCCTCCTCCCGCTTTGCCGGTGGCGTGGCTTTGACGAGCTGATAGCTCTCGGCCGAGAGCTGGAGATGCTCCTCGAGCAGCTCGTAGAAGCCCTGATCGCCCTGCAGCAGGTGGTCGACCGCGGCGAGAAACGCACCCGACTCCGCGCCCTGAATCACGCGGTGGTCGTAGGTACTCGTGATCGTCATCACCTTGCTGATGCCGAACTCGCGGAGTCGGTCCTCGCCGACGCCGGAAAACTCCGCGGGATAACCGATCGCGCCGACCGCGATGATGCTTCCCTGACCCGCCATCAATCTCGGCACCGACGCGACCGTGCCGAGCCCGCCGGGGTTGGTGAGCGTCATGGTGGCGCCGGCGAAGTCGTCCGGAAGCAGCCGATTGGTCCGTGCCTTCTCTACCAGCGCTTCATACGCGGCGTGGAATGCGTTGAAGTCCATCGTATCGGCGCGCTTGATGACGGGCACGACCAGCCCGCGGCTGCCGTCCTTCCGCTGGACGTCCACCGCCAGGCCGAGGGCGACACCGTCGGGGACGACCCGAAAGTGCGTGCCTTCCTGGGTGGCGAGGGTGTGACCCATCACCGGATGCTGTTTCGTCGCCTGCACCAGGGCGTACGCGATCAGGTGGGTGAATGAGATCTTGCCGGTGCGGCCGCCGGCCTGCAGGCCCTGATTGAGCCGTCGCCGGCGCTCCTCGAGCACGCCGACCGCCACGACGCGAAACGTCGTGGCGGTCGGTATCGTCAGGCTCTCGGTCATGTTGGCGACGAGCTTGGCCGCGGGCCCTTTGATCGGGACGGCACCGGCCGGAGCGCCACGAGCCTGCGAGGATGCCCGTTCCGGCGAGGCCTGCGCCAACCTGTCCGCTTGTTTCCCGCCATTGCCCGTCGCTTCGGGCCGCTCACCCACGACGCCGCTTTCGAATAGCCGACGCCAGTCGGGACCGACCGTGGCCGGGTCCTTCAGGAACTCTTCGTACATGGCCTGCGCAAAGCCCGCGTTGGCCGTCTCGAAAACATTGGGATCCACGACGCTCACCGCCCTGGGAATAGCACTTCGGTGCCCACTTGCAGAAACTGCTATCTAGGAGTACGAAAGATAATACTCAGGACTTCGGCTAGGCTTGCTGGCGCAGGACGGAGGGCTGTCCGATGACGACGCATTCGACTCGATGCGCTCTGACTCTTGGGATTTCAATCGTCGCATGGGGCGCGGGCGCTTGTGGTGGGGGTGACGGCGGGGACGTGGGGCCGCCGCCGCTCGTCCTCGCCAAGGCCCCGACGGAAAGCGGCGACCAGCAGAGTGGCCTCGCCGGCGCCGCGCTCGATCAGGATCTTCGGGTGGTCGTCACGAGGGACGGTGTGGCCGAGGCAGGCGTGACGGTCGCCTGGTCGGCCGGCCAGGGGTCGGTGAGCCCCGCTTCCGCGGTAACCGGCTCCGACGGCATCAGCGTCACGACCTGGACCCTCGGGCAGACTGTCGGTGCGCAGACGGCGCAAGCCACGGTTGCCGGGGCGACGGGATCGCCCGTCGCCTTCACCGCGACGGCAAACCAGCCGCCTCCCGAGCCGCCGCCCCAACCCGCCCCTCTGATCCTGGCCATGACCCCGACGGAGAGCGGAAACGATCAGACGGGTCCGGTCAGCGCGCCGCTGAGCAATGAACTTCGGGTGATCGTCACGCGCGACGGAAGTCCGGAGGCAGGAGCCACGGTCGTCTGGGCCACCGGCAATGGAGCAGTCGATCCCGTCTCGGTACAGACCGGCGCCGATGGAATAGCCGCCACGAGCTGGACGCTGGGGCCGGCTGCCGGCATGCAGACCGCAACAGCCGCGGTCGCGGGTGCCACCGGGTCGCCGGTCACCTTCAGCGCGACGGCCGTCGCCGTAGGCCCTCCTCCTCCGCCACCGACGTCGGTCGCGGTGACGGTGGGGAACATCTTCTTCCAGAGCGGGGGGAACGCGACCAGGAATCCCGCGGTGGATACCGTCGCGCTCAATGGCGAGGTCACCTGGACCTGGAAAGGCACCGGCACGACGTCTCACAGTGTGGAGTCGATTGGCACGCCGACCTTCGCGAGCAGCGCGACGCTGACGGGGAACGGCCAGAGCTATTCCGTGCAATTCACCCAGGCCGGGACCTACACCTACGAGTGTGCCGTACACGGGAGCAGCATGACCGGCCGGATCGTTGTGAGATGACCGGGGTGGGCGGGCCTGACGACGGTCAGCGCGCGACGAATTCCACGTAACGCGCCGCCTCCGAGCGGATCCGCTCCTCGTCCCAGCCACACTCGGCGCCCATCAGCTGGGCCACGCGCGTCGCCGCCTCGACGCCGTGGCCCGCTTGCTCGTAGTAGAGATGGATCCGGCGCACCAGCACGTCCTCCACCCGTTGCGCCAGCTCTCGTCGGACCGCGTGAATGACTTCCGCTTCGATCGCCGGATGCGGCGGGGCGAGGCGGCGCAGGAGGTTGCGATCGCGCGCACCGAGATTGCAGATGCCCGCCGATTCGGTTCCGTAATGACGAAGGAGATGCTCGACGGTGTCGGGACTCATGCCGATCTCGAGTCCCCGCTCGCGAAAGGTCGCGAGGTCGGCCGCCTCGCCCCCGGGAAGTGGCTCCTCCTCGGTCCGTGCTTCCGCCTTCCGTGGCCGGCCGTCCCGGAACCGGAGCTCCCGCACCGCGCGGTCCACCGTCTCGCGCGCCATCGAGCGGTACGTCGTGAGCTTGCCCCCGGCCACCGTGATCATGCCGCCGGGTCCCTGCACGATGATGTGCTCCCTCGACCGGCGCGATTCCGTGCCACTCTCGGCCAGGAGTGGCCGCACGCCCGCCCACGTGGCGCGCACGTCGTCGGTGCCGAGCCGGGCGTTGGGAAAGCGGGCATTGGCCGATCGCAGCAGGTAGACGACGTCCTCTTCGGATACCGTGGCGGCGTCGGGCGCTTCTTTCGTGTCGGTGTCGGTGGTGCCGATGTAGGAGAGATCGCCCCAGGGGAGAATGAAGAGAATCCGACCGTCGATCGGACTGGTGAAGATGATCGCCTCGCGATGGTCGATCCTGGAGCGGTCGACCACGATGTGGACGCCCTTGGTCGGCTGGAGCATCTGCGTGGCGGCCGGGTCCTCGAGCCAGCGCACCCGGTCGGCCCAGGGACCGGTGGCATTGACCACCACGCCCGCTCGCACCACGGCGCGCTCGCCGGTGAGCGTGTCCTCGAGTTCCGCGCCGACGACCCGGCCGGCGGTGCGCTCCAGCGCGCGGACGGCGGTATAGTTGGCGACCAGTGCCCCGTGATGGATCGCGGAGCGTGCGGTGGCGAGCACCAGGCGGGCGTCGTCGCACTGCGCATCGAAGAAACGGGCTCCACCCAGGAGGCCTCGCTCTCGCAGCATCGGCTCGGCCTCGAGCAGTGCACGCTTGCCCAGCATCCGGTGGAGTCGCACATTCCGGAACAGAGCCAGTGCGTCATACACCCACATGCCGGCCGCCAGACGCCAGAGCGCAATGCGATCGCCGCGGTGCAGGGGAAAGACAAACTGGAGCGGCCAGACGAGGTGTGGCGCGATGTGGAGCAGGATGCGGCGTTCGCGATTCGCCTCGAGCACCAGGCCCACGTTGCCGGTCTCGAGATACCGCAGCCCGCCGTGGATCAACCGGCTCGACCGGGAGCTCGTACCGGAGGCGAGATCGCCCTGCTCCACCAGCACCGTGCGCAGACCCCGCATGGCTGCGTCACGCGCGACGCCCGCGCCCGTGATACCACCCCCGATGACGAGGACGTCCGCGGCTTCCACCGCGATCTCCGCCAGTGTCGCCCTCTCCGAGGAACTGCCTCCGTGACCATGCCGCCCGTCCCGCAACTCCCTCAGCCGAGCACCTGGTTCGTCTGGCACGCTCATCGATTGGGACCCGGCACCCGGGTCCTCGACCTCGCGTGCGGGGAAGGACGACATGCCCTCGCGGCGGCGGCCGGCGGCGCGACGGTGCTGGGGGTGGACCGGGACGAGAGTCGCCTCGCGAGAGCGAGAACGCTCGCGGAGAGATATGGTCTCACGATTGATTGGCGCATCGTCGATCTCGAGGAGTCGTGGCCCGACTTGGGCTCTTTTGATGCGGTTATGATGTTCAATTATCTTGACCGGGCGAGGTTGCCTCAGATCCGCGAACTCGTCGCCGCAGGCGGCCTCCTCATGATCGAAACGTTCCTCGCCGCCCAGCGCGACCTTGGCTGGGGGCCCGCGTCGGAGGATCATCTCCTGCAGTCGGGCGAGCTCGCCCGACTGGTGAGCCCGTTCCGGGTGCTGCACGGCCGCGAAGTGCTCGAGCCGGTGGACGCGGAGCGGTGGCGGGCGGTAGCCAGCGTCCTCGCCAGGAACGGGTAAGATCGACTCATCCTCATCCCGGGGCAACATGCACGACTCTCGGCCGGCGCGGCGGGTCGCGATCGTCGCCGGCCTGCGTACTCCGTTCGCCAAGAGCGGCACCGTGTTCCGCGAGGTTCCCGCGGTAGCGCTGGCCCGCCACGCCACCCGGGAGTTGCTCTACCGCACCGAGCTCGACGGCCGCGAGGTCGACGAGATCATCTTCGGACAAGTCGTGCCCTCGGTGCTGACGCCCAACGTCGCGCGCGAGGTGAGTCTCCTGCCGCAGTTCCTCCCCAGCGTCCCCGCCTACACGCTGAATCGCGCCTGCGCCTCCTCGGGCCAGACCATCTCCAATGCCGCCGACCAGATCGCCCTGGGGCACGCGGACACGATCATCGCCGGCGGCGTCGAGTCGCTTTCCAATGTTCCCATTCTCCATTCCCAGCGCCTCAGTCATATCCTGATGGAGGCGGGGAAGGCGCGAACTCTCGGCGCCCGGCTGGGTATCCTGGCCAGGACGCGGCCGCGTGACCTCCGGCCGGTCGCGCCGGCCATCGCCGAGCCGTCGACAGGCGAGAGCATGGGACAGTCGGCGGAAAAGATGGCCAAGGAGAACGACGTCAGCCGCGAGGCCCAGGACCGGTTGGCGCTTCAGAGTCACCAGCGGGCGGCCGCCGCTACCGCCGATGGACGCCTGACCGCGGAGATCAGCCCCTGGTTCGGCGGCAAGGAGATGACCGAGATCGTCGGAGCCGACAACGGCATCCGCAACGACGCCTCGCTCGACGCCCTCGCCAAGCTCAAACCGGTGTTCGACCGGCGCTACGGCTCCGTGACGGCGGGCAACTCCTCGCCGCTCACCGATGGCGCCGCGGCGGTGCTGCTGATGTCGGAGGAGAAGGCGAAGGCCCTCGGCTACACCCCCCTCGCCTACCTGCGCAGCTACGCCGTCGCCGCCGTGGATCCGGCCTGGCAGCTGCTCATGGGCCCGGCGTACGCGGTGCCCAAGGCCCTCGAGCGCGCCGGCATCGGCTGGGAACAGCTTGGCCTGGTGGAGATCCACGAGGCGTTCGCCGCGCAGGTGCTCTCGAACATGCAGGCGTGGGCCTCGCGCGAATGGGCGGAGCGTCTGGGCTTGGCGGGCCCGGTGGGCGAGGTGGACTGGGAGCGGACCAACGTCATGGGAGGCTCCATCGCGATCGGGCACCCTTTCGGGGCTACCGGGGCACGGCTGGTGACGACGCTGGCCAACGAGATGCGGCGGCGTGACGCGCAATTCGGCCTGATCTCGATCTGCGCCCAGGGCGGCATGGGGTTCGCGATGGTACTGGAGCGCGTCTAGTGTCCGCCCTCACCACGGTGGTCGAGAACGGTATCGCCGTCGTCACGTTCGATCTGCCAGGCGGGCCGGTCAACAAGCTCACCGCCGCGATCAAGATCGAGTTCGAGGCGCTGCTCATCCGGCTGCGCGACGATGCGGCCATTCGAGCGGCGGTTCTCATCTCGGGCAAGCCCGACACCTTCATCGCCGGCGCCGATATCGAGGAATTCTCGGCGCTCACCACCCGCGCGGCGGCGGAACGGCTGAGCTTCGAGGGTCAGGAGCTGGTCAGCCGTGTCGAAACGCTCGCCAAACCCGTCGTGGCGGCGATCCACGGTGCCTGTCTCGGCGGCGGGCTCGAGCTGGCCCTCGCCTGCCACTATCGCATCGCCACCGATCATCCGAAGACTCAGCTTGGCCTTCCCGAAGTGCAGCTCGGGCTCATTCCGGGCGCGGGCGGATGCGAGCGTCTCCCCGGTCTGATCGGGGCGCGTGCCGCGCTCGATATGATCCTCACCGGCAGGAGCGAGCGCGCGGCCAAGGCGCTCCGGCTGGGATTGGTCGACGAGGTGGTGCCGCGGAGCATTCTCGCCCGAACCGCGCTGGCCGCCGCAGACCGGCTCGCCCGAGACGGGTTGCCGAAGCGGGCGGTCAGGGCGGGCTTGCAGAGTCTGCTGCTCGACCGCACCGCCCTTGGACGGAAGCTCGTGTTTCGGACCGCCGGTGCGCAGGTGCTCAAGCGGACCGGTGGCCATTACCCCGCCCCGCTGGCTGCGCTCGAGGTGGTTCGGGTCGGCCTGGAGCACGGGATCACGGCAGGGCTCTCGGACGAGCACCGGACCTTCGGCGAGCTCGCCGTGGGAGATGTCTCCCGGAAGTTGGTGCAGATCTTCTTCGCGACGACGGCGCTCAAGAAGGACGACGGCATTCCACCCGGCAGCGCGATTCCCCGTCAGGTGCGGCGGCTCGGCATTGTGGGGGCGGGGTTCATGGGCGCTGGCATCGCCGGCACGGCGGTGCTCAACGTGGAGGTGGACACCCGCCTCAAGGACGCCGAGTTGAGTCGGGTAGGGAAGGGGCTTCGGGCGGCGGCGACCATCCTGTCGGACCGGCTCGACCGCCGCCGGCTCACCCGGGTTCAGTTCGAGCGTCTGAGCGGGCTGCTCTCCGGCTCGGCGGACTACAGCGGCTTCGGCCGCGCGGATCTCGTCATCGAAGCCGTGTACGAGGATCTGGCCCTCAAACGGGCGGTCCTGGCGGACATCGAGGCGGTCGCAGGGCCCGACACGATCTTCGCGAGCAACACTTCCACTCTCCCCATCCACGAGATTGCCGCGGAAGCGCGCAACCCCGAACGGGTACTCGGCATGCACTTCTTCTCGCCGGTGGAGAAGATGCCGCTGCTCGAGGTCATCCCGACCCAGAAGACCGCGCCGGAGGTGCTCGTCACCGCGGTGCGATTCGGCCGGCGGATGGGGAAGACGGTCATCGTAGTCGGCGATCACCCGGGCTTCTGGGTCAACCGGATTCTTTCCCCCTATCTCAACGAGGCGGGAATCCTTCTCTCCGAGGGGACACCCGTCGAGGTGATCGACGGGACGATGACGAAGTGGGGTTTTCCGGTAGGGCCGGTGGCGCTCCTGGATGAGGTGGGACTCGACGTCGCGCAGAAGGCATCCAAAGTCATGCACGAGGCGTTCGGCGAACGGCTGCGACCGCCCGAGACGGTGAGCCTCATGGTCGGGGCTGCTCGCCTGGGCCGGAAGACGGGCAGCGGGTTCTACCGGTATGACCACGGACACAAGAAGGGGGTCGAACCATCCGTGACCCGAATTCTCGGCGTGCGACCGGTAGAATCGGCGGATCCAACATGGGTGGAACGCCGGTTGGTCTACGCGATGCTGAACGAGGCGGCGATGGCCTGCTCGGAGGAAGTGGTCAGGAGCGCACGCGACGGGGATCTTGGCGCCGTCTACGGCATCGGATTTCCCGCCTTTCGTGGCGGGCCGCTCCAGATGATCGACGACATCGGCGCCGGCCGGGTTGTCGATGTGCTGACAGCACTCCAGGACCAGTACGGCGAACGCTTCGCGCCGGCGCCGTCGCTGGTGGACATGGCCAGTCGGGGCGCCCGCTTCTACCCGACGTGATTGCCGGCCGTCCTTTTCCGCACGTCTCGTCGTCCCATCATGATGTCCCGCCCGACGGCTGATAGCCGAAGCCGCGCGCAGGCGGCTCCGGAACCGCCTTGTCATTCCCCGCGTATGGGGGTTCCCTTAAGGAACTTGCACCCGTGATACGACGCCGGAGTCTGCTGCGTGCTGGATATCGCTGACCGCCTGCGAACCGCGATCGCGGACCGCTACCGCATCGAGGAGGAGATCGGACGCGGCGGCGCGGCGACAGTCTACCTCGCCGAGGACCTCAAGCACAA
This sequence comes from uncultured Gemmatimonadales bacterium, assembly GCA_963722825.1. GTDB lineage: Bacteria > Gemmatimonadota > Gemmatimonadetes > Gemmatimonadales > GWC2-71-9 > CAVVWJ01. Next base: position 745,623 of record CAVROI010000003.1, read on the forward strand.
CCGGAAAGTGGCGATCAAGGTGCTTCGGCCCGGGCCCGGCGCCTACGAACCGCAGCGCTTTCTCCGGGAGATCCGGATCGCGGCGCGATTGGCCCACCCTCAGATCCTGCCGCTGCACGACTCGGGCGAGTGGGACGGCCTGCTTTACTTCGTCATGCCATACGCAGGGTGCGAGAATCTCCGCGACCGGCTCACGCGCGACGGCGCGCTCCCGGTGGACGTGGCCCTTCGGATCACCCGCGCGGTTGCGGCTGCGCTTGCGTACGCTCACCGCCTCAGCGTCATCCACCGCGACATCAAGCCCGAGAACATCCTGCTGCACGAGGGCGAGCCGGTCATTGCCGACTTCGGGGTCGCCACGGCGCTCTCCGCGGCCGGCGGGGACAGTGTCTACGTGACCGATCGTGGATTCGCGGTGGGAACGCCGGCCTACATGAGCCCCGAGCAGGCTAGCGCAGAGCCCGGGCTCGACGGGCGCACCGACCAGTACAGCCTGGCCTGCGTGCTCTACGAGATGCTTGCCGGCGAAGCGCCGTTCGCCGGCACGGGCGCACGGGCCACGATGGCGCGGCACGTCATCGAGCCGCCACCGTCCATTCGGGCACGCCGGCCCAATGTGTCGCCGGCGGTCGAGCGCGCCCTCGCACGCGCACTGGCCAAGACGCCGGGCGATCGATTTCCCGGGATGGCCGAATTTTCAGCCGCGCTGGTCGACCCCGCCGCGGAAGTGTTCCCGGTCGGCTCCGCGGCACAGTCACGGGCCATCGCCGTGCTGCCCTTCGTCAACGCGAGCGCCGATCCGGAGAACGAGTATTTCAGCGATGGGATGACTGACGAACTGATCACCGCGCTCGCCAAGGTAGAGGGGCTGCACGTCGCCTCTCGCACCTCCACGTTTGCGCTCAAGGGAGTGAAGGAAGACGTCCGCGTCCTCGGCACCAAGCTCAACGTGTCGGCGGTGCTGGAAGGCTCGGTGCGGAGAGCCGGCAACCGGCTGAGGATCGCGGTACACCTCACCAGCGTCGCCGACGGCCGGACGCTGTGGTCGGAGCGTTACGATCGCGAGCTGGCAGACGTCTTCGCTATTCAGGACGAGATCGCGAGGACCATCGTGGGGACGCTGCGCTCCACGTTCCTGGGCGATCTCGGGGATCCGGTGCCCGTCCGGTACACCGCAAACCTCAAGGCCTACAACCTGTACCTCAAGGGCCGTTTCTGGTGGAATCGGCGCACTCCGCAGGCGATCGCCGAAGGGATCCGGTATTTCGAGCAGGCCATCGCCGAAGATGCCGGCTACGCGCTCGCCTACACCGGCCTCGCGGACTCGTACGCGCTCCAGCTGGACTATCGCGGCGCGCCGGTGCACGAAGGGCTGGAGCGCGCCAAGGCCGAGGCGCGCCGCGCGCTCGAGCTCGACGAGAGCCTCGCCGAGGCACACACTTCGCTCGGCTGGGTGACCTTCATCTACGACTGGGACTGGGTCGGCGCCGCCCGCGAGCTCGAGCGCGCGCTCGAGCTCAACCCCCGGTACTCCGTCGCCCGGCAATGGCACTCGTGGTTCCTGATCGCGATGGGGCAGCGGGAGGGCGCCCTCGCCGAGGGTCGCCTGGCCATCGAGCTCGATCCGGCTTCCGTTTCGATCCGGCGCAGCATGGGATGGCTGCACTACTATGCCCGCCAGCCCGAGGAGTCCCTCGAGCAGCTCCGCCGCGCGCTCGCCATGAATCCCACCGCGGAAGAGAACCACCGCCTTCTCGGGCTGGCCTATCTCCAGCTCGGCCAGCACGACGAGGCGGCCGCCGCCTTCAGGGAATCCATCGCCCTCTCGGAAAGCCCCGTCCTTTCGACGGCGGGCCTTGGCGCGGTCGCCGCGGCGCGCGGGCGTGATGCGGAAGCACGCGCCATCCTCGCGGAGCTCGCCGACCAAGCGACCAAGCAGTACGTCTCCCCCATCGCCTTTGCCATGATCCATGCTGTCCTCGGCGACAACGACGCGGCGTTCGGCTGGCTGGATCGGGCTTTCGAGGAGCGGCGTGGATGGCTGTGTTATCTCAAGGTCGAGCCCCTGCTCGATACTCTTCGTAGTGACGCCCGGTTTCCGCGGCTCTTGGAGCGGATGCGCCTGATCTAGCTCTCCGGCGGCTCCTCTCCGGCCGTCACCACCCCACCGACGATCGACAATACGAACAACACGATGCCGAAGAGGTGGACGGCGCGGCCAATCGCCAGGTCCTTTGGCAACAGGTCGAGCCGGTCGAGAAGATAGGTCCAGTCGTGCTCGCCCCCGCCCACCAGCGGAAGCTCCTGTGCGCGTGCGTCGCGGATGTAGACCGAGATGTTCCAGAAATTCTGCGCCACCCACCAGAGCGCGACCGACGCGGCGTGGCGGTCGCTGCGGTGCAGGAAATAGCCACCGAAAATCGATGGCACGAGGAGTTGCATCAGTGTCCCGCCGAAGAACCCGATGGGCTCCCCGAACGGCCCGAAGATCAGGTGGCCGGTCTCGTGGATCGCGAGGTCGAGACTGTCGAGAAAGCCGTAGTGCTCCGGATGGAGGAGGAGGACGAGCCCGTAGAGGGAAAGGATCGCGGTGAGCGCCAGCCGCGCGCGGCGACTCAGCGGGCGGGCGCCCTTCGCCTGGCCTGGCTTCGGAGCAGCCGGACGACCGCTCGCTCCTCGGCGCTGAGTCCGGTCGCGAGGTCGTGCTTTCCGTTGCGCCCCCGCGCCCCGTTTCCGTTGGTGATGGTGCCTGCCAGGTAGTAGTCGAAGATCATCGGATGAACATAGTACTTCCGGCACACTGCGCGGGTGTTGTTGAGCTGGACGGCGACCCGGTCGATCGCTTGCACGATTGCCGTTTTTGCTTCCCGGTCGCTGGCGGATGGGCCGATGTCCCGCAGCGCGTCGAGTGCCAGAATCGTTCCGGCCCATGTCCGGAAGTCCTTGGCGGTGAAATCCTCTCCCGTGATCTCCCGCAGATACTCGTTCACATCCCCGGATCCGATGTTCTGCTGCACGCCGTCCCCGTCCACGTACTGAAAGAGATCTTCCCCCGGAAGGGCCTGGCATCGGCGGACGATCCGCGCGAGTCGCTTGTCGCTGAGCGAAACGGTGTGGGTCTTCCCGCTCTTGCCCTGGAATTCGAAACGCATGGTCGAGCCCGCCACTTCCACGTGATCCCCCTGGAGGGTGGTGAGCCCGAACGACTGATTGGCGCGGGCGTACTCGTTGTTTCCCACCCGGATGCCGGTGGATTCCAGCAGACGGACGACGGCCGCCAGCACCTTCTCGCGCGGCAGTCCCGGAAGCCCGAGATCGTGCTCGACACGCCGGCGAATCTTGGAGAGCGCCCCGCTGAACGCGAGCATGCGGCCGAACTTCGTCTCGTCGCGCGTCTCCCGCCACTTGGGATGGTACCGGTACTGTTTGCGGCCGCGGCTGTCGCGTCCCGTCGCCTGGATGTGACCGTTTGCGATCGGGCAGATCCACACGTCGAGGTAGGCCGGCGGGATCGCCAGCGAGCGGATCCTCCTCAGGACCTCGGTGTCCCGGATGGGACGGCCGTCCGGCCCGATGTAGCGGAAGCCTCGTCCGGCCTTCCGCCGGCGAATGCCGGGCATCGTGTCGCGCACGTATCGCAATCCTGCCGCCTGCGCCGACTGGAGAGGATCGATGGAGGTTGTCATAGGTCGAGCCGACAATAGCTCTACCACGGCGCGCCGCGGGTGACGGCAATCACACGACGGGAGGCCGCGAGGTCGGCGTGCAATGCTAGTGATTGGCGTGCATAAACTTTCATCGCGTTCTCCCGCCGCTCCCAACCTCTACACTCGGCTCCGGCCTTCGGCTACCTTCGTGTGCGTTTCCGGACGACCGGCCGCCCGCCACGCCCCTCGACAGGATATCGATCGTGCTCATGCGACAGGGACTGCTCTGGCTCTCCGAGCGACGGGGCATCTTCAATTTCGTCCGCCGGAACGGGTTCGCCCGCCGGTTCGCCTCACGATTCGTGGCGGGGGAGACGGTCGACGACGGCGTTGAAGCGGCCAAGGCGCTCAGCCGGCGGGGCATTACGTCGTCACTCGATCTTCTCGGTGAAAGCGTCACCGTCGAGTCGGAGGCGGCCGCGGCCCGCGACCTCTATCTCCGGATGCTCGAGCGGATGGCCGCCAGCGGTGTCGAAGTGAACGTCTCGGTCAAACTCACCCAGATGGGATTCGACATTCGCGAGGACCTCTGTCTCGCCAACATGACGGCCATTCTCGACCGGGCCAAGGCGCTTGGTGGTTTCGTACGGCTCGACATGGAAGGCTCGGACTATACCCAGCGGACCCTCGATTTCTTCTCGCGTCATCTCTTTGGTTCGTACGCCGCGCATTGCGGCGTCGTGATCCAGTCGATGCTCCGCCGTTCCGAGCAGGACATCGAGAATCTGGTGGCCATGCGGGCCCGGGTGCGCTTGTGCAAGGGCGCCTATCTCGAGCCGGCCGACGTGGCATTCGCGGATAAGGCGGACGTGGACCAGAACTACGTGCGGCTGATGGAACGTCTCCTGCGAGCGGGCAATTACCCCGGCCTTGCCACCCACGACGAGGCGATCATCGCTCATGCCCGGCGGCTCGTGCAACGGGAAGGCATCGGGGCCGATCGCTTCGAGTTTCAGATGCTCTACGGGGTCCGTCGCGACTTGCAGGACCGGCTTCACCAGGCCGGCCACGGTGTCCGGGTCTATATCCCCTTCGGGACGCAATGGTATCCTTACCTGATGCGGCGACTGGCGGAACGACCCGCCAACATCGCCTTTCTACTCGGTAACGTCATCAGGGAGTCGAGGCCGGTGCGGTGAGCGAGCTGACGCTGGGCGGGTACATGGACAAGCATGATCGCGCGGCGGCCTTCGGCGGCAGCGACGGTCACGCGTACTCGGTCGCCATCTACGTCGACGACCAGCCCGACGAGCGCAACCGATACGGCGCCGCGCTTCTCTTCGTCCGCTGGTCGCCGGCGGGCGACCGGCCCACGGGCCACGTCGAGACCGAGATGCTGGCCTGGGGGCGCACACGGGACGAGGCGGCTGAAAGGCTGCGCAGTCTGTCGCTCTACGACGTCAAGGCCGCGCTCGACGAGGCGATCGTCCAGGCACCCGCGGAGTGGTGAGCGGTCTGCTCGGCACGGTCCTGGAAAGAGATGGAGCGGTCTACCGGATTGCGACTCCCGAAGGAGAGATCCGGGCGGTTCTGCGGGGGAAGGTCAAGCGCGAGTCCCCACGGGTAGTCGTCGGCGACCGGGTGCATCTCGAGTCCGATCCCGCCGGCCTCCTTCATGGCATCACAGGCGTCGAGCCGCGCACGACGCTGCTCGAGCGCCGGATGCCCGAGGGTCGCGGGGCCCGACCCGTCGCCGCCAACATCGACCAGGTTTTCGTCGTCACCGCTTCGACCCATCCCGAGCCCATTCCCCAGCTCATCGACCGCCTGCTCGTCGTCGCCGAAGCGAACGAGATTGCTGCCGCCGTGGTGGTGAACAAGGTGGAGCTCGACCGTGGCGAGGCGCTGGTGGACCGGCTCCGGCGCGCCGGGTACCTGGTGTATCCCACGAGCGTCCGCACCGGTGAGGGGGTCGAGGAATTCGCGGCCGCGCTCCTGGGGCGAATCTCGGTGGTGACCGGACCCTCAGGCGCGGGGAAATCCAGTCTCCTCAACGCGGTACAGCCGGGGCTCAGCCTGAGGACCGGCGAGCTGAGCCGCCGGGTCGCCCGGGGCAAGAACACCACCGTGTCGGCGGTGATGATTCCGCTGGCCGCGGGAGGATTCCTGGTCGACACGCCGGGCTTCAGCGACGTCGGCCTCTGGGCGATCGATCCGAAGGAGCTGGCCTCGTGCTTCCCGGAGTTCCGTCCCCACATCGGCGAGTGCCGTTATGGCGACTGCCGGCACCTCACGGAGCCGGGGTGCCGCATTGCCGCCGCGGTCCAGGCGGGCGAAATCGCGGCGGATCGGCTGGAGAGCTATCGAGTGCTGCTGGCCGAGCTGGAGGGGGAGCCCGAGGAATGGGAGTAGACGACAGGAGAGGTGAAGGGCCCCTCTACTCTTCACTCACTACTCTTCACCCTTTTCGTCCACCGCTCCGCGTCCCGCGTCTCCACTTTTCCCATCATCCGGTCGAAGGCAGCCTGAAGATCGATCCCCTCCCGATTGGCCATGCAGATGATCACGAACAAGATGTCGGCCATCTCCATGGCCAGGTCGCCATCGGCCTCTCCCGCCTTCTTCGTCTTTCGGCCGAAGCGGTGATTCACCTCGCGCGCCAGCTCGCCGACTTCCTCGCTCAGCCGGGCCATGTTGGTGAGCGGATCGAAGTACCCCTCCTCGAACTGCGCGATCCAGGTGTCGACCCGCCGCTGCATCTCGGGGAGCGACATTCAGGGCGCCGCCAGGGCCTGGATCAGTGCGCGCATGAACTGCGGCAGATCGGCCGGGGTACGCGAGGAGATCAGATTGCCGTCCACCACCACGGGACTGTCCTCCCAGATGAGGCCGGCGTTGACCAGATCGTCCTTGATCGCGCCGACGCTCGTACCGCGGCGTCCCCGGACGATACCGGCGGAGATCGGCACCCAGCCGGCGTGGCAGATGAAGGCGACGGGTTTTCCGGCCTGGAAGATGTCGCGGGTGATCTGGAGCAGCTTGGCGGAGCGCCGCATGATGTCGGGCGCGTAGCCGCCGGGGATGACCAGCCCGTCGAAGGCCTCGGACGAGATCTGGTCGACGCTGCTGTCCACGGTCAGTGGGTACCCGCGCTTACCCTGGTACGTGCGCTCGCCGGTGCCGGCGACCACGGTGCGGGCGCCCTCCTCCTCGAGCCGGATCTTGGGGTACCAGAGCTCGAGATCTTCGTACAGCGGCCCGGCGAAGATGAGGACGGATTTTCCGGTGAGGGGCATGGTGTGGGCTATCGGTTATCAGGTATCAGAGGTGTGACTGAAGGATTCTCGAATGTAGGTTACATCCCGTCCAGCCGATAGCGGATAACCGACAACCGATAACCCCATGCGCCCACGCGAACGTATTCTCGCCAATCTCGAGTCCATCTACCGCGAGTCGTATGACCGCGCCCAGGGGCTGGCCGACAAGGGCCGGATGGTCGACCTCGAAAGCGCCTATATGCGCGACCAGTTGATGCTGGAGATCCTGCTCGACATCCGTGACCTCTTCTCCGTCGCGCCGGCCGCATCGGGCGCCAGCGCCCTCGAGAAGCTCGAAGCCGTGCGTCGTCTCACCAACCTACGCTGAGCGCCCTCATGTCCGACGTGCCGCCGTTCATCCGCCTCCTCACTCCCTTCGTCCTGGCGGCAATGGTCGGTCGCGCCGCAACGCCCGGGGCTCCGCCGGCGGATCTCGTGGTCTACGGCCGGGTCTGGACCGGCGACTCGGCCCGCCCATGGGCAAGTGCCGTGGCCTCGAGAGGCGATACGATCGTCGCGGTGGGCGACAGCGCGACACTGGCGGCGATGGTGGGGCCGAAAACGAGAGTGCTGGCGAACGGCAAGGCGATGGTGGTGCCCGGAATGATGGATGGGCACACCCACTTCATTGACGGTGGCTTCCAGCTCGCGAGCGTGGACCTGCGCTCTTCACGGACGCCGGCCGAGTTCATCGCCCGCCTCAAGGCCTTCGCCCTCGAGCGGCAGCCGGGCGAGTGGATCATGGGTGGCGATTGGGATCATGAGAACTGGCCCGGCACGCCGCTGCCGACGCGGCAGTGGATCGATTCCGTGACCCCGGACAATCCGGTGTTCGTGAGTCGACTCGACGGGCATATGGCCCTGGCCAACAGCCTGGCGCTCGCGAAAGCCGGCATCAGTCGCCGTACCAAGAACATTCCCGGGGGCATCATCGTCCGCGATCAGCATACGGGCGATCCCACCGGGATCCTGAAGGATGGTGCGATGGCGCCGGTCTACGCGGCGGTCCCCGCACCGACCGACGAGCAGCGCGACGCCGCCCTTCGTCGCGCCATGGCGTTCGCGGCATCCAAGGGTGTCACCGCGACCGCGCATGTTAGCGTGCCATTCGGTGACCTCGGGGCGTACCTCCGGGCCAAGCGGAAGGGCGAGCTGACGATCCGGGTGACCCTCTACTTCCCGCTCGAGAGCTGGAAGCAGGTCACCGATACCATCGCGGCCGAAGGTCGGGGCGACGACTGGGTCCGGATCGGCGGCGTCAAGGGCTACGTGGATGGCTCACTCGGTTCGCGGACGGCGTTCTTCTACCAGCCGTACGAGGACGACCCCAAGACGAGCGGGATCCTCGTCACCTCCGAGGATTCCCTTCGCGCCTGGGTCGGCGCGGCCGACTCGGCCGGGCTCCAGGTGGCCGTGCACGCCATCGGCGAGCGCGCCAACGGACTCATCCTCGACATCTACGACAGCGTCGCCAAGGCCCACGGGGCGAAGGATCGTCGGTTCCGAATCGAGCATGCCCAGCATCTTCGCCGGCAGGATATCGATCGGATCGCGCGCCTCGGCGTCGTCGCTTCGATGCAGCCCTACCATGCCATCGACGACGGCCGATGGGCCGAGAAGCGTATCGGGCCCGAACGGATCAAGACGACCTACGCCTTCCGGAGCCTCCTCAACCGCCACGCCCACCTGGCCTTCGGCTCCGATTGGACGGTCGCGCCGATCGATCCGATCCTCGGCATCTACGCCGCGGTAACGCGGCGAACGCTGGATGGGAAACATCCAGGGGGGTGGGTGCCGGAGGAGAAGATCACCGTGGAGGAAGCGCTCCGCGCTTACACGGCGGGCGACGCGTACGGCGTCTTCGCCGAGCGGACCCGCGGAAAGCTGGCGCCCGGCTACCGGGCCGACCTCGTGCTGCTGGACCAGGACCTGACCGCCATCCCTCCCGAGACAATCGATCGCGTCAAGGTCCGGAATACAATCGTCGGCGGCAGAGTCGTATTTTCGGCGCCTTGATGTTGAAACCGCGACAGACAAGTCTCAACGCCACAGAGCGTTGTGTCGCAATAACTTCATCCGACTTCGTAAGTCCGACAATTCCTCTCCAGAAATGCGACACCGTCGCATTTCTGGAGGCTTGACCCAGGCCGTCCGAAGCCTCATCCTCCGGCTCCCTTACATCTTCATCTCACCGACGGCGTAGCCCTTCTCAAGAGGCGGCTGTGCGTATTCGCCAAATGGTTCTCCCGCTCACGCTGGCGCTCTGGTCGAGCACGGCCTCGATCGCCGGCGCCCAACAGGCGTCTCCGCCCGTCCTCCCTCCGGAGGCGGCGCCCGCGTCGTACGAGGACCGCTTTGCCCAGGTGATGGCGCTGGCAGGGGATCCCGCCCGCGTGGCGGACGTGAACAACCTGGTGCTTACCCGAGACGTCGCCTCGTTCACCCTCGCGAGTGGAAGGCTCTATCTCCTCACTCCGGTTGGAGGGCGCACGATCGCGGCGGTCTTTCGGGGAAAGGGCAGCTTCTCCTTCACTCCGCCATCGACCACCGAACGGGACCGGCTCGCGCGGTTCGAGAAGACACCGTCGATCGATGCCCCAGTGAGCGAGTTCGTCTTCCTCTTCACCGACAGCACGCTGGCCGAGCTTCGGTCGAAGCTGACCTTCGGCCCGACATCGGCGCCGGCCGACCTGCATGACCGGATCAAGCCGGCCCTCGATGATCTGGCCGACCAGGACAGCCGGTCGTTTCATCCGGACCTCATGGCCGATTTCCTGAATGGCGACGCCAGCGACCTGTTCTACGCGCGCGTGGTCCGCAACAGCCGCGGCCCACTGATGTTCATGATCGATCCGAATGAGGTCGAAGGCGTCACGCTTCGGAGCAAGGTGTCCCGGCGCGGCTGGGGCCGGCGCGCGGAGGTCGTCTGCCGCTTCCCTCGCCACGATCAGGTGCGGGGGAGATGGACCAAGGGCGACAGGAGCCGGCAGGCCGACATCCAGCGCTATACGATCGACGCGTCGCTCCCGCAGACGGGAAGCGGCGACCTCGGCTTCTCCGCCTCCGCGAAGCTCGAGATCGTGGCCGATACCGCCGTCGGTCCCTGGGTCGTATTCGAGCTCTTCGAGAAGCTCAAGGTCGATTCCGCGCGTTGGGAGGGAGGCGAGTCCGCCACGGTCTTCCGCGGAAAGGACGCCGATCTGCTCTGGGTTCGCCTGGACCGCCAGATCCGCCCCGGAGACGTCCGGACGCTCAACCTGTTCTACCATGGCGACCTCATCGACCGGTACGGCGATTTCTTCCTGATCAAGTCCTCCGCCGCCTGGTACCCGCGCTCCCTGGAGGGACGGAGCCTGGCGCACTTCGACCTGACGTTCAGCGCCGGCGAGGCCTACCGCCTGGCGAGCGTTGGGGATCGGGTCGATTCGAGCCGGGCCGGTCGCACGATCCGCACCCGATGGGTGACGCAGGGCCCGATCCGGAACGCCTCGTTCAACCTCGGTCTCTTCAGCGATTACAGTGTGCAGGAGGCCGGGGCGCCGCGCGTGACGGTGATGATGTCCGAGGAGGCCCACAAGAAGCTCGGCTTCCTGCATCAATCCAAGATGCGTGAGACCGTCGGCGCGGACGTCAGCAAGAGCCTGCTCTTCTTCCAGAGCATGTACGGTCCGCCACCGGCCCAGCATTTCTATGCGACCGAGACCCCGACCTTCGACGGCGAAGCGTTCCCGGGGATGATCGATCTCTCCTGGGTCACCTTCCAGGCGACCGACGATCGTGGCGCCGACGAGATCTTCCGGGCGCATGAGGTGGCGCATCAATGGTGGGGAATCGGCGTCGATTTCCTGAGTTACCACGATCAATGGCTCAGTGAAGGCTTCGCGGATTTCTCGGGACTCTGGTACATGCAGACGGTCCGCCATGACAACAAGCGCTACTTCGATATGCTGCACAGCTGGCGTGATGGCATTCTCATGCGGAAGCTGGAGCCAGGGCCCATGTCACTCGGATATCGAGTGGCCTCCGCGAAGGACGAAGACCTGAACGATTACCAGACCGTCGTCTACCACAAGGGAGCCTGGACGCTGCACATGCTGCGGCTGCTCATGGTCGATCTCAAGACGATGAACGAGGACAGGTTTCGGGAGACGATGCAGGACTTCTATCGGACCTACGCCGGTGGCCGGGCCTCGACCGACGATTTCAGGAAGGTGGTCGAGCGGCACATCGGATCCGACATGGGCTGGTTCTTCAACCAGTGGGTCTACTCGGCCGCGATTCCCACCTACCGGGTCTCGTATCGTACGCAGGCTGCGGACGAAGGCCGGTTCCGGGTACGGCTTCGCGTGGTGCAGGAGAACGTGCCCGACGATTTCCAGATGTACGTCCCGGTCACGCTCGATCTGGGCAAGGACCGTGTCGCGCGTCTTCGGGTCAAGGTCCGGGGGCCGATGTCGGAGATCGACCTGCCCCTGATGCCCGCCCAGCCGAAGAGCCTGCGCTTCAACGACCTGGATGGGGTGCTGGCCGAGGTGAAGATGGTGGACTGGCGAGACTGAGCCGACGCGCCACTCCAGGCGGAACTCGCTAGGTCCGCTTTCTCGGGGCTATCTTTCGCGGTCCTTTTGCAGCTACCGACAGCGACCTCTGCCCCCGAGTCTGATGGCTACACGTACCTCGCCCCGCGTTCGTGCCGCCGCCAAGCTGGAAAAGGCGGATCTGCTCGACCTCTATCGCATCATGCTGCTCGCGCGCCGGATCGACGACAAGGAGATCCAGCTCAAGCGCCAGAACAAGATCTTCTTCCAGATCTCCGGTGCCGGCCACGAGGGAGTGCTGGCCGCTGCGTCCAAGGTCTTCCGTCCCACCTACGACTGGTTCTACACGTACTATCGCGATCGGGCGCTCTGCCTCGGTCTCGGGATGACTGCGACCGAGCAGCTTCTCTCGGCTGTCGGCGCGGCCGACGACCCCAACTCCGGCGGCCGCCAGATGCCGTCCCACTGGGGCCACAAGGAGCTCAACATCGTGAGCGCCTCGAGCCCCACCGGCACCCAGTTTCTCCAGGCCGTCGGATGCGCCGAAGCGTGGCTCCGCTACTCCCGCATCGAGGGGATTCCCGACCGCGACACGCTGATCCGCGGCGACGAGGTCGTGCTCTGCACCACGGGCGACGGCACCACCAGCGAAGGAGAGTTCTGGGAGGCGCTCAACACCGCCACCAATCTCAAGCTCCCGATCGTGTTCCTGGTCGAGGATAACGGATACGCGATTTCCGTCCCGGTCGAGGTGGGCACGGCCGGAGGTTCGGTTTCCCGGCTCCTGACCGGCTTTCCCGGGCTCTTCATTCAGGAGGTGGACGGCTGCGACGTCATGGCGTCGTTCGACGTGATGGGCAAGGCGGCGGACTACGCCCGCGCGCGGAAGGGGCCGGCGCTCGTGCACGCGCACGTCATCCGGCCCTACAGCCATTCGCTCTCCGACGATGAAGTCCAGTACCGGACGCCCGCGGAGCGGAAAGCCGAGAGCGAGCGCGATCCGCTCACCCGGTTCCCCAAGTTTCTTCTCGAGCAGGGTGTCACGTCGCAGGCCGAGCTCGACCTGATCGTCAAGCAGGTCACCGAAGAGGTGCAGGTGGCGGCCGATGTGGCTCTCGGCTCTCCCCAGCCGGGCATCGACACGATCTACCACTACGTCTATTCGCCGGACGTCGATCCCACCTCCGAGCAGTTCGACACGGAAGACGATCCCCGCTTCACCGGGGATCCCACTACCATGGTGGACCTGCTCAACGTCTGTCTCCGCGACGAGATGACCCGCGATCCGCGGATCGTCGTCTTCGGCGAAGACGTGGCCGACTGCAGCCGGGAGGCCAGTCTTCCCGATGTGAAGGGGAAGGGTGGTGTGTTCAAGGTCACTTGGGGGCTTCAGCGTGCCTTCGGCAGCGACCGGGTCTACAACTCGCCGCTCGCGGAGGCCAACATCATCGGCCGCGCAATCGGCCTGGCCACCCGCGGGCTCAAGCCGGTGGTCGAGATCCAGTTCTTCGATTACATCTGGCCCGCGTACATGCAGCTGCGCAACGAGCTGGCGCTCATGCGGTGGCGCTCCAACAACTTCTTTTCGGCCCCCGTGGTGGTCCGGGTCACCTATGGCGGGTACTTGAAGGGCGGCTCGGTTTACCACTCCCAGACCGGGGCCGCGGTCTTCACCGGTGTGCCGGGCCTTCGGGTCGTCTGCCCGGCCACGGCGCTCGATGCCAACGGCCTCCTGCGCACCGCCATCCGGTGCGACGACCCCGTGCTCTTCCTGGAGCACAAGCACCTCTACCGGCAGACGTACAACAAGGCTCCCAACCCCGGGCCCAATTTCATGATTCCCTTCGGCAAGGCACGGGTGGCCCGGCAGGGGACCGACCTGACGGTCGTCACGTACGGCGCCCTGGTGCAGCGCTCGCTCTGGGCGGCCAAGCAGATGGAAGAGGAGCTGGGCGTCAGCGTGGAGGTCATCGACCTGCGCTCGCTGAATCCGGTGGACTGGGAGACAATCGGCGAATCGGTGCGGAAGACGAACCGGGTGGTGGTGGCCTACGAGGACTCGCTGTCGTGGGGGTATGGCGCCGAAATCGCCGCGCGCATGGCGGACGAGCACTTTGCCCATCTCGATGCGCCGGTGCGCCGGGTCGCTTCGACCGATACCTTCGTGGCCTACGCGCCGGAATTGGAGGACGTGATCCTGCCCCAGGTCGACGACCTCAAGCGGGCCATGACCGACGTCGCCGCCTACTAGCTCTACGGACGCATCGCTTCCCGAATCTCACCGGCGGCCGCGATCGCGTTGTCCACGTCACGCGAGAGCGCCTTGGCCTGCTGGGTGGCCTGGGTGAGGTCTCCCAGCACCGCCGCCACGCCCGCCGAGCGGAGCCGCAGCAGGTCGAACCGCATGTTCTGCATCGCCAGGACGCACGACTCGAGGTGGCTCGCCACCTGGCCGCGCCGACCCTGAAGCTCGATGATCGTCTGCCGTTGCCGCTCAAGCAGGTTGAGCCGCCGCGCGCGCTCCGGATCGTCGGGCTCACGCGAGAGCGCCGCGATCCGCTCGTCGATCTGCGAAAGCCCCTGCGCGTCGAAGTTGCTGTCCATCGCCTGGAGCGTCCGCGCCACATCGGTCGCCCGGTTGTAGAGCGCGTCGGCGGTCTGCTGGATGTCGGGGAGCATTTTCCGCTCGGACGGCGGCAGCCGCTCCATGAGCTTGAGGATGGCCTGCCGGTCGCCGTGCACCTGCTGGACCGGTCCGAAGTGCGCCCCGAACTCCTCGGCGCGCGGTGCTGCCAGCTGCCGCCCGCCCTTGATCCCCCGCGCCATCGTCGTCTCGATCGCATCCGGCGCCGGCGGCCGGCTCACCACGTCACGCCAGCTGTATCCCGCCTGCCAGAGCTGGGCGTAGTTGCGGAAGAGCCCGATGCCCATCCCGAACAACGGGAAGAGGAACCATGGGTGGTCGATGCCCGTGGCCACGTTGATGCCGAAGCAGCCCAGCGAGACGGCGGCCCAGCTGGCGAACTGGCCCCTGACCTTCTGAACGATCCGCGGTTCGCCGGTATCCGGGACCAGGAGATCGTCGTCTTTGCCCCCGCGCTGGCGGCGCGAGCGGATCTCACCCGGCGCCCGCGCGGCGGGAAGGGGCCGCCGTCCAGGAAGCGCCCTGGGCTCGATGGGCCGGCGAGTCCGTGATGTGGACCCCGGCCGGGGAGCGTTGCCCGCTGCGGCGCCGGCGGCAGGTCTCGGGTCCGGGCGGGCGGCCTTCCACCCTATTCCCGTCGGCCGGTAGTTCCCGGTCGTCCGGCTTTCCAGCGACCGGCGCAACGCGTCGGCGCTCGGCCAGCGGTTCTCGGGATCCTTCTCCAGGCACCGGCTCACCGCCAAGGCCAGATCCTCCGGGGCGTCGGGCCGCTTGATCGCGACGTCGGGCGCGACCTCGGTGATCTGCTTCATCAGGATCCCCGCCACCGTGGGTGCGGTGAAGGGAAGCTCGCCCGTGAGCATCTGATAGGTCACGATTCCGAGACTGTACAGGTCGGAGCGCCCGTCGATCTCCCGTTCCCCCGCGGCCTGCTCGGGGCTCATGAATGCCGGCGTACCGATCGCCACGCCCGCGCCGGTGAGCGTGGCCGCCGAGGTAGAGGAGAGCGCCTTCGCGATGCCGAAGTCGGTGACCATCACCCGGCCCCGGGTGCCTTCGAGAAGGATGTTATCCGGCTTGATGTCGCGATGGATGACGGAGAGGGCATGGGCGGCGCTGAGCGCGTCGGCAGTCTCTTTCATGATCCGGCGGGCTTCCTCCACCGGCAGCTTGCCCCTGCGACGGATCCTGGCGGCCACCGACTCGCCGTCCACATACCCCATGACGAAATAGACCAGTCCTTCGCCCTCACCGACCGAGTGGATGGGAACGATGTGCGGATGGGAAAGCCGGGCCGCGGTCTGCGCCTCGCGAGTGAATCGCTCGCGGATGTCTTGTTGGAAGGCCAGCTCTGGAGGCAACACCTTGATGGCCACGCGGCGCTGGAGACGCTCGTCGCGCGCGCGATACACGACCCCCATACCGCCGCGCCCGATCTCGCCTTCGATCGTGTACGCATTGCCGAGTGCATCGCTCAGGCGGCCGGCGAGTGGCTTGTCCCTGGGGTCAGTCATTGGCGGTGAAGCCGGTCAGGCATGGCAGACAATCTGTACGCGCGAGGGTCGCGCGGCAACCGAAGACATTCACCGCGGCCAATTTGGCAGCGCGTCGCCCTGAGTCCGACATCCCCGCCGGCCGCGCGGTGGGAGATCCTCGCCCCGGGAACGGATCGATTGCGTAAGTTGTTGTGGGACAATAACGGAGATTCGATGGTGGTGGCACGGGGAGTGCACACGAGGTGAAGATTCGACGTAAACCTGTCATTCTTCCCCGACCAGCGGGGATTTGGAAGGAGTAGTATCGAATGGCTGAACGACTGACACTGCCCGTGCTGCCTTTGCGGGAGGTTGTCCTCTTCCCCGGCGTTACGGCGCCGATCGGAGCAGGGCGGCCGGCCACCTTGCGCGCCATCGAGGCCGCGCTGGCCACCCCCGACCGGCTTGTCTTCGCGGTTTCGCAACGGCAGAACGTGGAGAATGTTGCCCCCGACGTGCTCTACACCATTGGAACGATTGCCCGTATCGGACAACTGCAGCGTGGGCTTTCCGGCATGCAGCTCCTGCTCCACGGTGAGCGCCGGGGCATCGCGATTCATTATAGCGAGAAGGACGGCTACCTCCAGTCGATCGTCCGTGAGGCGGAGGAAATGTCGCCGCTCAACCCGGACGACCCCGCGTTCGTCGCACTCCACCGTGAGGCGAGAGTCCGGGCCGCCGAGCTCGGCCAGAAATCCGGCCTGCCGGACGAAGTCGTGCAGCAAGTGCTCGCCGGGGTGAACGAGCCGGGCCGGTTCGCCGATTTGGTGGCCGGGTACATCGAGGTCCCGCCGGCGCAGCGTCAGATCCTGCTTGAAACGCTGAGTGTCGAGGAGCGGCTGCGCAGGGTGCTGGTTCACGTCCAGCGGCAGATCGGCGTGCTCGATGCCCAGGAAGACATCAAGTCGCAGGTCCAGGAGGAGCTGGGCGAGCGGCAGCGGGAAATGTTCCTCCGCGAGCAGCTCAAGACCATCCGACGGGAGCTCGGCGAAGACGACGATCGAGACGACCTGGAAGATCTGCGGGAAAAGCTCGCCGGGCTCGACCTGCCGGCCGAGGCTCGGAAGGAAGTGGACCGGGAGCTCGGCCGACTGAGCCGGATCGGTCGTGAATCGATGGAGTCACAGGTCATCCGTACCTTCCTCGAGAACGTCCTCGAGCTGCCATGGAACGTGCGGAGCAAGGAACATCTCGATCTTCCCGAGGCTCAGCAGGTCCTCGACGAGGATCACTACGCCCTGGGTGACGTGAAAGACCGAGTGCTCGAGTTTCTCGCCGTGCGGCAGCTCCGATTGCAGCAGGCGGCGCTGGATCGCGCGGATGATACGGACGAGACGCCTGCGGCGGCCAAGGCCGGCGAGGCGAGCGAGGGCACGTCCGCCGAGGCGCCGGAAGCCACCGCACCCGTGCCGGCGCCCACCACGCCGGTCCCGGGAAACGAAGACGACCGCACGGCTCGTGGCCCGATCCTGCTGTTCGTCGGGCCTCCCGGGGTCGGGAAGACTTCGATCGCCAAGTCGATTGCCCGCGCGATGGGACGCAAGTACGTCCGCATTTCGCTGGGTGGGGCACGTGACGAGGCCGATATCCGGGGTCACCGGCGCACCTACGTGGGCGCCATGCCGGGCCGCATCATCCACGGAATGAAGCAGGCCGGCACCAAGAATCCCGTCTTCCTGCTCGACGAGGTGGACAAGCTGGGCGTGTCGTTCCAGGGCGACCCGGCGAGTGCACTGCTGGAGGTCCTCGATCCGGCGCAGAATGACTCGTTCACCGACCACTATCTCGGTGTGCCGTTCGACCTGAGCGAAGTGCTGTTCATCGCGACGGCCAACTTCATCCAGAACATTCCCGGGCCGCTGCTCGACCGGATGGAAGTGGTGGACTTCGCGGGGTACACCGAGCGGGAGAAGCAGGAGATTGCGCGGAAGTATCTCATTCCACGCCAATTCACCGAGAACGGCGTCGACACCGACCTGCTCGATATCACCGACGATGCGCTCGCGGCAATCATCACGAGCTATACCCGCGAGTCGGGCGTCCGTCAGCTCGAGCGCGAGATCGGCCGGCTGGCCCGGAAAGTGGCGCGCAAGATTGCCGCCCGCGAAGTAGAACGGCTGACGGTGGAGCGAGCGATGGTGAACGATCTGCTTGGGCGGCCCAAGGTCCACCCCGAGAAGATGGCGGGAGAGGACGATATCGGGGTCGCCACCGGCATGTACTACACTCCGACGGGCGGCGACATCATGTTCGTCGAGGCGTCCACCATGCGTGGCAAAGGCGAGCTGGTGCTCACCGGCCAACTCGGCGACGTGATGAAGGAATCGGCGCGCGCGGCGTGGACCTACGCACGCTCCCACGCGGCCGCCCTCCAGATCGCGGACGAAATGTTCGATCGGGACATCCACATCCACGTTCCGGCAGGCGCCATTCCCAAGGACGGTCCGTCCGCGGGAGTCACCATGGCATCGGCCGTGGTCTCGGCGCTTTCGGGGCGCGGCGTGCGCCACGACATCGCGATGACGGGTGAGATCACCCTCCGCGGGCGGGTCCTGCCGATCGGTGGGGTCAAGGAGAAGGTGCTCGGCGCGGTCCGGGCCGGCATCAACAAGATCATTCTGCCCAAGGAGAACGAGCCGGATCTCGAAGACCTGCCGAAGGAAGTCCGGGACAAAGTGGAGGTCTTCCTGGTGCAGGAGCTCGGTGAGGTGCTCGCCCTCACCCTTCGCGGCGCTACCTACCGCGAGGGCCGTCTGCTGTTCGGCGACGAAAAGAACCCACGTGACGTGATGCCGTTGTCGGCGGGGTTCAGGCACTAACCGGAGCTGACAGCCGTCAGCTCTCCAGCCCTTTCTCCCTCAGTGCCCGACGCGCGGCGTGGGCCAGCTCTCCCCCGGTTTCTCCATCGGCGGGAAAGCTGGCCCAGCCAACGTTCACCCGCAGCGGAATGAGTTCGCCGTCGTGGGTGGTCGCCGCCTGGGCGCCCAACACCCTTCGCAGCTTGTCCGCCAGCACGGCCGCCCCGTCGGAGCCGCCGCCGCGCAGGATCATACCGAACTCCTCGCCGGCGAACCGGCCGATGACGTCGCTGGCGCGCACGTTCGATCGAAAGACGTTAGCCACGTGGAGCAACGCCTGGTCGCCGACGAGCGTCCCATACCGTTCGTTGACCTCGTGAAAGCGGTACAGGTCGAACACGACGAACGCGAGCGGGCCGCCATGGCGCTTGCAGTAGTCCACCGCGTTGTCGAGCTCCGTCATCAGCGTCGTCGCGTTGAGAAGCCCGGTCAGCTCGTCCCGATGAAGCAGCTCGCGGAGGCGCCGTCCTCGTTCGGCACGAGTGATGACCGTCTGCGTGACGACAGCCGGGTCGGCGGGATAGGGAAGAAAGTCGTCGGCACCGGCTCGCAGAGCGGCGAGCTGGTCGGCGACGTTGCCGGGTCCCAGCAGGAGAATCGGCAACAGACGGAAGCGGGCATCCTGGCGAACCATCCGGGTCACCGCCTCGCCGGCCGCGTCGGGCAATGTGGCGGCGAGAATCAGCACGTCCGGCACCTCGCGGTCGAGCAGCTCCTGTATCGCCCGCGCGAGGACACACCGCACCACCCGGATGTTGCACTCTTCCAGCCATCCTGAGACCTCGGCCGCCCGCCCGGTATCATGCTCGGCGAGGAGTACGGTCGAGGGCGGGGCGCCGGCCCGGGCCAGCGTCCGCGCGTAACGAGGCAGCTCCTCCACCATCCGCTCGATGGGGACGACGGCGTCGACGCCCGCGGCCACCGCGCGGAGCCGGTCCACGGCGCGCAATGTCTCGATCAGCACGACGGCACGCGGCCTGGTGTCGCGGCGGCTGGTCCACGCCGATGCGATCGCGGAGGGATCGCCCTCACCGGCGGCGGTGCCGATCACCACGAGATCGGGGGGGCCTTCCGGTGCCAGGACATGTGAATCTTCGCGACGGTCGCCCAGGCGAACGTCGTACCCGGTGACCTGAAGGGCCGCGATCAAGGCGTCACGCTCCCGGACCGGGGGCAGGATCACCACGGCTCGGGAGCGGTGCTCGGGTATCTCCTCCATTGGTGCGATGAGGCGCCGTGCGCGGCGAACGATTGCCGTGAGACGATCGATCGCGTCGTCAATCCTCGCTGCCTCGCTTGGCGGCGGACTCATGGCGAGCCACTGCTCGGTCGCCCGCGCGACCTCGCTGATCTCGGGAAACCCGTACGAGCCTCCCGAGCCGGCAAGTCGGTGAAAGCGCGTCTTGAGTGATGCGCTCGCGTCCGGCTCTCCGGCCCGGAACGCGACGGCGCCGGCGCGAAGCTCGTCGAGCCGGTCGGGCAGCTCGGAGAGGTACTCCCGCTGCAGCTCGAGGAAGGCGTCATCGGCAGGATCGGTCACACGCGCCCCCGCCCCCGCAGCTGCTCGAGCGCCAGGCGCGCACCCGCCACGAAGGCGGGAGCCGTGCTCCAGTGGCCCCGCACCTCCGCTCCGGTGCGGGAGGCTATCACCGCGCTTCGGTCGTCCACGACGGCGAGGATCGGCGTACCCGGCCATCCGCTGGTGTCGGTGAGGACCTCGATATCGATGAAGTCCAGGTCCACCGACGAGACGGCGCAGAGCGTGAGCGGCACGCCGGCCGAGAACGGGCGGCGGAGCGCTGGGGCGAGCAGGGGATAGGCGTCGCCGGGAGCGACCAGCGCTACCGAAGCCGTCGCTCGCGCCACGTCGTGCGTGATGAGCTGCAGGACGGCTCGCGCCGACTCGACCTCGACCAGGGTCGGCGTATTCGGCACAGTGACCGTGTCGAGATCTCCACTCAATCGGTCCAGCGCGACGCCATGATCGGTCGAGATTCGCGCGATCAGCGCGGCAGGAGCCTCGGGCCGGTATCGTTTCGGACGCCCTGGATCGACCCTGGCGGCGCCCTTGGTCACGAGTCCTTCGAGCGCGCTGTAGGCATTTGCCCTTGCCAGCCCCGCCGACCTCGCGATCCCGTAGCCGGTCCCCGGCCCGCCGGTGAGAAGGACCTCGTAGACCAGGCTTTCGGTGGGGGTAAAGCCAAATGGCGTGAGATTGAGGCGGGGCATGATAGTAGTATCGCAGGCTACTTCTAGCACTGCAAGGCTATCAGCTGTCAGGTGTGAGCTGCCCTCACACCATCTCCAGCGCCCATCCCAACAGCCTGGCGATGAGGGCCAGGCGGAACGTGATGTCCACCTCGCGCCCTTCCGTCGTCTTCGCCTCGGTGAGGAGCGGGTAATAGTGGTACGTGATCTTGTTCACGGCTTTCGGCTGGGATCGCAGATTCTTCGGGTGCCAGATGCCCTGATCGTCGCAGTCCTTGAGCAGCCGGCTCAACACCTTGGTGGCCAGGGGCGCCCACGGTAGGGCGCCCATCCGGGAAAGCAACTCGATGTAATGCAGGGCGAGCGGGATGTCCGTGGGGAGTCCCTTGGCATCGGCCTCAATGGGATCGCCGAGAAGGAGATGCTGTGGTTTGACCGTCCGCTTGCCCACTTGGATGACGAACGCCTTCTTGGGAGCCGGCTGGGCGAGGTAATGGCCCAGTCGCTCGGTGAACCCTGCCCGCTCGCGCTGGAGATTCGGCATGAAGGCGAGCATCGCCACCGAGTACCAGCTTGGCGGATGGGCCTCTGGATGCAGCACGATCGCCTTGCCGCTCTTGAGGAACGGCTTCTCGGCCAGCGGACTTCGGAGGAATTGGGAGATGGCGTTGGCGATCTTGTGGCCCGCGCCCCGGAGCCGCGGGTCTTCGGCGTGGCCGGCTTCCGCGAGAGCGGCCGACGCGGCTTCGCGCATGATGCCCCGCGCCCAGGCCTCCGCCTCGATGTCCGACTTGACGATCTTCTGGAACTCGAAGAGCAGCGCCGGATCGTCGTCGCGCGACAGCAGCCGGAACAGAACCCGGTCGGCGAGCTTGAACGGCCTGCCGCCCCGAGGCCATTCGAGCTGGAGCAGCCGCCGGTACTGCGGAATGGTGCCGACGTCTTTGATGCCGAGCGCCGTCGAGGGAGCGAGGCCGAGGAGGTTTCCACCCCAGACCCCGTTGTCCTTCTGCTTCTTCACGACCGCAAGTGCGGCTTTGGATTCGGTGATCGCGGCATGGGCGGCCGCGATCGTCTCCGGCGAGGCGTATCCAGCGGGCGCGAGCTCGGTCAGCGCGCGATACCGGATGGACGGTCCGGCGTTCTCGAGGAGCCAGGTCAGCGGAATCCGGTGCTGGGTCGGCAGGTCCAGAATCGCTCCTGGGCAGGGGGCCACGGCGCAAGCGGCGGCAAAGATACTCAGGTGAGGATGGACGGTAAAGGCGGCATGAGCCGGTAACGTCTGCCCTTACCGTTATTTCCGGCCACCTCACTCTCGGCGGCGAGCCTCCCCCGCTTCGCGGAATTCGGAGGTCGCCTTCCAGGTAGGCGGCGCGACTTGGTCCCCGATCATCACTGCTGTCCTGACAGTGACGCGAAGCTGTTGAACAGCGCCGTCATAGGTGAACCACGGCTGCACGTTGTCCTGGGGTTGATGGTAGCGCTTGGCGATGTACTCCTTCTTCTGCTCGTTTCCCCACCCAGCGGGATGTCCCACAAAGTCGGATCCCGTCTGCAGCGATGTCCCCGGCACTCCAGCTTGGGCCAGCGGGAAATGATCGGACCGGAAGAACTCGCCACGCACCAGCGCATCCTCGTTGTTGCTGACTCGGAGCCCCTCCGCGGCGGCTGCCTGGCCAACGGTCGTGCCCAGCGAGGACTGGTCCATCCCGAGTGCAGAGAAGTCCCGGGTCTTTCCGTACAGATTCATGACGTCCAGGTTGAGGATGGCCGCGATGTCTTTGAGTGGGAAGGGTGGATTGGCAGCCAGTGCCTGAGAGCCGAGCAGTCCGGATTCCTCCGCGGCGAAGCCGATGAAGACCAGGGAGCGCGCCGGCCGTACAGCGCTCTTTACGAACGCCTCGGCCGCCGCGAGCACTGCTGCCGTGCCCGATGCGTTGTCTTCCGCGCCGTTGTAGATCGAATCCCCGCCGACCGGCGCTCCGATCCCGAAGTGGTCGTAGTGGCCACTCAGGAGCACCGTCTCGTCCGCCAGCCGTCCGCGCCCTGGCCATCTCGCGATCACGTTTTCCGTGGAAGTGTGGCGAATGACGCTCCGCACCGAGGCGTCGAGCGTGAGGCCCACGGGGACGGCCTTGAACCCTTTTCCGACTGCCGCCTGGGTGAGTTGGTCCAGATCCTTGCCGACACTCTTGAACAGGCGGGCCGCCGCATCGTGCTGGAGCCACCCCGCGACGACGAGCGAGCTGGCCGGTGTCTCGAGCCGCACCTGCGGTCCCGTCCACCCCGACAGCACCGTGGTCCACGGATAGGTGGCGCTCTCGTCGGTGTGGACCATCAGGATTCCCGCGGCGCCCTGGCGGCGAGCCTCCTCGATCTTATAGGTCCACCGGCCGTAGTAGGTGAGGATCTTCCCACGAAAAATCGTGGAGTCCGTGAGACCGGGATCGTTCGCCAGGGTGATGACGATCTTGCCCTTCACGTCCATGCCCGCGTAGTCGTTCCATCCCCACTCAGGGGCGACGATCCCGTATCCGACGAAGACCGCGTCGCTCGCGACCCGTGCCACCGAGTCGTTCCGCATCGACCATATCACGTAGTCGTCCTTCCACCTGAGGGGCGCCGCCGACCCGGTT
The DNA here is from genome assembly GCA_963722825.1 of uncultured Gemmatimonadales bacterium. Classification (GTDB taxonomy): domain Bacteria; phylum Gemmatimonadota; class Gemmatimonadetes; order Gemmatimonadales; family GWC2-71-9; genus CAVVWJ01. The sequence continues at coordinate 769,006 of CAVROI010000003.1, forward strand.
GCGCCGAGGGTGGGCTGCGGCGTCAGGGAGATGATCGGCACGCGCTGGAAGTACGTTCCGCTGTCACCGGCGGGCTCGAGACCGAGGCGCCGGAACTGTGATGCGATGTACTTGGCCGCCAGCTCTCCGCCGCGGGTGCCCGGGGCGCGACCCTCGAGCGCGTCGTCGGCCAGGAAGCCGAGGTGCGCGCGGAGTACGTTGGCGTCGACGGCGCGGGCCACGCGCGTTGCGGGAGAGGGCGGGCTCTGCTGGGCTGCCGCAGGCCACGATGCCAGAGTGAGAGCGAAGCCGAGAGTGAGCAATGCAATCCGCATGGGATGTCTGCAGACGAGGCCGTTTGAAGAGGCGTTCGGAGATGCTGGTGCGCTAGAGGGCGGAGAAGAGGACCAGTCCAACCAGGGCGCCGACCAGATAGCTTGCCGGATCCCTGACCGTCGCCACGATCGGATCCTCGTGGATCTGGTCACGAAACGCCAGCAGCCACATCCGGCTCATCCAGTACAGAAGCAGCGGACATACCAGCCACAGCAGGAGAGGCCTGCGGTAGAGCGCCATGACCTCCTCGCTATTGATGTACAGAGCGAGCACCAGCACCGAGAGATAACCACTCGCGCTTCCCGTCGAGCTCAGCCATTCCCGATCACCGCGCTGGTAGCCGCGCCGGCGAACCTGGATGTCGGCGGTGGCGTCGAGATTGCGCACCTCCGTATATCGTTTCAGAAAAGCCAGACTCAGGAACAGGAACATCGAAAAGGCCATCAGCCAGGTCGAGAACCGGACGTGGGCCGCCTCGATTCCTGCGAGCACGCGCAGCGTATAGAGTCCCGCGAGCAGCAGCACATCCACGATGGCGAGTCGCTTGAGCGCGAACGAATAGGCGGCCGTCAGGACCACGTAGAGAATCAGGAGCTCGAGGAATGCTGGAGAGAGATTACTCGCCCACGCGATGCACACCGCGACTCCAAACAACAGCGGAACCACTGTCTTGCCGAATGCCGGCGTCAGGGCACCTGAGGCGAACGGCCGATGGCGCTTGGTGGGATGGGCTCGGTCCGCCTCGAGATCGGCCAGATCGTTGAGGATATACCCGCCCGACGCCGCGCAGCAGAAGGCGAGGAAGGCGGCGGCGGCTCGTCCCACGGGCCCGGGGTCGAGGAGCTTGTGGTCCAGCATGACCGGCACGAACAGCAACAGGTTCTTGACCCACTGGTGGACACGGAGCGCCCGGACGAAGGAAAGCGGGACCGACGGAGCACGGCCGGCGGATTCAAGCACGGGGCATCCTCGCGATATGGGTCCAGAAAGGCTTCCGCTCGACGCCAAATACGGTGCGGAAGTCGGTCCGATTATCTTTCCACCACATTTTTCCTACCTCATCGTCCTCGAGGCGAACCATTTCAATCCGAATGCCGCTCCGATACGCGCTGGGGGCTGCCCTCTGTGCTGCCTTCTTGCTTCGAATCGTCCTCGCGCTGCGCCCCGGCATCTGGGGAGACGAGATCTTCTCGCTGGCCATGGCAACCGGCCACAGCCTCGAGCACCCCGCCGCGCAGGCCGATCCCCGCCGGGGAGATTTTCTCGAGCCGCGGGGTGTCGTATCGTCGGACATCTTCAAGCGGTATGTCGAGCACGAGACGCCGGCCGTCGGACCCGGGCGCGTTCTCCGGGCGGTACTCCTCTCCGACACGAGCCCGCCGCTCTACTATCTGCTGCTTTACGGATGGACGAGAGCGTTCGGCACCGGTGATGTCGCGCTGCGGATGCTGTCCCTCCTGGCCACCGCGCTCGCCCTGCCCTTCATCTGGGCAATCGGTAAGGAGCTGGGTGGCCCGCGGATGGCAGGGTCCGCCGCGCTGCTCTATGGGTTCTCTCCTGTGAGCCTGTTCTACTCGATCGAAGGCAGGATGTACTCGATGCTCTGGCTTGCGGCATCCGCCTTGGTTTGGCTGAGTCTCGTGATTCGGCGTCGCGGCGGCACGCCGTCGATCGCCGTCGGGTGGATCGGCGTGGCGGTGGCCGGCATGCTCACCCACTATTTCTTTCTGTTCGTCTGGGCCGCCATGCTCGGGTGGCTGCTCGTTCGTCCCGGGAGCCTCCGCCGCTCGACCGTTCTGCTCATCGCCGGCCTCTCGGCTCTGGCGGTTGCGCCCTGGTACGCGCTTGTCCCCGCGAGCCTGGCCCGCTGGCGGGTGTCCGGACAATGGCTCGCGGACCCCCTTCGTTGGCCCGGGGCCGCCACGCGACCCTTCGAGCTCGCCTGGAGTCTCCTCGCGGGCGGGAGCTTCTGGGGCGGGTCGGCCGCCATGGACGGCGGCGCGGCGGCCGCGTACGTGCTGCTGGCGGTCTGGATCGCGCGAAGAGGCTTGCTCCGAAGAATCTTCGCCCCGGACTTCCTTCCGCTGTGGCTCTGGTTGGCCGCGTCAGTGCTCGGCCTCATCGCCTTCGACGTGGCCCGCCATACCAGCGCGTCGTTCGTGCCTCGCTACGTTCTGGCCGCGCTTCCGGCTGCGATGCTGCTTGCCGCGCTCGGCATCGAGCAGCTCCCCGGTAAGGCGCATACCGTCTTCATGGGGTTCGTGCTCGTGGCGTGGACCGGCGGTCTCTGGCCCATCATCGTCAGCCGCGCCCGGCCGGGTGCCGCTTACCCGGCGCTCGCCAGGCGGCTCGACCAGTGGGCCGGACCGTCGGACCTCGTGCTGGTCCACACGATCCCTTCCGGCGTGATTGGCCTGTCGCGCTACCTGACACGGCCGGTGCCCATGGCATCCTGGATCGAGCCGCTCGGGTTGAGACGGGGGCCGGGTGACCTCGATGCCCTCCTGTCCGGACGCCGCCGCGTGGCACTGGTCCAAGTCCACAACCTCGGCCATGCCGCCCGCGCCGAGGCCTGGCTCCGGTCGAGCGCGAGACTCACGGACGAGGAGGTCTATCGCGCGCGCACGGATAAGCTCACCACCAACCTCGCATCGTTCTCCGCCGCCGAGCGCCTCGCCCTGGAGCACCACCAGCTCATCGAGGTGTTCTACTTCGACCTCGGGCTCTCGGCGACTGCCGACCCTGGGCGCTCGGATCGCTGATAGATGCGCGGGCCGCTGTCGTTCACTGCGTAGACCAGCTTCCACCGTTCCGGGTACTTCCGCAGGACGGGATAGGTGTACCGTCTGCCCACGTCGAGAAAATCCAGATTGTCCACCACGAGGTAGGTCACGGGCACCGCCTCGAGGAGCCTCTCCGCCCGCTCCGGATCTACCTCATACGGTGGCATGATCGCCGGCAGATGAGTCTTCAAGTATGTCAGGTGCGGGGTCGATGTGGCGACCACTGCGCCAGGCGTTGCCACTTTCGCGAGCCACGCCAGCGACTCGTCGTGGAGCTGCCAGGTCGTGTCGTAGAAGAAGAGCCGGTACTCATGGCGCCGGCCCGACGCGTCGACCATCAGCGCCGGCTCGTGGTGCTTCGTGAAGGTCTTGAAAAGCGTGTACACCTGTTGGATGAGGATCAGGATGAGGAACACCGCTCCGCCGCGGGATGCCCACCTCCATCGCCCGCCGGTCGCCGCGGCGCGGGCCGACACTGCCGCTACGCACGTGACCAGTGAAAGTGCGAGGAAGGGCGTCAGAGGGATCAGATACCGTGCGAACTGTCCCGGCCAGGGTGTCACCGCGATCAGAACCACGGACCCGACGATGTAAAGCACCACCATCCAGTGGCGATCCATCGCGAGGAGAACGATGCCGGCGATCACTGCCAGGCTGATGAGCGCGAGCGCGATGGAAATGGTCCAGTCGGGAATCACCAGTCCCGGAATGCGCTCCTCGATCCGGTTGGCCTCTCCTCTCCACCACCCTCGGTGGAGACTCACCGCTTCGCCCAGGCTCATCGGCATACCGAGAATGTTGGTCCAGACCCGCGTCAGCCATTGCCGGGTGGTTGCCCGACCGAGCTCAGGCTGGAATGGATCGATGTAGGACAGGTTCTCGGCGTACCCGACATTGTAGTACTGGTAATCCGCCCGCTGGTATGCATATGCCGGATGGGTGTATTCCGGCCCCGATTTCACCGAAGCCGCATACCCCTGCCAGCTGCCCACCGCGACGAGCGCCAGGACGGCCCGGAGCGCGGCCGCCCGGAACCGGCGTCGCAGCAGTCCCTCGGCGATCCAGGCACCCAACAGCGCGACGCCCGCGGTGCGGAGCCCGTAGGCGGCGACGGCAAGCACCGCTGCGGCCACGCCACCGCCGGTGAGAAAGAAGAGCGAGCTCACCAGCGCATAGGGGACGTCCGTGGCGAAATAGTCGGAGAGGAACAGAGTTTGGACGTGCAGCACCGCCAGCAGCGCCCCCAGGAAAGCATATCCGGTGGGCAGGAACCGATGGATGAGAAGGAACGCGGCGGCGGCGTACACGAGGAAGAGCAGAAAGGCGGTGATCCGCAGCCAGTGGCCCACCACGGCCGGGTCGCTGGTGCCGAGCAGCCGCTGATGAGCGGCGGCGACGAGAGGCAGGAGCGGCGGATACTGGATGGCGTGGATCGCCCCGGGCTCGTTGAGCAGGCGGTACCCTCTGCCCTCGGCCAACGAGGTTCCGAGCAGGTAATAGACGCCGGCATCGTAACGGAGGTCGAGCGGTCCGCGGAGCCGCGGCACCCAGAGCAAGGCGGCGATCGCCAGCAGCGCCGTGAGCGCCCATCGATCGGCCGCGGCCCAGGAGCGGGGCGGGGGCAGGATCACGGGCGCTCCGCTCCATGGCTCATCGACATAGCGGAGATGAACAGCGAAGAGAAGAGCGTACTGAACCCGAGGATGACGAGGGTCGCCGCGAATGAGGCCCACTCCGGGTGGGGAATGGGCAAGAGATGGGACCCGAACCACTCGATCACGATCCAGGCCAGTATTCCCGCCCCGGCAAGGATCATCGCCCCGCCGAGGAGCAGGCCGCCCTCGAGCTTGAATCGATCGTAGAACGCCGCGAGGACCTGGTTGTCGCGATCGAACCTGCGGCTCCACGAGTAGGTCTTCGCGTGGAGGCCGAGACTCACGATCTCGAATCCTACAACGCTCAAGATGGTCGCGAACACCGCGGTGACGCCGGCGGCGGGGCGTCCGCCGAACCGGACGACCCCGAACAGGACGGCCAGATGCAGGCAGAGTCCAAGGGAGAGGAGCGTGGTGCCGGGAAGGAAGAACAGCTTGTTGGGCGAGTAGAGGAGCATCATCCGGAGACTGCGCCACCCGTCGCGGAAAGTGCGCAGCTTGGATTCGCCCTTCCTGGGCGCAAGCACGATCGGGATCTCCGCCGTCCGCAAACCGGCGAGTCCGGCGTTGATGGCCAGCTCGAGGTTGAACTCCATTCCGGGGCTCACCGGCTGGATGCGGGCGTAGGCCTCTCGGGAAAAGGCGCGGAAGCCGCAGTACACATCCGTGTACCTGGTGCCGAAGAGGATATTGAGGATTCCGGTGAGCGCCGGGTTGCCGAACCAGCGGTGGAGCGCCGTGATGTTGGCTTCACCTCCGCCCAGGTAGCGGCTTCCAGTCACGAAATCACGGCCGTCGTCTCGCAGCGCGGCGATGAACTGCGGGATCATCGTGAAGTCGTAGGTGTCGTCCGCGTCGCCCATGACCAGATATCTGCCCCGCGCCTCGGCGAAGCCCTTGAGGTACGCATTCCCGTAGCCCCGACGAGGCTGGTGCACCACCCGCGCGCCCATCCGCTCGGCGATGGCGACCGACTGATCGGTGGAGCCATTGTCGCACACCACGATTTCGCCGTCGAGGCCGGCGTTCCGGAAGGTGCGATCGATCTTCTCGATGCAGGGGCCGATTGCCTCCTCTTCGTTGAGGCACGGCATCACCACCGATACGAGAGGATGTCCCACGGTCTCGTCGATCATGCTGGACTCCCGCCGAGGGCGGCTGCGATGCGTCTGGACTGCTGATATCGACCGAGCCCGAGGAAACATCCCTTCAATTCTGCGAGGCCGAGCCATCGTAACGCCCTCGCGGGCGCCGCCTTCGGGCGCGCGATCCGGAAGACGGTCTTCGCCAGCCACCACGCGGCGAGTCGGGCGATCGCGACACGCTCCTCGGGGTACCTGAGCGCCGTCCGCATGAGATAGGAGGAAAAACCGATTCCATGATCCGTCATCTGCCTCCGCAGGCCCGGGAGGTCGCGCCGATGGCGGTGGCGCACGAGAGCGCGCGGCTCGTACATCAGGGTGTACCCCTCCTTGAGCACCCGGAAGAACATCTCGAGGTCACCACCCCCCCTGGTCGGCGTGCCCACGTCCAGCGCGGGGTCGAACGGTCCGATCCGGTCGAAGAGATCGCGGCGGAAGGCCATATTCGCTCCGGTGCCAAAGTCTCCTGCGGCGCCATACCTGGCCGCGACGCTCCCGCCTCCACCGCCGGCGAAGACGCGGCGCTGAGCGAATCCGCGTGCAAAGCTCCGGTAACGCTCGAACAGAACTTGCGCATCCGTCTCCAGCTCGAGAGGTACCACCAGGCCGGTAACGGCCGAGACGGCCGGGTCGGCCGCGAAAGCCCGGGCGAGCGCGTGGACCCATCCGGCGTCCACAATGACGTCGTCATCGGTAAACGCCAGGATGTCGCCCGTCGCTTCCTCGATAGCGCGGTTCCGCGCCCAGTCGAGGCCGGGCCGCCCCTCGCGCACGTAACGCACCGGCAGGCACTGTCCGCGGACCAGTCGCTCGGTCGAATCGCTGGTCGGCGCGTTGTCCACGACCAGGACATCGAGGGCGGGATACCGTATCGCCGCCAGCGCCTCGAGGCAGCGCGCCAGATCCTCGGTACGGTCGCGGGTACAGACAGCTACGGTCACCGTGGGCCACTGATCGGGATCGCCTGAAGCGGCCGCGGACTCCGGCGCGCCCAGATGCGCGGAGGCGCTGGCAATCACTTCGGCCGAACACCGGCCCGCGCTCAGCGGGACGGTGATCCACCCGACCGGCGCGCCATCGTTCCACACCAGCGCCTGCACTCCGGCAAAGCCTGCCGCATCCTCGACCGGCGCCGCGGGGCGGCCCAGATCGAGGTCCATCAGGCGAACGGGCGCCACCGGCGGTTCAGCCGGTGCCGGCACGATACGCGGTCAGAACGAGGTCGATGGGGCCGTCCATCACCACATGCCCATCACGGAGCCATACTCCGCGGGTGCAGAGCTCTCGGACCTGCTCCAGCTCATGCGAGACAAGCAGGAGTGTCCCGCCCCGGGCGTGAAACGCCCGGAGCCGCTCCAGGCAGCGCTGCCGGAATGCGCGGTCGCCGACGGCCAGGACTTCATCGAGGAGAAGAATGGCCGGCTGAAGGCAGACCGCGACCGAGAAGGCGAGCCGTGCCTCCATCCCCGACGAGTAGTACTTGAGCGGCGTGTCGAGAAAGCCTTCCATCGCGGCGAACTCGACGATCTCCTCGTACCGCTCGGCCAGCTCCCTCCTGTTCAGCCCGAGAACCGCGGCGTAGAGGCCGATGTTCTCCGCGCCGGTGAGCTCGGGGTGGAAGCCCGCACCCAGCTCGATGACGGCGGTGATTCGTCCGTTGGTCTCCACTACGCCGCTCGATGCGTGGTAAATGCCCGCGACCAGCCGGAGGACGGTGCTCTTGCCCGAGCCGTTGGCCCCGAGCAGTGCCACGGCCTCGCCGGGGTTGACCCGCAGATCGATGCCGCGGAGCGAGAAGGCCGCGTGGCGAACGTGTAACGGCCGGTGCAGCACACGCCGGATGAACCACTCCCGCATCGAGCTGGTGCGATGCTCGTAGAAGTAGAAGCGCTTCGAGACCCCTCGAAGCTCCACCGCCGGCGCGGCCGCAAGCTCAGGCGATTTCAGCGAAGACGCCAGCGTAGCGGCGGAAGATGGCATAGCCGATCAGGTAGATGGCGAGGGCGGCCGCGGAGGTGCCGAGCAAAAGCATGACGCTGGGCATCCGGCCGGCGTACACGACGTCGTGATAAAGCGTCAGAAGCCCGGCGACGGGGTTGAGAAAATAGAACGGCCGGGCGCTCTCGGGCACCATTTCGGCCGGGTAGAATACCGGCGAGAGATAGAACAGCGTCGTCAGCGCGATCGGCAGCGCATGGTACACATCGTGATAGAACACCGACAGTGTGGCGATCGGCAGCGCGAGTCCGATGGCCAGAAGCAGCTGGATGAGGATCAGCACCGGCAGCAGCGCAAAGCTGGCCGGCAGGCGATGGTGATGCAGCACGATCAGGGTGAGCAGGATCAGCGCGATCTCGGCGCAGAACTCGATGAGCCGCGAGCCCGCCGCGCCGAAGACGAGAATCTCGCTCGGAAACGCCACGCTCCGGATGAGCCGCGAGTGCTCGGTGAAGATGTACGTGCCGGTATTGAGAGTCTGCAGCATGAAGTTCCAGACGAAGTAGCCGCTCAGCAGGAACGCCCAGTAGTCCGGCACCTGAATCCGAACCACGTGGCTGAAGACGACGACGAGGATCGTGACGGTGAGCAATGGATTGACCAGCGTCCAGACGAATCCGAGGAGAGACCGCTGGTACTTGACCTTGAGGTTCCGGACCACGAGGCCCCGGAGAAGCTCCCGGTACATCCACACCTGCATCAGCCGCGGCGGGCGCGCGGAGATTTCCGGACGCGCGGCGGTCATCGGGCGAGCGCCTGGCGCCGGGTGTGCGCGAGGCGTCGCGCCCGCGGATAGGCCGTGAGTCCCGCCCAGGAGTGCCACCACATCCGCCCGAGCACGGGGGCAGGCAGAGGGTCCCGGCCCAGGGCCCGGCGGAGGAGCCGGACTCCCGGTTTGATCAGCCGCCACGCCAGGTAGCTCGCCAAAGACAGCCGCCTGCCATCACGCGACAGCACGACGTGCTTGACCAGGAAGGCCGAGAGCGCGCGCTGGTGGCCGACCACCTGGGTATGGACGGCATCCGCCTCCGGACGGTGTTCGTGCCAGGCGAGAGCTTCGGGCTCGTAGACCACCGAATGTCCTGCCTGCAGCGCGCGCCAGAGAAGGTCGTGGTCGCCCCCGCCCGGCAAGTCGGCGCCAAGATCCAGCGCCTCGTCGAAGCCGCCGAGGGCGAGCGCCGCGTTCCGCCGCACGGCGTAGCTGCACCCCGAGCCGACGCTCACCGCCCAGGCGATCAGTGGGGCCGGGTGACCATGCAGCAGGCCCGCGGCATCGGCTGGCAGTTCCACACGAGCCATGCCGCGCGAGAAGCCGCCATTCGCCTCGAACACCCGCGCGCCCGGGGTATCGCGGCCCAATGCCTCCACCCGGCCCGTGCAGACGAGGACCTCCGGATTCTTCTCGAAGACCCGCAGTAGCACCGCCGCCCAGCCCGGGGCCGCCACCGCGTCATCGTCGAGGAAGGCCACGACATCCGCCGTCGCGACCGCGAGGGCGCGATTGCGCGCGAAATCGAGCCCCTGAGCCGACTCCAGCTCATAGCGCACTTCCGGAAAGCGAGCGCGGACGAGGTCGCGCGTCGTCGCATCACGCGGCGCGTTATCGACGAGGATGATCTCGTCCGGAGTCGGGCACTGGGCCTTGGCGGAGTCGAGGGCCCGGCTCACCTGCTCCGGCCGGTCGTGGGTGCAGATGGCCACCGCGAGGCTCATTCCCATCTGGCTCGGACCTCGGGCGCGGCACTGCCGAATCGCATCCACCTGAGCCCGCCCGCAATGAGTCCGGCGGAGTAGGCGAGTCGTGCCGAGAGCACCACCGGAAAGGCGACCAGCGGTTCCATCATTCCCACTCTGACCCAGCAACTCACGATGTAGACCGCGCTGGCCAGCGCGAGTGGTGCGCTCGCCGCCACGAGCAGCACCGGGTGTCGGTACAGCCACGCCATGCGAGCCGCGCCGCTGGATGCCTTGCTCTCGATCGCGCTGTAGCCCCACCGATAATTGCGCCGGAGAAGGTTGCGGAACCCGGGGCGATTGTGGTGGAAGACGATGGCACCCGGATCGAACAGGATGTGGCCACCCGCCCGCCGCACTTCCGCCTGCCAGGCCAGCTCCTCATGGGCGTACGCGACCGGCTGCTGCTCGGTGAATCCCTGAGTGTGGAGGAAGGTCTCGCGATCGACGCTCAGATTGCCCGGCGGATGGTTGGGGACTTTGCCCGGCCGCCGACGGGAATGAACGTGATACCAGCCGCAGAAGTAGTCGTATCGCGCCATGGCGGATAGTCCGGCCGGGAGATCGAGCGCACCGCCCACGACGGTCGCGCCAGCCGCGTGCGCCGCCAGCAGGCGCGCGAGCCAGCCGGCGGCCGGGCTGCAATCGGCATCGAGGAACACGAGCACTTCACCGGAGGCGGCCCAAGCGCCCCGATTCCGTGCGACGGCGGGGTTTCCGCCGCTTCCCTCCGGCGTCAGCGAAAGCACCACGGCTCCGGCCCGCCGCGCTGTCTCCGCGGTGGAGTCGGTCGAGCCATCGTCCACCACGAGGATCTCGAGGGGAGCTCCATCACTAAGCTGAGCGCGCACCGAGGCGATCAGCCTGCCGATCGAGCCTTCCTCGTTGCGGGCGGGAATGATTACGGAGACCGAGCGGGGCATGGTCACGCACCCGACGCGTGTCGGGCGCCGGCCGAGGCGTGGACCTCGTCATAGAACTCGCCCACCGAATCGACGAAGGCGTCCCATCCGAGATGGCGCTCGGCGAACAGGCGGGCGGCATGGCCCAGCTGTATCGCCCGGCGGCGGTCTTCCAGCACGCCTACGATGCCCGCGGCCAGCGCGTCCGGGCCGAGATCGACCAGCACCGCCCGATCCTCAGCCAACACGGTCCGGTGAGTCGGGATGTCAGAGGCGACGATCGGACGTCCCGCCGCCAGATAGTCGAAGATCTTGAGCGGAAGGTTGCCTCCGTGGACCCGCGGAGAGACGAGCACATCGGCCATTGCCAGGTATGGTGCCATGCTTGCGCGTGGCTGGCGCTCGATAATCCGTAGCGCGCCGGACTCCTGAAGCGCCGCCCCGCGCCCATTTCCGACCGGGGCGCCGTTCCGGTCGGCCCCGACCAGGACGAAGGTCGCGTTCGGAACGCGGGCGCGTACCAGCGGAATGGCGTCCAGCAGGTCGTGGAGGCCCTGATAGGCCTCGAAGGTTCCGCTGTAGACCACGAGTGGGAGATCGGGCGCGAGGCCGAGTCGCTCGCGAAGCAAGAGTCCTTCAGCAGCAGACGGCGCCGTCTGGGAGCTCGGAAACCGCCACTCTCGAACCGTCACATCGGGGGCGACGTAATTGACGTGCGAAGCCAGGCCCGCGCTCGCGACGACCAGGTCACATCGGCGGAGCAACCAGCGCTCGGCCGCCTCCAGTGCGCGGCGCACCGGCCAGACCCGGAAGCCGGGCCGATGGGCGAGCTGTTCGGGCAGACTCGACTGCATGTCATAGAGAATCGGCACCCGCCGCAGTCGCGTGGCGGCCACGGCAAGGAAGGCCGCTTCCTCCACCGCGTGGATGCAGGTGTAGCGTTCCGTTCGGAGCTGCCGGGTGAGGGCGGCGTCCAATGACATGTCGAGCAGCAGCTTCTGGCAGGACAGTCCGATCGGGACTTCGCGAATCCCGAACGGATTGGATGTTCGCAGGATGCGGACGCCGGGGATTTCCACGCCCATCCCGATCGGGAACGTCAGCACGTCCACCGAATATCCCAGCTGGCCGAGCGCCTCCAGCACTTGCCGAACCGCGATGGGCGTCCCGCGGTCCTGGTAGAACGGCTGCGGGGCGACGACGAGGATGCGGCGGTTCTGGACTTCCGCCCCGGCATCGGCGGTGGCTCTCTCCGCGGTTCCGACGGCCGATTCCCTGGTTTGCCCGGCCGCCGCAAAGGGCGTGCTTCCGCTGTCACCTCGTATCACGGTCGTCCTCTGGCTCGCAACCAGTTGGGGCGCTTACTCATGCAGCGCAATATCGATATCAGGGGGGGGCCCCGCTGTGTCAGCGGTCGCAGCCGTTTCGGGGGCTTGTGCGGGCCTCGGGGTGCAAATTTCCTGCCGGGGTCAGAGAACGGCGGATGGGCAGACGTCGTTCAGGACGCACTCCCGGCATTTGGGCCGCCGCGCCAGGCAGATCCGGCGGCCGTGAAAGATCAGCAGGTGGGAGAGGAGCGCCCAATCCTGGCGGGGAAAGAGCGGCATGAGATCGAGCTCGATCTTCACGGGGTCGTCCTGGCGGGTGAATCCGAGCCGTTGGCTGAGCCGGGCGACATGGGTATCTACCGTGACGCCCTCGTTGATGCCGTAGGCGTTCCCGAGGATGACGTTGGCCGTCTTCCGCCCGACACCCGGCAGGAGCCTGAGCTCCGCCATCGAGCGCGGCACTTCTCCCCCGTGCTCGGCCACGAGTGCCCGCGCCATCCCGATCAGGCTCTTCGACTTGTTCCGAAAGAATCCGGTCGACTTGATGATCTCTTCGACTTCCTCCCGTGAGGCGGCCGCCAGTGCCTCTGGCGTCGGGAAGCGCGTGAAGAGATGGGGGGTGACGAGGTTCACCCGGGTATCGGTGCATTGTGCGGAAAGAATGGTGGCGCAAAGCAGCTGGAAGGCGTTTCCGTGGTCGAGGGCACACTTCGCCTCGGGGTAGGCTCGCGCGAGTCGCTTGAAGATCAGTCTCGCGCGCTTGGCGAGTGCCCCCGCCCGGGGTCCCGGTCTTCGAGGCCGGGTGACTGCGGTCCGGCCCTTGGCCGCCCGCTTCAACCCTGGCGTCTCCGGGCGACGCGCGCCAGGAACCGGTCGACCGGCTGGGCATTGACGATATCGTCTGGGCCGAGCCATCCCTTCCTGGCCATGCCCACGCCGAATTCCACGTTCGAGATGCTTGCCACGTTGTGCGCATCGGCGCCGATCGAGATCGCAACGCCGCCGTCGCGGACCCGCCGAAGGACGCGCCAATCGAGATCGAGACGGTGGGGATCGGCGTTGATCTCGAGGGCGACGCCGGTTGCCGCCGCCTTTTCGATCAGCGCATCGAGATCGAGGCCGTACGGGTCGCGCGAGAGCAGGAGCCGACCGGTGGGATGGCCGATGATCGTGAGATGGGGGTTCTCCATCGCCGTCAGCATGCGGGCGGTCATCTCCCGTTCTCCCATGTTGAACCGGCTGTGGACTGATGCGATCACGAAGTCGAGGCGGGCGAGCACCGCCTCATCGAAGTCGATGCGACCATCCTGAAGGATGTCGGCCTCGACGCCTTTGAGGACCCGGATGTCTGCCAGCCGGCTGTTGACCTCGTCGATCTCATCGGCCTGGCGCGCGAGATCGTCCGGCTTCAAGCCGCCTGCGTACGCCGCCGCCTGGCTGTGATCGGTGATACCGAGGTAATGGTACCCCGCACCGCGGCACGCCTCGGCCAGCTCCATGACCGTGTTCGAGCCGTCGGAGTAAGGGGTGTGGCAGTGGAGGAAGCCGCGCATGTCGGAGCGCTCGAGAAGCCGGGGGAACTCGTGTCGGGCCGCGGCCTCGATCTCTCCGTCGCCCTCCCTGAGCTCCGGCGGGATATACTCGAGCCCCAGACGCTCGTAGAACGTCTTCTCGTCGGGCGTCGGCACGAACTCGCTGCCCCGCCAGAGCGCCGCGCCATTGAAAGCGAAGCCGCTGACCACGGCGCGGTCGGCGAGCTGCCGGAGATGGGTCTCGTTCCCCGTCGCCTGCACCAGGACGGCGCCGGCGTTCACGGCCGCCGCCACCACGATCTGCGCGCTCGAGCCGCCGGCGAACCGCAGCGTCACCCGCCGCTCGTCCTGCCCCGCGAATTCGTGTACGCCCGGCAACTGGCTCAGCCGGCGGAACACCTCGGCGGGGGAGGTGTCGGCGACGAGCACGAGTACGAGATCCCTGACGATCTCTGTCCTCCGCCGGACCTCACCCGCGGCCACGGCACACGTTACGCCGGGGAGACGCTCGAGCGCCACCCGCAATCCCTCGGCCTCGTCCGCCGCGTGATGGGAGAGCCGGAAACCGCTCGCCTGGCGGAGGAAGGCGATACCTCGCAGGATGTTCTCCGAGGTCTTCTGCCCGAAGCGAGGAAGCCGGGCAAGCCGTCCGTCGATGGCGGCCGCCTCCAGCTCCGGCAGGGAATCGACGTCCAGCACTTCATGGATCTGCCTGATCTTGGCGACGCCGAGCCCAGAAATGGCCAGCATCTCGACGAGACCGGGCGGAATCTGCTCACGCAGCTCCTCGAGGATGCTTGCGCGTCCCGTCGTCACGATCTCGGACACGATCTGGAGCGTCGCTGGACCGACACCCTTCGTGGCCGCGAGGGCGCCGCTCTCGAGCCCCTCGCGAAGATCGCCGGGGAATCCCGATACGGCACGCGCCGCCGTGTGGAACGCTCGTACGCGGAACGTGTTTTCGTTCTTCAGCTCGAGGAACGCCGCGATCTGCTCCAGGACCTGAGCCACCGCCTTCTTGTCCATGAATCCCTGAAGCACATCCATCAGGCGGCGCTCGCCCGGGCATCATACGCCGGACCCAGGGTGCGCCAGCCGAGCTCGAGCAGCTCCTCGCCACCGGTAATCGAATACAGGTGGCCGTCGCCGAGGGTGGACGCGAAGAGCGGCGTCCCATCGGGCCGCGCGAGAGAATCGGGGCGGGGGCCCGATGCCTCGACCGCGGAGAAGCCGAGCCGCTCGGGACGAAGCCCGAAGATGCCGAGCACGCGCAATGCGCCGGGCGGCGTCGAATGCACGAAGCAACCGTCCAGTGGCTCCGCGGCCTCGTCGTCGATCACCCTGGCCCAGAGTTGATGCTCCAGAAATTGTGCGTAGTAGGCCCTCGGTGCGTCGCGGAGCCCGGGAATCGTCGGAGTCGTCGCCGAGAGCAGTGCCTCGGTATCTCCCACCGCCAGCGGTACCGTGAGCGAGCCCGCGTCCCAGGCGAGGTAGGCGTGGTGACCGAGCGCGACGAGAAAATCCATTCCCTCGCCGATTCCCTCCTCCGGCCGCAGGTCGCGCATCAGGGTGACGACCTCGGGGATGAGCAGGAAGGCGTCCCGGTCGGTCGGATCGATCCCGCGCTGCTCGACGGCCTTCTGGATGGCTGGAAACGCGGTGGCGGCGAGCCGCGAAAAAACGAGATCCATCGGGGTGGGACGGAGCATGCAGGAAGATAGCAGGAAGCCGGAACCCTCCGCCTCATCGGGGGAGGAACCCGTCCAGAAGCCTGCCAAACGACTCGGCCGCCTCGATGTAAGGCACATGGCCGCAACGCGGGAGAGGGTGAAACTCCGCGCCGATGAGCGTGGCCGCGGTCCGGGCCGCTTCGATGGGAATCGGATCGTTCTCCCCGTGCATCACCAGCGCAGGGATGCCACGCAACCGCTCGAGCCGGGGTCGGAGATCGAAGTCGCCCAGGCTGGCCCAGACTTCCTGTTGGGTCCGGCCGGTCAGGCGGAACGGAGTGAGCTCGCGGGCCCGGTCCGGGTCGAAGAAGTACGGCGCCACCGACAGCTCGAAGATGCGCTGCTGGAAGGCACCGGGATCGCGCTCGCGCAGTCCGCTCTCCCGGAGCCGCCGCCGCTCCTCCTGGAAAGCGGGGTCGAGATTCCGCTGCGAGAAGTGCCGCTCGAAGCGCTCGCGCGCGGCACGCCAGGCCGGCGCCGGCGAAACGAGCGCCAGGCGGTCTACGCGCTCGCGGTGCTCCAGTGCGTAGAGGATCGCCAGCAGCGCTCCCCACGAGTAGCCGGCGAGGGTGAGCCGATCGAGGCCGAGATACATCCGCAACGCGTCGAGATCGGCCACCTGCTCCACCCAGCCCACGGGTACGTCGCGCGCGACGGGAGAACGCCCGCCTCCCCGCTGATCGTAGTAGACCAGCTCTCTTCCATCTGCGAGAGCATCGAAATGCGGGAGGAGATATTCGAGATGAGCTCCCGGGCCGCCGTGCAGCACGACCACCGGCGGACCGCGGCCGATGCGGCGGACGAGCAGCGTGACATCGCGGATCGGCACCCTGGACTCCGCGGCGATGGCCGCCCGATCGTGCATGGCGCGATCTAGAGCAGTACCGCGAGCGCGTCCGCCACGCGCCGCACCGCCGCCGATTCCTCGGGAGTGAACGGGTCGGGGACATCGCTGTCCACGTCGATCTGCCCCAGGATCGTCGCGCCGCGACGAATCAGAACCACGAGCTCCGAACGGGTCCAGGCGTTGCAGGCGATGTAATTGGAGATGGCCCGGACGTCCGGCACGTTCTGGTCTTCGCCGGTGGCGACCGCTGTCCCGCAAACACCTTGGCCGACCGGGATCCTGGTGTGGTCGGTCTCCCGGCCGGCGTAGGCCTCGAGCACGAGCTCCTCGCCATGGAGCATGTAGAGATACACCGACGTGTACGGCGCCCCCGCGGCGCGAATCTTTTCGGCGGCGGTGTGGAGCAGCTCCGCCCGCCCGGTGTCGCGCGCGAATGCGCCCCGCAGGCCGGCGATCACCTTGTCCGCGTCGAGCGCCACGTCATCCTCCCCTGACCCCGAGGGTGGCGTGGACCGTCGTCACCTGATCGCCCCGACGAACCACGATGGCGACGGTGTCTCCCGGCTGATGGCTCCGGAGCGCCTCGGTCATCGCTTGGAGATCGGCGATTACGGCGCCGCCGATCCGGGTGATGATGTCGTCCCCCCGAAGCCCCGCCTTCTCGGCGGGACTGCCGGCTCTGACCCCGGCCAGCCGAACACCGCCGGGATTCCCCACCATGTCGGGTACGGTGCCGAGGTAGGCGCCGTATCCCGGCGGCGGCGTGGAGTGGGTAGCCGCCAGCTCGGGGGCCTGCACCGCGACGAAGGTGAGTGGTCGCGGCCGGTTGGCGATGGCGGTGACCACGCCGATGGCGAAATCGGTGACCCGCTTGAACCCATCGAGATTGATCTTCTGCCAGTCGTCGGTCGTGCGGTGGTAATCCTCGTGGAGATCGGTGAAGATGTGAAGCACCGGCTTCCCCGCCGCATAGAATGGCGACTGGTCGCTCGGTCCGTACCCGTCACCCTGAGCGGTGAGGTCGAACCCGGCGTGCCAGTTCAGCGAATCGAGCAGCGCGGGAAACTCCTTTGCCGTCTGACTGCCGTACACGATCAAATGGTTCTGCCGCAGCCGCCCCACCATGTCGAGGTTGATCATCGCCTCGGTGGTGGACAGCGAGTAGATCGGCTCCTGCACATAGTGCGAGGAGCCGAGCAGGCCGAGCTCCTCGCCGCTGAAGGCGATGAAGATCACCGTGCGCGCCGGCGGAGCGGCGGCGAGGCGGGCGGCGATCTGGATGAGCATTGCCGATCCCGAGGCATTGTCGTCGGCGCCGTTGTGCACCTTGCCGGTGCTGTCAGGATCCAGGCTTCCGAAGCCGCCGAGTCCGAGGTGGTCGTAATGGGCGCCCACGATGACGGCTTCGTTGCGGCGCACCGGGTCGTGGCCCGGGAGTATGCCGATGACGTTTCGTCCCTTGGCGCCGACCACACGCGCCCGCTGCGCCACGGGAGCGCCCCTGGCGATAGTGAACGTCTGATACCAGCCGCCTGCAGCGGGCTGAAGACCCACCTGCTCGAACCTCCGGGCGAGATAGGCAGCCGCCGTGTCGGCGCCTGGCGCGCCGGTCATCCGGCCCGCGAGGCGATCGTCGCTCAGAAACTTGATGTCGTCGACGGCCATGAGCGGCGGAGGCGTTACCCGTTCGACCGGGGGCTGCGCCGTGCCGAACTGCTGTGCCTCGAGGGCGGCCGGGCCGGCGAACGCCAGGGCCACCAGGAGCCACGGCATCGTGACGGGAGCGCGGGCCAGGGAAGGGCTACCGATCATCGTGGCACGAAATCCGTGTCGGCGTCGAGGCGTGCGGCGAACGCGGCCAGGAGCCGCGCCGTCTGATCGAGGTCTTCGAGCGCAACCATCTCGTTGGGGCTGTGCATGTAGCGGTTGGGCACCGACACGAGTGCCGTGGCGATGCCGCGATGCGAGTTGAAGATGGCTTCGGCGTCGGTGTGCGTGTCGCGGGATGCCGCCTCGATCGAATACGTGATCCCTTCGGCCTCTGCCGTCGTCACCAGGAGCTCGAACACCACCTCGCTCACGGACGCGCCGCGGGAGATCACGGGACCGCCGCCCAGCCGGTAGTCGCCGTGCTTGCGCTTGTCGATCCCGGGATAATCCGTTGCGTGGGTCACATCGACGACGATGGCGACGTCCGGTTCGAGGGTGAACGCCGACGAGCGGGCACCGCCTCCCGTAGCCGCGATCTCCTCGCGCGTCGTGGCCACGGCCGTCACCATCGCGCTCTTCGTGCCGGAGTTTCGGGCGAACAAACGCGCCGCCTCGAGCACAACGAAAGCTCCGATGCGGTTGTCGATGCACCGGCTCACGAGGCGGCCGTTGGGAAACTCCAGCACGCCCGCGGCCAGGACCCCCGGGTCCCCGATGCGGAGCCGCTCCTGGGCCTCGGCCCGGTTGGTGGCCCCGATGTCGATCCAGAGATCCTCGGCCTTGGAGACCTTCTCACGATCGTCCTTCTCCATCAGGTGGATGGCCTTCTTGCCGACGACCCCGGCGACAGCGCCGCCCCGTCCGAGCAACCGCACCCGCTGTCCCACGAAGACCTGGTGGTCCCAACCGCCGATCGTATCGAACGAGACGTAACCATCATCGTCGATATGGGTGACCATCACGCCGATCTCGTCGATGTGGCCCGCGAGCATGACCCTGGGCCGACCTCCCAAGTTGACCGTGGCGAACGAGTTGCCGCTCACGTCCCCCTCGACGCGCTGCGCGAAGCGTTCCGCTTCGGTACGCCATACGCGAGCGGGTGCCGACTCGAAGGCCGAGGGACCCGGGGTATCGAGGAGCGACTTGAGAAACGCCAGCGAGTCGGGAGTCATGGTCCGGTCGGGTGGGAGAGGGCAAAAGGTTGCGAAGCTGGGTTCCGATGTCTAGGCCTGGCCGGCGAGCAGGTCGAGCTCGAGAAAAACGGCCCCGGCGATCGGGTTCGGGCGGTACGCGGGAATGGGAGTAAAGCCCAGCGCCTGGTACAGCGCTCTCGCGCTGCGCATGGAAGGCAGCGTGTCGAGCCGCATGCGCGCGTACCCGGCTGCGCGTGCCTCCTCGACGATGCGCTCCACGAGTCGCCGGCCGAGTCCCGCGCCACGGAACCGTGGCCGGATGAAGAGTCGCTTCATTTCGCAAACGCGCGGCTCGAAGGGGCGGAGTGCCACACATCCGGCGGCGTCGGCTCCCTCGAGCGCGAGGAGGAGACGCCCCGCTGGGTGTGCGTAGGCCCCGGGCAAGGAGGCGAGCTCCTCCGCGAACCCCTGGAAACAGAGATCGACGCCCAGCGCAGCCGCATACTCCTCGAAGAGTCCGCGGGCCAGGTCCACGTGCGCCGTGTCCAGCGCTTCGACGATCTTCCCGGTCACGCCGCGGGCCGCCACCGTTCCAGCCCCGGCAACGCCCTGCCTTCCATCGCCGCCCTCAACCGCTCCGCGCCGTCGACGACCCGCGGTCCTGGCCGTGACGTGAATGCATTTCCGTCGAGGATCCAGACCGGAGCACTCGCAAACAGCCGCTCGGCGCCAGGAGAACACAGCGCGCCCAGCTCCTCGCGCGCGCGGCTCACGTCGAAGCCGCAGAGCATGATGACGACCAGGTCGGGCCGGAGCTCGACCACCGAGGGCCAGGGCCGCACGGTTGAATGACTGCCGGCGACGGCGCCGACGTCGATGCCACCCGCCGCGGCCACCAGCTCGGGAACCCAATGGCCGGCGAGATAGAGCGGGTCGAGCCACTCGAGGCACACGACCCTTGGCACCGCGTCGAGCGGTGGCGCGTTCAGCCGGCCCAAGCGGCTCCGCAGGCCCGCGACCAACTCGTCCGCCTCACCGCACAGGTCGAGGGCCTGCGCCACTGCCCGGATGTCGTCCCAGATGCCCGAAAGATTGCGTGCCGAGAGTGACAGGACGGCCGGGGCAGGCCGGAGGACGCTGGCGAGCCGATGGATCTCGCCGTCGGCAACTGCGCAGACCTCACATAGGCCCTGCGTGATCAGAAGGTCCGGCGCCAGTCGGGCCAGCGCCTCTGCGTCCACCGTGATGACTGGTCGGCCGGCCTCCCGGAGCCGTCGCACCTCGACATCGATGATCGCGCTCGGCGCCGATGCGTCGACCGGACTGGCCGTCAGGCGCGGAAGGCGCGTGACCGCCGGGGGATGGTCGCACTCGTGGGAGACGCCGACGAGCGCGTCGGCTCCTCCGAGCGCCATCACCATCTCGGTGGCGGCGGGCAGAAGCGTGACGACTCTCATCCGCCCCGCTCAGCTTCGGGCGATCCGGTAGAGGACCACCGCGAGCGCGCCGAAGACCAGCAGTGCCGGCAGATTCGCGTCGGCGAGCGGCCCGAGCGTGCGCTGCAGGCCCGCGATGTGTGCGAGATAGTCCGCCGCTGGCACCCGGGCGGCGTCGGCCCTTTGCACCAGCAGCGCGGCAATGCCCGCGATCGTGACGCCCGCGAGGGCGCCGCCCGCGATCAGACCGCTGGAGAAGAGGACGCCCGGGCCCGACTCCACCTCGGCAATCGAGCGCTCGGAGCCGCGGCTGCGCCGCTCCACCAGCCAACGCACCACGCCGCCGGCGAACATGGCGGACGAGGTCGAGATGGGCAGATACACCCCGACGGCGATCGGCAGCGACTGGAGTCCCATGATCTCTATGGAGATGGTGAGGAATACACCGATCAGCACCAGACCCCATGGCAGCTTCCGCGTGAGGATTCCATCGGTGACGAGCGCCATGATCGTTGCCTTCGGAGAGTCGAGCTTGGTGATCGGCCTCCCATCCAGCTCCCGGATGCGTCCGCCGATACCCGGGTCCACCAGATAGGCGATCTCACGGCTCTGCGGATCGACCAGGTACTTGCCCGGCACCACGCCCTGAAGCGGGAGGTTCACGCGTACCACGTCCCAGGTACGACCGTCGTGTTGCATCCGGTCGCCGAGAATGGTGAGGGACCGATCGGATCCGCCCGACGCCGCGGCCTCGAGGGTGACCCCGGGATGGCGCTCGGCGACGATGTTGGTGTAGCTGGTGTTGAGCAGGGTGAGGGTCCAGCCGATCGCGAGTGCCGAAGTCACCGCCCCGACAACGATGGCGATCTGCTGTCGGCGCGGTGTCGCGCCCACGAGGAATCCGGTCTTGAGGTCCTGGCTGGTGGCCCCTGCGTTGCCGGCCGCCACCGCGATCACGGCGGCGATGGAAATGGCGCCGACCCGGTGGTCCACGCCGGTCCAGCCGATGACAAGGAAGATCGCGGTCGTGCCGATCAGGGCGGCAATCGTCATTCCCGAGATCGGATTGGCGCTGACGCCGATCTCTCCCGTGATACGCGACGAAACCACCACGAAGAAGAACCCGAAAACAACGATGAGAAGCGCGCCAAGAAGATTGACCGAGAGCTGCGGCAGCGTCGTGAGCAGGAGCGCGAGCGCCGCCGCCCCCACGATCGTCACCCAGATCGGAAGATCCGTGTCGGTGCGGAGCCTGACCTCGGTGGCGCCCATGCTGCTGCGCAGGTCCTGGAATCCCGAGCGGAACGCCGAGACGATCGTCGGAAGCGAACGGATCAGGGCGATGATCCCGGCGGTGGCGACGGCCCCGGCGCCGATGTAGAAGACGAAATTCGCCCGCACCTCACTCGGGCTCATGTCGGCGATGAGCTTGGTCTCGGCGAAGATGGGCTTGGTGAGCCCGCTGCCGAAGAGCTTGATCGCGGGGATGAGCACCAGATAGGCCACGCAGCCGCCGGAGAAGAGATAGCCCGAAATTCGGGGGCCGATGATGTACCCGACCCCCAGCAGCTCCGGTGACACCTCGGCAGAGATCGAGGCGCCGTTGTATCCCTTCGATACCCAGGCCGGATACTCCTTCCACGCCTTGAGCCCGGACATCAGGAACTTGTAGGCGAACGCCAGGCCGAAGGCCTGGAACAGCCGGCGGGCCTGTAGCCCCCCCTTTTCACCGGCCACCAGGACCTCGGCGCAGGCGGTCCCTTCCGGGTACGTGAGCACGCCGTGCTCCTTCACGATCAGCGCTCGTCTCAGCGGGATCATTAACAGGATTCCCATCACGCCGCCCACCACCGCTATGATCGCCACCTTGCCGACGCTCAGGTCGTACCCCATGAGCAGGATCGCGGGCAGGGTAAAGACGATCCCCGCGGCGATCGATTCGCCGGCCGATCCCGTCGTCTGGACGATGTTGTTCTCCAGGATCGTCGAGCGGCCCAGTGTCCGGAAGAATGCCACCGACAACACGGCGATTGGAATCGAGGCCGATACCGTGAGCCCGATCTTGAGCGCCAGATAGACGCTCGACGCCGCGAACACCAGCCCGAGCAACGCCCCGAGAATGACGGCGCGTAGAGTGAACTCGGCAGGGGATTGGGTGGGAGGGACGAAAGGCTGATGCACGGGTGCCCCGGGAGGGGGCGGGCTCAGTGAAGGCAGCGCCATGTCGATTCCGGAGATGAGGGGTGAGCAGCCGTTCCCGGTGGAAGGTAGAGGCTTGCCGGCGGAGCGTCCAGCGAAACGTGGCTCCGGTCGCGCGGGCCCGGTGACCGCACTCACGGTGCGGAGGCCGACGGCCAGTTAGCATGGCCCTGTGGTCCGTCGATGACGACGCAGGCACTCTCCACCGGAGGCACATATGTTGTGGACGATCTTCGTCATCCTGCTGGTACTCTGGCTGCTCGGCATGGTATCCTCGTATACTCTGGGCGGCTTCATCCACATTCTCCTGGTCATAGCTTTGGTGGTGCTCGTAATCAACCTGATGTCGGGACGAAGAGCAGTATGAGGCTCGGGACCCTCGTCGGCCTGGTCCTGATCATCCTTGGCGTGATTGGCGTCGCCATGGGTGGCTTCTCTTTCACCCGCAAGGAGAAGGTCGTGGACCTGGGCCCGATCGAGGCGACCGCCGACAAGAAGGAGTCGGTGGCGATTCCTCCGGTTCTGGGTGCGATCGCCATCGTAGGCGGCGTTCTCCTCGTAGGCGCCACGACCCGCCGGCGCACCTAGCGCGCGGCGGGTCGCGGGCGCTCGCCCGTGCTTCCTTTCCACCATCCGCTTCATGAGATAGCCGCGAGCGGCGGCCCGCAGAACCAGGGGCGCCGTTCGCGGCGTTGTACCCCTGAAGAGGACCCAAAGGTCTTTTCCGACTCCGGAGGCTCGCACATGACGCATTCGCTTCGCACCCTGCTGATGGCCGGTACCACCCTGGCGGCCGCTCTCGCGCCGTTCCGCTCCGCGCTCGGCCAAGACACTGGCCAGATGGCGCATGATTCGATGACGATGTCGAACGACTCCATGGGGCATGACGGGATGGGCAAGGACTCGATGGGCAAGGACTCGATGGGCATGGACAAGATGGGCATGGACAAGATGGGCATGGACAAGATGGGCAAAGACTCCATGGGCATGAACAAGACGGGGATGGACAAGATGGGGATGGCCCCGCACGGCATGCTGTCGAGTGTCGGCACCCGCAAGATCTCGGGCAGCGTCCACCTGACCACCGAAGCCGGTAAGTCCGAGGTTCGGCTCGGCGACGATTTTTCAGCCGAGAACGCGAAGGGCGTCCGCGTCCTTCTGGGCGGCGCCGCAACCGCGACCGCGGACAACGCCGTCGACCTCGGGAAGCTCAAGAAGTCGACGGGGGCGCAGACCTACAAGGTCCCCTCGGGGGCCAAGCTACCCGAGCATCCTTATCTGATTCTCTGGTCCAAGGAGGAGAAGGTCGCGATCGCGACGGCCGACCTGGCGTCGATGGGCGAGATGATGCATAAGTAGGCGGTGCCTATACCTGAGCGACCCGCTGGCCGCCGGACCGGAACGCCTGAAGATCGTCCCGCCGCGCGAGGCTTGAGCCTCAAGGACGAAGCCTCGCTTCGTCAGCGTCTGGTAAATCGGGACGAGCAAGCGCTCGTCGAATTGATCGAAGTGGCGAGCCCGTGGCTCCTGGGCCTCACCCAATCGATGCTGAGCGATCCCGACGAGGCCGAAGAGGTGGTCCTCGAGGTCTTCGCCTCCGCCTGGGACCGGGCGGGCTCGCTCGGAGACGAGCACGAAACCCTTCTCCCCTGGCTGCTCCGCATCGCCCGAAACCGCGCCATCGATCGTCTCCGCCGCCGGGCCCGCTGGCGACGAAAGCTGGCGCGGGCAGAGGCCTTCGGCGAGGTGCCTGTCGGTCAGCCGTCATCGGCGGAGTTCAACGAGGCCGCGAGGCCGGGCTGGCACGTGCACGAATCGGTGCATGCCGCTCTGGCGGCATTGCCGGCCGAGCAGCTCGAGGCAGTGAGGCTGGCCTATTTCCGCGGACTCACGCATTCAGAGATCGCGGCGGAGCTGGCGATTCCGATGGGCACGGTCAAGACCCGGCTGCGCCTCGCGTTCGACAAGCTCCGGGTGTCGCTGGGTCCGATCAAGGATTGGGTGCCATGAATCCTCACGACTGGTACGTCGAGAATCGCGCCGCCTTCGTCGCACGGAGCCTGGAGCCCGACGAGGAGCGGATCTATCGGGATCATCTCGCTCACTGTGAGGAGTGCACCGCCCAGGTCCGGCAGCTCGAGCGGGACCTCGCGTGGCTGCCGATGGGCGTCGCCCCTGTATCGCTGGCGCCCGGTGTGCCCCGCCGGATGGCGGGCTCGATTCTCGATCCACCGCGCCGCTGGCGACGCACGCTGCCATACACGCTCGCGGCGGCGACTCTCCTGCTCGCGGTGGGACTGGGGATCAGGGATCGAGCGGAAGGATCGAGGCTTCGTTCACTGCTCGCCGATAGCCAGAGCAGGATGATGGCGCTCGAAGACACACTGTCCGTCCTCCGGAGTGCACATCAGGTCCTGCAGATCCCGATTTCCACGGAGGGACGGCACGGCGGGATGCTGATCTTTCAGGATGCCGGCTCACACCGATGGATGGTGATCGTCCATGGCCTGCCCCCGGCGCCAACGGGGAACGTCTACCAGTTCTGGTTCATCACCGAGACGGGGATGGTGCGCTCCGTCGAGGTGAATGCCGACACGTTGCGCCCGGCGATTCTCACCCTTCCGATGCCGCCGGTGCGAGCGCCGGTGATGGGTGCCGCCCTCACCGTCGAGCCCGCCGTCAGCAAGTCCTCGGAGCCACAAGGGCCGCAATTGGCCCATGTGACCTTCTGAGGGGGGCGCCGGGTGCTCTGGCCTAGTGCGCCGTGGAATCCTCAGGGGGCAGGCTGTCGGCCAGCCAGGCGGGGACGGCGGTCTGGTCGCCGCCGAGCTGCACGGGGGCCTCTGGAAGGGAATCGGCCGGGATGACCACTCCGTTGGCGCCAAGCGCGCGGAACAGCTTCCACTGCGCCTGGCGCGCTGCCAGCGGTCTTGGGCCGTTGTACATGAGCGCCACGAGAAGCGTTCCCTCGGGCCGGCCCAGATAGCCCACCACAGTCGAAACCGTGCCAAGCGTGCCCGTCTTGGCTCGCACCACGCCTTCTCCGGGAAACCCTGCGTTCAGCTTGTGGAGCGTTCCGGTGCCGTTCGCGGGAAGCAGCTGGGGGAAATTGTGTCCCGCCGGAGTCCCGGGGAACTTCGCGAGATAGCTGACGAAGGCCTGCGGAGTAACCCTATCCTCGTAGGACAAGCCGCTCCCGTCGACGAGGTAGACTCCATCGGTTGCGCCGATCACCTGGCGGACGTGCTCGGTGAGCAGCGCGGGCGCCTGGTCGCGGCCGCCGGCCCATTGGAGCAGCAACTCGGCGCCCAGATTGAGGCTCCGGCGGTTGATTTCGCTTGCCAGGGAGTCGAGCGGAGGCGAGGAGACTTCAGCGAGGACCTGCGGGCCGCCGACCGGTGGCAGCCCCATGTACGAGGATGGGTTCCAGGCGATCCCTGCCCGCCCGAGCGCGGCGCGCCACACTGCCGCCAGCACCACCCGCGGATCGGGTGTCACCGCCGTAAGACGGCGCGCACCAGCGCGCAGGCCGATGGTTCCAGTCACGACCCAACCCCCGTCTCGTCGTGCGTGCAGGGCCAGGCGCGAACGCCGACCGGTCCTGGTCGCAGCAGTGACGGACACCATCGACGCGAGGCCCTCCGGCGCGGTTTCGATGACGCGAACGCGCTGGCCCGACTTGGCTCCCGGCTGGACGGTGACCCAGATGACATTCTCATGTACGGTGAGCGGCCCGACCGGTGGGGCGAAGATCCGTCCCTGGTGTCGGTTGGACCAGACGGCGGGATAAATGGCATTGGCTGGACCGTTGGAGCTTTGGACCTGCAGCGGTCCCGTGAGCTTCCGGATGCCATGACTCTGTAGCTCGACCGCCAGGTCGAACATGGTCGGCCCGGATCCCTCCGCACGCTCCAATGACGGATCGCCGTTCAGCTCCAGGGCCCAGCTTCCGATCCACTCACCAGTAGTCGTGTCGAGGCTACCCTCGCCGATCACACGCGTTGCGCGTCGCGCACCTCCCCCCAGCATCGTCCGGGCGAAGCCGGTGGTGAACAGCTTGACCGTGGAGGCCGGCATGAGAGGCCGGTCCGGGTTGGTGCTCCAGAGAAGACGGCCTGACTGGTCGGCTATAGCCACGCCCCAGTCCCCGGGAGCGGTCCGCCGCGTGCGCTGAAACCAGGAGGTCATCCGATCGGTGAGCCAGTGTGGATCGGCTTGGGCGTGTAGCGGCGACGCCATACTGGCCACTGGCTGCGCCAGGATGAACACCAGGGACATCCGGTAGCACGACGAAGCGTTCACGAAGGTTCCTCGACCCATGACGTAACATTCAAAGTCGCATTAACTTACAACATACTCTGACAGATTTGCCGTTGGCAGGGGGCCACGGCGGGCATAAGAAGTCTACATCGAATCGCAAGTCCCGGGCCCTCCGGTGATGCCGGTCACCGCCCCCCCCTTGCGTGGCCTGTTAGAATCTGCGGTCACTGAGTTCCGCCAAAAGTGCGCCTGGCGGGTGCCCGGAACTCGCTGAATTCCACAGACACATGAGGAGGTCGAATGCGAGCTCACACTCCCGGACGCTACGCCGCTCTCGCGCTGTTGGTAGGCGGGCTGGCGTGCGCGGGCAACAAGGCCAACGATGATGGGTCGGTTGTGGCCCAAGACACCACCCAGGCTCAGGATACCTCGGCGTACAAGGGCGCTGAGCGCGATACCACGGCGATGCCGGCCGATACCTCCATGGCGGCCCCGACCGACACCAGCAGCGCCGCTCCGGCTCCTGCGCCGTCCGATACCACCAGCTACGCTCCGACGCCGGCTCCAGCGCCGACCGATACCAGCAGCTACGCTCCGGCGCCTACCGATACCAGCAGCTACGCTCCGGCGCCGACCGATACCGGCAGCGCCGCTCCGACCGATACCAGCAGCTATGTTCCTCAGAATACGCCGACTGACACCGGCGCCAGCGCTGCACCAACCGCGCCGGCAGATACCACCGGCGGGCAGAGCAATCCTCAGTAAGATCTGCAATAAGATCTGCTGAACAACACGACGGCCCTCTTCGTACCACGGGAGAGGGCCGTTTGTTTTGCGCGCACGGCAGGTCGCGGCTGCGGATCTACCCGCGACCGAGCGACTACTTCAGAATTCCCTTCGCGATGGTCTGCAGTTGCATATTGCTGGTTCCCTCGTAAATCGTGCCGATCTTCGCGTCGCGATAGTACTTCTCCGCGGGGTACTCCTTCGAGTAGCCGTAGCCGCCGAACAGCTCGAGGCACGATGACGTGATCCGATCAGCTACCTGGGAGCTGAACAGCTTGGCCATGGCGGCCTGCTGGGCGAACGGCTGCCCGGCATCCTTGAGCCGCGCGGCGTTGTAGACCATGAGGCGCGCGGCTTCGAGGTCCGTGGCCATCTGGGCGGCCTGGAACTGGACGCCCTGGAATTCCGCGACGGCCTTCCCGAACTGGCGCCGCTCCTTCACATACCCGATGGCCGCCTCGAGCGCGCCACGCGCCAGGCCGATCATCTGGGCCCCGATGCCGATGCGGCCCTCATTCAGGGTCTCGATGGCGATCTTGTAGCCCTGTCCGACGGGGCCGAGCACGTTCCCCTCGGGGACGACGCATTGCTCCAGAATGAGCTCGGTCGTGCTGGAGGCGCGGATGCCGAGCTTGTTCTCCTTCTTCCCGACCGCGAAGCCCGGAAAGCCTCGTTCCACGATGAACGCCGTGATCCCTTTATACCCCTTGGTGGGGTCGGCGTTGCCGAAGACGATGAAGGCCCCCGCCTCCGCACCGTTGGTGATCCAGAACTTTCGGCCGGTGAGCTCCCAGTTGCCAGCTTTCTGCTCGGCCCGGGTCGCCAGGGCAAACGCATCGCTGCCGCTGCCGGGCTCGGACAGGGCGAATGCCCCGAGGAGGTCGCTCGTGAGTCGGGGAAAGTAGCGCCGATGCTGCTCGGGGCTGCCCCAGCGGAGCAGGGCGTTGGTGACGAGCGTGTTGTGAACGTCGACGTAGATCGCGGCCGACGCGTCCACCCGGGCGATCTCCTCGATGGCCAGCACCGAAAGGAAGATGCCTCCGCCGGCGCCGCCGAATTGCTCGGGGACCTCGATGCCCATGAGGCCGAGCTCGAAGAATCTCGGAATGAGGTCGGGCCGGAACTGGGCCGCCTCGTCCATCGCCTGTACGTGCGGTTTGACTTCTGTGACGGCGAATTCGCGCACCGCGTCCCGAAACATGCTCTCTTCTTCGGACAGGGTCGTCAGCGCGGCTGGCGCAGTGCGAAGTTCCTGCATGCGGTGGGCTCCAAGTCGGCCGGGGCGTCAGGTCGACGGAGTATACGCCTGCAGAACTTCGAGCGCTACCGGAACTCGTCCAAGCGGCGCGGACACCTGCGCGCCCTGAACCCGCTCGGAGACCGCGACCATCATCTCCCGCGAAATGCGCACGCCCTCCGCCAGCGCCTCCTCCTTGCCCTTGGTGCTGGCCCGGCGCATGCGCTCGAGGACCTCCGGGGGCACAGTGATACCCGGAACCTCGTTCGCGAGGAATTCCGCGTTCCGCAGGGAAACGAGCGGCCAGATGCCCGCCACGATGGGAATCCTGAAGCTCTCCACCCGCTTGAGAAACCGGTCGAGCTGGGCCAGATCGAACACCGGTTGCGTGATGGCCCACTCCGCACCCGCTTCCACCTTCCACGCGAAGCGCTTGAGCTCTCGCTCGAAATCCGGGGCGGCGGGATTGACGCCGACACCGACTACGAACCGCGTCGGCTGGCCGATCGGATTGCCCCCCGGATCGAGCCCGCGATTGAGTCTCGAGACCAGATTCGTGAGGCCGATGCTGTCGATGTCGAAGACGGCCGTCGCTTCGGGATAGGGACCCATCTTCGGAGGGTCGCCGGTGACGATCAGCAGGTTCCTGATGCCGGCGGCGGCGGCGCCCAGCAGGTCGGACAGCATGCCCAGCAGATTGCGATCCCGGCAGGCGTAGTGGACCACCGCCTCGAGGCCGACCTCGCGCTGGATCATGAGCGCGGACAAGAGGGCGCCCATCCTGCTCTGCGCCCGCGGCCCGTCGGGCACGTTCACCGCGTCCACGCCGGCCGCCTTGAGTTGGCGGGCCTGCTCGAACATTGCCGCCGGGTCCACGCCCTTCGGCGGCACGATCTCCACGGTCGTGATGAAACGCCCCTCGGCGAGCTTGCAGCCGATCCGGGATCGATCGGCCAGGGGTACCGGCTCCTGGGCCTGCACCGACGGGGCGGTGACGCTGACCGTGTGGACGTGGCGCGGCGACACGCTCTGGACGAATCCGACGATCGCCCGGATGTGCTCGGGGGTCGTGCCGCAGCATCCGCCGA
Source organism: uncultured Gemmatimonadales bacterium (assembly GCA_963722825.1). Classification (GTDB taxonomy): domain Bacteria; phylum Gemmatimonadota; class Gemmatimonadetes; order Gemmatimonadales; family GWC2-71-9; genus CAVVWJ01. Next base: position 798,821 of record CAVROI010000003.1, read on the forward strand.
CGATGCGGGCGCCGGCCTCGACCATGCGCCGGGAGTAACTGGCCATGTACTCGGGCGAAGCCATGTACATCTTGCGGTCGCCGACCTCACGGGGAAGGCCCGCGTTCGGTTGCGCCGAGATCGGGATGGACACGACACGGGCCAGCTTCTCGACCGCCTCGAGCACGCCGTGCGGCCCCACCGAGCAGTTGACACCGACCACGTCGACGCCCATGGCGGCCAGCTCGGGACCGAAGACGATCGGATCGGTACCGTAGTGGGTCTTGCCGTCGGTCCCGACGGTCATCTGGGCGATGATCGGGAGATCGGAGACGGATCGCACCGCTGCCACCGCGGCGCCGAGCTCGGCGACGTCGCTGAACGTCTCGAGAATGAAGCCGTCCACACCCCCGGCGATCAGTCCCTGCACCTGCCGGGCGAACGCTTCGCGCGCCTCGGAGACGGACATTTCCGCGAAGGGCTCGATGCGGACGCCGAGCGGACCGATCGCTCCCACCACCGCGGCGCGGGCGCCGGCGGCCTCCCGAGCCAGCGTGGCGGCGGCTGCATTGATCCGCTCGGTGTCCGCGGCGAGGCCGTGAGTAGCGAGCTTGACCGGATTCGCCCCGAACGTGTTGGTCTCGATCAGCTCCGCTCCGGCCCGCACGTACTCCCGGTGGATCTCGCGGACGAGGTCGGGCTGCTTGAGGTTGAGCTCATCGTAGCAGACGTTGAGGAACACGCCGCGGCCGTAGAGCATCGTGCCCATCGCGCCATCGGCTACGTGAACCCGGCCATCGGCCAGCAACTCGCGGAGCGATGGCACGTCAGCGATCGTAGTGGAGGTTGGGGGAGAGCCAGCGCTCCATGGTCGCGACGTCGAGCCCCTTCCGGCGGGCATAGTCCTCCACCTGGTCGCGGCCGATCTTGCCCACGCCGAAGTACTGCGCCTCCGGCCGCCAGAAGTAGAACCCGCTGACCGACGCGGCCGGCAGCATCGCGAAGCTTTCGGTGAGGGTGATGCCCGCGTTGGATTCGGCCCTCAGCAGATCGAAGAGCGCGCGCTTCTCCGTATGATCGGGACAGGCCGGATACCCGGGCGCCGGACGGATGCCCTGGTACTTCTCCTGGATCAGATCGGCATTGTCCAGCGACTCCCCCCGCGCGTATCCCCAGAACTCGGTGCGTACCCGCTCGTGCAGTCGCTCGGCAAAGGCCTCCGCGAGACGGTCCGCGAGCGCCTTGGCGAGGATCGCGTTGTAGTCGTCCTGGGCCGCCTCGAACTCCGCCACGAGCCCCTCCAGCCCGATGCCGGTCGTCACGGCGAACGCACCCACGTAGTCGGGTGCCCCCGTCTCCTTCGGTGCCACGAAATCGGCGAGCGCCAGGTTGGGCCGGCCCGGGGGCTTCCGCATCTGCTGCCGCAGCGTGTGGAGAACGGTGAGTGGCCGTTGCCGGGCGGGATCGTGGTAGAGGGTGATGTCGTCGCCCTCGCTGTCGGCCGGCCAGACCCCGAACACCGCCCTCGCGCTCAGCAGACGCTCGCGCACGATTCGGTCCAGCAGTACCTCGGCATCGCGAAAGAGACTCGTGGCCGCGGGGCCGACTTTGGGGTCGTCGAGGATGGCGGGGTAGTGGCCGGCCAGCTCCCAGGTCTGGAAGAACGGCGTCCAGTCGATTCTCGAGACCAGCTCGGCGAGCGGATAGTCATCGAGCATGGTGAGGCCCGCGTGGCACGGCTCGGTCGCACACGCGGCGCTCCAATCGATCGGAAGCCGGTTCCGGCGCGCCTCGGCGATCGGTATCCGGTCTTCGGCCGCCTGCCGCTGTCCCCGCTGCTCGCGCACTTCGGCATATTCCTTCCCGACGCGCTCGACGAAGGCATCGCGCAGGGTCGCGCTCAACAGGGTCCCGGCCACGCCCACTGCGCGGGAGGCGTCGAGCACGTGCACCGTGGGCCCCCGGTAGTTGGGGGCGATCTTGACCGCCGTGTGCACTCGCGACGTCGTGGCGCCGCCGATCAGGAGAGGCAGGCCGAACCCCTCGCGCTCCAGCTCGCTGGCCACGAATGACATCTCTTCCAGCGACGGGGTGATGAGTCCGCTCAGCCCGACAAGATCGACCTGTTCGCGCCGCGCCGTTTCGAGAATGCGGGCGCAAGGGACCATCACGCCGAGATCGATGACCTCGTAGTTGTTACACTGGAGCACCACCCCCACGATGTTCTTGCCGATGTCGTGCACATCGCCCTTCACGGTGGCGAGCAGCACCTTCCCGTTGTTCTTGGCGGCGGATGTGTCGCGCTCCGCCTCGATGTAGGGGATGAGGTGCGCTACCGCCTTCTTCATGACGCGGGCGCTCTTCACCACCTGCGGCAGGAACATCTTCCCGGCACCGAAGAGGTCGCCGACGATGTTCATGCCATCCATCAGCGGCCCTTCGATGACGTGGATCGGCCTTTCCGCCTGGTGGCGCGCCTCCTCGGTGTCCTCCACGATGAAGTCCGAGATTCCCTCGACCAGTGCGTGGGCCAGTCGTTCGTGCACCGGGGCATTCCGCCAGGCGAGATCGGCCACCTGCGCGGCCTGGCCGCGCACCGAATCGGCGACGGCGAGCAGCCGGTCCGTGGCGTCCGCGCGGCGGTTGAGCACGAGGTCCTCGACACGCTCGAGCAGGTCGGGCGGGATGTCGGAGTAGATCGGGAGCTGGCCCGCGTTCACGATTCCCATGTCCATGCCGGCCTCGATGGCATGGTAGAGGAAGACGGCATGGATCGCCTCGCGCACCGGGTCGTTGCCCCTGAAGGAGAACGACACGTTGCTGACGCCTCCGCTCACCAGCACGCCGGGCAGCATCTCCTTGATGCGCTTGGTGGCTTCGATGTAGTCCAGCGCGTAGCTCGCGTGCTCCTCGATCCCGGTACCGATCGCGAAGATATTGGGGTCGAAGATGATGTCTTCGGGCGGAAAACCGACGCGCTCCGTCAGGAGCCGGTAGGAGCGGCGGCAGATCTCCACCTTCCGCTCGGCGGAGTCGGCCTGGCCCTGCTCGTCGAACGCCATGACGATCACCGCCGCGCCGTAGCGGCGCACCAGTGTCGCGTGCCTGATGAAGGCCTCTTCTCCCTCCTTCAGGCTGATCGAATTCACGATGCCCTTCCCCTGAAGGCACTTGAGTCCCCCCTCGATGACCGACCACTTCGACGAGTCGACCACCACCGGCACGCGGCTGATGTCGGGCTCGGAGGCGATCAACTGAAGGAACTTCACCATGGCCTTGGCGGAGTCGAGCATCCCCTCGTCCATGTTGACGTCGATCATCTGCGCGCCATTCTCGACCTGTTGCCGCGCGATCTCGACGGCGGCGTCGTACTCCCCGGCCAGGATGAGCCGGGCGAACTTCCGGGAGCCGGTCACGTTGGTGCGCTCGCCGATGTTCGCGAAGATGCTCTCCGGGCCGATGGTCAGCGGCTCCAATCCGCTCAGCCGGCACTTGGGCTCGATTCGCGGGGGGCGGCGCGGCGGCAGCCCGCGCACCGCCTCGGCGATGGCGCGGATGTGCTCCGGCGTCGTGCCGCAGCAGCCGCCGACCACGTTCACCAGGCCCCTCTCCGCGAACTCGCGAATCACCCCGGCCATGTAGGCCGGGCTTTCGTCGTACATCCCGAACTCGTTCGGGAGGCCGGCATTGGGATGGGTACTGACGAAGGTCGGCGCGACGCGCGAGAGCTCCTGCACGTACTGGCCCAGCGCCTTGGCGCCGAGCGCGCAGTTGAGGCCGATGGTGAGGGGGCGCCCGTGCGCCACGGAGTTCCAGAAGGCCTCCGTCGTCTGTCCCGACAGGGTTCGGCCGCTCGCGTCGGTGATCGTTCCCGAGATCATGACTGGGACGCGGAACCCCAGCTCTTCGAAGAGGCCCTCGATCGCGAAGATGGCGGCCTTCGCGTTGAGGGTGTCGAAGATCGTCTCGACCAGGAGGAGGTCGGCGCCGCCATCGAGGAGGCCGCGCGCGGCCTCCGCGTACGTCGCGGCCAGCTCGTCGAACTTGATGTTGCGGAACCCGGGGTCGTTCACGTCCGGCGACAGCGATGCGGTGCGGTTGGTCGGACCGAGCACTCCGGCGACGTAGCGGGGCCCGGGGCCGCGCCCCTCGAACTCGTCGGCCACGCTGCGGGCCAGCCGCGCCGATGCCTGGTTCAGCTCGAAGACCATCCCCTCCATCCCGTAGTCGGCGAGCGACACGGCCGTCGAGTTGAACGAGTTGGTCTCGAGGATGTCGGCGCCCGCTTGCAGGTAGGCGGCGTGAATCGCCCGGATGATCGCCGGCTGGGTGAGCGAGAGCAGGTCGTTGTGTCCCTTGAGATCGCGCGGCCAGCCGCTGAAGCGCTCCCCGCGGTAGTCTCGCTCCGCCAGCCCATAGGTCTGGATCATCGTCCCCATTGCCCCGTCCAGCACCAGGATGCGCTGGGTCAGAAGCGGCTCGAGCAGGGCGAGACGCTCCTCCCGAGCGCGACCCGAAGCCTGTGACGGCGGGGTGGAATGGGGAGTGGGGACCAAACTGCCTCCGGAAACGAAAATGCCCTGGGGCCAAAACGCCTCAGGGGGAGCGTTTTAGCGGTTGTTTAACGTGGCCGCAAGCAGCGCAAATCGCCACGACTCAATTGTCCAACGCCTGGAAACCTAACAAGCAGGCGCGCCGCGGCAAGGGGATCAGAGACCCAGGCGCCTGGCCGCCTCCGGCGCGTCGATGCCGTCGACTGCCGCCACCTTCGAGCGCGAGCCCCCGCCCGATACGATCGTCACGGCGGAGCGCGGCACCTCGAGCTGCTTGGCCAGAAACCGGATCAGCTCGTCATTCGCGGCACCATCCACCGGGGGCGCCGCCACCCTGATCTTGAGGGCTCCGCCGTAGGGACCGGCCACTTCGGTCCGCGAGGCGCGCGGCTGCACGCGAAGCCGGATGGTGATGCCCGACGCCGTCGCACCGATCACAGCATTCCCATCACGACACCGCGCACCAGCCACAACACCAGCCACGCTACCATCGGGCTGAAGTCGATCATTCCCATCGGCGGCAGGATGCGGCGGATCGGGTCGATCAGCCAGTCGGTCGCCACCATGACGGGCCGCATCCATCTGCGGTAGGGCGAGATGCCGAGCCACGACGCGATCACCCGTATGAAGAGCGCCATCATGAGGATGGAGAACAGTCCGCTGATTGCGAATCGCGCCCAGCCTCTCGGCCCCGACTGTCCCAGCACGGCCAGAGTGAACGAAAATCCGGCGAGCCAGTGTATGAGACTGATGAGGATCAGTCCCCCCGCGACGACGATCACGAGGAGCCACAGCGGGGCGTCCTGAGGGTTTCCGCCCAGGCGCACGACGCGCCGTTCCAGCGGGCGGAGGACGGGGTCGCTCATCCTGCGCATCACTCTCGGCCACGCTCCGAAGGGGTTGAGACGCCGGCTGCGGACGGCCCACGCGGTGACCGCGACCGCTGCCGAGTACGCCAGGGCGGCCACGACCAGGAACCTGGCGACGGTCTCGAGAGTGGCGATGATCATGTCGGAGGGCTAGCGATCCGGCGCGGATTGGAAGACGCGAATCGGGCGTTGGTCGCCTGCGCGGGTGGTGCACATGAGCGTGAAGCGGCCGCCGTTGATGGCGGATTCCTCCAGAATCTGACTGTCGCCCCGGCAGGAGACGACCTCGCGCGTGTCGGCTCTCCGGAATGCCACGGTGATGACGGGCTCGCGGTTGAGGTTCACCAGACGGCGCACGGTGGTGCCCGTGAGGCTGTCGATGCCCATCTGCCGGAAGCTCGCCGCCGGCCGCCCGCGATGCGACCCGCGGTAGTCCACCGCGCGGTCAACCAGCTCGAACACCTCCCGGCCGAGCGTCTCCGCATCGCGCTCGTCGGCGGGGAGATCCGATCTCGGTTGGGCAGCTGCCGGCCGGTTGGACTCCTCCTTGCCACACCCGGCCAGCGCCAGGAGGACGAGAAGGACCTGATGACCCGGGCGGCTCATTCCATCGCGAATTCGCGGTTGAACACCACCTCGAAGCTGAACGTTTTCGCGCGACTCCGGGTCTCCATGTGCTCGGCGATACGCCGCAGGCGAGCCGGAATACCGACGATCTTCTCCTGCGCCTTGCGGCCGAGCTCGTTCAGGCCCTGCAGGCTCTCGATCTTCCAGTAACGAATCTGCTCCTGGACGATGCGCAGATAGTCCCTGGGGCCGTAGATCCCGGACCGGCGAATGACGTCCGCCAGCTCCTTGAATCCGGGCATGGTGACCCCGGGCATATCGATGGCCGGCAGGATGAACGATGCCGAATGGAGCGCCTCATTGGGATCGCGCTCGAGGATCAGCTCGAAGACGCTGCGGTAGAAGGCATAGTGGCGGGCCTCGTCCTTGGCCACCTGGGCGAGCACCTCGGCGAGCCGCGGCTCGTATTCCGCGACGATCCGCCCGGTCTCGCTGTGCGAGAACTGGGTGGCCCGCTCCTGGACCGTCGTGTAGGCGAAGACGCGGTAAGGGTCCCGGTCCCAGCTCGGGTGGAACCCGCTGCGCAGGTACTCGAACTGCATCTCCTCGATCTTGCGTTGATCGAAGAGGCGCGTATCCCGGGCGTAGTCGTGCAGCACTTGACCGTGTCGATCCTCCTCGGCCGTCCACAGATTGTTCCACTTCCGCCAGTGACTGTCATCACCAAGGTAAACGGCCAGAAGGCGGTGGAAGTGGGGGAGCCCCTCTTCGGTCAGCATGTTGAGCGCCAGCGCGGCGCGGACGTGGTCCGGAATGCCGTTGGCCTGCGCCCGCAGGTTCTCCAGAAACTCATCAGGGCAGTGGTCGGGCTCGGGACCGAGGAGATCCGACGGGTACCACAGGTCGCGCTTGCGCTCATGCGATTCCATGAGCAGCAGGACTTCGCTTTCGAGGTCGTTCAGCACCTCGACCTTGGCGGCGATTTCGCGCTCTGAATCGTTGGCGATACCCATGAGCATCTTTCGTGAGCAGGGTGATCGGGGAAAAAACGAACAGGACCAGCCACGTAAGATAGTGTGTCTGGTCCCGCCAACGCCAACCGCGGCGTGCTCCAACGGCTTGGTGTCCTCTATCCGGGATCGCCCCCCAGGCGTTTTTCCATCAGCGACCACCCACGGTGCCCTATGTAGTCACCACGCTGGAAGATACGGTGCCAGCCCAGGGCGCCGAGCAACCCCTCGGACCGCTCGTCGTCGGTCCAGAATTCGGCCAGGTGGGCCCCTGACTCGCCTGCCCGTTCCTCGAAGGCGGCGAGGAGCCTGTGGGCGTGGCCCCGGTGCCGCTCCTGCGGTAGGATAACCACATCAACCAGGTGGGCGACACCGCCGCGCAGCCAGTACCGGAGGCCGCCGATCCAGTCGCCGATCTCGTTGCTGAGTATGAGGTAGTGCTCGTCGAGAGCTCCGGTCCACCCCGCCGGATCCTCCTCCTGTTCGAGGAGCTCGGAGTACCAGGCCGAGAAGTCTTCGTCCTGTCCCATCTCGCGAATTGTGAGCTCGCTCATGATCCCTGCCTCGTAAAGGGGCTGGACGAGGGTAACGCAACACTAGTGCCAACACGCGGACTGGCGCTGTGGTTCCACTCACGCTCGCTGCCGGGCCGGCAAGTTGCGGGTTGCTGTCGTGGACGTTTCGAGGCTCAACGGAGTCCGATGGCCACTCCGACGCCGATGGCCGCCGCTCCCAACGCGGCCAGCAGAGCCCAAAGTGGCAGTGCGAAACGTAGCCAGTCTTCATAGCGCACTCCGGCGGCGGCAAGCATCGCCATGAGCGAGCCGTTGGTGGGCATGAGGACCTCCGAGAGGCCGGTGCCATACTGGTACGCCAGGACGGTGATCTGACGTGAGAGGCCGATCAGGTCTGACAGGGGCACGAGCAGGGGAAGCGTGAGCACCGCTTGGCCGCTGCTGCTCGGCACCGGAAAATGGATGGCGGTGTGTGCCGCCATCATGCCGATCCCAGAGAGCGCGGGCGGGAGTCCTTTGATCGGGGCGAAGACTCCGTTCACGAGGGTATCCACGATCCTGCCCTCACTGAGGACGACATAGATGGCACGGGCGAATCCCACCAGGAGTGCCGCGTACGCCATGGACTTGAAGCCGTCCACGAACGCCTCCGCCGTCCCGTCCACTGCCAGTCGACCGAGCAGACCCGCCAACACCCCGGTCGCGAAGAGCAGGGCGGAGAGCTGGTCGAACTCCCAGTCGAGGTTCTGCGCGCCGTACACATAGAGCCCGAGCGCCGCGACGATCGACACCACGATCACGACGTCCCGCGGCTCGAGCGAAACGGCTCCAGCGGGACCCTTCGCCTGATCCGGCGAGACGCGCGTCCGGGCCGCGTAGCGCATCGTGCCCCAGATCCAGATCGTGAGCGCCGGCACCAGGAAGAGCACTCGGAAGCCGAGTCCGGACCCGGCCGGGAGCTGGGCGAGCCGCTGCGCGATGAGGACGCTGAACGGGTCGACCGGGCCGAAGGCGGAGCCGATCGCGGCACTGCCCAGGCTCATCGCCACGATGGTGAGAGGAGTAAAGCCGAGACTGCGGGAGAGGAGGAGCAGCGCGGGCACGAACGCGATCAGCTCCTCCGAGGTGTGCTCCGTGATCCCGCCGAGCGCGAACACCACGCTCGCGATGGGGATGACGAGCGCGCCGCGGTTGGCGAGCTTCCCCACGAGCCACCCCACGAGGCGCCCGAGCGTACCAGCCCGTTCCACCACCGCGAACGCCCCGCCCACGAGGAAGATCAGGCCGATCACCGACGCGGCATCGGTGATGCCCTTCGGAATGGCGATGAGGGCGCCGAACAGGCCGACGGGCGTGGCCTCGACCCTCGCGTAGGTGCCGGCGGTGACGACGGTGCGTCCGGTAGCAGGATCCTTGTGGCGCTGAAATTCCCCGGCGGGAAGAACGTGGGTGAGCACCGCCGCCAGGAGGATGCACGCGACGAGGAGCGTCAGGGAGTGGGGAAATCGGAGCCGCGCCACGGACGCCCTAGACAGGGTGACAGCGCCGGCTGACCGGCTTCGTGTTCGCGCAGGCGATGCTCTCGTCCATCGAGCCGGCGATCGGTCCGCAGGCGGCGGTCTGGGCCTCCCGTGCCGCGTTGTCCTCCGATGCCGCCGACGCGGTGCCGCTGCCGGCTCGCCCCCGGAATTGGACGGCGACGCTGCACTCGACCCGCTGTGAGGCAAGGGTCGACCACAAGAGGAAGGCGACGAAGCCGAGCAGGACGATGAGCGTGAGTCCCTTAACGCGAGGCGTCATGGCGGTGATCTCCGAAGACTAGAGCAGCGTGCCTCTGAGGACGAGGAGCGCAACGCTGAAGTAGATGATGAGCCCGGTCACGTCCACCAGCGTGGCCACGAACGGGGCTGAGGCGCTCGCCGGGTCGAAGCCGATGCGGCGAAGCACGAAGGGAAGCATCGATCCCGCCAGCGAACCGAACAAGACGACGCCGACGAGTGCGAGCGCCACTGTTTCCGCGACCTTCACGTAGTGCGCCCCATAGTCATACCAGCCGATCGACTGCCACAAGAGGATGCGGACGGCGCCGATGGAGCCGAGGATCGCCCCGAGGGCGAGTCCGGCGGGGAGCTCGCGCACGGCGACGCGCCACCAGTCGTGGAGCCGTACGTCCCCGAGCGCCATGGCCCGGATGATGAGGGATGTGGCCTGCGAGCCGGAGTTGCCGCCCGAGCTGATGATGAGCGGGATGAACAGCGCCAGCACCACCGCTCGGCCGATCTCGTTCTGGAAATGCCCCATCGCCGCCGCCGTGAGCATTTCGCCGACAAAGAGCGCGCAGAGCCAGCCGCCGCGCTTGCGCACCATGGCGCCGAGGCCGATCTGCATGTACGGCTCGTCCACCGCCGCCATGCCGCCGAACTTCTGGACGTCCTCGGTCTGCTCCCGAATCAGGGCATCGATGACGTCGTCCACCGTGACGATGCCGAGAACGTGCCCCTGGTCGTCCACGACGGGCAGTGCGAGAAGATTGTATTTCGAGATGAGGCGGGCGACGTCTTCCCGGTCGGTCATCGGGCTCACCGCCACCGGGCGGCGCCCATCGCCGATGGCTGAGACCCGGTATTCGGGTTTGGCGAGCATGATGTCGCGGAGCGAGACGACCGTCTCGAGACGCTGATCCGCCGGATGAAGAACGTAAATCGCGTAGACCGTTTCCTTGGCGCGGCCGACTTCGCTGATGTGCCGCTTCACCTGGTCCACCGTCCACGTCGCCGGCACTCCCACGAATTCCGTCGTCATGATGCCGCCGGCGCTCGTGTGCGGATAGGCCAGCAGCAGCTTGAGAACATCACGAGTGGGCGCGTCGAGAACGTGGAGGAGGCGGGCACGGTCGGCCTCCTTCAGCTCGCGATAGAGCTCGACCTGCTGGTCGGAGGACAGCGCCTCGATGAGGGGGACGGCCCGCCGCTCTTCGAGCAGCTCGAAGATGTCGCCCCGGCGGTCGAGCTCCGGCTCGTCGAGGAGCTGCACCGCCAGGTCGAAGGGCAGGGCCGACACGACGCGGGCGGCCGCCTCAACCGGAAGCTTGTTGAGTGCCTCTGCGACATCCGCCGGCCGGAGATTCTCACAGGCGGCGAGGAGGTCTTCCTCGTCACCGGCGAGCAGATAGAGCAATTCAGGGGAGGGCGGACCGGGTAGTGTCGGCATCGGACCTCCGGATCGCGCCGGCGATACTGAAGGGCGGGGCTGTCATGCAACGAGTCGGAGGCCGACCGCCGATTCTCGGATCGTCAGGCAGCCGGTTATATTTGCGCGGGTTATCGGGGCTTGGACGCGGCGGCCATCCCCGGAGTTTCTGTTCCGGTCTTTCCGTCGCGCACCGGATTCACCGCGACTCGCCACCCGCTCGCAAAGCGAATGGTCAACCGGTGTCCGAGCGGGTCGGCGCCGACGTCTTTCACGTCGGGCAGCGTCCGTGCATAGGCGATGGCGACATCAGCCTGCTTGGCGAACGCCTCCGGAGTGTTTCCCTGTGCGGCTCGCCCGAATTCGCGCGCGATGGCAACCGCTTCGGCCTGCTCTTTGCCATATCCGGCGAACTGATCGGCCGGCAGCAATCCGCTCTGATTCGTGAGACGACTCTTGAGGTCGTAGTCGCGGCAGGCGGCAATCAGCAGTATCGGCATCAACATACTCAAGGATCGATTCATCCATTCCCCATCGCAGCGAGGGCTGAGCGTGGCCACGCCCGAAGGTAACTATTCCCGCGCAATTTGCCACGCCCGCGCCGTGGTTGCCGGGCGATGTCTCGCGCTGGTGCTGCTCATCGCGCCGGCTGTGTGTCCCGCGACCCCGCTCGCGGCGCAGCAGAGCGATGGCCGCGCGCTCCAATGGTGGCACGGCGCCATCGCGCTGGGTGGCCTGTCGGCCCTCATGATGCTCGACAATCCGGTCCAGCGTTATGCGCAACACAACAACGGCGTCGGCGCCGACAACGTCGCGTCAGTCGTGCGGCACTTCGGCCAGCCCGAGGTCTACGGCACCGTCACGCTCGGCCTTGCGGCGGTGGGTCTGGTCAGCGGCGACTCGCGGCTGACCGGCACCGCGAAGCGACTCGGGGCGTCCCTGCTGTTCGCGGGGGTGGCGTCGAGCGGGGCCAAGCTCGCGTTCGGGCGACCGCGACCCGAAAACAGCCTCGACTCCGACGGATACCTGCCGTTCTCCGGACAGGCCTCGATGCCGTCGGGACACGCGGCGATGGCGTTCGCGTTTGCTACCTCGCTATCCGACGAAATTCACCGCCCCTGGGCCACCGTCGGGCTCTATGGCCTAGCCACGGCCGTGGGATGGTCGCGGATCAACGACAATCGCCACTGGCTCACGGATGTCGCCGCCGGTGCGCTGGTCGGCATCACCTCGGCTAAGTTCGCCTCGGGCCGCTGGCGCATCTTCGGCTTGCGTCCTCCGTCGGTGTCGGCCGGTCCGGGTGGCGTATCGTTCGGATGGAAAGGCGCGTTCTAGAGCCTCCAGGCACCACCTGGAGGCTGTCAGCCAGGGGCTGTTAGCTTCCACCCCATGGCCTCCTCCCCCAACATTCCCGTCCCTCGCAACGAGCCGGTTCTTTCCTACGCCCCAGCCAGTCCGGAGCGCGCCGTCCTCAAGTCGGCCCTCGGCACGGTGGGCGCGGAGCGTCCCGACATTCCCGCCGTCATCGGCGGCCACGAAGTGCGCAGCGGCGTGACCTGCGACGTGGTGTCTCCCCACTGTCACGGTCGTGTCCTCGCCAGGCTCCACCTGGCCGACAAAGCCACGATCGCGTCGGCAATCACGTCGGCGGTCGAGGCGCAGCGGGAATGGGCCCACTGGTCGTTCGAGGCCCGGGCGGCGGTGTTCCTCAAGGCGGCCGACCTCCTGGCCACCACCTATCGGCAGCGGGTCAACGCCGCCACCATGCTGGGCCAGAGCAAGACGGCGTTCCAGGCGGAAATCGACAGCGCGTGCGAGCTGATCGACTTCCTTCGGTTCAACGTGCATTACGCGGAGCGGATCTATCGGGAGCAGCCGGAATCTGGTCCCGGAACGTGGAACCGCCTCGACTACCGCCCGCTGGAAGGGTTCGTGTATGCGATCACGCCGTTCAACTTTACCGCGATCGGCGGAAATCTCCCCACCGCGCCGGCCTTGATGGGCAATGCGGTCGTATGGAAGCCGGCGGTGACCGCGTCGCTCAGCAACTGGCACTTTTTCCAGCTGCTCACCGAGGCCGGACTCCCGCCCGGCGTGATCAATTTCCTGCCCGGCGATCCTGTCGAGGTGAGCCAGGCCCTGCTGGCCGACCGCCATCTCGCGGGGATTCACTTCACCGGGTCCACGGGGGTCTTCCGCAGTCTCTGGCATACCTGTGGCGGCAATCTGGACCACTACATCTCATATCCGCGAATCGTCGGCGAGACCGGCGGAAAGGACTTCATCCTGGCCCATCCGAGCGCCGACGTAGCTGCGCTGGCAGTCGGGATGGTGCGAGGCGCGTACGAGTACCAGGGCCAGAAATGCAGCGCGGCCTCGCGGGCGTACATCCCGAGCAGCATCTGGCCCGCGGTGCGCGATCGCGTCGTCGCGATGATCGGCGACATTCGGATGGGCGACGTCGCGGACTTCCGGAACTTCATGGGCGCGGTGATCGACCGCCGCGCCTTCGACCGTCTTCGCGATCACCTCACCCGCGCCCGGACTGACGCCGGGGTGAAGATCCTGGCCGGAGGTGGGACGGACGACAGCGTCGGCTATTTCGTCGAGCCGACCCTGCTCCAGGCCGACAACCCGTCGTACCGGCTCATGTGCGAAGAGATCTTCGGGCCCGTACTGACCGTCCACGTGTACCCGGACGCCCGGTGGAGTGAAACGCTGGCGCTGGTGGACGCCACGAGTCCCTACGCCCTCACCGGCGCCATCTTCTCTCAGGACCGTGCGGCGGTGGCGGAGGCGAGCCGGGCGCTCAGGCAGGCGGCCGGGAACTTCTACATCAACGACAAGCCCACCGGCGCCGTGGTGGGACAGCAGCCCTTCGGCGGGGCGCGCGCGAGCGGCACCAACGACAAGGCCGGATCGGCGCTCAATCTGCTGCGATGGGTGTCTCCACGGAGCATCAAGGAGACCTTCGCCCCGCCCAAGGACTACCGCTACCCGTTCATGCTCGAGGCGTAGCCGGTCCGGCGAATCGCCGCTCGGGATCGAACAACACCGCGGTGAGCGTGAACGCGATCGCGGCCGCCCCGAGCAGGATCGTCGCGTCCTTCCCCACTGCGAATTCCGCCGGCTGCCCCAGTGCATGCCGCATGAGGTCGACCGCGTAGGTGACCGGGTTGACTCTCGCCAGGGTCCGGAGTGGCGCCGGCATGCCGCCGGTGGGATAGAGCGCGCCGCTGGCGAAGAGCAGAGGGAAGAGCACGACGTTGATCACTCCGGCGAAATTCTCCACCGACCGGAGCCTGGCCGCCACCAGCAACCCCAGCGTGGCGCTCGTCATGGAGCCGAGCGCAAGCGCGCCGACCGCCGCAGCGATACCGGACGCCGGTAGCGGGAGAATGAAAGGCGTGCACGCGAGCACGATCCCTCCCTGAAAGACCGCTACCAGCGTGGCGGCCAGCGTGCGGCCTGCCAGCACGGCGGGAATCCCCGCGGGACTCGCCAGCATCAGCCGAAGCATGCCGAACTCGCGATCGTACACCGTGGCGATCGCTGTCAGCATCCCGCCGAAGAGCGCCGCCATCACGATGATTCCCGGCAGGACGTACGCTTGGTACGGTATTCCGTTTCCGACCCGCGCGATCGCGTTGTATCCGGTTCCGACCAGCAGCAGCCACATGAAAGGCCTGGCCAGGCCGCCGATGAGGCGCCCGGTTTGCCGGGACGAGCGGGTGAGGTCACGAACGACGATGCCGTGGATCGTGCCGAGCGCGCTCACGCCGTCTCCGGAACGGTCTTCGTGAAATACACGTCCTCGAGCGTCGCGGGACGGATCGAAAGCCGCTCGATGTCGCGGGCGCCTGCCGCGAGCTCCATCGGGTGCGCGCGGGCTGTCGCGACGCCGGCCCGGAATCCGCGCTCCGTACGGCGCACGCTGACCACCGCTCCGCGCTCGCGAAGCACCTCCAGCAGCCGGCCCGCTCCGGGCCCCTCGATCTCCGCCACCTCGTCTCCGACCGTCGCCCGAAGCGCGGAGGGCGCGCCATCGGCCACTACATCGCCCCGGGCGAGCAGAATTGCCCGGTCCGCGGGCTCGGCCTCGAGGAGATAGTGCGTGGAGAAGAGGATGGTGGTGCCGTGATCTCGCCGTTCCGCATCGAGAATCGCCCAGATTCGCTCGCGATGCTCCGGATCGAGACCGACCGTCGGCTCGTCGAGAATGAGGAGCGCCGGCCGGTGAAGGGTCGCGCGGGTGATGTCCACCAGTCTCCGCCATCCGCCCGACAGCTGACGCGCGAGCTGGCCGGCATGGGGCCCAAGCCCGGCCTCATTCACCGCCCGGGTGACCGCACCTCGGGCGGCGGCGCCTGCGAGACCCGAGAGCCTCGCGGCGAAGAGGAGGTTCTCCTCGACCGTGAGAAGCCCGTCGATACTGGTTTCCTGGAAGACGAGGCCGAGTCGGCGGCGAATGGCAGGGCGCTGGTTGGCGGTGTCGAGACCGAAGATGCGCGCCCGGCCGCGGGTGGGGGCAAGGAGGGTGGCGAGGAGCAGCATCGCGGTGGTCTTGCCGGCGCCGTTCGGGCCGAGCAGGCCGACCAAAGATCCGGACGGCACGGTGAAGCTCAGCGCCCCCAGCGCGCGGACCTCACCAAAGTCGCGCCCCAACCCTTCCGCTTCGATCGCGGCGGGCGGGGAGGTCACGCGCGCTGCGGCTCGCCGGAGAGAGTCCGGTAGCGATACTCCGCCGGGTCCGGCGTCTCGACGATGGCGGCGTCGATCAGCACGCGATCGGGCGACAGAGTGCAGACCGGATCGGTGTTGGCCGCATCGCCGGTGAGCGCGAACGCCTGACAGCGGCATCCGCCGAAGTCCACCGTCTTCCGGGGACAGCTGCGGCACGGCTCCTTCATCCACGAGTCGCCCCTGAACGCCTGGAACGCCGGCGACTCGTGCCAGATGTACTCGAGCGAATGCTCGCGGGCGTTCTCGAATGTGAGCGTGGTAATCTGGGTGGCGCCGTGACAGGGCAACACCCGTCCGTCCGGCGAGACGACGATGTAGACCTTACCCCACCCGCCGTAACACGCCTTGGGGTAGCGCTCGTAATAATCAGGCAGCACGAAGATCATCTGCATCTGCCCGCGATAGCGCTGCATCGCCTCCTGGGCGATCGCCTGCGCGCGCTCCACCTGGTCGCGGGTTGGCATGAGCGAGGCGCGGTTGGCGAGGCCCCACCCGTAATACTGAGTATTGGCCAGCTCCAGCCGGTCGGCCCCGAGGGTTGCTGCCAGGTCGATGATCTCGCCGATCCGGTCGAGATTGGCCCGGTGCAGGACCACGTTGATGGAGAAGGCGAAGCCCAGCTCCTTCACGAGCGCCGCGGCGGCGCGCTTCTGCTTGACGGAGCTCACGCCTGCGATCTTCTCGGCGACCTCGGGGTCGGCGTCCTGGATCGAGATCTGGATGTGCTCGAGCCCGGCGTCACGCAGCCGCTCGGCACGAGGACGGGTGAGTCCCAGGCCGGAGGTAACGAGGGTGCTGTAGAGACCGAGCCCGCGCGCGTGCGCGGCGAGCTCCTCGAGATCTTTCCGGACGAGCGGCTCCCCACCGGAGAGGCCGAGCTGGAGCACGCCCAGCGCACGCGCCTGGGTAAAGACGCGCTTCCAGTCCTCGGTGGACAGCTCGCCCTCCGCCCGGACCATTTCCAGCGGGTTCGAACAGTAGGGGCAATGGAGCGGACACCGGTGCGTCAACTCCGCGAGCAGGGTGGTGGGCCGGTTAGACGTCACGGATCAACTCCCTTCTGGCCAGATCGGAGAGGTATTCGGTCACGTCCGCCGTCACGTCGGCCCCGTACCGCTGGCCGAGCAGGGCGACGATATCCGCGATCGTCCGCGAACCGTCGACCAGCTCGAGAATGGCGGCGCCCGTGTCATTGAGCAGCACGGCGCCTTCCGGGTATTGCAGGATCGGACGCTTGCGCACCGGATCGTAGTCGAGCCGGGCCAGGCGCCAGAGCGCGGGTCGGGACGCGAGGGTGAGCGCCACGCTCACTCCTCCCGGTACGCGTTGTGGATGGTGTCGATCATGGCCCACAGCATGTCGAGCTTGAATGCGAGGGCCTCGAATGCCTGACGCTGCGTTTCCACCGTGGTACAGTGCTTCTGCACGATCGAAAGTCCGTGCTTCACATCCCTGGGAGCCTGCACCAGGCGGCTCTTGAAGTAGTCGAGCGCCGCGGGCGGGATCCACGGGTAGTGCCTGGGGAAGGACTCGATACGCTCCTGGTGGATCCGGGGCGCGAAGAGCTCGGTCAGAGAGCTGGCGACCGCCTGAACCCAGGGCTTCGTGCGGCAGAAGGTGACGTAGGACTCGCAGATCAGACGAACGGCAGGCAGCACATGACGCTCGTCTTCCATTTCCTCCCGCGGGACGCCGAGATTCACGCCGAGCTGGACCCACAGATCGATACCACCGGTACCCGGACCCGTCCCGTCGTGGTCCACGATCCGCTGGATCCACTCGCGCCGCACGCCGGGATCGGGGCAGTTGGAGAGGATCGCCGCGTCCTTACGTGGGACGACGCGCTGGTAGGCGAGCCGGTTGGTGACCCAGCCCTGAAACTGCCGCTGGCTCAGCCGCCCTTCGTACATGAGCTGGTGGAACGGGTGCTGAACGTAGTACGACCCGTTGAACGAACGGAGGGCCTCCTCCAGCTGAGCGGGGCTCAGCGGATGGTCCAGCCGGGGGAACGGCGGGGGAGGCGGTGTGGCCAGCTTCGAGGCAACGAGGGTCGTGGTCATGGGATGAAAGTTAGAGGGTGAACCGCATGCCGTCGGCTCCGACGCGGAGTCCGCGGCGCTCCACCAGCGCCCGCTCCGGCGAATCCTCGAGGAGCATGGGGTTGGTGTTGTTGATGTGAGTGAACACCTTCTGCCTGCTCGGTAGGGCCGCGAGGCACTCGAGGCTACCGTCGCGTCCCGACACGGGGAGGTGGTCCATCTGGCGGGCCGTCCGGTCGCCGATGGCGAGCCCGATCAGCTCGTCGTCGGTCCAGAACGTCCCGTCGAACAGGACGAGGTCCGCCTTTGCCAGGCGGGCGAGCAGGGCCGGATCAAGGTCGCCACATCCCGGCACGAACGCGCAGGCGGCACCGGTGGCCCGGTCGCGGATGATGAGTCCGACAGTGTGCCCCGGGAAGTCCTCCCGGGCAAAGCGGGGCGGCCCCGCAGGGACCTCGAAGCTCGTCACCATCAGACCACTGTCACCGCCGTCGCGATAGCAGAGCGAGATCTCCGATCCGGGGATCATGATCGTGACCCGCACGTCGGCGAATGCCCGGGTCACCGGCAGGATCCGCGAGTCCTCCTCGAGCACCCGGATGACCGACGCGGTCGCGCAGAGCTGCAGCTGGCGCGCCTCCCGAAGCAGCATGATGCCGACGGTATGATCCAGCTCCGCGTCGGTCAGCACGACGCCCTCCACCGGCACGTGACGCGAGCCCTCGGGCACCGTGGTCGGGAGCCTTGCGAGCTGCTCGCGGACGTCCGGCGATGCATTGAGCAGAAACCACCGGCAGCCGTCGGCGCTCACCGCCGCGGAGGACTGACTCCGAGGGGTAGCCCGATGCGGCTCGGCGCGCGCCACGCGACACGACGGGCACCAACAGTTCCATTGGGGAAAGCCCCCGCCGGCCGCGGTGCCCAGGAGAATGACTTCCACGAGTACCTATAAACACTGAGGGGCCCGCTTTCGCGAGCCCCTCTGGTCAGTGCTGTGCCTTAGAGCGTCGCGACGTACGCGGTCACTTCCATCGTCACGGCGACTACCTCTGCCTCGGGCTTGGTCCAGGTCATGATGTCCTCCTCTGAGTGGTGAGGGGGCGGAAAGCCCCAAAGAAAACCGGTGGGTGGAGTCACCCGGTCGGGCTTACCTGCAACCCGACGACGCCCTCCTCTACGCAGGCGGTGTGCCGCAGAAAACGGCGATCGGCTGTCGGCTGGAGGTTATTGGTGCTGAGTACGTTGCGACCATTTAGCCCAGCGAAGCGACCCTGGTCTCGAGAAGCCGCAGGCGGGTGAAGAAACCCAACTGGGTCATCTCACCCATCGCCGCTCCTACCCCAATCCGTGTTTTTTCAGCCTGTAGCGGAGCGTGTCCCTTGTGATACCGAGCCTCGCCGCTGCCTTGGTCTGGTTGCCCTCGCACTCCCGCATGGCCTGCTCGATGAGCGTCTTCTCCCACCGCTCCAGATCGGTTCCGGCCGGCGGAAGGCCGGACGCCGGTGGGGCTCCAGCAGCCTTTTGCGGGCCCGGTGCGAGTCGCTCGGCCTGGGCGGTTTCGTCTCCGTTGCCTCCACGGGAGAGTGCGAGGTGCCGCAGATCCAGCGTATCGGTCCGGCTCCACAGAACGGCGCGCTCGATGACGTGACTCAGCTCGCGCACGTTGCCGGGCCACGGATAGCCGAGCAGAAGGTCCCGCGCCCGGCTGTCGAGCCGGCGAACCTGTTTGCCATATTTGGCGTTGAACCGGCCGAGGAATTCCTCGGCCAGCAGCATCACGTCGTCGCCCCGCTCGCGAAGGGGCGGAATCTGGAGGATGATGACGGCAAGGCGGAAGTAGAGATCGCTGCGAAAGGCGCCCTGCTGGGCGGCGCGCTCGAGGTCGCGATTCGTGGCGGAGAGGATGCGCACATCGATGCGCCGGTCGCGCGTGCCACCGACCCGGCGGACGGTTCGGTCTTCCACGGCCTTGAGCAGCTTTCCTTGAAGGCCCAGCTCGACGTCGCCCACTTCATCGAGAAACAGGAAGCCTCCCTCGCCGGCCTCGAACAGGCCCATCCGCGACTCTTTGGCGTCGGTGAACGCTCCGCGCTCGTGGCCGAAGAGCTCCGACTCCATCAGCGTGCCGGGCAGGGCCGTGCAGTTCACCTCGATGAACGGCTTCAGAGCCCGCGAGCTGCCCGCGTGGATGGTCCGGGCGATGAGACCCTTGCCGGTGCCGGTCTCACCGGTGATGAGCACCGGCGGGGTCTCCTCGAGCGCCGCGATCTGCCGGGCCTGCTCCACCACATCGCGGAAAGACGGCGAGCGCCCCAGCACGCCGGCCATGGGCACGTCGCTCGCGGCTCGCCTGCGATAATACGAGAGCTCCTGCCGGAGCTGCGTCGTCTCCCTCGCCCGGTCGGCGAGGAGCTTGAGCTCCTCCAGGTCCACCGGCTTCTTCAGGTAGTCGAAGGCCCCGAGCTTCACGGCTTCGACCGCACCCTCGATCGTGCCGTGCGCCGTCATGATGATCACCGGGATCCCGGCGTCGAACTCGCGAATCCGCTTGAGCAGCTCGATGCCGTTCATCCCGGGCAGCCGCACGTCGCTGAAGACGACGTCCGGGCGCAGCGTCTCGAGCATGCGGAGCGCCTGTTCCGCATCCCCCGCCACTTCCGCCTCATAGCCGGCCTCGTTCAGGAACGCCTTCACGGCGCGAGCCAGCGTGCGCTCGTCGTCCACGATGAGAACCGTCGAGCCGCTCATGCGCCCGACCCGATCGGTCCGCCCGTGGCCGCGCCGTCACCGTCGGCGACAGGTAGCCGCAGGCGGATAGTCGTGCCGCGTCCCTCCGTACTCTCGATCTCGAGACGGCCGCCATTCTGCTCCACGTACCGCTTGGCGATCGCGAGGCCGAGGCCGGTGCCCTCCTGGCGCGTAGTGAAGAACGGCTCGAACACCGAGGCCAGAGCCGACTCCGGAATCCCTCCGCCGGTGTCCGACACCTCGAGCACCACCTCCGCCCCCGTGCCATTGCCGGATGCGCCGATCCGCAGGCGTCCGCCCGCCGGCATGGCGTCGAGCGCGTTGGAGACGATCTCGAGGACGGCCTGCTCCAGCTGCACCGGATCGACCCGGACACTGGGAAGATCGGGAGGGATATCGACCTGGAGCTGAACGCGCTGCTCGCGGATCGGACCGGCCAGGGCAGGAAGCACATCCTCGAGGAGCCGGGAGAGACTCTCGGGCATCGGATGGAAAGGCGCGGGCCGGCTGAAGCTCAGGAGGTGGCTGATCCGGCGGTCGAGCCGGTCAACCTCCTCGAGGATGGCGTCGAGGTGCTCCCCCGCCGAGGGAGATGCCGGATGGCGGCGGACGAGCTGGGCGGCGGCGCGGAGGCTCGCCAGAGGATTGCGGAGCCCGTGCGCCACGGCGGCCGACATCTCGCCGATCGACGCGAGTTTTTCCGCCTGGACCACTTGTGCCCTCGAGTCGTTGAGGCTCTGCGTCATCCGGGCGAACGCCTTCGCGAGCTCGCCGATCTCGTCCCGGGAGACGACGGCGATCGGATGCTCCAGCCTGCCGGTGCCGACGACCGCCATGTCCTGCGCGAGCCGGCGCAGGGGCCGCGTGAGGCCACGCGAGATGAGCCACGATACTCCCAGGCCGGCCACGAGGGCGAGCAGGATGATGGCGACGAGCGATCGGCCCTCGGCGGCGAGAATTTCTTCGAGCCGGCCATACGCCCCGCGGACGCTCGACTCGCGGGCGCGGCGGTAGATCTCGCGGTTCATCTGAGTGAGCGCAGGTTGGAGGCGCCCTTTCAGCGCAACGCCGGCGAGATAGTAGGCGGAATCGCGTTTGCCCGCGTCAGCAAGCTTGAAAATGCTGTCGGCGACGGCGACGATCTGCCGCTGGATGCCGGCGACGCCATCCGCGAGCGCGGCCTCGTCGGGACGCAGCTCGGCCCGCCAGCGCTCCTGCCAGTAGTTCACCACTTCGCCGGTGAGCTGGAACTCGGTGCGCGCGGTGGGATCGAGCCCGCTCAGGTATCGCCAGATGATCTCGCTCTGGTCGAACATCGCGGTTTCCAGCTCGGCATACGTCCGCGTGCGCGACATGCTTTCGCCGAGCGCCCCGAGAGCACGGCGCTCCAGCACATTGCTGCGGATCGCCTCGGCGCCGACCAGGAGCGCCGGAAGGACCATCAAGGAGAAGCCAAAGAGGAGCTTGCGCTGGAAGGTCACGTCGGAAAGCTACGCCAGCCCTGCCTTCCGCCACCAGCGGTCGCGGCTAGTGCGCCGCGCCGCCGCCGCGGGCGCGACCCGTCCGGAAGAGGAGGAGGAAGGGAAGTGCGAGGGCGAACGTGACGCCCATGATGAGAAACACCTTCTCGAACGCCACCACGGAGGCCTGCTGCTCCAGGACGCGCTCAAGCAGGCCGTGCGCCTTCGTCTGCGCCTCGGCGAGCGTGCCGCCCTCACCCAGCATCCGGGCGGTGGCCTGCCGCAGCCAGCTCTGGGTGGTGAGATCGGAGTCGGAGAGGTGGGACACAAGCCCCCCACGACTCTGGTCGGTGAACCGGCTGAGCAATGTCGCGGTGACGGCAATACCAAAGCTGCCGCCCAGCTGGCGCGACAGGTTGAAGAGTCCCGTGCCCTGCGCCATCCGCGCCGGCTCGAGATCGGCGACGGCGGCGCCGGTGAGAGGCACGAAGATGAACCCGAGGCCAACGCCCCGCAGGATCATCGGCCAGAAGAGATCGTGCGTCCCGACGTCGAGGGTGATGTGGTACATGAGCCACATCGCCCAGAGGAAGAGCAGCACGCCGATCGTGATGAGCATCCGCGCGTCGTATTTCTGCCCCAGCCTGCCCATCGCCGCCATGGTGAACGCGCTCGCGATCGCGCCGGGAAGGATCACCTTGCCGGTATCCCACGCGCTGTATCCGAGCAGGTTCTGGAGAAACACCGGCAACGCGAACACGCTTGAGTACAGGGCAAAGCCCAGAATCACCGCGAAGAAAACGCCGACGGCGAGCTGCCGGTTGGCGAGGACGCGCAGGTTGACCATCGGCGACCTCGTACGCAACTCGTGCCACACAAAGAGGATGAGCCCAGCGGCAGCGATGATCGCCTCGACCACGATCTCGCGCGTCTCGAACCAGTCCTTTGATTCCCCCCGCTCCAGCATGACCTGGAGCGCCCCGATCCCGAGAATCAGGAAGGCGAGCCCCGCCCAGTCCACCCGCGCGTGGCTGTTCACCACATGCTCAGGCTCCGGTACGTATCGCCAGGTCATGATCCCGGCCAGGATTCCCAGCGGGATGTTGATGTAGAAGATCCAGGGCCAGGAGTAGTTGTCGGTGATCCAGCCGCCGAGGGTGGGGCCGAGCGTCGGGCCCACCATGACGCCCATGCCGAAGATGGCCATCGCCTTGGCCCGCTCGCGCAGCGGGAAGACATCGAAGAGAATCGCCTGTGCCGTGCTGATGAGTGCCCCGCCGCCGAGGCCCTGGATCACCCGCCACAACACCAGCTCCTCGAGCGACCGGGCGCTTCCGCAGAAGAAGGACGCGGTGGTGAAGAGGATGATCGATCCGGTGTAGTAGTTTCGCCGCCCGAGCCGCTCCGAGAGCCAGCTGGTGAGCGGGAGGACGATCACGTTCGCCACGATGTAGCCGGTGCTGACCCAGGCCACCTCGTCGAGGGTCGCGCCGAGATTCCCCATCATGTGCGGGATGGCGACATTGACGATGCTCGTATCCACCAGCTCGAGCACGCTGGCCAGCGTCACCGCGAATGCGATGATGTACCGGACCCGGAAGATCTGGTCCCGGCCGAGAACCTGCGGCCGGGCGGGGAGCGCGAGAGTGGCCATGGGTCAGCGCGTGGCGATCGTCACTTCCACCGACATGCCGGGCCGGAGCGGCGTCGGCCCGGAGTCGGGCAGCTCCACCGCGACGCGCACCGGCAACCGCTGCACCACCTTGGTGAAGTTGCCGGTGGCGTTGTCCGGAGGCAGGAGGGCAAAGCGTGCGCCGGTGGCGGGGCTCAGGCTCTCGACCCTGCCGCGGAAGGCCCGGTCGGGATACGCGTCCACCGTGAACTCGACCGGATCACCGATCTTCACGGTGGCCAACTGAGTTTCCTTCAAGTTGGCGGTGACCCAGACATCGCGGTCGGGGACGATCGAAAGGAGATTCTGGCCGATCTGCACGAGCGCACCGGGCTCGGCGCTGCGGCGCGCCACGATGCCGGACACCGGCGCCACCAGGGCCGAGTAGCTCTCCTGGAGTCGCGCATTGGCCACGGCCGCCGTGGCGGAGGCCAGCTTCGCATCGGCGCCACGCAGCGCCGCGCCCGAAGCCGATACCTGACTCCCCGCGGCGGACGCCTGCTTCCGCGCCGCCTCGAGATTGGCCCGGGCCGATTCGGCGTCAGCTTCGGCGCCGTCGAGCTGTTGCGCCGAGATGATCCGCTTGGCCGCGAGGCCGCGGTACCGCTCGAGGTCGGCTGAGGCCTTGCGGTACGCGGCGTCCGCCGCCGCCACCGCCGCCCGGGCCCCCGCGGCCTCCGCGCGTGTGGCCTGGAGCTGCGACTCCGCCTGACCGGCGCGGCCACCCGAGGTGACCGACGCCTGCGCTGTGCGCAGATCGGCCTCCGCCTGCTGTAACCGGACCCTGGTGTCGCGGTCGTCGAGCACCACCAGCGTGTCGCCGGCCTTCACGTGCTGGTTGTCGTCCACGAGGACGCGCGCGACGAAGCCCGAGATGCGCGGCGAGATGATGGTGATGTGACCATCCACCTGCGCGTTATCGGTCGTGACGTGGTGCAGGCTGAAGATGTAACGTCGGACGCCCCAGGTGGCCCCAACCAGTACGAGCAGGCCCAGGATCGCATAGGGGATCCACTTCGGCCTGGCGCGCGCGGCGGAACGAGCGGGCGCCGGAACATCGATTGCGATATCGGTAGTCATAACGTTCTCACGATTCTCCGTGCACTGTTCATTGCAGTTGATCGATCACGCCGAGCGCCTCATAGGCGCTTACGCGAGCGGTGCCGTAGTTGAGCCGGGCCTGAATCAGGGCGTCACGCGCGGCGATCACCGAGCTCTGGGCCGTGGTGGTCTCGACGCTTCCGGCGACACCGCTCTGGAACCGTTCGCCGGCCTGGGAAAGTTCCTGCTCGGCCAGGCGGAGCCGGTCGCCCGCGATCGCCACCTGCTGCTTCGCCGAAGCCAGGTCCAGGACGGCTTGGCGGGCCTCGGTTTCGACCTGGTTGCCGAGATCGCGCTCACGAATTTGCTGGACCTGCAGCCGCTCGCTCTCCTCACGTGCCCGGCTCTGCCGCCGGAAGCCGTCGAGAATCGGAACGCTGAGCTGCAGTTGGACCGAGTAGCTTCCTCCGAGATCGCTCGTGCGCTGGCCGGTCTGCTGATAGCTCCCATTGACCCCGAGGCTCGGCAGGTTCTCGAACTTGATCGACTTGAGCGTGCGCTGTGCCGCCGAAGTGCGGGCCCGCTCCGCCGCCAGCTCGGCGCGGTGCGCGCGAGCGAATGCCGCGGCCGTGTCGGGATCGAGCGGCACGTCGAGGCCGCCCAATCCGAGGGAGTCGGCCAGCGTAAGGGACCTGGCCGGCGGAAGATCGAGCGTGCGCAGGAGGTCGAGACGCGCACGGTCGGCCGCGTTGCGTGCCACCTCGAGCTGGGTTCGAACCGAGGCAAAGCTCACCTCGCTGCGGGTGGCGTCGATAGCCGGGCTCACCCCGGCCGAGACGCGCTGGCGCGCCTCGTCGAGCAGTTGCGCCGCAACCGTGCTATCGGCCCCGCGGGCACGGACGGTCTCCTGCGCGCTGAGCAACCTGAGATAGGCGAGGCCCGCCGTGGCCCCCGCGACGTCTCCCACGGCCCGCGCGTCGAGGCCCGCGGCCGTGGCGGTGTCGCGTGCCGCGCGGAGGCGGGTGATGGCGCTCGCGTCGAGCACCGTCTGCGACGCGCGAACCTGGAGCCGCCAGATGGTGAAGGGATCGGTGACGCCGCTGGCGATCGGGATGCCGAACTCATCGAGGTTCACTGTCTGCCGGGTGATCGACGCGCTCCCGCTGATGTTGGGAAGCAGATCCGCGCGGCTTTGGGCCGTGCGAGCCTCCGCCGCGCGCACGTTGAGCCGCGCGACCGTGGCACTCACGGCCTGCTTGCGTCCGAGCCCTATCGCCTGCAGCAGCGAGAGGGGGCCGGCGGGCGCCACACGCTCTTGAGCCGCGGCGGTGGCGGGGACGGCGGCAAGCAGCATGAGGGTGTGGTACATGCGACGCATGGGACCTCAACTCCGATTCGCGGAGGGCATGAGCACTCCATGGAGGAACAGATCGAGGAGGCCTGCGATCGCGTCGTCGTCGTCGAGCGCCTCGGGATCGAATTGGCGGAAGAAGCACTGCACGTTGGCGGTCTGGACCAGCAGCGAGGGAAGTCCGCGTGCGGCGAACGAGAGCGACTCCGGGCGGAACTCGCCGGCGGCCACGCCGATCTCGAGCACCTGCTGCACGAGGTGGCGGGCGCGGAGAATCACCTCGTCGAAGTAGAAATGGGCGAGCTCGGGGAAGTTGCCCAGCTCCGCCTGGACGACGCGGCTGATGCGCGCGAGGTCCTCGTCGCGCATGCGCCGGAACATGCCGGTCGTGATGCTCACGAGCAGGTCGCTGGCCGGCCCCTCGTGGGTGCGAACCATCTCCTCGGCCTCGGCGAGCTTCGGGACCACCTTGGCGCGCACCATCTCGCGAAACAGCGTCTCTTTGGAGTCGAAGTACAGGTAGACGGTTCCCTTGCTGACCCCGGCAAGGCGAGCGACTTCGTCGATCTTGGCCCGGGCGAATCCGACCTCGCCGAAGACTTGTTGCGCCGCATCGAGGATCTCGTCGGGGCGGTCTTCAGGGCGGCGTTGCCAGCGGGGTGGTGCGGGGGTAGTGGACTCGGGAGGTGTGCCAGCAGACATCGTCAGGGGCTCCAGTAAATAACTGACTGGTCAGTAATGTATACGCAGGCCCCTTTCCGTCAACCCCGACGGGGGTCGACGTTCTATTGCTCCTGCCACCGGAAGTCCCTATAATGCATTAACCTACCCGCCGGAGGCATGCTGATGTCGGATGCATTTCTCAGCTCCGACGACTTCGACGAACAAGCCCATCACCTCTACAACGAAGGCCGCTACGATGAAGCCCTGAGTATCCTCCGAGAAGGCATTACCCTCTATCCCCACGCCGTCGAACTGCACATCGGCAGTGCCTATGCCCATCTCGCCCGGGAGGAGTACGCCTGGGCCCGGCGGAGCTTCGAGCACGCCCTTTCGCTCGACCCCGACCATGAGGACGGGTTGGCCGGCCACGGGGAAACCCTGCTCAAGGTGGGCGACCGGGCGGGAGCGATGCGGGCCTTCGAGCGCATCCTTCAGCTCGGCTTTCAGGACGACCACGAGTTGATGCTGCAGGTGGGGCGGGCGCTCTTTCGAGAAGGCTTGATCCACCCGGCGCACCGGTTCTTCGACCTCGCGGCTTCGGCCCATCCCGAATCCGCCGACGCCGCCGCGTGCCTGGGTTATGCCTCGCACCGGCTCGGCAACGATGCCGGTTCGCTGTATTGGCTGCGGCGCGCGCTGGAGATCGACACGACGTACACCGAGGCGCGGATCTATCTCGCCAACCTGCTCTACGACCGGGGCGAGACCGAGGCGGCGCTTCATCAGCTGGAGCGCACGCTTCCCGAAGACCACTTCGACGAGCTCGGCATCTGGCGCCACATCGAGCTCAAGAAGACGATCTACCGGCTCCCCGACGAGGACCCCGAGCTCGCGCCGTGGCTCGCGCGGCTCGGCGAAGTGGCCGGCGAGCCCGACGCGATCGACATGCTCCTCGCGGAAGTGGAGGCGCAGCAGGCCGACGGCGGCGTGCGCGATCCCCACCAACTCGAGCTCTTCGGCACCCTGCTGAGCGAGTTGCACGCGATGCAGAAGAAGCCGGGACAGGGTGAGCTGCATCTGATCGTGACGCTCGCCGGCCATCCGATCCGCGGCACATGGGACGAGATTCTCCTGCAAATGAAGGCCGCCGACCGCGAATGGGCCAAGGGCTCACTCAGCGATTTCATGGCGAGCCACGCCCGGCGCGGTCAGACGGAGACCGGCGTGGTCATCCCCACGACGGATGCGGAGGCATTCATTCGGGGCAGCGCCGAGGCCGGAGTCCTGCGAATCGTGCAGTGAGTCGAAGGTCCAGAGTCGAGGGTCGCGAGCCTTGAGCTTGGGGCAATGGGCGGTGAGCTTACGGGAATGAGCTCACCGCTCGACGTTCATGACCCGCGACCCACGACTCTCGACCCTCGACCCGTCTGGACCGCGGGTGTCCGCCGTGAGGTTCTCCCCAACGGTCTGACCGTGCTGGTGCAGGAAGACCGCTCCGCGCCCGCGGTAGCGGTGGTGACGTACGTCAAGGCGGGATTCTTCGACGAGCCCGACCACTGGGTCGGTGTGTCGCACGTCCTCGAGCACATGTTCTTCAAGGGCACCACCCACCGCGGCGTCGGAGCAATCGCGCGGGAGACCAAGAGCGCCGGCGGCTACCTCAACGCCAGCACCACCTACGACCACACCAGCTACCTCACCGTCCTCCCGGCCTCCGGACTCGAGGCGGCGCTCGACATCCAGTCCGACGCCCTCCGCCATTCGACGATCGACGAGGCCGAGCTTGCGCGGGAGCTGCAAGTCATCATTCAGGAAGCCAAGCGGAAGCTCGACACGCCCTCCTCGCTCGCGCACGAGACGCTGCATGAGGTGATGTACGATCGCCACCGCATCAGGCGGTGGCGAATCGGACGCGAGGGCCAGCTCGCCGGGTACCGCCGCGCCGATCTCTGGGGCTACTACTCCACGCGCTACGTGCCCGAGCGGACCATCGTGTCGATCGTCGGCGCGGTGGACCCGGCGCGCGCGCTCGCGCTCGCGCGCACGGCCTATGGCGACTGGCCGGCGGCGCGAGGCGCGGTCGATCCTTCACCCGACGAACCGCCGCGGCGCGAGGTGCGGGCACGCACGCTTCGCGGCGATGTAACCCGTGCGGAGCTCGTGCTCGGCTGGCGCACGGTACCGGCCCTCGATCCCGCGTCGCCGGCGCTCGATCTCGCGGCGGCGGTGCTCGGGTCGGGGCGCGGGAGCTGGTTGTACCGGCGCCTGCGCGATCCGGGCATCGTCACCTGGATTGCGGCCCACAACTACGCGCCGACCGAACTGGGCGTGATGAGCATTTCGGCGGAGCTCGAGCCACGCCAGGTGGACGCCGCCCTCGCCGGCATCGCCGAAGCCGCTACCCGGCTGGCACTCCTGGGCCCGTCGGCGGAAGATCTCGATCGCGCGCGCACCCTCATGCGGGCGAGGTGGGCGCGGCGGATGGAGTCGATGGAAGGGCGGGCGGCCTCGCTCGCGGCCGCGGAAGCGCTCGATGGCTACGAGTTCCTCGACCGGGAATACGCCGCGCTCGCCGAGGTGCGGCCGGAGGACGTGCGGGCCGCCGCCGAACGATACGTGCAGGCGGATTCGGTCTCCGGCGTGGTGTACCTGCCGCGGACCGAGGGAAACGATCTTACCAGCGAGGCGCTCGCCAGGGCATTCGCGGTGACGCCGCTCCTCAACGGAGGCACGCCGGCCCCGGTGCGCCCCATGCCGCACGCGCGGGTGCGGGTCGTTGCCCGCCGCGAATCGGGGGTGACGCGTACCGCGCTGCCCGGCGTTGACCTCCTCGTGTGGAGGAAACCGGGAGTCCCGCTCGTATCGCTCGGCGTCTACGCGCCCCGGCGCCACCTCGATTCGCCGGCGCAGGCGGGAATCGGCGCGCTGACCGCCCGCGCGGCGATTCGCGGCGCGGGTGGTCTCGATGCCGGCGAGCTGGCGTTTGCCTTCGAGGGGCTCGGCGGCACGCTCGCGGCGAGCGCGACCTCCGATTGGCTCGGCTTCGGCACTACGGTGCTCGCGGAACACCTGTCAGCGGCGGCGGCGCTGCTCGACCTGGTCTTCGCCGAGCCGCTTCTCGACGACCCGTCGGTGGCTCTCGAGCGCGGAGCGATGGAGTCGGAGGCGGCGCAGGTGACCGACGACATGTTCCGCTATCCGTTCCAGCTCGCCTTCGCCGAAGGATTCGGCGGGCAGGGCTATGGGCTGCCGGTGGCAGGACTGCCCGAGACTCTTCCCAGCATTTCCGGCGCCGACGTGCGAGCGTGGCACGCGTTGGCTTTCCGCCAGGTGCGCCCGGCGGTCGTGGCGGTCGGCGACATCGATCCCGAGGAGGCCTCGGAGCTTCTGGCCGGCGCGTTCGGGCGGCGCGGAGAGCTCGCCGAGGCAGGCCCGCTGCCCCATATGGAGTGGATGGGCGGGAATGGCGGTGGCGGTGTTCCCAGCCGCGTCGTCCCCCGGGACAAGGCGCAGGCGGCGGTGGCGATGGCGTTTCCGGGCCCGTCGCGCCGGGATCCGGATCATGTGGCCGGCCAGGTGTGGGGGGCGGTGGCCAGCGGGCTCGGCGGCCGGCTCTTCGAGGCGTTGCGCGATCGGCGCTCCCTCGCGTACACGGTGGTGGCCACGGCGTGGGAGAAGGCCAGGGCGGGTGCCCTCCTCACCTACATCGCCACGTCACCCGAGCGGGAGGAGGAGGCTCGCGCGGAGATGCTGAAGGAGCTGGAGCGATTCACCCACGAGCCGGTGAGTGACGCGGAGCTGCAGCAGGCGGTCAACTATCTCTCGGGTCAGGCGGAAGTGAGCCGGCAGAGCGGGGGCGCGATTGCCGGGGAGATCCTCGAGGCCTGGATTGCCGGGACCGGGCTGCATGAAATGGAAGACCCTGCTGCCCGCTTTCGAGCGGTGACGGCGGAGGATGTCCTGCGCGTCGCGGCGCGTTACCTCGATCCGGCGCGACGGGTGGAAGGAGTCGTCCGGGGGACCGGGTCGAGAGTCTAGAGTCGAGAGTCTAAAGTCGAGAGTCTAAAGTCGAGAGTCTAAAGTCGAGAGTCTAAAGTCGAGAGTCTAGAGTCGATCGACCCTCGACCCTAGACCGCCTCGAGGCGCCGGGCGATCACCTCGATGCCCTTGCCGACGTCCGCGGGCGCCCGGGCGGCGACGTCGACGAAACAGAGCCCCTCCGGCGCCGACACGTGGATCACGATGTGTCCTTCCCGGCAGAGCATGGCGATGACCGTCGTTCCCGATCCGTGCTGCACGGTGGGCGGCCCATGCGCCGGCATCCCGACGGCCCCGGCCGCGGCGACGACGATGGCCGAGAGGGCGGCGGTGTCGGCAAGGAGACCGCCCGGAAGCGCAGCGAGCTCCAACGTCTGATGATTGAAGGAAGAGGCCACGGGGGACCAGTGCGTTGGCCGGCCACGGGGGCTGACCTGAGTATCTTGCAGCCTGCTCACTACGGAAGATGGCAGCACTCGGTCCTGTACTGGGAGCAAGGTGTCCGAAACTAGCCGCCGCCTGAGGGAGGAGCAAGGCCGTCCCGCCCTGACCGTTGCCGACGTTCTGAGCGCCGTCAGGATTCCGCTCGCGATCGTGTTTCCCATCGCCTCCGACACGTGGCGAATCGTCGTGCTCGCGGCGGCGGCGGCCTCGGACCTGCTCGACGGCCAGCTCGCCCGCCGCTTCGGCAGCTCGAGATTCGGCGCGGTGATCGACCCGGTCGCCGACAAGCTCTTCATGGCGTCCGCATTCGGCGTGGTAGCGCTGAGCGGACGGCTGGAGCCATACGAGATCGTCGGCGTGCTGCTCCGCGACATCGTGGCGACCGTCGCCTTCCTGGCGACGATCTTTTCCCACCGTCCGCGCGCCATCCCGGCCCGCGCCGGCGGAAAGGCGGTGACGGTGGCGCAGGTGCTCACGCTGCTTGCCTTCCTCACCGATTCTCCCCACCTGCGAGAGCTCGCCTGGGCCACGACCGCGATCGCCATCTACGCGATCTGGGACTATTACCATGTGGCGCCGCGGGCAGGGCGGCGCGTCGGAGGAGCCGACGGCGGATGACGAAGGAGACCAAGCGGGTGGCGCTCACCTGGTCCGACGGGCTGGTGTTCAGAGGCGGGGAGCCGGGCGGGCCGCAGACAGTGATCGACGGCGACAATGCTGCTGCTCCGGGTCCCATGCTCACGCTCCTGCTGGCAGGCGCGAGCTGCACGGGTGCCGACGTCGTCAGCATTCTCGAAAAAATGCGGGTAAAGGTGCTGGAGCTCCGGATCGATGCGTCCGGAGAGCGGAGGGAGGAAGAGCCGCGGCGCTACACCGCGATCCACCTCGATTACCACCTGCGCGGCGACGGACTCGACGAGGCCAAGGCGTCGAGGGCAATCGATCTCTCGATCCGGAAATACTGCTCGGTTCTCCATTCCCTGGCCCCCGACATCAGAATCACGCATGGACTCACGCTGGGGTAGCCTGGCGGCGGCAGTGGCCCTTGCCACTCCGCCGCCTCTGGCCGCCCAGCGAATCGCCGAGCTCGGCCTCCAGGCGACCGCGCTGGCCGCGGAGCCGGGATCCATCCTGGCGGGCGTGTATGGGGGCCTCCGTACATCGCTGCGAACGCGGGTGTCGGTCGCGGCTGGCGTGGGCGCGGCCGAGTCGGATGTGGTGGTGCGGGGTGAGGTGCTCGCCCATTTCCTGCTGAATCCTACCAAGCAGCGCGGAGCGGCACCCTACCTGGCCGGGGGAGTCGCGATCGTGGGAGGTCGGTCCGAGGAGGGATTCCTGATTCTCACCCTCGGCCTTGAGAGCCGGCCGGGGGCGCCGTCGGGGTGGTTCGTCGAAGCCGGCGTCGGGG
Organism: uncultured Gemmatimonadales bacterium; assembly: GCA_963722825.1. GTDB lineage: Bacteria > Gemmatimonadota > Gemmatimonadetes > Gemmatimonadales > GWC2-71-9 > CAVVWJ01. Next base: position 831,110 of record CAVROI010000003.1, read on the forward strand.
GCGGCGCCCGCATGGCGGTGGGGTTCCGCCATCGGTGGCTGCCGCCCGGGTGGCCTTACTAGGCGACGCTTCCGACCGTCTCAGCCTTGCGCTGAACCGGCTGGCAGAAGCGTTCGCCGAGCACGCGGAGCTGGGCCAGCTCCTCTTCGCTCAGAGTGTCATATCGGTCGGCCAGGTACAACATGGTATCGTCGAACCAGTCCTTCTGATGCTCGGGCAGAGCGTCGATGACGCCACACCGCAGCACATGGCTGAACAGCTCATCTCTAGCTTGGGCAAACGCAACGTCGTCGGGGCTCTTGTTCTTGCTCATTGACCTTCCTTTTGTCGGCGATGGAACTGGGGTAGATCACCAAAATATACCCGGTTGCACCTTTTGGTGCAAACCCCGATTTTACCGGGTCCAGCTTGCATTGATTACATTTATCGACAGCAAACACATGAACTTGACCGAGGGTGGGCCGCCGCCCTCGAGGTTGCCATGGCGGAGCACGACGAACTGTACGATGACGCACGAGCGGATCGCCTGGCGGGCATGCTCCGCGCTCTCGCCGAGCGCATCCAGGAGCTCGACCGGTCGGGACATCTGCTGAGTAGTGGCCCCGAGCTCATGCGAATGCTTGGTGACATCCGGAGTGAGCTGTTCCACTACGAAGTCCGGTCAACCTACGATACTCCCGACATCGCCGAAAGCCGGCGGATCGTCGAAGAGGCGCAACGGCCCGACGGCCACTTTTCCGACGACTCGGAGGATGAAGAGCCATGGCGACGTCGCCCGGCGGACTGAAGCGCTTCTACGCGGTGTTCGTGGTGGTGGCGCTGGTCGGGCTGGGCGCGCTCGGATATCTCCTCGCCAAGCCGGCGACGGTGAGCATCCCTGTCAACGTTACCATCAAGCCTTCGGACACGTCCGGGTTCCACGGGTACGTCAAGGGCTCCGAGAGCGCCCCGGTGGAGATCACCGAGTTCGCGGACTACCAGTGTCCATTCTGCCAGACCTTCGCGACGCTCCAGATGCCCACGATCGAGGAGCGGCTCATCAAGACCGGACGCCTGCGCTGGCGATATCGCGACTTTCCCCTTCAGCAGCATCCATTCTCGCGGCTTGCCGCGCACTCAGCGGCGTGCGCCGACGAGCAGGGCCATTTCTGGGAGCAACATCAGCGCATCTACGACGGGCAGGCCGAATGGTCGGCGGCCCGGGACGCAACCGGCATCTTCCGTGGGTACGCCAAGGCGATCGGGCTCGACCTGCCGCGCTATGATGCCTGCATGTCGAGCGGGAAGTTCGCCGGGAGGATTCAAGCCAGCCAGGAGGAGGGGGCCCGCCTCGGGGTAAGCTCGACGCCCACGCTCATGGTGGGGGGAAGGCTGTACCAGGGCAGGTTCGACTCCGACGCCATCATCCACCTCGTCGACTCGCTCGCGCCGCGCGCCACTAAATGAGCTTCCGCATGGGCGCGGCGCTCCTCAGTCTCCTGGGGCTGTTCGTCTCCGCCTATCTCTACCTCTATAAGATCGGCCGCATCGGAACGCTGGCCTGCGGCAACGGAGCCTGCGAGACGGTGCAGGCCAGCGTTTGGAGTCGCTTCGCCGGCGTCGAGGTGGCGCTGATCGGCATGGTCGGCTACGCAGCGCTGCTGCTGGTCAGCCTGTCCTCGCTCCGGCCGGCGCTCGCGACCCGCCGCTGGCCGATCCTCGTGCTTGCCGTGCTTGCCGGCGGCGGCGTCGCATTCACGGGCTATCTCACGTACCTGGAGCTGTTCGTCATCCACGCGATCTGCCGGTGGTGCGTGGGCTCCGCGGCGATCATCGTCGCCATCTTCGCCGCCGCGCTGCTCGAGCTTCGTACGTCCGCCGACCGTATCTCATGAGCGCTGAGCCTCCTTCGCCAGGGGGCGACCATCCGCATCCGCCGCCCCCGCACGGGCGCGAGCTGCTGGTCCTCTCTCTCGCCGCCCTCGGCGTGGTGTACGGCGATATCGGCACCAGCCCGCTCTACGCAATCAAGGAATGTTTCGCCCCCGAATACGGATTGACGCCGTCGGTCGAGAACGTGCTCGGGGTCCTCTCGCTCGTCTTCTGGTCGCTCAATTTCGTCATCTCGCTCAAGTACCTCAGCTTCATCATGCGGGCGGACAACCGGGGCGAGGGTGGCATCATGGCCCTCCTTGCGCTGCTCCATCCCCGGCGCGCGGACGCGGCGACACGCCGGACGCTCGTGATGTTCGGGCTCTTCGGGTCCGCGCTGCTTTATGGGGACGGGGTGATCACGCCGGCCATCTCCGTGCTCGGCGCGGTCGAGGGCCTGCGCGTGGCGGCCCCGCGTCTGCCCGACTGGGGCGTGCCCGCCATCTCCGCGCTCATCCTCCTGGCGCTTTTCGTCTTCCAGCGGCGCGGCACCGCGAAAGTGGGGGCGGTCTTCGGCCGGGTGATGATCGTCTGGTTCCTGTCGATTGCGCTCCTCGGGATTGGGGGCATCGTCAGGCATCCGGGCGTGCTCCGGGCGGTCAATCCATGGTGGGCGGTCGAGTTCTTCGTCCGTGACGGCCTGCGCGGCTTCCTGATTCTGGGCGCGGTGGTGCTCGTCGTCACGGGCGGCGAGGCGCTCTACGCCGACATGGGGCACTTCGGGCGCCGGCCCATCCGGCTCGCCTGGTTTACCGTCGTGCTGCCCTCTCTGACCCTCAACTACTTCGGGCAAGGGGCGCTCCTCATCGCGAACCCGTCGGCAGCGAGCAATCCTTTCTATGCGCTGGTTCCGCCGTGGACGCTATATCCGATGGTGGGCGTCTCGACCGCCGCGGCCATCGTCGCCTCGCAGGCCCTCATCTCCGGCGCGTTCTCGCTCACCCGCCAGGCCATGCAGCTCGGCTACAGTCCGCGGATGACGATCCAGCACACGTCGGCCACGGCCATCGGCCAGATCTACCTCCCGCAGGTGAATCGCATCCTGGGCGTGGCCTGTGTGCTCCTGGTGCTGAGCTTCCGGTCGACCAGCAATCTGGCGTCGGCTTACGGCATCGCGGTCACCGGAACGATGACGATCACGACGATTCTCTTCTGCCGGGTGGCGCGAGATCTCTGGAAATGGCCGATGTGGCGGGTGGCGGCGCTCGGCGCGCTCTTCCTTGCGGTTGACCTGGCGTTCCTCGGCGCCAACCTGGTGAAGATCGAAAGCGGGGGATGGTTTCCGCTGCTCGTCGCTGTCATCGTCTACACACTGATGACCACCTGGAAACGGGGCCGGCTGGCGCTCTCCCAGATTCTGCGCGACAACTCGCTGCCGATCGATCTCTTCCTTCAGGACATCACCCGGCGAAAGCCGGCCCGGGTTCCGGGCATCGCGGTGTTCATGACGTCGGACCCGTCGGGCGCGCCCGTCGTGCTGCTCCACCATCTCAAGCACAACAAGGTGCTTCACGAGACGGTCATTCTGATGTCCATCGAGGGCGAGGAGATCCCCAAGGTGCGGCCCGACGACAGGGTAGAGCTCCGGGAGCTCGGCCAGGGATTCTATCAGGCGGTGGGGCATTTCGGCTTTACTGAATCGCCGAACGTGCCGGCGCTCCTGAGCGCGCTGGAAGCCAGGGGCATTCGCGCAAAGCCCCGTGAGACAAGCTTTTACCTTGGCCGAGAGACCCTCATACCAAACGGTACGGCCCCGATGGCCCACTGGCGGAAGGTCCTTTTCATCGTCATGGCCCGGAACGCCCAGTCCGCCACCGCGTTCTTCAACCTGCCTCCCAACCGGGTGCTGGAGCTCGGTGCGCAGATCCAACTGTAGCTGTCGCAATCCCGCCACTCTTACCGCCGAGTCCCTTTTGCAGTAGTATGCCGCGGAGTGCCTCGGCAAAGCCTTGCACCGCGCCGGGATAGGCACTTCTAACTCATTCTTCCATATCAATCTGGGCAGGCTGGCATCACTCTCGCCTTTCCAGTCGGCAAGTCGCGTAGTCGCCTGTGGCGAGGCGTCCATACGCCCGATAAGAGCACACCCGGAGTGATCCGGGGCCGCAAAACTTGAGGTCTCGAGCAGAGCATTAGGGGCTGCGAGAGATAGCTCGGTGCCGAAGGAGGATGGATGATGTCCCCGCCTGACGTGGAACGCGGCTTGGCCGCGCCCGAGATACTCGGACTTGAGACGCGCGTCGAAATCCGACGAGCGGCTGCCCAGTTGCTCGAGGGCATGCCCGAGGGGGCTGGCCGGCTGGTCATCGATCTGACCAACACCCGGCAGGTCGACTCCGCGGGGCTCGGCGCGCTCATGCTGATTCAGCGGATGGCGGCCGATCGCCGCCAGATCGTGGTGCTCCGCAATCCGAACGAGGAGGTCCGTTTCCTCCTCACGCTCACCAAGCTGTACGATCTCTTCCTGGTCGAATCCGACTGCGAATGACGCCCCGCGCCATCGGACGCGGCGCGCATTCGGGATGGACGGCACCCCGATAACCGATTAGTGTACCGGCTAGACGGCTCCCTCTCCTATATGGCGGTGCAGGCCGGCACCGGTCGCGGGGTACCTGGCATGACGCAGGAGAAGCGCCGACGGTGCGTCCTGATCGTCGAGGACGAGCCAGCGCTGAGAACTAGCTATCAGCGAGCATTCCAACCGCGGTACGATCTGCTGTTCGCCTCGACTGGGGCGGAAGCGATGGAACTGCTCCAGCACAACAAGCCGGACGTGGCGGTGCTGGACATGCGGCTGCCCGATACGGACGGAGTCGAATTGCTGCGGCGTATCCGCCACGACTCGCCCACGCTCCCGGTCATCATCACCACCGCCTACATGAGCATTGAGCCTCAGCTCAAGGTCCTCGATCTTCCTCACTCTGGTTACATCGTCAAACCGTTCCGCCTCGACGAGCTCGGCGCGCGGATCGATGCCGCCCTATGAGGGCTCCGGCAACTCGCTAGCGGCGCTCACCGCCCGCGGGCTCAGGCGCTCGTTCGGGCGGGTGACGGTGCTCCGCGATCTCGATCTCACGCTCATGCCGGGCGAAGCGCTCGCCGTGGCCGGCCCCAACGGGGCGGGGAAGACCACGCTCCTGCGGATGCTCTCTGGGCTGCTGCGGCCCACCGCCGGGGAGGTGACCGTGCTCGGCCGGCCGCTTCGTGGCGACCATGCCGCCCGCCGCGCCATCGGGTTTCTCTCTCATCAATCCCTGCTCTACGACGATCTGACGGTGCTCGAGAACCTGGCCTTCGCGGCCCGCCTCTATGGCGTCGCGCGTCCGGTCGAGGCGGCGCGCGCGGCGCTCGAGGCGGCGGGGCTCAGTATGCGGGCCGGAGATTCACCCGCCCGCCTGAGCCGGGGCCTGCTCCAGCGGGCCGCCATCGCCCGCGCGCTGCTGCACGGACCGCGCGTGCTGCTGCTGGATGAGCCGTTTACGGCGCTCGACGAACCGTCGGCCGGCCGGTTGCGGGAGACGCTGGCCGGCATCTGCGCCGATGGGGGAGCGCTGGTGGTGGTGACGCATCACCTGGCGGAGGTGTGGGACCTCGCCACGCGCATATCCGTGCTGGTGGGCGGCCGCTGGATGTGCGAGGAGCCGGTGGCCGGCACGGCGGAAGAGTTTCTGCCCCGGTACCAGGCGATGTCGGATGCCTGAGGCCCTCCGGCTCGTGCTGGCGATCGCGGGGAAAGACATCCGCGCGGAGCTCCGCAGCCGGACGGCGCTCCTCTCGGCGGTCGTCTTCGCCGCGCTGGTGCTCGTGGTTTTCAACTTCGCGCGCGATCCGACCGCGCTCGCGGCGATCGACCTGGCGCCGAGCGTGCTCTGGGTGACGTTCGCGCTGGCGGCGATGGTCGCGCTCAACCGCGCCTTCCACATCGAGCGGGAGCATGGCGCGCTCGACGGGCTGCTGCTCGCGCCGGTTCCCCGCGGCGCGCTCTTCGGCGGCAAGCTCCTCGCCAACCTGGCGTTCGTGGGTACCGTCGAGGCGGTGACCCTGCCGCTCTTCGTGCTGTTCTTCAACGTCGATCTCGGCGCGGCGCTGCCCGGTATCATCGGCGTGACCCTGCTCGCCACGGTGGGATTCGTGTCGGTGGGCACCATCTTCAGCGCGATGGCGGTGCGCACCCGGTTCGCCGAGCTGATGCTGCCGGTGCTGCTGCTCCCCTTCATGGTGCCGCCGCTGGTCGGTGCGGTGCAGGTGACGGCACGGCTCCTCGCGGGCCGTCCCTTGAGCGAGATGCTGGGGTGGCTCAGATTACTCGCCCTCTATGACGTGGTGTTCGTGACCCTCTGCACTATGGCCTTCTCCGCGGTGGTGGACGAATGACGTCGGCCGACGCGGGACGCGCCGTCGCCCGCCGTGGTATGCGCACGAGCGTGGCGGCGCTGCTGGGACTCGCCGGCGTCTACGTCCTCGCGCTCGGCTATACGCCGGTGGAGGCGCGCCAGGGCCTCGCGCAGAAGATCTTCTACCTTCACGTCCCTGCCGCGTGGTGTGCGCTCTTCGCGTTCTCGATGGTCGGGATCGCGAGCGCGCTGTACCTCTGGCTCCACGATGCCCGGCTCGACCGCTTCGCCGCATCCTCGGCGGAGGTGGGCGTCGCGTTCGCCGCGGTGATGCTGACGACCGGACCGATCTGGGCCAGGCCCATCTGGGGCACCTGGTGGACCTGGGACGCGCGGCTGACGCTTACGCTCTTTCTCTTCTTTCTCTTCATCGGGTATCTGGCGCTCCGGGCGGCGCTGCACGACCCGGAAGAACGGGCGCGATTCAGCGGCGTGGTAGGGATCCTCGGGCTCCTGCTGGTGCCGTTCATCCATCTCAGCGTCTATCTGTTTCGCACCCTCCACCCCCAGCCCATCGTGCTCAAGCCGAGCGCGCCGTCGCTGCCGCCGGAAATGCTGCGCACGCTGCTCGTCTCGATGGCGGTGTTCACGCTGCTGTATGTGGGACTGGTGTCGGTGCGGTACGGGCTGGCGCTCATGGAGGAAGCGGCGGAGGAGGCGCGCGATGGGACCTGAAGTCCCTCAGAACGGCGGCTACCTGATCGCGGCGTACGTGGTGACGCCGGTGATCCTGGTGGGATATCTGATCGGCCTGGTCCGCCGGGTATCGGCCGCGAGTCGGAAGCAGTAGACGACGCGGCCCTTGACAAGCCGGAAACGCGTCCCACATTAACCGTATGGTTAAACCAGCCAGTTCAACCAGGCGGTCAAAGCCGACCCGCCCGGCACCCGAGGCCGACCTCGAGACCCGGGAGCGGATCCTCGATGCCGCCCATACGGTCTTCGTCCGCAAGGGCACCGCGAGCAGCCGAACCCAGGAGATCGCCACCGAAGCCGGTGTCAACAAGGCGCTGGTGCACTACTACTTCGGCACCAAGGCCGCCCTCGCCGACGCCATCTTCGAGCGAGCCCTCGGCACCATCATGCCGCGAATCTTCGGGATCCTGGGGGATCCGGACCGGAGCATCGAGGACAAGGTCCCCGCCGTGGTGCGGGAACAGATCGACTTCCACTCGGCTCGCCCATACCTCGCCGGCTATCTGATTTCCGAGCTCCATGCCGAGCCGGAGCGAATCGCCCGCCTGATGACCCGGCGGGGTGGCCGGGTTCCGCTCGAGGTGCTCCGCAGGCAGCTCCGCGAGGCCGCCAAGGCCGGCCGCATCCGCCCGATCACTCCCGAGCAGTTCGTCACCAACATGATGGGGTTGCTGATCTTCCCCTTCGCCATGCGGCCGGCGCTCTGCGCGCTCCTTTCGCTCGATGCCACCCGCTGGCGCGCGTTCATCGATGAGCGCCGGCGCCACGTTCCCGACTTCTTCATGGCAGGGCTGCGGCCATGACTCTCCCCCGCACACTCGCACTCGCGATTCTCACGCTGGCCCTGGTCGGACCGCCCGCCCGCGCCCAGGACACCCTCCGGGTCGAGCGGCTCCAGGAGGCGGCGCTCAGGAGCGATCCCCGGGTGCGCCAGCGCGACCTCCTGCGCGCCGCCTCCGATCTCCGTCTCGCCGTGATTGCCTCCGACCGGCTGCCGCGGGTCACCTTCAACGGGCAGGCCACCCACCAGAGCGACGTGACCCGTCCGACCTTCAACGTCCCCGACTTCGCCGTCCCCGATTTCCCCAAGGACCGCTGGCAGACCACGCTCGACGTCGAGCAGCGTCTCTACGACGGAGGCGACGTGGCCCGGCGGCGCGAGCTGGAACAGGCGCGTCATGCGGAATCGGCGGCCGAGCTGGATGTGGCCCTCTACGAGCTCCGGTCGGATGTGAACGCCGCTTTCTACTCCGCCTTCCTGTTCCAGAAGCGCGCGGCGGAGTACGACGCCCTGGTCACCGATCTGGACGCGCGGCTCGCGGCGGTGCGCGCGCGGGTCGAGGCAGGGACGGCCTTGACCCGCGACGCCGCGCAGATCGAGGCCGAGCGGGTGCGCGCCGGGCTGCAGGGAGACGAGGCCCGCGCCTCGCGCCGGGCCGCGCTCGCGACCCTCGCCGACCTGGTGGGACATCCGATCGACACCAATGCCGTGATCGCGCTGCCGGCCGATGAGCCCGAGCTCAGTCCCTCCAACCTCGACACGGTCGCGGCCCTGCGCCGTCGCCCCGAGTTCGACCAGCTCCGTCAGACCCGGGTCGTGCTCGACAAGGAAGTCGCCGCCACCTCGGTCGAGAATCGCCCCCGGATCTTCGCGTTCGGGCAGGCCGGCGTCGGGCTGCCCGGCCTCGATCAGTTCCGCACGTCGTCCGATGCGTTCTGGCAGGCAGGCGTCAAGGTCGAATGGCGGCCCTGGACCTGGCGCTCCGCCGGCCGCACGGCGGAATCGTACCGGATCCAGCAGAGCATCGTCACGACCGAGGAGCAGGCGCTGGGCCGGAAGCTGGCCCGCGCCGTCGTCGCCAATCTCGAGGACATCGCGCTGCTCAAGGCGGCGCTGACCGACGATGAGCGGATCGTGGGACTTCGCACCGAGGTCGAGCGGCAGGCCCGCGCGCAATTCGACGAAGGCGCCATCACCACGGAGGATTACGTCGAGACCCGCACCGACGTGCTCGAGGCCCGCCTTGCCCTGGAGCGCCATCGGGTCGAGCTGGCACAGGCGCGGTCGAGCTACCTCACGACTCTGGGACTCATCCCCGGTACAGAGAGCGAGACACCATGAGCCGCCAACGGAGCCATTCCGCCTTCTGCGTCTTCTGCGTCTTCTGCGTCCTGACGGGATGCCGCAAGAACAGCGTCGACGCCTACGGCAACTTCGAGGCGACCGAGGTCACCGTCGCCGCGGAGGTCGGCGGCCGGCTCCTCGCCTTCGGCCTGGAGGAGGGCGACCGTCTCGCCAAGGACACCACGGTCGGCGTGGTGGACACGATCCCGCTGGCACTCGAGCGACAAGCGCTCGTCGCGCAACGGCAGGCCGCGGCGGCGCGGACCCGTGAGACCGACGCGAACATCGCGGCGCTCGAGGTCCAGCAGAGCATCGCGGATCGCGAGCTGGCCCGCACGGAGCGGCTGCTGAAGCAGTCGGCCGCAACTGCGCAGCAGGGCGACAAAGCCGAGCAGAGCGCGCGGGTCGTGCACGAGCAGCTTCTGGGCGCGCGGGCGGCGAGAGGCTCCGCCCGGCAGGAGGTCGCGGCGCTCGAGGCGCGGGTCTCTTCGATCGACGACAAGCTCGCGAGGAGCCGGATCAGGAGCCCGCTCGCGGGTACGGTACTCGCGCGTTACGTCGAGCCCGGCGAGTTCGTGCAGCCGGGGCAGCCACTCTTCAAGCTCGCGTCGCTCGACTCGCTCACCTTCCGCGCCTACGTCGACAACGCGCAGCTCACCCGGCTCAAGCTCGGCCAGCAGGTGCAGGTGGGCGTGGACCGGGCCGATTCCATCGCCACGATGCCGGGTCGCGTCACCTGGATCGCATCGGCCGCGGAGTTCACCCCGACGCCGATCCAGACCCGCGACGAGCGGGCCGACCAGGTGTACGCCGTGAAGATCGCCGTGGCCAATCCCGACGGCCGGCTCCGGATCGGCATGCCTGGCGAGCTGACCATCGCGCCTGGAGCACCCAGTGAGTGACGGCCCCGCCGTCGAGGCCCGCGGACTGGTCCGTCGGTTCGGCGGCGACGCGGCGCTTGAGGACGTGTCGTTCGAGGTGTCCACGGGCGAGCTCTACGGCATCATCGGCCCCGACGGCGCGGGCAAGACCACGCTGTTCCGCATTCTCGTCACCCTCCTCCTGCCCGACGCCGGCGAGGGACGGGTACTGGGGCGCGACGTGGTGAAGGAGATGTGGGACTTGAGGACCCGCATCGGCTACATGCCGGGGCGCTTCTCGCTCTATCCCGACCTGAGCGTGATCGAGAACCTCACCTTCTTCGCATCGCTCTTCAATACCACCGTCGCGGCGGCGAAAGAGACGATCGAGCCGATCTGGGTCCAGCTCGAGCAGTTCGCCGGCCGCCGCGCCGGCGCGCTCTCCGGCGGCATGAAGCAGAAGCTCGCGCTCTGCTGCGCCCTGGTGCACCGCCCCGAGATCCTCTTCCTCGACGAGCCCACCACCGGCGTGGACGCGGTCTCGCGGAAGGAGTTCTGGGACATGCTGGGGCGGCTCCGCGACGAAGGACTCCCGATCGTGGTCTCCACTCCCTATATGGATGAAGCCATCCGGTGCGACCGGGTGAGCCTCATGCAGGGCGGCAAGCTCCTGGTCACCGACCGGCCTGCCGAGATCGGCCGCGGCTATCCACGTCCCCTCTTCGCCGTCCGCGGCCCCAACGTCCTCGGCCTGCTCGGCGCGCTGCGCCGATTCCCGCACGCCGCGGCGGTCTGGCCCTTCGGCGAGTCGCTCCACTACACCGACGACCGGCAGGGCGCCGCACCCGAGCTCATCGCGCGTGAGCTGACCGCGCACGTCGCATCGGCGGGGCTCGCCGGCGTCTCGATGGCGCCCATCGCGGCGAGCATCGAGGACGCCTTCATGTGGTACATGGCCAAGGGCAAGGCGGCATGAGCGGCCACGCGATCGACGCCCGGAACCTCACCCGCCGGTTCGGCGCGTTCACCGCGGTGGACGCGATCACGTTCTCCGTCGAGCCGGGCGAGGTGTTCGGGTTCCTGGGCGCGAATGGCGCGGGCAAGACCACGGCCATCCGCATGCTCATCGGGGCGCTCGCGCCGACGTCGGGCTCCGCGACGGTGGCCGGCTACGATATCAAGTCCCGAGCCGAGCAGGTGCGACGCCGGATCGGGTACATGAGCCAGAAGTTCTCCCTCTACGAAGACCTGACCGTCAAGGAGAACATCACCCTCTACGGCGGCATCTACGGGGTAAGCGACCGCGACATCGTCACCCGCACCGGCGACATCCTCACCCGGATCGGACTCGAGCACGCGGGCGACGAGCTGGTGCGCAACATTCCGCTCGGCTGGAAGCAGCAGCTCGCCTTCTGCGTGGCGCTGCTGCACCGCCCCGCCGTCATCTTCCTCGACGAGCCGACGGGCGGCGTGGACCCGATCACCCGGCGCCGCTTCTGGGAGCTCATCTACGAGACGGGCGCCGCGGGCACCAGCGTGCTCGTCACGACGCACTACCTGGACGAGGCGGAATACTGCCGGCGCATCTCCATCATGGTGAATGGGGCCATCGCCGCGATAGGCACGCCGTCCGAGGTGCGGAAGGCGGTGGGCGCCGAGACGCTGGACGAAGTGTTCCTCAAGCTCACGCGCCCGGGGTCGGGGGCGGCGGCGTGAGGGCGTTCCTCGGGTTCGTGCGGAAGGAGACGCTGCATCTGCTGCGGGACCGGCAGACGCTGGCGATCCTGATCCTCTTCCCGGTGATACAGGTGCTGATCTTCGGGTTCGCGGTGCGCACCGACGTGCGCGACATTCAGATCGCGATCGTGGATCCTACGCCCGACGTCGCCACCAAGGAGCTGCGCGAGCGGGTCGCCGCCTCCGACAGATTCGACGTCGTGTGGACCGGGTCGAGCGCGGCGGAGCTCGAGACCCGGTTCCGCGAGGGCACGATCCGGCAGGCGCTCGTGCTGCCGCGCGACGTGGAACGGAAGATCGGGCGGGGCGACTCGCTTCCGGTGCAGCTCATCACCGACGGCAGCGATCCCAATACCGGCGGCATCATGATGGGGTACGCCGCCGCGATCGTGCAGCGCTGGTATCGCGACGCGGTGCCGCCCGGCGGGTCGCTCCAGATCGAGCCGCAGACGCGCATGCGGTACAACCCGACGCTCGAGAGCGCCCACCTCTTCGTCCCGGGCCTGGTCGCCTTCGTGCTCACCATCGTGTCGGCCCTGATGACCGCCATCTCGATCACCCGCGAGAAGGAGACGGGGTCGATGGAGATGCTGCTCGTCTCCCCGATTCGGCCCGTGGCGATCGTGGCGGGCAAGGTGATCCCCTACATCGTGCTCGGCTTCGTCAGCGTGCTGCTGGTGCTGGTCGCGGCTCGCACGGTGTTCGGCGTGCCGCTCCGCGGCAGCCTCGTCCTCCTGCTCGCCGAGAGTCTGCTGTATATCGTGACGGCGCTGGCGCTCGGCATCCTGATCTCCACCAAGGTGCCGAACCAGCGGACCGCGATGATCGCGGCGCTCGCGGGGCTGATGATGCCGACGCTGCTCCTGTCGGGTTTCATCTTCCCGATCGACTCGCTACCCACGGTGCTCCGGTGGCTGTCGAACGTGGTGCCGGCCCGGTGGTTCCTGACGATCGTCCGGGGCATCATGCTCAAGGGCGCGGGCCTCGCGACGTTGTGGCAGGAGACAGTGATCCTGATCGGGATGACGATCTTCCTCCTCGTCAAGGGATCGCGCGGGCTCGCGATCCGGCTGGGCTAGTCCGATGCGCACGGTCTTCTTCCTGGTGCGGAAAGAATTCCTCCAGATCTTCAGGGACAAGACGACCGTCTTTCAGATCTTCATGATTCCGATCGTGCAGCTGCTGGTGCTGGCCAACGCGGCGACCTTCGAGGTGAAGCGGGTCGCGATGCTGGTGGTGGACGAGGATCGGACGACGGTCTCGACCGGGCTGGTCGAGCGCCTGGAGGCGGGGCGGCAGTTCAGGGTCGTGCGGTACGTGGCGAGCGGCGAGGGCGTGGACCAGGCGCTGCTCGATCGACAGGCGACGGCGGTGCTCCATATCCCGCGCTACTTCGAGGAGGGCCTGGTCCGGCGCGGGCACGCGCCGGTTCAGCTCGTGCTCAACGCGGAGGAGGGGGCCACCGCCGGCATCGTCCAGTCCTACGCCACCTCGATCCTCGCGGCGTACGCGAGTGAGCTGAGCCGGACGCTTCCGAGGAGCGGCGCCGGTGCGGGCGGCCGCGTGGCGCTGCTCGATCTCCGCACCCAGCGCTGGTACAACCCGACCCGGAACTACAAGTACTGGATGGTGCCGGCGCTGATGGTGTCGCTCACCACCATCATCGGCCTCCTGCTCACGGCGCAGAACATCACCCGGGAGAACGAGCTCGGCACGCTGGAGCAGCTCAACGTCACCCCGATGACCAAGATCCAGTTCATCGCCGCCAAGCTGATCCCGTTCTGGATCCTCTCGATGGTCATCTTCTCGATCGGCCTCGCGATCGGGAAGCTGGTCTTCGACATCCCGATGCGGGGGAACCTGCTGCTCGTCTATCTCGCGGCCGCGGTGTACCTGATCGTGGTGCTGGGGATGGGGCTCGGCATCTCGACCATCACGCGGACCCAGCAGCAGTCGATGTTCGTCGCCTTCTTCTTCACGTTGATCTTCCTGCTGATGAGCGGACTGTTCACGCCGGTGGATTCGATGCCCGACTGGGCCCAGCGGGTGGCCGAGGCGAATCCGGTAAAGCACTTCGTGTCCATCATGCGGGCGGTGCTCATGCGGGGGGCGGGGCTCGAGACCGTCGGCCGGCCGATCATCGGTCTCGGCATCGCCGGCGTCGCGGTGCTGGCGCTGGCGGTCATGCGGTATCGGAAGTCGGTCGCGTAGCCGCCGGACGCTTCGGCGACGGTCGAGTCGCGTTGCGGCGGCGCTGAGAGCCGAGAGCTGTCAGGCGACAGCCCTTTTCGGCAGCAGCACGTGCTCCCACAACAGCGCCGCCACCAGGCCGCCCAGGATCGGTCCCACCCAATACACCGCATGCCCCACCCACTGCCCGGACACCATCGCCGGACCGAACGCGCGAGCGGGATTCACCGCCGAGCCGGTGAGCGGGCCGCCCACCAGGATGTCGAAGAGCAGCACGAGGCCGACGCCGAATCCGCCCACCTTGGGCGCCTCGGGGTTGACGCAGGTCCCGAACACCGCCGACACCAGGAAGAAGGTGAGCACCGCCTCGACCGTAATCGCCTGGCTGAGCATGATGTTGTTGGCGATGGTGGGGGTGCCGAGCGCGATCGCCTTGGTGATGCCGATGGGGAAGATGAACTTGACGAGGAGCGAGGCGAAGACCCCGCCGATCAGCTGGGCGACGATGTACGCGCCGGCCGTCGAGAGCGGGACTCGCCGGGCGACGAGCAACCCGATCGTGACCGCCGGGTTCAGGTGGCCGCCCGAGATGCTCATCGTGGCCGTGATCATCACCGAGAGCACGATCGCGTGGGCCACCGCGATGCCGAGTACCCCGAACTGGGCATCGGGGTAGGTCTTGGAGGCAACGACGGCGGTGCCGATGAACACGAGGGCGAACGTGCCGAGTGACTCGGCGATCGAGCGGCGCAGCAGGGAGGGCATCGACGGTTCTCCGTAAGGGTGCGAGGTCGGCCGCGAATCTAGACGGTCAACCCGCCCGCCGGAAGACCAGCGCGGCGTTGATGCCGCCGAAGCCGAACGAGTTGCTGACCAGGTACTCGGGCTCCATCTCCCTGCCATCGCCGGTGACGTGGGTCAGGTCGCAGGCCGGATCCGGCGTCTCGAGATTCACCGTCGGTGGCACCCATCCGCGGCGCGAGGCCAGGGCGCAAATGGCGGCCTCGATGGCGCCGCTCGCGCCGAGGGCGTGGCCGTAGTAGCCCTTGGTCCCGCTCAGCGCGAGCCGCTGCGCATGCTCCCCGAAGACCTGTTTGATCGACCCCGTCTCCGTGGGATCGTTGAGCGGCGTGGAGGAGCCGTGCGCGTTGAGGTATCCGACCTCGTGCGGTTCGACATGGGCGTCCGCCAGCGCGATCCGGATGGCGCGCGCCGCCTGCCGCCCGTCGGGACGGGGAGCGGTCATGTGGTGGGCGTCGTTGGTGAGCCCGAAGCCGCAGACCTCGGCGTATACCGGGGCGCCGCGCGCGAGCGCGCGGCCGCGCTCCTCGAGAACCAGCACCGCCGCTCCCTCGGCCATGACGAAGCCGTCGCGCCCCGCGTCGAAGGGCCGGCTCGCGTGGGTAGGGTCGTCGTTCCGGGTAGACATGGCGCGGATGATGGCGAAGGCGCCGAAGCAGAGCGGGGCCAGCGGCGCCTCGGCGCCGCCGGCGATCATGGCGTCGGCGTCGCCGCGGACGATCGACCGGAATCCCTCGCCGATGGCAATCGCGCCGGACGCGCAGCTCATCCCGTTGGTGGAATTGGGGCCGGTGCAGCCGAACTCGATCGCGATGTTGCAGCTTGCGGCGCCGGCAAACACGGTGAGGGCGAGCGACGGATCGACGGCGCGGGGGCCGCCGGTGAGAAAGTTGTGGTACTGGCGCTCTCCGTGGGCGACGCCGCCGAGCGCGGTGCCCATCATCGCGCCGATGCGGTCGGGATCCTCCCGGCGAAGGTCGAGCGTCGCATCCGCGAGGGCCATGCGCGTCGCGGCGATGGTGAACTGGGAGTAGCGGTCGAGCCTCCGCGCGCGTCGCTCCTCGATGTGGTCGGTGGCGACGAACCCATCCACCTCCCCCGCGATGCGCGACTTGAACACCGAAGGGTCGAAGCGGGTGATGGAGCGGACCGCCGACTTGCGTTCTCGCAGTCCCGTCCAGAGTCCGTCGACGCCGAGGCCGATGGGGGTCACCGCGCCGATCCCGGTGATGACCACTCTCCGGTTCTCAGGCATTGGGCCGCTCCACTTCCCGTCGAATGCCCGCCAGCGTGCGCGATGCGATGCCATGAACGAACACGGGGCCGATCACGATTCCCGCCGCGGCCTGGCCGATCAACGGCCACGCGGGGCCGTCCCACTGGTGCACGATCGTCACGTCGGTCTCCTCTCCAGCCGGCTGGATGTTCCACACCACGTCCATGCCGGTCGTGAGACCCCGGACGTGACGGTAGTGCACCGCGGGAGCCCCGCGGTCCACCCACATCTCCGATACCCACCACGTGGGATAGCGCAACGGTCCGAAGGGCCGCCACGCGGCCATCTCGACCACGCCGCCATCGCCCTTGCGCTCAAGCATCCGCACCCATCGGTAGTGGGGCAGCAGCTCGGGCCAGCGCTCCACGTTTCGCGCCGCCTCGAGGACCCGGGCCACCGGCGCCCGCATGCGGATCCGGTCCACGGTGCGCATTACGTCTCGGCCGGGCGCCAGACGGCTACCAGACGATACCCTGGCCGGCGCGCCACTATTCCCCTGACCCCCGCCTTCGCGAGCATCGTCCGCAGCTCCGAAAGCGTGTACCCGCGCCGGATCGACGTCATTCCGTCCGCCAGAGTCACCGGATCGAAGCGCAGCGCGCGCGCGCCCACCCAGAACGCCGCTCGCCCGAGCGCCCCTCGCCGCAGGTCGGTGATGATCACCGCGCGTCGCGCCAGGCGGTCGCAGGTGCGCAGGAGCCGCACGGCCGACTCCCGGTCGAGGTGGTGAACCACCTGGCTCACCAGCACGACGTCCACCGACTTGTCGCGGACCGGTGGAGCCCCGGCGCAGGCCACGGCGCATGGCACGCCGGCACCCTGGGCGATCCCGGCCGCCACACGGCTGCGCTCGAGCCCCATCGGCACGAGCCGCACTCCCCGGCGCGCCGCCCATCGGCGCGCCGCCTGGGGCAGGTCGCCGGCGCCAGTGCCGAGGTCGAGCAGCGAAAGCGTCGCGTCGGGTCCGACGCCACCGAGTGCGCGGCGCAACCCGTAGCGCATCGCCGCCGCGCCGCCGAACCAGCGGTTCGAGCGGCTGATGTTGCGGAACGACTCGGCCGCCAGCGCCGGATCGGCGGCCGGGTCATCCAGCAGCTCGGTACCGATCGGCGCGATGGTCAGCGGCTCCATGCGCTCACCCGAGCGCGGCGTAGCCGCCGCGATAGTAGAGCAGCGGCCGCCCGTCGCCGGTCGAGCCGCCCGTCACCATCCCGACGATGATGCTGTGGTCTCCACCGTCGTATAGCGCGTGGCGGCGGCATTCGATGTGGGCCAGGGCGCCGTCGAGGAAGACCTCACCGCCGGCGCCGACATGATATCCAACGCCGGCAAATCGGTCGGGGTGACTCTCGGCGAACCGGCGCGAGAGTGCCTCCTGCACGCTTTCGAGCACGTTCACCACGAAACCGGGCGCCGAGATGATCAGACCGTGGATATCGGCATGGCGGTCCACGCAGACCGAGAGAAGCGGTGGCTGGAGAGAGACCGACGCAAGGCTGCTCGCCGTCATTCCGGCGGGGCGCCCGTCGGGGCCGGGGATGGTGAGGACGGTGACCCCGGTGGCGAAGCGGCCGAGGAGGTTGCGGAAGGTGGCGGGATCGGCTTCGCCTCCGTTCACAGGACCATCCTTGCGAGAAAGAGCGGGTTGAGCATCTCGCGCGCCGGGACGAAGTCGCCGGTGACGCCGATCAGGGTGTGCGCCATGGTCCCGCGGCGGCCGAGTCGGTTTACCGCGCGATCGAAGAGCCGGGGCCACCACATCCCGTAGCCGATCAGGCGCTCGACCGCCCACTTGCCGGCAAAGGCGCGGCGCCGGGCCCGCCGGTAGGGCGCGAGCGCCGTCGCCGTGGCGGTTCCGCCGGTGGCCAGCGCCGCGGCGGCGGTTTCGGCGAGCAACTCGGCGCCGCGCAGCGCGCTGAAGATGCCCTCTCCCGTGAATGGGTCGAAGAAGTCCGCGGCGTCTCCCACCAGCGCGGCGCCATCGGCCGTCACCCGGCCGGCCGATGCCGCGAACGGGCCGGTCACCAGCACGCGGCGGGCGAGTGACGCGCGCTCGACCCGCTCGCGCACGCGGGGAAATTCTGCCAGCGCCTCGAGAAAGAACGACTCGGGCCGCCCGCGCGCCGCCGCCGCCCGCGAAGCGGGCACCACCAGCGCGACGTTGGTCCGTCCGCCGCCGATCGGATTGAGCCCGACGTACCCGTGGCGGCCGACGAAGAGCTCGGCGGAGCCGGCCATCCTCTCGACGCCGTCGAGGTGCGCCACGAATCCGATCCGTCGCGGCAGACCGTTGCGACAGCGGCCCATCCGGCGCGCCACGATGGAGCGGAGGCCGTCGGCGCCGACGGTGAGCCGGGCACGAATGGTTCGACGAGCACCGTCGCGCTCCCGCACGACCACCCCGCCTACCGCGCCGCGATCGTAGAGCAGCTCTTCGACGGCGGTGCGCTCCAGGAGCGTCGCCCCGGCGTCGACCGCGGCGCGGACGAGCGCGGCGTCGAGGATTCGTCGCGAAATCGAGAGGCCGGTCGGCCGGAAGGGACGATGCCCCGCGAGGGCGAAGACGCCGCGGAGCCGGGAGCCGCCGGCACCGGTGACTTCGGTGCCCTCGAGTGCCGTCGCCCCCGCGGCCTCGAGCTCCTCGACGACGCCGAGCCGGGAAAGGATCCGGACCGTCTCGGGTCCCATGTACTCGGAGCAGGCCTTATCTCGTGGAAAGAGGGCGCGGTCCACCGCCGTGACGGCATACCCCGCGCGGGCGAGCAGCGCCGCCGTGGTGCTCCCCGCCGGCCCGGCGCCGACCACGAGGACGTCGAGCGCCCCGTGCTCAGGCGATCCGCTGATACTCGAAGCCATCGAGGACGAGACGGTCTGGTGAAAATCCCGCGAAGGAAAACTCGAACGTCAGGGTACCCGCGCCGGCATAGGAGACGGTGATGGTCGATCCGGAAATCGTGAAGGTGCAGGGACGATCGGTGGTGCGGGGGAACCCTTCGGCCAGCGATTCGGTGACCACGGTCTGGCGGCACGTTCCTTCGGCGTCGAAGCGCCACGTGGTGGTCCACGTCTGCAGATCACCGGGGACCTCGATCACGACCACCGACCGCCAGGCGCCGACGATCGTGGAACTGGCCCCGCCGCCGCTGGTTCCGCTCTGATTGCCGCCGGGCTCGTCGGGGCGCGGCTCGAGGGGGTCGGCGCTGCAGGCGGTCACGAGCAGCAACGCTACCGTGCCCAGCACTCCGAGGCGGCGGCCGCGAGAACGGCGGCCAGAGAGGTCGCGGCGAGATTCACCCCGTCGTTGCTCAACCATGCGATCCCTCCTGTCAGGGTCGTGGCCTCGCCGCAGCGATGCAGGCGCCACTCGCTCGGCGAATGGCACCGGGCGCAGAAAAAGCGTCCCTGTAAGCTGGAGCCCAGGGCGGAATCCACCAGCATCCCCGCGAAACCTATCAGCGTCGCGGCCGGCAGGAGGTGAGCGCCGCCACCCGCAAGCGAGCCTGTGGCTGCCACCGCTATGGCGCCCGCCATCGCGCCGGCAGTGCCGAGCGGGGTCACGCCCCCGTTCGTGCCGGGGGACACTTCTCGCCAGCCAAGGAGCAGGCGCGGCGGGGTCCGGCTCCAGGCTCCGGCCCCGGTGGCCCAGGTGTCGGCCGCCGCGGCCGCGAGGCTTCCGGTGACGGCCCAGAGGCCGAGCGATGGTTGGTGAAATCCGAGAAGAGCCGCCACCGCGGCGGGAGCGCCATTCGCGGCGACCTGCCACGCGTCGCGCCGGTTGCCCTTGGCATCGGAGCCGGAGAACGGCGGGGCGATGCGGGAGATCAGGGTGCTGGAGACGAAGAAGGCGGCGAGAACCGCGCCGCCGGGCCAGCCGGTGCTCCAGAGGATAGCGGTGCCGACCAGGGTGGCCGCGCCGGCTCCGCCGATGGTGAGGGCGCCGGCCCGCCAGGCGGCGAGCGCCACGGCAGCGGCGACCGGCGCGGCGGTGAGGAAGGCGACCGGCGTCAGCCGCGCCGGGCTTCGGCCCGGAGAAGATCGAGGATCCGCCGCCGCAGCTTATCGGGGCAGCACTCCCGCGCGGCACGCGTCTCGAGCATGAGGAGGAAGTTCTCCTCGAACCGGGCCGACTGAAAACAGGGCCGGCAGCGCTCGATGTGAGCCGTCAGCTCGGCCTCGAGCTCCGGCGTCAGCTCGCGCCGCAGGTAATCCTGCAGCCGGGCCGCGGCTTCCGTGCAATCGATGGAATCCGGCATTTCACTTCTCCCGCGGTTTGATGTAACCCATTTCCACCGCGTGCGCATAGAGCGCCGTCTGGAGGAGGCGGCGCGCCCGGAACAGGCGGGACTTCACAGTGCCGACCGGCACGCCGATCGTCTCGGCGATCTCCGCGTAGCGCATGCCTTCGATGTCGCTCAGCACGAGGACCTCGCGGAAGTCGGGAGGGAGGGCGTCCACCGCCTCGGTCACCTTCTCGTCCACGATCTTCGAGAAGAAGGTGCCTTCGGGGTCGTCCACCTCTACCGCGCGGTAGATGGCGTGCGGCTCGACCGCCTCCAGGTCCATGGCGACCGGCTCGAGCTTCCTGCGGCGGTAGTCGTTGATGAAGGTGTTGCGGAGGATGGTGAGCAGCCATCCTTTGGCGTTGGTCCCCGGGCGATACTGCTGCCACGACCGGTACGCCTTCAGCATGGTGTCCTGCACCAGGTCCTCGGCCAGGGAGGGATCGGCGGTGAGCCGGAGGGCGACCCGGTACAGCGCGTCCAAGTGCGGAAGCGCCTCCTGATCGAACGAGCGCACCGGTGCGGAGGTCTCGGCCATGGAAAGAAGGTAACGGCGTGGGTAACTTCCGCGCACTCATCCGTGACGACCACCACCGCCGTTCCCGCCCTCATTCCCCTCAGCCTGCTCGAGGCCATCCGCAATCTCGACACTCCCGTCGAGGACGGCCTCGAGGAGCTGGCCGAGGAGATCGTGGTGCGCCGCCTGGGGCTGAGCCCGACGGTGGCCGCCCAGATTCAGCGCTACCGCCATGCGGCCGACAAGGACGAGCCGGTCGATCTCGATGAGGTCGTTTCCGTCCTCCGGCTGGTCGGGCGGAGGCCCGACGCGCCGCTCGTGTTCGCCGACGCGGGGCGGCGCGCGGCGCGGTTCGCGGCGCGATCGAAGGCCCGGCCGGCCCGCACGCTCGCCCGCATGTCGCCGGCGGGTGTCGGACGGCGCATCGCGCTTCGGGCGGTGGCCCGGCTCTCCCGCGACGTCTTCGGCGGCGATCTCCGGGCCCGGAGCCAGGGAAGCGAAGTCTCGATGCCTGAGCCGCTGTCGATCCTGGCGTTTCCAGACGGCACGGCATGCGCCTTCTACGGCTCCGCCTACGGAGAGTTGCTCCGGAGTCTGACGGCGTTCGAGGGCGCCATGCTCCACGAGCAGTGCCGATCTCGCGGCGGCGAGGCGTGCGTGTGGCAGAGCGCTCCGGCGGAACTGTACGAGTAGGGCGCGATCTCGCGCGTAGTGGCGCCGGGCTTGGGCGCCACTGGGCCGTCAGTTACGCCCACTTCCTTACCCGGACGCAGGCCACTGCTAGCGCCCTGAGCGAGACGATCCCGCCCGGATCGAAAGCCCGGCGGCGTGGAACCGCGAGATCAACGGCGCGCGGTCACCCAGGCGAGCCCGGCGCGCAAGCCGGCCCCTTGCGACACCGGATATATCGCATTAACATCGCGCTCGTCGAATTCCTCTCACATTCCGTCGTCAATCCACAGCAGGTGTCGGTGCGCGGGTGGCTCGCGGGAAAAGTTTTTCGCGTTCATGCTCGCGGTGCTGCTGATGAGAATCAGGATGTGGCTCACGCCGTGTTTCAATAGGCAACTGCTCCGGTTTCAGAGAGTTACGTCGAGGACTCGAGAACTGCTCGAGCTCGTGACGATTGCTTGACACTGGTTTTTGCGCACTCCATATTATGCTGCCGACCGGGCCGCGGTCGTCGCATTCCGATGTCGCAGTGGGCATCATCACTTCCAAAAATCAACGCAGGTGTCACTCCCACAAGCAGGGCCATCCCGAGTTTGGGCCTTCGTGCCTAGGGGAGTCGTGTGGACTCCTCGCTCCAAGCAGGCAGTAACCGCAGTTTCACGCCTTTGGAGGACGTATCCATGAAGCATTGCCGTGTCAGCGCCTTCGCACGCGTTGCGCGATTCGTCGCGTTCGCGGCAGTCGCTCTGAGTGCTGGAGCCGGTATGCTCCTCGCGCAAGGATCGACTGGTAAGATCGAAGGCAGGGTGCGCGACCAAGCCGGCGCACCGATCGTCAACGCCCAGGTGTTCGTGGTTGGAACGGCGTTCAACGCCCTCACGAACCCGCAGGGCTACTACTTCATCAACAACGTTCCGGCCAGCACGGTCTCGATCCGTGCCGCCTTCATCGGCTATAAGTCGACGCAGGTGGAAGGGGTCAAGGTCCTGGCCGGCCAGACGCTCACGGTCGATGTCCAGCTCGAGGCCACCGCGGTCGAGCTGCAGGAGATCACCGTCGTCACCCAGACGCAGCCGCTGGTGCCGCGCGACGAAGTGGCATCCAAGCAGCGGATCGACGGGCAGTTCACTGAGAATCTGCCGGTCGACCGGATCAGCAGCGTGCTCACGCTGCAACCGGGCGTGGTAGCGGCCAACTCGTCGGGCTCGACCTTCTCGATTCGCGGCGGCCGCACCCAGGAGGCAGTCACCTACATCGACGGCGTGCCGGTCTCGGCGGGCAATCGCGGCGACTCCCAGGTCAGCTCCGCGGGGACGGAAATCAGCGTGGGCACCAACGCGCTCGAAGAGGCGTCGGTCACCACCGGGTCGTCCTCGGCGGAATTCGGCAACGCGCAGAGCGGCGTCATCTCGATCGCGACCCGCACCGGCGGCACCGACTACACGGGGACGGTCAACTACGAGACCGACGAGCCCTTCGGCGTCAACCACGGCCTCGGGTTCAACCGCGTCACCGGGAGCTTCGGCGGCCCCGTGGCCAAGAATTTCACCTTCTTCCTGTCGGGCGTGCTCGAGGGCCAGCAGTCGATCGAGAGCGGACGCGACGCCCAGAACTACCCCATTTTCCTCCAGGCGGGCATCGACACCACCGTGGCCGTGCCGACCACGCTCGGGAGCCCCACGTCGGACACCACCTTCGTGGACGTGTATAACTACGCGATCTCCCGTGGCAACTGCGACACCTTCGCCGGCAGTACCAACGCCGACATCGCGAACAACTACGGCGTGGATTGCCAGGGCGTCCGCACTCCCTGGTCGGGCAGCTCTACGTATCAGCTCACCGGTAAGCTCAACTACACCTTCGGCACCGGCTCGCGCGTGGCGCTCACGGCGCTCCGCAGCCAGAACCAGGGCCGTACGTTCACCCAGAACTCCATCACCAACGGCGAGTTCCTGACGGCCGGGTCGCTCTACAACCCGCAGAACCTCCGGGCATTCCGGAACTACAGCAACATCTTCACACTGAACTGGACCCAGAACCTCACCCGCAGCACCGAACGGGCGCTGGCGCTCGAGGTAGCCCTCTCGTATCAGCAGGACCGCACGCTGGCCGGGCCGATGACCCGGGAGAGCGAGATCGCCACCCGGGACAATTTCGGCGGATTCAACATCAAGCCGATCGATTTCCTGTTCAATTTCGACAACTTCCCGATCGACAACACGCTGGTTGAGAACTACCGGCGTAACACCGCCGGCAGCCGGCGGTCGCCGTACGACCTGGAGAACGCGGCGCAGTACTCCCTGGTCGACGATTGGCGGAATAATGCCTACGCGCTCTACAACGCCGACGGCAATCTCGTCTTCCCCGAGTCGGGCGGCCCGGCCGGCTCAACCGCGTATGGCAACCGCCTGCTTCTCTATCGGGAAAACCGGTACGTCGGCAAGGCCAACCTGGACTGGCAGTTCGACCGGTACAACCGGCTCAAGCTGGGCGGCGAGTACACGCTGTACCACCTCGATAACTATTCTCACGAGCTCACGAGCCAGGCGTTCTCGGATGTGTACCGCGAGCGGCCGTACCGGTACGATGCCTTCCTCGAGGACCGGCTCGACCTCGGCGACGTGGTGGTGGTCGGCGGCCTCCGGTACGACCGGTACGACACCCGGGCGCGCCGCTGGGCCGGCTTCCCCCGCATCTCGACGAACCCGCTCTACGATCCGACCAACGCGGATGCATTCTTCACCAGCGACTCCCTGTTCCCGCAGGACCAGGCGCACGATTACGTGAGCCCGCACATCCAGGTGTCGTTCCCGGTGACCGACCGGACCAACTTCCGGTTCTCCTACGCGCACCAGGTGCAGGCGCCGGACTTCAGCGTGGTGCTCCAGGGCATCAACACCGACCTCAATATCACCAACACCAACAATTTCTATGGCAGCGACCTCGACTTCGGCCGCAGCATCACCTTCGAGTTCGGTATCCGGCACGCGTTCAGCGACGACATGGTGCTCGACGTGGCCGCCTACAACAAGGACAACCTCTCGAACGCGGCGGGCCGGCTGGTGGGCCTCCAGGATCCCCTCAGAGGCATCACCTCCAACGTGCGCCTGATCACCAACGCCGACTTCGGCAACACCCGCGGCCTGGACGTGCGGCTCGACCGGCGGTTCGGCAACATCTTCAACGGCACGCTGGCCTACACCTACGCGGTGTCCAAGAACACCGGCTCCGACCCCAACACGTACCTCAGCTTCGGCTCGCGGGTGCTCGACGCGGTCTCGGGCGGCAACTCGCCCCCGCCCCAGGCGATTCTCCCGACCGACTTCGACCGGCCGCACAACCTGGCCATCGCGGCCGCCTTCAACTTCCCCGGCGACTGGAAGAAGGGCACCGCGCTCGGGTCGGTGCTCCGGAACGTGGGCCTGTTCACCACCTTCCGCTACACCAGCGGGCTGCCGTATACGCCCTGCTTGCCGGAGGTGGGCGATGAGTCCGTCGTATCAGGCAACAACTGCGACCGGACCTTCCCCGAGCCGCTCAACAGCTCGCGGATGCCGGCCTTCAAGAACCTCGATATGCGCCTGACCAAGAGCTTCGGCCTGGGCAAGCTCGATCTGACTGGTTACTTCGAGGCGCGGAACCTGCTCAACTTCAAGAACATCGTGCAGGTGTTCACCAGCACCAACGACATCACCAACGCCCGTGAAGAGGTCCAGAGCTTCGCGGCCGACAGCGCGGATCTCGCGTCGGAAGCGGCCGAATCGGGCGCGCTGCTCGGCGATGGAACCATCGACCTCAGCTTCGGTGGTGCCCCCGATCCTCGGACCGGCTGCGCTGCCTGGCGGAAGCAGGACGGCACCGCCGCGGCCCCGAACTGCGTGGCGCTCATCCGGACCGAGGAGCGGTACGGCAACGGCGACCACATGTTCGACCTCGATGAGCAGCGGACCGCAAGCGATGCGCTCTACAACCTGGTGCGCGGCGTCAACAATTTCACCTCGGCGCCGCGCCGATTCCGGCTCGGTGTGGAACTGAACTTCTAAGGCGCATGGCACCGGACGGGGGGTACCCTCCGTCCGGTGCGAGCCGCTCCCTTTCCAAATTGAAGAGAGGACGCGATGCATTCTTTATTGCGTACGAGAACCGTGCTGCTGGCCGCTGTCTGGGCGTTTGCCCTCGCCGCAGTAACGCCGCCGGCCGTCGTCGAGGCGGCCACGGTCACGGCCGCTGCCAAGCCGAAGCCCGGTCCGAAGAAGTCGTTCCGGCTCTTCGCCCGCACGCTCGGCGCCTTCACGGTCAACCGCGTGCTGTGCGGCTTGAACTCCGACGGCGAGGTGTGCGTGGACTCCACGAACTCCTCCACCATCGGCGGCGGCTTCTGGCCCAAGGGAACGGCCGACCAGTACGTCTTCAACTCGGGTCTCCAGATCGCGGGCGTCGTGGGCACTGACGCGAACCCCGAGTGGCAGGGCGATACCACGGGCGCCTTCTTCTTCGACCCGAAGGGCACCACGCAGCACGGCACTGAGGTCGAGCCGATCTACAACACCAACAACCCGGACGACCTGACCTTCATCGCCGACACGCTCGCCACGGACCCGGTAGCGCTGGCCGCCCGAATCCCGAGCGGTGACCCCACTGAGGATCTCTTCAACCCTCTGCTCCGGGGCCGCGCCGTCGGCTCCCAGGCCGACGTCTGGTGGCTCTCCTGGGACGGCAATCCTGGGCTCAACGCCGGCCGGAGTCACCCGCTCGGCATCATGGTCGAACAGCACGGCCTCGGGTGGAACTATCCGGTGGGCAACGAAGACGTCATCTATTTCGTCTATACCTTCTATAACGTGACGGCCGCCGACCCGGCGGCGTATGCCAGCATCCGGCCGGGGATGCGCGACATTGCCGCACGTCAGGGCGCCGACTTCCAGCAGCGGAATGAGGCGGCTTTCGGGGTTGATATCCCTGATGGTGGCTACACCATCAGCAATCTTTTCGCCGCCTTCTCGGCCGACATGGATGTGGCCCAGGCCGGGGTCAACTACTCGTCGGTCAACGTGCCGTTCGCCCTCGGCTACGTCTACGCGCACGACTTCTCGGGTGCCGACGGGTGGACCTTCGATCCCTCGATTTTCGGCCCGCCCTTCTTCCCGGGCTCCGGTTTCGTCGGCGTGAAGTACCTCAAGAGCCCGATCGTGAATGGGGCCGAAGTCGGCCTCACACTGTTCAGCAACACCATCAACCAGGGCGCGTTCGACGACGCGCAGAACACCACCCAGCTGTTTCGCTATCTCTCGAACAACATCAGCACCGCCGCGGGTGACGCCGCCTGCAACACCGGTGACCCGCGCCTGACCCACATCTGCTTCGTCAACACGACTTCGCCGGCCGACATGCGCTTCTTCCAGTCGTCGGGCCCGCTGGAGCTGGCCCCCGGCGCGTTCGGGTCGATCGTGGTCGCGTACATCTTCGCGGCGCCGGTCGCCACGGGTTCGTGCTCCGGCCCCGCGACCTGCGATCTCACGCCGGGCGATGCTCGGCGGCTCATCACCCCCGCCCAGCTCACCGCCGGCGCCAACCCGGTGGACTCGGTCTCCGGCTACCGCGGCTTCCGCGGCGTCGACGTGAATGGCGCGGTGGTGCAGGACTCGATCGACGTGGTGCCCGGCTCGCTGCTGGGCAAGGCGAAAGTGGCGCAGCAGGTGTTCAACAACGGCTTCCTGCTGCCTTTCGCGCCGGACTCCCCGGAATTCTTCCTGATCCCGGATAACAACCAGGTGACGGTGCTCTGGCGCCCGAGCGCGAGCGAGACCGCCGGCGATCCGTATTTCGCCGTGGCGAGCTCCCTGCTCACGCCCGAGGGCGCGCCGAACATCTTGTACGACCCGAATTACCGGCAATTCGACGTCGAGGGCTACCGGATCTACCGGGGCCGGGTAGACTCCCCCAACTCGCTGTCGCTGATTGCACAGTTCGACTACGCCGGTACGTTCATGAACGATTTCACCGGCCAGGTCAATCCGACCACCGGTTGCGCGCCGGAGCTCGGCATTCGCAGCGCCGACCCGAGCATCGGATGTCCCGTGGCGTTCGACTCGCTGGTGCCGGGGGTGGCACCCACGGTAGCGAACCCGGTTCCGCTGTCCGGCCAGATCGTCCAGACGCCGCTTGCCCCGAACGGTCGTACGGCCCTGGCGACCGGCGAAGCGATCCTCCTCAAGTCCGATACGACGACCGACCTCCAGGACACGGGCGTGCCGTTCACGTTCGTCGACCGCGGGGTCCGGAGCAACCTGCGGTACTTCTATTCCGTGGTTGCGTTTGACGTCAATTCGTTCCAATCCGGCCCGTCGATCATCGAGTCGCCGCGCACCACCAAGCCGATCCTTCCGGTGGCGTTGGCCTCGAACTACCAGAACAGCGTGACCAGCGTCGTGACCAGCATGCTTGGCCGCGGTACCCAGCTCGATTCGGCCGGAGCCGAGCCCTCGATCGATCCGACGACCGGTACTTTCAGCGGTCCGTTCCCGCCCGCCAACAACTGGTCGGTGGGCGTCGGCGTCATCGCATCGGCGGTGCTGGATGGGACCACCAACGTCTCGGCCACGCTGGACAGCGTCCAGCTCGGCTCCACGTACCAGGACATCCCCCACAAGTACTTCTTCACGGTGGGATCGTCCGGTTCGAGCGCCTCGATCTCCGTGCCCATCGTGGCGGAACAGGAGTTCGGGGTGACCAGCAACTCGTCCGGCGCGCCGGCCGTGCCGGTGGATCAGGGGCTGGCCGCACGATTCGGCGGCAACGCGAACTTCAAGCTCGCGGCCTCGGCCGGGCTTCAGCTCCCCGGCACTGAATATGAGACTCTCTACGGCCGCGGCTGCGTCAACGGCCGTGCCGGCTTTACGGACGGCGGCGGATGCTCCTACAACGGCTCCCGCTGGTTCGCGGGTCCGTCGCCGCAGAACAACGAGACCCAGGCCGACCCGCAGGCGTGCAATACCGCCAATTTCAGCGGCACGCCGCAGACCTGCTTCAACAACGCAGGTGTGGCGCCCGGTGCCACCACAATCTTCCAGATGCAGTGCTACCAGCAGGCTGGTGGTGGCGGTTGCCGCGAGCAGACCGGTATCGGGGCCGGCGCCCACCGGGCGGCGGACTTCAACCTCTACTGGGGTAGCGGCGGCGTGATCGACTCGGTCATCGACGCCACCCACAACGTCCCGGTGCCGTTCGACACGATGGCGGCAGGGTCGTGGGGTGTGCTCAATGCGTCGGCGACGACAGGAACTCAGTTCGATGGCAGCGCCACCCTCACCAGCATAGACGAGGCGTGCGTGGAGCCGTACCGGACCTACGCGGCGGGATCGTTCGTCTGCCCTGCCGGCAACGCGGCCTATCAGCTCAGCAACACGGTGGTGCCAGGCCCGGTCGGCTTCTTCAGCGGCGGCGCGTTCCCGACGGCGGGCACGATCGTACCGGCCGCGGCCAACGGGTTCGGGCTCTACATCGCGGGTGACTTCTTCGTCATCGAGCTCACTGGCGGGGCACCCCCTGCGGCGGGCACCGTCTGGTCGCTGCGTCAGTACGTTGGCGCGATCGTCGGTGGCAACGGCGCGGGCGGCTCCGAGGGACCGTACGCCTTCAGCAACCCCGACGCCACCCGGCCGCTCACCGCCGTCGGCGTCGAGCTGCAGACCGCGATCACCGTCGACTACCAACGTGGTGGCCTCCACCAAGGCCGATCTCGAGCGGGTACACACCGTGCCCGATCCGTACTACGTCACCAACCAGTTCGAGCAGACGACCACGTCCAAGATCATCAAGTTCGTCAATCTGCCTAAGGACGCGATCATCCGGATCTACTCCTCGAGCGGGGTGCTGGTCAACATGCTGGAGCACCACTCCGACACCTTCGGGGGCGAGGAAGACTGGAACGTGCGCAACCGCAACAACCAGGTCGTCGCGAGTGGCGTGTACTTCTATCACGTCGAAGCGGGCGACGCGCGGCGCGTCGGCCGGTTCACCGTCGTCAACTTCACTCAGTAGAGTCCCACAGGGGCGAGCCGCCTCGGCTCGCCCCGCATCCAGGAGATCGAACGAATGAGTGATTTTCGGGCACCAAACCTGGCTCTGGTGGCGATGCTGCTGAGCGGACTGCCGACCCTTGCCGGCGCTCAGGCATCCAACAATCAGGACAACACCGCGTACGGCACCACCTCGGCCGAGTTCCTGCTCTTCGGCGCGGGGGCGCGCGGCACGGCGCTCGGCGGGGCGTTCGCCGCCATCGCCACCGACGTGAGCGCGCTGTACTACAACGCGGCCGGCATCGCGCTCATGCCGCGGGCCGGGGCCATGATCGGCACGTACGATTACATCGCCGACACCCGGTACAACTGGGGCGGCATCGTCTTCCCCTTCGGCGGCGGCAGCAGCGCCGTCGGCATCCAGGCCGGGTCGTTCGGGTTCAAGGACCAGCCGGTCTACACGGTCGAGCAGCCGGAAGGCACCGGGTCGGTT
This sequence comes from uncultured Gemmatimonadales bacterium, assembly GCA_963722825.1. Taxonomy (GTDB): domain Bacteria; phylum Gemmatimonadota; class Gemmatimonadetes; order Gemmatimonadales; family GWC2-71-9; genus CAVVWJ01. Next base: position 861,080 of record CAVROI010000003.1, read on the forward strand.
TACTCGGTCAGCGAGACCTTCGTGGGTCTCACGGCGGCGCAGAACTTTTCCGACCGATTTTCCGCCGGGCTCACCCTCAAGGGGGTCTTCGACCAGCTCGGCGAGGCAAACGGACAGGCCTTCGCCCTGGACTTCGGCACCAACTTCCACTCCCAGCTCAATGGGCACCCGCTCCAGTTCTCGTTCGTGCTCGCGAACCTCGGTACGAACCTGACCTACAGCGGCAACGCGCTCCACACGGAAACGCCGCGCGACCCGATCACCGGCCAGCCCACCGTGCCGGAAAATCCCCAGCCGTCCCAGTTCCGGACGTCGGGATTCAACCTGCCGACGATCTTCCGGGTCGGTCTCGCGTACGACCTCATGACGTCGGACAACAGCCGGCTGAGCCTGCTCGGCGACTTCAACCAGCCGAACAACAACCGGGCGGGATTCTCCGGCGGCGCCGAATGGGCGTCCCACAAGCTCGGAGGCTCCGATTTCGGCTTCGCGCTCCGCGGCAGCTACAGCTATCTCGGCTCGAACAACCTGAGCCCGACCAATCCGCAGAGCCAGACCTCGCTCAGTGACGAGGAGAATCTCCAGGGCCTCGCGTTCGGCGGCGGGGTGAACTACGAGAAGAGCGATTTCAGTCTGGGCCTCGACTACGCCTGGCGGTATCAGGGCGTGCTCGGCGGTACCAACTTCTTCAGCGTGTCGGTCGGCTGGTAACCTGTCTTCAATGGGGGGCGGAACGGACGCTCGTTCCGCCCCGGGATCAATGATTTTTCTTGCATTGTTGCTGTTGTCCGGGGTGGGCGGCGGCCCGACCGCCGCGGTGGCGGATACCCAGATCGAATCGCCGCTCATCATCCGGGCCGTGCGTTTCTACCGGGCCGATGTGCACCGGACCCGGGTCAAGGGGCTGGTGCAGATCCCGCTGGGGGTCATCTCGCAGCCCGATGATCCGGCGGGCTCCGCGAGCTACTCGGTGGCCGTGCGGGTCGCCGACTCGACCGGTCTCACGCTGTACCAGCAATCGTGGCGCAACCGGCTGCCGCGAGGAACGGCAGGCACAAGCGGCTACACGGTCGAGATCTTCGATTTCGCCGTCGCCGACGGCCAGTACAAGCTGGAGGTGTCCATCCAGGACTCGCTCTCCGGCCGGAAGCTGAGCTCGACTGCTCCTATCGCCGCGTTGTCGGATTCGAGCGCGGCGTCCGACCTGCTGCTCGCTCCCGAGATGCGCCTGGTGGATCAGACCGACACCGTGCCCCGGGCCGGGGAATTCCGCACCGGCGACAACCTCGTCACGGCGGCGGCGGAAGTCAGGCTGACGCCACTCAGGCCGAAGGTGTTCTATCTGATGGAGGCGTACGCCGCCGGCGAGGAGAAGGGCAGCATGGCGGTCACGGTGGCGGGGTCGAACGGCACGCCCGTGACGAAGACGCCGCCTGTCCCGATCACAGTGGCCGCCGGCGGCAGTGTGCTTCGGGGACAGCTCGACCTGACGGGCCTGCCCCCCGGCGGCTATACCCTCAACGCCGACGTCAAGGTCGGCGGGCGGACGGTGCACCGGTCGGCGGAGTTGGTCATGGCCGGTCTCAACGAGACGCTGGCCAGCGATACCGCGCGGCGCGCGGAGGCCCGCGTCACCGACGAGGGCTACTTCGGGCAGATGTCCCCCGCGCAGCTCGAAACCGCCAAGGCTCCGCTGATCTACCTGGCCGAGGGGGGAGAGCTCTCGCCCTGGAGCTCGAAGCTGAGCGTCGACGCCAAGCGCCGGTTCCTCGCGCAATTCTGGATGAAGCGCGATCCGACGCCGGGCACGCCCCGGAACGAGCGGCGCGAGGCCTTCTACAAGGCGATCGACTACGCGAATGAAGCGTTCCGCGAAGGCGGGCGCCGGCCCCAGTCGGGTTGGCGCTCGGACCGGGGAAGGATCTACGCGAAGCTGGGCGTTCCCGAGGAGACGTACAAGCGGCAGCAGGAAGGCCGCGCCCCACCGTACGAGGTCTGGAGCTATGCCAAGGGAAAGGGATCGTACTACATCTTCGCCGACCGGTCGGGCTTCGGGGCGTACACGCTGATCTACTCGAACGACATCAAGGAGCCCAGCCTGCCGGGCTGGGGAGAGTTGCTCGGGGGCACCGGCAGTGGAAGATATCGGCCGCTGGCTCGGAATCGACCTCGTAGAGGCGGCCCGGAGAAGAGCGCTGAGCGGGAGCCGGACGGTCAGCGCCGGGACGAGAACCAGTGAATCGTGTCGCACTCAACCATGAGGTGGTCTGTATGAAGCATTCGAGGTTCGGCCTGATTCTTCTTCTTTCGTGCGGCGGCCTCCTGGCGTGCAACGGAGACCCCACCAGCTCGATCCGCGACGATACCCCACCAAAGATCGTCGCCAATCCTGCCGTGATCTTTCTCGACCAGGGCCTCAGCACGTTTCTCACGCTACAGTTGACCGATGTCCAGGGGGGCCTGCTGCCGGCCGAATTCGAAGTCACGGCTGGAGGCTCGCAGGCGACGGTGGAAAAGGATCCGACCTTTCTCCCGACCACCATCGGGACCAACCTGAATACCACGGAACGTTTCATCGTCACCGCGGGCGATGCGGGTCAGACCGCGATCACAGTGACCGCCGGCGGGGCGACGCTGAACATTCCCGTGAGCGTGATCCCGACGTCCGTCGCGGCCACGTTCTCGAATGCGGCACCGGCCCCGAATGAACGCGTGACGATCACGCTGCCGACTGACTACACGTTCACTGCGGACGCTGCAGTGACAACCGACGCCGGTGACGGATTCGTGGAGTCTATCTCGGCGGACATGACCGCGATCACGGCTGTGATTCCTCCGGGAAGCACGGGCGCTGTGACGCTGACTGGCTTGAGCGCCTCATTCCTTCCCGGGGTCCCTCTCACCCTCCCGACCGTCGACGAGGTGGCCGCGGTCGGCACGCCGATAGGCGGCGATTCCCCGGCCGCTGCCCCAGACATTACGACGCCGGCGCTCGATGCCACAACCACGTTCTTCGATGCTGGAGGGTTCACTGGTGCCGACATTTCCGGCGACGGTGGCGTGGGTGCCCAGTACTACAAGTTTACGGTGACCGAAGCCGGTAGTTACAGCTTCTCGACCAGTTGGCCGGGCGCCGCGGACGTCGATGCCGTCGTGTGCTTCGATCCCGCCTGCAGTGACGGCGCATTCGTCGGCGCCAGCGCCGATAACCCCGAAGAGGGTAGCGCCACTCTGGACCCAGGCACGTACTACTACGTTGCGGTCCTCTTCGCTGGAACGCCGCCCCCGTTCGTCAGGCTGGACCTGACGCACGAAGCGCCACCGGCGCCGTAAGCGCTGGGTAGGTCAGATGAGATCGCCCCGCGGACTTCCCGCGGGGCGATCTCGTTCTTGGCCTCGCCAATGTAAACTTGGCAATATAGCGGACAGTCGGGTGATCTCCTCGGGATTCACGTACCGCCGGTCTGATTCCACGACCTTCCGCCCTCTGAACCACGGCTGACACCGCTGGTCAACCCGGACTCGTCGCCCCCCGACAGCCATGATCTTTCGCATATCGAGGATGTGCATCGTTTCCGTAGGTCCTGAAATCTTGTTACACATGGTCCAATTCCGCTCCGAAGGAAATTGTTGCGACGGAATTCGCGGGAAACGTGTCGCATTCGATCACTCCTTGGCTATTCGGCTCTACAGCGATCTCGGGCGAGCCCGGGAAGTACGGGGGGTCCCTAACGACCTAGCGACCAACGCGGCTGGCACTCCGGCGTGAGGCGCTCGGCCAGATACACGGTCATCAACGACTGATACGAGACATCGCGAGCGTTGGCAAGTGAGTTCAGCTCGTCCAGCATCCCGATCGGCAGTCGAATGGAAATGCTCGTCGTTGACGGCTTGAGTTCCGGGAAGCGGGGCTCCCAGTCGAAGGAGACCGTCACGTCACGGGGGGCCCCCCAAAACGCCGCGCCTGGTCGCCTCAGGACGGCACCACCTCGAATGGGATCCTCTCGGTATCCCTGAACTGACGCTGATACAGCCGCGCGTACAATCCGCCCAGCGCGAGCAGGGCCGAGTGGGTTCCTTCCTCGATGATCCGCCCGTGATCCATCACCAGCAGCCGGTCGGCCCGCTGCACCGTGCTCAACCGATGCGCGATGATGAGCGTCGTCCGCCCGATGAGCAGCCGGGCCAGCGCGTCCTCGATGAGCCGCTCGCTCTCGGTGTCGAGATTGCTCGTGGCCTCGTCCAGGATCAGCACCGCCGGGTTCTTGAGGATCGCCCGCGCGATCGCCACCCGCTGGCGCTGCCCGCCCGACAGCTTGACGCCGCGTTCCCCCACCAGCGTGTCGTACACCTGCGGCAGCCGCTCGATGAACTCGTGCGCATGCGCCGCGCGCGCGGCGGCCTCGACGTCCGCGTCCGACGCGCCCGGCCTGGCGTACGCGATGTTCTCCCTGATGGAGCCGCTGAAGAGCGCCGGCTCCTGCGGTACGACGCCGATGCTGCCGCGCAGATCGGCCAACCGGAGCGAGCGAATGTCCATCCCATCAAGAAGGATGCGCCCGCGGTGCGGGTCCCAGAACCGCGGCAGCAGCGACACGAGCGTCGTCTTTCCCGCGCCCGACGGCCCGACCAGCGCCACCACCTCGCCCGGACTGACCGACAGCCTGATTCCCTCGAGGGTCCACGGCGCCGCCGGATCGGGGACATAGCGAAAATAGACGTCGTCGAAGTCGACCGCGCCGCGCACCGGTCCGGGCAGCCTGGTCGGTGACGGTGGATCGGCGATGCCGGGTGACGTCTCGAGGATCTCGAAGACCCGCTCCGCCGCTCCCACCGCCTCCTGATAACTGCTGAACCCCTGCGCAAGTGCGCCGATCGAGGCCGCGATCGTAACCGTATAGAGAAGGAAGGAGACCAGCGCGCCCGGTGTGAGCTGGCCCGAAAGCACCAGCAGGCCCCCCTGCCACAGCACGAAGACGATGGCCGCGAAGGTCGAGAAGGTGAGCATCCCGAAGAAGAGTCCCCGGGTCTGCGCGCGCTGCAGTGCCGTCTGCACGCTCGCCGCGATCCGCTCGCCGTAGCGGGCCCGCTCCGCCGGCTCCTGCACGAAGCTCTGCACCGTTCGGATCTGCGAGAACGCTTCCTCCGCCACCGCGGTCGCCTCGGCGACGCGGTCCTGCACGCCGACGGTCATCCGGCGGAGCCGGCGTCCGAAGATGAGCGCGGTACCGACGACCACGGGCGCCACGCCGAGCGCGGTGAACGTCAGCTTCGGCTGAAGCAGCGTGAGGAGAACCACGCCGCCCACCAGCGCCAGCACCTGGCGGGCGAACTCCGAGATCTGATGACTCAGCACGCCCTGCAGCAGCCCGATGTCGACCGTCAGGCGGCTGGTGAGCTCGCCGGTGCGCCGCTCGGCGAAGAACCCCGGCGACATCTCGAGCAGACGGGAGAAGACCTCCCGTCGCAGACTGCCCACCGCCTTCTCGCCGACCGCGCTCAGCAAATAGGCCTGCGCGTAGTTGAGGACCGCCTGGGCGCTGAACAGGACGATGAGGCCGAGCGCGATGCGATCGAGCAGCTTGCGGTCATGCCCCACGAAGGCGGCGTCGAGCAGGTACCGCACGATCATGGGGAAGGCGAGGCTCAAGGCCGCGCCGGCGAGCAGCGCCAGGGTGGCGAGCACGAGCTGGCCGCGGTACGGCCGCACCCGCGGCAACAGCCGCATCAAGCGCCCGGGCGGCGGAAGCTTGCGCTTCAATGAGGACGGAGATGGTGCAGACGACTCGGAGGACGCATATGCTGCCTGCGTCCTCTGCGTCTCCTGCGTCCTTTGCGTCGTGCTCAACGGTGATGCTCAGCAGCGGTGAGAGCGGTGAGCGGATGGTCGAGGATGATCACGTCCCTCGCCGGCGCCCGATGTCCGAACGGCAGCGCCCGGTCGACCCCCATGGCCACGAACAGGAGGGCGAGATACAGCAGCGAGTAGCGGTACATCTGCCAGGCCACCGGCGTGATGCTCCGCTCGCGGAGAAGGCGCACGCAGTACCAGAGCAGCCGCGCGCCCAGGACCGCCGCCGCCACGCCGTAGAACACGCCCAGCGCTCCGAAGAGCGTCGGCATGATGGTGAGCGGCAGCAGGACGAGCGTATAGACGAGCATCTCGTACTTGGTGCGCGCCTCGCCGCGTACCACCGGCATCATCGGCACGCCGGCCTTGGCATAGTCCGCCTGCTTGATCAGCGCCAGCGCCCAGAAGTGCGGCGGCGTCCAATAGAAGATGATGGCGAACAGATATATCGCCGCCAGGTCGATCCGGCCGGTCATCGCCGCCCAGCCGACCAGCGGCGGGAACGCTCCCGCGGCGCCGCCGATCACGATGTTCTGCGGGCTCGTGCGCTTGAGCCAGATGGTGTAGATGAACACATAGAAGAGCAGTCCGCCGAGAGCGAGCCAGGCGCTGAGCGGATTGACCAGGTACCGGAAGACGGCAAACGCGGCCGCGCCGAGAGCGATGCCGAAGACGAGACCGGTGGCGGGCGAGATGCGGCCGGAGGGGATCGGCCGGAGCCGGGTCCGGCTCATCGTCGAGTCGATGTCCCGGTCGAACCACATGTTGATGGCGTTGGCGCCGCCGGCCATGAGGTAGCCACCCACGAGCACCCACAGCAGTTGCGAGAGCGAGGGAAGACCGGCCGGCGTGATGAACATCGGGGCGACGGTGGTCACCAGCAGCAGCGAGATGATGCGCGGCTTGGTGAGCGTCACGAGATCGCCGGCGAGCGAGGGTGTAGGGTCGAGGGTCGCAAGTCTCGGGTCCAAGGTCGCCTGCCGGGACTCACTGTCCGCCTCACTCGCGACTGGCGACTTCGACCCGCGACGCTCGAGTGGAAAACGAGCACCACCAGCGCCGCCCACACGAGCGAGCCCATCAGCAGGTGCAGCGCCCTGAGCGAGGGCGGCAGCAGGTCGAGCACCATCGCGGACGCGACCACGATCTGGACGACCGTGGCCCCGAGCACCAGCAGTGCCGACGTGCGGAGTCTCCCGCCTTCCGGCCCGGTGGTCTGCCGCACCCGAGCGGCGACGAAGAGCGCGAGCGCGGCGAAGGCAAAGGCGAGTACCCGGTGAGTCCAGTGGAGTGCAGCGAGCGGCGCCTCGGGAGGAAGCAGGCTGCCGCCGCAGAGGGGCAGTCCGAGGCAGAGCAGCCCCGCGTGGAAGTTGGCGACCTGGGCCCCGAACAGGATCACGACGAAGCCGAGGGCCGCTTCGGCTATTACAAGGGAGCGCAGGGTCTTAGGTCCAGGGTCGCGGGTCTCGGTGCTATCAGATCCGCGACTCAAGACCCTGGACTCAAGACCCCATTCCGAGGCCCGAAGGGCCACCACCAGGAGCGTGGCGAGCAGGACCATGGCGTTGGCGAGATGGGTAATGATGACCCAGGGCGGAAGCGCGAGCTTGACGGTGACGGCGCCGAGCAGCACCTGGGCCACCAGGAGGACCAGGGCCAGAGTGGCGGGACGGAGCAGCGCCGGCTCGCGGCGGTGCCGGGCCCAGGCCACCAGGGCCAGCGCCAGGACCACGAGACTCACCAGCGCGGCCGCCCAGCGGTGGCCGATCTCGATCATGGTGGGGAGGTCGAGCGCGGGGAACCACACGCCATTGCAGCGCGGCCAATGGTCGCCGCATCCCATGCCGGAGCCCGTAATGCGGACCACGCCGCCGAGCACAATGAGGCCCAGGGCGAGCCCCGATCCCGTCCAGGCCAGGCGGCGCAGGAGGGCGGGAGAAGCTGGTTCGGAAGACATTGCCGCAGAAAGAACGGGTCGCGGCAGGCCCTTGTCAAGGCTACATTTAGCCGATGTCATCACAACCGGACAACTGGGGGGAACGGCTCCCCAGGAGCCTCGGACTCTGGAGCGCCATCGCCGTCCTGATCGGCAGCACTATCGGCAGCGGCATCTTCCGAGTGCCCGCCGGGGTGGCCGCCCGGCTGGGGGAGCCCGGTCCCGTGCTGCTCGCCTGGGTCCTGGGTGGCCTCATCGCCCTCTTCGGTGCCCTCACCTACGCCGAGCTGGCCGCGGCGATGCCCCGCTCGGGCGGCGTCTTCGCCTATCTCCTCGAGGGCTTCGGCCCGCTTCCCGCCTTCCTCTTCGGCTGGTCCGAGCTGACCGTCATCCGCGCCTCCGCCCTCGGCGCGATCGGCACCATCTTCGCCGAATACCTTGGCTACTTCATCAAGCTCGCGCCGCAACAGGTGCGCTACCTGGCAGCGGGGGCGATCGTGGTCGTCGGATTCATCAACTACGTCGGCGTGAAGCACGCGGCGGTGGTGATGAATTTCGTGACCCTGGCCAAGTACGGCGCGCTCGCGGGACTCGCGCTGCTCGCCTTCACGGCGGGAGACGGGAGCTTTGAGCACTTCACTCCGGCCTGGCAGGGCGGAGCGAACATTTCCCTGATCACGACGGCCCTCATCGCCATCATGTGGACCTATGACGGCTGGGCCGACCTGTCGTTCATGGGCGGCGAGGTCAAGGATCCCGGCCGCACCTTCCCCCTGGCCCTGATCCTCGGCACGTCGGGCATCGTGCTGGTCTATCTGCTCATCAACGTCGCGTACATCTACCTCGTGCCCTTGCCGGAGATGGCGGCAGCCAAGCTGGTCGCGGCTACCGCGGCGGACCGGATTCCATTCCTCGCCGGCGTCGGTGGCGCCGTGGTCTCGGGGATGGTGATGATCTCGTGTCTCGGCGGCCTCGTCGGCTCGATGATGACCGGCCCGCGCATCTTCTTCGCGATGGCCGACCGCGGCCTCTTCTTTCGGGGGATCGCCCGGATCTCGCCGCGCTTCGAGAGCCCGTCGGTCGCCATCTGGCTCGCGACCGCGCTCGGCGTCGTCTACGTACTTCTGAACGACTTCCAGCAGCTCGCCGACAAGTTCATCCTCGGCATCTGGCCGTTCTACGCGCTCGCCGTCGCGGCGGTCTTCGTGCTGCGCCGCACCCGGCCCGACATGCCGCGGCCTTACCGGACGTGGGGCTATCCGGTGGTGCCGATTCTCTTCCTGCTCGCATCGGTCGGGATGGTGGTGAACGCGCTGTGGACGGATCCGGTGAACACCGGCGTGACCTTCGGGATCATTCTCACGGGCGTGCCCGTGTACTTCGGGTGGCGGGCGCTCACGCGCGCGCGCCGCTGATCTCGCGATTCCGTGGCGCCGGGCTTGGGCTGCTTGGTCAGCGCGCCGCTGATCTCGCGTCCCGAGTACGCCGCACCCTGGACCGCTGCAGTGGCCTGCGTCCGGGGGAGTGAGTGGGAGTAACTAGCGGCCCACTGACGCGGTCTGCGGGTCCACCGCGCTCGGGAGCGCTCGCGCGGCGCGCTGACTCGATGTGGCTCGGGGGCGCCGGGCGGCGCAGGGCCAGCTGCCCACGCACCGTGGATGCCCGGTCGCGAAGGGAGCGGCATCCCCTGAGGAGCGCGCCAGGCGGGCGGCCGCATGCCCACTCCCTCTCCCCGACGCAGCCGCCTGTAGCGCGACGAGGGGTGTGACGCTCCCGCACGCGACAGAGCCCCGACAGAGCCCGACCGAGCCCGCGACAGAGCCCGACCGAGCCCGACCGAGCCCGCGACAGAGCCCCGATCGAGCACGCGGCTCACACCCGCACCTCGATCGCCAGGTCCGCCGCCCGAACGCTGTGGGTGAGCGCGCCGACCGACACGAAGTCCGCTCCCGCCTCCGCGTACGCTCGCACGTTCTCGAGCGTGATCCCGCCGGTCGCCTCGATTTCGATCGCCGGCCTGATCGCCCGCGCCGCGCTTCCCCAGTCCCTTACGACCGCGGGAGACTGGTTGTCCACCAGCAGCCTCGTGGCGCCCGCCCGGCACGCCTCCTCCACTTCGTCCAGCGACTCCACTTCGACATAGAGCGCCGAGAGGCCGAGGGCGCGGGCGTCGTCGAGGGCGCGGGCGAGATCGCCGCCGCCGCGCACGAGCGCCTTCCAGTGATTGTCCTTCACCATGACCTCGTGGCTCAGGTCGCCGCGATGGCGAGCGCCGCCCCCCGCGATCACCGCGGCGATATCGAGCGCGCGGAGACCAGGCGCGGTCTTCCGCGTGTGAAGGATGCGGCAGGGGAAGCCGGCGATGGCGTCCACGTACGCGCGGGTGAGCGTGGCGATCCCGCACGCGCGCTGGAGCAGATTGAGCAGCGGCCGCTCGGCGCGGAGAATCCTCGCGAGCGGTCCGAGGATGATGCCGGCGGTGGAGCCTGCGGGCAGGAGCCGTCCGTCGGGGACGCGCCAGTCGATCCGGCAGTCGCACGCGCGCGCGACGGCGTCGGCAAAGGCGGCGCCGGCAAGGACGCCGCCGCTCCGGTACTCGATGACCCCTTCGGCGGGGAGACCGGTGGGAACGGTGACCGCGCTGGTGACGTCACGGTCGCCGTCTTCGGCCAGCGCGATGGCGGCGATGCGCTCGGGCTCGGCCGTCACCGGCCGAGCGCCACCATGCGGTCGATGGCTCCGCGTGCCCGGTCGGCGATCTCCTCGGGCACCGTGATGTGGTATTGGTCGTGGAGCAGCGAGTCGCGCACACCCGGCAGTGTGATCGCCTTCATGAAGGCGCACACCGCCTCGGGGTCGGCGGCGATGAACTGCTTCTGCGGCGCCATCTGCGCCATGCGGTGCATGATGCCGGTCTCGGTGGCGACGATGAAGCGCGAGGCCGGCCGCTCGGTGACCGCCCGGATCATTCCTTCGGTCGAGGCGATGTGGAGACCCTCCGGCTTCACATCGCCGAGTCCCATCTCGTAGATGAGCTGGCCGGCGCAGCCGCATTCGGGGTGCACCAGCACCTCGGCATCCGGGAACTTGGCTCGGGCGGCGTTCAGCGTCTCGGCGCGGATCCCCTTGTGCACGTGGCACTCGCCCATCCACACCTCGACCCGGCGATCCGGCCGCATCCTCCGGACGTGGGCGCCGAGGAAGAAGTCGGGAAGGAAGAGGATGCCCTTGTCGCCGGGAATCGCGTCGATCACGTCGAGGACGTTGCCGCTGGTGCAGCAATAGTCGAGCTCCGCCTTCACCTCTGCCGTGGTGTTCACGTAGCCCACCGAGATGTATCCGGGGAACTCCGACTTCCAGCGGCGCACGTCTTCGGCGGTGATGGTAGCGGCGAGAGAGCACCCCGCCCGCAGATCGGGGAGCAGGACGCGCTTTCGGGGCGAGAGAATGGCGGCGGTCTCGGCCATGAAATGCACGCCGGCAGAAGATGATGACGTCGGCCTCGGTCTTCGCCGCTTGGCGCGAGAGTCCGAGTGAATCGCCCACGAAATCGGCGACGTCCTGCACCTCCGGCCGCTGGTAATTGTGGGCCAGCACGACCGCGTTCCGGCGTCGGGCGAGGTCGCGGATTTCCTCCCGCAGCGCGGCGATTTCGGATGGAGAGTGCTCGAGCTGCTCGATGACGGGGAGGGCGATCGGCATGCCGCCGTTGCGTCCGGTCACGCCGGCTCCTTCTTGAGCGCGGGTGGCGGGTAGTCGAGCCGCCGGTGTCCTCCCCGGCTCTCCCGGCGCTTCCTCGCGGCCTGAGTGATGAGCCGCGCGACCATGAGCTGGTTCTCGGTACGCCACGCGCCGGGCGGCATGGCCATGCTCAGGCGCTCCAGCTCCTCTTCCGCGTGGAGCAGTGAGGCCTCGGTGCGCTGGACGCCCACGTCGGCGGTCATGATGAGGCGCATTTCGTGGCGGATGTCCTCGCACCGTTCGTCGGCCCCCGTCTCTCGCACCTCGAGTCGAGAGTCGAGAGTCTCGAGTCGAGGGTCTTGCGACTCGCGACCCTCGACCCGCGACCCCACCACCGAGCGGCCGGCCCGGTCGGCGAAGACCAGTCCCTCGAGCAGCGAGTTGGAGGCGAGGCGGTTGGCCCCGTGCACGCCGGTGGACGCAACCTCGCCGACCGCCCAGAGCCCGCGCATGCTGGCGCGCCCCTCGAGATCCGTCTGGATGCCGCCCATGGCGTAGTGGAGCGCGGGCGCCACCGGCAGGAGATCGGTTGACGCATCGAGACCGTGGCGTGCGAGCATGGCGGTGATGCCGGGAAACCGTGTCGGGAACTCGCCTACCGCGCGCGCGTCGAGCCATGCCCCGCCGCGGGCGTCGGCCGCCGCGACCGCACGCGCAACCACGTCGCGGGGTGCCAGCTCCCCTCGCGGATCGGTATCGAGCGCGAAGCGCCGGCCGTCCCGGTCCACCAGAATGGCCCCCGCGCCCCGCACCGCCTCGGAGATGAGCGGGGCCTGGTTCACGCCGGGGAGCTTGAGGGCGGTAGGATGGAACTGGAGAAATTCGATGTCCCGCAGGTGGACGCCGACCCGGTGCGCGAGCGCCCACCCGTCCGCCGTGGCGACCCTGGGATTGGTGGTGACGGCATAGAGCTGCCCCACGCCCCCGGTGGCCAGAACAATGGCGGGGGAGAAGATCGGGCGGCTGGTCCCCCCATGCGTGAGCGCCGACACCCCGATCACCGCACCCTGGTGAGTCACCAGGCTGGTGATCTCGGTGTGCTCGAGCAGCTCGATCAGGGGGTGGTGGCGGACGACTTGGGCAAGGCAGCCGATCAGCGCCGCGCCGGTGCGGTCGCCGCCGGCGTGAATGATCCGGGGTTTGGTATGCGCCGCCTCGAGGCCGAACCGGAGCCGCCCATCGGGGCCGCGGTCGAAGATGGCGCCCAGAGCTAGAAGCTCGTAAATCCTGTCAGGACCCTCACTTGTAAGGATCCTCACGGCCTCCGGATCGGCCAGGCCGTCGCTCGCCGCCATGGTGTCGGCCGCGTGCTGGCTCGGGCTGTCACCAGGCCCGAGCGCCACGGCGATGCCCCCCTGGGCCCAGGAGCTGGCGCTGTCGTCGAGCGATTCTTTGGTGAGGAGGACCGCGGATTGCCCCTCGGAAGCGAGACGCCAGGCCGTCCAGAGGCCAGCAATCCCGGTACCCACGATCACGGGGCGGGGGGAAGACATAGTGCCGTAAATATAGCGGAACATCGAGGGTCGAGGGTCGAGGGTCGAGAGTCGACTCTCGACTCCAAACCCTATGTCCTGACCCTGGACAGCAACACGAGCCCGGCCAAAAGGAACAGCGCGTTCGGCAGCCAGGCAGCCACGGTCGGATCGATCACCCCGCCGGCCCCCACCGCCTTCATGATCTGGGTGATGAGCAGGAAGAGGACGGTCGTGCCGAGGCTGATCGCCACGCCCACGGCGGGACCGGCCCGCGGAGTGGTGACCGCCAGCGGCGCACCGAAGAGGGCGATGATAATGCACGTGGCCGGGAGGGCCAGCTTGAGCGCCTGCTCGACGATGAGCTTGTTGGCGTCGTTGCCCGACCGCTTGAGCGCGTCGATGTACCGGCCCAGCTCGGCGTAGCGCATCTCGTCGGGCGCCTTCGGCTCCGCGAGCAGGTCGGCCGGCGTCTGCCTCAGGTCCCGAAGGTTCATCGTCCGGAAGGCGAACATCGCCTGCTTGCTCGGGCCGATGATCACCCGGCTCGAGCCGTTCCGGAGCCGCCACACGCGGAGCGAGTCGTCGTAGCTCGCGCTGTCGGCTGTGATGATCAGATTGGGGTACGCCGCGCTCGCTCCCTGCCGCTCGAAGAGCACCTGCTTGAGCTGGCGCGTGCTGACGTCGAGCGAGCGAATGGTGTAGACCCATCCGGCGTCACCCCGGTAGACGAAATTGAACCGCGATCGGGTGGGCCGGGTCTGTTTGGCCTTCTGGATCTCAAGCTGGCGCGCCGTGGCGCCGGGGGCCAGCTCGCCAACGGTGAAGGCGAGCACGGAGGCGCCGACCGATGCGAGGAACAGCGGCAGCATCAGGCGATAGAAGCTCAGGCCCCCCGCCTTTGCCGCGGTGAGCTCGGAGTGCCGCCCCATGGCGCCCACCGTGAACACCGTGGCGAACAGCACCGCCGCGGGCATGACGATGAAGGCGTTCTCCGGGATCGAATAGACATAACTGATCACGATCTCCTTCGTCGTGAGGCCCCGATCGAGGAGCCGGTTCAGCGTGTCGGTCAGGTTGATGAGAATGGACACGATGGGAAATCCGAGCGCGGTCAGGATGAAGATCCTGACCCAGCTCGCGAGGACGTAGCGGTCGAGGGCCTTGATGTGGACGTAGCGGCCGAGGGACTTGATGTTGAGCATGGGCCGTTACGCTCGGGTTCTCCGGCGGCGCCGGAAGAGGCCGCGCAAGCCGTCGATGACCTCCTGGAGGTCGCCGCCGCGGGTGGAACCGCTCTCCCGGCTCACGCGGTACAGCCCTATCACCCCGAGGATGGTGAGGATGATGTTGGGCGCCCACATGGCGGCCCACGGGGCGACGAACCCGCGATCGGCCAGGCTCTCGCCTGCCGTCAGGCCGACGTAATAGATCGAGAAGACCGCCAGGCCGCCGCCGATGACCAGGCCGATTCCTCCCCGCGGAAACCTGATCGCCATGACGATCCCGACGATCACGAACGAGATGCAGGCGAGGCTGATGGCCCATTTCTTATGGACCTCGACCTCGAATCGATCGGCGCGGCTCTCCGCGTCGCGGACCCGGTCGGCCGCGGTGGCCACCTGCGACCAGTTGGAGAGCTGGATCCGACCGCCAGGCGGCGGACGCGGAGCCTCCACCCGGAAGGGGCGGGGAACCGGCTTGGGGGTTACTTTCGGAGCCGCGCCCTGTGCGGGCGCCTGCGCCTCCGCCGTCTTGGGTAGGACGAGGCGCTGCACCGACTCGATCCACTGGCAGTACCGCGGCGTCTTCGGGGCCGAATCGGTGGGCGCCGGCCCGGGTGGCGGCAGGGCCAGCAGCGCGCGGAGATCCGAGAGCAGGAGCTGGCGTCGGTCACGGGCCGCGTCGCGCTGGTCTTTCCAGGCACTGTGGATGACGGAGATCATCTCACACGTGCTCATCTCGCGGTCTCCCCGCACCGCCTCACCGGTGTTCCGTTGGAGCTCGTCGAAGACGTTCTTGACCCGGATGTCGTTGACGCGGTAGTAGGTGAGCTGGAAGGTTTGCGGCTCCGAGGGGCGGTACTGGTGGATGGAGCCGTCGTACAACCGCAGGCTCAGGTCGGTCTGGCCTTCGGCATAGGCCATCTGACCGCTGTCGGCATAGATGATCCGGCGGCTGCTCTCTCCTCCCACGTCGTAGATGGTCACGTCCTTGAGCCAGCCGGTGGCCGGGTCGATCCGGCCGGCCCGGAGGAAGTACTGGGAGGGCGGCACTTCGTTGATGACCTGCTCCCGCAGCTCGAACGTCGGCTTCTTCCGGCCGATGTCGATGAGCAGACTCCGAAGCCTGGCGTTGCTCCGTGGCAGAACCTGGTCGACGAAGACAAAATTGAACGCCGCCATGCAGACACCCCAGGCGAGCACCGGGGCGAGGATCTGATAGACGCTGATCCCGTTGGCGCGCATCGCCGTGATCTCGTTGTCGGCGGCCAGGTGGCTGAAGGCGTAGAGCACGGCGAGCAGCACCGCCATCGGCAGCGTCATGGCGACGATGAACGGGACGCTCAGTGCGAAGACCTCGGCGATCACCGACCAGGGCAGCCCCTTGCCCACGAGGGCGCCGAATTTCTTGGCGATCTGGCTCAGGAGCATGAGGCTCGTGAGCGCGGCGAGCCCGAACAGGAACGGCGCGGCCAGCTGGCGGAGGAGATAGCGATCGAGCAGGCGCAACGGAGCTAACTCATCTTGTTGTAAGGGGTTGTTCCGTCCACTATATTGCCATATCCGTCACCCCAAGCACCGCCGTGACCCTCTAGAGTGATACGCTTCCAGGTTGCCCTGGGCTGCGTTCTATTGCTGCCCCGGGTACTCAGCGCACAAGCCGATACCACGGCGCCGTCGCTGCGGCTCGAGTTTGCCGAGCCCCCTCTGGCAGCACTCCAGGAGCCGGCGGCTCTCCGGGCTCCCTGGCTCGGCGCCCCGCGGAGCACGCCCGCCCTGCGTGGGGCGGCGTTCGATTCCGCCATGGCGACGATTCTGGCGGCCGACCGCCGGGACCGGGACGTCGGCCAGCGGCTATTCATTCTATACGGTCGCCCGTTCGAAGGGGTGGTCGAGGGCGAAGAACGCCGTCCCTCCCGCAACATCCTTGGGCTCCCCACCAAGTACGCCGACCTCTCGATCGATGGCCAGACGCGCCTGGAGATGCGCACCGATCGGGTACGGGAGGAGCGCTGCAGCCCCGCGCTCATCCTCGCCCCCAATTCGGCGTGCCGCGCCAAGTTCAAGCCGCCCAGCATCGACAACGAATTGAATATTCGCGCGTCCGGGCTGCTCGGGCAGCGGGTTCACGTCAACGTCGATTTCGATTCGCAGCGCGACTTCTCCGGCAACAATAACGTCCAGGTCTACTACGAGGGTCTCCAGGACGAGATCGTCCGCCGCGTGGAGGTCGGTACGGTGACGTTCCAGCCGCCGGCTTCCCGGTTCATCACGTCGGCGGTGCCCGCGACCAACTTCGGGGTCAACGCGACGTTCGAGGTAGGCCCAATCCAGCTTCAGACGCTGGCGGCTACCCAGAAGGGAAGCGTCGTCGCCGAGCGAACGTATACCATCGGCGCGACGACGAGTCAGGCGCAGGACCGGCAGCTTCGAGACCTCGACTTCGAGACCGGGCGATTCTTCTGGCTCGTCGACCCCGCAACGCTGCCGGGATACCCCGCCATCGACATCCTGAACTTCCCCTCGGCGCCGTTGCCTCCCGCCGCCACCCCGGAGCAGGTGCGACTCTACCGCTACCGGTCAGCGAACGGCCGGACCGGCGTAAATCCCAATCTCGGGGGCATCACCGCGCTCGCGCGGCGCAGCGACAGCCCGCAGCAGTTCGGACCGGTCAGGTGGGAGCTGCTGATCCAGGGGAGCGACTTCTACCTCGATCCCTCCGGGCTCTGGATCACGCTGGCCACCAAGCTCGACCAAGGTGACTACCTGGCCGTAAGCTACCAGACCGCTACGGGTGCGAAGGTCGGGACCTTTCCCGCGGTCGATCAGGGAACGGTGACTCAAGGTGGCGTGGCGGTCGCCCGGGACACGGTCGAGCTGATCGTCCAGCCGCAGCAGGGGCCGGAGCTTCCCACCTTCCGCTACGAAATGCGGCAGATCTACCGGGTAGCCGGTGCCGACCTCAATCCATCGTCCCTGGAGGTACGGGTCACCCTCAACCGGAGCGAGCAGCCCGCGACCGGGGCGGCGCAGACCTACCTTCAGCTCTTCGGCCTGGCAATCCCCAGCGACCCGACGGTCTTCGACCGGGACAACCGGCTCTTTCCGAGGACGCGCGATCCCGACGCCGCGCAAATCGTGCGCGAGGGGTACATCGTCCTGCCCAATCTGCAGCCCTTCGCAAACACGTCGCAGCTCACCCCCGCCGAGGTGTCGGACTCGCTCTACCGGACTCCACTGTTCCTCCTCTTGAGCCAGGGCCCGGCTACCAAGTTCAGCCTGCAGCTTCATTACGAGGCGAGCGGCGGCGGTGATCGATCGACGCTCGACCTCAACGCCCTTCAGGTGCGCGAGGGCAGCGAGCAGCTCTCGGTTGGCGGCCGCAAGCTGGTGCGCGACGTGGATTATCGCATTTCGTACGACCTGGGCCAGGTGACGTTTATCGATCCCGACGCCCTGTTCGGCGAGGGCACCGCGCAGGTCACCGCGCGCTTCGAGGAGCGGGGATTGTTCGCGGTCGCGCCCACCACGATCCTCGGGTTCTCGACTCGATACAGCCTGGGAGATCTTGGCGCCATCAATCTGCTGGGACTCTACCAGAAGGAGCAGACCGCCTTCACCCGGCCCGCGCTCGGTTTCGAAGCCAGCGCAAATCTCATCGGAGGCGTCAATACCGAGCTGCACTTCAAGCCCTCCGGCCTCACTCGGCTCCTGAACGGCCTGACGTCGCGCCCCTCTACCGCGCCATCGCTGCTCGACGTGAATGCGGAGTTCGCCTTCACGAAGCCCGACCCGAACCGCTCGGGCCAGGCGTACCTCGAGGAGTTCGAGGGAGAAGCCGGAATCAACGTCTCGCTCCAGGAGTCGTCGTGGGAGTTCGGAAGCCGCCCCCAGCAGGCCACCGGGCTGGAGGATATCGGATTCGGCGCCGGATTCGACCTGGCCGACGCGGTGCAGCTGACCTGGCAAAACCTCATTCCCCGCGCCGACGGGAGCCCGGTCGAGCTGCGCCCTCAGGACATCGATACCCTTATCAGGATCGCCGGCAGAACCGAGGACCGAGAAACCGTCCTGTACGCGACGCTCCACGCCGACACTGCCGGCGGCATCGTGCAGCAGAACAATGCCTCGCGGTGGTCGCAGCCTGCCCGCCCCAACCTGCCCCGCTGGCGCAGCATGGTCACCTCGTTGAGCCCGACGGGGGTGGACCTCACCCAGGACGAATTCCTCGAGTTCTGGCTGTTTCGAACCACCGGGCTCACTCGCCGACTCCGCCGGGGTGCGCATGGTCGTCGACCTGGGCACCGTTAGCGAGGACGCGGTGGGCCTCGCGCCGGACACGCTCACGGTCTCTGGGTCCGACAGCTTATTCCGGGGACGTCAGTACGTGGGCCTCGGCCGCCTCGACACCGAGCGCTCCTCGATCGGCATCTTCGACGCCGCGGTCGACGACATCGGGATTCTGGGCGATCGTCCGTCGGAAATCTTCCAGACGGACTTCGGCCCGATCCCGGACCTCCCGCTCTGCCAGCGGATCCTCAGCTCGACGGTGCCGGTCTTTCCCTGGGGCGATCTCGGTGCGCGCTGCACCAACGGGAACGGCGTGCTCGACACCGAAGACCTGAACGGCGACGAGGTGCTCGACGGGGCGGGGCCGAACGAGAACGTCTTCCGCTACATCGTCAATCTGGCAGCCGACAGCTTCTTCGTCCGGGACGGCGTCCCGACCCGCGACGCCCAAGGCAACGTCCTGGCGGTCTGGAAGCTGTACCGCATCCCGATCCGGTCGCCGAACGTCACGATCAACACGCCGACGCTGCGACTCGTGCAGCACCTGCGGATCACGATGGCGGCGCCCGCAGACAACGGCGGGCCCGATATCGTGGCGCGGATCGCGCTGGCCCGGATGCGGTTCGTCGGGTCGCCCTGGATCCGCCGTTCGGAGACCCCCATGGCCGGGCTCGCGAGCGTGTTCGGCCTGCCGCACGGGCAGGTGAGCACCTCGATCGTGTCCACGGAGAATCGCATCGATCTCGGATACGAGTCGCCGCCGGGCATCTTCGACGATGTGTCCCGGAGAGAAGGTGACCGGCAGGACCAGGGAACCCAGATCAACGAGAAGTCGCTCCGGCTCGTCGGCAACCAGGTGGGGCTCGGAGAACGGGCGGAGGCCTACCTCCGGTTCACCGGGGGCTCGCAGAACCTGCTGACCTACCGGCATCTCCGGGTCTGGTTCAGGGGCCGAGGCCCGGGCTGGGAGGAAGGAGACCTGCAGGCGTTCATCAAGCTCGGGAGCGACGGTCAGAACTTCTACCTGTACCGGACCGGTGCGCGCTCGTCGACCTGGGAGCCCGAAGCGATCATCGACCTCGACACCTGGCGGCGTTTGAGGGCACTGATCGAGAGCCGCTGGCTGGCGGGAGAGGGTCCGTCGGGAGCGGCCGACTGCGGGACGGACGACCCCAGTGCCTACGTCGCCTGTGACGGTCCGTATCTCGTCAACGTCCGAGATCCGGGCGTCAATCCTCCGAACCTCGCCGCGGTCCAGGAGGTGGCGGTCGGCCTCTTTCGGGTGGCCCAGACGGTTACGAACGATCAGACCGAGCTCTGGGTCGACGATATCCGGCTTGCCGATCCGGTCTCGCGGACCGGCACGGCGGCATCGCTTGATGCGCGGCTCTCCGCCTCGGATGTGGGCAACCTCTCCTTCTCCATGGTCCGGGAGAACGGCCAGTTCCGGCAGATCAACGAGGACCCGACGTACCGGGGCAGCAACGTCATGAGGATGGCGGGCAACGTCCGGCTCGAGCGATTCCTTCCCCCGTCGCTCGGGCTCGTCGTGCCGGTCAGCGCGAACTACACCCGCACCGGCATCAGCCCCGAGCTCCTCTCGGGCTCCGATCTCGAGACTTCCACCTTGCCGGGCCTCCGGACGCCGAAGTCCTGGAGCGCGACCTACGCCCTCTCCATCCGGCGCGGCGAGCAGGGCAAGGGTTGGGTGACGCGTGGGTTCCTCGATCCGCTGGCCCTGAGCGCGAGTCTCACGCGGGGCAGCACGCAGACCGATCTTTCTCGCGCCGATGCGAAGTCGTACGCCTTGACGGCGAATTACGCCCTGTCGCTGAAGCGGCGAGGCTTCGGCCTGGGTCTCGGCGGCATCGCGCATGGATTGCCCAAGTGGATGCGCGAGGGCGACCTGGGCCGGGCTCTCGAGAAGGCCACTGTGAGCCTGGTTCCCACGCGCATCAGATTGAGCAGCGGCCTGACGAGGGACGAGGCGACATCGACGGCGTTCCGCGTGCCCATCGAGCAGCCCGAGGATGCCTTCCGGGTGCCGACGCTCGCGCTCAATCATCTCTGGCGCAATGCGGCCGGGCTGACGTGGCAACCGTTCGGCATGCTCTCTCTGAGCGGTGACCTCACGAGCACACGTGATCTCAGGGTGTATCCCGACTCGAGCACGATCGGGCGAGTCGCGTCGAGCAACCGCAAGGCCTTCCTGGGCATTCCGGCCGGGGTCGAGCGCGACCGGAACCTGACGACGGCCCTCGCCTTCACCCCCGGCGTCGCGTCGTGGCTGCGGCCACGGTTCCTCAGCTCCAGCTCGTTCATCCTGTCGCGCAATCTCTCGAGTCGCGATCCCGTGCGAGCGGGCGACAGCGTGGGCGCGTTCATCCTGCCGCAGACGCTCAACAACAGCCGGACAAACGAGATCGGCGCCGGCGTCGATTTCGCGCGAGGCCTCCGCCAGCTGGCCGGCGACAGCTCCTTTCTGGGGAAGGCTCTTGCCCGGGTGCGTCCGGTCGATATGAGCACCCGGCTGACGCGCACGTCCACCTACGACCTGACGGCCTTCAGTCCCAGTCTTGGCTACGAGCTGGGGCTTGGCGGACTCGGCGACTTCCTCTCCCAGGAAGGCACGCCGGCGCGAGGGGCGTCGGAGGCGCGCACGGCCACGATCGCCGGAGGGGCGGATCTGCCGGCCGGTTTTCTCGTGACGCTTTCCCACGCAGTCACCCGTACCTCGCGTCTCCAACAGGTCAGCGACGTGTTGATCGCGACCGAGACGAAGCAGCTCGAGTGGCCGGTTGGGAGTGTGCGGTGGTCCCACTCGTTCAAGCAGGGCGCCTTCGCGCTCCTGGGGCTGGGCACGGACTTCCGGGTGCGAGAAGGAAGCTCGACCCAGTCGGGACGCGATGGCACGCAGCAGGTGCTCAGCTCCATCAAGTCATCGTCGCTCTCGCCGGATCTGCAGATCGGCTTCAGGAACGGCATCTCCGTCAGCCGTGTCGCTGAACGATCTGGACCAGGTAAACGCATCGAACGGCAACGAGACGCGGCTGGACCAGGCCGATCTCTCCGGCTCCTTGAGCTACGCGTTCCGCATGCCTCGCTCACTCAGCCGCACCCGCAAGCAGGTGCGGAGCTCCGTCAGCTTCCTCTCCAGCAAACAGCGGTCGTGCCTCCAGCAGGGCGACGCGATCGAGTGCGTGACGGTGTCGGACGTGCGACGCAAGGAACTTCGCGGCGGCCTCGATACCGATCTGCTGAAGACGCTGACCGGAGGGTTGCAGGTGTCCTACGCGCTCAACGATGCTCGGCACCTGAGCCGGCGGACCTCGCAGATCTCGATCATCGCGTCGTTCCAGTTGTCATTGTTCGCGGGGGATTATAGGTGAGTCGAGGGTCTAGGGTCTAGGGTCTTGGGTCGAGAGTCCAGGGTCGAGAGTCGTTGACTTTCAGCGCTGTGCCGAGTTCTATCATGCCCTCGACCCTCGACCCTCGACCCTCGACCCTCGACCCTCGACCCTCGACCCTCGACCCTCGACCCTCGACCCTCGACCCTCGACCCTCGACCAGTGACCCGATCCGTTCCGCTCGTTGCGCTCCTCCTGCTGGCCGCCTGCAAAGAGGCCCCCCGGCCCCGCGAGTTCGACGGCAATTCGGCGTTCCGCTACATCGAGACCCAGGTGGCGTTCGGGCCCAGGGTCCCGAATACCGAGGCGCACGCGAACATGGCGGCCTGGCTCGACAGCGTCCTCCGGCAGCGCTCGGATACGCTCGTCGTTCAGCGGTGGGACCACGTCACCGCCAAGGGCGACACGCTCCACCTCACCAATTTCATCGCGCGATTCAATCCGGCTGCCACGAAGCGCCTGTTCTACCTCGCCCACTGGGATAGCCGGCCCACTGCCGACAACCCCAAGTCTCTCGACAAGACCAAGCCCGTGCTCGGCGCCAACGACGGTGGCTCCGGCGTCGCGCTTCTCCTGGGCGTGGCCGATGCCCTCAAGAAGCATCCGACGACGCTCGGCGTCGATCTGCTCTTCGACGACGGGGAGGACTACGGCGACTTCGAAAAAACCCCGATGGATGTCCTCATGGGTGCCCGCTACTATGCCGCCCATCAACTGCCCGGACCGCAACCCCTCTACGCGGTGCTGTGGGACCTCATCGCCGACAAGAACCTCGAGCTCTATCAGGAAGGCAATTCGCTCGTCGGTGCGCCTGAAGTGGTGGAGCGGGTATGGGAGACGGCGCGCGAGCTGGGATACGCCGGCCACTTCATCGCCTCTCCCAAGCACACCCTCATCGACGACCACATCGAGCTGCAGAAAGTGGGCATCCGTGCCATCGACGTCGTGGACTTCGACTACCCCTCATGGCACACCACGGAAGACACGATCGACAAGGTCTCCGCGGAGAGTCTACAGATCGTGGGCGACGTGGCGGTGGGATTGGTGAGGAAGGAGGAGTGAAGAGAGTGAAGGGCTTCCCCTTCACCGCAGTCGTTCGCCCCGTCCCGCGTATCGGAGGTCTCCCAGGCGACTGAATTCGTGGTATCGTGGCGCATGTCGTCCGCCGAGCGTCGCGCGCTGCTGCTGTTGCTCGCATTGGGATTGGCGGGCCAGGGGGTGCGCTGGCTGGCCACCCGTCCGGGCCAGCCGCCCGGCGAAGTCCAGCTTCTCCAAACCCTCCCCGCTCAATCGCCGGTGGCGCATCGCGACAGCATTCTCGCGCTGGCGCGCCCGCTCGGTCCCGACGAGCGGATCGACGCCGATCGCGCCACTCCTCAGGAGCTGGCACGCCTCCCGCGAATCGGCCTCGCCCTTGCCAAGACCATCGTCGCCGACCGCGAAGCGCACGGGCCTTTCGCCGGCGTCGAGGGGCTCGACCGGGTGCCCGGCATCGGGCCGGGACTTCTCGCCGCCATCGGGCCGCATCTTGCCTTCAGCGGTGTCGCGCGCGCTCAGGCGCCGACCCCCGGTGGTGCGACCCCCTTTCCCGGGCAATCGTCGGCCCTTCTCGACCTCAATTCCGCCACGGCGGTCGAGCTGGAGCGGCTGCCAGGCATCGGGCCATCGAGGGCCCGGGAAATTATCGCGGATCGGGAGCGGCACGGGTCTTTCAGTAGGGTGGCTGACCTGGATCGAATCCCGGGCATTGGGCCAGCCGCATTGGCGAGACTGAGCACCCTGGTTCGGGTGCAATGATCCCGCCATTTCGCGGTCGACCCGGCCTTCGCCCCAGGCAGTAACCCCCGATCACCACGCAGCTTAGAGAGATTACTCGCGACCATGGCAACCGCAGCGCCCGCTGGCGGCGCCGATCGGCTTGGCGAAGCACTGATCCGGGAAGGCAAGCTTTCCCGAGATCAGCTCGTTCAGGCTCAAATCGAGCAAAAGGCCACGAAACACCGGCTGGGCTTCGTGCTGGTCAAGCTGGGCCTCGTCCCCGAAATCGAGATCACCAAGATCCTGGCCCGGCAGTACCGCATGCCGGCGGTGGATCTTTCCCGCTTCGAAGTCGATCCCAAGATTCTCAAGCTGGTGCCGTCCGACATGGCGGCGAAAGGCGTGGTGCTCCCGCTCAAGCGGGAAGGGCGCACGCTCACCGTCGCCATGGCCGATCCCAGCGATCTCGGTCTCCTCGAAGACCTCAAGTTCATCACCCGGTTCGACCTCTTCCCGGTCATCGCGGGCGAGTTCACGCTGCGCTCGCTCATCGAGAAGCATTACGCCGGCACCGACGACCAGGGTCTCCAGAACCTGATCAAGGACATGGAAGCGTCGGGCGAAGAAGTCGAGCTCGTGGAGGAGCAAGAGGAGGAAACGGCCACCCAGGCGCAGATCGAAGATGCGCCGGTGGTCAAGCTGATCAATGGTCTCTTGATCGATGCGGTCAAGCGGGGCGCGAGCGACATCCACATCGAGCCCTTCGAGCACGAAATCCGGGTGCGTTACCGCGTCGACGGCGCGCTCCTCGAGATCATGCGCCCGCCGCTCCGGATGAAGGCCGCGCTTACCTCGCGCATCAAGATTCTCTCGCAGCTCAACATCGCCGAGCGCCGGGTGCCGCAGGATGGCCGGCTCAAGCTCAAGATGGGCAACCGGGTCATCGACTTCCGCGTGTCCACGCTGCCCGTGCTGTACGGCGAAAAGATCGTGCTCCGTATTCTCGACAAGGGCAACCTGACGCTCGACCTCACCAAATTCGGGTTCGAGGTCAAGGCGGAGAAGGATCTCATGAGGGCCATCCTGAATCCGTATGGCATGGTGCTCGTCACCGGCCCCACGGGCTCCGGAAAAACCACCACGCTCTACTCGGCGCTCTCGCGGATCAACACGCCCGAAGTGAACATCATGACGGCGGAAGACCCGGTCGAATACAACCTGATGGGCATCAACCAGGTGCTGGTGCGGACGGAAATCGGCCTCACGTTCGCGGCGGCGTTGAAAGCATTTCTTCGGCAGGATCCCAACATCATCATGATCGGTGAGATCCGGGATCTGGAAACCGGCGGGATCGCTATCAAGGCCGCGCTCACTGGCCACCTGGTTCTCTCGACACTGCACACAAACGATGCACCGAGCACCATTACGCGTATGATCGACATGGGCATCGAGCCGTTCAACGTGGCCAGTGCCGTAAATCTCGTAGTGGCGCAGCGTTTGGTGCGCAGAATCTGCAAGGAATGCAAGGCGCCGGCGGAGTATCCGGAGGACGTTTTGGCCTCCCTGGGCACAGATTTTGAGATGTTGCGGGCGATACCGTTCATGAAGGGAACCGGCTGCGACACCTGCAGCGGCACGGGATACAAGGGGAGAGCCGGCCTCTACGAGGTAATGGCCCTCAGTCCCGAGCTACGTCGCATGATCCTCCGGGGGGCGGCCATCTCGGACATTCAGGAGCAAGCCGTTGCGGAGGGGATGCTCACCCTCCGCATGGACGGCATGAAGAAAATCGAGCGCGGTGTCACGACCCTCGAAGAAGTGGTCAAGGAGACTGCCGGATGAGCTTCAATCTGCGCGCATTGCTGGAGGAGATGATCGAGAAGGAAGCCTCCGACCTTCACATCAGCTCCGGTGAACGGCCCAAGTTGCGTATCGACGGCGACATAGCCGACAGCTCCGTCGCCGAGATCCTCACCCCGAAGGACACCCTCCAGCTGGCGTACTCGGTGCTCACCGAGAACCAGAAGAAGCGATTCGAGACCGAGGACGAGCTCGACTTCTCCTTTGGCATTCAGAACTTGGCCCGGTTCCGCGGCAACTGCTTCAAGCAGCGCGGCTGCGTGTCCATGGTAATCCGCATGATTCCGTTCAATGTGCGAACGTTTCAGGACTTAGGCCTGCCGCCGATCATGGCCAAGCTGGCCGAGCGGCCGCGGGGTCTGATCCTGGTCACGGGGCCGACGGGGTCGGGCAAGAGCACCACGCTCGCGGCCATCATCGACAAGATCAACAAGGAGCGGAAGGGGCACATCATCACGGTGGAAGACCCGATCGAGTTCATCCACCGCCACCAGTCCTGCCTCGTCAATCAGCGCGAGATCGGCACCGACACCAAGAGCTTCGCCACCGCGCTCAAGTACGCGCTGCGTGAAGATCCGGACGTCATCCTGGTCGGCGAAATGCGCGACTTGGAAACCATCGCCGCGGCGCTCACCATCGCGGAAACCGGCCACCTCGCCCTCGCCACGCTCCATACCAATTCGGCGGCGGAGTCGATCAACCGCATCATCGACGTCTTCCCGTCCAACCAGCAATCCCAGGTGCGGGCGCAGCTCGCCTTCGTGCTGGAGGGCGTGGTGACGCAAACCCTGCTGCCCAAGCTGCGGGGGCGCGGGCGGGTCATGGCGTGTGAGATCATGGTGGCCACGCCGGCCATCCGGGCCCTCATCCGCGACGACAAAATCCACCAGATCTACAGCGCGCTGCAGTCCGGCAAGAAGCACGGCATGCAGACGATGAACGACGCGCTCTACCAGTTGTACACCAACCGCGAAGTGGCCCAGGAAGAGTGCGAGCGGGTGTCGCACGATCCGAAGGAGTTCCTCCGGATGATCGGCATCACGCCGCTGGAGGATCAGGAGATCGCCCAGGCCGAGAAGACCCAGCGTACCGCCGGCGCCCGCCGCTAACCGGAGAGATTCGCGATGCCGATGTTCGAGTATACCGCGCGCAACGCCGCGACGGGCCAGATTCAGAAGGGCCAGCTCGACGTGCCGACCAAGGATGAAGTCGGCACGTACCTGCGGAAGAACCGGCTCATCCTCGTCAACGTTCGCGAGGCGCCGAAGCAGATCAAGCTGAGCTTCGGCGGCCAGCGGGTCAAGACGCGTGACATCGTCATTTTCACCCGCCAGTTCGCCACGATGATCAACGCCGGTCTGCCACTGGTGCAGTCGCTGAACATCCTGGCGGCCCAGACGGAGAACAAGACGCTCCAGGCGGTCACCCGCGCCGTGGTGTACGACGTCGAGAGCGGCAATACTCTCGCCGACGCCTTCTCCAAGCACCCCAAGGCGTTCACCCAGCTGTACGTGAACATGGTCGCCGCGGGTGAAGCCGGCGGTATTCTCGACACGATTCTCCTGCGCCTCGCCACCTTCCTCGAAAAGAACGACGCCCTCATCCGCAAGGTGAAGGGCGCCATGGTATACCCGGGCGTCATCATCACGGTGGCGTTCGTCGCCATCGCGGTGCTGCTGATCTTCGTCATCCCGACGTTTCAGAGCATGTTCGCGTCGGCCAATCTCGAGCTCCCGCTGCCCACGCGCATCGTGATCGGGATGTCCAACTTCCTGATCCACTACTGGTGGGCCATGGCCGGGGTGGTCGCGGGGATTCTCTTCGGCATCCGCCAGTACTACGGCACGCCGGCGGGCCGGAAGCAACTCGACGGGATGCTCCTCAAGGCCCCTGTCCTGGGCGACGTGGTCCGGAAGTCGGCGGTGTCGCGCTTCACCCGGACGCTGGGCACGCTGGTCAGCTCGGGTGTCTCGATTCTCGAAGGTCTCGAGATCACGGCCAAGACGGCCGGCAATCAGGTGGTGCACGACGCCGTCATGGAATCGCGCAACTCCATCGCGGGGGGTGAAACGATCGCGGCGCCGCTGGAGCGATCGAAGGTCTTTCCCCCGATGGTCATCTCGATGATTGCGGTGGGCGAGCAGACCGGCGGACTGGATGAAATGCTGTCGAAGATCGCCGACTTCTACGACGAAGAGGTGGACGTGGCGGTAGGCGCGCTGCTCTCGCTCATGGAGCCGGCCATGATCGTGATCCTGGGTGTCATCGTGGGTGGCATGGTGGTCGCGATGTACCTGCCGATCTTCGATATGATGAACGCGGTGCAGTAGAGCACGAGTAGTTACGGCAGCGGGCGGGGCGTATCACAGGGGCGGTGCCGCAGCGGTTGCGGCCCCGCCCCTTGTCGTTCCGGACCGTGAGTCACCGGTTGGTGAGCTCGAGCATGGTGGGATCGTAGCGTGCACCGGCCGCCACGCCCTTGGGTGCGATCCGCTCGATGTGGTCCAGGTCCTCGCCCGTGAGCCGAACATCGACGGCGCCTGCGTTCTCCTCCAGCCGGCTGATACTGCTCGTGCCCGGAATGGGAATGACATCGTCGTGCCGCCGGATCAGCCAGGCAAGCGCGAGCTGGGCGGGCGTACAGCCCTTCTCCTGAGCGAGCTCTCGTATGCGGTCCGCCAGCGCGAGGTTCGTGCGAAAGTTTTCGCCCTGGAACCGGGGATTGTTCCGACGCCAGTCATCCGGCGCAAGGTCCTCGGGCGTCCGGAATCGGCCGGCGAGGAACCCCCGACCCAGCGGGCTATAGGCGACCAGGGCGATCCCCAGCTCTCTAAGCGTCGGCAGCGCGTCTTCCGGGTCGCGTGTCCAGAGCGAATACTCGTTTTGGACCGCCGCGATCGGATGTATCCGATGGGCCCGTCTCAGGGTGGCTGGATGAGGCTCAGACAGGCCGAGGTACCGAACCTTTCCCTGCCGAACCAGGTCGCCCATGGCACCGACCGTCTCTTCGATCGGGACCGTCCCGTCGACCCGGTGCAGATAGTAGAGATCGATGTGGTCCACTCCCAGTCGCATCAACGATGCATCGCATGCGCGACGAACATACTCCGGGCTGCCGTCGACCCGTCGCTCCGCCCCGATGCCCTCGCGGGCGATCCCGAATTTGGTGGCGAGCACGACGCCCTCGCGGCGTCCCTGGAGGGCCTTGCCCACCTGGATTTCGGAGACGCCATAGACGTCGGCGGTGTCCACGAGAGTCACGCCCAGATCGAGGGCGCGATGAATCAACGCGACGGCCTCATCGTCGTCACGCACGCTGCTGGTGTAGATGTCTGCTATACCTATGCTCATGGCGCCGAAGCCGATCGCGGAGACGCGAGGGCCCTGGCGGCCGAGTTGCCGGGTTTCCATCACCGTGTTCCCCTCAAATGGTTGGCTCAGTCGGACAACAGCAAACAAGGTTGAATGTTAGGCCGGTCTCGACAGTGGCGCAGGGCCACCGCCTTCGCGTTCGGCGGCCGGAGACCCAGGTGTTGCGGAGTCCCCGAGGGCCGCCGCCGGCCTGCCCGAGCCGCCAACTTGCTGAAATCTACTTTATGATATAGAGTACTTTAACTGATTGAACACTCCCAGCGGTCCTTCGGCCGCGCCCCTGGTTGCCACCCTGGATGGCTCCGTGCGTGTGAAGCTGATTCTTCCGGCGCTCACCGAGGCCAAGAGCCCGCTCTTCCGACCGATCAAGTACTCGCTCTTCCCCCCGCTCGGCCTGGCCACCCTCGCCGGGTACCTCCGCGGCGATGACGAGGCCGTCCTGCAGGACGAGCATGTCGAGGTGCTCGACTTGGACGACTCTCCGGATCTGGTAGTGATACAGGTCTACATCACGTCCGCCTCACGCGCCTACCGGCTCGCGGACCATTACCGGCGGCGTGGCGCCTACGTCGTGTTGGGCGGGCTGCACGTCACCTCGTTGCCCGACGAGGCCGCGCGACACTCCGACACCATCTTCCTTGGTCCGGGCGAGGATACCTGGCCGGCGTTCCTCGCAGACTATCGCGCGGGAAGGCCGGCGCCGAGGTATTGCTCCAAGGTCCGTACGCTGGCGGGCCTCCCGCGTATTCGGCGGGATCTCATCAAGCGACACCTCTACCTGGTCCCCAACTCCATCGTGGTTTCCCGCGGCTGTCCGCATTCGTGCGACTTCTGCTACAAGGAAGCGTTCTTCGAGGGGGGAAAGGGGTTCTACACCCAAGCGGTGGATGATGCGCTCGCGGAGATCGAGCGTCTTCCGGGGCGTCACCTCTACTTCCTCGACGATCATCTCTTTGGCAACGCACGATTCGCGGCGGCGCTCTTCGACGGGATGCGCGGGATGGACCGGGTCTGGCAGGCCGCCGGCACGGTGTCATCGGTGCTCCGGGCTGGTCTCCTCGAGCAGGCCGTCGAGGCGGGCCTGCGCAGTCTGTTCGTCGGATTCGAGACGCTGAGCGCCGACAACCTCCGGGAGCAGGGCAAGCTCCAGAACCTGCATCGCGATTACGGCGCAGCCATCCGCCGTCTCCATGACCACAACGTCATGGTGAACGGCAGCTTCGTCTTCGGAATGGACGGGGACGACGCATCGGTATTCGATCGGACCGTCGCCTGGGCGGTGGCCGAGGGGATCGAGACCGCGACGTTTCACATCCTCACGCCGTATCCGGGCACCGCCCTCTACGGCCGCATGTGCCGCGAAGGGCGGCTCCTCCACCGGAACTGGGACCTGTATGACACCCGGCACGCAGTCTATCGGCCGGCGCACCTGTCTCCGGAGGCGCTCGAGGCCGGATACTGGCACGCGTATGAGTCGTTCTACCGCTGGGGATCCATCCTGCGCGGCGCCGCCACCAAGTCCTCGTGGAAGGGATGTCTTCGGCATGTCGCGTACGCCGGCGGGTGGAAGAAACTGGAGCCACTGTGGGATCTCGTGATCCGGGCGAAGCGGGTGTCGGCGCTCTTGCCGGTGCTCGAGGCCGTGCTCGATGAGGGGAAGGCAACGGCTCGAGCCTCAAGCCGATCCCGCGACGCCGCGACGCCGTCCACAACTTCTCTCAGCCCCTCCATCGCCCAGGTGTCCGGTGCACGTAGGTCAACAGAGGCAGGGCGGGGACTGATTAGCTGATCGCCCCGCTGACCGCGCGGGGCCGGAAGAGCAGGGCGAAGGCAACGAACACCACCAGCGCCATCACCGCCGGCACCAGCCAGATGGTGGACCAGTCATGGATCCCCGCCGGGCTGGTCCAGCGCTCCACCACCGCGCCCGATACGAAGGCCCCCACGAAGTAGCCCATCCCGTTGGTCACGAAATTGATGAAGCCCTGCGCCGCGGCGCGGCTGCGCTCGCCCGCCCGGTCGTCGGTATAGATCTGCCCCGCCACGAAGAAGAAGTCGTAACAGATGCCATGCAGCAGTATCCCGGTAAAGATCAGCCACATTCCCGGACCGGCGTCACCCGCGCTGAAGGCGAAGTAGCGCAGCGCCCAGGCGAGCATTCCGCCGAGCATGATTCCCTTGATCCCCCAGCGCCGGAGTGCCAGCGGCAGGAGCAGCATGAACCCGATCTCCGACATCTGTCCGAACGTCTGGATGAACGCGGGTTCCGGCGCGCCGATGTCGTTGAGGTACGGGTTGGCGAAGGTGTAGTAGAACTGGAGCGGGATGCAGAGCAGGAAGGACCCGATGGTGAAAATCAGGAAGTCGCGGTCGCGGAGCAGCCGGAGCGCGTCGAGACCCAGTGCGTCGCGCGCGCTGAATGGCGCGCCTGCCGCCTTGGGCGGCGTATGCGGAAGCGCGAGCGAGTAGAGCCCGAGCAGCGCCGACCCGACCGCCGCCACTCGCATCGGCAGCGCGAGCGCATCGGCATGCAGTACTCGGCCGATCAGGATGCCGGCCGCGATCCACCCGACGGTGCCGAGCACGCGAATGACGGGGAACTCCCGGCCCCGATCGCGCACGTGGTGGAAGGCGATCGAGTTGGACAGGGAGAGCGTCGGCATATAGCACAGCGCGTAGGCGATCAGCGCGGGATAGAACGTGGCGAAGCTGGTCTGCAGCGAGGTCAGCCAGAGCAGGCCCGCGCCCACCAGGTGGAGGACGGCCATGAGCCGTTCGCTCGCGAAGAAGCGGTCGGCCACCATGCCGAGGAAGAACGGCGAGACCAGGGCGGCGATCGCGGTGGCGCCGTAGGCCAAGCCCAACCTGCGAGCCCGTGAAATGGAGCGTCCGGGTGAGGTAGGTGCCCATGGTGACAAACCATGCGCCCCAGACGAAGTACTGCAGGAACATCATCGCCGACAACCGGGCCCTGACGGACCCCTCGGCGCCGCTCATGGGAGCGTTCTCACCCTGATGTTTCGATACGCCACTCGGTCGCCATGGTCCTGGAGCGCGATGTGCCCCGAGGCTGCGCGGCCATACCCCGGCCACTGCTTGAACTTGCTGGCTTCGACTTTCGCCTTCCAGTCGGGGCTTCCGAGCTCGTACTCAACCATCTTGATACCGTTGAGCCAGTGCTCGACGTGGTTTCCGCGCACCACGATCCGCACCGCATTCCACTCACCGGCCGGCTTCACCACGCCGGCCTGCGCGGGGTAAAGCCCATAGGCGGAGCCGGCCGCGGTGAGGCGCGACTG
This sequence comes from uncultured Gemmatimonadales bacterium, assembly GCA_963722825.1. Lineage (GTDB taxonomy): Bacteria > Gemmatimonadota > Gemmatimonadetes > Gemmatimonadales > GWC2-71-9 > CAVVWJ01. Next base: position 893,289 of record CAVROI010000003.1, read on the forward strand.
GCCGTCCTTGTGGCGCGCGTCGTCGAGCACCTGCATCTCGGGCCCCGTCTCGTAGGTCTCGTCGGCATTCTCGGTGACCCGATACATGATCCCGCTGTTGCCGCCTTCGGCGACCTTCCACTCGAGCGTCAGCTCGAAGTCGCGGAACTGGTCCCGGGTGATCAGGTCGCCGGCCTCCCCGACACGCGTGAGCGTCCCGTCCATCACTTGCCACCCCGCCGGCACGCTGTCCTTCTTGAATCCACGCCAGGCCTGAAGCGATCCGCCGTCGAAGAGCGTGCGCCACTCGCCATTGGCGGAGATGCTGTCGACGGAGTTGGGCTTCATCTGCATTGAGGCCGTGGTGGACGACTTCTGCGATGAGCAGCCGGCGAGTGCCAGGGTAAGCAGCCATCCGGCGGCGAGGCGGAGGGCCAGTGGGTTGATGTTCCGGCGCATAAGTGTCTCTCCGTGGAATCCGTCGCTTTCATCCGTCGAAGCAGCGCCGAAGCCGGCGCAGCCCTTCCTCGATATGCCCGGTGGGCACGGCACCATAGCCTATTGCGATTCCGGGACGCGCCGCCGTGCCGACGGCGAAGCTGCGACAACGCCTGTACCCCCACCCCGGCGTCGAACGCCCGGCGAACGATGGCGTCGATGTCGTCGACCGACGCGGTGCGGGCCACTGCGGCGACGTGCAGGCCGGCAGCCGATGGGACGATCTCGAGATGATCGACCAGCTCGCGCCTCAAGAAGTCGGTGACCTTCTCGTGCCGAGCCCGGTAGATCCCACCCATCTTGCGGATGTGGCGGGCGAAACCGCCAACCGTAATGAAGCTCGCCAACGTCGCTTGGGCCAGCATCGAGGTGTGCCAGTCGGAGACGAATTTCGCCCGGTGCACGGCAGCGCGCAGAGACGGCGGGACCACCACGAACCCAAGCCGCAGCGCCGGAAGCATCGTCTTGGAAAACGACCCGACATAGACCACCCGGCCGGTGGTGTCGAGGGTCTGCAGGGGCTCGATCGGACGCCCTCCAAAGCGGAACTCGCTATCGTAGTCGTCCTCGATGATGGCGGCGTTGTTTTTCCCGGCCCAGGCCAGGAGAGCCAGTCGGCGCGACAGCGACATCGACATGCCCAGCGGATACTGGTGAGAGGGTGTCACGTACACCAGGCTGGCATGGCGCGGCAGGGCGTCGACGACGAGCCCGCTGCTGTCGACCGGCACGCCGACCACCCGTACACCGAGCGACTCGAACAACCTTCTGGGCGGCTGGTAACCCGGATCTTCGACCGCAACGCGATCGCCCGGCGAGAGCAGCACCCGGGCGACGACGTCGAGCGCCTGCTGAGTGCCACTCGTGATCGTAATGTCTTCCGCCGATGCTTCCACCCCGCGCGAGATGCCGATGTGCCGGGCGATGCCCTCCCGCAGGCCGGGATGTCCCGCGGGATGACCATAGAGGCCCGCGCCGACGGCCTCGGAGCGCAGCTCGCGGGCGATCAACCGGCGCCATGCCTTGTGCGGGAAGAGTGACGCGTCGGGGAGGCCGGTCCGGAAGTCGAACCGCACTGGACGGGCGAAGGCGGAAGGGAGGGGAATCGAATCCCAGATCGGCCGGGGTCTGAGCACACCCTCGATACGGCGCCGCTTTCCGTCGTTCGGCACCCGCGCGGCGCGCTCGCTCACGAACGTGCCTGCGCCGACCCGCGAGCGCACGAACCCCTCGCCCGAGAGCCGATCGTAGGCGATGGTGACGGTAGTGCGCGAGACGCTCAGGCTTCCGGCCAGATGCCGGCTCGGAGGGAGGGGATCGCCGGGCTGGAGCCGACCCTCCAGGATGGCCAGCCGCAGCTGCCGATAGATCTCCCCACTCAGATCCTTGCGACCCACCAGGCTGACGTGGATTTCCATGCGGTCAATCTACGGCGCTTCCGGGGAATTGGCCTGCCTGAATCGCTCGAAATTGGCTCTACTGGTGGTCCTTTTGCCGGCCTATTGTACCGGCCTCGATGATCGAGACGTCATAGTGTGGGCAAAGGAGGGGACCAGTGACTACGTCGTTGATACCGATTCGTCGATCCAATCCCTTGATATTCGTCGTGGCCGGCGGACTCGTCGCCGGGACTCTCGACATCACCTATGCCTGCGTCTTCTGGGGGCTGAAGGCGAGCGTGCCGGTGCAGCGGATCCTGCAATCGGTCGCGGCCGGGCTGCTGGGCAAGGCCAGTTTCGATGGAGGAGGCAGGACGGCGGCCCTGGGACTCGCGCTTCACTACTTCATCGCGCTGTCGATGTCGGTCACGTATTACCTCGTCGCGGGTCGTTGGCCCCTGCTCCGCCAACGTGCGGTGGCATGCGGAATCGCGTACGGTCTTCTGCTCTACCTCATCATGAACAAGATCGTGGTGCCGCTCTCCGCGGCAGGAGGCGGAGGGTCGAAGAACACGCTCTGGATCACGCTCAGCATCGCGGTCCACATGTTTCTGATCGGTCTCCCCATCGCCCTGTTTACCCGGCGTGCCCGGCAGGAGTGACCGCGGCTCGCTGCGCGCTCTCTCGGCCCACACATTCGTGCTCCCGATTTCTCACCACCCGAGCCGCCGGCCGTCGCGAAAAAATCCGCCCGTGGGTCCGTCGTCCGGCGGCGTTGCCGCCCACAACACGCTCGCGCGGGCGTGCTCGAAGCCAGCCGGATCGGTCACATCGAGCTGACAGGGGAGCACGGTGGTCCCGTCTGTCGCACTCGCATGCGCCGCTCGAGACCGATTCCTCGATTCGCTCCGCTGACGAGCGCGACCGGCGGGCGCTCAGCGCCGCTTCGCGGCACGCTTGCGGTGGGGGCGCAGGATCTTGAGACCGACTTGCGGCCGCCGGCCCTGATTGTACGCGAGCTCCACGACCAGCATCGCGAGCGGCTCGAGATAGCGTGCCGTCTCCAGGGCGCCGCAATCCACCGGCTCGAATCCGATCTGCCGAATGAGGCGTGCTACGACGCGTTTCGCTCCGGCGTCATCGCCGCAATAGCAGACCGCCGGCTGCTCCGGCAACGCATCCGGACCGGCGCGGAGGAGCTCCGACGGGACCGTGTTGAACGCCTTGACGACCCGGGCGCCGCGCGCGCGGCGGGCCACCAGCTCGCCGCCCGACACGCGGTGGCCCACGGCGAGCGCCTCGTCCGCCCGGTTCATCGGATTGGTGAGATCGATCACCACCTTGCCGCGCAAGCTGCCGGCCGCGCGCAGCACGTGGGGAATCCGCTGCCAGTGAACGGCAAGGAGGACCACGTCCGCGTCACGAACCGCATCCCGGGGTGATGCGGCACGGGCCTTGGGACCATTCTGGCGGGCCAGCCTGTCGAGCTTGGCCGGGTCGCGGGAATAGCTGAACGTCACCCCATGTCCCGCCGCGGCGAACAACGGGCCGAGCGCGGTTCCCATGTTGCCCGATCCAAGAATGGCGATGCGCATGGGGAGACTCAGCTTTCTTCGAGGAGCCGGTCGATCCTGATCGGCAGGTCGCGCACCCGCTTCCCCGTGGCGTGATAGACGGCGTTGACGATGGCGGGCGCGATGCCTACGGCGCCCAGCTCACCGATCCCTCGCGCGCCGATGAGGCTGGCGTGGGGATCGTACTCGTCCACGAAGAACGCGTCGATGTCCGGGATATCGGCGTTCACGGGTAGCATGACGCCCGCGAGATTCTTCGAGAGATAGCGGCCCAGCGTAGGGTCCATGCTCGACTCCTCCAGGACCGCCTGGCCATATCCCCAGATGATTCCGCCGGTCATTTGACTCCGGGCGGTCTTGGGATTGATGATGCGGCCCGCGCTGTATCCGCCGACGCACCGCCGCATGCGCACCAGACCCAGCTCGGGGTCCACCACCACCTCGACGAACACCGCGCCATAGCCGTGCATGGCAAAGCCACTCGTGCCGCCCCCCGCGTCGAACGGGGCCCCGGCCGCGCTCGGACCCCCGGCGGGATCGAATCCCGGTGTCCAGCTTCCATCAGCCACGGCTTCCGCCATTCCCGCCTGCCGCATGGCTGCGGGATGATCGTCGGGAGCGGCGCCACGCCCGCGCGGGAGCTCCGCCAGCCGGCTACGGAGTTTCCGGGCTGCATCCGCCACGGCCGAACCCGCGGACAGCGTGGTCGAGGAGCCCGTTGTGGGACCGGCCTCCGGCAACGTCGTATCGCCCAGACGTACCGTGACGCGGCTCGGGTCGGCGCCGAGCTCCTCGGCCGCGATCTGCGCCAGCACGGCGTAGTTGCCGGTTCCGATCTCCTGGACACCGCACTCCACGATCACCTGCCCATCGCTGTGTATCCGCACCCGGGCGGACGACGCGAATCGAAAGGTGTCCATGAGCGCGCTCGCCATCCCCCAACCGATCAGCAGCCGTCCCTCCCGGAGCGAGCCTGGAGCCATGGGCCGCTTGGACCATCCGAATCGCTTGGCGCCCTCGAGGTAACACTCCCGCAACTTCTTGGACGAGTAGGGTCGCCCGTCCACCGGGTCGACCTCGGCGTAATTGCGGAGCCGCAGCTCGAGCGGGTCCAGGTTCACCTGATATGCCAGCTCGTCCATCGCCGTCTCGAGCGCAATCATTCCGGGGCCTTCCTGTGGCGGGCGCATGGCCGTTGGAGTGATCACATGGATTCGCTCGACCCGGGTGGTGGTGTCGAAGGCCGGTACCTCGTACATGCCCCTGCCTGCCAGGACCGCGAGATCGATGTAATTGCCCGCGAGTGAGGTTTCGGCGACCGCGTGATGACGGATCACGGTCAGCCGGCCGTCGCGAGTGGCACCGAGCGTGATCGTCTGGCGCTGGGCTGGCTGGTAACCGTGCGCGGTGTACATGTCGGAGCGACGGAGCACGAGCTTGACCGGCCGCCGGACGTGGCGCGCCGCGGCAACTGCCAGCAATTGGTGCGGCCACACGAACCCCTTGGAGCCGAATCCCCCTCCGGTGAAGGGACACAACACCCGGATCTGCTCCGGCTTGATCCCGAAAGCAGCGGCGACGGTGTTCCGCACGGCGAACGTCCATTGGGTCGCATCGTGCATGGTGAGCTGGTCGCCGTCCCACATTGCGATCGTCGCGGACGGCTCCATCGGATTGTGGTGGCGGGTGGGCATCGTGTACGTCTGCTCCAGCTTCACTTCCGCCGCGGCCAGGCCCGCGTCCACATCGCCGCGCCGCAGGTCGAGGGGAGCAAGCCAGCCGTGACCCGCCTCCTCGACTTTCGCCTGCCCGAACAGCAGATGGGGCTGCTGGTCGTAATGCACCGACACCAGTCGCGCGGCGTGCTCCGCCTGCTCCAGCTCCGTGGCGACCACGATCGCAACCGGCTGACCTTCGTATTGCACCTCGTCGTCCTGCATGGGATAGTAGGCCGGGCCTGGTGGGGAGGGCGCCTTTCCCAGCCGGGGCATGTCGCGGTGAGTAAGTACGGCCAGTACGCCGGGCGCCTCCGAGGCGGCCCGGGAATCGATCCGCGTAGTCCCCCCGTTCGGGATCGTCGCCGGCACCAGCACGGCGTGCACCACACCAGGGATCGGCGTGTCCGCGGCGTACCGGGCTCTCCCCGTGACCTTGAGCGGGCCGTCGGGACGGCTGAACGGCGTACCGACCGGCCCGCTCATGCCAGGCCCCCCGCATGCTCCAGGGCGCGCACGACTGCACGCTTCGCCAGTCCGGTCTTGAACGCATTCTGCTCCAGGGGACGCGCGTCGGCAAAAGCACCGTCGACGACCTTCGCCATTGCCTCGCGCTCGTACGATACTCCACGGAGTGACCGTTCTGCCTCGGACAGGCGCCACGGTTTGTGGGCCACTCCTCCGAGCGCGATGCGGGTGCCGCGAATGGAGCGCCCAGCCTCGTCCAGCTCGAGCGTGACCGCGGCCGAGATCATGGCGAACTCGTAGGAGGTCCGCTCCCGCACCTTGAGATAGAACGACCGCGCGGCGGACCGCGCGGCGGGCACTTCGACGCCGACGATCAGCTCCCCATGATTCAGCACCGTGTCCCGCTGCGGCTCGTTGTCGGGGAGACGGTAAAAGGCCGTGGCTGGGATGGCGCGCTCACCAGTCGCGCCCACGACGTGAACCACTGCGTCGAGTACAGCCAGGGCGACCGCGAGATCCGATGGATGAGTGGCCACGCAGGCTTCGCTCCAGCCGAAGATCGCGTGCACGCGATTCTGGCCGTGGCGGGCCGCGCATCCGGTCCCGGCCGTCCGCTTGTTGCAAGGCACCGGGGTCTCCGACCGGAAGTAGGGGCAGCGGGTCCGCTGCAGCAGGTTCCCACCGATCGTGCCGAGATTGCGGATCTGGGGCGAGGCCGCGAGCTCGAGCGATTGGGCGAGGACCGGAAAGTCCTGACGCACCGCGGGGTGCGCGCCGACATCGCTCATGTGCGCCAGCGCGCCGATGCGCAGTCCCTGCGGGGTCGCCTCGACGAGGCCCAACGGAAGACCGGTGATGTCGAGGACTTGGGTGGGCGAGTCGATCCCGTCGCGCATCCAGTTGAGCAGCTCCGTGCCGCCGGCAAGGAAACGCGTTGCCGGATCCCGAGCCGCGGCGAGCGCGGAGGCGAGATTGGCGGGCTTCGCGTAGCGAAAGTCGTGCATCGGTCAGCCTCGCGCGTCCGCCGCCTGCCGGATCGCCGCGACGATCTGCGGATAGGCGCTGCAGCGACAGATGTTGCCGCTCATCCATTCCCGGATCTTCTCCGGCGAGTCGGCGTGCCCCTCCTTCACGCAAGCGACCGCCGACATGATCTGGCCAGGCGTGCAGAAGCCGCATTGGAAGGCATCGTTGTCGATGAAGGCCTGCTGCATGGGATGGAGGTGGTCCGGATCGCCCACGCCCTCCACGGTAGTGACCTTCCTGCCGGCCGCGGCAATCGCGAGCGTCAGGCAGGCGTTCACCCGGCGGCCGTCGAGGTGCACGGTGCAGGCGCCACACTCACCGTGATTGCATCCTTTCTTCGTGCCCGTGAGTCCCAGGTGCTCGCGGAGCGCGTCGAGCAGCGTCACGCGCGGCTCGAGCTCGAGCGTGTGCTCGACGCCATTGATCTGGAGGGGGACTGGAACGGGGCCGGGTCCGACGAATGCAACGGGGGACGCGCCCACGTCGTCGGGCGCGGTGCTGGCTGCGGCGCCACCCAGGTGGGCCGGGGCGCCGAGGGCTATTGGCATGCCGCCGGCGATCATGATGCTCAGGAACGATCGGCGGTTGAGGTCGTCTTCGCTCATTCCGTAGCTCTGTTCTTCCAGTCCCGGGTCCAGTCTCGAGTCGGAAGATCACGCGACCGGGCGGGCGAAAACAGAGCCCGTTCTTGTCATGCCGCGCGGCGCGGGCGTCCCACCGTCCGGTACGCTCCGGTGGTCTCTCCCCACGCCCGCCGGAATCTGCTGCGAAAATGCGTCAGACTCTCGAACCCCACGAGCCGGGCGATCTCCTTCACTGGATTCTGTGTCTGCTGCAACAGCACCAGCGCCCGCTCCATGCGCCGCGCGGCGAGATAGGCGTGCGGCGCCGAGCCGGTCGAGGCCTTGAAGGCCTTGGCGAAGTGATGCGGGCTGCGGCCGGCGAGTCGCGCGAGCTCGAGGAGGGTCACCGGGCGTTGCAGGTGCGCATCGATGTACTCGGCGACTCGAGCCAGCACGGAGCGGTCGAGCCTGCGGATGGGTCCCGAGCGCGGAAGACGCAATCCGTGATACCGCTCGAGGACGTGCTCTGCGAGGAAGGCCGCCGTCGGCTCGAGGCGGGTCGCCGAGGGGGCTCCCGAGAGAAGGAGCTGGCGCACCATCGAGGCGACGTTCACGATCACCGGATCGCTCCGCACCTCGTGATACTCGAACTTCACCCGCGAGGGGCCACCGGCGAGCATCGAGGTCTCGCTGAGGAGATCGGCGTCGAGCCACATTTCGACCGACTCGGAGACGTCGGTCCACTCGCTCCAGTCGAGGCCTTCGGCGGGCGCGACGAACACGGTGCCGGGCGCGAGCGGGCCACATCTGCGCTCGCTGCGCTTCACGCAGGAGCCCACGCACCAGGTCGCACGGCGTTGAGGGGTAATGGCGACGCCGATCGCATGACCGGCGGTGATCGATGGTCCCGTGCCCGGCGGGAGCCGGGCATACTCGGCCGTCAGGCCGGGGACCGACACGGTGGCGAAGCGGGCGCTTGTCGGGTAGAGCATGTGGTTCCGACACCTCCAGAGTACCCCTCAAGGATATGCGCGAAGGGTACGCCGGGGGAATCGCCGCTACCTGTCCGTGACGTCGAGCGCCCGCACCCGACGTCCTGGGTTGGCAACAGGCGCGCCGCTGATCTCGCGTCCGCTCCCGACTCAGCGACGCCGGGCTTGCGCTGCCTGGCCAGCGCGCCGCGCTGTCGTAATGCGGCTCCGCGGCACCCGGACCTGCCCGGAGCGCCAGACAGGCTGATGACGCGCTACTTACCCTTGCCCCCACGAGCCCGTGCCCGCAGGGAACTGTCCGCCGGTGCGAGCTGGTCGGCCGCGAAGTGCTCGATTCTGTAGATGGTCTTTCCGGTGTCCGGCCTGATCCAGAACCCCGATGCGGTCGAGTCGAAGAGCAGCGTGAGGAGCGGCGTGCCATCCTTCCGGAGGAGCCGGGTCCGCCGGTCAGGCGGCGTGAAACGCGCCGAATCCGCCTGCGCGGGCGACGCGAATCCGCTTGCCTCCACGGTGCGGTAGGCCGCCAGGAGGCTCGCGGCGGCAGCCGAGTCGGCCGGGCCGCCAGGGGCCAGAACGAACCCGCCACCCTCACGGCGGAGCGCGAAGCTCCGCTTTTCCCGCGTGACCTCGATTGTCGCGACGCTGTCAGCGGCCACGGCGGCGATGGCGTGCTCGCGCCAGTCGTCTGTCCGGCGCTTCAGCAGGTCGACCAGGCGACCGTGGACCAGGTAGGTGGTCTCCTGGTCGGCTCGACGAAGGTAGCCGCCCGAAAAGTCGGGCGACTGGTGTCCCGCGACGAGATCGGCCAGCGTGCGGCCGCCACCCCGAATGCGGACCCGTGTGCCGCCGGCGCTGTCCACGCCCAGTCCGGCATGCGACGCTCGACGCTCCGCCACCAGCTCGCTTTCACGGGTGCTGTCTCCCAGCTCGTCGAAAAACTCGCCCACGGCCCGCTGGCTCGCGGGATGGCCGTCGACCGTCCACGCGCTCGTGTCCTTCTTCGCGAGAACGGTCGTGTCGGCGCCGCGCGCCAGCACCACCGTATCCGCAGTCGAGCGCGTGATGGGTGGCAGCCGGAAGGCATCGCGTGTCGCCGGAACCAGCTCGCGGCGGCGCGCCAATGCCGCCGCGCCCCAGACGAGCAGCAGAACCGAGAGGAGGACGGCGAGACGCAGCAACTGCTTCGCGCTCACGAGGCGACCTCCCCGGCAGGAACGAGTGGCCGATAGGGGTCGCGAGTACGCCGGCGCCGGCGGATGAGATGGGCGAGACCGGCCAGTGCCACGAGCACGGGCAGCCCGATCAGGTTGGCGTACTTGGCCAGCTCCCGCTCCGCGGCCGTCTTGAAGACGAGGGGCGTGGGCCGCCGGTCCTTCGAGCGGATCGCGATGAGCTCTTCGTCCTGGGCGAGCCAGTCGACCGCGTTGAGCGCGAGCGCGAGGTTCTCCGGGGCGCCCTTCACGAAGCGATCGGTGGCGAAATCGGTGCTTCCGATGACGACCGCGCGCCCCCTGGTGCTGTCCCTGGGCGCCACGACCGCCGCGACGAGCCGGCGTCCGAGGCCGGTCCGCGGGAAGTCGCGCTGAGGATCGATCGACGTGGCGCCGGTCAAGGTCCCGGCCCCCGAGCTGGTGAGGAGGAGCGGCGTGACCGTGCCATGGGCCGCCTTCGTCGTGTCGATCGTGCTCGCCCACGTGAGGACGGCCGCGCCGAGGTCCTGGTTCACCGTCGAGCGCCGGGTGCTCTCCGCCCGGATGAAGAAGGGATACATCTGCAGCACGCGCCCGAAGTCGGTCGGGACCGGGATCGCCTCGTTGGCCAGGAGATCGTACGTCATGTCGCCGCGCACCGAGACGCCGTACCGCTGGAGCAGCGAGTTCCACGGTAGCGGACGAGGTTGAGCCGCCGGCGCCTCCGGGGAAATCTTCATGCCTCCGGCGAGGACGAGAATGCTGCCGCCGCGGTCCACGTACGCTTCGAGCCGCGCGAGCTGGGCGGCGGGCACCGAATCGGGCGCGCCTGCCAGCACGAGTGCCACGACGCTGGAATCGGGCTGAGTCGAATCGGACAACGTCAGCGGCCGGACATCGTACGACTTCCCGAGCTGCTCCTGCAGTTCCTGGTAGCCGGCCCCGGGCTCACGCGGTGGCTCCGCCACCAGCCCGATGGCAGGCTTGCGGGCGCGGGTGATGTTCCGGATCGTCGAGACGATCCGGTACTCGAGGTCGTCGGTGCGTTGCACGAACGGCACCGTCTCGGTCTTGGAGCCGTGCTGAATCGCCAAGCCCAGGTAGCCTTGCTTCACCTGGAGCTCGGATTGCCCGATCACGTTGAACTGCACCGGCTGGATCCCGAGCGACTGGGCGTCCTGCCGCGCCGCGTCATCGCTCGACGGATCGCGCTCGACGATCCTGACGCGGTTGTTCCCCGCGGCGCGGAGGTCGCGCAGGAGATCGTCGACATCGCGCTTCATGAGCGCCACCTCGGTCGGCAGCTCGGCCGAGGCGAAGAGCTTGATCGTGACCAGGTCGTCGAGGTTGCCGAGGACACGGCGCGTGCCGGGAGAGAGTGTGTAGGCCTGTCCGGGCGAGAGGTCGAGCCGCCCGCCGATGTATCCCCCGAGGAGGTTCACCACCACGAGCGATGCGGCGAGCAGGCCAACGCCGAGGCGCAGCCGACGGAGCGCGCCGCCCGCGGGCGCGAGCTTCCGGCCCAATAGAGCGCCGTAGGCCAGCGCGAGAAAGATTCCGGCCAGCGAGAGGAAGTAGATCACGTCGCGCAGGTCGATAACCCCGCGGCCGATGCTGTCGAAATGCGCGAGCACACCGATCCGTGCGGCGACCGTGGCGAGTCCCGGTGGGAGTCCCACGAGCAGCGGGTCGAGCCCCACCAGGATCAGGAGGAACATCAGCACCGCCGCGAGGATGAATGCCGTGATCTGGCTCCGGCTGAGGCTCGAGGCCCAGGTGCCGATCCCGGCGAATCCGGCGGCGAGGAGGCCGGCGCCCACGTATTGCGCCGCCACGGTGGACCACGGCATCGCCGCCCCGAACGAGAGCCCGATCGGAATGGTGACGGTCAGCGCGAGCCCGATCCAGAGGAAGAGCACCGACGACAGATACTTGCCGAGCAACAGCTCGTGTTCGCTCAGCGGCTGCGCAAGCACGACCTCGAGCTGGCCCCCCCGAAGATCCTCCGCGAGCGACCGCATCGTGACCGCCGGCACGAAGAAGAGGAACTCCCACGGCAGCACGTCGAGCATCGGCCGGAGGCTCGCCACCTGGGAGAGATACGCCGAGCGGAAGAAGAGAAAGGCGTTGATCGCGAGGAAGGCGACGAGCAGTACGTAGCCGGTCGGCAGGTCGAAGAGGGCCTTCAGCTCGCGCCGTGCCACGGTCCAGATGCGTATCACTCAATCCTCCTGCTGAATCGTCAGCTCCCGGAAGAGGTCCTCGAGACTGCCGGCCTCCTGATGGAGCTCGAAGAGCGTCCAGTGCTCGGCCTTGGCCAGATCGAAAATCTTCGGCCGGAGATCGTCGCCCAAAGCGGCGGTCACGACGACCCGCGTCCGGCCATCGGACGGTGCCCCAGCCTCAACCGCCGCCACGCCGGAAAGCGAGGCCAGTCGCTCGGCCACCCCATTTCCCGTGGCCTCGACCGCGATGCGTGCCGCGCCCCTGGCGCGGTCGATGAGCTCGTCCACCGGTCCATCGGCCACGATGCGCCCGCGATTGATGATGAGCAGCCGGGAGCAGGTGAACTGCACCTCGGGCAGCACGTGGGTCGAGAGGACGACCGTCCGCTCGCGTCCGAGCTCTCCGATGAGGCGTCGGATCTCGACCCGCTGGTTGGGATCGAGCCCCTCGGTAGGCTCGTCGAGAATGAGGAGATCGGGCCGGTGCAGGATGGCCGCCGCGAGGCCGACCCGCTGGCGGAACCCCTTGGAGAGCTCGCCGATCGGGCGGTGGAAGACGGGCTCGAGCCCGGTGGCCGCGACGGCCTCGTCGATCGCGATCTGGCGCGACGGCGGCGGGATCTCGCGCAGCCGGCCCACGAAGTCGAGGTACTCCGAGACCAGCATCTCGACGTAGAGCGGATTGTTTTCGGGGAGGTACCCGATCCGCCGTTTGGCGTCGCGTCCGGCCTCGACGAGCGGAATGCCGTCGAGCCGGATGGAGCCGGCGTCGGGCTCGATGAACTGGGTGATCATGCGCATGGTGGTGGACTTCCCCGCGGCGTTCGGGCCGAGGAAACCAACGACCTGCCCGCGGTCCACCTGGAAGGAGATCCGATCTACGGCGGCGATACCGCCAAAGCGCTTGGAAACACCGTCAACGGCGAGCAATGACATACGCGTACGGAGGTTATGGTTATGCGGACGGCGATATTGTAATGACGCCCCCGCGAGGCATCAAGAGGCACCCGGGATATGATGCACGAGAGGGCGCGATCGACGCAGAGTCCGGGGATCGGAGGCGGGCTGTCCAGCCAGGGACGGCGCGGACGGGGCGGCGAGCCTCCGTAGGGGTCGCAGTGACTTAGCCTGTTACCTTTCCGTCCGGCGGAACGGCCCGCCGACCCCACTGAGTCCTCCGATGGCTGATACCGTGACCGATCGTGACCTGGAGTCTCGCGTCCGGAAGGACCGTGCCCGCTTTTTCCGGGCTCGGCTCTTCAGCGACAGCATGCTGGTCCTCGCCGGGCACACCGTGTTGATGGCGCTGGTCGCCGTGCTGGTCTGGGCCCCCGAGACCGAACGGCGGCTCGAGTGGTGGATGGCTGCCGTCTTCCTGGCCACGGTCGCGAGAGCGGTGTCCATGCGGAAGGCGGGGGATCCCGGCCGCGATGATCGCGAGACCGTGGCCAGCGCGCGAAATCTCGTGCTGCTCCAGGGCCTGGCCTGGGGAGGAGGTGCCGGCGCCCTCCTGCCGGTCATGCCGATTCAGAACACGGCCATCCTCCTGGTCGCGTTCGCCGGCATAGTCGCCAGCGCGCTGAACACCCTCGGGGCCGACCCGCCCAGCTTCTTCCGATTCCTCATCACGGTCTACGCACCGGTGCTGATCGGATTGCTGGTGTCGGGAGTGGACCGGATTCACCTGGTGACCGCCGCGCTCGTCTTCTTGTTCATCGTGGCCGTGACGGTCATCCATCGCCGATCCAACAGGGCGCTGACCGAGCACCTGCGCACGGCGATCCTGTTGTCGATCAGCGAGGAGGCGAAGGCGCGGGAAGGCGCGTTCCTGGCGGGTCTGCTGCGGAGCACGCCGATCGCGATCGCGGTTCTCGACGACGACCAGCGGATTCGGAGCGTGAATCCGCAGTTCGAGGCGCTGTTCGGGTATTCCTCCGCGGAAGCGGTGGGCCGGCAGCTCGATGACCTGATCATTCCGGAGACCGCGCGGGCCGAAGGGGCCGAGCTGGAGCGGCGCGTGAGAGGGGGCGAAGCCCTCCATGGAGATGTCGAGCGCCGGGCCAAGGACGGCCGGGCGATTCTCGTGCGCCTGTCGGCAGCCGCGGTCAGGGAGACTTCGTCCGGTGGCGTGGTGGCGCTGTATGAGGACGTCACGGCCGAGAAGCAGGCGCAGGAAGCCCTTCGCACGGCCAACGAGGCCTTTCACGCGCTGATCGAGGCCTCGCCGCTCATGATCTGCAAGCTCGACCGGGAGGGGCGGGTCCAGAGCTGGAATTCGGCGGCCGAACGCCTCTTCGGCTGGAAGGCGTCGGAGGTGCTGGGACTGCCGCTTCCCACCGTACCGCCCGAGCAGCGCGCCGGCTTCGCGGCGCTGCATGACCGTCTCATGCAAGGGGAAGTCGTCACCGGATTGGAAGTGCCGGGCCAAAGGCGCGATGGCTCCATGGTCGACATCAGTCTCTTCACCGCCCCGCTGCGAGACGCGGCAGGACACGTCGAGGGTGCGATGTCGGTCGTGATGGATATCAGCACGAGGAAAGAGGCCGAGCGGGCGCTACGGGAGAGCGAAGCGCGATTCCGGCATGTGGCGGAGTCGAATATCGTCGGCATTTGCTTCTGGGACACCCGGGGCGGCATACACGGGGCCAATGACGAGCTGCTGCGCCTACTTGGCTACACTCGGAAGGATCTGGCGGCCGGGCGGATCACGTGGAGTGCGGTGTGGCCCTCCGAGCATGGAGGCCCGATGCCTCTCGAGGCGCTTCTGGCGGGCGACGACTCCCGCCTCCGGGAGCAGGAGCTGACTCGCAAGGATGGATCCCGCGTGGCCGCGCTCGTCGGGGTGGGTCCACTGTGCGAGCCGGGTTATCGCGGCGTGGCGTTCCTGCTCGACATCACCGAGCGGAAGCGCGCGGAAGAGGCCATGCGAGAGGCGCGGGAGCTGGCGGAGCGCACCGCCGAAGCCCGCACCATGTTCCTCGCCAACATGAGTCACGAGATCCGCACGCCGATGAACGCCGTTCTCGGCATGACCCAGATCGTGCTCGAAACCGATCTCACGACCGAGCAGCGACACTCGCTCGAGCTGGTGCACTCCTCCGCCGAGCAGCTGCTGGCGGTGCTGGACGACATCCTCGATTTCTCGAAGATTCACGGCGATCATCTCGAGATCGAAGCGATCGCCTTCGACCTCGAGGCGCTCGTGCGGTCCACGGCGAGCCTTCTGGCCACCCGGCTTCGGGGAAAGCAGATCGAGGTGATCCCCGACGTCGCGGTCGATCGGCCCACCGCGGTGCGCGGTGATCCGACCCGGTTGCGCCAGATCCTGACCAACCTGATCGGCAACGCGATCAAGTTTACCGAGAGCGGCGAAGTCGTCGTCGGCGTGCGGTCGGCGCCGATGGAGGACGGCCGAACCGGCATACGCTTCTCGGTACGCGACACCGGCATCGGGATCCCTCCCGATCGGCTGGAGCACCTCTTTGCCGAGTTTACCCAGGTGGACGGGTCGACGAGCCGGCGCTATGGCGGCACTGGCCTCGGGCTGGCGATCGCGCAACAACTGGTTCGGCTGATGGGAGGGAAAGGCATCACGGTCACGAGCGAGCCCGGTCGCGGCACCGAGTTCGTCTTCACCCTCCCGCTACCATCCGAGCCCGAGTCCCCCGCGGCCCAGTCTTCCCCCGAGACTGTTCTGGCGGGGCGATCGCTGCTGGTCGTCGACGCCAATGAGACGAATCGCCGCGTCTTCCGTGGGCTGCTCGCGGCCGAGGGCGCGCGGGTCGAGGATGCGGTGGATGCGCGGTCGGCACTCGCCGCCCTGCGAAACATGCGCGACGCCGGACATCCCGCGGCCATCGCCATCATCGACGCCCGGCTGCCCGGGCGAAGCGGCTTCGACCTCGTTTCCGACATCCGCGCCGATTCCTCGCTCGCCCAGACCCCGCTCCTCGTGCTTATCCCGGCGGGAGAGCTGGCTGACGGGGCACGCTGCCGCGAGCTCGGTGTGAACGGGTCCCTCACCAAGCCGGTCTCCCGCCATGATCTCGTCGAGGCGGTCGGCGCCATCATCGGTGGGGCCGGTAGCTTCGCCGGCCCGGGCCAGGAGAGCAGGCATGAGACGCTCAGGGAGCTTCGTCGGCCGCTTCGCATTCTGCTCGCGGAGGACAATCCGGTGAACCAGGAAGTCGCGGCGACGATGCTGCGCAAGCGCGGGCACCAGGTGGACACCGCTGCCAACGGCCGTGAAGCGGTGGCGGTGACTCAACGTGCCGAGCACGATCTGGTCCTGATGGATATTCAGATGCCCGAGATGGACGGCTTCGAGGCCACCGCCGCCATCCGTGCCCTGCCGGGAGGAGCGGGACTCCGGATCCTCGCGCTCACCGCTCACGCCCTGAGCGGCGAGCGGGAACGCTGCCTCGCCCTTGGCATGAACGGGTACCTCACGAAGCCCTTCAAGGCGCGCGAGCTCTTCGCCGCGATCGAGGGCTGGGAGTCTCAAGAGGAGCCGGCCCCCTCGGCGGGCGGCACCGATGCCCCGACGCCGGTGAACATCGAGACCCTGCGCGGCCAGCTCCGCGACGCGGGGGTGGAGGAGGCGCTCGATGGCATTCTCGACACGTTTCTCGCGAGCGCCCCTGAGCGCGTCACCGCCCTCCGCGAATGTCTCACGACCGGCTCCGCGATGGAGGTTTCCCGAGCGGCCCACGCGCTCAAGTCCAGCGCCGGAGCCATCGGGGCCGCGTCCCTGGCCGCCCTGCTCGCGCGCATCGAGGAAGCCGGACGTACCGACGCGCTCGGGGACCGGCAGTCGCTGGGCGACCAGGTGCGCGACGCCGCAGACGCGGTCTACGCCGATCTGCGGTCCTATCGGGGCTCGGAGGCGTAGATGACCGCCGCACCGGGACCGTACCACTGGCTCACCGACCTGGCGACGCGGCTCGAGTGCCCGGGGGCTTCGGAGCTTTCCTTGGCGTTGGACACGGCACCCGGCGACGCATGGGAAGAGGTCGCGCGCGCCTGCGGCATCACGTCGGACGAGCTGGTGCTTCGCGTGGCCACGCACTTTCATCTCAAGGTGGCGCGGCTCGATGACGCCGAGGCACGGACCCAGGCATTCGTGCCGGAGTCGCTCGCCCGCCGCCACCTGTTGTTCCCGCTCCGCGAGACCGATCGCCATCTCGTCGTCGCATCCTGGAATCCAACCGACCTCGAGGGGGAACACGAGGTCGGCTTCGCCGCGGGCCGTACACCGGTGTTCGAGGTGGCGTCGCCGCAGGCCATCCAGCAGGCCATCGATACCCATTACGCCCCCGACCGCGCGGTCGAGCGTCTGCTCGATCGAGTCGGCGCCGAGATGGCCGCGGACCTTCATGTCGTGGATGACGAGGGGCCCGAAAAGGTGGCGACCCAGGAGGTCGAAAGCGCCCCGATCGTGAAGATGACCGCGATGATCATCACCGACGCCGTACGCGAAGGGGCCAGCGACATCCACCTCGAGCCGGGCCGGGACGGCGGCCTCGTGCGATTCAGGATCGATGGGATCCTTCGTCCCTACATGAAGATTCCGATGCCGGCGCTCAATCGCGTGGTGTCGAGGATCAAGGTGATGGGCAAGATGGATATTGCCGACCGGTTGCGCCCCCAGGATGGGCGGACGAGGGTCCGCGCCGCCGGACGCACGGTGGACCTGCGCCTGTCCACCGTCCCTACGCGAGACGCGGAGAAGGCCGTCATCCGCCTGCTCGACCCGGTGAGCAGCCGGAAGCTCGAGGACCTCGCCGTTCCCGCACCCGAGCTCGCGCGCTTCCGGCGTCTCCTGCTCCATCGGGACGGGATCGTGGTCGTCACCGGCCCGACCGGCTCGGGAAAGACCACCACGCTGTACGCCGCCCTCCGCGAGGTCGCCACGGGGGAGGTGAACGTCATGACGGTCGAGGATCCGGTGGAGTACGAGCTGCCGGGGATGACCCAGATCCAGGTGGAGCCGAAGCGCGGCGTGACATTCGCCTCGGCGCTGCGGTCCATTCTCCGGCAGGATCCCAACGTCATCTTCATCGGTGAGATTCGCGACCTCGAGACCGCGGAGGTGGCGGTGCAGGCCGCGCTCACGGGTCACCTGGTGCTGGCGACCGTCCACGCCAACGACGCCGTGGGCGCCATCGGGCGGCTGACCGATCTCGGGCTCGATCCCGCCAAGATCGCCGCGACCCTTCGGGGCGCCCTGGCGCAACGACTGCTGCGGCGCGTCTGCGGCGAGTGCGCGGTGAAGATCGAAGGCGCACTTACCGACTCGGAGCAGCACTTGGTCGAGCGCTACGGCGTCCGCCCGATCATGCGAGCCGTCGGGTGCCCGGCCTGCGGCAAGACCGGGTATCGCGGTCGGGCGCCGATCATGGAAGTGATGACGTCCGGACACTGGCTGGAGCTCAAGATCAATGCGCGGGCCCCACTGTCGGAGGTGCAGAGCGCGGCGGTGACGAACGGCATGCGAACGTTGCGCGACCTGGCGCTCGAGCGGGTGCGCAATGGCGAGACGACGCTCGAGGAGGTGGAGCGCGTGGTGGGGCAGGGCGAGGACGCACCCGCACCCGTCGATACCGGTGTGGCGCACGTGCTGGTGGTGGACGACGATCCGGTCACCCGGACCATCGCGCGCGGTGTCCTCGAGAAGCAAGGCTTTCGAGTCTCCGAGGCAGCCGACGGCATCGCGGCGCTGGAGCGCCTGGAGACCTCACAGGACTTCCAGCTTATCGCGCTCGATCTGGAAATGCCGCGCATGGGCGGGGCGGATCTGCTCGACCGCATTCGGCGCTCCGTCGCCACCGCGGCGCTGCCGGTCATCGTGCTCACCGGGGCGACGTCCGAAGCCACCGAGATCGAATTGATGGAGCGAGGAGCGGACGACTACATGAGAAAACCGATCGACGCGGCCCGCCTGGTGGCCCGGGTCCGGGCCGTCCTGCGGCGATCGGGAAGCGGAGGCTAGGGAGCGGACGATTGGTCGAGCAGACGGTGCAGCACCTCGCTCAGACGCGCCAAGTCGATCGGCTTGTGCAGGAAATCCTCGGCGCCGAGCGCCACGACCTGCTTCGGCAGTTTCTCATCCTGCGACGAGCTGATGGAGATGACCGGAATCAGCTGCGTCTGGGTGTTGGCCTTGAGCTTCTTGAGGGCATCGAGGCCGCCGCCACCGGGCAGCAGGACATCCAGCAGGATCGCGTCGGGGGCAGTGCGGTGAGCGGCCATGAGACACTGCATGGCATCCATCGCCGTGACGACCCGGTATCCCTCGTGCCTCAAGGAAGCGCTGAGGATCTGAAGAGTGACAGGATCGTCGTCGGCGATCAGAACCGTGGCTGTCGTCATGGCGTCGAGCAATATATCCGGGATCGGGGCCTTCTCAACTTCCAGCGCGTCTCGTGTGCCGAGCGCGACGCAGGCGGACGCAGGCGATGAACCGGCCCAGCGACGCGGACCCTCGCTGGGCCACGTATCCCGATACGATCGTCGAGATTCACTCCACTCCGCCGCTTCGGGTGGATCTCCGGCAGCGCGTCTCGCCGGAGACCGCGGCGAGCCTCCGTGGTCTGGGCCTCGGGGAGGCCTGGGCGGTCATCACGGCCCACAATCCTGGCCGCATGCTCGGCCGGGAAGAGAACGAGCGTCGGGAACACGAGCTGAAGGCGGTTGTCGAGTCTTCCGGCGCGCCCTTTCTGGCGGCCGACGGCGTCTCCCCCGACGGCAGCCACCGCGAAGCCGGCCTCGCCATCGCGCTCGACCAGCGGGCAGCCGTCGCCCTCGCGAAGGCGTTCGGCCAGTCGGCCATCTTCTGGTTCGATGGAGCCCGTTTCTGGCTGGTGCCCGCCGTCGTGAACGACGAGCCGATTGCCCTGCCCGCGGTCGCTTGAGCGTGGCGGGGCCGAGTTACCGCCGCTCGTAGGTTCCGAGCAGCACCCCTTTCGCCACCGCGTGCTCGCTGAGCGTGCGCTTGATCTCCGAGCGTCCCGGCGGCGACAAGAAGGCCGGCCGCGTCGCCAGCGCGAAGATCTCGAACGCGTAGCGATGCTGGCCGTGCCCCGGTGGCGGATCGGGCGGCATGTACTCCGCCTTGAGCACCGAGTTCCGCCCCATCGAGACCCCGCTCGCCACGTGGTCCTTGCTTGGCAGCGCGCCCGCGTCGAGACCGCTCCCGCTGCCGGGAAGGTTGAATGCGATCGCGTGCACCAGCGGTTCGGGCGTCGGGCTGTCGGCATCCTCGACGAGCAGCACGAGCGACGCGATCTCGCCCGGCACGCCGCTCCATACGAGCGGCGGTGAGAGCCCCGCCCCGTCCGCGGTGTACTCGACCGGAATGGGACCGCCGGCCGCGAACGCCGGACTCGTCAGCAGTATCTCCATGTCCACGTCGCCGAGCGTCTCGTCATTGAATGTGAGCGCGGCCAGTCCCGGCCTCGCGCTCTTGAGCGCTTCCCCTACGTTCTTCGGCAGCTTCTCCAGCATCGTTACCTCCTACCGTCGACTTCGCCATCGTTCGATGGACGACGAACGCAGATCGGACCGCGCGAGGCGGTGACACTCGTCACCTCGCCTTGCGGCCCGTCGCCAGGAGTGGACATAATGTCCCGGTCCGCCCCCGATCCCCCTCTTCGGAGACGTGCCATGATCCGTTCCCCATGGTTCCCACTCGCGGCCGCCGCCGGTTTTGCCGCCGCAATGCTCAATTGTTCCGACCCCTCCGAGCCCCAGACCGCCCTTGCCGCCGATCGCAGCGGATCGCACCAGTCCGACGTCACCGTCACCCCCCAGCAGAGCGGCACGACCAACCGGCTCCAGGCCATTAGTCCCGTGAACGACCGGATCGCCTGGGCCAGCGGCGTCGGCGGCACGTATGCCATCACCACCGACGGGGGCGCGCACTGGAAGTCCGCCAAGGTTCCTGGCGCCGGCACTCTGGAGTTCCGCGACGTCCAGGCGTTCAGCGCCAGGCTGGCCTACCTGCTCGCGTCCGGCCCGGGTACAGCGTCGCGGATTTACAAGACGGAAGACGGTGGCGCGACCTGGGCGCTTCACTTCAAGAACCACGAGCCGAGCGCCTTCTACGACTGCTTCTCCTTCTGGAACCCGCGGCGCGGGCTCACCATGAGCGACGCGGTGAGCGGCGTCTTCCCCGTGATCCGCACCTCCGACGGCGAGCACTGGACGAACATCGGCGACCGGCTGCCGGCCGCCCAGACGGGTGAGGCCGCCTTCGCCGCGAGCGGCACGTGCGTGGCCACCCAAGGGAACGACAACGCCTGGATCGCCACCGGTGGCGCCGCCAAGGCGCGCATCCTGGCCACCACCGACGGTGGCGATTCCTGGAACGCCTACGAGACGCCGATCGTGCAGGGCACGCCGAGCTCGGGCGGCATCTCGGTCGCGTTCCGGGACGCGCACCACGGCATTCTCGGCGGCGGCGAGCTGGCCGTCACGGACGCGTTCACCGACAACGTCGCCCGCAGCGCCGACGGCGGAAAGACCTGGCAACTGGCCCAGCACCCGACGTTCACCGGATCGATCTACGGTCTGGCGTACGTCCCTCACGGCACGACGGTCGTGGCGACCGGGCCCGTGGGCGCCGCGTGGACGCCCGACGAGGGGTCTCATTGGTTCGCGCTCGACACCGTCACCAACTACTGGGCGGTGGCGTTCGCGAGCCCCCATACCGGATGGCTGGTCGGCACGGAGGGACGGATTCTCAAGGTGAGCTTCAAGTAGGACGGAAAGATGGAAGGACGGAAAGACGGAAATGTCCACCCTGCCTCTTCGCCGTTCCGCCCTCCGTCTTTCCGTCTCTTCTAGAGTTCCCCCAGCGCCGCCTTCGCGGCGTGGAAGCCGCCCATCCCGTGGACTCCACCGCCGGGCGGGGTCGAGGCGGAGCAGAGGTAGACGCCCCGCAACGGCGTCCGGTACGGGTTGAGGCTCGGCACCGGCCGCGCGAAGACCTGGCGCAGGTCCATCACGCCGCCACTGATGTCGCCACCGACGAGATTGGCGTTGCGCCGCTCGAAGTCGGCCGGCGTGAGCACGCTTCGCGCGAGGATGCGCTCGCGGAAGCCGGGAGCGAACCGCTCCACCTGCCGCTCGATGTGGCCGGTGAGGTTCATGGTGCAGCCGTTGGGGACGTGGCAGTAAGCCCACGCCGTGTGCTTGCCCGTCGGCGCCCGTGAAGGATCGAAGAGCGTCGGCTGCACGAAGAGCACGAACGGCCGGTCATTGACCTCGCCGCGTGGCGGTGCCGCCTCCGACGCGACGACATCCTCCAGCGTGCCGGCGAGATGCACCGTCGCGGCTCGGGCGCATTCCGGAGCGCGCCATGGCACGGGGCCGTCGAGCGCCCAGTCCATCTTGAACGCCGCCGCGCCGTAGCGATAGCGCTCGAGCGCTCGGCGGTAGCCATCCGGCAGGCTCCTCCCCGCAATCCGTAACAGTTGCCGCGGCGTGAGGTCGAGCATCACGACTTTCGGGCCGCGCACCTCGGCGAGCTCGTGCACCGGCGCGTCGGTCTGGATCTCGCCGCCGAGCGACCGGAAGTACCCGGCCAGTGCGTCGGCCAATCGCTGCGAGCCGCCGCGCACGATCGGCCAGCCGACGGCGTGACCCGTCACCGAGAGCAGCAATCCGAACGCCGCCGTGCCCAGCGCGTCGAGGGGCAGGAAGGAGTGCGCCGCGTTGCCGGCGAAGAGGGCCCGTGCCTCGGTGCCGCTGAGGGCGCCACGCGCGAGACCTGTCGCCGTCCGCAGCGCGCGCAGGCCGAAGCGGGCCATGAGGAGCGGGTGCTCCGGGATCCGTGCCGGCGATGCCAGGACGTCCCGCGAGAGCTCGTCCCAGGCCTCGACGAACCGTGAGTGGAGCGCGAGCCACCCCCGCCCGCCGGCGCCGAGCCCCGCGGCTGTGGCGTCGAGCGACCGTTCGAGCATCACGGCCTTGCCGTTGTCGAGCGGATGGGCGAGCGCGGCCGGCGAGTGGATCCACTCGAGACCGAACGGCTTGAGCCGGAGCCCACGGAAGAAGGGGGAGGAGAGCGCGAGGGGAAGAACCGCCGAGCACACGTCGTGGGTGAATCCCGGCAGCGTCAGCGCGGACGAGCGGAGCCCGCCGCCGATCGTCGGCTGCGCCTCGCGCACCACGGTCTTGAGCCCGGCCCGCGCGAGGGTGATGGCGGCCGCGAGGCCGTTGGGACCGGAGCCGACGACGACGGCGTCAGGCGTCATGGAAGCGAAGCCATCGCGCGGAGGCCCGCGAGCGAGAATTCCGCGATGTGGTCCACGAGCGCCTCCGTGTCCACCGCATCCACTCGCGGCCCGAACACCATTCGCGCCACGACCGGGCTACGCAGATGGATCAGGCACTGGCCCTGGATGCTGGACACGGCGCGGAGAACGCGATCATCCTCGGGGTCGCACCCCAAGAGCTCGGCGACCACTCCCATGAGATAGACCATGCGGGGCCGGATCGCCTGCTCGACGACCAGGTCGAGCGCCGGCGTCGGATCCTCCATCTCCCGGTTCATGAGCCGGTGGATCCAGGAGTCGCGGTCCTTGCCGATGATGTTCCGCACGAAGACCCGGATGTACGTCCTGATCCGCTCCTCGGCCGACGCATCCTCGGGCGCCCGCATCGTGGCCTCGCTGGTCTCACGCATGAGGTCGATGGCCTCCCGCACCACCTCGATGTACAGCCCCAGCTTGTCGCCAAAGTGGTAGTTGACCGCCGCGACATTGGCCCTGGCCGCGCGGCAGATCTCCCGCACCGCCACGCGCTTGAAGCCCCGCTCCGAGAAGAGCGCCCGTGCTTGGCGCAGGAGACGCTCCCGGGTCGCCTCGTCACGGGGGGCCGCTCGCTTCCGCGCGCGCGTGGGCCGGTGCCCGGCCGCGGCGCGGCTCACAGGGTCCGCCTGAACAAGAGCGTCGCCGCGGTCATCGCCACGAGCGAGAAGAGGACGAGATACGCGATGTCGGTCCAGACCGCCCCCAGGCCGGTGCCCTTGAGGAGGAGACTCTTGAGCGCGTGCACCGCGTAGGTGAACGGGTTCACGGTGGAAAGCGCCCGCAGCCAGCCGGGAAACGCCTGCCTGGGATACACGGCGCCGCTCGGAAAGAAGAGCAGGGTATTGAGCACACCGAAGATGGCGCGCGGCAGCAGCGGGTCGCTCACCCGCACCATGATGAGGAACATCATGCTCACCAGGGCCAGCGCGGTCACCACGATCACGAGAAACACGCGCGCCAGCTTGAGCGGCTCGTAGGCGTCCGGCAGGCCGGCGATCAGCGAGCCGAGGGTCACGAGAACGCTGCCGGACAGTACCGCCTTGATCGCGCCGGAGAGGTTGAACCCGGCGATCAGCTCGAGCTTCGTGATCGGCGTGACCAGGTACCCCTCATGGAGCCCGCGCGCCTTGTCGTCGATGTAGATGATGCCGCCCCCGACCATGACCATCATGAAGATGGAGAGGACGATCGTGCCGGGAAGCAGGTACTGGATGTAGGGAACGTAGGGATAGATCTCGACCACGTCGAGCGTCACCCGGTCGGGCGTCCGGTCGGCGTCCGGCGCGCGATCGTTGTAGGCGGACACCAGGCCGTCGAGCGTGGCCGACAGCGTCGTCGCCACGACGTTGTCGGTGTTGTCCTCGATCAGGGCGATGCGCGGGTCGTCCTTCGTCAGCGTGCGACGGGAGAACTCGGGCGGGATCGTGAGCACGCCGTTGATGCGCCCGTTGCGGAGATCGGCAAGCGCGCGGCCCTGGTCGTCATACGGGACGGCATCGAAGGTCCGGGCGTTCGCACCGATGGCCGCGGACAGCTCGCGGAGCTGGACCGCCGGCACGCCCCGGTCCTGGTCCACCACACCGACCCGCAGATGCTTCACCTTTCCGCCGAACGCGTACCCCAGGATGACGAGCTGGACGATCGGGAAGATCATCGTGACGACGATCAGGACCGGGCTCCGGCGGAACCGCCGCAGCTCGCGCTCGATGATGGCCCAGGTACGCTGCATCGTGACCCCTACCGTCTCGGCATGATCATGCTGTCCGCGGCCGACGGCTCTTGCAGCGCGTCGCGGAGCTGGCGGCCGGTGTAGTGAACGAAGACGTCGTCGAGCGTGGTGCTCTGGACCGACAGCGACTGGAGCGCGACCCCTGCCTCCTCGGACGCCTCGAGCAACGCGCGCGTCGTGGACGGTCCTGCCGCCGTCGCGATCCGGAACACCTGCCCTTCGCCGGTGATGCTCTCGACACCGGGAAGCGCCTGCAACCGCCCCGGCCAACCCTCGGGAACCTCGGAGAAGCTCACGTCGAGCACGTTCTTGCCCGGGACGCTCGCCTTGAGGGTCATCGGAGAATCGAGCGCCTTGAGCTTGCCGTGATCCACGATGGCGATTCGGTCGCAGAGCCGGTCCGCCTCGTCCATGTAGTGAGTCGTGAGCAGCACCGTCAGCTTCCGCTCTGTCTTGATGCGCTGGAGCATCTCCCAGACGGCCGCGCGGGAGACGGGGTCGAGCCCGGTGGTCGGCTCGTCGAGAAAGAAGATCCGGGGCTCGTGCACCAGGCCGCGGGCAATCTCCACCCGGCGCCGCATGCCGCCGGAGAGATTCTTCACCGGCTTGTCGGCCCACTGGGTCAGCTCCACCGCCGCCAGTAGCTCGGGGATGAGACGCTTGCGCCGCTCGCGCGGGACGCCATATAGCTTGGCGAAGATGACCAGGTTCTCCTCGACCGACAGCTCGAGATCGGTGGTCATCGCCTGGGGAATTACGCCGATCGACCGCCGCACGCCGTCCTGCTCGCGCACGATGTCGAAGCCGCCAACGAGCGCGGTGCCGGCGCTGGGCGGGATGAGCGTCGTCAGCATCCGGATCAGGGTGGACTTGCCGGCGCCATTGGGGCCGAGCAGGCCGAAGATCTCGCCATCCTCCACCGTGAACGAGATGTCGTCCACCGCCGTGAAGTCCCCGAACCGCTTGGTGATGGCACGGACATCGATGGTTCCGGCGGCGGCAATCATCGGCGCACCCGAAGGAACGCGTAAGCCGTCATGCCCACCGCGAGCCGCCGGTCGCGGTTATCCACCCGCAGGCGCACCTCGAAGGTCTTGATGTCCCGCTTGGTGCGGCTCACGTCGCGCTGGGTGGCAAAGCCGGCGTCCACGCCGCGGAAGAACACGGTCCCGGTCCGCACCGCGCCCGAAGGGAGTCGCACCTGGACGGTGTCGCCGAGGCGCACCTGGTCGATGTAGCTCTCCTCGACATCGATCCGGACCCAGAGATCGTTGGGATTGATCAGCGTGAGCACCGGCTCGCCGGCATTCACGAATTCTCCCTGACGCACCGCGCGCACGTCCACGATGCCCGCGATCGGCGCATGCACCTCGGTGTACCCCAGCCGCACGTCGGCCTTGGCCGTCTGGGCCTCCGCGGCTGCGCGCTGCTGCTTCACGCTCACGACCTGGCTCCTGCGCTGGTTGACCTGCTCCGCATTGGCCTGGGCGAGTGCCAGCGCCGCCCGCTGCGCCTCGACCTGCCGCTCGAGGGCGTCGGCCTTGGCCTTCGCGGCGTCGTAGGCGGTGCGGGCGTGGTCGAGGTCCTGGGGAGAGGTGGCGCCCTGGGCGGCCAGCGGCTTGAGGCGCTCGAAAGTAAGACGCGCGTCCTCCAGCGACGCGACGGCCTCCGCTCGCTCGGCTTCGGTTGAGGCGAGCATCGCCGCCGACTGGAGAATCTGGTTCTTCGTCTTGCGCTGCTCGTACCGGAGCGCGGCCTCGCTCTCCTGCACCTGTGAGGCGTATCCCTCCGCGCTGTGGGCGAAGTACGCCCGGTCCGCCGCCAGCTCTTCCGGGGCGATGACCGCGAGGAGCTGGCCGCTCGAGACGCTGTCGCCCTCGGTGACCAGGAGCCGGCTCACCGCGCCCGAGAGCTGCGGCGAGACGACCACGTCATGCGTCGTGACGATGCCGGTAAGCGTGAGCGTCGCGGGGCGGGATCGGGTGAAGGCGTACGCGCCGGCGCCAACCACGACGGCGAGGCCCAGACCCAGCAGGAGACGCTTCGAGATCACGAGAAAATGCCTCCTAAAAGGACGCAGAGGACGCAGAGGACGCAGAGGACGCAGAGGACGCAGAGGACGCAGAGGACGCAGAGGACGCAGAGGACGCAGAGGATGCAGCCTCGTCCTTCGTCAAACAACTGTATGATACAGATGTTTGAATCATGCCACAACTACCCGCCGCGCTCCTCGCGGATCAACCCGATGACCGCAGCCTCAGCACCGTGCCCCACGGATCGCGCGCGATCCCCCCATCGTCCGTGGGCTCCACCTGAGCCCCGACTCCGCGGAGGCTGTCGAGAGCGCCCGTCGCATCGGCAATCGAAGGAACCCGGATCTCCCATTCCAGCAGGCGCGCGTCGCCCTCGCCCGAAGGCGCCGCCCCGATGGCCCAGGTGTTGGTGCCGAGGTGATGGTGATATCCGCCGGCGGAAAGGAAGAGCGCCCCCGGATAGCTCCACACCGTCTTGTCGAACCCGAGCCCCTCGTGATAGAAGCGTGCCGCCGCGTCGAGATCGCCGACGAAGAGGTGCACGTGCCCCAGCGTGGCGCCCGCCGGCATCCCCGACCAGCGCTCCCCATGGGCCGCACGGATGACGTCGGCGACATCGAGAGGCTCGGTCGCCATGCGGAGCTGGCGTCCCTCGTGGCGCCACTCGCCCCGGGGCCGGTCGGCGTAGACCTCGATGCCGAGGCCGTCGGGATCGGTGAGGTAGATGGCCTCGCTCACCAGGTGATTGGACATGCCGGCATAGACGCTCGAGGCGGCGAGATGCTGCGCGAAGCGCCCCAGCGCGGCGCGATCGGGCAGCAGGATGGCGAAGTGGTAGAGGCCGAGGCGTCCCCGCTTGGGCACCGGAGAAGCGCCTGCACGCTCATGCAGCACGACCAGCGGCGTGGCGCCATCCTGGGTGCCGAGCGTCGCCGACTTCGGCGATCCGCGCAGCACCCGAAGGCCGATGGTTCGCTCGTAGTAGTCGATCGAGCGGGGCAGGTCGGCGACCTGAAGCGTTACCGGGCCGACGGTCGTGGCGGCCGGCAGCCGATACCCGGGTGGCGCGATCCCGTAGAGGACGGGGTCCGCGGCGCCGGCGGTGGGTTTGGTCACGATATTCTCCTCATCGTCTCGGAATTTCGGTATCTCCAGCACCCAGAAAACTAGGGGGTGTCGCGCGTCGTCCCGGGCTGTATCTTCGTTGCGGATCGCTCGAATCTCGCCGCACGAGTCCCCACTCGGATCGTCCCGTTCGTCCCAGCAGGAGGGATTATGGTCGGCACGCCCCTTCCACGCTCACGCTGCTGTCCCGGTCTTTCGATTGCCGGTTCGTTACTCGCAGCGGCCGTGCTCATACCCCTCGTCGCCTGCAGCCCGGAGAAGAAGGACGCTCCATCTCCCGGCACCGAATCGGCGGCGGCGCCGACGGTGTCCGAGGCATCCTTGCCCCCTGCCGCCGACTACAAGTCCGTCGCTCACCGGGTCGTCGTCCAGAGCGCGGATGTGAAAGAGGGAGACATCGTGATGATTTCCGGTGACGTCGCCGATCTCCCCCTCCTCGAAGACGTCGCTGTCGAAGTCAGGAAAGTAGGAGGCCATCCTCTGGTCTCCGTCGGCACCGAGAAGCTCTCCCGGCGCCTTTACGACGAGGTTCCCGCCAAGTACGATGCCCAGGAGCCGCGCCTGGCCATGAAGATCGCCGGGCTGGCCGATGTCTTCATCAGCACGGAATCGGGAGAAGGGCGGACGCTCAAGGGCGTCGCGCCCGAGCGGACAGTGGCGCGGGGGAAAGCTTTCCAGCCGGTCATGGCACAGATGCTCAAGCGCGGCGTCCGCTCGGTGTCGCTCGGCAACGGCCTCTATCCCACCGCGGAGCGCGCCGAGCAGTTCGGCATGTCGCGCGAGGACCTCGCGAAGATCATGTATGGAGGGATCGACGCCGACTACACGCAGCTCCAGGCCACCGGCGAGCAGTTGCGGGGGACCATGGCGGCGGGCAGCGAGATTCACGTCACCAGCCCTTCCGGAACCGATCTCAAGGTAGGCATCAAGAGCCGGCCCGTGCTGGTCAGCGACGGTGTCATCTCCGCCGAAGACAGGAAGCGAGGCGGCGCGGCGACCAGTGTGTGGCTGCCGGCCGGGGAGGTGTTCGTCACACCCGTCGCCGGAACAGCCGAAGGCGTCGTCGTGGCCGACCACCTGTTCTACGAGGGCCAGCGCATCGACGGACTGAAGCTCGAGATCAAGGGCGGCCGGATGGTCTCCATGACCGCCAAGTCCGGTGTCGAATCGCTGAAGGCATTCTACGAAGCGGCCGGCGCGGGGAAGGACCTCTTCGGCGTGGTGGATATCGGTATCAATCCCGGCATCCAGCTCGAGGAGGGGGCACCCGTCAACGCCTGGAGCAGAGCGGGAGCGGTCACTCTCGGCGTCGGTGGCAACACATGGGCCGGGGGCGATAACACGGTCAGCTTCGGCCTCTTTCCCGAGGTCCAGAAGGCCACGCTGACCGTGGACGGGAAAGAGCTGGTCAAAGACGGCAAGCTGGTCGCTCCCCTCACCGTGGCATCCCAGCACTGAGCCTCCGTCTTACCGCCGTTTGGGCAGGGCTGGCTATCGTCGCTTCGGCGGCGGTGGCCCGCCTCCCCGCCCAGACGGCAGCCGATCGCTCACCCGCACAGATCGCCGACGCGGCCGAGCGTGCCGTTCACGACGACAGCGCCGATGTGGTGTGGGCACGATGGACCGCGGCTCTCCACGACGATCCTGCCGATCGCGAGGCCATGCTCGGTCTCGCCACGCTCGCCCGCGCCACCTTTCGATTCGAGACCGCCGATACGCTCTACAGGGCCCTCCTCGCCCGGAGCCGCGGCACCGTCGATGCCTGGTCGGTGCAGGCCAGGCTCGGTCTCTCCTGGGTCGCCGGGGGCCTCGGCGACAGCCGCACCGGCGATTCGCTCCTGTCCATCGCGATCGCGGAGGCGCGCCAGGTCGGCGATCGCCCCGCCGAGATCGGCGCGCTGATCGGATTCACCACCATCAGGGCCAGCGACACCCACGCGCTCTACGCCACGATGGATAGCATTGCCCGGCTGCTGCCCTTTGGTGACGGCAGGGACCGGGCGGAATATCTCTGCAGGCTCGGCCTGTTCCGGGGGGTCGGCGGCGATTCGAAGGCGATCGACACGCTGCGGAGGGGCATGGCGATGGCCGGTCGGGTTGGAGAACGCCGCCTCGTCGGTCACTGCCTGGAGGCGTATGGCCTGATGCATAGTATCCTCGGCCAGAACGATTCGGCCCTGGCCATCTACGACCGTGCCGGCGTCCTGCTCGAGGCGACCCACGAGCACGCGGGACTCTCCCGCAACGAGTCCCGCCGGAGTGACATCCTTCAGGCCTACGGCCGGCTGGGCGAGGCCCGGCTGGCCCTCGAGCGGGTCGTGGCAGAGGCGGCGATCTCGCGGAACCGGCAGCGGATGGCCAATGCGCTCGGCGGAATGGGAATGCTCGCGCTCCGGGTGGGAGATCTCCCGACCGCGACCGAGCACTTCGAGCACGCCGCGGCCCTCAACGACTCGCTCGGGCAGGTCGAGGGCGGAATGATCGCACGGCAGAACCGGGGCGAGGTGCTGGCCGCCTCCGGCGATCTCGCCGCCGCGCGGGAGGCCTTCGAGGGAACGCTCGCGGAGGCCGAGCGCGGCGAGTTCCTCGAGGATGTCGTGATCGCCCGGCAGCGACTCGCCCGCATTGCGATTCGGCAGGGCGAGTGGGCGGAGGCGGAGCGCCAGATCGCCGCCGCCGATTCTGCCGCCACGTCGCATGGTCTCGAGGAGATCAGGTCTTCCCTGCTCTACGATCGCGGACGCCTCGCGCTCGGTCGTCGCGATCTTCCCGCGGCGGAGCGGCTCTTCTCTGCGTTCCTCGCCCAGACGGCTCCGGACGATCGTCTCATCCGCTACACTGCGCGAAGCCGGCTGGCCCAGGTCTGGGCCGCGCGCGGCAACCTCGACCGAGCGCAGCGCGAGCTTACCGAGGCGAACGCGGAGCTCGAGCGCTGGCGCGCATCCGTAGGGTTCGATGAGCTCCGCCGTTACGCCTTCGCCGCCACCGTTGCCGGCGAATACGACTCGCAGAGCCCCGCGGCGAGCGTGCTCGCGGCACTGGCGTCGGGCGGTCGCGCCGAGGCGGCCATGACGCTGGCGGAGCAGCGGCGGGCGCGAACTCTCGCCGACCGGCTCACCCAGGCCGATGCCCTCAGGGAGGCCGCCGCGTCCGGCATGCCCCATCGCGACCGCCCCGCTACCGCCGCCGAGATCGTGGCCGCGATGCCCGACGACAGCACCGCACTGCTCGAATACGTGGCCGGGAGCGACGGCGCGCCCACCACCCTCTTCATCGTCACCCGCGGCGGCATCAGCGCCCATGTCCTGCCCACCGCCGACTCGCTGAAGGAGCCGATCGCCCGGCTGGTCGCGCTGCTGGAGTCGAGCCAAAGTGCCGACGCGCTCGCGGGGAGTCTCGGCCGCATCGTGCTGGGACCGGCGACCGCGCTGGCCGGCGGTATCTCCCGCCTGATCGTCGTGCCCGACGGCCCGCTGCATCGGCTTCCGTTCGACGCGCTCCGCCTGCCGGACGGGCGGCTCGCGGTCGAGCGCTGGGCCATCGGTCTCGCGCCCTCCGCGGCGGTGGCCACCGTGCTTCGGCGCAAACATTCTCCCCCCACGGGCGGCGAGTCGCTCCGGGTCCTGGCGCTCGGTGACCCGGCGTTCGCGGGGGAGCGCTCCAGCGGACTCCTGCGTGAGGCCGAGACCTTTCGCGGGGCGTTCGAGGCGGCCGGCGGTCTGCCGCGGCTCAGCGCCAGCGGCGACGAGGTCA
Organism: uncultured Gemmatimonadales bacterium; assembly: GCA_963722825.1. Taxonomy (GTDB): domain Bacteria; phylum Gemmatimonadota; class Gemmatimonadetes; order Gemmatimonadales; family GWC2-71-9; genus CAVVWJ01. Next base: position 924,853 of record CAVROI010000003.1, read on the forward strand.
GAGATGTGGCGCGCTATTCGCCGGCATCGGCGGTCGTTCGCCTTCGCGGCGAGGCGAGCGAGTCATGGCTCAAGCAGGCGTCGCTTGCGCCGTTCGGCGTGATCCACCTCGCGACCCACGCGCTGGTGGACGAGAGCTCGCTCGCCCGCACCTCGCTTGCCCTCGCCCCCGGAGGCGGGGAAGACGGTTTCCTCACGCCGGCCGATCTCGCCGCGCTCAAGCTCGAGGCGGATCTCGTCGTGCTCTCGGCGTGCCGTACGGCCGGCGGCGTGATGGTGGCCGGCGAGGGCATGCAGGGCCTCACCTCACCGCTCATCGAAGCCGGGGCGCGCGCCGTGGTGGCGACCCAATGGCGGATCAGCGACCGCGGCACCGTGCGCCTGGTGGACGACTTCTACGCCGGCCTGGGCCGGGGTCTGCCGGTGGTCGCGGCGCTGCGCCAGGCGAAGCTCGCCGCCATCCGGCGTGGCGCGCCGGCGGGCGAATGGGCGGCGTTCACCGTCGTGGGCGACCCTCTCGTGCGGGTTCCGCTGCGGGAGCCTGCCCCGCGGGCAAGGCTCTGGTGGTGGTCGATGGGTGGGGTCATCGTGGTGATCGCGGCACTGGCGGCCAGGAAAAGAAGGGGCCGGCGTTTGAGCGCCGCCGATCTGCGGGGACGAAGGTATCTCGTGACCGGAGCGAACTCGGGCATCGGCCGCGCGGTGGCCGACGCGCTCGCTGCACGGGGCGGCAACGTCGTCCTTGGCTCGCGCTCGGAGGAACGAGCGCGGCCGGTACTGGACACCATCCGGAGCCGGTATCCGGCGGTCGACGCGCAGCTCCTCCCGATCGATCTCTCGGACCTCGGCTCCGTCCGCCGAGCCGCCGAGCAGTTTCTCGCGACGGGCCATCCGCTCGACGCGTTGATCAATAATGCCGGCATCGCCGGCACCCACGGCTTGAGCCGGGATGGGTTCGACCTTACCTATGCCACCAATCACATCGGCCCGTTTCTGCTGACCAATGTGCTGCTGCCGGCAATTCGGGCGGCAGCGCAGGGACGCATCGTGAACGTCGCGAGCGTCGCGCACATGCAGGTCAAGAGGATCGACTGGTCGGTGCTCGAGCGGCGCTCGGCGCCCAAACGAAGCGGCTTCGCCGACTATGCCGTCACCAAGCTGATGAACGTGCTGCATGCCAAGGAGCTGGCGCGCCGCCTGGCCGGCACCGGAGTGACCACGTACGCGCTCCACCCGGGCGGTGTGGCGACGAACGTCTGGCGGTCCGTGCCCCAGCCGCTGCGGTGGATCCTCATGCTCTTCCTGGTTTCCGAAGAGGAGGGCGCGAAGACGCCGCTCTACTGCGCCACCGCTCCCGAGCTCGCCACCGTGACGGGGCGATACTACGTAAAGTGCCGCGAGGCTCGCTGCAATCCGCTCGCCGATGATGAGGCGTTGGCGAAGGAGCTATGGGAGAGGACCGAGAGCGCTATCGGGCGGTGAGCCGGAGGGGTCGTATAGGGGAGCGCAGGGTATTTGCGTCGGTGGTCGTGGCACGCACCCACCACTTGTACTCGCCCGGTGGCAGGCTGGCGGTCGCCCCGGGAGCGGCGCTGGTGTCTGCCGTCTCTGCCGACGCCACGACGCTGCCGCCGGCGTCGAGCACCTCGAGGGCGTATTTGCGGACTCCTGGGAGCGGGGCGCCACACGAAGACGAGCGAATCCCCGGACGCGGCTACCAGGTCCGGATGGAGCAGCACGACGGCGCCCGCTTCGCCGCCCCGGGTAAGGACCTCCTGGCCCTGGTTCATCACGAGGCGTCCGACTCCTACGGCCAGCAGGAGAGAGGCGGCCAGCGCCGCCGGCACGAACCAGGCACGTCGCGCGCCGGCCCGCCCGGCGCCGGTCTGAGCGCCGGCCCGCTCAACCGCCCGCAGCAGATCGAATTCCGCCCGGCACTCCTTGCAGCCCATCACGTGATCCAGCGTGGTCAGCCGTTCCCGCTCGGTTCCCTCGCGACGGGCGAGCGCTGCGATGGCCTCGGGAGACGGGTGTCCGCCGATGCGCACCGCATTGTTCTCGAGCGCGGCGCCATACGCCGCCCGCAGACGATCCTCGTTCATGTTGCCTCCTCCGCCTGCTGCCACCCGACGCCCAGCTCCGTGAGGCGAGCCCGCAGATCGCCGAGTCCGCGATAGAGCAGATTTCTCGTCTTTCCCTCGGTCCATCCCATCAGCTCGGCGATCTCCTCACGCGGGTATCCGGCCAGATACATCCGGACGGCCGGCCGCCGGGACTCCGGGATGGTGGCGATCGCGTCGGCCACCTGCGCGCCGAGCTCAGTTGTCTCGAGATCGCCGTGAGGGCCGAGAACGGGGGCGGCGATCTCTCCGCCCGCGCCCTCCTCGATGGACTGGTGGTGCTCGGCCCGGCGCGATCGACGGCGGCGGATCACGTCGAGGGCCGCGGAGCTCGCCGTCCGGTATACGTACGACGTGCCCACCTCGCCGATCTGCTCACTGGTTTCCCTCGCCCGCCAGAGCCGGATGCGGACCTCCTGCATGACCTCGTCGACGTCCGACTCCTCCAGACGATATCGGCGGGCAACCTGGCGCACCATCGCGCCGAACTTCCCGACGACTGCCTCGAGGGCGAGGGAGAGATGCTGGCCCGCTTCCGGAAGGGTCATGCGGGGAAGTATGGGAGAAAGCGTAGAAAGGGGAAAGGAGAAGCGCGAAGAGTGAAGGGAGAAGGGCCCCCCTCACCCTTCACCCTTCTCCCGCCAGGCCACGGCACAGTCCGCTGCACCGGTCGAATCGCACCACCGCGCCGCGCCGATCGGCTCTTCCAGCGAGGGCTCTCGCCGCTTGACATATCCGCCGCTAGTCCGTACGATATATCGGCAACTATATCTCACGTAACACTGGAGTGTTATCCATGTGCAGCGCAAAGAACGACTGGGGGTTTGGCCCCGGCTTCCACTTCGGACGAGGCGGCCCCTGGGCAGGCCACCGGCGCCGCGGCCCGATGTTCGGCCAAGGCGAGGTGAAATTCGTGATTCTCCGCCTGCTCAAGGAAAAGCCCCGCTACGGCTACGAGGTCATGAAGGCCCTCGAAGAGAAGATGAGCGGTTTCTACACTCCTTCCGCCGGCACCGTCTATCCCACCTTGCAGCTCCTCGAGGACGAGGGCTACATCCGCGCGGTGGACACCGACGGCAAGAAGGTCTATCACGTCACACCGGAGGGCGAGCGCTATCTCGAGGAGCATCGCGATCTGCTCGACGAGATCATCGATCGGGTGCGTGAGACGGTGCGCGACTTCACCGGCGGCGGCCTCGGAGAGATCCAGGGCGCGTTCGCCCACCTGGCCGCCGTCACCTTCAAGCGCGCCTGGCGGAAGGGTCCTGATGATCCGGCGTTGAAACGAGTCGCGGAGATCCTCAAGAAGGCCGGTGACGACATCGAGCAGGTCTGGCAATCCACCACCGTTTGACGGCGTACTGGGGGAGCAACGACGATGTGGGGCTTTGCGTGGATGTTCTGGATGGTGCCGCTGTTCTTCTTCTTCGCCATGATGCGGCGTTGGCGTTGGGAGCGGCGAGCGATGATGCGGTACGGACATGGGCTGGATGATGGTGGGACCAAGTTCCAGCACGAGCTGCAGAGTCAGCGCTCGTACATCGAAGAGCTGGAGAGCCGGATCGCCCAGCTCGAGGAAAAGCTCGATTTCACCGAGCGCCTGGTGTCCGGGCGGCGGGACTGAGAAGACGCAGAGGACCCAGAAGACGCAGAGGACGCAGAGGACTGCTCTACCCCACGTCTTCTGCGTCCTGTGCGTCCTGTGCGTCCTCTGCGTCCTCTGCGTTCTCCTCTGGCCCTGGACTTGCCTTCTGCCGGGGAAACACCCGCGGACAAGACCGTCCGATCCCCACCTGATCAGGAGGCACGATGGCGTCTAACCGACTGGCAATCCTCACGCTCGCCGCACTTCTCGGTTGCAGCGGTGAACATGGCAGCAACGAGGCCGCCAACGAGCTGAGCCGCGATCTGCAAAGGGTTCCGGTGGACTCCTCGGCTACCCTGGCCGATCGCTCGGCCTCAAGCGGGGCGACGGTCGCGACCGAGGCGGCCCCGTTGCCGGCTCCGAAGCCGCAGCCCAGGCCCAAGGCCAAGCCGAAGCCCGCGCCGGCACCTGCCCCCGAGCCGGCCCCGGTACCGGTCGTCCACGCATTGGCCGCCGGCGCCGTCGTGTCCACCACGGTGGATCGTGAGATCACATCGAGGACGGAAAAGGCCGGCCAGAGCTTTATCGCCACTGTCTCGGCCGACGTGCAGGACGCGTCCGGCTACGTGGTGATCCCGGCCGGATCCAAGGTCACCGTCACCATCGCCGAAATCCACGAGTCGGAGAACAAGGGCGATAAGACCGGCAAGCTCAGTCTCACGCCTACGTCCGTCGAGATCGCCGGCCGGAGCTACCCGCTCGAGGCCTCCGCGGTCGCGCTCGACAGGATGCTCCGCGATCGCAAGACCAACGGGGGCGACGTCGCCAAGGTCGCCGTCGGCACCGGTGCGGGCGCAGTCCTCGGTCGTGTGATCGGTGGTAACAGCAAGGGCGCCGTGATCGGCGGCCTCATCGGCGGCGCGATCGGCACGCAGCGGGCCATCGAGACCCAGGACCGCGATGTCGTCATCCCGGCCGATTCCCGCGTGGAGCTGACGCTGCACGGGTCGTTTACGAGATAGTAGTAGAGGTCGCAGAAGACGTAGAGGACGCAAATGACGCAGAGAATGACGCAGAGGTCGACCTGGCCCTCTGCGTCTTCTGCGTCCTTTGCGCCCTTATCTTTCCCCCATGTCCAGAGCGTTCGTGAACGAAGATGCCGGGGGCGGCGACGCCCTCGGCAAGTACCCGCTCCCCGAGCGAAGCGATCCCTCGTTCGCGCTGGCGGCGGCGCGCGCCCTGCTTCGTGGGGCGGATGAGGGCGATACCGTGGGAGCGGAGGCCGCCACCGGGTATTACTGGGGCGATCCATCGCTCGCGGCGGAGATCTCCCGGCTCCTCGCCGAGGCCCGCGAAGGCGGGAACGAGCGAGTCGAACAGCTGGCGGAGCGGTACCTCAAACGGGCCCGCCAGGGATAGGCGCTCCTTCAGCCTCTAGACAAAGCCCTCATCTCTCCGCATCAGCCGCTCGTCGCGAGGGTAGGGGAACACGTCTACGACGTCTCCCCGTGCCAGCCGCTCCTGCACCCCGGTCCAGAATTCCACGCTCAGCAGATCGCCGTGCGCGGCAAGGAACGCCTCGCGCACATGGCCCGGGGGCGTCAGGAATGCCCGGAATTCCTCGGGAAAGATGTCCAGCTCGCCCACGTGGAACCACGGCTCCGCGGCGAATTCCTCTTCGATCGACGTCGGCGGTGGAATTCGCCGGAAGTGGCATTCGGAGAGCAGGCACAGCTCGTCGTAATCGTAGCAGATGACTCGTCCGTTCCGTGTTACCCCGAAGTTCTTGAGCAGCATGTCGCCGGTGAAGATGTCCGCGGCCGCCAGGTCCTTGATGGCGTTGCCGTAGTCCAGCACGGCCACGCGCGCCGAGTCTTCGCCGGCGGCGCGGAGGAAGATGTTGAGCGGGGTCACTCGCCGCTCCGTGTAGACGTGCCGGACGACCACTCGGTCGCCGGCGACCCGGACCGTCGCGCCGGCGACCCGCAGGAGGTACTCCAGCAGGTCGTCGGGGAAGCAGCGGCGCGGAAACTCGAGATGCTCGAATTCCTGCGCGTCCGCCAGGCGGCCCACCCGGTCGCGCACGAAGACGAAATGATACTTGTCCATGACCGCCTGGCGCGTGGTGTTCTTCGGCGCGCCGAAGCTGTCCTTGATGATCTTGAAGACGAGACTGAAGGCGGGCAGCGTGAACACCGCCATGACCATCCCCTCGTCGCCCTCGGCAAAGGCGAATCGGGCGTCGGGATCGCGCAGGTACGACATCAGGCTCCGGAAGAGCTCGGTCTTGCCGTGCTTGTTGAATCCGATGGCATTGTACAGCTCGTTGACCTGCTTGAGGGGCATGATGGAGCGGAGGAACTCGATCAGGTCCCGCGGCCGTGGCACGTCTACCCTGAAGTAAGACCAGCTGAATCCGAACACCACGCTCGCCTGATCCGGGTTCAGCAGCGCGGCGTCGACCACGATGCCGCGCTCCGCCCGTAGCAGGGGGATCACCAGCGGCAGCGTGATACCGCCGCGACGGACCCGGCCGACGACGTAGGCGCCCTTGTTCCGGTAGAAGACCGACCGCAGCACGTCGATGGCCACCGGACCCGCCGCGGGCATATCGCGGAGCGCGGCGCCGATCAACTCCGCGACGATCTCCGCATCGCGTTCGGGCTCCGTGTAGGGCACCGACCAGGGAATCGCATCGAGGATCGACCGGACCACGGTGGCGTCGACGAGGGGAGCGGTGTGCGTGTCGTACAGGGGCGGGGCGCTGTCCGGAACCGGCGGCGGTGTCGCCGGCTCGAGGTATTCGATCGCGTCGTCCACGCCGACGGTCGAGAACACCCGCCGGGTCACCGAATTGAAAAACGTCTGCTCCAGCTCGGCATCGGGACGCTCGGGGAGGCCGATGGAGTGCAGGGACTTCATCGCGGCCCAGAGGGTCCGCTCCATGACCGCGTCCTGGAGGATGTCACGGACGTCGGCCACGGCGCCGTCGAGGTAGATGCGGTAGAGCGCCAGCCGCTCGGTAGCGTCGGCCTGGGCGCCGCGCCAGTCGCGGTGCTCGAACCGGTGGCGCGCTCGGCGCGTGATCTCCTGGAACCCGCGGTGGAATTCGTCGTACGCCGCGTGGATCGCCCTCACGGCTCGGACCGCGGGGCCGCTGTCGGCGCGGTTGCCGATCTCCGGCGACGCTGTCAGATTCAGCGTCGATTCACGTCCCTGCATCAGAGCCCGCGCCTCCGAAGGATTCCATCTCCATGTCCGCCTCAACTTCGAGTCTGAGCGCCCCCCGGGGTCCTGCATTGCCGGCTGCCGGCGAGTCCATTGCCCTCCGGGAAGGGCGGCTCTACGTCCCCGACGAGCCGATCGTGCCGTTTATCGAGGGCGACGGCACCGGCCCCGACATCTGGGCCGCCTCACAGTATGTCTTCGACAACGCCGTGCGGCTCGCGTATGGCGGGCGTCGCCGCATCGTGTGGCGCGAGGTGCTGGCCGGCGAGAAGGCCAAGAATCGTCTCGACAGCTGGCTGCCCGACGAGACCCTCGCGGCCATCGCGCATCACCTCGTGGCCATCAAGGGACCGCTGACGACCCCCATCGGCGGCGGGTTCCGCTCGCTCAATGTGGCGCTCCGGCAGAAGCTCGATCTCTACGCCTGCGTCCGACCGGTACGATGGTTCGAAGGTGTGCCGTCGCCGGTCAAGGCGCCCCAGGATGTCAACATGGTGATTTTCCGCGAGAACACCGAGGACATCTACGCCGGCATCGAGTACAAAGCGCAGAGCGACGAGGCCCGCCGGGTGATCGAGTTCCTCCAGCAGCAGATGGGGGTTCAGAACATCCGGTTCCCCGACACCTCCGCGATCGGCATCAAACCGGTATCGGAAGACGGCTCGAAGCGGCTGATCCGGGCGGCCATCGACTTCGCCCTCAAACAGAAGCTTGAAAGCGTGACGCTGGTGCACAAGGGCAACATCATGAAGTTCACCGAGGGCGGCTTCCGGGATTGGGGTTACCAGCTGGCCCGGGAAGAATATGGGGCGACGGAGGTCGATGGGGGGCCATGGTGTCGCCTGCCAGGGGGGCTGGTCATCAAGGATGTCATCGCCGACGCCTTCCTGCAGCAGATCCTCACCCGCCCCCGCGAGTACAGTGTGATTGCCACCCTCAACCTGAACGGCGACTATATCTCCGACGCGCTGGCGGCCCAGGTGGGCGGGATCGGCATCGCTCCCGGCGCCAACGTCAACTATCTCACCGGCCACGCCATCTTCGAGGCCACCCACGGGACCGCCCCCCGCTACGCCGGGCAGGACAAGGTGAATCCAGGCTCGCTCATCCTGTCCGGCGAAATGATGTTCCGGCACCTCGGCTGGGACGAGGCCGCCGACCTGATCATCCGGAGTCTCGGGCGAACCATCGCGCAGCGTCGTGTCACCTACGACTTCGAACGGCTGATGGAGGGGGCAACGCTGCTCAAGACTTCGGAGTTCGGGCGGGCGATGGTCGAGAATATGTCATAGGACGCCCGCTGCGTCATCCGCGTCCTTTGAACCTCTCGATTTCCCGCCGATCCCGCTTCGTGGGCCGCCCCTTCTCCGTCACGAAGGCCGTGTGCAGGGTCTTCAGCTGCAACGCCATCGCCTCGCGTGCCGTCCGGCTCTCCGCTCGTTCCTCATAGAGCGTAGCCGCCTCCGCGGCGGGCCCGCGCCGGCCTGCGAGGCCGCGAACCACCACATGATACTCATAGGGCCCCTGTCTCACCCGGATCTCATCTCCCACCTGCAGTGCCCGCGCCCGCTTGGCTCTGTCGCCGTTGACCTGCACCTTGCCGCCGGCGATCGCCTCGGAGGCGAGCGCGCGTGTCTTGTAGAACCGCGCGGCCCAGAGCCACTTGTCGAGTCGGACGTGGTCGTCGCTTTGTGGCATGGCTGAATTATGCTATCGGCTATCGGCTATCGGCTATCGGCTATCGGCTATCGGCTATCGGCTATCGGCTATCGGCTATCGGCTATCGGCTATCGGCTATCGGCTATCGGCTGAGGTTGCAGGTCAAGCACAGGCAGTTGGGCCGGAGCGGTCGGTCGGGCGCGGGCGCGACACTGCGTTCTTTTGTGGCGTGTCCGCGCACGGCCGCCGCGACGGCCCACACGTTGCCGCCCTCAACATCCAATCTATGGCCTGAAGCCATCGTCCGGCTCAGCATTTGCAGGCGAAATCGGCTACATGCTCCTCTCCCATCTCTGGCTCGCCCTGACCCTGGTTCAGGGCCCCTTCCGGCCCGCCCCGGCTGGGCCGATGTTCGCATACCACACACCCTCCCCAGCCGACTCTGTCCTCGTGGAGGCACGTGAGGCGCTCAATCGTGGACGCCCATGGCAGGCGAGCCGTCTGATTGCCCCGGTCGTGGCCGACTCCGGCCAGCGTACGCCGGCCGCGGTCCTGTTGGCCGCAGTTGCGGCGAGCCGCTGGGGAGGGTGGCCCGAGGTCACCCGCCTGCTCGATGGGGAGCCGTGGCTCGACTCCCTGTCCGACGGTCGCGGACGGCTGCTCCTGGCCCGCGCGGCGCTGGAGGAGGGAGCCGACTCGCTTGCCCTGATGTCCGCGCTCGCCGCTCCGGTCGCCGCCGCCGACTCCATCGAGGGTGAGCGGCTGGTCCTGCTGGCCGCCGCGCTCGACCGCCTCGAGGCGCGGGACAGCTCCGCCTCCATCTACGAGCGTGCCGCGGTCCGTCTTCCCCTGATCGCCGACTGGCTCCTGATCCGCGCCGCCGCGGTCACCGACGACAGCAGCGGGCGCGCACGACTCTACGCCAAGCTTCATGATCCCCTGGCCCGCACCAGGATTGCCTGGAGCGAGGCTGCCGCCCGGGAACGCACCGGCGATCTCCAGGGCGCCGCTCGCCGGTATGCCGCGCTCGGCGCCCGCATCACCGCGCTGCGCCTCAGGCTCGATGCCAGCCCCGACGCCGACATCCGCGAAGGCGTGCGGCGTGACCTGATGGCACTGGTCGCCGCACGGCGCTCCGTGGGAGAGGTGAGGGAAGCCATCGCCTTCCTCGACAGCACCTACGCTCCGCTGACCGCGGAGGAGGAGCTGACGGTGGCTCGGGCGGCCGGGTCGGTCGGCCCTCCGAGACGTGCCGTGAAGGGTTATGCCAACGCATTCAAGGCGGGACTCGGCAAGGCCCAGGACCGGTTCAGCTATGCGGCCGCGCTTGCCAGGATCGGCAACTACGCCGAAGCGGCCTTTCAGTTCAATCTGGTGGAGACGCCGCGGAAGCTGGCCGCATCCGCGGCTTATCAGCGGGCACGGGCGCTCGTCCGGGACGGCCAGTTGAGCGAAGGCCGGGGAGCGCTCCTCGCGATCGGGCGCCGCTATCCCTCCGATACGGTTGCCGCGTCGAGTGCCCTCTTCCTGTTGGGTGACCTGGCTGCCGATGATCGGGCCGATGGCCAGGCCCGGATCTACAACCGGCGCCTCGCTCTCAAATATCCCACCAGCGCTTTCGCGCCGGCCGCCCGTTTCCGGGCAGCGATGCTGGCGCTTCTGGCCGGGCACTCCGCCCTGGCGGCACGTGAGTTCGACGAGTTGTGGCAGCGATATCCCAAGAGCGATGAGGCCGCCGCGGCGATGTACTGGGCGGGCAGGTCGTGCGCGGCCTCGGGAGACACACTCGCGGCCCGGAGCCGCTGGGCGCTCGTCGCGGGAGGAGACCCCGGCTCGTATTACGTCGGCCTCGCGTTGAGCCGTCTCGGCCTACCGCCCTGGTCACCTGCCGCCACTCCCGATTCTTTCTCGGTCATTCCGGTCATGGACTCCGCGGTCGCACGCGCCGCGCTCCTCGCCAGGCTCGGCCTGATCGCCGAGTCGCACCGGGAGTACGATCGCCTGGCCCATGTGCAGGACACCTCGTCCGAACGGCTGCTGGCGCTCGGGAACGCCTTTCGCGCCCGGGGAATGTCGGCGCAGGCGATTCAGCTGGCCCGGCGGGCGCTGGTCTATGGTGCGCGGCCCGATGCGCGTACCTATCGCCTCCTCTATCCCGTCGGGCTGGCTGAGGCCCTGGCCGGAGAGTCCGCCGAGCACAGCCTCGACGCCAGCTTCGTCGCGGCATTGATCCGCCAGGAGTCGCGCTTCGATCCCGCCGCCACCTCCGCCGTCGGAGCCCGGGGGCTCATGCAGGTGATGCCGGAGCTCGGGGCCCGCCTCGCACGCTCGCTCGGGTATCCGGTGTGGGATCCGGTCCTGCTGTATCAGCCGGACGTGAGCCTTCAATTAGGCACCTATCACCTGCAGGAGCTGGCCGAGGTGTACCGCGAGCCCGTGCACATCCTCGCCGCCTACAATGCGGGATCGAGTCGGGTCGAGCGCTGGTCCAAGCGGAACGGCGTCGAGGATCCCGAAGTCTTCGCCGAGCGCATCCCGTTCGCCGAGACCCGTGGATACGTCCGGGCAATTCAGCGCAACCAGGACATCTACCGCACGCTATATCCATGGACGGAAGTGGGGAAGGCGGCCACGAGGCTGGATGTAGGCGGGGGTCCCTCTTAGTTTCAAGGCCATCTGCCGCCCAAGGTCGCCGGTTGCTCCACTCCACTCAATCGCTTGAATCGCTCGAAGTTCTCGACCGCATCGGTGAGGGAATCTTCGCCCTCGATGCCGATGGCCGGATCACCTATCTCAATCGCACGGCGGAGCGCCTCCTTCCAGGCCTCACGGGTGTGTCCTCGTCCGATCTTCCCGGAACGATCATCTGGGAGGCCTCTCCATCTTTCGCCCAGACTCCGACCGCCACCGCCCTGCGCCGGGCTCGGGAAGAAGGCGCACCGGTCATCCAGCCCGTCCGCGACCCGGTGTCCGGCCGAACCCTCGAGCTCCGGGTCTTCCCTTCTGTAATTGGGCTGAGCGTGCTGTTGATCGAGGCGCCGGCGCCGGCCGGGGCAGGCCTCCTCGACGCGCTGAGCGATCTCTACCTGGCCTGCGACGACGAGTGGCGGCTGACGATGCTGAACACCCGCGCCGGCGAGTACCTCCGGTTTCTCGGCCGGACCCCCGATGAGCTGCTGGGGCAATCGGTGTGGGAGGTCATTCCCGGACTCGCCGGGTCCCGCTTCCAGGCCGAGGCATTCCGTGCCGTGGTCGAGCAAAGCGAAGTCGAATTCGAGTCGTTCTTCGCCCCGATGAATCGCTGGTTCTCGGTGCGGCTCACACCGACCTCCCGCGGCATTATCGCCGCGGCGCGTGACGTTACGTCGCGCTACCTCGCAAGGTCGGCGGGTGCGAGCCGGGCGCCGGAGTTGGTCGAGAGTCCCGATGGAGACCGCCGCTTCAGGAGCCTCGTCGAGTCGATCGACGACGTCGTCTTCCAGCTCGACACCCAGCAGCGCTGCGTGAATCTCTTCGGGCGGTGGCTGGAGCGAGAGGGCTTTCTCCCCGAGCAGTTCCTTGGCCGAACCACCCGGGAGATCCTCGGTCCCGCCGACGCGCCGGTGCACGAGCGGGCCAACCGCCGCGCCCTGGCGGGGGAAACGGTCACCTACGAGTGGACCATGCCCACCGCTCGCGGCCCGCGCCATGTGCTCAACACGCTATCGCCCATTCGGAGCCCTGACGGCACGATCACCGGCCTCGTGGGGGTCGGACGCGACATCACGGCGCGTATCGAGGCGGAGCAGCAGGTCCGGCAAGCGCAGCGAATGGAGACGGTGGGCCGATTCGCCGGCGGCGTTGCCCACGACCTGAACAACATGGTGATGATCATCATGGGGTTCAGCGACTTCCTGCTGTCGACGCTCGACGCCTCCGACCCGCGCTGGGCCGATGCGGACGAGATCCGGAAGGCGGCCGAGCGCGCGATGCAGCTCACGCGGCAGCTCCTCGGCTTCGGCCGCCAGCGCGTCGTCGCCCGAACGGTGCTCAGCCTGAATGAGGTAGTGTCGGGGATGGAAAAGATGCTCCGCCCACTGCTCGGCGAGGACATGGCGCTCACCACCGACCTGGCCGGCGAGCTGGGCGGCATCGAAGCCGACTACGGGCAGATGGAGCAGGTCGTCATGAATCTCACGCTCAATGCCCGGGACGCGATGGGGTGTGGAGGCCGCCTGACCATCGAGACCCGCAACGTTGAATTCCCCGACGATTCGGCTCGCCAGCACCTCGGAATCCCGATTCCCGCCGGGTCCTACGTCAGGCTCACCGTTTCCGACACGGGCCACGGCATGACCCCGGAAGTGAAGTCTCACCTCTTCGAGCCCTTCTTCACCACCAAGCCCACTACCCAGAACACCGGCCTCGGCCTCGCCACCGTGTACAGCATCGTGGCCCAGAGCGGCGGCTACATCTGGGTGGAAAGCGAGCCGGGGCAGGGATCGAGCTTCAGGATCTGCTTCCCGCGGGTCCTCGCGGATGACCCGACGGGCACGACGGACGAGGCGCTCGCGACGTGCTGCGGCGGAAACGAGACGATACTGCTGGTCGAGGACGAGGAGGCGGTGCGGGCGGTGGCCTCCCGGATCCTGACGGAACGGGGATATCTCGTCCTCGAGGCGGCGAACGGGCGGGAAGGTCTGGCGGTGGTCGAGCAGGTAGGACAAGCGATAGACCTGGTCCTGACCGATATCGTGATGCCCGACATGGGCGGGCACGAGCTCGGATTGCAGATCGGCCGGATATTGCCGGACGCAGCAATCATGTACATGTCGGGGTATTCCGAGGCCGACCAGCTTCAGCGCGGCATTCACGAGTCACCCGATCCGTTCCTTCAGAAGCCATTCTCTGCGGACAACCTCGCGGCGACCGTCCGGCACACGCTCGATCGGGCGCGGATCACACCCTCGAAGTAGCGGGCCGGTAGCCGATGGCTCCGTTGAGCCATCGGACCAGCGGGATCATCGCGGCAAAATCGCGGGCGAGCGTTGCCGGCAGCCGTCGACCGAGGACCTCGGCCTTCGGAAGCGCGCGGGTGACGGTGAACGACCGGAACCGAAGCCACCGCGCGGCGGGATGGCGCTCGTCGTATCCACGCGGCATCCGCTTGAGCATCGCCTCTTCATCGAGGCGCGTGAACCGGCGCCGGAATGCGGGCAGGGTCACGATCTCCTCCAGCTCCTCGTGTCTGGCGGCGATCGCTTCGCGGATCTTGTCGAGGGTGGATCTGGCGGGCATCCAGATCCCTCCAGCCACGAAACAGTCACCGTCGGCGAGCTGGAAGTAGAGACCGGCCCCGGCGCCTTTGGCGTCCTGGCCGGCGCCTCGCCCCGCGTCCTGATGATAGAACTGGCAGGCGGCGTTGGTCTTGTATGGCGACTTGTCCGCCGAGAAGCGGACATCCCGATGAATCCGGAAGATGGAGCGCCTCGGGTTTCCGAGCAGCTCGGGGGCAATGGTCGCGAGGCGCACGTCCATTTCTTCGACCAGCGCCGCGAGGGGGCCGCGGACTTCCATCTCGTATTCCGCACGGTGGCTCTCGAACCATTCCCGCCGGTTGTTTCGCGTGAGTCTCTTGAGGAAGCTCAGTGCGCCCTGACCGAACCCGGCGAACTCCGTGGTTGGCGCCCTGTGCACCATCGCCGCCTTGCCGGGTTGGTCGAGCCTCACGATCGTCTCCTTCTGCTGCCGATCCAAACGCTTGATGGCCGCCTCACGCCGCAAGGCAGCGCTGCGATCCACCGCCGGCTCCCGATACACCAGGCGCACGGGCCGGCGTGAGCGGGTATAGGCCCCTCCCCGGCCCGTGTTGTGCACCGATTCGCGGCGGTCCGGATCCGTCGTCACTCCCGTGTACAAGCTTCCGTCGCCGCATCGGGCGATATAAACGAACCATGTCATGTGGATTGTAATGATAGGCACGCCTTTCTATCTTCGGCCAATCACCCTTAACGCCGCGTTCTGCGAGGCCTGATGCCATCCGAGGCTGTGACCGCCCAGGTCGAGCCCCGCACGGTTCCTGACCGCCGCCGCTCCGGCCGCGGCTCGCTGCCCGACCAGCGCACGCTCCTGTCGTGGCTGTTCGTCGGGCGGCTGGTGCTCGCCGTGGGCGTGCTGCTGGGCGCGGGCCTGGTTTGGACGGTGCGGCCCCGGGAGTCGTTCCTGGTCAGCGTCGCTGTAGTCATCGCGCTGACGTTTACGGCGTACGGTGCGTGGGCGGCCTTCCTCCGCCGCCGGACGCCCGGGAACACCTTCCTGTTCGTCCAGGCGCTGGTGGACCTCGGCGTGGTCACGACGATCGTCCATTTCGCCGGGCAGCCGCAGTCGGCGTTCCCGGCGCTGTACGTGCTGCTGGTAGCGGCGTACGCGCTGCTGATGCCTCCGGTCTGGGGCGTTCTCATTGCGGTGCTTGTGTCGGCGGTCTTTCTCGGGGACATCTTCTGGAGCTATTCCGGCCCGCCCGACACCGCGTTCTGGGCGCAGATCGTCGTGTTCAACGTGGTGTTTGCCATCGTCGCCGTCCTGGGGCATCGGCTCCGCGAGGCGGGGATGGAGCAGCGGACCCTGGCGATCGAGCTGAGGCGGGTCCGGCTGGAGGCCGACGACATCCTCCGCAACATCCGGTCGGGCGTGATCACGGTGGATGGGATGGGCCGGCTCGCCTTCATCAATCCGACGGCACAGCGCCTCCTCGATCTCGATGCGCAGGCCCTCCTCGGCTT
Source organism: uncultured Gemmatimonadales bacterium (assembly GCA_963722825.1). Lineage (GTDB taxonomy): Bacteria > Gemmatimonadota > Gemmatimonadetes > Gemmatimonadales > GWC2-71-9 > CAVVWJ01. The sequence goes on from CAVROI010000003.1 coordinate 940,205, forward strand.
CCCGGTGCTCGACCAGCTCAAGACCCGTTCATCCGAGCTGTGGGCGGCGGTGGTGGCCGGGATCCGCAACGGCAGGAAGATCAGCCGGGGCGAGGGCATAGTGATGCACGATGGGGGCAAGACATTCCCGATCGGGCTCAGCACCACCACTTTTCGGCAGGAGACCCAGGAAGCGCCGTCGGTCACGGCGATTTTCACCGACATCTCGGATCTCAAGGAAGTACAGGAGCTGCAGCAGCGCGCCGAGCGGCTGGAGGCGGTGGCCGCGTTGAGCGCGTCGCTGGCGCATGAAATCCGGAACCCCCTGGCCTCGATCCGCAGCTCGGTGGAGCAGCTGGCGCGCTCCAAGCACGCGGACGACGACGAGCGGTTTCTCGCCGGCCTCATCGTCCGCGAAAGCGACCGGCTCAGCCGTCTGCTCAGCGAGTTCCTGGATTTCGCCCGGGTGCGGGCGACGCAGTTCGTCCCGCTGGATCTGCACTCGGTCGTGGTCGCGGTCGTGCGCCTGATCCGGGCCCATCCCGAGTGCCGCCCCGACGCCGCGATCACGGTGGAGGGAGAGCGGACGGTGCTCGAAGGCGATGAGGACCTGCTCCACCGCATCGTCGCCAATCTGGTGTTGAACGCCGTGCAGGCGGCCCGGGGCCCGATCCGGATCACCGTCAGCGTGGCGGTAGTGCAGGGAAGCGACATCCCCCACGGCACCAACCTGGACCATGCCGTACGGTTGCAAGTGCGGGACACCGGGCCGGGGATTCCGGAAGAGATCCGTGATCGGCTCTTCCAACCATTCGTTTCGGGACGCACCGGTGGAAGCGGGCTTGGCCTGGCCATCGTCCAGCGCGCGGTCGAGGCCCACCGCGGCCTGGTGCTGGTCGACTCCGGTCCCGGCAACGGCACCACGTTTACTATCTTTCTTCCTGCCAAGAAGGTCGTGGAGGATGCGGCATGAGCTATAAGCCGTCGGTCCTGGTGGTGGATGACGAGTCCGGAATCCTCGATACGCTCCGGATCCTGCTCCGGAACGAAGGGTTCGAAGTCAGCACCGCCCAGGGTGGGAAGGCGGGCCTCGAGCAGATCCGCGCGGGCACGCACGACATCATCCTCTCCGACGTCCGGATGCCCCAGGTGTCCGGTCTCGATATCCTGACCGCCGCTCGGGAGCAGGACCCGATGACGCCGGTCATCCTCATGACCGCGCAGGCCTCGCTCCAGAGCGCCATCGGCGCGGTCAACTCCGGCGCCTTTTACTACATCCAGAAGCCGTTCTCCAACGACGAGCTCATCGCCATCCTCCGCCGGGCCTGCGAGTTCCGTGCGGTGCGGGTGGAAAACAAGCAGCTCAAGCAGGAGATCCGGCGCCGCGACAAGACCGCCGTCGCTCGCCCGATCGGCAAGTCGAAGCGTTTCCTCGAAGTGCTGAAGCTCGCCGAGCACGTGGCGCCGACCGACTCGACGGTGCTGATCCAGGGAGAGAGCGGCACCGGCAAGGAGGTCATCGCCCGGTACGTGCACAACCTCTCCAATCGGAATGATGGCCCCTTCATGTCCATCAATTGCGGCGCGCTGCCGGAGAACCTGCTGGAGAGCGAGCTGTTCGGGCACGTGAAGGGATCGTTCACCGGCGCGGTTCGCGACAAGCAGGGCCTCTTCGCGGCAGCCAGAGGCGGGAGCTTTTTCCTGGACGAGGTGGGCGAGATGCCTCCGTCTCTCCAGGTGAAGCTGCTGCGGGTGCTGCAGGAGCGGGAAGCGATTCCGGTGGGTGCCACCGAGGCGATTCCGGTGGACGTCCGGATCATCGCCGCCACCAATCGGGACCTGGAAGAGGAAATCCGGCGGGGGAACTTCCGCTCCGACCTCTTCTATCGCCTCAACGTGATCGCCCTCAACCTGCCGCCGCTGCGCGAGCGGCGTGACGACCTCCTCCTGCTCATCGAGTTTCTGCTCCAGAACCTGGCACAGGAAAGCAACGCCGAGGTCAAGGCGCTCGCCGCGGAGGCGCTCGACGCGGTGATGGTCTACGAATGGCCGGGGAACGTGCGGGAGCTGGAGAACGCGCTGGAGCACGCCGTGGTGCTGAGCCGCGGCAATCTGATCGACGCCTCGCAGTTGCCGGAGCGCATCACCAAGCGGCGGAAGGAGCCGCTTGTCGCCGAGCGCTCCTACATGAATCCGACGCTCGAGGTGATCGAGCGCGCCTACATCATGTGGGTGCTGCAGGCCGAGGGCGGCAACAAGACCCGCGCCGCGGAAGTGCTCGGCATCGATCCTTCGACCCTGTACCGCAAGCTGAGCCGCTACGAGGAAACGGTGGAGGTCAAGGCGTAGCCGGCGTCGCGCCCAGCGGCTGGGCCGACTCGACCTGCATTCCCTCCGCCGTCCGCACGTACGCTTCCAGCAGCATCGAACGCAGGTCGCCCGCGGGGCGGCCGCTGAACTTCTCGAGCGCGCCGAGGGCCTGCCGGGCTCCCGCCGTATCGCGGAGATGAAGCCGCGCAATCACCAGTCCGTCTCGCAGCTCGTCCGACGAGATCCATCGGTGCTCCTCGAGCACCACCGGCATGAGCCGGCCGGCGGCCGCGTCCGCCTCCGCGAAGTTCCATGACGCGATCCCATGGCGGAAGGCCACCACGTCCCGCACCGGCTCCGGCGCCCGGTGCCGGTCCATGAACCGCGTGAGCGCCGCGTAGAAGGGCTCGTCGGCCGTGCCGGCCGTCCCGCCGCTCCTCAGCCGGTCCACCGCGTTCGCCTGCTCCAGCCAGAACTCCCAGCTGCTCGGTGTATGATCCGCCTCGAGAGTCGCCTGCCACATGTTCGACTGATAGATCGCCTGGTGCGCCGACTGACCGAGCAGGCTGTCGGAGGCCGCCTGCGCCGCCGGGGAGCGGAGCAGCGCGCCGAGCGCGCGGGCCCTGACGCGGGGATTCTCGGGGAGCGCCGGCAAGGGCTCGCCGCCGGGCACCGCCCGTCGTCCCGAGATCGACGCGAGAAGGTTGAACCACTCGTCCGACAGAGCCGGGAAGCCCGACGCATGATCGCGCCGGAACCGCCGCCGCTCGGCGCCCAGGTCGAGCACCGGATAGTAGTCCGAGTTGGGCTGGCCGAGCGTTTCGACCAGCGGTGCGAGCTCGGCACGCGAGACGATCGAGAGCGCGTCGAGCACCGGCGCCGTGAGCGGCGTGAACCGGCAGAGATCGTTGCGCAGGCCGGCGGCCCGAAACACCGACCAGTCGGGCGCCGGCAGCTTGTCCCGGTTGCTCGCGACGACGAGGAGATCGCCGCTGGGTACGAGATACACCTCGTAGGAGCGAAAGTTCTGGTGGATGGCCGCGAGCACGCTCAGCACGAGGGGATCGTCCAGCTCGTACACGTGGAGCCACTGGCCGAAGACACCGTCCTCGGTGAGGTACTGGCGGATTCGGCCGTAGAACTCGGTAGTGAAGAGGCCCGAGACGCCGCTGACCCATGGATTCGAAGGTTCCGACATGATGAGGTCGAACCGCCGGTGGGCCGAGGCGAAATACGACTTGGCGTCGTCGATGACGATCTCGGAGCGCGGGTCCTCGAACGTCCTCCGGTTGGCGGGGAGGAAGATCCGGGAACCCTCGATCATCTTGGGCTCGATCTCGATCGTCACCAGGCTCTTGAGGGCGGCGCTCCCCAGGAGGAGGTGAGACGACATTCCCGATCCCTGTCCGATCACCGCCGCGCTGGCGGCGCCGGGCATGTGTGCCAGGGTGACGAGCGGAAGGAGCGTCTGCGTCGCCGCGTCGGCCATGAGCGGCGTGGGGCGGGTGACGGAATCGCAGCGCTGGTACCAGACCGGCGTGAGGGAGGCGTCGGGCTTCCCGTTGGTGGCCAGGGTCAGGTAGTTCGAGCCCGTGGTTCTCGAGGCGGTGACCGTGGCGGTGCGGCCGTCGCGGTAGAACACGATCTCCCGCTCTCCCGCCGCGACCAGTCCACCCGTTCTATAAACGCCGCTCGAGAGCAGGTTGTGGTCGAGTCGCACGCCGAAGCCGACCATCAGCGCCAGGGCCGTGGTCGCGAAGGCGGCCGCGGGAGCGAGCCGGCTTCCCCGGCCCTCCACCTTGGAAGCGCGGGCCAGCAGCACCGCGCCGATCCCCATGTCGATCGCCGCACCGGTGATGAGCATCGCCTTGAGGCCGATCATCGGCAGCAGCACGAGCCCGCCCAATGCGACACCCAGGATCGAGCCGAGAGTGTTCCAGGCGTACACCGCGCCGATGGCCCGCTCACCGGAGCCACGGGTGACCAGCGTGCGGGTGATGAGGGGCAGCGTCATGCCGGCGCAGAAGGTGGCCGGAAGCATGATCAGCAGACAGAGTCCGTAACGGGCGATGGTGAAGCCGGTGTAGCCGGCATCGTTCCGGGCGAAGGTCGAAAGGAGCGACGCCACCCACTCGAAGGACTGGACGTAGAACGGCAGCGTGGCGAGCGCCAGGAAGCCCATCAGCCACTGCACGATGCCCAGCGTGCGCAGGGGATCGGCGAGCCGGTCGGCGCGGGAGCGGATCCAGAACGCGCCGAGCGCGAGGCCCAGGATGAAGGCCGACAACATGAGCTCGAAGGAGTGGGTGGCGCTGCCCAGCACGAGCGCCAGCATTCGAATCCAGTCGATCTCATAGATGAAAGAAGCGACCGCGGTGCCGAGGCTGGTCCAGAGGAGGAGGGGCTCGAGGGTCGAGAGTTTGGAGTCTGAGGTCGAGGTTCTAGAGTCTGGGGTCGAGGGTCGAGGGTCCTTCTCCGCGCTCCGCGCGGCCACGATCACGCCGACCGTGCACGCCGCGACGAACAAGTTGAGCATCGCCGCCGTCAGGAGTGTGCCCGGCAGCCCGGCCAGCGACACCAGATAGAAACCCGCGACGAGCACTCCTGCCGCCGCACCGAGGCTGTTGGCGAAGTAGAGCATCGCGAGCGACCGGCCCGGAGCGCTCCGGTCCATCCGCAGCACTCCCGCGGACATCAGGGGGAAGGTCGCCCCGAGCAGGACCGACTGCGGAAGGATGAGTGCGCTCGCGATGCCCCACTTGGCGAGCGGGAGCAGCCACGTCCCGGCGAGCTCGGGATAGACCGAGGCGTAGGTCCAGGAGGTGACGGCCTGGAAGATCTCGTGGAAGTAGAGACCGATGAGGCCGACGGCGAACTCGATCCCCACGTACCCGTAGAGCGGCTGGGCGAGGCGCTCGGAGCGGCGGCTCACCGCCAGGGCCCCGGCCGACATCCCTCCGAGGAAGATCACGAGCACGATGATCTGGGCGTACGCGTCGTGGCCGACGAAGAGGCCGAGATAGCGGGTCCAGGTCGATTCGTAGATCAGTCCGGCGGCGCCGGAGAGCACGAAGAGGAGATAGAGCGCGCGGATCATTCGGGGCGAAGCTCCTAACTCTCGGGGATGGCTGTTCTTGGATTGGCTGGTCGAAGGGAGCGGCAAGAAGCATGCAAAGTTTGTCACTCCTTCGCCGTGCTTCTGGTATCTGGCGGCTGGGAATGTAGTTGGGGGCGAGAGAAACGACGCTCGCACCGGCTCGGCGGTGGATGCGCTCTTGCATTACACCATCGCGGCCGCGTCGACTCATGTTCTCCATAGCGGAGGCTTCCGCCACCGTTCGAAGAGGAATGATGCTGCGTAGGCCGACCGGCTTGCGCAGCTTTTTCGTTCCGTCTTCACTCGACCTACCGGTTCGCGGTCTTGCAATACACACCTCGCCGGCCCTCGACAGTGCTTGCACTCGCCGGTGCAACGCATAGGCAAGTGAAGGTAGAGAATGATGTTGGATAGCAGGGTCGACAGGTGGCACAGGCGTTGCCTTACCCCATGCCGGACGGACGAACCGCCCCGACGCCCTGGATCGATGGCCGCCGTACTACTTAACCGGAGGAAGTATGCAGAACCGCAAGGGTTTTACCCTGATCGAGCTGTTGATCGTGGTCGTCATCATCGGCATCCTGGCCGCGATCGCAATTCCGAAGTTCGCGAACACGAAGGAAAAGGCCGTACTGGCCAGCATGAAGTCCGACCTGCGTAACCTGGTTACCGCGCAGGAAGCGTTCTTCAGCGACCAGCAGACCTATGCGACCGGCATGGCAGCTACGCAGGGTGCCACGGCTGTCGCGTTCGTGCCGAGCACGAACAACGTGATCACCTTGTCGACCGTGACTGCGGCCGGCTGGGCGGGCGAGGCGACCAACGCCACGCTGAAGGGCACCATCACCAAGTGCGGCATCTACGTGGGTAGCGGCACCGCCCCGAACTCGGCCGTGAAGGCCGAGGGCGCCCCGGCCTGCTACTAAGGCTCTAGTGGCTGAAGGGAACGGGGGCGGTGCCCGCTGTGGTCACCGCCCCTTTTCTCTGCCAAACCGACGAACGGACTCGTCCCGAAGGAACCTGAGTCAGAGTGTTCAACGCCCTGGAGAGCACCATGCGCCGCGACAACAGAGGCTTCACTCTCATCGAGCTGCTGATCGTCGTGGTGATCATCGGGATTCTCGCGGCGATCGGCATCACGAACTTCGGCAACAGCAAAGAGCGCGCGATGGTCGCCGCCATGAAGACCGACCTCCGCAACCTGGTGTCCGCGGAGGAAGCGTTCTTCTCGAACGGACAGACCTACTACGGCGGCGTGATTCCGGCCGCGGCAATGCCCTTCGACCCGTCGCAGAACGTCACGATCACCCTGAGCAGCGTCACCTCGAGCGGGTGGGCCGCACAGTCCACGCACACGTACACCACGAAGACGTGCGCCATCTTCATGGGCAACGCGACCCCGGTCGCGCCGGCCACGGTCGAGGGTCGAGTAGCCTGCACGCCGTAACGCCGGGAGCGTAGGAGTGGTGGAGCCCGCACGATCGCTGCGCACCGAGCTGCTCGTCAGTTTCGGATTCGTCACGTCCTCCGCGGTGATCCTGGTCGGGCTGACCACGCTGCTGCTCACGGGCGGCGATCTTCGCGAGACGATTCGCCCGCTCGGAGCGCTGTGGCTCGGCAGCACGACGGTCTTCATCCTCTTCGGCATGTCCGTGCTGCACCGGCTGGTCATCCGCCCGCTGCAGCGCCTGACCGCCGAGGCCGATGCGCTGGCCGCCCGCGAGTTTCGGCCTGAAAAGGCCGACTACGGATCGGTCGAGCTGGACCGTCTGGCGGCCCGGTACCGCGCGATGGCCGAAGACTTGCTCGATGTGCAGAGTCACGTGGTCCGGGTGGAGAAGCTCGCCGGCATCGGCAGGCTGGCCGCCGGAGTGGCGCACGAGGTGAGGAATCCCCTAGGCGCGCTCGGCACTTACGTCGAGGTCCTCCAGCGGCGCGGCACCGATCCGGTAGTCATCGATGACATGCGCTGCGCCATCGAGCGGATCGAACGGATCGTGCAAGGACTCGTGGATTATGCCCGCCCGGGAAGCCTGGCGGCCGGCGGCTCGGCAACCGCGTCCACCGACCTGAATGCGTCGGTTCGGCGGGTGATGGACTTCCTGGAGGCCCAGGGAACCTTCCGCGAGCACGCGGTGGACGTGTCCCTGGCACCGGAGCTCCCACGAGCCCGGGGCGACGAACACCTCCTCGAGCAGGTGATCGTCAATCTGGTGGTCAACGCCTGCCAGGCGGCACGCGGCGGGCGAGTGGTGGTGGGCACGACGGCCAAGAGCTTCGATACCCGCGAAACCGCTCACGCCACGGAGTCGAGGCGGCGGCGACGGGTGCTCCCCGATGGAAGTCCCGGGGTGCTGCTCTATGTGGCCGACGATGGTCCGGGAGTTCCGGAGGCGGATCGCGAGCGGATCTTCGATCCGTTCTATACGACCAAGGATCCGGGTGAGGGCACCGGGCTCGGGCTGGCCATCGTCGCCCGGACAGTGCACGAGAGTGGAGGAGTCGTCTGGGTGGACCGTTCGCGGGAAGGTGGTGCCGTCTTCATGGTGTTCCTACCTATAGCGAGTGAGACCGATGCGGCTGTTGATCGTTGACGACGATGCCGGTCTCCGGCAGTCGCTCGCGCTGCTGCTCGGAGAATCGGGCTACCAGGTCGAGGCCGAGGGCGACCCCGATCGGGCGCTCAAGCGCGCGTCCGTGGAGGAGTTCGACCTGATCCTCTGTGACGTTCGCATGCCCAAGATGGACGGGCTCACCTTCCTGCGGCGCTACCGCGCCGACAAGGGAGAGGCGCTGCTCATCATGATGAGCGCGTACGGCAACGAGGACGCCGCCATCGAGGCGATGCGCGAGGGCGCCTACGATTACCTCCAGAAGCCCTTCCGTCCCGATGAGGTCCTGATCACCCTCCGCAAGGCGGCCGAGCGCGAGAAGCTCCGCCGTGAGGTCGAGGAGCTTCGCTCGAGCCTTGGCGCCGGCGTGGTCCAGAACCTCGTGGTGAGCGAGAGCCGCAGCATGCGCGATCTGCTCGACCTCGCAAGCCGGGTGGCTCGGCACAACACCACCGTACTCATCACCGGCGAGAGCGGCACCGGCAAGGAAGTGCTGGCGCGCGCCATCCACCGGATGAGCCCGCGCTCGGACCACAACTTTACCGCCATCAACTGCGCCGCCATCCCGGAGCATCTGCTCGAGAGCGAGCTGTTCGGTCACGTGAAGGGCGCCTTCACCGGTGCCACCGCCGACCGCACGGGTCTTTTCGAGCTGGCGCACGAGGGCACCCTGCTGCTCGATGAGATCGGCGACCTGCCGCTCGATCTCCAGTCGAAGCTCCTCCGCGTGCTCGAGGAGGACACGATCCGCCGGGTCGGCGGGCGCGACTCACGCAAGGTGGACGTGCGCGTCATCGCCGCAACCGCCAAGCCGCTCGAGCAAGCAGTCGAGAAGGGCGAGTTCCGCGCCGATCTCTTCTACCGGCTCAACGTCGTGCGGCTGCATCTTCCGCCGCTCCGCGAGCGGCCCGAGGACGTGCCGGCGCTGGTCGCCCACTTTGCGCGTCTCGCCGCCACCAAGCTGGGCCACCCGGTCAGCCTCACGCCGGCGGCGCTCACCGCGCTGACGCATCATTCCTGGCCGGGCAATGTCCGCGAGCTGAGGAATGCGGTGGAGCGCGCCGCGGTGCTCGGCAGCGGCTCGGCGCTCGACGCCAAGGACTTCGCCATCGGCAACGGGAACGGGAACGGCAACGGCGGCTCTCCCAACGGCAACGGCGTATCGCCGACGCTCGACCTCAAGACGCAGGTGGAGGCGATCGAGCGGAAGGCCATCCAGAAGGCGCTCGAGGCCTCGGGCGGCAATCGCCGCCAGGCGGCCAGCCTGCTCGGCATCAGCCTCCGCACCCTGTTCTACAAGATGCGCCGCCTGCCCGTTCACTGAGCCTCCAGCGCAACGCGCTGCGCCTCATGCCGATTCTTGCAGTGAGGCGCAGCGTAAAGCCAGCATCAAATCATTTCCACAGAACAGCTTGCCGCGTCTTTCGTCGTGGTCCCAGTCCTGCACTCACGCCGTGCATGACTATCGGATCGCGGCGCGGCTTCACCCTGGTCGAAGTAATGGTCGCGCTCGTGCTGCTCACCCTGGGCGTCATGGCGCTCGTCGGGTCGTCGGCCATGGTGAGCCGGATGATCGGCAATGGCCGCGGATCTACCATCGCGGTGCAGGTGGCCACCGCGCGCCTCGAGCGGCTCCGTCGCATCGCCGGGTCCACCGCGCCCCGGTGCTCCTCTCCCCAATTCGTCACCGACAGCGCCACCACCGCCGGCGTTTCCGAGCGCTGGATCGTGGCGCCGGCCACCGGAGCGGGCCTCTCACGGCGGGTCAGCGTCATCCTCGCCTATCGTGATCCGCGCGGTCCGGTGCGCGATACCGTGCACACTATCGTGCTGTGCGAATGATCCGGAGCCATCGCGGGTTCACGCTCGTCGAGCTGATGATCGCGCTCGTTCTCGTCGTCGCCGTCGGCGCGGTCACGTACGCGCTGCTCGTGCAAAACCAGCGGGTCTCCCGCTCCCAGGTCGAGCACGTCGGCCTCCAGGACAACGTCCGGACGGGCATGCTCGTGGTCGCCAATGAGCTGCGCGAAATCGGCTACGATTCGATTCCGCCGGACGCGGCGCTCGGCGCAGAGGGGTCGGTTAACCCCGATCTCCTGGTCATGCAGCCGGGCAGGCTGGTGTACAAGGCAATGCGCGGCATCGGATTCACCTGCACCGCCCCCGACGCCGGACAGCTCCGGCTGCAGCGCGCCACCATGCTGGGCCTCCGGCAGCCGGAAGTCGGCGACAGCGTCACCGCACATGTCGAGGGTAACCCGTCCACCGGCTCCGATGACGCCTGGGTGCATGCCGGCATTACCTCGGTCGGCACCAGCGTCTGCACCGACGGCTCGCCCGCCGTGGTCCTCACCGTGGGGTTCGCGGGAGCGGCCGGCGCCGCCGCGCCGCCCCGCATGGCTGTCGGCGGTCCGGTGCGATTCTTCGACGTGATGGAGCTGCGCTACTACCAATCGGGCGGCAAGTCGTGGCTCGGCTCGCGCTCGCTGAGCGCCGGCGGAGTCATCGAGCCGATGCTCGGGCCGCTCGCCGATAGCACGCCCATGCAGCGCGGGCTCACCTTTTCGTATCTCGATCGCGCCGGGGTCGCCACCACGGCTCCGAACGAAGTGCGAGAAATCGGTTGGACCATCAAGGGTGTCACCGATGGCGCCGTTCGCAGCTCCGGCTCGTCCCCGCTGGCGGTCGACAGCCTCGCGCTCTCGTCGAGCGTCGCGCTGCGGAACACGCTCCGATGAGTCGCCGTTCTCGCGCGAGCGAGCGGGGCATGGCCCTCGCGCTCGCCATCTTCGCGCTCGTCGTGGTCGGCGCCCTCGTCGCCGGCGCCTTCCTGGCCGGTCATCTCGAGCAGCGCACCGGGCGCAGCACCCTCTACGCCGCGCAGGCGGCCGATGCGGCCGAGGCCGGGGCGGCGGAAACGCTCGCCTCGTGGGACGCGTTCAGCCTCAACTCGCTCGCGCCGGGCAGCACGGCGGCCTTTCCGCCGGTTGTCCTGGGCGGGCGATCCGCTTATCGGCCCACCGTGTCCCGGCTCAACGACCAGATCTTCCTGGTCCAGAGTCTGGGCACCCGGGCCAACGCGAGCGGAGGAACGCTGGCCCGCCGCACCGTCGGAATCGTGGCGCGGCTCGCCTCGCTGGGGTCGGGCCCGGAGGCGGCGCTCACCGTCGGCAAGCCGGTCGAGATCGGTGGCAGCCAGGTCGTCATCAGCGGCAACGATTCGGCCGCCACGCGTGAAGGGGCGGAGTGCGCGCCTGGCGACAGCCGGCCGGCCATGCGCGTCGCGCCCTCGACATCGACCCTCTACGCGATGTTCGGCGACGTCGGCTTCGATCGGCTCGCGGCCCATGCCGATATCATCCTGCCCGACACCACGCTCACATCGACGCTGCAGCCGGTGCTGTCCACGAAGCGGCGCTGCGATACGTCCGATCCATCCAACTGGGGTGAGCCGCGCCGCTCGACGGCCACTGCGGTCGCCCCATGCACACGATACTTCCCGATCGTCCATGCTCGCGGGGCGCGGCTCACCATCGCCGCTGGAGGAAGGGGACAGGGCATTCTTCTGGTCGAGGGCAATCTTGACATCCCGGGAGACTTCGACTTCAGCGGGCTCATCGTAGTCAAGGGTGGCGTCCGGGTTTCGGCGGCGCGCACCCGCATCACCGGTGCCCTGATGGCGGCCAATGCCGCGAGCGAGAGCCGCAGCCGGCTCGCCGGCGGCACCACTATCCAGTTTTCCTCGTGTGCGCTACGGGAGGCCTTGGGCGGCGCGGCATTTGCTGAACCCATGGGGCAGCGGAGCTGGGTCCAGGTGTATTAGGGTCGAGAGTCGAAAGTCGAAGGTCGAAGGTCGAAAGTCGAGAGTCGCGGGTCTAAGGCTAGACCCCAGGAACTCTCGACTCTCGACTCTCGACTCTCGACTCTCGACTCTCGACTCTCGACTCTAACGACTCTAGACTCTAGACTCTAGACCCTCGACCCGATTCAACGAACGATGGAGATTCACGAGCATCCCTCGAATGCCATGAAGCTGCTGTGCCAGATCGTCGAACGAGGCGGGAGCGAGATACTGGAGATCTCGCGCAAGGAGCACGTAGTATTCCAGCTCCGCGGCCGATCCCAAACTGATCCGGATGAAGCGCCGGAGCTCGCGATCGCCTGAGCGCCCGGTGCCTTCGACGATATTCGCGCAGATCGACACGGCGCATCGGCGCATCTGGGATGTGAGCGAGTACAACTCGGTTCGGGGGAAGCTGTCCGTGGCGCGGTACGTCGCGATGGCCAACACGTGCGATCGCTGCCAGACGTCGAGTTTCTTGTAGTCGCCCACTGCCGTCCCTCGATTGCGTCGCTTGAATATCCGGTGCAAGTGCTGGCCGCCCATGCCCATTTCGCTCGAGATGTTGCATTTCTGGAGGGTCGAGGGTCGAGGGTCGAGGGTCGAGGGTCGAGGGTCGAGGGTCGAGGGTCGAGGGTCGAGGGTCGAGGGTCGAGGGTCGAGGGTCGAGGGTCGAGGGTCGAGGGTCGAGGGTCGAGGGTTCTAGACTCCAGACTCCAGACTCCAGACCAGACCCAGACTCCAGACCCCAGACTCCAGACCCCAGACTCCAGACCCCAACCCGCAACCCCTTGCACCACCCCGCACTACTTGCATCCCGAGAAAGGGCTTGCGAAAGAGAAGGAAGTACGCGTCCCTCCCCTTGCAAGGCCCCGCTACCGCCCGCGTTAGAACGCTACTCTCCAAGCACTTAGCCAAGTGCAATTTGTGTGGCACATCGGTTGCCCAATGGGGGCCGGAGTACCCTCACGCCCGGCATCTGGCTGGGCAGGTGAGGCGGCAAAGCTGGCCTGAGCCACCCCTCAACAAGCGGATATCTATGGGACTCTTCGGGCGCAATGCGACGACGGTTGGCCTGGATATTGGCAGCGGGCTGATCAAGCTCGTCGTGATCTCGCATGCCTCGGGCGGGCCGGTGCTTACCAAGGTCGCTTTCACGTCGGTGGTGAACGACGCGATCGTCGAGGGTGAAGTGATGGACCCGGGCATCGTCGCCGAGGCCATCAAGGGCCTCCTCGCGTCGGCCGGCATCAAGGCCAAGAAGGTCGTGACCGCGGTTGGCGGGCGCGACGTGATCATCAAGAAGATCTCGATGGACCGGATGAAGGAAGCCGAAGCCCGCGAAGTCATCCGCTGGGAAGCCGAGCAGCACGTGCCGTTCGACATGGAAAACGTGGAGCTCGACTTTCAGATCCTCGATCCCGAAGGCGAAGGCCTGCAGATGACCGTGCTCCTCGTGGCGGCCAAGCGCGAGCTGGTCGAGCACAAGGTCACCCTGCTGTCCGATGTCGGTCTGTCGGCAAGCGTCATCGACGTAGACGCCTTTGCCCTGCACAATGCCTTCGAGGTCAACTATCCCGAGGCTATGCACGGCGTCGTGGGCCTGGTCAACATCGGTCACGAAACCACCAACATCAACATTCTCGACGACGGTGTCCCGGTGCTCACTCGCGACCTTCCGGTCGGCACCCGTCGCTTCAAGGAAGATCTCCAGCGCGAGCGCGGCCTTTCCGCGGAGGATGCCGACAGGCTCCTGCGGGGCGGTGAATCGAACGAGGCGCTCGATCCGTTCCTGGAAACGCGTGGCGAAGAGCTCGCGGTGGGCATCGAGCGCGCGGCCGCGTTCCTCCAGTCGGCCAGCCGCTCGGCGGGCGGCATCTCCCGGATCTTCACCACCGGCGGCGGCGCGCGCATTCCGCGCCTCAACAAGGTGCTGTCCGACCGTCTCCGCGTGCCGGTTCAGCTCGCCAATCCGATCGAGAAGCTCCAGGTGGCCGACGGCGTCTTCGATTCGATGCCGGTGGACGAGGTGGCGCCGCTGCTCATGCTCCCGATTGGTCTCGCGCTGCGTAGCGCAGCGTAACCCTGACTCCGGACTCCACGACCGATGATCACCGTCAATCTCCGCCCTGACCTCAAGCGCAAGCGCGCGCGGCCGCCTCTTCAAGGAGTTCTCGAAGGGGTCCGCGGCCTGGGCAGCAAGATCAAGGATCCCGTGCTGGTGGTGGCGGTCCTGAGCTGGGTGGGCGTGCTCGGCTGGCTGGGCTCTGTCGCCCTGACCACCTCCCACCAGCTCAGCGCGCTCCAACCGCAGCTCGAGCAGACTCGGTCCGAGCACCGCCGCTTCCGCGCCTTCCTGGCGGAAAAGCACCATCAGGAAATGATCCGGGACTCGCTCGTCTCCCAGATCGGAATCATTCGCACCGTGGATGGCGATCGCTACGTGTGGCCCCATCTGCTGAACGAGGTCACCAAGGCGCTGCCGGCCTATACCTGGCTCGTGGACATGGGTGGAGCTCCGGCTCCCGCCCCCACGCCGGGCGCCCCACAGGCCGCGGCCAGGGCCGGCGCCGATACGTCGGCCTCCGAGGAGCCCGTCGCCCCGGCCGTCGAGTTCCTGGTGAATGGACGCACCGTGGACATCCAGGCCTACACCCGGTTCCTGCGCCAGCTCGAGGCTTCACCCTGGATCACCGACGTCACGGCCGTGTCGGCTCAGACCGTCGTCGAGAAGGAGCGGCCGGTCACGGCGTTCACCATCCGGGCCACGTACAAGCAGGCCGACTCGGCGTATCTCCGGACGGTTCCCCTCAGCCAATCGGTGAGGTAGGCGCAACATGGCATCCTCAGCTTCTCAGAAAGCCGCTCCGCTCCTGGTGATCCTGCTTGCGGGATTGGTGGGCTACATCGCCTACACTGGCGCGGTCATCGATACCCTGGGCGTCACCGGCCTGGCCGGGCGCCAGGAACAGGTCGTCGCCATCAAGGACACCATCGCGCGCCTCCAGTCGGCCACCGACAGCGCGAAGAAGGAGCTGGCCCGGGGCACGGTTGAAGATCTCCGGAAGCGGCTCGAGACCTACCGCGGGAGCCTGGCGCTCCTCCGCCGGCTGGTCCCGGAGCGGAACGAGGTGCCCAACCTGCTCGACGACATCTCCAGCCGCGGCAAGATCCGCGGGGTGACGCTTTCGCAGGTGGTGCCGCTCCCGGTCGAGCCGGGCCCGGTCCCGTTCGACACCTACAAGTACAACATGTCGGTCATCGGGCGCTACGATCAGATCGGCGAGTTCCTGGCCGACGTGGCGAGCCTGCAGCGCATCATCGTGCCGTACGATCTCACGGTGGCCGCCACCAACAACCAGGCGGCCAAGGCGCTGGGCGATACGAGCGGCTCGCTGCTCGAGGCAAAGTTCCAGGTCCGCACCTACGTCAAGTCTTCCAGTCCGGAGGGAGAGGCCAGTGGCTCGTAACGCTCTGCTCGGGTTTGCCCTGCTCGCCGCCACCCTAACGGTCGGCGGATGCTCCGGCAAGGCGGACGAGGCGCAGGCGGCGGAGGCCCAGCTGGCCACGCTCCGCGCCCATACCGACAGCCTCCGCAAGGAGCACATTCGGTCCGCGGCCGCCGCCGATAGCTCGGCGCCGGAGGCGGCGGACAGCACCAGGTCCGACTCGGCCTCTCTCGCCGCCACGCCGCCCGCATCGGCCGTCAACGCCGATTCGCTGGCGATGGCCGACGCCGAGGCGGCGCTGGCCGATTCGGTGCAGAAGGCGCGCGAAATCGAAGTGATGCGCGAAACGTTCGCCTACGGCGGCGCCACGCGCGATCCCTTCTCGTCGCTCATCAATCGGTCGAAGGACGGCCCCGAGATCGCCGATCTCGAGCTCGTGGGCGTCTACCAGGATCTCCGCTCACCATCGAACAGCGTGGTGGTGTTGCGGGAAAAGGTCTCCAGCAAGCGTCACAAGATGCGCGTTGGAGATCAGCTGAGCCGGGCCCGGCTGGTCCAGATCCGGCCCCGTGATGCCGTGTTCATGATTCAGGACTTCGGGTTCGAACGCCAAGAAACTCTCTCGCTGCGTAAGCAGGAGGTCGAGACGCCATGACCGGACTGTATCGCTTGATGCTTGTCGCCGCCGCGGCTCTAAGTGCGGCTTCCCCGCTGCGGGCCGATGGGCCCGGGAGCGGTGAAGTAACCGCCGTGAGGCTTACGCCGGCTGCCGGCAAGACCGAGATGGTCGTCACGGTCCAGGGCGCCGTCGAAGTGCGCGATTTCATGCTCAACTCTCCCGACCGTCTGGTGCTCGACGTGGTCGGTGCGCACCTCAACCAGACGTCCGCGACGGTATACGACGGCGTGAACCGGGGGGGCGTCACCAACCTCCGGTACTCGCAGTTCCGTCCCGACGTCGTGCGCATCGTGCTCGACCTCGACGCGCCCAAGTCTTATGACATCGACCGGTCCTCCGGCGCCATTCGGGTGAGCTTCGGCCCCGCGCCGTCGTTCCAGGCCTGGTCGTCGGCCGAAGCCGGCTCCACGTCTGACGAGGTCGTGACGGCCAGCGAGCCCGCGGCCCCGGTTTCCGCCAAGGTGCTGGGTCGGGCTCCCGAGGTGCAGATCGGGCGCACCGCGCTCATCACCCGCGCCGACGAGCCGCGCATCACCGTCACCTGGGACCGCGCCACCATCGCCGACGTGGTCGCGGGGTTCGCCTCCTTCAGCGGCCGGACCATCATCCTCGGTAAGGACGTAAAGGGTGATGTCACCGCCGAAATCAAGAATCAGCCCTGGCCCCAGGCGTTCCAGGCCGTCCTCGCCACCCAGGGTCTTTCGGCCCAGGAAATGTCGGGCGGCATCATCCGCGTGGATGCTCCGTCCACGCTGGCGGCGCTCGATTCGCTCGAGCCGCTGGAAACCAGCCTCGTCCGGATCAACTACGCCCAGGCCGGCTCGCTCTCCAAGACCGTCGAGAGCATCCTGACCAAGGGCCGCGGCCGCGTGGTCGCCGACACCGCGTCCAACGCGCTCATCCTCACCGATACGCGGAGCCGCATCGCCAGCGTCACCGACTTCGTGCGCGGGCTCGACGTGCGCACCCCGCAGCTCTCGATCCAGGCCAAGATCATCTTCGTCGATCGCACCGACATCGAGCAGCTCGGCGTCAAGTACGATCTCGGCAACAGCAGCCAGTTCTTCAACAAGCTGGTGCAGCGGAACGACCCGTCCACTCCGGGATCCACGTTCGGTCGCGACGTCAATATCGTGGACCTGGGCGGCAACTCGGTGTCGGCCATCGGCAATGCCGACGCCACCATCACCGGGTCGGCGCTCGACCTGATCTATTCGACCAGCATCGGCGGGTTCGCGCTCAGCACCTTCCTGAGCGCCCTCGAGCGGACAGAGCTCGCGGACATCCAGGCCGAGCCGGTCATC
The DNA here is from genome assembly GCA_963722825.1 of uncultured Gemmatimonadales bacterium. GTDB lineage: Bacteria > Gemmatimonadota > Gemmatimonadetes > Gemmatimonadales > GWC2-71-9 > CAVVWJ01. The sequence goes on from CAVROI010000003.1 coordinate 957,476, forward strand.
TCGACTCTCGATAACCGCCAGGCCGACATCCTCGTCGGCGAAGAGACGCCGGTTCGCGTGATCGACGCCTCCAGCGGCACCGGCAACGGCGGCGTGGCCCGCGCCACGGTACAGTTCAAGGAGACCGGTATCCGGCTCACCGTAACGCCGCACGTCACGAACAACCGCCAGGTGCTCATGCAGCTCCACACCGAGCGGTCGGCGGTCCGTCCGCTCGCCGCCGCCGACCTCGGCTTCGTCTTCTCGAAGCAGAAGGCCGACAACCAGCTGCTGGTCAACGACGGCGAAACCGCGGTCATCGGCGGCCTCACGGTCACCGAGGTCACGAAGTCACGCACCGGGATCCCGCTGCTCGGCAGCCTCCCGATCGTGGGCAAGCTCTTCTCCTTCGACACGGATCAGGAAAATCGGCGCGATCTCATTATCTTGGTCACGCCCCGGATCACCGACGACGGCGTCTCGGAGCAGTAGGCGCTCCTGGCGGTTCCATGCCGCACGGCGGAAAAGCGAGCCCGGCGCATGCCGGGCTCGTTTGTTTTCTCTCAACCCCGGGAAGAAGGCAGGCAGCGTGTCGCTCAGGTTTTCCACCGCCGGAGAGTCTCACGGAAGGGCACTCGTCGCCCTCGTCGAGGGCTTGCCGGCCGGCCTGCCCATATCGGCAGCCTGGGTGGACCGGGATCTCCACCGCCGCATGCAGGGCTACGGGCGCGGCGCCCGGATGAAGATCGAGCAGGATCACGTCGAGTGGCTGGCCGGCGTTCGCGCCGGCGAGACGCTCGGATCGCCGGTTGCCATGCTGATCCCGAATCGTGATTGGGCGAACTGGGAAGACGTGATGGCCCACGAGGCGGAGGTGCCGGGGGAAATCCGCCGCCGCCGGGTGACGCGACCCCGCCCCGGGCACGCCGATCTGGCCGGTTTGCTCAAGTACGATCGGGTCGACGCGCGTGACATCCTCGAGCGCGCAAGCGCCCGGGAGACCACCGCCAGGGTGGCGGCAGGCGCGCTCGCCCGGCGGCTGCTCGACGAGTTCGGCGTGGAGATCGGCAGCCATGTCGTTTCGCTCGGCGGAGTGACCACCTCCCCGCCGGCCAGTCTCCCCGTTCCCCTCAACGAGGCCGCCGACCGTTCCGAGGTTCGGGTACTCGACTCGAGCGTGGAAGCCGAAATCATCCGGCGGATCGACGCTGCCAAGCGGGCCGGCGATACGCTCGGCGGCGAGGTCGAGATCGTTGCCCGGGGCCTGGTGGTCGGGCTCGGCAGCCACGTGAGCTGGGACCGGAAGCTCGACGGGCGCCTGGCGGGGATGCTGATGTCCATTCCCGCCGTGAAAGCGGTCGAGATCGGCCTCGGCGTCGAGGTGGCGAGGCGGCCGGGCTCCGCGGTCCACGATGCCATCGATGCGTCCCTCCCCGGCCAACCACCATCGCTGCCACCGCACTCCGGCGATACCCGCGGCGGGTTCCGGCGGCGGAGCAACAATGCCGGCGGCCTCGAGGGTGGGATCACAACGGGCGAGCCGCTTGTTATGCGTGCGGCGATGAAGCCCATCTCGACCCTCATGTCCCCCCTCCCAACCGTGGATCTCGCATCCGGCCAGCCGGCCAGCGCCCAGAGCGAGCGGTCGGACGTCACGGCCGTGCCCGCGATGGGGGTCATCGCCGAAGCGATGGTGGCCCTGGTCCTGGCCGACGCGATGCTCGAGAAGTTCGGCGGCGATTCGCTCGGGGAGATGCGGCGGAACTATCAGGGCTATCTCTCTACGCTGGGGTCCCGCTGGACTGCCCTGCGTGAATCGGTGGAGGGATAATGCCTCGCCACGTCGTGCTGGTCGGTCTGCCCGGCGCGGGAAAGAGCACGGTGGGGCACCTGGTTTCGGAATCCCTGCTGGCCCCCCTGATCGATATCGATCAGGTTCTGGTCCGGCAGGTGGGGCGTCCGGTCGACCAGATCTTCGGGATGATGGGGGAGCCGGTATTCCGGCGGCTCGAGCGGGAGGCGGTCCTCACGGCCCTGGAGGGCGACCCGGCCGTCATCGTCCCGGGGGGTGGCTGGGCGGCCCAGCCCGGGCAGATCGAGACCGCCATGCGGTGCGCCCTCATTATCTATCTGAAGTGCACGGCCGGCACGGCCGTTCGCCGGAGTGAGCAGGGCGAAGCACGGCCGCTCGTGGCCGGACCCGATCCGGTCCAGCGGATGAGCGCGTTGTTACAGGAGCGTGAGCCGTTCTATCGCCTTGCGCACCATGAGGTTTCGGCAGGGACTCGGGATGCGGCCCAAGTGGCGAAGGACGTGGTGACATTGGCCAAGGTGCATGCCGGATGGATGTGAGCACACACTAGCACGCCTTGCCAGGCCCCGGTACTACGGATTTCTTGCTACCTCCTGGATTGTCCCGGGAATGACCCGAATCAATAAAGTGGAGACATGGCCACTAGGACCAAGAGAACAGTCAAATCAAAGCCCAAGCGGCAACCAGCCGCCGAAAGCCTGGCGTCCGCCAACGGCCAACCGAAGGCTCCCAAGGCGGCAAAGACCGGGGTCAAAACGACCAAGCCGCGGGGGCGCGGTCGAGGCGAGGGCAACGCGCTCGTCATCGTCGAGTCGCCCACCAAGGCCAAGACCATCGGCAGGTACCTGGGCGCCGGCTACGACGTGCGGGCCACGGTCGGGCACCTGCGAGATCTCCCCACCCGGGAGCTCGGGGTGGACGTCGAGAACGGGTTCGAGCCGAAGTACGTCACCATCAAGGGCAAGACCAAGACCCTTTCCGATCTCAAGAAGGCGGCCAAGACCGCAACGACCATCTTCCTCGCCACCGACCCCGATCGCGAGGGCGAGGCGATCGCGTGGCACGTCGCCGATCAGCTCAAGTCCAAGGCGCCCACCCACCGAATCCTCTTTCACGAGATCACCAGGGACGCCATTCATAACGCCCTGGCCGATCCCGGGAAAATCGACGATCGGAAAGTGGACGCCCAGCAGGCGCGCCGCATTCTCGACCGCCTGGTCGGCTACAAGGCCAGCCCCATTCTCTGGCGCAGCATCAAGACCGGTCTCTCCGCGGGACGGGTACAGACGGTCGCGCTCCGCCTCATCGTCGAGCGGGAGCGCGAAATCCGCGCGTTCGTGCCGCAGGAGTACTGGAGCATCGAGGCGCTTTGCGCCAAGGGTGGCCAGACCTTCGAGGCCGGGCTCGCCAAAGTCGGGGGCCACAAGCCGCAGCTCCACTCGGCCGAGGAGGCGCAGCGCGTCGTGGACGCGGTGCGCTCGCTGCCCTTCGAGGTCACCAAGGTCGAGAAGAAGCAGCGGCGGAAGAATCCCGCGGCCCCGTTCACGACCAGCACGCTCCAGCAGGAAGCGGCCAAGAAGCTGGGCTTCTCCTCGCGGCGCACCATGCGCGCGGCGCAGGACCTTTACGAGGGCAGGGACGTCGGCGAAGACGGCCCCGTCGGCCTGATCACGTATATGCGGACCGACTCTCCCGAGGTCTCGGAGACGGCCCTGGCGTCGGTGCGGAGCTTCATCGGGAAGAACTTTGCGAAGGCGTACCTGCCGGCCTCGCCCAACATGTACAAGCCGAAGAAGAGTGCCCGGGTCCAGGGCGCCCATGAGGCGGTCCGCCCCACGGATGTCGCCCGCCGGCCGGAGCAGGTGCAGCAATATCTCGAGCCCGACCAGTTCAGGCTCTACCAGCTCATCTGGCAGCGATTCGTCGCCTCGCAGATGACGCCGGCCGTTTACGACATGACGATCGTAGACTTCGACTTGCCCGCCCGGTCAGCCGCGGCCGGCGCCTCGCTCGATCCTGCAGTAACCAACTATCTCTTCCGCGCGACGGGCTCCGTGCTCGTGTTCGACGGCTACCACACGCTCTACATGGAAGGCCGGGAGCGGGAGGAAGGGAAGACGATGGACGATCTTCCTCCCATTCCGCCGCTCGCGGTGGGCGAGCGGGTGGAGGTGCGCGAGATCACCCCATCGCAGCACTTCACCGAGCCGCCTCCGAGGTTCTCCGAGGCCAGCCTGGTCAAGGAGCTCGAGCGGCTGGGCATCGGGCGCCCGTCCACGTACAGCGCCATCATTTCGACCCTGTCCGCCCGCGAATACGTGAAGGTAGACCAGCGACGGTTCTTCCCCACCGAGCTCGGCGAGCTGGTCGAAAAGATCATGGTGGCCAAGTTCCCGGGCATCTTCAACGTCGAGTTCACTTCCGAAATGGAAACCGAGCTCGATCGGATCGAAGACGGCGAGCTGCGGTGGCAGGGCGTGCTGACCGACTTTTACGGGCCCTTCAACAAGGCGCTGGGCGCGGTCGATCTGAACGCGCTCGTCGCCGAGGCGCACGGCCTCCCGCCGGAAGAGCTGGCCAAGGAGCGGTGCCCCAAGTGCGGGTCGGCCATCGAGCTCAAGACGGGGCGGTTCGGACCGTACCTCGCGTGCGTCAACTACAAGAAGACGTGCGACTACGTCAAGTCGCTCAAGAAGGGTCGCGCGCCCGATCGGCCCACCGACGAGAAGTGCCATTTGTGCGCCTCGCCGATGGTCATCAAGACGGGGCGCTTCGGCGAGTTTCTCGCCTGCACCACGTATCCGGCGTGCAAGGGCACCCGCGCCATCCCGCTGGGGATGAAGTGCCCCAAGTGCCTCGAGGGCGATCTCGCCGAGCGGCGCACCAAGCGCGGCAAGTCGTTCTGGGGGTGCGTGCGCTATCCCGCCTGCGACTTCTCCACCTGGAACCGGCCGGTTCCCGACACGTGTCCCTCGTGCGGCTGGGTCGGAATGGAGAAGAAGATCAACAAGGCGGAGGGCGAAAGCCGCACCTGCCTCAAGTGCGGCCACAAGATGGTCGTTGCCGAGCCCGAGGAGGTGGCGTTGGCGTGAACGCCACCGTCGTCGGCGGGGGACTCGCCGGCTCGGAGGCCGCCTGGGCACTCGCGGAGCGTGGCATTCAGGTAACGTTGCACGAAATGCGGCCGCTGGTCACCACGGCGGCCCATCGCACCGACCGGCTGGGCGAGCTCGTCTGCAGCAACTCCTTCAAGTCCGTCGATCTCACCAACGCGCATGGCCTGCTCAAGGCGGAGCTGCGGTCGCTCGGCAGTCTGCTGCTCCCGTGCGCCGACGTGGCCGGGGTCCCCGGGGGCACGGCCCTCGCGGTGGACCGGGAGGTCTTTTCGGCCGAGGTCCAGCGCCGGATCACCGGGCATCCCCACATCAGGGTGGTGCGCGAGGAGGTGGCCGCGCTGCCCTCGCCAGGCATCGTTGCCACCGGACCGCTCACGTCGGATCGGCTGGCCACGGCCATCTCGGCGCGACTCGGCGCGAAGGCGCTCGCCTTCTACGACGCGATCGCGCCGGTCGTGTCGAACGATTCGCTCGACCACTCGCGGCTCTACGCCCTCTCACGCTACGGCAAGGGGGAGGGAGACGACTATCTCAACGCACCGCTCGACGGTCCGGGGTACGAGGGGTTTCTCGACGCACTGGTCGAGGCCGACCAGCATCACGGGCACGCCTTCGACGAGGTGCCGTACTTCGAGGGCTGTCTCCCGGTGGAAGAGATGGCGAAACGGGGAAGGGAGACGCTCAGATTCGGACCGATGAAGCCCGTGGGGCTCGCCGATCCGCGCACCGGCAGAGAGCCACACGCGGTGGTGCAGCTTCGGCGGGAAGACCGCGCGGGGCAGATGTGGAATCTCGTCGGGTTCCAGACCCGGCTCAGGATCCCGGAGCAGCAGCGGGTGTTCCGGATGATTCCCGGGCTCGAATGCGCGGAGTTCCTGCGGTACGGGAGCATCCACCGGAATGCCTACCTGAACAGTCCGGCCACCCTCGGTCCGGCGCTCACCGCCCGCGACGACGACCGCCTCTTCTTCGCGGGGCAGCTCACCGGCGTGGAGGGGTATACCGAATCGCTCGGCACCGGGCTGCTCGCGGGGATCAACCTGGCGCGGCGGCTCCAGGGGAAGAGTGCCGCGGTGCCGCCGCCCACCACGATGCTGGGCGGGCTGTACCGATATCTGCGCGAGGCCGACCCGGGGCACTTTCAGCCGATGAACGCGAATTTCGGATTGCTCGAGCCGCTCGCCGGCAAGGTCAAGAAGGACCGCAAGAAGGAATTGCTCGTGGAGCGGGCGCAAGCGGATCTCATGTCCTGGGTCTCCGGTGTGCTATGACCGATTCACCACAGGGGCGCAGAGGACACAGAGATTCGCAGAGAAAAAATGATTGTGACAGCACCCGCACATTCCGTTCTCTGTGGCAGCTCTCCGTGCCGTCTGTGTCCCCTGTGGTGAATCGACAAGGAAGACCATGATCGTCCGCTCGGAAGTCGCCGAGTTCCTCACCCACCTCGAGAAGGAGCGCGGGCAGTCGCCGCATACCATCAAGGCCTACGGCCGCGACCTCGAGGCGTTCACCGACTTCTGCGACCGCCATTACGGCGCCGGCTGGTCCTGGACGACCATCGACCGGCTGGGGCTCCGCGGGTTCCTCGGCGAGCTCCAGCGCCGCGGTCTGGCCAAGCGGTCGGCCGCGCGGGCGCTCTCCGCCGTGCGGAGCCTCTACCGGTTCCTTCAGGAGCACCATGGCGTGGCCAGTACGGCCGCCCGGTCGGCCCGGATACCCAAGCTCGACAAGCGGCTGCCCACCTATCTCGATCGCCGGCAGACCGAGCGCCTCTTCGAGTGGGCCGAGTCGCGGGCGGGCGCGAACGAGTTCGGCCCGGCGCGCGACCTGGCCATTCTCGAGCTGTTCTATTCCACCGGCATCCGCCTCTCCGAGCTGAGCGGGATGAACCTCGACGACCTCGATCTCCTCTCCGATCAGGCCAAGGTGCGGGGCAAGGGGCGGAAGGAGCGGATCGTGCCGGTGGGATCGCGGGCGGTGCTGGCGCTGCGCCGCTATCTTCACCTCCGGGAGGCGATGCCGGTGCGACGAGGCGCCGACCGGCGGGCGGTGTTCGTGAGCCGCCAGGGCAAGCGGCTGGCGCCGCGCGGGGTGCAGCGCATCGTCCATGTGATGTTCGACGCGATCGGCGGGGATGGCCTCCGGGTCCACTCGCTGCGACATACCTTCGCGACGCACATGCTCGACGCCGGGGCCGACCTGCGCGCGGTGCAGGAGCTGCTGGGCCATGCGTCGCTCAGCACCACGCAGGTGTACACCCACACCAGCGTCGAGCGATTGAAGAAGGTGTACAATCAGGCGCATCCACGGGCGTAGGACGGAGAGGACGCGGACGACGCAACAGACGCAGAGAAACAACGCGGTTCCGACTCCCCTCTGAGCCCTGTGCGCCCGGTGCGTCGAATAGGAGCTTGAATGGTCTTCCACGGCACGACGATCTTGGCTGTCCGCAAGGACGGCCGGGTCGCCCTCGGCGGCGACGGGCAGGTCACCATCGGGGAGACCGTCGTCAAGGCGCACTCGATCAAGGTTCGCGCCTTGAAGGGGGGCAAGGTCCTGGCCGGCTTCGCCGGGTCGGTCGCCGACGCGCTCACGCTGTACGAGAAGTTCGAGGAGAAGCTCGACCGGTATCCCGGCAACCTCTCCCGCGCGGCGGTGGAGCTGGCCAAGGACTGGCGGAGCGACCGCATTCTGCGGCGGCTCGAGGCGCTCCTGGTGGTGGCGGCGCTCGAGCACTGCTTCCTGCTGAGCGGCGCCGGCGAGCTGATCGAGCCCGATGACGGTATCGTGGCCGTGGGGTCCGGGGGCAACTTCGCGCTCGCTTCCGCCCGGGCGCTTCTGCCGCTGGAGGGACACTCCGCGCGCGAGATCGTCGAGCGGTCGCTCCAGATCGCCGCCGACATCTGCGTCTTCACCAACAGGAACATCACCGTGCTGGAGCTCCCGAACGCCGGCTAGGCCGCGGCGCGTGTCTCACAGCTGACGACTGACGACTCAATGACCGATATCGCTACCCCGATCACCGACCAGACCGACGTTCCCGCGCCCATACCCTGGCTCGAGGAAATGCCGCCGCGCCAGATCGTCGCGGAGCTCGACCGCTACATCGTAGGGCAGGAGGCGGCCAAGAAGGCCGTCGCCATCGCGGTGCGCAACCGCTGGCGGCGGGCGCAGGCCCCCGACGACATCCGGGACGAGATCACGCCGTACAACATCATCATGATCGGTCCCACCGGCGTCGGGAAAACCGAGGTGGCCCGCCGTCTGGCCCGCCTGAGCGGCGCGCCCTTCATCAAGGTCGAGGCGTCGAAGTTCACCGAGGTCGGCTACGTCGGCCGAGACGCCGAGTCGATGGTCCGCGACCTGGTCGACGCGGCGATCAACATGGTGCGCACCGAGCGGGAGGACGAGGTCTTTCCGCAGGCGGAACAGCGGGCCGACGAGCGCCTGCTGGACCTGCTCCTCCCACTCCCTCCGTCCTTTCCGTCTTCTCCGTCCTCTCCGTCCTCTTCTGCCTCCTCTCCGCCCGTTTTCGTCGTGTCGACCAGCGGGCAGGCCAGGGCGGAGCAGGCCTCCGGCGAGGACGAGCGGCGCCAGCGGTCCCGCGAGAAGCTGCGCGAGATGCTGACCGAGGGCCGGCTCGACGATCGCGAAGTCGAGATCGAAGTTGCGCCGCAGAACTTCCCGATGATGGAGTTCATGCAGCCGCCCCAGGGGATGGAGGGGACGGACATCAACTTCACGGAAATGCTCCAGGAGATGCTGCCCAAGCGGAAGAAGCGCCGCACGGTCAAGGTCCCCGAGGCGCGTCGCGTCCTGGTGGATGAGGAGCTCAAGAAGCTGGTGGACATGGACGACGTGGTGAACGAGGCGCTCGACCGGGTCGAGAACCACGGCATCATCTTCATCGACGAGATCGACAAGATCGCCGGGGAGCGGGGCCAGGCCGGCGGGCCCGACGTCTCGCGCGAGGGGGTGCAGCGTGACCTTCTCCCGATCGTCGAGGGCTCCACCGTCCAGACCCGCTACGGCTACGTGCGGAGCGATCACATTCTCTTCATCGCCGCCGGCGCGTTCCACGTCTCCAAGCCGTCGGATCTGATCCCCGAGCTGCAGGGCCGCTTCCCGATCAGGGTCGAGCTGCTGCCGCTCACCGAGCAGGACTTCATCCGGATCATGACCGAGCCGGAGAATGCGCTCACCAAGCAGTACAAGGCGCTGGTGGCAGCGGAGGGGGCGGAGCTCGAGTTCACGCCGGAGGGAATCGCCGAGATCGCCCGGGTGGCGTTCATGGCCAACGACCGGATGGAGAACATCGGCGCCCGCCGGCTCCATACGGTCATGTCGGCGCTGCTGGAGGAGGTGCTCTACGAGCTCCCCGATTTCACCACCAAGCGGATCGTCTTCGATGCGGACGACGTCCGGGAGCGGCTCTCCAAGATCGTGGGCGATGACGACCTGAGGAGGTATATCCTGTAGGACTAGCCGACTTTCGGACGATGTCGTAAGTTGGCGACAGTCCATATTCCAGATTAGGCCTGCGCCCGCTCGGGGTCTCCTGAGCGTCGTCAGCCCCGCTCAGTGGAGCGACCCGTGACTCGGGTGCAACCCCGTCCGCTCGCTGCCCTCCCGCTTGCCCGTCCGACCGAACGACCTCTCGGCAGCCACAGCCACGCCCTTCCGCACAGCATCTCATGTGACCACACGCATGTGCTTGGCGAGGGATCCAATGCCGCCGCACATTAGCGCGCCGTATACGGGTCGGATCATCGTACGACTGATTCGGCCAGTGGTCGAGGAACTGTCGTCGCAGATCACGCAGGCCTATCCGCCGAGCACCAATAGGCTGCTGCTGCTCGCGGAGCTCTACCCGGCGCTGCTTCCCGGTCTCCGTGATGTGCTGCTCGACTACCCCAGCGTGCCGTCGCACGAGGTCATCGCGCCGTTCTCGGTGCCCTTCGTCCTTCAACTCGAGGACACGGCTCGACACAGTCCGTTCCCGCCGCTCCATAGCTTGATCGGCTATTTCGTGATCGACCCTCGCCGAGAGCTGAACGCGCTGGACGCGGGAGTACTCCTGGCCCGACTCGATCAAGCTCGCGAGGTCGATCTGGCTTACAGGGAGACCGAGGTCGAGAACCCGGCGCTGCCGGTGACCCCCGGGGATGAGACGATCTACCCCAATGGCTATCACGGGCATTTCTGGGGCTCGTTCGAAGGGATCAACGCCATCGCGCCCACGGTCTGGGGGGCAATGCACGATGGCGCCAATATCGGTTTCGGGGACATCGAGGGAGGCTGGAACCTCAGCCATGTCGACCTCCCCAACCCGGCGCCCCCGGTGTTCAACACCAACGTGTCAACATTGCAGAACCACGGCACCGCCGTGCTCGGAATCGTGGTGGGGCAGGACAACACGGCGGGGATCGTCGGCATCGCGCCTGGCGCAACGTTGCGCAAGGTTGCCTCTCACATCCGGCCGGGCGGGATACCGTCAGACATGGATAACTGGGCAATCACCCCGGCGATTCTCGAGATGCTGTCGCCGGGCGGTCTCGTGGCGGGGGATGTTCTCCTGATCGAGCTCCAGACACTGGGCGAGGCCGCGATCTTCAGGCATCCGATCGAGGTGGCGCCTGAGTGGTTCGACGCGATCCGGTTGGCCGTTGGGAACGGCGTGATAGTGATCGAGCCTGCCGGGAACGGCGACACGATGGGCAACGCTCGGAACCTCGATAACTGGAACGGCGATTGGGATGGAAAGCCGACCGGCAGGACCCTGAAGAAGGGCAACCCGGCGTCCGATTCCGGCGCGATCATGGTATCAGGGTGCTACTCGGCCGTATTCCCCACAGCTGCGCACGAGCGCGTGGCACATCTCAACTATGGGGAGCGAGTCAACTGCTACGCGTGGGGGGAAAACGTATACACCACCGGGTACGGAGCCCTTCGCGAGGGCCCCGGGACGCAGGACTACTGGTACACCGATGGCTTCGACCAAACCAGTGCAGCCTCCGCCATCATCGCCGGCGCTGCCCTGCTGGTGCAGGAGATGCATGCGACGAGTTGGGGGTGGCGCTTGTCTCCGGCGCAAGTCAGAAACGCGCTGGAAGATCGGACCACCGGAACCAAGATTGTCCATCCGGGGGGCAGCAGCCAGATCGGCGTGATGCCCGACCTCGGGATGATCGCCGCGAAGCTCGGAACAGCTCCGGACGTCTACATTCGAGATTCGGTGGGCGACGCGGGCGTTGTCCCCAACACGATGGTCTTTCAAAGCCCCGACATCATCCTGAGGCACACGGCGAGCCCGGACCCCAAGGTCGAGTTCGGAGAAGGCAGTCTGCTCGCCAATCAGGTCCCGAATAACGATCCGGTACTCGCCAATACCGATAACCACGTCTACGTGCGAATTCGCAACCGCAGCGGAGTCGATGCGGTCGGCGTCACGGCCGACATCTACTGGAGCGATGCGAGTTCGCTGGTCGCGCCAATCGACTGGCATCCGATCGGTCAAATAAATGCGGGTACGATATTTGGGGGCGGAGCCCTGCAGGTTGCCGGCCCATTCAAGTGGCACCCTGCGCCAGCGCAGTTGCCGGCCACGGGCCATGGGTGCCTGATCGCCGTGTTGGATCAGGCCCTGGACCCCAAACCACCTTCGCTGCCGGCTGCCATCGGTACGAAGGCGCTCGGGTGGGATGAGTTCCTCGGTTATGTCGGCGCGAACAATAACGTCGCCTGGCGCAACTTCACCGTCATAACCGCTGCCATGGGCGCTGGCGGCCCTGCGCCCTTCAGCATCCGCGGGGATTGGAACGAGGCCCGGGAGTTCACGCTGGAGCTCGACGCAGACTTGCCGGAACAGACACGGCTCGCCCTGGAAGTCCCGCTGGAGCTGGCGCGGATCATGGAGAGAGCGGCCGGCAAACGCCTCCCCCGGGGTGAAGTATCAGCGGCCGGCGTGCGGTTCGGATTGACGGGGTTCGGCCGCCTTGTGTTGCCGAAGATCCAGTTGGCGCCCGGGGCCGACCATCACTGCCTGCTCCATTTCGACATTCCACGCGTAACACCGAACCGCGAACAATATGTGACGATCCGCCAGATCTATGAGGGCAGGTCGGTCGGTCAGCTCACCTGGAGTATCGTCGGTCCACAAGACTCCGGACTCCGTGACGAGGCGCGAACTGAGGGGGCGCGCCAGCATGTCCATGGGCTTGGCTAGCCATCTGGAGCGTCTTCAAGCCGCGCTGGCCGATCGGTACACACTTGGCCAGGAGCTTGGCAGAGGCGGAATGGCCCAGGTCTACCTGGCGCACGACCTCCGGCACGACCGAGACGTCGCGATAAAGATCCTGCGGCCGGAGCTCGCCAGCTCACTGGCCGACGAGCGCTTCGTTCGCGAGATCCACATCGCGGCACGACTTCAGCACCCCAACATCCTGCCGGTTCACGAGTCCGGGTCCGCGGGCGACTTCCTCTACTGTGTCATGCCGTACGTCGCGGGCGAGACGCTTCGGGAACGCCTCTCCCGGGAAAAGCAGCTCCCACTCGACGACGCTCTCCGCATCGCGCGCGAGGTTGGTGACGCTCTCGCCTATGCCCATGGCCACGGCATCGTGCACCGCGACATCAAGCCCGCGAACATACTGTTCTCGCAGAACCACGCCGTCGTGGCGGACTTCGGTATAGCCCGAGCCATCTCGGTGGCTGGAGGGGAACAACTCACCGAGAGCGGGCTTGCGATAGGAACGCCCGAGTACATGAGTCCCGAACAGGCTTCCGGCGATTCTGGTGTCGACGGGCGGAGCGACCTGTACGCATTGGGGTGCGTGCTCTACGAGATGCTCGTGGGAGATCCCCCATTCCGTGGCCGCACTGCGCAGGCCGTCCTAGCGCGGCATAGAAGCGATCCCCCGCCTTCGGTGCAGGTCGTGCGACCGAATGTCCCTGACCAGATTCAGGCGGCGATCGAGACCGCGCTCGCCAAGGTGCCCGCGGATCGATTCAGCACCGTTACCCAGTTTATTGGCGCGCTCGACGCGCCCCTCGTCAAACACGCTCGCCGGCCCCGTCGGTCGCGCGGAGTGATCGGCCTGGTTCTCGGCGGCTTGTTGGTGGCGGGACTTGCCGTCGTCCTGCTGTCGATAAGAGGTCGGGAGCCGCTACTCGATCCGAACCGGATCGTGGTCTTCCCGCTTCGCGAGACCGGCCTCGGGGAGCAGGACCGGGGCGCCGGGGAAAACGTCGCGACGTTCATCGGGTATGCCCTGGAGGGTACCCAGCCGCTCAAGTGGCTGGAAGGTTGGGACTTCCTCGACCCCAATCAGCGAGTCGATCCGGGGCGGGTGGCGGCGACCGCCGCGAGGGAGATCAGTCGGGCGCGCGGGGCGGGATTCTATCTCGATGGCTCCATCGTAGGCGGGCCGGAGAGCGTCACTGTAGTCCTTCGCCTTCACGACGTGAAGGGTGATTCAGTCGTCCACCGTGCGGGGGCCTCGGTGGCGGCCAACGGAGCATCGTTGGCGCAACTGGGACTTCGTGTCGTGGGCGACCTGCTGCCTTCGCTCCTCGCGCGGGGACAACGGGTTGACCTCACGGCGCTGAGCGAGCGCAAGCCCGCAGCGATCGCGAACTTTCTTCAGGGTGAGCGGGAGTATCGCCGTATGCACTTCGCTCGCGCGCTCGAGTACTACCGCGCCGCCGTGAATGACGACTCGGCGTTCGCGCTCGCCGCCCTCAAGGGCGCCCAGGCGGCCAACTGGCCGCAGGTTTCCTCGGAGGATCGACAGCTCGTGGAGATTGCATTGAGGCGGTCATCCCTCCTTCCCCCACGGCAGGCGCTCTTTGCCCGCGGGCTCCATGACTATTTCACGGGGGCGGCAGATTCCGCCGTCCGGCACTTGACCATGGTTACTCAGTTGGACTCGACCTGGAGCGAGGCCTGGATGGCACTGGGTGAGGTCTACTTTCACTTGTTGCCTGATACGGTCCCGCTCGACTCCCTGGCCGAGGGCGCCTTCGAGCGTGCGAGGCGCGCCGATTCGACCTTCACACCGCCACTCCTGCACCTAGCGGAGATCGCGATCCGCCAGGGCGATGTCAGCCGCGCCGAGGGCCTGGTGGCGGACGTCGGCCTGGCTCGGGCGGACAGTGCGTTCGGGAATCCCGCCAGGCTGATGGTCCAGTGTGTGCGTGACGGTCCTCGTGCAGTCGATTGGGCCGGTGCGACGCGGCACAAGGCTCAGGACGTCCTCGCTGCCGGAAAGATCCTCGCGGTCGGAGCTTCCCAACCCGCGTGCGGCGAAGCGGCATTTCTGGCGATTCTGCGCGCCGATTCCATCCTTCCCGGCGAACGTTGGGCTGCCCTGGTGGGATTGCAGAGTCTCTGGGTTGCTCTTGGGCGAACGCGCGAAATCCCCGCGCTTCTCGCCTCCAAGGCGGCCGCAGACCTTCCCGGCTCGATCCTTCTCTTGATTGACGCCTCGGCGGGCCTCGGATTTCAGGCGGAGGGCCGGAGGCTCGCCGAGGCCAAAGGTCGCGACTATCCCCGGATGGACACGGCGACGCTCTGGTTGTTAGGCAATTGGGAAGCACATGTTGGAGACTCCGCCGCCTTCACTGCCATCGTCACCGCACTTACGGCAAAGCGAGACTCTTCGAGGGACCGGAGGGACTCGCTCGTTACCGCGGCGCTCGGCGCCCGGCTGCCTCTCCTGGCGGGAGATACCAATGAGGCACTCCGGCGTTTGCAGGCGTTGAAGGCGACCGCGCCCGGCCCGGATCTCGAGTGGCAGCTTTGGGAGTCGCTTGGAGAAGAGCGCATGATTCTGGCTGAACTGCTGCTCGCCAAAGGTCGCTTCGCCGACGCCCGTCGGGTAGCCTCGCAGCTCGACTCGCCCCAACCTCTCGCCTACCTCCTCTACCTTCGGCGAAGCCTGAACGTTCGTGCGCGGGCCGCCGCCGGCATGGGCCGGACGAATTGGGCCGCGGCCTACAGGTCTCGCCTGACCCAGTTGGATGCTGGCCGGTCCGTTGCAGTCGTAGTCCACCCGCAGCAGTGAGAAAGGGGCAGTGCATGAAAGCATCAGAGACGAAACACCATCCGGGAGCGTCACCTTCGCACGGACCGACAAAGGACTACGAACCTGTCGATTGCCCGCACGGGAAGCCGTGCGATGCCCTGAACGTGTGGGGCGAGGCCTGGCGTGTGTGGGGAGAACAGGTAAGGACCGCGCTCGACGCGCTGAACGGAGGAACTCCGACCGGGGTATCGCCCCCGCCGCCGCCACCGTTCAAGTGAGCGCACGGACGTCGTGCAGGCGGTGATGGCAACACTGCAGACCGGCGCGGCGCAGATTCATCAGTGCCGTCGCGCCGGGTCCGCTTCCGACGGGTCACGTCTCAGGAGAGCAGGCGGACCATCTCCACTGCGCGGCCCGGCCGCGCCTCCGGCTCCTTGGCCAGCGCGGCCAGGACGGCGCGCTCCAAAGCCGGGGTCACCTCCGGCCGCACCGTCCGGATCGGCCGCGGTGGCTCGCTGATCTGCCTCGCGATCAGCGCGTGCGAGGTAGCGCCGCTGAAGGGGACCTCGCCCGTCAGCATCTCGTACACCACGCAGCCCAGCGCGTAGATGTCGGAGGCGGGGCTCAAGTCCGTCTCGGCCATCGCCTGCTCCGGGCTCATGTAGGCCGGGGTTCCCAGCACCAGGCCGCTCGACGAGATCGGCTCCACCGCCGCCCGGTCCAGCGCGCGGGCCAACCCGAAGTCGCACACCAGCGCGCGATCGGCCTCGAGCAGGATGTTTTCCGGCTTGATGTCGCGATGGATGACGCCCTGGCCGTGCGCGTAGTCGAGGGCGGCCGCCACGTCGCCGGCCACGGCCAGCGCGGCGTCGATCGACAGCCGCCCCTCCCGCTCCAGCCGCGACCTCAGGTTCTCACCCGCCACGTAGGGCATTACCATATACAGCGTACCGCCGGCCGCATCCGAATCGAGCAGCGGTACGATTCCGGGGTGCCGCAACCGCTTCAAGACTTCGATCTCCCGGTGAAACCGCGCCGGGCCCAGCACCGCCGTCAATTCGGGCCGCACCACTTTGACGGCGACTTGGCCGCCCGCCTCCAGGTCCTCGGCGAGAAAGACCGCGCCCATTGCGCCGTGCCCCAGCTCGCGCGCCACCAGGTAGCGCGGCGCGAGCGCGGCACGAAGCGTTTCCACCAGAGAGGTCATTCTTGGTCCTGGCTGCCCCAGCGACACGACCGTATCTTAGCCGGTCAGAGACCCGGAGCAGGTTGTGATGGAGTCGGCGGCCGAACGGCTTCGAGCCGTTCTTGCGGAGTCCTACACGCTCGAGCGCGAGCTCGGCCGGGGTGGCACGGCCACCGTCTTCCTCGCGCAAGACCTCAAGCATTCCCGGCCCGTCGCCCTCAAGGTCCTCCGGCCCGACGTCACCGAGGCGCTCGGCGCCACCCGGTTCCTCCGCGAGATCCAGATCGCGGCGCGGCTCACCCACCCCAACATTCTCTCCGTCCACGATTCCGGCAAAGCCGCCGGCCTCCTGTACTACGTCATGCCCTACGTCGCCGGCGACACGCTCCGCGAGCGGCTCCGGCGCGACGGACGGCTCCCGCTCGAGGACGCGCTCCGCTTCGGACGGGAGATCGCCGACGCCCTCTCGTACGCGCACGGCGAGGGCGTCGTGCACCGCGACATCAAGCCCGAGAACATCCTCTTCGGCGCCGGGCACGCGATGGTGGCGGACTTCGGCATCGCCAAGGCGATGAGCGCGGCCGCCACCGACGACAGCGGCGCCCACCGGCTGGTGCTCGGCACGCCGGCCTACATGAGCCCCGAACAGGCCGCCGGGATGGCCACGATCGACGGCCGCAGCGACGTCTACAGCCTCGGCTGCGTGCTGTACGAGATGCTGGCCGGCTCGCCGCCGTTCGCCGGGACGTCCGCACATGTCCTCGCCACCCAGCACCTCCGGCAGCCGGTTCCATCCCTTCGCGCCGTGCGGCCCGACCTCCCCGCGTGGGTCCAGATCGTGGTCGAGCGAGCGATGGCGAAGTCCCCGGACGACCGGTTCCAGAGCGCGGCGGCGTTCACCGCGGCGCTCGGGGCCCCGGCGGTCACCGCGTCCATGGTGGCGGTCGACCGGCCGGCGGGGCGGTGGGTGTGGGCGGTGTTCGCCGGAGTCGCCGCGCTGGCGGCGGCCTTCGTGCTCCGCCACCGCGGCGAGATCACCTCCACCTTGTCTCCCGCCCGGTACGGCGCCACGGCGGCGGCGGCCCGCGATCCCACCCACCTCGCCGTGCTGTACTTCGATCCGGAGGGGCCCGACAGCAACCTCCGCTCGGTGGCCAACGGCCTCACCGAGGATCTCATCGACCGGCTGGGCGCGGTCGAGGGGCTGAGCGTCATCAGCGCCAACGGCGTCCGCCCCTACCGCGAACGGCCGGGCCCCCTCGACAGCATCGGCCGCGCGCTCGGCGTCGGCACCGTGGTGACGGGCACCGTCGGTGGCTCGGTGGCGCACCCGAGCGTGACCGTGCGGTTGATCGATCCCGAGAGCGGACGCCAGCTCGACAGCAAGGTCGTCGAGCCCTCCCGCGGCGACGTGCTGACGGTGCGGGGACAGCTCGCGGAACAGGTGGCGCTCGTCCTTCGCCAGCGGCTGGGCGAGGAGATCAAGCTCCGCGAGCAGCGCTCGGGGACCCGAAACGCCGGCGCGTGGGTCCTGGTGCAGCGCGCCGAGAAGTTGCGGGACGACGCGAAGACGCTATTCCACGCCGGCGATCCGCGCACCGCCCAGCGCACCCTCGATACCGCCGACTCGCTGCTGATTCTCGCATCCAGGCAGGATGAGGGGTGGCTGGACCCGAGACTCCTGCGCGGCTGGATCTCGGCCGACCGGATCGACCCCGACGATAAGACGGGCGAACGGTCGGTCGCGCGGTGGGTGCCCGTCGGCCTCAAGCACGTCGAGGACGCGTTGTCGCTCCGACCCGATTATCCACCGGCACTCGGACTCCGCGGGTGGTTTCGTTACTCGGACTGGCTGTACAGCAGGCGGGCGAGTCAGCGCGAGCTCGACGCCTCGGAGCGGGATCTTCGGGCGGCGGCCGTTCCCGAGAATCCGTCCCAGGCGTTCGCGTGGGGTGTCCTCAGCGGGTTGCTGGTGGACCGGGGCGCCTTCGAGGAGGCGAACCTCGCCGCCCGGCGCGCTTACGAGGCGGATGCTTTCCTCTCCGACGCGCAGAGCATCATGTTCCGACTCTATCTCACGTCGCTGCTGATGCGGCAGTGGGACCGCGCGGCGCAGTGGTGCGCGCAGGGCTACGCCCGGTTCCCCCAGCACTGGCTCTTCAGCTTCTGCCAGCTGACGCAGCTCTACACGCCGGGGCCGACCCCGCCCGACGTGAGTCGCGGCTGGCGGCTGGTGGCCCAGCTCGACACCCTGGTGCCGCCGAACACCCGCTCGACGTTCAGGCCCAGGTGGCGGATGATGATGGCCGCCGTGCTGGCGCGCGCCGGCCTCACGGACAGCGCGCGTGCGACCGTTCGGGCGGCTCGCAAGACCAGCCCGGGAGACGCGCAGCTCGATTTCTATGAAGCCAGCGCCCGGGTCAGGCTGGGCGACACCACCGACGCCATCCGCCTGCTCGGGCGCTATCTCGCGTCTTCACCCGAAAGCAAGGCGTTCATCGGGCGCGACCCTGAATTCGAGCCGCTCTGGAACGATCCCCGATTTCAGCGTCTGGTGGCAGACGCCCGCCGCCGGGACGCGAAGCCCTAGGCGCCGAAGCCGGGGGTGCTCTTCGTCAGATCGGCGATCATCAGACTGCAGAGCCGTTTGTGTGCCACGACCATGAGGCCGACGGCCGCCAATTGTCCGTCCACCTGGCGCCGGATCGCGTTGGCCTGGTCCGGGCTCCGAGTCGTGACGTAGTAGGGAAGCGCGAACTTGTCGATCGCATCCGGACTCCAGAAGAGCGAATCATGTTCATCGGGATCGACCCGGATCTCATGGGACTTCCCGTCGGTGGTCGTCACTTTCACGGTTATGGACTCGATTTTCGCCGTGCGACCTTCTGCTTTGGCCATCGTGCCCTCTCGTTGACAGTGTGCGGATCCTTCTTTGATACCTCTCTCGAACCGACTCGCTCGTATGTAGCCCGCCTCCGGCCGTCGCGCCAGGGGAGCATCTCCCGCGGCATCGGTGGACGGTGCTCGGTTCGAGACATTGCTCGCCCGACTCCCCCAGACTACAATCCCCACCCGACCGTAGGACTCCGGTTCCCTCATCCGGCCCGCCATGAAACCAGCTCGCCACTTTCTCGCCATCCCCGACCTGAGCCCCTCGGAGCTCGCCTCGCTCTTCGACGTTGCCATCGACATGAAATCGGGGAAGTACCGCGAGAAGCCGCTCGCCGGGAAGACGCTGGGGATGATCTTCGCCAAGAGCTCGACGCGCACCCGCGTGTCGTTCGAGGTCGGCGCCTACCAGCTCGGCGGCCACGCCCTCTTTCTCTCCTCGCGCGACATCCAGCTCGGCCGGGGCGAGCCGATCCGGGATACCGCGCGCGTGCTGTCCCGCTATCTCGACGGCATCATGATCCGCACGTTCGATCATGCCGACGTCGAAGAGCTGGCGCGCTACGGATCGATTCCGGTCATCAACGGCCTCACCGATCTCCTGCATCCCTGCCAGGTGCTGGCCGATCTGCTCACGGTCCGCGAGCACCTCGGCGGGTGGGACGGCAAGGTCGTGGCCTGGGTGGGCGACGGCAACAACATGGCGAACAGCTGGATCCAGGCCGCCGGCACCCTCGGCTTCGAGCTCCGGCTCGCCTGCCCCAAGGGGTACCAGCCGAATCCCGAGATCCTCGGCCGCAACCGCGGCAGCGCCACGATCGTCCTGACCGAAGACCCTCGCGAGGCGGTGCGCGGCGCCCACGTCGTCAACACCGACGTGTGGGCGTCCATGGGGCAGGAAGAGGAGCAGGCGGTTCGCGCGCGGGCCTTCGCGGGCTACATCGTCGACGAGCCGCTCATGCGCCTCGCCCATCCCAAGGCCATCTTCCTGCACTGCCTCCCGGCGCATCGGGGCGAGGAGGTGGCGGTCGAGGTCATCGAGGGACCCCAGTCCCGGGTCTGGGACGAGGCCGAGAACCGCCTGCACGTGCAGAAGGCGCTGATGGCATTCCTGATGGGCGGGTGACCATGAAGCACACTCCACTGTACGACGTCCACCGCCGGTTGTGGGCCAAGATGGTCCCGTTCGCCGGCTGGGAAATGCCGGTGAACTATCCCACCGGCATTCTCGCGGAGCACCAGGCGGTCCGTACTGGCGCCGGGATATTCGACGTCTGCCACATGGGCGAGTTCGAGGTCACCGGCCCGGACCGGAACGCGTTCGTCAACCGGGTCACCTGCAACGACGTCGGCGCGCTGGAGTCGGGCGGAGTGCAGTACTCCGCGATCCTCACCACCGAGGGCACGTTCGTCGACGACTGCACGGTCTACCGCTTCGACGACAAGGTGATGATCGTCGTCAACGCGTCCAACACCGCGCGGGCCTGGGCCCATATCGTGGGGCTCAAGGGCGGCGTCAACGTCCGTCTCAAGGACATCTCGCCCGACGTGGGGCTCCTCGCGGTGCAGGGGCCTCGCGCCGAGTCCGTCCTCCAGCCGCTCACGCCGACGCCGCTGTCGACGATCGGGTACTACCGGTTCGTCACCGGCACGATCGCGGGGGCGGAGTGCTTCATCTCGCGCACCGGGTACACCGGCGAGGACGGCTTCGAGCTGTACTGCCGCGACCGGGACACCGTCGGCCTCTGGGAAGCGATCACCGCGGCCGGCGCGGCGCCGATCGGGCTGGGCGCGCGCGACTCGCTGCGTCTCGAGATGGGATACGCGCTCTACGGCAACGATATCGACGACACCATCACGCCGCTCGAGGCCGGGCTCGGCTGGATCGTCAAGCTCGACAAGGGCGCGCCGTTCGTCGGCGACGCGGCGCTCAAGTCGCAGAAGCTGCGCGGTGTCGGCCGCAAGCTCGTGGGGTTCGAGCTCGAGGGGCGGGGCTTTCCCCGTCACGGGTATCCCGTCCACTACGACGGGCGCGAGGTGGACATCGTGCGCAGCGGGACGATGAGCCCGTCGCTGGGCCGCGGCATCGGCACCACGTACCTCCCCGCCGCGGCGGCCAAGGCGGGCACCCGGTTCGAGGTGGAGTGCCGCGGCGAGCGCATCCCGGCGGTGGTGGTGACGCGGCCGTTCTGGAAGAAGGGCTCAGTGAAGAAATGACGCAGAAGACGCAGAGGACGCAGAAGGCGCAGAGGTCCGCCCCGCTCCCGTGCGTCTTCTGCGTCCTATGCGCCCTCTGCGTCTTAGCATGAGACTCGGCATTCTGACCATCTCCGACAGCCGCGGCGAGCGAACCGACACCTCGGGCGATGCCATCGCCACGTGGGCGGGCGAGCGAGGCTATGCTGTCGAGGTCCGCGACCTCGTTCCCGACGAGACGGCGCGGATCGCCGCCACGCTGCTGACCTGGGCCGACGAGGATCGGGCCGACCTCATCCTCACCACCGGCGGCACCGGGCTCACGGCGCGCGACGTAACTCCCGAGGCGACCAGGGCGGTGCTCGACAAGGAAGCGCCGGGCATCGCCGAGGCGCTCCGGTTCGCGTCCTATCCGCGGTTTCCCCGTGCCGCGCTCTCCCGAGGCCTCGCCGGCGTGCGCGGCAAGACGCTCATCGTGAACCTTCCCGGTAGTCCCGGCGGCGTGCGCGACGGCCTTGCGGTGCTGAACGATCTGGTCGAGCACGCCGTGGAGCTGGTCCGCGGCGTGCGCACAGGGCACGAAGCGACCCAGGACGCTAGTTCCCTGCGACCGCCACCGGCGTCGAGCTGTTGACCCCGGTTCCGTCGCCGAGCTGGCCGTAGGTGTTGTCACCCCAGCAGAAGGCCCGGTGGTCGGCCGTGGCGGCGCAGGTGTACTCGTAACCCGCGCTCACCTGCGACAAGGGCGGGGCGAGGGAGATCGCTTTCGGCGTCAGCCGCCGTGTCGTCGTCCCGTCACCAAGCTGTCCGAGGTAGTTGGCTCCCCAGCAGAAGCCTTTTCCGGCAAGGGTGACGCCGCAGCTATGGACGCCGCCGGCGGTGACGTGGTCGAACCGCCGAGTGCCCACGACCGCGAGCGGGCTCTTGCGGATGGTGGCGGTGCGGCCGTCTCCCACCTGTCCGAACCCGTCGTAGCCCCAACAGTACGCACGATCCGCGGTGGTCACGGCACAGGTATGGGCGTAGCCCGCGTCGATCTGCCCGAAGCGGAGGCCGCCGGATACCACGGTTGGCTTCGTGAGGACCGTCCCGCTCGTGCCGTTCCCGATCTGCCCGTTCCCGTTGTTCCCCCAGCACCAGGCTCGATCGTCGGTGGTCACGCCGCAGGCGTGGCTGGTGCCGCCATTGAGCTGCCTCCAGCGCAGGCCACCGGCCACTCGAGTCGGCATCAGGCGGTCGGTGTTCGTGCCATCGCCGACCGTCCCGGACGAGTTCGCGCCCCAGCAGAAGGCCACGTCGGACGGGTTGATGGCGCAGGTGAAATTGCCGCCCGCCCTCACCTGGCGGAACCGCCGCCCGCCGGACACCGCGACCGGTGTCAGCCGGTCCTGGGTCGTCCCATCCCCCAGCTGGCCGTTGATGTTCTGGCCCCAGCAGTAGACCCGCTCGTCGCCGGTGACCCCGCAGGTGTGGTCGTGGCCTGCGTTCACGTGGCGGAACCGGAGCCCGCCCGCGACGGCCACCGGCCTGGTGCTGCAGGGCCATACGCCGCACCGGTCGGGGCCCGTGTTCGTGCCGTTTCCCAGCTGGCCCGAGAAGTTGAACCCCCAGCAATAGGCCAGGCTGTCGCTCGTAACCCCACAGGCGTGGGTGTGGCCCGCGCTGATCTGGCGAAACGACAAAGCCGCGGTCGCGGCGATCGCAGCGGCGGCCGGAGCCGATGGTGGCTCCGTGGGCGAGGGAGTCTCCTCCCGGCATCCGACCACCGCGGCGGCGATCGCGGCGACGAGCAGTGCGGCGAGCGGACGTCTTGTCGGTTTCATGGCAGAACCTCGGAAAGGACGGAAAGGACGGAAAGGACGGAAAGGACGAAAAGGACGGAATGAGGGACAGTCCCCACGCCACCAGGATGGCGAATGGCCGTCAAGTGGAATTCAAGAGAGGGCGCCCTCCGCGTCTATCTTTGCACATCCCGCCGGGCGCGTAAGCAGATCGGTGCTTCCAGTCATCCAATCGGCTGAAGAGGTATTCTGACCATACCGATTGGAGGTTCCATGCGTGCCCCGATTCTTGGCCTGGGATTGACCCTCATCACGGCCACCGCAGGCTTCACCCAACCCGCGCTCGTCAAATGGCCGCCCTGGCTCTCCATCGAGACCCCCGTCAACCCCTTCGACCCTGCCACCCGTGGCGCCGTCCTGCTGGTCCATTGCAGGACTCGAGAGGGCGTCGTGAAGGTCTCTGATGTGAGTGGAAGCGCGGAAGGGATCGAGAACGGCCGGCGCCAGAGCATCGCGCTCCGCTTCGAGGCCACCCCACTCCCCGGCGTGTTCGCCCTTCGGCGCCAGTGGCCGGAGAAGGGAGACTGGCTGATTCGGGTCTCCCTCGAGCGGACCACGGCGATCGTGACGCTCGACTCCGCCGGCGATGTGGCCTCGGTCCGCGTGCCGACCGAGCTGGTGCAGGGTCAGCCGCTCCCCCGTGCGGTCGGCGCCCGGGAGATCGATTCCACGTTGGCCCTCTCCGCCCGGCGGTAGTGAAGTCGCCGGAGAGCGCCTCCCCCCGCGCGTGCCACACTTCACGGAGGCAGCCGTCACGCCGCACGACGCCGAGCCGGTCGACGACGCCGTGCGGCGCGCCCAGCAGGGCGACGTGGACGCGTTCGAGATCATCTACCACGCCTCGGCGCCGGCCGTCTTCGCTCTCTGCCGCCGGATGACCGGAGACGATCGCGAGGCGCGGGAGCTGGTGCAGGATGTCTTCGTCCGGGCGTGGGAGCGGCTGGCCACCTTTCGCGGCCAGAGCGCGCTCGCCACCTGGCTGCACCGGGTCGCCGTCAACCTGGTCCTCGAGTACCTGCGCTCGTCCCGGCGCGACGCCGCGCGGCTGATCGAGGGGGATGACACCGCATACTCGGCGCCGCAGGAACCGGCGCAGCTCGACGTCAGGCTCGATCTCGACGCCGCGCTGGCGCGCCTCCCGACCGGCGCCAGGACGGTATTGATGATGCACATGGAAGGCTACTCGCACGGCGAGATCGCGCGGCTGACCGGCATCGCGCCGGGGACGGCGCGGGCCCAGCTCTGGCGCGCCCGGCGGGCCATCGCCAGGTGGCTCGGCCCATGACCACCACGCATCTCACCGAGGCGGAGCGCCAGACCCTCGCCGACGGCTCAATGCCCGACCGGAAAGCTCGCCGGCTGCAGGCGCACCTGCGCGGATGTGAGTCCTGTGCCGCGGACGTCGCCCGGCTGAGACTCGTCGCCCGGCGATACTCCGAGCCGCCGGCCCCCGACCCGCGGCTCGCGACGCTGTGGCCCGAGATCCGCTCGCGGATCGAAGCGGGCAAGCTGGTCCCGCTCGCCCGGCCGGTCACGGCGCGCCCCTCTCGGCTGACCATCGCGGGTGCCGTAGCCGGACTCGCCGCCGCCGCGGCGATCGTCGTGGCCATGTGGCTCCGGCCATCCCAGCGCACGACCCCGGCCGTGACCACCCCTGAGGCAACCCGGGATTCCGTGCAGGCGCTCGTCCTCGTCGCCGACTCGGTGCGGTCGTACCAGGAGGAGGCCCGGGTGCTCCTCGACCGGCTGGAGCTGCAGCGCGCCATGATTCGCCCCGAGGCGATGACATCCATCGACCGGGACCTCAAGGTGATCGATCGGGCGATCGGGGAGCTGGAGCTCGCGATCGAGCACGATCCGCGGAATCCAGCCCTCCGGCAATTGCTGGCAGCGTCCTACCGGCAGAAAGTCGAGCTGTTGAAGCGAGCCGGCAATGCGGGGTGACTGGCGCCTGCTCCTGGCCGCGGCGCTCGTGGTTGGGGAGAACGCATCGGCGCAGGGTCCGG
Source organism: uncultured Gemmatimonadales bacterium (assembly GCA_963722825.1). Classification (GTDB taxonomy): domain Bacteria; phylum Gemmatimonadota; class Gemmatimonadetes; order Gemmatimonadales; family GWC2-71-9; genus CAVVWJ01. The sequence continues at coordinate 982,530 of CAVROI010000003.1, forward strand.
CGGAGGGGAGACTGCTGGGTGCCCGCGCGGTCGCGCCGGCCATCGCCATCAAGGCGTGGAATGCGCTCGGCTCGATCCGGTTCATCGGATGGGACAAGGACTCGGTGGTGGTCCGCGGCACCCTGGGCCGCGGCGTGCGGTTCCTGCTCAGCCAGGATGGTGCCGCGATGAAGCTCGTCGCGGAAGCGCGCGGGCCGGACGGGAGCGCCACCAGGAGCGATATCGTCGCCTACGTCCCTCGGACGAGCACCGTGTCGGTGAAGACGGTGAGCGGCGACATCACCGCCGACGCGGTGAGCGGGTGGTTCTACACCGTCTCGGGCAACCTGCGGCTCAGCGGCCACGCGCGGTCGATCGAGGCGGAGTCCATGAACGGCACCCTCGATCTCGACGTCTCCTGCCTCTGGGTCAAGGCCCGGACCGGGAGCGGGAACCTGCTGCTCAGGGGCGAGCCCGAGACGGCCGACCTGTCCACCATCAGCGGAACCCTGAGCGTCGCGACGTCGTCGGTGCTGCGGGGACAGTTTGCCTCGGTCACCGGGGACATTCACTATGCCGCGTCCCCCGCGCCGAGCGCGATCGTCGACCTGTCGGATCACAGCGGGAGCGTCGTGCTGCTGTTGCCGGCCGATGCGTCCGCGTCGCTCGCCCTCTCCAGCGTCTCCGGGCCGATCGAGAACGGATTCAGCCGCGCCCGTGCGGTGGCGGCGACGCCGCGCTCGATGACGGTCCGCCTGGGACGGGCCGAGGCACAGCTCACCGTCCGCACGTTCAAGGGCCCGATCCGTCTCCTGCCTCGGTGAGGGCGCGTCCTCTGCGTCTATCTTTATCTCCCATGAGCTCCCAGATCCTCATCATCATGAACGACATCGAGACCGCCGTGTGCGACCTCTTTTCACGACTGTCCCGCCACCGCGACCGGAGCTGAGCGGCTGGTGGTGGTTCCGTCACCGAGCTGGCCCTCGACGTTCCTCCCCCAGCAGTAGATCCGATTGCCGACGGTGATGCCGCAGGTGTGGCTGCCCGCCGGCCACCGCGACGGGGCTGGTGACTGAACCGTCCCGGATACCGTTGCCGAGCTGGCCGGAGCTGCTGTAGCCCCAGCAATAGGCCCGGTGGTCCGTGGTCACCCCACAGGCGTGTCCCGGCGCCACCTCCTCGCCCTGGGCGTCGGAGACCTCACCGCCGCCGGCGACCACCTGGCTAAAGCTGAGGCCGCCGGAGACGGGGACCGGCTTCGAGCGGTTGGTCTGGGGTACAACCCCCAGCTCGCCGTCGAGATTGTAGCCCCAGCAATAGGCCTTGTCGTTCGTGGTGACCCCACAGGTAAAGCCGCCACCCGCCGCCAGTCGTGCCCGCCGAGCACTCGTGCGGGGAGGGTCTGGTCCGTGGTAGGGTCGGTGCCGAGCTTGCCGAAGCTCCTGCCTCCCCAGCAGAAGGCCACGTTGTTCGGGTTCACGGCGCAGGTGTGGAGCGTCCCGGCCCGCACCAGCACGAAGCGCCGTCCACCGCCGACCGCTGTCGGAGTCGAGCGGTCGGTGAAGGTGCCGTCTCCCAGCTTGCCGCCCCCCTCATAGCTGCCGCCCGGGGCCCCCGTCTCGCCGCTGTTGTTCCCCCAGCAGTAGGCGCGATTCTGCGCCGTCACGGCGCAGGTATGGTAGGCGCCGGCGCTCACCTGCACGAAGACGAGCCCGCCCGACACGGCCGTCGGTACCAGGCGGCGATCATTGGTCCCGTCGCCGAGCTGACCCCAGTCATTGCTGCCCCAGCAGTAGACCCGCCCGCTCGAGGTGAGCCCGCAAGTGTGAGAGCCGCCGGCGCTCACCTGGGTGAACGACAGCGTTTGGGCCGCGGCAGCCTCGGGCGCAGGTCCGCGCCGGGCGCGGCAGGGGATTCGGTGTCCTCCCCGCAGCCAGCCATCAGGACCAGCAGCCCGGCGACGGCGACCCCGAGCCGGCCGGAGCGGCCCGCCCTGAACCGGTTGGCCAACAGCCGATGTGACCGCATGGAGGTTCCCCCAGTTGAATTGATGTGGGCTGCATACTGGTCCAGCGCCGTCAAGCAGCTTTCAAGAGCCGGCGGGATGCCGATGAATGCCTTTGAGGCGGGAAGGCGCCCTGGCAGGATAGCCTGGGAGATCTGAAGGTGCGGTGAAGAGATGGTGAGGGGGCCGCAGGCGAGCCGCGACCGTGCGTCCTCTGCGTCCTCTGCGTCTATCTTTATCTCCCATGAGCTCCCAGATCCTCATCACCATGGACGACATCGAGACCGCCGTGCGGCTCAACGCGGCGTTCGAGGCCGCGGGCTACTCCACCGCCATGTTCTCTTCGCTCGACGACGCGCGGGGGACGGTGCGCCGGGAGAGCCCCGACCTCGTGATCCTGACCGGCGCGGTGCACGAGCCGCACGCGGAGCAGCTCGCGGCGCTGGCGCGCGACGCGGAGATCTCCACCCTCGCCCTCCTCGAGGCGACCGACTCCGAGCGCCCCGACCGGGTCGGCCGGCTCGGCGTCACCGAGACGATGATGAAGCCGGTGGCGCAGGACGACGCGGTGGCCACGGCGCGCCGGCTCATCGAGCGGCGCGGGCTCCAGCAGCGGACCGGGATCGCCGGCGAGAGCGCGGCGATCCAGGAGGTGCTGGTCAAGATCGAGCAGATGGCCCCGGTCTCGAGCACCGTCCTCATCCAGGGCGAGAGCGGCACGGGCAAGGAGCTGGTCGCCAAGGGGATTCACGATCTCTCGCCCCGGCGGGGCAAGCCGTTCATCGCCGTCAACTGCTCGGCGCTGCCGGACACGCTGCTCGAGTCGGAGCTGTTCGGGCACGAGAAGGGCGCCTTCACCGGCGCCGCGGAGCGGAGGCTCGGCCGGTTCGAGCTGGCCGACGGCGGGACCATCTTCCTCGACGAGATCGGCGAGATTCCCGCCAGCACCCAGGTCAAGCTCCTGCGCGTGCTCGAGAGCCGGACCTTCTTCCGGGTGGGCGGCGTCCAGCCGATCAAGGTGGACGTGCGGGTGGTGGCCGCCACCAACCGCTCGCTCCGCGACGCCGTTGCGATGGGCGAGTTCCGGGACGATCTCTACTACCGGCTCAACGTCCTCAACATCTACCTCCCGCCGCTGCGGGAGCGCCGGGAGGACATCCCGCTCCTGGTCCGCCGGTTCGTCCGGGCGCTGGCCAGGGAGCACGATCGCACCTTCCGCGGGATCCTGCCGGAGGCGATGGAGCGGCTGGTGAACGCTCCCTGGCCGGGCAACGTGCGGCAGCTGCGCAACCTGATCGAGTCCATGGTGGTGCTGGCCCACGGCGCCGAGATCCGGGCGTCGGACATCCCGAGCGACATCCTGGAGGGGGCGGGCAGCCTCCTGCCGGTCAGGCTCCAGACGCCGGGCGTGCGGGAGCTACCCGGGCAGGAGCTGGAGTTCATCCTCAGGAGCCTGGTGGAGCTCAAGCTCCAGGTGGAGGAGCTGAGGCGGCGGCTGGACCAGCACCCGCAGCGCGTCCAAGTCATTGACTTGTCGGATCATGCGACCGTGGCCGACGTCCTTCCCGACGGCGACCGCGACGGCGACGGGCCGGTGGTGTACCGGAGCGGGATGACGATGGCCGAAGTGGAGAAGGCCACCATCGAGGCGGCCCTGCGGGAGTACCGCGGCAACCGGCGGCGGGCTGCCGAAATACTAGGCATTGGCGAGCGCACCCTGTACCGAAAGATTAAAGCCTATCACCTGGAATGATTTAGCCAATTGACCCCGCCAAAGGTAGGGCTCGCTAAGTTGTACTGTATCATAACTTTGCAATGATTCTTCCTATTGACAGCCCTCCGCCCGGCCGTCAAATTGCAGTAGAGTCCCTCCTCTATTGCGGCCAGGCCAACTTGAACTTCGTCATCGACGCCGAACTCTGTGTCGCGTGCCTGGCGTGTGTCCGGGTCTGCCCTACCGATGCCATCGCGGTAGCGGGAGACGAGCCGTTGCTGTTGCAGGTCGTCGACGATTCGTGCATTCGGTGTGGCCAGTGCGTGCCGGCCTGTCCCCACGGCGCGGTCAAGGTAAATGGCGAGATCGGGCGGGCGCTCGCAATCGTCTCGCAGGGCGAAGGGGTGCTCATCCTGAGCCCCGAGTCCGTCGCCCATTTCTATCCCGCCACTCCCGAGCAGCTCATCAACGCGTGTTACGCCGCCGGCTTCCGCGCGGTCACCCGCGGCGTGATCGGCGATGAACTCGTTGCGGCCGAATACCTTAAACTCTGGGAAGACGAGCCGTGGGGCACCCTCATCCGCTCCACCGATCCGGTGGTGGTGGAGACGGTCCGCTCGCAGTATCCCGAGCTGGTGCCCTATCTCGCTCCGGTCACGGTGCCTGCCGTCGCGGAGGCCCGATATCTGCGAGCGCAGCATGGTCCGGGACTCAAGATCGCGTGCGCGGGCACCTGTCCGCCGGTCAACAGTCCCGATCTCGACGCGGCCATCACGTTCGGCGATCTGGAGCAGCTCTTCCAGATCCGTGGAGTCTCGGTCCTCTCGCAGCCCACGCTGTTCCTGCGGGTCCCGGAGGAGCGGCGGCGGCACCTGAGCGCGGCCGGGGGCCTGCCGCTGGCGCTGCTGGAGGAGTCGCGGCAGTCGAGCCGCCGCTTCCGGAAAATCCGCGGTCTCGACGCGCTCAAGGCGGTGGCCCGGGCGGTGGGGGTGGACCGGCTCGATCTCGGCTTCGTGGACATCCTGTCGAACGAGGGCGCGCTCGACCATCCGCTGTCGGGTCCACCGCAGGAGCTGTACTGGCGGCGGGAGCTGCTGCGCAGCGTCGAGGCTCCGCGGAGCCGGAGCCCGGTGCTCGACCGCACGGTGGTGGCGAGCATCGGGGCCACGTTCGCGATCAAGCCGAGGCGGGTGCAGGCCGATCCCGACGTGATCGAGGGCATCCTCGACGCCATCGGCAAGGGCCCCAACGGGCGGCCCTGGGACTGCCGGGCCTGCGGGTTCGAGACCTGCCAGCGCTTCGCCGAGGCGGCGGCGCTGGGCCGGGCCTCGATGCGGCAGTGCAGCCCCTACCAGGAGCGTCGGGCGGACGAGGCCCAGCGGTCGGCGGCGGTGGACGAGATGACGGGGCTCTCGACCTACCGGGTGCTGCGCGACCGGCTGGCGTTCGAGGTGGAGCGGAGCAAGCGGAGCGCCGAGGGGTTCGCGGTGCTCTTCATCGACCTCGACCGGTTCAAGGAAGTCAACGACCAGTACGGGCACGAGGCGGGCAACGACATCCTGCGCGCCGTGGCCGACGAGATCAGGACGGCGGTCCGCGCGTCGGACGTGGCGGCGCGCTACGGGGGCGACGAGTTCGTCGTGATCCTGACCCGGACCGACCTGGAGGGTGGGGCCCGCGTGGCCGAGGCGCTGCGGGCGGGTATCGAGGGTGTGGGCCGCCGGCTGGGGTACCCGCCGTCGCTCATCACGGTGAGCGTCGGGCTGGCGGAGTTCGATCCGGCGCAGCCGTCGGATGGAGACCTGCTGGTGGCGGCCGACCGGGCGCTGTACCGGGCCAAGGCCGCGGGCAGGAACGTGGTGGCGTGATCCCTCATCGCCGTAACCGTAAGGAATAGCATCGTGACTGGATTCGGCTCCCGACAGACCCATCCACCGACCGACTCGGCCGGTCGTCCCACCCCGCCCGAAGGCATCCCCGATCCGTGGGGTGTCCGGCGCGCGGAGAATCTTCTCACCAGCCTCGAGGGCATCCTCTCGGCGCGGGTGGTCACCACGCCGCTGGGCGAGGTGAGCGAGGTGCACATCCTGGCCCAGGCGGGCCTGGCGCCCAAGCAGCTGGTCCGGAACATCGAGAGCGCGCTCCTGGCGCAACTCGGTCTCAAGATAGATCATAGGAAGATCAGCATCGCCCAGACGGCCGAAGTGCGGCCCATCGAGGCGCTGGAGCGCGACGCGGTGCGCGACCGGGTGCTCCAGCGCGCGCTGCTCTTCGAGAATCTCGCGGTCGCGCCGGGGCAGCGGCCCCACCGGCTGCTGATCACGGTCACGCTGAGCTACCGGGGGCAAACCGAGACGGCGGAGGAGGAGGCGTCGGACACGCCGCGGAGCCGGGTGGAGGGCGCGGCCCGGGCGTCGATCTCGGTGCTCGACCGGCTGCTCACCGAGTCGTCGGTGGCGCTGGAGGGGGCCAAGATCGTGGAGGCGTTCGACCGGGAGTTCGCGTTCGTGGCGGTGCAGGGGCTGGGCGGGCGCGAGACCATCCTGATGACGGGCACGTCGGAGATCAAGGAAAGCGCGGAGCGGGCGGCGGTGTTCGCGGTGCTCGACGCCACCAACCGGTGGACGGAGGCGCGGCGGCCGGGCTGAACGAACGGATGGAATGAGCCGATAATGTGAAGGGGGTATACAGGGTCGGGTTGCAGCGGACCAAACCCACTCAGGAAAGGAAAAAAAGGTAAGGGGATCCCGGTCTCTGTTGGAAGTTGGAAGCAGGACATAGCGGAGACTAGCGGACAACTGATTGAGCGGAGCGTCTGGTGGGCCATAGCGAGGCTTGCCACTTCCCGAAGTTCTAGTTCTCTCCAGGGGGGTGACGCTCATGTTAAAGATCAGCTTGATCCAATCGATTGCCTACGTGATTGCCGGTTTGTTTGGCAAGCCCGAAGGCCAGACCTGGGGCTAAGGGTCTGCGGGACCGGGGTTCCTCTCCTTCTCTGACCGCCATGACACGTGATGCGCGTACACGATTGTTTGTGGGGTCTGTTACTGCATTGGCCGTCGTCCTTGCGGGCGCTGCCTACCTGACTTCGTTCCCCTTCCCTGGTTGGTGGGCGCTCGGGAGTTTCATCCTGGTCGCTTTTGTCTTGGAGACTCTCAACACCCAGCTTCGAATCCAGGCTAAGGGTTCCACCTCGTTCATAATGCACATTGCCGCAGGCCTCCTGTTTGGAGGATTCTGGAGCGGCATCATCGCAGGCGTTTCCACGCTACTGGGTGAGCTCGCGCGGGGAAACCAGCCGATCAAGCTGGTTTTCAATGTCTCTCAGCGAATCGTTGCCGTGGTGACAGCGGCCCTCCTGTATACATCGCTCGGTGGCCAACTCCCTCCCAGTTATCTCTCACCAAGTGTTACGCTTTCCGCAGATGCAGTTCAGAGAGATCTAGGCCTATTCTTTCTCTTCGCGGCGACTTACTTCCTGTTGAATTCAGTTCTCGTTAGCCTCGTGGTCACAATCACGTCTGAGCGATCCTTCCGCGAAGTTTGGAGCCTGAACACGCGTGGCGTCCTCGGATACGACATCGGGGCTAGTGTCATTTCGCTGCTGGTCGCTTGGCTCTACACGTCGACGCAACGCTGGATTGGCTTTGGGCCTATCGGCCTAATCGGGGTCGTCATACCGGTGGTCGCTGTGCGACACGTATACGGCTTGTATCATCAACTGCAAGAGAGCGGCGAAGAACTCCTCCAGCTCATGGTGAAGGCAATCGAAGCTCGTGATCCTTATACATCTGGCCATTCCCTGCGCGTACGGCAGCTCTCGCGCGCGATCGCCGCCGAGCTCGGCCTTTCGGCGAAGGAGATCGACCAAGTTGAAACGGCGGCGCTATTACATGACGTTGGAAAGATTCACGAGGAGTTCGCGCCACTGTTACGAAAGGACAGCCGGCTCACTCCAGAAGAGACCATTCTGATGCAAACGCACTCTACTAAGAGTGCTGAGCTCGTCGGTGTGATTTCAAAGTTTCGGGGATTCATCGAAGATTGCGTGCGTCATCACCACGAGAGGTGGGACGGTCAGGGATATCCGCTTGGCCTCGCGGGCAAGCACATTCCGCTTGGCGCCCGAATAATTCTTATTTCGGACACCATAGACGCCATGACCACTGACAGGCCCTATCGTAAGCGCCTTGGCCTCGACATCGTTATAGCCGAGCTTCAAAAATACCGGGCTCAGCAGTTTGATCCTGATATCGTGGACGTTGCAGTGTCTTCAGTCGCTGTTCGGAGAATCATCGTCGGGCCACAGATCGGGACCGAGATGCCGATAACCAGTCCAAACTCAAAGAAGCTGACATGGCCGACTGCCGGGCTGTGGAAAGCTCGCCGGGCCTAGCGGCCCTTCATTGTCCCTGGCACGTGCTCAACTGCTCTCCGACACCCTATCTCCCCAAGTTGCTAACCAGGACCAGAAAGAATTTCTAGGCGCTGAAGGTGGTGCGTCACCCCTGGTGGAAGCGCTGACAGTTTTTCTTGGATCACCTCATCGAGGCCACTATTGCAGGAGCCAGTGCTTAGGTTGGCATATCGAATCGAACACAATATCTCCACTTGATCTAGAGCGTCGTAGTCCTCTATTCTCTCGAGAAACCCCTCAAGCACGGTGATGGCATGATAGTGTTTGCCGGAGGCTCGGCAAGTCACAGCCAGCCAGCGCGAGAAGATGCCAGCGAAGGATTGTGAAAGAAGCACCCCGCCAGAGGCGTCCATCTCCTCGGCCGCAATATTGATTGCCTCGGCGTGCCTTCCAGTTAGCCAAAGCACGTCCGCCCTGAAGAAATGCCACACTTGATGCATCCACCTGGGTATTCTGCCTACCATCCGCCGCTCAACCGAGGCCATTGCTTCATCTGCCTGACTTCGTCGTCCTCGGAGCGCATGACTTTGGGCAGAGAAGTAGGCTATTGTCAGGTCCGCCAAGCCAGCAAAGTCAACATTTCTCCCCATTGGGACCTGAGCCAGCCAGTAGGATTGATCGTCAAGTCTTCCCAGTCGACCGCAGTACATGGCCAGATTGCCAATCACCAATGACGTCAATCCATCGTTTCCAAGGCGGACGGCCATCCTGAAGGCCTGCTCTTGAGCTACAAGGGCGTCTTGGTAGTTCCCCTTTCGCGAGTTAATAGCGCTCACTCCAATATGTAGCTGTGCCATAACGACGTTGGCAGCATTGCGCTTCTTCAATTGTTCGATTCCAGTGTTTACCTCAGCCAAGCTGGCGCTAGTCTGTCTGGCCTCGTATAGAATGATTCCCTTTGCAAGCGCGAGGAAACCCACGCTGTCAGCATCCAACTCCTGCGCGGAGATCAAATTGACGACGTCAATTAGCGCTGCTGCTCTTGTCTTGTCGCCACTCCCTGCCACCAAATGGGCCATCGCACGAGCTGCTCGTGCCCTAACCCTGTTGACTTGGGAATGCTGTACGATGGAGATGAGGTCGGGCAGGCGTTCGAGCATCTCGTGTGCTGTTGAAGCCCCTAAGTTTGCCTTACCCATGATGGTGTGCACCAAGTGCTCGTCGGCTCGCTCCGTGCCCTTTCGCTTCTCGAGCTCGGTTAGCATATCCAACGACTCCAACCATCTCCCCTGCTCCTGGAGCACCTCCACTAGTAAGAACCGTGCGTCCGTGGCCTCCGGCTCGCCGAGTCCCGGGAGCGCGCTCGAGAGCGCGTGCTCTGCCACATCGGGGGCGCCATTCCGAATCGCATCTCGGGCGCCGCTCAATAAGTAGGGTGTCGCCTCGTGGTCCCGCCCCGCCCGAATGCAGTGCCAAGCAATCTCTAACCCCGACGCCGTCTCGCTCTGGTGCTGGTCGCTGAGCAAGCGATCCACAACACTCGAGTGCAGTGCTCGCCGGAGCGACGACGGAACGGCGGCGTAAGCGCTAGCGCGAATCAGCTCGTTCACGAACTCCATGCCGTCACTGCCATCCCGAAGAACTCGACGCGCCGACAGATCGCTCAGGCCCGCCATCGTCTGGCCGAGCGACAGATCGATCAACCCATACATCGAGAGATCATTCAGCCGGTGGCCGAGGACCGCGGCAAGATTGAGAACGTTATGGGCATTATGATCCAGGGACCGAACGATCCTCGCGATGATGTGGCGGTAGGCTGCCGTAGGCTCTGTACCGCCCTCTAGGTCCGCTGTCATGGCGTCCACTGCTAGCGCGATCGATTGGTCTCCGTTGGCCTGCCAATCCTGTATTAGCAGCTCGAGGACCATTGGGAACCCGCCGGCGGCCCGCAGCAGTGCTCGCCTTGTCGACGCGCTCGGCTGGGGCCCTTCTGGGGGCACCAGAGCCGCCAGCAGGTCGGCGCTCTCCCCCCGGCTCAATGGCGCCAGATCAATCTCGTGGATGCCGAGGCTTTCGCTGCTCTCGCGCAGCCGCGCGGCCTTCGGCGAATTGGCGAGCTCACCCGGCCGCGCGATCAGCACCACCATGATCATCTGTCCCCGCGCTCGCCGCATGACCAGATGCAACACTGCTAGACTTGCTTCGTCGGCGAGGTGCACGTCATCAAGCACTAGTATTACAGGGTGTTCCTCCGCGATCGTCGCCAGCATCTCGTGAAATGCCTCGGTCAGGCGAATCCTCGCGGTTTCTCCCTGGCTGTCCGTCGAATCGGGAAGTCCCGGGAATCTGCGACGTACCTCCGGCACGGTGCGCGCGATCTCCGCAAGCACCTCCGGTGGCGTCGCCGACACTCCCGGCCGATCGAGAAGGCCCTGAATCAGGCTTCCGACCGTCGAGTACGGGATGTCGCGCTCTAGATCATACGACTGGACGCGACTGATGGCCGCTCCCTCGAGCGCGGCTGCGGCGGTGAGCCGAAGGACCAGCGTGCTCTTACCGATGCCCGAGTCGCCGAGCACGAAGGCGTGCGCCGGAATGCCCTTTCGAAGTCCTTCCCACGCCTCATAGAGGACACGGTGTTCAGCGGTCCTGCCGATAAACGGACGGGCCTTCAGTTGATCCGGGGGAGCGGAAGGGATATCCGCGATCGGCGTGCGTTCCCATCCACGCCGCCGCAATCGTGTTGCCATTCCTTCGAGCTGGTCGGAGGGAACCGCCCCGAGTTCGGTGGCCAGCCGGGCCTTCCATAGCTCGAAGATCTTTAGCGCGCCCACCCGATCACCCGCAAAGGCGCGCGACTCCATCTTTGCGCGGATCGCTTCCTCACTCAGCTCGTCCAGCGTCAGCATGCGATCGGCGAGTTGCTCGATCTGCCTTGAGTCGCCGGTGCGACGGCATCGGTCGATCAGGAGGACCAGCGCGTCCTTGATCGCCGGGAGGAGCCGAGCCTGCTGGCGGTCCTTCCAGATGGAGAACTCGCTGGCATCGGGAATCTCGAAGCCGTCGAGAAAATTGGAGACCTCGAGCGGCGAGGTGACCTCGGTCCCCAGCACATCCCCACCGAGCAGGCGATCGAGATCGAGTCTTAGATGCCCCGGAGCCAGGGATACCTGCTCTCGCGTAGTCTGCAGTGCGTTGCTGCCAAGGCGCGGCCGAAGGACCGACAGCGCGGTCGCGAGGGAATGCCGGCCTTCCGACATACGGGCGCCGGGCCACAGGAGCTCCGCAAGATGCTCCCGCCGGTGGAAACGGCGGCCCTCGACGGCGAGGTAGACCAGGAGGCCCACGTGCTTCTTGGTACGAAACCGCACAGGGTCACCCCCCGCCGTAAAAAGCGCGGGCAGGCCCAAGCATCGCAGGTAACGCGGGGACTCCATGCGGACTCGTCTGGGGGGTACGAATGAAGAGTATGCGGTAGGAGCAACCAACCGTCAACAAACTCAGACGGGTGGGCAATTTCGGTTGACGATGTGTAATGCAATCGAGCCACGAGCCTCCTGGGGAGGGCAGAACATCAGCTGGATGAGGACCATATCTCACTGTGGGCAACGACATAGGCCTGGTCATCCATGGCGTCGCGACTATGTCGTGGGACAGACGTAACAGGCAGCTGCCGATTCTGCTCGTGGAGCCGAGTAAGCGGGCTGTTCGTCGCGTGGAATTGATGAGTCGGGGGCGCCGAGCGTATGCCTGGCTTGTCACCGACTGCCTTCAGTGAGGGTTCGCGCGCTGGTGACCGCCAAGCTGTCCAAGCGCTTCCGACTTGCTGGGTGAGCTGAACGAGCTGAACATTGCGCGCTTCGATGCCAAGCTCGAGCAGCGCCTGGCCGAGCTGCGGGCCGAGCCAGGGCAGGGGATCGGCGAAGTCCGCGGTGAGTTCCGGCAGCAGATTGTGGGGCTGCGGGCCGAGCTGCTTCGCTGGATGTTTGGTTTCTGGGTCACCACGTTGCTCGCCTTGGCCGGCATGTTGGTCGCTTTGCGCAGCCACTGAATCCTTCTTGTCCTCCAGACGTCCAGATATCGGCTGAATCAGCGGCACCCCACCATTCACCGACGTACAAGAACAGCAGCCTGCTCCGCGCAGCCACCCCTGTTACAGCACGGACGCGTCATCGGCGAAGCGGCGGAGAACAGGCTGCACCTGAAAGGCAAGGTGGGGCTTGACGGCGCTGGTACCGCCTCGAAACTAGGTCGCAGCCCATCCCCATGAGAACGACGGACCACCTCCAGCAAGTTGTTGTGGGATCCCATGCATCGCGCTACGTCTCCCGCCACGAACGCCATGCGCCTCCGGTCCGCGCTGGCCGGGCTCTGCCTCATCAGCATCCATGCCTGCGGCGAGAGCCCGAGCGCCCCTCCCGGCGATGCAGCCGAGCTGGCCGTCTTCGGCACCGATCCTGCCCCCACCGCGCCGGGCATCTTCCTCGGCACCGACGTGACCAACACCGCCTGTCTGGGCCAGGTGGGCGACGCGGACAACGACAGCCTGCTGAACCGCTGCGAGACCGCACGAGGCGGCAGCCGCATTGGGCGGCCCGGCCGATCGCCGCCGGCCGGGTGCGTCTGGCCTACCTGCTCTCCCTGTACCGCGATCTGGGCACGGTGGGCTGCGCGCTGGGCATCGCGCGTCGCGCCGGGCATTACGGGCACTCCGAGATCTCGTGCTCGACGTGTTACCACGGCACGACCGGGTACTGGCTCCTGGACCAGGCCGTGTACTCCGCCCACGTGGCATACAACGTCTACCCGCGGCTGTTCGCCGCGTACCCCGGCATGAACTACCCCGGCCGGCCCGGTGGATACCCGCGGGCCTTCCTCTCGCTCCGGAAGCACGCCGGGTACCGCTCCGACCGGGAGTGCGATGCGGGTGAGTTGGGGCTCGACGAGTGCGCCACCGACACCCGCGTCCGCGTGGTGGCGGGCGCCGTCCTTCACGCTCCCCCAGAGGGGTTACCGGCCGCCTCCCTGAGAGGATTGCGTCCGAGAACGTCCGGGGCGAGATTGCGTCGCCTGGCCGATGGTCGGCCGGGCTTCGTCATGTACCCTGGGTGAGATCAATGCGGGTGTCGGCAGGACCTCGAATCGGGGCAGTGCATCGTCGTGCGATGCAATGCTGTACGGTGGCAACGGCGTTCGCGTTCGTGATGGCCGGCGGAGTGTCGGCCCAGGTGCCGTCAGGCGGCGGCCCCGTCATCCGCCCCGACCCTCCGTCCCTCCGGATCACGCCCGAGAACGTCCGCTTCAGTAATTACCTGCACGATCTGGCCGGCCCGCGCGCCCTCGTCGGCGTCGTCGGTGGTGGCGTGCTCGGGCAGCTTCGCCGGCACGATGATGGCACCGAGCTGGAAGATCGGATCGCCGCCCGGGCCACCCAGCACGCGGCCCAGGTGAGCGTCCGCCACGGCCTCGCCGCCCTCATGCACCGCGGCACCGACTACCATTTTCAATTCTGCGAATGCCACGGGCTCGGGCCGCGCGTGCAGCACGCCCTGCTCGAGACCTTCACCGATCGCCGCGCCGACGGGAGCCGGGCGTTCTCGGTGGCCCGCATCGCCGGCACCTACGCCGGGGACTTCGCCGGCCTCGCGTGGGATCACGATCGCAGCGCCGGCAACGTCGCGGCCGGCGCCACGCTCTCCCTGGGCTTCTCGGCGCTCTTCAACGTCGCCCGCGAGCTGAGCGGCATCGGCCGCTAGTAGCCCACCGCCATCCCGTCCTTCCGCGGATCGCTCCCCGCCGCGTATCCCCTGGGCAGCCTCACGATCGCCTGCGCCCCGCCGAACGCGCCCGGCGGCTGGTCGATCAGCACGTGCCCCATCGCCGCGAGCGCCGCGCGCACCGAGTCGCCCATCGGCGCCTCGAGCGCCACCCGCTGCCCGTCGAAATGGCGGAAACGCGGAGCGTCGATCGCGGCCTGGAGGTCCATGCCGAAGACGAAGTAGTTGAGGAGGAACTGCACGTGCCCCTGCGCCTGCATCCCGCCGCCCATCAGCCCGAAGCTCATGTACGCCTGTTCGCGCCCCCTCACCGTGTGGGTGACGAAGCCGGGAATCAGCGTATGGAACGGCCGCTTCCCCGGCGCGACGGTGTTCGGCAGGCCCGGCGTGAGCGTGAACCCCGCGCCGCGGTTGTGGAGCACGAACCCGGTGCCCGGCACCACGACCCCCGACCCGAAGTAGTCGTAGTTCGAGTTGATGAACGAGACCATGTTGCCCTCGGAATCGGCGGCGGTGAGGTAGATCGTCTCGCTCTGCGTCCGAAGCGGTCCCGGGTCCACCCGCGCCTGCGCGCGCGACGCATCCAGGTGGCCGCGCCGCTCGGCGATGAACCCGTCGGTCAGCATCTCCTCGGCCGGCATATCGAGATGCGCTGCGTCGCCGACGAAGCGGTCGAGGTCGGCATAGGCGAGCTTCTTGGCCTCGATCAGGTGGTGCAGGTAGGCCGCCGAGTTGTGCCCCATCGCCTTGAGATCGAAGGGCTCGAGGATGCGAAGCATCTCGAGCGCCGCGACCCCCTGATTGTTGGGCGGCAGCTCCCACACCCGATAGCCGCCGAAGGGCACCGAGATCGGCGTGACCCAGGTCGGCGCGTTCTTCCTGAGGTCATCGAGCGTGACGAAGCCGCCCAGCGCCGCGAGGCGCGCCACGATGCGCCGGCCGAGCGCGCCGCCGTAGAAGGTGCCGGTGCCCCGCGCCGGCGATCTCCTGCAGCGTGCGCGCGTAGTCGGCGTTCCGGAACCAGTCGCCCGCCTTCGGCGCGCGGCCGCCGGGCAGATAGGTCGCCGCCGCCGCGGAGTCGCGCTCGAGGAAGGCCGTCTGGTCCGCCCACTGCGCCGCGATGATCGGCGAGACCGGGAAGCCGTCGCGCGCGTACCCGATGGCGGGCGCCAGCGCCTGGGCCAGCGTGCGCCGCCCGTAGCGTCCGCAGCGAGCAGGTCCCATCCCGCGAGCGCGCCGGGCACGGTCACCGACATGGCGCCCTGCTGCGATCCCGGCTGGAAGCCGCGGGCCAGCAGCGTGTCGCGCGTCATCAGCGAGCCGGCCCGCCCGCTCGCGTTCAGCGCGACGAGCTTCCGCGCCTTGGCGAGCCAGACGATCGCGAACATGTCGCCGCCGATGCCGGTCATGTGCGGCTCGGTCACGCTCAGCACGGCGGCCGCGGTGACCGCGGCGTCGACGGCATTGCCGCCGCGACGCAGCGCCTCCAGGCCGGCCTCGGAGGCCAGCGGCTGGCTGGTGGCCACCATGCCGTGCGGTGCGTAGACGGTGGAGCGGCCGGCCAGGGTGGTGGGGCGCTGGGCCCGGAGCGCGGCGGGGCAGGCGAGGAGCGCGGCGAGCGTACCGGCGGCAACGATCGGGTTGAGGCGGGGCATCCGGACTCCCTCAGGGTGAGGTAGCGCGCCGGTGTGGTCGGCTGCACGTTGCCGGCTCAGTCACGGTGAAAGTAGAAACGGTTTCCGTCCGGGTCCCTGCACCGCCATCTACACCCTCGCCTATCGGGGAGAATCCGGCGTCGAGCTGACGGACGCCGCCGGCACCGTCCGCCGCATTTTGGTCCCGAGTGAGAATCCGTTCACCAATCCTTTGGCCGGGCTGGTCACCGGACGGGAGCCAGATCGTGGTCCACGACGGAGTGCTGAAAAAAATGTACGTGCTTAGCCGCGACGGAGCGAGCCAGCGCTTTCTGGCCGACGGCGTGCGGCCCGATTGGTCACCGGACGGCAGTGCGATCGCGTATGTCGCCCCTGTCGCCGGCCACCGAATCTTGCGCCTGATCGACCCCGACGGAAGCAATGACCGGCCACTCACGGCCCCAGCCACGAACGAGACCGATACCGACCCGGCGTGGTCGCCGGACGGGTCCACCGTGGCCTTCGTCCGGCAGGGGCTCGCCCCCGACGGCAGCGTCATCGCCGTCCACGGGTACGTGGTCGACCGGGATGGAACCAATGCGCGCCAGTTGGCCGTGTTGCCCGTCGGGAGTTTTCACCCCACGTGGTCTGCCGATGGCTTGCACTTGGCGTATTCGGGCGGAGGGGGCACCTACATGGTCGATGCGGATGGCAACGGGTTCCGCCTGGTGAGCACCCACTTTGGCTCACCTGCGCAGTGGCGGCCCTGAGCGTCCAGAACGCGACCCTCGGAGCCTTCGCGTGCAAGCACGCTACCGGATCGCGAGGTCGAGATGATTCAGCCGCTCGGGGTCGGCGAGAACGTCGATCGCCGTGATCCTGTCGCCGCTGAACGTGAAGCCCATCACGACAAATGGCCGACCGTTTGGAGCGATGATCACTCCGGCCGTCCCATTGACGAGTGCCGGTACGATGTGCGGGTAGAGCCTGGAATACGTGCGCGTGTGTGCGGCGACCGCTTTCGCACCGTGGAGCAGGAGCGAGGCCCGGCGGCGGAGCTTGCCGCCATCGATCCTGAGCTCCACGCCGGGATGCAGTACTCGAAGGAGCGCGTCGAAGTCTCCGTCGCGTGCGGCGGCGAAGAACGCATCGACCACGCGCCTTTGTCGACCCAGGTCTCGGTCTGGTGTCGGTGAGTCCTGCACGCGCCGTCGCGCACGGCTGGCCAGCTGCTGGGCCGCGGCTTCGGAGCGCTCGAGGACGGCGGCGATGTCCGAAAACGGCACGCCGAACACATCGTGCAGCACGAACGCGATCCGTTCAGCCGGAGCAAGCGCGTCGAGCACGACGAGCAGCGCCAGCCCGACGGAGTCGGCAACGATAGCCTCCTGCTCGGGACTGGGCGTGTCGCCGAGCGTGACGACCGGGTCGGGCACGCGCACGTCGGAGACCTCCCGGCGTGCCCGCCGCGACCGCAACATGTTCAGGCATACCCGGCCAACGACCGTCGTCAGCCAAGCCTGCATATTCTCGACGGCGCGGGGATCCTGGTCGCGAATCCGAAGCCACGTCTCCTGAAGCGCGTCCTCGGCCTCGCTCACCGACCCAAGCATGCGATAGGCAACGGCGGAGAGGTGGCGTCGGTGCTGCTGGAAGAGCTCAGTGAGCCACTCGCGCTCGTCCCGGCCGGAGGTTTGGTCCGACATCTGCGCGGCGGCTCCTCGAATCAGGATCATCACCAATTGTTATGATCGGCAAGGTTTACGACCAGTGCGGCCAGTGCGAGTACCAGAAAGCTAACCGCCCCACCGACCTGACGGTCGCGCGCCCGGATGTGCGCCCCCACCGCGCACACGAAGTAGAGGATGAGGCCGATCGCGGCAACCTCGCCGAGCACCGGGACGGCGAATCCCATCGACAGTCCGGCCGCGCCCGAGGCCAACAGCGTGCCGAACGGGATCATCCAGCGTCGTGATACCTGCAAACGGTCCGCGACGGCCTTGACCGACTCCGCGCCGACGAAATTCAAACAGGCGGCATAGCCGTTTGCGACTGCCGCCAGGAGTGTTATGACGACATAGGCAATGTGCATACCTCATAGACACGGGCGCTCGAGGAAACCTGACAGGGGATTTCCCTTATGCATGGCGTCGGCATCCGCCACGACCTGGTCTCCGGCGCGGGTGACGGGGAAACTGCAACGTGAGGTCCGCAACGTCTCGGGTCAAGCAAACGAACGTGAGCCGATTTCCCGCCCTTGTGCGCGTTGGTTGACAGGGCGGCGATCGAGGTGGCACTCGGCTCCCTCCGCTCCCCTATCGACAGCGCCTTCGGGCGCTACACCAGGAGGTCGGAGATGGCGGCACGCAAGGGCATTTTCCGTTTGGGCAGGATCCCGGCAATCACCCGAGGCGTCATCGCGGCTGCGGCGTTGGTTCTCGGAGCGTGCGGCAAGGACAGCACCGGCCCGACGGAGACCACCCACAAGGACCCAGCCGATCCAGTTGCTACAGCGACCGGGATCCGAGTTCAGAACAACTCACAGTTCACGGTGGTGGACGTCTACATTTCGTCCTGCACTGCCTCGACCTGGGGCGACGATAGGTACGATGGAGCCCTGGGGCCGGGCGAGAGCACGACCTTCGATGATGTGGGCGCCGGTTGCTACGATATCCTGGTGAGCGGCAGCGGCGACGTGGGGTGGGAGTTAAGCAATCAGATCGTCTCGAGTGGAAAGATCACGGTCGTGACGCTGACGAACTGAACCACCCATTTCTTCCTCACTCTCCTCCGGCGGCGGAATCCCAAGCGGTTCCGCCGCCTTTGTTCGACCCCGCCATGTTCAGACGAGAAGACAAGAGGGGAACTTGGAGAATCGGCTCGGGCGTTGGTCTGTGATCGAAGTTGACGAGGGGCCAACCTGGTATTGCCGGGTTGGCCCTATGGAGGAGGGAAGCTCAGCGAGGAACGCGGCAACTCCCGGAAGCTCGGCTCACCGGCTTCGGTGCTTGACCGGAGGCCTCCGGGCCCCGACGTTTGAGCTATCCCGAACCCAACCGAGTTGGACGCCATGGCGACACCGACTCAGAACGTGACGAACCTCCTGCAAGCCTGGGGTAGCGGAGACGCCGCCGCGCTCGACCGGCTCGTGCCGATCGTCTACGACGAGCTCCATCGCCAGGCCCAGCGCTATCTTCGCCGGGAAAACCCGGGGCACACCCTTCAGGCCACAGCCCTGGTGAACGAGGCCTACCTGCGACTGGTCGATCAGCGCGAAGCCCGCTGGCAGAACCGCGCACAGTTCTTCGGGGTAGCAGCGCAGCTGATGCGGCGAATTCTGGTGGACTACGCCCGCCGGCATCAGGCCGCAAAGCGCGGCGGGTCGGCGATTCAGGTGCCGTATGAGGAGGACGCGGTGGCGGTGGCGGAGTCGGAAATCGACCTCGTGTCGCTCGACGATGCGCTCACTCGGCTGGCCGCCCTCGATACTCGGCAGGCGCGGGTTGTGGAGCTGCGCTATTTCACGGGGTTGGGCATCGAGGAGACGGCGGAGGCGTTGGGGATTTCGCCGGCGACGGTCAAGCGCGAATGGGCGATGGCGCGGGCGTGGCTCAAGCGCGAGCTGAACGAGGGCTCAGGATTCCAATGACCGGTGAGCGGTGGGAGCGAATCAAGGAGGTCTTCTCCGCGGCACTGGAACGCGATCCCTCAGCTCGCGTTGCCTTTCTTGACGAGGCTTGCGCCGGGGACGCCGAGATGCGGCGCGAAGTGGACTCGCTAGCTCGCGGCCCACCACGCGTCCGACAGCTTTCTGCAAACTCCTGCTTCCGCCATCGCTCCGATGCCGCACCCAGCGCGCGGCGCCTTTGCCGACGGGGCGACGGTCGGCACCTACCGCATCCTGCGCTCGCTCGGCCACGGCGGGATGGCGACGGTGTACCTGGCGCAGGACCTCAAGCACAACCGGCCGTGGCGCTCAAGGTGCTCCATCCCGAGCTGGCTCACGCCCTCGGCGCGGACCGTTTCCTGCGCGAGATCGAAGTTGCCGCCAACCTGAGCCACCCTCATATCCTGCCATTGTTCGACTCGGGCCAGGCCGACGGTCTTCTCTATTACGTCATGCCGTACGTGGAGGGGGAGTCGCTGCGTGATCGCTTGCAGCGGGAGGTGCAGTTGCCGCTGGACGAGGCGCTCCGGATTGCGCAAGAAGTCGCAGATGCACTGGCCTTCGCACACGGGCACGGGATCATCCACCGAGACATCAAGCCGGAAAACGTGATGCTCAGCGGCGGCCATGCCTTGGTCGCCGACTTCGGGATCGCTCGTGCGCTGGGACAGGTCAACGGCACGCGTCTCACCGAGACCGGAATGGCGGTGGGGACAGCCGCCTACATGTGCCCCGAACAGGCCAGCGCCGCAAGCCAGATCGACGGACGGACCGACATCTACAGCCTGGGCTGTGTTGTGTACGAGATGCTGGCCGGGGAGCCGCCCTATACCGGGCCCACGGCTCAGGCGATCATCGCCAAGCGCTTCACGGATCCGGTGCCAAGTGTGCGGCGAATGCGAGCGGCGGTTGCCTGAAGGCCTCGACTCCGCGATCACGAAGGCGCTGGCACCCCTACCCGCCGACCGCTTTGCCACGGCGGCGGAGTTCGCCCGGGCGCTGCGACCGACCGCCGTTACGCCGCCGACCACCCCGACGGTGACGATGGGTGCGGCCCTGGGTGAGGGTCGAGGACGGTCGGCTCCCGGCGGCACGTCTGGGCGACGAATGCCGGTGACCGCGACGGCGCTGGGACTGGGCATCCTCATCGGCCTGGGCGTGTTGTTCGCATGGCAGCGGAGCCATGCCGGCGTCATAGATCCCACTGACACGAAGGTGCTGGCGGTCCTGCCATTCGAGAACCTGGGTGACACGGCGGATGCCTATTTCGCCGACGGCGTCGCCAACGAAGTGCGTAGCAAGCTCTCCCAGATTCAGCACCTGGAAGTGATCGCGCGAGGCAGCTCGAACGAATACCGGCGGACTACCAAGCCTCAGCAACAGATCGCGCGCGAGCTGGGCGCGGATTACTTGCTCACCGCTACGGTGCAGTCGGAAAGGCTGCGTTGGTGGAGGGAGCCGCGTGCGGGTTAGCCCCGAGCTGGTGGACGTGCACCCGGGTCATGCACCTCGCACCCGTTGGGGGCAGTCGTTCGACGCGGCGCTGACGGACGTCTTCCAGGTGCAGGCGGAGATTGCAGGCCAAGTGACCCAGGCGCTGAATGTGGCGCTTGAGGATAGTGCCAAGCGTGAGCTGGCGAGTAAGCCGACACACAGCCTGCCTGCCTATGACGCCTATCTACGCGGCGAGGCTGCACTGGAGAGCGACCGACCTGGCAGCCGCCTCGAAGCGCTCGCTGCTTACGAGCAGGCTGTGGCGCTGGACTCCGGGTTCGTCGAAGCCTGGGCTGGATTGGCTCAGACACGACTCCAGCTCTATTTGAGTGATCCGACACCTGCTCGAGCGGGGACGGTTCGCAATACGGATGAGCGGCTGCTGGCACTAGCGCCTACCCGGCCCGAGGGACACTTAGCCCTCAGTAAGTACTACTATGCCGTCGCCTGGGACGACCGCCGCGGGTTTATAGAGGACAGCATCGCGCTCTCGTTGGCTCCTACCGATGCCGTGGCGCTAAACGCGGTAGGGTACGATGAGCTTTATCTCGGCCGCTGGGAGGAAGGGCGTCGGCACCTGGAGCAAGCGGTGCGGCTCGATCCACGCTCAGGCACCGGCACGGGAGGACTCGCGCGTGTCTTGCTCTGGACCCGCCGGTACGGCGAGGCTGCGCAGGCCTACGACCGCCTGCTTCAACAAGCTCCCGCAAGCCTACAGAGGCGCGGGCTCCGGGCGGTGGTAGCACTCGCCCAGGGTAACCTCGCCGGTGCGAGGGCGATCATCCAGGCGGCCCCGAAGGAGATTGATCCCACCGCGCTCTTAGCGGCCCTCGGGAGTGGATTCGAGGAGGGGTCGACCAGTAACGTCTATGACCTCGTCTGGGTATTGGACCGAGCCCAGCAGCAGGTTGTGCTACGACTCAGGCCGAGCGCCTTCGATGACGACCGTGGCTCGTGGGGACTTGTCCTCGCTCAGACCCATGCTCTCCTCGGCGATCCGGCTAAGGCCCGCATCTATGCCGATTCCGCGCGCCTAGCCTTTCAGGAACAGTTGCGGGCTACGCCCGAAGACCCGCCACGCCATATCTACCTCGGCCTCTCACTGGCATACCTAGGGCAAAAGGCAGCGGCGATCCGTGAGGGCCAGCGCGGCGTGGCACTCATGCCGCTCAGCCGCGACGCTCTCGACGGACCCTACCTGCAACATCAACTAGTCCGTATCTACCTCCTGGTGGGGGAGCCGGAAAAAGCCCTCGATCAACTGGAACCACTCCTCAAGATTCCTTACTACCTCTCGCCGGCCTGGCTAACGATCGACCCGAACTTCGCGCCGTTGCGGGGCAATCCCCGCTTTGAACGACTGTTGGAAGGTAAGACCTAGGAGGAGCTGGCTGCTCGCGAGGCATGCCTGTCGGCGAGTGGCGCATTCGCTGTGGTGACTACCGAGGCATCTAGATGACCAGTGAGCAGGGCGGTCAACTGTCCGAGCGGTGGGAGCGAATCAAGCAGATCTTCGCCTCGGCAGTCGAGCGCGATCCCTCAGCTCGCGTTGCCTTTCTTGACGAGGCTTGCGGCGGGGACGCCGAGATGCGGCGCGAAGTGGAGTCGCTCCTCGCGGCCCATCAGACCTCGGACCCCTTTCTCGAAACTCCGGCAGCGATCGCGTCCGCCGCGTCTGCCCCGCAGGCCCGCGGCTTAATGGAAGGGCAGACTCTCGGGCCCTATCGCATTCTCCGCACCCTCGGCCAAGGCGGGATGGCCACCGTCTACCTCGCCCGGGACGATCGGCACCATCGCCCGGTTGCGCTCAAGGCACTCCATCCCGAGCTGGCGCACGCGCTCGGGGCCGAGCGTTTCCTCCGCGAGATCGAGGTGGAGGCCAACCTCACCCACCCGCACATCCTGCCGCTCCACGACTCCGGCGAGGCCGGCGGGCTCCTCTACTACGTGATGCCGTATATCGAGGGGGAGTCGTTGCGGGATCGCTTGCGCCGGGAGACCCAGCTCCCGATTGATGATGCGCTCCAGATCGCGCGGGAGGTGGCCGACGCGCTGGCCTGCGCGCACGGGCATGGAGTGATTCACCGGGACATCAAACCGGAGAACATCCTCTTGAGCGGCGGCCACGCCCTGGTCGCCGACTTCGGGATCGCGAAGGCAGTCGGACAGGCCGATCGGGCGCAACTGACCGAGACCGGGATGGCGGTGGGGACCGCCGCGTACATGTCGCCAGAGCAAGCCAGCGCGGGCCAGATCGACGGGCGGAGCGACATCTATGGCCTAGGTTCCGTGCTGTATGAGATGCTCGCGGGCGAGCCACCCTATACCGGTCCGACCGTTCAAGCCATCATCGGCAAGCGCTTCACGGATCCGGTCCCGTCGGTGCGGCGGATGCGAGGGGCGGTCTCGGAGGGACTCGACTTCGCGATCACCAAGGCGCTGGCACCCCTGCCCGCCGACCGCTTTGCCACGGCGGCGGAGTTCGCCCGAGCGCTACAGCCTAGCCTCCCGGCGGGGATCACCGTGCCGACGGTCCCCCGGTCAGCTGCCAACCCGGGCGCGCGCGGCTGGCGACGCGTACCGTTGGCGGCAGGAACCCTCGGGCTCGGCATTCTCATCGGCCTCGGCGTGCTGTTCGCCTGGCGGCGGAGTCATCCGGAGGCGAACTCGGACGCCAGACTGCTGGCCGTGCTTCCGTTCGAGAACCTGGGCGACTCGGCCGACGCCTACTTCGCCGACGGCGTCGCCAACGATCTGCGAACGAAGCTGTCCCA
This sequence comes from uncultured Gemmatimonadales bacterium, assembly GCA_963722825.1. GTDB lineage: Bacteria > Gemmatimonadota > Gemmatimonadetes > Gemmatimonadales > GWC2-71-9 > CAVVWJ01. The sequence continues at coordinate 1,005,931 of CAVROI010000003.1, forward strand.
AGTGCAGGGCCTCCAGGTCATCGCCCGTGGCAGCTCCAACGAGTACAAGCAAACCAGGAAGTCCCAGCAGCAAATCGCCCGTGAGCTGGGGGTGGACTACCTGCTCACTGGTACCGTCCAGTGGGAAAAGGGGGGCGCGGGAGCGAGCCGGGTACACGTGACACCGGAGCTGGTGGATGTGCGGCCGGGCCATGCTCCGAAAAACCGCTGGGGACGATCGTTCGACGCCGCGGTCACCGACGTGTTCCAGGTGCAGGCCGACATCGCCGAACAGGTGGCCCAGGCGCTCGACGTGGCCCTCGCCGATGGCGTCAGACGCGAGCTGGAGGTGAAACCGACTCGGAGCCTGCCGGCCTACGAAGCGTTCCTGCGGGGGGAGGCTGCGTCTCGGGGGATGAGCGCCTACGAGCCGTCGGAGGCACTCCATCAGGCGGTGTCCGCCTACGAGCAGGCGGTGGCGCTCGACACGGCGTTCGCGCTCGCGTGGGCTCAGCTCGCCCGCACACAGGCAGAGCTGTACTACGCCGGCATCCCGCTCCCGGCGGTGGGGGAGGCGGCCAGGAGGGCCGCGGAGCGAGTCCGCGCGTTGACGCCGAACCGGCCCGAAGCGCATCAGGCGGCAGCCGCCTACTACAGCAATGTGCCGAGAGACCACGCCCGCGCCTACCTCGAGGACAGTACCGCACTGGCACTCGCGCCGGGCAGCGCCGAAGTCCTGGCTGCGCTTGGGTTCGAGGAGTTCTGTCTCGGCCGCCTAACCGCGGCGCGCGCGCATTTGGAACAGGGGGTCCGGCTCGATCCCCGCTCGGCGCGCGTGGCCCAAGGACTCGGAGACCTGCTGCTCTCCATTCGTCAGTATCCCGAGGCCGAGCGTGCCCTGCAGCGCGCGCTCGAGCTCGCGCCGACCGATCTGGGAGTGCGTGACGAGCTGGCCACTCTCGCGCTGGCGCAGGGCGATCTGCCACGTGCGCGTATCATCGCCCAGACGGTGCCCAAGGAGGTTGATCCCACGGATCTCGTCGCTGCCATTGCTACCTATCAGGATCTCGGGTGGGTGCTGGACGACGCGCAGCAGGCGCTGCTGTTGCGTCTAACCCCGAGCGCGTTCGGCGATGACCGCGCGCTGTGGGGCCTCCTCCTCGCCGAGCAGCACGCGCTTCGGGGCGACAGTGCCCAGGCGCGAGTGTACGCGGACTCGGCCCGTCTGGCCTTACAGCAGCAGCTCGAGGCGGCACCGGAGGACGCTCAGCGTCACTCGATGCTCGGGCGTGCCCTGGCCATTCTGCGACAGAAGACGGCGGCGGTACGGGAGGGTGAACGCGGCGTCGCGCTCCTGCCGATATCCAAGGACGTCTTCCTCGGCCCATACCTTCAGCATCAGCTCGCGCTCATCTACATGCGGGTCGGTGACCCAGGCAACGCCCTGGACCAGCTCGAGCCGCTACTCAAAGTGCCCTACTACTTGTCACCCGCTTGGCTCAAGATCGACCCCAACTTCGCGCCGCTCCGGGGTAATCCTCGGTTCGAGCGGTTGGCGAACGGGACGTACGCCGGAACTTTCTGAATCCTATTGTAGTCTCTACGCGTCTCTCCCCTCACCGATGGCCCTCGGGTGGAAGAGCGCCAGGACGAGGCGAAGCATCCGAGTCGTGCTGTGTCTGTCGGCGCTGACCAGTGCACACAATTTGGCTCACCTGCGCAGTGGCGGCCCGGAACGTCCACCGACCGTCGCCGCAAGACGCTTGGGCGCGGCGAGTCGATATGACTCTGCCAGGAGCTCCTGAAACATCGGCACGGAGACACGATCGAGCCGGATACCGAGCCAGCGACCGCGCCATTCGTCCGAAAAGATTGCCGGATCTGACCGCATCAGAGCGTCGAGATTGGCCGGCGTCGTCTTGAGGACCACGAGCTGACGGTTCTTCGGCAGGGCGGCGAAAATCTTACTTCGGACCCGGAAATCGGGCGTATCGAAATGCGAGCTCTCGATCGCTTCCGGAAGGGCCAGCGCCAGGCGCCGCACCACGGCCGATGTAAGACGTCGCCGACGAATCATGGATCCTCGCAGCGCCGCTCGAGCCCGCGGAGGTTAGGGTGGCATGGCCGCGAAGAAGCCAAAAAAACGACCAGAATGCAGCGACGCATGGTAGCTCCCGGTGCGAGATGCCGGGACTCTACTCGAGGGGCGTCCTCTCACCGTGACTTCGGGAGCGGCCTATCGACCTGCGCATCAGCTGGAAGCGACAGGCTTCGGGAGCTTCCTTGGAACCGCCCGATAGGCGGCTCCGTGAATGGCGACGAAGAGGACGGCCACCATGTAGACCAGTAGATCCCCTCGCCATTGGCCCATCACCACGTGAGCCAGGAAGGCTATTCCGCAGCTCGCGACGAGGCCGACAGCACCGAACCGTAAGGTCCGCGGCAACAAGAAGAGGATGGCCGCCATGGCCTCAACGCTGCCAAGGACGACCAGGTGCGTCGCATGGGGCCCGCTGGCGCTCCATGCGGTTGTCGCGCCTCCGATGCCAAGCATGAACCCAAGAGTGACGTGAAGAAGCATGAAGGCTGGCCGCAATCGGCGATATTCGCTCATGGTGGGCTGGCTTTCATAAGATCGGGTTTGGCGCCATAGTCCAGCTGCAGGCGCTGCATGGACCGCTCGAAGGCCGCCAGCGTGCCTTCATAGCCGTCTCGCTGAATCCACAGTTTCGTGGTGACAAACAGCTCTTCTCGAGCGATGCCGCTCCGCTGGATCCCTCGACCAACGGCGGCCTCGTTGAGATAGGACGCGGCCGTGTCAATCAGGCGATAGCCTGTGTCAATGGCATCAACCACCCTCTGTTCACATGCCGCTTCATCAGTAATCTGAAACACGCCAAACCACAGAAGGGGCATTGCGACGCCGTTGTTCAATGGTACCTGCTGCATGAGCATTCTCCAGGTGTGCGTGCGCCCAATGCCGCTGAGGCGGCATAACTTCGCGTTAGGTTGCCCCACAATGCGCAGGGGGTTCAGTCTCTCGCGCGGGCCTCACTTGTCGGTCGATGGTATCAGCCGATAGCGCAGCTGCACGGTGTGAGTGTTGAGTTTCCGGACGTCCAATAGCGCCGCCTTGTAGTCGGCATCGACGTCTCTCAGTAGAGGCAACCCCGCGCCGAAGAGCACCGGTTCCACGACCAGATACAGTTCGTCCACCAACCCCGAGTTCACGAGCTCGCTCACCGTTTGCGTCCCACCGATAATGACGGCCTCATGATGGCCCCTCGCCTCGAGAAGCCTTACGATCTCTTGCGGCGTCTCATCCGTAAATACCACGTTCGACTGCGACGGTGCAGCCGCGGTATCGTGCGTGAGAACGATCAGCGTTCCTTCTCCCTTGAGTGGCATGTGATCCGGAGTCAGGATCTCGTAGGTCGTCTTCCCCATGACCACGGCCTTCATTCGCTGACAGATCTCCAGGAGCCCCTGTCCATACTCCTGCGACAACCAATCGGGGACGTTCGCTCGATTGGAAATCATCCCGTTGATGGACGACGCGAGATACACGCTGATGTTCATCATGGTCTCCGCTCGACTTGATTGTTTGAGTGTATTCAGAGTCTTCTCGACCGCGCCTCGGACCTCGCCTGCCGAAGTGCTCATCGGCCAACAGCAGCGGCGCGGTCCCCACCCCCGGTGTATACCCCCCTTGGCGCAGCGTCCAGAGTGGGTGGCCGATCCCGTTCAGGAGCTCGACCATCACCCAGGCCCAGGCGAGCGGTACGGCAACCGGCCAGTCGCGCCGCGCGGGCCAGAACCAGCAGCAGACCCCACAGGCCAGCAGCGACACGTTCGCCACCAGAAAGCCCCGCTCCGGATCGTCCGAGATCAGGCCACTCACGAAGCGCGCCGGGGGGAACGATTCCCACAGCCGGACGGCGTACTCCTCCGCCGGGTGCGCCGCTTGAGCGAGAACGAGAGCCCCGAACGCCGTGGAGAGTCGGCTCACCCGTGCCATGCGCTTGCCTCCTCCTCTTCCGGCCGTCCGAACATGAGCTGAATCAGCCCCCGGTCTCCGGGTGCGCCACGATGTAGACCGGATCGCCCGGCTGGAGCACCGCGACTCCCGCCGGCCGGCCATCCCCGCTTGTACGAGAGCGCGGCGGTGAGAACTACTGGCAGTGAAGAGTGATTGCCGGTATGGTAGAACATCCCCATAAGGAATGGTCTTGGTTGGCAGGCCTGGCCGAGCAGCTTCAAGGCGGCTTAACGGACCGCTACCACCTCGAGCGCGAGCTCGGTCGCGGCGGGATGGCCACGGTCTTCCTCGCACAAGACCTCAAGCACGACCGCCTGGTCGCGCTCAAGGTGATTCACCGGGAACTCGCCGCCACCCTGGGATTGGAGCGCTTTCTCCGCGAAATCGGGGTCACCGCGCGTCTGGACCACCCCCACATTCTACCCATGCTGGACTCTGGAGACGTTGCGGGCCTGCCCTGGTACACCATGCCATACGTCGAAGGAGAAAGCCTGAGAGATCGCTTGCGTCGGGAGATCCAGCTGCCGCTGCACGAGGCGCTCCGATTCGCCCATGACATCGCCGATGCTCTCGAGTATGCGCACGGGCACGGGGTCATACACCGTGATATCAAACCCGAAAACGTTCTGGTCGCTCACGGGCATGCTCGAGTGGCCGACTTCGGCATGGCGCGAGCCCTCCAGGCTGCCGGTGACCATCGTCTCACGGAAACGGGAATCGCCCTGGGCACTCCGGCATACATGAGCCCGGAGCAGGCCACCGGCGAGCGGGAGGTGGACGCGCGAAGTGATCAGTACAGCCTGGCGTGCGTGCTATACGAAATGTTGGCAGGCGAGCCACCGTATACCGGGCCCAATGCTCAAGCGGTCATTGCGAAACGCTTCAGCGAACCGATTCCCCATCTGAGCACGGTGCGTTCCGTGCCGGCCCAGGTGGAGGCGACGGTCGCGCGCGGACTCGCAAAGACGCCGGCCGATCGCTTTTCCAGCGTGAGCGCATTTGCTCAAGCTCTGGATGTCGGCTCTGGTCATCTGCCGCAAGAGAGTACCCGAAGACGCGTACTCGGGCGCGGGCTCCTTCTCGGTGCCGGAGCCGTGATCGGGCTGGCGATCCTGTTCGCGCGACAGCGTGGCGATTCGCGTACGGGCCCCCCGGACGGGCCCTTGACCGTCGCGGTGCTTCCTTTCGAGAACCTGGGTGACTCCACCGATGGCTATTTCGCCGACGGAGTGACCGACGCCGTGCGGGGGAAGCTCGCGGCGCTGCCGGGACTGCGCGTCACGGCTCGCAACAGCTCCAATCAATACCGCATCACCCGAAAGGATGCGCGGCAGGTCGGCAAGGAGCTGGGCGTGGCGTACCTCCTCACCGCGACCGTCCGGTGGCAGAAGACCGGCAGAACGAGCCGCGTGCAGGTGACACCGGAGCTGGTCCAGGCCTCCTCCAGATCAACGAAGTGGCAGCAGCCATTCTCGGCGGCGCTTACCGATGTCTTCGGAGTGCAAACGGAGATCGCGGAGCGAGTCGCGCAGGCGCTGAACATCGCCTTGGGCGACAGCGCCAAACAGCATCTCACCAGGGCCCCGACCTCCAGTCTCCCAGCCTACGATGCCTTCCTTCGAGGCGAGGCCGCATCGCAAGGGATGAGCGTGACCGATCCGTCGAGTCTGCGTCGCGCAATCGCGGCGTATGAGCAGGCGGTGTCACTCGACTCGGGTTTTGTCGAAGCCTGGTCCCAACTCTCACGAGCCAGAGCCATCCTTTACTACATCGCCGTCCCCACCTCCGCTCTCGCCGCGGCGACGCTCAGCGCGGCGTCGCGCGCCCTGGCGCTGGCCCCCGATCGGCCCGAAGGGCATCGGGGGATGAGCGCGTATTACGCCAATGTTCTGGGCGATATCGGGCGAGCGTTCGCGGAGGATAGTCTGGCCGTCGCGCTAGCCCCTGTGAATGCGGACCTGCTCGTTTCCGTGGCGAGGAAGGAGATGGCGCTCAGTCGGTGGACCAGCGCGGTGGCTCATCTCGAGCAGGCGAGCGGGCTGGATCCCCGGTCGGTCCTCACCGCGACCCGGCTCGGCTTTGCGCTGTCGTGGCTACGGCGCTACCCGGCTGCGCTTCACGCCTATGATCGAGCCATGGCTCTGGCGCCGGGCAGCTTGTACTCGTACGGCGAGACGGCCCAGGTGTACGTCTCCCGGGGCGATGCCGCCGCTGCCAGGAGAGTGATGGATCTCGCCAAGCAGGAAGTGGATACGGCCAAGGTCGTCGCGTACTTCGTTTCCGTGCTCCCCTGGATCCTCACCGACGACGAGCAGGCGGCCGCCATCGGACTCACGCCACACGCCTTCGACGACGATCGGGCACATTGGGGGCTCGTCCTGGCCGAGATCTACCGGCAACGAGGTGATCGGGACGAGGCGCGAGCCTACGCCGACTCGGCGCGCCTCGTCCTCTCTCGGCAAGTCACCGACGCTCCGAACGACGCAGGCCTGCACGCAGACCTGGGAACGGCGCTGGCCTATCTCGGTCGGAAGGCGGAAGCGATGCGAGAGGGTGAGCGGAGTGTCGCTCTCGTTCCCATTCGGAAGGACGCCGTGGAAGGCACCAGTCGTGAGGAACAACTCGTGGAGATCTATCTCATGCTTGGTGAGACGGAGAAGGCCCTGGACCATCTGGAGCCGCTGCTCTCCATGCCTGGCTATCTGTCGGGTGCACGATTGCGAATCGATCCCGGCTTCGCGTCGCTGCGAGGGAATGCGCGGTTCGAGCGTCTCATGAAGTGAGGAAGTCCGGCTCGGCGGCACGCCGGTCATTGGAAGATGGCGCGGAAAGCATCACCGTACGGAGACTGCGCTCACGGCGGTCGAATCCCCGAACATCAGCCATTCGATGACCGACACCGGCAGGCTCCCGTAGCTGATGAGTTTGTCGTGGAACCCACCCAGCCGAAACGCCGCGCCCTCCTGGTCGCGGTAGCGCCCCAGCAGCCGCATGATCTGCCACTTCCCGACCATGTAGCCGATCTTCTGCGACGGCGAGGCCGCCGCGCCGGCCGCCTCGCCTTCGGCCGCCTCGCGGTCGAGCCCGCCGGCCTCCATGAAGTACCTGACCGCCTGCTCGAAGGTCCAGCGGCCGGTCTGCAGGTTGACGTCCACCCCGATGCGCGCCGCGCGATACCGGCTCAGCCGCAGCACCTGTCCCTGGGACGGGGACTGATCGGGATAGAGCCCTTCCCGCATCATCATCTCCTCGCCGTACAGCGCCCATCCTTCGACGAAGGTGTTGTCGCCGTGCTGACGGCGGATCTCGTCCGAGAGATGGTTGGCGATCGAGAGCTGCAGGAAATGCCCGGGGATGCCCTCGTGGCCCAGGATCGGACGGGGATCCTCGATGGCGGCGCGAATGTAGAAGTTGCCGCTCTTCGGGTTGTAGATCGGGATGAAGTAGAGGCCGTTGGGATCGCGGTCGTAGATGCCCGGCGGGTTCATGAAGCCGCCGGGGCTGGTCGGCTTGAAGGCCTGGGGAAGCTGCCGGATGAAGAACTTGCCCATGTAGGGCGGAATGGTGACCAGGTGGTTGGCGCGGAGGAACCGGACGATCTCGTCGAGCCGGGCCTCGTAGGCCGACAGGAATTCGGCCTGATCGGCGGGGACGTGCTTGCTGCGCGCCGGGTCGGGCGAGGCGAAGCTCGGGTCCTCGAGCATCGCCTCGAGGCCGCGATAGCGGGCCAGCTCGACCTCGCCGAGCATGGCGATCTGCTTCGCATCATAGGGCAGGAGCAGCACGTGCTTCAGCAGGTAGTTGTAGCGGGCCTCGCCCATCGGCTTCCAGTCGGGCATGGTGCCCTGCCGCCGGTCGAGCCAGTCGGCAAAGCCGTGGATGGCGGCGAGCGCGCCGTCCCGGGCCTTGATGAGCCGGGCGCGCTCGGGCTCGGACAGGCTGTCGGCCAGTGTCATGAGGCTGGCGGTGTACAGGTCGTCGCCGCCACGGGCCGCGTCGATGGCGAGCCGGGCGAAGAGCCGCACCGGCTGGGTGAGATTGGCCCGGGCGAGGGTGAGCATGGCCGGGACCTTCTCCAGCCGGGCGGCCGCGGCGAGGGCGCGGTCGCGATGGGGTGCGTAGTCCTTCTTGAGGAGGCTGAAGACCCCGTTGGCGGCCTCGTTGAGGTAGATCTGGGGATCGGACTCTTCGGGCCGGAGCGAGCGGCCGAAGAAGTCGGCGCCCTCGAGCTGGGCGCGGAAGAGCAGCCAGTCCACCCGGTCGTCCCTGGACCAGCTGGAGGTCGGCATGGCCTTCACCCGCTCCAGCAGGGCGGCCACGTGGAGCCGGGCCGCCAGCAGCCGCTCCATGCGGAAGTCCGCGAGGCGGTCGTCCCAGCGGTGCTGGCCGGCGTCGCTGGTGGCGACCGGGTGGATCGAGTCGCGCCACGCATAGTAGGCGTGCGCCTCGGTCCGGAGCGCGGCGGGGGTCTGGGCGAGAGCGGGAGCCGCCAGGAGCCCGGCGGCGAGACCGCTCAGGCCGATCGCGAAGAGCCGGGCCATTCGATCACCTCCGCTCGCCATCCTGATCCATGGAGTTCCGCGTTCGACTGAACTTCGCGCGGAGTCAGGTACCGCCAGCCTCGCACCAGCCGAGGCGACACAGGGTGATCAGCGTTACCGCCATTCCAAGCCCGCTGGCTTAGCTCACAATCTGCTCGGCGACAGCCTCTTTGAGGCCAGCTGCAGCTTGGGCGGCAAGACCGCGCGCCACCTCTTGTGAATCTTCAAACACATCCAGCGCATACACCGTCCCCCAGCGCATGCTGATCACGTGGAAGCCGCGGTTGAAGTAGGAATTGTCGCCGTTGGGCAGCGTTGCGGTGGCGTCCCACTGCACAAACACCGTGGTGTCCCATGGCCAGCCGGTCACCCAGATCTGGTTGACCCTAAGATGGAGACTGGGTAGGACGCGACCCAGGCGTTCCAGCCAACGGCGCATTGTTTCCTTGTCGTGACGCTCACCACCAATTGAGTGGGAGCCGCCGAAGCGATGATGGACGTTCGGCGCCACTGGTTTCAGGAGCTCATCCCAGCGATGGTGGTTGACGTGCTCGAAGCTCTGTCGGACCAATTTCTCGACGAAGTAGCTGTATACCATCATCCGTTCCCTCATTACATGGAACCTGCATGGTTCCAGATGTTACCGTCGGCCTAACCACCTGCGCATCGGCTGCAAGTGCAATTGACGAGGAGGTTGTTCACTGAGCCATGGCGAGTGAAGCTGGGAGTGGCGAAACCACCAACCCACTCACCAGAGGGCTCAGGGAACATGCATAAGCTAGCGCGGCTCACCCCCATGGGGCGACTCCGGATGGCCCGGCGGCTGGAGCCGGGAACCACTCGGCGACGTTCGGTGAACAACGTCTTCATCAATTACAGTCAGGGCGCAGCCAGCGCGGGTGCTTTGGTGTGCCTATCGCGAACTCGGATCCTCGGAATGACCCTTTGGCTCCGATCCGAACCGCAAGACATGGCCGTCCGGATCCACCAGCTGCATCTCGTAAGCCCAATAGTGATTGGTGGGGGTCTGCAGAAACTGGACCCCCTTCTCCCGGTATTCCGTGTATAGGGGATCGATGTCCTCGACACCGACCCAGATCCAGGTGCCGGGCCGTCCTTGAGCTCCTTGGCACAGCATAATGGCGTGGCCATCGAGCGAGACCGACGCGATGTCGGACCCGTCCTGGCCTCCCCAGTCCAGGCCGAAGCCCAGGACCTGCACATAGTACCGAAGACTGGCCGCGAGGCTACTGACTCGCAGAATTGGCACGATGCACTCCACACCGATGGCGCCCGCGCCTTTCTGAACTCCATCGGGCATACATACCCTCCGCTGTCGGCCTAACGTTGCGCATCAGCTGCAGGCGATCATGGCTCCGCCCGCACTGTCCTTCGTTCCTTTGATGCTCACAGCCGCGCTTGGGATCCTAAACGCGTGCATGGGACGCCCCCGTGCTGCTCGCCGCATTGTAGAGCGAGGCAATGATGATTCCGCCGACTGCTCCATGAGATTGAGGCGCATGGAGCCTCCGAGACAGAAAATAGGTATCCTGCTTCGCTTTGCTGCAAGCCGGTGCTGCTCCGTATCCCACCGTGCACGGTGAAATCAGTCTCTTCGACCGTGCAGCCGGGACCTGAGACTGGGAACAGCTCGGCCCTGCGCGGCCACTGACATCCTACTCCTCCTCCGGCCGTCCGAACATGAGCTGAATCAGCCCCCGGTCTTCCGGCTGCGCCACGATGTAGACGTGATCGCCGGGCTGGAGCACCGTGCTCCCCTTGGCCGGCAGCAACTGATCGCCCCGCACCACCAGCATCACCGATGAGCCCTCCGGAAAGTCCAGCTCCTCGAGCGGCACGCCGGCCACCACCAGCGCCTCGTCCACGTAGAACGAGAGCAGGTCGCCGCGGAGCTGCTGCCGCGACTCGATCGCCAGCACCGCCTGCGGCGCCGGCGTCTGCGCCGCCTGCAGCCCCAGTCGCCGGGTCACCCACGACACCGTCGCCCCCGGCACCAGCGCGTTGGCCACCACGATGAAGAACACGAGATGAAAGAGCCGCTCGGCGCCGGGCGCCGCGAGCAGCACCGGGAACGTCGCCAGCACCACCGGCACCGCGCCGCGGAGCCCCACCCACCCGATGTAGAGCGACTCCCGCCATCCATAGCGAAAGGGCGCGAGACACGCCGCCGCCACCAGCGGGCGCACCACCACCGCCAGCAGCAGCGCCAGCCCCACGCCCGGCGCCGCCACCGCCGCCAGCCTCGACGGGAACACCAGCAGCCCCAGCACCAGGAACATCCCGATCTGCGCCAGCCAGGCCAGCGCGTCGTGCACCCGGAGCAGCGCGGGCCGGTAGGGCAGCGGGCCGTTGCCGAGCACGAGACCGGCCAGGTACACCGACAGAAAACCGCTCCCATGAATGAGCGTGGCGACGCCGAATGCCAGCAGCGCCAGCGCCAGCGTGAACGCCGGATAGAGCCCGCCGCTCACCAGCCGGAGCCGGCCGAGCAGGTGCCGGCCGGCCATCCCGATGGCCCACCCGGCCGCGGCGCCGAGCGCCAGTTGGAGCAGCACGTCGGCGCCGACGCGCCACCCCTGCATGACCCCCGGATGGAGCAGGTTGTACGAGAGCGCGGTGGTGAGAATGACGGCGACCGGGTCGTTGAGCCCCGACTCCACCTCGAGCGTCACGCCCACCCGCCGCTTGAGGGAGAGGCCGCTTCCGCGCAGCACCGCGAAGACCGACGCGGCATCGGTGGACGAGACCACGGCGCCCAGCAGCAGCGCCTCGGGCCAGGAGAGCCCCCACAGTCGCGCCAGCGCCGCCATCAGCGCGCCGGTGAGCGCCACGCCCACCGTCGCCAGCAGCCCCGCCGGCGCCCACGCGCTCCGCACCTCCCTGAGCGGGGTGTTGAGCCCGCCGTCGAACAGGATGAGCGACAGCGCCAGCGAGCCCAGCCGGAAGGCCAGGCCGTAATCGTCGAACGCGATCCGGCCGATGCCCTCGCCCCCCGCCAGCATCCCCACGAGCAGGAACAGCAGCGCGATGGGCACGCCGATCCGCTGCGAGGCGCGGCTCAGGAGCACGCTCGCGCCGAGGAGGAGACCGCAGGTGGCGAGGAGGAGGGCGGTGGCCGCGGGTTCGGAGGACGGCGTCATCCGACCCAGGTTACTCGCCCGCTGGCGGACCACGCCAGTACCGGCACATACTTCGGCCGATGACGCTCGACTCGCTGGCCGCCACGCTGGCCCTGATCGGGATCGTGATCCTGATTTCCTCGCTCCTCTCCGGAGCGGTGGAGCGCACCGGCCTCCCCCAGGTGGCCATCTTCCTGCTCGTCGGCGCCGCGCTCGGACCCTCCGGTCTGGGCCTCGTCAATTTGACGCTCGACTCCCCGGCCCTCGAAGTGATCGCGACGCTGGGCCTCGTGCTCGTGCTGTTCAGCGACGCCATCGGTGTGGACGTGGGCGAGGTGCGGCTCCAGCACCGTCTCGCCCTCGCGATCCTCGGCCCGGGGACGCTGCTGCCCGCGGCCCTCATCGCCGCCGCCGCCTACTACCTCCTCGACCTCTCCCTCCCGGCCGCCGCCATCCTCGGCGCCGCGCTCGCCTCCACCGACCCGGTGCTGCTCCGGACCCTGGTGCGGAACCCGTCGCTGCCGACGCCGGCGCGCGTGGGGCTCCGGCTCGAGAGCGGGATGAACGACGTCATCCTCCTCCCCATCGTCGTGCTCAGCATGCTCGCGCTCGGCAGCGGCACGCCGGAGGGCGGGACCCGGCTCGGCCGCCACCTCGTCGGCCTCTTCGTGCTGGGGCCTGCGCTCGGCATCGGCGCGGGCTACATCGCCATCATGCTGCTCGACCAGGTGCGGAAGAAGGCCGGCGTGCGGCGGGACTACGAATCGCTCTACGCCCTGGGCGTCGCCTTCACCGCCTACGCCGCCGCCGAGGCGGTGGGCGGGAGCGGCTTCCTGGCCGCATTCGCCGCCGGCCTCACCGTGGCCGCGCTCGACGTGGAGCTGTGCGACTGCTTCCTCGACTACGGCGAGGCGTCGGCCGAGATGTTCCTTCTCCTCACGTTCGTCGCGTTCGGCGGGTCGCTCATCTGGACCGGCGTGCAGGTCGCGGGCGCCGGCACGCTCCTCTTTGCCGCCATCGCCCTGGTCGTGCGCACGCTGGTGCTGCTGCCGGTGCTCTCGGTCGCGGGCGTTCACGGGAAAGACCGCTGGATCATCGCCCTCTTCGGGCCGCGCGGCCTCTCGTCGCTGCTGCTGGTGCTCCTCCCGGTCTTCGCCGGCATCACCGGGAGCCGGGAGCTGTTCGCCATCACTTGCCTCGTGGTGCTCCTCTCGGTGGTGCTGCACGGAGGAGGAATCGCGCTGTACCTGCGGCATACGAGGAGAGCCGCGAGCCCCGGGTCAGTTGTCAGCGGGCAGCCGTCAGCTACCCCGCCACCCGCGCCGTTTCAGGCCCGCGAAGGGCGCGGGGCGACGGCCGAAGCGATCGACACGGGGAAGCCGATCGCCGAGAAGATCACGCTGGACGAGGTGCGGGCGCTCATGGAGGCGGGTGTGCCGCTCGCGCTGGTCGACGTCCGGACCGAGCGCAGCTATCGCGACGACGATCTCCAGGCCAAAGGCGCCATCCGGCTCCCGCCCGACGACGCGGTGCGCCTCGCGCGGGAGCGGCGGCTCTCCCAGCACGCGACGCTGGTGCTCTACTGTGCGTGAAAGGATGAAGCCACAAGCACCCGTGTGGTGCGAGAGCTCAGGAAGGCGGGATGGAAGCGGGCGCAGGCGCTCGTCGGCGGATGGGCGGCGTGGAAGGAGCAGGGGATGCCGGTCGAGAAGAAACCGCCCGCAGCCCAAGGGTAAAGGCTAAAGACCCTGCGCTGGACGCCGGCTCTGCTCCTGGTCCGGTACTCGCTTCGGCAGCGCTCCGCTCTCGAGCGCGATCGCCATCATCTGCTCCAGCCAGTCTACTCGCTGATCCACGGTCATTGCCATCGTGACCCGCAGCAGGGCCTCACGCTCCGGGCTCATTCATTCCCGCCTTTCCGCGTAGTCGTTCGATCTCGATGAGGGCTTCGACGTCCGTAAGATCTTCCGGGCGCCCGGCGATTCGCTTCAGCGTAATGAGATCATTGACGGAGGCGACCCGCACCGGGACGCCGCGCAGGCTGGTGAGCGTGGAGCGTGCCCAGAGCTCGTCGAATGGGAGAGGGTGCTCCAGAAACAGGTCGACCATGGGCACTCCGATCTCCGGCCGGAGCGAGAAGACGAGCATCGCTTTGTCCCGCACCCATGCTGCCCTCTTCTCCGGACTGGCGAAGTCGCGGGCGGGCACCGGCGCGTAAGGCCGGAAACCAGCTCCCTCCAGCGCAGCGAGCGTCTTCTCCACCTCACCTTTCGCCAGGTCGACAATGAGATCCACATCGCCGGTTGCGCGGAGGTGGCCATGCAACACCACCGCGAGACCGCCCACCACGACGTAGCGGGCTCCTCGGTCGTTCAGAGCTCTGAAGACGGTCTCGAGAGGAATCACCGAAGTCAATATACCTGCGTTCATAACGATGCAGCGGCGCGGGCTAGGAAATCTGCTGGGCGAGCACCTTGGCGGTGAACCGCGCGATAGCCTCACCCACCTCGTCGGGAGACTCCTCTTGCAAGAAGTGCGATCCCTTCACCGTGACCACCTTCTGATTGGGCCATGCTCGGCAGAAATCCCGCTGCGCCCCGATCAGAAACCCCGCCGGCTCCGCGTCGATGAATAGTTTCGGTATCGGGCTGCTGCTGAGCCAGCGTGCGTACGACTCGACGATTCGCGTGACGTCGTCGGGCTGTCCTTCGATCGGGAGCTCTCGTGTCCATGTGAGCATGGGTTGTCGCGAGGGACCGGGATTTCTGTAGTGACGGCGATACACCTCCATCGCCTCCTTGGAGATGTTCCGGAGCGGCAGAAGATATTCGATGAACAGATTCTGTCGAAGGATCAGGTCTTCTCCGGCCGGCGTGCGCTGCTCCTGGAAGAAGGCTCGGGTCGCCTCCGGCCACTCATCCCAGGAACGAAACGGCCGGACGATGCTTTCCATGTATACGATCGCCTTGATCCGTTCGGGATGCCGCTGAGCCCAATTGAAGCCAAGCGCCGATCCCCAGTCGTGGAGGACGAAGATGATGTTCCTGGTCAAACCCATCGCGTCGAACCAGGCATCCAGATAGCGCTGATGATCGACGAACCGGTAGGAGCCGTCAGGCGCGGCCCCCGAGTTGCCCATTCCGACGTAGTCCGGGGCGAGGCATCGCCCGAACGGAAGGGCGTATGGGATGATGTTCCGCCATAGATAGGAGGGTGTGGGATTGCCGTGCAGGAAGACGATCGGGTCTCCCTCCCCGACGTCGACGTAGGCCATGTTCGTATCGAGCACCGCGATGCGCTTTCGATAGGAAGCATCTTCGGTCGAAATTTCAGGGTGCGACATCTTAGAAATACCTCGGAAACGTGGTTGAACGAAAAATACCACGTCTCGTTCAATCGTCTCCTCGCATCACCGTGGCGGTCTCCGCCGCCGCATTCTCCAGCCCTTCGAATCGCGCAGCAGGGGCGTATGATCCACTGACCCACGTGAGATCGCGGGGGCCCTGCGTGACAATGGTGCGATTCTGCCCGTCGGATCGGCCTAGACTGGGCGAGTGTCGCCGAGTTGCCAATCCCAGTTGCCGAGCCGAGCTTTATGGGCATGCCCGAGACCGTCACGCCGGTCTACTGGACCGCAGAGATGGCGCGCCTCCTTCCGGAGGACGGGAACCGCTACGAGGTGGTGTACGGGGAGCTGCTGGTGACCCCGTCGCCTCGACTGTGGCATCAGCAGCTTGTCGGACGCCTGTACGTCGCCCTCGCGAAGTATCTCGAGGCATTCCCGCTAGGTGTGGTGCTGAGTTCGCCCGCTCGAGTGGACCGCGGTTCAAGACCTATTGCTGGTCGCGGAAGTGTTGAGTCCCTCGAACTCAAACAACGATCGCTTCATCAAGCGCCGACGCTACCAGGAGGCGCGGGTGCCGCTGTACTGGATCGTCGACGGCGACGAGCGACAGGTCGAGGTCTGGACCCCGGATGATCTCTTCCCACGAATCGAGCGCGATCGTCTGACCTGGCGACCAGTGCGGGACATCGAGCCGTTCACACTCGATCTCGAGGAGCTGTTCCGACCTATCGAATAACGTTGGCCGTCGTCAGATAACCGCGATCGCGTCCATCTCGATCAGGTGATCGGGTCTGGCCGGCGCCGCCACTCTCACCGGCAAGCACTCACGATTGTAATTGACGACGAAGATCGTGAGCTTGGTCACGTGCTCAGGCCGGGCACCGGCCACGGCGAGAGCACGGCCGAGGTTGGCAAACACCTGGTGGCCGGCAGCGTGTTTCTCAGAAGTGGGTAATGGAGATCAGCTCGCTCGTGATTCTACCTTCCTTGGGCTGCACCTCTTCCACCACTCCAATGTCCGGGCAATAGAACTTGTGCTCCCGATCGCCGGGCACGAGGAGGGTCCATTCCATCGTATGGAGACAGTTATCGAACGAGCCGTAGGGGACACTCACGGTGGCCTTGAAACTCAGGTCCTTGGCCCGGTCTTCCGCCACGTCGGGCGCGTCTTCCTGCACGTAGGAAACTCCCGGCTTGGGATGGGCCAGCATGATGATCCCCGGGTGGGCCCCGTTCACCCCCGCCTGCCAGGACCCCTCGGTGCTCACGACTTGGCCGTTCTCGAGCTCCTTGGAGTCCTCGCCGAAATACCAGACGTTCCCTTGCCGGTCCTGCGCCAGCCAGTCGAAGGTGTCCTCGGTCAGCTCGCCGTCGAGGAAGACCTTGTCGTGCAGCACCGTCACCGCGACGCCGAGAATCGTCTTGGAGTTGCGGGTGACGATGACGTCGTTCGTCTCCAGTCCATCCGGAGTATCGCCGCGATAGTGGAACGCCGTCCCCGGCGTCAGCGGCAGATACGGATTGTCGATATGGGCGACGAAGTTGGAGGCGTCGAACGGCGGCGTCTTGAACGTCACCGCCTCGACCGTAGGCGACTCCGCCGCGGGCCCCGAAGGCGCATCACACCCTTGAACGAGCAGTGCCAACATCGCGGCACACGAGCCGGCTGCTCCTGCGTAGCGTAGCATACTGCCTCCCCCGGACTATCAGAGAAAATTGACGACGGTAGCGGTCGTCAGGAGGAGCAGCCGAGCGGCGGGGTTTGTGACAAGAGGACGGAAAGGACGCAGAGGGCGCAGAGGACGCAGGGGTGGGGGTGGACCTCTGCGTCGTCTGCGCCTTCTGCGGCCTCTCCGTCCTACTTAGTTGCCCCCGGCAACTGCAGCATCGGCATCGCGCCGCCCGTCACCTGCGGCATCTGGCCGTTCCACCGCTTGCTCATCTCATACTGCACCAGCGTGGGCGTGATGCTTTCGCTCAGCAGGCGGTTGGCCTTCGACTGGGCCTCCGCCTCGGCCAGAATCGCCTTGGCGCGGCCGGCGGCCTTGATGGAGTCGCCCTGGGCCTGGAAGGTGTTCTTCTGCAGCTCGTTCTGCGACGTGAGCGCCTGCTGCTGCATGACGTTCTTCTGGTTGATCGCCTCGACCACCGACGGCGGCGCGCGCAGCTCGTTGATGGTGAACTGCTTCACGACGATCCCGTAGGGCGAGAGCCGCTGCTCCAGCAGCCGGCTGACCCGCGAGGTCGTCTCGAACTTCTTGGGGCCGATGATCGCCGCGATCTCCTCGTTGCCCACCACCTCCTGGAGCGACTGGCGGATCGCCTGCTTGACGTAACTGTGCTGGATCGTCGCGATGTCCGTGCGGAAGGTGGAGTAGAGGGCCGGCACCTTGGTCGGGTCCAGCTCGAACGACATGGAGACGTCGAGCGAGAGTGGCTGGCCCTCGATGCTGTTCACGTTGATCTCGTCGTTGTTCTGCGACCCCTCGCTCGAGGTGCGGGTGAGCACCACCGTCTGCATGAAGGTGGGGTATTCCTCGATGCCGGTCGTGAGCGGATTGCGCATGTGGATCCCCGGGCCGAGCGGCGTCGGGTCCACCCCGCCGCCGACCCGGTGGATCACGATGCCGACATGACCCGGGTTGATGTAGGTCATGGCGGTGGGAATGAGGACGAGGAGCACCAGCACGCCGAGGGCGATGCCCGCCAGCCGGACGACGCGGCGGAGCCCGTCGGTCGATCCCACCCGCTCGCTCACACTACTCATGTAATGCCTCCTTGTAGCATGCAGGACAGATGCGATTGCCGGACGGCAGACGCACCAGGTCCTCCTCCCGCTGCATCCCGTGGATGGGACACTCGAGATCCAGCTCGCGCTCGAGCGCGCGCCGGTTGCGATCCTGTCGCAGCCGCAGGCCGAGCGGCGTCAGGTAAAGCAGCGCAAAGAAAAGGAGGGCGGCCATCGTCGCGACCAGCGCGACGAACAGCACACCCTCCAGGATGATCCCGATCATGTCCTCCACCATTGCCGGTGAAGCCTCACTGGGAACGCCGGGAATATAGCGGTTCCGGGACTGGGCCGCAGGACGCCCGCACCACGCTCGGGCACGGTCGTTGCCACATACCGGCCGCCGGCTCCGTAAAGCGGCCGACCTGCCGGAGCCGCGGCGATCGTCACCTCCAGCCAACTCCAAGTCATCTCGTCGCTTCGGGCGTATCTTCCCCCACCCGCAGCACGGAGGCGTTACCGATGCGCACAACGCATTTCGCGAGGCGTACTCTCGCAACGACAGGCCTGCTCGCCCTCGTACTCACCGCCTGCCACAAGGACCAGGGACCCAGCGAGTTCAATCCCGACGGCGTCTCGGCGGACATGGCGAGCGCGGCGGAGGCATTCGACTCGCCGGTGGCCGCGAGCTTCGACGCGACCGGCCAGGCCATCGCCGTGACGCTCGGACAAGCCGCGCCGATCGTGCTCTCGCCGGTCAGGCTGCTGCATCCGGCGGCGGCGGCAGAGTACGCCAAGGCGGTCACGCGGCTGTTGCCCACGGCGGGCGGCATCAGCGCCTCGGTCGCCGGCATTCCGGACGAGGTCAAGGGCACGACCTTCGTGTGGGACGTGGACAACGACGTCTACGTGGCGTCGGACGCGTCGGGCGCGCCGGCCACCGGCGTGCGGTTCCTCCTGTATGCGGTCAACCCTGTCACTCGGCTTCCGGTCGAGCCGCTGGAAGAGTTGGGCTACGTGGACGTCATCGACGTGAGCACCAGCTCGACACTGGCGACGCGTGTTCTCGTGTACGCGGATGGTGTCACCTACTTCGATTACACCGTCCGCGGGTCGGGAACCAGCGCTTCCGGTACGCTCGGCGTCGAGGGGTTCGCGTCGAACGGCGTCACCCGGGTGAACTTCGATCTTCAGAACACCATCGCGCAGAGCGCCAGCGGCGTGGTGCTCACGCTCGATTACTCGCTCACGGTTCCGTCCCGCGGATTGGACCTGGAGTACACGGCGACCTTCGGCAACATCGCGCCGGAGCAGGTGGCGGTGACGCTCGACTTCTCGATCTCCGGCCGGAATGGTGACGTGCGGCTCTCGGGTGCCTACGGGGCGTCGGGCGGCTCGTTCTCGGTGCGGGTGAACGGAGACGTCTTCGCGACGGTCACGATCGGCGAGGGCGACCCGGTAATCACGAGTGCGACGGGCACGGCGCTGACTCCGCAGGAAGAGGCGTCGCTCCAGATGATTCTCGAGTTCTACGACGGGTCGCTCGGTGTGTTCGGCGATCTCATGGCGCCGGTGAGCTGAACGAGTCCTCGATTCTTGAACTGAAGTAAGGAAGCCCGGCCGAGGTGGCCGGGCTTTCGTGTTTCTGGTATCTGATGGCGCGCTTGAAGAGAGTGAGGTGACCATTTTCTAAACGATATTGTCGCAAAACGGCCCCTGTTTGTCGCAAAAGAGGCCTAGTATGAGCTCCTGGTGGCGGCAGTATTGAACGTGCTGGAAGAGATCCTTTGCAGTAGCCCCCCTGGATCACACGTCACCATACGAGGCAAGAAATGCGAGTTGGATGCGCCCGCGCGAGGAACGCGTTGCTCCTGCTGTGCGCTACCGCGGCATGCAGTAACGACCCCCCGCTGGAGAACCGATTACCGATCGCGCCCCATCCCCTCGCCAGCGTCGTGTCGACGAGCGATACGCTCTTTCCGGAGGCGGATGCCCACGTCAAAGTCTCCACTTCGGGCCGCGGCGTAATGCTCGCCGATCCAGTTAACCGACCCGGTTTCGCTGTACAGAGAAGCGGGACCACCTCTGTCGATGGATCCCACACTAACAGGCGAGCAGGTCAGAAACTACATCTTGAACGGCGCGCGTGTCTCGCGTCTCAATCCCTCAACAGGGGATTCCGTGGCGCCCCCGAACATCGGTATCTCGGGCATCTATCAGCTCGATGCCTACGGCGCTCTCTCACTTCTCTCGAAAGAGCGCCCTGGAACACCGATCTGTGGCTTTCAGGTCTACTTGGAACAGCCGGATTCGCTTGGAGGTTCGAACGTTGTCCTGACTCGAAATAGTAGCAACGCCGAAGTCATTGCGGTGACCTCCGATTCCGTGGGCTGGCTCGCAGCAGCCTCGGTTGCTCAAGGAGGGCGTCTGTTTGCCATCAACAAGGTCACGACGGACCCGCTGCTCGTCTCGGCCATCGAATACTCGCTGTCCGCAGGGGCGTGGAGTCCTCGTCCGCTCACCGGGATCTCGGTAAGGACCTACCTGGAGAAGGACACGGTGGATGGAGACATGATGAACGACTACGGTTGGACGCGCTGGAAGATCCGAGGCTCTCGATGGGGTCCTCAGGGGACCACCGTAAACTTCATTACGCGGCTACTTGGCAGCCCCGCGTCCCCCAACAGTTTCGCGTGGTACGTCGAATTCGCTCCGGACGGTGGCCACGCGGTCGTTTCGACCTTCGAGTCCGACAATGACGCTTGTTTTGATCAGACATGGCTGGTCCCGTTGCCGAGCGGGCCCTCTCAGAGCTTAGTGCCGTGCGCTGCTGACAGTCCGGAATCGATGGATGCCGTATGGCAGAGGTCTGGGACCCGGTTCATCACGTCCATCGGTCAGACTCTTCAGGCTTGGACCATCGTTGGCGGCCAAGCTCAGGCCGAAGGGGCGCCTGTTTCCCTGACCGACCGGACCACCTACGAATTCCCTTTCCGTGCCGAGGGTCACACTACCGATCCTGAAGGCGTGACAGCGACTTGGTTGGAACTCGGGTCAGGCTGCATTCTCACGACACGACTGGCAAGCGGCAACTTCCCGATTGTATCCGAGAAGCAAGCCGTGACCCTCCTTGACAATTGGAATCGTTGGCAGCGCAATTGCCATGTCCCCGTTCAGAGTTTTCAAGCCTCTACACTTCTAAGATTGGGCGCCGGTAAGTGACGAGCAAACGCCCATTGGCTCGTTGGTGATGTGGAGAAGGATCGATGAATCGACTGGCCTCCTGGAGTCCTCCCCGCCTTGCGGCGGATCAGGACTCCCTACCCACTGGCTGGCTCCCGCTCACGGGATAGGGGACCGTTGGTCTACTCGGGCATCGGTCTTGCGGCCTACACTCATGCCGTAGGAAGGTCTTGACGCGACTAGAATAGGGGAGGTGTGTCGTGCAATTGCGTGCACTGGGGTATTTGACAGGCGTGCTTAGCTTCCTGGCGGCGCACTCTCCGGAGGGGTTAACGCTGTGTCCGGAGGGTCGTTCGTTGGACCAACAACTTGAAAAGGCTGATGCTGTCGTTATTGGGGTTGTGACTTCAGATCGCGATTGTCCGCGTTACGCGCCTGACACGACCAAGTCGCGTGTCGAGTTCGTTGACTGCATCGGCCGCCGCGCTTATCTCCAAATCCGCGGCAGCTGGAAGGGTCCAGCCAAAATAGGCGAAAGCCTCAGACTGACGATGCCGGCGCCCGATGATTCGGCTGGACTCAGCATGCGCAAGGGGGAGACACATGTGGTCTTTGCCCGGCTTTTCGGCACTGTGCAGGATGCCACTTGGCTAGCGAGGACCACCGCCTGCATGTTGCCTGAGGGCACGACCTCCTCCGACAGCTCATTAGTCGAGCAGCTAAACCGCTGGCAGAAGACGCAGAAGAGCTAGAGTCTCGAAGCATCGGGTCGTTCGCCAGGGAAAGACGAAGCCCGGCCGAGTTGGCCGGGCTTTCCCATTCTGGCACCGACGTCGGCGCTCACCCCCCGAGCCACCCCTGACCCGTCACCAGCTCCCGCACCAGATCATCGGCCGACCGGTCCGCGGCCTCCGCCGCGAAATTGGTGACCAGCCGGTGCCGCAGCACCGAGGGCGCGACGGTGCGCACGTCATCGAGATCCGCCATCGGCCGGCCCGAGATCGCCGCCCGCGCCTTGGCGCCCAGCACGAGGTACTGCGAGGCGCGCGGCCCGGCCCCCCAGTCCACATATTCCTTCATGAAGGCCGGCGCCTGGGTGTCGGCAGGGCGGGTCATGCGCGCCAGCGTGACGGCCGACCGGATGAGCCCGCGCGATACCGGGATCCGGCGCACCAGCGCCTGCATGGCCAGCACCGATTGGGCGTCGAGCACCGGCTGGAGCGCGCCGCGCGCGGTCCCCGTCGTCTGCTCGACGATCGCCTCCTCCTCCGACCGGCTGGGATAGCCCACCCGCAGCTCCAGCATGAAGCGGTCGAGCTGGGCCTCCGGCAGCGGATAGGTGCCTTCCTGCTCGATCGGATTCTGGGTGGCCAGCACGAAGAAGGGATCGGGCAGATGATAGGTCGTCCCGCCCGCCGTCACCTGGTGCTCCTGCATCGCCTGGAGCAGTGCCGCCTGGGTCTTGGGAGGCGTGCGGTTGATCTCGTCGGCCAGCACCACGTTCGCGAAGATCGGCCCCTTCACGAACCGGAAGGCGCGCCGTCCCGTCGTCAGGTCTTCCTCGATGATCTCGGTGCCGGTGATGTCGCTCGGCATCAGATCGGGCGTGAACTGGACCCGGTTGAACGAGAGGTCGAGCGTCTCCGACACGGTCTGGACCATGAGGGTCTTGGCCAGGCCGGGTACCCCGATGAGGAGGGCATGCCCGCCGGCAAGGACGGCCGTGAGGATGCCCTCGACGACCTCTTCCTGCCCCACGATGCGCCGGGCGACCTGGCTCTTCAGCTGGGTGACCGCGTCCTGGAGCCGCTGCAGCTGCTGTACGTCGTCGATCGGGGGCTTTTGCGTAGCGGTCATCGGGACCCAAGTTACAGGAGAATGAGGAAGATACGCTCGGGGCTTCCGGGAAGTTACTCAAGACCCATTCTACGAGCTTGCGAAATTTTTCACAAGCAGATAGGTTAGCCGCGTGACAACCCCCGAGCCGGGCAACGGCAAGGGTCCGGGACCGATGCGGTACGCCGGTCTGGGCGTGCAGCTGGCCGTCAGCCTGGTGGTGTTCGTCTTCATCGGGAACTGGGCCGACAAGAAGCTCGGCACCGGTGGGATCCTGACGGTCGTTGCCGCCTTCCTGGGGTTCGGAGGGACGATGTATTCCCTCATCCGAAGCCTCAACCGCAACGATCGCGACAAGTGAGCCTCGCCGGCCGCTACCTGGCCGGTGTGGCCGTGGTCGCCGCCGCGGCCCTGGGGGCAACGGCGACGGTGCCGGCCGAGATCAGGACCGAGGTGGGTTGGGGATCGGCGGTGGGCCTCGTGCTCCAGGCGCCGCTCGGATGGTGGGCGCTCCGGGCCATCGGCACCGAGCAGTTTCTGCCGGTGTGGGGACTCGGGATGCTGGTGCGGCTCACCGTGGTCGGCATCGCCGGCCTGGTGGTGATTCCGGCGCTTCGCGCCCGCGCCGGCCCGATGCTCGGCTCGATGGTCGGGGTGCTGGTCGCGCTCCTTCTAATAGAAGGGGCCACGGCGCTCCGGGAACATTCGCGGGAAGACGATCGATGACGGTTCAGACCGAGATCGACATCGCGCATCACATCGGCAACTCGCATTCGATCGAGCTGCCCTTCCTGGGCGAGATCGCGCTGCCGCGCATTCCGCCCATCCACATCGGTGGATTCGCCCTCGACCTGTCGCCCACCAAGCACCTCGTGTTCATGGTGCTGGCCGCGGTCATCGTCGCCCTCGTGTTCCTCCTGAGCGCCAGGTCCATCGCGCGTGCGCAGGCCCAGGGCCGGCCGGCCAAGGGATTCGCCGGCGCGATGGAAGCGATGGCGCTCTACATCCGGCAGGAAGTGGTCCTCCCGAACGTCGGGCACCACGGCGAGGGATACGCCCCCTACCTGCTCACGGTCTTCTTCTTCATCCTCACGATGAACCTGTTCGGCCTGCTGCCCTGGGGCGCCACCGCCACCGGCAACATCGCCGTCACCGCTGCGCTGGCCCTCATGGCGTTCATCGTCGTCGAGATCACCGGCATGCGGACGCTGGGGCCCAAGGGGTACATGAGCACCATCTTCTATCTGCCGTCGGGCCTTCCCGGCGGGCCCGGGGGGGCCGTTCTCAAGGTCTTCCTGCTCGCGGTCCTGACGCCGATCGAGCTGATCGGCAAGCTGGCCAAGCCGTTCGCGCTGGCGGTGCGGCTCTTCGCGAACATGACCTCGGGCCACGTGCTGGTGCTCGCCCTGATAGGGCTCACCTTCGTGTTCAAGAGCTACTCCGTGGGCCTGGCCGCGTCGGCCCTGGCCACCGGGGTGATGGTGCTGGAGCTGTTCGTGGCGTTTCTGCAGGCGTTCGTGTTCACGCTCCTCACCGCGGTATTCATCGGGCTGATGCGGGCGGAACACTAGAGAGGACGCAGAGGACGTAGAGGACGCAGAGGACGCAGAAGACGTAGAAGGCGAGTGCTGAAGGTCCCCGGCTCCCCGCGCTCGAGCGGAGCCGGAAGGTAGTCCGCCGGATGGCGGACGATGCCCGCTGTCCCTGCGCCTTCAAGGCGCGAGGACGCCGGCGGGCCACCGCAGCGGGGCTGCTCCGGAAGAAGCGGCCGGCGCGCGGCGAGCGAACCGACACTCATCTTCCGCTCGACAACGGGAGTAGCACATGCTTTCCATGCTCGCCCTGATCCAGGCCGCGGCCGCTGGTGCGGACAAGGGATATGGCCTTATCGGCGCCGGTCTCGCCGCGGGACTGGCGGTCGTCGGCGCCGGCATCGGCATCGGCCAGATCGGCGGACGCGCCACCGAGGGTATCGCCCGGCAGCCGGAGGCCACGGCCAAGATCCAGACGGCCATGATCATCGCCGCCGCACTGGTCGAAGGCGTGGCGCTGTTCGTCGCCGTCATCGCGTTCCTGATTCAGGGGAAGATCAATTTCTAGGTCGAGAGTTGAGAGTCGAGGGTCGGGAGTCGAGGGTCGAGAGTCCAGGGTCGAGAGTCGAGCGTCGAGGGTCGAGAGCCTTCGGACTCTCGACTCCAGACCCTAGACTCCAGACCCCAGACCTAGACTCCAGACCCTAGACTCCAGACCCTAGACTCCAGACCCTGGACTCCAGACTCGCTTCGGAGCTCACATGCTGGCACTGACACTCGCCCCCCAGGAAGAACACACGTCCGGCCCCCTCACGGTCGAGGGCGGGCTCATGTTCTGGACGATTGTGGTCTTCCTGCTCCTGCTGGCCATCCTCAAGAGGTTCGCCTGGCCGGCGGTGCTCGGCGCCGTCGAGGCTCGGGAGAAGGCGCTGGAGGAGCAGCTCGCCGACGCGGCCCGGAATCGGGCCGAAGCGGCGGCGCTGCTCGCCGAGCACAAGAAGCTGGTGGGTGACGCGAGAGCACAGGCGAGCTCGATCCTGGCCGAGGCGCGGTCCGCCTCGGAGAAGGAGCGGAGCGTGACGATCGAGAAGACCAAACTGGAGCAGGTGGAGCTGCTGGAGCGGGCGCGGCGGGAGATCGGCTCCGAGCGGGACCGGGCGATCGCCGACCTGCGGCGGGAGGCGGTGGATCTCTCTCTCGCCGCCGCCTCCAAGCTCATCGGCGAGCGGCTCGGCTCGGACGCCGACCGGAAGCTGGTGACCGATTACCTCGCCACGCTGGATTCCAAGCATTGAGCGCGGCCACCGTCGCCAGGAATTACGCCGAGGTGCTGTTCGACCTGGGCGAGCAGAGCGGGCGAACCGAGGAGTTCGCCCAGCTCATGGATGCCGTGGCCGGCGCGATCGAGACCTCGCCCGAGGTGCAGGCGGTGCTCATGTCGCCCCGCGTGCCCAAGCGGGAAAAGGCGCGCCTGATCGGCGCGGCCCTGCCCGAGGTGCCGCGGGAGTTCGTGCTTTTCCTGCAGGCGGTGGTAAAGCGCGGGCGGCAGCAGCTGCTCGGGACGATCGCCACGGAGTATCACGCGCTGGTGGACTTCAAGCAGAACCGGATCCGGGCGGGCGTGACGCTCGCCCGGCCGGCCGACGCGCAGCTCCGGCGTGCGATCGAGGAATCGCTGAGCAAGCAGCTCGGCAAGCAGGTGCTCGCGACCTTCTCCGAGGATCCCGATATTCTCGGCGGCGCGATCGTGCGGGTGGGCGAGCGGATCCACGACGGCTCCGTCCGCCGCCGGATGACCAAGCTCCGCAGGATTCTGCTGTCGCGCTGACCTTTCGGGTCTCGACCCGCTGATCTGGCGCAGGAGCCACCGCTTGCTCCAGGGCGTCGCATCCTCCGGCGTCGTCTCGAGCGTGAGCCTCCCATCCGCGTTTGATCGTTCCTGTGCGCCCCAGATGGAGAATCCATGCGACCCGTCACCCGAGGTGACATGCTGGCCGGCGTCCTGCTCACGATCATGACGGGGGGCTGCTCCGATAGTACGTCGCCGGGGGACTCCCGGGACGTCTTCCGCCAGGTGTCGGTGGGGGCGGCCCGCGTCTGCGCCGTGGTAGAGACCGGGCGCGGTTACTGCTGGGGGCGGACGTTCGATTTTGTCGGCTCCGATTCAGTACCGACGGCCTTTGGCGGCAACTGGAGGTTTCGTCAGCTCCGCGCGGCCGGCGGCCCCTTCGGAAGCTACGCCTGTGGGCTCACGGGCTCCGCCACCGTCTGTCAGGGCTACGTTACGGTCAACACCGACATGGGCGTGCCCATCAGCCAGGAGCCGGCCGAGCTCGAGAACGATGTCCTCATGGCGACTCTCGGCGCGGGCGACACCCACTTCTGCGGTCTGGACCCCACCGGTGCGGCCTGGTGCTGGGGCGACCTGAACGAGGGCGTGCGCGGCACCGGGCAGCCGGAAAGCGATTGGAGCCTCCAACCGAACGCCGTCGCCGGCGGCCTCACCTTCACCAGCATCGGCGCGGGCTCCCTGCACACCTGTGGCGGGACCGCGGATGGCGGGGTCTACTGCTGGGGAGTGGGCGCGTACCTCGGCGCGCCCTCCGCGGCCATCGACTCGAGCACCGACACCTGCTTCCTCATCGCGCCGTGCGCCCATGGTCCGGTGCGGACCGAGCTCACGGCGACGGCCCGCGAGGTCGTCGCGGGCGAAAGCGCCAGCTGCGCGATCACCGACGCGGCGGAGCTCTGGTGCTGGGGTGACCCATTCGACGGATCGCCGCCGGGTGGAGCGCCGCGCCACGTCGCCATCCCGGGCGCCGTGGCCTCGGTGGCGCTGGGCCAGAGCCACGCCTGCGCCCTCACCACGGAGGGGCTCGTCTACTGCTATGGAAAGAACGATGCCGGACAACTCGGGGTAGAAATCTTTCCCGGCTACCAGGACACCCCCGTGCTGGCGGCCAACGGCCGGCGGTTCGCCGCGATTTCGGCCGGCGGCTCGACCACCTGCGGCCTGACCGATGGCGGCGTGCTCTATTGCTGGGGCAATAACGAATCGGGGCAGCTTGGCGTGGGGAGCCGCGAGTCCAGCGCTTTCCCGCTGCGTGTGCTCCTGCCCGACGCGTCGTAGGAGCCGAGGTTCCGGGATCTCAGTCGGCCGGCGCTAGGGAAGCGGGATGAGATCGGGCTCGACCCAGTCGGCTCGCGCGGCAGGAGACATGAGCCGCCTCTCGCTGTAATGCCGCAGCGGCAACTTCTTCTCACCGTGCCCCTCGAATAACCGATTGGCGCGGCCAGCCCAGCCGCCGACGGGCTCCTCCTCGAGAAATCTTCCGACGATCCGCATGTAGAACCGGGTGATGGTCTCGTGGTACCCGCTGGTGGGGGTGCTCACGATGCCGAGCGCCTCGTTGAGCCGAAGAATTCCCCGGCGCATGGTGTCGAGTGCCGCGTCGCGCTCGAGGTGCGCCGCATACCAGAGGGCCACGGTGAGGTGGGCCCGGTGGTTCCACCTGGCGCGCGGCAAAGTGCAGGCCTCGAATTCTCTCACGAGATCCTCCACCTCGGCATCGCTCGCGAATGGGCGCTCCATTGTCGTTGGCGCGCTCACGCGCTCGCCGCCCGGCGCCGCGCGCCCTCCACGGTGTCGGGCCGTCGCTCCTCCGCCACCTGAGCGGAGGGCGAGGAGAGCTGGATCCACAACACCGCTCCCAGGATCAGCGCCATCGCCGACAGCGTCCGCGCGGTGACCTGCTCGTGCAGGACGAGCCAGCCGAGCAGGACGGCGACGACCGGATTCACATAGGCAAAGGTTCCGACCACCGTGGCCGACGCGTTGCGGAGCGCGTAGCCGAAGGCGGTGTACCCGACGATCGACCCGAAGACGATGAGGTACGACAGCGCGCCCAGCCCCGTCGGGGTGATGTGCCACAGGTGGCGCTCGCCGAAGGCGAGTCCCAGGATCAGGAGCAGCGCGCCCGCGACGGCCATCTGCACCGCCGCCGCGGCATAGGGTGACGTGGCGGTGGGATGCCGCTTCGAGTACACCGATCCCATGGCCCACGAGGCCGCCGCGAGCGTGAGGGCGATCGGGCCCTGCATCTCATTCGAAAGGAGCTGCCCCGGCGTCACTCCCGAGAGGAGGCCGATGCCCAGGAATCCCAGCAGGAGCCCCAAACCCATTCGCCAGTTGAGCCTGGTCTTTCCCCCGGGCACCACTGCGTCGAAGAAGGCCGTCCAGAGCGGACCGGCCGCGACGTAGACGCTCGCCGGGCCCGACTCGACGGTCTTTTCCGCCCACACCACGATGGCGTTGCCACCGATGAGCAGGAAGCAGCCCACGATGGCGAGCGTCAGCCAATCGCGCCCGGTGCGGGGCAGCTCGCCACCGGTGGCGAGGACTCCGGCCCCGAGCACGATGCCCGCGGTGAGGAACCGCGAGCCGGCGAACAGGAACGGCGGCAGATCCTGCACGCCGATGCGGATGGCGAGGTAGGTGGAGCCCCACACCACGCACACGATGAGATAGGCGATGAGCGCGCGCCCGCGGAGGCCGGCCATGCTACGCCTCCGCGCTCGGCGCGATGCCGGGCTTCTCGAAGACCGAGGAGAGGACGATCGTGGTGCGCGTGCTGACCGGCTGACCCGCGCCGCGGAGCTGCCGGATGACGCGCTCGAGCTCCAGAAGCGACGGTGCCGCGACCTTGAGGATGTAGCAGTCCTCTCCGGCGACGTGGTGGCACTCGAGGACGCTCGGGTTGTCGGCCAGCGCCTCGACACCCGGCTCGGTTCCGGCGACACCGGTCGGCGGGTAGCGCACGGCGATGAACGCGGTGACCGGATACCCCACCTTGGCGCGATCGAGCCGGGCCACATACCCGAGGATGTAGCCGCCCTCCTCCAGCCGCTTGACCCGCTCCATGACGGCCGGCCTCGACAGGCCCACGTCGTCGGCGATGGCCTGATAGCTGGCGCGGCCGTCGGAGGCGAGGATCTGGAGGATGCGCCGGGAGATGGGGTCGAGGGGGGCTGAGACGGGGTTCACGGAGGGCTCCTATTACAGTTGGTAGCCCCAGTATATTGATTTCCTACTATTCGTCAATACCGGAAGTGGCTGTCAAACTATTAGCAGGAGTATGTACTTGACGCACGGGGAAGGCCAGGGCCGGCTATCGGCCGCCCCGGCCCTTCTTGTTCGGTGGCTTGGGCCAACTGCCCTTCGGGGAAGGCTTCTTGAACGTCTTGCCGGCGTGCTCGCCCCATTGCCCTGGCGGGATTGGCGTGTCCGGCTTCGGGCCCCGCTTGCGGGGTGGATTGTTCTTGGCTCGCGTTCCCATCTCTAGCGCCCTCCGGCCGGCAGGTTCTGCTCGAGGTACCGGGTCAGCAGCGAATGAAGGTGCAGTCCCGTTCCGGTGCCCTCGCAAATGCAGTGCGTCCGGTTCGGGTAAACCATCAGCGTAAACGGCCGATTGGCCGCGACGAGCGCGTTGATCAGCCGCTCGGTACCCTGGAAGTGCACGTTGTCGTCGCCCGAGCCGTGAACTACGAGCAGATTGCCGCGCAGGCTGTCGGCGAAGAAGAGCGGTGATCCATCGTGGTACGCCGCCTCGTTTTCCTGCGGCAAGCCCATGTACCGCTCCTGGTAGATCGTGTCGTACAGCCGCTCGTCCGGCACCGGCGCCACCGACATGCCGGTTCGATAGATATCGGGATACCGGAACATCACGTTCAGCGTCGTCGAGCCACCGCCGCTCCATCCCCAGACGCCGATCCGGGTGGAGTCCACCCACGGCAATCGGCGCATCGCCCGGGCGGCCGCCGCCTGGTCGGCGGAGTTGACGAGCCCGATCTTCTTGTAGATCGCCTTCCGGAACGCGCGCCCCCTGGGCGAGGGCGTGCCGCGGTTGTCCACGCTCGCGACGACGTACCCCTGCTGGGTCAGCATCAGGTGCCAGAGGTAATCACCGCCGGCCCACTGGTCGAGGACCGTTTGGCCGGCCGGCTCGCCGTAGACGTGATAGACGACGGGATAGCGCTTCGTCGAGTCGAACCCCGGCGGCTTCATGACCCACGCGTCGAGGCCGAGCCCGCCGCCCACGTCCACCTTCATGAACCCGGCAGGTCCTTTCCGGAGCCCGGCGACGGCATCGCGAAGGCCGCGGTTTGCGACGATCGTCCGGACGCTCTGGTGCTTCGGCAGACGGACCACGTCGATCACGGGCGGCGTGCCGAACCTGGAGTAGTTGTGGAACGCCCACCGCCCGTCACTGGAGATTTGATACAGGTGATAGCCCGGCTGATCCCGGGGCGTGACCCGCTCCTGCTTTCCCTTCCCGTCGAGACGACTGCGGTAGAGATAAAGCTGTGTCGCGTTATCCGGTGATGCGGTGTAGTAGATCCATCCCGCCGCCGAATCCACGCCGACGACGAAGGTCTGGCCAAAGGCGCTTCCCGGGTTGTGGAGGTCGAATGCGCCCGGCGTCACCAGCCGGGACTTCGAGCCGTCCCGCGAGATCACGTAGAGATGCCGCCAGCCGTCCCGCTCGCTGATCCAGAGAAAACTCTTTCCGCCGTCGATCCACTGGAGGTCATCCACCACGTCCACCCACGCACTGTCGCGCTCGGTATGGATGGTGCGGGTCTTACCCGTGGTCGCGTCACCCAGCATCACATCGATCGTGTTCTGCGCGCGGTTCAGATGCTCCAGCACGACCTCGTCCGAGTTGGCCGCCCACTCCAGCCGGGCGATGTAGTTGTTTCGCGGGTCGCCGGGGACGTCGAGCCAGCGTGGCTCTCCCGTTCCGTCCGCGCTCACCACACCGACTCGCGCGGCGGAGTTGGTGGTGCCCGCCTTGGGATACTGCACCGGGACGGTGAACGAGTAGAGCGAGTCGGTGTCGTCGATCAGCAGAAAGTCCTTCACCCCTGAAGCGTCGAGCTGCCAGAACGCGATCCGCCGGCCGTCGGGACTCCAGCGGAAGCCGTCGCGCAGATTGAGCTCTTCCTCGTAGACCCAGTCGAAGGTGCCGTTGATGATGGTCCGCGAGCCGTCGCGGGTCAGCTGGGTGATGCGGCCGTCGGCGAGGTCTTCGACATACAGATTGTGCTCCCGCACGTACGCCACGCGGCCGCCGTCGGGCGAGAACTTGGCGAACATGAGCGTGGACGGCGCGGCGCTCGGCCCGCCGAGCTTGCAGAGCTGCCAGGAGGAGAGATCGAGCGACCAGAAGTCGCCGCGGGTGTTCTGCCGCCAGACCTTCTTTGAGTTCGTGAAGAGCAGGAGCCGCTTTCTGTCGGGAGAGACGCTGTAGTCCTCGATCCGAAGCGGCGCCGAGTCACCCGGCGGCACGAGGCGGGCGGCGGGCACCCAGACCTCGCGCCGCCCGCTCGCGGCGTCGTATCGGACGAGGATCCGGGCGCCCTTGCTCGCGCTGTCGGGCTCGAGGCGGGTGTAGGCGGCCTCGCCGTCGAGCCAGCGCGCCCCGCCGAGGCGCTCGGGCGTGAACTCCTGGGATGCGAAGATGCGGTCGAGCGTGAGGAGCGACGAATCGCTCTGGGCGCGCAGCGGCGCCGCACAAGACAGCGCCAGCGCGGCGGCGCCGATGAGATGTCGGAGGATTGGCATGCCTAAGGATATAGGGGAGTGATACTTGACGCACGGGGAGTGCAGGCACGGCGCTAGGAGCTTCCCTTCCGTTCAACTGTCGAGTGGGTCCTCCTTGTTCAGCAGCGGCAGGACGGCTGCCAGCAGCTGCTCGGGCGTGAAGGGCTCATGCAGGGTCGGCACGTTGGCAGGGAGGCCGTCGGGGACGCCGGCGTGCTCGCTGTCCGCGTTCTTGACGTACAGGATTGGGAGGGACGGCATTTGCGCTCGGACCTGGCGGATGAGCTGCGGTCCATTCAGGCCCGGCATGTTGGTATTGGTTATCAGGAGATCGATGTTGCGCAGATGGAGGGCCAATTCGAGGGCGGAGAGCCCGTCGTACGCCCGGAACACGCAGTGGTCGGCCCGCCGCAGGGCGTCGACCATGAGGTCGAGCAGCTTAGGGTCTCTGTCGGCGACAACGATATGAGCCCCCCCATGGAGGTGTGAGTTGGGACTCAACTTGGTCCTTGGACCCGGCGAGACAGCCGGAAGTGGCATGAAGAGGGAGGAACCGCTGCAGTAAATGTACCGCCTCGGCCCCCGAGGCGGTACCCCGAGTGGCCCGAACATGTGACGGATGGCCGCAACACATATCCACATCTCCACTCACTCAATGTCCGTGGCCGGGGACCCCATGTCCATGACGGCCATCTCCTGCCCCTGGGGGAACGTCCTGGTGAGATCGTTTCCCGCGTCGATCATGACGTGAATCATGTATCGCGACTCGGCGCGGAATCGGCCCCCTGCCGTCTCACAAGCCTTGGCGGTGGTGGCGTTCGGGAATCGCCTGAACGAGCCCCGGTAGGCCGAGATGCATACGTTGAGGTGCCGGTGCCAATGAGCCACGCTCAGTGGGATCATCGCGTCGAGGCTATCCAGGCTGGCGGGAAGAGGCGCTACGTACATGGCCCCGGCGAGCTGCATACGACCATCGCCCCCTCGGCGGTAGAGGAGCGCCTGGGGCGCCGACGGGTCGAACGGCTGCACCGCGTCTTTCTGCCGCACCCCTCTTCCCATGTGCAGCAGCTGTCCCTCCATGACCGTTCCGGAATCCCTGCGCGCGCGGAATCCCGCCGCCGTTGCCGCCTCGAGGGTCTGATAGGGTGCGATGGCCGTACGCAGCCTGGCGACGACTGCCAGCGCGCGGGCCGTGTCGGCCGCGGTGCCGGGACGGGTAGCGGTAAGGCTCATATGCGGGTGCGCCATGGCCGGCGGGCCGGCCTGCGCGACCGCTACCCTGGCAATGCCGCAGAGAGGGACAAGAACGAGGAGTGCCGAATTGAGGCGCACGAGGACGCGGCGCATTTGCTGCCTCCGATGTTTGCCTGGCGA
The DNA here is from genome assembly GCA_963722825.1 of uncultured Gemmatimonadales bacterium. Classification (GTDB taxonomy): domain Bacteria; phylum Gemmatimonadota; class Gemmatimonadetes; order Gemmatimonadales; family GWC2-71-9; genus CAVVWJ01. The sequence continues at coordinate 1,039,232 of CAVROI010000003.1, forward strand.
AGTGAATGAGACTCGACTCGCCTGAAGGGACGCGAACACGGGGGCGGTGTTAAGGCGCCTGGACTCAGTCCATGATTTTGTGGATGTCGTACTGCATGCCGTGTCCCTCGAGCAGACCGACGTATTCGGCGTAGAACGCGCGATCCCGGTGGTGCACCTCCTGTTCCCGGATATAGGCCTGGACCGCCGAATCTTCCCTGGGTGTGACGCTGAATGCCGCGTATCCGGCTTGCCACCTGAAGTCGCGCCGGTGCGGGTAGGACGCGTGGATCCAGCGCGACGTACCCGCCTTGATGGCGTGGACCAGATCGGCGAGGGAGATGGATGGCGGGTGGTCGAGATACAGATGAATGTGATCGCGCGTGCCTCCGGCGCAGACCAGCCGGGCCGACCGGCGGTCGGTGAGCGCGCTCACCTGCGCGAACAGACGGGGGCGCCATTCGGGGTCGAGCCAGGGGCGCCGCCGGTGGGTGCTCCAGAGCAGGTGGATCCGAACCACGGTGAGCGCTTCCGACATCGTTGGGTTCCTTCCTTCGGCTCTGCCGACACCTGCCCGCCGCGCGGCCGTATGGTAGATCGGCGCCCATCCCGGCGCATCACCCCGGGCGTGCGCGGCGGTGCCGGATCGCTCCGGCCGCGCCTATGTTTCCGGCCGTTGTCGCCTCGCCGTGGTCACCCTCACCGCCGAGTCGTCCGTGATTCTGCCGGCCCTCCTCGCGCTCCAGCAGGCTGTCGCTCCCGATCCGAAGGCGCCCTATTGGCAGCAGGAAGTGGCCTACGAGATCACCGCCCGGCTCGACGAGCCGAAGGGTGTCCTGAGCGGCGCCGAGCGGGTCCGCTATCTCAACCGCTCGCCCGACACGCTGCGCACGTTCTCCCTTCATCTCTATCTCAACGCCTTCCGTCCGGGCTCGCGCTGGGCCGACGCGGATTCGGTCGAGGGCAAGCGCCGGTTCAACGATCTCCGCGATCCCGATTTCGCGTTCAATCACGTGCGCGACGTGCGGATCATGGGAGAAGCAGTCGAGGCCTCCTATCCCTTTGCGCCCGACAGCACCGTCGTGCGCTTCGATCTGCCGCGCCCGCTCGCCCCCGGTGACTCGATGGTGGTGGACATGGAGTGGGACGCCCGGCCGTCGACGGTGCCGCGCCGGCAGGGTCGCGCGGGGCGCCGCTTCGACTTCGCGCAATGGTATCCCAAGGTGGTGGTCTACGACCGCTTCGGATGGGAGGAGCATCCGCTCTATCCGGCGGGAGAGTTCTACGGTGAGTTCGGCACGTTCCTGGTCGACCTCGACGTGCCGGACGACCAGGTCGTCGGGGCCACCGGTGTGCCGGTGTGCGGCGATCCCGGCTGGGAGCGCGCCAATCGCGATCCCCAGCGCCCGGTCGAATATCAGCGCGACTACTACGGCGCCGCCACGCCTCCGGCGGACTCGTGCGACGGGGCCGGCGCCGGCCGCAAGCGGATCCGGTGGTACGCCGAAAACGTCCATCACTTCGCCATGTCGCTCAACCCCGAGTACCGATACGAGGGCGGGCACTTCGGCAACGTGGCGGTACACGTGCTCTACCAGCCGGGCGACGAGAAGACGTGGGGACAGGGCGTCGCCGTGCAGCGGACCGAGGCGGCGCTCGCCTGGCTCGATCAGTTATACGGCCCGTTCGGCTGGCCCCAGATCTCCAACGTGCACCGGATCGAGGGCGGCGGTACCGAGTTTCCGATGATGATCCACAACGGTTCCGCCGATCAGGGCCTCATCGTCCACGAGCTGGGCCACAACTACACGATGGGGCTGCTGGCGAACAACGAATGGCGCGAGGGGTGGCTGGACGAAGGGTTCACCAGTTTCCAGACCAGCTGGTTCTGGGAGGTGGCGGGCAAGCCGAGCACCTATCCGGAGGACGAGGCCGAGATCCTCCAGCTCGACCTCGACGATCTCTCCGAGCCGCCCAGCCTGGTGGCGGAGAAGTACCGCGACTTCACCTCGTACAACCTCGCGATCTACAGTCGAGGCGAGCTGTTCTTCCACCAGCTGCGCGATATCGTGGGCGACGAAACGATGCACCGGATCCTCGGCACGTTCTACGAGCGCTGGAAGTACAAGCACGTGGACGAGGCGGCGTTCCGCGCGGTGGCGGAGGAGGTATCCGGTCAGGATCTCTCGACCCTCTTCGCCCAGTTCCTCCATACGACCGACCTCTACGATTACGCCGTGGGGCGGGTCAAGACGCGGCGCACGGCCGCGACGCGCGAGGGGACGCCGGGATGGGTGACGAGTGTCGAGGTGAGGCGGAGGGCACCGGGCCAGATTCCGGTGGACGTCGCGGTGATCGCGGAAGGCGACACGGCCCTCGTACGCACCGATGGGCTCGCCACGCGCGAGTGGGTGGACATCGAGACGCGCACCCGGCCGCGCGAGGTCCTCGTCGATCCGCGGGTCCGCGCCCACGACTGGAACATGCTCAACAACCGGAGGCAGCTCCGGTTCTCCTGGGCACGGCTCATCGCCCCGTTTCCGGGCACCGACATCTATTTCCACCGCTACTTCAGCACGCGGAGCCGGCGCGACCGCCTCACGATGGGTGTCCAGCCGACCGTCTGGTACAACGACGCGGGCGGTGTGACGCTGGGGATCCGAAGCCGGACGGACTACTTCGGGCGATTCGAGCAGAACGTCTCGCTGGTCAGTCAGCCGACGGGAGTGGGCACGGACAACGACGTCGGCGGACCCGACTTCTTCCTCCGAGTCCGGAACCCCACCTTCCTCCGTGCCCCGAACCTCTCGCAGACGCTGGACGTCTTCAATGTTGAGGGCCGCTACGGCGCGCGGATCGAGGTCGAGCGCACCTCCCGCGAGCACCTGGCGTTCGGGCCCACCCGGACCAGTGGCATCGTGCTGCAGTGGGTGCACCCCGATGACTTCGATTACCTCGATCCCGGCTACTACGAGAATGTGGGGACCGTGGAGCTGGCGCTCACCCGGGGAATCACGACCAGGAGTGGGGCGTGGCAGCTGGCCGCCCGCTCGTCCGTGGGAGGCGGCCTGGCGTACAACCGCAACGGCCTCGCGGCGAGCGGCCGCGCGGACCTCGATCCGTTCTACTTCCATGGTACCGTGGAAGGCTCGGCAAAGCGCGCGCTCGGGCGCTACTTCCGGTTCGGCGCGCGACTCTACGCAGGCGTCGGAGCGGGAAACGATGAGGCGCCCAAGCAGCGACAGATCTACCTGCAGGGCGCCGACCCGCTGGAGCAGCTGGCCAACCCGTTCCTGCGGTCGCGGGGCGCGCTGCTGGTGGGTGATGACTTCCGTTATCAGATGCCCGGTGGGGCGGGACTCCGGGGGATCGATCCGCGGGTCTCCACCGCTTCCGTGGTGGCGCTCAATCTCGAGCTCGAGCGGACGATGGTGACGAGGCGGAAGGCGCGGCTGTTCAACCGCATTGCCGTCGCGGCCTTCACCGATCTGGCGCAGGCGATCGGCGGATCGGCTCAGCCGCTCATCGGCGACCGGATCCGGTTCCTCGCCGACGGCGGTATCGGATTGCACGCCGAGCATCGCATCGGCGACACGCGCTTCGTCACCCGGTTCGACCTGCCGCTCTTCGTCAGCCGGCCTCGTCTTGCCCAGGACCGGATGCCGGACGACGACCGGCTCGCGTTCCGCTGGGTCTTCAGCTTCCAGCCCGCGCTCTAGCCCGCCGCGGCGCGGTGCGCCGCACCTCGACGGTGTGCGGCAAGCCGTCGTCGGTCAGGGTGACGGCGTTTCCCTCGAGCAGCCGTCCGTCGAGCGTCACCTCGGCGGTGTGGCCCTCGCTCCCGTCGGGATTGGTGAAGGCGATCGAGTAGACGCTGCCGCCGTGCCGATACTCGATGCGAAATTGCCGCCATTCCACCGGCACGCACGGATCGATCGTCAGGGTATCGCCTGCCTTGCGGAAGCCGAGAATGTTCTCCAGCCCGATGCGGTACATCCAGCTCGCCGATCCGGTGTACCAGGTCCAGCCGCCGCGGCCCAGCTGCCCCGCCGCGGTGTAGACGTCGGCCGCGACGACATACGGCTCGACCTTATAGATCTCGATCTGCTCCCGCGTCGCCGCGTGAGTCAGCGGGTTGATCATCTGATAGAGCTGGAAGGCCCGATCGCCGTACCGGCGGAGCGCGGTGGCGAGGACGACCCAGAGGGCGGCGTGGCTATACTGGGCGCCGTTCTCTCGCACGCCGGGCAGGTACCCCTTGATGTAGCCCGGGTCGAGCGGCGTCGTGTCGAACGGGGGCGTCAGGAGCATCAGCAGCCGCGCGTCCTCGCGCACCAGATGCTCCTCCAGCGAGCGCATCGCCAGGCGCTGCCGCTCGCCCGCTCCGGCTGCCGAGATGACGCTCCAGGTCTGCGCGATGGAATCGATGCGGCACTCCGCGCCGGAGCTCGTGCCCAGCGGCGTGCCGTCGTCGAAGTACGCGCGGCGGTACCAGGCGCCGTCCCACCCGCTGGACTCCACCGCCACCGCATAGGCATCGGCCTGGCGGCGGAGATCGGTGCCCGCGTCGGCGTCACCCCGATGATCGGCGTGGTCGGCGAAGAGGCGGAGCGTTCGTATCAGGAACCAGCCCAGCCAGACGCTTTCGCCCTTGCCCTCGACGCCCACGCGGTTCATTCCATCGTTCCAGTCGCCGATGCCGATGAGCGGAAGCCCGTGACCCCCCGTCGTGCAGGCTTGTCTCAGCGCGCGCAGGCAGTGCTCGTACACCGTCGCCCGTTCCGCGGTCACCTCGGGCAGATCGTAGATCTCGTGCTCGTGCGGCTCGAGCCGCCGCATGGCGAGGAACGGGACTTGCTCGTCGAGCACCGAGCGATCGCCGGTGACGCGGACGTAGTGATCGACGACGTACGGCAGCCAGGCGAGATCATCGGAAAAGCGGGTACGCACGCCGCGACCGGTCTCCGGATGCCACCAGTGCTGGACGTCTCCCTCCTGGAACTGGCGCGCCGCGGCACGGATGACGTGCTCGCGCGCGAGTCCGGGCTCCGCGTACACGAACGCCATGACGTCCTGCAGCTGATCCCGGAACCCATAGGCGCCGCCGCTCTGGTAGAGCGCGGACCGCGCCCACATGCGGCAGGCGAGCGCCTGGTAGAGCGTCCACCGGTTGAGCATGGCGTCGAACGCAGGGTCTGGAGTCCGGACGGTGATGACGGAGAGCCGGTCCGACCATGCCGCCAGTGATCGGGCCACGGCCTCCCTCGCGCGTCCGACGTCCCGATACTCCGCGACAACCCGCCTCGCCTCGTCTTCGCCGGCGACCGCGCCGAGGATGACGACGATCTCGCGGGTCTCTCCCGGGGCCAGCTCGAGCACGCACTGCTGGGCGGCGCATGGGTCGAGCCCACCGCCGGTCGTTCCCGCGAGGGCCGCGTGTCGCAGCCCGGCGGGATCCGCCATCGTGCCGTTGCGGCCGATGAACTCGAGCCGGTCGGCGGTATGGCTGGTCACCGTCTCGCTGATCGCCTGGAAGGCGACATGACCGGCAAACTGGCTGTCGAAGGAGTTCCTGGCGAAGATCGCTCCGTATTGCCCCTCGTAGCTGGTGCAGACCTGGTGTTGCGTATGCTCGCGCATCACACCCAGCGTCCATTCCGCGTAGGCCGTGAGGGTGAGATGGCGGCGGCGGCGATCGTGATTGGTGAGGCGGAGGATGGAAATGCGCACGGGGTCGTCCGCCGCCATGCCGAGCGTCAGCTCCGAGGCGATGCCCGCGTACTCGTGGGTGAAGGTGGAGCTTCCGGCCGAATGGCGAACGGTGAACGCCGCATCGTGCCGCGTGGGCGCGGGCGTCGCGCTCCAGCGGTCGCCCGTGTCGTCGTCGCGGAGGTAGATGCACTCCGTGACCGGGTCGCTCACCGGGTCGTTATGCCAGGGGGTGAGCCGGAGAAAGTAGCTGTTCTCGGCCCAGGTAAAGCCGGCGCCACGCTCGCTCACGATGAAGCCGCCGCGCGGATTCGCAATGACGTTGGTCCATGGCGCCGGGGGCACGCGGTCGCCGTGGACCCGGATCAGGTAATCGCCGTCGGCCGTGAGGCCGCCGTAGCCGTTGTCGAAAGCGAGGGGGATTGGTGCTGGTGTCGCTGGCGTGACGGGCCGCGGCTGCCGGGAAACCCGCCGCTCGAAGGGCGGCGGCGGCTGAGCGGGAGTCGTCTCGGCCTCGCCCATTTCGAGCTCGTCGGGCTTCTCGACGGCGGCCAGCAGCCGCGAGAGCGAGCGGCCGTCGCACGGGATGTGGAGTCGAGCCGTCGCGCGCAGCATGAGGAGATCGCCGGCTTCGAGCAGGTCACGGCGGCGGACGAAGATGCCTCCCGGCTTCTCGAGCGAGTCGGCGCCCGCCACGGAGTAGATCGCCGCGACGATCTCGTCGTGCACCTCCTGGAAATAACTCGTTCGCTGGGCGTTCAGCACGACGATGTCCACCGTCATGCCACGCCGCCGCCAGTAGCGGTGTGCCGCGAACAACTGCCGCAACGTCGTGAGCCCCGCCTTCGAGTCGATCGTCGCGAGCACGATCGGCCAGTCGCCGGAAACCCCATTCGCCCAGAGCCGATCGCGTGACCCGCGATTCTTCCGGAGGTCCTCCTGCGACGCACGGATGGCGGGATTGGAGAAGAAGAGATGGCCCGCGAGCTCCTGGTACGCCGCCGCGTCGGCGGGGCCGAGATTGAGATCGCGCAGCTCCACCTGAGTGGCGGTCCACGCCAGATCGAGCGCGCGCTGTGCCGCGTGGGGATCATGGTAGCGGCCGGCCAGCTCGAAGGCACGCTCCCGGGTCGTGGCGACGAGCGTGGTGAAGGCCACGGTGGCCGACTGGCCGGGCCGGATTCGCGCGCGGGCGCGCAGAGCGAAGATCGGATCCAGCACGGCGCCGGTGGTATTGCTCAGGACACCGTCGGCTTCGAGGGCCTTGGGATCCCGTGTCGAACGCCCCCGGCCGACGAACCGGGCCCGGTCGGTTTCGCAGCTCACCGGGCCGACGCGCTCCTTGTCGGTGGCGACCACGTGAACGCACCAGCGCGGGGGCTCCGTGGCCGACCGGGGGCGCCGCGTCGCCGTGATCGCCGTACACCACTCGTGCCATTCGGTCTCGACGAAGAGATTGGCGAAGGCGGGATGGGCCCGCTCGGCGTCGGGCGTCGCGAGGACGATTTCCCCGTAACTGGTCACTTCGATCTCGCGTGTCTCGTCTCCGGTGTTCGTTACGGTGACCCGGCGCACCTCGGCCGCGTCGGCGGGAACCACCGCGATCTCGGTCCTGGTCTCGATGTCGCCATCGGTGCGCTCGAACGTGACGCGATCGGTGGCGAGACGCGCGCAATAGCGATCGGCCGCCGCGCACACCGGCTGGTGTGCGGCCGACCACGCCCGGCCGCGCGTGACATCCTTCAGATAGCAGAACTGCCCCGCATGGTCACGGGTGCCGTCGGCGCGCCACCGGGTGACGGCCAGGTCCTCGTAGCGGCTGTACCCGCCGCCGGCATTGGTCACCATGATGGTGTACGGCAGATGGCCGAGGAGAGCCACGCGGGGCTGTGGCGTATCGGCGGTGTCGAGCTCCCGGACCGATGGCCGGTCGACCTCGGGATCGGGGCGCGCCTCGTCCGCCCGCGTCGATTGGGGCTCCTGAAGAACGAGCCGGCGCGGCAAGCGCTCGTGCAGGAGCAGCTCGGCGGACCGGACCATGGGGTCGGCGTGGAATCGGCGCTGCCACGTTTGGCCCTGGAGCGCGCCGGCCAGCGCCACGAGACCCATCCCGAGGTGATGCGCCATGTACGTACCGACCACGGCGTAGGTCCGCCCGGGTTGCGGCCGGGTGTAGTCGAGCGCGTCCCGAAAGCCGTATGGGCCCAGCGCGCCGCGCTGTTCCAGCGTCTCGAGGTTGGCCAGCGCGCGCTCGGGATCCACCAGCACCGCGAGCAGCGAGGCGTACGGGGCGATCACGAGATCGCGGCCCAGCCCGCGCTTGAGCGCGAGATCGGGAACGCCGAATGCCCGGTACTGATAGGTCAGGTGCCGGTCGCGCAGGTTGTAGGCGCTCTCGCTCACGCCCCAGGGGACTCCGTGCTCGGCGCCGTGGGCAATGTGGCGGCGGACCGCTCCGTGATAGGTCTGGTCCAGCAGCGTGAAGGGGAAGGACTGCATGACCAGCACCGGCATCAGATATTCGAACATGCTGCCGCTCCACGACACCAGCGCCGTTTCACCCGCGGCGTGGGTGAGCGTGCGGCCGAGACGAAACCAGTGATCCGCCGGCACGTCGCCCTTCGCCACCGCCACGAAGCTGGCCAGCCGAGCCTCGGAGGCGAGCAGGTCGTAGTAGGACGGGTCCAGAACGTGGGTGCCCTGCTGATAGCCGATGGCGAAGAGCTTGCGGCTCTCGTCGAAGAGGAAGTGGAAATCCATCTCCATCACGTAGGCGAACGCGCGCTCCGCGATCGCCGCGAGGCGGGGCCCGAGCTCGGTGCCGGCCGGCGCTCCGGGACCGAGCGCGTCGTGCCGCTCGATCAGCCCGATGCACCAGTCGATCCATTCGAGCGCCGCCGGCGCGTCGGTGCGGAGTGCCTCGCGGGCGCGGCTCAGCGGCTGGAGGATCGCTTCCAGCGAAGCCGGTGCGCCGGGGACGCGGGTGGCCGAGATGGCGGCGCGGGCCTCTCCGAGAGCCACGCCGGCCGCCGGAACCGCCCGGGCATGCACCGGTGAATCGGGCGGCAAGGCCGCGACGAAAGCGCTCAACTGCCCCGTGGCGATCGTGATGCCGGTCTCGAGTGCCTGCCGGACGCGCTCCTCGGAGGGCGACCGGTCGCGGATCTCGAGGCACGCCTGTCGCAGGGCGATCAGGAGCCCCGCGAGATTGCCGCTGTCTACCGTGCTGATGTAGGCGGGCTCGAGCACCTTGAGGTCGGCGAGATCGTACCAGTTGAAGAAGTGTCCGCGGTAGCGGCGCATGCGCTCGAGCGTGCGAAAGACGAGCTCGAGTCGCGACGTCATGTCGTCGGCGGTGATGAAGCCGAGGTCGCAGGCGCTGACGGACGCGAGAAGCTGAAGGCCGATGTTGGTCGGCGACGTGCGCATCGCCACGACCTGCTGGGGATCCTCCTGGAGGTTGTCCGGGACGAGGAAGTTGCTCTCGGCGCTGACGAAACGGTCGAAGTACCGCCAGTGCAGCAGCGCGTAGCGCAGCGCAGCGCTCCGGCGCGCGGGTGACAGGCGGTGTTCCCGCCGTACCGCGGGAGCGCTGAAGCCGTTCGCGACGGCCGGCGAGAGGATCCAGAGCACGGCGAGCGGCACGACGGCGAGCGCCAGCGTCCAGCGGTCCTGTCCCGGCTGCGGCCACCACGCCACCAGACCGAGCATGCCGAGCGCGAGCGCCACCGCGGGCCACATTCTCTTCCAGGTGGCGCGTGCCCCGCCGGCCATTCGCTCCGTGAGCGAGGCCGTCTGCCATTCCAGGAGGCATCGCCGCGTCACGAAGAGGCGCCAGAGCGTCCGGAGGATCGCGTCGGCCGAGATCCAGGCTTGGTGCGGGAGGAAGGTGACGGCAAGCGCGACCTGCTGGGCGCTTGTGACGGCGTCCTGGCCGACCGTGGCGTAGTAGGCCCGCCACGACTTGTCGGGCGGCGGGCGAAGGAGCGCCAGCAGGAGCGAGACGATCCAGGGGGCGGCAATGGCGAGCAAGCCCAGCACGGTCCATCGGATCGGCGACCCCGGCAGCACCGTCCATCCCGCAACGAGGAACGCGAGCTGGGCGATTTCCACCGTGCTGCGCCGGAGATTGTCGATGATCTTCCAGCGTGAGAGCAGCGGCAGACGGTTGCGTTCGGGCCCGTCCGGGCCCGGCACCCGCGGGCGCAGCCAGCGGAGCAACTGCCAGTCGCCGCGGATCCACCGGTGCTTCCGCCGGGTGAACGTCAGATACCGCGCGGGGTAGTCGTCGTAGACGTTGATGTCGGTGGCGAGGCCCGCGCGAGCGTAGCTGCCCTCGATGAGGTCGTGCGAGAGCAGGGTGTTCTCGGGAAAGCGGCCCGCCGTGGCTCGCTCGAACGCGTCGACGTCGTAGATCCCCTTGCCGGTGAAGCTCCCCTCGCCATAGAGGTCCTGGTACACGTCGGAAACGGCGGTCGTGTATGGATCGACCCCCGGATGTCCCGAGTGAATGGCGGCGAAATGCGACCGGTGGGCGCTCGGCAGCGACACCCCGACTCTGGGTTGCAGGATGCCGTAGCCGCGGATCACGCGGCCATCCACCGGGGAATGGGCGGCGCGATTGAGCGGATGCGCGAGCGTCCCCACGAGGAGCGGGGCCGCGTCGGGCGGGAGCACCGTGTCCGCGTCGAGGGTGATGACGTATCGCACGCCTCGCAGCGGCTCCACGTTCCCGACGATATGGGAGAACGCATTCGCGCCCGCGCCCCGGACGAAACGATTGAACTCCGCGAGCTTTCCGCGTTTGCGCTCCCATCCCATCCACACACCCTGCTGCGCGTTCCACCGGCGCGCCCGGTGGAATAGATAGAAGGCATCTTCCGTGGCGGGCGCGTAGCGGGTATTGAGGGCGCGCACGCCCTCGACCGCCGCCTCGACGATCGCCGCGTCGCTCTCGCGGGTCTCGGTGGGCGCGTCGGTGAAATCGCTCAGGACCGCGAAGTGGAGATGGGCCTCGCGATTGGCGAGGAACTGGACCTCGAGGTTGTCGAGCGCCTCGTGCACCGCCTCGACGCTGCCGAACAGCGTCGGGATGACGACGGCCGTGCGGTATTCGGCGGGTACCCCGTGCCTGCCGAGATCGAGCTTGGCGAGCGTGCGGGGCGGGAGGAAGGCGGTCACGAGCTGATTCACGACCCCGATCGCGATGTCGTTGGCCGGTATCAGCGCGAGGAGCAGCACGGCAGGCCAGGCGGGAAGCGCGGCCGATCCGGCGAGCCAGAACAGCATGGCCAGCGCGGCCACGGTGCCGGCCACGACGCCGCCGACGAAGACGAAGTTCGGGTGGCGCCGGACCCAGCGGTGCGCCGCCTCGCGCCGCGTGGGACGAAACCCCACCAGCCGCTCCAGCTCGACCGCTCCCAGGTCGACCAGATAGAAGCCCAGGTGGCGGCGGCGCGGATCGTCCTCCGCGGCCTCCGGGGCGCGACGCGCGAGCTCCACCGCGCGCGCGGCTACGACGTCCTCCCGCAGTCCCGTACGCTTGGCCAGGCGCTCGACCACGTGCCGATACTGATCGCGCGTGGCAAAGGTCATCTGCTCGTAGTAGCCGGAGGGGTCCTCCCGCAGCACCGCCTCCATGACGCTCTGGCGCTCGACGAAGCTCCGCCAGTCGCGCAGCGCGATCGCGCGCAGGCTCGTGATGCTGTTGGCCATGGTGATGTGTGTGAGCGCCAGCCGCTGGGCGGAGCGCGCCGACGCATCCTCCGCGTTCAGCGCCTCCTCGGCGATCCAGCGCTCGAGCTGGAGCAGCGGGGGGAACGCCCCCCGCGACAGCCGCAGCTGATGGAGGAAACGCGAGACGAAGATGGCGGTCAGCGGGGGCGGGAAAGCCACGAAGTGCTCGAGGGTGCGTCCCAGGGCGCTGGAACCCTGCTCGCTGGCGGCGAGAACCCGGGCGGCCCAGGCGTCGGCCGACTCGATCTCGTCGAGGCGCTGCACCGTGCGGAGCGCCATGCGGCGGACGCTCTCGATCAGGCCGAGACGCAGCATCGCGGGAATGGCCCACAGCTCGCCGATCGAGAGCGGCGACACGCGCTGGAACGCCTCGACGAAGAGCTCGACGTTCTCGAGATCGATCCGGCCCTCGGCGTGGGAGATCAGCGTGATCGCAAGCTCGTAGACCCGCGGATATCCCGCGAGACCGCCGCTGGCCAGCTCCGGGAGCTCCTGGTAATAGCCGCGCGGCAGGCTCTCGCGGACTTCGTGGATGTGTTCCTGGACGACATGGAAGTTGTCCAGCAGCCATTCGCCGGCGGGCCCGACGTCGAGATCGGGGTCGGCGGCCGCGAGCCTGGTGTGCGCGCTCTCGAGAATGCGCCGGGTGCCGTTGAGCCGGGTGAGGAGGGCGGGCCGCCGCCTCCCCCGTCTGCCCTTGGCGAGACGCTGCCCGGCGGCGATGTCGCTCGCGCGCTCGGCGAGCTGCTCCGCTCCGAGCAGCTCGCCGCGGATCGGGCCTGCCAGAAGCTCATCGCGGGCGTCCCCGCGGCGTTGGAAGAGTCGGAAGGAGAGTCGGTGCGGCGGTGCGGACGTAATGGCGATTACCTCGGAACGTGGACCCACATGGCGCGAACGTGCAGAAAGCTAATGGCTATGACTGCCCCTGGTGGCTCGGTCGTCTATATTTCGCAACCACTCCCATCGCACCCCACAAGCCTCGAAGGAGGGCCAGTGCCCGAAGTGCCGTACCGAGTGGACAAGCCGTGGGGGCACGAACTGGTGTGGGCCCGCACCGATCGCTACGTCGGCAAGATTCTCCACGTCAACGCCGGCCACATCCTGAGCCTGCAATATCACGATCGCAAGGACGAGACGATGCACGTCCTGTCGGGGGAGCTGATACTCCGCACCCGCCCCGACACCGAGCTCGTCGCGCGCATCCTCAAGACCGGGGAGAGCGTCCACATTCCGGCCAAGCTCGTGCACCAGATCGAAGCCGTGGTGGACAGCGACGTGCTCGAGGCATCCACGTCCGAGCTGGACGATCTCGTCCGGATCGAAGATCGCTACGGGAGAGGGTGACATGCAGGTGATCATCCCGCTCGCAGGCAAGGGCACCCGCCTTCGGCCGCATACGCACCGGATCCCCAAGCCGATGCTCAAGGTGGCCGGACGCCCGGTCATGGATTGGGTCATGGACCGGCTCGACGGCCTCGACGTCTCCGAGCTGATCTTCATCACCGGCCATCTCAAGGAACAGGTGGAGGCGTACGCCCGCGCCAGCTACAAGATCCCCTCGCGCTTCATCGAGCAGGTGGTGCAGGACGGCACCGCCGGCGCGGTCAATCTTGCGCGGCCCTTCGTGCGGGAGCCGGTCCTCATCATCTTCGTGGATACCGTGTTCGAGGCCGATCTCACGCTGGTCAACCGGGTGGACGCCGACGGGATCATCTGGGCCAAGGAAGTGGAAGACTACCAGCGCTTCGGAGTCGTGGTCACCGACGCGCAGGGATACATGACCCGCATCGTGGAAAAGCCCAAGACGCCGATCTCCAAGCTCGCCAACATCGGGCTCTACTACATCAAGGCGGTGGATAGCCTCTGGCAGGGCATCGACCATGTCCTCGCCCGGCCCAAGAACCAGGGCGAGTACTACCTGACCGACGCCTTCCAATGGATGATCGAGCATGGCAAGCGGATCTTCACCGCCGAGGTGGGCGGGTGGTACGATTGCGGCAAGCTCGACACGCTGCTCGAGACCAACGAGATCCTGCTGCGGAAGGGCGCCGCTCGCCGGATGGATTTCCCCGGGGTCACGGTCAACGATCCAGTCTATATCGAGGATGGCGTGACGATCGAGCGGAGCGTGATCGGGCCCAACGTGTCGATCGAGCGCGGCACGCGCATCACCGACAGCCGGCTGGCCAACACCATCGTCGGCGCCGGCAGCTCATTGCATCACGTGCAGCTCGACGGCGCGATGCTGGGCGAAGCGGTCGTGGTGGAGGGGCTCACGGGCAGCGCCACGCTGGGCGATCACTCCGAGGTGTCCGTCAGTCGATGATCCCAACGGTCGACGCACTCTGCCGGTCCTACCTGGACCTCAAGTATCACTTCGATCCGGCCGCCGCGAGCGGCGCGGGGCTGGTGACCCACGACGCGCGGCTCGGCCGCTTCGACGCCGATACGGTGCGCGCGCATCTCGCGGCTCTCCGGGCCGTGGCGGGCGCCGTGGAGGAGCTGGAAGTCGAGGATCTCCAGGACGAGGTCGATCGGACGGCGCTCCTCGGCGAGCTCCGCAGCACCATCTTCCGCTGGGAACATGAGCGGCCCCACGTCCGGAATCCCGCCTACTGGCTCAACCATCTTTTCCAGGCGCACTACGCCGTGCTGTCGCGGGCGGCTGAGGCCGCCGCCGGCCGGGGAGCCGCCGTGCTCGAGCGGCTCGAGGCCGTGCCCGAATTTCTCGATGTGGCCCGCCAGACGATCGACGAGCCGCCTTCGGTCTTCGTCGATCAGGCGTTGATGATGCTTGGCGGTGGAGGGCAGCTGCTCGTCCAGGTCGTGGCCCAGGTGGGGAAGGAGGAGCCCGCACTGCAGGCGCGCCTCCAGGCCGCGGGAGAGCGAGCGCTCGAGGCGCTGACGCGCTTCGGCACGGCGTTGCGTGATGAGATCGAGCCCAGCGCCGATCCGCTGGCCTTCGCCATCGGCGAGGAACAGTTCAGCCGCCGTCTCCACCACGAGCACGCGCTCGTCGCGGGGGCCCCCGAGCTCTGGCGGTACGGGCTCCACCTGCAGGAGGAGGCGGAGGAGGCGCTCCGCTCGCTGGCCGCGGAGATCGGTCTGACGCCGTGGCGTGAGCTGGTCGACCGCATGCGGGGCGAGGCGCCCGAGGGCGACGTGCTCGAGGTCTACCACCGCGAGCTCGAGCGGGCCAGCCGGTTCGTGGTGGAGCGCGACCTGGTCTCCTCCCCGCCGGAACCGGTGGACGTCGTCGCCACGCCGGAGTTCCTGGTCTCGCTCGTGCCATTCGCCGCCTACGAGCCGCCGCCCATCTACCTGGGCGCGCAGCGCGGGCGGTTCTACGTCACGCGGCCCGATCCCTCGCTGCCGCCGGAGGTCTACGCCCGGCAACTGCGTGGCCACTGTCGCCACGCCATTTCGGCGATGGTAGCCCACGAGGCCTACCCCGGGCATCACCTGCAGCTCGTCACCGCGCAGGGACTCGGGTCGGAGGTGCGCCGCCACCTGTGGACCCCGGTCATGGTGGAGGGGTGGGCGCTCTACTGCGAGGAGCTGATGGAGGAGGCGGGCTTCTACGCCAGCGTCGGCGAGCGGCTGTTCCGCCTGGTCAATCTGCTCTGGCGCGCGGTGCGCATCGTGCTCGACATCGGGCTGCACACGCGAGGCATGAGTCCCACCGAAGCCGTGGACTACATGGTCGAGCACTTGCCCATCGAGCGGGCCAGCGCCGAGGCCGAGGTGCGTCGCTACTGCGCCTGGCCGACGTATCAGCTGTGCTACGCGGTCGGCCGGCGCGAGCTGCTCCGGCTCCGCGACGCGTTCCGCGAGGAGGTCGGCCCGGACTACTCGCTCAAACGATTCCACGACACGCTGCTGAGGTACGGGGGACTGCCGGTCTCTCTCGCCCGTTGGGGCATGGATCTCGCCGATTAGCGCGGGATCGGAGGAGGAGCGAACATGAAGATTACGGTTCTGACCTACCTCGACAGCGAAGACGAAAACTCGAAGGAGTACGATCCCGTCGTGACGCAGGTGGCCCGGACTCTCCGGGGGCTCGGCCACCGCGTCTCCGTCCTCGGCGTCCACGGTGACGTCAAGCGACTCATCAGCGGACTCTCCCGCCGCAAGCCCGAGCTGGTCTTCAATCTCATGGAGATGTTCGGCGACAACGTCTTCGGGGATATCCCGGTCACCGGTCTGCTCGATCTGCTCGGTCTCAAGCACACGGGCAGCGGCCCGGGCGAGCTCTATCTGAGCCAGGACAAGGGGCTCACCAAGAAGCTGCTCGCGTTCGAGGACATCCTCTATCCGAGATTCGTGGTCTTCTCGCGAGACCAGGCGTTCGAGACCGGCGGGAATCTCCGGATGCCCCTCTTCGTCAAGCCGCTCCGCTCCGATTCATCGCTCGGCATCGGCGGCAAGTCGCTGGTGCACGACGCCGTGGCCCTGATGGAGCGGGTGGCGCACATCCGCAAGGAGCTCAACGATTCGGCGCTGGCCGAGGAATACATCGAGGGACGGGAGTTTTACGTCGGTGTGCTCGGCAATGCGCAGGCCAAGGCGCTGCCGCCGATCGAGGTGGACTTCACCGGGTTCCCCGAGGGCGTCCCGAAGGTCATGGACAGCAAGGCCAAGTGGGACGAGCGAAGCAAGGAGTACAAGGGGACCAAGTCGGTGCTGGCCAACCTCCCCGACGAGCTTCGCGCCCGGCTCCAGAAAGTCGCGGTGGATGCCTTCCGGGCGCTCCGGGTGCGCGATTACGGACGCGTCGATCTGAGGCTCACCGACACCGGAGAGATCTACGTGCTCGAGGTGAACGCGAGCTGCTACCTCGAGCGCTCCAGCGAGTTCTCCATGGCGGCCCGGGCCATGGGTATGGATTATCCCCGCCTGATCGAGCGGATCGTCAACCTCGCCCTCGAGCGTTACGGCAAGTAGCTGCCGCGCTGCACGTGATTCATCGCGAGGCCCGTCACGAGCGTCGTAACGGCCACGATCGCGGCCGTCTCGCGCGACGCCGGATATCCCTGCTGCAGGTGGCCGGCCCGGTCGGCCAGGTACCGCACCAACGCCCGGGTCCGCTCGGGAAAGTGGCCGGTCCAGCGGAAGACGTTGGCCAGCAGCTCGGGCTCCAGCCGCCGAATCAGCGCCGCGGCCGGCGCCAATCCCTCCACCGTTCCCCCGTCGCCGTCGCCCAGGTCCTCGAAGATGGCCCGCAACGCGCCGTCCAGTCCGGGGGGAAGATCGCCGGGGAGCGCGGGGTCGTCGCGGTAGTAGTGGCCGAGGGAATATTCGATGTCTCCCACATCCTCGTCGAGCGACGCATCGGTCACCGACGGCTCGCGCTCGGCGAGCCGCGGGATCAGCCGCTCGCAGTACCCGAGCTTGGCCGCGGCCACCGGCCATGCGCCGTAGTCGATGCGCCAGTCGAGCCCCGGCGTCAGCCAGACGGCGAAGGTCTCGGACCAGTCCTCGTCGGGATGCTTCTGGGCGTACCAGCCCGGCAGGTGCCGGACGTAGCGCCGGCTGAACGGCTCGGGACGGTATTCCTCGGTGTAGGGCTGGGTGATCGAGCCGAAATGCTTGACCCATTCCTCGTCGTCGTAGAGACGATAGGCGTAGTTGACGACGTGCCCCATCTCGTGCCGGAGATAGCGCAGGATGTCGCCGCGGTCGAAGCCCTCGAGATGACCGGTGCGCTCGACATGCAGCGCCGTCAGCTCGGGCCGCGCCAGGTAGAAGGGAATCGCGATCGCGACGGTCCCGAAGGGAACCCCCCACTCGGTCGAGAGGTAAAAATTCGGGCGCACCCGGGCCAGGCCGGCCTGACGCAGCTCGTCCTGAAACTCCGCGAGGAGCGGCTCCAGCCGGGTACCCTCGATGGTGAGGCCCAGATCTCGGATGGGGGTGGACCAGAGATTCGACTCGTGAAACCGGGACGGCTCGGCGGACATGGGGAATAACATACATGCTACTTTCCAGCCATGGCGTCCTCCACGCTGCAGGATGCCCTTGCCGATCGCTCGATCGCGCTCGACCGTGAGCTGGGCCGGGGCGGGATGTCGGTGGTCTACCTCGCCCGCGACCTCAAGCTCGAGCGCGCCGTGGCGGTCAAGGTGCTCGCTGGGCCGGGGCGTGGCGCCCGCGGTGGGACGGAAGCTGCGGCCGCGTGCCTGAGCATCCACGAACATCACCGGGACCGAGCGCCGTTCTGGCCCATGCTACCTTCCAGCGATGATTCCGCGAACCGTCAAGGGACTCTCGCTCGTCTCGCTCTTCAACGACTTCGCGAGCGAGATGGTCTACCCGCTGCTGCCCGCCTTCGTGACCCGGTCACTCGGCGGCGGAGCGGTAATCCTCGGCGCCATCGACGGGGCGGCCGACCTGACCTCCGCCGCCCTCAAGCTCGTGAGCGGTGTCCTCGCCGATCGCCCGGGGTGGCGGCGCCCGCTCATACTCGCCGGGTATGCGACGGCGATCCTCGTGAGGCCGCTCATCGCCGTGGCCAGCGCCGCGTGGCAGGTGGTGGGATTCCGGGTGGTGGACCGGGTGGGCAAGGGCCTCCGCACGTCGCCGAGGGATGCGTTGATCGCCGCGGTCACGCCGGAGGCGCAGCGCGGCCGCGCCTTTGGCTTCCACCGTGGCGCCGACCACTTCGGTGCGGTCATGGGGTCATTGGTGGCGTGGTATGTCCTGACCCGTGGCGCGGAGGTACGCCAGGTGATCGGGTGGAGCGTGCTGCCCGGCATCGCCGCGTTCGCGATTCTCGCGGTGGTCCTCCGGACCGGACGAGCCGGCGGTGAGCCGGCACCAGCGCGCGCGGCCGGTGCGACCGACGCCACGGGCAGAGTCTTCTGGGGCCCGGTTACCGTCCTGGCCGCGCTCACGTTCTGCCGGCTTCCTGAGACGCTCTTTCTGCTGCGGCTCCAGGATCGCGGCGTTCCAGTCTCCACCGTCCCACTCGTATGGGCTGGGCTCCACGTGGTCCGAAGCGCAAGCTCCTATCCGGGCGGGCGTCTCTCCGACCGCATAGGCGCGCGGGGCACGGTCGCCGCCGGCGGTCTCGTCTTCGCTGCCGTCGCCGTGGCACTCGCGGCGGCGCACTCGGCCGCGGCAGCGATCACCGTCTTTCTCGCGCTGGGCCTGGCGACGGGGCTGACCGAGTCGGCGGAACGGGCGCTGGTCGCGCGACTGTCCCCCGTGCGAACCGGGCATGGGTTCGGCGCCTATCACGGTCTGGTCGGCATCGCGGCACTGCCCGCGGGACTCGCGTTCGGAGCCATCTATCAATCCTACGGCGGTTCCGGCGCGCTCCTCGCCTCGGCAGTGGGCACGATCGTCGCGGTGCTCGCCTGGCTCGTCGTATCGGCGAGCGGTCCTGGAGAAGCTCGCGCATGAAGGCGGCGAGGCTCGTTCCGGCGTGCATGGTGCTCTCGTTCGCTCTGGTGACCCGGAGTGCCGCCCAAGTACAGATCCGGATCGGCGATCCCGCTCGCGCCACCTATTCCGAGCTGCACGAAGCGCTGCGGGACGGGACGCCGGCGGCCGATTCCGTGAAGGCCATCCTGCGTCTTCGGCAGCCGGCCTTGCTCTGGCGCCGGCTCGACGCCGCGATCAAGGGCACAGGAGACTGGAACGGCGGCTTGATCGCCCTCACCCGCCTCGCGGAGCTCCGAAGCCGCGTCTATGCGGATAGCGCCGCCAGACTCAAGCGACGGCTGGCGGCGACGGAGGGTCCGCCCTTTCCTCAGAATCCCGGGCTGAAGGCCGAAGACGTCGAGCCATCGCTGCAGGCGATGATCCTCGAGCGGCGCCGCGCCGTTGCGGGCGACTCCGCCGTCCTCGCCGACATCCTGGCTCGCATCCCGACGCGCGACTACGACCACGGCGATGCGTGGGTGCTCGGGCGTCTTCGCGCCGGCGCGGCGGACTCGATCGCCGGACGGTTCCTCGCGGCCAAGGATCAGGAATTCAAGGTTCGCTACCTGACGCTGCTGTCGTACTTCACGGACCCGGCGCTCATTCCACTCCTGTCGCGCGTGTACGCCGCGCCCGACAGCTTCGGCATTCCGCTTCGGCTCGGCATCCGCGCCTCCGACGGGCTGCTCTGGATAGGAACGAGGGAGAGCCTGCAGGCACTGCTCGACGCGCGGGCAAAGGCGCGCGAGCGGGGCGTCTATGCCGATCCGAGCCTGCAGCGAGGCGGCTTGGACTTCCTGGCCGACGACAGCTCGTCGGTCATCTCGCGGACGGGAAAATGGCTGACGGTGTGGATACGGGAACTCGAAGAGAAGGCGCGAAGTCGCAGAAGACGAAGAAGACGCAGAAGGCGGATGAGTGAGGGCGGCACCTCTCCGTCCTGTGCGTCCCTTTCTCAGCAGCAGCGGGTGGGGCCGTCTCCGTAGCGGTTCCGGAGATACGCCTCGTAGAACTCGCGCTCGGTGGGCAGCGGCTCGTCGGGATGACAGCGCCGCAGATGCTCGAGGTAGGCCGGGTAGTCGGGCATTCCGGCGATCCGGCGGATCACCCGCACGGCGGCGGCGAGCTTATCCCGCATAGGCCGTCTCCACGAAGGGCGCTTCGTTGACTGCCGCGGGCTTGCGCCGCGTGAGGATCAGGATCCACTCGCGGGCGGACGCGGCGAAGACGAGCACGGTCGCGATCATGAAGGCCGCGGTAACGGTCGCGTCGAGCCGGTCGTTGAACATGAGCCGCGCGCCGCGCGCCGCCTCGACGGCGCCGCTCGCGATCTGCTCGGCGACCTGGGCCCGGTGCGAGAGGAAACCCAGCCGCGGGTCGGCGGCGAAGATCTTCTGCCAGCCGGCGGTGAGTGTCGTCGCCAACACCCAGGCCAGCGGCACCAGCGTCACCCAGGCGTAGCGCGCCTTGTCGCTCTTGATGAGGATCGTCGTCCCGACGCTCAACGCCACCGCCGCGAGCAGCTGATTGCTGATCCCGAAGAGCGGCCAGAGCGAGTTGATCCCGCCGAGCGGATCGAGCACGCCCTGCACCAGGAAATATCCCCAGCCGCCCACCACCAGAGCGGACGCTACCAGCGTGCTGGGATACCAGGACGTGCGGCCGAGCGGGTGCCAGACATGGCCCGCCAGCTCCTGGAGCATGAAGCGTCCGACCCGGGTGCCGGTGTCTACCGTCGTCAGGATGAAGAGCGCCTCGAACATGATCGCGAAGTGATACCAGAGCGCCATGAGGCCCTGCCCGAACGCGCCGCTCAGGATCTGCGCCATTCCGACCGCGAGGCTCGGCGCGCCGCCTGAACGCCCCAGCAGGGTCTTCTCGCCGACCTCGGACGCGAGGGACGTCATCGTCTCGGGGGTGACGGTGAATCCCCAGCCGCGAATCACCTCGGACGCCGCCTGCACGTTCCCGCCGAGGCTCGCGAGGGGCGCGTTGATGGCGAAATAGACGCCGGGATCGAGGAGCGCCGCGGCGCAGAGCGCCATGATGGCCACGAACGACTCCATCAGCATGCCGCCGTAGCCGATCAGGCGCGCATCGCTCTCGCGCACCAGCATCTTGGGCGTCGTGCCCGACGCGACGAGCGAGTGGAAGCCGCTGATGGCGCCGCAGGCGACGGTGATGAAGGCGAACGGGAAGAGCTTGCCGGCGAAGATCGGGCCGGTGCCGTCGATGAACCGGGTGACTGCGGGCAACTTGAGGGTCGGCATCACGATCAGGATACCGAACGCGAGCAGGAGGATGGTGCCGACCTTCATGAACGTCGAGAGGTAGTCGCGAGGGCAGAGCAGCATCCAGACCGGCAGCACGCTCGCGATGAAGCCGTAGGCGATCAATCCGTAGGCGATAGTGAGCCCGGAGTGGGTGAAGTACGGGGCGATCGTGGGCGATGCCGCCACATACCGGCCGCCGACCAGCGCGAGCAGCAGCAGCGCCACGCCGCCCAGCGATGCCTCGATCGTCTTGCCGGGCCTCCAGATCTTCATCCAGAAGCCCATGAGTATCGCGATCGGGATGGTGCAGAGGATCGTGAAGACGCCCCACGGGCTGTCCTTGAGTGCGTTCACCACCACGAGTGCCAGCACGGCGAGGAGGATCACCATGATCGCGAGGACCGCCACCATGGCGAGGATCCCGGCGAACGGCCCCGTCTCCTCCTTGGCCATCTGACCGAGCGACTTGCCGTCGCGCCGCATCGACCCGAAGAGGATCACGAAGTCCTGAACCGCGCCGGCGAACACCACGCCGAAGACGATCCAGATCGTGCTCGGGAGATAGCCGAACTGCGCCGCGAGGACAGGACCTACCAGCGGCCCGGCGCCGGCGATGGCCGCGAAGTGGTGACCGAACAGCACCCAGCGGGACGTCGGGACGAAATCCCGACCGTTGGCCAGGCGCTCGGCCGGCGTCGCGCGCCGGTCGTTGAGACCGAGGACGCGATCGGCGAGGAATCGGCTGTAGAAGCGAAAGGCGACGAGGTAGGTGCCGACGGCTGCAAGGACCAGCCAGGCGGCATTGATGGTCTCGCCGCGATGCAGCGCCAGGACCCCCCACGCGAGGGCGCCGGCCAGGGCGACGAGGGCCCAGGCGAGTCTGGAGAGCATATCCCAAGGTAAATAGGTGAGGAAGAACGGAGAACAGGCAGGGTCGCCGCCGCGACGCTTGCCGCCGTTCCCGTCGCGCCGTACCTTCGGAGTCCATGCCATTGCCATCCTTCGGTTTCGGCCATCGGCCATCCTGGGAATTCGAAACGACAGAGGGCTCCGGGGCGACGCTCGAGGAGCCCCAACCCCAGCCGATCCGGAAGGGATGGCGCGGCAAGGTGGTGATCGTGACCGGCGGCGCCACCGGACTCGGGCGGGTCATCGCCATGGAGTTCGGGAAGCTCGGCTGTCACGTCGCGTTCTGCTTCGTCAACATGCCGGGACGGGACGTCACCGAGCAGGCGCTGCTCACCGAGACGGCGCTCACCGCCATGGGCGTTTCGGTGTTCGCCGCGCGTTGCGACGTGCGCGACCGCCTCGCGGTCGACCGATTCGTCGACGACACCCGGCAGCGACTGGGCGGCGTCCACTTCCTCATCAACAACGCGGGAATCGCCAGCGACGGGGCGCTCTGGCGGCTGAGCGAAGAGGCGTGGAACGAGGTCCTCGATACCAATGTCACCGGCGCCTTCAATTGTATGCGCTCGGTGGCGCCCATCTTCCGGTCCCAGCACTACGGCAAGATCGTGAGCGTCAGCGCCCACCAGGCGGAGCGGCCCGGGTTTGGCGTCGCCAACTACGCCGCCAGCAAGGCCGCCCTCCTCGGACTGACGCGGGCCGCCGCCGTCGAGCTCGGCCCCGCCAACGTCAACGTCAACGCCATCGCTCCCGGATTCATCCGCACCGAGCGGATGGCGATGCTCCCATCGGAAGTAATCGAGCGCGCGCAGAAGAGCTCGATCCTCGGCCGGGTGGCGGAGCCGGAGGACGTGGCGCACGTGATCTCGTTTCTGTGCTCGGAGTCGGCGCGGCACATCACGGGGCAGACGATCGTGGTGGATGGAGGGCTGTCCCTGGAGTAGGGGTTACAGCACTAATCGAACGGCTAGGAGGGGGCCAGGTCAACGTCGCTTTCTCATTCAGAGATGGAGGATCGTTACCGGTGCTCAGGGAGGCACCCATGCTGTGCTGCGGGCGCGCGGCAAACATGCATCCCTTCACCCCACCAACAGCAGAACTGTTACGATTGACGTGAAATTTGGTAGTGGTACCGTCAAACTGTACCACTACCTGAAATTTATCTGTGAAAGTCAGAATGCGACACGCTCTCGCGCTGGCTGTCGCATTTCCCATGTGGTTGAGCGTGAATTGCGCACTTTGGGAGGATATTGCGAAATCCCGCCGCGCTTGCATGGGGTTAGAGGTGGTCCCGCTTCTCTGTACAGCGAAACCGGGTCGGTTAACTGGATCGGCGAGCATTACGCCGCGGCCCGAAGTGGCCGCGGGGTGAAGTACGCTTCATCGGGTGTCTGATCGGCGAGACTGGAGTGCGGCCGCGCCGTGTTGTATTGGGTAAGGTACCGACCGATCCCGGCCTTCGCCTCGGACACCGAGGCGTACGCATGCAGGTAGACCTCCTCGTACTTGATGGAGCGCCACAGTCGTTCGACGAAGATGTTGTCGCGCCAGCAGCCCCGCCCATCCATGCTGATCGCGATGCCGTGGTCCTGCAGGAGCCCGGTGAAGGCCGCGCTGGTAAACTGCGCGCCCTGATCGGTGTTGAAGATCTCCGGCCGACCGTAGCGAGCGAGCGCGTCCTCGACGGCGTCCACGCAGAAACGCGAGTCCAGGGTGATCGACACGCGCCAACTCAGCACGCGCCGCGCCGCCCAGTCCATGACGGCGGCGAGGTAGACGAAGCCGCGGGCCATCGGGATGTACGTGATGTCCATCGCCCAGACGTGATTCGGCTGCGTGATCGCGCGCCCGCGCAGCAGGTACGGAAACACCGGATGCGCCCGGTGCCGGCGGCTGGGGCCCGGCTGGGGCGCGATCGCCGTGATCGCCATGCGCCGCATCAGGGTGGCGATGTGCCGCCGTCCGACCGGCACGCCCTCGCGCCGGAGCAGGCGGCGCAGCAGGCGGGCCCCCGCGGAGGGAAACTCGAGATGCAGGGCATCGAGCCGCCGCATCAGCGCGAGGTCGGCCTCCGCGACGGGCCGCGGCACGTAATACACGCTGCCCCGGCTCACGCCCAGGGCGGCCGCCTGCCGGGTGATCGGCAAGGCGTGGGTCCGGTCGATCATCGCTTGGCGCTCGGCCACCGGCCTTGGCGAGCGCGCGTTCTAAAAAATCATTCTCCAGGGTCAGCTCGCCGATCTTCGCGTGGAGGGCCTGGACATCGACGGGCGGGTCGAGCGACCGCCCCTCGGCAAAGACGGTGGCGGCGCCGGCCAGGAATTGCTCGCGCCACTGGCCAATCTGGTGCGGATGCACATCGAAGCGCTGGGCCAGCTCGGCCAGCGTCGCCTCGCCTCGGATGGCGGCGAGAGCGACTTTGGCCTTGAAGGCCGGGGCGTGATTACGACGAGGACGACGAGACATAGAGCGGGCTCCGGAATCGAGGGACGAAAGATCGTCCGGGAAGCCCGCCAGTCCAACTATCCGACCTGTTCAGAATTGCGGAGCCACCTCTATATCGCGTCGCTAGGCGTCTCTGAAGTCGGAGAGGGCCATATCGTCAGCTATAAGCAAAGCATGTGGCGCCGCATCGAGAGTAGCGGAACAGGTTGGCAGCCATACGGGTGGCAAATCACAGGCTGCACCACGGAATTCCGGAAGGCGTACAGTGGGACTCCCGATCAGACCTCCCCGAACTACGCATGTGGCACCGGTACTATCGCACCGATTCGGGTTTCTCGTTCGTTGAGTCGCGTCCGCCCGGTGAAGTAATCTCCTGCTTCGGGGAGCGGCGCACTCAAGGCACCGCTCCCCACTGCCCTCTCCCTTCATCGGGCGCCACGACCCGGTTACTTTCCCGCCGTGACGCGCGTTTCCCTCGCCATTTTTGCACCTGCCATGCTTGCCTGCGCTGCGTCGGCTCAGCAGCCCACGCCGCCGGCTTCCACTCCGGCGCCGGTCGCGCAGGCCCCGGTCGCCCGCGTTCCCACGGGCTCGCTCGCCGGCCAGGCCGTCGCCGTCATTCCCATCACGCTCGTCGCCGCCGATCCCGCGCTTCAGGCCGACACGCTCTACGCCGCGTATCGCGATCGGCGCGCGACGCTCCTCTGGGCCGATTCGGTGATCGGCGATGCCTTCGTGGGGCGGGCCCCCGAGGTCAACTGGATACTCCCGCCCAAGCTCAGAAAAGTCGCGCGGCGAGCACCGGGCATGGTCGGCGATCCTGACCAGATGGGCCAGGCCGTGATGCGCGCCCCGAATCTTCGGAGCATCCCCGATCCCCTCCGCTCGAGTCTTCGCAACCTGGTGGCCCTCACCGACAGCCGCATCGTCATGATCCCCGCCGCGCTCGGCTTCACCCGCGACACCGCCGGCGCCGTGCACGCCGACCTGAGCCTCGTGGCCGCCGACGCCCGCTCCGGCAAGGTGCTCTGGCGGGCCCAGGCCATCGGCCGGGGCGCGACGCCGGTCGCGGCGCTCGAGGCAGCCATGGCGGCCACCCTTCCGACGGACGCGGCGGCCCCGTGACCTACGACGTCACCCTGATCGCGGGCGACGGCATCGGTCCTGAGATCACGGCGCAGACCGTGAAGGTGCTCGAGGCCACCGGCCTTCGCTTCAATTGGGACGATGAGCTGGCCGGCGTAGCTGCCGTCGAGGCTACCGGCACCCCGCTGCCCGACGCGACGGTCGACAGCATCCGCAAGAATGGCATCGCACTCAAGGGACCGCTCACCACCCCGGTAGGCACCGGCTTCCGGTCGGTGAACGTCGGCCTCCGCAAGGAATTCGAGCTCTTCGCCAACATTCGCCCCGCCAAGACGATCGTGCCCGGCGGCCGGTTCGAGAACGTCGACATCGTGCTCGTGCGGGAAAATCTCGAGGGGCTCTACATCGGCGTCGAGCACTTCGTAAAGATCGGGGACGACCCGCGCGCCGTCGCCGAATCCATGGCCATCGTCACCCGCGCCGGATGCGAGAAGATCGTTCGCTACGCTTTCGAGTACGCGCTCAAGCATGGCCGCCGCAAGGTCACCATCGTGCACAAGGCCAACATTCTCAAGATGGTGAGCGGCCTCTTCCTGGAAGTGGGCCGCGGCGTCAGCGCGGAGTTCGCGGGGCGGGTCGAGTCGAACGACATGATCGTGGACAACACCGCCATGCAGCTGGTGATGCGTCCGGAGCAATTCGACGTCATGGTGACCACCAACATGTTCGGCGACATCCTGAGCGACGAAGTGTCGGGGCTGGTGGGCGGGCTGGGGCTCGCGCCGGGCGCCAACATCGGCACCAGGGCGGCCATCTTCGAGGCGGTGCACGGATCCGCGCCCGACATCGCGGGCAAGGGCCTTGCCAACCCGTCGGCCCAGATGCTGGCCGCGGCCATGATGCTCGATCATCTTGGCGAGCTCGACCGCGCCGAGCGGATCCGCCGGGCCGTCGCGGAGACGATCGTGAAGGACAACGTTCGGACACGCGATCTGGGCGGCACCGCCTCTACCGAGGAGTTCGGGCGTGCTGTCGCCCGGCGGGTTGCCTGAGGTTCCCTGCGCCAAGTGCCAACGCAGGGTGCCCGGGCTTCTATGGGGTGACCTGTGCCCCCAATGCCTCGCCGAGCGAAGGGCGCGTGCCTCCCGGCTGGCCAATCGCATCTCCCTGGCGGCGACGGCGCTGACTGCGGCGTACGTCGCCCTTCGTGTGCCCGACGACCCGACGGCGCGATTCTACGGCGCGGTCGCGGTCGTGGCTACCTACATCATCGTGCGGCGCATCGTGAGCCGCATCGCCATGGAGGCGCTGAAATGAGATTCGCCGCGGCCGCGATTCTGGTCCTGAGTGTGTCCGCATCCGTCCTCGCACCCGGCCAGCTTGCCGCTCAGACCTCGCTCACCATCTACAACGACGGACGCGTGCTCGTGCGGCGCGCCTTTCCCGTCGCCGTGCCCAAGGGCCGCTCCAGCCAGCGCATCGCGATGGGCGCGCTCGATCCGGCTTCGGTCTTTCCGCTCGATTCCGCCGTCGCCATCGACGGTCTGCGCTACGACGGCGCGGTGGACGAGATGAGCGCCCTCCGGCGCTCAGTCGGGAAGCGCGTGGTGTTCCGGCTCCCCGAGTCGAAGGACACGCTGAGCGCGCTCGTGCTGGGGGTCGATCCCCTCCGGCTCCAGCTGCCTGACGGACGAGTGTCGTTCACCGCGCCCGGCGCCGCGCTCTACCCCGCCGACGTGGTCGTCGCCGATCCTACTGCCACGTTCGATCTCGAGAGTGCCCGCGCGCAGGACAAGCTCCGGCTCGGCTACTTTACCGGTGGCGCGTCGTGGCAGGCGAGCTATCAGGTCGTGCTGGGTGCCACCGATTCGCGAGTGACCGGCACCGCGGTGCTCCAGTCCCAGGCGCTGCGGGCCGAAGACGCGGAAGTGCAGCTTCTGGCCGGAACGGTGGGTCGCGCCGGTCCGCCCAACCAGCCTCCCATGCCGTTGTACAAGACGGCCCGGGGAGTTGCGGTCGCCATGGAAGCGCGTGACGTGTCGGAGCAGCGGGTCGGCGAGTTTCATCTCTACTCTCTGCCCGGCAAGAGCACGCTGCTGCCTGGCCTGACCACCTCGGTGGCGCTCTTCGACCCCGCCACGGTCTCCTACGAGCGCAGCTACGTGGTGCACGGACTGGTGCCCTACTGGGGAATCATTCCGCAGGACGGCGACGAGACCGAGGCCCCGGTCGAGGTGAATTACACGCTCAAGCGGCCCCGCAAGACCGAGTTCGGTGACCGGCCCCTGCCTGGCGGCGTCGCGCGCCTGTTCCAGGCCGACAGCAGCGGGCGACTGCAGCTGATCGGCGAGGCCTCCATGGACCACACGCCGGCGGGCAAGGACCTGCGCCTCTCGGCGGGCAACGCGTTCGATCTGACGGCGCGGCGAGTCCAGACCGCGTACGTGACGAAGCGCGACAGCACCAAGGCGGGATGGCGCACGCTGGCGACTGCAGACTACCGGGTCACCGTGGCGAATGCCGGAGACAGCGCCGTGACCGTCGAGGTGCGCGAGGAGCGCGCGGGGGAATGGAGTGTGGTGAGCAGCTCGGTGCCGGGGGAGAAGCTCTCGTCGACCGTCACGCGCTTCCGCGTGAAGGTGCCGTCTCGCGGGCAGACGGTGCTGACGTACCGCATTCGAGCGGTCTGGTAGGTGAGCACGGCCCCCGTCGTCATCGTCCACCTGTCCGACCTGCATTTCGGCGGCTACGCCGATATCGCGCAGATCGAGGCATTGGAAGACTTCGTTCCCACGCTGAGCGCCACCGCAGTGGTGGTGTCGGGCGACCTGACCCAGCGGGCGAGGCACGGAGAATTCCAGGCGGCGCGCGCCTTTCTCAACACACTGCGGTCTCATTTGCCGCTGCTGGTGATCCCGGGCAATCACGATGTCGAGTGGTGGAAGAGCCCATTCGGGATGCTGGGGCGGACGGTGAAGTACGCCAAGTACTCGGAGTATTTCCAGCCGCTCACTCCCGTGCTCGAGATCCCGGGAGCGGTGATCGCAGGCGCGCTCAGCGCCTACGGCGTCGCCTTCGGCTCGCTGACCTGGAACATTCGCGACGTCGCGGTGAAGGGGCATCTGCCCGCGGCCGAGACGACGAGGGTCAAGGCGATCTTCGATGCCGCGCCTCCGGGCGTCGCGAAGATTCTCGCCTTGCACCACAACGTGCTCGCCGGCGGGATCTCCCGGCGCATGGGGTTGGCGAGCTGGCGATCGGCGCACCGCCGGCTCCTGGCGACGGGCACCGACGTGGTCCTCTGCGGCCACGACCATCAGGAAGGGGCGGGTCAGGTCGCCGACTCGCTCGCCGTCAGCACCGCCGGCACCCACAGCTTCCGGACCCGCCATGACCGGCCCTCGGTCTTCAATCTCGTGACGGTCGATTCGCGTGCCGTCCACGTGCAGCACTACCGGTGGGAGGCATCCGGCCGGCGGTTCCTCAAATCCGACACCAGCTCATTCGCCCGCCGGCATTCATCGGACATCGCGGTATCGGTGGCCGGCGGAGAGGGAGCCGGATAGCATGGACGAGCTCCTCGCGCAGCGGCTGTCCCTGCTCGGTCTTCGCGACATCGAGCGCATTTCGGTGCACACCAACCGGACCGTGATGGTGAGCCTGAGCGCGCGGCGCGTATTGCGACTGCACCGCGGATACGCGGCGGCGCCCGACCGGGTGCTGCGTGCCATCATCCGATTTCTCAATCCGCGCGTCCCGCGCGCGCTGCGCCGGCTCGCGGAGCGCGAGTTCCTGGGGTTTCCCGTCGAGCAGCATTCCCCGTCTCGGCCCGCAGTCCTGCGCGCCGATCGCCCTCGGCCGGGCGACCTCCTGCTGCTCCATCGATTGGAGCAACTCCACATGATGCTCAACGCCGCCCACTTCGGCGGCACCCTGGAGCCGCTGCCGCTCCGGATCTCGGGCCGCATGCGCAGCCGCCTCGGCGAAGTGAGCGTGGACCTCCGCACCGGGCGGCCGATCGAGATCGCCATCAGCCGGCGTCATCTCACGCGCCACCCCTGGCCGGAAGTGGAGCACACCATGCTGCACGAGATGGTGCATCAGTGGCAGGCCGAGAGCGGTCTGCGGGTGGACCACGGTCGCACCTTTCGTGAAAAGGCTCGGGCGGTAGGCGTGCTCCCGCGCGCCAAGCGGGGCGTCGCCTTCGCGGTCTAGGTCCGCGATATAGATTGGATGAATACCGGGGAGGCCATCATGCGCTGGACACCGGGAGGCTCGACCTCCGACGTGGAAGACCGCCGTGGCCAGGGTGGCCGGTTCGGCGGAGGAATGCGGATGGGGCTTGGCGGGTTCGTCGTGCTGCTCATCCTGAGTCTCATCTTCAAGCGCGACTTCTTCTCGCTGGTCGGGGCCGGCGGGGCGGGAGACGACCCGACTGGGGCCGCGCCGGCCGGACCGGTCGAGACCACACCCGAAGAGAACGAGCGCCAGCAGTTCGTCACCTTCGTCCTCAACGACACCCAGGATACGTGGACCAAGCTCCTCGCCGACCGCGGCCGGCAATACGATCGCGCCAAGCTCGTGCTCTTCCGCGACGCCACCCAGACCGCGTGCGGCGTCGGCCAGGCGGCGGCGGGGCCCTTCTACTGCCCCGGCGACAGCCGCGTCTATATCGATCTTGGTTTCTACGACGAGCTGCGCGATCGCTTCGGCGCGGCGGGAGACTTCGCTCAGGCGTACGTCATCGCGCACGAGATCGGCCACCACATCCAGCGTCTCCTCGGCACCGAAACGAAGGTGAGGCGGGCGCAGCAGCAGGAGCCGGGACGAGCCAACGACCTCTCGGTCCGGATGGAGCTTCAGGCCGATTGCTATGCCGGGGTGTGGGGCCGGTCGACGCA
Source organism: uncultured Gemmatimonadales bacterium (assembly GCA_963722825.1). Lineage (GTDB taxonomy): Bacteria > Gemmatimonadota > Gemmatimonadetes > Gemmatimonadales > GWC2-71-9 > CAVVWJ01. Next base: position 1,069,695 of record CAVROI010000003.1, read on the forward strand.
ACAGCGGAACATCCTGGAGGAGGGCGACGTCGAGGAAGGCCTCAACGCCGCCGCGGCCGTGGGTGACGATCGCATCCAGGCCGCGAGTGGTGAAGGAGTGCATCCCGAGTCGTTCACTCACGGGACCGCGGCGCAGCGCATGAGCTGGTTCAAGCGGGGCTTTCAGAGCGGCCGCCCCGAGGACTGCGACACGTTCGGCAGCTAAATACAGGCATCACGCTTGGAGCTTCACGGGAAGAAAAGCATCGGCAATGCCGGGCTTGCGCTCCCGGCGGGGCCCCTGGCCCTTCGCCGCCCGATGCTGGCCACCGTGAGCCGGTAACGATGCCCGGTCGCGCACGCGACCAAGCGCCGAGCAAGAACCGACCGCCGCTAGCGCGCGGCCGGGATTATCCCGCAGGCCACTACTTCTTTTCCGCCGGCGACTTGAATGACGTGGCCGCCCCGGACGTCCGACAGGCGAAGGTTTCCGTTCTCCCGCTTCGCCTTCCCGTTGGCCGGCACGTCGTCGAGGTCCTCGACGACACGGCCCGGCGTCGCGCAGCTCCCCTGGACGACTCGCACCTTGTACTCCTCTTGCGCATCGCTCGACTCACCGGGATTCAGGGTCACTTCGAAGTTGGTGGCCTCCCCCTTGGGAGCGAGATTGACCGTCCCACCAACACCGGCGGTCGTCATGGGATCGAGGTAGACGATCACACTTCCATCCGGCCGCTGCGCGTCCGCTCGCGACGGCAGCCCGGCGCACGCGAACACCACTCCAAGGACTACGATACGGCTCTGTAACGTGTACAGATACATATACTTGCCTCGGCAGTTGTGGGAGCGAAACCAAGGTAAGCAATCGCCTGCTCGCGGGCCGTGAGACTGCTCACCAGGGACCCGCAAACGCCTGCCCAAGCGATACTTCCCCGGCTATCTTACCGGCCTCAACCCGCACCCCGCGCGAGGGTTCCATGGCTACCGCTGTCTCGACATCCCAGTTCGCCGGCGTCGACTTCCTCAATCTCGATTCGCTCCTGTCCGAGGAGGAGCGTGCCGTGCGCGAAACCGTCCGGACCTGGGTGGACGAGCAGCTCATCCCCGTCATCGGCGAGGCCTACGTCGAGGGCAAATTCCCCAAGCAGCTGATTCCGGGAATGGCCGAGCTCGGGCTGTTCGGGGCCAACCTTCCCGAGGAGTACGGCTGCGCCGGCCTCAACAACGTGGCTTACGGCCTCATCATGCAGGAGCTGGAACGGGGCGACAGCGGGATCCGCAGCTTTGCCTCGGTGCAGGGCGCGCTGGTGATGTATCCGATCTTTGCCTTCGGTTCGGACGAGCAGAAGAAGCACTGGCTGCCGCGGCTGGCCGCGGGTCACGAGATCGGCTGCTTCGGCCTGACCGAGCCGGATTTCGGCTCCAATCCTGGCGGCATGATCACCACGGCGCGGGAAACAAGAGACGGCTGGTTGTTGAACGGCACCAAGATGTGGATCACGAACGGCTCCCAGGCGACGGTTTCCATTGTCTGGGCAAAGACCGGCGGCGTGGACGACGCGAAGTCGATCCGCGGGTTCATCGTTCCGACGAACACGAAGGGCTACGCGGCCAAGGACCAGAAGGGCAAGCTCTCGCTCCGCGCCAGCGACACGAGTGAGATCCATCTTGCGGACGTCCACCTTCCGAAGGACGCAATTCTCCCCAAGTCGGGCGGTCTCAAGAGCCCGCTCATGTGCCTGACCCAGGCCCGCTACGGCATCTCGTGGGGCGCCATCGGTGCGGCGATGGCGTGCTACGACGAAGCGCTCCGCTATGCGCAGCAGCGGGTGATGTTCGACAAGCCGATCGCCGGCACCCAGATCCAGCAGGTCCGCCTGGTCGAGATGCTCGCGGAGATCACCAAGGCGCAGTTCATGACGCTCCAGCTCGGACGGCTCAAGGACGCCGGCACCATGACGCCGGATCAGGTGTCGCTGTGCAAGCGGAACAACGTGAACATGGCATGCGACTGCGCCCGCGAGGCCCGACGTCTGCTCGGCGCCAACGGCATCCTCGCCGAGTACCACTCCATGCGGCACATGGCCAACCTCGAGTCGGTGTATACCTACGAGGGAACCCACGACATGCACTCGCTGATCGTGGGTCAGGCGATTACCGGCCTGGCCGCGTTCTGAGAGGACGGGCACGTCGTCGTTTCCGTCCTCTTCGGCCCGATGTGACGCCGCCGGACTTGTTGCGTATCTACTTATCGTGAACCACCCTTCCCCCGTGCACAATCCCGAGATCCCTCCCGCTCCTGGCCTCCTTGCCGCGCCGGAAGGCTCTTGCCGTGAATGGTTTGAGGCCTATAGGACGGCTGTGTACGACTGCTTCCGCTTCCACGTTCCTCTGGTGGACGTGGCCGAGGACCTGACGGCCGAGACCTTCTTCAACGTGGTCTCGACGTCGACGGCGGGGGCCCCAACGATGACGAGCTGCTCGTGATCGGCGTTCCCCCCGACCGCGTCATGATGGCCGCCATCTACGAGCGTCGCCGTCGCGGGCTACGATGAGGCAGAGGACGCAGAGGACGCAGAGGACGCAGAGGACGCCCAGGGCGCAGAAGACGCAGACGTACAGAGGAAGGCAGAGCACCTGCGTCCTCTGCGTCCTCTGCGTCCTCTGCGCCTCGACCCTCCCCGCCCAGCAGCGCGACACCACGCGGGTCGATTCGACGGCCCACGAGCTTCCACCCATCGAGGTGGTGGGCAGCATCGCACCCGCCGCGGGCCCGACGGTCGGCTCCGGCGTCCCGGCCAGGGTCACGACGCTGGACGCCGCGCAGGTGGACGCCTACGAGCCCCGGATTCTCTCGGATGCGGTGAAGACCGTCGCCGGGTTCTCCACCTACGACGATCTCGGCAGCCCGTACAAGCTCAACCTCTCGAGCCGAGGGTTCTATTCCTCGCCGGTGGTGGGGCTGCCACAGGGCGTCGCCGTGTTCCTCGACGGCGTACGCATGAACGAGCCCGAGGCGTCGCAGGTCAACTTCGATCTGCTGCCCATGGACCACATCAACCGGATCGAGATCCTGTCGGGCAACGGGTCGCTCCTGGGCCGCAACGCGCTGGGCGGTGCCATCAACCTCGTGACGGCGCGCGGCACCGGCCCTGCGTCAGGCACCATCGAGCTGTCCGGGGGAAGTTTCGGCGCCGCTCGCGGTGAGGCACACGTCTCGGGGCTCACGCCGAAGGGAGTGGACTGGTACGTCGGCGGCAACTACAACCGGGAAGACGGCTGGCGGCAGGACACGGGCGAAGAGGGATACCAGGGGTTCGTCAACCTGGGAAAGCTGGGTGAGACGGGCGGCGTCCGCGTTCAGGGCTTCTATTCCCGCGACCGCGCCGAGCCGGCGGGCTCGCTTCCCGAGTCGATCTTCCGGACCAACGCCGATTCCAACCTGACCACGGGCGATTTCGAGAACCTCTGGGCCTACCAGGGATCGGTGCAGGCGTACAAGCAGTTCGGCCTGGGTCGCGCCTCGGCGACGGTGTACTTCCGGCGCCACCGCGCCGAGCGGTTCAACGTCAATCAGGAAGACGATCCGGACGCATTCGGGATCAGCTATAACACCAGCTTCGGGTATACGGCGGACTACCGCTGGACCACGGTGATCAACGATCGGACTTCGCTCAGTCTGCGCGGCGGGGTGGACGGCGAGGTGACGCGGGTCAAGATCGACATCTTCGCCGACTCGACCAAGTTCAGCGGGGAGCGGGTGCAGACGACCCAGGCACGGAGCCCGCTCTGGGACATCGCCCCCTTCGGCGCCGCCGACCTCATCGTGGGCAAGGCCACGCTTTCCGCCGGCGCACGCTTCGATTACGTGCGGATTCCGTTCGAGAACCTGGTGGACCCTTCGCTCGACACCGTGGGCGTCTACAAGCGCCTCAACCCACGGGTCGGCGCGAGCGTCGAGGTGGCTCCCGGCGCGTCGGTCTTCGCCTCGTGGGGCCAGGCGTTCCGCGCGCCGGCGGTGATCGAGAACGCGTGCGCCGATCCGGAGACACCGTGTCCGCTTCCCTTCGCGCTTGGCGACGACCCGCCGCTCGAGCCGGTCAAGGCGAGCACACTCGAGGGCGGCTTCCGGTATGCCGGCGATCGCTACTCGTTGTCCGGCTCGGTGTATTACACGAGCGTCAAGAACGACATCTTCCTGAGCCCGTTCGGCGACGAGGACGCCCCAGCCGGGAGCACCATCGACGGGTTCTTCGTGAACCTCGACAAGACCCGGCGCGCGGGAGTCGAGCTGAGCGCGGCCTACCAGTTTCCCGCCGGCCACTCGTTCTATGTCAACTACGCCTTCACTCGGGCCACCTACCAGAGCAACGCCGACATTTTCAGCATCCGATCGGCGGACGACTCGGACGTCGTGAATCCCTTTCCGACCGGCAATCAGGTTGTTCCCGGCTCGCGCTTTCCGCTCGTGCCCGATCACGAGATCAAGCTCGGCGCGCTGGTGAAGGTCGGGGAATACGTTTCGCTCGGCGCGGACGGACGGTACATCGGCAAGCAGTACCTCCGGGGCGACGAGGCCAATGTCACCGACCCGCTCGACGGCTATTTCGTGGCCGACGCCCGAGTGGGAGTGGAGTTCGGCCGCTGGGAGATCAACGGCATCGTCACGAATCTCTTTCAGAACGAGAGCGCCATCTTCGGAACCTTCAACATCAACCAGGGGAATCCGGCTGGGCCTGCCGTCGAGCGCTTCCTGACACCCAATCATCGGCGGGGGTTCCGGCTGGTGGTGCGGACGACACTGGGGGGGAAGGCCGGGGAGTAAGAGGACGGAACGGTCGGGCGGTGGGGTCCTTCCGTCTTTCCGTCCCTCCCATCCTCTGCTAGCTTTGCCGCGGACTCTGACTGGAGTGCGTAGGTGAAGATCGCCGTGTGCATCAAGCGCGTGCCGGACATGGAGCTGCGCTTCTCCATCGCCGCCGACAAGACATCACTCGACCAGAGCGGCCTCAAGTTCGAAATGGGGGACTTCGACGGGTACGCCCTCGAAGTCGCCCTGCAACTGGCAGAGAAACAGGGGCCGGGCGAGGTGGTCGTGGTTACGCTCGGGCCCGACAGCGTGCAGGAGATGCTCCGGAAGGGCCTCGCCATGGGCGCGACCCGGGCCGTGCAGCTCAAGGCCGACGCTGTCCCGGTCGATGGCCTGGCCATCGCCCGCGCGCTCGCCGCCGAGCTGCAGGGTGCAGGTTACGATCTCATTCTCTTCGGCCGCATGGCCACCGACACCGCGAGCGGCACCGTCGGACCGATGACGGCCGAACTGCTCGATCTCCCGTGCGTCACCTCGATCTCCCATCTCGAGATTGCCGGCACCAAGGGCACCGCGCGCCGCGACCTCGAAGGCGCGGCGGAAACGGTGACCTTCCCTCTCCCCGCCGTCCTCACGATCGACGAAGGCATCGCCCGGCCGCGGCTTGCGTCGCTCAAGGGCATCATGGCGGCCAAGAAGAAGCCGCTGGACGTGAAGCCGGCGCAACTGGGTGGGGCGCGTCTGACGATCGAGTCCCTCGCGCTTCCGCCCGAGCGTCCCGCGGGTCGGATCATCGGCGAGGGAGCCGATGCCGTCCCCGAGCTGGTGCGGCTGCTCCACGACGAAGCGAAGGTGCTCTGATGGCGACGTGCTTTGCGTTCGCGGAATCGCGGGGCGGTGCTCTCCGCAAGGTGGCGCTGGAGGCGGTGACCGCCGCCCGGAAGGCGGCCGATGCGTCGGGTGGCGGCGAGGTCCACGCGCTCCTGATCGGCCCACCGGGCATCGGTGGCCGTGCCGCCGAACTGGGACGCCACGGCGCCGACGTCGTGATCGTGGTGGAGCACGCGGCGCTCGAGCGATACAGCCCGGAGGTCTACGCCGCCACCGCCGCCGAGCGGATCAAGTCGGGCGGGTATCGGGCGGCGTTCTTCTCCGCCTCGGTCGAGGGGCGCGATCTCGCGCCGCGGGTCGCCGCGAAGCTCGGCGCCGGTCTCGCGTCCGACGTTACCGGTTTCGAGATCGCGGGCGACGCGGTGATCGCCAGGCACCCGGGCTACACCGGCAAGATCATCATCACGCTCCGCCTCACCGGGCAACCCGCACTGGTCTCGGTGCGCCCAGGCGCGATCACGCCCGCTGAATCTTCACGGCCCGCGCGCGTCGAATCGGCCCAGCCGGCCATGGATCCAGCCTCCGCGCGGGTGATGGTTACCGAGCTCACGACGGGCGGCGCGGCCAAGGTCGATCTCGGCGAGGCGCCGGTGATCGTGAGCGGCGGTCGGGGTCTCCGGGCCGCGGAGAATTTCAAGCTGGTGGAAGATCTCGCCGAGGCGATCGGAAACGCGGCGGTCGGCGCGACGCGCGCCGTTACCGACGACGGCTGGCGGCCGCCGACCGATCAGATCGGCCAGACCGGGAGGCTGGTGAGTCCCGACCTCTACATCGCGGTCGGCATCTCGGGCGCCATCCAGCATCTGGCCGGCATGCGGACCTCCAAGACCATCGTGGCGATCAACAAGGACAAGGACGCGCCGATCTTCAAGGTGGCCGACTACGGGATCGTGGGCGATCTGTTCGAGATCGTGCCACGGCTCACGGAAGAGATCAAGCGGGTTCGGGGATAGCGGCCTGCCTCAGAGCGCGGCGCGCACAGAGGGCACAGACGAGATCCCGTCTTTCCGGCGCAATACTCTCGAGTGCTTCGTTGGGTACCTTCTCGCCGCTACCCCAACAGGTCGCGACGGAGTGTCCGGCTGCCAATAGCCGCGATCTTCTTGCCCGCCTGCGACGGGCCACGCATCCATCCCACCCACTGATCCGGAAGTTCACTCACCCGATGCGCTCTCCCGCTCGCCTCCTCTCGGTCCTGCTCTGGGCCACCGGTACGGCCCTCGCTCAGGGCCGAGACGCCGCCATCCCTACCCACGCCGACAGCGTGCGCGGCGCCGAGAATCCCATCCGCTCGTGGTGGGACGTCACGTTCTACGACCTTCACGTGCGGGTGAACCCGGCCGACAGCAGCTTCCGCGGCTGGAACGGCATCACGTTTCGGGTTGTGCGACCCGGGCAGACGATGCAGCTCGATCTGCAGGCTCCGCTGGCGCTCGACAGCGTGATGCAGGATGGGCGACGGCTCGAGACGCGTCGCGAGGCCGACGCCTGGTTCGTGACGCTGCCTGCCCGGCTGAGCGAAGGCAGCCGAACCGTGACGGCCTACTACCACGGGCAGCCGGGGCGTGGACGGCCTGGGCGCAGCAACGGCGTCATCTGGGCGCGGGACAGTCTCGGCGCGCCCTGGTTCGCGACCTCGGACGAGCTGCCGGGCGCCAGCATCTGGTGGCCTCTCAAGGACTACCTGGGCGACGAGCCCGACAGCCAGCGCATCGCGGTGACGGTGCCCGATCCATTGATCGAGGTCTCGAATGGACGCCTCCGCAGAAGGATCCACAACGCCGACGGCACGACCACCTATGAGTGGTTCGTCACCGGGCCGATCAATTCCTATGGCGTCGCCATCAATGCGGGACGGTACGGGCACTTCGCCGACACACTCCAGGGAGAAGCGGGCCGGCTGTCGCTCGACTTCTGGCCGCTCGCGGCCCACATCGACACGGCCAGGGTCCAATGGAAGCAGGCCACGCCGATGATGGCCTGCTTCGAGCGCTGGTTCGGTCCCTACCCGTGGTATGCCGACGGCTACAAGCTGGTCGAGACGCCCTACCTCGGCATGGAGCATCAGAGCGGCATCGCCTACGGCAACCAGTTCCTCCCGGGCTACCGCGGCCGCGACCTGTCGGGCACGGGCTTGGGGCTCGACTGGGACTACATCGTCATCCACGAGAGCGCCCACGAGTGGTTCGGCAACAGCATCTCGACGCGGGAGCCGGGCGACCTCTGGGTCCACGAGTCCTTCGCCACCTATGCCGAGGGCGTCTACGTCGAATGCCAGAAGGGCCCCACCGCCGGAGCCGCCTACATCATCGGGCTTCGCAAGGGCATACGGAACACCGGTCCGATCGTCGGCCCCCGTGGCGTCGCCGGATGGTACAACTCCGACATGTACATGAAGGGCGCCAACGTCCTCCACACGATCCGCCAATTGGTAGACGACGACGCCAAGTGGCGTGAGATCCTGCGCGGGCTCTCCCGCACATTCCGCCACCGGACGGTGACGGGCGCCGAGATCGAGGAGTACCTCGGCCGCGAGTCGGGGCTCGACCTGCACCGGGTCTTCGCCCAGTACCTCACGACCACCAAGGTGCCGGAGCTCGAGTATCGGGTGGAGCGTGGCGCCCTGTCCTATCGCTGGGCCGACGTGGTGGCGGGGTTCAGGATGCCGGTGCGGGTCCAGATCCCGGGGCTGGGGAGGCGGTGGCTCCGGCCGACGGAGGAATGGCAGCGGCTGACCGTACCGTCGCCGCCGGGTGCCGATGTGGTGGTGGACGAGAACTTCTACGTCACCGCGTTGCGCTGCGAGCAAGTCGCTTGCCGCTGATGCGCCGGGCGTCAGGCAGCGCGTGCGGAGTTGACCCCCACTGAAGAGGCAAGAAGCGCGTCCCGGCCTTGATCCTTCGGAGGGGTGCCTGGACACGACTCGCCCAACCTCTCCTCTCCAGCAGCCTACTGCACGGCGATCTCGAGCGGCACGACGACCGTCCCCGCGACTGTCTGCGCCGCGACCGCTCGCTCAGCATGGGCTTCTGCGCCTTGCAGGCGGCGGCCAAGGCGGACAGACTGAGCATGAGGGCCGTACAGAGGAGTCCACGGACGTGGCGTGAATGGGACAGCCATTGTTTCGTCGAAGGATGGGTGGCACGCATTCGCGGTGTCCCGGCTGACATCGTCGCAATGTATATCCGCGCTGACTCGCATATGCATCCAACGACCGCTCGAACTGGAGCTCCCGTGGGATTTCTCGACTTCGGAAAGGAGGACTACGTCTTCCAGAACACCCTCGTGTTGTACTCGTTCATGTTCCGGACCAACCCGCGCGCGCTCGTGTCGTGACCTGGGTCACGGTGAACGCCATTGGAGACCTCTATGTAAGGAAAGCCCACGTTTTCTCCGCTCCGGTTCGCAATCGCAGGAGGTGTGTCCAGTGGTGCAGGTGAAGAGCAGATACGCCCCCGCCTCGAGCACGGCATCGCCCTCCAAGGGTTCGAAGGAAGAGCGGAAGCAGCGGGTCCTGACTCATGGCACACCATCCGTCACCACGTCCATCGCCGAGGCGGTCGTCATCAAGGACGGCGACCTCTTTCTTCTGACCAGGAGCGATGGGAGCGTACCCAACGGGACCGAGCACGGTTTCGGCCTGTATTACCACGACTGTAGGCTCCTTCGGCTGTACGAGATCACTCTTCACGGGGAGCAGCTCGTCGCGCTGGGCTGCACCGCTGCACCGGGCAACCGGGCCGCCTTCGAGCTGACCAATCCCGATCTTCGAATGCCCGATGGCAGAACGCTCCAGAAGGAGGGCTTGAGCGTCAGGTGGGAGCATCGCCTCTCCAGGCACGAGCCGGCCATGGAGGACGAGTTCACCATCCAGAGCTGGTGCCGCGAGCCGGTGTCGCTGAGCCTCGAGTTCCGCTTCGACGCTCTGCTGGAGGACCTGTACGAGGTGCGCGGCCTGCTTCCGGCCGACTCGGACGAGCGCCGGGATGCGCCGGAGTGGCGCGATCGAACGCTGACGTTCCGTCGTCGAGGGCGAGATCGGCGGCTTCGCGGCCTCACGATCGCCTTGCCCCCGGACGCCGAACCCACCGGCGATGCCGCCGCCAGGATCCGCCTCTCCCTGGGGCCGCGCGAGCGAGCGGCCTTGTCGCTGCGCTTCGTCGTCCTCGAGAGCTCCGCCGAGAACGAGGAGGCCCCGGCACGCGGTGCCGCCATCGTCTCTCCCGACGTACCGGAGCGTCACCACACCGAAGTGCGCTCGGACAGCGTGCTCCTCGACGAAATCCTCGAGCGCTCGTTCGGAGACCTGCATCTGCTGGCGAGCTACGTCGGCAACCGGGAGTTCTTTGCGGCCGGCATCCCCTGGTTCGCCGCGCTCTTCGGGCGCGACAGCATCATATCCGCGCTGCAGATGCTGCCCTACGACACAACGCCCGCCGAGAGCACGCTCAGGCTTCTCGCGTCGCTCCAGGGCGACCGGATGGACGACTGGCGCGACGAGCAGCCGGGGAAGATCCTGCACGAGCTTCGGACCGGCGAGCTCGCTCGCGCCGGCGAGATTCCTCACAGTCCCTATTACGGCACGGTAGACGCAACGCCGCTGTTCCTCATCCTCCTCGCCCATCACGCCTCCTGGACCGGCAGCCTCTCTCTCTTCCAGGAGCTGGAGGCGAACGTCGAGCGCGCCCTCGAGTGGATCGACCGCTACGGCGATTCGGATGGCGACGGGTACGTGGAATACCGGAGCAGCAGCGAACACGGACTGATCAATCAGGGATGGAAGGATTCGGGAGACGCGATCATCGACCCGGGCGGCCGAGTCGCCACGCCGCCGATCGCGCTGGTGGAAGTGCAGGGGTACGTGTACGCCGCCAAGCTGGGCATCGCCGATCTCTGGCGTCGCGCCGGCCACGCCGAAAAGGCCGACCGTCTCGAGCGGGAGGCCGCGCGGCTCCGCGCCGCCGTCAACCGCGACTTCTGGTTGCCTGAGATCGGCTGCTACGCGCTGGCGATCGAGGCGGACAAGCGTCCGCTGGCCGTCGTGTCGTCGAACGCCGGTCATCTGCTCTGGTCGGGCATCGCTGACCGCGAGAAGGCGGACCTCACGGCGTCGCGCCTGATGGCCGACGACATGTTCAGCGGCTGGGGGATCCGTAGCCTGTCGGCATCCGAGCGCGGATACAACCCCGTGGGGTACCATCTCGGCACCGTCTGGCCCCACGATAATTCGCTCATCGCCGCCGGGTTCAAGTGGTACGGCTACGAGAACGCGGTCCTCCGGGTCTTTGACGGGATGGTCAAGGCGGCGATGCATTTCGAGCACTACCGCTTGCCGGAGCTGTTCACCGGCTTCTCCGAGCGGGACTACGACGAGCCGATCCGCTATCCGGTCGCCTGCCACCCGCAGGCGTGGTCGTCGGGCGCGGTCCCGTTCCTCCTCATGAACCTCCTCGGCGTGCAGCCGGACGCCTTCGGCCGGCGGCTTCGCATCGTCCGGCCCTCGCTCCCGTCGTTCGCCGACTATCTGGAGCTGCGCGGTCTTCGAGTCGGTCAGGCGACAGTGGATCTCCGCTTCGAGCGATCTCACGGCGGGGACGTCGCGGTGCGCACGCTCGATCTCGAGGGCGCGCTCGCCATCACGGTGGAGCCCGGCGGTGGCCTGACGCTGCCGGTGGGGCATCTCCCATGACCATCGTCGTGACCGGCGCATCGGCGGGCGTCGGCCGCGCCACCGTTCGGGCCTTTGCGCGCCCGGGGGCGCGTCTCGCGCTGCTCGCGCGGAGCCGGGAACGGCTGGAGCAGACCCGCCGCGAGGTGGAGGGCCTCGGCGCCGAGGCCATGGTGGTCCCGATAGATGTCGCCGAGGCCGAGGCCGTGGATGCATCGGCCGGTGCGATCGAGCAGCGCCTCGGGCCGATCGACGTCTGGGTGAACAACGCGATGGTCTCGGTGTTTTCACCGGTACGGGAGATGCGCGCGGAGGAGTACCGGCGAGTGACGGAGGTGACCTACCTCGGTTATGTCTACGGCACGCTCGCCGCGCTGAAACGCATGCTCGGGCGCGACCGCGGCGTGATCGTGCAGGTCGGGTCCGCGTTGGCATACCGCGGCATCCCGCTTCAGTCGGCCTACTGCGCCGCGAAGCACGCCGTGCAGGGCTTCACCGAATCGCTTCGCACCGAGCTGCTGCACGACGGTAGCCGCGTGCGCGTGACGATGGTCCAGATGCCGGCGCTCAACACCCCGCAGTTCCGCTGGAGCAAGAGCCGGATGCCGCGCAAGGCGCAGCCGGTGCCGCCGATCTTCCAGCCCGAGGTGGCCGCCGAGGCGATCCTGTACGCCGCGACTCACGCGCGGCAGGAACTGTACGTCGGCTGGTCCACCGCCAAGGCGATCGCGGGCAACCGGATCGCTCCCCGCCTCCTGGATCGATATCTGGCCCGCACGGGTTTCCAGTCCCAACAGACCGCTGAGCCGGAGGACCCCGATCGTCCAGATAATCTCTGGGAGCCGGTCGCGGGCGACCAAGCGGCCCACGGCGTCTTCGATGCGCGAGCCCATGACCGGAGCTACCAGTTGATCGCGTCGACCCATCGCTGGGCGCTCGCGCTGGCTGGGGCGCTGGGCATCGGCATCGGCGCATATCTGAGAAGGAGCGTGGCGACATGAGCCGCACCGCGAGCGATTTCCTCGTCGATCGCCTCCATCAGTGGGGCGTCCGGCGCATCTACGGCTATCCGGGCGACGGCATCAACGGCGTGGTCGGAGCGCTGGACCGGGCCAGCGACCGCATCGACTTCGTCCAGGCCCGGCACGAGGAGCTGGCCGCGTTCATGGCCTGCGCCCATGCGAAGTTCACCGGCGAGGTCGGCGTGTGTATGGCGACCTCCGGTCCCGGGGCCATTCACCTGCTGAACGGACTCTACGACGCGCTGATGGATCACCAGCCCGTGCTCGCCATCGTGGGGCAGCAGGCCACGATCGGCCTCGGCGCCGACTTCCAGCAGGAGGTGGACCTGATTGCGCTCTTCAAGGACGTGGCCCGCCAGTACGTCGCGATGGCATCCACGCCCGGGCAGATTCGCCATCTGGTGGACCGCTCGATGCGCATCGCGATGGCCGAGCGTACTGTCACCTGCATCATCCTGCCGAACGACGTTCAGGAAATGGAGGCGGTCGAGCAGCCACCGCGGCGGCACGGCGCCTCCTTCAGCGGCATCGGGTATTCCCGGCCGCTGGTGATCCCGATGGAGGACGATCTCCTGCGCGCCGCCAGCATCCTCAACCAGGGCGAGCGGGTCGCAATGCTCGTCGGCGCGGGCGCCCTGGGCGCGTCCGACGAGGTCGCGGAGGTGGCCGATGTCCTCGGCGCCGGCGTGGCGAAGGCCCTCCTCGGCAAGGCGGTGCTCCCCGACGATCTGCCCTACGTCACCGGATCCATCGGACTGCTTGGCACCAAGCCGAGCTGGGACATGATGATGGAATGCGACACGCTCCTCATGGTGGGCAGCAGCTTTCCCTACTCCGAGTTCCTCCCGAAGCTGGACCAGGCGCGCGGCGTGCAGATCGACATCAAGCCGCGGATGCTCGGCCTGCGGTATCCGATGGAGGTGAACCTCTGCGGCGACAGCAGGCACACGCTTCAGGCGCTCTATCCGCTGCTCAAGCGGAAGGCGGATCGGTCATGGCGCGGGCGGATCGAAGGCTGGGTGGCGGACTGGTGGAAGGTGCTCGAGGCGCGCGCGATGAATGACGGGAATCCCATCAATCCCCAGCGGGTGTTCTGGGAGCTCTCTCCGCGGCTGCCGGACCGCTGCATTCTGACCTGCGATTCGGGCTCGGCGGCCAACTGGTATGCCCGCGATGTGAAGGTGCGGAGCGGAATGATGGCCTCGCTTTCCGGCGGCCTGGCGACGATGGGGCCGGCGGTGCCCTACGCCATCGCGGCCAAGTTCGCGCATCCGGACCGGCCGGTCATCGCCATGGTGGGCGACGGGGCCATGCAGATGAACGGCATCAACGGCCTCGTCACCATCGAGCGGTACTGGCGCGAGTGGTCCGATCCGCGGCTCATCGTTCTCGTGCTCTACAATCACGATCTCAACCAGGTGACCTGGGAGCAGCGCGCCTTCGCCGGCGATCCGAAGTTCGAAGGCTCGCAGGCCCTGCCCGATTTCCCCTTCGCGCGCTACGCCGAGCTGCTCGGCTTCGAAGGCGTGACAATGATGACCCCGGACGACATCGGGCCCGGCTGGGACGAGGCGCTCGCGGCCACCCGGCCCGTGGTCGTGGAGGCCCACACCGATCCGGAGATCCCGCCGCTCCCGCCCCACATCACGTTCGACCAGGCCAAGGCGTACGCCCAGGCCATCATCAAGGGTGATTCGGGAGGATGGGACATGATCAAGCAATCGGCCAGGGACCTGCTGGAGGGCATCGTGCCCCACCGGGGATGACGAGAGGCGGCAAGGCAGAACGGTGAGGATCGACTTCCCCTATCCCGGATACCAGGCCATCGAGCCCGTCGAGGTACCCGAGTCGAACCTGCTGGGCGTGTTCGGCCCCGCTGCCATCGGGGTGGACGAGTCCCAGGTGCTACGGCAGGGCTTCGAGCGTCCCATCGGAGCGGTCCGGCTGCGAGCCGCGGTGCGCGGGGGCGACAGGGTGCTCATCCTGATCGACGACGGCACCCGGATGACGCCGGTGGCCCGCATTCTCCCGCTCGTGCTCGACGAGCTGCACGCAGCCGGCGTCGCCGACGAGCGTATCGACCTGCTGCAGGCTCCTGGCACCCATCGCCCCATGACCCCCGACGAGCTCCGGGAGAAGCTCGGACCGCTGCACGGCCGCTACCGGGTGCACGAGCACCACTATCTCGACCGGTCGAGCCTCCACGACTTCGGCCGTACCCGCGACGGCACGCCGGTGACCGCGAACCGGCTGCTGAAGGACGCCGATTTCGTGCTCGGCATCGGATCCATCGTGCCTCATCGGGTCAAGGGCCTGTCTGGCGGAGCGAAGATCGCGTTTCCCGGCGTCTCGGGCGTCGAGATGATGGAACGCAACCAGTGGGAAGCGTCGATGCACATGTCGGAGACGGTGATGGGCGTGCCGGAAAATCCGATGCGCCTCCGCATGGAGGAGGCGGCGCGGATGGCGGGGCTCCGCTACATCGTCAACGTGGTGTATGACGTCACTCGCCGCATCGTCGGGTGCTTCACCGGCGACGTCGTCGCAGCACATCGCGAGGGATGCACATGCGCCCGGCAGGCTTACGCCGTCCACATGCCCACACGCGCCGACATCGTGATCATCGACTCCCATTCCGCCGACAGAGACTTCTGGCAGTCGGCCAAGGGGCCGTACGCCGGCACGATGGCGGTGAAGGACGGAGGATCGCTGATCCTGGTCTCGCCCAACCCCGAGGGCATGGCATCCAATCACACGAACCTGCTCGAGATCGGCTACCGGCCGCACGCGGAGATCGTCGCGATGGTTCAGGCGGGCAGGGTGGACGATCTGGTCGGACTGGCCGTGCTCGCCGACATCTGCCAGATCGTGGACAAGACCGACTGCATCATGGTCTCGCCGGGAGTGAAGCGGAAGGACGCGGAGCGGATCGGCTTTCGGTATGCGGACTCCGCCGAGGAAGCCTTGAGGATGGCGTTGGACCGCCAGGGTGCGGACGCGTCCGTCGCCGTGCTTCGCTACGGCGGTCACATCCTCCCGATCGTGGATGACGAGGCGGCGGAGCGGATCGCGGAGAGGGTCGCCTGATGGACAGCCTCGTCCGACTGCGGCGCCGCGACGAGTCCGGTCGGTTCGCGCGACTGCGCCGGGACGACGCCGTCCGCGCCCCCGCGCCCCTGGATGCGCGCAGCCTCGAGGGGGCGCTTCGGGAGAGGATTCGCGGGGAAGTCCGCTTCGACGATGGCAGTCGGGCGCTGTACGCGACCGACGCGTCGAACTACCGCCAGGTGCCCATCGGCGTGGTCATTCCCCGGGACGTCGACGATGTGATCCACACGGTGGCGCTGTGTCGCGAGCACGGGGCGCCGGTTCTCTCCCGCGGCGGCGGCACCAGCCTGGCGGGCCAATGCTGCAACGTGGCCGTGGTGATGGATTTCTCGAAGCATCTCCACCGGGTCCTCGAGATCGATCCCGACCGTCGCCTGGCGCGGGTGGAGCCGGGCTGCGTGCTCGACCGTCTGCAGGAGGCCGCGGCGGCCCACGACCTGACCTTCGCGCCCGATCCGGCCACGCATTCTCACAATACGCTCGGCGGCATGCTGGGAAACAATTCGTGTGGGATTCACTCTCTCCTCGCCCGCAAGTACGGGCGGGGGCTCCGCACGTCCGATAACACGCACGCGCTCAGCGTGCTCACCTACCAGGGCCTGGGGCTCACGGTGGGGGCCACCGGCGAGCACGAACTGGAGCAGGCGATCCGGGGCGGCGGGCCGCACGGCGCCGTCTACCGCCGGCTGCGCGATCTGCGCGACCGCTACACCGACCGGATCCGTGCGGGATTCCCCACGCTTCCCCGCCGCATCTCCGGCTACAACCTGGACGAGCTGCTGCCCGAGCGCGGGTTCCACGTGGCCCGGGCGCTGGTGGGCAGCGAGAGCACCTGCGTCACCATTCTCGAGGCCACGCTCCACCTGGTGCCCACCCCGGCCGCTCGTTCGCTGCTCATCCTCGGCTATCCCGACGTCTTCGCGACCGGCGACCATCTGGCGCAGATCCTGGCCTTCGAGCCGATCGCCCTCGAGGGCATGGACGATCTGCTCGTCGAGTGGATCAAGGCCAAGGGCGAGGAGAGCGCCAACCTCAAGCTGCTCCCCCCGGGCCGCGGGTGGCTGCTGGCCGAGTTCGGCGGCGAAAGCAAGGAGGCCGCCGACGCGCAGGCGCACCGATGCATGGATGCCCTCGGTCGCGAATCGCACGCACCGCGGATGCGGCTGTTCGACGATCCCCATGAAGAGGAAAAGCTGTGGCGGGTCCGGGAGAACGGCCTCGGCTCGACGGCATGGGTGCCCGGGCACACCGATACCTGGCCGGGATGGGAGGACTCCGCGGTCCCGCCCGACAAGGTGGGCGCCTACCTCCGCGACCTGAAGGCGCTGATGCACCGGTACGGATACGACCCGTCGCTGTACGGCCACTATGGCCAGGGATGCATCCACTGTCGGATCGGGTTCGACCTCAACACGTCCGAAGGCATCCGAGTCTACCGGTCGTTCGTCGAGGACGCGGTCGATCTGGTCATCCGGTACGGCGGCTCGCTCTCCGGCGAGCACGGTGACGGGCAGTCGCGGGCCGAGTTCCTTCCACGGATGTTCGGCTCGGAGCTGGTGCAGGCGTTCCGCGAGTTCAAGGCGATCTGGGATCCGGACTGGAAGATGAATCCGGGAAAAATCGTGGACCCCGCGCCGATCACTTCGCATCTCCGGGTCGGCTCCGACTACAATCCGCCCCAGATCACGACCCATTTCCACTACCCCGCCGATCGGGGAACGTTCTCCCGCGCGGTGTTGCGCTGCGTCGGAGTCGGGAAATGCCGGCGCGAGGGCGGCGGGACCATGTGCCCGAGCTACATGGCCACGCGCGAGGAGATGCACTCGACGAGAGGCCGGGCCCGGCTTCTGTGGGAGATGCTGAACGGTGAAGTCGTGGCCGACGGTTGGCGGAGCCGGCCGGTCAAGGAGGCGCTCGACCTGTGCCTCGCCTGCAAGGGCTGTCGCCACGACTGCCCGGTCAACGTCGACATGGCCACGTACAAGGCCGAGTTCCTCTCCCATTACTACCATCGTCGCCTGCGTCCCAGGAGCGCATACGCCTTCGGCTGGATTCCGCTCTGGGGACGGCTCGCCTCACGAGCGCCCCGCCTGGCGAACGCGGCCACCAGGCTCCCGCTGCTGGGCGGCGCCGCCAGATGGATGGCCGGGATGGCGCCCGAGCGTGAGGCTCCGCGCTTCGCATCGGAGACCTTCCAGTCGTGGTGGCGGCGGCGGCCGACGCATCGAGGGGGCCCGCCGGTCCTGCTCTGGCCCGACACGTTCAACAACTACTTCCATCCGGAGACGGCGCGCGCGGCGGTCGAAGTCCTGGAGCATGCCGGGTTCGATGTGAGGGTTCCCGTGGCCCATCTCTGCTGCGGCCGCCCTCTATACGACTACGGCTTCCTGGACATGGCGGAACGCTGGCTCCGTCGCATTCTGGAGACGCTCCGTGAGGAGATTCAGGCCGGCGTGCCGTTCGTGGTGCTCGAGCCGAGCTGCGCCGCGGTCTTCCGGGACGAGCTGGTCAACCTCCTTCCCAATCACGAAGACGCCCGGCGCCTGCACGATCAGACCTACGTGCTGAGCGAGTTTCTCCGGGAGAAGGCACCGCAGTATCGGGTCCCCCGGCTTCGCCGCCAGGCGCTGGTCCATGGGCACTGCCACCAGAAGTCCATCATGGGTCTGGACTCGGAGGAAGCAGTGTTGCGCGAGATGGAGCTGGACATCCGGGTCCCCGAATCGGGATGCTGCGGGATGGCAGGCGCGTTCGGGTTCGAGGCCGGCGAGCACTACGAGGTGTCCCGGGCCTGTGGCGAACGGCTCCTGCTGCCGGAAGTGCGGCGCGCCTCCAGGGATACGATCCTCGTCGCGGACGGCTTCAGCTGCCGCGAGCAGATCTCGCACGGCACCGGCCGGGAGGCGCTGCACCTGGCGCAGGTGCTACAGCTGGCCCTGCATGACGGTGCTCCGGACGCGGGGAACGAGGCGGAGCCCGTGGCTACGAGCGAGCCGGCCCGGAGCGGAGAGCTGCTGAGGATCATGGCCTTTGCCGCTGGAGCGGGGCTGGCCGCCGGCTTGGCCGTGAAGGCGGCGCTGTCCGCGGGCCGCGAGCGGCTCCGTTGAGCCGCCCGACTCTTCCCGCACGACGATGCCCGCCCTCTTCTCTCCTGCAAGCAATCGAATCGTCCGGATCGCGCTGGGCCTGGCCGCAGCGGCGCTGGTCACGATTCCCGTCGCGCTCATGGTGTGGGTGCGCCTGCCTCCCGTCACGGGACAGGGCTCGACGCCGGCGCAGCCGGTCGCGTTCGACCACCGGATTCACGTCACCGGGCTCCGGATCGATTGCCGGTACTGCCACAGTTCCGTGGAGCGCGCTGCCACGGCCGGCATGCCATCCACCTCCACGTGCATCCCGTGCCACAGCCAGGTCTGGCGCGACGCCCCGCCATTCGCCCCCGTTCGCCGGAGCCTCGCCACCGGCCGGCCGATTCCGTGGCGTCGAGTCAATGCCGTCCCGGACTATGTCTACTTCAACCATGCCATCCACGTGCGCACGGGCGTGGGATGCGAGACCTGCCACGGTCGCGTGGATCGGATGGCGCGGGTGAAGCAGGCCCAACCGCTCACGATGCGCTGGTGTCTCGACTGCCACCGCGCACCAGAACGATACGTCCGTCCCGTGGAACGCATCACGGCCATGGGCTGGCGTCCCGATCGTCCCCAGAGCGTGGTCGGACCCGAGCTGGTGGAGCGGTATCGGATCGCGCGGCCCACCCACTGTACCGCGTGCCACCGGTAGGGAGGGGACGTGAGCGGCGATGCCCGGCGCTGGTGGCGCGATCTCGACGAGCTGCTCGACACGGAGGAGTTTCGTGCGACGCTCGGCCGCGAGTTCCCGCCTGGCGCCGAGGCGCCGGACGGCATCACCCGACGGACATTCGTCCGAGTGCTCGGCGCCAGCATGGCCCTGGCCGGTATGGGCGGCTGTCTCGAGCGTCCCCGGGAGCGAATCCTTCCGTATGTGTCCGAACCGCCGGAATCCACTCCCGGCGTCGCACGGCACTACGCCACGGCGATGACGCTGGGCGGGTATGCCACCGGACTGCTGGTGAAGAGCGAGGCCGGCCGTCCGATCAAGGTGGAAGGAAACCCGGATCATCCGGCGAGTCTGGGGGCGGCCGGAGTCTACGAGCAGGCGTCCATTCTTCAGTTGTACGATCCTCAGCGCGCGCGGGTTCCGCGGCTCGGGCGGACGGTCGCGAGCTGGGATGCCGTGGCTGCTCTATTGTCGCCCGGGCAGCTCGGACCCACGGTCGGCGCCCGTGGCGCCGGACTTCGGATTCTGCTGGAGCCGTCCGCCTCGCCGCTGCTGGCCGGCATGATGGATCGCGTGCGCGAGCGCTACCCAGAGGCCACGATCCACTTCTACAGTCCATTCGACGCCCTGGAGGCCGACGGCGCGGCGATGCTCGCCTTCGGTCGCGCGCTGGTTCCGCTCTACGATTTCCGTTCCGCCGACGTCGTGCTCGCGCTCGACTCGGACTTCCTGTCCGGCCTGCCCTTCAGCCTCCGATACGCTCGCGACTTCGCGGATCGGCGCCGCATCAGGGTTCCGACCGACGCGATGAACCGCCTGTACGTGGTCGAGGCGGGGCTCAGCGTCACGGGAGCTCACGCGGACCACCGGCTCCGAGTGCGTGCCGCCGAAGTGGAGCCGCTGGCCCGAGCGATACTCGCCGCCGTGGCCGGGACTCCGGGCCGGCAGCATCTCCCCGGCGATGTCGCGTCCGCCCTCGGCGACGCTCGCACTTCCGCGGTTCCGCATCGCGAAGCGATCGATGTCCTGGCTCGCGACCTCGTCGCCCACGAAGGCCGAACGGTGGTGATCGCCGGGGAGCGGCAGCCCGCACGTGTTCACCTCATCGCGCATCTGCTCAACGCCGCGCTCGGCAACCTGGGCGGAACGGTCCGCTACATTCACTCGCCGATCCACCAGGCTGGTGAGCCGAGCCACGAGCTCGAGTCCCTGCTCGCGGCCATGCACGCCGGCGACGTGCGCGCCCTCCTCGTCGTGGGCGGCAACCCGCTGTACACGGCTCCCGCCGATCTCGGTCTCCAGGCGGGACTCCGTCGTGTTCCCACCACGATCTACCACGGTCTGTACGAGAACGAGACCGCGCGGGTCTGCGATGGCTTTGTTCCGGCGCTTCACTACCTGGAGGCCTGGGACGATGGGCGAGCCTGCGACGGCACCTCGTCCCTGGTGCAGCCGCTCGTCGGTCGTCTGTACGGCGGAAGAACCGAGGCGGAGCTGTTGGCCGCTCTGCTGGGCCGTGGTACGGCCGACGGTCACGATCTCCTGCGGGAGTCGTGGCGTGACCGGATGGGCGGCCGCGATTTCAGCACGGCCTGGGACGACGCACTCCAGCGAGGGGTGATCGCGGGAACCGCCGCGCTGCCCGTCGTGCCGGCCTGGCGGTGGGGTGCCGTCGCGTCGGCCCTCTCGCGGGCTCCGGCGGCAGCCGATGCCGGCCTGGAGATCGTGCTCGAGCAGGGCCCCGCCGTGTACGACGGCAGGTTCGGCAACAATCCCTGGCTCCAGGAGCTTCCCGACCCGATTACCAAGCTGACCTGGGGCAACGCAGCGCTGCTGAGTCCAGCGCGGGCCACGCAGCTCGGCGTGGTCACGGGAGACGTCGTGGACCTCGCCTATAGGGGGCGCACGGTCCGGGTGCCCGCGTTCGTGTTGCCCGGCCAGGGCAACGATTCCGTGTCGCTTCGGCTGGGCTACGGCCGCGGTTCGGGCGACGAAGCCGTGGCCGCCGGCGTCGGCGCGAACGGCTACCGGTTGCTCGCCAACCGCATGCCCCGATTCGGGTCGGGTCTCGTGGTCTCCGTGGCGCGCGGAGCCGATGGATCGGTGCTCCGCGAGCGTCTCGCTTCGACCCAGACGCACTGGCGCCTCGAAGGCCGGCCCATTGCCCTCCGGGCGACGGTCGATGAGTACCGGGAGGATCCGGACTTCGCGCGCCGGGAGCGTGGACGCGTCCTCTCCCTGTACCAGCCCTCGGCCGCCGCCGGTGATCAATGGGCGATGGTCATCGATCTTGCCACATGCACCGGTTGCAGCGCCTGCGTCGTGGCCTGCCAGGCTGAGAACAACATTCCGGTGGTGGGCCGGGATGGTGTGCTCGACGGGAGAGAGATGCACTGGCTCAGGATCGACAGGTACTTCAACGGCAGCGTCGCCGATCCCGCCGTGCTCGTGCAACCGATGCTCTGCCAGCACTGCGAGAAGGCCCCGTGCGAGTACGTGTGTCCGGTCAGCGCGACGCTCCACAGCCCCGACGGGCTCAACGAGATGGTCTACAACCGCTGCATCGGCACCCGCTTCTGCTCCAACAACTGTCCCTACAAGGTGCGCCGCTTCAACTGGTTCGATTACAACGCGGAGATCGCCGAAACCGAGCGAATGGCGAAGAACCCCGACGTGACGGTGCGCGGGCGCGGGGTCATGGAGAAGTGCACCTTCTGCGTGCAGCGGATCCGGGAGGCCCAGATCGCCGCGAAGCTCGAGGGCCACACAACCGGCGAGGTCCGCACCGCCTGCCAGCAGGCCTGCCCCACGCGCGCGATTGCCTTCGGCTCGTTGAGCGATGGCCAGTCGGAGCTCGCGCGGCGTCGCGCTGAACCCCGGCGCTACGCGGTGCTGCACGAGCTCGGAACCGAGCCGAGAGTGCAGTATCTGTCCGACATCACCAATCCGAACCCGGAGCTGCCGAGTGACCACGTCGCTGGGTAGCGCACCCGCGCCGTTCACCGAGCGGCTGCTGGCGCCCACATGGACGCCGTCGCGGACGTGGAAGGCTCTCTTCGCCATCACCGGCGCGGGCACGCTGGTGCTGGCGGCCGCCATCGCGTACACGGTCGCCACGGGCATCGGCGTGTGGGGCAACAACATTCCGGTCGCCTGGGCCTATGCCATCATCAACTTCGTCTGGTGGATCGGCATCGGGCACGCGGGCACGTTCATCTCCGCCTTTCTCCTGCTCTTCCATCAGCCGTGGCGTTCCTCGATCAACCGGATTGCGGAGGCGATGACGCTGTTCGCCCTCGTCAATGCCGGACTCTTTCCGATCCTCCATCTCGGGCGCCCCTGGTTCTTCTACTGGCTGATCCCATACCCGTCCAGGATGGGTGTGTGGCCGCAATTCAAGAGCGCGTTGCCCTGGGACGCCGCCGCCGTGGCGACGTACTTCACGGTGTCCCTTCTCTTCTGGTATCTGGGGCTCGTGCCCGACCTTGCCTCCGCGCGAGACGTGGCGCCGGGCCGTCTCCGGCGCCGGATCTACGGGATCTTCGCGCTCGGGTGGCGAGGCTCGGGCCGGCAATGGCACCAGTATCGCGCGGCGTACCTCGTGCTCGCGGGTCTCGCGGCGCCGCTCGTGATCTCGGTCCACAGCATCGTGAGTCTCGATTTCGCCATCAGCCAGCTCCCCGGCTGGCACTCGACGATCTTTCCGCCCTACTTCGTCGTCGGCGCGATCTACTCGGGGTTTGCCATGGTGCTGCTGCTCGTCGTACCGATCCGGCGGGCGTTCCGACTCGAGGACATCGTCACCGAGCGGCATCTCGATAACATGGCCAGGCTGCTGCTGGCGATGGCCTGGCTGCTGATCTACTGCTACATCGTCGAGACGTTCGCCGCCTGGTACGGCGGGAACGGGTACGAGCGGTACACCCATCTCGTGGCGCGGCCGCTCGGGCCGTACGCGACGATCTTCTGGGCGATGCTGGCGGCCAACGTCGTCGTGCCGCAGCTGTTCTGGTGGCGTCGCCTTCGGACCAGCCCGCCGGTGCTCTTCGCGGCCTCGTTGCTCATCCTCGCGGGAATGTGGGCCGAGCGCTTCATCATCATCGTGACCTCGCTCAACCGGGACTTCCTCCCGTCGAGCTGGCACCTGTACGCCCCGACCTGGGTCGACTGGAGCATCCTGTTCGGGAGCATCGCGTTCTTCTTCCTGCTCTTCCTCCTGTTCCTCCGATTCGTGCCGATGATGGCGATCAGCGAGCTCAAGATGCAGCGGCACCGCCCCGGCGAGGCGGCGGCGCCATGAAGGCGGGCATGGTCGCGGAGTTCGCGAGCGCCGAGACGATGCTCGATGCGCTCGACGAGCTGCGGCGTCGCGGGTACCGCCGGCTGGAGACGTATGCTCCCCATCCGGTGGCCGGCACGGACGAGCGACTCGGGCTCGGACGCTCCCGGCTGCCGCGCCTGGTCTTCGCCGGCGGGGTGACCGGCGGTCTGCTGGGGTACGCCATTCAATGGTACGCCGACGTCTGGGACTACCCTCAGAACATCGGCAGCCGGCCGGCGCACGCCATCCTCGCCTTCATCCCGGCCACCTTCGAGGCGACGGTGCTCATCGCGGCACTGGTGGCCTTTCTCGGCCTGTTCGGAATGCTTGGGCTGCCGGCACTCTGGCATCCGACGTTCGAGATCGATGGCTTCGAGCGGGCCTCGGTGGACCGGTTCTGGGTTGGGGTGGACGCATCCGACTCCCGATTCGAGATCCATCAGGTCACCGGCGATCTCGAGACCCTGCGCCCGCTCCGGATCGTGACGCTGGCGGATAGGACATGACGGCGCTGCGGCTGGCGCTCTGGGCTCTCCTCCTGGCCGGGTGCGGCGGCGCGGAGCCCGGGTGGAGTGCGGCGCTCCAACGCATGAAGCGGCAGCCGCGATACGACGCCTGGGAAGCCAGCGCCTTCTTTCGTGACGGGAAGGCCCTCCAGGCGCCGCCGCCGGGAACGGTCTCTCGCGAAGTGGTCCTCCGTCCGGCGCCGGCTGCGGCGACGCCGGAGCTGCTCGCTCTCGGCCGCTCGCGCTTCCGCATCTTCTGCGGCGTCTGTCACGGCGCCGGCGGCTACGGCGGCAGCGTCGTGGCGCAGAACATGACCGAGGTTCGGCCTCCTCCGCTCCGCACGGAGGCCATCGCCGCGCTTCCGGACTCCACCCTCTACGCGATCATCGCCAACGGCGTCGGACGCATGCCATCGTACGCCGCCCAGCTTACGGACAGGGAGCGCTGGGCGGTGATCGCCTGGTTGCGCCGGCTCCGGCGGACCCCGCCGACCGATCCGGAGGAGCTGACCGACTCGCTCGCGGCCGCAGCGCCGGACGGGCAGGTTGCCTCGTGGTGAGTGGAAGCGGGCAGGGCGGGGCGGGTCTCGGGAGCGCCGTCGTCATGGGCGTCGCGCTCGCGCTTTCCGGGCTGGTGCTCCTGGGTCTCGGACTGCTGCTCGATCCACGGGAGGCACTCACGTCGTACCTCGCAGCGTACGCGGCCGGGCTCGGCATCGTGCTCGGCTCGCTGGTGCTCGTGATGACCTGCAACATTACCGGTGCGAAATGGTTTACCGGCTTTCGACGGCCCGCCGAGGCGGTCGCGGCGTCGGCGCCGGCGTTCGCCGTACTGTTTCTTCCCATTGCGCTCGGGCTCTCGACGCTCTATCCGCGCGTGGCCGGCCAGACGGGCGCGCGGCGGCTCTGGCTCGACCCGGCGTTCTTTCTCGGAAGAGCGGCGTGCTATTTCGCGATCTGGATCGCCGTCGGACTGCTGCTCCACCGCTGGTCGCTGATGGCGGGCGCTGCTCCGGCGGAGCGAATCGACCGGCGGAGCCGGGCTCTCAGCGCGGCAGCACTTCCGGCGGTCGGCCTCACGCTCACCTTCGCCGCGTTCGACTGGCTCCTGTCGCTCTCTCCCGAATGGCTCTCCACGATCTACGGCGTCTACTTCTTCGCCGGCGGCTTCCTCGGAGCCCTGGCTCTGCTCGCGGTGGTCGCGCCTCGCGCCGCGCGGGCGCAACTCACGGGCGCGTCGGCCGGCCCGGAGGACTACCAGAGACTCGGGAATCTGCTCCTCACCTTCGTGGTGTTCTGGGCGTACGTCGCGTTCTCGCAACTCCTCATCATCTGGATCGCGGACGTGCCCGGCGAGGTGGGCTGGTACGTCACCCGCCTCCGCGGAAGCTGGGGATGGCTTGCGCTGGCCGTGCTGCTGGGCCAGTTCGCACTTCCCTTCTTCGCGCTGCTGCTCCGGAGCGTGAAGCGGGCACCCGACAGGCTGATGAAGGTCGGCGCGCTCCTGCTGGTGCTGCACTATCTCGACGTGTACTGGCTCGTGCTCCCGGAGCTTCACCCGGGAGGGGTGCGCCTCCACTGGCTCGATCTCGCGGGGCTGTGCACGGTCGGCGGATGCGTGCTCGCTTATCCCGCCTGGCTGCTCGGACGTGACGCGCGGCGGCCGGTTTCCACAGGCGCGTCACGAGGATGACGGCCGTGAACGAGCGCGTCGCCCTGGTGTGCCGGGAGATGGAGCGGGCCGGCATAGAGGCGCTCGTCTGCGGACTGCCCACCAACGTGCTGCTCCTCTCGGGGTACTGGCCGGTGGTCGGTACGGCCGTCGCGGTCGCGAGCCGGGCCGGGGGGGTCGGACTGATCGTTCCGGAAGACGAGCGCGGTCTGGCCGAAGCCGGTTGGGCCGACGACCTGCAGGTGATGGCGCCGGCCTCGCCCTTCGAGCCGCGTGGCACGCTCGACCTGTTGCGAGAGCCGCTCGCGGCATGTTTGCGGGCGCTCCACCTGGCCTCGGGCGTCGTCGGCATCGAGACCGGGCCGGTGTACGAGCCGTCGTCCTATGCCGCCTTCAACCTGTACGGCGAGAGTCTGCGCGATGCGCTTCGCCGGGCTCTGCCGGCCGCCTCGCTTCGATCGGCCAACGAGCAGCTCGTGGGACTGCGCTCACGGCTCACGTCCGCCGAGCAGAGCCGCGTCCGCCTCGCGTGCAATGCGGCCGGCCAGGCGTTCGTCGAGCGCGCCGCGCACACGCGGGCGGGGATGTCGGAGGTCGAGATCGCGTCGGCGCTGCAAGCCGAGCTTACTATGCGCGGCATCGCCGCGCCCGGCGTGCGCCGCGCCGGCGGCTTCGTCTTCTGCATGTCGGGCGCCGGCTCCGGCCAGGCGTACGGGAGTCATGCCTGGTCCACAGGACGCGCCGTTCAACGCGGCGAGCTGGCGCTGATTCACTGTAACTCGTACGCCGACGGGTACTGGACCGACATCACCAGGACTTACTGCCTCGGAGAGCCGGATTCCCGTCACCGGCGGATGTACGAGGCCGTCCTCGCGGCCCGCGCGGCGGCGCTGGAGGCCGTACGCCCCGGGGCGCCGGCGTCGGGGGTGGATGGCGCCGCTCGGCGCGTGCTGGAGACCTCGGGCTTCGCCCGGGCGTTCAAGCACGCCACCGGTCACGGCGTCGGCTTCGCGGCGATCGACCACGATGCGCGGCCTCGAGTCGGCCCCAAGTCGGACGATGTTCTGCAGGAAGGCATGGTGTTCAACGTGGAGCCCGCGATCTATCTCGACGGGGCGGGTGGCCTGCGGCATTGCGACATGGTGGCCGTCACCGCCTCAGGGGCCGAGCTGATGACGCCCTTCCAGGCCACGCTCGATCACCTGATCCTCGACGCCTGACGCTCAGCGAGCCGACGCGATCATGTCGCCCAGGCGCCGGACACCCTCCGCGACCGCCGGCTCCTCCGGCCCGAAGGAGAAGCGCACGTAGTTGCGGAACCGGGAGGAACGGCTGCTCCGCCGCTTGCCCGGGTTTACGTCGAAGAACTCTCCGGGGACGCAGATGACCTGCCGCTCGAGCGCGGCGCGGAAGAACGACATCCCGGTGTTGATCGATGGCGGCAGCGCGGAGACGTCGCCCCACCAGTAAAAGGTGCCCTCGGGCTCGAGGTCGAACCGAATCCCGGCCTCGGCCAACCCCACGCCCAGGATCCTGCGCTTCGGGAGGAACGCCGTGCGAATCGCGGCCGCTTCGGCGCACGCCAGGGACGGCGAGAGCAGCGGCACGGCGGAGCGCTGGAGCGGCTTGCTGCCGCCACCATCGAGGAAGGAGCCGCTGCTCGACACCGCCTCGATGACCTGCCTCGGGCCCACGATCCACGTGGTCCGCCATCCCGGGTATCGCCAGTTCTTCGTGAGCCCGTCGAAGAGCACCACGGGATCGCTGTCCACGTCGTCGACGTACTTCGCGGCCGAGACCATACCCGCCGAGGCGTCGGCGCCGCCCCAGATGTAGTGCGAGTAGAACTCGTCGATCAACAGCGCACAGCCGAGCTCCCTGGCGAGTCCCACCCAGCCGTCGAGCTCCTTGCCCTGAATGACCCTCCCCGTCGGATTGCATGGGTTGGACAGCAGCAGCGCCGACAGTCCGCGGCCGGTGATCTCGCGTTCGAGATCCTCGAGGCTGAAGTGGTAACCGCGCTCTCCCTCCAGGAGAATCGGGATGGACGTGAAGAGCTTGAAGATGTCGAGGAGCTCCTCGTAGGCCGTGTAGTCGGGAAGAAAGTGGCCGAGATTGATCTCGCCGAGGGCGGCGACAGCCCGCGTGAGCGAGGCGCGCCCGCCGCCGCAGATGCAGACGTTGAGGTCGGTGTATTGTGACCGCTTTCCCTTCCGGTACAGCTCGTTGTACAGCTCGGCCACCGCCCGGCGCAGCTCCCAGATACCCGGGATCGGAGCGTACTCCTGATCGTCGACGCCGATCTCGACGTGGTGCACCCGGGGTGGCGCGCCGGGCAGCGGACCGGTTTCGGGCTGCCCCTGACCCAGGTTGCACCAGTCGGGATGGCCATATCGGAAGCCGCGCCGGGCGGCCTCCGCCATCACGTAGATGACGCCGGTGAAAGGGACGGAGCGGAATCCGGGGATGGTGGGAGGGGTCATAGGGCTGTAAAGTAGTGGCTCTTCTCTAACGCCTGTGAGGGTTCTCTGGCTGTCGCCTCAGTCGCCGCCCCGCCTCGCCGGGCCGGACAACTGCTTCGTGTGCTCGGTGCCGCTTTCGGCGTGGCCGTCATCGTCGGCAACACCATCGGCGTCGGCATTCTCCGGACTCCTGGAAACATCGCGGCCCTGCTGCCCACACCGGGGCTCTTCCTCGGCGTCTGGATCGCGGGCGGCCTCTTCGCCCTGCTTGGCGCGATCTCCGTGGCCGAACTGGGGGCGATGATCCCCAAGTCCGGGGGACAGTATGTGTTCGTCCGCCACGCCCTCGGCGGGTATCCCGGCTTCGTCGTCGGGTGGAGCGACTGGATCTCGACCTGCGGCACGACGGCGGCCATCGCGATCGTGGTCGGCGAGTACCTCGGCGTTCTCGTGTCTCCGCTTCACGGACAGGGGGCCGCGGTGGCGGCGACGGCCGTCGTGACGTTTGCTGTTCTGTACTGGACGGGGACGCGGTGGGGAGACGCCGGGCAGCAGCTCCTCAGCCTGCTGAAGGCGCTCGCGCTGGCCGTGCTGGTCGTCGCGTGCTTCGCCTTCGGGACCCGAGGCATCGGCGGCACGGCGCCCGTGATCCTCACCGGCACGGGGCTGGCGACCGCGATCATCGTGTCGCTGCAAGGCGTGATCTACACGTACGACGGCTGGACCGGGATGATCTACTTCAGCGGCGAGGTCAAGAACCCGGGACGAGACATTCCGCGCGCGATGGCGGGCGGCGTGTTCTTCGTCCTCGCGATCTATCTGCTGATCAATCTGGCCATCATGTACGTGCTCCCGATGTCGCGCATGGCCGGCGACCCATTCGTCGCCGGGACCGCCGCCGCCGCGGTCTTCGGTCCGAGGGGCGACACCGTCATCCGGACGATCATGATCGTGTCCGCGCTCGGTGCCGTCAGCGCCAACCAGCTCATGGCGCCGCGGGTAATCTTCGCGATGTCTCGCGACGGGCTCATGCCTCCCTCGATAAGCGCGGTGAACAGGGGCGGCACGCCCACGGTTGCCACCATCGTCAGCACCGCGGTGGCGCTGCTCTTCATCGCGACGGGGACCTTCGACCGCGTTCTTTCCCTCCTCGCGTTCTTCTTCGTCGCCAACTACACCCTCTCCTTCATCTCCGTCTTCGAGCTGCGGCGCCGCGAGCCCGACGCCCCCAGGCCCTATCGGGCGTGGGGGTATCCCTGGACCACCGGCATCGCGCTCGCGGGGTCGCTCGCCTTCCTCGTGGGCCAGTGCCTCGGCGACACGCGGAACAGCCTCTGGTCGCTGGGACTCCTCGCGGTCAGCTATCCGGTGTATCTCGCCATCCGTCGGGGACGAGCCCAAGCGTAGGCGGCCCACTGACGCGGTCTGCGGATACAGCGCCCTCGGGAGCGCTCGCGCGGCGCCGGGTCTTCACTCGCCAGACTAAGTGGCGCCGGGCGGCGAAGGGTCAGGGACCGGGTCGCAAGCCCGGCGGCGTGGAGCAGCGAGCGGGACGCGAGACCAGAAGCGCCCGATGCCACGGTTATATTTCCGCCGCTTTCAGACCTTCCCGGCCCCCGAGGAGTCTCCGCTCGTGTCTACCATCCTGCCGGCCCGGCATCACCCTCCGCTGCCGCTCGACCGCCTGATCCTTCACGATCCGCCGGGCGCGGACGCGATCGAGATGGATGTCCTCATCGTGGGCGCGGGACCCGCGGGGCTGGCGTGCGCCATCGAGCTTTCCCGCCTCGTGAAGCGCGACCAGGAGGGCGGTGGAGGAATGTCCGACCTGGCCATCGGGGTGCTGGAGAAGGCCGGCAGTCTGGGCGAGCACAGCCTCTCGGGCGCGGTGGTCAATCCGCGCGCGTTCCGCGAGCTCTTCCCCGAGGTCGCCGTCGAGGATCTCCCGTTTCGCCAGCCGGTGCCCGGTGAGGCGGTGTACCTGCTCACGGAAGGACGGGCACAGCGGATCCCCACTCCGCCGACCATGCACAACTCCGGCTACTACACCGCCTCGCTCTGCGAGATCGTGCGGTGGCTCGGCGAGCGCGCCGAGGCGCTCGGCGTCAACATTTTCGCCGGCTTCCCGGTCGACGCGCTCTTGGTGGAAGGAGCGGCGGTGCGAGGCGTCCGGACCGCGCCGGCGGGGCTCGATCGCGGTCGCCAGCCTACCGGAGACTACGCCGAGCCGACCGACCTCACCGCCAAGCTGACCGTGATCGCCGAAGGCACGAGGGGGACACTGAGCCAGGCGTGGCGGGAGTGGCAGCGCGTCGGATCGACCAACCCACAGCTCTTCGCGCTCGGCGTCAAAGAGGTGTGGGAAGTCCCGCGTCCACTCGAGGCGGTCATTCACACGCTCGGCTGGCCGCTCCCCACCGACGCCTTCGGCGGCAGCTTCATGTATCCGCTCGGACCCTCGCAAGTCGCGCTCGGCCTCGTGGTGGGCCTCGACTATCACGATGCGAGTCTCGACGTGCATGATCTGTTGCAGCGGCTGAAGCTGCATCCCCTCTTTCGCTCACGGCTCGAGGGCGGCCAACTCCTCGAATGGGGCGCCAAGACGATTCCGGAGGGCGGTTACTACGCGCTGCCGGAGCGCCGCAGTGGCGACGGCGTCATGCTCGCGGGTGACACGGCGGGATTCGTGGACGTCCCGTCACTCAAGGGGATTCACTATGCCATGCAGTCGGGGATCTACGCGGCACGCACCGCCTTCGCCTCGCTCAAGACCGGCGATGTGACCGGCGCCGCGCTGTCGACCTACGACCGGATGGTGGACGGCAGCTACATTCTGACCGACATGCACCGGACCCGGAACATGCGTCTTGCGTTCAAGGACGGATTCTGGGCGGGCGGCGTGAAGGCCGGTTTGATGACGCTCACCGGCGGCCGCTTCCCCGGCGGCAAGATCGACATGGCCGAGGACGCCGCGGCCCCGCGACGCGTCACCGCCACTCCGCAGATCGTCCCCGATGGGGTCCTCACCTTCAGCAAGCTCGATGCGGTCTTCAAGTCGGGCAACGCCACGAGAGACACCATCCCGTCTCACCTGATCGTGGCCGAGAGCGTGCCCCCCGACGTCGCGGACTTCTATTCGCACATGTGCCCGGCCGGCGTGTATGAGCGGGTGGGCGACGAGCTTCGGGTGAACGCCCCGAACTGTGTGGATTGCAAGGCCACCGACGCACTCGGCCCTCGCTGGACTCCCCGCGAGGGAGGGAGCGGGCCGAAGTATCGCTTGATGTAGTTCGCGGGTATTCGGCGCGAGTCGCGTCACTCCCCATTGCATACTCACGGTCGCCCGGCGGTCCCTCGACGGCCGGCACCCGAGTCTCCCCCGAGCCGAGCAACCGATTGCACGGTGTGGAGACTCATTGCCGGGCACGATTTGGCATCGAGGCTCAGGGAATCGAAGTCGTCGGCCGACAACTAGCTGGACGGTGTTCGCTTCCTGCGAGTGGTGTCGTGGGGCGTCCCGGCCAGGAATGGTCCGGCTTTTGACCTCTGGGCCATCGATTTCACACGGCGGGCGGCAAGCGGTGGCGGTGGGCGGGAACCGATCTCCCTGCTCATCGATCACTGCTTGACTGCCCGCCATCCGCATTCACCTCGACCGGGAGGAAGGGATGTGTCCTCGGAGGATATTGCGTCGCTGCGCGCTCGCGCTGCTCCTCCCGTGCGCCGCGCTTCCACCGGCCGCTGCTCAGACCAGCGCGGCTGCCACGTGGCAGGGTACACCGGCGTCGGTGCTCAAGGCCGCCCTCCGCACCGTCACCGCGGCGCAAGTACGCTACTACCAGGCTCAGAAAACGTACTCCGCGAGCACGGAGGCCCTCGGCGTCACGCCCGAGCGTGACGTCCAGGTGCAGATCCTCGCGGCGGGGCCGAGTGGATGGCAGGCGCGCGCCGTGCACGGCCAGCAGCCGGGGCGGAGTTGCGTGATCTTCGTGGGAAGCGTCGAAGGTGTCGAAGCACCCACGACGGACGGCGACCGCGAGATGGCGGGAGAAGAGGGCGTCCCGCTCTGCGATCGCATGCGGTAACCGATGGCGAGTCCCAGGATGAGCGCGTCCAAGGCCAAGTCCGGATGGGCCGCGAACATCTGGAAATTCGGCGCGGGCGCCGTTTCCGCGGCCGCGGCACTGGTCTCCATTCTCAGCAACACCGGCACGATCAAGGGCTTTCTCGAGTCGCCGAAGCAGAGTCTCCTGGCTACCGGCCGGGAGCCTCGCTGGGCCGGTGTCACGCCCTCGACCGATACCGCCACCTCGCTCGGCGATTCCATCCAGCTCGCGGTCACCGCGACCGACGCGCGAGGGGCGACCATCGTGGGGATCGCGCCTGTATGGACCAGCACCGACGAGGCGGTCGCCTCGGTGGATGAGGGCGGCACGGTAGTGGCGCGCGGGCCCGGCGCGACGACCATCGTGGTCACCGTCGGGCGAGTCGTCGCGCGCTCGCATATCACCGTGCGTCAGCAGGCCGCCGGTATCCGGATGGGCGATAGCCTGCTTCGGCTTCCTGAAGGGGAGCGCGGGCGGCTACCGGCAAGCGTAGTGGACGCCCGTGGGACCAGGATCGCCGACGCTTCGATTGCCTGGCGGACATCGGACGCCGCGGTCGTCGCCGTGGACAGCATGAACCAGGCGCTCGGTATGACGCCTGGCGAAGCGACGCTCACCGCCTCGTACGGGGCGCTGCAGGCCGGACTCGGGGTGGCGGTATCGGCCGTGCCAGCGTCTGTCACCTTGGTCGCCGGAGAAGACCAGAGAGCTCCGGTGGGGCGGCCTCTCGCGACGCCGGTGACCGCCCAGGTCGTCTCCCGCAGCGGGAGGCCGGTCGCCGGAGTGCCGGTCGAGTTTCGAATCCAGGACGGGCAGGGAAGCTGCACGCCCGCGGTAGACACCTCCGATGCGCGCGGAACCGTTCACACGGCATGGACACTTGGCGACGTCCCGGGGCGCCAGCACATCGCCATTTCGGTGGAAGGTGTGAGCGTGGCACCGGTGCTGACCGCCGAGGCCGATCCCATGCCCGCGCGCACCCGGGTTACCCTCCTGAGCGAGGAGCTGTCCGGGCAGGCGGGTGATACGCTGAGCCAGGCCGTCGTGATTCGGGTGACCGATTCGACCGGCGCGGCGCTGGCCGACCTTCCCGATCGCGTGGACCACGCCCGACGGCGGCACCGTTGCAGCCTCAGCCCCCCGAACCGACTCGCTCGGCGACGCGCGCGCCCGATGGAAGCTCGGTAGCAAGGCGGGGCGCCAGCGCATTCAGGTACAGGTCGGCAATGCCCGAACCATGCCGATCTTCACCGCGCGGGCGACGGCGCAAGCGGGGCCTGCGGCCTCGATCAGTGTCCGCGCCGGTGACGGACAGGTCGGTGTTGTGGGGAGACCGTTGCAGCGCGCGGTCGTGGCGGTGGCGGTGGATCGTCTGGGCAATCCGGTTCCGGACGCCCGGATCGAGTTCGTCCCCGCGTCCGGCAGCGTTCCGTTCACCCCGGTGCGGGCGGACTCGATCGGTCAGGCGAGAGCCCGGTGGACGCTTGGCCAGGTAGCAGGGAAGCAACGGATGGCCGTCCGGTTGGAGGGGGCCTCATCGGGTCTCGAGCTCACGGCTCGGGCGCGTGCCGGCGCTGCCGCCAGGCTCGAGTTCCTCCGGGCGCAGCCGGCGGCGGCGTCGCGCCATTCGCCATTCACAACGGTGGCCGTCCACGTCACGGACCGGCTCGGCAATGCCGTTCCCGATCAGCAAGTCCGTTTCCGTGGATCGAACGGGAGCGTCAGCCCGAGGAGTGTCGTGACCGACGCGAAAGGCAAGGCACAGGCGCGCTGGACGCCGGCCGGGAAGGGGAAGCACTCGGTCGTCGCCGAGGTGCCGGGGAGCGAGGCCCGCGACACTCTTACTCTCCCATGACCTTGATGATCACACGCTTGCGCCGCTGTCCGTCCCACTCGCCGTAGAACACCCGCTGCCAGGGGCCGAAATCAAGCCGGCCCTCCGTGATGGGCACGATCACCTCATGCCCTACCGTCAGGCTCCGGAGATGCGCCGCGGCATTGTCCTCGCCGGTTTCGTTGTGCCGATAGCGGCTGGGATCCCACGGCGCGATCGTCCCCTCCAGCCACTTCAGAATGTCTTGCCAGAGTCCAGATTCATGGTCGTTGACGAACACCGACGCGCTGATGTGCATGGCGGAGACGAGGGCAAATCCTTCGTGCACGCCACTCGCGCGCACCTGGGCCTCGACCTCGTCAGTGATGTCGATGATCTCCTGCCGCTTCTTGGTCTCGAACCACAAGTAGTGAGTGTGACTGGACATGGGGGCACTCGGAAAGGAGGTACGGAGCCGGCGGTCAGAACGATGCGAGCGAGCCCGGGGTTGCGATGCGAACGATCCGCAAGACCCGCGTCCCACAAGAATCAGCGCAGCAGCTCCTCGAGCCTGACCGCGGTGTCCGTCTTCTCGTCGCGGTACTTGACGATCACCGGCGCGTAGAGCCCGATCCCCGAGTCGCGCCCCGGACCGCTTCGCACCGGCCGGGTGCCC
Source organism: uncultured Gemmatimonadales bacterium (assembly GCA_963722825.1). GTDB lineage: Bacteria > Gemmatimonadota > Gemmatimonadetes > Gemmatimonadales > GWC2-71-9 > CAVVWJ01. Next base: position 1,104,530 of record CAVROI010000003.1, read on the forward strand.
GGTACCACCACGGCCCCGGCAGGAATCTCGAGCGGCCGGTCGCCCTCCCGGCGATAGACCCGGTCGTGCACCAGGTCGAACACGGCCGTGCCACCCGTCAGAACCGTGCCCGGTGCCAGCACCGCGCGCTCCCGCACCACCGTGCCCTCGTACACCCCGCAGTTGCCGCCGACCAGCACGTCGTCCTCCACCACCACCGGGAGCGCCCCGGCGGGCTCGAGCACGCCGCCGATCTGCGCCGCCGCCGAGAGGTGCACGCGCTTGCCGATCTGCGCGCAGCTCCCCACCAGCGCGTGGCTGTCCACCATTGTCCCCTCGTCCACATACGCGCCGACGTTGATATACATCGGCGGCATGCAGACCACGCCCCGCGCGACGTAGCAGCCGTCGCGGATCGACGAGCCGCCGGGTACGATGCGGATCCCGTCGTCCGAACCAATGGGGCGAAGCGGGTAGGTGTCCTTGTCGAAGTAGGGGAACGGACCGCCGGTGGCCGCGGGCGCCAGACGGCCAAGCCGGAAGCCCAAAAGAATGCCGGCCTTGACCCAGGTGTTCGCGTGCCAGACGCCGTCGGGTCCGCGCTCGGCGGCGCGAACCGTCCCGGCGTTGAGCGCGGCCTTGAGCTCGAGGAAGGCGGCCCTCGCCGCCCGGTCCTCGTCGTCCGGCACCCCGCCGGCATATCGCTCGATCGTCGCGCGGAGCGTCGCTCGCACCTCAGACACCGGCGACACCGGCGCTCCTGAGCGCGGATGTGAGAGCCGCGCGCGTCGCGGTGCCCGCCGGCACCAGCGGCAGACGAAGCACATCGCGAATCCGCCCCATCAGGTTGAGGCCTGCCTTGACCGGGATGGGATTCGTCTCGAGAAAATTGGCGTCCATGAGCGGCAGCAGGCGATCGTTGCAGGCGCGGGCCCGGCCGAGATCTTCGGCGAGGGCGAGCCGCACCAGCTCCGTCATGGCCGCCGGCGCTTCGTTCGACGTCACGGAAATCAGCCCGTCACCGCCCATGGTAATGAGCGGCAGCGTGAGCCAATCTTCGCCCGAGAGCACGGCGAAGCGCTCCGGCCGCGCGGCCAGGATGGCCATGACCTGACGCAGGTCTCCGCTCGCCTCCTTGATGCCCATGACGTTCGGGTGCTCGGCCAGACGGAGCGCGGTGGCCGGAGCGAGGTTCACCGCGGTGCGGCTGGGGACGTTGTACAGGCATACCGGCCGCGTCGAGGCGTCGGCCACCGCCATGAAGTGACGGTAGAGGCCTTCCTGGGTGGGCTTGTTGTAGTACGGAGTGGCGGAAAGGATGTAGTCGGCGCCCACCCGGCACATTCGGTGGGTCTCCTCGACCGCGCAGGCGGTGTCGTTGCTGGTGGCCCCCGCCATGACGGGAACCCGGCCCGCCGTGGTCTCGACGACGGTGGCGACGACGCGCTCCCGCTCCTCGGCGCTCTGGGTTTGCGCCTCGCCGGTGGAGCCGCAGGGGACGAGGAGATTGATGCCCTCTCCGATCTGCCACTCGACGAGGGCTCGGAGCGACGGCACGTCTACCTCACCGCGATCGGTGAAGGGCGTCACGAGCGCCGTGCCGCATCCCCGAAACCGCATCATTCGTCTGCTCCGAACAGCATCCGCTCGAAGGTGTGAACACCCGGGTGGCCGGGAAGCCATTCAGCCGCGGCCACCGCGCCGGCGGCAAAGCCGTCGCGATTGCGCGCGACGTGGGCGAGCGTCACACTCTCGGACGGGGCGTCATAGGTCACTACGTGGCTTCCCGGAATGGCGCCGGCCCGCACCGAGGTGATGGGAAATTCCCGGGACGGGTCGCCGCCGTGAAGCGCCGCCTGAAGGGACCGCGCGGTTCCCGACGGGGCATCGCGCTTGGCCGCGTGGTGCTCCTCCAGTATAAAGGCATCGAACTCGGCGTGACCGGCGAAGCGGCGGGCAAGCTCCTGCGCGGCGCGAAGGAAGAGATGAACCCCCACGGAGAAGTTGGAGCCGTGCAGCAGCGCGCCTCCCTTCTGCTCGACAAGCCGGGTGACGCGAGGGAGCTCCGCCGACCATCCGGTGGTTCCCGTGACGACCGGAACACCTGCATCGACCAGGCGCTCCAGATTGGCCACGACCGCGTCGGCCCGGGTGAACTCGATCGCGACGTCGGCGCCGGCGAGTCGCTCGCGCGTGAGCGCGCGGCCCCCCGCGTTCTCCTCCGCGGCGATCATGGCATGGACCGTGTGACCCCGCGCAGCGGTCACCGCGGCGACCGCGTGGCCCATCTTGCCGTTTCCTACTATCACGATCCTCACCCTTCGAACCCGACGGAAAGGACGGAGAAGACGGAAAGGAAGAACACTTTGATTCTCGCTGGTTCGAGGTTTCGTGTGCTACGCCGTCTTTCCGTCCCCTCAAGACCCAAAGAACTCCCGATGCAGCCGCTGCACCACGCCCGGTCCGTCCGCCTCTCGCACGACGAACGTCATGTTGATGGCCGATGCGCCCTGGGAGATCACCTCGACGTTCGCGGGCTGGACCGCCTTGAAGAGCCGCGCGGCCAGGCCGGGAGTGTGCCGGAGCCCGATGCCCACCACCGCCACGATCGCCCGCCCGTGCTCCACCCGGACCTCGCCGAGCTCGGACAGGTCGCCGACGACGGCGTCGAGCCTCGAGCGGTCTTCCACCGTCAGCGAGACGCTCACCTCGCCGCTCGCGAGGACATCCACCACCACCTCGTGCCGCTCGAACACCTCGAACATCGCCCGGAGAAAGCCGAAGGCGCCGAGCATCCGCGGCGCCCGAACGTTGATCACCGTGATGCCGCGCTTGAACGAGATCGACCGGACCGGGGAGTCGCCCATCCGCTCGAGCTCCGCCGACGGCTCGATGATCGTCCCCGCTTCGGCCGGCCGGGTGGAATTGAGGACGACGATCGGGATCCCCGCCCGGACCAGCGGTAGGGCCGTGGCGGGGTGGAGCACCTTGGCCCCGAAGGTAGCCAGCTCCGCGGCTTCCTCGTAGCTCGCGGCGGCGAGTGTCCTGGCCGAAGACACGATGCGCGGATCGGCGGTCATGAGCCCGCTCACGTCGGTCCAGATCTCCACCCGCTCGGCTTCCAGCGCCGCGCCCAGGAGCGCGGCGGTGAAATCGGAGCCGCCGCGTCCGAGCGTGGTGGGCCGGCCGTCCGCGGTCGAGCCGACAAACCCCTGCATGACCGCGATTCGTCCGGCACTCACGAGCGGAGACAATATCGCTCGCGCCCGCATTTCGAGCATCTCCACCTGAGGCGCCGCGCGGGTGAACCGGTCATCGGTCACGACGATTGGCCGCGCGTCGACCCAGACGGCATCGAGTCCCGCCCCCGCGATCGCCGCGGTGATGAGCTTCGAGCTCCAGAGCTCCCCCTCCCGGCCAGCGCGTCGAGGCCGGCGGGCGAAAGCCGTCGCCCCAGTGACCGCGTGAGCTCGCGGCAGAGCGCCTCGGCATCCGTCCTGATCTGCTCCAGCGCTGCTTCCGCGCCTGGCAGCTCGCGCGCCGTCTCCGCGTGCCGGCTGACGAGTGCGAGCACGGCGGCATCCACCGCGGGGCCTTTCCCCGACTCCACCATCGGTGCAAGGGCGAGCAGAGAATCGGTCACGCCGGCCAGCGCCGAGACGACGATGACCGGCCGTGCGCTCTGACGGCTGCGGACGATGTCGATCAGCCGCCGAATGGCGGCGGCGTCGGCGACCGAGGAGCCGCCGAACTTCGCGACGATCATCGTGGCCGATCCACCCGGCCGTCGGCCACGAGCAGCTCCGCGATCTGCACCGCCTGTCCGGCCGCGCCGCGGACGGTATTGTGGCCGAGCACGACCATTCTGAGATCGAGGATCGGGCAGGGCCGCACCCGGCCCACGGTGATTGCCATGCCGCGGCCGCGGTCGAGATCGAGCCGCGGCTGCGGGCGGTCGGCACGCAGGTCGACCTCGATCGGCGGCGTGGGGGACGAGGGCAGTCCCGCGACGCACGGCGATGCGCGGAACTCGGCGAGTGCCGCGAGCGCGTCGTCGACGCTCACCCGGCGCTTGAATCCCACGGAGATCGTCTCCATGTGTCCGTCGAGCACGGCGACGCGGTTGGTGTGGGCGCTGACCGCGAAATCGGCCGGCGTCACTCCGGAGTCGCCGAGTGCTCCGAGGATCTTCCTGGTCTCACGCTCGATCTTCTCCTCTTCGCCGCCGATGAACGGGATGACGTTGCCGAGAATGTCGAGCGACGGCACACCGGGGTATCCCGCCCCCGAGACCGCCTGCATGGTCGAGAGGAAGAGCTTGTCGACGCCGAATGCCTGATGAAGGGGCGTGAGCGCGAGCGCCAGGGCGGCGGTCGAACAGTTGGGATTCGTGATGATGGCACCGGGCCACCCGCGAGCCGTGCGCTGGCGATCGATCAGCGCCAGATGATCGGCGTTGATCTCCGGAATGAGCAGCGGCACATCGGCGTCCATCCGATGGTTACGGGCATTGGTCACCACGTGCGCTCCGCCCCGCGCAAAGGCCTGCTCGATGGGTCCGGCCACCTCGGCATCGAGCGCCGAGAAGACGATCGGACCGGGGAGCCCTGGCTCGCAGGCCCGCACGGTCAGGCCCGCGATCCGGTCGGGAAGCGACAGGGTTTCGCGCCAGCGGACGATCTCGCCATAGCGTTTCCCCGCGCTCGCCGACGATGCCGCCACGGCCGCGATCTCGAACCAGGGGTGGTCGGCGAGGAGCCGGACGAACTTCTGCCCGACGGTGCCGGTGGCGCCGAGAATCGAGACCGGGATCTTCGCTGTCATCGTGCCTCACTGGCGAGGAGGTCGGCGGCCAGCCGGACGTACAGGTCCACGCCACGGAGGAGATCGACTTTGCGGATGTGCTCGTGCGCGGTGTGCGCCACGCGAATGGACCCCGGGCCGAGCTGATAGCGCTCGCCCCAGGAGCCGAGAAAGGGCAGGTCGCTCGCGTAGCTCACCACCGTCGTGTCCCATCCCGCCGGTGAGCCGCTCGCCTTGTGAAAGGGCAGCTCGACCGGGAACGCGATGGTCACTCCCGGCGCGGCGAGGTCGCGAATGGTGGCCTTGAGGGGCTCGGTCGGCTCCACGGTCCGGATGAGAATCTGCGCGGCCGCCTCGGGCGCGAGCACGTTGGGCGCGACCCCGCCGCCGATGAGTCCGACGTTGAGCGTCGAAGGGCCGAGGAGCGGATCGGTCGGCAGGGTGAGCCGCCGGAGCCGCTCGATCGTGTCGAGCAGCGCGGCGATGGCGCTGTGGCCCTCCTCGGGATAGGCGGAATGGGCGGCGCGGCCGATCGCGGTCAGATCGACCCGAAGCGACCCCTTCTGGCCGATCGAGAGCCGGTTCTCCGTCGGCTCGCCGTTGATGAGGAAGCGCCCGCGCGGGCCGAAGTCGGCAGCGGCGATGGCGCCGTCGGAGCCGTTCTCCTCGCCCACCAGGAACAACAATCCGATGCGCCGCTCGCCCGTTGACGCCAGGCGCTCCGCCGCCGCGACCATCGCCGCCGCAAGTCCCTTGGCGTCGCAGGAGCCACGTCCGCGAATCGCTTCCTCGTCTTCGGACAGGGGCAGGTACGGCGGCACGGTGTCGAGGTGGGTGGAGAAGACGAGCGCCGGGGACTCGCGGAAGGCGTAGAGATTGTCCCGGCCGCGTGACACCTCCTGCCTGGAGGTCCGATATCCCATCCGGCAGAGGATGCCTTCGAGATAGTCCGTCGCCGGGCCCTCGCAACCGGTTGGGGTTTCGAGGGCGACGAGGACGCGGGTGAGCTCGAGTGGGTCCATGAACAAGACTTAGGAGCGGGCTCGGTCCCCGGCAAGTGGGTCCGCCACGCGTGCCAGCGCCTCACCCGCCTGCGCGGCTCGGCGGCCCTCGTCCAGATCGACGAGGGAGAGAATGACCGCGCCCACCGCGAAGAAGCCGATGACCGACAGGATTGCGTTCCGGCTCGATCCCGTGACGGCGATCGTCCCTGCGAAGATGAGCGGGCCGAAGATGCCCGCGAATTTCTCGAAGACACTGAAGAACCCGAAGAATTCGCCCGACTTGTGGTGCGGCACCATGCTGGCGAACAGTGACCGGCTCAGCGCCTGCGTGCCGCCCTGCACCATCCCCACCAGGGCGGCCAGCACGAAGAAATGCGCCGCGGTCTTCATGAAATAGCCGAGCACGCTGATGGCCGTGTAGGTCAGCAGCCCGAAGAAGAGCGCGCGTTTCGCGCCGATCCGCCCCGCCAGCATGCCGAAGAGAAACGAGAAGGGGATTCCCACGAACTGCACGAGCAGGATCGCGGCGATGAGCGCGCTCTGGCCGATGCCGATCTCGGTGCCGTACGCGGTCGCCATCTTGATGATCGTCTGGATACCGTCGTTGTAGACGAGGAACGCGAGGAGCATCAGGAAGGCCTGTTTGTACCCCCGCAGCTCCCGGAAGGTCTCTCCCAATCGGAGGAACGCGGCCCGCACCGGATTCTCACCGCGCCACTCGTCCGATTCGAGACGCGCGGCGGGCTCCGGGACGCGCCTGAACAGCGGCAGTGAGAACACCAGCCACCACACGGCCACCGAGAGAAAGGCCAGCCGGGCCGGCAGGGTGGCTTGCGGCTCGGTCAGACCGGGCCCGGCCGGCAGTCCGAACCACGCCGGCTTCTGGATCCACGCGAGGTTGCAGGCGAGCAGAATGCCGCCTCCGATGTAACCCATGGCGTACCCCGCCGTCGAGACGCGGTCGATCTCGTGGGGCCGGGCGATGTGCGGCAGAAGCGATTCGTAGAAGACGAAGCTCCCCGCGACGCCAACGAGCGCGAGCGCGAAGAGAACGGAGGCCCGGCCGAGCTGACCGGTGTGGACGAAGAAGAGGCCGGCCACCGCCATTACGCCGAGTCCCATGAACACCGCGGTCCACCGCTTCTTGGTGCCGCCGAAATCCGACACCGCGCCGAGCACCGGCGAGATGACCGCGATGATGATCAGGGCGAAGGTATTGACGGTCGCGAGCCGCTGCGTCGCCGCGCTCGCGGCGACGCCCGCTCCCGCCACCTTGACGAAGTAGATCGGAAATACCGCGACCATGACCGTCGTCTGCATGGCCGAGGCGGCCCAGTCGTACATGGCCCAGGCACGCAGCTCGGGCCGGTCGAGCCCCAGGCGGGAGAGGGCGGACGAAGCGGACATGGGTGTGGAAGATACCCGCCTCGGGCGCTAGGCGACCGCGCGCTCCTCACGGGCGCTGCGCCGGAGCGAGAGGACGATCGCCCCGAGCAGGATGCACACGATCACGATGAGGGAGACGTAGATGGGGAAATGCACCCAGTAGGCCAACGCCATCTTGGCGCCCACGAACACCAGGATCAGCCCGACCCCCGGCTTGAGGTAGACAAAGCGGTCCATGACCCCCGCGAGGACGAAGAACATCGCCCGCAGGCCGAGGATGGCGAAGACGTTGGAGCTGTACACGAGGAACGGGTCCCGGGTCACGGAGAAAATGGCCGGGATGCTGTCGATGGCGAAGACGAGGTCGGACCACTCCACGACCAGCAGCACCAGCAGGAGCGGCGTGGCGAGCCGCCGTCCTCGCGAAGTACGGCAGAAGAAGTTGGCGCCGTCGTACGTGTTCGAGAACGGCAGCACCTTCCGCGCGAGGCGGACGATCGGGTTCTTCTCCGGCTCGATCCGCTCGTCCCTCCCCGTAAGCATCCTGACGCCGGTGAGCATCAGGATCCCGCCAAAGACGTAGATGATCCACTCGAAGCGCTGAAGCAGGAAGGCTCCCATGGCGATCATGATGAAGCGCATCACGATCGCGCCGAGGATGCCCCACTTGAGCACCTTCGGCTGGGCCGCCGCCGGGACGCTGAAGAAGTTGAACAGGAGGATGAAGACGAAGAGATTGTCGACGCTGAGGGAGAGCTCGATCAGGTAGCCGGTGTAATACTCGAGCGCGTGCTGGAAACCTTCCCGCCAGTAGAGGAAGCCGCCGAACAGGAGGGCGAGGGCGATGAGCCCGGCACTCCAGCTCACCGCCTCCTTGGAGGACAGCACGTGGGACCGGCGATTGAGGACGCCGAGGTCGAGGACCAGGAGGGCCACGACCAGGGCGGTAAACCCCAGCCAGACGGTCGTGCTGTGCTGGCCCACCTACCGGCCCGCGGCCATCGCCTCGAGCCGGGCGACTCGCTCTTCGGTGGGCGGGTGCGTACTGAACATCTTGAGCATGCCCCCCCCACTCGCCGCGAGGGGATTCACCTGCGCGAGCGGCGCCGCGGCGGGCGCCACCTCCATCGGAATCCGGTGCGCCATCGCGTCGAGCCGGCGGAGCGCGTTCGCCAGCGGCAGCGGGCGTCCCAGGATTTCCGCGCCGACGCGGTCGGCCTCGAACTCGCGCTGCCGCGAGACGGCAAACTGGATCAGCATGGCACCGATCGGCGCCAGCAGCAGCAGGCCCAGCTGCGCCGCCGGGTGTCCGCCGTCGTCGCTATCGCGTCCTCCGCCGAACATGATCAGGTACGGAAGATTGCTGATCGCGCCGGCGATTCCCGCGACGATGGTGGTGATCAGCATGTCCCGGTTCTTGACGTGGGCCAGCTCGTGAGCGATCACCCCTTCGAGCTCCTCTTGCGGCATGTACTTGAGGATGCCCGTCGTCACGGCCACGACGGCGTGCTCGGGATTCCGTCCGGTGGCGAAGGCATTCGGCTGCTCGTGCGGTGCCACGGCCACGACCGGCATCGGCAGGCCCGCGCGTTGCCGGAGGCGATCCACCATCCGGTACAGCTCCGGCGCCTCGGCCTCGGTGACCACCTTCGCGCCGTACATCCGCAGCACCAGGCGATCGGAGAAGAAATACATGATGAGGTTGAACACACTGCCCAGCACCAGCGCGAGGACGAGCCCCTGCGAGCCGCCCAGCAATTGACCGGCGAGCAGGAACAGGCCCATCAGGCCCGCCATGAGGACCATCGTCTTCACGTTGTTCATCGGTATCTCCATCCGGGCGATCGACGCGTCGCCCCCCGCGAGGGTCAAACAAAAAGAGCGAGACCCCGTCCGCTCCGCGCACCGCGCGTAGGACGAAGGTCTCGCTCTGACGCGGGGATCTCTCCCCGCTTCCTGCCGGACCGTGCCCGCCGCAGCGAGCAGTCTTGACGATCCGGGCGTCCGCCGCCAGGCGGATGAGCTACTCCCCTTCAACTGGCGGAAATGTATGGGAAGAGGGGGCTTGAGTCAAATGACGCAGAGGGCGCAGGGGACGCAGAAGACGCAAAGGTCCGCCCCGCACTTCCTCTGCGTCCTCTGCGTCCTCTGCGCCCTCTAAAACGGCGGCTCCGCCTGATGCATCGGCTCGTCCAGCCGCAGTGCCTGAACGCTGGCCCCGGCGGGTGTCTCGAACTGCCCCTCGGGGATGACCAGGAGAGCGTTCGCTCTCGCCATCGACATCAGGATGCCGGAACCCTGCGGCCCGGTGAGTCTTGCCTCGAGTCCCTCCCGGCCGTTGCTCACGATGGCACGCAGAAAGTGCTGCAGCCTGGGCCTCAGACTCACCGGCTCCGCCAAGCGCACGGGGACCGTCGTGCGGAAGGGAAGGGAATGCCCCGCCATTCGCCGGATCGCCGGCCGCACGAACAGCTCGAACGTAACCATGGTGCTGACCGGATTTCCCGGTAACCCGATCCACGGCGTCGGCCCCATGAGGCCGAAGCCGACCGGCGCTCCCGGTCGCATCCGCAGTCGCCAGAACCGCTGCCGAACGCCCATCTCCTCGAGGACCGTGCGAACGAAGTCATGCTCGCCCACGCTGATTCCGGCCGTCGTGACCAGCAGGTCGCAATCGAGCGCCCGTGACAGATGCTCGCGGAGGCTCTCGGGCGTGTCATTCGCGATGCCGAGGTTGTCCGGCTCGCCGCCGGCGCGGCGGACCAGCGCGACGAGGGTGTGGGTGTTGCTGCTCGCCACCTTCCGGCCGCTCAGGATCTCCTCGGGTTGGTCGACGTCGGCGATCTCGTCTCCGCTGCCGAGAATTGCGACCCGCGGCTTCCGGTAGACGAGCGGGTGCGCCACGGCCATCGAGGCCAGGACGCCGAGCTGCGCCGCCTCGAGCGGCACCCCCTCGTCCAGCACCCTGGCTCCCTTTTGGACGTCCTCGCCTGCCGGCCGGATGTTGGTGCCCGCGTCCCGATCGGCGGAGATCGTGACGACATCCTCTCCGCCGTCGGTGTCCTCCTGCCGGATGACCGAGTCCACGCCCTCCGGGACCGGCGCCCCCGTGAAGATCCTGGCGCATTCGCCATGACCGATGCGGCGCGTGGGGAAGCGGCCGGCGGGGATGCGCTCGACAACCGTGAGCCGCACGGGATGCCCGGGCGCCGCGCCGCGTACGTCGTCCGCGCGGGCTGCGTAGCCGTCCATCGCGGAGTTGGCCCACGCGGGAATGTCGAGCGGGCTCACGATGTCTTCGGCCAGGACGCTGCCGAGCGCGTCGTCGAGCGGGATGCGGAGGGAGGGCTGTCGGGAGATCTCGGAAAGAATGCGCCGCGCCGCATCGGCGGCGGCGAGCCGATCGTTCACGCGGGGAGCTCCATGGCCCGCTCCCACGCGAGGGTCGTCAGCAGCTGCAGCCACATCGTGTCCTGGAATCGGATGACCACGCAGGCCGCCTCGAAGGCGTAGTCGTCCGTGACGATGGCGGCCCAGAGGTTCGCATCGGCGGCATCGATCCGGTAGAGAGGCTCAGGCGCGGCGGCGGGCCGGTAGACTTCGATCTTGGGGATGGGCGCCTGCTTGAATCCCTCGACGAGGACGATGTCGGCGTCGCCGAGATGCTCGCGCGCGAGGACCAGCGGGTCGGGCTCGCCGGCGGCGTGCGCGAAGAGGATGCGCTGGCCGGGCGCCGCCAGAAGGACCCGCTCGGCTCGGCCCTCGTGAAAGTGCCGCCAGCTGTCCGAGCCGGCGCGGTCGGCCTCGACCGGATGGTGGGCGTGCTTGACCGCCATCACGCGGCGGCCACGCCGGTTCAGCTCATTGGCGAGCGCCACGGCGAGCGTGGTCTTTCCGGCGTTCTTCCGCCCGACTATGGAGATGATGCGTGTCGCCGCCATAGCTCGTTCGCTCTCGCCAGGTCGTCCGCGGTGTTGACGTTGAAGAAGAGGAGCGCCGGATCGCCGAAACGGCACACGTCCGAGAGAGGTAGGATACCGATGGTGATGCGCGGGTGGAAGCCGACGGCCCGCCGGTCGCCGGCGTCGAGGCTGCCCGCGATCGCCTCGCGACAGCCCGGACCGTACCCGGCGCAGAGGGGCTCGGTGCCTCGAGGTCCGCGGCTCTCGGGGAGCACGGCGTCGTGACCCTCGAGCCTCCCGGCCAGCTCCGCGATGAGTTCCGGCGGAATGAACGGCATGTCCCACGCGACGCACACGACCGGGGCGGGCGCCTCGACTACCGCGGTGTAGATGCCGCCCAGCGAGCCCTCGCCCGGCCGGAGATCCTTCACCACCCGGAGGTCGGACCGCCAGGACGGAGCGTCGGGGCTGTTCGCAACGAGCAACGGCGGCGCACCGAGCGCCGCCGTCATGACCCGCACCAGTCGATCGAGGATTCGCTCCCCGCCCACGAGCTCCAGCCCCTTCGGCCTGCCCTCGAATCGGAGGGCGCCGCCACCGGCGAGGATGGCTCCCCGCGTCAGTATCTCCTCCCGCGGGCGCGCTCGAGTACCACGTCGAGTCCGATGTGGACGCTGAACAGATGCTTGTAGGTCGTCTCGTGCGGTGGGGTGGAAAAGCCGCTGGCGGTGGGGCCGGTGACCTTCACGATACCGGCGAAGTTGTCCCGCACCTCCCATCGCAGAGCGTACCCGCGACTCAGCGCGAATGTCGCTCCCACCCCGAGAGCGAATGCGGGCCTGACGCGGGTCTTGTTCTCCTCCTGGTAAATGACCGTCAGCGCCCCGCTGTTCGACTGGCTCGTGCCTTCGGTGCGGATCGAGCTCTGGTTGGTGAGGAGCAGGCCGGCGCTGAGTCTCGCGAACGGCGAGATGACCTCGCGGCTGGCCAGCCGGAAGACCGCGCCGGTGGAGACCGCGACCGCCGCCGCCGATTGCTCCTTGCGATCGATGCTGGCACAGACTTCTTCGTCTCGCACCGACTGGGACGGGACGACGAGTTGGCAGGCATCGTCGAATCCGAGACCCATGAGGAACGCCTCGGCGGTGATGCCGACGTGCGATCCCGGGAAGTAGGTGCCCGAGGCGCTCGCGGCGAGCGTCGACTTGATGCTCCTGTTGAGAAAGAAAATATCCTCGGCGGGCGGGTCCTGGACGGGCTGCCTGGGGATCGTCCAGAGCCCTTTGCCTTGCAGGTATGCACCCGACACGGTGAAGACGAGCGTCGCCTGGTCGCGCGTTTTCTGCGCCACCGCCGGTGTCGCCGCGAGCGCCAGGATCACCACGCCGGCATACGCTCCGATCCGCATCAGCCCCCCAGGAGTGTGTGGTACACCGCCAGGCACCGGTCCATCACCACCGCGATGCCCGCGTCCTCGAGCCGCCGGGCCGTCTCTTCGTGTCGCACACCCTGCTGAAGCCACACGAGCGACGGGCGCACTTCGAGCAGCGCGGGGAGGAGCGCCGGCACGAACTCCGAGCGCCGGAAGATGTCGACCAGGTCGATCGGACCCGCGGCGGCTGCCGCCGAGCCCAAGTCGGGATACACGGCCTCGCCGAGAATGCGGCCGCCCGCCGGGTGCACCGGGATGATAGTGAAGCCCGCCCGCTGGAGGTATTTGGCGACGCCATGGCTGGGGCGCTCGGGCCGTGGGCTCAGTCCCACGACGGCAATACGGCGCGCGCCGCGAACGAGTTCCTCGAGTCTGCGATCGTCAGGTTGCAGATGGCCCCGCCTCCTCCGCCATCGTCTCGCCCGTGGAGACGGCGGCGCGACCCCCGCGGCACACAGCGAGCTCAAGGCAGCCCGGTGCAGTCGGCATACAGGGTGGGATCCTCGAGGATCCTCACGCGCTCCAGCGTGACACCCGCCGGCAGCCGCGCGGCCACGCGCGCGAAGACGTGGATGGCGATCGCCTCGCAGGTGGGAATCGTCATTCCGTCCGCGAACGCCGGCACGTCGCGATTGATGTTCTTGCCGTCGAACGCCCGGACGACTTCATCCTCGAGGATCCGGTCGAGCAGCGGAAGGTCGACCACCATCACCATCGGGGGGTCGGCGTGGCCGGACACGGTCACCGCGCACGCGTAGTCGTGGGCGTGCCCCGGCGGCGCGCTGAGCGGGCCGAACGCCTCGCGATTCCTCTCGTCCGTCCAGTCGGATCGATGGAGCCGGTGGGTGGCGCGGAATCCCACGACGCGCGTCAGCGAGATGGCCATCGCTCAAGGCGAGAAGGAGTAGGCGAGCCCCACCTGGAGCCAGGAGGTGGCCGTCCACTGCGATACCCGGCCGTCGGGGATCACCGCGTTCGGATTGTCGCTCGTGCCCGGCTCTTCGATCGGCTCCTGCTGGAAGGACGCCGGGTACTTGAGCTTCCAGAACATGGCACGGGCCTCGGCGCGAACGTGGAACCGGTTGGTGAGAAAGAGGCGAGCGCCGACCGTGGGTGCGAGATAGAACTTCCGGCCGAACTCGAAGCCGCTGGTGTCCGCCGCGGTTCCGCTCGGAAAGGTCAAGCCGGCGGCCGTCCCCACGAACGGGGCGAGCCGATGCCATGATTTTCCGCCCGTGAGATTCAGCTGGAGATTGAGCTCGACGAACGTGACCGTCTGCTGCACCGGTCCGGTGGTGCGATTGGCAAGCGCCACGAATGGATCGACGATCAGCCGCTCCAGGTCGGCCCGGGCGAACCCCAGTCCCATCTGGACCGCGGACCCCGTGCGGATGTCATACCGGAACCCGTAGGCGTTGCCGCTGTGCGGCGCGATGCCGAACCGTCCGCCGTCTCCACCGATGTGGCCGAACGTGGGGGTGAATGAGTGGCCCTTGTAGATGTCGTGATAGGGCGAGTGGCCCGGCGCGTGACCCACCTGCGCCGACGCGCTGCGCCCGCCGGCTGCCAGCGCGCCCGCGACCAACAGAGCCCGCGCCACCCTCATCGCGCCTCCATGAGCGCGCGCCCGGTCATCTCCGACGGCGACTCGAGTCCGAGCAGGTCGAGCACGGTCGGTGCGACGTCGCGGAGCGAGCCACCGCGCCGGAGCGCCTCCGCCCGCGTTCCGACGGCGACGAAGGGCACGGGATTGGTCGTGTGGGCGGTGTGCACACCGCCGGTCGTTGGATCGATCATCATCTCGCAGTTGCCGTGGTCGGCGGTGACAAGGACGCTGCAGCCGGCCCGCTCTGCACTCTCCAGCACCCGGAGCAGGCAGCGGTCCACCGTCTCGACGGCGCGAATGACCGCCGGGAGAACGCCGGTGTGTCCCACCATGTCGGCGTTGGCGTAGTTGCAGAGGACGAAATCGTGCTTCCCCGTTTCGATGCAGCGGCAGAGCGCCTCGGTGATGCCATCGGCGCTCATCTCCGGCGCGAGGTCGTACGTCGCCACCCGCTGGGAGGGGATGAGGCAGCGCTCCTCACCGGGGTACGGAGGCTCGTAGCCCCCGTTGAAGAAGTAGGTCACGTGAGGATACTTCTCCGTTTCCGCCGTCCGGAACTGCGATCGCCCCTGCTCGGACAGCACCTCGGCGAGGATGCGCGCCAGGCTGAACGGCGGGAATGCCTGTGGAACCGGAAAGGTCTGATCGTACTGCGTCATCGTCGTGCAGACGAGCTGCGGGCGGCGGCCGAGATCGAACTCGTCGAAGTCCTCGATGGCGAGCGCGGCCACGATCTGGCGCATCCGGTCACTGCGGTAGTTGAAGAAGAGCACGCCGTCGCCATCGTGCATGGTCGCGACCGGCGCTCCGTTGCGATGATGCACCAGCGGACGGATGAACTCGTCGGTCTCCCCCCGCTGGTACGCCGCCTGGACGGCCAGCACGGGATGGTCCACCGGCGTGCCGACGCCGTGGACCATCGCATCGTACGCGATGCGCGTGCGGTCCCAGCGCCGATCGCGGTCCATGCCGTAGTACCGGCCGGTGAGCGAGGCGATATCCACCTTGCTCCCGGCGATCCTCCGCATATCGAGGAGGAGCGTGCGCACCACCTCGGCGCCGAGGGTGGGGGCGGAATCACGGCCATCGAGGAAGCCGTGGATCGCGATCGCGGGCACGCGGTGCCGGACGCCGAGCTCGACGCAGGCGAGCAGATGGCGGTCGAGCGCATGGACGCCGCCCGGACCGAGCAGCCCCACGAGGTGGAGCGTGCCGCCCGACGCGCGCAGCCGGGTACACAGCTCGACGAGAGGCGGAAGCTGGTAGAATTCGCCGGTCCGGATACTCTGGGAGATGCGTACCAGATCCTGGGGAACCACCCGTCCGGCGCCGAGGTTGAGGTGGCCGACCTCGCTGTTCCCCATCTGCCCCTCGGGGAGCCCCACCGCCAACCCGCTCGCATCCAGCAAGGTGCGCGGGAAGGAGCTCCAGAGCCGGTGCCAGACCGGGGTGTTGGCCAGCTCGATCGCGTTACCTTCGCGTTCGGGCCGGTAGCCCCAGCCGTCCAGAACGACCAGGACGACCCGGCTCCCGGGCGTACCGTTTGACATGGCTCTCCGCGTGTTCTACAATGCCGGACTGTGAGTTACGCGCCGCAATCTAGTCCCGGCCCGCTTCGGCTACCAGCCTGTATCGTCGTCTGCTTCCTCTTCGCGACGACCGCTGCCGCCCAACAGGAAGACGCCCTGACGGCACCCACTGAGCTCCACCGTGAGCCCGAGGGGACGCCGCTCGTCTCCCTGCCCGCCGGCGCTCCGGTCGAGACCGGCGAGGCGAAGGGGGACTGGAGAGAAGCCACCATCGAAGGGTGGATATATACCCCCTCCACTGCCCCGACCCGCCGCGACGGATTCGACCTGGTGATCACGCCAGACGAGGGTGAGAACCTGCGCCGGTCTCCCAACGGACCGGTGCTCGGGCGGGTCCGGGAAGGCACGCTGTTCGAGCGTGTCGGAGTGAAGGGCAAGTGGACCCGGGTGCGCCGGGAAGGATGGGTGCCCCGCCGGGCCGTGACCGGCAAGGCTCCCGCGCGGCGCGAGTCGCCGGCCACTCCGAAGGCGCAGGCCCAGGGCACCGCCTCGCCCCCGCCTCCGGCTCGCGCGGCTTCGCAGGCCAGATCGGCGCCCACCGTCGGCACGCCCGACGCGGAGCCGATGGAGCTTGCCCGCGAAGCCGCCCTCAGTGTCACGCCGGACGGTGCGCAGCTGGCCACGGTCCAAAGCGGAGTCCCGGCGCGAATCGTGGCTCGGGCATCCGGCTGGGTGAAGGTTCAGGTGGACGGGTGGGTCAAGGAAGAAGACCTCAAGCCGAGCGATGCCGGCGCGGTGGAAGGGGTGACCGCCGAGGAGGTCCGCACCTCCCCCGCCCGTTTCGTCGGCCAGACGGTCCAGTGGCGCGTGCAGCTCATCGCCGTGCAGAGCGCCGATGAGCTTCGCTCGGAGATGGCTCCGGGACAGCCCTATCTCCTCACTCGAGGACCGCTCCCCGAGGCGGGATTCGTCTACGTCACGGTTCCTCCCGAGCGCGTCGCGGAGTTCCGTGCGCTTCCCCCTCTTCGGGAGCTGGTGCTCCGGGTGACCATCAGGGCCGCTCGAACCCGCTATCTCACGACGCCGGTCGCCGAGCTGGTGTCGGTGGTCTCCGGAATGGAAGGGAAGTAGGGACCGATGAACGACCTGCTCAAGCAGCGCATCGCCCGCCTGCTCGAAGCGCTGAGCGATGAGCGCGGATACCAGATTCTCGATTACATCGAATTCCTCGAGAGCAAGTACGCCGAGCGGGCCCGGCCCAGCGGCATTCTCGCTCGGCTGACCGAGACCGTGGAAGACACCATGCGAGCGGGCAAGATTCCCATTCAGGCCATCAGTGGGACGATGGGGATCATGGACAGCGCGGCCAAGGTCATGAAGGGCTTGGCCGCGGCCGGCCAGGCCGTGGTGGACGAGGCGGTGAAGGCCGCCGAGAGTTCCAACAAGCAGGTGGAACCGAAGGATCCGCAGTCCTCCTGAGCACCGTCATCCCAGAATGACGCAACACACCCCACAATCCGGACACCTCATGGCCGCTCCTGCGCAGGCACCCGCGAGCACGACCTCGGCGTCCGAATTCATCCGCGGCATCGGCCCGCTCGCGGCGATCTCGCTCGTGGTCGGGTCGATGATCGGGTCGGGAATCTTCATCGTCTCGGCGGACATCGGCCGGCAAGTCGGAGAGTGGGGACCCGGCGCGTTGCTGATCGTGTGGGTGGTGACCGGTGCCATGACGGTCACTGGTGCCCTGGCCTACGCCGAGCTGGCCGCGATGATGCCGCGCGCCGGCGGGCAGTACGTCTTCCTGCGCGAGGGATTGTCGCCCCTCGCGGGCTTTCTGTACGGCTGGACCCTGTTTGCCGTGATCCAGACCGGCACTATCGCCGCGGTGGCCGTCGCATTCGCCAGGTTTCTCAGCGTTCTGCTGCCGGGCTTGAGCCCGGACGTCTTTCTCCCCTTGGGGCAGATCCATCTTCCCGGGGCGGGCGATGCCATCCAGCTTGGCCTTTCCGCGCAGCGGGTGGTGGCTATCGTCTCGATTCTCTTCCTCACCGTCATCAACATCCGCGGCGTCACACTCGGCGCCGCCATCCAGACCATCTTCAGCGTCGCCAAGGTGGGTGCGCTCGTGGTGCTCGTGATCTTCGGCCTGACGCTCTTTCGGCAGTCCGAGATCGCCGCCGCCAATTTCTCGAACCTGTGGGGGACAGGAGACTGGTCGGTCGCCGTCATCCCGGTCCTCGGCGCGGCGATGGTGGGGTCCTTGTTCTCGAGTGACGCATGGAACAACGTGACGTTCGCGGCGGCGGAGGTGCAGAACCCGACCCGCAATCTCCCGAGGGCGCTGGCCATCGGCACGGGTACCGTGAGCCTGCTCTACATCCTGGCGAACGTGGCGTACCTCAATATCCTGCCCTTCCACGGCGACCCGAACGGAACCACCGTTCTTGCCCGCGGCCTCCAGTACGCCGCTCAGGACCGTGTGGGCACCGCGGCGATCGAAGTCGTCCTGGGCGCGGGCGCGGCTACCGTCATGGCCGTGGCCATCCTCTTCTCGACGTTCGGATGCAACAACGGGCTCATCCTGTCGGGGCCGCGGGTCTACTACGCCATGGCGCGCGACCGGCTCTTCTTCGAGAGCGTCGGCCGACTCCATCCCACCTACCGCACGCCGGTGCTCGGTCTCGTTCTCCAGGCCATCTGGGCCAGCATTCTCTGCATCAGCGGCACCTACAATCAGCTCCTCGACTACGTCATTTTCGCGGCGCTCGTGTTCTACCTCCTCACCACGCTCGCGCTTTTCCGTCTGCGGCGCCTGCGCCCGGATCTGCCTCGCCCGGTGAAGGCATTCGGATATCCGGTACTCCCGGCCCTCTACATGGTCGCCGTAGCCGCCATCATGGTGATCCTCCTCGTACAACGGCCTCTCTACACCGGGTGCGGCCTCGGCATCGTGGCCATCGGGATACCCGTCTACATGATCTGGCACAGGCGCATGCCGGATTGAGGATCAACAGCCAGCCAACTCGATGAGCGGCGCGACCGACGTTCCTCGGCCTGGCCAGCACGTTCGACACATTTTCGCACGCTCACCGCCTCGAGGTCGACCGGTGCCCTGGAACTTCATGTCCGGATGGCTGGACCTCCGAGGTCGATCCCGAGCCGGGGTGTCGCCATACCGCGCTTGATTTCGAGTGCGACGCGGCCTAGACTACGAGATGGAATCGCACACTCCCGGCCTGCCAACCGCCCTCAGGGGCCAAGGTGGGCCGTCGCGTATATGACACTCATCCGACCCAAGCCCGGCCTCACGTTCGACGACGTCCTCCTGGTCCCGCGGTATTCCGCGGTGCATCCCCGCGAAGTTTCGACTGCCAGCACCTTTACTCGCAGCATCCCCCTCAACATCCCGCTCGTTTCCGCCGCCATGGACACGGTTACCGAGGCGGACATGGCCATCGCCATGGCGCGGGCCGGCGGCATCGGCGTGCTTCACAAGAACATGACGCCCGAGCGCCAGGCCGCCGAAGTGGACCGCGTCAAGCGGAGCGAGAGTGGAATGATTCTCAACCCGACCACGCTGGGCCCCGACCGGCCGCTGCGCGAGGCGTACGTGCTCATGCGGCGGTTCAAGATTTCGGGCGTGCCGATCGTGGACGGGCAGGGCCGGCTCATCGGGATCATCACCAACCGCGATCTGCAGTTCGAGCGAAATCTCGACCAGCCCATTCGCGAGGCGATGACCAAGACGAATCTGGTGACGGCGCCGGTGGGGACCAGCCTCGACGACGCCGAGCGCATTCTCGCCAGCCATCGCATCGAGAAGCTGCCGGTCGTGGATTCCGAAGGCGTGCTGAGAGGGCTGATCACCGTGAAGGACATCTTCAAGCGTCGTGAGCACCCCAACGCGAACAAGGATCAGCACGGCCGCCTGCGCGTGGCCGCCGCGGTCGGGGGCGGGTCCGATGCCACCGTCCGCGCCCGCGGGCTGGTCGACGCCGGCGTGGATGTCCTCGTGATCGATTCCGCCCACGGGCACAGCGAGGGCGTACTGCTCACCGTCTCGCAGCTCCGGGAGGCGTTCCCCGACGTGCAGCTCGTGGCCGGTAACATCGCTACCGAGGCTGGCGCCCGCGAGATGGTGCGCCGCGGCGTCGACGCGGTGAAGGTCGGCATCGGGCCCGGCAGCATCTGCACCACCCGCGTGGTCACCGGCGTCGGCGTGCCTCAGGTCACGGCCATCGTGGACGCGTTACGTGGCGCCGAGGATGTGCCGATCATCGCCGATGGCGGGATCAAGTATTCCGGCGACGTGGTAAAAGCGCTGGCCGCGGGCGCCGCTTCGGTGATGATGGGCTCGATGCTCGCCGGCACGGAAGAGAGCCCGGGCGAGTCGGTCCTCGCCGAGGGGCGGCGCTTCAAGATGATCCGGGGAATGGGGAGCCTGTCGGCCATGCAGGACGGGTCGGCCGACCGGTATTTCCAGGAGGGCGAAATGGCCCCCGCCAAGCTGGTGCCCGAGGGAATCGAAGGCCGGGTGCCGTACAAGGGGCCCGTGGCCGACGTGCTCTATCAGATGGTCGGCGGCCTGCGGAGCGGCATGGGCTACTGCGGCGTCGCCAGCATCGGGCAGCTCCGCTGCGACGTCGAGATGATCCAGATTACCTCGGCCGGGCTCCGTGAATCGCACCCCCATGACGTGACCATCACGCGGGAAGCGCCCAACTACAGCGCCTGAGCGGGGGATTCGCCGCCCAGGGCGAATCTCTCGTGGTTTCACGTCCGTCAGTATCAGACCACACCCGCGTTTCCGTCGGTCATCGTCAGGTCAGTCGTTCGGCCGTTCCTCCGCGGAGCCCCGATACCGGTGGTCCGCCCACCTCATCCGACGAGTGTCCAATGAGCCTTTTCCTTCGCAAGGACGTGTCCTCGCTGCAGGCGGAGGTCGCCTCGGACCAGAGTCTCAAACGCGCGCTCGGTCCCGTCAACCTGGTGGCGCTCGGCATCGGCGCGATCATCGGCGCGGGTATCTTCGTGCTGACCGGGCAGGCCGCGGCCAATTACGCGGGCCCCGCCATCGTGTACTCCTTCATCCTCGCGGGGACGGCCTGCGCCTTTGCCGGGCTGTGCTACGCCGAGTTCGCGGCGATGATTCCGATCGCGGGGTCGGCGTACACGTACGGATACGCCACGCTGGGTGAGCTCTTCGCCTGGATCATCGGGTGGGACCTGATTCTCGAGTATCTCTTCGCCGCCTCGACCGTCGCGGTGGGATGGTCGGGCTACGTGGTCTCCTTCCTCAAGGACTTCGGCATCGTCATCCCGGCGCAGTACACGTCGGCGCCATACACCCACACGGCACCCCCCGACGCCGGCCTCAACGTCTGGCGCCTCTTCACCGAAGGGTGGTCGAGCACGGGCGCGGTGTTGAATGTGCCGGCCATGGTGATCGTCGCGCTCATTACCATCCTGCTCATCATCGGCATCAGCGAGTCGGCCGGCTTCAACGACATCGTCGTTGTCATCAAGCTCACCGTCGTCTTCCTCTTCATCGGGTTCGGCCTGTCCTTCATCAACCGCGAGAACTGGATTCCGTTCGTGCCACCCCAGACAGGGCCCGGGAAGTACGGCTGGGACGGCATCGTGCGCGGGGCGGGCGTGATCTTCTTCGCGTACATCGGATTCGATGCGGTATCCACCGCCGCGCAGGAGACGCGAAACCCGAAGCGCGACATGCCCATCGGCATCCTCGGCTCGCTCGCCATCTGCACGGTGCTCTACATCGCGGTCGCGCTGGTGCTCACCGGCATCGTCAAGTACACCGAGCTCAATGTCCCCGATCCGATCGCCGTCGGCATCAACGCCGCCGGTCCTGGTCTGGCCTGGCTCCGCCCGGTGGTGAAGATCGGCGCCATTGCGGGCCTCTCCTCGGTCATCCTCGTCATGCTCCTGGGCCAGCCCCGCATCTTCTATTCGATGGCCAAGGACGGGCTGCTTCCGCCGGTATTCAGCAAGGTTCACCCCAAGTTCCGGACGCCCTACGTCGCGAGTCTCCTCACCGGCGTGGCGGCGATGGCCTTCGCGGGACTGTTGCCGATCGGGCTCCTCGGCGAGCTGGTCTCCATCGGTACTCTTCTCGCCTTCGCCATCGTGTGCGCGGGCGTGCTCGTGCTTCGGTATACCGATCCTCAGCGTGCCCGGCCCTTCCGCACGCCACTGGTGCCATTCGTTCCGGTTGCCGGGATACTCTCCTGCGGCTATCTGATGGCGGGTCTCCCCGTCGACACCTGGGCGCGGCTGATCGTCTGGATGGTAATCGGGCTGGCCATCTACTTCCTGTATGGGCGCCGGCACTCGAAGGTGCAGCAGGCGGCCGCATCCGGCCGCTAGGGGATTACTTTTGCCGTCATGCCGTTCGCGCTCTCTCCTGACCGTATTGCCGCCGCCCGGGCCTTTGCTTCGGCATTTGTGCCCGGCCGGCGGGTCTGTCTCACCACCCATGTGAACCCCGACGGCGACGGGCTCGGCAGCGAGGCCGGACTCGCCCATCTCCTCCGATCGCACGGCGTGGATGTCGTCATCACCAACCCGACGCCCACGCCGCCCCGGTTCGCCTTCCTGTTCGAGGACCTGCCCGGCGTCGACCGGACCGCCGAGGCGGTGAAGGAACTTCGGCGCGCGGACCTCATCGCCGTACTCGACATCTCCGATCTCGGCCGCCTGGGCATGCTCGGCGAGACCGTGAAGGCGCGAGGCGTGCCGGCGGCGTGCATCGATCATCACGTCAGTGCGGGCGTCCTTCCCGATGGACCTCGGTACATCGATGCCGGCGCGGCAGCCACGGCCGAGCTGGTATTCGAGATCGCCCAGGCGAACGGATGGCCCATGAGCCAGGAAGCGGCGCGGGGACTTTACGTCGGCATTCTCACCGATACCGGTGGGTTCCGCTTCAGCAACACCCGTCCGCGCACGCTCCGCATTGCCGCCGAGCTGCTCGAAGCTGGCGTCGACCCGGAAGAGATCTATCTCGAGGTCTACGCCCGGGCGCCGGAGGGCCGTCCCCGGCTCCTCGCGGAGGCTCTGCAGACCCTCGTGGTCGAACCCCAGTGGGGCCTCGCGTGGGTGACGGTTCCTCCCGGGGCCATTGAGCGTTACGGCGTGTCCACGGACGACCTCGACGGCGTGGTGGAGTTTCCCCGCTCGATCGAAGGCATCCGGATGGCGCTGCTCTTTCGGGAAATGAGTCAGGGCAGGGTCAAGGTGTCGCTCCGATCGGTCGGCAACGTCGACGTGGCGGCATTCGCCAACCGGTTCGGCGGTGGCGGGCATACCAAGGCGGCCGGTATTGCCCTGGCCGGCTCGCTTCCCGAGGTTCAGGCAACCGTGCTCGAGGCGGCCCGTGACTACCTCGGTCCGAGCGGATCCGATGGCAGGTAGTGGGCGTTGACCGGGTCCGACGGGGTCCTATATTGCCGATAAAGGCAGTAGGAATTAGCTCGCGGGGGGATATGGACACCATCGAACGGATCGAGCGAACGCTCGACACGCTGCGGCCGTACATCGCTTCCCACCGGGGACAGGTGGAGGTCGTGGACTTCGACGAGCAGGAAGGCGTGCTGCTACTGCGGCTTGGCGGCACCTGCCATGGGTGCGCCGCCTCGACCGTGACCCTCAAGCAGGGTATCGAAGTGCGTCTGCGTGAGATGGTGCCCGAGGTGAAGCACGTGGAGGCGCTCTAGTGGAGGAATCGCTGGAGTCACGGGTGACCGCGGCTCTCGCGGCCATCCGCAACCCGCGGCTGGAGAACGACATCCTGTCGGCCGGCATGATTCGAGACCTTGCCGTTACGCCGGCCGGAGACGTGAGCTTTACCTTCCTGTTGGCCTCGGACGACCCGGCCACCCTGGTGCGTCAGGCTCGAAGCGCCGTGCAAGGCGTGGAGGGCGTGCGCCGAGAGGGAATCCGTATCGCCGTGGCCAACCCCGCCGGCGCCGCGCCCGTGACGCACGGCCCTCCATCCGGCGCCGTTCCCGCCGCTTCCACCGCAGCACCCGGCCCCCCCGCGCAGGCGAACCTCGGCCGCGTGATCGCCATCTCCTCGGGAAAGGGTGGGGTGGGGAAATCTACGGTCGCCGCGAACATCGCGGTCGCTTTGACCCAGGCCGGCCATCACGTCGGGCTGATGGATGCCGACATTTATGGGCCGAATATTCCGCGGATGTTCGGCGTCTTCGAGAAGCCTCCGGTCGTCGGCGGGAGGATCCAGCCGCTCCAGGCGCACGGCGTCCGTCTCATGTCGCTAGGACTCCTGGTCGAGCGCGATGCCCCGGCCATCTGGCGCGGTCCGATCATCATGAAGGTCGTCCAGCAGTTTCTGCGCGATGTCGACTGGGGCCAGCTCGACTTCCTGATCGTGGATCTTCCGCCGGGGACGGGCGACGCGCAGCTCTCGCTGGTCCAGGCGACCCATGTTTCGGGCGCCATCATCGTGACGACTCCGCAGGAAATGGCCGTCGGTGACGCCCTGCGTGGCGCCAAGATGTTCGAGCGGGTGGGAGTCCCCGTCCTCGGCGTGGTGGAGAACATGAGCGCGTTCGTCGATCCCGAGACCGGACACCGGTTCGAGCTCTTCTCCTCCGGCGGAGGTGCCCGTCTGGCCGCGGAAATCGGCGCTCCGCTGTTGGGCACGATCCCACTCCAGCCACGGCTGGCGGAGCTGGCCGATTCGGGGATGCCGATTCTCGTGGCGGAGCCGGACAGCGCGGCAGCCAACAGCCTCCGGGCCATCGCGGAGGATCTCCAGCAGAAGGCCGCCCGGCCGGGCGTGCCGCTTCCGATTCTCAGAGGGTAGTCCGTCGGGACGCTCATGCCTCTCGTTACTCTGCTGACCGACTTCGGCACCGCCGATTCGTACGTCGCGGAGATCAAGGGAGTGATTCTGAGTCGGGCCCCCGGGACTACGCTCGTGGACATCACCCATGCCGTCCCGCCCGGTGATATCCGGTCGGGCGCCTATCTCCTCGGGCGCACCTGGCACCGATTTCCTCCCGGGACCGTTCATCTCGCCGTCGTGGATCCCGGCGTCGGCACGGGACGCGCGGCCGTTGCCCTCCGGGCACGGGGACACGCCTTCGTGGGTCCCGACAACGGGCTCTTCTCTCCTGTTCTCCACGACGCCGAAGTGGAGATCGTCACGCTCCCGACTCCCGAGGGCGCGTCGCCAACGTTCCACGGCCGCGACTTGTTCGCTCCGGTCGCGGCCGCGCTGGCCCGGGAGGTCCCGCTGGTGTCGCTGGGCCGGCCCCTCATCGGCCTGCCGCACCGACTCGCCTACACCGAGCCGCGCTATGAAGGGAAATCGATCGTCGGTGAGATCATCTATGTGGACCGATTCGGTACCCTCGTCACCAACCTGACGCCCGACCTCGTGCCGCCGTATGCATCGATCGAAGTGGAGGGGCTCGATCTCGGTGCGCTGCGCCGCACCTTCGGGGACGTGCCGACGGGAGGACTGCTGGCCTACGTGGGATCCGGTGGGGAGCTGGAGGTAGCGGTTCGCGACGGCTCAGCGGCCCGGCGGCTGGGTCTGGGCGTGGGCGGAAGGATTCGGGCGCGGCTCGGCTGACGGCTGCCTGCCGGCGAATCGTCCCACCACCTGCCGGAAGAAGCGGAAGAGTCTCCTGATGAGCAGGACGGCGAGGACCACCAGTACCACGACGATCGCCGCCGTGATGACCGGGTGGGCAGCCGCCAGCCAGGCGAGGAATACCGCCGCCGAATCTTCCGCCAGGCTCAGGGTCCAGTTGCTGATCGGCTCGGGGCTGACGTTGGCGGCCGCGCGCGTCGTGGCCTTGGCGCTGTGCGACGTGAGCGCGACGCTGCCCGCGAGCAGCGCCGCTCCCACGCGCCATTCCTCGGGCACGCCGCCGGCAAACGCGCTGTACGAGAGGAATGCGGCGGCGGGTGGGCGGATGAAGGTGTGCACCGCGTCCCATACGCTGTCCACGTACGGGATCTTGTCCGCGATGAACTCCACGGTGAAGAGGAGTACCGCGAGACCGACGACCAGCGGGTTGGACAGGACGTGCAACTGGACGGGCAGGTGAATCAGCCCGAAGCGCTCGAACAATCCCGCGGCGGCGACGGTCGCGTAGAGATTGAGACCGGAAGCGAACGACGTGCCGAGCGCGAAGCCGAGAGTCTCAAGGGGAGACATTCCCGATCCATTCGATCTTCACGGACCCGGCGGCCGTGGAGACGTCGATATCGAGGTGCCGGGCGGCCTTATCGTATCCCGGTGACCGGTAGCCGGCGCCACTGCGTTCCAATCCATCTGGGTGGAAGCTGCTCAGAAACTTATCCAGGGTGACGCTCACGCCTACCTGTCGCGGCAGGCGAAGGTTCAGCTCGCCGAGGGCCATGTCGACGGAAACTCTCGAGCTCGAAGTCCACGCGCCTCCGAAATCGAGGGTGACCTTTCCCACTCCTCCCTCGAAGGCGATACGGTCGCACCGGCTGTTTCCCAGGCCGATGACCGAAAGTTCCGCCGCCCCCGCGCTGAGATGGGCGGAGCGGCAGCGGGTCCCGTTCGGCTTGGAGAAGCGTACCGTGGCGCGGCTCGCGCCGGCGGAAAGGTCGAGGTCGGTGACCCGAAGTCCGCCGAGATCGAGATCGCCGTCCACGGCCCCCAGCTCGACACCGAGCGCCAGGTCCACCCTGGGCGAAAACGCGACAACCGCCGACTGGCCGAGCTGATTCTGCGATACTACGCGCACGCCGCCCCGGCCTGCCGGCGCGACCCCCAAGGTGACGGCACTCCCCACCGCGTCGAAGCCGCTCACCGGGACAAACCGGTCCTGGTCGTAGGAGATGTCCATTCGGTACAGCTCGTCTGCGCGCCCCGCCGTCAACTGGATTGAGCCGGCGGCGTATTCGAGGCGCGCGGCGAGGCGAGTCTCCCCGTGCCATTGACGGAAGGTGCTGAATGGGCGCATGCTCTGCGCGGCGGCATTGGCGGCGCCGAGCATGAGAAAAGCAGCGAGCAGGTGGGCCCGCACGATCAGAGCCCCCGAGTTGGGGTCCGGGAGCCGGGCCGGCGCGCGGCCTGGACACCGTACTGCGGCGTGGCCCAGAGATATTCGTCGGTGAGCGCCTCGGGAGGAAGCAGACGTCCGGCGAAATTTTCCCGGATGCCCGCGCGGCTGAGCAGGGCGGCTCCGAAGCCGGCGGTGCCGAGCAGCCAGGTGACGAGGAAGGCGACGCCTCGGATCAGATTGCCGGCCACGGGAACCCAGCCGAAGACTGCCCATGCCAGCCAGAACGCCGCGAGCGCGCCCAGGCCGATCAACAGGTAGCGATAGCTGTTCGGCGAGCCCATGACGGCACCGAGCGCCATGCGTCGGCGGACGTACGTCTCGCCCATCGCGTGTGCCACCGCCAGGTAGCCACCGACCACGCCGACCACCATGATCAGTGCGTACACGGCGACCGCGAAAGGCAGCAGCAGGATGCCGGCGACGCTCAGGACCAAGCCGACCACCAGCATGCCGAAAGTGGGCAACAGGAGGATTTGCCCGAGGAGGCCGGTGACGAACGAGCGCCCGAACGAGTGCGACACGGTGTCTGATACGACCTCGAGATTGGGACGACCGAACATCACCAGGCCGAATCCCAACGCGAACAGCGTCAGGAATACTCCGACCACACCCGCCCCGCGCCGGAACACCGTTTCGATGGCCGAGGCTGCGGGAGGCGACGCGACCTGAGCGGCAGGCGCAAACGCCGTTGTCGTCCGGAGCTCCCGCGCTTCGCCCCCGATTTCCCCCTTGTCCGCACGGACCTGCCCACCCAGAGCGAGGATGTCGCCGGCGACCAGGCCGCCCTCGTGTACGAACACGTTGCCGTCGACCGTGACCAGGTTGCCCTGAAGCTGGCCGTAAACGTCGGCATCACCCTGCACGACGAGAAGGTGTCCATCCATTTTCTGGCCGGTGCCGATGATGAAATTGCCGAGCCGCGCCGTGCCACCGGCGACGGTCACACGCACGGTGCCATCGGTGGGGCGCAGCGCGGCTCTGAGCCTTGCTTCGATGTCCGATGGCTTGCTGAGATCACTCAGATCGACCGGCGGCGCTCCCTCTTGGGCCGGTGCGATGGGTTGTGGAGCGGGGCCGGGCTGCTGGGCCTGCTTGGGGGACCGGCCCAGTGCCGACACATCCGAAACGAGCCGCCAGAACTCGTGCACGAGCCCGGCGGCAGGGGACTCGTGGGGATCCATGGGCGAAGCGGCGCTTGCGGCGGCAGGCAAGGCCAGGCACAGCACTGCGATCAGCGCGCCGGCCCGGCTACGGATGGGCATGTGCCACCTGCCGCGACGGGAGCGCCAGCAGCCGGCGAAGCGCCACCAACCCGAGGATGTACGCGAGCGAAGCGAATGCTGAAACGACGCCCCACTGCGCGGGATGCTCGAACGAGCCTCGGAGCGTGGCGTACCACGGCTGCTCCATGATGTTCGATGCTACTCCGCGGAGGGCGACCCATCCCGCCTGCCACGCCTCGGCCAATGCCCACGAGCCGAGCGCGGCCAGCGTCTGCTGGTGTCCGAGGCTCCAGACGATGCTTGCCGTCATCGACCCCACCAGCAGCAGCGTGACCGTCGCGGCAAGCGCGGCTGCCCGAGGGGTTGCGACGAGCCGGCGGCGGACGCTTGCGAGAGACCGGAGGGAGAACGGATCGGGAAGCGCGACCGATTGCATGACCCGGTCGGCGAAACCGGGAGCGGGACTCATGAGGGGAAGCGTGGCCAGCAACGCAACGATTTCCTGCTCCGATTCGGCCCGCTCACGGCACTCGGAGCAGTGGTCGAGATGTTCCCGCGCTTCCGGAGGGAGAGCGCCGGACATCCACGCGTCGAAATCGTCGGGCGAAAGATGAGGCCCGGGTACGGGGTTCATAAGTGGACCCTCCTACGGTCGTGGCGGAGTGAAGGTTTCATTCCTTCAAGTGGGCCAGTGCGAGGCGTAGCTCGTTGCGGGCCCGATGGATGTACGTCTTCACGGTTCCGAGAGGGAGACTGAGCATTTCGGCGATTTCCTCGTACGCCCGTCCCTCGACGTGGCGGAGCAGGATGCACGATCGGTACTCCGGCCGCAGTCGTCCGATGGCCGCCTCGATCGCGCCCCCGAGCTCCCTCGCCTCTACGGTCTCGAGCGGCGATTCCTGCCGTGCGCCGATCTGAAGCGCGGTGGCCTGCATCGCTTCGGGCGTTTCGGCATGCGGCGATCCATCCAGCGAGAGGGTATCCAATTCGCGCCGGCGCAGGTGATCGATCGCGGCGTTGTTCGCGATCTTGAAGATCCAGGAGGAGAACTTGAACTCAGGCCGGTACGAATCGATGGCGTTGAGCGCCTTCACGAAGGTTTCCTGGGAGAGATCCTCCGCGAGCTCCCGGTCCCGGACCATCCGGAACAGCAGCGCAAACACCGGTCGCTCGTAACGGCGAATCAACTCTCGGTACGCGGCCTCGCGGCCTCCGCGAGCGAGCAGGACGACCTGCTGGTCGGTGAGCGTTGCCCATTCGGGCGCGCTAGCCACCGCCGCTCCGTCTTGCCAATGATCTCACAGCCGGACTACATTGAGCGCCTATGTTAGCCTCGGATCGTGAGTTACCCGTCGCGGGCGGTCCGGAGAAGCGGGCCTACGTTCGCGAGGTCTTTACCGCCATCGCTCCCACCTACGATCGCCTGAATCACATCATCAGCCTGCAGTTCGATCGGCGCTGGCGGCGATACGCGGTCGGGCGGTTGGGGTGGGAGCGGGTACCCGACGGAATCTATCTCGACCTCTGCGCCGGGACCCTGGACTTCGCCGCGACGCTCGCCCGCCAACCCGGGTTCTGCGGGCGGGTCATCGGCGCGGACTTCGTCCGCGACATGTTGAGCCTCGGGCGCAGCAAGGCGGGCAGGCTCGAGCCGGTGGCGGCCGATGCCCTCGAGCTGCCGTTTCCCGGCGCCGCGTTCGACGGGGCGATGGTGGGATGGGGAGTGCGAAATCTGGTGGATATCGACGCCGGCCTGGTGGAGGCCGCGCGCGTGCTCCGCTCCGGGGCCAGGCTGGTGATCCTCGAGATGACGCTTCCACCCCAGCGCCTGCTCCGCTGGATCTACCAGTTCTACTTCCGCCGGGTCCTGCCGTGGATCGGGCGCCGGATTTCCAAACATACGACCGCCTATGACTGGCTACCAGAGTCGACCCAGACGTTCCCCTCGCCTGCCGACTTCGCGGCCCGAATGACGGGCGCCGGATTTCGCGAGGTCTCCTACACGCTATTCATGGGCGGCGTGTGCGCCATGCACGTCGGAACGAAACGGTAAGGAGAAGGGGATGGCCCTGGACAACCTCCGCGAGTTCATCAAGGCAATCGAGGCGATCGGCGAGCTCACCCGGGTGGCTCACCCGGTCCGGGCGCACCTCGAGATTGCCGAGATCGCCGACCGGTGCATGAAGAGCCCGGGCGGTGGACCCGCGCTGGTCTTCGATCACGTCCTGCTCGAAGATGGTCGCCGGAGCCCGCTCCCCGTCGCCATCAACCTCTTCGGCTCGATGCGGCGCATGTGCCTGGCGCTTGGCGTCGACACGCTCGACGCGATCGGCGACCGGATCGCCGAGATGCTCGAGCTCAAGGTACCCGAAGGATTGCTCGGCAAGCTGGCGCTGCTCCCCAAGCTCGCCGAGATGGGCAAATTTCCGCCCAAGGTGAAGAGCGGGCGCCCTCCCTGCCAGGAAGTGGTGCTGCGCGGCGATGCGGTAAACCTCGACGAGATCCCGTTTCTCACGACGTGGCCACAGGATGGTGGACGCTACATCACGCTGCCGATGGTGATCACGACCGATCCATCGCGGGGGATACGAAACGTCGGCATGTATCGCATCCAGGTGCTCGGCCGCGACACGCTCGCCATGCATTGGCAGCGCCACAAGGTGGGCGCCGCCCACTGGCGCGAAATGGCGGCGCGGAAGGAGCGCATGCCGGTGGCGATCGCGATCGGGGGAGATCCGGCCAGTGTGTATTCGGCCAGCGCTCCGCTCCCGCCCACGATCGACGAGTTTCTGTTCGCCGGATTCCTCCGGCGCTCCCATGTGGAGCTGGCCGCCGCGGTCACTTGCGATCTCGATGTGCCGGCGGAGGCCGAGGTCGTGCTCGAGGGATATATCGATCCCTCGGAGCCGCTCGTGCTCGAGGGCCCGTTCGGCGACCACACCGGTTTCTATTCTCTCGCCGACTACTACCCTCTGGTGCACGTGACCGCCGTCACGACGCGCCGGGATCCCATTTATCCGGCGACACTCGTCGGCCGGCCGCCGATGGAGGACTACTATCTCGGCCATGCCACCGAGCGGATCTTTCTTCCGCTGCTCAAGCTGACCGTTCCCGAGATCGTCGATTATCACATGCCGGCGGCCGGCATCTTTCACAACCTCGTCTTCGTGGCGATCGACAAGCAGTACCCGGGCCAGGCGTACAAGGTCATGAGCGCGCTGTGGGGACAGGGACTCATGTCGTTGGCCAAGGTCCTCGTCGTAGTCGACAAGGACGTCAACGTGCGCGATCCCGACGAGGCGTGGTGGGTGGCGCTGAACAACATCGATCCCGAGCGCGACGTGCGCTTCACGATGGGACCGATGGACGTGCTCGACCACGCCAGCCGTGGATTTACCTACGGCAGCAAGATGGGTATCGACGCGACGCGAAAGTGGAAGGAGGAGGGGTTCGACCGGGAATGGCCCGACCGCATCGAGATGGACCCGGCAACCAAGGGCCGGGTTGACGAGATGTGGTCCCGGCTCGGCATCACCTTACGAGGTTCATCATGAGGTTGACCGCAGAGGCGCCGAGAACGCAGAGCGCAGCAACAGGTCGGGGCGGATCGTGACCGGCGGAGCTCGGGAGGGCCAGACTTTCGTCGGCGAGTCGCTCCTCGTCCGCTACGTCAATCTCGTCAAGCTCCCACACACCCTCTTTGCCCTGCCGTTCGCGCTTCTCGGTGTGCTGGCCGCCTCCCGTATCACGGCGGTCACGGCACGAACGGTGGCGCTGGTGGTTCTCGCCTTTTCCGCCGCGCGCTGGGCCGCCATGGCCTTCAACCGGATTGCCGATCTCCCGTTCGATGCCCGCAATCCTCGAACGATGAATCGCGAGCTCCCCCGGGGCGCGCTCACGCCAGTGCAGGCCTGGGTCTCGGTCACGATCGCCGCGGCGCTCTTCGTCCTCGCCTCGACGCTCCTCAATCCCCTCTGCATGATCCTGAGCCCGGTGGCGCTCGCCTGGGTCCTCGCCTACAGCCTCTCGAAGCGGTTCACGTGGTGGCCGCACCTCTGGCTCGGAATGAGTCTCGCCATCGCGCCGGTCGGCGGCTACCTGGCCGTGACGGGCCTGTGGAGCCGTCCGGCGTGGCTGCTGCTCGCGGTCAGCGCCGCGGTCGCGACGTGGGTTGCGGGCTTCGACATCTTCTATGCCCTTCCCGATGCCGGATTCGATCGCGACAACGGTCTGCGCAGCGCCGTCGTCCGGCTGGGTGAGCCGAGGGCCATCCTGCTGGCCAAGCTGCTCCACGCGGTGACGATTCCGGCGCTGGCCCTCTTTGGGTACGGTGCCGGCTTCGGTCCCTGGTACTATGCCGGACTCGCGGTCGCGGCCGGCATCCTCGTCTACGAGCACCGTCTCGTTCGGCCTGGTGATCTCTCCCGGCTCGACGCGGCGTTCTTCACGATGAACGGCGTGATGTCGGTGACGGTGTTCGCCTTCGCCCTTATCGACCGGACGCTCGGGTGACCGCGTCGGCCCACCCGCTCGTGCTCGCCCTCACGGGCGCCTCCGGTGCCCCCTACGGGCTGCGTCTCCTGGAGGTGCTCGCGCGCCATCGCGTGCCCGTCTGGCTCATTCCGTCGAGCCATGGCATGCGGCTCCTTCGGGACGAATGCGGCATCGACTCGCTGCAGGATCTCCAGGCCGCCACCGGCGGCGACTGGTCGTCGGTTACCGTGTTCCCCGACGACGATCGCGGTGCGCTTCCCGCTTCGGGGTCCCGGCGAACGAAAGGCATGGTGATCTGTCCCTGCTCGATGGGCACTGTCGCGGCCGTGGCCGGCGGCACCAGCCGCTCACTGGTCGAGCGCGCCGCGGACGTGACGCTCAAGGAGCGCCGCCGGCTCGTACTGGTCCCTCGGGAAACCCCGCTGTCGCTGGTGCACCTTCGCAACCTCGTCGCGGTCACCGAAGCGGGCGCCATCGTGATTCCCGCCGCGCCCGGGTTCTACCACCGCCCGACCCAGGTCTCCGAGCTGGTCGACTTCATCGTGCAGCGGATTCTCGATCATCTGGAAATCGAAATCGAGCTGGCGCGGCGCTGGAGCGGTGACGCCCCCACGGGTCGTTAGCCGTGCGTCTCGGTGTCATCTCGGATACACACGGTCTCTTGAGGCCGGAGGTGTTCGATGCCTTCCGCGAGGTGGATCAGATCGTGCACGCGGGGGACATCGGTCCCGTGTCGCTGCTGGCGGAGCTCGAGACAATCGCGCCGGTGACCGCGGTGTACGGCAACACGGATGGATGGGAGGTCAGGAGCAGGTTGCCGCAGGTGGTGAGGCTCGAGCTCGATGGCTTCAACCTCGTCGTGACCCACGGCGACCAATTCGGCTCGCCGAACCCCGAGAAGATGCACGAGGCATTTCCCGACGCGGAGATTCTCGTCTTCGGGCATACGCACCGCCCGCTGCTCGCTCTCGTCGATGTCGTGGTGACGGTGATGAACCCGGGAGGGGCAGGCCCGCGGCGGTTCGACCTTCCGGCCTCGGTAGGGATCCTCGAATTGGAGCCAGGCATCCCACCACGGGGACGCCTGGTGCCGCTTACAGCTTTCAGTTGACGGCTACTTCATATCCAGCCCAGACTCCGGTAGGACTCCAGCGTCCGCCCGATGCCGTCGCGCAGGTGGACCTTGGGAGTGAACCCCAACTCGGCCCGGGCGCGGGAGATGTCGAACCACCGGTTATTGGTGAAGAACTTTACTCGTCGGCGGTAGATCGGGGGCTCGATCCCCAGCGGAACGCACACGGCTTCACAGAGAGCCCCCGCGATCCAGAAGGGCCACACCGGAAGCTTGAACCGCGGGGGCGGGACCTGTGCGATGTCGGCGATCTTCTCCACGAGCTCGTTGAGCGTCGGCCACTCGTCGCCGGTGATGATGTAAGTCCGTCCGACGGCCTGCGGAGTCTCGGCAGCCAGGCGGAATCCCTCCACGAGATCGTCGATGTAGATCATCTGGAAGTGGGGAGATCCATCCCCTAACAGGAGGAAGTGCCGCCGCGCGACGCCGCCGATCAGCTTGAGGAGTCGGCGGTCACCCGGACCGTAGATTGGCCCGGGCCGCACGACGGTGAGCGGCACGCCGGTCCGCTTCGCGGTTTCCCGGGCCATCTGCTCCCCCTCGAGCTTGGTGAGCTGATAGATGTCGCCCGGACGCAGCGGCGCGTCCTCCCCGGCGGGACTCGGCAGATCCACATCGCCGTGCACACCGACCGTGCTGCAGTGGACGAACCGCCTCACGCCGGCCTCGGCGCTCTCCTCGATCAGGCGTCGGGTCGCGGTGACGTGGACGTCGCGGTACTCCGTGTTCTGCACACCTGCGCGGCGGAATACCGCGGCCAGGTGGAAGACCGTATGGACACCTGCCAGCGCCGGCCGAATCGCGTCGGGATCCCGGACGTCCCCTCCGATCACCTCCGCACCCGCCTCCTCCAGCTCTCGTCGATGAGCTCCGTTCCGGACGAGTGCCCTGACCGAGTACCCGCTGGCCGCGAGGGAGCGGGCCAACGCCAAGCCGGTGAATCCGGCCGCCCCGGTGACGAGGGCGGAGCGATGTTTCGAGGGGATCATACAGCATCTTGGGGAGTGGGAGCGACCAGGGCTGTGACAGCGGTCACGCCCCGGAACGCTCGCCCGGCTTACCCTTACGGGAATCATGTCATCAGCCGCCGAACGAAGCTCGCACCAGAGGAAGCCGGACTCAAGTCATGAGGAACCTGTGAGCCACGTGCACCTGGCGTCGAGCGCCGCGCCCTCGGGCGCCGACCCGCGGGCGAATGGGATCCGGGCGAGACACGCCCCGATCCGGATCGGTGTGATGCTGCGGGGCATCGCGGAATACGATGGTGCCGGGGTGTACATCCGGAAGCTCATGGACGCGCTCCTGGACCTCGACCGCAGGAACGAGTACGTGCTCTTCTACTCCCAGCAGGAGCAGAGCGGCCGGTACGGCCATCGGACCAACGTGCGGGAGGTGGTGGTGCACGGCCCGGGCAGGTTGCTGTGGGATCAGGTGGCCGTGCCGGCCGCTGCCCGGCGCGCGCGGCTCGATGTCCTGTTCCACCACAAGTTCAGTATTCCCCTTATCGCGCCCTGTCCCACGGTGGTCCAGCAACGTGGAACCGAGTATTGGACGTACCCCGAGTACTACCCGACCTTTGCCGACCGGATCAACCGGATCTACAACGTGGTCAGCATTCCGGTCTTCTGCCGGCGGGCGGTACGGGTGCTGACCAATTCGGACAGTCTCGCGACCGAGCTGGAACGGCTCGCAAAGGTCCCG
This sequence comes from uncultured Gemmatimonadales bacterium, assembly GCA_963722825.1. Classification (GTDB taxonomy): domain Bacteria; phylum Gemmatimonadota; class Gemmatimonadetes; order Gemmatimonadales; family GWC2-71-9; genus CAVVWJ01. The sequence goes on from CAVROI010000003.1 coordinate 1,139,817, forward strand.
CGGGAAAAGATGGCTACCGTCTACGCCGCGGCCGACGACCGTTTTGTTCGCATCACGGATCGCGACGCGCTTGCGCGAGTGCGGACGCAATACGGTCTACCTGATCGGCCATTCTTCTTGATGGTGGTGAAAGGGTACGCGCGGATCGAGTACGCTGGTCAGGCGCTCTGTCCCCGCAAGAACGTGGAAGGAACTCTCTCGGCTTTCGCGCAGGCGCACGCCGTGGAGCCGGGATGTCCGCCCATGGTGATCCTGGGGGCCGGGGTCAAGGATCGGCTCACGCCCGAACTCCTGCGGGAGCGCTTTGGGCTGGAGGAGGGCTCGGTCGTCGTTCCCGGTCTCATCGCCCACGACGACATGCCCGCGGTGTACTCCCTTGCCGGAGCGCTGCTGTTCCCGTCCTACTATGAGAGCTTCGGCATCCCCCTGGTCGAGGCGATGGCCTGCGGATGCCCCGTCATTACTTCGAGCGCTCCCGCGTGCCCGGAGGTGGTCGGGGATGGTGCTCTCATCGTTGACCCCGACGATGTCGAGGGGCTGGCTGGGGCGATGCTCCGAGTGGTTCGGGAGCCGGACCTCGTCGCGTCCCTTCGCGAGCGGGGGCTGGCGCGGGCCCGCCAGTTCTCCTGGCGCGACAGCGCACGCCGGCTCCTCGCCGAGCTGGAGCGGGCGGCTGGCCGAACGCCGGCCGAGGGTGAGTCTCCCCGGTGAAAGCGGAATCGCCCCGGGCCATGAGCGGCGTCTCGCTCGCGTATCCGGAGACAGTCATCCGGCGAGAGCCGGAGCGCGCTGAAGTCTCCGGCGGCATTCGCGTACTGGCATGGCCGGGCCTCGGCGCGCGGGCCCAGAATCCCTACACGTGGCTGCTCTACTCGCACCTGGCGTCCCTCGGCGTACGAGTCGAGGAGTTCATGCCCGCGCGCGCGATTCGAGGTGGCTACGACGTCCTCCACCTGCACTGGCCTGACAAGGCGCTCAATGCCGTGTCGTGGGCCGGGCGTGCGCTACGCGCGGCCGCCGCGCTGGCGATCCTGCAGGCCGCGCGCCTCCACGGGGCCCGGGTGGTCTGGACCGCGCACAACGCCGAACCCCACGAGTCGCGGCATCCGCGCCTGGAACGGTGGTTCTGGTCGGCGTTCATCCGGCGGGTCGACGCCGTGATCCATCCCAGCGCGGCGGGGCGGCAGGCGGTCGAAGCTCGCTACCCGGACCTGCGCATCCGTCCCAGAGCCGTGGTGGCGCACGGGCACTTTCGCGGCGCCTATCCGGACACCATCGCGCGAAACGACGCGCGAGCGTCGCTCGGGATCCCCGCCGGTGCCCGGGTACTCGCGTTTGTCGGTCGGGTCCGCCGGTACAAGAATGTCCCTCATCTCGTGAGGACTTTCCGAGCCCTGTCCCCGAGCGCCGGCGAGGTGGTCCTCCTGGTTGGCGGGGCGTCGCAGACGCCTGCACTGGCCGAAGAGGTTCGGGCAGCGGCGGGAGGAGACCCACGGGTGCGTCTGAGATTGGACCACATTCCCGAGGCCGACGTGCAGCGTTACCTTCGCGCAGCCGACCTGGTGGTCCTCCCGTTCACGGAGATCACCAACTCCGGGAGCGCGCTGTTGGCGTTGTCGTTCGACCGGCCGGTCCTCGTGCCCGCCCTGGGAGCAATGGGTGAGCTTCAGATGCTGGCCGGCAGCGACTGGGTGTCTACCTATGAAGGCGAGCTCACTCCGGACCTGCTCACAAGGGCGCTCCACCAGGCGGCGCTGCGGCCGCGGGATGCGATGCCCAACCTCGAAGAGCTCGAGTGGCCCGTGATCGCGCGCCAGACGCTCGCGGTCTACGCTGGGCTCGTTCGTCGGTGAGGGTACGGTACACGCCCGTCGGGCGCGCGGTGGATACCATCGCCCTCCGCCTGCCACGGGCGGTCCTCATGCCGTTTCAATCCGCCCGAGATGCCTTGCTCGGCGTCTGGTACCGGGGCTCTCGGCGGGGGTGCCCCGTCTGCGATCATTCGTCGCGCAGCTTCCTGCGCCACGGGCTCGAGCCGCGGGAAGACGCCAAGTGTCCCCGCTGCGGTGCGCTGGAGCGCCATCGGCTGGCGTGGCTGTATTTCGCTCGGCGGACCGATCTCTTCGACGGCCGGCCTAAGCGAGTGTTGCACGTCGCGCCGGAGCGGTGTTTCGAAGGAAGGCTCCGCCGGCAGTCGACGGCGAAGATCTATCACTGCAGGCGAGTACCGTCGCCGAGCGCATAGTTGAAAGCCTCGATCTCCGGCGGCCGCTGGCCGCTGAAGCTCTCCACGTGCGGGTCGAAGCCCGGATAGTACGGCAGTCCGAATGGCTGGACGAACCTCCGGCATGCCTCGATGTCCCCGGGGCGTAACCGGTCCGTCCATTTGTCGATCTGCTTGGCGATCGGACGGGCAATCGAATAGGTACGCTCATCGCCATCATGGTCGGAGTCGCGAATGAAGCGCTCGGTCTTGGGGCTCCAATCCAATCCGAGCGCGCGGTACACGGTTTGGAAGCCCGCGAGCGGGTCGCGACAGAGCCATTCGTACGCCACGATGAGCCGGCGCGGATCGGCCCGAGTCTGCCGATGTATGACGTAGATCGTAGCTGCCCACAGCGCACCGGCCCGTTCCCAATAACTCTTGGCGGAGCGTATGAGGTCGACGAACGGCTCGAGATGATCGGCGACGAGGCGCTGGTTTTCGAGCAGGCGCTCGGGTTTCGGTTGCCAGCCCAGGCGCTGCCAGCTCTCGAACTGACCACACGGGTGTCGCAACACACACAACTGCCGGGCCTGCGGCAGGTGGGCGCTGAGCCAGGCGAGATTAAGGTTGGCGAACACCAGCTTGAGGAGCACGTGGCGCTGGCGCAAGAACAGCGAGGGAAACCGCTCGCCCAACGCGCGCCCGGGGCCCCGAAGGGGACGCAGCAGCGGCCCCGGATCGTGTCTCATCGTGAACGCGGTGGCGATCTGGCCCGCGCACGCCCGGGTCATGAGGCGGCGGTAAGCGGGATCGTCGTGTTCGCCGGTAAGGTAGAGATAGGTGAAGCGCTTTTCCGCCTCCCGCACGTGACCGTAGTTGTCCGGTTCACGATAGTAGGTGAAGCCGGGCGCGAACGACAGACACTTGGCCACCCAGCTCGTCCCGCTCCGGGGGAAGCCCGTCACGATGATGCATCGCCGCCCATCCGCTGTAGTTGCCATTGCGCGGTTCGTCACGTGGCTCGACCCGATTGACCAAGAGTTGCGTGCAATCTCGCAGCCGCCGTGCGGAGTCGGTGTGATCACCATCACGCCCGCCGCCGGTCGACCCTTTAGACTGCCGGCATGAGTGACACTCCCCGCGACAGGCAGGATGCCGACCCGGAGTCCTCGCCGGGGCGCCCCGACTTCGACGAGCCGCTCGACGGCGCACCGGTTCCCGTGCTCGAGGCGGTCCGCGAGATGCCATCTGCGGGTCCCTCCGCCGACCTGAAGCGCAAGACGGCTATCTCTATCCTGTGGACGGTCGTCCGCACGGGCTCCGACTACTTCCTCTCTTTCGTGGTGTTCGCCGTACTCGCCCGGAAGCTGGGCCCGGCGGCATTCGGCGTATTCGCGCTGGCGGTGGCATTCGCGGAAGTCGGAAGGGTCCTGCCGTCGAGTGGGTTCATCAACGCGCTCACCCGTGCCAAGCGGGTCCCGGTCGAAATGGCGGACACCGTGTTCTGGGCCACCTTGGCCCTCTCATTCATCGTCGCGGTCGCCACGGCCGTTGTCTCGCGCCCGTTGGCGGCAGCCTTCGGCGAGCCCAGGGTAGCGCCGCTGCTCACGGCGTTGGGTTTCATTCTCCCCGTCTCGGCGGCGGGGGCAACCCACATGGGGTTGAAATTGCGGGAGTTCGGCCACAAGGCGCTGGCGTCGCGGTCGGTGGTGAGCGGGGTGTTGGGTGGCGCGGCGGCGCTCGCCGCTGCTTGGGCAGGCTGGGGCCCGTGGAGCCTCGTCGTTCAACGCGGGGTGACGGAGGCGGCCGGGACTGCAATGGCTTGGCTGGCGTACCCGTGGATGCCCGGGCGACGGTTCTCTTTCGCCATGCTCCGGGAGATGGCCGGACTGAGCGCGAGCCTGACGGGCAATCAGCTTCTGAACGTCGCGCTGGTGCGGGTGCAGGACGTCGTCATCGGCCGGGTGATCGGAGCTCCGGCGGTTGGCGTTTACCGGACGGCGTGGAGAACGGTCGACTTGATCGCCCAGGGGGCGATTCTCCCCTTCGCGCAAGTCTCGCTGCCCACGCTCGCCCACCTCCAGGATGACCTGCCCGCCTTTCGCAAGGCGTATCTTCGCCTCGTTGGCGTAAGCGCCGTGCTCGCCTTCCCGGCGATCATCGGATTCGCCGTGCTCGCACCGAGCGCGGTGCCGCTCATGTTCGGCGACCGGTGGGCGGAGAGCGCCGGCATCGCGCAGGTGCTCGGCTTCCTGGCCCTGCCGTATATGCTCAATCGATTCGCCGGTCCGGCACTCGCCGCGCTTGGTCAATCGGCAACTCTGACCCGCCTCGGGGCACTCCAGCTCGTGCTCACCATCGTGCTATCGATAGTCGCCGCCCCGTTCGGCCTGACCGCCATCGCTTGGGCGTATGTGATTCGGTCCTATCTCACGCTGCCGGCCCAGATGCAGGCGTTCAAGCGGCACAGCGGTCTCGGCTACCGGCCTCTCTTCCGCGTCATCGCGCCTCCACTGCTGACGACCCTCATCATGGCGGCGGCTTTGATCGCGCTTGGCTACCTGGTGGGAGACCGGTTCCACAGCCGCGGCATCTTCGTGCTCGTCATGAGCGCGACCGGGGCGGTGGTCTACACCGGGTTCCTGCTTCTCTTCGCCCGCCCGTTCGTGTTCGAGCAGGTCAGCGACTTCAAGCGGCTGCTCCCCGGCACCTGGGCCAAGCTGTCCGGTGCCGGGGCGCGACCTTGATTTGGCTCCATTCTGGGGTACGGGTGACTTAGAGCCCCAGCCGCAGCCCCGCACTCAATGCCCAGTTGTGCGTGGTCTTCGTGTCGACGTCGATCCCTGTTGCTTCTCGGGCATCGAATTTTCCGATGTAATCCTTGGCCATCAGCTGGAGTCCGAGACGCGGCGCGATGGCCACATCCGCACCCGCGCCGACGTTGTAGGCGAAACTGGTCGCGTGCGTGCTGATCGGCGCCACCGTGACCGACTGTCGAATTGCACCGGCGCCCGCTTGAACGAACGGGCTGACCGGTAACACGCCGCCCGTAGGCACGCGCAGCCGGAGGCCCGCGTCATAGAGCAGCACGGAGCTCTGCCCGACGGAGAGTCCACCGACGATGGGGGCCCCGATCTGGAGATCGGGTTGGGAGTAGGCCACGTTGCCGACGAGCGAGAGCGCCGGCGCCAGGCCGAGACTCAGCTCGGCCCCATACACCGCGGCGCCGCTGTTGCGGAGACTGGTGCCAAGTGGACCGTTCACGATGTTTCCGAGCTTCATGTAGCCTGCGTAGGGAGTGATGCCGAGCGAACCGGTCGCGGCTCGCTGGCCCTCGAGCGGTGCCGCGACGCACAGGCCGGTCATGGCACCGGCCAGCAAGATCTGTTTGACCATCATGGACCTCCCGCTTGCTCAAAGGTTTCCCGAACGCGCCGAGTGCGCGCGGGACCGGACAAGGCAGGTCGGATGCCAGTATTTGCGGCTGACTAGTGGATTGGAGGGAAAGGACTTGTGGACGGTGACGAGTGGCCCGCCGCTCCGAGTGTCCTCTTGGGAACACAGGTACCCTAGTTGATCCAGTCCCCGTAAGGGGTCGTTCGCCGCAAAGCCTCGGGATGCGCGCGAAACCACGCGGTGAGCAGCAGAATCTCGTCGATCGAGTCAAGGGGAAGCGGGCCGCTCGGCGTGTCGGGGCGCCCGGCTTCCTCGGCCACCACGCCTCGGAACGCCTCGCGCTCGATTGGCGTCGAGGGGTAGGGGAATGAGGCGCGCACCACCCCTTGGCGGATGACGTACGCGCGGTCGTCGCCATAGTCGCCGGGATCGCGATACACGAAGGTGAGGAGATCGCGGGCGGTGCGCGCGCGGCTCGTGGCAGCCACCAGCCATTCGAGCTGCTCGAAACGATCCCGCCAGCGCGCCGCCAGCTCGAATCGCCCCGCGGCGGCGGCCTCCTGCATGGAATGAATGACCCGGTCGAGTGGCTGGAGGGTGCGGCCCTCGAGAAAGGCGGCGGCCGTCTCCACCCGCCGGCGATACTCCACTTCGCTGACCAGACCAGCGCAGGGACCGGTGCAGAACCCGAAATCGTGGCGCATGCATCCAGCCTGCCGCGGCTCGTCGAAGAGATCGGCCTGCCCGGCGAATACCGTGGGCATTCTGGCGGCGCAATCTCTCAGTCCGAGGAGGTCGTTCAGTGTCCGTACCGCCTCGTCTGTCCGGACGCGCGAGTGGAACGGACCATAGCAGCCGGCATCGTCGCGGGAGGCGCTGGCTCCGGCGTACACTCGTGGCGCGGCTTCACTCGAGATCTTGATGAGGACGGAGCGGCGGGTGACGTTCCCCCGATGATTGAAGAAGGGGCGATATCGGCGAATCTGCCGGAGCTCGTTCAGATACGCCGCGAATTCGCTCGGCACGTAGTCCCAGGTGATGCTCGAGGCGGCGTAGAGAATGCGGGCCGCCTTGTCGTCGGGATACACCGCCCGGAAGTAGCAAAGCAGGCGCGTACGAAGCCGCTTGGCTTTGCCGACGTAGAGAATGCGGCCGGTCGAGTCGAGCATCCGGTAGACTGCCGGTCGGTTTTCCGCCAGCGCGCGAACTCTCTTCCCCAACTCCCCGATATCCGTGGCCGGCAAGGGAGCAGCGCGCTGGGCGCGGCGCGAGCTCAACGCTGGCACCGGAAGCAGAACACCGTAATGCGGCCATCGATCTCGTGGGTGCCAACCAGCCTCGTCCCGCAGCGGACGCAGGGCTCTCCCTCCCGCTCGTACACCAGCAACTCGAGCTGGAAATTGCCCGGGAGGCCGGTGCCGGTTCGGTAGTCGCGCACCGTGCTGCCCTTCGAGGTGATCGCGGCCCGGAGAATTCGCCGGATGTCCGCGTGCAGCCTCGCGTGATCGTCCGATGTCAGGCGGTTGGCCGGCTTCGAGGGGTCGATACCCGACGCGAACAGCGCCTCGTTCGCGTAGATGTTGCCGACGCCTGCCAGGTATCGCTGGTCCATGATCACCTTCTTGATCGCCTGGCGGGATCCTGCGAGCGTCGAGCCAAGCTGTTCGGACGTGAAGCCGGGCTCCAGCGGCTCGGGGCCGATCGCCGAGGTGTAGGCGTCCCACCCTCGCCGGTCGAGGAGCAGCAACGTGCCGAGGCGGCGGACGTCGTCGTAGACGAGCTCGCGGCCGTCATCGAGTGCGGCGCGGAGCACGGCGTAGCGCGAATCGTGGGGTGGCAGGGGATGATCGTGCACCACGAGCGAACCGGTCATGCCGGGCTGCACGATGAGTCGGTGGGTACCGAGATCGATGACCGCGTGCTTGGCCCGGCGGAACACGTCGTGCACCTCGGCGCCGCGCAACTGCCGGAGAAGCCGGCGACGGGTCACACCGCGCAGCACGTCGTCATGACTCAACGCGACGCGTCCGAATCGGCGGCCGAGCAGGGAGGGGCGGATGTCGCGGACGATGGTTTCGACTTCGGGAAGCTCTGGCATCGCGCCCGGAATCTAAACGCGTGCCCGCTCCGCCTCCCGCCATCCGATGTCCCGGCGGAACACCTTTCCCTCGAATCGAATCGCCTCCGCCGCTGCGCGACTCCTGTGCCGGGCCTCGGCAAAGCCGGGTGCGACCGCCGTGACAGCCAGCACCCGCCCACCATCTGCTCTCAGCGTGCCGTCGGAGTCGCGGGTGGTTCCGGCGTGGAAGACGGTCACACCCTCCGGCAGTTCGGGGGGAATCACGATGGCCGCGCCCCGTTTGGGGTCGTCGGGGTAACCCGCCGAGGCGAGCACCGTCGTCACCGATGCTTCCGAGCTCTTCTGTCGAATGGGCGAGACGGCCTCGCCATGCGCCACTCGCCAGAGACAATCGGTGAGTCCATCCGACACGAGCGGAAGCACCACCTGGGTCTCAGGATCGCCAAGCCGGCAGTTGAACTCGACGACCCACGGGATCCCGGCGGCGTCGACCATCAGGCCGGCGTAGAGGACGCCGGCGAAGCGCGTGCCCTGGCGCTCCATTTCCTCGAGCGTCGGCCCGAGCACTTCGCGCTCCACACGCCTGAGCAGGGTGGGGGTCGCCACGGACACCGGGCTGTAGGCCCCCATGCCGCCGGTGTTGGGGCCGGTATCGCCCTCGAGCAGGCGCTTGTGGTCTTGCGAGACAGGAAGGAGAGCGACGTCGCGACCATCGGTGATCGCGAGGACGGAGATTTCTTCGCCCTGAAGGAAGGACTCGATCACGACCGTTCGCCCGGCGTCGCCGAACCGGCCGTCGCCGAGCATCGCGCGGACCACGTCAGCAGCCTCGGCACGGGTAGGGCAGACGACGGCGCCTTTGCCGGCGGCCAGGCCCGAGGCCTTGACTACGACGGGCTCGGCGTGCCGATCGACATAGCGGAGCGCGGCCGCCAGATCCTGGAAGGTGGCGCTCGCCGCAGTCGGGACGCCGGCGGCAGCCATGACCTCCTTGGCGAATGCCTTGGAGGCTTCCAGCTGCGCCGCGGCTCGGCTTGGGCCGAATGCCGCGCGTCCCTCGGCCCGGAGCCGGTCGGCCAGTCCGAGGGCGAGAGGAGTCTCGGGGCCGATGACCGTGAGATCGACCCCATGCATGTCGGCGGCATCCGCGAGGCGGTCGAGATCGGCGGCGGAGATAGGAAGATTGGTGGCGAGCTCAGCGGTACCCGGGTTTCCCGGCGCGCAGTAGAGATCGGCGTCGGGGTTTTCGCGGCGGAGGGCCCAGCAGAGCGCGTGCTCTCTTCCTCCTCCGCCGATGACCAGCAGCCTCACGACTGCTTCTGGGCGTTGCGGAAAGCCTCCCTGGCGCGTTCCGCCGCCCGCTTGGCGGCATCCGCCACCTGGGTTGCGATCTCCCGGGCCTCACCCGCGTAGTAGCTGCCGGCAGCGCCCATGTCCTCGCGCAGCGACCGTTCGCTCGCCTCGGCGCCACGACGTACGTACTCGCCGCGGACGATGCGGTCGTATTCGCCTGTCCCCACCCACCGCTGCAGCTCCGCCGCTCGCACGGTATGCATCGGGTGTGTAAGTGCGAGCGTGCTCAGCAGCTTGTAGACGATGTCGAGCCCCTCGCCGCTGGCCACGTATTCGTGGGCCTGTTCCATGAACGCGTTCACGTTGAGCTCCGCCGCGAAGCCGCTGCCGCGCCCGCCTCCCGCCATCTTCATGTCGAGCCGCTGGGCCGCCACGACATCCTGCGCGCCGAGCAGTCCCGCGCGGTCGGCGGAAAGCTCGGACTTCCTCGACCACTCCAGGAAGGCGAGCCGGATCGGGAGCACCGCCAGCCCGGCCAGGACCGGGAGGGCACCGAGGCTGATGAGCGCGAGGACGGCGGCGATGGTGCGATACAACGAATGCCCGCTCATCACGTGTCCCAGCTCGTGCGAGAGCAGCACGCGAAGCTCGTCATCGTCCAGCAGCTCGATTGCCGCCGAGTGAATGACGATGAACGGCTGGTCGATCCCATAGGCGCCGGCGTTGAAGAACGGAGTCTGTGAGACATACAGCTCCGGGACGCTGGGCCAATCGAACGTGGTCACGACTTCGTTGTGCAGGTGCCAGAGCTTGGGGAATTGCGCCGGTCCGAGACGAACCGCGTTGCCCTGGAAGAGCAGCCGCACCCCTCGCTCCCCCCCGATGAACGCGAGCACTTTTCGGATGACTTCATCGACGCCGGGTATGGTGCGCAACGTCTGGAGCGCGGCGCGGTCGGCAGGGTGCTCCCACGACACCGCGGCGATCTGCGGGAACGTCTGTCGGGAGCGCTGTGCGGGAAGCGAGGTCGTCATGGCCGGCTCGAGGTTGGGGAACGGGGGCCCCTACGCGTGCGCCCGATCTGAAGTTTCATGTTGGAACAAATCATCAGCGACTGGCCGACAACGCCTGATCGAGGTCGGCCAGCAGGTCGTCGGTATCCTCGATTCCGCAGCTCAAGCGCACCAGGCTGTCGGTCAGCCCCATGCCCTGACGCATCGCGGGTGGCACGGATGCATGCGTCATCGTGGCAGGGTGGCCGACCAGGCTCTCGACTCCGCCAAGCGATTCGGCCAAGGCGAAGATTCGGGTGTGCTCCACGAACCGCTTGGCGATGGCGGTGTCTCCAAGGTCGAACGAGATCATGCCGCCGAAACCGCTCATCTGCCGGCAGGCGAGATCGTGCTGGGGGTGCGAGGGAAGGCCTGGATAATACACCTTCCGGACGGCCGGATGGCGCGTAAGCCACGCAGCCACCGTCCTCCCGGTGGCGTCGTGCTGTCGCATCCGGAGGGGCAGCGTCTTGATTCCCCGGAGGGCAAGCCAGCAATCCATCGGCCCCGGAACGCCGCCGGCCGCGTTCTGAATGAACCCCAGCCGCTCGGCCAGATCGTCCCGTGCCGTCACCAGCAGGCCGCCCACCATGTCGCTGTGGCCGTTGAGGTACTTGGTCGTCGAGTGAAGGATGATGTCGGCCCCGGACTCGAGGGGTCGCTGGAAGAGCGGCGTGGCGAAGGTGTTGTCGACCACATAGAGGTACCCGCGTGCCTGCGCCAGATCGCCCACCGCGGCGAGGTCCACCAGGTTCATCATCGGGTTGGTAGGGGTCTCGCAATAGAGCATGCGGGTCGCGGAGGTCAACGCGCGCTCGAGGTTCGCGATATCCCGCATGTCCACGAAGGTGAACCGCACTCCGAACTCGGTGTACACCCGTTCCATGAGCCGGTGCGTCCCGCCGTAGACATTGTCCCCGCACACGACATGGTCTCCAGACCGCAGCAACTTGAGCACCGCGTCGAGAGCCGCCAGCCCCGACCCGAATGCGAAGCCATGGGTGCCGCCCTCGAGACTGGCGACGTTGCGCTCGAGTGCTTCGCGGGTGGGATTCTGGGTCCTGGCGTACTCGTAGCCCTTGTGCTGGCCGAGCGCGGTCTGGACGTAGGTTGAGGTCTGATAGATGGGCGTCATCACGGCACCGGAGAGCGGCTCGGGAACCTGGCCCGCGTGGACCGAGCGGGTGGCGAAGTGATGGTCGTGATCGTGCGGCAGGATCCGGGTCATCTGAGGCCGGGCGAGTGAGGGTGGGAGAAGCGTAATGGTGCGAGCGGTTCGGTTGAAGAGGGGGGCAGGTCACGGTTACCTTCGGGTCGTGAGCACTCCCCAATCGGGCAACATCACCGCTCGTTGTCTGATCGTGGATGACGACAACAACGTGCGGCAAAGCTTGGCACGTGTCATCGAAGCCCATGGCCTGGCAGTCGTCCAGGTGTCCTCGGGGCTCGACGGCCTCGCGCTCTTGCGCGAGCACGGGGAGATGCCGCTGTGCATCTCCGACATCCACATGCCGGGCATGAACGGCATCGAGTTCCTGCGGGAGTCGCTCCGCCTCTTTCCCGACATGGCCGTGCTGATGCTCACTGGCGTGTCGGACGTTTCGACCGCGGTGGAGTGCCTTCGGATCGGCGCACTCGACTATCTCACCAAGCCGGTCATGGTCGAAGAGGTCTGGGCCCGGGTCGACAAGGCGCTGGAAAAGCGCGATCTGGTTCTCAAGAATCGCTTCTACCAGGCCAATCTCGAGAGCCGGGTCCGGGAGCTCGACCGCCTCAACAAGCAGTCACTGATCAACGGCGTGCAGATGCTGGTGCACGCCCTGGAGGCAAAGGACGCCTATACCAGCGGCCATTCCGCGCGGGTGGCCCGTTACGCCGTCAAGACCGCCGTCCAGCTGGGCTACACCGGTAACCGCCTCGAGCTCCTCCGGCTCGGGGGAGAGCTGCACGATATCGGCAAGATCGGTACGCGAGAGGCCGTTCTGAACAAACCGGGACCGCTGAGCCCGGAAGAGTTCGAGCACATCAAGGGACACACGGCGCTCGGCGAGCGCATCCTCGCGCCCTTCCTGGCGGAGTCGCCGATCGTCCTCGGGATCGTCCGCTCCCATCACGAGCGCATGGACGGGCAGGGCTTTCCCGACAATCTCATCGGCGACAGCATTCCGGTCGAAGCCCGCATTGTCGCGGTGGTGGATGCGTTCGACGCCATGACCACCAATCGCGCGTATCGTTCGTCGCGCACGCCGGCGGCCGCCTTCGAGGAGCTGCATTCGTGCGCCGGGTCGCACTTCGACCGCGCGGTGGTCCAGGCCTTCACTCGCGCGTTCAGCGACGTATCCGTCCTGCCCCTCTCCATCTGACCGCCGCTCCGGCACCGGCTGCGATGTCCGACACTCTCATGATCAGCATTTCCGGAATGCGCGGCCACGTCGGCACCGATCTCACGCCCGAGCTGGTCGCGCGCCACGCCGCCGCATTCGGCGCCTGGGTGCGGGAGTGCGCCCCGGCGGGCGCCAAGCCGTCGGTGGTGCTGGGCCGTGACTCGCGCACCAGCGGCCCGATGTTCTCCAGAGCCGCAGCGGCCGGGCTGATGTCGGTCGGTGTCGACGCGATCGAGCTTGGAATCGTGCCCACGCCCACGGTGCAGATGGCCGTCGAGTATCATCACGCCGGCGGCGGGCTCATACTCACCGCGAGCCACAACCCCATCGAATGGAACGCGCTCAAGTTCGTGGGGCCGGATGGGATTTTTCTCGACGCCGACGCGGGCGGACGGGTGCGCGCCCTCGCGGAGCAGGGACCTGCCAGACAGGGGTGGGGGGGGCTTGGCGAGGTGCGCGACGACCCGAACGCAATCGCCCGGCATCTCGATGCGGTGCTCGGGTTGTCAATGATCGATATCACCGCGATTCGCCGACGCCGGTTCCATGTTGCCCTGGACTGCGTGCGGGGCGCAGGCGCTATCGCTGCGCTCCCCCTGCTCGACCGGTTGGGCTGCCGCGTCGCGGGAATCAATCTCGAGACCGACGGGCTCTTTCCCCGCGCCCCGGAACCGGTGCCGGAGAACCTCGGCGAGCTGGGCCGGCTGGTACGAGACTCCGGCGCGGCGATCGGATTTGCAGTGGATCCTGACGTCGACCGGCTGGCCCTGGTAGACGAGACGGGGCGGGCCATCGGAGAGGATTACACGCTCGCCTTCGCGGTCCGGGCGGTGTTGGACGGACGCAGCACGTTGGACGGAGAAAGCAGCAAGGCAAAGCAACCGGTCGTGGTGGCGAACCTCTCGACCAGCCTGGTTGTTGAGGATGCGGCCAGAAAGGGCGGGGCGCGACTGCTGCGCGCGCCGGTCGGCGAGGCCAATGTGGCTCGAGCCATTCGGGATGCAGGGGCCATTATCGGCGGTGAAGGCAACGGAGGGGTGATGCTGCCCGCGATTCACATCGGTCGCGACGCGCCCTTGGGCATGGCCTTGATCTTGCATCTGCTTGCCACGACTGGGGTAACGGTGTCAGAACTTGTGGCGGCATCGCCTCGGTACACCATCGTCAAAGCGAAGGCCGCCCGCGGTCCGGAGCTCCAGCCAATGTACGATCGGCTCAAGGAGCGCTTCCGCGACGCGGAACACGATGAAAGAGACGGGCTGCGCCTCTCGTGGCGAGATCGATGGCTGCACGTCCGCCCTTCCGGCACGGAACCGATCGTTCGATTGATCGCCGAAGCTCCGACCGCGGAAGACGCTGAGCGTCTGGTCGGAGCCGCGCGAGAACTCTTGCACTGAGGTTCATGTCGCGATGTGTGGCATCGTGGGATACATCGGACCCCGGCAGGCCGCCGGGCTGTTGCTGGAAGGGCTCAGGCGCCTCGAATACCGCGGGTACGACTCCTCCGGCATCGCGGTGGTGAATGGCTCGGGGCTCAAGATCATGAAGGCCGCCGGCAAGCTGTCGATGCTGGAGCTCGAGCTGAAGGATCATATGCCGGTCGGCACCCTCGGCATCGGCCACACCCGCTGGGCGACGCACGGGGCGCCCACCTCGACCAACGCTCATCCTCACACCGATCAGTCCGGCCGCATCGCGGTCATCCACAACGGGATCATCGAGAACTCGAGCGCGATCCGGAAGGCCCTCGAGGCCCGCGGCCACACCTTCACGTCGGAAACCGATACCGAGGTCCTGGCTCATCTGGTAGGTGAATTTTACCAGGGCAACCTCGAAGAGGCCCTCGCCGCCGCCTTGCGCGATGTGGAGGGGGCCTATGGGCTGGCTCTCATCTCGTCCGAGGAGCCAGGCGTCCTGGTCGCAGCCCGGAAAGGCAGCCCGCTGCTCGTCGGGGTGGGCGAGAACGAGTTCTTCGTCGCCTCGGATGCCTCGCCGCTGCTCCAGCATACCCGCTCCGTGGTGTATCTCGACGACGGCGAGATGGTCGTCCTCACCCGTGACGGCTACCGGGTCCGGAACCTCGAGACGACCCGGATCAGCAAGCCGGTCAACCAGATCGACTGGGATCTGGCGATGGTCGAGCGCAACGGCTTTCCGCACTTCATGCTGAAAGAGATCTGCGAGCAGCCCGAAAGCCTCTGCAACACGCTGCGGGGCCACCTCCTGGACGACGAGGGAACCGCGCGCGTCAGCGGGCTCAACCTCAGCGACGAACAGCTCAAGGGCCTGGAGCGGATCATCATCACCGCGTGCGGCACTTCCTGGCACTCCGCCCTCATCGGCGAGTACATGCTGGAAGAGATGGCCCGCGTGTCGGTCGAGGTCGAATACGCTTCGGAGTTCCGCTACCGCAACCCGGTCGTCGATCAGCGGACGCTCGTGATCGGTATCTCCCAGTCCGGCGAGACGGCCGACACGCTCGCCGCAATCCGGGAGGCCAAGCGCCGCGGGGCGCGGACCATGGGGCTGGTGAACGTCGTCGGCTCCACGATCGCGCGCGAGGTGGACGGCGGCATCTACCTGCATGCCGGTCCGGAGGTGGGCGTCGCCAGCACCAAGGCGTTCACCAGCCAGGTGGCGGCCCTCGCGCTGGTCACCCTGCGTATCGCCAGGCTGCGCAATCTGAGCATTCTCCAAGGACGCCAATTCATCCACGCGCTCCGCCAGCTTCCCGACCAGATCTCGCAGATTCTCGAGCGGGCCGCCGAGGTGGAACTGCTGGCCGAGCGATTCCTGGGGACGACCAACAACGCGCTGTATCTGGGCCGCGGCGTGAACTTCCCGGTGGCGCTCGAGGGCGCGCTCAAGCTGAAGGAAATCTCGTACATCCACGCCGAGGGGTATCCGGCGGCGGAAATGAAACACGGGCCGATCGCGCTGATCGACGAGAACATGCCCGTGGTGTTCATCGCGCCGAGAGACGCGGTGCACTCGAAGATCGTATCCAACATCGAAGAGGTGAAAGCGCGAGGGGGAAAGGTCATCGCGCTCATCAATGCAGGCGATACCGAGATCGAGCGGCTGGCCGATGCCACGTTCGTCATTCCAGAGACGCTCGACATGCTGACGCCGATTCTCACCAGCATCCCACTACAGCTGCTCTCGTACTACGTGGCGGTGGCGCGGGGATGCAATGTGGATCAGCCCAGAAATCTGGCCAAGTCGGTGACGGTGGAGTAGCCGGCGACCTGATAACGCTGCCTCCGCCCCACCGTACTTGGCCTCATCGTGCGAAGCCCCCGGTCAACCCGGGGGCTTCGACGTTCATGCGGCCCGGTCGGCCCCGTCCGGTGGCAGCCACCAGGTGGCGCCGACTTCTCCGCACACGATCCGCCACCGTTCACTGCCGGCCGCGGCGACGAACCGGCGGAGCGGCTCGTCCACTGGTTCCCGGCTCAATCGGAAGGTCGAGTGATGGATGGGCAGGACATACTCGGCGCCGGTGGAGCGGAACATCCGCCATGCCTCCTCCGGCGACGCGTGATTGGCGATCCACGGGTCGTACGCGCCGATGGGCAGAATCGCGAGATCCAGCGGTCCGCGGTCCCTGAACCGGGCGAGCTTTTCGGTGTACGCGGTGTCGCCGGCGAACAGAATGGTGCGGCCGGCCCGCTCCAGCAGATAGCCACCGTACCCGCGGTGCCGGTCGGTCAACATGCGCGCGCCCCAGTGGCGGACCTCGAACGATTCCACCCGCACTCCCGCCGCTTCCGTGTGCTCTCCCCAGCCCAGCTCGTCGACCCGCCTGAACCGGCGCACGAGATCGCGATTCCCGCGCTGAACGATGGCATGGGCATCCCGGGAAAGCGCGCGAAGCGTTCCCAGATCGGTGTGGTCCATGTGGGCATGGGAGAGCAGCAGCACGTCGGTGCGGGGTATCTCGTTCGGACGCAACGCCGGCCGGACCAGCCGACGGGGGCCGAGCTTGGCGAAGCCGCACCCGATACCGATCCGGTGCTCGAGCGCGGGATCGGTGAGCATCCAGGTACCGTGGAAATTGAGCAGCACCGTCGCGTGGCCGAGCCAGGCGACGGTGAGCCGGTCGTCGGGCCAGTCGGAGGGGCTGGGGCGTTGAGGAATCGACGGATCTCGTGAGGCCATCGCTCTTTTCCCGACAAAATTGAAATTCACCGCAGAGGCGCGGAGGGCACAGAGAAACCACAGAGTCCGTAGGTCGGCACAAGAATGACGCTACATTCCCCCTGCAAATATACTCGGTGTCCTCTGTGTCTCCGCGTAGGCGTGTGGGAGGGTTGGGTGAAGGTCGTCCTGCAGCGCGTTTCCAAGGCGTCGGTCACGATCGATGGTCAGGTAGTTGGGGCTGTCGACCGGGGATTCTGCCTGCTGGTGGGATTCACCCACGCCGATACGCCCGTCCAGATAGATTGGATGGCGGAAAAGGTGGCCGGGCTCCGACTGTTCCCGGATGCCGAAGGCAAGATGAATCTGGGCCTGCGCGACGTGGGCGGCGGGCTGCTGGTCATCTCCCAATTCACCCTCTATGGCGACGCCGAGAAGGGCCGACGCCCCTCGTTCATCGACGCCGCTCGGCCCGACACGGCGATTCCGCTCTACGAGCGGTTTCTGGCGGCGTTGCGTGGTCTCGGCTTCGACGTCTCCGCCGGCCGCTTCGGCGCCGACATGCTCGTCGAGATCCATAACGACGGCCCCGTGACTTTGATACTGGAGCGAAACGCATGATGCAGGAGCCGCTCGTCCTCGCCTCCTCCTCACCGAGGCGCAAGCAGTTGCTCGAGATGCTGGGGATCCCGATCCGGGTGATTTCCCCCGACGTCGCGGAAGAGCGCCGGCCGGTCGAGACAGCCATCGACTATGTCGAGCGCCTCGCGCGGGAGAAGGCGCTGAACGTGCCTGGTGCGCTCGTCCTCGGTGCCGACACGACGGTGATCGTGCGGGATCAGATGCTCGAGAAGCCAAAGGACACGGCCGATGCGCTCGAGATGCTGCGGAAGCTCCAGGGCCGGACCCACCAGGTGATCACGTCGGTCGCGTTGGTGGCGGATGGAACGCTCCATCAGGCCACCGACATCACCAACGTCACCTTCCGGCGTGCCGACGACGCCATGCTCGAAGCGTACGTGGCCACCGGGGAGCCGATGGACAAGGCCGGCGCGTACGGCATCCAGGGATACGGAGCGGCGCTGGTGGAGCGCATCGATGGGGATTTCTTCAGCGTGATGGGCCTGCCGCTTCGACTGGTGCTCAACCTGCTCCAGGATGCCGGGCGACCCTACAGGTTCGATGGACGGACCGGAACGGCCGAGGTCACCGAGGTGCGCTGATCGGGCGCGCCGACCGAGCGAACGCGGTACACCTGCACGATCTGCGTCTTTCCCTTCAATGCCATCTCCGGCAGATACTCGTGATCGACGACGTCACGAACGACGCCCAGGAACGACTCCGTCACGAGAATCTCCCCCGGGCCCGCTTCGGCGCAGAGCCTGGCCGCCACATTGACCGCATCGCCGATGACCGTGTAGTCGAGCCGGCGGAGACTCCCGATGTTTCCCGCGAAGACCTCGCCATGGTTGATGCCGATGCCCACCCGAATGGCGGGCCGGCCTTCACCGGCCCACCGATGGTTGAGGCGGGCAACGGCTTGCTGCATCTCGACGGCGGCTCGCAGCGCCCGGTCCGCATCGTCCGCATGGGCGAGTGGCGCGCCCCAGAGCGCCATGATCGCGTCGCCCATGAACTTGTCGAGGGTACCCCCAAAGTCGAAAATCACGTCCACCATGTCGGTGAAGTACTCGCTCAGCACCTGGGCGATCGCGTCAGGGCCCATCGATTCCGCCATCGCGGTGAAGCCGCGGATGTCGCTGAACAGCACCGTGGTGGGCCGCCGCTCGCCGCCAACCCGCACGGTGCCGGCCTGCTGGGCGATCTCGGCCGCGACGTTTGGGGCGAAATACCGCTCGAAGTTCGACCGCACCAGTGCCTCGCGGCGGATCTGCTCCGCGTAGCGGCTGTTCTTGATGCCGATGGCAGCGATGCCGCTGAAGGCGACCAGAAACTGGAGGTCCTCGTCGGTGAAGGTGTTGGCCGCGGTGTGATTGTCCACGTAGAGGAGGCCGAGCACGTGGTCCGCCGAGGCCATGAGCGGGGAGCACATCGCGCTGCGGACGCTCTGGATGCGAATCGACTGCCCCTTGAACCTGGAGTCGGCCGGCGCGTTGTGCGACACCACCGCCACCCCCTCGCGCACGACCTTGTCGGCAATCGAGCGTGGTATCGGCTGCGGCTGCACATCGCCCTGTTTGGTCCGTGAAATGGTGGGCACCAGCTCGTCGGTGGATTCGTCGCGCAGGAGGATCGTGACGCGATCCACGTCCATGATCTCGAACGACATGTCCACCACGGTGCGGAGCAGGCGGTCCAGATCGAACTCGCCCGAGAGCTTCTGGGAGACGTCGAGCAGCATGGAGAGCTTCTTCGCCTGACGCGCTTCACCTGAGGCGGCATCGAGGCGGAGCTGGCCGCCGGGCGCGGGGCCCTCCCGGCTCGTGACGCCGGCGGGCGCGCCGCCCGTGACCGCCACCTGCCGAACGATCATGCCTCCGGCCGCCGACGGCTCCGCGGCGGTGGGCGCCGGGGGCGCCTTGAGGTGGAACATCAGGCGGCCGAAGGTGACGGCGTCATCCGGCTGGATGCGCCCCGACGACACCCTCGCGCCGTTGACGAAGGTGCCGTTCGAGCTGCCGAGATCCTTGATCTGGACCCCGTCGGCTCGGGCCGTCAGCTCGGCGTGGCGGCGGGAAATCGTCGGATCGTAGAGCGCGATGTCGCTCGACAGACCCCGCCCGACCACGAGCCGCTTGCCGACCGGCAGCTCGAAGTTCTGGTCGCCACTGTCGCTCACGAGAAGATACGCGCGCATGCCTACGTCCCGGCTCCCCCGGCCAACGCCAACGCGAGCAGGACCGCCCGCGCCTTCGCCTCCGTTTCGTTCCACTCGGCGACCGGATCCGAATCGGCGACGATGCCCGCGCCGGCCTGGATCCACGCACGCCCACCGCGCATCACGCACGTGCGGATGGTGATGGCGGTGTCGAGGGTCCGTGCGCCCCATCCGATATAACCCACGGCGCCGGCATAAGGGCCCCGCCGCACTGGCTCCAGCTCATCTATAATCTGCATCGCCCGCACTTTGGGCGCGCCGGAGACCGTTCCCGCCGGGAAAGACGCGGCCAGCGCGGCGACGGCATCGAGGTCCGGGCGAAGCCGCCCCCGCACCTCGCTCACCAGGTGCATGACGTGCGAATATCGCTCGACCTCCATGAACGTGGTGAGGCGGACCGTCCCGAACTCGGCCACTCTGCCGACGTCATTTCGGCCGAGGTCCACCAGCATCAGATGCTCGGCCCGCTCCTTCGGGTCGGCGGTCAACTCGGACGCGAGCGCCGCGTCCTCTTCCGGCGTCGCACCTCGCGGGCGGGTGCCCGCGATCGGTCTGAGGGTCACCTCGCCGTCCTCGACCCGGATGAGAATCTCGGGAGAGCTCCCGATGATATGGATGTCGTCACAATGCAGATAGTACAAGTAGGGGGCGGGATTGAGCGCCCGGAGGTATCGATAGGTGAGGAACGGATCGGGCGCCGGGACCTCGAGCCTTCGCGAGAGGACCGTCTGGAAGGTGTCTCCGGCGGCGATGTACTCCTTGATATGGCGCACATCGGCCTGGAATCGACCGTCAGCGTAGGGAGAGACGGCGGGCGGGAGTGGGGGCCTCGTCTCCAGCGCCAGCGGCCGAGTCGTGCCCGGCTCGGCCAGTCGCGCCAGCCAATCGTCGATCGTCGCCTCCGCCAGGAGGTAAAGACGGCGGAGCTCGTGCTCGTCTCCGTCGCCGGGCACCTCGACATTCGCGATGACCGTGGCGCGGTTGTAGAGGTTGTCCAGCACGAGCAGGGTATCGGCCACCATCAGC
This sequence comes from uncultured Gemmatimonadales bacterium, assembly GCA_963722825.1. GTDB lineage: Bacteria > Gemmatimonadota > Gemmatimonadetes > Gemmatimonadales > GWC2-71-9 > CAVVWJ01. Next base: position 1,160,233 of record CAVROI010000003.1, read on the forward strand.
ACCGCATCGGGCAGATCCCGGTCGTCCGGCGGCGCATCGGGCAGCGACTCGATGGTGCGGACGATGTCGTAGCCCAGGTACCCAACGGCGCCTCCGGTGAACCGTGGGAGCCCGGGCACGCTCACGGGCGGATGCCGCCTCAGCAGGCGGCCGAGATGCTCCAGGGGGGCGATGTCGCGTTCGGCGACGTGCCACCCGTCGGCCGGCGTCCATCGAGAGCACTCGCGGCCACGGTAGCGATACACCTCGCGAGGGTCGGTCGCCAGAAACGTGTAGCGCGCCCATCGCTCGCCGCCTTCGAGCGACTCGAGGAGGAATCCGTACCGACCCCGGTGGAGCTTGGCGAAGGCGGTCACCGGGGTGTCGCCGTCGAGGACGACCTGGCGGGTCACCGGGACCATCCCCGCGCCCGATCGTGCGCGGTCGGCGAATGCGGTAAAACCCGCGCTCACCGGGCGGCCGCCGCGAGGTAGCTGCCCGCGGTGGTAATCGCGGCGCGCAGGTTGTCCGAGGCCGGTCGGGTCGAGGGGAGCAGCGCGAGCTGCCCTTCCGGGAGTAACTGGCCTATCGCGAGCGCTTTCTCGAATTGCACGTCGCCGCCGTAGACGGTCCGGGCCCTGGCAGGCGCCAGGAAATAGCGCGCGTACTTGAAGACGAGGAACGCCCGCTCGCGGAGCGGCAAGCTCGTACGGATATCCAGGCCGTACAGCCCTGGACGCGGCCTGAGGTCCACCTTGACCGGTCGTCCGCTGTCGGCGAAGGCGGCGGGCGGGAACGTCAGTTCGGCGAAGACGATGTTCTCCGGTGGGCCATGGCGCATGACGATGGTGTGGAGCTCGCCGGCCATGAAGGTGACGGAGGTGTCCGCCGGAGGGGGTCCGGCGGTTTCCAGCACGATCGCCTGGGTGAGCGGGACCACCCGCACGGCCTCCGGTCCAACCCCTCCCTTTCCCGGAGTGGCGGCGTGGCCACCGCAGGCCAGCGCGGCGAGAACGATCCAGCTTGCCCGGTCCACGCGGCGCCGGGATATTCCGATCATCGGTTGGTGGTCTTTCCCCATAAGAACGGTGAGGTCGAGCGGTGAGGGGCTGGGTGCGTGCGCTGGTAGTTCCGTTTCTGCTGACCGCGCACGCTTCGCCCGCCGTCGCGCAGTCGTGGAATTCAACGGAGGCACTCGCCCTCGTCCGCCGGGCGGTGGATCGCCGGGAAGCAGCCCGGGCCGATTCGTCGCTCGTGAGCTATCGGACCCGGGCCCACGGATTCGTGTTCTTCCTGGCGCAGGTAGGGGAAGGTCTGACCGAGCCTCCTCGCCTGGTGAAAGCCGATGAGCTGGACGTCGAAGTGTATTGGCAGGCCCCCGACCGGAGCAAGCAGGTCATCCTCGGCTGGCGCGACGGCGCATTCCTCCCCACCGACATCAACTATCATCGCGACCATCTCGGGATCGTCACCAACAACTTCGGCGATGTGATTCGCATCGGAGAGGGCGACGAAGTGCGCGACGTCGTCCACCCTCTCGCCCCCGCCGGGCTCGACGCGTATGACTACGCCCTTGGTGACTCGCTCACTATCCGGTCGGCCCAGGGGAGAACGGTCGTTCGCGAAGTGCAGGTCAGGCCACGCTCCTTCAGGTATCCGCTCGTCGTCGGCACCCTCTTCCTCGACGCCACCACCGCGCAGCTCGTGAGGTTCCGGTTCAGCTTCACTCCGGCTGCCTATCTCGACCGGCAGCTCGAGGACATCAGCATCGTGCTCGAGAACGCATTGTACGAGCAGCGGTACTGGCTTCCCTACCGTCAGGAAGTGGAGATCCGGCGGCGGTCCACCTGGCTCGACTTTCCGGCGCGCGGGATCATCCGCGGCCGGTGGGAAATCGACGGGTACGATCTCAACATCGCCATCCCGCCCCGAGTACTCGACGGTGCGCCGATCGGCGGCCTGATCAAGCCCAGACCCGATGATTCGACCTGGGCCGAGCCGCTCCAGGCCGCGATTGCCGGGGTGGCAAAGCCGCTGAATGAGCAGGATATGGATGCCCTCCGGGTCGAGGTCGAGCGAATCGCCGGATCGCGCGCGCTGGGAGGGCTTTCCTCCCGGCGTCTTGCGGCCGGGTCCATAAGCGACCTGGCCCACGTGAACCGGGTGCAGGGCCTCGCGCTTGGCGCTGGTGCGGTACTCGGCATCCGCGAGAGCCGGGCCCAGATCCGGCCGTCGGTCGGTTACGGTACCTCGGACGGGCGGGTCACGGGCGGGCTGAGTCTCACACTCGGTCAGGGTGCCACGCAGGTGAGCCTCGATGCCTCCCGGCGCATCAGCGACCTGAGCGACCTGCCGGTCATTGCCCCGGCCATGAACTCGATCCTCTCGCAGGAGTCGGGAGACGACCACGGCGACTACGTCCTTCTCAACTCCGCCGCGGTCGGCGTGCGCCATCGATTGAGCGGCCGAACCTCGGTTGCCCTGGACTTGAGCGTCGAGGAGAGCCAGTCGGTCGGGGTGAGCGCGTCGCCGGCCAACGGCCGGTACCGGGCCAATCCACCGCTCGGCTCCGGGACGCACCGGGTGGCCGACCTCTCCCTCGAGCGCGCCAGCGGGGGAATCGCGGTCCGCCGGGATCTCCAGGGCCGGCTCTCGCTGGAGGCCGGCGAGGGCGCGGACGACTACCTGCGGGGCACCGCCGAGGGCCGCTGGCTCGTGAGCTTGGGCAGGAGCGTACTGCTTTCACGCATCTACCTTGGGGCGGGCACCGATCGTGTGCCGCCGCATCGGAGTTTTGTCCTGGGTGGTCGGGGAACGCTCGTGGGCGAGCCGTTCCGGGCGTACGGCGGCCGGACTGCGGCGCTGGCTCACGTCGAGTGGAGGTTCGAGGTGCCGGTCCCGGCCATCTCGCTGGGGTCGTTCGCCTCTACCGGACGCCGGATGACTTTGGCCCCGTTCCTGAGCGCGGGGTATACCGCCCGGCCCATCGCCGGCCTGCCCTGGGACCGTACCGCGGGCATACGGCCGGTCGCGGGCGTCGCCCTGGAGTGGTTCATGCGCCTCATCAGGGTCGAAGCAGGTATCGGCTTACGCGATGGGCGTTTCGGGGTAACGGTCGACGTGAGCCGGGACTGGTGGGGCCTCCTCTAAGGTCCTTATCTTCCCTTTCGAGCCCTCGGGGCTCTCCCGACCTGTCCGACCTACCCGGATCCAGAGCCACCCGATGCAGTTCACCGACGAATGGCTGGTCCACACCATCGAGCCGCTGCTGCCGGATCAGACGATCGCGGCGCTCCGGCAGGAAGTGAGCGCCGCCCCGGCCTCGCTCTGGGAATCGCTCGTCCAGCGCAAACTCCTCGGTGACGACCAGATCCTCGGCGCACTCTCCGGCCGCTTCCGGATCCTGGTGGCCGATCTGGCCAAGGCCGATCCCAAACTCGCCCAGTCGGTGCCGGAACAGGTCGCCCGACGCTTCAACGTCGTGCCCGTGCGGCAGACCGACTCCTTCCTCGAAGTGGCCACCGCCAATCCGTTCGACATCGATGCCGAGAAGATGCTCGCTTTCGCCACCGGTCGGGAAGTGCGGATGCTGCTCGCATCGCCGGCGCGCATCCGTGAACGGCTCGACGAGATGTACCGGCAAGGCGACGTGGTCAATCGCCTGCTCGAGGGCATCACTGGCGACTTCGACGTCAAGGAGATCAAGGAAGAGGAGATCGAGGCGGCGAGCGCCGAGGAGGCGAGCCAGCGCCCGATCATCCGCCTCGTGGACATGATGCTGGCCGACGGGGTTTCGAGCCGTGCCAGCGACATCCACGTCGAGCCGATCGAGGGAGGCGTCGCGGTACGCTACCGCATCGACGGCGTGCTTCGGCAGGTCATGAAGATTCCGCGCAATGCCGGGCTTCCGCTCATCTCGCGGATCAAGATCATGTCGGGCCTCGATATCGCCGACCGGCTCAGGCCGCAGGACGGCCGCGCCCGCGTGTCCGTCAACGGAGAGGCGGTGGATCTCCGCGTCTCCACGCTCCCTGCGTCGCTCGGTGAAAAGGTGGTCATCCGGATCCTGAGCCAGCGGACCACGGTCCTGACGCTCGAGGCACTCGGAATGCATGAGGACGAGCGCCGCGCGGTCAAGAACCTGCTGGGCAACAAGGAGGGCATCATCCTCGTTACCGGCCCGACCGGCTCGGGGAAAACCACCACCCTGTACTCCGCCATTCGCCTCATTCAGAGTGAGGGCGTCAACATCGTGACCGTCGAGGATCCGGTCGAGTACCGCCTCGGCGAGAACATCGTGCAGGTCCAGGTCCACGAGAAGGCCGGACTCACCTTCGCCTCCGCGCTGCGCTCGATCCTCCGGCAGGACCCCGACGTCGTCCTCGTGGGCGAAATCCGCGACCAGGAAACGGCCCAAATCGCCGTCCAGGCCTCCCTGACCGGCCACCTCGTCCTCAGCACGCTCCACACGAACGACGCGCCGAACGCGGTCACCCGGTTGGTGGACATGGGAATGGAGGCGTACAAGATCGCCTCCGCGCTTCGTGGGGTTGTGGCCCAGCGCCTCATGCGCCGCGTCTGCCCGGCCTGTCGTGTCCCCGCCACGGATCCGGTGCACGAGCGGGCAATGCCGTTCATTCCCGCGGGCACCAAGCTCTTCAAGGCCGTCGGCTGCCCCGAATGCACCATGACCGGATACCGCGGCCGATTCAGCATTGTCGAGGTGCTGACGATGAACGCCGAGCTGGAGCACCTCATCGGAAAGGGCACCACCGCCGATCAACTGGCCACCGCGGCGCGAGCGGGAGGCATGCTCTCGCTCTGGGAGAGCGGCCTCCGGCACGTCTTCGCCGGCGAGTCCACCGTGGAGGAGCTGCTCCGGGTCACCGACCCGCCGGAACGGGAGCCCGAGAAACCCGCCGCGGCCCCAGCGCGTCCGGCCCGCACCAGCCGCGGCATGGCCATGCCGGCCGCTTCGCAGGCGACTCCGGCGGCTGTGCCCGCGCCCTCGCCTTCGCCCCTCTCCCTCGATTTCATCATGGACATGGAGCTGGTGGACGAGGCGGCGCCTCCGGCGGCCCGGGGCGTAGGCACGTGCGTCCTTCTGGTGGAGGACGAAGAGCCGTTGCGCCGGGTGATGAAGGACCTGCTGGAGCGAGAAGGCTATGTCATCATCGAAGCACGGGACGGGGTGCAGGCGATCGACGAAGTCGACCGTCGGGCGCCCGACGTGATCATCCTCGACCTCAATCTCCCCGGACTGGACGGCTACGGCGTGCTGCAGCAGCTCCGTTCCCGGCCGGCCACCAGCCACATTCCCATCATGGTGCTCACGGCTAAGGGAGACGAGGATAACGAAGTGCGAGTCTTCGAGCTCGGCGCGGACGACTTCATCACCAAGCCGTTCCGGGCGCGGGCCCTCTCCGCACGGCTCGAAGCGGTCCTCGGCCGCCACCGCGCGTGAGCCGCCCGCTCACTCCGCCCTCTCCAACCCCCGCCCGCCCGCTCGCTGACACAATGCCTGGCCCAGGGGGTGTTTCGCCGGACGCGGTGGAGGGACTGGCGCTGATCAAGCCGTCGGTGCGGGCACAAACGGCGTACACCCTCAGTGCGCCGCCGGCTCCCAGAAAGCTCAATCAGAACGAGAACCCGTACGACTTGCCCGCGCAGCTGAAGCAGGAAGTGCTGGCCGACGTGGCGGTCGCGCCGTGGCACCGCTATCCCGAGTTCGCGCCCGCGGCGCTTCTCGAGCGGCTCGCGGCACACTACGGCTGGCAGGCGGACGGGGTCCTGGTTGGCAACGGCTCCAACGAGCTGATCCAGGCCACGCTCTCGGTGGCGCTGGGCGCGAGTGACGTGGTCGTCGCGTCCTCGCCGACTTTCTCTCTCTATCGCCTGCTCACCAATGTGCTCGGCGGACGCTACCGGCCGGTAGCATTCGGCGCGGGCTTCGAGTTCGACGTGGACGGCCTGATCGACGCCGCCGTGCGCGAGCGGGCGCGAGTGGTCGTACTCAATTCGCCGAACAATCCCACCGGCTCCGCTCTGCCAGAGGGCGCGGTCGCGCGCATTCTCGAGGAGACCGGTGCGCTCATCGTCTGCGACGAGGCGTATCAGGAGTTCGGTGGCCCCACCGCCATTCCTCTGCTGGGTCGGACATCCCGACTCATCGTCTTGCGCACGTTTTCCAAGGCCTTCGGGATGGCCGGCCTCCGATTCGGGCTCGCGCTCGCCCACCCGGCGGTGGCCCGGGAGGTGGCCAAGGGCAAGCTGCCGTACAATGTGAATCTCGTCACGCTCGCCGCCGCGGGCGTCGCGCTGCGCCACACCGATGCCCTCGCGGCACGCACTGGTGAGATCGTGGCGACCCGACAACGGTTCGTACAGCGGTTGACAGGCGTGGCGGGGCTGACCGCATACCCGAGCGCGGCCAACTTCGTGTTGATCCGGTGCGAGCGGGTGAGCGCCCGCGAGGTCTTCCGGAAACTGCTGGAGGAAGATGGCATTCTCGTGCGTGACGTCTCGGGGTCTCCCGAGCTGGCCGAGTGCCTCCGCATCTCGGTCGGCACGCCCGAAGATATGGAGGCCGCCGCCGCGGCACTGGAGCGGATTCTTGGGTGAGGAACGAGAGGGGCAGGTGCGGGCGGGCGACATCCGCCGGACCACGAAGGAGACCGACCTGCACGTGCACGTGGTTCTCGACGGCCACGGGGATGCGGCGGTACGAACCGGGATCGGCTTCCTCGATCACATGCTCGAGGCCCTGGCCCGCCACGCGCTCCTCGACTTGACGGTAGAGGCGCAGGGAGATCTCCACGTCGACGGCCACCACACCGTCGAGGATACCGGCATCGCGCTCGGTCTCGCCATCGCGCGCGCCCTGGGCGACCGCGCGGGCATCCGCCGCTATGCCGACGCGCTGGTGCCGCTCGACGAGGCGCTGGTCCGGGCGGTCGTGGATGTCTCCGGGCGTCCCTATCTCTCCTACAATATCGAGATCGCCAAGTGGCAGATGCTGGGAGACTACGATGTCTTCCTCACGCCCGAGTTCTTCCGCGCGCTCGTGCTCAACGCCGGTCTCACCGTGCATCTCGACCTGATCCGCGGCGACAACCCGCACCACATCGTGGAAGCTGCGTTCAAGGCGTTCGCGCGCGCGCTCGATGCCGCCACGATGATCGATCCCCGGGTCCGGGGCGTGCCGTCCACCAAGGGCACCCTGTGATCGCCGTCGTGGATTATGGGGTCAACAATCTCAAGAGCGTCGTGCGCGCACTCGGCGCGCGCGGGCACCAGGCCGCGCTTACCACCGATCCCGACGAGGTGCGCCGGGCGGAGCGTGTGCTGGTGCCCGGAGTAGGGAACTTCGGCCAGGCCTCGCGCACCCTCGAGGCCTCGGGTCTGGGTGATGCGATCCGCCACGTCGTGGCGGCGGGTCGGCCGGTGATAGGCATCTGTCTCGGGCTCCAGCTCTTCTTCCTCGACAGTGAGGAAGCGCCCGACGCGCGCGGCCTGGGAATCCTGCCGGGCCGCGTCTCCAGGTTCGCGACGGGACTGCCCGTGCCGCATGTCGGGTGGGCGCGAGTCGATCTGACCGAGGCCGGGCGGGCGCATCCCATGCTGCAGGGGCTCGACGGCGGCGAGGCGCCGTATTTCTATCACGTGCACAGTTATCACCCGACCGCGGTGCCCGATGCCGCCGTCCTCGGCACTGGGGAGTACGGCGATAACTTTCCGACCCTGGTGGGAAGAGACAACGTGATCGGCGCGCAGTTCCATCCCGAGAAGTCGCAGCGCGCGGGAATCGACTTGCTCGATGCGTTCGTCCGGTGGCGGCCGTGACCTCCGTCCGTGTCGCCCTGGTGGATCTGTACGTACTCAGGGGCGCGGGCCGTACGCTCGAAGTTCTTCTGCTGCGCCGTGCCGCGGGAGGCCGTTGTCCAGGGTCGTGGGAGGCCGTGCATGGGCACATCGAGCCGGCCGAAGAGCCGGTGGAAGCCGCGAAGCGCGAGATGCGCGAGGAGACCGGCCTGACACCGGCCCGTCTCTACAACCTGAGTCGTGTCGAGTCGTTCTATCAGCACCGGCTCGATGAAGTCGCGCTGGTCCCCGTATTCGCCGCGTTCGTGCCGGTCGAGGCCGAGGTGAGAACGGGGCCGGAGCACGACAAGTTCGAGTGGCTCGAGCCGGGCGACGCACGGGCTCGATTCGCCTGGCCGCGCGAGCGGCGCGCGCTCGAGGACATCGTCGCGGTCCTTCGCGGCGGCAATGCCGGCCCGGTGGAGGACGTGCTGCACGTATGCTAGCCCGCCGAATCATCCCCTGTCTCGACGTAGCAGACGGCAGAGTCGTCAAGGGAGTGCACTTCGAGACCCTTCGCGACGCCGGCGATCCGATCGAGCAGGCGGCCCGGTACGATCAGGAAGGGGCCGACGAGCTCGTCTTCCTCGACATTTCGGCGAGCCCCGAGGCGAGGAGGACGACACTGGAGATGGTCGGCCGCGTTGCCGAATCCATTTTCATCCCGTTCACCGTTGGCGGCGGAATCCGCTCGGTGGCGGACGCGGGCGCGGCGCTGCGGGCCGGAGCCGACAAGGTCGCCGTCAACACGGCGGCGGTTCGCGAGCCCGCGCTGGTGTCGCGCCTGGCGGAGAGCTTCGGCTCCCAATGCGTCGTGGTGGCGGTCGACGCCAAGCGCGTGGGTGAACGGCTTGCCGTGATGGTGAACGGCGGCCGGGAAGATACGCCGCTCGAAGCGGTGGACTGGATCCGCCGGCTCGAGTCGCTCGGGGCGGGAGAAATCCTCCTCACGTCGATGGACCGCGACGGCACGGGTCTGGGCTACGATCTGCCGCTGCTCCGCGCCGCGTCGTCGGCCGTTTCCATTCCGGTGATCGCCTCCGGTGGCGCCGGCAACCTGGAGCATCTCGCGGAGGCGCTCGAGGCCGGAGCGCACGGGGTGCTCGCCGCCACGATCTTCCATTTTCAGGGCTCGTCGCTGCCCGAGGCGCGCGCCTACCTCCGCTCGCGCGGCTATCCGGTACGCCCATGAGTCCCTCCCGCCTCACTCTGCCGGCTGTCGCCCTGGTGTCACTCCTGACCGGCGCGCGGCCGGCGGCCTCTGAGGCGCCCTGCCTTCGCCTCTCCCGGGCCGGCACCCAGGTGCAGGGCGAGGTCCGCGTCTGCCCAGGGCGCTACCGCATCGCCGACCCGAGTGAGCGCGGCGTCATCATCGCGGCCGCATCGGGCACCCGGATCGATCTCTCGGGCGTGATCCTCGAGAGCGGCGACTCGATACCCGCGCGCTACACCGGCATCGGAGTCACCATCCGGGGCGTTGACGGCGTCGCGGTCGTGGAGGGGGTCATTCGCGGCTATCGATTCGGCCTGCGAATCGAGGGAGGGCGGGGGCACCGGGTGAGCGGCGTCGATCTCTCCGGGAGCCGCGCCCAACGCCTGGCTTCGATACCCGAGCGCGCCGACAGCGCCGATCGGCTCGATGCGGATCATCTGAAGACCATCGAGGCCTACGGAGGCGGTCTGCTTCTCCTGGGAACGTCGGGCGCCACCGTTACCGGTGTGACCGCGCGAGGCGCCCAGAACGGGATCGGCCTGGTGGACGCGAGGGGAAGTTACCTCGCCGACAACGATCTTTCCGGCAACACGGGGTGGGGTATCCACCTCTGGCACTCCTCGCGCAATGTCATCGTCCGCAACAATGCCGCCCGCACGCGCCGCTGCGAGAACCGGGGGGGGTGTGACGCCGCGGCGGTTCTGGTTCGGGAAGGAAGCGACTCGAATACCTTCGCCGACAACGATCTCACCGGATCCAGCACGGGGGTGATCGTCGCTGGCGAGCGGCCCTTGTCTCTTCCCTCCATCGGAAACCTCTTTCATCGCAACGATGCATCGCTCGCCCTCGAAGCGGGATTCGTCGCCCGGTATACCTGGGCGACGACGTTCCTCGAGAACCGGGCCGACAGCTCCGGATCCGGCTTTCGGCTGGTCCGGGTGAGCGGTACGACGCTGCGCGCGAATACGGTGATCGGCTCCCGCGATGCAGGCATCGCAGCCTCGCAGGGCGCCGACAACGCGGTGCAGCAGAACGTGCTGCTCGGAGGACGGGTCGGTGTCGAAATCGCGGCCAACGAGACCGGGGGGCCCTCCGGCCGGGCCTACCGGATCGACGACAACATCATCGGCGGCGTGGGTCAGGGCATCGTGCTGAGAGGCGTCGCGCGGAGCCGCATCAGGGGCAATGTGATCGATGGAGTGGACGAAGCGGTCGTGATCGATGCGGCAGGCCACGCCACGGAAGTCAGTGGCAATGTCTTCCTGCGTGCCGAAGGGTCGTATATCGTCGCGCCCGACCTGACGGCCGGTGGAAACTACTGGGCGACCGCCGACGCGGCGGCAGCCGCCGCGCGGGTAAAAGGTCGGGTCACCGTACTGCCGTGGAAGCCGGCGAGCGCGGCGGGGTACTAGAGAAAATCTGCGCGGCCCGCGCATGAAGGTCGCGGGGATTGAGGGGTGTGTCCGTCACGATGAGTCGCTGCGCCATGGTGGGCCACGCCGCAGTCAGCGCCTGGACGAACAGTTCGGCCGGCCCCGCCGGCATGCTCGCGTCGGCGATGATCAGATCGTAACTCCCTTCCTCCGCCACTCGCAGCCCCTGTTCCCCCGACCGAACCGTTTCGACACTGTGCCCCGCCGGACCGAACAACGCGCTCACGAGTCGGTGCGCGGCCGGATCGCCGTGCACGAGGAGGATGCGCCGCGACCCGGCTTCCGTCGGCATGGGTGGCAGGGCCGGCTCCTCCACCAGATCGGCGGGCGCGTCGTAGAACGGGAGCGTGATCCTGAACTCGGCGCCTCCGCCGGGGCCGGGCTCGTAGGTCAGCACGCCGCCGTGCGATTTGACGAGCCCGTAACTGAGTGAGAGCCCCAGGCCCGTTCCCTCGCCGGGAGCCTTGGTGGTGAAGAAGGGGGTGAACAGGTAGGAGGCAAGATGCGCGGGGACCCCCGAGCCGGTATCGCGGACCTCGAGGATCGCGGCGCCGTCGGCGCGGGCCGTCACCAGGGAGATCCTGCGCGGCCGCCCGGGCTCGAGTACGCTCACGGCCTGCACGGCGTTGTTCACCAGATTGAGCAGCACCTGCTGCAGCTCGTACCGATCGCCCAGCACCACGACCGGCTCGGGGCTGAGCGCCGATTCGAGCTCGATCCCATGTAACTGCAGCTCGTAGACGATGAGGAGAGACGTTCTGGTGGCGACGTCGTTCAGGTCCACCGCCGACTTTTCCGGCGCTCCACCCTTTCTGGCGAAGGTCAGCAGATTGCGAACGATCCGGCCCGCGCGTTCCGCCTGCTCGTGAATCACCCGTAAGTGCTCCCGGGGGATCTCCCGCCCCGGTTCCCGCTCCAACAGCAGCTCGGTGAGGCCGGCGATCGAGGTGAGCGGGTTGTTGAGCTCGTGGGCGACGCCGGAAACGAGCTGGCCGATAGAGGCCATCTTGTCGTTCTGGATCAGCTGGGCCTCCATGTTCCGCTGCTCAGTCACGTCTTCAACGAGAATCACCACCGGGCCCGGCTCCGCCCGGTCCGCGATCGGCGCCGCGGTCAGTCTGAGGACCCGTCCCGTGCGCTCGAGCCGGACGACGAGCGGCGCGGTCCGCTCCCCGCGATGCGCGGATTCGATGAGCAGAGGCACGACCTCGTTCTCCCCGAAGAGCGTCCGGCAGAAGCTCTGCCCGAGGAGGGCCGTCTCCGGCATTCCCGCCAGGGCGGCAAGGGCTCGATTGGCTCGCAGCAACTCGTCGCCCGGGCCAACCACGGCGATGCCTTCCGCCAGGGAGTTGAAGGCGGTCTCCCATTCCTCCTTGCTGCGGCGGACGATCTCGTAGAGGCGGCTGTTCGCCAATACGACCGAGGCATTGGTCGCCACGGTCGAGAGCAGCCAGAGGTCTTCCGTCGTGAACGGGCCTCCCTGCCGGTCGGCGACGGCCAGCGCGCCCATGGTGACTCCCTGGGACCGGAGTGGCGCCACGGCGGCCGAGCGCACCTTCACGTCGTTGAGAAGCTCCACGGCCGGAGTCGGTCCGCCCTGCGCCACCTCGATTCGCTCACGTGCTATCGCCGCCCGGACCAGAACGCTGTCGGCCTCTTCGGCCACCCGCCCCAGTAACGACTCGAGCGTGCCGGTGGCGCCCGCCACCCGGAGCCGCCGGCCGCGGTCGTCTTCATCCAGGACCACGATAGCGCCATCCGTTTGCAGGAAGCGCGCGGCATACTTGGCCACCTGATCCACGATGCGGTCGAGCTGAATCGATTCGGAGAGGACGTAGCTCAGCTCCTGGAGAGAGAAGAGCTCGCTGATGCGACGGTCGAGCTGTGTGGCGAGCTGGTCGGAGCGCAGGTCGGCCTCGCGAGCCTGGCGCCGCCCCCGGACGATGGCCACCCAGAACGTGGTGGCGATCGTCAGCACCGCGAAGGCGGCCAGCCACCACACCTGCCGGTCCGCCAGCCAGGCGACGATGCCGAGCAGCGAAGCGGCGGCGGCGTGGAGCGGCACCTCCCACTGCTTGCGCCAGGCGGCGAGCATCGCGATCAAGGCCCCGGCGATCCCCAGAAGGATGATGATCTGTCGGGGAAGGCCGCCGAGCATCGTCGCGAGGATGGTCGTGACGATGAGCGCCGTGGCGGCGATGGCCGAGGGGGCGTGATACCACCGGTTAGCTTTGCGCGCCACGGTCAGGCTCCCCAAGGTCATGCTGGCTCACCCGCTCGGTGATGTACGACTCCGGCGGCGCGTTGGGCTTCACCCGTATCGACTTGGCGGGAATGCCCACGTTCACGTGGAATGGACGCACGTTCTTGGTGGCCACCGCGCTCGCCCCGACCATGCCGTTCCGACCCACCCGGACGCCGGCCAGCACGGTCGCGTGATAGGTGATCCGGACGTCGTCCTCGAGGACCGTCCGCGCGTTGGTCACGTCCTTCTGATCCACGATGCTGTGGGTGTGGCTGTAGATGTTCGCGTAATCGGAGATGCTCACGCGATTCCCCAACGAAATGCCGCCGCGGTCGTCGAGCAGCACGTGCCGGTGGACCACGCAGTCGTCTCCGACTTCCAGGTTGTAGCCGTAGGAGAACTCCACGAAGTGAAAGCACTTGAAGTTCCGGCCGCACCGTTTGAAGAGGTGCTGCGCCAGGATTCGCCGAAACCGCACGCCGAGATCGACGTTGCCGGCGCCGGCCGGCGAGCGATCGAAGCTTTGCCAGAGCCAGTGCAGCGGCTTGACCCTGGCGTATCGCTCGGCATCGACGTCGGCGTAGTACTCCGGCTCGAGCGTGATGTTGTGCGGATCGAGCGCAAGGAGGGCGGCGCGCGTTCCGGCCGGCGTCTTCGGATCGTCGACGAGGGCGTCGTAGTCACCCAGCCGCGGATACCAGAGATCGAACAGGATATCGCGAGTCAGCCGGTACCAGTCGGCCTTCGGCGCGGCCAGCTTCGCCTCGATCTCGGCGAGCCAGGCATCCTGCGCTCGCTCTGCGGCGTCGGAGATGGTCACGGAGCGGAGGGGCAGGTACGCCATCGAGGCCTCATCTAGCGGTCGCAGAGTTGGAGATCGGGGGTGCGGTGCTGAAATGATGATCGGGCCACCGTGTTGACACCAGTGCGAATGGGGAGTAAAGTGGTAGGCATTGCTAATGAAAACGATTCTCAACTACTTTACTCCTCCCGAGGCTTCGAGATGCGACCGCTCTTCCTTTCCGCCGTCCTGCTCTGCTGCGCCGCGCTCCGCCTCGCCGCCCAACAGGCCGACGAACCCGAGGAGGAGCACACGACCCTCGGCGGATATGGGGAGATCCACTACAACAATCCCGCCGGGCCGGACTCCCCCGGGATCGTGAACGTGGCCCGGTTCGTCCTCTTCGTCGCCCATCAGTTCAACGACAAGATTGCGTTCCGATCCGAGGTCGAGATCGAGGATACCAAGGTGGAAGCCGGTCATGACGCGGCCGGTGAGGTCTCGGTCGAGCAGGCCTATCTCGACTACCAACTCTCACCCGCGGCCACATTCCGGGCCGGACTTCTGCTGGCGCCGGTCGGGATCATCAACGAGACCCACGAGCCCACGACCTTCAACGGCGTGGACCGGCCTGCATTCGACAACGATGTCATTCCGACGACGTGGCGGGATCTCGGGCTCGGGGTGGCGGGCAACATCGCCGGGTCATCGGGGCTGAGCTACCGGGTCTACCTCCTGAACGGCCTCGTGGCGAGCGGGTTTACGGCCGAAGAGGGGATTCGCGAGGGCCGGCAGGAGGGCCAGCTCGCGAGCTTCGCCAATCCGTCTCTCACCGGACGACTCGAGTGGGCTCGTCCGGGACTCCGGGTCGGCGGCTCGTTCTGGTACGGTGGCACTGCCAATCAGGATCCCGCCCTCGGCAGCGGCACCTTCGACAACGCGGTAACCGTGGTGTCTGCCGACGCTCAATATGACGTGGGTCCGTTTATGTTCCGAGGCGTGCTGGCCAACATCGGCATCTCGGATGCGGAAGCAATCAACGTCGCATTCAACAGTCAGGTCGGCAGTCGAATTGCCGGCGGGTACGCCGAGGGTTCCTACAACGTGCTTTCGGCCCTCGCTCCCCAATCCTCCCAGCGGCTCAACGCCTTCGTTCGCCACGAACGGTACGACACACAGGCCGGCGTGCCCGATGGCGTCACTCGCGACGACGCCCTCGCCCGGAGGGTGACGACGCTGGGACTCACCTACAAGCCGCTGTACAACGTCGCCTTCAAGGGTGACTATCAGCTCCGGCGGAACAAGGCAGGTATCGGGGAAGGCGAGGTCTTGAGCCTGGGGGTGGGATATCAGTTCTAGGGCGATCCTCACGACCCTTATCGTGATCGCCGGCCCGGCGGCCGCCCAGGCGGCGCCGCCGGGGAAGGTGGCCGGGTCGATCGAGCGGGTGTATGGCTCGGGAGCGACGGTCGATTCCGTTCTGGTGGACAGCGTCCAGGTTCTTCGAGTCGCGAGGGCAGGCGCGCTGCTGGGCTTCGCCGAGGTGCGAAACGTGAAGGGGAAGGAGCGGCCGATCACATACCTGGTCGCGGTCGACTCCGCTGGCGCGACCAAAGACATCGACATCCTCGTCTACCGGGAGCCCCGCGGAGGCGAGGTGGCGAACGAGGCATGGCGGAAACAGTTCCGGGGGAAGACCGCCGCCGATCCGCTCCAGGTGGGGAAGGACATCCGGAACATCTCCGGTGCCTCGATCAGCTCCAATGCCGTGACTCGGAGCGTGCGACAGGCGCTCGCCCAGCTCGCCGCCTGGCGCTCGGCGGGCAAGCTCCGGTGACTGCCGTCGCACCGCTCTCGTGGCGCCGGGCGCCCGCCCCGCTCCGCGCGTTGGGGTTCTGGCTCACCATCGTCCAGGCGGTGGGTTATACCACATCGCTGGCCTTCGTCCATCACACGACCGGCATGACTCCGCCGGGGGTCGCCGAGCACTATCGAGGGTCGGATTCCACCGCGGCCGATGCCGCCATGCAGTTCCCGAAGACCTACGCCGAAATGCTCACCATCACGCACACCCACCTCCTCGCCATGGCGGCGATATTCGCCTTCAGCGGAGTCGCCCTCGCCCTCTGCGATCGCCCTTCGGCGCGCTGGCGCCGGCTGCTGATCGTCGAGCCGTTCGTGGCGCTGCTGGTGTCGTTCGCCTCGATGTGGCTCATGCGCTACGCCGATCCGCGCTTCAGCTGGCTCCTGTCCCTGTCGAGCGCGGTGATGGCGGTGACGTTCTACGCCCAGTCCTTCTTCATCCTGCGGGAGACGATGGCGTCGGCGGAGCTGGTGTGAATCGGCGGGAATTCGCCGGCGCGCTCGGCCTCGGCATCCTGGGACTCCGCTTCCCGTCGCTTCGGCGTCCGGGAAACGACCGGCTCGTCGAGCGGTGGTCCTGGGCGATGGGACAGCCGGTGCACCTCCAGCTCTTCGCCGCGGACGAGGCGGCCGGACTCGAGGCGGCCCAGCGCGCCCTGGCCGAGCTCCGGCGGGTGGAGCGCGCGCTCTCGCTCTTCGACGATGCGAGCGATCTCTGCGAGCTGAACCGTCATTCGGGACGGGCCGCGGTGCGCGTCGGAGCCGATCTCGCGGCGGTGCTCGCGGCCAGCCTTCGGCTCCAGCGCGAGACCGGCGGGGCGTTCAATCCAGCGGTCGAGCCCCTCATGCGCGCCTGGGGATTTCATGCGCCGCGGACACGAGAGCCGACGGCCAGCGAGATCGCGGAGGCCCGCGAGGCGGTTGCCGCGGCCAGGATCATGGTGGATGGAGAACGGGTGGCGCTCCCGGTGCGTGGGACCAGACTCGATCTGGGCGGAATCGGCGTCGGTTACGGGCTGGACCGCGCCATCGGCATTTTGCGCCGCGAGGGGATCGGGCGCGCGTTCCTCGACGTGAGTGGTGATTGCTTCGCGCTCGGCGCGCCTCCCGGTGAGCGCGGATGGTGGGTTGGCGTGGCGGATCCTGTCCAGCCGGGAAACACGATCGCCTCCACCCGCATCCGGGACCAGGCGATCGCAACCTCATCCAACCGGGTATCGGTGATCCGATATCGGCGGGCGGTGCGGGGACACGTCATGGACACGGCGACAGGATGGCCGGCCACCGCGCGCGCCCAGGTGACGGTGCTGGCCCGCACCGGCCTCGAGGCCGACGCCCTCTCCACCGCAATGCTGGTTTCCGGTTCGGCCGCTTCCGGCGTGCTGCGCTCGTATGTCGCCTGATTCCGCCTGACGCTCTGCCCGACTCAGGGGGCAGTGTCCGCCGGGACGGTGTCGCGCGTGACGGCGCGCGATCTGCTCGCCACCCGGGCGCGTTCCCGGTCGAGCTGCGGTTGCTTCCGCTGCCAATCCTCCGACGAGAGCCCTCCGTACGAGATGGTGAAGGAATCGCTCACCGGCAGGTCCTCCTCGAAGAGGTAGATGGCGCTGACCTGCTCCCGGACGTTGAGCTGCTGTCCCGTGAAGCGGGGACTGAAGGGAACGATGCCGAGCGGCTGGAAGACGCGGTTGCGAGTGCCGAGCGTCAGCGTCTGGGGGTCGAAGCGGGCGTTGGCGCGCCGGCCGAAGAAGGTAACGAGCGCCAGACCGGGATGGTTGACACCCGATGCCCTGGCGACGGAGTCGATGGCGGTCCGGCGGGAGGCTAGGAGAGAACGAAGTGACTCCCACGAGTCCCTGGCCAGGAGGATCGTGACCCGGCGATCGAGTGGAACGAACCGCAGGTCGATATCCTGGGTCCGGATGCGCAGCGCGAGATCGTCCTGGCTGAGCGATCCATAACCCGGCGGCAGCGCCCGCGCTCCAGCCGGCTTGGATTCCTGGCATTCCAGAGTTGTCGCGGTGGCGAGACCCCACAACACCGAGGCTGCGAGCAGCACTCCCCTCATGCGTTCCCCCCGATGGCGACGATGCTGGCGGCCAGGTCCTCGATGCCGAAGCCCGAGCGCGCGCTGGTGATCTGAACCTGGTCCATGGTGATGCCCAGCAACTCGGCAATGTACCCCGCCCGCTCCTGAGCGGTCGTCCGGCTCAGCTTGTCGGCCTTGGTCAGGGCGGCCAGGACCGGTCGGCCGCTCAGGACGAGCAGCTGCTGCATCTCGAGGTCGTCTCTCGAGGGATCGTGGCGGATGTCGAGCAGCCACACGACGCCGGCCAAAGTCGGTCGGTCGCGAAGACACTGGTTCACCAGCCGCCGGTATCCCTCCCGCGCGCTCTTGCTGGCGCGAGCGAAGCCGTACCCGGGCAGGTCGATCAGGTAGAGGCCCGGGAGCCGGTAGGCGTTGAGCAGGGCCGTCTTCCCAGGCGTTCCGCTCACCCGGGCAAGACCCGGCTGTCCGACGACCGCGTTGAGCAGGCTCGACTTCCCCACGTTGGAGCGGCCGACCATCGCCACCTCGGGGAGGGTTGGGGAAAGCCGGACCAGGGGATCGGGAAAGGACCCGACGAACTCGGCCGATGTGGGACCTGGGGGCGCGGAGGCAGCCCCGCGGGTGTCGCGGCGGACGGGGCGGCTGGCTGAGCGCATGGGATGAAATGTGTTCGGTGGGTGCTTGACGGGCAAGCGAATGGGGACTAATCGCGGTGAACGGGCACACGAATTTTCTGCACGACGGAAGGGCGCGCGATTTGATGGAAGCGGTACTGTGGCACGATGGGGAAGCGGCCGCCGCGAAGGCGAAGGTACTGCAGATGGGTGCGACCGATCGGGAGGCGCTGCTGGCGTTTCTCCGCTCCCTCTAGCGGGGGGAGCGGGTGGTCAGGCCTCGCGCTTGGTGCGGGCCCGTTCGGTGACGATGAGCGGCGTCGTTCCTTCGAGGATCGCTTCCTTGGTGATGACGATCTCGCGGACGTCGTCGCGGTTGGGCAGATCGTACATGATGTCCGTCATCATCGTCTCGAGGATGGACCGCAGGCCACGGGCGCCGGTCCCGCGCTTGAGCGCCTTCTGGGCCACGGCGCGGAGTGAGTCCGCGTCGAACGTGAGACCGACGTCCTCGAGCTCGAACAGCTTCTTGTACTGCTTGGTGAGCGCGTTCTTGGGCTCGACGAGGATGCGCATGAGCGCGTCTTCGTCGAGCGCCTCGAGCGAGACCACCACCGGCAGCCGTCCCACCAGCTCCGGGATCAGCCCGAAGCGAAGGAGATCGTCCGGCTCGACTTCGGCGTAGGGGTTCTTGACGTTGACCGCGCCGGCCTGCCCCTTGGCCGTGGTACTGAAGCCGATCTGCTGCCGGCCGGTGCGGGCCTCGATGATTTTCTCGAGGCCGTCGAACGCGCCGCCGCAGATGAACAGGATGTCCTTGGTGTTGATCTGGATGTATTCCTGCTGCGGGTGCTTGCGGCCGCCCTGCGGAGGCACCGACGCGATCGTGCCCTCGAGGATCTTGAGCAGGGCCTGCTGTACGCCTTCTCCGGAGACATCGCGCGTGATGCTCGGGTTCTCGGATTTCCGGGCGATCTTGTCGATCTCGTCGATGTAGACGATACCGCGCTCGCATTCGGCCACGTTGAACTCGCCGGCCTGGAGCAGCCGCACCAGAATGTTCTCGACGTCCTCGCCGACGTAGCCGGCCTCGGTGAGGGTCGTCGCATCGGCGATGGTGAAGGGGACGTCGAGAATGCGAGCCAGTGTTTGCGCCAGGAGCGTCTTGCCGACGCCGGTGGGGCCGAGCAACAGGATGTTGGACTTGTCGAGCTCGACGTCGGTGTCGCGGCCGTTGGAGGCGTTGATCCGCTTGTAGTGGTTGTAGACGGCGACGGCGAGGGTGCGCTTGGCGCGCTCCTGGCCGATCACGTACTGGTCGAGCACGTCCTTGATTTCGGCCGGCGTGGGAACCTGGGTGATGCTGTCCGCAACCTCGCGCTCCTCGTCCTCCGCCAGGATCTCATTGCAGAGCGTGATGCACTCGTTGCAGATGTAGACCGATGGCCCGGAAATGAACTTCCGGACGGAGTCCTTCGATTTACCGCAGAAGGAGCAGCGGAGATGCTTGTCGTTGGACATGGAGCCACGTCGCGATGAGAGTGAGGGGTGCCGGAAAGGTGCGCCCCGACGCCTTGGGCGTCAAGTCTCCTTCTTCCCGTCCGTCGGCGGCACGATGGCGCCTCGGGGCGAGAAGACACTGTCGATCAATCCGTAGGCCCGGGCCTCGTCGGCGCTCATGAACCGGTCGCGGTCCATGTCGCGCTCGATGGTCTCGAGCGGCTGGCCGGTGTGCTGGGCGTACAGGGCGTTCATCTTGGCTCGTAGGTAGAGAATCTCACGCGCCTGGATCTCGATGTCCGCCGCCGTGCCTTGGGTGCCACCCGAGGGCTGGTGGATCATGATCCGCGAATGGGGAAGGGCGCTCCGCTTGCCCTTGGTCCCGGCCGCCAGGAGGAAGGAGCCCATCGAGGCTGCCATCCCCATGCAGATCGTGTTCACCGGCGCGCGCAGGTGCTGCATCGTGTCGTAGATGGCCATGCCGGCCGACACCACGCCCCCCGGCGAGTTGATGTAGAGATAGATGTCCTTGTCGGGGTTGTCGGCCTCGAGAAAGAGCAGCTGGGCGATGATGATGTTGGCGACATCGTCGTTGATCGGCGCTCCGAGGAACACGATCCGGTCCATCAGGAGCCGCGAGAAGATGTCGTACGTGCGCTCGCCCCGGCTCGAGCGCTCGATGATATACGGCGGATACAGAGTGGCCATCGTCAAGACACAACCTCCTCGACTGTAGACTGCTGGAGCAGATAGGCGAACACCTTCTCCTCCGTGATCGAGCGTTCGAGCTCGGGAAGCCGGCTGGCCTTCTGCAGGGAGCCGTACATCTCGCTGGCCGGCACGCCGCGGGCCTCGGCCAGCTTTCCGATCCGTTCGTCGAGCTCCGATTCGGTGGCGCGGAGGGCGTTGGCCTCGACCACGGCATCGAGCACCAGGTCGCGCCGGACCTGCCCCTCCGCGACCGGATGGAACTGCTGCTCGAACTGTTCCATCTGCTCCGGGGGGATCCGGTACATCTCGGCGTACCCGTGCATCAGCCGGTGCACCAGCGACTCGGGCGCGGGGACGTTGTTGGCTTCGATGATCTGCTGGATGAGTGCCTGGCGCACCTGGGCATCGGCCTCGCGCACCGCCTCCAGCTCGAGATCGTGACGGACGGCCGCGCGCAGGGCGTCGAGTCCATCGAAGTCGCCGACCTCACGCGCGAAGGCGTCGTCGAGCACGGGAAGCTCCTGGCGCTTCACGTCGTGCAGGGTGACGCGCACCCGTCGCGCCTGACCCCGGCGGGACTCGTCGGGGTGATCATCGGGAAATTTCACCTCGGCGTCGGCGCTCTCACCCGGGAGGAGCGTCATGATCCGCTCCTCGAGATCGGGGATTGCCTGGTTCTGGCCGAGCACGAGATCGTATGGCTGCGACTCGCCGACCGTGCCATTCTCGATGGGCGCCACGTCCACCCGCACCATCTGCCCGGGCGAGGGCTTGGCGGCCTCCACCGGAATCCACGCCGCCTTCTGCTCCTGCAACCGCGCGAGCTGCTCGTCCACCGCGCTTTCAGGCACGGCCGCCACCGTACGAGCGACCCGGAAGCCGCCAGTGCGCTCGAGCACGATCTCGGGCCGCACTTCGACCAGGAGATCGAATTCGATGGGACTGCCGACTTCGAATTTCAGGTTGCGGATGGAAGGATCGGTGATGGGCTTCAGCGATTCGTTCGACTTGGCCGTTTCCCAGCTCTCCCGGATGACTTCCTCGAGCACCGACTGCCGGATGGCATCGCCGAATCGCTTGCGGACGACGGCTTCGGGGGCTTTCCCCTGGCGGAAGCCGGGGAGCCGGGCCCGCTGGGCGTAGTATTTGACCGCCTTGGCCTCGGCTTCCTGGACGCGATCCACCGGCACGGTGACGCGCAGTGATTTCGAGGCGGGATCCTCGGCAGTCTTTTCGACCGTGATCGGACTCATAGGGTCGGAAATCTACCCTTGTGGCGTCCCCAGGGTCAATTTGCACCGATGGGCCAGGCTCGAGACAGCTTGAAATCCCGGACGCAAGGAGCGAATGCCCAGAATCCTGGTGGTAGACGATGAGGCATCGGTCAGAAACTCGCTGCGCAAGCTGCTGGAGCGCGGAGGGTTCGAGGTGACGCTGGCGGACACGGGCAGGATGGCGCTGGAAATGATCGCCGCCGATCCGGCGATCGAAGCGGTAGTGAGCGACTTCCTGATGCCGGAAGTCAACGGCCTCGAGTTCTATGACCGTCTCGTGGCTGAGGTGCCCCGGCTGCGCCAGCGCGTCATCTTCCTGACCGGGGCGGCACGCGACCCGGCGGTGCATCATCCCCTGGAGCAGCGCGGCGTCCCGCTGCTCCACAAGCTGGACGACCCTCAACTCGTGGTGGACGCGGTGCGGCTGGCGCTGCTCCGGTAGGGGCCTGAGAGGTCTGCGAGATGCGAACGCCGGGAGTCGAACCCGGACCCCTTGCGGGACAGGATCCTAAGTCCTGCGCGTCTGCCAGTTCCGCCACGTTCGCTGGTACCTGAACAATACGCCCGGCACGGCGCGCCGAGCGTCTCGGGCCACTACTCCACGCCCGCCGCCACCACGACCGTCACGTTGTAGGGGCCGAACGACAGCTCATCCGCCGCCGCATCGTGCCCATATCCGATCGTCATGATGCCGCTTCCGACCTCGCTGCTCGCGGTCACCGTCTTGTGAAAGTTCTGGCCCGGCACATCGGCCACCGTCGCCAGCGTCGACGGCGCAATCGTGAGCTTGGCGAAGTGGTCACCCTCGATGCCGGTAATCTCGGTGCCCTGCACGTTGAAGAACTTGATCTCGACCGGTAAGGCAGTGCCCGCGAGCAGCAGGATCGGGTCGTCGCTGGCGGTGCCGTCCACGATGAGCGCCGCGGAGGCCGGCGTGTGCGTCTCCTCGGACGGCGCCCCGTTGCTGTCGCTGCACGCCATGATCGCGAGGAGGCCGGCCAGTAGAATGGTGGCCCGGCCGCGAATCAGGTGAAGCGTTCCCTTACCCACGCCCGGTATAGCTCCTCGCAGTACGGGTTGTTGGTCGAGTTCTCGGTCTTGACGCGGCCGCCGTCTTCCAGGACCGCGAACGCGCAAAACTGGGCGACGGTCGGCTTGCCGTTCGGTCCGGTACACGCCGACACCGCAGAGTCGTTGACCTGGATCCAGACCGGCCGACCGGGATTGTCACGCTGCCAGGCGGCGCACTTTCCGCCGACGTCCGGATCGACCTGCTTGCCGGAAGGCCGCACCACGAGACGCAGGACCGTTCGAGCCTTGGCGCCGGTCGGGAGGCGCTTCCTGCCGGTCGTGTCCTCTGGTCGGGGCTTGGCCGGCGGCGCCTCTGCGGTGGGACGCACGAATTCCCATGGCGTACAGCGTTCACCGGAGAGGCGGCTTCCGTGGACCCCGGCTACGCATGAGTGACCCATCGCCGTGATTCCGGCGGGTGGGGCGCTGATCCGAAGGGTGTCGGACCGTTGCTGGGCGGGCAGGATCACCACGCTCGGGTCCGTACCCTCGAGCCCGACTTCGAGACGCACCGAGTCGGGTTGGGGCACCCCCACGCTGTCGGTGAATTCCCAGGAGACGGCGACATCGAGCGAGTCACCGGTGCTGGTCACGTCGGAGCGGACGGTCTTGACGACGCGTACAAGCCGCACCGGCCCCGCCTTCATGAGATGGTCGCGGAAGAACCAGAGACCGCCGACGCACGCCGCGAGCAGCAGGACCATGAGGAGCCACTTCCCCCACGGTCGCGGCTTCTTGACGATGATCTCCTCGGGCTCCCATTCCGACATCGCTACTGCTCCAGCCCCAGCACGTCCACACCCTGCTCGAACACGATGTCCACCGGAATTCCTTTCGTCCTGAGCCGCGCGAGATCGCGCTCGAGCCCGGGAGACAACCTGGTGCGCTCATCCATGAAGCGCTTGACCCCGGCGTAATCGCCATCGCCCTGGAAGCGAAGGATCCGGGCTGCCAGCGAATCCACGGCAACCCCCATCTTGGGGATGTCCACGGCGTACCTGCCCGAAGTCGAATCGCGGTTGAACGCGCCGTGCTCCTCGAAGTAGGAGAATTGCGCCGCGTTTGCGCGGCCATGCGCGTCGCCAGGGCCGAAGCGGACCGATCGAAGGATACCGGCCAGGAAGGTGACGTAGTGGTCACCGAGCGTCGTGCCCCGTAATTCGCCGTTCTGGAGCAGTCGCGTGACCATGTACAGCCCGAGGATGTCCGCCTTCCCCTCCTCGAGCGCGCCGGCCTGCTCCTTCAGCGCCTGGCGGACACTTCCCTTTCCGCCGATCGTCTGCTTGATGCCGAGCCCGTGGGCCACCTCGTGGAACATCACGTTCGCGAAGAAGGCGTCGAACTTGACATGGCTCCGCTGCTCCGGAACGACCAGTTCGTTGGCGATGGGGGTGAGAATCCGGTCGAATTTCGCCCGCATGACGTTCTTCAGCTGGAGGCGGCGCGTCCCCTTCTGAAGCTGGACCTGCTCGTCGTTGGGCAGATTGATGGCGATCGTCTTGGCCCCCGCGTTGGCGTCGCCGGAGTAATAGACGGCATCGTATGCATTCAGGTCCGAATCGGTGCCTGGGCGCTCGCGCTTGTAGGCCGCGGCCACCGGCAGCCTCCGCTGCAGCTCCGGCAGGAGCCTGGCGTACCTGGCGAGTCGGGCACTCCACTCCTTGTCCTTGATGAGCACGTACGATTCCGCCACCGCTTTGTAGCCCAGGAGTTGATCGGCATAGGTCTCGATGGGACCGATGACCACGTCCACGGTGTTGTTCTTCATGTCGAGCCACGCCAGATCGCTCGCGCGGTAGTCATCGGTCTCGAGCGCCCGAGCGCGCAGCTCGAGGTATCGACGGAGACCGGGATCCTTCGCGTCGGCGGCGGCTTCGCCGAGCTTCGTGGCCGCAAGCTTTACCTGATCGGCGTAGACTTCGTGATAGGGAGTGGCCAGGAGCTTCCCCGACGAGTCCCGGCTGACGATCGTGTAGAGGCTTTTCAGCGCCGGGCCGCCCTTCCCGCTCGCGGCCGCTTTCTCGAACTCTTCCTTCGTCATGTCGTGCGGATAGAACTCGGCGCCGGGCGGCCTGGGGCCGATGCCCGGCACGAAGGGCTTGTCGCCGTCGAGACGATCCCACGGGCCGGCGTTGATGACGATGAGGCGGCGCAAGACGGAGTCGGACACCGCGCCCAGGAGGGAGTCGCGGGCGGGGTAGACCTGGCGCCAGAAGATGGTATCCATCGCTCGTGCCGCATCGATCAGCTTCGGCAGCATGTGTCGCTCGTCGGCCGTGAGCGACTTCAGGTCCGCGGTGAGGCGGACGGGCGTATACTGTTCGAGCTTGGCGGTGAGCGCCGCGTCGTTCGAGCCTGAGGCTGGTACCCCTGCGGTTGCCGCTTTCCCCTGACATCCCGGCAGCCCCAATCCCACCGTTGCGGCAAACGTCAGCTTGGCCCAACACCCCATGAATCGCTCCAGGTCCGCGGGTTCTCGGTCCGCAATATAGCAAGAAGGGATCGGCACAGGCCGACCCCTTCCGGTAGCGGGACCGAGTGCGAGCCCCCGTGGCTAGTGCGCGTCTCCCAGGCGCAGGCGCTCCACCCGGCGACTCTGGGTCCGCGGGTTGTAGATCCGAAGAGTGATGATGCTGCCAGGCTTCTCGCTCTGGAGCGCCTTACGCAGGTCTGCCTCGGTCTTCACCGGCTTGCCTTCGACGGAGAGAATGATGTCCGGTCCGCCACGCTGGGGATCGTCGACCAGGACCTCCCAGGCGGGACCGCCGGGGGTGACATCGGTGACGATGAGGCCGCGCATGTCGGCCGGAAGCTGGAGTTGTTGCGCCGTTGCCGTGGAGACCGGCTCGACGCTGACGCCGAGCCGTCCCATGACAGCGCCGGTGGGACCCGCGGTTTGCCCGGAGTCGTCTTCTTCCCCGGCTGCCACCTGCGGCGTGTCGTTGAGCGGCTGCAGTTTGACATTGAAAGTCTTGTGGACGCCGCCCTTCCGGGCCACTTCCACCTTGACCACGTCACCCGGTTTCCGGAAGCCGATGACCTGTTGGAGCTGGCCGACGTACTCGACCGGCTTGCCGTCCACCGCCACGATGATGTCGCCGGGCTCGATGCCGGCTGCCTTGGCCGGCGAATCGTCGGTGGGAATGTCCTTCACCACGACCCCCCGAATCTCGGGAAGCCCGACGTAGGCCGCGTCATTCAGCGACACATTGTCGATCTGAACGCCGAGCGCCGCCCGGTGGACCGTGCCCGTCTCGATCAGCTGGGTCATGACCGTGCGGACCAGGTTCATCGGGATGGCGAAGCCGTACCCCGAGTAGAACCCGGTCTCGCTGGCGATGGCCGAGTTGATGCCGATGACCTCGCCACGCACGCTTACAAGCGGCCCGCCCGAGTTGCCGGGGTTGATGGCCGCATCGGTCTGGATGAAGTCCTGAATGCTGCCCTGCCCGCGGCCCGGCAGCCCGTTGAGCGCCCGCCCCTTCGCGCTCACGATGCCCGAGGTCACCGTGAAGGTGAGACCCTCGCCGAGCGGATTGCCGATGGCGAGGACCCATTCACCGACCCGCGCATCGTCGCTGTTGCCCAGCGCGACCGGCGGAAGATTCTTGGCGTCGATCTTCACGACCGCGACATCGGTGTTGGGGTCGGTCCCCACCACCTTGGCCTTGAACTCACGCCGGTCGAGAAGCCGCACCGTGACCTGTTCCGCGCCCTCGACGACGTGATTGTTGGTGAGGATGTAGCCGTCGGAAGAAACGATGAAGCCGGAGCCGCTGCCCTGCTCGATTTCGGGCTGCTGGCGGAATCGGGGAAAGAACCGCTCCATGCCCGGTGGGATCCGTTGCGGCGTGGTGTGCTCGGTGCGCTGAGACCGGATATAGACCACGCTGGGCTTCACATGCTCGGCCACCGCCGCGAAGGCTTCGCTCAATTCCTGCAGCGGCCGGGCAGCCGGAATCGACGGAGCCGCCACCGGAGCGATGGCGGAGGCGGCTCGACCCTGCTCCTGTGCCGAGGAGCGATTGGGTAGGTCGAGCAGGCCCGCGAACAGCAGCCCCAGCGCGAACGCTAAGGCCACCAGGCCACCGAACTTGAGCCAATTGAGGGAGCGAGCGGACATCGACCTATCCTATCCAAAAAACGTGGGTGGCGCATCCAGGTTGATACCTAATAGTACCTAGATGTGCCACCCGATGTTTCGGTTGCAGACCTACTTCTTGTCGTCCACGATCTCGTAGTCCGCTTCGACCACGTCCTCCTGGCCCGGGGCCTTAGCGCCGGGCTCCCCCTGAGGCTCTCCGCCGGCCGGGCCCGGCTGTCCCTGGGTGGCCTGGTAGAGCGAGGCACCCGCAGCCGAATAGGCCCCGTTGAGCTCGTCGAGGGCTCTGCTGATGCCGTCGGGCTCGCCCGTCCGGAGCGCCTGCTTGGCGGACTCCAAGCTCGCGTCGAGACGGGACTTGGCATCGGCCGGAAGCTTGTCCACCCACTCCTTGCTGTCCTTCTCGACACGGTAGACCAGGCTGTCCAGCTGGTTGCGGGCTTCGATCTGCTCCCGCCGAGTCTTGTCTTCCTGCGAATGCTGCTCGGCGGCCTTTACCATCCGCTCGATCTCGGTGTCGTTGAGACCACTCGAGGCCTCGATCCGGATCTTCTGCTCCTTGCCGGTTGCCTTGTCCTTGGCCGACACGTGGAGGATGCCGTTGGCGTCGATGTCGAAGGTGACCTCGACCTGCGGCATGCCGCGAGGAGCGGGTGGGATGCCGGTGAGCTGGAACTTGCCGATCGTGCGATTGTCGACCGCCATCTGGCGCTCGCCCTGGAGCACGTGAATCTCGACGGTCGTCTGATTGTCCTCCGCCGTGGAGAACACTTCGGACTTCTTCGTCGGGATGGTGGTGTTCCGGCTGATCAGGACCGTGGTGACGCCGCCGAGCGTCTCGATGCCGAGCGACAGCGGGGTGACGTCGAGGAGGAGAACGTCCTTGACCTCGCCGCCGAGCACGCCGCCCTGAATCGCCGCGCCGATGGCGACGACCTCATCCGGATTGACGCCCTTGTGGGGCTCTTTTCCGAAGAACTCCTTGACGATCTCCTGCACCTTGGGCATACGCGTCTGACCACCCACCAGGATGACCTCGTCGATCTGCTTCGGGTCGAGTCCCGCATCTTTCAGGGCCTGCTTCATGGGCGGGATGGTCCGCTGGATCAGGTCGTCCACCAGCTGCTCGAACTTGGCCCGCGTCAGGGTGATGTTCAGATGCTTGGGCCCCGACTGATCGGCCGTGATAAACGGCAGGTTGATGTCCGTCTGATTGGTGCTCGACAGCTCCATCTTGGCCTTTTCGGCGGCTTCCTTGAGACGCTGAAGCGCCATCGGATCCTTGGAGAGGTCGATGCCCTGGTCCTTCTTGAACTCCGCTACGAGCCAGTCGATCAGCCGCTGGTCGAAATCGTCACCGCCGAGATGGGTGTCGCCGTTGGTGCTCTTCACCTCGAACACGCCTTCGGCCAGCTCCAGAACGGAGATGTCGTAGGTGCCGCCGCCGAGGTCGAAGACGGCGACCTTCTCTTCCTTCTTCTTGTCCAGGCCGTACGCCAGCGCCGCCGCGGTGGGCTCGTTGATGATGCGGAGCACCTCGAGGCCGGCGATCTTGCCGGCGTCCTTGGTGGCCTGCCGCTGGGCGTCGTTGAAGTAGGCCGGAACCGTGATGACGGCGCGGTCGACGGTCTGGCCGAGATAGTCTTCGGCGGTCTGCTTCATCTTCTGCAGGATCATCGCCGAGATCTCGGGCGGCGGGTACACCTTGCCGGCGATTTCCACTGCCGCCATGCCGTTCGCTCCGGATCCGATCTTGTAAGGCACGCGCTTCGACTCTTCCTTCACTTCGTCGAGGCGGCGGCCCATGAAGCGCTTGATTGAAAAGATGGTCTGCTTGGGGTTGGTGACGGCCTGCCGCTTGGCGACCTGGCCGACGAGCCGCTCCGCATCCTTGGTGAACGCCACGACCGACGGGGTGGTGCGCCCGCCCTCCGCGTTGGGGATGACAACGGGATCGCCACCCTCCATGACCGCAACAACCGAATTGGTCGTTCCCAGGTCGATACCGATGATCTTGGAAGCCATGTCTACTCCATTAGAGTCAGTGCGTCGTCGAAGCGCTTGGCGTTTCTGCCACTTCGTACGTGGTCGAAAGGGTGAGAAGCAAGTGTCATACCCACAAAGCATGCCGGATTGGCAGAGACGGCAGGCGCCCGTCCAGTTGCCGTGACAGAAGTCCGCGACGCAGCCCGATGGCGGCGTTCAGCTTGGGGCAGGGTTGCGGCCGACCACCGCGACCCCCGTGCTCTGAGCCGTGGCGGCCCCGTCGCGGTGGCCGGGCAGCAGAGCCGCCTATATTCGGAGGATGTTTCCCTACCGAGATGACAACCCGACCCTCGCCACCCCCGTAGTCACCATCCTTCTCATCGCGCTCAATGCCGTCGTCTGGATCTTTGTCCAGGGCATGGGCGCGGAGCCTGGCCTGTCACGGTCGGTGTGCGAGCTGGGCCTGATCCCGGGAGAGCTTCTCGGCCGAGTGACCGAGGGGACCACCCTGCGCCTCAGCCCCACCAGCGTCTGCGTGCTCGGCGTCGAGCGCCACTGGTACACCCCGGTCACCTCAATGTTCATGCATGGCGCATGGTTTCACCTGCTCGGCAACATGTGGTTCCTCTGGCTTTTCGGAAACAACGTCGAGGACAGCATGGGCAGGGGCCGCTATCTCGCGTTCTATCTTCTCTCGGGGCTCGCCGCTGCCACCGCGCAAACGATCGTCAACCCATCGAGCATCATTCCGATGGTGGGGGCGTCCGGCGCGATCAGCGGTGTGATGGGCGCGTACGTGATTCTCTATCCCCGCGTCCGCGTTCACATGCTGGTATTTCTGTTCATCTTCATTACGCGCATCGCGGTGCCCGCCTATCTCATGCTCGGATATTGGTTTCTTCTCCAGCTGCTCGGCGGGAGCGCCGCCAGTGGCGAGGGCGGGGTGGCATTCTGGGCGCATGTCGGTGGGTTCGTCGGTGGCGCCGTGCTCATCAATTTCTTCAAGGACCCCGAGCTGGTGGAGCGCCATCGCGCAGTGTCGCGGACGGTGCAGGGGCTGGGATACCGGGAGAGGCTGTAGGCGGGAATTATGCACCGATAACCGATGGCTGATAGCCGATACCCGAGCTAAGTTCCCCACCTATGGCGGAATCCCCTCAGCAGCGCACCCTCTCACCGTCGCGGGCCACGCCCTTGGACATGCCGGTGGCTCCCCGGAATTCCGGAATGCCACTCGAGCTCGACTGGGTGGAGGAGGTCCGGATCAATCGAAGCGCCGTCGAGCGGCGCGCGGCTACGATCGGCACTCGGCGGACGGTAAAGAAGGAATGGCAGGCGGCGTGGCTGCTGCGCGCCGTGACCCTGATGGACCTGACCACGCTGTCGGGCGACGATACGCCCGACCGGGTGCGGCGCCTCTGCGCCAAGGCACGGCGTCCGGTCCGTGCCGACCTGCTGGAGGCGATGGGTGCCGGCCAGCTCCCGATCCGGGTCGCGGCGGTGTGCGTCTACCACAGCTTCGTGAGAACCGCGCTCGAGGCGCTCGAAGGCTCGGGCATTCCCGTAGCCGCCGTGTCCACGGGATTTCCGGCCGGGCTGTCGCCCTTCGATCAGCGCATCGCGGAAATCCGAGCCTCGATCACCGCAGGCGCCGAGGAGATCGACGTGGTGATCACACGCGCCCACGTGCTCACCGAAAACTGGCGCGCCCTGTACGACGAGGTGCGGACCATGCGCGACGCCTGCGGCGACGCGCACATCAAGACGATCCTTGCCGCCGGCGAGCTCGGCACACTGCGCAACGTCGCGCGCGCGAGTCTGGTCTGCATGATGGCGGGCGCTGACTTCATCAAGACCTCGACCGGCAAGGAAACCGTCAACGCCACGCTGCCGATCGGGCTCGTGATGGCCCGTGCCATTCGAGACTATCGCGAGCGGACTGGTCAACTCATCGGCCTCAAGCCGGCCGGCGGGATCCGCACGGCGAAGAACGCACTGGAGTGGCTCTCGCTGGTGAAGGATGAGCTCGGCGACCGCTGGCTGCGGCCCGACCTGTTCCGCTTCGGCGCGAGCGGCCTGCTCACCGACATCGAACGGCAGCTCGAGCACTTCGTGACCGGCCGGTATTCCGCGGCGCACAGACATCCCGCGACGTGAGCCTGCCCTCCACGCGCGAGGCCTCATGACATCCATCCCCGACATCTTCGGGACGATGGCTTACGGTCCCGCTCCCGAGGCGGTGGCGCCGGCGCACGCGTGGCTGGAGCAGCACGGCCGCCGATTTGGACTCTTCATCGGCGGCGCTTGGACCGAGGCCGGGATCGAGACCTTCGAGACGCTGAATCCCGCCACGGGAAAACCCCTGGCGCGGCTCACACAGGCCGGCCCCACCGACGTGGACCGCGCGGTGCGGGCCGCCCGTACGGCGCAGGCTGGATGGTGGGCCCTCGGCGGCCACGGGCGAGCCCGGTATCTCTACGCCATCGCCCGCGGAATCCAGAAGCACAGCCGGCTGTTCTCCGTCATCGAGTCGCTCGACAACGGCAAGCCGATCCGCGAGTCGCGGGATATCGATGTGCCTCTCGTCGCCCGGCACTTCTACCACCACGCCGGCTGGGCTCAGTTGATGGACAGGGAGCTTCCCGACCGCGTACCGGTCGGCGTGATCGGGCAGATCATCCCCTGGAACTTCCCGCTGCTCATGCTGGCCTGGAAGATCGCGCCCGCCCTGGCGATGGGGAACACGGTGGTGCTCAAGCCCGCCGAGTTCACGTCTCTCACCGCGCTGCGTTTCGCCGAGCTGTGCGAGGAGATCGGACTTCCCGCCGGCGTGGTCAACATCATTACCGGTGACGGCCGGACCGGCGAGGCAATCGTCGCGCACCCGGACGTGGACAAGATCGCCTTCACCGGCTCGACGGACGTGGGGCGCATCATTCGAAGCGCCACGGCCGGGACCGGCAAGAAGCTCTCGCTCGAGCTTGGCGGGAAGTCGCCGTTCATCGTCTTTCCCGATGCCGACCTCGATAGCGTGGTCGAGGGCGTGGTGGATGCCATCTGGTTCAACCAGGGGCAGGTCTGCTGCGCCGGGTCGCGGATCTTGGTACAGGAAGGGACGGCCGAGCGGCTGGTGGCGAAGCTGAAGGCGCGGATGGAGACGCTGCGCGTTGGCGATCCGCTCGACAAGGCCGTGGACATGGGCGCGATCATCGCGCCGGTGCAGCTGGAGAAGATCCAGGGGCTGGTGCGTCAGGGCGAGGAGGAGGGGGCCACGCTATGGCAGCCCTCGTGGAGCTGCCCGCGGGAGGGCTGGTTCTTCCCGCCCACGCTTTTCACGGAGGTCTCTCCGGCAGCCACCATTGCTCAAGTGGAGATCTTCGGTCCGGTGGTGGTGCTCATGACGTTCCGAACACCCGTCGAGGCGGTCGAGCTCGCCAACAACACCCGGTACGGCCTGGCGGCGAGTCTCTGGACCGAGAACATCAATCTGGCGCTGGACGTCGCCCCGCAGCTTCAGGCGGGCACGGTCTGGATCAACTGCACCAACGTCTTCGATGCGGCGAGTGGATTCGGCGGCTACCGCGAGAGCGGGTTCGGGCGGGAAGGGGGGCGCGAAGGGCTGCGGGAGTATGTGAGGTGGAAAGAGGACGCAGAAGGCGCAGAGGGCGCAAAGGTTGCCCCTACTGGTATCCTGGCTAAAACCCGGACGATGGGGTCAACCATCGCTTCTACGTCCTCTACGTCCTCTACGTCCTCTACGTCCTCTACGTCCTCTGCGTCCTCTGCGTCCTCTGCGTCCTCTGCGTCCTCTGCGTCCTCTGCGCCTTTTGCGCCCTCTGCGCCCTCTGCGTCCTTACCACCCATCGACCGCACACCCAAGCTTTACATCGGTGGCAAGCAGGCGCGTCCCGACTCGGGGTACAGTCTGCCGGTGCTCGACGCCGCCGGCCGGCGGATCGGCGAGGTGGGTCACGGCAATCGCAAGGATATCCGCAACGCCGTCGAGGCCGCGCACAAGGCGGCCGCCTGGTCGCGGGCCACGGCGCATAACCGTGCGCAGGTGCTCTACTACATCGCCGAGAACCTCGCCGCGCGGGCCGAGGAGTTCGGCCGCCGGCTGACCGCATTCGGGGGCGACACCGCTCGATCGGAGCGGGAGGTGGCGCTCGCGATCGAGCGGATCTACACCTATGCCGCCTGGGCCGACAAGTACGACGGCTTCGTGCACCACACGCCGTACCGGAACGTCACGCTCGCGATGCCCGAGCCCATCGGCGTGCTTGGGATAATCTGCCCCGACGTTCAGCCGCTGCTTGGCTTCGTTGCGACCGTGATGCCGGCCATCGCGATGGGGAATACGGTGGTCGCTGTCCCATCGGGCCGCGCGCCGCTCGCCGCCACCGATCTCTACCAGGTGTTCGATACGTCCGATCTGCCGGCCGGCGTGGTCAACATCGTCACCGGGCTCCGGGACGAGCTGGCTCCGGTCCTCGCCGCGCACGACGATGTCGATGGGATCTGGTATTTCGGCGGTGCGGAGGGGTCGGCCGAGGTCGAGCGGCTCTCCGCCGGGAATATGAAGCGGACCTGGGTCGACCATGGCCGCGGCCGCGATTGGGCCGATCCGCAGCGAGGTTTGGGCGAGGAATTTCTCGAGCAGGCGACCCAGGTGAAGAACATCTGGGTGCCGTATGGGGAGTGAGAGTCCGCCGTAAGGTTCTAGACTTCGGCCGCGCTGATCACCACATCCCGCTTCAAGAGCTTGGCCAGCACGTCGGCCTTGCGCGAGGCACCCCAGCACTCGAGGCCCAGGTCGGCCCCGGGTAGCCGAGGCGTGATCCGAATGGTGAGCGCTTCGTCCGTGAGCTCGGTGGCGGCGCTCTCTACCGCGGCCGTGTGACCTCGATCGAGACCGTCTGCCACTCGGAGGAGACCGCTCAGCCGGCGCACGATGGCCTGATCGTCCGCCGGCAGCACCGCGAACTCCGCATGTTTCCGCCGCGGGCCGGTCCGCCGATGATAGCGGCTGATGAGCGCCACCAGTCCGCGCTCGCGGGCGGGCAGGCCGAGCCGCTCCGCGTGGGTGAGCAGCTCATGGCTGTGTTTGTGGTGCTTCCGGTAGCTCACCAGCTGGCCGACGTCGTGCAGGAGCCCCGCCGCCTCGAGAATCAGGCGTTCCTCGGGCGCGCACCCGAGCTCCTCGCCGAGCTGGTCGTAGAGCTGGAGCGCGAGAGTCCGGACCTGCTCGACGTGTCTGCGGTCCGATTGGCAGCGCTCCGCGAACTCGCGGAAGAGCCGCAACGGGTCGGGAGCGCTCGTTTCCTTCGCTCCCGCCATTTCCAGCAGCAGTCCCTCCCGGAGTCCGAACGCGCTCACCGTGATGCTCCGCGCGCGGACCCGGTCGAGCAGCTCGGCCGTGACCGAGAGTCCGGCCAGGATGATGTCGCCCCGTTCGGGGTTGAGTCCCGGCACCTGTCGCCGCTGCTCCGGTGTGCGGGTCGCCAGCCAATCTATGAGCTGCTCCACCTCGGCCGCGGTGACGGAAACGCCGTGCACCGAATCGCCCGGAGGCAACCCGCGCCGTGCCTGCACCATGCGGCCGAGGCTGGTGAAGGTACCTCCGCTTCCGATGACGGTCGCCGCGGCCCACTCACGCCCCGACACGCGGCGCTTCAGCTGCCTGGCCAGGTACTCGCGGAGGCTCTCGACCTCCTTGCGGGCCGAGCGCTCCCCGAGGAGGTGGAGCTCGGTGAGTCGCACTGCGCCGAACGGCAGGGAGAGCGACAACTCGACGAGCCCATCGACCGCCCCGATCAGCTCGAGGCTCCCGCCGCCGATGTCGGCGACGAGGGCCCGCTCGCCGGCCAGCCGGAAGTGGTGAGCCACCGAGCGGTAGGACAGCGCCGCCTCCGTTTCGGCATCGATGATCCGGAGGGGAATGTCGAGCTCTTTCCTGACGCGGCGGACGAACCACTTGCCATTCTCGGCCTCGCGAACGGCGGCGGTCGCGACGGCCGCGATCCGGCGGACGCCGCGGCGCTGGCAGACCTCGCGCATCCTGGCGAGGGTCTGCATGGCGCGCGCAATGGCCTCCTCGCTGAGCGCGCCGGTCGACGAGAGTCCCGCCGCGAGACGGGGCTGGTCCTTCAATTCGTCGATAACGGAAAGGCCCGAGGCGGGGTCGTACTCGGCCACCAGCAGCCGGACCGAATTGGAGCCGACGTCGATGGCGGCGATGCGCTCGCGCGCACCCTGCGGGGACGCTGAGCTTGTCGAGGAGGTTGACGTGCGTGCGGGGCGGGCGGTCACGTCCCCGATGCGGCCGGGAATGCGCCGGACGCGCGCGACTCGCCGCGGTCCTCGGCGTGATGCTTGATGGACTTGCCCTCGACGAGGAAGACCACGTCCTCTCCGATGTTGGTGGCGAGGTCGGCCACGCGCTCGAGATTGCGGCTGACGAGGAACAGCTCCATCCCGGCGCCGATCATATGGGGATCCTCCATCATGTGTGTGAGGAGGATCCGGAAGACGGAACGATGGAGCGCGTCGACCTTGTCGTCGCGCAGGCAGACCTCGCGACCTGCGGCGGCATCACCCCGAATGAAGGCCTCGAGCGCATCGGATAGCATATCTCGCGCCAGCCGGGCCATTTCGACGATTTCGGGCTCCGGCGCGATGGGCCGGGCCTGGATGAGCCGCTCCGCCGACTGGGCGATGTTGACCGCGTGATCGCCGACGCGCTCGAGGTCGTTGGCGATCTTGAGGGCCGAGGTGAGCATCCGGAGGTCGCGGGCCATCGGCTGCTGCAGCGCGAGGAGGTTGATGCACTGCTCCTCGATCTCCACCTCCATGCTGTCGATTACTCTGTCGCCGATGATCACCCGGCCGGCCTTGTCGCCGTCGCGGTCCAGCAGCGCTTCCACCGCCAGGCCCAGCGCGGCTTCGGCCTCACCGGACATGGTGAGCAGGCGCACCTTGACGTGGCTGAGCTCGTCGTGGAAGTGACGATGAACGTCGAGGCTCATCCGAATCTCCCCGTAATATAGGCTTCCGTGCGCTCGTTCGCGGGCGACGTGAAGATCCGCTCGGTCTCGTCGAACTCGACGAGCCGTCCCAGGTCGAAGAACCCGGTGAAGTCGGACACGCGGGCGGCCTGCTGCATGTTGTGAGTGACGATCACGATCGTATAGTGCTTCTTCAATTCGAAAATCAGCTCCTCGACCTTCTGGGTGGCGATGGGGTCGAGCGCCGAGCAGGGCTCGTCCATGAGGAGCACTTCCGGCTGGTTGCCGAGCGCGCGGGCGATGCAGAGGCGCTGCTGCTGCCCGCCGGAGAGCCCGGCGCCGGACTCCTCGAGCCGGTCTTTCACCTCTTCCCAGAGCGCCGCCTGCCGGAGGCACCGCTCGACGAGATCGGGAAGATCACGCCGGGTCGTCAGCCGGTTGAGCGCGGGGCCGTAGGCGACGTTGTCGAAAATCGATTTTGGAAATGGGTTGGGTCGCTGGAACACCATCCCGACCCGCTGCCGGAGCGCGACGAGATCGGTGCCACCCCCGAAGACGGAGCTGCCCTCGACCAGAATGTCGCCCTGGTGCCGAACGCCGGGGATCAGGTCGTTGAGCCGGTTGATCGACCGGAGGAAGGTGGACTTGCCACACCCGGACGGCCCGATGATGGCCGTGACGGACTTCCGCTCGATCGAGAAGGTGAGGTTCTTCAGGATCTGGCGGCTCCCGTAGTAGAAGCTGAAGTCCTTGACGTCCACCGCCGGCGCGCCCCGACGTGCTCCCGAAGGGGCCGGCGGACGGGGGGCCAGGGTGGCGCGCGGCGTGGGGACGAACGGTTGAACACGGGCGGCGGCGGTCATCCGAATCTCCCGGTGATATAGGCTTCGGTCTGCTCGTTGCGTGGCGCGGTGAAGATTTGCCGCGTCGGCCCGGTCTCGACCATGGTGCCGAGGTAGAAGAAGGTCGTGGTGTCGGACACCCGGGCAGCCTGTTGCATGTTGTGCGTCACGATGATGATCGTGAAATCCAGCTTCAGCTCGAACAGCAGCTCCTCGATCCGCTGCGTGCCCTGCGGGTCGAGCGAGGCGGTCGGCTCGTCGAGCAGCACGACCTCGGGCGACGGGGCGATCGTGCGGGCCAGGCAGAGTCGCTGCTGTTGCCCTCCCGAGAGCGCCATTGCGCTCGCGCCGAGGCGGTCCTTCACCTCGTCCCAGAGCGCCGCCTGCTTGAGCGACCGTTCCACGATCGCATCGAGCTCCTGCTTGGGGATCCGTCCCTGAACCCGGAGTCCGGCCGCGGCGTTGTCGTAGATGGACATCGTCGGGAAGGGCGTCGGCCGCTGGGAGACCATGCCGATCCGGCGGCGAAGCTGCATCGCATTGACGCGCGGAGCGTAGATGTCTTCCCCGTTGAGGAGCACGCGGCCGGTAATCCAGCCGTGGTCGGAGAGCTCGTGCATGCGGTTGATGGTCCGCAGGAAGGTGGATTTCCCGCATCCGGACGGACCGATCAGGGCGTGCACCCGGCGAGCCTCGAAGGCAAGCGAGACGCCCTTGACCGCGGTGAACTTCCCGTACATGGCCGTGAGCTTGTCGGTCGCCACCTGCGCCTGCATCCGGCCCGGTTCCGGGGAAGACGTGGGACTCGGCGCCGGCTTCGGCGCGGCGCTCACGGCTGGCTCAACCATTGAGCTCGAACCTCCGGCGAATGGCCAGCCTGGCCCCGACGCTCAAGACGAGGACGACCAGAATGAGCACGAGTGCCGCGGCCCACGCATTCTGGTGCCACTCCTCGTACGGGCCCGTCGCGTAGGTGAACACGGTCAGCGGGAGCGATGCCATCGGCTGATTGAGGTTGAAGCTCAGGTACTGGCTGCCGAGCGCGGTGAAGAGGAGCGGGGCCGTCTCGCCCGCGATCCGGGCCACCGCGAGCA
Organism: uncultured Gemmatimonadales bacterium; assembly: GCA_963722825.1. Taxonomy (GTDB): domain Bacteria; phylum Gemmatimonadota; class Gemmatimonadetes; order Gemmatimonadales; family GWC2-71-9; genus CAVVWJ01. Next base: position 1,197,855 of record CAVROI010000003.1, read on the forward strand.
GGCTCCCGGTGACGATGCCGGGCAGCGTGGTTCGGACCACGATGCCGAGACTGGTGCGCCAGCGCGGATATCCGAGGGCGAGCGCCGCTTCGCGTAGCGAGTTGGGCACGAGCTTGATCATCTCCTCGGTCGTTCGCAGCACCATGGGCACCATGAGCACCGCCAGCGCGGCGCTGCCGGCGAGAGCGGAGAAGTGTTTCTGCTTGGCCACGATCCATGCCCAGGCGAAAACGCCGACGACGATCGACGGTGTGCCATTGAGCACGTCGGCGACGAACCGGGTGAGCCAGGTGAGCCGGCTCGTCGGATACTCCGCGCAGTAGATGCCGGCCGCAATGCCGATCGGCAGGCCGATGACGCAGGCCACTCCGACGATGAGCAGCGTGCCGACGATGGCGTGAACCACGCCGCCGCCTGACTCTCCCGCCGGCGCGGGCGTCTTCGTGAAAAACGCCAACGAGAGACTTCCGGCGCCCTGCACCACCAAATTGAGCAGGATGAAGAACAGAGGAAGCAGCGCGACGATCACCGCGCCGATCATGAGGCCGACCATCAGATTGCTGATCCCGCGCCGAAGGATCCGCCGGTTCATAGCGCCTTGCTCCCGACGCCCGACCCGCGCGCCACTCGCCAGATGAGGAGCCGCGCCCCGGCATTGACCAGGATCGTGACCACGAACAGGAGGAAGGCAACGTAGGCCAGGGCCGACAGATGCATGTCGCCCACCGCTTCGGTGAACTCGTTGGCGATCGCCGAGGCCATCGTGTAGCCGGGGGCGAAGAGGGAAGCGGCGATCTCGTGCCGGTTGCCGATGAGCATCGTGACCGCCATGGTCTCGCCGAGCGCGCGGCCGAGACCGAGGATCACTGCGCCGAGGACGCCGGAACGCGCGTAGGGCACGACGGTTGTGATGACCGCCTCCCACCGGGTGGCGCCCAGCGCCAGCGAGGCCTCGCGCTGGGTGTTGGGCACCGCCATCAGGACTTCGCGCGACACCGACATGATGTATGGCATCACCATGATGGCGAGGATGATTCCGGCCGCCAGCATGGAAGGGCCGTAGATCGGACCCTGGAATAACGGCAGAAACCCGAAGGCGCTCCGCAGCAGCGGGAAGACGCTCTTCCGGAGGATGGGGATCAGGACGAAGATGCCCCACAGGCCGTAGACGACGCTCGGAATCGCCGCGAGAAGACTGATGAGGAATGCCACCGGCTGGCGGATCACCTTGGGCGCGAACTCGGTCAGATAGATGGCGACCCCAAGGGAAAGCGGGACCGCGATGACGAGCGCTATCAGGGAGGAGACCAGCGTGCCGAAGATCAGTGGGAAGGCCCCAAACTGCTCGAGGACCGGGTCCCAGATGCTCGTCGTGACGAAGCCGAAGCCGAATTTTCCGATCGCCAGGCGGGCGCCGGTCCAGAGCTCGAACACGAGAAACCCGAGGAGAACCGGGATCGTCACGGCGCCAAGAGTCAGGAGGAACTTGAAGATCCGGTCGCCGTGGCTGGTCCGCTCCAATGAGGGAGGAGCCGTGGCGGATCGTGGTGGGGCTGCGGGCTGAGTGGCGGTGACCATGGCGAGAGTCTACCGCCGGGCGTTGCCTGCCGAGTCACGACTGTGTAACGGAAGCGTCACGAGGCCGGTAGCCTCCGCTGCAAGAGCTCGATCACGGGGACAGGTAACGGCGCGTATTGCAGATCCGCCGCCATGCGCTGTGCCTCGGGCTGGAGCATCCAGCGGAGGAAATCGCGAATTTTGCGCTCCTTGGCGCTGTCGCGGGCCTCGCGATGCACGAGCATCCAGGTGAAGGAAGAGATCGGATAGGATTCGGCCCCGGGCGCGTTCGCGACCGAAACCCGGAAATCGGTAGTCGAATCGAGTCTAGCGCTTGCCGCCGCCGCCGTCACTCGCTTGAGCGATGGTCCGACGAAGGTTCCGGCGGCGTTCCGAACGAGAGCGACGGGCATTGCATTGGCGAGCGCGTACGCCAGCTCGACGTACCCGATCGCTCCCTCGGATTGCTTCACCTGCTGGGTGACCCCCTCGTTGCCCTTGCCGCCGAGTCCCGTCGGCCACTCGACCGAGGTGGCACTCCCGACCCGGCTCTTCCAGGCCGGCGACACTTTCGACAGGTAGTCGGTGAAGATGTAGGTGGTCCCGGACCCATCCGCCCGGTGGACGACGAGAATATCCTCATCGGGAAGGGAGACGCCCGGGTTCAGCGCCGCGATTCGGCGGTCGTTCCACCGGCTGATCCGGCCAAGGAAGATCTCGGAAAGCGCGTTGCCGTCGAATCGGAGCGGAGAGCCGTGCAGGGTCGGGAGGTTGTAGGTGATGACCACCGCCCCGATGACGGTGGGGATGTGCAGGACGTTGCCGTGCACCGCGGCGATCTGCGCATCGGTCATGGGCCCGTCCGTGGCGCCGAAGTCTACCGTTCCCTCAGTGAACTGGCGGATGCCGCCGCCCGAGCCGATCGGCTGATAGTTGATCCGGATGCCGGTTTCGCGGGCGTAGGCATCGAACCACCTGGCGTAGATCGGGTTGGGGAAAGTCGCGCCGGCGCCGGTGACGATGCTGGGAGGCTCCCCACCGCTACAGGCGGGAAGCAGGAGGGTCAGACTGGTGATGACACGGAACGATGGGGTGGACACGGCGTTCTCCCATACGCGCGGGCTTCATGACGCGACGACCGGGGGTAACCGACCGGCGGTCGCCCAGAAGATAGCAGCCCCATTGCGCATCATAGAAAATCGATTCGGGCATCGCCGTCCTGCTGGAGAGTCCGGCGCGACGTCGACTCCCAGAACATGAGCGAGGAGTACCCAGGGCGATTCGGGGCGCGATCCGTGCTGAGCGTGCGGACGACCCGCAGCTACGGCGCGCGACTGAGGATGCCCTCCAGTGTGGTGCCGCGGGCAACCGTGTTCAACACGGTGCCGTTCTTGCGAACGTTCTCGTGCAGGAGCGCGAGACGGCTGTCGGATTCGTCACTGTCGATCAGGATCACGTGGCCAGGCTGCCCGCCGCATCGATTCGCCGCGTCGTCACAGCAAATTCCAGCTTCGCACTCACGCACCCTCTCCGCCGACTGCAGGTGCAGGGAACCAGTGCCGCGTCCGATTACAGACCGAGCAGACCGACAGCATGACCGGCACCTCGATCAGGACCCCGACCACCGTTGCGAGCGCTGCGCCGGATTCAGGGCCGAACAGCGCGATCGCCGTGGCTACGGCTAGCTCGAAGAAGTTGCTGGCACCAATGAGCGCACCAGGCGCCGCGATGGCGTACTCCACGTGGAAGATCCGCATCAGCCCGTAGGTCAGCGACGAATTGAAGTAGACCTGAATCAGAATCGGCACGGCGATGAGCGCGACGTGCAGCGTCTTGGTAGTGATGTTCTCGGCCTGAAACGCGAAGATCAGCACGAGGGTCGCCAGCAGAGCCGTCATGCTGATGGGCGCGAAGCGCGGCAGGAGCACGCTCTCGACCCAGGCGCGGCCCTTCGCGCGCAGGAACCATTGGCGCAGCAGGATGCCGGTCGCCAGCGGGATCACGATGAACACGACTACGGAGTAGAGCAGCACGGTAAAGGGCACTTGCAGCGAGGAGGCGCCGCTCACGAGGAAACGCACGATCGGCGCGAACAGCACCAGCATCACGAGATCGTTCACCGACACCTGTACCAGCGTGTACGCCGGGTCCCCGTCCGACAGGTAGCTCCACACGAAGACCATGGCCGTGCAGGGGGCAGCGGCCAGGATGATGCAGCCGGCGATGTACTGATCCGCGTCCGCCGGCGTGATCCACGGGCTGAACAGGTAGCGGAAGAAGAGCCAGGCGATGGCCGCCATCGAGAATGGCTTGACGAGCCAGTTCACGAACAGGGTGACGAAGAGACCACGCGGCCGGCGGCCGACATCGCGGATAGCGCCGAAGTCGACCTTCATCATCATCGGGGTGATCATCAACCAGATCAGAATCGCGATCGGGATGTTGATCTGACTGCCCTCGCCGAACTCGAGGCCTCGCAACCTCTGCATCAAGCCGGGCGCCGTCTTCCCGAGCACAATCCCGGCGACCATGCACAGGCCGACCCAGAGGCTCAGGTATCGCTCGAATACCTTCAGTCGTTTCGGCGCCAGGCTCGGGGTCGTCGCGGGTGAGGGCGCTGACGTAATGGCGTTGAAGGAATCAGGCATGCTTGACTGTGATGGTTTGTTCGAGCTCGTTGGCCACCTCGTCGCACGCGTCGAGAGCCTCGAGCTGATCATACACGCTCTTCCACCGCAGTACGTCGATCGGGTTCGGCTCGCGGGCGAACAATTCAGTCATCGCCGAGGGCCAGGATGGCATCGTCCTCCTCCTCTGCCCGCTTGATCGCCCGGCACCACTGTTGCCGGTGCAGAGGAAGAGGATTCGGAGACTCTTGGAGCGAGGGCTGTCATCGTGGGCCTCGGGATGGAGAGGTCAGCATGGATCGCCGGCACGAATCCGGGCCCTCGTCTCCGGCCCGTGCCCGCTCCCGATCGAGCTGCGTCAGCCCGCGGAAACAGGTGCGCACACAGCCGACCAGCGTGCGATGGACGGAGTGGCTCGGTTCGGCGAGCCGGTAGTGGGCGTACGTCCACTCGCGGGAGACCTCGACCAGTCCGGCCCGGTGGAGATAAGGAAGGTGACGCGACACGGTGGGTTGGGGCAACGCGAGGAGCTCGACCAGGTCGCAGACGCACAGCTCACCGGCCACCAGCATGTCGAGGATGCGGATGCGGCTGGGTCCGCGAAGCCGCGGAAGAGAAGGTCGAGATCGGCGATGGTATCTGGCGCGGGAGCAGGCATTCTCTCTCATATTCGCAAAGGCGAATCAAATCTGCCTACTAGAATATGAGGGTCAAGGCGCTGAAATGGCGCTGTCCACGCCCGGTCGACGATCGCGCCGTCTCACGAGGACGACGCGATCGTCGGCAGCTGTCCTAGTTCGTCGCGATCGCCTTGCCGTTCGCCTTGAGCGTGGGCAGCCGGGCCTCGATCAACTTCACCACTTCCGCGGGCAGCGGCGCATACTTGAGCTCAGAGGCCATCTTCTGCGCATCGGGCGTGATCATCCACGCCAGGAAGTCGCGCAGGGCCTTCGCCTTGCCCGCATCGGGCGTGTCGGGGCGGACCAGCAGCCAGGTGAAGGATGAGATCGGGTAAGCGCCCTTGCCTGGCGCGTTGGTGATCGACACCCGGAAATCGGTGTTCTTCTCGAACTTGGCGCTCGCCGCCGCCTCGGTCACAGACGGGAGTGACGGGTCGATGAACTCACCGGCCGGGTTCTTTACCGTCCCGTAGGGCAGATTGTTCGACAAGGCATAAATGAGCTCGACGTAGCCGATGGCGCCCTCGGTCTGCTTTACCTGCTGGGTCACGCCCTCGTTGCCCTTACCCCCGAGGCCGACCGGCCAGTTGACCGAGGTCGCCTTGCCGACTTTCTCCTTCCAATCGGGCGAAACCTTCGACAGGTAGTCGGTGAAGATATAGCTCGTGCCCGACCCGTCGGAGCGGTGGACCACGATGATGTCCTGGTCGGGGAGCTTGGCGCCCGGATTGAGTTTGACGAGAGCCTTGTCGTTCCATTTGGTGATCTGGCCCAGGTAGATGCCTGCGATGGCCGGGCCGTCGAACTTGAGCTTGACCGCCCCGAGCTCCGGGAGATTGTAGGTCAGCACGACGGCGCCGAGCACGGTCGGCACGTGGAGCACGTTGCCCTTGGCCGCCGCGATCTGCTCGTCGGTCATCGGCCCGTCGGATGCGCCGAAGTCCACCGTGCCCTCGGTGAACTGGCGGATGCCGCCGCCGGACCCGATCGACTGGTAATTGACCTGCACACCGGTCTTCTTGTTGTACGCATCGAACCACTTCGTGTAGATCGGATTGGGGAAGGTGGCCCCGGCGCCGGTGAGGCCGATCTGGGCGGAGACCTGTCCCGCGAGGAGCGAGGCGACGCCGAGTGCGACGCTACCGCGGAGGATCGAGCTGCGCATGGAAGTGCTCTCCATTCGTGCGGACGGGGTTAGAAGACGAACTGGGCCTGGAACAGGCCCTGGGTCTTTGTCGCGTACTGGGCCGGAGACGGCGTTCCCTCGAAGGCGAGATTGTCCACGTCGGCCAGGAGGCGAAGAGCAGGCGTGAGCTGGTACGACACGCCGCCGATGAAGCGCGTCTGCCGATTGTCCGACACGTCCGTGTTGGGGTCCGTGATGTCGACCCTTGCCACAACGGCCGCCTTGGTCTGTGGAATGTGGGCGACGCCGAAGAAGCTGAAGACCTGGCCGTCGATCTTCGCAAGGTCGGGAAGAGCGGGGGCTGCGGGGGCATCCTGTCGGTCGTACGTCCGGGCGTACTCGCCGGCCAGGGTCAGCATCTTGGACTTGTAGGAGACCAAGCCGACGTAGCGTTCACGGACGCCGCCGCCCGTGGGCTTGCCATACTGCGCATACCCCGTGAGCCGGAGCCCGCCGACCCGGCTCCCGTCGTCAGTCTCCATCGCCCGGACCGAGACCCGGCCCATCGCGTCCTTGCGCTTGTCGCCGGGGGCCTTGTTGTAGTTCTCCCCGTTGTACAGGCCGACCTGGGCGTTGACCTTGTCCTTGCCCCAGTTGCCGTCGACGCCGAGGCCAAAGTCCGACGACGAGATGTACCCGCCGCGCTCGAGCGCCATCTGGCCTTGCATCCGGTAGTCCCACAACGCCTCCTCCCAATCCAGCCAGGGCGTGTGGATCTGGCCGAGCTTGAAGGTCAGGGCGCTGCCCTCGGGCGTGTACCCGGCGTAGGCGTACTTGAGCCGGTATGCGAGGGACCCGTCGGTGTTGCGGTAGATGTCCGCGGTGACGCGGGTGTTGAGCCCCTGCGGGAACTTTCCGATGACGTTGATGTAGGAGCGAGAGACGTCGAAGTTGTTCACGTGAGCGGCCGTGTCCTTGAGCTGATACAGGTACTGGGCGTACACCACGCCCCCGACCGTCACCGTGGGCTTCGGCGGCGAGTCCTGGGCAACGACGGATTCCGCACCGGCGAGCGAGCCCAATGCGACGAGGATACCAGCCAGCGGGACAGCGGAGCGCATCTGCACCTCGTGGAAGAGTGGGATGGGCCAGTGCACCGCGCCTGCGATGCTGGGGGCTAAAGAGCCGAATTGCCGTCACGATCGTCCGGCGTATATGTAACGGAGAGGTAACCACCGATCGCGCCCGCCACTCACGCACGACACACCCCGCTTGCGCACGACAGTAAGCCTCTTCCGTCTCGAACTCTTCCCTTCCGCGTAACAGGTCGCCCGGCTCGCAGGTCGGCAGTCGGGCCGTGACACGCTCGTTTCCGATCCGTGCCGAAGACGACATACACCTCGGGCACATTGGCTCGATCCGGCCGGACCGGCCCGGTGCGACTACATCCTCAAACCCCCGATCCTGCGAGCCACGATGCCCAGTCCATCCGCGGTCCGCTGTTGCCTCACCGTCCTGCTCGCCTCTCTCCCAGTCACGATCCTCTCCGCGCAAGCCACCGGTCGCGTTATCGGCCGCATCGTAGATGCCGAGCAAGGCGCGCCGATCGCGGGGGCCCAGGTGGAAGTGCTCGAGGCGGCTGTCCGGGCGGTGTCCGCCCTCGACGGCCGGTACACACTGGCCGGTGTGCCCATCGGCCCGGTGTCGGTGCGGGTGCGCATGATCGGATTCGCGCCGAAGACCGTCACCGGCGTCGTCGTGCCGGCGGCCGGCACGGTCGAGCAGAACATCTCCCTCGCCACCGAAGCCGTGCAGCTCGCCGAGATCTCGGTGAGCGCGGAGGCGGAGCGGGGGACGGTGAACCGGGCGCTCGATGAACAACGGAACGCGGGAAACATCATCAATGCGGTGACGGCGGAGCAGATCGCGAAGAGTCCCGACAGCGACGCGGGCCAGGCGATTCAGCGGGTGAGCGGGGTCACGGTGCAGGATGGCAGGTACATCTTCGTCCGCGGCCTCGGCGAGCGGTATACGACGACGACGCTCAACGGGTCACGAATTCCCAGCCCCGAACCCGAACGCAAGGTGGTGCCGCTTGACCTGTTCCCCTCGAGCCTGCTCGAGGGGATCACGACCTCGAAGACGTTCACGCCGGACCAATCAGGCGACTTCAGCGGCGCCGAGGTGAACCTCAAGACGCGAGAATTCCCGGCCCACCAGGTGATCTCGTTCTCGACCTCTGGAAGCATCAACACGGCCGCTACGGGGCGCAACGTCGTGAAAGCCCCGACCGTCGGCCGGGAGTGGCTCGGGTTCGCCGGTGGCGCCCGCAGCCTCCCGGGGCCTCTCGCGGCGGCGGGGGACCTGAGCGGCACCACCCTCGATCAGCAGAGCGCCCTGATCGGCTCGCTCCGAAACGTCTGGAGCGCCCGGTCGTCGGACGGAGCGCCCAGCGGCGGGGCGAGCGTATCGATCGGGGGCGAGACGCCGATCTTCGGCAAGTCCATCGGTTATATCGGCTCGCTCAGCTACTCCAACAGCCAGGAAGTGCAGAAGGACCTGGTGCGGAGCCAGGCCAAGGTGGGCAACCAGTCGGGAACGGCGTTGCCGTTCAACGCCTATTCCGGGTCCGCCGGCCGCAACTCGGTGCTTTGGGGCGGCCTCTTCAACCTGAGCACGCGAGTCGGGACCGGAACCAAAATCTCGCTCAACAACACCTACACCCGGACGTCCGACAACGAAGCCTCCCTGCTCGACGGCGACAACGAGGAGTTCTCCCAGTTCAACCCGCTGGTTTTCACCCGGCTCGATTTCACGGAGCGCGCGGTGCGCTCCGACCAGGTCCAGGGCGAGCACCTGATCGGGGAGCGCCACTTCGTCGACTGGAGCATCTCGAACTCGGCCGTGGACCGGAACGAGCCCGATCGGTCCGACATCGGTTATACCGGGCGACCCGACGCGACGACCGGGGAACTGGTGCCTGCGACCTGGGTGGGGCAGCCGCGCTTCGCGACGCGGACCTTCAGCAATCTCCATGAGAAGGCCTGGGACTTCGCCGGGAACTACCGCCTGCAGCTCGGCGCGCCCGCGTCCCCGGTATCGGTCAAGGTGGGCGGGGCCTACCGCTCCACCGACCGGGACGCCGACACCCGCGCGTACGACATCATCAACCTGGGCCTGGACGATGCGGCTCGCACGGCGCCGCCCGAGGAGATCTTCACCGAGGCCAACGTGATGGCGGGCGATTTCCTCCTCAACGCCAACGCCAACGGGGGGCGCTATACGGCGGCGGAGCGAATCACGGCCGGCTACGCCCAGATCGAGGCCCCGATCGGCGATCGCCTGCACGTGATCGGCGGCGCCCGCGTCGAGCACTGGCAGGTGGACGTGGACACGCGGACCACCCAGGGGCAGGTCACGCCGGCCCGGCCGCGCCAGACCGACGTCCTCCCCGCGCTGGCGGTGATCTACCGACTGACCGGGAATCAGAATCTCCGGGCCTCCGCCACCCAGACGCTGTCGCGCCCGGAGTACCGCGAGCTGTCGCCGGTGCCGTATTTCGAGCAGGTGGGGCTGGCGACGACGATCGGGAATCCGAATCTTCGCCGCGCGCTGATTCAGAACTACGACCTGCGCTGGGAGTGGTTCCCCCGCCCGGGAGAGGTTCTGAGTCTGGGCGTGTTCGCCAAGCGCTTCACGGATCCGATCGAGAAGGTGATCATCGGCGCCGCCGGCACCAACACCTTGAGCTTCGTGAACGCCGACAAGGCGCACAACTACGGCGCGGAGATCGAGATGCGGAAGAGCCTGGACGTCCTGTCGGCGGGCCTGGCGGGGTTCACCGTGTTCGCGAACACCACGCTGATGAAGAGCACGATCACCCCGGGTAACACGGGCATCTCCGCGCTCACCAACGCCGACCGGCCCATGGTGGGCCAGTCCGAGTACGTGGTGAACGCCGGCCTGACCTACGGCAGCCTGTCGAGCGACCTGGCGGCCACGGTGCTCTACAACGTGGCGGGCAAGCGCATCCTCGAGGCTGGATCGGGAGGCCTCCCCGACGCCTACGAGCAGCCGCGGCACCTGCTGGACGTGTCGTTGCAGATCCCCGTGGCACAGGCCTTCGCACTGAAGCTGGACGCGAAGAACCTGTTGGACGCGCCGTACAAGTTGATCCAGGGCGACGTGCTGCGCACTCGCTACCTGAGCGGTCGCGTCTTCGGCGTCACGATGTCGTGGCGGCGCTGAGGGCCGGATTGACCGAATTGTGACGAACCCGTGCATCGACCGAGACGGCGCGCTGTTCCCTTGGCGCCGGTATCTCCAGTCCACCACCCATTTCCTCGAGGACACGATGAAGCGCACGAGCCGTACGCTCCACGGCTGGGTCCTGGCAATCGCCGCGGCGGGCCTGCTGGCCGCCTGCAGCGACGACAACAACGGCGGCGGCCCCAACACGCTCGACCCGCCGACGGGCATCACGGTCACACAGACATCGTCGACGTCAGCGACGGTCTCCTGGACCGCCGCCAGCGGTGCCACCGGGTATCTCGTGGAACGGGCCACCTCGGATGACCCCGGGAACTTCACGATGCCGGGTACCGGCGCCGTCTCGGCAACCAGCTTCGACGACAGCGGACTGTCCGACGCCGTGACTTACAGCTACCGCGTCGCGTCGGTGTCGGCCAGCGACACCAGCTCGTTCAGCTCCTCGGTGAACTTCTCGATCGGCTCGGGCTCGGCCACGATCACCGGACCGATCACCGCGAGCCGCACGCTGTTCGCGGACACTCTCTACACTCTGAGCGGCTACGTGAAGGTGCAGAACGGGGCCACTCTGACGATCCAGCCCGGCACCCGGATCATCGGCGACACGACGCAGGCGGGCAGCTCGCTCTGGATCCTCCGCGGCGCCAAGATCGACGCCGAGGGGACGGCCGAGGCACCGATCGTCCTCACCTCCGCGCGCTCGCCGGGCAACCGCAAGCCGGGCGACTGGGGCGGGCTCATCATCATCGGCAACGGCATCATCAACCGACCGGTCGGCGAGATCCTGACCGAGGGCGGGGCGGCCGGTCAGGCGGAGAACTACGCCGGCGGCACCGACAACGATGACAACAGCGGCACGTTGCGCTACGTCCGCGTCGAGTTCGCCGGCTTCGACATTTCCAACGGCGCCGGCCAGGAGCTCAACGCGATCTCGTTCTACGCCGTGGGCCGCGGTACCACCCGGGAGTTCGTCCAGACGATGAGCGGACTGGACGACTCGTTCGAGCACTGGGGCGGTGCCGTCGACGGGCGTTACCTCGTCTCTTACGAGTCCGGCGACGACCACTTCGACTGGACCGAGGGCTATGTGGGGCGGAACCAGTTCCTGATCGCGTTCCAGAGTCAGCGCCTCGTTCCGGCTCCGGGCGCCGGCGTGTTCTCGTCCGACCCGCGCGGCTTCGAGGGCGACGGCTGCGAGCCGGGCCTCCCCGGCTGTACGCTGACCGACAACTCGGCCAGCACGCCGTACTCGATGCCGGTCTGGGCCAATTTCACCCTCATCGGCCCGGGCCAGCTGGCCAGCATCCCGAGCGACGGCAACGGCGCCGTGTTCCGCCGCGGCACCGGCGGAACCCTCTTCAACGGCATCCTGGGCCGATGGAAGGGTATCGCGCTCAACTTCCGGGACGCGTGGACCGACAGCCTGTTCGAGCAGAGCGATTCGCTCAATGTTGCGAACCTCCTGCTGGCCCAGAACGGCTTCAACTTCGACACCGTCGGCGCCGGGTTCGCACAGGATACCAAGTTCGGCGCCCCCAATGCCATCAACGCATTCGCGGCCAACGTCGCTGTGGACACCCTGCTCGGGCTCGGTCTCAACCCCGCCGCGCTCGACTGGACGCCGAAGGCCGGCTCACCAGCCGACGGGGCCGGGAGCGCGCAGGTTCCCACCAACTTCGGGGCCCGCACAGCCAATTTCTTCGGCGGGTCGATGGAGCAGACCACTTATGTGGGCGCTGCCGACCCGAACGGAGAGAAGTGGTGGCAGGGCTGGACCGCGTACAACATCAACTGAGCGCTTGAGCCTGAGGCACTGACCCTTATCGGCCTGGCCGGCCTGGATTCCAGTGGGCCGGTCAGGCCTCTCCCACGAGCATCATGACTAAGACTTTGGAACTGCGTTGGCCGGCATTCGGGCTGGCGCTCGTGATGGCGGCCTGCGCCGGCGAGAAGCCTGCGCCCGCGGATCGGAACACCCCCTCGCTTCCCGTGCGCCCGATCTCGACGACACCCACCCACGTCGACAGCGTCGTGCCCCGCACGGTCGCGCTGGAGCGCTTCCAGCGTGAAAGCCGACACGTCACGGCACTCTCCGGCGGCGCTACGAGTCGCGACGACCTGGTGCATCGGTTCACCCGGGCCGTCGAGTCGCGAGATACGGCGAGCCTCCGCCGACTCGTGCTGTCGCGGGCCGAATTCGCGTTTCTCTACTACCCCACCAGCGCGCAGGGAATGCCGCCCTACGACCTGAGCCCCGACCTCATGTGGTTCATGCTGGTCGAGCGGAGCAACCGCGGGGTGGCCGCGCTCCTGGCGGAGCGGGCGGGCCGGCCCCTGGCGGTTACGGGGTATCGCTGTCTCGGGGACTCGACCGTCGAGGGGAAGAATCGGCTGTGGGGCCCGTGCCTGCTGCGGCGGGTGCAGGCACCGAGTGATACCGTCGAGGAGCGGCTTTTCGGGCCCATCCTGGAGCGGGACGGGCGGTACAAGTTCGTCAGTTACAGCAACCGGCTCTGATGCACCCGCTAGAGCGTGAGCGCGACGGTCGTGGCCACCGCGAGAAGTTGACCCGCCACCACATCGCTCGGGTAGTGGACACCGAGCCGGATTCGGGAGAATCCCACCGCGAGCGCCACCAGCATCAGCGGCCCCATGAGCGAGGGGAAGAACGTGCCATAGGCCAGCGCAATCGCCATCGCGGCGGTGGCGTGGCCGGACGGGAAGGAGAAGCGATCGGGCTCGTTGATGGCGGCAATGATGTCGCCGCCGATCGACGGACGGCCCCGGATGGCGGTGTGTTTGAGTACCTGCACGGCGGCGTGGGAGATGGCCAGCGTCAGGATCGCCAGCCGCGAGGCGTCGTGCAGCTCGCAGCAGGCGAACCAGGGGAGGGTGGCCGCGGCGATGGCCACCGCGGTGCTGCCGAGGTGGGTGAGCGCCGTCCACCTCGCCCGGGCGACTCGTGATGCCGTCGGAGCGATGGCGCAGCGAACGAGCAGGGCCCGGTCATGGGCCCCGAGCCGAACGAGGAGCGGGAGGCTCATCTCCCATGATTCTCGCACAAGACCGCAACGACGTCGCCGCACGGTCGAAACGCTCCCGTCACATCTCAGTCACCGCCCGGAGCCTCGATGCGCGTTCTCTTCTGCACCGACACCTACCCGCCCCAGATCAACGGCGTCTCCATCGTCACGGCCCTCTCGGTCGCGGGCCTGAGCCGGCTCGGCTGGGAGTGCGCCGTCGTAGCGCCGCGGTATCCCGCCGAGGCCCACCGGCAATGGGGTGGCACGGAGGCTGAGGGTCGCGGCGCCGAAGTCGAACTGGTGAGCCTTCCGAGCATGGCGATGCCTGGATATCCCGAGATCAGGCTGGCATGGCCAGGGCTGTCGGAGGTTCGCGCGCTGGTCGATCGCTTTCATCCCGACCTGGTGCACTGCACCACCGAGTTCTCCATCGGCCGGGTGGGGCAGATCGCCGGCCGCCGGGCCGGTATCCCTCTCGTCTCCTCCTACCACACCGATTTCGGCCGATATGCCGTGGCCTATGGGATCCCGTGGCTTCGGCGCGCGGTCTCGTCGCATCTCGCTCGCTTCCACCGCCGCAGCCGGCGTGTCTACACGCCCTCGACCGTATCTCGAGCAGAGGTGCTGGCACTCGGTGTCGCCGATGTCGAGACGTGGGGACGCGGGGTCGACGTGGAGATGTTCCACCCGGGCCGCCGCAGCCAGGAGATGCGAGGCGCGCTCGGCATGGGGAGCCGGTTCACCTTCCTCTACGTTGGCCGGTTGGCCGCGGAGAAATGCGTGGAGGACGTGATCGAGGCGTTCCGCCTCGCGGGGGAGTACTTGCCTCGCGGCATGATCCACCTCGTGGTGGCCGGCACCGGCCCTCGCGAGCCGGAGATCCGCGCGAGCGCGCCTCCGGCCGTCGATTTTCTCGGCTATCTCGATCGCCGGAGCCGTCTCCCCGATCTCTACGCCAACTGCGACGCGTTCCTCTTCGCCTCGGTCACCGAGACGCTGGGCCTCGTGCTGCTCGAGGCGATGGCGAGCGGCCTCCCGGTCATCGCCGCCCCCGCGGGCGGCGTGCGCGACCATTTGCGTGACGGCGTGAACGGCCTGGCGTATCCCGAGGGCGACGTCGGCGCCATGGCGCGGGCGATGGTCCGTTTGGCGGGAGACTGGGCGCTCAGGCAGCGCCTGGCGCGGGGCGCGCGGAAGACCGCCGAGGGGCTGAGCTGGGACAGCGAGATGGAACGGATCGATCGGAGTTACCGGGAGATCTGCGAGGGTGCTCCGGGCACTCAGGCCACGGGCGAGGGGAACCAGCACGTGACGGTGGTGCCGGCGCCCCGCTCGCTTTCAGCCGAGACGCGGCCCCCATGAGCCTCCACCAGGTGCTTGACGATCGCCAGACCGAGTCCGGTGCCTCCCTCATCGCGTGAACGGGACGAGTCGCCTCGATAGAAGCGCTCGAAGATGCGGGGAAGATGTTCGTGCGTGATGCCGATGCCGTTGTCGCGGACCATCACGGCGATGCCCTCGCCCTCGCGGCGGCTGATGCAGGCGACGCGTCCTCCCTTCGGGATGTACCGCAGCGAGTTGTCGAAGAGATTGGTGAGGATCTGCCGGAAGGCGTCGAGATCGGCGCAGACCGACCTGGCGTCGGCGGAAACGTCGATCACGAACTCGGCGGTCTGGGTTTCCGACCGGACGGCCAGCGCGGCCCAGGCCTCGCGGGCCACGGCCTCCAGGTCGAGGGTGGTGCGCGACGGCTGCCAGCGGCCCGACTCGATGCGGGAGAGATCGAGGAGGTCGTCCACCAGGCCCTGCATCCTGCGGGCGTTGCCCAGAATCCGCCCGAGAAATTTTCGGGTGGTCTCGCGGTCGGGCCGGTCGCCCAGGAGCGTTTCGGCGTAGCCGGAGATCGATGTGAGGGGCGTCTTGAGCTCGTGCGACACGTTGGCCACGAAGTCGCGCCGCACCGCTTCCAATCGGCGCATCTCGGTCAGGTCGTGAATGACCAGGACGGCGCCGCCCGCGGGAAGCGGCCTCGCGTTCACCAGGAACGAGTGATCGTCCATGTCCAGCTCCCGATCCTGCACCGACTGGCCGTCGAGCACGGCGTCCACCACCTCGCGCGCGGCCTTTACCCGGAATAGCGCGGCCAGGTCCGGCAGCGGGTCGGTGGCGTCGTAGCCGAGGATCCTGCGCGCCGCGGGATTGGCGGTCACGATGCGGCCTCGTGCGTCGGCGGCGATCACGCCCTCGATCATCGCTTCGACCAGGGCGGCGGACTCGGCCTGCTCCCGCCGGAGCTCCTCGAAGCGGTCGGCCAGCTGCCGGTGCATCTGCCGGAGGGCCTGGACCAGCCCGTCGATGTCGGGGATGCCGGAGCGGGGAAACCGGGGAGGGGAGCCGGCCGCGATCGCGCGAGCAGCCGTGGTGATCGCCGTGAGCGGCTGGGCGATCGAGCGGCCGGCGAAAAACGCGAAGACGGCTCCGACGACGAGCGCCAGCAGCGCCGCACCGGCTACCGCGTGCTGCGCCCGGCGGACGATATCGTCCACCTGGCCCAGGCTGGCCGCGACGCGCACGACTCCCGGCCCGCCCGGGATCGCCACATAGAGCAGCTGCCGCCCGACCGTCGCGCTCCGTCGACTCGCGACCCCAGGGCGGCCCCGCAGGGCTGCGCGGATCTCGGGACGGCCGGCGTGATTCTCGATGGCCGGCAGGGGCCCGGGCGGAAAATCGCTGTCGGCGCGGACCCGGCCGGTCGAATCCACCAGCGTGATGCGATGATTGTTCTGTCGGGACAGGCGGTGGACCGCCTCGCTCCAGCCGAGAGAATCGGCCGGCAAGGCCTCCCGGATGAGGCCCGCCTCGTTTTCGAGCCCCCGGGCGATGTCGCCCTCCATGTCGCGCCGCAGCGATCGCTCGGCCGCCCAGATGAGCACCGCCATGGTGAGGATGAGGACGAGCACCGTGCCGACGATGAGTCGCCTGCCGAAGTTCACCGAACGCGCACCCCTCGCTCGCTTCCCTTGAAGCGATAGCCGAAACCGCGCACCGTCTCGATGAGCCTGCCGGCATCGCCCAGCTTGGTGCGTAGGCGCTGCACGTGCATGTCCACGGTGCGGGTCTGAATGTCCGGCTGCGCCTCCCACACCGTTTCGAGAAGCTGCGGTCTGGTCTGCACTCTCCCGCGGCGCTCGACCAGGGTGAGGAGCAACTTGTACTCCGTCGCGGTGAGACTCAGCTCCTGCCCCGCGACGCTCGCCCGGTGGGCGGACCGATCGATCGAGATCGGGCCGGCGGCGAGCGTCGAGCCGGCGGTCACCGGCGGGGACGCAAGCCGGCGAAGCAGGCCCGCGACCCGAAGCGAGAGCTCCTGGGGAGAGAACGGCTTCGTCAGGTAGTCGTCGGCGCCGAGCGAGAGGCCCCGGATCCGGTCGGTCTCCTCACGGCGCGCGGTGAGCAGGATGACACCGACGTCCTTGGTTTCGTCACGCCGCCGCATTTCGGCGAGGACGTCGTACCCCGACACCCCGGGCAGCATGAGATCGAGGATGACGATATCGGGCCGCTCCTCCCGTGCGGATTTCAGGGCATCCGGACCGTTGCTGGCGGTCGAGACGCGGAATCCGGCCTTTGCCAGGTGATAGGCGACGAGCGCCGTGATGTCGGGTTCGTCGTCGACGACGAGGATGCGGTGGGTCACGATGGCCTCTTCGAACGGGTCGGCTGCCGGTCCCCAGAGGGCTCCTGCACTCGGTTCCTCGTGTGCGAGCGGCTGCGGTCGGCGGCCCGGTCTCGCTCGGCGCGCATTCCGGCATCGTCGTGGAACACGGCGTCGAGGATCGTGGAGAGCAGCCTGCCCTGGGTCCCGGGGTCGCGGCGCAAGCGGTAGAGGACGAACTGGGCGATCGGCGTGTCCCGCACGATGTCGGCGCGGCGGAGGACCTGCAGGTGCCGTGACACGGTGGGCTGCGGGAGGTCGAGGACTGCCTGAAGGTCGGAGACGAAGAGCGGTGCGGCCGCCAGGCAGTTGAGAATGCGAAGCCGCGTGGGCTCCGCGACTGTCAGGAGAAGGCTCGTGGCCGTCGCGTCGGTGGTCATATTCGCCACAACGAATATACCGCCAGGCGAATATGCGCAAGGCCGGTCTGGCGGCCGCGAGTATATTGCACCGCGATGATTTCCCTGCTCATCGCCGCCTCTCTCATCGCCGCCCCGGTTCAGGACACTGCCCACGTCGTGCTCGTCGCCACCACCGACCTGCACGGGCACATGACCGGCCGCGACTACGTCGCCGACCGGCCCGCCCCCAACGGCGTCGCGCGGGTCGCGCGGGTGGTGGATTCATTGCGGGCGCGATATCCCGGACAGGTCGTGCTGGTGGACGCGGGCGATCTCCTCCAGGGCGATCCCTTCGCCACCTATTTCGCCCGCGTCGCGGCTCGCGAACCCCACCCGATCATCGAGGCCATGAATCTCACCGGGTACGATGCGGTCACCCCGGGAAATCATGATTTCGACTGGGGCGTTCCTCTCTTGCGCCGCGCGATCGGAGACGCGCGCTTTGCCTACGTGAGCGCGAATGTCTTCGACCTTCCCGGCGACACGCTCCTCCTTCCCGCCTATCGTGTGGTGCGTCGCCAAGGCGTGCGCATCGGCATCGCCGGATTCACGACGCCCGGCGTCATGGTCTGGGACCGGGCACAGGTGCGCGGGCGGATCCGGGTGGCCCCCATCGAGGCGGCAATGGCACGCACCCTCGAGGCGGTTCGGCGTGACGCCGACTTGTCCGTGGTCATCATTCACAGCGGGATGGAGGGCCGCTCATCCTATGACGACACCGTGGTCGGCGGGGAAAACGTGGCAGCCACCCTGGCCACTGTTCGGCCGCGGCCGGACGTCGTGGTGGTCGGCCATTCCCATCGCGAGATGCGCGATTCGGTGATCGGCGGAGTGCATTTCGTGCAGCCGCTGCCCTTCGGCGCGAGCGTCTCGGTCGTACACGTCACGCTCGCTCGGGATGGGCAGGGTACATGGCGGGTGCGGCAGATCCGGGCCGATCTCGTACCCACGAAGGACGTGCCGCCGTCGGATCTCCTCGCGCAGCGGCTCACCGCGGCCGGCGACTCCGTCGCGGCGTGGGTCCGGACGCCGCTCGGCCTGGCGACTGGGGCCATGCGGGAGGCCGGCGCTCGCGCGGAGCCTGCCCCGATCATCAATTTCGTGAATCAGGTCCAGCGCAGCCGCACCCACGCCGATCTTTCCGCCACCTCCGCGTTCGACCTGCGGGCCGGGTTCGACGCCGACACCATCCGCATCGGGCACGTCCTGGCGCTCTATCCTTACGAGAACACACTCCGGGCCATCCGCATCACCGGCGACCAGCTCAAGGCCTACCTCGAGTGGAGCGCGCGGTATTTCGAGGTGGACCCGGCGGGGCGCGCGTCGCTCAACGACTCGGTGCCCGGCTACGACTACGATATCGTCTCCGGGGCGCGGTACGACATCGATCTTCGCCGGCCGGTCGGCGACCGCGTCCAGCGCCTCTCCGTCCGTGGTCGACCGGTCATGCCGAGCGACAGCTTCACGATGGCCATCAACAGCTACCGGCAGAGCGGCGCCGGCGGGTACGACATGGTCCGTGCGGCGCCCGTGGTGTACGATAGGGGGGAGAGCATTCCAGAATTGCTGATCGACGAGATCCGGACGCACGGGCCCATCGATCCCGCCGACTATGCCGCCGCCGACTGGCGGATCGTGCCGGAGGTCTATACCGTCGCGGTCAGGGGGCTCTTCGGTATCGCCCCGAAGCCGCCGCCGCAGGGTCCGCGCGATACCGTCGTCCTTCGCATCCTGTCCACGGCGGATCTCCACGCCGACATGCTCCGGGGCGCCGCATCGGCGGCCGGCGCCATGGACAGTCTCGCGGCCGCCTGCGGTTGCGGCTCGATACGGCTCGACGCCGGCGATGCCATGCAAGGCTCGCCTCTCGCCGGCGCGACGGAGGGGAGAGCGGTGGTGGCGGTGCTCAAGGAGATGGGCTATGCCGCCGCGACGCTTGGGGAGCACGACTTCGATTGGGGCACCGACACGCTGCGCCAGCGAATGGCCGAGGCGCGATATCCCTGGCTCGCCGCTAATGTCTTCGACTCCACCAGCGGCCGGCGCCCCGATTGGATCGTCCCCTATCGCGTTTTCCAAGCCGGCGGGATGCCCGTGGCGGTGGTAGGCTACGTGACTCCCGAGACCAAGCGGTTGCTTCCGGACGATCGGACCCGCGGGCTCCGCTTCGGCGAAGGGGAGCTCGCATTGCACGATGTGCTCGGCGAAATTGTGGCGCTCAAGCCGGCCCTTACGATCGTCCTCGCCCACGCGGATCTTCACTGCGACGCGGTCGTGTGCGGAGGAGAGGTCGTCCATCTCGCCGAACAGCTCGGCGGCAGCGGCGTCGGCCTCATCATCGCCGGACACCGGCACCGGGCCGCCGTCGCGCGGGCCGGCGGCATCCCGATCGTCCAGGCGGGCGCAAGCGGGACGAGCATCGCGGTGGTCGATCTGGTCAAGACTCCCGCCGGCGGTCTCGAGGCGCGGCCGAGGATCGAGCCGGTGGATACTGCCGCGCGCAGCAGGCACGCTCCCCTGCTCTCGGCGCTCCAGTTTTACCGGCGGCGGAGTGACTCGGTAAACGCACGACCGATCGCCCAGCTGAAGCGTCCGCTTCCGCGTGAAGGCAATCAATTCGCCCTCGGTGGACTCGTGGCCGAAGCCCGCCGCAACGCCGTCCGCGCCGACGTCGGATTCGTGCGCAACGAGACCATGGCGGCCGATCTCCCGGCCGGCGCCGTCACCTACGCCCGCCTCACGGCGGTCGAGCCGGGGGCCGACGACGTCGTGCGGGTAACGGTCACGGGGGTCCAGCTTCGCGCCCTGCTCGAGCACGCGCTCGACGGCGGGGCGCCGTCCGCCCACATTGCCGGGGCGCAGGTTCGCTACGATCCCAGGAAACCAGCCGGCCGGCGCATCCGCAACGTGGTACTGCAGGGCAAACACGATCTCCGGCCGCGAAACCGGTATACCGTCGCGATCGACGAGGCCACCGCCGGCGGGGCCGGCGGGTATGCGGTCCTGAACGGACTTCCTTTTCAACGGGCAGGAATGATGGATGTCGAGGCCGACGCGGCATTTCTCCGAAAGCTTCCTCAACCGGTAGAGGTCGGCGGTACCGCCGGCTTCGTGTCCACCAGGAAATGAGCGCCGCGTTGCGCGTCTTCATCAACGGTGTCGCGCTGGATGTGGAGCCCGGTGCCGACGTGCGGGCCGCGCTTCGCGCGCACGATCCGGCGCTCGAGGAGCGCGTCGCGGCGGGATCGGCGCTCGTCACCGACGCCCGCGGCATCGAGGTCCCACCGGCGGAGCGGCTCGCCGCTGGATCGATCCTGCGGGTGGTGATCCGGTCACGGCGTGGGGAAGGGGCCGCCGATGCTGACGCGTGAGCTGATCCAGCGGCTCCCCAAGGCCGAGCTGCATACCCACCTCGACAGCTCCCTGCGGCCGGAGACGATGATCGAGCTGGCTCGGAAGAGCGGCTTCGAGCTGCCGACGTCGGACGCCGACGCGCTCCGGCGCTTCATGGTGGTTGCAGACGCCGCGAGCCTCGAGGACTATCTCAAGCGATTCGAATACACCATCCCGTTGCTGCAGACCCCCGAGGCGATCGAGCGGGTCGCCTATGAAATGGTGGAGGACGCGGCGCGGGACCGGGTCCGGTACCTCGAGGTCAGGTACTGCCCGCGGTTGAGCACCCGGAAAGGACTGTCGCTCGACGAGGCGCTCGAGGCAGAGCTTCGGGGACTCCGGCGCGGCGAGCAGGATTTCGGGGTGATCGCGCGGGTGATCAACTGCTCGCTCCGCCACTACGCTCCGTCCGTGTCGCTCGAGATCGCCCGTGCCTCGGTGGCCTTCCGGGACCGTGGCGTCGTCGCATTCGACCTGGCGGGCGGGGAGGCGGGGCGCCCACCGGGAGTGCATAAGGCGGCGTTCGATGTCGCCACGGAGGGATTGCTTGGCATCACCGTCCACGCCGGCGAGGCCGCGGGAGCCGAATCGATCGCAGAAGCACTGCACCTCTGCCACGCCGACCGAATCGGCCACGGCACCCGGCTGTACGAGGACCGCCGGCTGCAGGACTTCGTGCGCGACCGTCGTATCCTGATCGAGACCAACATCACGAGTAACGTGCAGACCCGCGCGGTGGCCCGGGCGGCGGATCATCCCGTCCGCGGGTATTTCGATGCCGGCCTGGCGGTCACGCTGTGCACCGACGGCTGGCTCATGTGCGGAGTCACACTCAGCGACGAGTACTGGCGGGCCCATACCGAGCTCGGGTTTACCCGAGAGGAGATCGACCGGATGATCCTCAATGGATTCGCGGGCGCCTATCTCTCCTGGCCCGAGCGTCGCAGCCTGCTGGAGAATGTCCGCGCCGAGCTGGCGGATCTTCGGTGAACGCCGGCCGCCTGACCGGCCTCATCGGCATCGCGGTCATTCTCGCGATCGGCATTCTCCTCTCCCGCGATCGCCGGCAGATCAAGTGGCGAGTCGTCGGATGGGGACTCGGCCTCCAGATCATCTTCGCGATTTTCGTTCTGAAGATTCCCGCCGGACAGGCGCTCTTTCGCTGGCTCGGATCCCTCGTCACCGGGATCCTGGGCTACTCCTATATCGGCTCGACCTTCGTCTTCGGCGAGCTGGGCAAGCCGGTGGGTACATCCCAGATCCCCAACCTCGGCGTGATCTTCGCGTTCCAGCTGCTGCCCGCGATCATCTTCGTCTCCGCGCTCTTCGCCATTCTATACTACCTGGGCGTCATGCAGATCGTGGTGCGGGCATTCGCGCTCGTCATGAGCAAAGTGCTGGGGGCCAGCGGCGCGGAGAGCCTGAATGTGGCCGCGTCGATCTTCATGGGACAGACCGAGGCGCCGCTCACCATCCGTCCATTCCTGCCCCGGATGACCCGGTCGGAGCTGATGACGGTGATGACGTCCGGGATGGCCCATATCTCGGGCTCGATCATGGTGGCGTACATCGCCTTCGGCATCGAGGCCAAGCACCTGCTCACGGCCGTGATCATGACCGCGCCCGGCACCGTGATGATGGCCAAGCTCTTCGAGCCGGAGACAGAAGTGCCCGAGACATTCGGCAAGGTGAAGCTCGACTTGCCGAAGACGGATGTGAACCTGCTCGACGCGGCGGCGCGCGGGACCGGCGAAGGACTCGCGCTGATGCTCAACGTGATCGCCATGCTGGTCGCCTTCGTCGCGCTCGTGGCCTTGCTCAACGGCGGCTTCGGCGCCATCCACGGCTACCTGTCGTGGTTCCCCGCCAATCTCCAGACCGTTCTGGGATGGATCTTCCGGCCGATCGCCTGGGTGATGGGCGTGCCTTGGCACGACAGCGGGACCATCGGCAGCCTGCTCGGCACACGCATGGTCCTCAATGAGTTCATCGCCTACTCGCAGCTCGGGCCGCTCAAGGACTCGCTCGATCCGCGCTCCTTCACCATCGCATCGTTCGCGCTGGCGGGCTTCGCCAACTTCAGCTCGGTCGGCATCCAGCTGGGCGGCATCGGCGCGCTGATTCCAGACAGGAAACATGAGCTCGCGCGTCTGGGTCTTCGTGCGATGCTTGCGGGAACCCTCGCCAATTTCCTCTCGGCGACGATCGCCGGGATCCTGCTCTGATGGGTGAAGACGCGGCCGGGCGCGCCGGCCGAGTAGACGAAGCGGCGGCGGCGATCGCGAGGCAGCTGGGAGGCCGACGCCCGGTCGCCGCCGTCGTCCTGGGCTCGGGGCTCGGTGCGTTCTCCGAGGAGATCGGAGACGCGATTCGTATTCCGTATCGGGACATTCCGCACTTTCCCGTTCCGACCGTCGAGGGCCACGCGGGGGAGCTGGTGATCGGCACCCTGGCGGCAAAGACGGTATTGCTGCAGAGCGGGCGGTTCCACCTGTACGAAGGACATTCGGCCGACGTGGGGGCGTTCCCCGCCCGGGTATTCGCAACCCTGGGCGTCGACACGTTGATCCTTACGAATGCGGCGGGCGGTATCCGCCGCGGGATCGCGGCGGGAAGCGTGATGCTGATCGCCGACCACCTCAATCTCAGCTTCCGGAACCCGCTGGCCGGACCGGTGCTTCCCGGCGAGGTGCGCTTTCCCGACATGTCCGACCCTTACGATCCCGCGCTCAAATCGCTGGCGCGCCGAGTCGCGCTCCGGGAGCGTATCGCTCTGGCGGAAGGGGTCTACGTCCAGCTCCTGGGTCCGAGCTACGAGACGGCGGCGGAGATTCGCATGCTGGAGCGCCTCGGTGCCGACGCGGTGGGCATGTCAACGGTCGTCGAGGTGGTGGCGGCGAGGGCGAGGGGCGTCCGCTGTCTGGGCTTCTCCGCGGTCACCAATGCCGCGGCCGGCATCCTGCCCGTCAAGCTCAATCACATCGAGGTGATGGAAACGGCCCGCCGGGTGGCCGGCGAGCTCGGCGCGATCATAACGGGGGTGGTGGCGGAGCTGTGACCCGATGATCGAGTGGGCCCTGCCCCGACCCGAGCCCGGGCGCCTGGCGGATGGCCCGATGGACGTAGTCCAGGGCGTCGGCGACCGCGATCTCGAGGTCGCGGCCGAGCGCGAGCCCGGCCGTAATCGCCGCCGAAAGCGTGCATCCGGTACCGTGGGTGGATGTGGTGTCGATGCGTGGTCGCCGGAAGTAGATCGTCCCGCCCGATGTGACCAGTACATCAGTGACCTCATCGCCGCTCAAGTGGCCGCCCTTCACGAGCGCGGCCGCGGCGCCGGCGTCGATGAGCGCCCGACCCGCGCGTTCCATCGTGGGCGTATCCTTCACATCGCGGTCTGTGAGGATCGCTGCTTCGTCGAGGTTGGGAGTCACCAACGCGGCGAGGGGCAATAGCAACTCGCGCAGCACGCCTTCGGCCTCGCTGCTGAGCAGAGGGTGGCCCGACGTGGAGACCATGACGGGATCGAGCACCAGCGGTCCCCAGCCATTCTCGCGAATCGCCTTTGCCACGAGCCGGACGAGCGACGCCTCGGCGAGCATTCCCGTCTTGAGCGCGGCTGGAGGCAGGTCCTCGGCCAGGGCCGTGAGCTGGGCCGCCACCATCGCTTCGGGCACCGCTTCCACGGCCCGTACTCCGCGTGTGTTCTGCGCCGTGAGCGCGACGATGACGGACGTGCCGAACACCCCGAACTGCTGGAACGTCTTGAGGTCGGCCTGGATGCCGGCCCCGCCGCCGGAGTCCGATCCGGCGATAGTGAGCGCGATCCTCATTCTGTGAGCTCCTCCGTGGCCCGCTCCCTGCTGACGACCATCCGGGACTTGCACCGCCGCCGCGGTCGCGAGCGTCGCGGGCTCGCCCTGGCGGAGGGCGTCCGGCTGATGGAGGAGGTGGTCGCCGCCCGAGTACCGGTGCGCGGCGCTGCCATCTCTCCGACCCTCGAAGGTACTCCCAGAGGGAAGGCGCTCAAGGCGGCGCTGACGGCCGCGGGCGTACCGCTGATGGAAGTCACGACGGCCGAGCTCGAGGAGCTGGCCGACACGGCCCAGCCGCAAGGCGTCGTGGCGGTGATCGAGCCGCCCTCCTGGACGTTCAGCGATCTGACCGTGGGGCCGGGATCGGTGATCCTGGTGCTGGATGCCGTGCAGGACCCGGGCAACGTGGGAACGATGCTCCGCACTGCTCTCGGCCTCGGAGCGACCGGTCTCGTCGCCCTTTCCGGCACAGCGGAGCTCGCGAACCCCAAGGTCGTGCGAGGCAGCATGGGCGCGTTGTTCCGCCTGCCCGCGGTCGAAGCGCCCATGCAAGACTTTCTCGAGTGGGCGTCGCGAGCCGGGGTCGGTATCTGGACCACGGCGTCGAATGGAACGCCGCTTCGCCGCTCGTCGCTCGACCCGCGAGAACGGCGTCCGCCCGTGGCGCTGGTCGTCGGGAACGAGGGCGCGGGGACCGGCTCGGCCATGGACTCGGCCGCGCAACGGCGAATCGCGATACCGCTGGCACCCGGCGTCGAGTCACTCAATGTGGCGGTCGCCGCCGGCATCCTGCTGTACGAGGTCCTGCGTGACGATTGATCTGGCCAGCTCCGGAATGCCGGTCCTCTTCGTGCTCTTCGCCGCGCTCTTCGGGGCGGCGATCGGAAGCTTTCTGAACGTCTGCATCCTCCGCTGGGGTGCGGAGCCGAAGCAGTCGGTCGTCCGGCCGCCTTCACGCTGCCCGCGCTGCGGACGCGGACTCGCCTGGTACGAGAATATTCCGATCGTCTCGTGGCTCGCGCTCCGCGGCCGCTGCCGCGGATGTGGATTGCCGATCTCGATTCAGTATCCGCTCGTCGAGCTGGCCACGGCGATCATCTGGACCTGGTTCGCCTGGCGGCTCGGGCTGTCCTGGGCCGCCCTGGGCTCGGCGATCTTCGCAACGCTACTCCTCGGCATCGCCCTGACGGACGCGCGGGAGTACATCATCCCCCATGAATTCACCTATGGTGGCATGGCGCTCGGCCTCCTGTTCAGTCTCCCGGACGGACCGCCGGGCCTCGTCGCGTCGCTTCAAGGCGTGATCTTCGGTGCCGGGATCCTCTATCTGATCGGCTCGATCGGCGGTTTCATCGCAGGCCGAGAAGCGATGGGCGGCGGAGACGTCGCCATGATCGCGATGATCGGCGCATTCCTCGGCTGGGAGTCGGTGTGCGTGACGCTCTTCCTGGGGTCCGCCATCGGCGTTCTCCTCCATCTGGCCGCCCTGGCAGTGACCGGGCGATCGGGCAGCACGGCTTCGCCGCCCGTGGGCCCCGATGCACTGCCAATTCCCGAGGTCCCGTCGGCGGTCGAGCCGGACCCGCGCGATGCGGAGTTCAAGACGAAGGAGCAACTGAAGAGCGAAGGATACATTCCCTTCGGCGTGTCGCTCGCCATCGCCGCCGGCCTCCTGCTCGTCACCGAGGCCCGATGGCCGATCGTCGAGTGGGTGTCGTCCTACGCCAGATTGCTCGGGCTGTAGTGTCGCGCATGTGGTCCACCCGCCCGTTCAAGCTCGCCCTGCTCCTGCTTTGGGCCTGCCGGGGGACGCCGCCTCGGACCGAGGATGGCGCTGCGCTCGCCCGGCTGGTGGACAGTCTCCGCGTGCCGGTGGAGCGGGCTGCGGGGATGCAGTTCAGGACTCCGCCCCGTTCGGCCATGCGGAGCCGGGAGCAGGTGCGTGCGTATCTGATCGGCAAGCTCGACGAGGAGCTCACCCCGTCCCGGCTCCGCGGCATCGAGGCGGCGTACCGGCTGTTTGGTCTCCTGCCGGACACCCTCCGGCTCCGATCGCTGCTCCTCGACATCTATACCGAGCAGGTCGCCGGCTACTACGATCCGGACTCGACGATCTTCTTCGGGGTGGAGGGTGCCGATCGGTCGCAGCTTCGGCTCGTCCTCGCCCACGAGATGGTCCACGCGCTGCAAGGTCAGTATCTCCCTCTCGACTCGATTCTCAAGGCCACGGCCGACAACGACCGTCTCACGGCGGCGCAGGCGATACTGGAAGGGCAGGCGACTCTCGCCTCGCTCGACGTGCTGGCGCCGGGCCAGGCCGTCTCGAAGAACACGCAGTTCTGGGAGATGTATCGGGAGCAGGTGCAACAGAAGCAGGGGACGATGCCGGTCTTAGCGCGTGCCCCGCTGGTCATCCGGCAGTCACTGATCTTTCCCTATCTCGAGGGCGCCGAGTTCATGCACTGGTGGGAGGTGTCGCCGCACGCCGACACCCTTCCCTATGGCCCACGCATGCCGGTGTCCACCGAGCAGATCCTGCACCCCGAGCGGTACGAGCGCGGCGACAACCCGCTGACGCTTGCTTTCGCCGAGACCGGCGGGATCTACGAAGACGACCTCGGAGAGAGCGAAATCCGGGTCCTCATCGCCACGCTCGCCGGGTCGGACGAAGTGCAGACGGTCGTCCCGCTCGGCTGGGGTGGAGATCGTTTTCGCGTCTACGAGACGGGCGCGGGCCCGGCGCTCGTGTGGTACGCGGTCTGGGACGATCAGGTATCGCGCGATCGGTTCGGGCGCGGGTCGGGGGCGGCGCTGCGGCGCACGGCTCGCAAGGGCTATCGGGCGGCCTTCGATACGTTGACGATCGGACCGCGCCCGGCGACGCGGTACGTGCTGGCGCCGGCGAGTTGGGAGCGGTGGGAGAAGTTACCGGAAGTCAGGTGAGGGCGCAGAGGACGCAGAGGACGCAGAGGACGCAGAGGACGCAGAGGACGCAGAGGACGCAGAGGACGCAGAGGACGCAGGGTAATATAGGACCGAATCGCGGGTAGAAGGTGATCGCCATGGTCCGCTCCCCCGGTAACGTCCGCTATGCTGCGTCACGAGCGGATACGCGCTTGGGAGCTCTGCCACGAGTTGACACTTGCCGTCTACCGATCGACCGAGACGTGGCCGAAGGCTGAGCGCTACGGCGTCACGTCCCAGCTTCGACGCGCGGCGGTTTCAGCGGCTGCGAATATCGCCGAGGGCGCGGCGAAACTAGGTTCTCGCGAATTCAGACGGTATGCCGATATGTCTCTGGGATCTCTAGCCGAGGTTTCCTACCTACTGCGGTTGGCTCGGGACTTGAAGTTTCTTGAACCTGCCGAGCATGAAGCGCTGGAAGATCTGCGAAAGAAGGCCGGAGGAATGACGTGGAAGCTCGCCTGCGCGCTCGGCAAGGTGAGAGGGTAGGCTCCATCGCCCAGCGTCCTCTGCGCCTTCTGTCCCTTCTGCGTCCTCCGCCCCTTCTGCGTCCTCTCGCGTCCTCTGCGCCCTATCTCATCATCCCACTCAACACATAGAGAATCAGCCCCACGAGCCCGCCGACCAGCGTGCCGTTGATGCGCACGAACTGCAGATCGCGGCCCACTTGTAGCTCGATGCGGGCGGAGGTCTCGTCGGGATCCCAGCGGCCCACGGTGCTGGCGATGAGGTGACCCACCTCGTGACGGTGCTGGTCCACCACCTTCAGCACCGCTTCCACGATCCACCCGTCGATCTTCTGCAGCAGCACCTCATCGTCCAGGGCCGCCTGGGCCAGCGCACTGAGACCTTTTGCCAGTCCACCCGGCGCTCCGTCGCCCGAGGCGCCCGCTTGCCGGTCGAGCGCGCCCTTGAGGGTCTGCCAGAGCGACGCGCTCAGCTCCCGGCTCGTCGGACTGTCGAGCAGCTGCTGTTTCACCGCCTCCGCCCGCTCGATGAGCTCGGGTGACTGCTGCAACCTGACGATCCAATCGACCAGAAGCTCGTCGAACTGCCGGCGCAGGGGATGGGCCGGATCCTCCACCACCTCCCGCAGCGTCCGGCCGATTGCGGTCACGACTTTCTCGTGCACCCTGTTGTCCACGAAGTCCGGTACCCACCAGGGGCTCTCCTCCCGGATACGCTGGCGGATCAGGTCCTCGTTTGCCGTCACCAGCCCCGATACGCCGCGCACCACCCGGTCGAGGAGTTGCTGGTGGCGATCGTCGATCGTGAGGATCTCGAGGCCCCTGGCGAGCACCGGAGCGATCGGCCGGCGGCGCACCGGATCGATGATCGTCCGGTCGAGAAATGCGTGCACGTCCTCGTCTCGCATCACCGCACTGGCGTTCTGGAGCGCGCCGGCGGCATGGCGTGCCACCGCCTGGCCGTTCTCGGGCCGGCTCAGCCACTCCGCGCCCCGGCGGCTCAATTGGGCCGCCCGAAGCTTGGCGCCGAGGACCTCGTTGGAGAGGAAGTTGTTCTGGACGAAGTTGCCGAGACTGCGGCCGATCCGGTCCTTCCGCTCGGGGATGATGGCCGTGTGGGGGATCCGGATGCCAAGCGGATGTCGGAAGAGCGCGGTGATGGCGAACCAGTCGGCCACGCCGCCCACCATCGCCGCCTCGGCAGTGGCGCGGATGTACGCGATCCAGGGATGGGCGGGCTCTAACAGCCTTGCGACGATGAAGAGGCCGGTCATGAAGACGAGCAGCCCGGTGGCTCGCCGCTTCATCTGCTGGAGGCGGGCGCGCTTGAGCTCCTCGTCGGCGATCGGCGGGATGCTCAGCGGAGCGAGCGGGGGGGCCATGCGGGAAAGGTACTGAGAGGGCGCAGAGGACGCAGAGGACGCAGAAGTCGCAAGGACTCAGAACATGGAAGGCCCGTCCGTCATCTCCGTCCTCTGCGCCCTCTGCGTCCTCTTGATCAAACTCACTCCGCCAGTTATGCTTACGGGCTTATGTTCGACGACCTCTCCGCCAAACTCAACGCCACCCTGCAGAAGCTCTCCGGGCGGGGCGTGCTCACGGAGGAGGCGGTCAAGGAGGGGCTCCGCGAGATCCGCCGGATCCTTCTCGAAGCCGATGTGAGCTTCGATCTCACGCGTGAGTTCCTCGAGCGGGTGCAGGCCAAAGCCGTCGGCATTGCGGCGCTCAAGGAAGTCCGGCCGGGTCACCAGCTGGTCAAAATCGTCTACGACGAGCTGGTGTCGCTGCTCGGCGAGAAGCAGGCGCCGATCGCGCACGCCACGGTGCCGCCGACGATCATCCTGCTCGTGGGTCTGCAGGGCTCGGGCAAGACGACCACGGCCGGCAAGCTCGCCAGGCGGCTCAAGCTGGAGCAGAAGGCGCCGTTCCTGGTCGCGGCCGACGTCTATCGTCCCGCGGCGGTCGAGCAGCTCCAGACGTTGGGACAGCAGGTCGACGTCGGCGTCCATGGCGACCCTGCCGCGCGTGACGTGGTCAAGCTCGTACGCGCCGGTATCGAGGCGGCGGGCAAGGCGCGGGGTCGGACGGTCATCGTCGACACCGCCGGACGATTGCAGATCGACGACGAGATGATGGACGAGCTGCGGCGCCTCAAGGCCGCCGTCACTCCCCATGAGATTCTCCTCGTCGCCGACGGCATGACCGGGCAGGACGCCGTACGGATCGCCAAGGGCTTCCATGACGCACTGGGTATTACCGGCGTCATCCTGACCAAGATGGACGGCGATGCCCGTGGCGGCGCGGCGCTCTCGATTTACGGGGTTACCCACGCGCCGATCAAGTACATCGGCGTCGGCGAAAAGCTCGATGCGCTCGAGCCGTTCCACCCCGACCGCCTCGCCGGCCGGATCCTCCAGCAGGGCGATATCCTGTCGCTGGTGGAAAAGGCGCAAGGCGCGGTCGATGAGAAAGAAGCCGAGCGGCTGGCCAAGAAGGTCACGTCGAAGAAGGGCCTCGATCTCCAGGACTTTCTCGGCGCCATGAAGCAAATGCAGAAGATGGGACCGCTCAAGAACGTGCTCGGCATGCTGCCCGGTATGAACCCGGCCATGCTGCAAGCGGCCAAGATCGACGACAAGAAGCTGAAACACGTGGAGGCGATCGTCCTCTCGATGACGCCCAAGGAGCGCTCCAACCCCGACGTGCTGACCGGGCAGCGCCGACTGCGGATCGCCAGGGGCTCCGGTCGCACCGTGCAGGAAGTGAATACCTTGCTGGCGCAGTTCAAGCAGATGCAGAAGTTCATGAAGATCGCGGGGAAGACCGGAGGCGCCGGTCTGAAGCTGCCGTTCGGACGCGGCGGGTTCCCCGGTTAACCCGCAGCTATCAGGAACACACATGGCAACTCGCATTCGTCTCCGCCGCGTCGGCCGGAAGAAGCTCCCCCTCTACCGCATCGTGGTCGCCGACCAGGAGTCGCCGCGCGACGGGCGCTTCATCGAGATCATCGGCACCTACAATCCCAAGGGCGAGACGGCCAAGGACAAAGTCCAGGTCGACTCCGACAAGGCGCGTTACTGGATCTCCAAGGGCGCCACGCCGTCGGACACGGTGCAGTCCCTGCTCAAGCAGGTCGGGGTGTTCAAGCCGACCGCGGTCTGATGGACACCGGCCGCCACCTGGTGGTGGGCCGGTTGCGCAAGCCGCACGGACTGAAGGGCGACTGCACGCTCTTTCCCCTCACCGACGATCCCGACGTGGTGTTCGCGGCGGGCCGGGCGGTGTGGCTGGTGGGAATCGACGGCGATATCGTCGCGGGCCCGCTTGCGATCGAGCGGAGCCGATCGTATCACCGCGAATGGCTGATCAAGTTCGCCGGTGCCGATGGCCGAGATGCGCTGGACCCGTGGCGAGGCCTGTTCCTGGCGGTGCCGCAAAGTGAGTTGAAGCCGCCCGGAGGGAGACGAGGTCTACGTCCACGAGCTGGCCGGGTTCTCGGTCCGGCTTCCCGACGAGACCCCGCTCGGCCTGGTCACCGCGGTCTACGACATGCCGGCCGGCTTGATGATCGAGGTGCAGGGGCCCAGGCGGGAATTCCTCCTTCCGTATCGCAAGGAGTTCGTTCGCGAGGTGGACCGGGACGGGAGGCGCCTGGTGGTGACGCCGCCCGAGGGGCTGGTAGAGTGACATGCTGACGATCGACGTCGTCACGCTCTTTCCCGAGGTGATCGCCGCGTTTGTGGGCGCCAGCATACCCGGACGGGCGGCGGCGGCCGGGTTGGTCAAGTTCAACCTGGTGCAGCTCCGGCAGTTCACTCACGACCGCCACGCGACGGTCGACGACTACCCGTACGGCGGTGGGGCGGGGATGGTGCTGAGGCCCGAGCCTTTCTTCGAAGCGGTCGAAAGCCTCGAGCCCGCTGGTCGGGTGGTGCTCCTCTCAGCGAGAGGCAGGCCGTTCGGCCACGACGATGCGGTTCGGCTCTCACTGGAGTCGCGTCTCACGCTGCTGTGTGGGCACTACAAGGACGTCGATCAGCGAGTGGCCGACGCGCTGGCAACGGACGAGATCTCGGTCGGCGATTTTGTGCTCTCGGGTGGTGAGGCCGCGGCGATCTGTGTGCTCGATGCCGTCGTGCGGCTTCTCCCCGGCGCCCTCGGCGACCACGAGTCGGCCAGCTCCGATTCGCACTATGACGGGTTGCTGAGCCCGCCGAGCTATACGCGGCCGCCAGAGTACCGAACGCTCGTGGTTCCCGAGGTGTTGCGGTCGGGTAATCATGCCGAGATTGCGGCATGGCGGCAGCAGGAGGCGGAGCGGTTGACGCGCGAGCGGCGACCGGACTTGTGGAGCAGGTACGTGGCGCAGCACGACGATGAGTCGGCCTGAGCTGCGGCCACACGCGCGGTGGAGGAGTGGCGGAGGGCTGTCGGGACCACATTTTTACCCGGAGGAGTCGACAATGGAGCGATTGGCAGAGGTGGCCCGTGAGGGCTTGCGCACGGACATTCCTGCGTTCGATCCGGGAGACACGGTCCGAGTAATGGTGCGGGTCCGCGAGGGTGACAAAGAGCGCCTGCAGGCGTTCGAAGGGCTGTGCATCGCCAAGCGCGGTGGCGGGATCAGCGAGAACTTTACCGTCCGAAAGATCTCGGCCGGTGTCGGGGTGGAGCGACTGTTCCCCCTGCATAGCCCGACCATCGCGTCGGTCGAGCTGGTGCGCCGCGGGCGGGTCCGCCGCGCCAAGCTCTACTATCTGCGCGCGCTGAGCGGCAAGGCCGCACGAATCAAGGAGAAGCGCGAGGGCTGAGACGGTGCCCCCACGCCCCTCACTCACGCGGGAACGGGTGGCCTGGGCCGGGGAGCTGCTCCTCGTCGGCGTCGATGAAGCGGGCCGCGGCCCACTGGCTGGACCAGTGGTTGCCGCGGCCGTCGTTTTACCGCCCGGCTGTCGCGCCATCCGCGGCCTCCGGGACAGCAAGATCCTGCCGGCCGCCGTGCGGGCCAGACTCGCGCTCCAGATTCGGTCCCGGGCGCTGGCCTACGGCGTCGGCGCGGCATCATCTCGCGAGATCGATCTGCTCAATATCCGGGTCGCCAGCGCCATCGCCATGCGCCGGGCCATCCGGTCTCTGCTCCGGCACCAGGACCTCACGGCGCGTTCCTACTGCATCCTGATCGACGGCCTGCCACTGCCTGAAGTAGGGTACCCGCACGAGGCACTGGTCGACGGCGACGCGCACTGCCAATCGGTGGCCGCCGCCGCCATTCTCGCCAAGACGGTTCGCGATCGTCTGATGCATCGCCTGGCGGGCCGGTATCCCGGCTACGGATGGGAGACCAACGTCGGCTACGGCACGCCCGAGCATCAGGTGGCATTGTCGATCCACGGCCCCACGCGGCACCACCGGCTGACATTTGCTCCGCTCGCACAGTTGACCTTGGAGTTCTAGGCGGCCGGGGAGCGTCCGCCGCTAGCCGGCGGCCGCTGCCCCGCGCGACGTCTCGCCGATCGCGTCTTCCAGCCGCCGGAGCGCCTGCTCGTCCGCACGCGTCGGCCCCACGAAACTCCGCTTGGCCGCCACCTGCCAATAGAGCATCAGCCCCGCCGCCAGCGCGAGCATGGTCCAGAGCACCAGCTCGTTGGGTGGCAGGCTGAAGATCACGGTCAGGAACAGCACCCACACGATCGCGATGACGTTGAGGGCCGGTCCCCAGGCGCCAAGGCTCCACGGGGCGGTTTCAAGGGTCGTGAACTCTCCGGCCCCCCTCCGCTTGTTCCGCCAGTTGAGGTAGATCGGGAACATGTACGCCAGATAGAGGGTGATCACACTGATCGAGGTGACCACGAAGTATGCCGAGGCGTAGAGGCAGATCAGCACCGAGAGGGCGCTGGTAATGAGGATCGCGTTCGCCGGCGTCCGGTGCCGGGGACTAACCTGCTTGATGAGCCCCGACCCCGGCATTCCGTCATCGCGGGCGAAGGCGTACCACATACGGGCCATCGAGGTGATGGAGGCCAGGCCGCAGAGCCACATCGCCACGCCGATGATCACCGCGATCAGGTTGGCGAAAAAGGTGCCCAGGTTGCCATACACGATCTGCAGGACCGGATAGGCATCGTTGGCCGTAGTCGCCACGTCGCCGTTCGGGATGCACCAGGTGAAGATCATGAGCATGACGTAGCCCACTACCGCCGACACCGCCACGGAAAGGAAGACGCCCCAGGCGGAGTTCTTCCGCGCCATGACGGTCTCTTCCGCCACATGCGCCGAGGCGTCGTACCCGGTGTACGTCCATTGCGCCTGAAGCATTGCCAGCACGAACACCAGCGCGAACGGCGCCGCGCGATAGAGCTCGGTGAGCCACGGGAACAGCGCAAAGAGGGGTGAGGCGAACTTGAATTCACCGAAGACCAGGGCCGGCACGGCCGTGCCGCTCCCGAGATCCGCCGAGGAGGCGTCCAGCGGGTTCACCACGGTCTGGCGGGAGAACAGGAAGTCCAGGCTGTTGTGGTGGGTCCCGAAGACGGTCAGCAGGATGGCGATGATGGCGACCCCGCCGATGTGCCAGTAGACGCTGAAGTCGTTGAGTTTCGCCGTCAGTCTGATCCCGGTGATGTTGATGTAGATCTGGGGGATCATGATCAACACCATGACGAACACGTAGAAGTACCAGCTCGTCATGGTGCCGAAAAGCGGCACCGCCTGGTCGGCCGGCAGGCCGAAGATCCGGGTCACCGCGCCCACGAGGTAGATCGCGGCGGCGACATTGATCCCTGCCGTGATGGTGATCTGGCCGATCATGTTGAGCCAGGCCGTGGCCCACGCCCACGTGCGGCCACCAAGACGATAGGCCCAGAAGTAGAGTCCGCCCGCCGTGGGATAGGCTGACGCGAGTTCCGCCATCGAGGCGGCGACGCACAGGGTGAACACGCTCACCACCGGCCAGCCGACCGAGTTGATGATCGGCCCGGCGAACTTGAGCCCATACCCGTACAGCAGGACCGCGCCGGTCAGGATCGAGATGATGGAGAAGGAGATGGCGAAGTTGGAGAAGCCGCCCATTTCGCGGAACAACTGCTGGGCGTAACCCAGCCGGTGGAGATCCTGGATATCCTGCTGGATGAGCTCCTCGCGGGTCGGCGGGCGGGCGGCCATTAGGGGTCTCCTGGTGGAAGACGGAAAGGAGGGAAAGGACGGAGAGGACGCAGAGGACGGAGAGGCTCGATAGGCTAGAGATGTGTCCCGCCCGGAAGTTCGTCAAGAGACCCGCCTTGACTCCTCGGTCGATCGCGTAACAATTCCCTCCGTGCGCCGCCTCCTTCTCTGCGTCTTCTCCGTCCTTTCCGTCCTCTCCGTCTTTTCCGTCCTCTCCGCTCAATCGAACGCCGAGCGGGTCGTCGGCGGGTATTACACCGCCTCTCACGACTACGATTTGATCCATCAGCGAATAGAAGTCGGCAACTTCGACTGGGACTCGACCGCCTTCGATGGGAAAGTCACGACGACGCTGGTCTCCCTCCGGCCCCGGCTCGATTCGGTCATTCTCGACATGTCGCGACAGCTCGAAGTCCGGTCGGTCACCGGTGTGTGCGCCCGGTCTCGCGCGTGTCCCGGGCTCGCCTCCGCCCGTCCCGGCGATTCGCTCGTGGTACGGCTCGCCCGCCCCGCGCGGTTCGGCGATACGGTGCGATTCACCGTTGATTATCACGGCCGCATCACGCAGGGTCGCGGCCTCTACTTCTTCAAGGAAGAGCCCGGCCGTCCGCACCGGCCCCAACAGGTGTACAGCGGCGGCGGGACCGACGGAAACCCTCGATGGCTGCCGACCTGGGGCGGTCCCGCGGACAAAGCCACCTGGGACCTGATTGCGACCGTGCCCAGGCGGCTTACCGTCGTCTCGAACGGCAAACTGGTGAGCGACCGCGTGGGCAAGGATGGCCTGCGCACCACACATTGGGCCCAGGAGAAGGCCGCCTCGACCTATCTCATCTCCCTCGTCATGGCACCGTTCGCCAAGGTGTCGGATCGCTGGCGCGGGATACCGGTCGATTACTACGTGTACGAGGAAGACCGGGCCGCCGCTCGGCGGCTCTTCGGCGTGACGCCCGACATGATCGAGACCTTCTCCCGCCTCACCGGCGTCCGCTACCCCTGGAACAAGTACGCGCAAACCACGGTCGCCGACTTCGTCGGCGGGATGGAGAACGTGTCCGCCACGACGCTGGTGGACTGGCTCCCCGACTCCGCCGCCTACGTCGACCGACCGTGGTTCCAATGGGCGCTCATCCCGCACGAGCTGGCGCACCACTGGTTCGGCGATCTCGTGACCGCCGAGAACTGGGCCAACTACTGGCTCAACGAGGGAATGGCGGAGTTCATGCCCGGACAGTACTGGGGCGCCAAGCACGGAGAGCGCGTCGAAGAGGATTACTACCTGGCCGAGTACCGCGGCTTCATCGCGGCCGACAAGCGCCGGCGGATGCCTCTCGCCACCTGGAACTCCAATAACGTGTATCCCAAGGGCGCGCTTGTTCTCGAGATGCTGAAGAAGCAGCTCGGCGCCGAACGGTTCTGGGCCGCCATCCATCGCTACCTCACGCAGCACGCGTACGGGAACGCCACGAGCGACGACCTCCGCCAGGCCGTGCTCGACGCGACGGGAGAGAGCCTCGACTGGTTCTGGTCCCAGTGGATATACCGCGCAGGTTATCCCGCGTTCACCGTCGCCTCGACCTACGACTCGACGGGCCGGACGCTCACACTTCTCGTCCGTCAGACTCAGGTGGATACCGCCACTGCCGACAGTACCGGGCTCCGCTTCGAGACGCCATTGGCGTTCCGTGCGCCGCTCGCCATCCGCGTCGCCACCGTCTCCGGCGACACCGTCGTGCGGACCGTCATCGACCGCCGCGAGCAGCGTGTGATCATCGCAGGGCTGGCCGCTCCTCCCACCATGGTGGTGTTCGACGCGGACAATGCCGTTGTGAAGACCCTCGACTTCACTCAGCCGACCGCCTGGCTGGCGACTCAGCTCGTGCGTGAGGCCACGCTGTGGAATCGCGCGTGGGCCGTCGAGCAGCTCCGTGCCCGGCGGCTTGATCCGGCCGCGGCATCGGCCCTCGCGCGGGCGGCGCGCGAGGCGGACTATTCCACCATCCGTGCGCTGGCATCCGGCGCGCTCGCCGATTTTCCGCCCGCCGGCGCGGTACCCGCGCTCGAGGCGGCGGCGCGGGACACTTCCGCGCTGGTGAGGAAGGCGGCCGTCACAGCGCTCGGCGCCATCGCCGGCGAACAGTCTCCGTCCCTCATCCGGGAGGTATGGACCAAGGATCCGAGCTACGAGGTGCGCGCCGCGGCGCTCACGGCGCTCACCCGCCGTGACCCCGCCGGGGCCCGTGGCGAAGTCCTAAAGGGGTTGGAGACAACGTCCTATCGAGATGTGATCCAGAGCGCCGCGATCGTGGCGGCGCTGCGGCGGCCCGACGCAGGACTGGTGAAGGCGGTCGCCCACCACGCCGGGGACCAGCCGTTGCCCACGGTCGCCCTCGCGGTGCTCAGTGCCCGCGGCGACTCCACCGCACTCGGCGCGTTCGTGATGGCGCTCGATGATGACCGGGACTGGGTCCGCGGGTGGGCGCTCGACGCCGTGGAACAGCAGCTCGATCGCGATGATGCACTGGCGGTGCTCCGGGGTGCCCTGCCGACGGTGCAGAAGGATGTCGCTCGCACCGCCGTCGAAGAGGCTGTCGCCCGGTTGGAGCAGTCGAAGAGCTGAGGGGCCATGCATCGACGTCTCGCATTCTCCGCTTGCCACTTCTGCAAGACTTGGCAGTCGACGGATGGCGCCGGGCCCTAACGCGCGGGCTTTGGGGCCTAACTCCCTTGACGCCCAGACTGCACGCTTCTTGCCCCTCGGGGATCGATCACCCCACCACCGATCCCGAGGAGGTTCAATGCCCCCCCGCCGATTCGCCGCCGGCCTCGCGCTCATTCTTGGCGCCCTTGCCTTCTTCGCCTCCCCCGCCCACGCACAGGGAAAGGGGAAGGACAAGCACTACACCGTCTCCTCTGACCGTGCGGTGAGCGTCACGCGCACCGTGCTCGTCCGCCAGGGCTTCGATGTCGTCCGCATCGAGCGCGTCGGCCCGACGCAGGTGGTCTACTACCGCGCCGGCAACCACGGCCGTGGCAAGGGCAAGGGGCCACTCGAGAAGATGGTCATCCGCACGGTGGAGCGCCGGGTCGTCTTCGAGGACGTGCCTCCGGCGGTCATGATCGACATCGATGTGAATCTCAAGCTCTGAGACTCGCCCGCGGAGATACTAGGGCGTGGTAGGGTGGTACAGCAGAATCTTCTGGATCATGCGCAGCCGATCGGCCAACTCGAGCGTCGAGAGATCGTAGATCTCGTCGTCCCCGCCGGTGAGCGCGCTCATCGTCTCGTCGGCGTCCTCGGCACCGGCCCGCATTTCCGTTTTTCGGATCAGTCGCAGCTCGGCGATATGGTCGAGGGGGACGCGGACGAGCGAGTCGGCCTGGGCGACGACGAGCGTATCGCCATCGAGACGCACGAGCTGGACGTCCCAGATGTAGGTGTCGGTCCCCTCGGTCACCTGCCAACGGTCGGCCTGCGCGGCCAACACGCCGTTCGCTCCGATCAGGAGCCCGATCAGTGTGAATGCGGTGCGTATCATGCGCGGGAATATAGCTCCCAGGCGGCGCAAGGTCTCGAATCTCTCGGTCATCCTTGACCTTCGATCGGCACCGGTGTCGGGCCTCGCGGCGCGCCCACGGAGCTCGGATCCGTCCGCTCGATCCCGGGCACGAGCGCGCCCTCGGACCGGAGGGTCAGCTCCGCGAAGGTCTTGTCGGCCAGCCAGTCCCCCGGCTCCACGCAGCTCGATTGGGCTGTACTGCCCGACCAATCGCAGCAGGTTGGCATAATCCCGGATCTCGACGTCGGTCCAGCCCTCGAGGGCCGCTCCGATGAGGCGAGACAGATGCCGGTCGACGGTCTTGCTGGTGAAGAGAAGGCAGATTTCCTACCGCCACGGCGGGCCTCCTCTCGCCAGTGACGAGTTACCCTATCCGATCCAGCTCCAGGCCTGGAGCCCTACCCCCAAGGCCACGGCCAGCGCCACGAGGCCGATGCCTGCGGTCTTCCGGAAGGCCGGAGAACCGAGGGCGAGGACGAGAACCAGCTTGAGGATCGTGTTCGAGATAATCCCGATCGCGATGGCCCGGGCCGCGAGTGGTGCGGCATCCGAGGCCTCGCCGAACCGCGACATGGAGTAGGTCAAGGCGTCCATGTCGGTGAGCCCGATGACGGCGGCGGATCCCAGCACGCCGGTTGAGCCCCAGAAGCGCTCGGCGGCCGGCACGGCGAGCAGGACCAACTGGAAGACCAACGCCATCACGATCGCGGTCCCCAGACGCAGCGGGCTCCCGTCCAGCTTCTCCGGCCCGCCCTGGGCGCGAGGCTTCCTGAGGAGGACAAAGGCGACGTACGCTCCGCCGACCACCATGGGAAGGACCAGATACGGCAGGAGTCGCCCTGCCACCGAACGACTCAGCACCAGCGTGACCCCCAGGACTCTGAGCAGGAGAATGGTGGAGGCGGCCACCGCTCCCAATGCCAGGCCGGGCGCGTGCTCCGGAGCGGAGCGGCTCTCTCTCGAGAAGCTCAGCGCGATGGCCGTCGACGAGACCAGTCCACCGAGGAGACCCGCGATCCCGTAGCCGCGTTGCGCTCCCACCGCTCGCCGGGCCAGATAGCCGAGGAAGTTGAGGCCCGAGAAGATGAGGACGATGCCCCACAACTCTCTCGGCCGGATCGAATCGAAGGGACCGAAGGGCCCGGTGGGAAGCAGCGGCAGGACGACGACGGCGAGGACGACGAAGTGCACGGCGGCCCTGAGCTCGGGCTCGCCGATCTTCCGGACCAGGTCCTGAATGCGGCTCTTCTCCGCCAGCGCCAGGACGGCCACCGCGGCCACGCCGCTCCCGAGACTCCCGTATCCCAATCCGCACAGACTCCCCACGGCGAGCACGAGCAGGGCAGCCGCCTCGGTCGTACCGTCCCGATCCTGAGTCTGATGGGAGGCGACGACGTAGGCGGCGACCGCGAGGAGCGCGGGGCCGGCGATCAGGACCGCGCCGAGCGATGGATGGTCGGCGGCGGCGAGCAGGCCGGCAATGCCGCCCAGCAGGCCCAGGAGAAGGAAGGTCCGGACGCCCGCGAACCGTGCGCGCGGGCCCGAGGCGTGGCCCGACCACTCGCGCTCGATGCCGATGGCGAGACCCGTGAGGCCGGCCAGGGCCAGTCTTCCGGCGATCTCGAGGTCAGGTGATGGACTCGACCCGATCACACCGACAGCTCTTTCCTGCTGCAGGCGGGAATTGGAGGTCCCCTCCACGA
The DNA here is from genome assembly GCA_963722825.1 of uncultured Gemmatimonadales bacterium. Taxonomy (GTDB): domain Bacteria; phylum Gemmatimonadota; class Gemmatimonadetes; order Gemmatimonadales; family GWC2-71-9; genus CAVVWJ01. The sequence goes on from CAVROI010000003.1 coordinate 1,238,313, forward strand.
TCCGGCGTGGTGACGAGGCGCGTGCTGTTGATCGGCTGGGGGAGAACGACGCTCAAGTATAAGCTGATCGAGCGAGGCTTCGAGGCGGGCGCTTGTGTAACCGCTTCGGGTCTAGGATGTTTGGAGGTCCAGAGGGGGCGTAGCTCAGTTGGTAGAGCAAGGGACTTTTAATCCCTAGGTCGTGGGTTCGAGTCCCACCGCCCTCACTATCCCAGACCACAGAACCACGCCTTTCCCTCCGGCAATACCTTGGCTGGCCGCGACCTGCCAGCTTGACAGCAGTGGATACAGGCGATACGATCCGCATCTCGGGAATTTCTCGACCCCGCCCTTCTTTAGATCCCTGCCATACCGGCCTGGCCGACCGGCGTCGAAGCGTCCTTCTCTCGGAGGAACCGTGACGCGCATGTCGATTCCGCCCCAGGCTTGGCTCACAGCCTGCGGGCTCGGTTTCATTCTCACCAGCACCAGCTGCGCCCCCAAGAAACCCGATGCCGGCAGCGAGTCGGCGACCGCCAGCGCAACCGTTTCCACCACGAGCGACGCCAAGGTTCCCATCACCACTGCTTCCGACGAAGCACGGTCGCTCTACGCTCGCGGGCTCGTCCTGTCCGACCAGATTCGGCTACAGGACAGCCGGAAGCTCTTCGAAGACGCGGCGGCAAAGGACCCGGGCTTTGCCATGGCCCACTACAACCTGGCCCTGACCTCGCCGACCACGAAGGAGTTCCTGGAGCACCTCGACAAAGCGGTCAGCCTGTCTCAGAAGGCTTCCGAAGGGGAGCGCCTGACGATTCTCAGCCTTCAGGCAGGTGCCAACGCTGATCCCACCAAATCCCTGCAGTACGCCAAGGACCTGGTCACCAAGTACCCTCAGGATGCGCGCGCTCGGCTCGTGCTGGGGAATGCGTACTTCGGCCGGCAGCAGTATGCGAAGGCCATCGACGAGCTGCAGGCGGCGATCCGGATCGACTCGAGCTTCTCGCCGGCTTACAACTCCCTGGGTTACGCCTACAGGCCGGTGGAGAAGTACGCCGAGGCCGAGCAAGCCTTCAAGAAGTACATCGAGTTGGTTCCCAACGACCCCAATCCGTACGATTCCTATGCCGAGCTGCTGATGAAGACCGGTCGGTTCGACGAGTCGACTCAACAGTATCAGAAGGCGCTGTCGATCGATCCTCACTTCGGCAACTCCCGCCTCGGCATTGCCGGCAACCTGATGTTTCAGGGGAAGCACGCCCAGGCGATTACGGAAGCCCAGAAATTGTTCGATGCGGCTCGTGACGACGGCGATCGCCGCGCGGCCTTGCTGAGGCAGACGGTGATCTATGTCGACGAGGGAAAGACCGACCTTGCCCTGAAACAGATGGAGAAGCAGTACGCCATGGCCGCCACGATCGGCGACACCGCCACGATGTCCGGCGATGCCGTGTCTCTGGGCGATATTCTGGTCGAGGCGGGCAAAGCGGACCAGGCGGCCAAGCGCTACCAGCAGGCACTCGATCTGGTGACCGCATCCAGCCTTTCCGAAGAGGTCAAGGAAGACAGCCGACTCGCCCAGCACTACAACGACAGTCGGGTTGCGCTGAGGAAGAGCGACCTCGAGACCGCCAAGTCCGAGGCCAAGTTGTACCTCGATGGAGCCACGGCCAAGCAGAATGACTTCCGGATCCGGCAGGCGCGTCACCTGACGGGCACCATCGCGCTCCAGGAGAAGGATTTCGACGGCGCCCTTGCGGAGCTGGCCCAAGCCGACCAGCAAGACGCCTCCGTTCTTTATGTCACCGCGTTGGCCTACCGCGGCAAGGGAGACGAGGCCAAGGCGAAGGAGACCTCCCAGCGTGCAGCGAACATGAATACGCTGCCCACCTTGCCCTACGCTTTTGTCAGAAGCCAGGCAAAGAAGATGTGACGTTCACTGGGCGTCGGGCACTCTGTCGGCCGGCGGGGCACTGGTCTCCCGCCGGCCCATCACCTCGTGGCGTCTGTCCTCCGCTTCCTTGCGCCGTTGCGAACGCCAGTCCTGGTACCTTTTCCATTCGTCCTTGCCCACCAGATCCTTCACTGCATTGTCGAATGTATTCAGCCGCTTCGACAGGTCGTCGCCAAGAGACTTGACAAGACCTACCTGGCGGCGGCCCGCGTCGCGGTCACGTTCCTCAAACGCATCCCGGAGGGCGGACCGGGCTGCGCCGAGGCTGTCGCGCTGCGGGCGGGTGGAGCTCATGAAACCATTGTAAAGTCGGGCGTACCGCTGCGTGTCTGGGACGCTGGTGATCCGCGCGAACTCCGCGGGCGCCGGCGGTCCTTCCACCACCACCGGATCCAGCGGCGTCATTCCCATGCCCCCTCGACCTCCCATCATCCCGCGGCCTCGGCGCATCCCTCCCGGGGCGCCGGGCCCGCTTTCACCGTTGGGATACTGGGCGAGCGCGGTCGAAGCCACACCGGCGGCGAGCGTCAGGCACATTGCGAACGAACGGGCGCGCATAGAACATCTCCTGTCACTGGAACCTTCCGCCCCGGGTCATCCCGGGTATCTTCATGCGTCCATCTGGACGTCGTCGCCTGCTGATCGTTAAGCCTGGATCTGCCACGAGGTGGCCGTGAGTCCGCCGGCTCAGCGTTTCTCAGTTTTCTCCCCCTGGGCCGAGCGGTCATCCTCCATGGATGCACGGCGCCGCTATGCCGTCGCCATTGCTGTCGTGGTGCTGGCCGCCATACTGCGGCTGGTCATCGTCGCCTTCCTCGGCCAGCGGTTCCTGTACGCCACCTTCTTCTTGGCCCTCTTCGTCAGCGCCTGGTATGGCGGATTCGGCCCGAGCATCCTCGCCCTCGTCCTCAGCCTGGCGACGGTGTACCTCGCGGTCCCGCCCGCGGAACGTACCTTCGACGTTGCCGGCTCGATGGCGGCGGCGGGAGGAGCGCTCTTCGCGGTCATCGGCATCGCTACGGCCTGGCTCGGGGAGACCAGGCTCCGCGCCTTCCGTCGTGCCGAGCAGCACGCCGGTCTTGCCGCCGAGGAAGCCCGTCGAGCGGAGGACGAGCGCCTGCGCGCGGAAGACGAGGCGATCAAGGCCGAGGATGCGGCGGCCGAGGCGAAAGACGCAGCGGAGGAAGCGGCCGAGGCTCTCCGGGGACAGTCTCGAGCGGAAGCCGCCGTGCGCCGCAGCGAACAGGAGCTGAGCGACTTCTTCGAGAATGCGTCGGTCGGCATCCTTTGGCTCACCGAGGACGGCACGATCATCCGGTCCAACCGGGCCGAGCTCGAGATGCTCGGCTACGACGCCCCCGATCTCCCCGGACGGAACATCGCCGAATGCCACGCCGAGCCTGAGGCGGCCCGCGATCTCCTTCAGCGCCTCTCGGCCGGGGAAGTACTGAATGACCACCCGGCTCGCTTCCGCTGCCGGGACGGATCGACTCGTGACGTGCTCATCAGCGGGAGCGTCTACCGCGAAAGCGGCCGCTTCGTCCACGCGCGCTGCTTCACCCGGGACATCACCGACCAGAAGCGGGCGGAGGAAGCGGTGCGCTCTCTCCAGCGGCTCGAGAGCATCGGCCAGCTCGCGGGCGGGGTGGCACACGAGGTCAACAACCAGATGACCGTAGTGCTGGGCGCCGCCGACTTCATTCTCCGCCGCGACGACGTGCCGGCGATCGTCCGCGCCGACGTCGAGGTGATGCGCGACGCCGCCCAGCGCTCGGCCGGCATCACGGCGCAGCTCCTGGCATTCGGCCGCCGCCAGATCCTCCGCCCCGAGGTCGTAGACCCGAGCGCGGTCTTGGCCGAGTTCCAGCCGGTTCTCCAGCGCACGCTGGGCGAACGCTACGAGCTGTCCTTCGACCTCGCTCCCGATGCCGGACGCGTGCGTGCCGACCGCCGCCAACTGGAGCAGGTGCTCCTCAATCTCGCGCTCAATGCGGCCGACGCGATGCCCTCGGGCGGGCGCCTCTGGCTCCGGACCTCACCTGTCGAGTTGTCGGAGTCGGATCCCCGGCTCCCCCTGGAGCCGTCCGTGCGACCCGGCCCATATGTCGAGCTCGCGATGACCGACGAAGGCACCGGCATGGACGACGCGACGCTCGAGCGCATCTTCGAGCCGTTCTTCACCACCAAGGGGACGGGGAAGGGCACGGGCCTCGGTCTGTCCACGGTGTACGGGATCATCCGGCAGAGCGGGGGGTACATCGCCGCGCGCAGCATGCTCGGCCAGGGGACCACCTTCGTCGCCTACCTTCCCGCCACCGGCGCGGCCCTGACGAATCCGCCGGATGGCCCCGGCACCCGACCTGCGGGAGGCACCGAGACCATCCTCGTCGTCGAAGACCAGCCGGAGGTCCGGTTGATGGCGGTTCGTGCGCTGCAATCTGAGGGATACGCGGTCGTGGAAGCGGTGGACGGGCAGGACGCGCTCGACATCATCGGCAACGGCGGGCCTCCCGTGGCCCTGGTGCTCACCGACCTCGCGCTTCCGCGCCTCGACGGCCTCGGCCTTGCCCGCGAGCTCACCACGGTTCTGCCGGGCGTGCCCGTGGTCATGATGACGGGCTACACGAGCTCGGAGTCGATGCGCCGAAGCGCGCTGATGCGCGGCCATCCGCTGCTCGAAAAGCCCTTCACCGCGGACGAGCTGGCTCGCCGCGTGCGGGTTGCGCTCGACGCCGGCCGCCCATAGCCCATCGCCCGCCGACGCTGTACATTCTCCGAATGGCAACGACTCTACAACCTTCCAAGCAGTCCCCCGCGTCCGGAGCTGGCGTGCCGACCATCTGGCTCGATGGCAAGTGGTACGATCGCGATACCGCCATGGTATCGGTTTACGATCACGGCCTCCTGTACGGCGACGGCGTTTTCGAGGGTATCCGCATTTACGGCGGCAAGATCTTCCGTCTCCGCGAGCACTTGGAGCGTCTCTACGATTCGGCCAAGGCCATCTGGCTCACCGTGCCGATGCCGATCGAAGAAATGGCGGCGATCACCGAAGAAGCCGTGGCCCGGTCCCGGATCACCGAAGGGTACATCCGGCCCATCATCACCCGCGGCGTTGGCGACCTCGGTCTCGATCCGCGCAAGTGTCCCCGTCCCGGGATCATCATCATCGTGGACACCATCAAGCTCTGGCCCGAAGAGGTGTACGAGACGGGGCTCAAGGTGGTCACGGCCGGCACGCCCATTCCCCAGCGGGAAGCGCTCTCCCCGCGGGTCAAGTCGCTCAACTATCTCGCGCATATCCTCGCCAAGGTCGAGGGCGTGCAAGCGGGAGCCGACGAAGTGCTCATGCTCGACAGCAGCGGCAGCGTCGCCGAGGGCTCGGGGCAGAATATCTTCATCGTCAAGCACGGCCGCATTCGTACGCCGCCTCCGTATGCAGGGATCCTCAAGGGCGTCACCCGGGACGTCGTCATCGAGCTTGCCACGAAGGCCGGATATGACGTGGCGGAGACGATGCTCAACCGGTACGACGTGTACACGGCGGACGAGGCGTTCTTCACCGGCACCGCGGCAGAGGTCATCGCCATTCGGCAGGTGGACGGACGGCTGATCGGGAGCGGTGGTTCCGGCCCCGTCACGCGCGATCTGCGGAGCCGCTTCCAGACCCTCGTCCGAAGCTGACGTCGTGACTCGCCCTCCGCTCCGACCCGTGTCGCTCCACGAATTGCGCCTCATCGCGGAGAGCCTGACGGCTCTCCGGGGGCGTCCGATGACTGGGGCCACGATGCGCTCCGACCGGCGGCAACTCCGCATCGAAATGGCCGATAAGGTGATGCTCGTCATCGGCGTGGACCTCGACGAGGGCGGCCACCCTCGCCTGGAGGTCGATGTCGTCCGTCCGCCCGCCGAGCCGGCCAATCAGTTGGAGGTTCATTTCGAGACTGCGTAACACCCCAGTGGCATGGGGCTTGCCCCCTCTCAAGGGCGTCGTTTCCCAGCAATTCGTCTTTCCAAAGGACAGCCATGGCACCGCCCAATCCGCTCAATGAGCGGCTGCGCTTCGCCGAGTTCGTCCTGGACCGCCTGGCCAACGGACGCTGCCGTGCCCGGGTCGGGTTGACGTGGAAAGAATCGGAACAGTTCACGGGTGAAAACGAAGGGCTGGCTTCCCAGGCAGGGGAGCTGCGATGCGCCGCCCAGGCTTGCGTGAACGCGCTCACCGAGGCGGTGCAGGGAGGGATGGGCTTCGAATTGCTGGGGGTGAAGGCGGTGCGAGCCTTCGATGCGACCGTGATCATCGTGTCGATGGCCGTGCAGGGCGACGAGGGCGGCCATAGGGTGGTCGGTTCCTACTTGACTGAAAACGATGCTGCTCGCGGCGCGGCGCTGGCGGTGCTCAACGCAACGAATCGCATACTTGGCAACCGACTCTTCATGCGCTGAGGGTTAGGCGTCTGCCTCAGTTCGCATTCGCTCCTGCGCTTTGCGCTGCCGGAGTCTTCACCGAGCCGTATCCAACCCCTTTACCCGAAGAATGCCCGAAAGGGGTAACCGCCTGATGCGATGCTCGGTCTTTCTCCTTACGATGACGCTCTGCCTCGCCGCTTGTGGGGGTGGTGGCCGCCTCCCCCGAACCGCGCCGGTCCCGGCGCCCTCGCACAACCGGCAACCGTCCGCTCCCGCAGCACCGACTTCGTCCAACATCGTCGATCTTCCACCCGCACCTGAGCTCGATACCATTGTGCCGGTCGCCGAGCTCAATGCAGAGCTCAGGCTTGCTGCCGACTCGGCGGCCGACGAGGCCGTGCTCGAGGCGCTCGCCACCGCAGCGCCGGCCGGTGATGAGGGCGACGACTCTACCAGGGACGATGCGGTGGGTGGAGAAGCCGGCGGCCCCAAGGCCCTGGCGGGCGCTGCCACATGGGACATCGATGTCTCGACGTTCAACACACATAATCGCGTGCAGTACTACCTCGACTTCTTCCGCGGCCCGGCCCATGAGCGCTTCGGCATCTGGCTTTCCCGAATGCCGCGCTATGAGGGCATGATCAGAGACCGGCTTCAGAAGGAAGGGCTTCCGGCCGATCTCGTGTATCTGGCCCTGATCGAGAGCGGCTTCTCGAATACCGCCACCAGCCGGGCGCGCGCGGTCGGAATGTGGCAATTCATGAAGGGGACCGCCAAGCTCTACGGGTTGAGGGTGGACTCGTGGGTGGATGAGCGGCGGGATCCGTATCGTGCCACCGATGCCGCGGCCAGACACCTTCGAGATCTGACCGCCCGCTTCGGATCGCTGTACCTGGCCGCAGCGGCCTACAATGCGGGGGCGGGAAAGGTCTCGCGGGGTCTGGGACGGCTTCCCGACGACGACGCCGATTCCGTCAACTCGGACGCCACGTTCTTTCGCCTGTACGACACCAAGCTGCTCCGGCGCGAAACCAAGGATTACGTGCCCAAGCTGATCGCGGCGGCACTCATCGCCAAGGAACCGCGGCGCTACGGGTTCGACATCGGATCCGTGGAGGCGGCGTCGTATGACTCGCTGGTCGTCCCGGGAATGACCGGTCTCGACGTGATCGCGCGCCTCGCCGACACGACCGTCGCGGCCATTCGGGAAATGAATCCGCAGTACCTCCGGCTCGCGACACCCCCCGGCGTCGCCGCGGTCGTGAGAATTCCCGCGGGCCGTGGTCCGGCCACCGTGGCGGCCTACGCGGCGCTCCCGGCATCCCGCCGCGTCACCTTCGTCGAGCATTTCGTCGCGCGGGGCGAAACGATGAGCGGAATCGCCAGCCGGTATCACGTGAGTCTCCGGCTACTGACCGACGCCAACCCCCGCCTGCGCGGCAGGGTCTTGCGGCCTGGGCAGCAGATCATCGTGCCGACGGGCGGAGCGTTGTCCTCGTCCGTGGCCCGGCGGGTCTCGGATCCTGTCGTTCCCGTGGCCGGAACACCAACGGGCTTCCATCGGGTCCGGCGCGGGGAGACGCTGTCCGGCCTGGCCGGCGAGTACGATGTGACTGTGAGCCAGCTACGGAAATGGAACGCGCTCGGTAAATCCGAGGGCATCAGGGCAGGCCAGCGACTGCGGATCGCGCCGCAGGGGCGTGGACGCCCAAGCTCCGTCGGCGCGCTCAAGGTGAGCAGCGCAGGGGCGCAGGTTGCAGAGCCGCGAATCCATGTCGTGCGACGGGGAGAAACGCTGACGGGCCTGGCGAGACACTACGGCGTCTCGATCCAGGCCCTCAGGAAAGCGAATGGGTTGTCCGAGCGCGATCCTCTCCGGACCGGCTCCGCGCTCAAGATTCCCGGTTAGCGCCAGCCCGGCTCGGTGGAGCGGGGCGCGATGTAGCCCTTCAAGACGGCCGCGGAATATCCGTTGGCAGGGTCTCCGCCCTGCGCCAGGATCTGGGTGACCTTGCTCGGGCCGCGATTATAGGCCAGCAAGGCCAGCTGCGTGTCCCGATCGAACTTTTCCAGCAGATCGCTCAAGAAGCGAAAGCCGATTCGTAGATTCACATCGCGATCGAGCAGCTCTTTCTCCGTCACATTCGGCTCGTAGAACCTCGCGGTCGCCAGTTGCAGCTGGGTGTATCCAAATGCCCCCATGCTGCTGTGCGCATCGGCCTTGAAGCTGCTCTCGACCTTCACCAGCTGATAGCCCAACGCCGGGTCGATCCCCTCACTCAAGGCGATGTCGTAGATCGACGACGCCAGATCGGCGGGGATCTGATATTTGGTCGAGTTGGCCATGATCGCGTTGGCCCGTTCGAGCTGAAGCTTGGCCAGGGCCACTTCCCCATTCGCTGCGTCGAGCTGCTGCCCGAGACTCCCCAGACGGCTCACCATCAGCCGCACGTCGGGCAGGCGCACGGTATCACCCGCATTCACCCGCCGTGTCCAACCCGCGAGTGTGGCGACAAGTGCGACGACGGCAAAGACAGCTCCGCCGCGCAGCAGCAGTCGCCGGGTGGCTTCCCCGGGGATCTCGTTGTACTTGTCGGTCGGTCGCTTCACGGGCCAACCTCCTTGATCTTTGAGAAGGCCGTCTGCCGGTTACGGCTCGGCGCGGCGCCAGTCTCCCCGGGTACCCCCGGTCTTGCTCAGCAGCTTCACCTCATGAATCGTCATGGCGCGATCGATGGCTTTCACCATGTCGTAAATTGTCAAACACGCGACCGTCACCGCCGTGAGCGCCTCCATCTCCACTCCTGTGCGCCCGGTCACCTTGGCGGTGGCCAAAACCCGCACCCCAGGAAGCTCCGGGGCCAGAACCGCTTCTACCGTAACGAGATCCAGAACAAGCGGGTGACAGAGCGGGATCAGCTCTCCGGTGCGCTTTGCACCCATCACGCCCGCCACCTCGGCCACCGCCAGGACGTCGCCCTTGGCGATCGCCTGCTTCGCCACCTGATCGTACGCCTCGGCCGACATCCGAACGGCACCTTCGGCCACTGCTGTCCGCTCACTCTCCGGCTTGGCGCCTACATCGACCATGCGCGCCCGTCCGGCCGAATCCACGTGACTCAACTTCACAAGACCTCCGCCAGCTCCCCGCCCAACACCGCGAGCAGGATCTGTGGATTCACGTTGCCCCATGCGGCCTCGCGAGCTTCGCTCACCCGCTCCATGGCGCGGAGCAGGGGAGCGGGATCGCGGTGCTTCCTGAGCACCTCCGGCACGGCCCGTGTAGTGGTCTGTCCCAACGCCCCCCGAGCCGCTTCCGCCAGCGTGTCAGCCAGGGCATCGAGCATGGCCGTGAACTCGCCGCGTGCGGCGTACGGCGTCTGCCTGAGCGCTACTTCGAGCGCCGACCCCCGCCCCGCCGCCACCGCCTCCAGGAGCTGCGACGCGGCGCGATAAGCCTTGATCGATTCCTCTTCGTTCGCGCCGATCGCGAGCCCAATCGACCCATCCGCGGCACTCACGCGGGCATCCAGCTCGGAGGAGCGACCGGGCAGCTCACGCGCAAGGAACTCGCGCACGTCCGCGTCGGGCAGACGGTTCAATCTCAGGGGCGCGGTGCGCGAGCGCATCGTCGGCAACAGGCGCCGAGGGTCGACCGTCGTGAGCACGAAGAGACTCCGCACCGGAGGCTCCTCGAGCAGCTTGAGCATCGCGTTCGCCGCCTCCTGGCTCGACTCCTGAGGCACCAGGCGCTCGGCTTCACCGATAATGAACACTCTCCACCCGCCTTCGACGGCGGTGAGCGCCGCCTGCTGCTGCAGCAGCCGCACGCTCGCGATCGGGTGGAGGGCCATCCCGTCCGGCTGAGCATATAGCGCCTGCTTGCGCCGCTCCGCCATCACGGCGGCGAGCGTCTCCGACGCCTCCTCGATCTGCTTTGCCGGCTCGCCCGCCTTGGGCCGTGCAATGGGCACGAACCAGTGGAGATCGGGATGGGCCAGGTTCAGGACCATGTGACACCCACGGCAGGCCCCGCAGGGCTCGGCAGCAGGCTGCTCACACAAGAGCAATTGTCCCAACCAAAGTGCCAACCGCTGCTTGCCCACTCCCCGTGGGCCCGTCATCAGGACCACTTGGGGCAGATTGCCCGTCCTGCGCCCTTCTGCCAGGCGCCGCCGGGCGTCCGCGTGGCCGATCAGCGGTGGTAGCGGCATGGGAAGCAAGCTAGGGACCGGGACGGGGAAAGGTAGGTGAAATCGTGTAACATCTTTTTCAAGAATGACTTATGGTTTCCGTTGGCATAGCTTTATCCAGCAAAGTCAACGTGAGCTATCGCGTCGTTGTCAAGTGAACGCTCACTACTGCTGCAACTTTATGCATTCCACACATTTGGTTCCAGAAGGTACTTGCAGGCCCCGCTGGAAGCCACGAATTCCCCCACTCCCCATTCCCTAAAGCACTCGACAACACAGTTGCCACTGCCATGTGGCTTCGGTAGTTTTGGGCCCAGCCAGCGCGAGTCGATCATGCGATCTCCTGTCGGACAGTCGTCGCGCCGGATGCCTTTCATCTTCCCGAGTAGCTCAGTTGGTAGAGCAGGTGACTGTTAATCACCGGGTCGGGGGTTCGAGTCCCTCCTCGGGAGCTTCCGCGATCAACGCTCGCACACACTCAGATATCAGGATGAGGGGCGCCCCGGTGGCGCCCCTTGTTCTTATCTTCGCCAGCCTGAGTTAGTCGCCCGGACGGATCCGATTAGTTTTCCGCTACACATCCCCGGATTGCCAGGAGCTCGAATGTCGAAGCGGGAAGATCAGCGAATCGCAGCTCTCGCCAAGAAGAACGCCGAGAAGGTGGTCGTTCCGAAGGCCGAGCGGGCCGTGCGGTATGACCCGACGCTCAAGCAGCGCCCCGAAGAGGAAGACGGCGAGACTCGCCGCCTCTTCAAGGAGATGAAAAAGAGAGAGTTCTAACGGCGCGGCCGCCGGAACACCGGGCGATCCTCGTCGTCGTTGAATTCGTCCCGAATCTTGCGAGGCGCGGGCGGCGGTGGCGCCGGAAGAAGCGGCCGCTCCCCCGATGGCTCCCCCGGCCTTCGCTTGGGAATCGGGTTCCGGATCATGCGCGCTCCCTGCGCCGGCGTCTTCCGGTTGGGCGGCTGCTCCAGCACCGGCTTCGGTGGGCCCGGAGGCACGGCGGGAGCGGGCAGGCGTTCCGTGGCGGCCAGGACACCCATCGCGGACTGGGTGGCGGTGCGGATGGTATCGAGCGAGGTCTCGATCGCATCTCGCACGTGGGCCTCCATTCTCGGCGCCTCCATCTCGAGAATGGCCCGGGCGAGGTCTCTCGCCGTGTCGGGTCCGATGGGCATTCCCAGTTCGCCCAGACGCTCGCACACCATCTCGATCGTCCGCAGCTCCGGTTCGTGAGAGATACCGGAGAAGCCCGCCTGGTTCATCGGATCGTCTCCCTTCCTGGTCGTCATCGCCTACAACTCCATCGCACGCCAGAGGTACCAGCTCGCCACGCTTCGGTATGGCCTCCACCGCTCCGCTCTTCGCGTCATCGCCTCGGGAGTCGGAAGTCGTCGTGTCCGGAAGGTGCGGGCGAAGCCTTTTCGCACGCCGAGATCGCCGAGCGGCAGCACGTCTGAGCGGCCGAGGCGGAATATCAGAAGCATCTCGACGGTCCATCGTCCGATGCCGCGCACGGCGGTGAGCCGTTCGACGAGCGCCTCATCGTCCATTCGCCGGGCGAGCGCGAGGGACGGGACCGTTCCGTCGATGGTGCGACCAGCGAGATCTCGAAGCGCAGCCGTCTTGGCGGTGGACAAGCCCGCGCTCCTCAACCGCTCCGGCGGAGTGTCGAGAATGTCGCTGGGGCCGGGGAATCGTTTCGGATGGTAGAGGGCGATCACGCGGCCGAGAATCGTTTCCGCGGCCCTTCCCGACAGCTGCTGATAGACGATCGACTCCGCCAGGGCGGCGAAGAGGCCCTGGGTATGCACGGGGCGGAGGGTGAAGGCGCCGACGCGGACAATCAGCTCGTCCAGCCGTGGCTCGGCGCTACTGAGATGAAGGCAGGCCAGCGCGGGGTCGTATTCCAGGCCGCGCGGCCTCGATGTGCGTGTGGCCATCAGGAAAAGATAACCGGGGATACGACCGCCTCACGAACGTCGCGCCGTGATCCGTCTTGACGCCGGGAGAGGACCCCTCTTCCCTTCGGCGCATGCAACCCGACGAGTTTCGCCGCCACGCCCATGCGCTGGTGGACTGGATGGCCGACTACCTGCGGGATGTCGGCAGCCTCCCAGTCACGCCGGACGTCTCGCCCGGCGACGTCCGCCGACAGCTTCCCGCATCACCGCCAGAGGCGGCGGAGCCGTTCGAGCGAGTGTTCGAGGACTTCCGGCGCGTGGTGGTGCCTGGGATGACGCATTGGAACCATCCCGGCTGGATGGCCTACTTCCCCTGCAACAACAGCCCACCCTCGATCCTCGGCGAGATGCTCACCTCGGCCATGGGCGCGCAGGGAATGTCCTGGGCCACGTCGCCCGCGGCGACCGAAGTCGAGCAGACGGTGATGGATTGGCTGCGGCAGATGCTGGGACTGCCCGCGTCGTTCACCGGTGTCATTCAGGACACCGCGTCGACTGCCACGCTCGTCGCCCTCCTCACCGCTCGGGAACGAGCCACGGGATTCGCATCGGGTGAGCACGGTCTCGCCGCCGGCGGCACGGCCCTTACGGTGTACGGGTCGAGCGAGGCGCACTCCTCCGTGGACAAGGCGGTCAAGCTCGCCGGATACGGGCTGGATCACTTTCGACGGGTACCGACCGACGCCGCGTTTGCGCTCCGTCCCGAGGAGCTGGAGCGCGCCATCGTCGCCGACCGGGCCGCGGGGATGGTCCCGGCATGCGTGGTGGCCACGATCGGTACGACGTCGTCCACCGCCGTCGATCCCCTGCCGGAGATCGTCGCGATCTGCCGGCGGCACGGCGTCTGGTTGCATGTCGATGCCGCCTACGCGGGCGCCGCGGCCCTGGTGCCGGCGCTGCGAGGACCATTCGCGGGAGTCGAAGCCGCCGACAGCTTCGTCTTCAATCCCCACAAATGGATGCTGACCAACTTCGACTGCACCGCCTACTATGTTCGCGACACGACCGCACTGCTCCGGACGTTCCAGGCCAGCCCGGAGTACCTGCGAACGGCGCATGATCCCGAGGTTGTCAACTTCCGGGACTGGGGCATTCAGCTCGGCCGCCGATTCCGGGCGCTCAAGCTCTGGTTCGTGATCCGGAGTTATGGCGTCGACGGGCTGCGGGCGATGATCCAGGAGCACGTGACCCTGGCGCGGGAATTCTCGGGGTGGATCACCATGCGCGACGATTTCGAGCTGCTCGCGCCGGTGCCCTTCGGCCTGGTGTGCTTCCGGTTCCACCCGCGAGGGAAATCCGAGGAGGAGCTGGACCAGCTCAACGAGGCGCTCCTGCGGCGGGTCAACGGTACGCGACGATTCCATCTGACCCACACTCGACTGGGGGGCAGATACACGATCCGCCTCGTGGTCGGACAGCGGTCCACGAGGCGGGAGCACGTCCAAGCGGTATGGCGGGAGATTCAGGGCGCTGCCGATCGGGCGTAGGTCGTGTCGGTAAGTGACTCGAGGACGCGAGGTTGCGCAGCGTTGGTGTCTTGAACGCGTGCCGGTGCAACTCCTCACCATCTCTGTCGAACACACCCGGATCGGAATCGAGCACGGCGTTCCGCTTGCCCGGCCGGGCGGGAACACCGATGACCTCAGGCTCGGCCTCCAGCAGCGCCGGCGGTAGCGTCCCCCCGAAGATCGGCGCGAAATGGCAGGTTCCGCACCGCGCTTTCCCCATGAACAAATTGAATCCTCGGCGCTCCGCCGGCGTGATGGCCGTGACGTCGCCGGACCGCGACCGCCGGTCTGGCACGCAATCTCGTCGCTGCCTCGCCGAGCGGAAGGCCCCATCTCCTCGGGGGCCCGGGCGATTTCATCTGCGCCCGGCGCGCGAGCGGGAAAGAGCGAGGCCTCGATGACCTGAAACCCGGTGGGCTGAAGTACACCCTTCCGGACGTGATCGTTCGGCCGCGGAAGCGGGGCACCGTCGAGCGCGATCACGAGATCGGGCGCCTGATAGCCCACGAGGAACTCGATCCGCTTGTAGGCCGCGCGCGCGCGACGAAAGACCTGTCGCGCGCGGTCCGTCGAGGCGCTAGGCGAGGCAGGACTCCATCGGCCAATTTGCACTCAGCTGCCCGGCAGCCGCAGATACAGTAGCTGGCCGCCTTCACTCGAGACGTCCACCATGGTCTGCCCGTCGAGATAGGAGAAGGGCAGCGTATGAGCCTGCACGTCGAAGAGCCAGGAGCCTTCGCCGAGCCACTCGGACGCTTCGATGATACCGCTGGATTCCCAGCAGGAACCGGCGGCGTCGGAGCAGACATTGCCGGTGAACTTCTTGTTCTTGAGCTCGACCACCGCCAGCGGTTTGCCGAGGCTCCCATCTTTGAGAATCCGGAAATTCCAGATCCGCTCGGGGCGGTTGAACTCGGCGTACGCAGGATCTTCCTGCACCATGAGACTATGCCGACCCACGGCGATGTTGTCCGGCGAGGCCCAATCGCCGGCAGCCACCCCGCGTGAGCGCGTGACCAGCGTCAAGCGAGCCTTGATCGTGGGATTGTCGCGGTTGAAATCGATGCGGTAGATGGAGCCGAACAGGTCGCAGGTCTTCACGCCGCATTGCGCATTGATGTTGCCGGTATCGACGAAGTAGGCGGAAGGTCCCTCGGGTCCCGTGCGATCGTTGAGATAGTCTGCATCCTCGAGCCGCACGAACTTGAAGGCGCCGAGCTGATCGACCTTGGCCTGAAGGTCATCGGCGGAAAGGGACCCGGCGTCCGGCACCTCGACGAACTTGCCGGCGATCGTTCGGCCGGGTTTGAGATATCCGGAGTTGATCGGGCCCGGGGAGGTGAACACGTACAACTTGCCGTCTTGGCTGAGCACGTCGGCCGGGCTGTTGGCGACGTAGAGGTACAGCTCCGAGCGGAGCGGGGAGCCGAGGGACGCCGGGCTGGTGTCGTCGGTGCCGAGCAGGACCGTCTTATTCCTGAATCCCGGGACGGCGATGTAGTTCTCGTGGGAGAAGCGCCCGAGGCCCGGCAGCTTGACCGTCTCGCTGCCGTCTCGTTTGACCGCGGTCTGGATCCCTTCCGCCCCACCCGTGGTGGATTCTTCGCCGGTAAAGAACCATCCCTCGTCGAACCCTTCATTCTGGCCGAAGAACGTGGCGGAGCAGAGCCGCTGCAGCAGGAACCCGGCGTCCTTCCCGGTAATCGCGTAGGACCCGCTCAACACGTGCAAGGTGCCGGGATCGATGACCAATCGAGAGACGCGCGAATAGGGGAACTTGCCATCCACGCCCCCGCTGGTGATCTCGTGATTGGCGAAAAGCACGAGCGAGCTGCCGTCCTGAAACGCGCCGAGCCCGTCGGGAATCGGCGCCCAGACGCGCTGTTCGGGATCCGCGTTGTTCTCCTGCCCCGGAATGGGGTCGCCGACGGTGATGATCTGCCTGAGCTTTCCGCCGGATACGAGCAGACGCGCCTGGGCTGGCTGGCTGGTGATGAACCCCGCGGCTTGCTTCGATGACAGGTCGGGGGCGGTGGGTGTGGCGCTATCTGGTTGCTGGTCGCAGGCAACACAGGCGATCGTCGTGGCGAGCAGGAGGGACCTCACGCGCATCGGAGTCTCCGGCAGAGGGAAGGATCGGGCGGTTCGACAGGCCCCCATGATCCTCCTCGCACGTCACCTGACAGCGCGATTCATGTCTGAGAATCGTTATGGTCGTGTAAAGGTCAGACGATAGGCCCTCCGCTCGTGGCTGGAGCGGTGGAGCGGTGAAGATCGGTCACCCGGCGAGCGCCGCCGGCGCGAGGGCAGGAGCGAGGAGCGGCGCCAGGTAGCGGCCGGTGTGTGACCCCGGCGTGTCGGCGATCTCCTCCGGCCGGCCCTGGGCGACGAGACGCCCGCCGTCGTCGCCCGCCTCCGGTCCGAGGTCCACCACCCAGTCGGCCCGCTTGATGACGTCGAGATGGTGTTCGATGACGACTACGGTGTGACCGGCGTCCACGAGCCGATCGAGCACCTGGATCAGGATCCGCACGTCGTCGAGGTGGAGTCCGGTCGTCGGCTCGTCGAGAATGTAGAGCTTCCGCCCTTCCCGCTTTCCGGCCTGGGCCAGTTCCCGGGCGATCTTGAGCCGTTGCGCCTCGCCGCCGGAAAGCGTCGTGGCCGGCTGCCCCAGCCGCAGATAGCCGAGCCCGACCTGCTGGAGATGCCAGAGCGCAGCGCCAAGCTTCGGCTGGTGGCGGAAGCGGGTAATCGCCTCGTCGACCGTCCATTGCAGGACGTCGTGGATCGAGTGCCCCTGGATCTGAACGTCCAGCACCTCGCGCCGGTAGCGCGACCCCCCGCAGACCTCGCACGGCACGAACACGTCCGCCATGAACACCATCTCCACCTGGACGTGACCCGATCCTTCGCAGCCGTCGCAGCGCCCTCCGGGCACGTTGAAGGAGAACGTCGTCGCGGAGTACTTGCGCCTTCGCGCGAGGGGCTGCGCGGCAAAGAGCTCGCGAATCTCGTCGAATGCCTTGATGTACGTGATCGGATTGGAGCGCGGCGAGCGGCCGATCGGCGACTGGTCGACCAGGAGCACGTCGCGGAGAAACTCCCATCCCGTGAGCGAGGCCACCTGGCCCACCGGCTCTCCCAGGTGGCTCTTGGCGGAGTGGCCGCCGTGGAGCCGTCCCTCGAGGTGACGGTAGATCACGTCGTAGAGCAGCGTGCTCTTCCCGGAGCCCGACACACCGGTCACGACCGTCAGCGCTCCGAGAGGAAAGTCCACGTCCACGTTTCGGACATTGTGGAGGGTGGCGCCGCGCACCCGCAGCCACTGGGGGCCCACGGGCCGGCGCGCACTCGGCACCGCGATGCGCTTCTCTCCTCTGAGATATTGCCCGGTGAGCGAGGCGCCGGCGCTCGACACCGACCCCGCGTGGACGACGCGGCCTCCTTGCTCGCCGGAGCCGGGGCCCAGCTCCAGCATGAAGTCCGCCTGCCGGATGGCGCTGAGATCGTGCTCCACCACGAGCACGGTGTTGCCCGCGTCCCGGAGCCGCCGCAGCAGCGAGAGGAGCCGGTCGGTGTCGCGAGGATGCAGGCCGACCGATGGCTCGTCCAGCACGTAGAGCGTGTCCACCAGCCGGGAGCCCAGCGCGTTCGCGAGCGCGATACGTTGCGCCTCGCCGCCCGAGAGCGTACGCGTCTGTCGCTCGAGGGAGAGATAGCCGAGACCGACATCCTTCAGGAAGCCGAGCCGTGCATGCAGCTGGTCGAGGATGAGCTGCGCGACCTCCCGCTCGAAGGGAGAAATGGACAGCGCGTCCAGCCAATCGAGGATGGCATCGACGGAGCGCGTGGCCACGGCGCCGATCGTTTCGCCCGCCACCCGGACCGCGAGCGCGTCCGGATTGAGCCGGCTCCCGCCGCAGGCGCCGCAGGTGTGAGCGAGTTGATACTGCCGCAGAAACACGCGGATGTATTGCTTGTACCGCTTCTCCTCCAACGCCTTCAGAAAGGGAAAAATTCCGACGTAGCGTCCTTTCCTGCCGTGCAGAAGCTCGCGCCGGTGCATCGCCTTGAGCCTGGACCACGGCTTGGAGGGATCGGCGCCCAGCGATTTGGCAAAGTCGAGGAGAATCCGGCGCCGCGAATCGTATCGCGGCTTCGTCCACGGGTCGATCGCGCCGTCTTCAAGGCTGCGGACGGGATCGGGGATGATGAGGGATTCGTCGTATTCCAGGGTCGCACCGAACCCGTTGCAGGCGGAGCACGCGCCGCGGGGATTGTTGAACGAAAAGAGGCCGGGGGTGACCGTGGCCGCAGGAGTGTCGCACGCGCTGCAGGCGGGATGGCGAGTGAACCGCTGCCTTGTCTCTTCGCGCGCCGCAATGGCGACGCCCTCTCCCTCCTGGAAGGCGGTGGTCACCGCTTCAGCGATTCGGCCCGCCGACGCCGGCTCGGCCTCGAGGCGGTCCACCACCACGAGAAGCTCGCGGGCCGCGATGAGATCGAGTCCTTCGGGCAGCTCATCGAGACGGTAGGGGGCACCGTCCGCCAGCACGCGCACGAAACCGAGCGCCCGGAGATTCTCGACTACCGCCTCATGCGTCAGCCGGGCGACGGGAGGCAAGGGAAAACAGATCTGGATGCGGCCGGGCCCCGCGACCAGGATCTCATCGGCGGCGGACTGGGGAGTATCACGCCGCACGGGCCCGCCGCAGAGGCGACAGTGGCTCCGTCCGGCGCGGGCCCACAGCAGCCGGAGGTAGTCGTAGACCTCCGTGGCGGTGCCCACGGTCGACCGGCTGGAGACGGTGGGATTTCGCTGCTCGATGGCCACCGACGGGGCGAGCCCTTCCAGGCGATCCACCAGGGGCTTGGGCATCCGGTCGAGAAACTGCTTGGCATACGTGGAAAGCGATTCGATGTACCGGCGTTGTCCCTCGGCGTAGATCGTGTCGAAGGCGAGCGAGCTCTTGCCCGAGCCGGATGGGCCGGTGATGACGGTGAGCGCCCGGTGCGGCAACTCGACGTTGATGCCCTTGAGGTTGTGCTGCCGGGCGTTGACGATGCGAATGACGGAATCGGACATCTCGCGCGAAGGATAAGGCAGGAGCGGGATTCGGGAAAGTTTCGGGAAGGCCATATCCTTCCGTCCTCCACCCCTCTCGTCCTACCTTTCCCCCTTCATGTCCCGCTTGCTCACGCCGAAGTTCCTCCTCCGCGGTTTCGAGTTCTCCCTTCTGGCCTCGCTGGTCGGCTTCGGGATCACTCTGATCTATGGAAACGACTTCCAGGCCTTCCTCCGGGGGGTCGGGCGCATCCATTGGATCTGGCTGCTCGTGGGCCTGGCGCTCGCTTCGCTGGACTGGCTCGGAGGCGGCTTCCGGCTCTGGGTGGTCGCCCGCCACGTGCATCCGCGCCCCTCGCTGATCGGGATGTTTCTCGCGGGAGGAATGGGGGCATGGGCGGGGTACATCACCCCGCTCAACTCGGGCGCGGGCCCGATGACGATGTACGCGATGCGGCGCTCCGGCGTTCCCCTCCCGGTCGCGGTGACGTCTACCTTCATGAGCTTCGTCGCCACCATCCTCTTCTTTGCCATCGCCGGGCCGCTGGCGCTGCTCCTGGGCGCCGGAAAGTCGCTGGGTCAGCGCGGCAACGTCCTGGGGCTCTCTCTGTACAATCTGTTCCAGGGCAGTCTGACGATCATCGCCGGCATCGGGCTCCTCATGTGCGCGGTGATCTTCTTTCCCCGCATGGTGAGGGATCTGATCCACCGGGTCGCCGAGGCGGTCGGGCGCCGCAGCCGGCGAGTCGCGGATCGCCTGGAGCGGCTCCGGGAGGGGATCGACGAGGCACACGCGAGCGTCATCGCGTTCAATAGTCCGGCGGGGTGGCTGACGCTGTTCTGGGCGACGATCCTGTCCGCCCCTTCCCACGCGAACAAGCTGCTCGCCGGCTACGTCGCGCTTCGCGCCCTCGGTCTCAATCCCAATTTCGTCGACATTCTCCTTCTCCAGACGCTCGTCATGTTCCTGCTCTACTTTGCGCCGACGCCCGGCGCCTCGGGCATCGGCGAGGTGTTGTCGGCCGCGGTGATGTCATCCTACGTGCCGAGAGAGCTGACGCCGATCTACATTCTCGTCTGGCGGCTCATCCTCACCTATTTCACCCTCGCCTTCGGGTTCCTGGTGTTCTCGAGCTGGGTGCGGCGCGGCCTCCGGGCAATCGACCAGAGCGCGCTGGCGGAACCGGCGGGCTAGTATCGTGAGCGCGATTCAGGACGATCCCGAGGCTCCGGGCAAGGGTTACGATGCGGCATCTCTCGGCCGGCTGCTGCGGTATCTGCGACCCTACCGCTGGTTGACCGCCGCCGCCCTGGTACTGCTGCTCGGCCAATCGGGGCTGGCGCTCATCGGCCCTCGTCTCACCGAGCATGCGCTCGACGTCGCGATCCCTCATCGCGATGTCGGCCTGCTCGGCCTGCTGGCCGCGATGTATTTCGGGACGATGCTGCTCGAGTTCGTGGTGGAGTATGCCGGCGCCCTGCTCACCACGTTCATCGGCCAGCGGGTGATGTATGACCTGCGCATGGAGATCTTCGCGCATCTCCAGCGCCTGAGCGTCGGCTATTTCGACCGGAATCCGGTCGGCCGCCTCATGACCCGAGTCACGTCCGACGTCGAGACCCTCAACGAGCTCTTCTCGTCCGGCGTGGTGACGATCTTCGGCGACGCCTTCACGCTGTTCGCCATCATGGGCATGATGCTGGCCATCGACTGGCGGCTGGCGCTGGTCACATTTGCCGTGATCCCGCTCGTCTGGCTCACGGCGCGCGTCTTTCGCCGGCGGGTGCGGGAGGCCTTTCGCGACATCCGGCTTCG
Source organism: uncultured Gemmatimonadales bacterium (assembly GCA_963722825.1). Taxonomy (GTDB): domain Bacteria; phylum Gemmatimonadota; class Gemmatimonadetes; order Gemmatimonadales; family GWC2-71-9; genus CAVVWJ01. The sequence goes on from CAVROI010000003.1 coordinate 1,259,202, forward strand.
TCTGGCGCGGCTCAACTCCTACCTGCAGGAGCGGCTTTCCGGCATGCGGATCGTGCAGCTCTTCGGCCGGGAGCAGAGTTCCGCGGCACGCTTCGCCGAGCTCAACCGCGACCACCTGGAAGCGCATCTCCGGTCGATTACGATCTATGCGGTGTTCTTCCCCGTGGTCGAAGTGCTGACGGCCGTCGCCATGGCGCTGCTGCTCTGGTACGGCGGGCTCCGCGTTCTCGAGGGCACACTGACGGTGGGCGTCCTGGCGGCATTCATCCAGTACACGCGCCGGTTCTTCCAGCCGCTCCAGGACCTGTCGGAGAAATTCAATCTTCTCCAGAGCGCCATGGCCTCGTCGGAGCGGGTCTTCGCTCTGGTCGACGAGCCGGTGGTGGTGCGCGAGCCGGCGGTGGAGACTCCGCTGCCGCGCCCGGTGCGGGGTGCCGTGCGATTCGAGGGGGTGTGGTTCAGGTACGGACCGGAAACCCCATGGGTCCTGCGGGACATCTCGTTCAGCGCATCACCCGGGCAGACGATCGCCCTCGTGGGCCACACCGGAGCGGGGAAGACGACGATCGTGAATCTGCTGCTCCGCTTTTACGATCCGGAGCGCGGGCGGATCACGGTCGATGGGATCGACATCCGCGAGCTATCGACGGCTGACCTGCGGTCGATCATCGGGTTCGTGCAGCAGGATCTCTTCCTTTTTACGGGAGACATTCTGCACAATCTCACCCTCGACGCGCCCGTGACCCCCGATGCGGCCCGGGAGGCGGCTCGCCGCGTCGGCGCCGACCGGTTCATCGAGCGGCTCCCGTCGAATTATGCTCATGAGCTTGGTGAGCGTGGGCGCAGCCTCAGTGTCGGCGAGCGACAGCTGCTGAGCTTCGCGCGGGCCCTGGCGCTCGATCCGAGGATTCTCGTGCTCGATGAGGCGACCAGTTCGGTCGATGCCGAGGCGGAAGCGTTGATTCAGCGCGCGATCGGCGAATTGATGTCCGGCCGGACGAGCATCGTCGTGGCTCACCGACTCAGCACCATTCTTCATGCGGACGAGATTCTGGTCTTCCACCACGGAGAGATCCGGGAACGCGGCAGCCATCGCGAGCTGCTGGCGCTGGAGGGAATCTACCAGCGGCTCTATCAGCTTCAATTGCGTGGACAGGAGCAGAGGAAGATTGCGTAAGACAAGGTCGCTTGCGCGGTTACAGCACGGGCGGTACGTTTGTCGGCGATTGCATTCCTCTCCGGGAAATATTCGATGATGCATCTCGAAATCGGCGGCGTTCGGGTTCCGGTGGCTGCCGGTGAGACCATCATCGGGTCGGCACCGGGTTGTGCCATCCTGCTGGAGGGCGAGGGCGTCCAGCCCCGGCACGCCGTTCTGCAGGGGACGGTGCAGGGAGCCGCCGCGATTCGCTCCGCTACACCCGAAGCCGAGCTGCTCGTCAATGGTGTTCGGCTCGGCGCCGACCCGACGCCGGTGCTCCACGGCGACAAGATCCAGATCGGACGCCACGAGATCCTGGCGGTGGATACGCGCCGCTCCGGTCACACGCAGCTCTTCGACAGCGGGGCCTTCACCGATCTCGTACCCCCTCCCCGATCCGCCTCACCCGACGCGCCGACCGCCGCGACCGGCGGGCGGGTCGTCTGTCTCACCGACGGCCGGGAATACACCGTCGGTCCCAACCCGCTTGTCTTCGGGCGGGATGCGGGATCGGACGTCGTCGTCAGCGGCAACGACGTCTCGCGCCGCCACGCCGAGATCCAGCCGTCGCCGGAGGGGTACGCGCTGATGGACGTGAGCGTCAACGGCACCTACGTCAATGGGGAGCGGGTCGGGCGGCGCCACCTGCTGGCGCGGGCCGACGTCATCCGGATCGGGCACGATGAATTCCGGTTTTATGCCGATGCCGCGCCGCTGCCGGGCCCGCGTCCGCCGCGGAGTGTGCCGGTGGAGACTCCGGTGCGTCCGCCGACGGGAGCCGGAGCCAGGCTCTCCGACACGCTGCACGGTCTCCCCCTGTCGGATCTCAAGTCCGCCGTGACGCCCACCGCACCGACGGTGGCGCCGCTCGCCTCGCTCCTCATTCGCAACGGCGCGCTCAAAGGAAAGCGGCTTCCGGTCAAAGTCCCCATCGTGAACATCGGCCGGGCCGACTACAACGACGTGGTGCTGGCCGATCCGAGCGTGAGTACGAGCCACGCCAAGCTGCAACGGCGCGACGACATCTGGGTCTTGGGCGACGTCGGCTCCACCAACGGGACCTTCGTCGAGAACGAGCGAGTCACGGGCGAAGTCGCCCTGAGTCCCGGGAGCACCCTTCGGTTCGGAGAAGTCTCCGTGCTGTGGGAGCCGTTCGACCGGCCGGCCGCGAAACCGGCTGCCGGAACGAGGCTGGTCGAGGCGGTCGATCTGTCGCGCGAGTCGCCGGAGGGGGCAAGGACGGAGCCGGCGGGCCGCCGGCCGATCCACCCGCCGGTGCCCCGGCCCGGCGGTCCGCCCGTCTGGGTGCTCGGCGTCCTCGGGCTGGCCGTCGCGGCTCTCGCCTACTTTCTCTTGCGCTAGCGCGGACGGGATCTCGTGCACTTCACCTGTGCGGCGCGCACCGACGTCGGCATCGTTCGGTCGGGAAACGAAGACAACTATCTCATGCTCGCCGACCGCGGGGTGTTCATCGTGGCCGATGGGATGGGCGGGCACGCGGCCGGAGAGGTCGCGAGCGAGATGGCGGTGCGGATCACCTCGCACCAGATCGGATCGCTCAGAGGGGCGAGCGACGAGCAGGCCGGCGACCGGGTGCGGGGAGCGATTCGCGCGGCCAACGATGCCATCTTCGAGCGGACGCTGTCCGAGCAGGACAAGCGCGGGATGGGCACCACCGCCACCGTGCTCGTCCTGTTGCCCGGACGGTACCTCATCGGCCAGGTGGGAGACAGCCGCGCCTATCTGCTCCGCAACGGAGAATTCCAGCAACTCACCAAGGATCACTCCTACGTGCAGGAGCAGGTCGACGCCGGCCTGCTGACACCCGACCAGGCGCGCGTCCACCCCTACAGCAACGTCATCACCCGCTGCGTAGGCGCGAGTGTCGACGTCGTGCCCGACATCTACTTCGGGACGCTGGAAAAGGGAGACGTGCTCCTGCTGGCGTCGGACGGGCTCACCGGCATGCTGGAGGACGAGCAGCTCACCCGGATCCTGGGCGCCGAGGGCGGTCCCCAGGGCTGGGTCGACCGGATGATCACCGAGGCCAACCGGCGCGGCGGGCTCGACAACATCACGGCGATCGTGATCCGGATCGACTCGGTGGGCAATACCGGCGAGCACCCGATAGCGGCGGCGACGGCGGCTGAAGGTTAGAGGCGTCTTTCCAGCTTGATGTTCGCCCTCGCAAAGCGCTGCTGGTCGCTGAGCGATACCCGCTGGAAGCCGTGCTTCTCGTAGAGCCTGATCGCGGTGGTCAGCACCGTATTCGACACGATCACGACCTTCGCGCCTCCGGCGCGGCGGGCAAAATCCACTGTCGCTTCCATCAGCCTGTCGCCGTATCCCCTCCCCCGCGCCGATGGACTGACCGCCATCTTGGCGATCTCGTAGACCCCGGGCTCGTGCGGGATGATGGCGCAGGTGCCGAGGACCTCTCCGTCCTCGACGACGAAGAAGATTTCCCCGCCCGGCCGGATGACAGCGGCCTCGGGATCCGCGAATACCTCGCGATCCGCGTCCTCGACCTCGAAGTACTGCTCGATCCAGGCGCGGTTGAGCCGCTCGAAATCGGCGCGGTACTCCGGCCGATACGGGACGACCGAGGCCACCACGGTCCTAGTGGCGGGCGTAGAGGCTGGTGACGCCGGCACTCGTGAAGGCCACCACCTCGTACGGCTCCGCCGGCGCACCCGGCGTTGCCATGCCGGGCGTGCTCGACGGCATCCCGGGCACCGCCAGTCCGGCGACCTTGGGCCGCTCGGCGAGCAGTCGACGGATGTCGGACGCCGGGACGTGCCCCTCGATGAGATACTTGTCCACCAGCGCGGTATGGCACGAGCGGACGTCCTTGGGAACGCCCATCTCGTCCTTGATCGCGCTCATGTTCTCCTCGTCGTGAACCGTCGGACTGAATCCGCTCGCCCGAAGGTGGTCCACCCACTTGGCGCAACACTCGCAACTGCTGCTCTTGTAGACGGTGATGGGCGTCGGGGCGTCGGGCCTCCCCGCGGCCCAGACGGTCCGACCCACGATGGCCACGGCGGCGAGGCCGGTGGCCTGGGCGAGAAATGTTCGACGGTCGACCATGACGATGCTCCTCAGACGAGAGAGGCCTGCTCGGCCACCCGCCGCGAAGCGTCGGCGGCCGGGAGAGACAGCAGGTCGAGAATAGCGTTCAGCGGTCGCTTCGGCGCCGAGGCCACGAAGACGCGAAATCGTCGCGCGCTGCGATAGAGCTCGTCGGCGACCCGGGGCAGGCCGAGATGGCCCGCGCGACCCGCATCGGTGAGCCGCTCGACTCGGCCTCCGCGCGTGCGGAGCGGGAGATCGACGCCCAGCATCGACGAGCGCGCCGGGAAATCGAGCAGCACCTCACCCGGCATCAGGCCTACCTGCCTGGCGATCTCGTCCTCCACCCGTTCGAGCAGGTCGGGATCGTCCGCGATCCAAGGTTGCACGTCTCCTGGGACGTCGCTGGCCGGCAAATCGAGCGCCCGCTTGAACAGCCGGCGGGAACGGATGGCGGCGGCCATTGGGTTGGCGTTCCTCGAGATCAACAACTCCATCAGCCCATCGTCGGTGGCTTCCGCGAGTCCCTCAACACCGACGGCTCCCCGGCCCACCGCGACGCGCACCGCCCGCTTGAACATACAAGTGGCCGATCGGACGGCATGGTGCCAGTAGACGTTCCGGTACATCTGATACTTGGCGAAGAGCAGCGATTCCAGCGCGCTCACGCCTTTTTCCTGCACGCCTACCTCGATGCGCCCGGGTGACGTCTCGACCAGCGTCAGCGTGGCCAGCAAGCGGTCGACGTCCACGTTGCCGTAGGGGACGCCGCACATGTGCGCATCGCGACTCAGGTAATCGATCTTGTCGAGGTCGAGCGAGCCGGAGATCAGGCCCTGCAGCGGACTGGCGCTCCGTCCCGTGATGAGGGCGGCCAGCCGCGTCGCGAAGCTCGCTCCGCCGATGCGCTCCAACGTGGCGCCCAGCTCGCCTCGATTCAATTTCGCCACGCCAAGCGTTTCGTGCGAGGGGAACCCCGCCTCCTCGAGCGCATGCGAGAACGGGTAGTGGCCGATGTCGTGCAGGAGGGCCGCCATCCGGACCGCGAGGCATTCTTCGGGAGGCACCCGCTCCAGCTCGCCGCATTCCTCGAGCGTGGCGAGCGCCCGGCGGGTCAGGTGATAGGCGCCGAGCGCGTGCTCGAAACGGGTGTGAGTCGCGCCGGGGTAGACGAGGAACGCGTGGCCGACCTGGCGGATGTATCGGAGACGCTGGACGGGCGGGGTGTCCAGCGCGAGGAGCGCCGGCCGGTCGAGGCGGACATTGTCCCAGAGCGGATCGCGAATGACTTCCAGGTCGGCTGGATCCCCCTGGATCACACCACGGGGCCCGCCGCCACCGTTCCCTCGGTCGCCTCGGCGCGATACTGCTCGAAGTTCTCGCGGAACATCGTCGCGAGCTTGTGGGCCTGGGCATCATATGCGGCAGGGTCGGCCCACGTCTTCCGGGGCGAGAGGATCGCCGATGGGACTTCAGGCACCTCGACCGGAACGTCGAAGCCGAAGACGGGATCCCGGGTGAACCCCACGGTATCGAGGCCACCGGCGAGGGCGGCACGCACCATGGCGCGGGTGTAGGAGAGCTTCATCCGGGTGCCGGTGCCGTAGGGCCCGCCAGTCCATCCAGTATTCACCAGCCAGACCTTCACGTTGTGGCGGTCGATGCGCTCGCCGAGCATGCGCGCGTAGACGCCCGGATGCAGCGCCAGGAACGGCGCGCCGAAGCACGCCGAGAAGGTCGCCGAAGGCTCGGTGACCCCGCGCTCGGTGCCGGCGACCTTCGCGGTGTAGCCCGAAAGAAAGTGATACATGGCCTGCTCGGGACTGAGCCGCGCGATGGGTGGCATGACGCCGAAGGCATCGGCGGTCAGGAACACGATGTTCCTGGGATGGCCGCCGGATCCGGCGGGGAGATGATTCGGGATAAAGTGGATCGGATAGCAGGCCCGGGTATTCTCGGTGAGCGCGTCGCCGTCGAAGTCCACCGCCCGGTCCACCGGGTCGACGATGACGTTCTCGAGGACCGTTCCGAAGGCCTGGGCCGCGCCGTAGATCTCCGGCTCGGTGTCGGGCCGGAGCCGGATCACCTTCGCGTAGCATCCGCCCTCGAAGTTGAACACGCCCCGATCGCTCCACCCGTGCTCGTCGTCGCCGATGAGCTGGCGCGTCGGATCGGCCGAGAGGGTCGTCTTGCCGGTGCCCGAGAGGCCAAAGAAGATCGCCGTATCGCCGGCGGGACCGACGTTGGCGGAGCAGTGCATCGGCATCACCTTGGACGCCGGCATGAGGTAGTTGAGCACGGTGAAGATCGACTTCTTCATCTCGCCGGCGTACCGGGTGCCCCCGATCAGAATCAGCCGCTTCCCGAAGTGGATCGTCACGAAGGTGCCCGTCCGGGTGCCGTGGCGGGCGGGGTCGGCCTGAAAGTCCGGGGCGTGGAGCACCGTGAAGCCGGGCCGAAAATTGGCCAGCTCCGCGGGCAGGGCGCGAATGAACATGTTCCGGACGAACAGCGCATGCCAGGCATTGGGAGTGATGAAGCGGACGGGGAGCCGGAAGGCCGGGTCGGCGCCGCCGAACAGATCCTGGACGAACACCTCCCGGGCGTCGAGGTACCCGCGAACGTCGTCATGCAACCGCTCGAACGCCGCGGGTTCGAGGCGGGGATTCTTCTCCCACCAGATCCGGTCGGCCGAGCCCGGCTCCTCGATGACGAACTTGTCCTTGGGGGAGCGTCCGGTGTGCGGCGTGGTGACGGCGACGAAGGCGCCGCGATCGGTGAGGTGGCCTTCGCCGCGCCGAAGAGCGTGCTCGATCAAGGCTGAGGGTGTGAGATTGGCGTGAATGCGGATGGGAAAGAGACCGTGCTCGACGAGGGTCAGACTCTCGCGAGGAGGGGCCGTCATCTGGGTGCTCATACGCTCCCGTGGCGCGTCGCCGCGCGGCAGAGGCTTCGGCCGCCGTCGGGGTCGGCCGCATTCCGGCGAGGAATTATCGGCACGTTCCGGGCCGGGGGCAACCATGGCGGGGACGGATCAGGGTCGGACCGGCTCGAGCGTGGAGGGGATGTGGTACAGCACCTCGGCGGTTGCGCGATCCCGGTCGCTCGGCAGCGGTACAACAGGGTTGAAGTACATGAGATCAGCGGGGTTAGACGAATGTCGAAAGATTCCCACGCTGTGGCCCAGCTCGTGAGCGACGGTCAGCGCCAGGCAATCCTCGAGTCCCGGAGTGCCGGGCACCGACTGCGGATTGATGTAGATCCTGATGGGCAGCCGCAACTGGGTGTGGTCCTCGCTCACATCCACATCCGTCGCTCCCGAGCATTGCGGCGCCATGGCGGCGTGAAGCCGAGTCGCCGACAGCACGGGTCCAGGCGGCAGACCGGAGCGGACCACCACGTCGGCGCTCGCGGAATCGGTCACGACGGTCGCGTCGTACTCTCCATAGAGGAAGACGCCCCGCCATATGGTGATGGCGCGGGACACGTCGGCGGGGAGGGGTTCGGTCGGCTCGACCCAGATGCGCACCGGCAGATGGTCTGCCTGCCAGTGGAAGCTGATCGTGTCCACACCCGTTCCCGAAGCCGACGGCGCCTCGAGGCGCCACTCGTAGAGGTCATCGCGCCGGGGCGAGGCGATATCGCCGCAGGCGAGCGACAGCGCGGAGAAGGCCACCGCGATCCACCGGCCCCGGGGCGTCACCGCAGCCTCCGCGAGAGACCAAGCGAGAGCGACACGCGGCTCACCCCTTGAGACTGGGAGAATCCCCTGGCCTCGAGGGTCCCGGTTCGGAATCGGTGAAAGTCGTACCGCAATGAAGTCATGAGCTCCCACTTGGCGAGCACCGGCCGCCGATAGTCGACGCCGGCGCCCACCAGGAAACGGATGGTGCCGCCGGAAAGGAAGATGCCCTCGTCGTCCGCGGGCCAGTACTGAATGGCGCCGAGACTTCCTCGCCAGCGCAGGGCCCGCCGGATCGGGCCCTCGAGTCCCAGCATCACCGTGGCGGTACGGAGCGTTCCGATGTCGGCCGACGATTCATCCTGCTTGCGATGGAACCTCCCGGAGGCGAACGTCGCTTCGACATTGGCGCGGTAGCCTCGGCCGCCGAACGGGAGGGAGCCGCCCAGCGCAATCATCGGCGCGATCGACTGCCGCAGGGTCAGCTCGGTAACGATTACATCGCGCAGAAGATCGCTTGCGCCCACGGCGCCGATGCGCGCGTAGTATTCGGTCTGGGCGCGGATGGCCGGAGCGGCCCCCGTACAGAGCAGCGCGGCCAGAAAAATGTGTCGTAGCATCGGTGGAAGATGACCGCCGGCGGGGAAGCGGTCAACGCGCACTGGCTCTCCGCGCATATGCTCGAAGGCGTCGCATCATGCGACGGTCCTGTACGAACTCCTCATCGCCTTTCGGGGTCTCGAGCAACTTGGGGATCCCGGCGAATCGCGGATCGCGCATGATTCGCCGGAAGGGCTCCGCGCCGAGCGAGCCCTCGGCGATCAGCTCGTGCCGGTCGCGGCGAGAGAAGAACGGCGTCTTCGAGTCGTTGAGGTGAAGGCATCGGAGGTGTGGGAGTCCGATGACCGCCTCCCACCGCCGCCATACGCCGTCGAAGTCACCCACCAGGTCGTAGCCCGACGAATAGAGGTGACAGGTGTCGGCGCAGAACGCCACCCGGTGCCGCACGGGCTCGCGGATCTGGTCGCGCAGGGCGGCGAGCCCTTCGAACGTATTCCCGAGCGCGGTGCCCGTCCCCGCCGTGGTCTCGAGCAGCAGCATGACCGGGCCGGGCACCGCCTCCAGGCATCGGGAGTAGGCCTCGGCGTTCCGCCGAAGTCCGGCGCCGTGGTCGTCGATGTAATTTCCGGGGTGAGTGACGATGAACCGGATGTCCAGGGCCGTACAGCGCTCCAGCTCGGCGCGGAATGAGGCCTCCGAGCGGGCCAGCAGGACCGGATCGGGAGTGGCGAGGTTGATTAGGTAGGAGTCATGCGCCACTATACTTGTTATCCCGCTTCGATCGACCTCCCGTCGGAACGCGGTCTGGATCTCGGTCGTAACCGCGGGTTCTCGCCACTGGTTGGGGGTCTTGGTGAATACCTGGATCGCAGTGGCTCCTATCGCCGTGCCTCGCGCGGGCGCCATCGCCACGCCACCTTGGGTGGAAACATGAGCGCCGAGCAGGTCGGATCTGACGGTCTGACGCATTGTCACCTCACGAACACGTGACGAACGGCTCACTTCCCGTGCCGCTCGCACGGCCGCGTCTCCATCTCGCGGGCGAGGCGGCCGCGCGTCCGGCCGGCTTGGAGCGCGCGCTCACCCGGGGTGGGTTCCAGGTCAGCGAGGACGCAGGGTCTTCCGCGCTGCTCCCGCCCGACGCCGTTCTCATTACTCTCCCCGACGCGCACGACGCCCGGCTGGCCGCGCTGCTCGAATCTGGCGGCATCGAGCCTCCTCGCATCGTGCTCTTCGCCGCGCCCGATCCGGATGCCGTGGGCCTCGCACTGGCGCTCGGCGCGGACGACGTGCTGGCCGGGCCGGTGCATTTCCCGGAGCTCTGCGCGCGCCTCCAGGCGAGGATTCGCGACCGCCAGGCTCCGCGGCGAACCCCCTACGAGATGGAGGTTCGAGAGACGCTCCGCGATCTGGTCGCCGAGGCGCGCACGATGCTGCAACCGGAGGAGATCGTCGTCGCGCTCGTCCGTCGGTTGTCCCGCGCGTTCTCGCTGGCGCAATGCTCGTACGTGGTCACGGCCCCGGGCGCCGCGGAGGGGCGGGTCCTGGCCGACATCGATCCCCGCTGCGTCGAACAGGCACGCATCGATCTGGCCGCCCATCCCGAAATCAGGGAGGCCATCCGCACCCGTCGGCCGGTTCCCATCCAGCAGGGGCGAGGGGAGAACGGGCCTGGCGGCCTGGCCGGGGCCATCGCACTCCCGGTGCTCCGGTACGAGACCGTTCCCGCCGTGCTGCTGATGCGGCGGCGCGACTCGCATCAGGCGCTGAGCCCGGCTCAGATCGAAATCGCCTCCAGTCTCGCACAGGCCGCCGCGCAGGCGCTCGACGGCGCCTCGGCGTCGCCGACATCCGATCAAGTGGAGACCGCGGTTCCCGATGGCCTCGATCGCCGGTTGCAGGAGGAATTCGAGCGCGCCCGGCGGTATTCCCTCGGTTTCAGCTTTGTGCTGCTCGACGTGCAGGCCACCGCCGCTGCCAACGGCGGCGGCACACCGCATGGTAACGGCGAGCCGCTCCGGCGCGAGGTCGGCGCCAGGCTCCGCAGAGAGCTGCGCCTCCCCGATTACGTGGTGCGGTACGGCGGAGATGAGTTCGCCATCCTGCTTCCCGAGACCGGCGGCGACGGCGCGGTCCGCTCCGTCTTGCGCATGCAGGAACGCCTGGCCGCGCTTCCGTTGGAGAGCGGCGGGCGGCCGCTGTTCAGCGCCGGCATCGCGTCGTATCCCCATCCAGCCGTCACCCAGGCCGACGATCTCTTCGCTCTGGTCGAGGCGGCCCTCATGCGGGGCAAGCTGCAGTCGGGAGAACGGATCGGGCGGGCGGAATGAGGGAGGTTCCGGCTACCGCTTCCTGAGCCACTCGGTCGGATCCAGCGCCACCTGGTTCTCGCCCCGGATCTCGAAGTGCAGGTGCGGTCCATAATCCGAGTTTTCCCCCCCGACCGTGCCGAGCGCGTCTCCCTTGGCGACCGTCGTTCCCAGTTTCACGCTTGCGGCCTGCAGGTGCGAGTAGATGGAGTAATAGCCGTTCCCGTGCTCCAGGACGATGGTCAGTCCGTACGTGCCGAACTGCCCGACCAGTCGCACCTTCCCCGCCTCCACGGCCCTGACCGGCGTGCCCACCGCGGCCGCGATGCCCACCCCGTTCCACCGGATGATGCCGCCGCTCGGCAGGGTGTCACGACCGAATCGGTAGACGATCGTCCCCTCCACCGGCCAGTCGAGTTTGCCGATGTCGGCGGTCGTCAGTGAGCCCGGCGCGCTGACCCCGCCGCGCACCACGCCGCGCGCGGCCTCGTCCCGCCGGGCGCGCTCCAGGGCGGCGAGCAGGCCGTTGAGCCGCGCTTCGTCCTTCTGCAGGACCGTGAGGCGCCGCTCGGTGTTCCGGGCCGATTGCTGGAGCGACTGGAGCCGGTGCTCGCGGGCCCGCGCGAGATCGGTGTACTTCGCGTATTCCGCCTCCCGCTCTTCCCTCGTTCGGGCGAGCTGGTCGCGCACGTTGAGAATGGTGTTGCGCTCGCTCACGACGCGGTTGCGGAGGATTTCGACGTCGTTGACGAGGGCGCGGTCCTGCCGGCTCGTGAGATAGAGGTACTTGTACCGGCTCAGCAGATCGCCGAAGGACTCCGCGGCGAAGAGGGCCTGGAAGGTGTACAGGCGGCCGCGCTTGTAGATGTCGACGAGGCGCCGCTCCAGCACCGCCCGCCGGTCGGCCAGATTGTCTTCCGCCAGGATCCGCTCGGCGCTCGACCGGTCGAGCTGCGAGGCGAGGCCGCCGATCTGGCGCTCGATCTCGTTCACGATGCGCTGGGTGGACTCGCGCTGCCGCTCGAGATTGCTCAGCTCGTCGTGAACGTCGTGGACTTGCCCCTGCAGGCGCTGCTGCTGCTCCTGGAGGCGGTCTCGCTCGCGCCGGATCTCCTCGAGCCGGCGCCGGCTCTGCTCGACCTCGGGGTCGCCCTGGGCGTGCAAGGGGATGCAAGGGACGCAGAGGGCGCAAAAGACGCAGAGGGCGCCGAAGAGAGAGGCTTGGGATTTCTGCGTCCGCTGCGTCTTCTGCGCCCTCTGCGTCTTCTCAGACATGTCTGAGATGCCGTCCCACGCTCACCAGGCTGCCCACGAGGCCGAGGAGGACGCCGAACAGCACGATGTACAGGAGCTGCTCCGGCCGGAAGAAGATCAAGCCCGCGAAGGCCCCGCCGCTGTGATCGCGGAACAGGACGTACCCCGCGTAGCAGAGTCCGAGCGAGAGGAGGCCGCCGAGCAGTCCCTTGAGCGCCCCTTCGAGGAGGAATGGCCCGCGGATGAACCAGTTGGTGGCGCCGACCAGCCGCATGATGGAGATCTCACGGGCCCGCTGGAGCAGGGTGAGGCGGATGGTGACGCCGATGATCACGACCGCCACGCCGGCGAAGGCGAGACCGATGACCAGGCCGACCACTCCCGTGACATTTCGCAGGTGGTCGAGCTTCTGCACCCATTCCCGCCCGAAGCGCACGTCGTCCACGAAGCCGAACCCCCGGAGGCGCTGGGCCACGCGCTCCACCGTCGCGGCGTCGCGGTATCCCTCCTTGAGCCGCACCTCGATCGACGCCGGCAGGGGATTCACCTGGAGGTCGCGGTACGCGTCCTTGAACTCGACGAGCTCCGCCCGCGCGCGTTCCAGCGCCTGGGCCTCGGTGATGAAGGTGACCTCCTTGACCTCGGGAAACGCGGCGATGTCCTGGGTGGCGAGCGTAATGGTCTCGGCGGGCGTCCCGCGCAGCACGAAGGCCACGATCTCGACCCGCTCCTCGAGACCCCGCAGCGCCTCACGCAGGTTGATGGCCACCAGGCCGAACAGGCCCAGGGTGAACAGCGAGAAGGCGATGGTCGTGACCGAGAGCGCGGAGAGCAGCGGCGCCCGCCGGAACGACAGCAGCGCCTCCCGCCCCAGCAGCCTCATTCCGCGACCGCCGGTTCCGCCCCATCGGCGTCGTCGACGATGCTGTCGTACACCACGCCTCCATCACGGAGCTCGATCGTGCGATAGGCTGCCTGGCGGACGAGATCGAGGTCGTGCGTGGCCATGACGATGACGGTGCCGCCGGCGTTGATGTCCCGCAGGAGCTGGAAGACGCCGCGGGTGGCCCGCTCGTCGAGGTTGCCGGTGGGCTCGTCCGCCACGAGAATGGCGGGATCGTTCACCAGGGCGCGCGCGATCGCGACGCGCTGCTGTTCGCCCCCGGAGAGCTCCCGAGGATACGCCCGGCTCTTTGCCGCGAGGCCCACTTGCGTGAGCACGCGGGTGACCCGTGCCGCGATCGTATCGCCGCGCGCGCCGGTGACCTCGAGCGCGAATGCGACGTTCTCCGCCGCCGTGCGGTCCTCGAGGAGGCGGAAGTCCTGAAACACGATGCCGAGCCGACGCCGCAACTTGGGAATCTCATCGACGCGAAGGGTGCTCACGTTGTAGCCCGAGACCCGCACTTCTCCCGTGGTCGGCTTCTGCTCGGCAAAGAGGAGCTTCATGATCGTGGATTTGCCGGCGCCCGAGTGCCCGGTGAGGAAGACGAACTCGCCGCGGTTCACCCGGAAGGACACATCCTTCAACGCGAGGCCACCGTTGGGATACGACTTGTAGACGTGGGAGAGACGGATCACGGAGGGGAAGATAGCCTACTTCAACGCCTGCTCCAGGTCGGCAATGATGTCCTTCGCGTCCTCCACGCCGCAGCTCACGCGCAGGAAGCCGTCCGGAAAGCCCAGAGCCGCGCGGGCGTCGGGGCTCGAGCCCTTGTGCGACGTGCGGCGCGGCTCGGAGACCAGCGTCTCGACGCCGCCGAGGCTGGGGGCGTGGATGATCAGCTTGAGCCGTTCGAGCATTCTGGTCGTTGCCCTGGGGCCTCCCTTGAGCTCGAGACCCACGATCCCCCCGAAGCCGTCGAGCACCTCCCGCGCCAGGTCATGATCCGGGTGAGCCTGCAGTCCCGGGTAGTGCACCTTGGCGATTGCGGCATGCCCTTCGGCCCATCGGGCCACCGCCATGCCGTTGGCGTTGTGACGCTCCATCCGCAACGCGAGGGTCCGCATGCCGCGGTCCACCAGCCAGGCGGCGTGCGGATCGATGGACTGGCCCCACAGCTGCATGAGCCGAATGACCTCCTCGACGACGGATGCCGAGCCCGCGACGGCCCCGGCGACGACGTCGCTGTGGCCGTTGAGGTACTTGGTGGCGCTGGTGATGGCGACGTCGGCTCCGTGCTCCAGGGGCCGGAAGTTGATCGGACTGGCGAACGTCGCATCGACCAGCAGGGCGAGGCCGAATTCCCGCGCCACCTGCGCCACCGGCCCGAGATCGACCAGGCGAGCGAGGGGATTGGTGGGCGTTTCCACGAAGATGGCCCGGGTGGACTTCCGCACCGATTTTCGCCAGGCCCGCGGCTTGTCCGGCGCGACGTAGGTGAGCTCGATGCCGAACCGTCCCAGTTGCTGGTCGAAGAGGGCCTGGGTGCCGCCGTAGATCAGGTTGCTGCTGATGAGATGGTCGCCGGGACGGAGCACGGCCAGGTGCGCGAGCGCCGTTGCGCCCATGCCGCTCGAAAGGAACACCGCCGCCTCCGCTCCCTCGAGCAGGGCGTACTTGCTGGCGAGCGATACCTGGTTGGGATTGTTGCCGTACCGGCTGTAGATGATCGCTTCGTCGGAATCGATCGGGTTCGCGAAGGTACTGCTCTGCACGAGCGCGGGGGCGACCGGGGACCAGTCGGCTCGGCGGTGGATGGCGCCGTGAATCGCGGTGGTGGAGAGTCCCGGCCGGCGCGCCGTCATGCGATGGTGATCGGGAAGTAGAACTCGCCCTCCGTCCTGACGAGCCGGTGCGCCAGAAGCGTTCGGAGCGCCTCACGGCTCCTCGACTCGCTCCACCCGAGCGCGGCGGCGAGCTGGCCCGGCCGCAGCGCACCTCGCTCGCAGGCGCACGCAAACGCCTCGCGCGCGTCCGCGGTCACCCATCCGATGAGCTGGGGCATGCCGACCCCGTCGGCGCTCGAGACGGCCACCATGGCGAGACCGTGGTGGATGAGCACCTGCTCGATCGCCTCGTGCTGGTCTTCGCGCAGCCCCTGCAGCACGACCACCCGGCCGCCGCGGTCGATGCCGGCCAGGAGCAGCTTGGCGACGACCTCGTCGGCGCAGCTGAAGTCGAGCAGCTCGATGTCCGAGAAATCGAGCATGGCCGTGGCGCAGTTCGAGTCGGCAAGCGCCGCCTCGATGCGGTCGCGGACGGCGGCGCCGGTGGGACGAGTGATCAGATTGCGATACGGGGTCGCGGCGGTCTCACGCAGGAGGGTGCCGATGCGAATCGTCTCGATCATCGCGACTCGGCTTCGGGCGCGGGAATACTGATCTGCACCTGGGCTCCGGGGAAAAACGGAAGGTGTTCGCTCAAGGGCACGTCTTCATCCCACACCGGCACGATCGCGAGCCGCGCGGTTCCACTGCGGATCGAGATCTTACCCTCCCACTTGTCCAGGAACGGCTTGATCTGCCGGAATCCCTGTCCCCGGCCGGGGTCGCGAAACCGGCTCACGTTCTGAATCAGCGCCGCCTCGAGCGCCGCCCCGTCGCCCCATCGCTCGCCGAATCGCTTGGCGTGCGTGCTCTCCAGGGAGCGCCGGAAGCCGATGCCCGCGTCACTCACGGCAATCACCGCCACCCGGCGCCCGAGCCGGCGGCGAAAGGTATACGTCTGTGCCGCGACCCATCCACCTGTGCCGGCGTGCTCAACAATATTCTGGCATGCCTCCGAAAGCGCCATACTGAACCGGCCGGTTGCCGTGCGCTCGAGCCCGAGCTCGGCTCGGAGAATGCGCGCGGCGGTCTCCGAAATCCGGTTGACGGCCTCGTGCACGTCCTCCATGGCCCGGACCGGCGTCACGTCGAGCAGCGCGTCCGACGGGCCGGAGGCCGACGCCTTGGGCACCTTCCCGTGGAGCTCGAAGAGATCGGCGGCGTATCGGAAGAAACCGATCCGCGACCAGTACGACTTCACCTCCGCGCTGGTGGGGACCGCGAAGAGCGGGCGCTCCCGGCGCGCCTCGGCCAGCGCCTGGCCGGCCGTGAGCATGCCGATCAATCCGTATGGCGACGCCCACTGGGCGCCGCGGGCGTCGAAGAGCAGCTTGTCCTGAGGCGGCCAGGCGTCGAAGCCCGCGGCAAACTGCTCGAACGACCGGTCGTCGAGATGCGACGGGATCTCGATGACTCGGGTCACGGAACGAGCAACTCGCCGCGCAGGTGTCGGGCGAGACCCCCGGCGCCGCGGAGCACCGCGTTGCGGCCGGCCATGGCCGTCGCGTGGCGCAGCGCGGTCTCCACGTCTTCCCCGGCCAGGAGCCGCGCGAAGGCGGCCGCGCCGAACACGTCGCCGCACCCGGTCGGATCGAGCGCGTCGACCGGCGCTCCCGGGATGAGCGCCGTTCGCGCCGCGGGTGAGTCGCCGGTCTCGGCGCCGCTCACCCGCAGACCGTCGAACCCCGGCGCGGCCACGTAGGCCGCCCCTCGCGGGCCCAGCGTCACCACGAGCAGGTCGACCCCGGCGCCGAGCGCCTGAGCGGAGAGAGAGAGCGGGTCTGGGGAGAGCTGGCGCATCTCGTCCTCGTTGAGCTGAACCATATCGAAGCAGCCGAACCATGCCGGCGCGTCGGCCAGGGGCTGGAGCACGCGCATACCGTCCTGCTGCATGCCCAGGAAGAGGCTGTGCAGATCGGCGTAGATCGGGCCGCCGAAGCCGTGGCTGAGCGCCTGCGCCGTGCCGAGGCACAGCTCGAATCCGGAAATGAAGTTCAGGTAGATCGCGTCCAGGTCCCGCACCATCGGGCCCAACTCCGGCCAGGTCCAGCCGGGAACCCCGCCCGACATCCGCTCGCAGCGTCGCTCGCTCGAGTTGTAGTGCAATACCACCCGGTTGTTCGGCGCGGGAACCTCGATGCATCGGCCGCCCGGCGTCAGTCGCTCGAGGCCCCGCAGGAGGTCCTGGGCCTGAGCCGCGAGATCGCGGCCCACCTTGATGAGCGGGACGATCTCCCAGCCGGGTGGCAGGCTCGCGTCGAGGCCGCCGAGCGCGTAGGCGATGCCGCCCCACTCTTCCAGCGGCGGCGCGAGCGGGTCCCGGCCGTAGATGAGGTCCCACACGAGGGACCCGATGATGCCGACCTTAGGCACCCGCCCCCGTCTGGTCCAGAAAGACCCGGGCGGCTCCGTAGACACCCGCGGTGTTGATCAACTCACCCGGAACGATCCGGCAGGCCTGGACGGCCGGCTTGAAGGCGCGTCGGGCGACCTCGCGGCGGAGCGGCACGAAGAGGTGATCGCCGGCCAGAGTAACGCCGCCGCACACGACCACCACTTCCGGGTTGAAGATGTTGAGCAGATTCGCGATGCCCGCGCCCAGAAACTTCGCCGTGTCGTTCACGACCTCGAGGGCGAGCTCGTCGCCTCCCTGCGCCGCCTCGTACACCGTCTGCGCGGTGATCTTCTGCAGGTCACCGCCCACGAGGCCGGGCAGCCGGCTCTCCGCGCCCGCCTCCAGCGCCTCGATGGCCCGCATCGCGATGTTCGGACCGGAGGCGTAAGCCTCGAGACAGCCGTAGTTGCCGCACTTGCAGCGGCGGCCCTCCGTGTCGATCGTCGTGTGGCCGATCTCTCCCGCCACGTCCGACGCACCATGGTAGAGTTTGCCGTCGAGCACGAGTCCGCCACCGATGCCGGTGCCGATGGTAATGCCGATCGCGTGGCGCGCCCCCCGGGCGGCGCCCACCCACCATTCGCCCAGCACGGCGCAGTTGGCGTCGTTGTCGAGCGCCGCGGGCAGCCCGAGCCGGTCGTGGATGATCTGGCGCAGCGGCATGTTCACCCAGCCGAGATTCGGCGTCAGCAGGACCACGCCGCTCTTGGTGTCGAGCGGGCCCGGGGCGCCGACCCCCACGCCGACGATCTCCGCCCCGGGTACTTCCCGCCTCGTCTGCGCGATCGCGCGCTCTGCCAGCGCCACGAGCCGATCCACCACCGCGGTGGCGCCTGCCTCGGCGTGGGTGGCCTCGGTTCCCATGGCGCGGAGCACGCTGCCGTCCTCGGCAACGCTGCCCACCACGAGATTTGTCCCGCCGATGTCAATCCCCAGTGCGAATCGCACGCGGCGCCTCCACGCCTGAAATGCCCCTCACCGCTGCCGCCACTCGCTCGACCGACAACTCCAGCATGCAGCGGTGGTGCCCGAGCGGGCAGACCCGCGGCCCGTGCGACGAACAGGGCCGGCAGGGAAGCCCGGATTGCTGCACGACCGCGTCCTGCGGCCCCTGGGGGCCGAACCCGAACTCGGGCACGGTCGGGCCGAAGATGGCGACGACCGGCGTGCCGACGGCCGTGGCGAGATGAAGCGGAGCGGAATCGTTGGTCACCAGCACCGCGGCATGTTCCAGCAGCGCGGCGGAAGCCCGGAGATCCAGGGTTCCCGCGGCACTCCAGGAGCGGCCCTCCGCCGCACCGGTCACCTGGGCAGCCAGCGGTGCATCCTCCGGCCCGCCCACGACGACGATGGGCAGGTTGAGCGTCGCGGCGAGCTCGGCGTAGTACGGCCACCGCTTCGTGCCCCAGATGGAGCCGGGCGCGACCGCCAGGAAGCCCGGAGGCACCCCCCGATCACGCATCCATGCGCCGGCCGCGGCTCGATCCGCCGCACTCAAGGCCAGGGTCGGTTTTCCCGGAGGCTCGGACAATGGGCCGGCGAGCGCGAGCAATCGGTGCGTCTCGTGTCCGCCGCGCGGACGTGCGATCCGCCTGGTATAAGTTATCGCGCCAGCCCCGTCCGCGAAGCCCGTCCGCTCGGCGGCGCCGGTGAGCAGCGCGAGCGCGGCGGACCGCAGCGATCGATGGGGAAGATAGACTCGCGCGTATCGCCGGCGGCGGAGCCGTCGCCCGAGGCGCCAGAGCCCGTCGAGTCCCGCGTCGGTGCCACGCTTGTCGTACCGGACCACCTCGGCGACCGCGGGGTGTCCCTCGAGGAGCGCTGCCGCCGCCGGCGTCGTCACCACGTCGAGGGGGCCGTGCCGCGCCGCCAGAGCCGACAGCAGCGGGGTGGTCAGGACCACGTCGCCCAGGAACGCGGTCTGGATGACCAAGGTCCGTGAAGGGTGAAGGGTGAAGGGCGAAGGGGAGATGTGGCCGCCGTCCTCATTCCACCTGCAGCACGGCCAGGAACGCCTCCTGGGGGATCTCCACCGCGCCGATCTGCTTCATCCGCTTCTTCCCCTCTTTCTGCTTCTCGAGAAGCTTGCGCTTCCGGGTAATGTCCCCGCCGTAACACTTGGCGAGGACGTCCTTGCGGAACGCGGAGATCGTCTCGCGCGCGATGATCTTGTTCCCGATCGCCGCTTGGATCGCCACCGAGTAGAGCTGCCGGGGGATGAGCTCCTTGAGCTTCTCGGCGACTTTCCGGCCCCACTCCTGCGCCTTCTCGCGATGAATGATCACGCCGAAGGCGTCGATCGGATCGCCATTGATGAGCATGTCGAGCTTCACGAGATCAGACTCGCGGTAGCCCGCCATCTCGTAGTCGAGCGACGCGTAGCCTCGGCTGAGGGACTTGAGCTTGTCGTAGAAGTCGAGGACGATCTCGCCGAGGGGAAACTCGAAGTCGAACTCGACCCGGGCGGTATCGATGTAGTGCATGCCGTTGTACACGCCCCGCCGCTCCTGACCCAGCCGCATGATTCCGCCGATGTACTCCGCCGGCGCCATGATCCGCGCCTTTACGTACGGCTCCTCGATCCGGACGATCTCGGCCGGATCGGGGAGGTTGCTGGGATTCTCCAGCAGGAGCATCTCTCCATCGGTGCGGTAGACATGATACTCCACCGTCGGCACCGTGCTGATCAGGTCGAGATTGAACTCCCGCTCCAGCCGCTCCTGCACGATTTCCATGTGGAGAAGCCCGAGGAAGCCGCAGCGGAACCCGAAGCCGAGGGCGGTGGAGGACTCCGGCTCGTACTGCAGGCTCGCATCGTTGAGCCGCAATTTCTCGAGCGCGTCGCGCAGCCCCTCGTACTGGTCGGATTCGGTCGGGTACAGTCCTGCGAAGACCATCGACTTGACCTCGCGGTATCCGGGCAGCAGCTCGCTCGCGCGCTCATGGGCGTCGAGGATGGTGTCGCCCACGCGGGCATCGCGCACGTCGCGGAGACTGGCCACGAGATACCCCACCTCTCCCGCGGACAGCTCGTGCGAGGGGTGCTGGCCGAGCTGGAGATAGCCGACCTCGTCGACGTGATAGAGGTCGTCCGGATGAGCGCCAAAGGCGATCTCCATCCCCTCCCGGACCACGCCGTCCACTACACGGATGCTCGGAACGGCGCCCCGATAGCGGTCGTAGTACGAATCGAAGATGAGGGCGCGGAGCGGCGCCGAGGCGCGGCCTCGGGGCGGCGGCACACGGGAAATGATCGCCTCGAGCAGCTCGGGGATCCCGGTGCCGTCCTTCGCGGAGACGGCCAGGATCTCTTCGCGCTTGGCCCCGATCAGGTCCATGATCTCGGTGGCGCGCTTCTCGGGCTCGGCGCCGGGGAGGTCGATTTTGTTGAGCACGGGGATGATCTCGAGCCCGGCATCCATCGCGAGAAAGAGATTGCTCAGCGTCTGCGCCTGGACCCCCTGTGACGCGTCCACCACCAGGATCGCCCCTTCGCACGCCGCGAGCGAGCGGGACACCTCGTAGGTGAAGTCCACGTGCCCCGGCGTATCGATGAGGTTGAGCTCGTACGTCCCTCCGGTCGGGTCGGTGTAGCTCATCCGGACGGCGTTGAGCTTGATCGTGATCCCGCGCTCGCGCTCCAGATCCATGGTGTCGAGGAGTTGTTCCCGCATCTGGCGCTTTTCGACTGCTCCGGTGGCCTCGATCAGACGGTCGGCGAGGGTGGATTTGCCATGATCGATGTGAGCGACGATGCAGAAATTGCGAATGCGCGATTGAGACATGGTGGAGAATATAAGGGCGCAGAGGGCGCAGAGGTGGCGGAGGAAGTCTAGGCTGGGGTGTTACTCTTCCGGCGTGACCAGACCGCCCGCCGGACCATCCCCCACTCGAGCCTCTGCGTCCTCTGCGTCCTCTGCCTCTTCTGCGCCTTCGGCAGACCTGGGCATGCTGCTCGTCTGCCTCATCTGGGGCCTCAACTTCAGCATCACGAAGTCCGCCTTCGCGGTCTTTCCGCCGCTGGCGTTCACGGCGATCCGGTTCGCGATCGCGAGTGCGCTCCTGGTGCCCCTGGTACGGCGCATCGAGGGTGGCGACGATCCTCCGCCGGCCGGTGCCCTCCGGCGCCTCATCGTCCTCGGCGTCGTCGGGAACACGCTGTATCAGCTCGGCTTCATCTCGGGGCTCGCCCGGACCAGCGCCTCGAACAGCGCGCTCATCCTCGCCTCGATGCCGTCGATCGTGGCCCTCCTCGCGGCCGCCCTCGGGCTCGAGCCGGTACGTCCGCGCGTCATCGGCGGCATCCTCGTGGCGACGGCCGGAGTGGTGTTGGTGGTTCTCGCCCGCAAGGGCGGGTTGGGACAAGGCCAGCGGGCCGGCGATCTGCTGACACTGGGCGCGGTGTTCTGCTGGGCCGCCTACACGCTGGGCCTGCGGTCGCTTCCGCCGGGCCTCACGCCGCTCCGGGTCACGATGGTAACGACGGTCGCCGGTGCCCCGGGGCTCATGCTCGCCGGTGCTCCCGATCTGGTGCGCATGGATTGGGGACGGGTCGGGCCGGCGGGATGGGGGGCGCTCGCGTACGCCACCCTCCTGTCGCTGGTGCTTGCCTATCTCATCTGGAACCGAAGCGTCCAGGTGGTAGGACCGAGCCGCACCGTGATCTACATGTGCCTCACACCACTGGTGGCGGTGGCGGGGGCGGCGGTGATGCTCGGTGAACGTCCCCGGCCGCTTCAGGCGGTCGGGGCGGCACTCATTCTGGCGGGCGTATTACTGGTGCACGTCACCGGGACGTCTCGAGCTCCTCCGGCCGGCGCATCGCCCGCCGCAGGTGCGGGATGACGATGTTTCCGCCCACGACCAGCCCACCGGGAAATCGGCCACGGCCTCGCTCATTCTTCGCCCTCCACGATCTCCCGGTAGCTCTCCGGCTTCCACGCCGGCCTCGTGGACGCGTTGGCGATGTCCTGCCCGAGGAAAAAGAGCAACTTGAGGATCCGCGATTCCTTCTCGCTGTTGATCTTATCGGGCGAGTCGGTGACCTGGTGGTAGTCGGGATGGACCCCGTTGAAGAAGAAGAGAATCGGCACGCCCTTCCGGGCGAAGTTGTAGTGATCCGAGCGGAAATAGAACCGCTCGTCGGGCCACTGGTCGTCGATGGCGGTCATGCCCAGCTCGCGGTGGGCGGCGTTGACCCGCTCCAGCGTGGCTCCAAGGTCGGAGTGCTCTTTCCCGATGGCCACGATGGTGTCTGGCCAGTTCCGGCCGATCATGTCGATGTTGAGGTCGGCCACCACCTTGTCCAGCGGAACGGGGGCGTGCTCGCTGAAGTACCGACTGCCCCAGAGTCCCTTCTCCTCTCCGCTTACGGTGAGGAAGATGATCGACCGCTTCGGTCGCGCCCCGGGCCGGCTCAGCGCCTCCGCCAGCTCGATGACGCCCACGGTGCCCGAGCCATCGTCGTCGGCGCCGTTATTGATGCTGTCGGTCTTGCCCGGGGTGATGCCGATGTGATCCATGTGCGCGGAGAAGACGAGATATTCGCGCTTGAGCCTGGGGTCGCTGCCCTCGAGGATGCCCACCGTGTTGGGTGCGGTGAGCGATGCCAGAATCGAGTCGACCAGCTCCACTCGCAGCCGGAGCCCAGGCACCACGCGGGAAACCGGCTGAGTCGCCTTCCGGACCGCGGCGGGGTCCACGCCCGCGGCGCGGAGCGCTCCCGCGACGGCGCCCTCCTCCACCTCGATCACCGGCGGCAGTCGCCGCTCGACCTCCGCGCCGGCCCGTTCGCGTGCACTCCGGGGCAGGCGCGCCGCGAATGCGGCCGAATCGAGGTTGGAGAGCATGACGACCGCGCGACTGCCCGCGAGGCGCAGGGCGCGGATGACCCGAGTGGGACTCTCCGGTAGCGGCTTCGAGAAATCCACCGGATAGAGGACGAGCTTGTCCTTGAGCGCCAATCGGCTGACCGCGTCCGGCGTGAGTGCGCCACCGACGAGGAGCGCGGGGCCCGATAGCGGTCCCTCGGGCGCCGGCCCCGAGACGAGCCTCGCGGCGCGAGTGAGCGAAGCGCTGTCGACCGCGGCGCCGGCCTCGAAGATCACGCGCGAGCCGGCAAGATCGAGCCGCCGCCGGGTGATCGGATATCGCTGGAACCAGGATCCCGAGTCGCCGCCCGGCGTGAGCCCGAAGCTCTTGAACTGGTCGGCGACGTACTTCGCGGTCAGCTCGAGTCCGCGGCTCGGCGTGTCCCGGCCCATCATCGAGTCGTCGGCGATGATGCCGATACGGCGCGCGACGTCGGCCGGCGTGATGCTGGCAACGGCGCGCGCTAGCGGAGAGGTGGTCTGGGCGGCGAGAGAGCTGGTGGCGAGGAGGAAGCCGAGCAGGGTGAGACGGCGCATGCGATGGGAGTCCCCGAGTGGGTAGCGTAGTCTGGAACCGTCACGGACGTCTGCGCCTCAGCTCCGGCTCACCGGTGCTTTGTGGCGCGGGCGCGGGCGTGAGGCCCTCCGGCGCGGCGCGGTTCGTGTCGTCGCGGCCCCGGCGCTGCTGCTCTTCCTTGCGGCGCTGGCGCTCCTCGATGAGCGGCCGCGCCGGAGAGAGCTCCGGCCTGGCCTCGGTTCGGCCCGGCCGCCGCAGCGAAGACAAGCCCGGTGTGGGCACCGAGCCCTGCCCGCCGATATCCTCGCTGGTCCGCCCGCGATCGTCGTCGCCGAGGTTCCGCTGCCGGCCGTTCTCGCGGCCGGGTACCCGGGTGACGTAGTCGCTCCCGGGCTCGGCGTCGCGGAAGAGATAGCGCGGACCCGGGTGGAGCGACCGGTCGGGCACGACGTTTCGCCCTCCGCCGTAGCGGTACGGGTAATAGCGCGGGTCGTCACGGATCACTACGCGGAAACGGGAGCACGAGGTTCGGTACGGATCCCATTCCGAATAGCTCGCGTAGGCGTGGCAATCGTAGCAGACGAACCGCGGATAGTCGTAGTGACGCTCAACGTAATAGGGGACGACGTCGTAATCGTAGTCTCCGTTGGGCGCCATCCTCGCGGCCAGGTCGGTCAGGGTCACATAGGGATCGCCCTGGATGCGTCCGCCGTCGATCGACCGGTAATCCCAATAGTCGCCCCGGGTGAGGTCGCCGAAGTCCAGGGGGTCGGGCGAGGCGACGGCGAAGAGATATCCGACGCCGGGATAGTCGTCGACGATGAAGGAATGGCCGCCCCGGCCTCCGGCCACCTCGAAGGTCTGCCGGTTCTGTACGTAGTTGTCGCCCCACGGCTCCCGCGGGAAGAGCACCCGGATCCGCCCGTCGGTATCCACCCGGAACACCGAGACGTATGCCGGCTCGTCCACGCTCAGGTAGATCCGGGCCGCGCCGCCCCGGGGGTAGGGGTCGTCGCGGTCGGTCCACACGGTCACGCGGCCCTCCACCTTGGGCGAAATGGCGGGGAGAGCCGAGCGCGGGATTGGCGTGGGAAGCGGAAGGCCGGCGAGCAGCATCCACCCCAACGTGAGGAACATGACCCCTCCAGGCCTTCAGTCGGAATCTCTCACAGATCAGCAGACGGTGTGCCATCCTGTGGTATCGGCATAAGATGCGCCGGAGTAAACCTTTGGCCTTTACCCCTCCGAGGTCCGCCGACTCCAGGTGTCGCTGGTGGATGACAGCGGTGCCTCCGGATGGGGAGGGGCCCCGCGCTCCCGAGGCAGGCGCGTTGATTTCCCTCTTCCAGCCACGTACGTTGCGCCCTTTATGCCACCGCCCTCCGTCTCCCCCAGCCGGGACCGGCTCGATCTGCTCGACCCGTTCGAGGTCGCGAAGCTGGGCGGGATCGAGGTGATGACCGAGGGCGTGGTCGAAGGGTTTCTCGCAGGCCTCCATCGTTCCCCCCGCCGTGGCTTCTCCGTGGAGTTCGCCGAACACCGGATGTACCAGCCGGGCGACGACGTCCGGCACGTCGATTGGAAAATCCTGGGCCGCAATGACCGCCTGTATGTGAAGCAGTTCGAGGAAGAAACCAATCTGCGTGCCATGGTCGTGTGCGACGCGAGCCGCTCCATGGGCTGGACGGGCTCGCCCGACAGCGTCCTCCCGAAGCTCGCGTACGCGCAACGCCTGATCGCCGCGCTCTCGCTCGTGCTGCTCCGCCAGCGCGATGCGACCGGTCTCATCACCTTTGACGACGATGTGCGGACGGTGCTGCCGCCCCGTGCGAACCTGAGTCACTGGCGCCAGCTGCTCGAGACACTCGCCTCGCTCGAGGCGGGACGTGGGACCGCAGCCGAGCCGGCGCTGCGCCGGGTGCTGCAGCAGCTCCGGCGGCGTGGCCTCGTCGTTTTCGTCTCGGACCTCCTCCTCGATCGCACCCTTGCCCTCAAGGCGCTGCGATTCCTCCGCCATCGCGGCCACCAGGTCACCGTCCTCCACATCATGGATCCCGGCGAGGTGGTGTTGAGCGGGCCGACCGAGGCGCGGTTCGAGGATCCCGAGAGCCGTGACGCGGTGGTCGTGCGGCCACGTGATTGGGCCGGCGCCTACCGCGAGACGGTCCGCTCGGTCGTCGCGGAGTGGAGGCTCGCCTGCCGCCGGCATGGCATCGGTTATCACCGTGTGACGACGGACACGCCCTACGGCCTTGTGCTGCGCCAAGCGCTTTCCACCTCTTCCCGGGTGGCATGATCGAATTCCTGCATCCGTGGGCGCTGGCGGGACTCGCCGGCGCGGCGATCCCCGTCCTTCTGCATCTCCTCGCCCGCCGGGAACCTCCCACGGTTGCCTTCCCCGCGGTCCGCTACCTCATCGCCACGACGCAGGAACACCTGCGGCGCCTCAAGCTCCAGAATTTGCTACTGCTCCTCGTGCGGACCGTGCTCATCGCCGCCCTCGTGCTGGCGGCAGCGGGCCCGACCATCGCACGAAGCGGTCTGTCCAGCCACGCACCGGGCGCGCTCGTGCTGATCGTGGACAATTCGCCGAGCAGCGGCGCCGTCGTGGCGGGGACCAGCCGCCTGACCCGCCTGCAGGACGCCGGCCGAGCCGTCCTCTCGCGGGCGACATCCGGCGACGCCCTCTGGCTCATCACCGCTGATGGAGAGCCCCGGCGCGGGGACGCCGCCGCGCTTCGCCGCCAGCTCGATGCGCTGCCCGTGTCGTCGTACCGGCTGGACCTGGGCACCTCGCTCGGACTCGCCGTGGAAGTGCTCGCTTCCCAGTCGAGGCCGGGAGAAGTGGTGCTCTTGAGCGATCTCCAGGCCAGTGCCGTTTCGCCGGCCGAGGTCCCGGTGCCGCTGGTTATCGGACGCCCCGACGACAAGCCGGCCCGGAACACGGGCATCGCCGCGCTGGCGACCGGCCCGCAGCCCTGGTCCACCGATGGCGGGCGGATCGCCGTCTCGCTGGTGGGAGACTCCGGAACGGCGCTGCCGGTGACCGCCCGCCTCGGCGATCGCCCCGCCCGGCAGGTGCTGGCGACTCCGGGTGGCTCTGCCGTCGTTCCCGTCACGACCGCGCCCGCCGGCTGGTGGACGGTGACGGCGGAGCTCGATCCCGATGAGTTGCGCCTCGACAACCGGCGGCTCGGCGTCGTTCGTGTGGCGCCAGTGGCGCGCGTGAACTGGGACTCGGCCAGTCGCTACATCGCGGCTGCATGCGAGGTACTAGAGACGAACCGGCGGATCGCGCGAGGCAACGAGGTCACCGTTGGCAGGCTCGCGAGCGGCCGCTCGATCGTGACGCCGCCGGACGATCCCGCGGGTATCGGCGCGCTCAACCGGGCCCTCGCCGCACACGGCGTCGGATGGAGCTTCGGCGAGCCGGTGACCGTACCAACGACGACGGACAGTGGCGCCATCGCCGGCCGGATTCGGGTCCTGCGGCGCTATCGGCTTCGCCCGACCGGCAGCGGGCGGACCGGAGTCCTGATGACGGCGGGCGGCGCGCCGTGGCTCGCCAGGAGCGGCAACGTCGTCCTGCTCGGAAGCCGGCTCGAACCGGAGTGGACCGACTTGCCGGTCTCGGCCGGTTTCATGCCGTTCATGGATGCGCTGCTGAATCGCTTATCGCGTGGAGAGGTGGCGCTCGCCGATGCGGTCACCGGCGATCCGGTCGAGCTGCCGGATCTCGTCACCGGCGTGCGCCAGGGAGAGCGCGAATGGCGGGTCGAGGGTGGTGGGCTCTTTCGCCCGCACGATACCGGCGTCTACTACCTCGTGGCGGGAGAGGACACGGTCGGCGCCCTCAGCGCGAATATCGATCGGCGCGAATCGCTGTTGGCCCGTGCCTCCGATGCCCAGGTCAAGAGGCTCTGGCGCGGCGCGAGGATGTTGCCGATCGAAGACGCGGCCGCGGCCGCCTTCTCGTCGTCGGCGAGAGGTGATCTGCGAGGGCCGCTTCTATGGCTCGCGCTCCTGCTCGGTCTCGTCGAGGTGATCCTGGCCAGCGCGCCGCGCCGGAGGGAGTCGTGAGTCTCCCGACGGTGCTGGACGCCTTTGAGCGGACGCCTGCCGTGCGCGACCTCGCCGCGCGCCTGCCGGCCCGCGGCGCGGCGCTGCGGCTCGGCGGGCTCCCGGGCTCGAGCGGCGCGGTGCTGGCGGCGTGGCTCGCGGCGCGATTTCCCCAGCGGCTCCTGGCGGTAGTCGCCCCGACGCCGGGTGACGCCGAGCGGTGGCTTACCGATCTCGCGCACCTCACCGACCAGGGCGTGGCCCTCTATCCCCAGCGGGAGGCGCTCGGCGAAGAAGAGCCTCATTACGAGATCGCCGGTGAGCGTGCCGAGACAATCGAGGCGCTGCTGCAGGGCCGCCTTCGGGTGCTCGTCACGACGGCGCGTGCCACCGCCGAGCGGACGCTCGTCCCGGCGGCGCTGGAGCGGTTGCGACTGACTCTCGCGCCGGGCGAGCGGCGTCCTCCCGGCGACGTCGCCCGGCGTCTCGAGCGAATGGGATACCGCCGGGTTCCCACCGTGACCGAGGTCGCCGAGTTCAGCGTGCGAGGCGGCATCCTCGACGTGTACGGGTTCGGCATGGCGGTCCCCGCCCGCCTCGAGTGGTGGGGTGACGACATCTCCTCGATCCGCGGCTTCGACCTGACCACCCAGCGCTCACTGCAGGAGCTGAGCGAGATCACCGTACTACCGGTGGGCACGGACGCGGTGAGGGAAGAAGCGGAAGCCGACGGCATCTCCTCTCGCCTCACCCTCCTCGATCTGCTCCCTTCCGACACCCTGATTCTCGAGGAGGCTTTCGGTCCCGATTACGACGAAGTGCGCCGGGCGTGGAGCGAAGCCGAGCACCACCTGGACGTCGCGCGACGGCTGGGCGAGGAAGTGCCGAGCCGCGACACGATCCTGGTGACGCCGGAGGCGTGGGCCGCGCGGCTCGAAGGCTTTCCCCGCCTGCTCCTGCGGGACGACCAGGTGGACCTCCAGCTCGGTTTCTTTCCTCCGGAACGGGTGGACCGGGATCTCAACCGGTTGCGCACCCTCCTCGTCAGCCCGCCGCCGACCCTGATCCTGTGCGACAACGAAGGACAGCTCGAGCGTCTGGAGGAGCTCCTCGACGA
The DNA here is from genome assembly GCA_963722825.1 of uncultured Gemmatimonadales bacterium. GTDB lineage: Bacteria > Gemmatimonadota > Gemmatimonadetes > Gemmatimonadales > GWC2-71-9 > CAVVWJ01. The sequence goes on from CAVROI010000003.1 coordinate 1,288,008, forward strand.
GGGCGGCCGGGCGCAGGTCCGCGCCACGCTCGCCATCGGCGCGCTGGACGGCGGGTTCGTCATGCCTTTGCTCCGGGTGCTCACCGATCACGAGATCTTCCGGCGGGCCCGGCGCCTCCGCCGTTCGCGCCGGTACCGTCAGGCCGCGCCGTCGGCGGCGACGGGGACCCTCACCGTCGGGGACTACGTCGTCCACCTGGAGCACGGCATCGGCATTTATCGGGGCATCGACACGATCACGGCGGGGGAGTCCACCCTCGAGGTGGCCATCGTCGAGTACGAGGGAGGCGACCGGCTCAACGTCCCGCTCTACCGGCTGGACCAGCTCGAGCGCTACCGCGCCGCGGGCGAAGACGGCGACCGCCCTCCCCCCCGGTTGCACCGGCTCGGCGGGTCGAGCTGGCAGCGGGTGCGCGAGAAGACTCGCGTCGCCATCCGTCAGATGGCCGGTGAGCTGCTCGACCTCTACGCGAGGCGGACCGTCACCGGGGGGTTCGCCTTTCCGCCGGACAGCCGGTGGCAGCGCGAGCTGGAGTCGAGCTTCCTCTATGAGGACACGCCGGATCAGCGCAAGGCGACGGGGGAGGTGAAGGCGGACATGGAGCGTCCGCGTCCGATGGACCGCCTCCTCGTGGGCGACGTGGGCTACGGCAAGACCGAGATCGCGGTGCGGGCGGCGTTCAAGGCGATGCAGGGCGGGAAACAGGTGGCGCTCCTGGTGCCGACGACGATTCTCGCCGAGCAGCACGGACGGACCTTCATGGAGCGTCTCGCCGACTTCCCGGTCAGGGTCGAGGTGCTTTCGCGGTTCCGCACCGCCAAGGAGCAACGATCGGCGCTCGAGCGGTTGGCCAGCGGCGCCACGGACATCGTCATCGGCACCCATCGCCTCCTGTCGAAGGACGTCCTCTTTCACGATCTGGGCCTGCTCATCGTGGACGAGGAGCACCGCTTCGGGGTGAGACACAAGGAAAGACTCAAGGCACTTCGGCTCTCGGTCGACGTCCTCACCCTGACCGCTACCCCGATTCCCCGTACGCTGCACCTCTCCCTGGCCGGCCTGCGCGACCTCACCCTGATCGAGACCCCGCCACGCGACCGCTCGGCGATCCTCACCTTTGTCGAGCCATGGGACGATGGGCTCCTCGAGGAGGCGTTCGCGCGCGAGATCGACCGGGGCGGCCAGGTCTTCATGGTCCACAACCGGATCGAGACCATCGACACCATCGCCGCGCGGGTGCGGGCGCTCGCCCCGCGGGCACGCGTCGGGGTCGCACACGGGCAGATGGCCGCGGAGCAGCTCGAGGCGGTGATGCAGAAGTTCGTCGCGGGCGAAGTGGACATTCTGGTGAGCACGATGATCGTCGAATCGGGCCTCGACGTTCCGAACGCGAACACGATGGTGGTGCAGGACGCGCACCGCTTCGGACTGGCGCAGCTCTACCAGCTCCGGGGCAGGGTGGGGCGAAGCCACCGGCGGGCCTACTGCTACCTGCTCGTGCCCGACACGATCGATGCCGACGCCGAGGAACGGCTCAAGGTGCTCGAGCATCATACGGAGTTGGGCGCCGGATACCGGATCGCGCTCAAGGATCTCGAGATCCGCGGCGCGGGCAACCTGCTGGGCGCCGAGCAGTCGGGGCACGCGCAGGCGGTGGGCTTCGACCTCTACATGCGCTGGCTCGAGGAGACGGTCCGGTCGCTGCGGGGACAGGGAACGGTGGAGCAACCGGCGCCCCCCGACGTCGTGCTCGACCGGCCCGCTCACTTATCCGACGGGTTCGTTCCCGACGACGACGCCAAACTGGATCTCTACCGGCGACTGGCGCGGGTCACGTCGTCTGGCGACATTGATGGGCTGCGAGACGAACTGCGCGAGCGCTTCGGGCCGCTGCCGCCCGAGGCGGAGCTGCTGCTCGACATGGCCAGGCTGCGCGTCCTCGGCGCGGCGCTGGGCCTTCAGCATATCCTGGTCCGCGGCGACGAGGCCCGCCTCACGTTTCGAGCGGGCACGGCGCCGCGCCTCGCCGGCTTGACGACCGCGCTCGACCATGTGCAGCTCGCCGCCGACGTGCGGCGTACGGTCCCCCTGTCCCTGCGGCTGATGCGACTGGGTGGTGAGCCGTTGGTGCCCGCGCTGGTTCGCGCCTTGCGCGGCGTGGCGGCATAACAACTTTCGGAGAATTCATGCGACGTATCGTGATCCTGGCCGGCCTAATGGCACCCTCGCTGCTCATCGGACTGGGTTCGGCCGGCTGCTCCAATTTCCGCGATCTCTTCTCGGCCCACGCCGACGTGGCGGCGGAGGCCGGCGGGCAGCAGCTTTCCGCGCAGCGGCTCGCGGAGATCGTCGCCTCCCCGCGCAAAGGCGTCCGTATCAATCACGAGACGGTCGAGTTCGTCGCAAACGCGTGGGTCGACTACACGTTGTTCGGCCAGGCCGCTGCCCGGGGTCAACTCCCCGCCGATTCCGCCAGCATCGCGGAAGCGTTGTGGCCGGAGGTCTCGGAGCTCAAGGGCAACCATTGGCACGATTCGCTGATGGCGCGGCGCAGCGAGGTGTCCCCGGCCCAGGTGGACAGCGTCTACGGCAAGACTGACGTGCGGGTGCTGCAGCACATCCTCGTCACGGTGAAGCCAAATACCGATTCGGCGACCCGGAAGGCGGCCCACCAGAAGGTGGAAGGCGTCCTCAAGAAGATCCGCGGCGGCACGGACTTCGGCGCGCTGGCCACGCAACTCTCCGACGACCAGGGATCCCGGGTCGACAGCGGCTACCTGCCGCCCTCGCCTCGCGGCCGGTTCGTCGTCACCTTCGACAGCGCGGCCTGGACCCTGGCACCCGGGCAGGTCAGCGGCATCGTCCAGACCGCGTTCGGGTACCACATCATCAAGCGCCCTCCGCTTGCCGACGTACGCGAGCGGGTCGCCAAGTACCTGGCCGGTCAGGCGGGAGCCCGGCTCGACTCGATCTACATGGACAGCCTGGCCCTCCTGAACAAGCTCGAGATCACTTCGGGCGCGCCGGCGGCAATACGGGCAGCATCGATCTCGCCCGAGGATGCCGCCCACTCCACCAAGGCACTGGTTCACTACAAGGGCGGCGAGCTCACCGTGCGCGACTACGTGCGCTGGGTCCGGGCGCTGCCGCCTCAGTACGCCGAGCAGCTGAAGACGGGCGACGACCAGATGCTCAATCGCTTCGCCCGTGTCCTGACGCAGAACGTCCTGTTGCTTCGACAAGCGGATTCGGCCAAGGTCGGGCTTACCGGCGAGGAGTGGCAAGCTATCACCACCAAGTACCGCGCCAACCTGGATACACTCAAGTCCGAGATGGATCTGGGCTCGGCGAGCGACAGCTCGGTTGCCATCGGCGACCGCATCAAGGTGGCCGATCTCAAGGTCGAGAGATACTTCGACCAGCTGATCAGCGGGAAGAGCCGCCTCCGTCCGCTCCCCTCGGCGCTCGCGACGCTGCTGCGTCAACGACTCCCGTACAAGCTGCAGACCGCAGGGATCAGCCGCGCCACGGAGATCGCGCTGGCGATCAAGGCGAAGGCGGATAGCGCTGCTCCGCAAGGGCCCATGCAGCGGGCGCCGGGCGGTCCGCCGATTCCTGGAATGACACCGGGAGGCCCGGCGCCAGGCGGCCAGGCACCCGGAGCCGCCGCACCCGGCGGGCCCCCCCCTGGCGGCGCGGCGCCACGTTCGCCGTCGCCTACGCCGCCGCCGGCCCCCAAGCCGCAAGGGAAATAGTTGTGCGAGGCTGCGCCTTGGGCTGGACTCTCGTCTTCGCGCTGGCGGCGCTCTCGCCGTTGGCGCGTGCCGGATTGGCGGCGCAGGAGCGGGACTCGACACCGGCGGCCGACTCCGTCGCGCCGCCGCCCGCCGCCACGGTCCCATCAACCGATACTACTGTCCCACGGGCCGATACGGCCGCTCCACCGGCCGGCGCGAGCGCGTCCCGCGCGGCTCCCGACTCCACCGTCGTCATCGACAAGGTGCTCGCTGTGGTCGGCAACCGGCCGATACTCGCCTCGCAGGTGGATGAGGAGCTCTTTTCCCGGCAGTCACAGGGGCAGCAGTTGCCGAGCGACCCCAAAGCGCTCGCGGCCCTGCGAAAGCAGCTCGTCCAGTCGATCATCGACGAAGAAATCCTCGTGCAACAGGCGCAGCGGGACACCACCATCCAGGTGACCGATCAGGAGATCGCCGACGGTGTCGATCAGCAGGTTCGGAAGGTTCGCGCCAACTTCACCTCGGAGGTGGACTATCGGGCAGAGCTCAAGAAGGCCGGATTCCAAACCCCGGAGGAGTACCGCCGCTGGCTGACGGACCAGCAGCGACGGGCGGCCTTCCAGAATCGCCTGATCGAGAAGTTGCGGACCGACGGCAAGCTCAAGCCGGTGCCCCCGACGGAGCCGGAGATGAAGCAGTACTTCGACGAGCAGAAGGGAAGCCTCGGGTCGCGGCCCGCCACGTTGTCATTCCGCCAGATCGTGATCACGCCCCAGGCCTCGCCAGAGGCAAAGGCACGGGCCCGAGCCAAGGCGGATTCGATCCTCCTCGAGCTCCGCCAGGGAGCGGACTTCGCCACGGCCGCCAAGCGCTTTTCCCAGGATCCTGGCTCGAAGGACCAGGGCGGCTCGCTCAACTGGTTCCGCCGCGGCGTCATGGTCCCGGAGTTCGAGCGCGTCGCCTTCATGCTCAAGCCGGGTGTCGTCTCGGATCCGGTTGAATCGCCATTCGGATTCCACCTCATCCAGGTGGAGCGGATCCAACCCGGCGAGGTCCAGGCTCGCCACATTCTCATCATTCCCGATATCGACTCGGCGCACGTGGCCGCCGCCCGGCAGCGCGCCGACTCCGTGCGGGCCAAGCTCGCCGCGGGGGCGTCGTTCGACTCCCTCCAGCGACGCTACCACGATCCTTCGGCCGAGAAACAGGCGGAAAACGTCCCACTGGACAAGCTGCCGGAGAACTACGCCAAGATCATCGGCGACGCGGACTCGGGGTCGGTGACGCCGGTCTTTACCATTCCGGGTAACGCGGGACGCGAGCAGTTCGTCGTCGTCCAGGTGATGGGCCGCCGGCCGCAGGGGGATCTGCGCTACGAGGACGTCAAGGACCGGATTCGCGAGCAGCTCGGCCAGCAGCTGGCCATCCGGCGCTACATCGACCGGTTGCGCCTGTCCACGTATGTGGATGTGAGGACGTAGCACCCACCTTTATGTCCCCCCCACCTCGCATCGCGATCACCCTCGGCGACCCGCGCGGGATCGGACCCGAGATCACGGCGCACGCCCTTGCCCTGCCGCTCGACGCGGAGGTCACCCTCATCGGCGCTGACGAGCAAATCCGGGAGATTCCGGCCGGGCATCGGCTTTCGGTGGGAACCTGGAAGCTCGGGAGCGGGGAAGGTGCGGGGGAACGACAGCGGGTCATTCGCGCGGGCCGCATCGCCGGCCACGCCGTCGAGACCGCCGCAAAGCTCGCGCTCCAGGGCGAGGTGGACGCCATCGTGACGGCGCCGGCCCATAAACACGCCCTGCATCTCGCCGGCTTCCCCTATCCAGGCCACACCGAATGGCTCGCCCATCTCGCCGGTGACGTGGACGTCGCGATGATGCTCGCTGCCGACGAGTTGCGGGTGGTACTGGTCACCACGCACGTCCCCTTCCGCGACGTGCCCGCGCTGCTCACGCAGGAGCGAATCATCACGGCGGGGCGGGTCACCGAGCGCGGACTCAGGGAATGGTGGGGGATCGAATCGCCGCGGATCGCGCTGTGCGCGGTGAATCCCCATGCCGGGGAGAGCGGGCTCTTCGGCGACGAGGAGGAACGGGTGCTCGGGCCGGCGGCGAGGGCGATCGGCGCGGTGGGGCCCCTCCCGGCCGATACGGTGTTCGTGCGCGCGATGCGTGGAGAGTTCGATGCGGTGCTGGCGCCGTATCACGACGTGGGGATGACGGCGATCAAGGTCGCCGCGTTCGGCCGGGCGGTGAACGTGACCCTCGGACTTCCCTTTCCGAGAACGTCACCAGATCATGGAACCGCGCTCGACATCGCGGGCACGGGGACGGCCGATCCATCGAGCATGCGGGCGGCGATCGAGCTGGCGGTGAAGATGACGCAGAAGACGCAGAAGACGCAGAAGACGTAAAGGGTAGAGGATAGATCAATGAGCGGATTGGGCCACCATTCCTGCTTCTGCGTCCTCCGCGTCCTCCGCGTCCTTCCTGCGTCCTCTGCGTCCTCTACGCCCTCTACGCCCTCTGCGTCCTCTCCAGCCTCTCCATCAGTCCCAGGTACGCGTCCAGTTTGAGCTTCTGTGATGCGCGGTTGGCCACGAGGACTGCCCCGCATTTGAGAATCGTTTCCCGTTCCATCAGATCGTTCGCCCGCAGCGTGTTTCCCGTGTCCACCAGATCCACGATCCAGTGCGACAGGTTGAGCAGCGGTGCCACCTCGACCGATCCGTTCACCTGGATGATGTCCACCGGTCGACCCATCGCGGCGAAGTGCGCCTGCGCAATCCGGGGGTACTTGGTGGCGACTCTCGCGGTGATTCCGCCGGGCAGCGCGGGGTAGGGCGCGCTCGCCGGCGTCGCAACGACGAGCCGGCAGAAGCCGAATCCCAACTCCAGGGGCTCGAGCACATCGGCTCCCGTCTCTCGCAGCACATCCGTTCCGGTGATCCCGAGGTCGGCCGCGCCCGATTCGACGTAGACGGGGACATCGCCCGGCTTGACGACGAGAAACTCGATCGTCGGGTCGCTCGAGGGGATGAGCAGCCGGCGGCCGGCATCGGCCGATGGCTCCGCCCCCGCCCGCCGGAAACGGTCGACCGACGGCTCGAACAGCCGGCCCTTGGCCAGCGCGACTCGAAGCCGGCTCAGACTTCCACCTCCGCGATCGTATCGAGATCGATCGACACGCCGACCGCGGGCATCGGGCGGCCGAAGCGGCGCATCAGCTCGTCGTAGCGACCGCCGGCCCCGACCGCCCGTCCAGCTCCGGCGATGTACAGCTCGAAATGCATCCCGGTGTAGTAATCCAGCCCCCGCACCTCGCCCAGATCGTAGACGACGTGGCCTCGCTCGGGCGCCGTCAGAGCGGCATCGAGGGCGAGCAGATGCCCGAGGCTCGCCTGCGCCGCGAATGGCGCCTCACGAACAGCGCCCTCGAGCGCGTCGCGGTGGCCGATGACGAACGGCAGCGTGGTGAGGGATCTCGCGTCGCCCCGAGTATCGCCGAGGGCGCGGCAGAGGCTCCCGCGATCCTTCCGGTCGATCCAGCGGCGGACCTCATCGCGCAGCGTCTCATCCACCGCGCCGAGGCCGGGAGCGAGGACGCCGGCGTGTCCGAGATTTACCTGGAAATCGGAGAGGCCCGCGGCGGCCAGCAGCGCGACCGTGAGGCGGACGATCTCGACGTCCGCGTCCAGGTCGCCCTGGCCGAGCAGCTCGGCGCCGACCTGGAGCGTCTCCCTGGGGCGGCCACCGCGCTCCGGCTCCTGGCGGAACACGTTGCCGGAATAGCTGAGGCGAAGCCCACCCTCTACTCCGGCGAACGTGGTGGCGGCGACCCGCGCGAGGCTGGCCGTGAAATCGTATCGGAGCGCGAGGATGCGGCCGTCGCGATCGGGGAAGCGGACCAGGCGCTCGGCCACTCCGGCTCCGCCGGCGCGGATGAAGGTGTCTTCGTATTCGAACGTGGGTGGGAGCAGCTCCTGATATCCGGCGCGCTCCAGCATCCCCAGCGCGCCACGCTGGAGGGCCCGGCGTCGGCGAACGGCTTCGCCGGTGAGGTCGAGCGCGCCCGGAGGTAGGGCGGCGACGATCGGGTGGCTCATCGGCTAGGCGCCGCGGGCCGGGTCGGTCTGCTGCGCCGTGGGCTCGGCGGTATGAAGCCGCAGCGCCTTCACCCGCCGACCTTCCATCTCCATCACTTCGAGTACGTGCGACCCGACGGTCACCCGGTCTCCGGGGCGCGGCAGACGGCCCAGCTGGCCGAACACGTAGCCGCCCAGGGTGGTGTAGTCGGTATCGTCGATCGCCGCGTCGAACTGGGTGTTGAACTCGGTGATCGGCATGGCGCCGTCGAGACCGGCGGCGCCATCGCCCTGTGGTGTCTTGTCCTGCGGGTCGTACTCGTCGTAGATGGGCCCGACGATCTCCTCGAGCAGGTCTTCCATCGTCACCAGTCCGGCGGTGCCGCCGTACTCATCGAGCACCACCGCCAGGTGGGTCTTGAGCCGCTTCATGTCGGCCAGCACGTCCTCGACCTCACGCGTCCCCGGCACGAAGAGAGGCGGACGCAGGATGGTCCGTACGGTCTGCCCCGGCTTCGATCGGATGGCGGTGAGAATGTCCTTGGCATGCACGACTCCCACGATCTCGTCGAGGCTCTCCGTGTACACCGGGTAGCGGGACCGGCGCGCCACCGCAACCTCATCGGCCGCCGCCTCGACGGAGAGATCGGCGTCGAGCGCGATCATCTGGGTGCGAGGCGTCATGACCTCCTGTGCGGTCTTTTCGCTGAACTCGAAGACGCCCTCCAGCAGGCGGGCGTCCTGTTTCAGGAGACTCCCGCCCTCCTCGCTCTGCTCCACGAGCATCCGGATCTCTTCGGGCGAATGCAGGCGTTCGTGTTCGCCCGGCGGGCTGATGCGCATGAGCCGAAGCAGGCGGTTGGACGAGCCGTTGAGGAGAGCGATCGGCCAGTGCATGAGCCAGGCGAAGCCCATGAGCGGCGCCGCGACCCAGCCGCTCACCGCTTCGGGATACAGAATCGCCAGTGCCTTGGGGACCAGCTCGCCCAGTATGATGTGCAGGACGGTGATGATACTGAACGCGATGACCGATGCCACGCCGTGGGTCGCGATGGTCGCGAACGACGCCGGCAGCCAGCTGAACCCACCGCGGATGAGCCCAGCCAGCGCCGGCTCGCCTATCCAGCCCAGGCCGAGGGACGCGAGGGTGATGCCGAGCTGAGTGGCGGAGATGAACCGGTCGAGCGATTGAACCGCGCGGCGTGCCAGCCTAGCTTTGCCATCCCCGGCGCGGGCCAGCTCATCCAGTCGCGTGCGGCGCGCGCCGACGAGCGCGAACTCGCCGGCCACGAAGAAGGCATTGGCCAGCACCAGGACGACGACCGCGGCCAGGCCGACGACGATTGGGGGCGACTCTGCCGGTTCCATACGATATAAGTCTAATACGGCAAAGGTTTTACCGCGAGGGTTCGGGGTGATCCGCCGTTTGTCGGCACCGCCGTTCGACGTGCTCGACCCGCTCTGTGCCCGGCGGTCGGCGAGCGACCCGGCCACTCGCGATCAGGTGACGGCCATCCTGGACGATGTGCGCCGGCGGGGCGACGCGGCGGTGCGCGAGTACACCCTCAAGTTCGATGGAATCGACCTCGGGCCCGGCGCGTGGGGTCTGGACTCAGGACTCTGGCAGGCCGCCCTGCAGAGAATCGATCCCGCGCTCCGCCTCGCTCTCGGCCGGGCCGTCGACCGGGTCCGCGAGTTCCACGATCATCAGCGCGAGCAGGGATTCCACCTCACCCAGGCCGACGGAAGCGTCATCGGGACCAGGGTCACGCCCCTCGACCGGGTGGGGCTCTACGTGCCCGGAGGCAAGGCCTCGTACCCGTCCTCCGTGATCATGAACGCCGTACCGGCGCTGGTGGCCGGCGTGCAGGAGATCATCGCCGTGGTGCCGCCGTCCGGGGCGACCGACGCGGTGCTCGCCGCATGTGCCCTCTCCGGCGTCACCCGGATCTTTCGGATCGGCGGTGCCCAGGCGATCGCGGCACTCGCCTACGGGACGGCCACCATTCCGCGGGTGGACAAGATCGTCGGTCCGGGCAACCGCTGGGTGGCGGAGGCCAAGCGCCAGGTGGTGGGCGAGGTCGGCATTGACATGATCGCTGGGCCGACCGAGGTGCTCATCATCGCCGACTCGACCGCGCGCCCCGACTGGATCGCCGCGGACCTCGTCGCCCAGGCCGAGCACGATCAGGATGCCGTCTGCTGGTGCGTCACCACCGATTCCGCTCTGGCCGACGCACTGCCCGCCGCATTGGAGGAAGCGCTGGACCGCGCGCCTCGCGCCGAGATCGCGCGAGCATCGCTCGCGAAAAACGGAGTCGTGGTCCTGGTGCCCCAGATGCGTGACGCGATCGAAGTGGCCAACCGCCGGGCGCCGGAGCATCTCGAGATCGTGGCGGAGGGCGCGGACCGGATCGCCGCATCGGTGCGGCACGCCGGTGCGATTTTCCTGGGCGACGACACGCCGGAGCCCGTGGGGGACTATCTCGCGGGGCCCAGTCACGTCCTCCCCACCAACGGCACGGCACGATACGCCTCGCCGCTCGGCGTTTACGACTTCGTCAAGCGGACGACCGTCATCCGCTACACGCGGGCGCTCCTCGCCGCGGATGCGGAGACGATCATCGCGCTGGCCGAAGCGGAAGGCCTGTTTGGACACGCGGAGGCGGTAAGGGTGAGAGGTCTAGGGTCGGAGGTCCAGGGTCGAGAGACTCTCTCGACCTCCGACCCTAGACCCCTAGACCCGAGACCCTAGACCCTAGACCCTAGACTCCAGACCCCTAGACTTCACGCATGGCGACACGCCAAGGCGACTGCGCTCACCTGACGCGGGGACCCGCCACCCCGATGCCACGGCTCTGGACCGTGCTCGGCCTGACCGGCACTTTCATGGTGCTGGAGGCGGCCGGCGGATGGCTGAGCGGGTCCCTGGCGCTGCTCGCCGATGCCGGGCACATGCTCACCGACGTCGGCGCGCTCGCATTGTCGCTCGTCACCGCCTGGATCGCGCAGCGTCCCGCCGACGATAACAAGACCTACGGTTATCTCCGCTGGGAAATACTGGCCGCGCTCGTCAACGGCGCGGCACTGTTCGGCATCGCGGGTTGGGTGGTGGTCGAAGCCATCCATCGCATCCAGCACCCCGAGCCGATCCGGACGGGCCTCTTCCTTGCCGTGGCGGCGGCGGGCCTGGTCGTGAACCTCGTGAGCCTCGCGCTCCTGCATGGCTCTCGCGAAGGCAGTCTCAACTCGCGCGGCGCCTACCTGCACGTGATGGGTGATGCGCTTGGCTCCATCGGAGCGCTCGGCGCGGCCGTGGTAGTGCGACTCACCGGGTGGACGCAAGCCGACCCGATGGCATCCGTCCTTCTCTCCCTGCTGATTCTGGTCGGGGCCTGGCGACTGCTGCGGGAGAGCAGCGACATCCTGCTCGACTCGGTCCCGGGCTTCGTCTCCATGCGCGAGGTGCAGCGCAGGATGCTCGGCGTGCCCGGTGTTACCGGTGTGCACGATCTCCATGTCTGGACGGTGGTCAGCGGCGTGGTGGCCATGAGCGGCCACGCCATCGTCCCCGACCTGGGGGCTCACCCCGGAGTGCTCGACGGGATCCGCAATGAGTTGTCGGAGCTGGGCATCGCCCACGTGACGATTCAGCTCGAGATGTGCGACGAGTGCGAGGAGGTGCGGGAGGCCGCGCCGCTTCCCGGCGGCGGGCACTCGCACCTCGGACACCGGCACGGCTGATCACCGCCCCACCTCCCACCCCCAAACAGCCGGGTCACAAGTCGCGGGTCGCAGGTCGGAGCCCGACAGTCATGACCCGTGACCGGTGACTTGCGACGACCTTCTTGCGGGCTGGCACTGCCTAGTCTATATATGCGCCGCGAGGCCCGGGTTTCGGGCACAAATCGCTGTATCCCGTTGGGGCAAGGAAGCGGCGCTTGATCAGGAATCTGGCCATCATCGCACACGTCGACCACGGGAAGACCACGCTGGTCGATCAGATGCTTCGGCAAGCGGGCGCGTTCCGTGCCAACCAGCAGGTAGAAGAGCGGATCATGGACTCGAACCCGCTCGAGCGGGAGCGGGGCATCACCATTCTCGCCAAGAATACCGCGGTCCGCTGGCATGGGGTCAAGATCAATATCGTCGACACGCCTGGTCACGCCGATTTCGGCGGTGAAGTGGAACGGATTCTCCGGATGGTGGACGGCGTCCTGATCCTGGTGGATGCCGCGGAAGGCCCGATGCCGCAAACCCGTTTCGTCACCCGGAAGGCATTGGCGCTGGGACTCCGGCCGATCGTGGCCATCAACAAGATCGACCGGTCGGACGCCGAGCCGCTCCGAGTACACGACGAAGTGCTCGGACTGCTCATCGATCTCGAAGCAACCCACGAGCAGCTCGATGCGCCCTTCCTCTATACATCGAGCCGGGCGGGCACTGCCACGATGGACCTCGAGCATCCGGGCACGGATCTGACGCCACTGTTTCAGTCCATCCTCGACTACGTCCCCGAGCCCACGGGAGATCCCGCAGGTCCGTTCCAGATGCTGGTCTCGACGCTCGACTTTTCGAGCTTTCTCGGGCGCATCGCCATCGGCCGGATCGAGCGCGGCCAGGTGCGGGTGGGCGACCAGGTGACGCTGCTCCCGCTCGGTGAGCCCGGCATCGTCGCCGACGAGGGGTTCGAGCGCAACCGGGTCACCAAGCTCTACACCTTCGACGGGCTCAATCGGGTCGACGTCGACTCGGCGTCGGCGGGCGACATCGTGGCGCTCTCGGGCTTCGAGACCATCGAAATCGGGAAGACGTTCAGCGCGGTGGACACGCCCGAGCGGCTCGCGGGAATTGCCGTCGAGGAGCCGACGATCTCGGTCGATTTCATCGTGAACAACGGCCCGTTCGCCGGCCGCGAGGGGAAGTACGTCACCAGCCGCCAGCTTCGCGACCGGCTCTTCAGGGAGCTCGAGCGGAACGTCGCGCTCCGGGTGGAGGAGACCGACAGTCCCGATACCCACAGCGTCTCGGGCCGGGGCGAGCTGCACCTCGGCATCCTGATGGAGACGATGCGGCGCGAGGGGTACGAGTTCCAGGTGTCGCGCCCGCGGGTGATCACCCGGCTCGGTCCCGACGGCGAGCGGCTCGAGCCCTACGAGGAGCTGACCATCGACGTGGCCGAGGACTACATGGGCGTCGTCATGGAAAAGCTGGGGCCGCGGCGGGCCGAGATGACCGAGATGCGGAACCCGGGACAGGGCATGGTGCGCCTGACGTTCCGGATTCCGGCCCGCGGTCTCTTCGGGTACCGGTCGGAGTTCCTGACGGACACTCGCGGCACCGGCGTCATGCATCATCGGTTTCTCGACTACGGTCCCTGGGCCGGCCCGCTGGCCGGGCGCAAGCGTGGGGTGCTGGTAGCGGATCGGGAGGGATCGGTGGTGGCCTTCGCCCTCGGCAACCTGCAGGAGCGGGCCCAGATGTTCATCACGCCGGGCGACTTGGTGTATGAGGGAATGATCGCGGGCGAGAGCTCGCGCCCGGGCGACATGGACGTCAATGTCACCAAGGAAAAGAAGCTCAGCAACATGCGGACGACGGCCTCCGACGAGAATGTGATCCTCGAGCCGCCCCGCCAGATCACGCTCGAGTACGCCCTCGAATACATCGAGGAGGACGAGCTGATCGAGGTCACGCCCAGAACGATCCGGTTGCGGAAGCGGGTCCTTACGGCGAACGACCGCAAGAAGGCTGCCCGGGCCGCCCGGGTGGCGGACGCGTCCTGAAGTCCGGAAACACTCTCTCGATGGCGGAGGACATCATGTTGGCCTGGGAGACGTCGGTGGAAGGCCCGACCCTGCGTCGCAAATTCGACGAAGACGAGGATGAGTTCGAGGACGACGGGTTCACCTTCGACGACGAGGATGAGGACGAGGATCTGGACGACGACGAGGACCTCGATGACGAGGAGGACTTCGACGACGAGGAGTTGGAGGAGTTCGAGGAGCTCGACGAGGACGAGGAGCGCTGAATGCGGCGCCCGCGCCGGTCAAATGTTGCGTCGGCGCGGATGGATGGGTATTCTCCCGTCCCCATTGGACGGGCCTGTAGCTCAGGTGGTTAGAGCGCACGCCTGATAAGCGTGAGGTCGGTAGTTCAACTCTACCCAGGCCCATTCTTTGAAACAGATTGCCCTGTCTGGAGCTACGGCTCCGGCGGGGCTTTGCTTTTGCCTGGACTGGGGGTTCGCTGTCGGTCTCTGCTGTCGGTTGCTCTGCGCTATGAGGCGGAGACCCCGCGCCGACGGGTGCGGCGTGCCATCTAGCGAATAATCAACGTGGCTGTCTCGGTACTCCCTGCAGACGTCAGGCACGGCTCGGCCTCCGCCTGGGCCGTTTCCATGAGCGCACCGTCACCATCGAGGATGCTCTCGGCCGTCGGTACCGCTGGCGACGGCGGGTTCTTGCGTGGTGCAACTCAATGAAAACGCTCGCCGGAAGGGAAATCTACCGGTAACAGCAGACGAAGAACTTCATCGCTGGGGTGTCTTAAGGAGGAGATACGGTGCCCGTACTCGGCGCCGTCCCGACATACCGTGCTAGCGAGGCGAGCGGTAGAGCAGCGCGAGCAGGTCGCGCTCGATTTGCTGCCAAACCGACCGTCATCAGGAGTTCAGGGACCGGGGCGACGCCGCATCACGAATCTCGCTCGCCGCGCGTCCATCGCGCTCGCGAGCGTGGTGAGCACTGGCCACGAGCGGGCGGGTCCGCTCACCTCGCGGCCACTTGACAAAAGTCCCGATCTTCATTAACTGAGTTGCACTAGAACTCTGCGAAGAGTTCGGCTACTGCAAAAAGAGGCAATACGCGAAAGCATAGATTCGTGCTCATCAGCTTCCCGGAGCATGGCCGAGCCGCCCGCCGTGGGCCAGCGAGCAAGCCCCCCGACCTCCCCTCCTCATCTCCTCCTGGCAGTCGCTTTTCGCAGCGCACCGCAGCATACCTGAACTGCACCCCGATCCACGCCTTTGTCACGACACCATTCTCGAAGCGCCGTATGAGCCGTATGAACTGACACGTTCCATCGTCCCGTACCACCGACGCGGGAGGCGGCATGGTTGACTGGTTTGTGAAATGCCTGTGCGGGTGCGGTTGTCCGCGAGGGCGTGCGCTCATGCTCGGTGGAGTTCTGTGCGCGGCGGTCGTGTCGAATGTGGCGGCATCGGCAGCCGGCGCCGTCGGGGACGGGGTCTCGGCCGTGCTCCCAGGAGACGGGACCGACAGCGGGTACGAGGCCTATATCGCGGCGCGCGGCGGAGTCCAACCGGTGTCCCGGGGGTTCACCCTGGGGGCTCACAAGTCCGCCGGCATCCCGGCCTTCGCGAGGAAGTACGGTCTGCCCTGTTCCGCCTGTCATACTGCCTGGCCCGAGCTCAATGCCTTCGGCCAGCGGTTCAAGGACAACGGCTACCAGCTCGGCAACGACCGCGACTCTCCCATCTGGGTCAATCCCTCCTACATCCCGTTCGCCGTCCGCACCACTCCGCAATGGCGCCTCGAACGCACGACCCATCAGCCGGTGGACGCGGTGCCCGGCGACCCCACGAGCGGGACCGCAGAGCGGACGATCACCCAATCGGGCTTCGATATCTCGGGCGCCGATCTCCTCATGCTCGGGACGCTCTACAAGGACATCACGTTCGGATTCGTGCCCACGGTCGAGGATGGCGAGGGAGTGGGAATCGAAGCCGCATTCGTCCGCTTCGACAATTTGGCCAAATCGCCGTGGGTCAACCTGAAGTTCGGCAAGTTCGAACTGGACAACATGCTCTCCGAGAAACGATCGGTCATGCTCTCCAGCAATGGCACCTTCTATCAGAGCTATCACTTCGTGCCGGCGGGCGACGGCACCGATTTCGGGTTGGGCGATAACCAGATCGGTGCGGAATGGCTGGGCCATTCGCCGAACAGCTACTCGCGGGTCAGCGTCGCCGTACTCGCCGGCTCCGATGGGGTGCCGGGCCTGCCTTCGGGCAAGAGCTACGACGGGACCTTTACCCTGAGTCAGGGATTCGATGCCGGCCGCCTCGGCGTGGAGCGCATCGGCCTCTACGGGTATGTCGGGCGGCGGCCCACCGTCTTCGAGACCAGCGGAGGCGAGCCGATACCCGGGACCGGGACCGAGAACCGGACGTTCTACCGCTTCGGGGCGGTGGGCGACTTCTTCCTCGGCAAGCTCGAATTCCTCCCGCTCTTCATGCATGGCTCCGACGACAAGGACCTCGCGGGCGGCACCCGGGACGCCACCTGGAACGGCGCGTTGCTCGAGACGCACTACTACATCAGTCCCCAGCTGATCCTCACGCAGCGCAATGAGATCATCCGGATGTCGCGCCAGTCCGACCCGGCGATCCCCAAGTCCCTCGGGAACATCGACGCCTTCACGTTCGGCTATCGCTGGTACCCGATCATGTTCAGCCGCGCCGGGCTCGCCATGCTCGGCGAGCTGTCGTTCACCAAGACGATCGGCACCGTGCCGCTGAGCGGAGACGGGGTGGGGCTCGATCCCCTGTCGCCCGACACGTCGGTTCACAGTACCAGCGTGCTCCTGGCCCTCGACTTCGACTTCTGAGAGGAGCTCCGTGAGGATGAGAACTCCATGGGCTGTGTTCGCCTCGAGCCTGGGTCTTCTCCTGATTACGTCCGGGTTTGCCCACCTCTCGGCGCAGGAAACCCAGGTCGGCTCGCTGCACGGCAGTCCCGCCGCGGGCAAGCAAGACTACCGCCGCTACTGTATCGGCTGCCATGGCCCTGACGGCGACGGAAACGGAGAGAACGCGCAGTGGATCGACCCCAAGCCCCGGGATTTCACGGCGGCCGTCTTCAAGTGCCGGTCGACCCCGACCGGTACACTTCCGACCGACGAAGACCTGTACCACTCGGTGACCCGTGGGTTCGTGACCTCGAACATGCCGTCGTGGCTTCCGCTCACCCGCCAGACGCGGGTGGACCTGGTGGCCTACGTCAAGACGTTCTCGCCGCGGTGGAGCCAGCGAGCGGGCACGCCGATCAGCGTTCCGCCGGAGCCCCCGGCCACTATCGAGAGCATGCTCCATGGGCGGCAGCTGTTCCAGAGCCTGGAATGCTGGAAGTGCCACGGACCCGCCGGACACGGGGACGGCCCCTCGGCCTCGACGCTCACCGACAGCAAGGACAATCCGATCCGGCCGTACAACTTCGCCAGCGGCTCGCGCTTCAAGTGCGGCACGACCAACGCGGATCTCTACCGGATCTTCATGACCGGCGTCGACGGCACGCCCATGCCGTCGTTCTCTGACAACATCAAGCCGAAGGACGCCTGGGACCTGGTGCACTTTCTCAGGACCTTGCAGCCCGTGCCATCGCCCGAGCTGGCGACGTGGCAGGCCTGGCTGCCCGAGCACGGGAAGGATCTCCCGCCGATCGGGCCGGCCCAGGGCGCGGAGTAGTTCATCTCACTCAACTACTGAAGAGACGGTCGACCTATGCCAATCAAATCTCTCGCTTCTCTGGGCCTGATGGTGGCGGCCGCATCGGCCATGGGGCCGCTGGCCCGGCCCAGCCGTGCGGCCGGCAGCATCGACGGCACGGTGACGTTTACCGGCACGCCGCCGAAGATGCGGCCGATCGACATGGCCAAGGAGCCGTCCTGCGCCAAGCAGCACTCGACCCCGGTGATGACCGAAAGCGTCGTGACTGGTCCCGGCAACGCCGTCCAGTGGGTCGTCGTGTACGTCTCGGCCGGCGACCAGCCCTCCCCACCCGCCTCCAAGCCGGCCCGCTACGATCAGAAGGGGTGCGAATACATCCCGCACGTGGCCGCTTTTCGGGTCGGCCAGCCGCTGGAGATCTACAACAACGATCAGACCTCGCACAATATTCACCCATTGGCCAAGGTGAATCCGGAGTGGAACAAGTCGCAACCACCCGGCGCCCCGCCCATCAAGGCGTCCTACGACAAGGCCGAGTTCATCCCGGTCAAGTGCAACGTTCACCCCTGGATGCATGGGTACTTCGCGGTCCTCAAGACGTC
This sequence comes from uncultured Gemmatimonadales bacterium, assembly GCA_963722825.1. Lineage (GTDB taxonomy): Bacteria > Gemmatimonadota > Gemmatimonadetes > Gemmatimonadales > GWC2-71-9 > CAVVWJ01. Next base: position 1,305,913 of record CAVROI010000003.1, read on the forward strand.
ACATTACGGGCTGACGGGAAACGACGGAAAGTACAGCCTCGAGGGATTGCCCCCGGGCAAATACACCATCACCGCGTGGCATGAGCGGTTCGGTACCCAGAGCCAGGAGGTGACCGTGGCCGAAGGGAAGCCCGCCACGGCGAACTTCGTGTTCAAGGCGCTGCCCTACTGATGGGCAAGCTGTTCGCTGTAATCGTCGCGGTGATCACCGTCATATCATCCGCTATTTTCATCACCCGGGTCTGGTGGCTGCCCGCCGACATCTCGGTACTCGGGGTCGGCATCGATCGCCAGATGTCGGAGACGATGATCGCCTCGGGCGTACTGTTCGTGACCTCCCAGCTGGTCCTGGCCCTCTTTGTCTGGCAGTACGGGGACAGGGGGGACAGGCGGCCGATCAAGATTTTTCCCGGTGGGGCGGCGCCGATGGTAGTGATCGCCAGCCTGCTGGTCGGCGCGGAGATCGCGGTGCTCACCCTGGTAGGAACGAAGGTCTGGGCCGGCATCTTCCTGTCCCCGCCCGATCCCAAGGCCCTCCGGGTCGACGTCCAGGCTGAGCAGTTCGCCTTCTATTTCCGATACCCGGGCCGAGACGGCACCTTCGGGGCCATGCATCCGGAGCTGATCAACGACGCCGACGGCAACTTCTTCGGTCTCGATCCAGCCAATGATACGACCGCGCGGGACGACATCGTAGCCGCTTCGCTGGCGCTGCCGGTCGACCGGCCCGTCCTTCTGACCTTACACGCCAAGGACGTGGGACACGCGTTCTACGTGCCCGAGCTGCGGATCCAGCAGGACTTCGTCCCCGGCATGGTCATTCCCATCCACTTCACGCCAACCAAGGTCGTGAAGAGAGAGATCGTGTGCACCCAGCTCTGCGGGCTGGGTCACTACAACATGCGGGCGTACATGGAGGTCATGCCGGCGCCACAGTTCGCGCAGTGGCTGGAGCAACAGTCGCCATTCTAGATGATTGCCCCGCTTGAGTTGAGCGTGCGACCATCCGGCACGCCAGTGCCTTCCCGCTGAGAGGCCGCGCCCATGGGTGATATTCCGATGCACTTTGCCAGCTATCCTCGAGAGACCTCGGAGAAGGTCGCGCTGCTGAAGCATGCTGCGCCGGAAGGATTTCTCCGGAAGTATGTCTTCAGTCTCGATCACAAGGTCATCGGGAAGCAGTATCTCGATCTGGCCCTGGTTGCCGTGGCCACCGGCATGGTGCTCTCCTGGCTCATGCGGTTCCATCTCGGCTTCCCTGACGCCGCTGTCCCGGGGCTGGGCAAGCTGGCGCCCAATGCGGCGTCGGGCGGCATCATGACCCCGGAGCTGTATCTCTCGTTGATGACGATGCACGGCACGCTCATGGTCTTCTTCGTGTTGACCACGGCCCCCTTTGCCGGATTTGGCAACTTCATACTGCCGATTCAGGTGGGCGCGGAAGACATGGCGTTCCCCCGCTTCAACATGATGTCCTTCTGGGTGACCTTCCTGGCGTTCGTGGTTCTGATCGCCGCATTCTTCGTCCCCGAGGGGCCACCTCTCTCGGGCTGGACGGCCTACGCCCCGCTCAGTGCCGTCGGCAAGGACGCCGGTCCGGGACAGGGGACGGGCCAGACGCTTTGGGTCGTGTCCATCGCCCTGTTCTGCGTAGGCCAGCTGCTGGGCGCGCTCAATTTTATCGCCACCACGCTGGATCTCCGCACCAAGGGCATGACCCTCTCGCGCATGCCCTTCTCCACCTGGGCCTGGTTCATCACCGCGGTGATCGGCTTGATCGCGTTTTCGGTGCTGCTGCCGGCCTGTATCCTGCTGCTTCTCGACCGGCTGGCCGGCACCAGCTTCTTCCTCCCGGCCGGGCTGGTGGTAAGCGACAAGCTGCAGCCTCACGCCGGCGGATCTCCGCTGCTGTGGCAGCACCTGTTCTGGTTCTTCGGACATCCCGAGGTCTACATCGCGATCCTGCCGGGATTCGGGATCATTTCCCACATCCTCCCGGTGTTCGCCCGGAAGCCGTTACTGGGACCCCGGGTCTTCCTGGCCTGCATGATCGCCATCGGCTTTCTGAGCTTCACGGTGTGGGGCCACCACATGTTCCTCAGCGGCATGAACCCGACCTCGGCTACTCTCTTCTCGGTCCCCACCCTGATCATCACCATCCCGGCGACGATCGTCACGCTCCTGTGGATTGGAACCGTCTACGGGGCGCGGCTGCGCTTCACCACTCCCGCGCTGTTCTGTCTCGGGTTCATCTCGGTCTTCGTGACCGGCGGGATCAGCGGCTTCTTCCTGGCCCAGCCGTCCATCGACACCTACCTCCACGGCACCTACTTCGTGGTGGGGCACTTCCACTTCGTGATGGGTGTGGCGGCCATGTTCGGCATCTTCGCGGGAGCCTATTTCTGGTTCCCCAAGATGTACGGCCGGATGATGAGCGAGAGACTGGGAAAGGTGCACTTTACGCTGACGCTGATCGGGGTCTATTGCATCTTCATGCCGATGCACTACCTCGGTCTGGCCGGAAACGTGCGCCGCTACTCCGCCTTCACCGACGACTACATGAAGGGGTCGCTTCCGCTGCACCGCTTCATCACCATCGCGGCCCTCTGTACCGGCGCGGCGCAGCTCATCTTCTTCTACAACCTGATCCGGAGCCGGTTCCGCGGGGCCAAGGCTTCCGACAATCCGTGGCAGGCGACATCGCTCGAGTGGTCGACCAGCTCACCGCCCCCGTTCGACAATTTCGGTCTCGCCGGCCGGCCGCTGGTCTCTCACGGGCCCAACGAGTATGGGGTCGCCGGACCACAGGGTGATTACGTGATGCAAGCGTCGCCTCCCCACGCAGCTATGGCCTGACGTGGCAACCCTCAAGCTCGCCCGGCCACCTTCGCCGGCCCGGACCGGCGTATGGATCGGCATCGGGGCCATCACGATGTCCTTCGCGGCGTACACCAGCGCCCTGATCGTCCGGCAGGGGGCCGCGGCGGACTGGCAGCACATCAAGCCGCCGCCGATTCTCTTCCTGAATACGCTGCTTTTGTTGGCCAGCAGCGGGACGCTGGAACGAGGGCGCAGACTGATGCTCGGGGAATCGCCCTGGCGCACGGTCGCGGCATCGCGGGCACCCGCCTGGCTTCGCTCGACGCTGGTGCTGGGCTTGCTGTTCATCGGAGGACAGGTGCTGGCCTGGAGAGATCTCGCCGCCCAGGGCCTGTTCCTCAGCAGCAACGCCAGCAGCTCCTTCTTCTACGTCTTCACCGCACTCCACGCCCTTCACCTGCTCGGCGGCGTCACGGCCCTGAGCCTCGTTCTGATCCGCCTTTCCGACTCAGCGGCGTGGCCGCCGACGGGAGCGCTCGAGGCGACTTCGCTGTACTGGCATTTCATGGACGGTCTCTGGCTGTATCTCCTCGTGGTCCTCGTCCTGTGGGTCTAGCCGTCCGGAGGTGAGGTGAGCGAATCCGAGATGTCCGTGGCGCTGGGCCACGGCGGCGCGCTGGAAGATTCGCCCTTTGGCATCGAGTCGAAGAAGCTGGTGATGTGGCTGTTCATCGTGGCCGATGCGGCCACGTTCGGCGCGCTGCTGTTCGGCTACGGCTATCTCAGGGTCGGAAGCCCAAACTGGATCAGGCCCTTCGCGTTCATTCCAACCATCCTGAACGGGATGGTCATGACCGTAGTCCTGCTCACGAGCAGCCTCACCATGCTGGCCGCGGTGAGCGCCGCCCAGGCGGGCCGGCGCAGCGCGGGGGTACGGTGGCTCGTCGTCACGGCGATCCTCGGGATCGTGTTTGCGGCGCTCCACCTGCGGGAGTGGTTCAATCTGTTCGTTGAAGGGTGGAGTCCCTCAACCAACCCGATGGGCGGGTCGGTCCTCTTCGGTGGGACCTTCTTCGGCATCACCGGCCTCCATCTCCTGCACGTGCTCTGTGGAGTGGTGGCCCTCCTGGTCGTCGCACTGGCCTTCAAGCGGGGACGGCTGGACGCCGGGCACGTGGAAACCACCGGTCTTTACTGGCACTTCGTGGACCTGGTGTGGATGTTCGTCTTTCCCCTCGTGTACCTGATGAACGCCCGATGAACCGTCCCCAGTGAAAGGTCCGGACATGGCAAACGTCGAATCGAGGCCGGGCCCCGGAATGCGGCTGTATGTGGTTATCTGGCTCGGCCTGCTTCTCATCGTGGGCGGCGAGGTGGCGCTAACGTACGCGGGCCTGCCGGCAGGGACCCTGCTGGCCGCCCTGCTGGCACTGGCGCTGGTGGAAGCAGGACTCGGTGTGATGTATTTCATGCATCTCAGATACGAACGCCGGGCACTCTTCTGGAGCCTGATACCAGCCCTGATCTTCGTGTTCATCATGATGAATCAGTTCTGGTCGGATGCCTACCGTCTCCGATCGCTGCACCAATGATCGAGCCGCCATCGCGTGCTCAAGGTCGCGGACCACTATGATGCCCGCATCGGTCCATGCCATGCTGCGCGGCATGGTGATCATGGTGTTTCCTGCACTGTTGATCTGCATCGGCATCGCGATCATGGCCTACCGCCGCCGCGACAAGTCTGCGCCGAAGTGACCGCACGTCGCGACTGGACTCGCCGTACCTGAAGCCACGGGCTCCGGGCGAGAGTCAAGGACCTGCCGTTCAGCCTTAATTGAGGAGTTAACGCACTCCTGCTCGCAACCGACGCTCACGATCCTGCCATAGAGGGATTACTTCATTCCGACCCGTCCGCTCCCATCGTTCGATTTCCTGGCACCGACCTGCACGTCGAGAAGGGCCGAAGAATCGCCCGACTGCTCAAGCGATTTGCGGCAGCAGACCAGTGACCGGAGCTCCGCCAGCCGCGGCATCACGCACGCCTTTCTGCGTCTCGACGCGGCGGCTGACCGAAGACACGGGCGCACGCGCGGCTGAACTGCGATGCGCTTGCCTACCACCACGTAGGCGATCGCCTCCGCGCTCGACGCTCCCGACAGCAGGAGGAGACGAGCCTCCTGAAGCCGCAGCCGCCTCTGGTACTGGATCGGGCTCATCCCCGAGACTCGGCCTAGACGGCCGGCTCCCTCGGATTGACCATAGTTGAATGCCATTGCTGGACTTCCCGCCGAATAAGACGATCTGCTCGATACACGCGGATGATAGATCCTCATCGGCCGAGGCTCCAGAGGCGTGGAGGAATAGGCAAGGGGTCCAGGCCATTGCGGCCGAAGCGGGTCGCCCGCGTCGAGGAGCACACAGCCGCCGATGGCATCGAGCTGAGCGCCGAGCAGATCGAATTGAGATGCCGGACAACGTGGACGGGGCCGATTGTTTCTATGTCCACCTCCGCCGTTCGTCGCGCCCGATGCGGGTAGATTGCCGCATGCCACTCTACCGGCTTCCGGCGGCCTTGCTCCTGGCGTCGATCTTCGCGGCGTCGGCTGCCGCACAGCAGGTCGCTTACGACTCGATCGCCGGGAGCTGGACCTTGACGTCCGGCCCGGTCTCCTACCGACTGGTGCGGCGCGCCGAACAGGTCACGTTCGACTACTTCGGTCCGACGTCGCGCATGGGCGCGACGCCGGACACGACGGTGCAGCCGCCACGCTATGACCTCACTGGCCTCGCCGGCGATCAGGTGCTCGCGCCGGCGTCGCTCCGGCTCCGATCGGACTCCACGGTAGCGGTGGCACCCGGAGTGGAAGAGCTCCGGCTCCGCTTCATCCATGCGACCCTTCCACTCGAGCTGGAGGTGCGTTACGCCGCGTGGGGAGAAACGGGAGTGCTCTCGCGCGAGATCCGGCTCACCAATCGGGGCAGCGTCCCGGTGCGGGTCGCCCGGTTGCCAAGCATCGGCTGGGAGCTTCCCGGTGGCGACTACACCCTGCGCTATCTCTGGGGGAGCTGGGGACAGGAGCGGCAGCTGGCGACGGAGGCGCTGGCCGCGGGGGCGCGCCGGTTCGAGCAGACGCGGGGTCGCTCGACGAACGGCTACGTGCCCTGGCTTTCGCTCGGCAACCGCACGCTTGGGATCGAGTACATCGCGGAGCTGGCGTGGTCGGGGAACTGGTGGATGCAGGTGGAGCGGCACCCCGGTACTGGCGCGGCGCCCCTGCGCGACCAGCCGGTGCAGGTTGGGCTCGGCATGCATAACGACTTCGGCGGCCCGCTGACGTTGGCGCCGGGCGACACCATTACGCTGCCGCGTGCCGTCTTCACCGCGACGGCGGGCGACCTGGACGACGCCGCAAACCAGATGCACCGCTACCAGCGCAGCTACCTCGTGCCCCGGGTGGCGACCAATCAGCCGCTCCTGGTCCAGTTCAATACCTGGTTCCCCCTCGGGCCGGCGGTGAACATCGCCAACACGACGCGCGCCGCGGACGCGGCGGCCGCGATCGGCGCCGAGGTCTATGTGCTGGACTCGGGGTGGTACACCCGCGGCGACTGGAGCAGGACACTGGGCGACTACCAGGCCGATCCCGGCAAGTTTCCGCGGGGCCTGGAGGAGTTGTCGCGCCACGTCCACGACAAGGGCATGAAGTTCGGGCTGTGGGTGGAGATCGAGAACGCCGGAACGGAATCACGCCTCTTCCACGAGCATCCGGAGTGGTGCCTGCCGTACGGCAGGAAGCCCTGGATCACCGCGGATCGGTGCCAGCTTGACTTCGCGAACCCGGCCGTGCGGCAATGGGCGAGCGCCACCGTCGACCGCCTGGTGCGTAGCTATCAGCTCGACTGGATCAAGATCGATTACAACATCGACGTGGGCGATCGATTCGATCCGGCGCAGAACGAACAGTCAGGCCGCCGGCTTCATGACCACGTGGCGGGGTACTACGCCTGGCTGGACACGATCCGCGCCGCGCACCCCGACCTCGTGGTGGAGAACTGCGCCAGCGGCGGACTGCGCTTCGACCTGGGTATCATGGCGCACACTCACACCACCTGGTTATCCGACGTCGTGGACCCGATCGCGTCGGTCGCGCTGGGGTACGGCTGCACGGTGCAGTTCGCGCCTGAAGTCTGCAACCACTGGATGGTTGGCGATGCCGACAGCGGTGTCGTCGACTCGACCAAGCCGCCGGCCTGGTGGGACTTCATGCTGCGCGTCCCGATGAACGGTCAATTCGGTATCTCCGGGCGGATACCGGAGTGGAGCGCCGCCGTGCGGGAGCGCGTCGCGGCCAACATTGCACTATACCGGCGGATTCGCGGGACCATCGTGGGTGCCGATGTCTATCATTTGACACCCGCGCCGCGGCGAATTGATCCCTCCGGGTGGACGGCAATCGAGTATGTCCAGCCGGGCGGCCGCCGCGGAGTGGTCCTGGGCTATCGTCTGGCACGGAGCCCTGCCGCCCGGACGCTGCGGCTCCGAGGACTTCTTCCACAGGCGACATACGACGTCGTGGTAGACGGGCATCGGCAGGCGCCGGCCACCGGCGCGGACCTGGCCACGCGGGGCCTCCGGGTGCGACTTCACGCGACCTGGCGCGCAGCCGTCATCGAGCTCGCGGCGCGACCGTAGCAACCGGCCGGCTGGGGAATCCGCCGCCCCCGGAAGGCTATACGTGGGGCCTCGGCCTCCTGTATGGCGCATGGGTCGTGGGGATCGTGGCGCTGTACTTCCCCTGCCGGTGGTTCGCGGGACTCAAGACCAGAAGGAAAGACAGGTGGCCCGGCTATCTGTGAAGATCGCAAGCGAAGAACCCTTCCCGCCGTCTTCACCACCACTTCACTCAGCCGCTGCCAGATTACCGCCACACCTTCAAAGGAGAACGGCATGCGTGCGCGGATCGTCGGGCTGGCGTTGCTGGCGTGTGTGACGGGGAACTCGATCGCGAGTGGGCAGGTGACGGACTACCGCCGGCTGCTCGTCCGGGCGCGGGCGGTCTACATCGCCCCTAACGCGAAGTCTTCACCCGTCGCGCTGGACGTGAAGGACGACGCCGTCGCCGAGGTGGATGTGAGCTATTACTTCACGCCCAATGTCGCGGCCGAGCTGGTGCTCGCGACTGCGGGGCAGGAGGTCATGGCCAACGGCGTCAGCCTGGGAACCGTGAATCATCTGCCGCCGACTCTCGCGATTCAATACCACTTCGGGCCGAACTCGATCCTGCGTCCCTATCTCGGTGGAGGGGTCAACTACACCCGCTTCTACGCCAAGAGCGGTGGGCTCGACGCGCTCGATCTGGGCGACAGCTTCGGCTGGGCGCTTCAGGCGGGCACCGACATCGAGCTCGCTCCCCGGACCGTCCTGAACCTCGACGCCAAGTACGTCAAGCTCGACACCGACGTGATGTCGGGTGGGGTGCAGGCCTATCATCTGGACATCAATCCCGTGCTGATCGGCGTGGGGCTGGGGTATCGATTCTGATCCCACGGGCCGCGAGTGTGAGCCGATAGCTCAGCGCGAACTAGGTCCAGTTGTTCGCAGGGCAACGGTCCCGCTCGGCGTTTCATGCCGAGCGGGACTTTCTTGTAGGTCAAAGTCGGACCTCTCCGTGAGTCCTCCGCCGATATTCGCTGCCCGCTTCGTCCGCTAGACTCGCTATACCAAGCTCCGACCGCTCGCTCCTCATACGAAGATCGCATTCACAACGGAGGACTTTATGACTGGGCACTTTCTGATCGCCGTGGCCTTGTCGGTACTCGCCGGATGCTCGGGGGGCTCACCGACGGGTTCTTCTGATGGAGGCGGATCGTCAGGCGGGTCGACTGGTGGAGGTACCGGCGGCGCCACCAGCGACCCGGCTCCGCTCACGGCGGCCATCACCGCCGGCAACATTTTCTTCAAGAGTGGGCACAACGGATCGGCCAACCCGGCCGTCGACACCGTGGCCGTAGACGGAACCGTCATGTGGACATGGACGAATACGGGCAACATTCCCCACAGCGTCCAGTCCCTCGGCTCCCCGAGCTTTACGAGCAGCGCCATTCAGACGGGCGACGGCAGCACGTATCAAGTCAAGTTCTCCACGCCGGGAACTTACCGGTACGATTGTGCGGTTCACGGCTCGGCCATGTCGGGGACGATCGTCGTCCGGTAACGGGAAGCCGCTATCCCCTTCCGCCCAGGATGAGCCTGGTCGGCTGGGGGCGCGGCATCCGGAGGTGAATCGTTCTTGCGGGTTGACTCCGGCTCTCGTCTGACGAATATTTGCGCCCGCGAGCTTCGAAAATGAGATGGCGCCGTTCGGGCGTCCATTCCATCGCGACCGTGGCCCTCAGCGGCACGGACAATCCCACGCAGAATCACACCGTCATACACTTCGCGGTCTCGACTTCCTCGAGGTCGTGACCACCGTCGCCACGCGAACGGCCTGCTCCCGTCTCGGCCCCGCCGTCAGACCGTAGCGCGCCTGTGGCGATGCTCCCGGCACTCTACTCCTCACCAGAGGGGACGCTCCGCGTATGCCCTGTCTTCAGACATCACCGCACCGTACTACCCGCTTTCGCGTCGTCCTGGCCGGGCTTCTCGTTCTCGGCGCGGCGTGCCGCGAGGATGGCGCCGGCCCTTCGTCCACGACCGACCTTCCGGCCGACCCGGCAGTCATTCCCGCGGACTCGATCTCTCCGGGCGTCATCTCCGCGGCGGTGTTGGACACCAAGTCGAGCAGGCCCGGCATCGTGTTCGGAACGTTCAATATGCCGAATGCCTACCTCAACAACGTGCACACCGGCTGGATGAGCGGCGGCCCGCTCGATCCCTCGAACATTCTGTCGCGACTGTCCGGCGCGCGGGCCAAGGGTGCTCGAGTGGTGATCAAGCTGTGCAAGGGGAAGGATCGGTACGTGAAGAACAGCGACGGCACGTTCAGCTTGACCAAGTGGAAGTCGCTGGTCGGTCGGTACAAGAGCGTCAACCTCGGGCCCTACATCTCCGATGGCACCATCATCGGCCACTACCTGATCGATGAGCCCCAACGTCCCTCACGCTGGGGCGGGAAAGTCATCTCGCAGGCGACCCTCGAGGCCATGGCCAAGTACAGCAAGGAGCTGTGGCCCCAGATGAGCACTCTCGTTCGGGTGGTACCGAGCTGGCTCGCGAGCGCGCCGGTCACCTACAGATATCTGGACGCGGGCTGGACTCAGTACAGCGCCGGCAAGGGCGACGCGGGGAACTGGGTGGCGAATGAAGCGGCGGCGGCAAAGCGGAAGGGCCTGGGTCTGGTCGTCGGCATGAACGTGCTCGACGGGGGAAATGGCTCGAGCAAGATTCGCGGCTTCACGAGGGGCCGGTGGGCCATGAGCGCGAGCGAGATCCGGAAATACGGCAGCGCGCTCCTCGGCCAGAGCTACGCCTGCGCGTTCTTCAACTGGACTCACGACCTCGACTATTACGGCCGGTCCGACATCAAGAGCGCGATGGGCGATGTCTCTGCCAAGGCGAGGTCCCACGCCAAGACGTCGTGCAGGCAGTGAGCCGCCTCATTCCCGCCACAGCGCCTCTCGCGGCTCGATGGCGATGGCGCGCCGGGTGGGGAGCCAGGTGGCCGCGATGACGAGCGCGGTGACCGCAGCCGATACGGCGAGCGCCGTTCCCACGGACACGGTGAGCTCGATGGGGAAGAACCGTGAGAATCCCCAACCCACCAGTAAGCCCGGGGGCAGGGCGATGAGCGCGCCGACACCGAGCTGCCGTCCGCCCTGCCCGAGCAGGAGGAGCAGGATGGTGTGGTCCGTGGCGCCGAGCGCGCGGCGCACGCCGATCTCCCGGGTTCGGCGCCCGATGGCCCGAGCCATGAGTCCGTAGGTCCCGGTCAGCGCGAGCAACAGGGCGAAGGCAAAGGAGCCGCCGAACAGCGTCGCCACCGACTTGGCGATGAGGGTCGTCTTGGCGAGCGTCTCCTCGAAGCTCGTCACCGTGCTCGGGACTATCAGCGGATCCAGGGCACGGAGCGTCTGATGCAAGGCGCCCTGGCCCGCCGCCAGGCTTCCGCGGTACCGGAAAACCACGGTTGAACCCTGCAGCCCGCTCTGGCGCAGGGGGATGTAGGCCGCGATCGGGCTTCGCTCGCGGCCGAGCGGGTTTCCGAGCAGCACGTTTCCTACGACTCCTACGACGGTGCGCCATCCGGCCGTGTCGCCCAGGCCCGCCAGCCGAAGCTGCGCTCCAATTGGCGAACGGCCGTGCCAGTATCGCTCCGCCAAGGCTTGGCTCACGATCACGGTTCCGGCGCTGCGCTCGTTGTCCCGTGAATCGAAGAAGCGGCCCTCACGGAGTGCGATGCCAAGCGGGGTGAGCGGCCCGAGCACGGCTTGCACGAAGCTCCGGGGACGAGGGCCATCGGCCGGTCGGCCGCGCAGCTCGAGCTCGCCGTGCTCATCCGTGATCGCTGCCAGTGGGGCCCGCAAGACGACCCCATCGAGCTCGGGCCGGGCGGCGAGCTGAGTGTAGAGCGCCTGGTAGAACCGCCCGCGTGACTCGGCGTCAGGATAGCGGACGCCGGGGAGCTCCACCGCAGTGGTCAGGAGATGGCGCGTGTCATACCCCAGGTCCACGTTCGCGACCCGGTAGGCGACGATCGCCGACATGCTCCCGAAGAACATCAGTAATGACACCGTCGCCACCTGCCCGATGACCAACGCGCGCGCCACTCGGCCCTCGCGACGCTCACCTCCCCGCGCCCCGCCTTCCTGCAGCACCGCATTGATCTCGGTCTGGACCGCGCGCATGGAGACTATGGTGCCCAGTACCGCGATCGCCAGCGTGACGAAGCCCCCGGCGGCGAGAAGAACCGTGCGGTCGAAGCCCCACACCCACCAGAACGGCAGGTTCCCTTCGAGATGGCTCCGTGTCCAGGCGGTGATCGCGTTGAGCCCCCACACCGCGAGTCCGGTGGCGAGAATTCCGCCGGCGAGACAGAGGATGACGCTCTCCCACATGCTCTGCATGACGAGTCGGGCGCGTGGCGCCCCGAGCGCCAGCCGCACCGCCGTCTCCCGGGCACGCTCGTTTGCTCGGGCCAGCAGGAGATTGGTGACGTTGATGCAGGCGAGAAGCAGGATCAGCGCGGCCAGAGTATTGAGAACCACCAATGCCAGCGGCGCTTCCTCGCCGATTTGCGCCATGGGGAAAGTGCTGACGGTCAGGCCCAACGGTCCGACCCCCTGCGTTCTTGCCGGTGGCCGCGCGGCCTGGACTCGCCGGATGAGCCCGGTGAGCTCGTTGGTGGCACCCCCGACGTTCGCACCGGGCGCCAATCGGGCGTATGTCTCGACCCATTCCTGGCTCGGTGCCGTCATGCCGAGGATTTCGGGACGAATCGGCACCCACGCCTCCGCGGCCACCGGGAAGCCGTAACCCTCCGGCATCACGCCGACCACCCGGGTAGGCACGCCGTTCAACAGCGTGTGCCTGCCGATCAGGCCGCTATCCGCCCCGAATACCACCCGCCAGGCCCAATGACTCAGGACTACCACCGGTTCCGCTCCAGGTTCCTGGTCGTCGGCCCGAAACCCCCGGCCCAGGAACGGCTGCGTGCGAGTCGTTCGGAACATGTTCCACTCGGCGGCCGTCGCCTGAATCGAGCGGGCTCCTTCGCCGACGCCGACGATCAGCTCCTGGCCGCTGTATGCGCCGAGGTCGGTGAGCGTCGTGATATTCGGCCGAATGGCCGCGAGGTCGGCGGCGTCGATCATGCCGGAGTTCGACGGACCTGTCGGACGCAGGCGGACCACACGGTCGCCATCGGGCATCGGCAGCGGTTTGAGCATCGCCGTGTGCAGGAATGAGAAGGTGAAGATGCTCAGGCCCAGACCGCCCGCGAGCACGATGATGGTCAGGATCGTGAGGAGCGGGCTTTTCGCCAGGAGTCGGCACGCGTACTTGACGTCCTGCCAGTAGAACACGGGAAGCCTCGCGTGGTCAGGAGTGTCCGGCCGAAAGTATCCGCTTCGAGCACGGCGGATCGGCACGGCATCGGATAGCCCTCGTACGAGGCCGGCGTCGTGCAGGTTCCAGAAGGAGACGACTGCGGGTTACTGCCGTTTATCGACTGTCGGTTGCGGAGGGGAACTGCGAGACGCGCCCGCGCAGGCCCGACCGAGTGCGGCGACGAAGCCCGCCACATGGTCGACGCCCGACCCGGCTGACGCCAGAAATGGATCCATCACGGTCGCGCGCAACACGACGAGTCCCTCCGGTCCGCCCGCTCGCCAGTCCGCGAGGGTCCCGACGCCCAGCCGAGCGAGAATCGGCTCGATCGCGCCATCATACGTCGGCGTCTGAAAGCGAGTCCGGGTAATGATGTACTCCGGCGCGGTCTCGCCGTGTCCGAGACTCATGCGCCGGTAAATGCCCTCATTGAGGTCGTTGACCGCCGCCAGTGTCGTGTGCTCCGCGTGGCGGACCACGAAGCAGACGATGTTGATGTCGGGCTCCGGGAGGGTGACCACCAGGTACGAATCAAGTTCGGCTCCAGTCAGGGCAGAGTGAAGACGGCGCGCTCCGATAGCCGTGCGCTCGATGAGATAGCCGTATCCCCGCTCATCGAGCGGCAGCACCTTGTGGCTGAGCCAGACCGCCGCCGCGGCGGCGCCGGGTTTCGAGCCCTCGAAGATGCAGTGGCCGAGGAACACCTCGTCCGTCGGCGCCGCATCACTCCGTGAGGTCAGGTAGGGCGGGTCCACACTCACCAGGTCGCGCGCCCGGCGGTCGCGCAAGAGGAAGGCGCCGGCGGGGTAGGGAACGTAACCGAGCTTGTGGGGATCGATCGTGACCGAGTCCGCCTCGCCGAGGGCAGTCATCGCCCGCATCCATTCCTCGCTCGGCCATACGCTGCCTGTGGAGGCGCGGATCTCGGCGCCCGAGCGTCGGGTTCCATCGCCGCGCCAGGTCACCGCCGCCGCATATCCCCCATAGCACGCGTCCGAGTGCAGGTGAAAGGTCACGCCCAGCTCTCGCCGCGCCCGCTCGCGGACCGCGAGCACGTCGTCGAGGCGGTCGACCGCGCTTTCCTCAGTGGTGCCGCACACGCTGATGCAGGCGATCACCGGCGTGCGGCGCGACGCCAATGCCTGCAAACGCTGCCACAGGGCGGTTGGATCGAGGCGGAAGGATTGGTCCACCGGCAGGAGGACGAGCTGGTTTGCTCCGATGCCCAGCGCGCGCACGATTTTTTCCCATGAGTAGTGCGCGGTCGCTGCCGCCAGCACTACGGCAGCCGGCAGCGGATCGCCGTACGTGTGGGCGAGGCGCATGGTGTAATCCTGGTAACCCGCCGAGGCCAGGGAATGAACCTCGAGGGCCCGCCGGACGTCCGCGTGCGGGGCGCTTGCCCAGAGCGCATGCCAGAGGTCGAGGGCCGCCCCGCCGTCGATGTTGAGTAACGCCCAGAGCGGCAGCTCGTCGAGGGAGACGGTCCCGTCCGAAGGCAGCCTGACGTCCAGCGACAGGGCGAGATCGCGGGCGGCGCCGGCGACCGCGACCGGCAGATAGTGGAGGTGCCGCGCGATCCAGAGCGCCTCGAAATTGGCGACCGTGCCGCCGGAGGTGAGGTGGCCCCACGCGGCGTCCGGCTCGTACCCGATCATGTGCGCGAGCTGCGCCGCCACCTCCAGCTCGAGGCGCGTTGTGACCGGCGACGCTTCGGCCGCCACATTGTTGGGATTGTAGAGCATGGCCGCGAAGTAGCCGATCTGCGAGGCGATCGTCTGCTCGAAGACCATGTGGCCCTTGTAGCGGCCACTGAAGAAGGGGATGTCACGCTTGAGCGCCGCCAGGAGGCCCAGGAGCTCCTGGGTGAGAGTCGCCACCGCCGCCTCGTAGCCCTCGCGACGCTTGTCGACCTCGCGGATGCCTACTCCATCCTCCGGGTGGTAATTTCGGCGCCAGAACACGTGGTCGCGCAGCGCCTCGGTAATGAGCCGCTCGACCAGGTCCGCGTTTTCCGCGCGCGGACCGAGGAACCACGCGGGAAGGGCTTCTTCCGGGGCCGTCACTCAGTGATGCGCTGAATGGTCCACCGTATCCGGCTGGGCGGTCTTCATCTTGCCCGAGTCGGCCTGCGCCTTCTGCATCTCCCGCATCATGTGACCGTGCGGACGCCCCCCGCCTTCTCTCATCATGCCACCTGAATCCATCATCTCTCGCATGTGCGCGCGCATCATCTTTCGCTCTGCTACGAGCTCATTGATCACGGCCGCCATTGCCTGAACCTTGCCGGAACCGGTCGCCCGATTCATGGTGCGCACCAGGG
Organism: uncultured Gemmatimonadales bacterium; assembly: GCA_963722825.1. Classification (GTDB taxonomy): domain Bacteria; phylum Gemmatimonadota; class Gemmatimonadetes; order Gemmatimonadales; family GWC2-71-9; genus CAVVWJ01. The sequence goes on from CAVROI010000003.1 coordinate 1,321,101, forward strand.
TATCGAGCCGGGCGTCCATCGAGTCGGCCATCTTCATCGCGCGATCCATGTGCTGGGCACGCATCGGGCGTGCGGCCGTGTCGGCGGCACCTTGGTTGGGCTGTTGTGCGGAGGCACCCGTTGCCGCGAGGAGGCCAACGAGTCCTGCCAGGATCAGACGTGTCATGTGAATCTCCTCCGGAATCCATCGTGTATTCGTGTTATCCGATCTCTCTATCGGGAGTTGGAGACTTTCCGCACTCACCGTTCTCGCAACCGCACCGCGGCAATCCGCTCCACGGCACTCATCACCGCGTGAAAGCCCTTCACATCTCGCGAGCGCACTCGCCCCCGGATGTCGTTTTCAAGCGTCTCCAGAACCCGGTTCAGCCGGTCCGCCAGCTTCCGTCCGTCTTCGCTGAGATGGATCAGGAAGGAGCGGCGATCGTCGGAGTTGATCGCCCGGCGAACGAGACCCGCCCGCTCGAGACGGTCGAGCATGCTCGTGAAGGTGGACTGCTTGATCCCGAAGACCCGGACGAGCTCGCCGACGGGGGCGGGGGCGTAGCTCCGAAGGTAAGTCAGGAGATGGCCTTCGATGGGGCTCACCCCCAGCGCCCCCGTCTGCGCCTCCAGATACACGGAGATCTGCCGGGAGGCTTTGTGCAAGGGGGAGAGAAAGTCCAGGGCCATGGCCGTCCCGATCATGGAGTAGATGCTACGAAGTCGTAAAGTACGATGATCGTGCCGCCGGTCGCCACCGGGTTGACGAGAGTCCGTCCCGGCGCAATATTCGGGAATGGGATTATCCGATTTCGTAGTATCTGCCAGCATGCCCACCGGCCTCCTGGCCGTCCTGCCGCGCGAGGAGATGTCATGACCAGAGCCACGGCAACCGAAACCGCGAGTGATATCCAGGTCTTTCGTCATCACGCTGGGATGATCCGTGATGTCGTCCGGATCAACGTCGCGGGCGTCACTCACGAAGACAGCCTGATTCAGCCTGTGCCCGGAGGCAACTGCCTGAACTGGGTCATGGGCCACCTCCTCGGTGTCTACAACGGTGTCCTTCCGTTGCTGGGACAGGAGCCGGTCATGGGGGAGGCCGATTTGAAGCGGTATGCAAGGGGCGCCCCTGCGCTGCGAACTCCCGCCGACGCCCTGGATCTCGGCGAGCTGTTGGCCGCGTGGGACAAGGCGATCCAGCGCCTCGACGCCGGACTCGCCGGCTTGGACGCAGAGGCCCTGGATCGGCTCGCCCCGCGCAGCCCGAGCGGCAATCCGAACGAGACCATCCGCTCCCTTCTCTCCACGATCTTCTTCCATCAGGCCTATCACGCCGGCCAGACAGGCGTGCTCCGGAGAATCACCGGGAGGGAAGGGGCAATCCGCTGACGGCATGAAGACGGCGGCAGGCAACTGAGATCTCGACGACTCGGCGCGAATCCTCAGACGGCCCGAGACATTGGCCGTCCTGCCGGAGCGACCGCCAGATAGGCGTCGAACGCGGTGCAGAGCGTCCGCAGGAAGTACCTGCCGACCGGTGTCACGACGACGGCATCGGCTCGCCGTTCGACCAGCCCATCCTCCGCAAAGGCCAGGAGCCGCTTCAGCTCGTCGTCGAGCCCCCCCGCAAGCGACAGGGGCAGCTCGAGAGTGCACATGAGGCTCACGATAGCCGCGCGGCGCCGACGGTCGTCCTCCGTCAGCCGATGCCCGCGGACTGTCGCCAGCTCCCCGCGCTCGATCGCCGCATGCCAGCCGGCAAGGCTCGCGTGATTCTGGAGAAGCACTCCCCCGACCTCACCGATCGCGCTCATTCCCACGCCGATCAGCTGGGCCGCCGGCATGGTCGTATAGCCGTTGAAGTTCCGGTGAAGGCGGCCGGCGCGCGCCGCGCGCGCGAGTGTGTCGTCGACCTTAGCAAAGTGATCGAGCCCGATCCAGCTATAGCCCGCAAGCACCAGCCCTTCGATCGCGATGCGGTTGAGCGTGAACCGCTGCATCGGGTCGGGCAAGGAGAATCGCTCCAGCGCCCGCTGGTGTGGCTGCATGACGGGTACGTGCGCGTAGCCGAAGCAGGCCACCCGGTCGGGCGCGAGCTCCACGATCGTGTCGATCGTCCGCCGGAACCCCTCCGGCGTCTGCCCGGGCAGTCCGTAGACGAGGTCGACGTTGATACCTTCGAAACCGGCGTCGCGCGCGGCTGCAATCGTTCGGCCGACAAGCTCGGTTGGCTGCAGCCGTCCGATCGCACGCTGAACGTCGGGATCGAGGTCCTGGACGCCGAAGCTCACGCGACGGAACCCCAGGGAACGCAGGAGAGCGAGCTGCTCGGGCGTCGAGAGGCGAGGGTCCGCCTCGATCGACGTATCGGCATCGGCCGACATGGCAAAGCGAGTCTCTATCGTCCGCCAGAGCCGCTCCAGGTCATGCTCGCCGAAGTAGTTCGGCGTGCCGCCGCCCAGGTGGAGCTGTACTATCCGCCGGCCGCGCCCCAGGATGGCCGTGACGAGATCGAGCTCGTCGCACAGCCGGTCCAGATAGGTCTCGAGTGCGTCTCGGCGCCGGGTGATCGTGACGTTGCATCCGCAGTAGAGGCACCGCCGGGGACAGAAGGGCAGATGAATGTAGAGGGAGAGAGCATCGGCCGGGTCGTGGGCGGCGGTCTCGAGGGCAGCACGATAATCGGCCTGCCCGATTGTGCGCTTCCAGACCGGAATCGGCGGGTAACTCGTATAGCGCGGCGCAGGCCCGGAATACTTCGCCAGCAGTCCTGGCGGCATATCGGGGATGCTCTGCGGTATGAAGGAATCGGGTGGCGTCCTGCTCGGCATGGCTCTTACATAATCTGCTCTCTCTGAAGAAAGCGGGAATCCCCGGTGAAGCCGGCCTACGGTCTCTTCGGGCGCCAGCGAGAGGGCGTGCTCAAGGCGGCAATTACGCCGTCGCCGATTGCGAGAGCTCTGACCGCCTGCGCCAGCACCAGACCTACGCCCAGGGCGAACAGGACCGCACCGGCCCGCGCACCCGACGGTGCACCGAGCGCGACGGCGGGAATCAACAGAAGGAGGCCGGCCGTGAGGCAGCCGAGCGAGGCCCAGGCCCACGACCGTCTGATGAGATCGGCGGCCGTGGGAGTATTCGGCTGGCCTGCCCGACGGCCATAGAGGTGCAGCCAGGTCAGGGAGGGCAGAATTCTGTAGTAGATCCCGACGATGAGAAGTACCAGCCAGCCAAGCAACCCAAGCAGGCCATACGCGGCCCATCCGCGCGGGTGAAAGCCGCCGCGCGCTACCAGCAAGCCAAGTCCCGCCGGTACGATCATCCCGAGCGCGATGAATGCCACGGCCAGGTGCGCGAGTGCCGGATCCAGCCGGGCATGCGCGCGAGCACGGAAGTACCCGAATGCGAGGTGCAGGTGGAGCAGGATCGCTCCCGCCATGAGCAGACTGCCGGTCCAGATCAGGGGTGTGACCCCGCTGAGCTGGCCCCCGGTGAAGGTGGCCATGCCCAGCCCGCCCACCGGTCCGATCCAGCGCAACGGCCACTCGGGAACGCCTCGCGCGGCGAGAAACATCGGGAGCATCCGGCTCCCGATTCCGACGGCGGTGAGGGTGCCGAAACCGAGAGCGGCGAGGTGGAAATGGCTGGCGATGATTCCCAGCCGATCGACGTGCCACCAGCCCGCGGTCTCGCCGATACGGGCGAGGCCGAGCAGCATGGCTGTCCCAAGGGAGGCATGCCCGGCCGACACGTAGCGGCCGACCATTCGGCTCTGTGTCGCCCGGCGGCGTTGCGTGACGACATTCGAGGCGAAGGCGCCGACGGCCAGGGCGAGCGCGAGCCAGCCGAATCCTTGAAGCCATCGGTGCCAGAACCAGAACCCGCCGACGAGCAGGACGGCACCCGCTTGCAGCATCCAGAAGGTCGCGTGACCGAGTCGTACGTTGCGTGCGCCGACGCCCATCGTGGCGGGGAAGAGCTGATAGAGCGCGCCGAAGATCGAGGTCGTGATCACGCCGAGTGTAAAGATGTGCGTGACGGCGACGACTCTCGGATCGAGGAAGTTGCCCCTCGCCAGCTCGGGACCGACGGCGACGAGACCCGCCGCGCCGATGCCCAGCCAGAGCAGGGCTGCCGCGAAGTGCTCCCCCGGGAGGCGAAAGGGGGGAGACTGCGAAGGAGCCGGAGCCAGGGGAAGCGGGGCTCTTCGCGTCAGAGGAGACGAAATGGCAGTGTCGGTCAGGGCGCGACCTCACGGTAAGGGGCCGGGCGCAAGGTACCAGGGCGCTCGGCGTGGTCCGATGAAGAGAGTATGAGACTCTCTTCAGGAGGAGCACCACCCGCCGATGGAGGCTTGGCATCGAGCTGCGCGCCGAATGGCGAGTGCCGGGCGCCGATCCGTCGTTCTTCCGCGCGACCAAGACCATCCATAACGCGCTGCGCTGTCATATCGATACCTCCGTGCCGGATGGCGGCGCTTGGGAATTCCTGTCGGCATCATCGCGGCGTACCGCCTCGTGCGCCAGGAAGTTCGCGTCCTCGATGAACTTCTGCTGATGCAAGCGCTCGCGGTGCCAGGTAGTGGCCCAGGTTGAGCCGGGATGTTGAGATGATACGTGCCGGGAGAACGCCTATCTATTCGGCTGTTGGCAGGGTAACTTCATGGTGCTTCACCGGAGTATCTCCCGCCGATCCCGGCTGTCTTCGCCGGTCCTAAGGATCCACATGTTGACCCAACGCCCCGTCCCCTCCGGTGAGGGGCGGCGCATCGTCATTTGCGACTACAACGCCTTGTTGCAGTCGGTGACCGGCCTCTTACGGATGAGCGGGTTCTACGTCTTCCAAGCCCACGATGGACTTGCCGCCCAGGAGTTGTGCGTCCAGCTGCCCAGAATCGCGCTGCTGATCCTGAACACCTACGGCACCGGGATTGATATCGGCGGACTCATTCGCGATGCTCGCGAGGCCAAACCAAACCTGCCGGTTCTCCATATCGGTTGCTCGATCCCCGACGGCTTGCCGGATGACGTGCCGACGCTCGCCGAGGGGTTCACCCCGGATCAACTTCTCATGACGGTGGATGCGCTCATCGAGCGGCGGCTGATCCCGCGAGCCAAGAGTGATCCCTTGGAGCATGTCTTCTCGCCGCGCAAGCATCCGAAGAATGAGGACGTGAACCATGCAGCATTCGGTGTCGTCCGAGAGACGACGGAGAAGCACGACCGCGAAGCGAAGGCCCAGGTTACCTATGCGAGATGGAAACCCAAAGACTAGTGCTGTCTACTCCTTGGGTGTTCGTCTGCGCAGACCGTCGCACTCGCCTCATGTTACGCCACCTCGGATCCGGGATCGCTCACAGTGACCGTAGGGATTCAACGAGTTCACGCCCGAAGGAGTGTTCAGTGAAATCACAACGATTCCTCCCCTTGATGGCGAGTGCCGCGTTGCTGGGACTGATGACCAGCCACCTCAGCGCGCAGGATGCCGACCCGGCTCCGGGCGCCCGTCAAGGCACAGATACTGTTCAGCTCTACGCTCCGAGCGCCATTGCCGCACCGACACAAGGCCCCTCTTCTACTATCACGACGACGACGACCACCACCACGCCTTCCGCCGCCGCACCTCCCGCCGCGCCTGCACCTGCCGCCATCGCGCCTGCACCTGCGGCCGCCGCGCCTGCACCTGCGGCCGCCGCGCCTGCCGTCGCTCCGGCTGCCGCCGCCCCCCCGCCGCGAACGGTGGGTCAGATGCTCGGCTTCATCGACGTGATTCCGGCGCGCGCGCCCGAGCGGATCCAGCGCCAGCTCGATCTGGCCAAGATCGACGCTCGCGAGGCCGATGCCAGTCGGGCTTCCGCCAGCGAGATGCGCGGGAAGACCAAGGGCCTGATCGAGGTCAAGAAGCAGGAGATCTCGGGCATCGACGCCCGCATGAAGGTTGCTGACAAGTCGAAGCAGGAAACCGAGAAGATCATGCTCGGCGCCGAGAAGAAGGTGGCCGAGCGCCAGAAAGAGGTCCTGGAGCGGCGGGAAGCGCTGCACGCGGCGGAGATCGAAGAGGCAAAGGTGGCCAGGCGGCTGGCCGATGCCAGCACGCGCGCGCTCGACTTGGAGCTGCAGCTCGCCCAGCGGCGGCAGAGCAGGCCCAAGGCCCCGGCAGCGGAGCCGACGGCCGTTATTCGAGAGGACGCAGTCATTCGTGAGCTCGAGCGAAAGACACTCGAGGCGAAGCAGCATCAGGCGCAGGCGCAGAAGGACCTGGCGGCCAAGGACGAGGACATCGCCAAGCGCCGCCTCGAGCTGTACCGGGCGCAGACCGCGGCTTCCGGCACCAGCAAGTAGCTTCGGCGCCCCGTTACGAGATTAGGCCCGGCGAGCGAATGCTCGCCGGGCCTTTTCATTTGGACAGCGGTTCGCCACGATAGTTGCAAATGCCGGAATGGTCCGCTGGCAGCTGCCGGGCCCATACTCCGAATGTCGGGGAGACACCGAGCGGGGGTTGAACAAGACGGAGTCCCGGCGGTCGGACGAGGCCGATGCCGTCCCTGATTCCCCTGGCCCTCCCCTCGGTCGGAAGGTACGATTGTCGCCATGCCGCTCACCTCGATGTACCTCACGCTCGTCGTGCTGTTCTGTCCCTGCCTGACCGCGCTCGCGCAACAGACCGGTTTCACGCGCGCCGATACCTTGCGCGGGAGCATCACCCCGGAACGTGCCTGGTGGGACGTCGCATTCTATGATCTGCACGTGAGACTCGATCCGGCGGACAGCACGATTCATGGTTGGAACGGCATCACCTACCGTGTGGTAGGCAAGTCGCGTGCGATGCAGGTGGATCTCCAGGAGCCGCTGGAGATCGACAGCGTGGTCCAGGAGGGGCGAAGCGTCGGCTTCAGGCGCGAGGGCAACGCGTTCTTTCTCGCGGTGGCCGGTCAGCGGAAGGGGACGACTCGGACGGTGACGATCTACTACCACGGGCGCCCGCGCGTCGCCGAGAAGCCGCCCTGGGACGGGGGACTCATCTGGGCCCGGGATCCCGATGGCCACTCGTGGATCGCCACCGCATGCCAGGGGCTCGGCGCGAGTGTCTGGTGGCCGACCAAGGACACGCAGGCCGACGAGCCCGATAGCCAGCGAGTGGCGCTTACCGTTCCCGACTCGCTCCAGGCTATCGCGAACGGCCGGCTTCGGGGCATCGAGCGGGGGGCGGGTGGCTGGACCACGTACGAGTGGTTCGTCACGAGCCCGATCAACAACTATGACGTCGCCGCCTCCGTCGGGCACTACGCGCATTTCACCGATACCTACGAAGGCGAAGGTGGCCACCTCACCCTCAATTTCTGGCCGATGGCGGGTCACCTCGACGCCGCGCGCGCACAGTGGATTCAGGCGAAGCCGATGCTCCAGTGTTTCGAGCACTGGTTCGGACCCTACCCCTGGTATCGCGATGGCTACCAACTGGTGGAGTCTCCCCATCTCGGCATGGAGCATCAGAGCGCCGTGGCATACGGGAACGGCTATGCGAATGGCTACAAGGGGAGAGACCTGTCCGGCACCGGGTGGGGCCTCACCTGGGACTTCATCCTGATACACGAGAGCGCGCACGAGTGGTTCGGGAACAGCATCACCAGCGCCGACATTGCCGACATGTGGGTGCACGAGAGCTTCGCCAACTACTCGGAGTCGCTCTACACCGAGTGCCGTTACGGCAAGAACGCAGGCGCCGAATACCAGCGCGGCACCCGCAAGTTGCTGAAGAACGACAAGCCGATCATCGGGCCGTTCGGCGTGAACACCGAGGGCTCGGGTGACATGTACTACAAGGGTGGCAACATGCTGCATACGATCCGTCAGGTGATCGACAACGACAGTACCTGGCGGGAGATCCTCCGCGGCCTCAACACCGACTTCCGGCACCGGATCGTCACCGGCAAGCAGGTGCAGGACTACATCAGCGCGCGGGCGGGCATCGACCTGCACCGGGTGTTCCAGCAGTATCTCACGACGACGAGCCTGCCGGTGTTCGAGTATCGGCTCGACGGAACGACGCTCACGTACCGTTGGGCCGGCGTCGTCCCCGGCTTCGACATGCCGGTGCGCGTGTGGACCGCGCCTGACAGCTCGGTGCGGCTGTCACCCACCGAGGCGTGGCAGACGGCGACGCTGCCGCTCGCCGGCCCCGAAGACTTCCACGTGGATGAGAATTTCTTCGTCGATGTGCGCCGGGCCCCAGCGGCGGACTCACACACTGATTCCGGAACTCCCCGATGATCTCTCCGAACGAGCTGGATCGATTGCAGGCGTTGATCGCCCAGGCCGGCCTGGATGGGTGGCTGCTGTTCGACTTCCGAGGCCGGAATCCCATCGCCGCCGCGGTCCTCGGCGACGAGATCGTCGGCAGTCGGCGAGTCTACGTCCTGATTCCCCGCCAGGGCGCGCCATTCGCGCTCGTGCACGCGATCGACCAGGAGAACTGGCGCGGCTGGCCCGCTCGCTGGTCGAAGCGGGTGTGGGTGACGCGCGAAACGCTTTCGGCGGAGCTCGGCGCGCTGGTCCGGGGAAAGCGGCTTGCCATCGACTATTCACCACAGGCGGCGATTCCCTATCTGGATGGGGTGCCCGGCGGGGTGGTGGAGCTGCTTCGCGGGCTCGGCGCCACGCTGGAGCCGTCGGCAGACCTGGTGACGCGCTACTGCTCGGTCTGGACCGCGGAAGACCTCGCGTCGCACCGGCGGTCGGCGGCAACCATTGCCGCCATCGCCCGGGACGCAATTGCGCTCGCCGGCGCGCAGGCACGGACGGCAACCCCGATGGGCGAACACCAGCTGGCGGTGTGGATCCGCGAGCGGTTCGACCGGGCCGGGCTGGTTACCGAAAGCGGCCCCAGTGTGAGCTGGGGCCCGAACGCGGCGCGAACCCACTACGAGCCGACCGAGCTCGAGAGCGCGCCGATCGTAACCGGGGCGCTCTTGCTGGTCGATCTGTGGGCCAAGGAGCCCGGCGGGATGTATGCCGACCAGACCTGGATGGGGGCGCTCGGCGCACCCGCCGAGCGGGACGCCGGATTGTGGACCGTCGTGCGGGATGCGCGAGATGCAGCGCTCGAGCTGATCCGCAGTCGCGTGCGCGCGGGCGCACCGGTGCGCGGAGCAGAAGCCGACGCCGCGGCCAAGCGCCTCATCGCCGCGGCGGGCTATCTCGAATACACCCAGTCGCGGACCGGCCACTCGATCGATCGCTACGGCCTCCACGGCTTCGGACCGCCGATCGACGACACCGAGACGTACGACGACAGGCTGCTGATTCCGGGAGTCGGGTTCTCCGTCGAGCCAGGCATCTACATACCCGGCCAGACGGGAGTGCGGAGCGAGGTGAACGTGGTGGTCGGGGCCGATGATATCGTCATCACGGCCGAGAAGTACCAGGAAGAGCTGCTGGTGGTATGAGCGAGGTTGTAGTCCTCCCACCTACACGCGCATCGGCCGCCCGCCGATGGAAAGATCGCTCACGCCGGTGCATTCTGAGGTCCAGGAGAGACCCGTTTGACCCCTGTGTGGGAACGGCGTAGAGGCTAGACGCTATCCCGCCGGCCAACGTCCGAGGAATCCATCGAGCAGGTCATGAGCTTCCCCCAGTCGGTCTCGTCCGAATCCATCGCGGCGATCTCGCACGCGTTGTCGCTGCACCGCGCTACGCTCGAATCGACCGCGGACGGGATTCTGGTCGTGGATCGCGAGGGACGCACCCTCAGCTACAATCGCCGCTTCCTCGACCTGTGGCGGATCCCCGAACGGGTGAGCGCGACCGGGCGCGACGCCGACTTGCTGGATTTCGTGCTGAACCAGGTCCGGGACCCCGACGCGTTCGTGGCCCGGGTCGAGCAGCTCTACGCTTCGCCAGAAGAATCGAGTTACGATGAGATCCGGTTTCACGACGGACGTGTCTTCGAGCGCTACTCCCAGCCGCAGCGCCTCGATGGGAAGGCGGTCGGCCGTGTCTGGAGCTTCCGCGACGTGACCGAGGCCCGGCGGGCGCAAGAAGCCTTGCTCGAGAGCCGACCGCTCCTCGAGCTCTTCTTCGCGCAGTCCCTCGACGGGTTCTTCTTCATGATGCTCGACCACCCGGTCCGGTGGGATGGGACCGAGGACCATGAGGCCGTGCTCGATTACGTGTTCCAGCACGAGCGGATTACCAAGATCAATGACGCCATGCTCGCGCAGTACGGCGCGCGCATGGATCAACTCATGGGCCAGACGCCGGGCGCGCTGTTCGCGCACGACCTGGAGTACGGGAAGTCCCTCTGGCGCCGGCTGTTCGACGCCGGGCGCCTCCACGTCGAGACCCATGAGCGGAAACTCGACGGCACGCCGATCTGGGTCGAGGGAGACTACATCTGTCTCCGCGACGCCGATGGACGCATCCTCGGCCACTTCGGGATTCAGCGCGACATCACCGAGCGGAAGCAGGCCGAAGCGGCGCTCCTGTTCTCCGAAGACAAATTCGCCAAGGCATTCCGGAGCTCGCCCCTGCGCGTGAGCATCAGCACCCTCGCGGAGGGTCGGTTCGTCGAGGTGAACGACACGTTTCTCCGCGACCACGGACTCACCCGCGAGCAGGTGATCGGGCGTACCTCGCCGGAGCTGGGGCTGTGGGCCGATCCCACGCAGAGGCGCAAGTTCGTCGAGACCGTCCGCCGGGACGGGATGGTGAGAGACTACGAGTTCGCCGGACAGCTGCGTGGCGGACGGATTCAGACCACCTCGATCTCCGCGGAAGTGATCCACGTGGGAGGTGAGGTCTGCCTGCTCGCCGTGGCCACCGACATCACCGAGCGGAAGGATGCCGAAGAGAAGGCCCGCCGGTCCCGCGCGGAGCTGCGGGCCCTCGCGGCGCGGTTGCTCCTGGTTCGTGAAGAGGAGCGCACCCGGATCGCACGCGAGATCCACGATGAACTGGGCCAGGCGCTGACCGGTCTCAAGATCGATCTCGCGTGGCTCAAGCGCCGGGTGGAGGATCGGGCGGAGGTATCGGAGTGGGTCCAGTCGATCGTCGAGCGCATCGACGGAACCATCGACTCGGTGCGCAGGATCGCGACCGACCTTCGGCCAAGCATTCTCGACCATCTCGGACTGGTGGCGGCCATCGAATGGCAGGCGCAGGAGTTCGAGCGCCGCACCGGTGTGACGACGACCGTCAGGGTGAGCTCTCCCGAGATCGCCATCGACGAGGTCCGGGCCACGGCGGTCTTCCGCATGCTGCAGGAGACGCTCACCAACGTTGCGCGGCACGCCGGCGCCAGCCGGGTGGACATCGCGCTCACGGTCGGCAGAGTCGACCTGACCCTCGACGTGCGGGACGACGGCCGGGGCATCACGCCGGCCGAGGTCGCCGGCGGTCGCTCGCTCGGGCTGGTCGGACTCCGCGAGCGGGCGATCGCCTGCGGTGGGATGCTCTCCATCGAAGGAACGCCCGGCCGCGGCACCCACGTTGCCGTACGCATTCCGCTGCCGGGCCACTCCCTGCCGGGATGGACCCCATGATCCGGCTGCTGATCGCGGACGATCACCCGGTCGTGCGGCACGGGCTGCGCCGTATCGTGGCCGACAATCCGGGACTCGAGGTCGTGGGCGAGGCGGTGAACGGCGACGAGCTGCTGGCGGTTCTCCCTCGACTGCCGGCTGACGTGGTCCTGCTGGACATCTCGATGCCGGGTCCCGGCTTTCTGCAGGTCCTCGAGCGGCTGCGGGCCGAGCACCCGACGGTGGCGATCCTCGTCCTCAGCATGCATCCCGAAGATCAATACGCGGTCCGTGCCCTGCGCGGCGGCGCGGCGGGATACCTCACCAAGGATCACTCGCCGGAGCAGCTCATCGAGGCGATCCGCAAAGTCCACCGCGGCGGCAGGTACGTGAGTCCCACCCTGGCCGAGCGGCTCGCCGCCGATCTGGCCACCGCCGGCGCCCGCCAGGCCAGGCACGAAGTGTTGTCCCATCGCGAGTACGAGGTGCTCTGCCTGCTCGGCTCCGGGCGTACGGTAAAGGAAATCTCGGCCGAGCTCCGCCTGAGCCCGAAGACCATCAGCACCTATCGGGCTCGCGTACTCGAGAAGATGCAGGCCACGACCAATGCCGACCTGGTGCGCTACGCGGCCCAGCATGGCCTGATCCGCTAGGCCCCTCCCGATCCTTGTAGGTCTCCGATTGGCCCGACGCGATGTAGGACGCAGGCCTATCCGCCGGGCGGGAAGATCCTACGCAATTCTCGTCGCAATCCCGATCCCGAGCCGATGCACGAACTCCTACTGTTGGCGTGCAGAGCGGGACCTTCGCTCCGGCGGGCTCGATACCCGGACCCGCCGACACTCCGCCAGAAAGTGTGAGGCCGCATATGAAACGGATCAGGGGTACACTCGGAATCCTCGCGATGCTCGGTCTTTCCGTGGGTTGCGACAACGGTGACGACGTCAACGCGCCGCCCGTGGGGCCGATCGCCACCGCGATCTCCGCGACCGGCGATATCACGGCGAAGGTTGACGAATATCGCACCCTGCTCGGCGATCCAAAGAACGGCGGCACCGTGGGGCCGCAGGCAGCCGGACGGCGTGAGATCGGCTGGGATGGCGTGCCCGCGAACTTCAACAACGGCGACAATCTCTTTCCCGGCAACTTCTTCAACTCGAACGCGAAGCTCGGCGCCATCTTGACCACCAGCGGCAGCGGATTCCGCAACGACAGCTCGCTGTTCACCGGCATCAACCCCGCTTACGCCGATCAGTTCAACTTTTTCAGCGCGAACAAGATCTTCGCCGCCGTCGGCAGCAACATCATCGATGTCACGTTCCAGGTGCCCGGCGCGGCCACTCCGGCGCTGGTCAGCGGGTTCGGCGCGGTATTTACCGACGTCGACGCTCCCGGCACCAGCCTGCTCGAGTATTACGCCCAGGATGGCCGGCTCCTCGGCCGATACGAGGTCCCGGTGCGAAGCGACGCCGGCGGTCTCTCGTTCGTCGGCGTCAAGTACGACTCGGTCGCGGTCGCACGCGTGCGGATGACGCTGGGCGGAGCCGCCATGGGAGCCGGCGTCAACGACGTCAGCGCGGGTGGCGCGGCAGACCTCGTCGCCGTCGACGATCTGATCTTCGGCGAGCCCCAGCCCACCGAGACGGTCGGCGGCTAGGACCTCGCCACCACGACAGAACATGTCCAGAGGATGAGACTGACATGACGCGAATTGAATACCGATGCCGCATCGCCGCCGCGGCGATGCTCTCCACCCTGGCGGGCGCCTGCTCCAGCGCTGGTTCTACGGAGCGGGCGCCCGCGCCCCATGATCTGCTCGTCCGGGCGGCGGAGTTTGCGTTCAGCGCACCGGACACGGTACCGGCGGGAGTGACGACGGTACGGCTCGACAACGGGGGCACCGAAATGCACCACCTGCAACTGGTGCGAATCGGAGAGGGCCACACGTATGAGGAATATCGTCAGAGGGCGATCAAGGGAAATCCGTTGCCAGCGTGGGTGGTGCCGGTGGGAGGCCCGAACGAGTCGTCGGCCGGTGTTCCCGCGAAGGTCGTGCTCGACCTTCGGGTGGGGCAGTACGCGATGCTCTGCTTCATCCCCTCGGACGCTGATCGGACCCCGCACTTCAAGAAGGGCATGATGCGCCCGCTCGTCGTCGTTCCGTCGGGCGCCGGCGGCGCGGGCGAGCCGGCGGTGGACGGCCGCATCGTCCTCGCGGACTATTCGTTCACAGTTTCTCCCGCGCTACGCGCCGGTCGTCACACGTTGCGCGTCGAAAACACCGGGGCGCAGCCACACGAATTGATCCTCGCGCGACACGCTCCCGGCAAGACAATGAACGACCTGCTGCGGTGGGTCAAGGAGAAGGACGGTCCTCCGCCCGGTGAGCCGGCCGGCGGCACGACGGCCTTCTCGCCTGGCGGAGTCAACTTTCTGACTGCCGATTTCGCCGCGGGTGAGTACGTGATGCGCTGCTTCGTTCCGGACGCGTCGGACGGCCGCGCTCACTTTGCGCACGGCATGGTGCGCCACCTTCAGGTGAATTAGCCGTAGGGGAGGATGGGGGGTGTGATCCCCGTCGCAGCGCGAAAGTCCGGACTGTTCAATATCTTTGTCATACGCATCCATATGTCCCTGCAGAGGATCGGCCGCTGAAACCTGTCATTCTCGTAGTGGATGACGAGCCCGCATTGCGGGTGATGATCGCTCGCGCTCTTCAAGCCGAAGGGTTCGGCGTCGTCTTGGCCAGCGACGGCCTGGAGGCCTGGGGACTCCTGGAAGAGGGCAACGGGCCGTTTGCGCTGCTCATCGTGGATCTGGTCATGCCGAGGTGGGATGGTACGACGCTCATCCGGCGGGTCAAGGCGGAACAGCCTGCCCAGCGTATTCTGATCATTACCGGGCAGGCGGCGCCTGATACACTGGAGGGCCCTGCTCGCAGCCTCCCCGTGCTCCGCAAGCCCTTTACGCACGACGATCTGGTCCGGGCGGTCAACCTTGCGCTGCGCCCGCGGCAGAGCGGGGCGCCGGTCGGACCGTGACTAGACCCCCGCCGGCCGCGGCGACGCCTTCAGCGTCACGTGGATCGACTTCGACGTCGGCGTATTGCTCTCCTCCGCCACGCTTCCGATCGGCACCAGCACGTTCGCCTCGGGAAAATACGCGGCGACACAGCGCCGCGGAATCGAATAGGGCACGAGCTGGAAGGACCGCGCCACCCGGCGCTCGTTGCCGAAGTGACTGGTGATGTCCACCCGCGTTCCTGCGGCCCATCCCCGGGCAGCGGCATCCTCCGGATTGATGAAGAGGACCCGCCTTCCTCCATGCACCCCCCGGTAGCGGTCATGCAGGCCGTAGATCGTCGTGTTGAACTGATCGTGGCTCCGGACCGTCATCAGGATGAAGCGGTCGGTGCCCAGGTCGTGGGTGGAAATCGGTGCCACGGCAAAGTGTGCCTTGCCCGATGACGTGACGAACCGTCGCTCCCGGGCCGGGTTCGGCAGGTAGAACGGCCCTCGCGCGATCCGGGCATTGAAGTCCTCGAAGCCCGGAATCACTTTCGCGATGTGGTCACGGATCCGTCCGTAGTTCGCGGCCAGTCCCTCCCAGTCGATTCCCGATCCGTTCCCCAGGGTCGCCTTGGCGATTCCGGCGACGATCGCCGCCTCGCCCCGCAGCGATTCCGACGCCGGGTCGAGGCGGCCGGTGGACGAGCTGATTACGCCCATCGCGTCTTCCACCGTGAGGAAGCCGCCGGGATCGCGCTCGGAGCGCCCCAGGCAGGGAAGGAGAAGCGCTTGGCGGCCCGTCACGAGGTGGCCCCGGTTGAGCTTGGTGGCAACTTGCACGGTGAGACGGCAGCGCCTGAGGGCCGCGGCCGTGCATGCCGTATCCGGCGCCGCCGACAGGAAGTTGCCGCCGAGTGCCACGAACACGTCTATCTCACCGTCGTGCATGGCGGCGATGGTGTCTACCGTATCATGACCTGTCTTTCGGGGCGGCGCGAAGCCGAACTCCTTGGCGAGCGCGTCGAGGAACGGCCCCGTCGGCCGCTCCCAGATACCCATGGTCCGGTCGCCCTGCACGTTGGAATGGCCGCGCACGCAGCAGGTGCCAGTGCCCGGCCGGCCGATGTGGCCCCCGAGCAGCAGCACGTTGACGAGCGTGCGGATGGTGGCCACCGCGTCGCGGTGCTGGGTCAAGCCCATCGCCCAGCAGCAGATCATGCGCTTTGATCGCGCGACGAGGCGGCCGGCGCGTTCGATCTCCTCGCGCCCGATTCCGCAGCCGTCCACGATCTCCTGCCACGATGTGGCCTCGAGGTCGGCATAGAGCTCGGCGAAGCCGTCCGTGTGATCCCGGATGAAATCGTGATCGAGTGCGCCGCCCGCCTTCTCGTCTTCGGCGAGCATGATCTTCATGATACCCTTCAGCAGTGCGATGTCGCCGTTGATCCGTACGGGAAGGTGCAGGTCCGCCAGCGGCGTGCCTCGGCCGACGACATGCGCGGCGAAATGGATCAGCGTCGGATATTCCTCCGGGTTCGGATCGGTGAAGCGCAGGAATCCCGTTTCGGGAAATGGGTTGATGGCGATGATCGTGGCCCCGTGCTGCTTGGCGTGCTCGAGGGACGTGAGCATGCGAGGGTGATTGCTGCCCGGGTTGTGCCCCACGATCAGGATGAGGTCCGTCTTCTCGAAGTCCTCCAGGGTCACCGTTCCCTTCCCGATACCGAGGCTCTCGACCAGTGCGGTGCCCGAGGACTCATGGCACATGTTGGAGCAATCCGGGAGGTTGTTGGTGCCGAACTGCCTCGCGAACAGCTGATAGAGGAAAGCGGCCTCGTTGCTCGTGCGGCCGGAAGTGTAGAACGCGGCCGCGTCGGGCGTCTGGAGCTCGCGTAACTCCCGGCCGATCAGGTCGAACGCTTCCTCCCACCCGACCGGCTCGTAATGGGTGCACCCCTCACGACGCAACAAGGGCTCGGTGAGACGGCCTCTGGCGTTGAGCCAGTGATCCGGCTGGGCCGCGAGCGCATCGATCGACCACTCCGCGAAGAACTCGGCGCCGATCCGGTGCACCGACCCTTCGTCGGCCATCGCCTTGGCGCCACTCTCGCAGAACTCGAACCGGTGTCGCTTCCCGTCGGGCGAGGGCCACGCGCAGCTCTGACAGTCGAAGCCGTCCTTCTGGTTCACCTTCAGGAAACTCTTCATCGTGCCGCGAACGCCGAGACGCGGGAGCGCGACGCGAAAGGCGTTGGCGATAGCCGGGATGCCCGCCGCCGACGCCGATCGACTCCGGATCTCCGCCGGCTCGGTCTCGATCGGCGGTTGGGCGAGCATCGCCGCCGGGTCGGAGGCCGCGGTGGCCTCGCAGCAGCGGTCGATTGCCGAGCGCATCGACGGGGCGTGAGGAGCTCCGGTCGGACGCGGCGCGTGGGTGGGAAAGAATCCCGCGGCGAGCAGTGAAAAGGCGTCGGCTTCCGGTGCTGCGGCGCCGGGGCCGGATTCGGCTTCATCGGACACGGGCTGACCTCGTGTTGCGGGCGAGACCATCCTCGTCCCGACGTGGAATAGATCGGCGCTGCCGGCACATGCGGAATCGAAGATGCCCAAAGTCGGGGATCATGGGCGGTGAGGCGCAACACGTTGCCCCCCCGGGAGGCCCCCGGTATGATTTCGATCGACCTCATGCTACTCAAGCATCTGCAGTACCTCACGATGCTCGCCAGGGAGCGGCACTTCGGCCGGGCGGCGGCAGCTTGCCACGTCACCCAGCCTACCCTCTCTGCGGGCATCAAGCAGCTCGAGGAGCAGCTCGGGCTGCTCGTCGTCCAGCGGGGAAAGCGGTTCGAGGGACTGACGCCGGAAGGGGAGGGAGTCCTGGCGTGGGCCCAGCGCATCACGGCGGATGCCGAGAGCCTGGAGCAGGAGGCGAGCCGCCTGCGTGGCGGGCTGGTCGGCAGGCTGCGACTTGGCGTCATTCCCGCCGCGCTCCCGGCCGTTCCGGTTCTGGCGGGGCCGCTGACACGCCGTCATCCAGGACTGACGCTGACGGTATTCTCGACCACGTCGATCGATATCCAGAGCGGTCTCGACGGGTTCCGGCTGGATGCAGGCATCACCTATCTCGACAACGAGCCGCTGGCGCACGTCCGTACCGTCCCGCTCTACCGGGAGCAGTATGTGCTCCTCACCCCCGTCGACGGCCCGTTGGCGGGCCGGTCGAAGGTGACCTGGCGCGAGGTGGCCGAACTGCCGCTGTGTCTCATGACGCCCGACATGCAGAATCGGCGCATCATGAATGCGCACTTTGCCGATGCGGGCGTGTCCGTCACGCCGGGCCTCGAGACCAACTCCGTCTTTACTCTGTGTGCCTTGGTGCGGGCGGGGTATTGGTCGAGCGTGCTGCCCCATGGTTTTCAGGCGATGCTCTCGGGCGCGCCGCGCGTGGTTGCCATCCCATTCGATGAAGCGACCGCCACGCACACGCTCGGACTCCTCGTTCCCGACCGGGATCCACCCATTCCGGCCGTTGTCGCTCTGGTGGACAGCCTTTCGGGGCTTGACTGGTCAGCCGCCGCCGGTCATCCGGAGCCGGCCACCACGCGGTGAGGATGGGTGTAGACGGTGACCCGGCCGCGGCGGGCAAAGCCCGCGAGAGTCAGCCCGGCCTGCCCCGCGACTCGCACGGCCAATCCGGTGGGACCCGATATCGCCGCGAGGAGTGGTGCGCCGAGAACGCTGGCCTTCTGAACCATCTCGAAGCTCGCCCGGCTCGTCACGACCACGAAGCCTTTCGAGGGATCGACGCGTGCGCTGACCGCGGCGCCCACCAGTTTGTCCAGGGCGTTGTGGCGGCCGACATCCTCCCGCATCAGCTCGAGCGTTCCGTCCGTCCGCGCCCAGCCAGCGGCGTGCACCGCGCCGCTTGCCGCGTTGAGCGGTTGGTTGGCCGCGAGGGCATCGAGTGCCGCCTGGATCGCATCGACGGAGATGGGGGAGCCGGCGGATACGGGATGAATCTGCTTCAGGACGGCGTCCACTCCGTCCGAGCCGCAGATTCCACATCCCGTGCGGCCCGTCAGCCGTCGAGTGTGCTCGGCGATGACCGCCGCACACCGGGGCGCCACGGTCGCCTGAATTTCCACGCCACGGCTGTAACGTACGATCTCCAGATGTTCGAGATCGGCAGGCGCCTGGATCAGCTCTTCGGTGAGGCTGAAGCCGAGGGCGAAATCCTCCAGGTCGGCTGGGGTGGCCATCATCACTACGTGAGGAATCCCGTTGTACACAATCGCGACTGGTGTTTCCTCCACGATGCGCTCGGCCTGCTCGGTCCGCTTTCCCCCTTCCCACCGGATCGTGTCATATTCCAGAAGCGATCCGGCGTAACCCAGTCGGTACAGCCCCATCGGGTCGCGCAGCCGATCGGTATTCGCGCCCGCCATGTAGATGCTCCGAGTAAAGGAATCGCGCCGGAATCCGTCTCCAAAACTAAGTTACTATTGTAGGTGAGATCGGCAGGGCTTTGATAGATGGGATCTATTAGCTCATTTAAGTGGTGAATTGGCGGCGGTTTGCGCCCGCCGCCAGCTTCTCAACAGGGTCTGGCTGAAAGGGAGCCATGGAGCACGGTCGTCCACTGCTCGGATTCGTGGGCTCGACTGGAAGCGGCAAGACGACGCTCCTCGAGAGCATCGTGACGCGGATGTCCGATAGGGGTGTGCGGGTGGCGGTCCTCAAGCACGCCAGAGCGGGATTCGATCTCGATCGGCGCCCGGGCAAGGACAGCCACCGCCTGCGCGCGGCGGGTGCGGCACAGGTACTCGTCGCCTCGCGAGATCGCTGGGCGCTGATGGCCGAACAGGCCGATCCCCTCGAAGAGCCCTCCCTGAAGGCGATGCTGCGTCACCTCGATCACGAGGCCCTCGACGTGGTGTTCGTCGAAGGGTTTCGGCATGAGCGCTACCCCAAGATCGAGGTCTACCGCCCGGGGCTTGGCCGCCCGCCGCAGTGCTGGCCGGACGATCCGGACGTGATCGCCGTAGCCAGTGACGTTCCGCTTTCCAGCGGGGTACCTTGCCTGGACATGAACGACATCGATGCAATGGCTCTTTTCGTGACTCACCATCTCGGTCTCACGCGGCTGGCACAGGAACGTCCCGTGGACCGTCCCGTCCCTGGAGTGGTGACATGATCGACCAGGCCGCATGGGTCGACTCGGTTGAAAGGATCCTCGCCAGGCTTCAAGCCATGCCGGGCGGGCTCCTCCCCATCCTCCATGCCATTCAGGAGGAGATCGGGTACGTTCCGCCCGAGTCGGTGGGCCACCTCGCCGAAGCCCTGAACTTGTCCCGCGCCGAGGTGCACGGCGTCATTTCCTTCTATCACGATTTCCGCACTGAACCGCCCGGCCGCCATCTCGTTCACGTCTGCCGGGCGGAATCGTGTCAATCGGTCGGCGCCGAGGCCCTTCTGGCCCATGCCTGCAAGCGGCTGGGTGTGGGGGTCCACGGTACTACCGCCGACGGCGCCATCAGCCTCGAGCCGGTGTACTGTCTTGGCAACTGCGCGTTATCGCCGGCCGTCATGGTGGACCGCAAGCTTTATGGGCGTGTTTCCGCCGAAGGCCTCGACGCCATGCTCGACTCGCTGAGGGTATCCGCATGACCCGGGTGTACGTGCCGCGGGACGCGGGCGCCCTGTCGGTCGGCGCCGAGGATGTCGCGCGAAGCATCGCGGCCGAGGCGGTAATCCGGGGCGCTCAGGTGGAGCTGGTCCGGAATGGCTCCCGCGGTCTCTACTGGCTGGAGCCCTTGGTCGAGGTGGAGACTCCCGCGGGCCGGATCGCCTACGGTCCCGTCACCCAGGATGACGTGACCGGGCTGTTCCAGGCCGGATTCCTCGAGGGACGCCCCCATCGTCTCCTCCTGGGGAAACCCGAGGACATTCCCTATCTCGCCCGCCAGGAGCGGCTGACCTTCGCGCGGGTCGGGATCATCGATCCCCTGTCGGTCGACTCCTACGAGGCGCTCGGTGGATACCGAGGGCTTCGCCATGCGCTCGAGATGACTCCGGCCGCCATCGTCGAGGTGGTGACGCAATCGGGGCTCCGCGGCCGTGGCGGCGCGGCGTTCCCCACCGGTATCAAGTGGAAGACGGTGCTCAACACGGCCGCCGATCAGAAGTACGTCGTCTGCAATGCGGACGAAGGGCGACAGCGGAACCTTCTCCGACCGCATGGTAATGGAGGGCGATCCGCTGGTGCTGATCGAGGGGATGACGATCGCCGGGATCGCCACGGGAGCCTCGCGCGGTTACATCTATCTTCGCTCCGAGTATCCTCACGCCCTCCGGACGCTCAACCAGGCGATCGCCGCCGCGTACGCCCGCGGTCTTCTCGGACCCGCGGTGCAGGGATCGTCGCATGCCTTCGATCTCGAGGTGCGGGTCGGCGCCGGGGCGTACATCTGTGGCGAGGAGACGGCGATGCTCGAGAGCCTGGAGGGCAAGCGAGGGATGGTGCGCTTCAAGCCCCCACTCCCAGCAATCGCCGGGCTCTTCGGCAAGCCGACGGTGATCAACAACGTGATCTCCTTCGCGTCGGTGCCCATCATCCTCGATCGCGGCGCCGAGTATTACCGGGATTTCGGGATGGGACGCTCGCGGGGCACCCTGCCGATCCAGCTCGCCGGCAACATCAAGCACGGCGGCCTGGTGGAGAAGGCGTTCGGCGTCACGTTGCGTGAGCTGCTGTACGATTACGGGGGCGGCAGTCGCAGCGGGCGGCCGATCCGCACGGCTCAGGTGGGCGGGCCGCTCGGCGCGTTCATTCCCGAGTCACAGTTCGACCTGCCGCTCGACTACGAGGCCTTCGCCGCCCAGAACGCCATGGTGGGCCACGGCGGTATCGTCGCCTTCGACGACACCGTGGATATGGCCGTGATGGCGCGGTACGCCATGGAGTTCTGTGCCATCGAGTCGTGCGGCAAATGCACTCCCTGCCGGATCGGAGCCACGCGGGGGGTCGAAGTGATGGACCGCGTCATCGCCGCCCGGGCCACGAAGAACCCGGCGGAAGCGGCGGCGAGCACCGCCCTGCTCAAGGACCTTTGCGACACGATGCTCGCCGGCTCCCTGTGTGCTCTCGGCGGGATGGCGCCGTTCCCCGTGCTGAGCGCGATTCAGCATTTCCCTGAAGACTTCGGATTGCCGGCGGCGGAGCTCGCCGCAGCAACCGGGTGACGAGGACCTGACCATGACCGCCATTTCCGATATCGACTACGGCACACCGGCCCGGGTCTCCGAACGCACCGTCACGCTGACCATCGACGGCGTGCCCGTCTCCGTCCCCGAAGGGACGTCGCTGATGAGGGCCGCCGCCGAGCTTGGCGTCGGCATTCCCAAGCTCTGCGCGACCGACAGCCTCGAGGCCTTCGGCTCCTGCCGGCTCTGCCTCGTCGAGATCGATGGGCGCAAGGGTTTCCCCGCCTCGTGTACGACGCCGGCCGAGAACGGAATGAAAGTCCGGACCCAGACTCCCAGGCTGGCCGACCTCCGTCGCGGTGTGATGGAGCTCTACATCTCCGATCACCCGCTCGACTGCCTCACCTGCTCGGCCAACGGCGACTGCGAGCTCCAGGACATGGCCGGCGCCGTGGGGCTCCGCGAGGTCCGCTACGGGTTCGATGGCAAGAACCATCTCAAGTCGCCCAAGGACACCTCGAACCCCTACTTCACCTTCGATCCGAGCAAGTGCATCGTCTGTTCGCGCTGCGTCCGGGCGTGCGAAGAAGTGCAGGGCACCTATGCTCTCACCATCGACGGCCGAGGGTTCGACTCCGTGGTGTCGCCCGGCCAGCTGCAACCGTTCATGGAGTCCGAGTGCGTCTCGTGCGGTGCGTGCGTCCAGGCCTGCCCGACGGCCACGCTGATGGACAACAGCGTGATCGAGCACGGCACGCCGGACCGCAGCGTCATCACGACCTGCGCCTACTGCGGCGTCGGGTGCGCCTTCGAGGCCGAGGTGAAGGGATCCCAGGTGGTCCGGATGACGCCGTACAAGAACGGCCATGCCAATCACGGGCACTCCTGCGTGAAGGGCCGATTCGCCTGGGGCTATACGACCCACAAGGACCGCATCACCAAGCCGATGATCCGGAAGAAGATCACCGAAGCCTGGCGGGAGGTCAGCTGGGAGGAGGCCATCGGGTACGCGGCGAGCGAGTTCAAGCGCCTCCAACAGCAGTACGGCGTCGGCTCGGTGGGCGCCATCTCCTCGTCGCGCTGCACCAACGAAGAGACCTACCTGATGCAGAAGCTCGTGCGCGCCGCCTTCGGCAACAACAACATCGATACCTGCGCCCGGGTCTGCCACTCGCCCACCGGCTTCGGCCTCAAGTCCACGATCGGAGAGTCGGCCGGTACCCAGGACTTCGATTCCATCCGGCAAACCGATGTCATCATGGTCATCGGTGCCAACCCGACCGACGGCCACCCGGTCTTCGCCTCACACATGAAGCGGCGGCTGCGCGAGGGCGCCAAGCTCATCATCGTCGACCCCAGGCGGATCGACCTGGTGCGGGCACCGCACGTGGAAGCGCAGTACCACCTCAAGCTCCGCCCCGGCACCAACGTCGCGCTCGTCAACGCGCTGGCCCACGTGGTCGTCACCGAAGGACTGGCCGACGACGAGTTTGCCCTCGCACGGTGCGAAGTGGACAGCTACGAGCAATGGAAGGAATTCGTCGGCCGGCCCGAGCATTCACCCGAGGCCACCGAGGAGATTACCGGCGTGCCGGCCGCCGACGTCCGCGCGGCGGCGCGCCTGTACGCGACCGGAGGCAACGGCGCCATCTACTACGGCCTGGGCGTCACCGAGCACAGCCAGGGCTCGACCATGGTCGCCGGCATCGCCAACCTGGCGATGGCGACGGGCAATCTCGGACGCGAGGGCGTGGGTGTGAACCCGCTGCGCGGCCAGAACAACGTGCAGGGCTCGTGCGACATGGGCTCCTTCCCGCACGAGTACCCGGGCTATCGCCACGTGCTGGACGATCCCACCCGCGCCCTTTTCGAGGCGGCGTACAATGTGCCCCTCGATCCGGAGCCCGGTCTCCGCATTCCCAACATGTTCGACGCCGCGCTCGACGGCAGCTTCAAGGGTCTCTACCTCGAGGGCGAGGACATCGCCCAGTCCGACCCGAACACTCAGCACGTCACCGCCGCGCTCGGCGCGATGGAGTGCATCGTGGTGCAAGACCTCTTCCTGAACGAGACGGCCAAGTTCGCCCACGTCTTCTTGCCGGGCAGCTCGTTCCTGGAGAAGAACGGCACCTTCACCAACGCCGAGCGTCGAGTGTCGCCGGTGCGGAAGGTGATGGAGCCCATGGGCGGGAAGGAAGACTGGGAGATCACCTGCGAGCTGAGCAACGCGCTCGGCTATCCGATGCCGTACAAGCATCCGTCCGAGATCATGGACGAGATCGCGCGCCTCACGCCCACCTTCACCGGTATCAGCTACGAGAAGCTCGACCGCATGGGGAGCATCCAGTGGCCCTGCAACGACGCGGCGCCCGATGGGACACCGGTCATGCATCGCGATACGTTCGTGCGCGGGAAGGGGAGGTTCCTCCTGACCAAGTATGTCCCCACGGAAGAGAAGGTCAACCGGAAGTATCCGCTGATCCTGACCACCGGCCGGATCCTGTCGCAGTACAACGTCGGCGCGCAGACCCGGCGCACCGCGAATGTGGAGTGGCACGACGAGGACCGGCTGGAAATCCATCCGCACGATGCCGAGGAGCGTGGGATCGTGGACGGCTCCTGGGTGGGTGTCGTGAGCCGGGCGGGCGAGACGACGCTCCGGGCGCGGGTGACCGAACGGGTCCAGCCGGGAGTGGTCTACACCACCTTCCACCATCCGGAGTCCGGCGCCAACGTCATCACGACGGAGAACTCCGACTGGGCCACCAACTGCCCGGAGTACAAGGTGACGGCCGTGCAGGTCATGCCGGTCTTCTCGTCGTCGGACTGGCAAGCGCGGCACAAGCGGTTCACCGAGGAGCAGCTCGCGCTGCTCGACGCGCGCCAGCGGAGCTCGATGTGACGCGCGGCCGATGAATCTCGAGCACCTGGTGGAGATGGCCAATCAGATCGGCCAGTTCTACGAGGCGTACCCGGATCGAGCCGAGGCCCTCGCGAGCACCGCCCGGCACATCCGCCGGTTCTGGGATCCGCGAATGCGCGCCGAATTCCTCCGCCACCTCGATGGGCCG
Organism: uncultured Gemmatimonadales bacterium; assembly: GCA_963722825.1. Classification (GTDB taxonomy): domain Bacteria; phylum Gemmatimonadota; class Gemmatimonadetes; order Gemmatimonadales; family GWC2-71-9; genus CAVVWJ01. The sequence continues at coordinate 1,345,886 of CAVROI010000003.1, forward strand.
GGAGCGAAGGCGCTCGATCCGTTCGTGGCGGAGGCTGTGCGGATCCATCGCGCGGAGCTGGCGCCGAAGGAGAAGCCGGCCAAGCCGTAGTGGCCGCGACTCGCGGCGGACGGAGGAGTGATGCCGCGATCGTGGCGCCCGCTGGCGCTCACCTGCGCCCTGGCCGCCGCCTTCGGTGTGCAGAGCGGGGCGGCCCAGGCCGATTCGGCGGGGGGATCGAGCCGGACGCACCGGCGTCCGCGCCCGGCGGTCGGCGCCATGGTGGGCTATTCTCGCAGTGACCTGGTCGGGCCCGCCGCCGAACAACTCCGCAGCCGCCAGGGGAGCATCACCGGGGTTTACCTGCTGGCGCCCATCACGGGACCGCTCAGCTTCCGGCCCGAGCTGCTCTTCTCCCTCAAGGGCGGCCGCACCCAGACCGGCAGTGCCCTCCTGGACATCGAGCTCGCCTACCTCGAAATGCCGATGCTGGCCAGGTTCTCGCTCAGCCAGCGGCGAATCCGTCCCCTGCTCTTCGCTGGACCCGCCCCGTCATTCCAGATCGGCTGCGATGTGCAATTCAGCGCCGCCGCCCAGGCCAGCCGGGCCACCTGCGGTCAGGGCGACTTCTCGCTCTTCCGGAGTTTTGACATCGCCGTCGTGGCCGGTGCCGGGGTCGAGGTACGCTGGCCCCAGTCGGCACTCTCGCTGGAGGCGCGTTATACCGCGGGCCTCCGGTCGGTCCTCGACGACTCCGAGGTGCGAAACCGCACGTACGGGATTCTGCTTGCGCTGACGTTCTAGAGTCGAAGGTCCAGGGTCTAAAGTCTGGAACGACTCTCGACCCTGGACTCTCGACCCTCGACCCTCGACCCTAAAACAGCCACCTCCCACCCACCTGGAACTGCCTTGGCGCCCCGAGGCCACTCCGCAGGGTACCGTCGAAGTTGAGGTACACGCTCGAGCCCGCGGGAGCCAGGAAGTTGTCGCTGTTGGTCACGTTGAACACCTCGACGATCACCTCGAACGTGCCCTGCGGGCCAAGATTGATCGGCTTCGACGCGCGGATGTCCCACGAGAAGAACGCATTGTCCTTCCGGATGGTGTTCCGCTCGAGGATATGCCCATCCGGACAAATCCGCTCGGCCTGCCCCGTCTGCCCCAGTGAGGACACGGGCTCGCCGGTGCCCTGGTTGTTGGCACCGCACTTCTCCGAGACCGGCTGCGCCGAGTATGCGCTGACGCGATTGTTGAGGTAGATGTCGCCGGGCAGCACCGCGAGGAGCCAGGCGTTGAACCGATGGCGCTGGTCGCGGTCGCTGTAGCCGTACTCCCGCTGAAGCGAATCGGCCCGCGCGTACCGGAAGGTGAAGGGGTCGCGCTCGTTGTCGTCGTCGGACTTGTCGAACGAGAGCGTGTAGTTCGCCTGGAACTGTAGATGGGTGCTCAAGGTCTTCCGAAGCTCCGCCGTGACGCCGTTGTACCGTGACTTGGCGGTGCTCTGAATGACGGTGAGGTTGCCGATACCGTTGAAGCCTCCGGTGCCGAGGCCGGTCCGCCAGGGGCTCCCGAACACCGCGTCGTTCGCGTTGAAGAACCGGGTGAGGTGATCCGTCCGCGCGTGCGTATAACTGATCGACCCGGCCAGGCCCCGAGTCAACTCACGCTCGATCGCGACCGTCGCGGTGAAGGTCCGCGGGTTCTCGAAATCCTTGTCGAACACGAAGACATCGGGATCGAACGGCCCGCCCGACGGCGACGCCAGCAGGTCGCCATAGTTGGGCGGTGCGCCGAGTACACCGGTGAGCGAGCTGTTCCGGAACAGCGTCTGCCCGCGGGAGCCGTCGGTGCTCCGGCTGCTCGCCAGGTTGAGCCCCGGAATTCTGGCGTAGTAGAGACCGGCGTTGGCCCGGATGACCTGCTTGCCGTCGCCATTGAAGTCGTAGGCGATGCCGAGTCGCGGCTGGAACATGCTGTAATCGGAGGGAATCGTGCCGTCGCCAGGGAAAGAGAACGTGCCGGCCGTGTTGGTGACCGTCTGCCCGATGAACGGCGCGTAGAACAGGTCCGCCTTCGGCGTGATCAGTCCCGGCTCGATCTGCGCTTCCCACCGGAGACCGTAGTTGAGGGTCAGCTTGGAGCTCGGCTTCCAGCTGTCCTGCAGGAACAGTGCGACGTCGTGCTGGGTGATCGTCTGGGTGCCGGACTCCTCGAGCGTGAGTGGCGGGACGCCGGCCTGCTGCAGGTAGAGGACCACCGGGCCCACGATCGAATCGGGCGCCGCGCACGCGCCGGTCGTGTTGCTTGTGCCGTCCGAGCATTCGACATACGTGTTGCCCTTGGCCACGTAGTTCAGGAATCCGCTCACCGACCCGAACGCCATGCGACCATTCCCGAATCCGATGAAGGTCTGGGTGGTCGCCGTCCGGTTCCACTCTGCGCCGATCTTGAAGAGGTGGTTCCCCTTCACCAGCGAGATGTTGTCCAGCACCTGAAACCGCACGTCGTGGTCTGCCACCGGGATGAAGAACGGCATGCCGATCCGGTACTGGCCGACGAAATCGATGTCGGTGTCTGGGAACGGGCGGCCGGTCGCCGGATTGATCGGCCCGTCATAGGGCCGAGGCCGGGCCTCTCGGGCCCATTGGAACCGGAATTCGTTGGAGACCGACGAGGAGAACAGCGATGTAAGGCTCCCGTTGACCGCGTGGGAGAAATCCTTTTCCAGGGCGTTGGCGCTCCGACCCCAGGAATCGACGTCGAACGTACCGTTCTCCTGCCTGGAGTAGGTGTAGTTGTACTTGAGCGAGGCGTTGTGCTTGGGACTCAACCGGAAGTCCAGCTTGGCCAGCAGCGCATTGCCATCGTTGGTCCGGGCGATCGAGCCGAAGTCACCCTGCAGCGCGCCTCCGAAGGCCGTGTCCACGAACGCCAGGAGCAACGGATCGATCTGCGCGGTCCGGGTCTTCTGCTTGGTCTCGTCGTACACCTGCTGGTCGTACGCGAGGAAGAAGAACGCCTTGTCGCGCACCAGTGGCCCGCCCAGCGTGGCCCCGAACTGGTGCTGCCGGAAGTCGGGCTGGAACCCGGATGTGCTCCCGTTCGCGAAGCTGTGACTGAAGTCGGCGGAGAGACCGTCGTACTTTCCGAAGTAGTGGGCCGATCCGTGGAACTGGTTGGTGCCGGACTTGGTGATCACGTTGATGAAGCCGCCGCTGGACCGCCCGAATTCGGCATTGGCCCCGTCGGCCACGACCACGAAGTCCTGCACCGCGTCGAGATTGAAGGTGAAAGCGGGACGCTGGCCCCCACGCTGCTCGCCGAAGAACGGGTTGTTGAAGTCGGCCCCGTCCACCGAGACGTTGTTGTGGATGCCGCGCTGGCCGCCCACGCTGATCTCGTCGCCGTCCGGGCCCTGTACGATGGCCACGTTGGGCGTCAGCGTCGTGTAGTTGAAGATGTTGCGCCCGTTGTTCGGGAGCCCTTCCACCGCCTCGACGCCGAGCCGGGTCGAGCCCTCCGACTTGGTGACGTCGACGGGCGGAGTCTCCGCCGTTGCCGTGAGCTCCTGCAGCTGCACCGCCTGCGGCGCCAGCGTGAAGGGGAGGTCCACCGTTTCGCCGAGCCGGAGCGCCACGCCGTTACGCTGAGAGGCCTGGAAGCCGAGCGCGCGAGCCACGACGGTGTAGGTGCCGACGCGCAGCAGCGTGCCGACAAACACACCACGCTCGTTCGTCGTGAGCACCCGCTCGGCATTGGTCTCCGTATTCCGAAGCGAGACCGTGGCGCCCGCCAGCGGACCGCCCGTGGAATCGGAGACGACACCGCGGATGACGCCGGTGGTCGCCTGCGCCTGCGCGTGCAGCGAGGCGGGAGCGGAGACGAGCGCGCCCAGCAGGAGCAGGCGCAAGGAGCCCAGCAGACGGGACAAGTTCACAGGCGATCTCACTTTCCGGGCACCACTGGTGCCGCGCACGCGGGCCGCCCGGGCGTGGCCCGGGCTGTGTTGAGCGATGAGACAGTTGTCCAGAGGACGCCGATAGCTTACCGCGGGGGTGGACGCGTGGCAAGGCGGCCCGGCAAGCCCGGTCATGATACCCGATATCACCGCATCGCTGGCCGACTTGACCCGATGGTGTGGGGGTGGTCACAGACGTCAGGGTCGCCGCCCACGAGCTTGAGTGGTGTCCCCGATGTCGGGGCCATCGGGCACCGGATATCAGAGGACGGATTGATGAGTCAAAGCGGGCTTCTTCAGTTCATCAACATGCGGGCCGTCACCAAGCGGCTCCAAGCCATACGGCTGCCCGAGCGTTCAGCCCCAATGGCCGCGAGCGTGCGCGGACCCCTGCTCACTCTGGCCACGGCCGTTCTCTTCGACGCGTTGGCCCGGTACGGAGCTGTCGTTCCGTTACCATTCCCCGTACTGCTCCTGACCGTGCTGTACGCGGCCTTCATCGGAGGACGCGGCCCCGCGGTCGTAAGCGCCCTCCTTACCACCGTGTATGCCATCCATTTCTTCTCGGAGCGCGTCGGGCGCCTGCGGTACGATACGGCCGACGTAGCCAGCCTGGTGTCCGCGGCAGGCTCTGCCTGGATCATCGCCCTCGTTGTCCCGCACTTCGTGCGTGCGCGATCCCCCTCCAGGCCGGCTGAGATGACGCGGGAGGAGGCGGATACGATTCGCCGCCGGCTCTCGCTGATCGAGCATGCGAGCGCTCTCCTGGCGTCCTCCCTCGACTACGACGCTACCCTCGCACGAGTGGCTCGGCTCCTGGTCCCGACTTGCGCCGACTGGTGCACGGTCCACCTCGCGACCGAGGCGGGCGTTTTTCGGTTCGTGGCCGGCGCTCACCGTGATCCGAGCCGCGATCTGGTCGTTCGCGCCCTCGCGGAATACTGTCGGGGGCGGTTGCCGTTCGGCGATCCGGGAGGTGTCGCCGACGTGCATCCCGTGGGCGATCGCTGGCTGCGAGCGCACGGGGGTGACGCCGAGCATCTCAAGCTCTACCGCGCCCTCGCCCCGGTGCGGGCGGCGCGGGTGCCCATACTCGTACGAGGCGGGAATGCGGGCGTGCTGACGCTGGTCATGGCGGAGTCGGGGCGGGAGATCGGCCCGGACGATCTGGAGGTTGCCGAAGAGCTGGCGGGGCGGGCAACGCTCGCCATCGAGAACGCAATGCTCCATCGGGAGGCGATCGAGGCCGGGCGCCGCTTCCAGCTGCTCTTCAGCGCTCACCCCCAGCCGATGTGGCTCTTCGATGCGGAGACGTTGCACTTTCTGGCCGTCAACGACGCCGCGGTGCGGCAATACGGCTACTCGGCAAACGAGTTCGAGAAGATGACGATCATGGATCTCCTGCCACGCGAGGATGCCCCCCTTCCCATCGTGCCGGTCGAGCGCACCGATGCCCGGTCCGGCGTCGCCTATGCGCGTCACCAGCGCAAGGACGGAACGATCGTGGAGATGGAGCTGGTCTCACACCAACTCGAGATGGATGGTCGCCGAGCCCGTCTCGTCGTCGCGTCGGATGCCAGCGAGCGCACGCGCGCGCTGGCATCGCTGCACCAGACGGAAGAACAGCTGCGCGCGGCCCAGCGGATGGACGCGGTGGGCAGGATCGCCATCGGCGTGGCGCACGACTTCAACAATGTGCTCACCGCCATCCGCGGCTATGGCGACCTTCTCGTTCGCGACCTCTCGAGTGACGACCCGCTCCGGCCCGGCGCCGAGCGCATCCTGCAGGCCGCGGACCGCGGCGTCCTGCTCACCCGGCAGCTCCTCGCCTTCGGCAGTCGACAACCCCTCCACCCTCGGCCGGTGAATCTCAACGCGCTCGTGCTGGATATGGAGGGGTTGATCCGGCGGCTCGCGGGAGACGACATCGGAGTCGAAACCCGGCTCACTGATGGGATCGGAAGCGTGCATATCGATCCGGCGCGGCTGGAGCAGGCGGTCGTGAGCCTGATCCTCACCGCCCGCGAGGCGATGCCGTCGGGCGGGACCATGACGATCGAGACCTCCGAGCGATTCATGGGGGGATTCCCCACGGGCCGGCACCTGGCGCCTGGGCAATACGCCGTGCTCGCCGTGAGCGACACCGGCACGGGCGTGGAGACGGAGGCGGCTCCACTCACTTTCGACCGCCGGGCCGGCGAGGGGCTTGGCCTGCGCGTCGTGAACGGCATCGTGCGCCAGAGCGGCGGAGTCGTCCGGGTCACCAGCGAACCGGGAGAGGGCCGTACGGTCAAGATCTATCTGCCGCTGGTGGACCCGGCCCTGTCGACCACACTCGCTATCGCCCCGAGCGGGAACGAAACGGTACTGGTCGTCGAGGACGAGGACGGCATCAGAGAGCTGGTGAGGCGAATCCTGGCGGACGCGGGGTACGAAGTGCTCGAGGCCGGTGACGGCAAAGAGGCACTGCTGGTCGCCGATCGCCACGACGGACCCATCCATCTGCTGCTGACGGACGTGGTCATGCCCGGAATGAGCGGGGGAGAACTGGGCGAGGCACTGACCGGACTACGCCCGGACCTCGAGGTGATCTACATCTCAGGCTACGCCGACAGCGAGGTGCTAAACCGGGGCGTTCACCGGACCGAGGATTCCTTCCTGAACAAGCCGTTCCAGGGAGACGAACTGCTCCACAAGGTGCGTGGGGTCCTCGACAAGCGCCCGGCCTGATCTCGATCAACGCACCCGGGAACGCAACGTCCGCAGCACCTCGGCCGGGGCGTCGCCCCGGAGACCCACCGTGAGATCACCCAGATTCCACGCGCCGCCGGCGGGGGCGCTGGTTTGCCCCGGACGATTTCGCTGCTGGTCGAGAATGATCATGCGGCCCTGCGCGTCTTGATAGACTACTCGCACGACCGGTCGCGTCGTGTCGGCACCGGCCGCCACCCGCCCCGGCGCCAGGCCCATGAACACCGGGCTCATGCCCTCGATCACGTGCACCGGTCCACCGAGCTGCCGGTTGGCCTCATCGAGACCGATTCGCAGGTAGACCTGCGCTCGCTGCTCGAGTGTGGGCGGCGCCGGTGGTGCCGCGGCCAGGGGTCGGCTGTCGCGGCGGACCGAAGCCTGTCGGTCGAGGGAGGCAGTCGCGGCCGCCGCCCGACTCACTCGGCGCTCGCGATCGAGCTGGTCGAGCGCCTGGGCCGCCTGGATCCGAATCGCTTCCTGCTCAGCCGCTTTCGTGGCCGCTTCCTCCGCCGCGTCCGTGGTATCGCCCGCCGAGGCTGTGCTCTGCGGAGTCTCGGTCTTGGCTGCGTCCTGTGGCGGCTTGACGTTCTTGGCCGCGAGATCACGCGAGCGAGCCTGCGTGGTGGGGGGCGCGGGTTTGGGAGACGCAGGTTTGGCGGGCGCGGGCTTGGCAGCTGCCACCTTGTCCGCCTCCGCCTTGGCGTTGACACGGCCGGCGGCGCCCGGTGCGAAAGCCGCCTGGGTATCGGCCGACGAGGTGTTTCCGGAGTCCCGGCCCGGCTCCGCCGGCGCGGTAGCGACCGCGTTGGATTCAGGCGCGCTGGCCAGTGTGGGGCCCCGTGCCGGTGCGGTCGAGTCGGGGGCGGACTTCTCCTTTGCCATGTTGCTCGCCAGGTACCCGCCACTGACCGCGACCGCGATGGTGGCCGCCCACCCAACGATCCGCGGCCACCGCCTGATCAGCGGCGCCGATTCCGGGTTGTCGGGGATGAGTAGGACCGGAGACTCGTCCTGCCACGGACGATGCTCTCGCGGAGGGGGTGGAGGTGGTGGGGGCGGAGGGGCCTGCTGGGTCTTGGCTGCGGGGCCGGGAGCACCCGAAGCGGCGGCGGCAAAGCGCCCGAATTGCACGCTCCCGACGAGACGGTCGGCCTCTTCGAGGAATTCCCGGGCATCATGCAACCGAGCGCTGCACGCAGCGCACCCGTCGAGGTGAGCCTCGATCTCCATCAGCTCGGTGCTTCCCAGCTCACCGTCGAGCAATGCGTGGAGCGTGCCTTCATCAAGATGCGACATTCTTCCCCCGTTCCTGCGCCCGGTAGGCTTCGACCAGCCTTCTCCGGGCCCTCGCAAGTGTGGTACCGATCGCGCCCTTGGCGAGGCCAAGCGTGGCCGCGATCTCTTCGTAATCGAATCCCTCGGCCTTGAGCAGCAGCGCCTCCCGATCTCGGTCGTTGAGGGTCGCGAGCGCCGCGCGAACGCGGGTTGAATCCTCTCGCCGCTCGAACTCGACATCCGGACCGACCGCAGGGTGGTCGCTTTCCGACCGAAGCAACTCCAGCCGGCGCCCCCGGGTGACCGACCGCCGCCCATCCTCCCGCACCAGATTCAATGCGACCGCGAAGAGCCACGGGCGCGGATTATTGGGGGGCGCGGAAACCGCGCGGGCAAACGTCTCTTGCGCCAGGTCTTCGGCACGATCCCGGTCCCCAGTCCGACGATAGAGCATGCGAACCAGCGGCGCGTAGTATTGCTCGAAGAGCTGGGCGAGATCCGCGGTCATGGTCCTCTACCAAAGTGTCCCGGCCCGCGCACACGCGGCCTCTTTTGACCTGTGAAGCTTGGCGCCTCCCGTTCTGCCGCCGGGTCGAACCCACGCCTATCGGTCTTGTAGCCAACTCTAAGGCTGGCGCGGGGTTCGGGCAACGGCAAAAGGAAGATCGGGCGCGCGTGCGGCATGGGCGGTGATGGACGACCCATTCCACGAGGATGCTTCCGCGACCGTACCTTGCACGCAACGTGCCAGCCATCATAATCGTGCTGTCCCGGTCGCGATTTGTAACTCTTTGGCCTACCATGCGTTGACGACGGCAATCGGTGCTGATCACGCCAGGTCCCGAGCGTGATTCCCCCCGCCGTGGCGACACGCCGGAGGCGCTGGTATGTTCCGGTACGACTTCGACCGCCGGCGAGGAGACCTTCATGTCCACCGAAACGCTGGCCGCCACGGCCACCGCGACCGACACGTTCCCCATCATCGGAACCGACTTCATCGAGTTCTACGTCGGCAACGCGAAGCAAGCCAGTCACTACTATCGCTCCGCCTTCGGCTTCGAGCTCGTGGCTTACCGGGGTCCCGAGACCGGGACCCGCGACCGGGCCAGCTACCTGCTCCAGCAGAACAAAGTGCGATTCGTCCTCACCACGCCGCTGACACCCGGTCACTCGATCGCCTCTCACATTCATCGTCACGGCGATGGCGTGCGCGACATCGCGCTGTGGGTTGAAGATGCCCGCGAAGCCTTCAGCCGGGCCGTCGAGCGCGGCGCGCGCGCCGTACAGGAACCGACGGTGCTGCGCGACGATGATGGCGAAGTGATCCTCGCGGGGATCGAAACCTACGGAGATACCATCCACAGTCTGGTCGAGCGGCGGAACTACCACGGTGCCTTTCTGCCGGGGTTCCGACCGGTGGCGAGCCCGTTCAGGCCCGCACCAGTCGGTCTGCAGCACGTGGACCACTGTGTCGGCAACGTCGAGCTCGGCGCGATGAATCGTTGGGTTGCCTTCTACCAGCGGGTCATGGGGTTCCGGAACCTGATCTCGTTCGACGACAAGGACATCTCGACCGAGTACTCCTCTCTGATGTCCAAGGTGGTTGCCAGTGGGAACGACCGCATCAAGTTCCCCATCAACGAGCCGGCCCAGGGACGGAAGAAATCGCAGATCGACGAATATCTGGAATTCTATCGCGGGCCGGGTGTCCAACACCTCGCTATCGCCACCAACGACATCGTGCACACGGTCACCGAGCTCCGCAGCCGCGGCGTCGAATTTCTTCAGGTCCCCACCGCGTACTACGACACGCTGCTCGATCGGGTCGGGACGATCGACGAGGAGGTCGGGCCTCTCAAGGATCTCGGTATCCTCGTCGATCGTGACGACGAGGGATACCTCCTCCAGATCTTCAGCAAACCGGTCGAGGACCGGCCGACGTTGTTCTACGAGATCATCCAGCGGAAGGGCGCCCGCAGCTTCGGTAAGGGCAACTTCAAGGCGCTGTTCGAGGCCATCGAGCGGGAGCAGGCGCTCAGGGGAAATTTGTAGAGGACGCAGAGGACGCAGACGGTGCAGAGGGCGCAGAGGAGGACGGAAGTGACGAAGAGGACGGAAAGGGCGGAGGACGAAGCGCTCGCGCCCGCCAGCGGTCGTCGTTCACCTCATTCTCTGCGGCTTCTGCGTCCTCTCAGTCCTCTCCGTCTCCTTAGGAGATGACATGCCGATCTATCACACCATGGGGCAGATTCCGAGAAAGCGGCACATTGCCTTCCGGAAGCCGGACGGCGGGTTGTATGCCGAGGAGCTGATGGGGCACGAGGGATTCACCGGCACCTCGTCGCTGCTCTATCATACGCACCCTCCGACCACGGTAAAGTCGGCACGGCGCCTGCGGGAGATGAAGTACGAGGCCGATTCCGACCAGACGCTCCGGCACCGCCATTTTCGCACGTCGCAGGTGAAGAAGGGCGGCAGTCCCACGCTCGACCGGATGCCGCTGCTGTTCAATCAGGACATCGCGATGCTGTATGTCGAGCCCGACGAGAACGACGCGCATTTCTACCGGAATGCCCAGGCCGACGAGCTGGTGTACGTGAGCAAGGGTACCGGGACCCTCGAGACGGTGTTCGGCGATCTGTCGTACGGGCAAGGTGATTATCTGGTGATCCACCGGGGCATCCTCCACCGGTGGCGTCTCGATTTGTCTGGCGAGCCCACGAAGCTCCTCGTCATGGAGAGCCGGGGGCACGTGCGTTGGCCGAAACGGTACCGGAACGAATTCGGGCAGCTCCTCGAGGGGGCGCCCTACAGCGAGCGCGACATCCGCCGGCCCACCGCCCTCCGCACGCACGACGAGCGGGGCGACTTCCCGATCCTGGTCAAGCAGTACGACGGCCTGAACGAGATCGTCCTCGACCACCACCCGCTCGACGTGGTGGGATGGGACGGCTACTTCTATCCCTGGGCGTTCAGCATCCACGACTTCGAGCCGATCGTCGGGCGAGTGCACCAACCGCCTCCGGTCCACCAGACCTTCCAGGGCGATGGATTCGTGGTCTGCAGCTTCTGCCCGCGGCCGTACGATTTCCATCCCGAGGCGGTGCCGGCTCCGTACAACCACAGCAACGTGGATTCGGACGAGGTGCTGTACTACGCCTCGAGCGAGTTCATGAGCCGGAAAGGAATCGAATTCGGGAGCATCACCCATCATCCCGACGGTATTCCCCATGGCCCGCACCCGGGGCGGGCGGAGGCGAGCATCGGGGCCAAGTACACCGACGAGCTGGCGGTGATGATGGACAGCTTTCGCCCCTTGAAGGTGGCCAAGCCGGCGCTGGCGATCGAGGATCCCGGCTACCACAAGTCGTGGCTCGACGCGCAGCACGTCCAGTTCAACCCGCCAACCAGCTAGTGGGCCGTCAGCCGTCACTTTCCCTTTGTGACTTCGGGCTGAAAGACCCCATCACCACCCTTCACCGCAGAGGCACGCGGAGGACAAGCCAGGAAATGCTTTCTCCGTGTCCCCCTGCGCTCTTCGCGCCTCTGCGGTGAATTGAGTGGAACGGCCCATCTGGACGCCCACCGCGGAACGGATCAAGCGCGCGAACCTCACGGCGTTCATCGAGCGGGTGCGCACGAAGTATCCCCACGACGTCACTGATTTTCCCTCCCTCTATCGATGGTCGGTCGCGCACCCTGAGGCATTCTGGCCCGAGGTGTGGGAGGACTGCGGGGTGATCGCCGACGAAGGTCCGGGTCGCCCGCCGTGGGACCGAGTCGTCGTCGGCCTGGACCGGATGGCGCCACCCGACCCCGAGCGCGGCCCGCGGTGGTTTACCGGCGCGACGCTCAACTTCGCCGAAAATCTGCTTCGCGAGGATGGCGACCACCCCGCCCTCGTCTTCTGGAACGAGCGAGGTCCCCAGCGCCGCGTCACCTTCCGCGCGCTCCGCGGCGAGGTGGCGGCGGCGGCAGCGGCGCTTCGAGCGCAGGGCGTCGGCGTCGGCGACAGAGTTGCCGGGTTTCTTCCGAACGTTCCCGAGGCGGTCATCGCGATGCTCGCTACGACCGCCCTCGGCGCGATCTGGTCTTCCTGCTCGCCCGACTTCGGAGCCAACGGCGTCCTCGATCGCTTCGGACAAATCCGCCCGCGCGTCCTCTTCTGTGCCGACGGCTATCGATACGCCGGCAAGGAGATCGACTCTCTGGCTCGCGCGCGGGAGGTGGTGGGTCGGATCCCCGGGATCGAGCGGCTGGTGGTCGTACCCTATCTCCGGGAACGACCCTGGCTCGCCGGACTGGCCGGTGCCGTGTCCTGGGGCGAGTTCCTCGCCCCGCATGACGGAGCCCCGCTCCGGTTCGAGCGCCTGCCGTTCGATCACCCGATCTGCATCATGTATTCCTCGGGCACGACCGGGCTTCCCAAGTGCATGGTCCACGGCGCGGGTGGTACGCTGCTCCAGCATCTGAAGGAGCTCGTTTACCATACCGATCTGCGTCGACACGACCGGCTCTTCTATTTCACGACCTGCGGCTGGATGATGTGGAACTGGATGGTCTCGGGCCTAGCGGTGGGGGCCACGGTGGTGCTGTTCGACGGGGCGCCGCTGGCGCCGCCGACGATCCTCTGGGACATGGCGGCGGCCGAACGGGTGACGGTGTTCGGTACGAGCGCCAAGTACCTGGCACTCGCCGAAAAGGAAAGGCTGGCCCCCGCGCGCACCCACGAGCTGAGCGCGCTCCGGATGATTCTTTCCACCGGAAGCCCGCTCGCGGGTCACAGCTACGATTACGTCCATCGGTCGGTCAAGCCCGACGTGCATCTCGCCAGCATCAGCGGCGGCACCGATATCATATCCTGCTTCGCCCTCGGCAATCCCATCGGCCCGGTGTGGCGCGGTGAGCTCCAGACCCGTGGGCTCGGGATGGCCGTCGACATCTTCGACGACAGCGGAGCGCCTATCCGGGAGCGTGACGGCGAGCTCGTGTGCACCCGGCCGTTTCCCAGTATGCCGGTGGCGTTCTGGGATGATCCGGAGAGCACGAAGTACCGGTCGGCCTACTTCGAACGTTTCGCGGGCGCCTGGCGCCACGGAGATTGGGCGCGCCTGACCGAGCACGACGGGCTGGTGATTCTCGGACGCAGCGACGCGACCCTCAATCCCGGAGGCGTTCGAATCGGCACCGCCGAGATCTATCGGCTGGTGGAGCAGCTCCCGGAGATCGTGGAGAGTCTCGTCGTGGGGCAGGAGTGGGAAGGTGACGTCCGCGTCGTCCTGTTCGTCAAGCTGCGTGAAGGCGTAACGCTCGACGAGTCACTGTGCGACCGCATTCGACGCGGCGTCAGGGAACACGCCAGCCCCCATCATGTCCCCCGAAAGATTCTCCAAGTGGCCGACATCCCGCGCACGATCAGCGGCAAGATCACGGAGCTCGCTGTTCGCGACGTCATTCACGGGCGGCCGGTGACCAACCTCGATGCCCTCGCCAACCCCGCCGCGCTCGAGCTCTTTCAGGGGCTGGAGGAGCTCGCGGGCTAGGACTACAATCCTCCCATGGCTCCCGTCCAGGTGACCCGCACGTACCTCGAGATGACTTCGCCGGAGCAGCTTCGGCCGGTCGACCCCCCCAAACTTCTGCCTCGCATCGAGCGGATCGGTGAATGTCCGGTCCCGTTCTTCCGCTTCCTGTATGCCGAAGTGGGACGAGCCTTCCATTGGCGGGATCGGCTCTCGTGGTCGGACGACACGATCCGCCGCCATCTCGCGACGCCGGGGGTCTCGCTCTGGCTGCTGAGCTGGGAGGCGGCGCCGGCGGGATATTTCGAGCTCAAGCGGCACGCCGACGGATCGATGGAGATCGCCTACTTCGGTTTGCTGCCGGACTATTTCGGCAGGGGGTGGGGCAAGCATCTCCTGGCCGAAGCGGTGCGGAGCGCCTGGTCGTGCTCTCCATCGAGGGTCTGGCTGCACACGTGCACGCTCGACCATCCAGCCGCTTTGCCAAACTACATCCAGCGCGGGTTCAGACCGGTCCGCGAAGAGGTCTACGAAACGGAGATTGCCGCGGCTCAGCTCTGACGGCGGCTGACGACGAACCGGCATCAGGGACGGGGGCCGTCGCGCCGGCACCGTTCCACGACCGCAACCTCGAGGAGATCGGACAGCACCGATTCCACTGGGGTGCACGCGCCGGGGTTCTCCCGCACCACCGCGCTCAAGGGACAGCTCGTCCCTTGGAGGACCAGCCCGCCCGCCCACAAGAAGGCGATGGCCGATCTCAAGACCGTTCCGGCGCCGACTTCGACAAGGCGTACGCGGACCACGAGATGGCCTATCACCGGGCCGTGATCGACGCGACCAAGGGCACACTGATGCCCGCCATCAAGAACGCCGAGCCCAAGGCGCTCGTCGAAAATGTGGCGGCGGCCTTCCAGGGCCACCTCGCCGCCGCCAAGAAGCTCCCGAAGAACGTGGCGCCCGCTCCCGCCTCGGCGTCCGGCCGGTAAAAAGAGACTGACTCGGCGTCGGCCGCACGGCCGGGGCACGCTCAAGGCCGGCCGGGTGGCCCCCGGCCCGTTGGCCTGACTGGAACTCGGCGGCTCGGCGGGAGTCGAACCGGTGCGCTATTCGTCCGCTTCTTCTTTCGATGCGGCACCGACCGCTGCGGCAGCCTGATTGATCCCGCCTTTGGCCAGTTGGGTCAGCTTCTCGTCGGCCGCCTCTTCCTCCGACAGGGTCTGCTTGAGTAGGCCCGCCGCATCGTCATGGCCCAGCGTCTCGGCATAGGTAATCAGGCAGCCGTACGCTGCGATCTCGTAATGCTCCACCCGCTGAGCCGCCGAAATCAGGGCGGCGTCGATGACCTCTCCTTCGCCGTCCTCCCCGAGGATCTCCTTCCCCTCCTCGATGAGGCCTTCCATACCTTTGCACTTCTTTCCTCGAACCGGAAGATCGAGCGACTTGAAGATCTGTTCCAGCCGGGTGACATGTCCCTCGGTCTCCCTGAGATGCTTGGTGATCGCGTCGCGGAGCTGGGACGAGGTCGTGGCCTTGGCGATTTTGGGCAGGGCTGCGACCAACTGTTTTTCCGCATTGTAGACGTCCTTGAGCTCGTTCTTGAAGAGTGCCTGCAGGCTGTCCATCGACATAAGAGACTCCGCCATGCTTGAGTGAATCGCGACCGCCCGGCCTGCCCGGGTGCCGCGGACAGAATGTTTGCGCGGATCCGAATCGTCGCCGTGATCTGCATTCCATGAGCTCCCGCGGAACACTCCGGCATCTCAGTGGCTGAAGTGATGGAGGCTTCATCGACAAGTTCCCGTTCCGCGGTCCTGACCGATGCGCCGAAGGTCCGACATTTTCCTTCACAAGGGGACAACGGTGAGCGCCGCCGCACCACGACTCCGGCGGCGCCGCGCCACGCGACAGGGGTGATCAGGATCACGGCGTCCGATGGGCAAAAGCGGAATCAATGGATCAGCTCCAATGTCTGGTTCTTCATTTCACTTGCCCTGGCCCGATGTCTTCTGCCGGTGCTTGGATGCTCCGCCTCGCTCGAACCCCGACGCTCGCCATTGCGATGGTGGCGGCGTGCCGCGGGTCCGATACCCGGCAGACTTCACTCGGCGCCACGCATGCCGAAGGGCCGGATGAGGCGCTCATCGCGGCCATGAAGGATTCGGCCGACTGGCCCTCCTATGGTCGCGATCACACCAATCAGCGGTTTTCTCCACTCGCCCACCTGAGCCCTGCGAACGTCGCGGGGCTGAGGCTCGCCTGGCGCTACAGGACCGGCATCCCCCATGCCTTCGAGGCGAGCCCCGTCGTGCTGGACGGAGTGATGTACCTCTCGACCCCCCTCAATCACGTCATCGCGCTCGACGCGGCGACGGGACGCAAGCTCTGGGAGCACGCGGAAGTCCTGTCGACCACGGTCCACTGTTGCGGTCCCGCCAACCGGGGCGTGGCCGTCTACGGTGGCAAGGTGTACGTCGGCACGCTCGACGCCCGGCTCGTGGCGCTGGACGCCCGTACGGGCAGGACGGTCTGGCGAGTCCGGGTGGCGGACAACGAGCAGGCCTATGCGATCGACGGCGCCCCCGTCGCGGCCGACGGCAAGATCATCGTCGGCGTTAGCGGGGCGGAGTACGGGATCCGAGGCCGTCTCAGCGCGTACGACGCGGAGACGGGCCGGCTGGTGTGGCGGTTCTACACGATTCCGAGCCCGGCGGAGGGCGGGTGGTGGGGCAGGTGGAGTGGCGCCGATCCGTTCGGGACCGACCTGCACCGTGACCTCGTCCGCGAGAAATCGGACAGTGCCCGTTATGTCGACGCCTGGAAGGTGGGCGGCGGATCGGTGTGGCAGTCGCCCGCCGTCGACCGCAACCTCGGCCTCGTCATCTTCACCGTGGGCAACCCCTCCCCCGACCTCGATGGATCGGTCCGGCCCGGCGACAACCTTTATACCGACTGCATCGTGGCGGTGCATCTGCAGACCGGGAAGCTCGCGTGGTACTTCCAGGAGTTGCCGCACGATACCTGGGATCTCGACGCGGCCAGTCCCGTGGTGCTGGCGGATGTGCCGGGAAATGATGGCAGCGCGGTGCATGCCGTCGCGCAGGCTGGGAAGACGGGGTGGGTCTACGTGCTGGACCGCAAGACCGGCAAACCGATTCGGCGATCCGACGCGTTCGTCCCCCAGCAGAATCTCTTCGCACAGCCCACGCGCGAAGGCGTACGCATGCTGCCGGGCGCCAACGGCGGATCGGAGTGGTCGCCCGCGGCCTACAGTCCCAGGACCGGCTACCTGTACGTGCTCGGCCTGCACCAGCCGATGCTGTACAAGACCAAGCCCGAGCCACGGCGATCGCCCGCCTTCTGGCTGAGCGGCGCCTTCTATGGCAACGGCGAGCCTCAGTACGGGTTGTTCACCGCGGTCGATCTCTCGACGGGGAAGATCGCCTGGCAGAGTCGCGTGCCCGACCCGATGATCGGCGGCGCCCTCGCGACCGCGGGCGATCTGGTCTTTACCGGCACCAAGGACAAACGTCTTCTGGCCTTCGACGCCCGAACGGGCCGGCAGCTCTGGCAGTACCGGGCGAACGCGGGCGTGAATGCGCCGCCCGTCTCCTATGTCGCGGGAGGTCGTCAATTCGTGGCCGTCGCCGCGGGCGGCAACTATCAGATCAACGCGCCGCGCGGCGACGAGCTGCTCGCGTTCGCGCTCGATTCGGCGTCGACTCCGGCGGCCGATAGTGTGGGTAGGCCGTGACGCGGCGCGTGCGTGCCCTCGGGCTTCTGGCCATCGTCGTATCCGCGCCGGCAGCGGCGCAGGGGCGCAACATGGCCAATGCGCCGACCGGGTCGGCCACCAACGAGGAAGGCCAGCCGCCCGCGCTCCCGGCGCTGCCGCCGGGACTGACGCTCGATCTGATCCGGTCGGGCGACAGTCTCTTCCACGGCAAGGGGAACTGTTTCGCCTGCCACGGAGCGGATGCGACCGGGTTGCCGGCGGCCGGATCCGCCCTCACGACAGGGCTCTACTTCGTCCCGCTGGAATGGCGCCCCATCGATTCGCTCATCACTGCCGGAATTCCCGATCCCATCACACGCTCGCCCATCGCCATGCCGCCCAGGGGCGGAAAGTCGAACCTGTCTGCCGAGGATACACGCTCGATCGCGGCGTACGTGTGGGCCATCAGCCAGACACGGGGCGAGCCCTGGCCGGGGGGGCACGACACCCACGTGGCGATGATCCCGCCGGGCTCGACGAGCGGCACCGCCACCGCGGATGCCGATTCGCTCGTCCGGATTCAAGGAGGACACGGGAGTGACTAGATACTGGCCGGCCGCGCTCGCGGTCACGGCCGCGGTGCTTACCCAGGCATGCTCCGGCGCGCGCGCCGAGGACGGCGACGACGCCGCTCGACCCTCGGCCGGCGCGCCGCCAACTGCCGACTCGGCCACCTTCGCCCAGCCCGGCGCCGACCGGCCGGGCGAATGGACGCTGCCGGGGCGCGATTACGCCGGGACCCGCTACAGCCCGCTGACGCAGATTACCGCGCAGAACGTAAAGGATCTCAAGGTGGCGTGGACGTTCTCGACCGGCGTGCTGCACGGCCATGAGGGACAGCCATTGGTGGTGGGCAGCACGATGTATCTGGTGACGCCGTTCCCGAACATCGTCTACGCGCTCGATCTGGCGCACCCCGACGGTCCCGCCAAGTGGACTTACAAGCCGAACCCGGACCCGGCATCGCAGGGTGAGGCGTGCTGCGACATCGTCAACCGCGGCGCGTCGTACGCCGACGGCAAGATCGTGTTCAACACGCTCGACAATCACACCATCGCTCTCGATGCCGAGACCGGAAAAGTCGACTGGTCGGCCAAGATGGGCGACATCAACCTGGGCGAAACCACCACCATGGCCCCCCTCATCGTGGGGGATAAGGTCATCACCGGGATCAGCGGCGCCGAGCTGGGCGTACGGGGTCGACTCGCCGCGCTCGACCTGAAGACGGGCAAGCTGGTCTGGAAGGCGTACAGCACGGGACCCGACTCGGACGTCTTGATCGGGCCCGACTTCAAGGCCGTCTACCCGAGCGATCAGGGCAAGGACCTCGGCGTCTCCACCTGGACGCCCGACCAGTGGAGGATCGGCGGCGGCACCACGTGGGGCTGGGTGACCTACGATCCCGGTCTCCATCTCATCTACTACGGCACGGCCAATCCGGGAGTGTGGAATCCCGACATGCGCCCGGGCGACAACAAATGGTCCATGACGATCTTCGCCCGGGACCCCGATACCGGCATGGCGAAGTGGGCATACCAGCTCACGCCGCACGACCGGTGGGACTACGACGCCGTCAACGAGAGCATTCCGGTCGATCTCCCCATCGATGGCCAGGTCCGTAAGGTCGTGCTGCACTTCGACCGGAACGGATTCGCCTACACGATGGACCGAACCACCGGGCGCGTGCTCGTGGCGCAGCCCTACCAGTTCACCAATTGGGCGACCGGCATCGATCTCACAACCGGCCGGCCCAAGGAGGTGCCGGAGAAGCGAACCAAGGAGGGCGTCAATACCACCGACATCTGTCCCTCATCCACCGGCGGACGCGATCAGCAGCCCGCCGCCTACTCGCCGCGCACCCATCTCTTCTACACGCCGACGACGAATCTCTGCATGGACTACAAGGGGGTCCATACGAGCTACATCGCGGGGACGCCGTACGTCGGCGCGGAGGTGATGATGTATCCGGGGCCCGGCGGAAACCGCGGCGAGTTCATCGCGTGGGACGCGGTCGCTGGAAAGAAAATCTGGGGCATCAAGGAGCGCTTTCCCGTGTGGACCGGCGCGCTGGCTACCGCTGGGGACGTGGTGTTCTACGGAACCATGGACGGCTGGGTCAAGGCGGTGGACGCCAGAAGCGGAGTCGTGCTCTGGAAGTTCAAGACCGGCACGGGTCACATCGGGAACTTCATCAGCTATACCGGTCCCGACGGCAAGCAGTACATCGCCGTTTATGCCGGCGTCGGCGGCTGGTCCGGCGCCGTGATTTTCGGGCTCTCGCCCGACGATCCCACCAGCGCCCTCGGCTTCGCCAACGCCATGAAGGACCTCGGCGACTACACCGCCCAGGGCGGGATGCTCTATGTCTTCGCGCTTCCGTAGGCCGCTCGTCGGGCTCGCGGCGGTGGGCCTGCTGCTGACGGGCGCGGCCCCCCCGTTGCCCGTGCTCCGGGTGTGCGCCGATCCCAACAACCTCCCGTTCTCCAACCGTCGCGAGGCGGGCTTCGAGAACCGTATCGCTTCGCTGGTGGCGGGCGACCTGCACGCGACACCGTCATATACCTGGTGGGCACAGCGGCGCGGCTTCATCCGCAACACGCTGGGCGCGGGGCGCTGCGACGTCGTGATGGGCATTCCTGCCGGCGACGACATGGTTCGCACGACCCGGCCCTATTACGTCTCCACCTACGTGTTCCTCTCCCGGCGGGCCGATGGGCTCCGGCTCCGGTCGCTCGACGATCCCCGGCTCCGCACCCTCCGGATCGGCATCCATTTCATTGGCGACGACTACCACAACACGCCTCCCGCGCAGGGGCTCGCGCGTCGCGGGATCGTGCGGAACGTCGTGGGCTACAGCATCTACGGCGATTACTCGAAGCCGAATCCACCCGCCGCCCTCGTCGAGGCCGTCGCCCGCGGCGACGTGGACGTGGCGATCGTCTGGGGGCCGTTCGCCGGCTATTTCGGCCGTCGAACATCCACCCCGCTCGACATCACGCCGGTAGCCGAGGGGAGCGATTCACTCCTGTCGCCGTTCACGTTCGCCATCGCGGCGGGCGTGCGACGCGGCGATTCCGGGCTGGCGGCACGAATCGATGCCGCGCTTCGGGCTCGACGATCCGAGATCCGAGACCTCCTCGGCCGCTACGGCGTACCCCTGGTGGAGAAGGAGCGGACATGAGAAGGGTACCCGTCTTCGCGATTCTCGTGGCGATGGCAGTGGGCACCGGGTGCCGGGGCAGTGACGAGCCGGTTGAACGGGGTTCCGGGGCCCCCGCCACCGCGAATGCCGGCCGGCCGGCAGCCGTGCCGGGAGTAGCACCCGGCATCGATGCGGCCGCGCTGATCGGCGGTCGCCGCAACCCTTACACGGGGAATCCGGGTGCCATCCAGCAGGGCCGCGATCTTTTCAACGCCTTCAACTGCTCGGGGTGCCACAGCGGTTACGCCGGTGGCGGAATGGGGCCGAATCTCCGCGACACTGTCTGGATCTACGGTTCGACCGATGCCGATCTCTTCTCCACTATCACCGAAGGTCGGCCCAACGGCATGCCGGCGTGGGGCGGACGTATTCCCGAGGATCAGATCTGGCGCATCATCGCCTATCTCCGCACGCTCGGCACGCCGCAGGAGCCGGAGAAGCCACCCACGCCAACCAGAACGACGATGTCGGTCGCGGCGGCACGGGAGGGCGCCTGATCCTCGCCACGTGGTCCGGACCGAGCGTGCTCGGCTTCCACGGCTTCGCTGGAGATAGGGAGGCCGCGCTCGGTTGGGTGCTGATCGCCGTCGCGTCGCTGGTGACGCTGGTCGTCGCGGTGCTCGTGGTCGTGGGCGCGTGGCGCCGACGGACATCGGAGCTCGTGTCGCCGACGCGGAGCGGCGGCGGGCTGCGGTGGATTGTGATCGGCGGCATCATCGCGCCGGCCGTCATCCTCGTCGCCGTCTTCGTCTTCAGCATGGTGACCCAGGCCGCGGTGGCCGCGCCGGCGTCACCCCCCGCGGTGACCATTCAGGTCATCGCGCACCGGTGGTGGTGGGAGGTGCAGTATCTCGACCTGTCGCCCAGCCGGATCGCGACCACCGCCAACGAAATTCACATCCCCGTCGGCCAGCCGGTGCGTTTCGAGCTCACGACCGGAGACGTGATCCATAGCTTCTGGATTCCCCAACTCGGGGGCAAGACCGATCTCATCCCCGGCCAGATGAACGTCACCTGGCTCGAGGCCGACAGCGCGGGCGTTTATCGCGGCCAATGCGGAGAGTATTGCGGTCTCCAGCACGCGAAGATGGCGATGGCGATCGTGGCGGAGCCACCGGGGCAATTCAGCCAATGGCTGGAGCTCCAGCGGCAGCCCGCGGCGGCCCCGCCCGATTCCGATGCCGCCGCGGGCGCGCGGGTCTTCGCCAGCTCGGGATGCGCGCTGTGCCATACGGTTCGCGGCACCCTCGCCGGCGGCAGGCTCGGACCCGACCTGACCCACGTGGCGGGCCGCCAAACCATCGCTGCAGGCAGTCTGCCAAACACCCGGGGCAACCTGGCCGGGTGGATCGCCAACCCGCAGGCGCTCAAGCCCGGGACGCAGATGCCGGTAGTTCCCTTGCGGCCCACCGAGCTGCTGACGGTGGTCGCCTTCCTGCAGAGCCTGCAGTAGAGGAGAAGCCGTGGCCACCGTAGCCCCGCCGATACCTGCCGCCTCGCTGCACGAGAAGCTCCTGCGGATCTGGGAAACACCGCCCGGTCTTTTCGGGGTTCTCGGCACCGTGGATCACAAGAAGATCGGCATGCGCTACCTGGTCACCGCCTTCGTGTTCCTCCTGCTGGGAGGCCTCGAGGCCGCCGTGATGCGCGCGCAGCTGGCCCGGCCCGACCAGCATCTGCTGACGCCGGAGGCCTACAACCAGCTGTTCAGCATGCACGGCATCACGATGATCTTCCTGTACGCCTCGCCGATCCTGTCCGGGTTCAGCAACTACGTCTGGCCGCTCATCCTCGGCTCGCGCGACATGGCGTTTCCCCGGCTCAACGCGTTCAGCTACTGGACGTTCCTCGCGGCGGGGATCTTCCTCTATTCGAGCTTCCTGGTGGGCCAATCGCCCGACCGGGGATGGTTCGCCTACGCCCCATTGACGGATGGCAGCTATTCCCCCGGTCTCAACATGGATTTCTACTCGCTCGGCCTGATCCTGCTCACGATCTCGACGACCGTCGGTGCGATCAATTTCATCGTCACCGTATTCCGGCTCCGGGCACCGGGCATGTCCATCAATCGGCTCCCGATCTTCGTCTGGGGGACGCTGACGACGTCCTTCGCCATCTTGTTCGCCCTGCCGGCGCTCACCTGCGCCTGCGTCATGCTGTACTTCGACCGACGCCTGGGGATGCACTTCTTCGACCCATCCACCGGCGGCCACCCACTGCTCTGGCAGCACCTCTTCTGGATCTTCGGCCACCCGTGGGTCTACATCATCGTGCTGCCGGCAATGGGAATCATGTCGGATCTCATCCCCACCTTCTGTCGGCGTCCGCTCGTGGGATATACCTACGTGGCGCTGGCGACGGTCTCGACTGGTATCCTCGGATTCGGCGTGTGGATGCATCACATGTTCAGCACCGGCATCCCGGCCATGTCGGCCGACTTCTTCAGTGCCGCCAGCATGGTGATCTCGATCCCGAGCGCCGTCGCGGTCTTCGCCTGGCTCGCGACGATCTGGCACGGACGTCCCGTCATCCGCACGCCGTTCCTCTTCGCCGCCGGGTTCATCGTGCTCTTCGTGCTGGGTGGGGTGTCGGGTGTCGTCACGGCGGCGGTGCCGTTCGACTGGCAGGTTACCGATACCTACTTCGTCGTGGCGCACCTTCACTACGTGCTAGTGGGGATCAACGTCTTTCCCGTCATCGCGGGCTTCTACTTCTGGTTGCCGAAGATGACGGGCCGGCTGCTGAGCGAGCGGCTGGGCCGATGGAATTTCTGGACCATATTCATCGGCTTCAATCTCGGGTTCTTCCCGATGCACATCGCCGGGCTGCTCGGGATGCCGCGACGCATCTATACCTATCCGGCCGGGCTCGGGTGGGACACGGTGAACCTGGTGACCACGATCGGCAGCTATCTCTTCGCCGTCGGCGTGCTCCTGTTCCTGATCAACGTGCTCTGGAGCCTCCGGCGCGGCCCCCTTGCCGGACCTAACCCCTGGGATGGCTCGACGCTGGAGTGGTCCGTCTCCTCCCCGCCGCCCGCCTACAATTTCGCCATCCTGCCGACGGTGTCGTCCCGGCACCCGCTCTGGGAAGACCGCCTCGGTGAGCCGGGCGGTCGCAGCCCCCTGAAGGAGGGACCGGTCCTCGCCGACGGACGGGAGACGCTGGGAGTGAGCTCGCTCGACGCCGAGCCGAACGAGATCCTCACGATGCCTGAGGACTCTCTGTATCCATTGTTGCTGGCGTTGTCGCTGCTGGCGACGTTCTACGGGCTTCTCGCGAGCGCGTGGTGGCTCGCGATCGTGGGTGGCGCGCTGGGCATCGCCTTCACGGCGGGATGGCTCTGGCCCACGCCGGCTCCGGAGGTTTCGCCATGACCGCCGCCGCCATTCCGAGGAGGCTGCCGGTGGACTCGGGCGGTCCGGAGGCGACCGGCGCGTGGGGTATGATCCTGCTCATCGCGACCGAAGCCGCGCTCTTCATCTATCTTCTGTTCAGCTACTTCTATCTTGCCTCGATGGCACGAGGCCCGTGGCCGCCGTCCGGCATGCCCGAGCTGCGGCTCGCGCTCCCCAACACGCTCATCCTCCTGGCGAGCAGCGGCACGATGTGGTGGGCGGAGTCGGGCATTCGGGCGGAGAAGCAAGGTCGACTCCGGATCGGACTGGTGGTCACCCTCGCGCTCGGCATCGTGTTTCTCGCGATCCAGGTCGTCGAATACAAAGGAAGGTCCTTCTCGCCGCAGACCGGCGCGTACGGCTCCCTCTTCTACACCATCACCGGCTTCCATGGCGCGCACGTGGCGGTCGGGCTCCTCATGATCCTCTTCGTCTCGGTACGCGCACTGCTCGGGCACTTTTCGGCCGAGCGCCACCTCGCCGTGACGAACGTCTCCTGGTACTGGCACTTCGTGGACGTCGTGTGGCTGGCCGTGTTCACATCGCTCTACCTCTCGCCGCGGATGGGGTGAGGCATGACCGACGCATCCGCGACCAGCAGGCCCGCGCCGCCAGCCGCCGCGGAAGCCGTTCCCGCCGCAGCGCTGTGGTTCGGGCTCTTCGGGGCTCCCGCCCTCTGGAGTCTTCAGCTCGTCATCAATGCCGCCCTCGTCTCGCATTCGTGCTTTCCCAAGTCCGAGCCGTTGGCCACGCCGATCACCGGATCGCTGTGGGGGGTGGTGCTGGTCTCAGGCATCGTCGCCGTGCTGATCGCCGCCGCCGCGTTGGCCACGGCCTGGCGAAGCTGGCGACGCACGCGGGGGGAGCACCATGGGAACGAGGAGACACTGCTCGAGGTGGGCGAAGGCCGGACCCGCTTCATGGCTGTTGCGGGGATGCTGCTGAGCACGGTGTTCCTGTTCGGCATCGTCATGAACGCGCTGCCGCTGTTCCTCGTGCCGCCGTGCGGGTGATCCAATGATGATGCCGCGTCGAGATCCGGAGTATTCCCAGAGGAGGCTCTGATGAACGCGCGCGATCGTCTGCTCCTGGCGTGTGCGCTCCTGCTGGTCGGCTGTCACGGCTCGCCGCCGGTACGGACCGTCGCCGGCGGCGATCGGGAGACGGGCAAGCGTCTGATCCGCGATTACGGCTGCGGGGCGTGTCACGTGATTCCTGGCATTCGCGGCGCCGAGGGGATGGTTGGACCGCCGCTCACGAGCTTCGCCCGGCGCACGTTCATCGCCGGTCAGGTGGCCAACAACGCCGACTTCCTCGTCCGCTGGATCGAGGTGCCCCAGGCCATCGAGCCCGGCACCGCAATGCCCAATCTCGGCATCACGGAGGGGCAGGCGCGCAATATCGCCGCCTATCTCTACACGCTGCGCTGATCGCGGCGGGTGAGTCGCGTCACCGACGCGGCGAAGTACTCACCCGACCTTGAGTAATGCCGCCCACCGCCCCACGCTCTTCCTGGCGCAGCCGCGATGTCCTGCGGGTGACCGCTATCGTGGCCGGCGTGTACCTCGCTCTGCGGCTGCTCTGGGTCGCCCAGGACATCGTCTTCCTCGCCTTCATCGGCGTACTGTTCGGTCTCACCCTGGCTGGCGCGGCCGGTTTGGCGGAGCGCAAGCTCCGGGTGCCCCGCGCGGTCGCCGCCCCCGTGATCCTGATTCTCGTCCTCGCCGCGATTGGAGGGCTCGGCACTCTCGCCGCGCCGCAGGTGGCGAGCCAGGTGCGCGAGGTGCAGAGCCAGCTCCCGCAGGTTGTCGGCAAGGTGCGGCACTGGGTGCAGGCGAAGGCGGGCGGGGTGAGCGAGATGCTCACCGACAAGACGGAAAAGGCGGAGACGACGGAGAAGTCGGAAGAGACGGAGGGAGGCGCGAAGGACGCGGAACCGACCGCTCCGCCCTCTCCGACTTCTCCGTCTTCCATCGGCCACGCCTTCTTCACTGTCTTCTCGTCCACGCTCTCGGCGCTCGCGGGTCTCGTGCTCGTCATCTTCATCACGCTCTTCGTCGCGGTTGACCCCGACCTCTACCACGGCGGGCTCATGCACCTCTTTCCTCATCGGCACCGCAAGCGCGCCGGCGAGGTGCTGAGCGCGATGGCCTTCTCCATGCGCCGCTGGCTCATCACCCAGCTCCTCGCGATGGTGGTGATCGGCCTGGTGACGGCCGGCGCGCTGGCGCTGCTCGGCATCCGCGGCGCGGTCGCCCTCGGGATCGTCGCCGGACTCCTGGAGTTCATCCCCTTCGTGGGGCCGATCGCGGCCGCCGTTCCCGCGATTGCGATGGGGCTGCTCGACAGTCCCCAGAAGGCACTATGGGTGGCGGTGGTGTTCACCCTGATCCAGCAGTCGGAGGGGCATCTGCTGATCCCGCTCCTCATGAAGGACTCGCTCGAGCTGCCGCCCGTGCTCACCATCCTGAGCCAGGCCGTGATGGCTGCCGTGTTCGGCTTCCTCGGCCTGGTCGTCGCGGTGCCGGTGCTCGGCGCGATGATGGTGGCGATCAAGCTGCTGTACGTGGAGGACGTCGTCGGTGACGACGTGGAGGTGCCGGCCTGAGTCTGATCTGCTCAACTGAACGCGTCCATGATCGGTGCAGTGCAGTCTCTGGTAGTCTTGTGCGCGGCACATCGACCCCTGCCGATGATCCCGGTTATCTTGGCCCATGCCCTCGCGAACCGTCGCCCGTCTCCAGCTCATCGCGGCCGCCGTTCTCTTCTCGACCGGCGGGGCCGCCATCAAGGCAGCCGCATTCACCGGGTGGCAGATCGCGAGCTTCAGGTCCGGCGTCGCGGCGATCGCCATCCTGCTGTTGAGCCGGGAGGCCCGCCGGGGATGGACCTGGCGGGTGGCGGTGGTCGGCGTCGCGTATGCGGTCTGCCTCACGCTTTTCGTGCTGGCCAACCGTCTCACCACCGCCGCGAATACCATCTATCTCCAGGCCACCGCGCCGCTCTACCTGCTCGTGCTGGGTCCCTGGCTCCTGAAAGAGCCGGTGCGGAAGAACGATATCGGCTTCATGGCGGTGGTCGGGCTGGGGCTCGCGCTCTTCTTCATCGGCGTCGACCAGCCGGTGGCTACGGCGCCCGATCCGGCCCGAGGGAACCTCGTCGCGCTGGGAAGCGGGCTTTTCTGGGCACTGACAGTCTGCGGACTTCGCTGGATGGGATCGGGCGGTGCCGGCCGCGGCTCTCCGGTTGCCGCCGTGGCGGTCGGTAATCTCATCGCCTTTGCCGTGTCGCTTCCGATGGCGGTGCCGGTCGGCGGTCACGCCGCCGTCGACTGGGGTCTGATCCTCTATCTCGGTGTCTTTCAGATCGCCATCGCCTACCTTTTCGTGACGGCAGCGCTGCACGTGATCCCCGCGCTCGAGGCCTCGCTGATCCTGCTCATCGAGCCGGCGCTGAATCCGTTGTGGGCGTGGGTCATTCAGGGCGAGCGGCCGGGCCCTTGGGCGCTCGCGGGGGGCGCGATGATTCTGGGGGCGACGACCGTCAAGGCGATGGTGGATGCGCGGGGAGGCGCATTGCGAGAGGAGATCGGGGCATGACGACGACACTCATCGAGACGGTGCGGATCCGGAACGGCGCCGCGCCGCTCTGGTATCTCCATCTCAGGCGTCTCGCCGCGAGCTGCCGGGCCCTGGGCGTGCCGATCCCTCCTGCGCTGCCGACGCCCGAAGGCGGCGCCGACCGGGTGCATCGCCTGCTGGTGAGCCGGAAGGGCGTCGTGGTGGGCGAGCGTTCGGTGGGGAGTACCGCGCCGGTCCGGCTCATCACTTCCAAGCTCGTGCATCGCGCGTATCCTCATAAGGTGGTGGAGCGGGAGCGGTTCGACCGGGCACTGGCGGAGGCGAAGAATCAGGGCGTCGATGACGCGCTGCTGATCACGGTCGGCGGACAGGTGGCAGAGACGGCGATCTGGGGTGTGTTGTGGTGGGAGAACGGGAAGCTTTGTGCGCCACCGCTCGAGCTTGGGGTGCTGCCCGGGGTGGCCCGGGCGCGGCTCGCGGAGATGGTGGGAAGCATCGAAGAGCGGGTGGCCATACCGGACCAACTTCCGGCGGCATCGGCCTTCGTGGCCAACGCGGCGCGTGGAGTAGTGCCCGTGGCGTCGCTCGACGGCAGGGAGGTTGCTTTGTCACCGCAAACGGAGGCGCTCGCGGCGAGTTTCTGGCCTTGACCCGGTGCCGTCCGGGACGATAGTTTCACCGGCTCGGAACCGGGCCGCTGGCTCCCCGTGGTGGTTGTAGCTCAATTGGTTAGAGCGCCGGACTGTGGCTCCGGAGGTTGCGGGTTCAATTCCCGTCAGCCACCCTGGTAGGTCCCCGGTCAACGCCAAGGACACCCCGGGAAGGGCATGCTGCGGCGAGGCTGGTGCGAAGGTCCGTAGCTCAAGTGGTAGAGCACCGGTCTCCAAAACCGGGGGTTGCAGGTTCGAGTCCTGCCGGGCCTGTGGAAGCTGGTCACCGCGGTCACGGCGCTATCGTCTAGGGGACTAGGACGGGGCCCTCTCAAGGCCCAAACACGGGTTCGAATCCCGTTAGCGCTATGTGGAATGCAGGGGTGCCGGCCCCATCGTCTATCGGTTAGGACGGGACCCTTTCAAGGTCCAGAGAGGGGTTCGACTCCCCTTGGGGCTATGGACGAGGGTAGGAATTCGCGCCGCTAGCTCAATTGGCAGAGCAAGTGACTCTTAATCACTAGGTTGTAGGTTCGATTCCTACGCGGCGCACTGCAACGAGCATCGAATCCAATGAGCAGAAACGGGTTGGCAAGCGTGCCAACCCGTTTTGCCGTTTCCCCCTCCGCCCTCGGCAAACACGACGCGCGAGGCTTTGGTGGCCATCGCTGATTCATCCACGCACTGGACGGGAACTCAACCGTCGGACGCTTTCCTGACGGACGTGCGCTCTAAGGCGTCGCGCGCCTTGGCAAATAGAGCTCGGCGGATATCCCCTGCGCATCGACTCGGTTCCGCGCATCATAGCCCGCAAGCGCATCGACCGCTTCCGGCTCGGTTGGAGTGGGCGGCAGTGAGAGCACCCACACCCTCGATTGAGGATGGCTCTGAACTGCGTTCACAAAATCTCGTCCGACGTAGTGGTAGCGTCTTGCATTCAGGTAGTAATAGATCGGTGCCACCCAGAAGTCATCCGGGTGTCCGCGGCCGTGCACGAAAATCAAATCCGAGTCTTCGATGTGCGACACCCACCGTTCGGCCAACGTCTTGTAATCGTGGAGCGGGGGCTTGGACTCGAAGTAGCGAAGACTGAGGCCGTGGATGATGCCCAGCATTACCGCGAGGGCAATCCACCGGCGATCCCGCCGCACGAGAATTGCCAATCCGCCTGCAAGCACAATGAGCAAGTAGGGCGCGAAGATCGCCGTGCCACGCTGCACGAATATCGGCTTGAATATCGAGACCGCGGCGACGATGCCCACCGGCAGGACGGCAAGCAGGACACACAGCGCTCGAAGCGTTGCCGGCCGCGGGTGTTCAGAGGCCACCCTCGTGTGTAACCCTTTGAGCCGCTCCCGGTAAGCACACAGCACAGCGTCCACGAACACCAGTGCCAGGGGCAAAGCACTGCTCGCGATGACCAAGTGGGTGCTCCGACCTGGTAGCAAGGTCTTCGCGACGTAGGCAAACAGAAGAATACTCGCTGCCATCAGAATTCCTACGACGAGCGTGACGATTCTGGGCGGCCACCCGCATCCTTGTACGTCTGTTGTCGATTGACGATCTGCAAGCTGGCCGTCTCCCTTCCTCTGGAAAGCGATCGCCAGGAGAAGCACAGTCGCAAGGAACGCCAGTATTGCTGCCACGGCGTTCGCACTTGGCTCCGAGACGGCAAGCGGATCGATCTCGAAGAGTGAACCGAATTGCAGGAAGCGGAGCACGCCCTCCACGGGAGTGAGCGTCGGTGGAGCCGACGCGGCACCGCTTTGGTACGCCGCAATCGCGATGAGCGGGGTAGCGGCGATACCGGTGAGTATCTGTAATCGCAGCGGGCCGAGTAGCGAGCCCCGCGCGCGCAGGTGGGCCGCGAAGACCCACAGAGCCTGGGTCATGAAAAGCGGCCAGAAGTACACGTGCGTCGCCAGTCCCGCCAGGGTGACGATGACGTAGAGCACGCAATCGGTGAGGGGGCGGTCCACCTTGCGTACCAGGATGACGAGGAGCACGGTCGATAACAGACCGAGAAAGCACGCCATGGAATACATGCGTGCGCTTTGTGACTGCTGCAGGTTGAGACCGTTGAGGGCCAGCATTGTGGCAGCCAGCAGGGCCGTCAACGTATCTTCGAGGTGGCGGGCGAGAACATAGACCAGCAGAATGCTGCCGATTCCGAACAGGACCGATGGTAAACGCAAGGCCAGAATGCTGCTGCCGAACACCTTGGTCCAACCGAGCATCAGAATGTAGTAACCTGGAGGGTGAGGCTCTCCGGCGATGCTCCCCTTCAAGGTTTGCGCCAAAGTGAAGCGCGGGTTGGGATTCGATAATCCCCAGGGAAGGTCGATGCCTGGAGCATAGACCTCGGGGTGGTTGAGCGTGCGATGGTCCACATCGTGGAGCCTCAGCACGGCACCAATGATGAGAATTACCATCAGAGTCAGGACGGCACGGAATTCCTGCCGGCCCTTCAGTGATGCTACAGGGCTCACATGTCCGCCGTTACGGAGCGTCCGTGTTCACGGACAAATCAGGGCACGTGGATGGGGAGCAGCGAAAGCTACCATGCGCCAATAGGCGAGGCCATGAGTTCTTCTATCGCTTAGTCACTAGATTGTAAGTTCGGTCCCTGGGCGGTCCACTCCACAAAACGGCCTGGCTTTTGCCAGGCCGTTTCTTACTCCTGCTCATTCCGTGTACGGCGTCTCTCACGGCGTGTACAGCGCGCTCTGATTTCCGGTTGCCGTGAAGAGGTAGGCTCTACCGTTCTGCGTCACCCGCACGACCGATCCGAAAATGTCGAGCGCGTCTTTCGCGGTCCACATGTTGGTGGAGGGACTGTATGCATACGCGCGATTGTCGGGAGTCGTCCCGTTGAAGTGCTGGACCAGAACGTAGAACCGTCCGTTCAGGGCTGCCCCAGACGCGGCTCCGCCCGTAGGGATTGAAGCGAGGGTGCGCCAGGTGTTCGTCGCGGGATCGTAGACATCGAGGTAGGCCACGGGCTCAAAGCCGTTGAAGCCGCCGGCCACGTACAATTTGCCGTTGAGGACGGCCGCCGCTCCCTGCCGGTGAAAGTGGGGCGCCTGCCGCCTGGTGGCCCAGGAGTTCGTCGCCGGATCGTAACGGTAGAAGCGGCGCGTGGGCTCCTCGGCGCAGCTCCCGGGCAGGGGGTATCGGTTGCCGTCACAGGCCCCCGGCAACACGTAGAGCTTGCCACTGATGACGCCCGTGACACCCTCGGCGCTGAAGATCGGCAGAGTGGCCCTACGGATCATCCGGTCATTGGAGTAGTCGTAGGCCCATAAAGCGTTGGTCCTGTCCGGCGCGGACCCGTTTTCGGCGTTACCGCCCGAGAAGTAGAGCTTGTTGCCGATCTTGCCGACACCGTTCGAGTTGAAGACGCCGACCTGCGAGAGCCTTCCGGTCCAAGTATCCGTGGCCACATTGTAGGCCCTGACCCCTAAGCCTGTGCCGCCTTCGTCACTCGACGTGCCGCCGAAGGTATACACGATCGATTGTCCGGCGGAGTTGGGGGCGGTCCCGAGATCGTACCCGTAGATCTCCGCGCCAAACGGGGTGGGTGCCTTGGGGGTCCAACTGTTCGAGGCCGCCACGAGGGATGCCGTGGCCGGGACGAAATTCCCGTCGGCGCCCGGCTGAGTCGGACCACCCTCGGAGGCGCACGCCAGCAGCGCGATTGCCAGTCCGGCTGCCACCACCGTGTTTGCTCGCATCGGTATCTCCTTCTGCCGGCCCACGCGCGGACGCGGGTCAGGCGGGGAACGAAGGCGGGAGGTGCCCCCAGGACGAGACCAATCTAGTCGGGACTCATCAAGCGGATTTCAAGTCGGGCACTTGGCTCGGGATACGACGATGGGTTCTCCGCCGCTCAGCGGGCCGCGTGCTCCGCCGCCCGCGATCCCCAGCCAAGCGCCGTCGCTCGAATCTCGCGTCGTGAGGGTTCACTTCGGCCCCGGCCGAAGCGTGGTGCTGCTACACTTGAGACATGGCCGGTTACGCCACCCTCGACGCCCCCGTGGCGCAGACCGCGGCCCTTCTCGCGGTGCCTGCCCGAGCCACTATGCTCCTCGCCCTCGCGGACGGCCGCTCCCGGCCCGCGGGCGAGCTCGCCCATCGCGCGCGCGTGGCGGCCCCGACGGCGAGCGCGCATCTCTCGCGGCTGGTGCGCGGGGGGCTCCTCACAGTCGAACGGGAAGGGAAGAACCGGTACTACCGTTTGCGTGACCCTGAGCACCTCGGAGACTTGCTCGAGGCGCTGGCCGCGCTTGCGCCGGCCCCTCGGCCGGAGTCCCCGGCCGCCAGAGCCTTCGCCGCGAGCGCCATTCGCCGGGGACGCACGTGCTACAACCATCTTGCCGGCGTGCTCGGCGTCTCCGTCACCGATGCCCTCGTCCGTGATCGGTGGCTCGAGCTCGACGAGCGGATCTATATGTTGAGCTCCGACGGCGAGCGCGGACTGACCGAGCTCGGGGTTGACGTCGATCGAGCCCGGCAAGCGCGCTCCATTTTTGCGCGGGCATGTCTCGACTGGAGCGAGCGGCGCTATCATGTGGCGGGTGCGTTGGGCACCGCCTTATGCACCCGATTCTTCGAAGCCGGCTGGGTCGAGCGCACCGATGAGAGCCGGGTCACTAGGCTCACCGCCTCGGGACGACGCGCCCTGAGGCAGCACTTCAGCCTCGAGTTGTGGTAACGCGTCGCTTCGGATGATTACCGCACGACCGCTCCAAAAAACGGGCTACCCGACCCAGGTAGCCCGTTCTTTTGTGAGGTGGAATCGGCGATTCGGAATGAAACGACTTAGGCCTCTTGTGTTTCCGGAAACACCGTGGACATGTCGAGTGATGCGAAGCACGCCGACCGTGCCGAGCCCATCACCGCTTCTCCAGGGCAGGACGCCAAGATTCGGTGTGGTCGTACGGTGGGGCTATACTTGTGAGATCGATGACGGTGGGGGAAGTTCGCGTCCTGTGGCATTGGAGAGAATCCGCTGATGCTTTCGATCGTTTCTACCACACTTGCCGCCCTCGTCGCTTCGTGGATCGCGCTTCTCTTCCATGAGCTCGGACACGCCGCCGCCGCTGAAGCGGTCGGTGTGCGCATCTGGGGCATGCGGCTCGGTGTAGGTCCGACCATCTGGCGCGGCAGGTACAACGGCTGTCACCTCTACATTGGCGCGCTGCCGTTCCTCGGCGCCGTCCAACTCCTCGACGAGGACGCTGGGACGATCGGCTACCGCGACATCGATTCCGGACGCTGGCGGTTCGAGTGGGGGCCTCAAGCCTGGCGTGCCCCGGTCATTTCGGCGGCCGGTGGCCTCAGCAACCTGTTCGGTGTGGTGATTTTTCTGACCGCGTGGCAGATCGCTGGTCACCCGGATCCGGGCATTTTTCCGAGTGACCTGGTCCTGTTCGGCATCGTGGCCAACCTTGCCGGGTACCTGAACCTGCTCCCCTGCTCGCGTTCCGATGGTCACCATCTCATCGCCCATCTGCACGCCGCGCGTGTTGGCGTCCAGTCAGTTCCACCGCTCTAGACTTCCCAGAATCACAGGGTGCAAGGGGTCGCAGTCGCGACCCCTTTGTGTTGCCAGCCACGGCCACCGGGGGTGGTGGCGCGGGTGTTGCCCGCATGGCCACAATCCGGCGCATGCAAGCGGGCAAAATGGCCCGGCAACCATGCCGGTGATGATCGTCTAAAATTCCGGCCGGATTGAACTTACCGGACTGGATCGGTTCGGCACCGGGTGGCCGTGCGCCGCTCCGCGCTGGATGGCGCCAGTGCAGAACACGAGACTCTTGACCTCTCCGCGCTATCCAGTGGAGACATCTCCAGCTCCGGACTTCCCATGAACAGCCGCGGCTCGTGGTTCCGACCGTTGCACCTGCTACTGGCCTCCACCCTCGTTGCCTGCGGTGGCGGCGGCTCCGGTCCCAGTGGTCCGGTCACCGGTAGCCTTGCCGTGGCGGTCTCCGGCCTTCCCGTCGGCGCGTCCGCGGCCGTGGCGGTGTCTGGTCCGGGCGGCTTCGCCCGCACACTCACCGGGTCACAAACGATCTCCAACCTATCCCCGGGCGGATATTCGCTCTCCGCGTCGACCGTCCCGTTCGGCGGATCAGCGTACGCGCCGACGCCCGCGTCCCAGTCGGTCACGGTGAGCGAGGGCGATACGGCTGCAGCGGCGGTGGTGGTGTACGAGGCCGTCGTCTCCGGCCTCACCGTCACGATCGATGGCCTCCCGCCCGGCACCGCGGCCGATGTGACGGTAACCGGTCCCGGCGGCTTCTCGCAGACGATCACCGCCACGCAATCCTTCGCCGACCTGACGCCCGGCACCTACACCATCACGGCGAACAGCGTCTCGTCCAGCGGCACCGACTACAGTCCGAATTCCGCGAGCCAGACGGCCGCCGTGGTCACCGGCAGTATCGCGTCGGCCTCCGTGAGTTACAGTGTGGTCGTACCCGGGGCACTCAATCTCAAGATTGACGGGCTGTATCTGACCCAGAGCGTGCAGACCTACGCCGGGGCGGTGCCCCTGGTCAAGGATCGCGATGGATACCTGCGCATCTTCGTGACGGCCAACCAGAGCAACATCGCCCAGCCGGCGGTCCGCGTGCGATTCTACAGCGGGCTCACTGTCGTCCAGACGATGACGATCAACGCTCCGGGGCTGAGCACTCCTCTTTCGCCGAATGAGGGCGCGCTCTCGAGCTCGTGGAACGTCGCGGTGCCCAAAACCCTGATTCAGCCGAACCTCAAGATCCTCGCCGATGTAGACCCCTCCAATACCATCCTGGAAGCCAACGAGGGCGACAACAACTTCCCGGCCAACGGCGTGGCGTTGGCAATGGACGTACGGACCGCCTCGACGTTCAGCGTGCGCTTCGTCCCCGTGCAAGTTGCCGGGCGATTGGGCAACGTCACCAGCGCCAATAAGGACCAGTTCCTCAGCGACGCAATGAAGATGCACCCGCTGGCGGCGTACGACGCCGATCTTCACGCGATGTTGACTTCGGCCGCTCCGGCCTTGGACGCAAACACATCCAGCACCTGGACCCAGGTCTTGAGCGAAGTAGAAGCAGTCCGCACGGGTGAGGGGAACTCGCGGTACTACTACGGCGTGGTCAACCCGAACTACAGCAGTGGAATCGCGGGTGTCGGATACGTTGGAGGCAAGAGCGCGATTGGCTGGGATAAGCTTCCGAGCGGCGCCGGCGTGGCGGCGCACGAATGGGGGCACAACTGGGGGCGGAACCATGCGCCATGCGGAGTCAGTCCCGCAGATGCCGGATATCCCTATGCCGACGCGGCCATCGGTGTATATGGAATGGACGTGGCGACGGCAACGCTGAAACCGCCCACGACCAAGGACCTCATGAGCTACTGCAGTCCCGAGTGGATCAGCGACTATACGTACAAGGCCGTGATGGACTACCGTTCGGCGAACCCCG
This sequence comes from uncultured Gemmatimonadales bacterium, assembly GCA_963722825.1. Lineage (GTDB taxonomy): Bacteria > Gemmatimonadota > Gemmatimonadetes > Gemmatimonadales > GWC2-71-9 > CAVVWJ01. The sequence continues at coordinate 1,381,452 of CAVROI010000003.1, forward strand.
ACGTCACTACCGCCTTCTCCCAGGCCATGCAGCCCTGTCTGCTCGTGTGGGGACGCATCGAGAACGGACAGATGATCCTCGAGCCCGCGTTCGAAATCGTCACGCGACCGAGTCTTCCCGCCCGCGGCGGTGACTACTCGGTCGAGGGCCGCGCGGCGGACGGCTCACGGATCTTCTCGCTGCCGTTCACGCCGGATGAGGTCGCCGACGTTCCGGGCCACAACCAGCAGTTTGCCTTCGCGGTGCCGCTCTCTTCCGATCGCGCATCGCGGCTTGCCACCCTTCGCCTGGCTGGTCGCGGGCGAGAGGTGGTCGCGCAGCGAACCGGCGGCCTCCCCGTGGCGGGCGCCCGTGCGGTGCCGCTCGCGGTGCGGCGCACGGCCACCGGGCAACTGGCGTTGCAGTGGGACGCGGTCGCCCACCCCATGCTGCTCGTTCGCGACGGCAGCACCGGACAGGTTCTCTCCTTCGCCCGCGGCGGCAACCTTGAACTGCCCGCCGGCCACCCGGAGCTATCAGTCGGGTTCTCGAACGGAGTGCAGAGCAGCGAGATCAGGGTGCCGGTGCCGTCCAGGTGAGAACGGCCTTCCGGAGCGCGCTCTTCGCCGCCGCGGTAACGGCCTGTCACGGCTCGAAGCCCGCGACGTCACCAGTACCGGAAACCGCAGCATCGCAGAACGAGGGAGCGCCCGCCGTCACCCTGGAGCGGACGCCCTGCTTCGGCAGATGCCCGGTGTACCGCGTGTCCATCTCGAGGTCCGGTCTGGTCCGATATGAAGGAAAGCGATTCGTGGCGGACTCGGGAGTCGACAGCGCCCAGATCACCACGGCCGCCGTCGACAGTCTGCTCGGCGAGCTGGATCGCGGCGGACTCTTCCAGTTTGACGAGCGCTACGTTTCCGGTGCGCCCGCGTGTGGCCTCTATGCTACCGACCTTCCCAGCGCCATCGTCTCGGTCGAAGATCGCGGCCGCAGCAAGCGTATCGAGCACGACCACGGCTGCCGCAAGGCTCCGCCGGCGCTCGCAAGCCTGGAGAATCGGATCGACCAGGTCGCCGGTACCGCGAGGTGGATCGCTCCCGCTCGCTAGACCCGACGCCCGCCGGGTGCAAGCCGATCTCGCACGGCGTCACCCAGGAGCGTTGCCGCCACCACCACGAGCACCAGCGCCACGCCGGGCGCCGCCGCCACCCACGGCGCATTCACCAGCGTGTCCCGCCCCGATGCGATCAGGTTTCCCCATGACGGCGCCGGTGGCTGCACGCCGAGTCCGAGAAACGAGAGTCCCGCCTCGAGCAGGATTGCGTTGCCCAGTCCCAGCGCCGCGGCGACGGTCACAGGAGTGAGGGCATTGGGAAGGATGTGCCGGAGGAGAACCCGGATCCCCGGTGCTCCCAGTCCGACGGCACCCTCCACAAATGGCCTGACCACCAGCGCCCGCACCTCGCCGTACACGAGTCGCGAGATCGGCATCCAGCCGGTGACTCCCAACACCAGCACCACCAGCATCGCGCTCGGGCGCCAGAGCGATGCGAGCAGGAGGAGGAGCACCACACGGGGCAGGGCAAGGGCAAAGTCGGTGAGCCCGAGCAGGCCCACGCCGATCCATCCTCCCCAGAATCCAGCCGACGCCCCGATGGCGACGCCCAGGATGATGGACATCATGGTCGCCAGCGCTCCCACGCCGAGCGACACCCGCGCACCGACGAGAAGGCGCGCCCACACGTCGCGCCCGAAGCGGTCGGTGCCGAGCACATGGAGCGCGCCGTGGTGGTCCACCGCCAGCGGGGGAAGAAAGCGGGTGGCGACGATGTCGCGCTGCAGGTAGGGATCACCCCCCAGGAGTGGCGCGAAGATGGCCGCCAGCACCGCGAGTGCCAGAATGGCGGCGCCCATCCGTGCGCGCGGATCCGCGAGGAGACGGCGGCCGTCGCTCACCTGACCCTCGGATCGGCCCATGCCGTGAGCGCCTCGGCGAGCAGGTTGCCGAGTACCACCAGGACCGCGCTGACCGCCGTGGCCGCCATGATCACGGGGTAGTCACGTGCCTGCACCCCCTCGACAAGGATCCGGCCGACGCCGGGCCATGCGAAGATCGCCTCGATGAACACCGCGCCGGAAAAGAGCGCCGGCAGGGACAGGCCGAGAAGCGTGACGACCGGGATGAGCGCGTTGCGGAGCATGTGACGGAGGGCCACCTGGGTCCCGGTCAATCCCTTCGCCCGGGCAATCGCGACGTACGGTTCGCCGGCCACGTCGAGCATGGCGCCGCGCACGAACCGCGCGGTGCCCCCGAGCCCGACGAGCGTGAGCGTGGCGAGAGGCAGCGCGAGGTGGCGGAGCCGGTCGGCGGTGCGCTCCCATCCCGTGAGGAAATCGGCATCGAATCCAGCCGACCCGAACGCCGGGAGGATCCGAAGCCGGTAGGTGCACAGCATCACCAGCATGAGCCCGAGCCAGTACCCCGGCAGGGCGAAGAGCGTGACGCTGGCCACCGAGAGCACCGTATCGAGCCGGCCTCCCCGAACCGCCTGCACCACCCCGATGCCGATTCCGATGAGGTAGCTCAGCACGAGCGAGATGCCCACCAGGCCCACGGTCGCGGGCCACGCGGCGGCCAGCATGCCGCGTACCGGGCGTCCGGTGGCGATGCTCGTGCCCCAATCGCCACGAATGAACCGGCCGACCCAGGCCGCGTATTGAACGGGAAGCGGACGGTCGAGACCCATGGCTTGACGCTGCGCGGCGAGTTGTTCCGAGGTCGCCGCGGGTCCGACCAGCAGCAGGGCGGGATCGCCGGGCGCGAGACGGAGCAGGAAGAACATGAGGGTGACGACGCCGGCGATGACGCCGATGGCGCTGACCGTGCGGCGGGCGACCGAAAGCATGAGTGCAATCTTCCGGCACCGAGCCGGCGACGCCAGGGACCCTGGCCGCGGGCGCCCGCGGCCCGATACCTTACGCCGTGTCCTGTCGTCCGGTTCGGCGCCCGCTTGGCGTACTGCTCCCGCTCCTGCTACTTGCGGCGTGTCAGCCATCGGCGGCGCGCCGCGGCGCGACCGTGCTCTTCGCATCGGGCGCCGATCTCCAGAGCATCAACCCCCTCATCACGCTCCATCCCCTGGCGCGCCAGGTCCAGCGCTACGTGCTGCTCACGACGCTCGCGAGATATGACGCCGCCCTCACGCCGCGCCCCTATCTGGCCCGCCGGTGGGAGTGGTCGGCGGCTGGTCGAAGGCTCACCTTTCACCTTGAGACCGCGGTGCGCTGGCACGACGGCGCGCCCACCACGGCAAGAGATGTGAAGTGGACGCTCGACGCCGCCCGCGATCCCAGGACCGGATATCCCCGTGCCACCGACCTTCGCTCGCTCGATTCGGTGGCGGTCACGGACGACTCGACGCTCACGCTCGGGTTCTCCACTCCGCCGGCGAGGTTTCCCGACGTTCTCACCGATCTCGCCATCCTGCCGGCCCACCTGCTCGATACGGTCCCGCGCGCGCGACTCCGCACGGCGGGGTGGAACGTGGCGCCTGTGGGAAACGGGCCGTTCCGGTTCGTGACCCACGAGCCCAACCGCCGCTGGGTCTTCGCCGCCAATCCGGAATTCCCGGCCTCACTCGGCGGGCCGCCGAAGCTCGCGCGCTTCATCGTCGTGGTGGTGGACGAGCCGACCACCAAGCTGGCGGCGCTCACTGCCGGCGAGCTCGACGTGGCGGGAATCCAGCCCGCGCATGCCAGCTTCGTCGAGCGCGACCCCAACCTGGCCGTGCTGACCTATCCCCTTCTTTTCACCTACGGCATCGTCCTCAATACCCGGCGTCCGCCATTCGACGATGCCGCCACGCGCCGCGTGCTCGACCGCGGGCTCGACCGCAGCGAGATCGTGGATGGTTATCTCTATGGATTCGGGTCGCCCGCCACGGGTCCCGTTCCACCGGATGTGCCCGGCTATCTTCCTCTGGCCGCGCGCCCCACGACCGGCGCGACGGCGGCAGTGGCATCGCGTCGGGTCCGTTTCGAGCTGCTGACGGTAGGAAGCGGCGAGGCGGCGCTCGAGCAGATGGTGCAGGCGCAGCTGAATCGCGCGGGCTTCGAGGTGGTCATCCGGCAACTCGAGTTGTCGGCCTTCCTCGCCAGAGTCTACGGGCCCGCTCACGATTTCGATGCGGCCGTGCTTGGCATCCAGGGCGATGCCGGCCTCGGATATCTGGCGCCGCTCGCGGGGCTGGCCGGGATGTCGTCGCCGTCCGATGCGGCCGCTGTTCAACGCTTCTTCGCCGATTCGGTGCCGGTGGCTTTTCTGTACCACGCGCGAGGGCTTCAGGGGATCAATCGGAGGGTGCGCGGCGTGACGATGGATTTGCGTGGGGAGCTTCCCACAGTGCAGGACTGGTGGGTAGCCCGATGATCCGGCCCGCCCGAGCGGCCGCGCCCGTTCGCCTCGATTTCGCGGGCGGCTGGACCGATGTTCCGCCGTTCTCGGCGCGTGAGGGCGGCACCGTCCTCGCCGCGGCAATCAGTCTCTATGCCCGAGCGGAAGTCCGTCCCGGAAATCAGGGTCTGCGGCTCGTCGCGCGCGATCTCGGTCTGACAGCCGAGGTCCCGGATGTCTCACGCCTCGATAGAGCCGGTCCGCTTGCGCTGCTCTCGGCGGGAGTGCGGCTCCTTCCGGTGAACGACTGTATCGTGCAGACCGATTCGGATGCGCCGCCGGGATCCGGGCTGGGAAGCTCCGGAGCACTGGACGTCGCGCTCGTCAGCGCACTGGCCGCCGCGCGGGGCGAGAGTCTGGAACCGAGAGCGGTGGCCGACCTCGCCTGCCGGCTCGAGGCGGTCGAGGCGGGAATCGCGGGAGGCCGCCAGGACCAGTTCGTGGCCACCTACGGTGGATTCCTGCGACTGCGCTTCCATGACCCCGAGGTGGATGTCGAGCGGCTCGAGCTTGACCCCCCCTTCGCGGCGGAGCTGGAGCGGCGCATGCTTCTCTGCTATACGCGCGCATCGCGTTTCTCCGGGGGCACGATCAACCGGGTGATGCGGGCGTATGAGCGCGGCGAGCCCGGCGTCACCGGTGCCCTGCGCGCGCTGCGCGATATCGCCGATCGGATGGCCGAGGCCCTGCAGGCGGGAGACCTCACGGCGGTTGGAGAGCTCATGAGCGAGAACTGGCGGCGCCAGCAGGCACTCGACCAGGGGATGTGCACGCCGGAGATGAGCCACCTCGACGCCGAGATGCGCGCGTGCGGTGCGCTCGGGGGCAAGGCGGCGGGCTCCGGAGCCGGTGGTTGCATGTTCTTCCTGACGGCCGACGATCCCGCGCCCGCGGTCGCCGCCGTGCGCGAGCTCGGGATGCAGGTGCTCCCGGTGCGGTGGGCCGCGGGCGGGGTACGGCCGTGCTGATCACGACGGAGCTCGACGAGCGGCGCGCGCTCCTCGCCGAATCCGGCGATCTTGCCACCCTCGCGCGACGCCTTGCGGAGCGGTCCGCACGCGTCATCAGTCACCGCCCGCCGATGCCACGGATGAAGGCGCTCTTGTCGGTGGATGGGGGAGTCTGTCCCGATGACGGGACCGCACTCGAGTTCGATCCCTGGAGCCAGGGCGATCATCGTTGCCCCCGGTGTGGCAAATCGGTCAGGGGTGAGCGACACGATCGGGCGTGGGCGCGATTCCAGCATCTCTGGCTGGCGGAACAGGCCGCGACGCTCGCCGCCCTCGCCGCCCTCGCAGGCCATCATGGTGCGGCGGAGCAGGCGGCGGGCATCCTGAGCGAGTACGCCGATCACTACTTCGAATATCCCAACCGCGACAACGTCCTCGGGCCCAGCCGCCTCTTCTTCTCCACCTACCTCGAGTCGATCTGGGTCACCAACTACCTCGCCGCGGCGGTGCTCCTGCGCGAGGCCGGTCTCCTCGGCGACTCGGTCGCCGAAGGCGTGAATACCGTGGCCGACGAGGCGGCCAACCTGATCGGAGAGTTCGATGAGGGATTCTCCAACCGCCAGACCTGGCACAACGCGGCCCTCGCGGCGGTGGCCGTCTGGTTCGAGGACGAAGAGCTCGGCGCGCGCGCGGTGGAGGGGCCGACCGGGATCGTCGCCCAGATGGTGCGGGGATTTGGTGAGGACGGCATGTGGTACGAGGGGGAGAACTATCACCTCTTCGCTCTCCGGGGCCAGCTCCTGGCAATGCGCTGGGCCAGGAGCGCGGGCGCCGATCTCCTCGCCGATCCGAGACTCGCCGATCGGCTGGTCTCGGCCTTGCGCGCTCCCGCGGTTTCCGCGCTGCCCGATCTCACGTTTCCCGCGCGAAAGGATTCCCGCTTCGGGGTCTCCCTCGCCCAGCCGATGTATCTCGAGTTGTGGGAAGTCGGACTCGCCCGCATCGACGATACATCGTCTCCCCTGTGGGGCTGGCTTCGTGGTCTCTATGACTCTCCTGCGCCCAAGGCCGCAGCGTTCGACTCATATCTTCACGAGGCGGGACTGCCGGCGCCGGAGGCGCCACGCGGGCGGGGCGATCTGTCATGGTGGGCCCTGCTCGAAATGGCGCCCTCGCTCCCCGGCAATCTGCCGTCGTGGGATCCCGGCCCCATGCTGCTCGACGCCCAGGGACTGGTCATCCTGCGGGGTGGCAAGCGATACGCCAGCCTCGAATGCGGTCCATACGGTGGCGGCCACGGCCATCCGGACCGGTTGCATCTGACACTGCACGCCGGTGGCCGGCATTGGCTGGCCGATCCGGGCACCGGCTCCTACGTGAGTCGCGATCTCTTCTGGTACCGCTCGACACTGGCCCACAACGCGCCGAGACTCGATGGCGTGAACCAGCCGCCCGTCGACGCGTGGTGCAGCGCCTTCGACGTGCAGGGAGAGTGGTCCTGGGCCAGAGGGGCCTACGACGACGTGACTCGCACTCTGGTAGCTGGACCATCATACCTTCTCGACGTCGTCGAGATGGTCGGCTCCGGTGAGCGGCTGCTCGAGGTGCCCTGGCACCTTGCGGGAGAATCGGAGGTCGCCTCCCCGGGGTCCTGGACCGCCGATGCCCTCCCCGACGAATTCGTGAGCGACGTGGAGCGGTTGACGGATCGCGGTGCGGGGCCGGTGACGCTTCACTCGCACGACGGTTCAGGCCGCCTGACGCTGCATCTTCTTCTCGATGGAGACCTGTTGAGAGCTACCGGGCCTGGACTCCCGGGCGGGTCCGAGCGATCGACTTTCTACCTCACGCGTGTGCGAGCGCACAACGCGAGATGCATCGGCGTCCTCGAGACGTCCGGCGGCGCCTCACAGATTCGCGAGGTACGGGCGGAGGGACCGGCCATCCTGGTGGAAACCACGACCGGGATCGACCGGCATGTTCCCACGAGTGAGGGATGGGAGGTGGCCGGAGCGGCCGGTGCGGCACGTCTCGGAGGGGTCCGCCGGCGGAAGGCCGAGACGAAGCCGCTGATCGATTTCGATCGCCGCACGCCGCCGCGCGCGATCGCGCTTCACGTGGGAGAGCCGCCCGTCCTCGATGGGGGCCTCGAGGATTTCGATGCCGGCGAGCCCATGCTGCTCGATCACGAGGATCAGTACCGGAGAAGCGAGGAGGCCTACGACAGCCCTGAAGAGTTCTCCGCCACGGCCCTCATCAACTGGGACGTAGACGCACTGTATGTCGGCGTGGACGTCGTCAAGGCCGAAACGGTCTATCGGGCGGCCGATGCCGCTCCGCTCCATCTCGACAACGAGCCCGACGATCTGCACAGCGACGGACTGCAGCTCTATTTCCGGCCCGAGGTCGAGGGGCCTGCCTTCGGGTTTCTCGTCGTGCCGGCGGACGAGGAGGGCGGGATCCGCGTTCACGTGATCGAAGGGTCTGCCGGAGAGCCTGAGATGGTCAGCGGCGCCTGGCTCCGGACTCAGACCGGCTACTCGATGTCACTCGCGGTCGCGCTGCCGGGTTGGTCCGGCCGGCCGCGGGATGCGATCGAATTCGATCTCATCGTGAACGAGATGCATCCCGAGCGAACCCGGCGCGCCGGCCAGTTGGTCTGGAGCGGCGGCGGCGGATGGGTGTACCTTCGCGGCGACCGCCAGCCGGCGGCCAGTTTCGGCGTGCTGGAGCTGAGGTAGATGGGCTCGGTCGCGGGATTCACCTCCACCGGCAGCAAGCGCCAACAGGCGCTCTTCGGTGTGGATGACCCCGAGCTTCCATCCCGGATGACTCGGTCGGAAGGCTGCCGGATCTGGGATGATCGAGGCCGAGAGTACGTGGACTACATCATGGGACTGGGCGCGGTCGCTCTCGGGTATGGCCATCCCAAGGTCACGGAGGCGGCGGTGTGCGCCGTCAGAGATGGAGGGGTCGGTCCGCTGGCGCCTGTGCTGGAGGAGGAGCTCGCCGCGGAGCTCATCCGCCTCATCGAGCCGGTCGAGAAGGTCCGGTTCCTCAAGACCGGCGCGGAGGCGATGGCCGCCGCCGTCCGGCTCGCTCGGGTCGTGACGGGCCGCGACCGCATTCTCGGCTGTGGGTACCACGGCTGGCTCGACTGGTGCGAGCGGAAGGCATCATTCGGTGTGCCGGCGGCCACACGCGCGCTCTATGCCGAGCTGCCGTTCGATGATCCCGGTCGCGCCCGGGAGCTCATCCGCGACGCCGGAGACAACCTCGCTGCAGTCGTCTTCGAGCCGGTGATCCGCCGGGAGCCCGGGCGCGAATGGCTCGGCGTCCTGCGGGAGGAAACACGCAGAACCGGCGCGCTGCTTGTGGTGGATGAGATCAAGACCGCGTGCCGCCTGGCGGTGGGCGGTGCAACCGAGCGCTACGGACTGGAGCCCGACCTCATGGTCATGGCCAAGGCGATGGCGAACGGCTTCCCCCTCGCCGCCGTGGGTGGCAGCGAAGCGGCGATGGCGGGCATCGGCCGTACCTGGATCTCGTCCACGCTGGCCACGGAGTGGGTGGCGCTCGCCGCTTCGCTCGCCACGCTGCGCATCGTGGTCGAGCAGCGGGTGCCGGCGCACCTGACGCGGGTGGGCGGCCGGCTGCTCTCGGGTCTCCACCGGCTCGCCGAGTCTCACGAGGGCATGGTGGCCGGGGTAGGGGGTGTGCCCGAGATGTGCTTTCTCGAGCTGCGCGACGAAGTGTCCTCTGGTCGCCTCGCCCAGGCCACCGCGCGCCGCGGCCTCCTCTTCAAACGGTCCGCTTATAACTTCGTCTCGTTGGCGCACGACGGGGCGCTGGTCGACCAGAGCCTCGCGGTCCTCGACGAGTCCCTCTCGGCGCTGGCGCACCCGGGGTAGCGACAGGTGCTGATCGACGTCCACGCCCATTTTCTTCACGATCGCACGGCGCGCATCGACTGGCGCGAGCGCAATGCCAGCCGTCTGCGCGCGGGAGACCGGATCGGCATCAGCACCCACGTGGCCTCGGTGCTGGGCAGCTGGGGGCACACTTCTCCCACCTACTTTCCCTCACTGGCCGATCTGCGCTACGGCAACGATGTGATGCTCGCGCTGCAGCGCCAGCACCCCGCACGCATCCGCAGTTACGTCACCGTCAATCCCAACTATCCCTCCGAGTCGCTCGCCGAGATCACCCGCTGTCTCGATGCCGGCATGATCGGAATCAAGCTCGCCGCCAGCCGCCGTGCCAACGATCCGCTCGTCGATCCGATCTGCCGGCTGGCCGCCGAGCGCGGCGTCCCCATCTTACACCACGTCTGGCAGAGCCGGCGGGGAGAGTATGCCGGCCAGGAGGCCTCGGACGCCTTTGAGCTCGGCGACCTCGCGCGGCGTCATCCCGCGGTGATCTTCCTGCTCGCTCACATCGGCGGCGGCGGCGACTGGCTTCAGAGCCTCCCGGCCATCCGCGGACTGTCGAACGTGATGATCGATCTTTCGGGCAGCGGGGTCGACGGAGGGATGCTCGAGGCATGCATCGAGGCGGGCGGTGTACAACGGCTTCTCTGGGGGTGCGATCTGACCATGGAGACCGGCTGGGCCAAATTGCGGGTCCTCGAGCGCCTGCTGACCGCGGCTGAGCTCGAGCTGGTCCGGTGGGGCAACGCCGTCCGCATCTTTCCTTCGGGTGCCTTTCCCTCCGACTGATGCGCATCGACGTCAACGCCTTTCTCGGCGCCTACCCCTTCCGCCGCGTTCCGGGCACCTCGCCCGAAGCGGTCATCGTGGCCATGGACCGCGCCGGCATCGATCAGGCATGGGTGACTCATTTGCCCGCCGTGTTCTGGCGCGATCCACCCGCGGGAAACGCGTGGCTCTTCGAGGCATGCAGCAGGCTGCCGCGGCTGCGCCCCGTGCCGGCGGTGCACCCGGGCATCGCGGGGTGGCGCGAGGTCGTGGACGCCGCGCGCGCGGCCGGCGCACCGGCCGTGCGATGCGATCCAACGTACTACGCCATCGACCCTTCGGGTCAGGCGATGCGCGCGCTCGCCGCCGCCTGCGCCGCCACGGGACTCCCGCTCGTCCTGGCCGTGCGTCTCGAGGACGGGCGGCAGCGCCATCCCAACGATCGCGCCGCGGAGCTTTCTGCCGCGGCCATCCGGGCGCTGGTGCGGAGCGATCCACGGGTCAGGCTTCTCGTCACCCACGCCGATCGCCCTTTTATTGAGGAAGTGCATTTCGGCTCGACGGCCGAAGAAGCGGCGCGGCTCTGGTGGGACATCTGCTGGATCTGGGGCCCTCCCGAAGATCACTTGCAGATGCTGCTCCGCACCGTCGGCCTCGATCGCTTCGTGCTGGGCACCGGCCAGCCACTTCGCATTCCCGAAAACGCGGCGACCAAGCTCGACCTGCTGGATCTCACCGCGGAGGAACGGTCCGCCATCGAGAGCGGTAACGCCGAGCTGCTGCGTGATGGACGCGGCACCTGATGGAGTGGCCCCATCCGCGGGAGCATTATCGAATCATGTATCCGATCGCGGCGCGGCCGCTGTTCGTGTCGGGAATCATCGAGCGCCAGGTGGTGGACGTTTCCGAGCAGGGACTGAGGTTCCATGCGATCGCAGGCGAGACCTGGGAACCGGGCGATCCGGTCGTCGGCGTGGTGCGCTTTCAGCGTCGCGACGAGGTCAGGGTGAGCGGAACGGTGGTGCGCGTAGTCGGACTGGAGATCGCGGTGCACCTGGGGGCCGGGATTCCCCTCAAGATCATCATCGACGAGCAGCGCTACCTCCGCGAGCACCATCGCGGGTCGGCCTGGTGAGCCGATGACGCCGGTTGCCGAGCGGCTCGAATGGGGGCTGGTGCCCGCGGTGCCGGTCCCGTTCCACGGCGACGAAATCGACGCGGGGGCACTCCGCCGATACGCCCGCTGGATGGCGGGGCAGCCGGTGGCGGGAGTCGCCGTCTGGGCGCACACCGGCCGCGGTCCGCACCTGTCGGCGGCGCAGCGACTCGCCGTCCTCGAGGCGTGGCGCGAAGAGATGTCCGTCGGGGTGATCGTCGCCGGCGTCAACGATATCACCACCGCCATCGAGGCCCGCCGCGGCCGCGCCGACGCCATCCTCATCTTCCCCGCGCGCCACGACCCCATCGCCCATCACGCGCGGCTGAGCCGGGAACTGCCGGGCATCGCGTTCTATCTGTACGAGGCGGCCGGCGGCGTGGCGTACGATGACGCGACGCTCCATGCGATTCTCGACCTTCCCGGCATCCTGGGGATCAAGGTGGCGACCCTCGACTCGGTCATGACCTTTCAGCGGATCGCCGCGCTGATACGGAGCCATCCCGGCAAGCTGCTCATCACCGGCGAGGACCGATTCCTGGGCTACTCGCTCATGCTCGGGGCGCGCGCCGCGCTGATCGGCATGGGAGCCGCTCTCCCGGACCTGCAGGCCGGGCTGCTGCGGGCGTACGCCGAAGGGAACTGGACCCGGTTCATGACCCTGTCGGCGAGGTGCGACGAGTTCTCTCAGGTGACGTTCGTGCAGCCGATGGAAGGGTACATCCGCAGGATGCTCTGGGCCGCGGCCGCCGAGGGCGCGATCCCGGCCACCGCGTGCGACGATCCCTGGGGACCCGAGTTGCCGCACGCGGAGCGGCACGCCGTGGAACGGATGGTAGGGCATGTTCGCTCGCTTACGGGATGACTTCGAGCGCTTCAAGCGCGAGCAACCCCGCGATGCCGCGGCCTACATCCGGGAAGCCTACGGCGTCGATCTGACGGCGCGATACCTGGGCCATACCCTGCCACATCCCATCGGAAAGGGGTCCGGCCAGCTCTCGCTCAACGTCGAGCAGCTGGAGACCGATCGCGCCGCCGGCCTGGCATTCGTGGTGCTCAAGACGGTGATCGGCGAGGACTCGGCGGGCGAGCAGTCGATGGGCGCCTGGGCCATTCACGAGACCAGGATGCGGGTCGAGCGGCGGGTATCGCTCGAAGGGAAGACCGGCTGGACCGTCACCTGGAAGGGCCGCGGGTGGGACCGCTCCTTCGAGGAATACCTCGCCCTCGTTCGGGCCGGGGGCGATCTCACCCGGGCCGGCGAATTGGTCGTGGTGCCCTCGGCCAAGCTGCACCTCCCCCGGCTCGACGAGAGGTTTCGCGACGGGGAATACCGCCACACCCTCGGCGCGATCGCCACGGCCTGGGGAGGCGATTCCCTGTCGATCGAGAAGGACTTCTCGCCGACGCTCGCGGGCGACTCGCTCGCCGAGGAACGCGGCCGGATTCTCCGGTGGCTGAGGGAGGTGCCCGGTCGGGTTCGCCAGGCGGTGACGGCACCGGTGCGTCTGGCGCTCAAGCTGATGAATGCTCGCTTCGACGACGCCTTCCAGCTCGAGATGATCGAAGCCGCGCGCGCCGCCGATACCCTCGTGTGCTTCAACCGGCTCTGGGACGCCGCGGGGCGCGTGGCGTATGGCGGTTACGACCTGAGCGACCGCAACCTGCGCGTCCTGGCCTCGCGCCGTCGGTCGAGCTCCGGCCCCACACTCGCCGGCACCGGCAACATCTGCTCCGGACGCATGCTCCTCGAGTATGCCCGTCTCGGCTGCGAGTGCGCCCAGCTTCACACCTTCTTCCAGCTTCCGCTCCGCGAGTATCCTGCCGTCGCTGGTTCGCGGACCGAGCGAGCGTTGCACGCCCTCCTCTTTCACCCGGAGGACGGGTTGGTCGCCGGAATGCTCCAGCTCGAGGCGGCGGGGCATCTCGACCGGCGTGACGGCGAGCTGCGTTTTCTCGACGTCGTCGCCATGGGCGAAGCATCGAATCTGCTATGAAGATCGAAACGATCGAGCTCTTCGATCTGACCCTGCCCCTCCTGGAGCCCTTCGCCATCTCGGGCGGGACGATGCGCGACCGGCGATCGCTCGTGGTGGCGGTTCACGACGGGGAAGGCCACGTCGGCTATGGAGAGTCGCCGCCGTTCGAGCTCCCATTCTATTCCGAAGAGACGCTCGCCGGAGCGCGTCACCTTCTGAGCAAGGTGCTGATTCCACGGCTCGCCGGCCGGGAGATCGCGTCGCCCGAGGAGGCGGACGCGCTCCTCCGCACCGGCGTCCGGGGCAATCCCTTCGCACGGTCCTCGCTCGAGACGGCGCTGTGGGACCTCGAGGCCTGCCGGCGTGGCACCGGCCTGGCCGCGCTGATCGCCGAGCGGCTGGCCGTCGATGCCGCCGCATCGCTGCCGTGCGGGGTCGCGCTCGGCATCCCGCCCGACAAATCGACCGACACACTGGGCCGATGGATCGACGCGGCCGTTGCAAAGGGCTACCGCCGCGTGAAGATCAAGATCGCCCCCGGCTGGGACGCGGTACCGGTCGCGGCGGCAACGGCGGCGCTGGCCGGTACCGGACTTCCGCTCACCGTGGATGCGAATGGCGCGTATGAATGGCCGGAGCACGAGGCCGCGCTGCGGGCGCTCGATCGGACGGGGTTGCTCTACATCGAGCAACCGCTGGCCCCTGACGAGCTGGTAGGTCACGCGCGGCTCGCCCGCGAGCTCCACACCCCCGTGTGCGTGGACGAGACGCTGCGTGATGCGCGCGCGGCCAGGCAGCTCGTGGAGCTCGACGGCCCGCGCGTCTGGAACCTCAAGGTGCATCGGGTCGGCGGGCTCTCCGAGGCCGCCCGCATCGTTCGCATCGCCTGGGAGAGCGGGATCGCGCTCTGGGCCGGCACCATGCCGGAATCGGGGCTCGGCTCCCAGGCCGCGATCGCGGTGGCCAGCCTGCCCGGCTTCGTCTATCCCTCCGACGTAGAGCCGAGCGCCCGCTGGTTCGGGGCGGACACCGACATCCTCGAGTTGACGATGTCAGCCGACGGGCGCATGCGGGTGCCTGACCGGTCGATCGCCGGCCTGCTCGATCCGGACCGGTTCAATGCCGCGACCCGGCGCCTCATGCGCCTCGAGGGGCGCTCGCATTGACGGCGCCGGATCCGGACCGTACACTAGCGCCATGGTGGAATATGCGATCCTCGTCGGTGGTGCGGCCCTTCGCTCCGTCGCGGCCGACGTTTCCGATCTCTTCGGCGACGTAAACTGGACCTACGTCGGCTACGCCGTCCTGATGCTCGCGGCGCTGAAACTCGCCTCCTGGGCCTTCCGGCCCACTCGCTGAGCCCTCCAGCATACTCGTAGTGAAGCGCTACACTTTTCACCTCGTCGCCCACACTCACTGGGACCGCGAGTGGTATCTGCCGCGCGCGGCTTTTACCGCGCGCCTCGTTCCGGCGCTCGACGACCTGATCGCCCGCCTCGAGTCGGAGCCCTGTTATCGCAGCTTCCTCCTCGACGGTCAGACCGTGCTGCTCGAGGACTATCTGCGCATCCGGCCCGAGCGTCTCGACAAGGTGGGTCGGCTCGTCCGGGAGGGGCGCATCCAGGTAGGCCCCTGGTATGTCCTGGCAGACGAGCAGATCCCCTCCGGCGAGTCGCTGGTGCGCAACCTCCTCGCCGGTGCCGCCGACGGGGAGCGACTGGGCGGACGGTCCCGGGTCCTTTATTCACCGGACGCCTTCGGTCACCCCGCGGCCTGGCCCACCCTCGCCCGGGAGTTTGGAATCGGCGCCGGTGTCCTGTGGCGTGGCCTCGGTGGGGAGCCCGGCGTCGATGGCGACTTCTTCCGCTGGTTCGGTCCCGATGGGCAGACGGTACTTCTGTACCACCTGCCGCCGCAGGGATACGAGGCCGGGATGGACCTTCCCGCCGACCCGATTCGGCTTCCGGCCATCTGGCAGGCGCTCCGAGGGGGACTCGTCGCCCGCGCCCGCACCTCACACGTCGCGGTCTTCGTCGGAGCCGACCACCATGCCGCCCACCCTGGGCTCTGCCGGCTGCGCGACCTGCTCGCCGGGCTCGAGCCCGATTGCGGCGTGCGTATTTCCAGGCTCGACGAGTTCTTCGATGCCGCGAGCGAAGAATCGGCACTGGTGCCGGCGCTGCGCGGTGGGCTGCGCTGGTCATATGGATACACTTGGACCCTGCAGGGCGTGCATGGCACCCGCGCGGCGCTCAAGCGCCGTCACACCGAAGCGGAGCTGTGGCTCGAGCGAACGGCCGAGCCCCTGGCCGCGCTGGCAACCTTGCGGGGAAGGCCGGCGTCCCACGCTGTCCTCCGGGACGCCTGGAGAATGCTGCTGCGATCGCAGTTTCATGACTCCATCGGTGGTTGCACGTCGGACGCGGTTGCCCGCCGGGTCGAGGCACGAATCGAGGACGCGGAGCTGGTCGCGCGCGAGGTGGCGCGCCGGTCGCTCGACGCGCTCACGGGCAACGATCCCGATCGTGCGCGGGACGAGCCCGACGCCACCTCGCCGGCGCTGGTGCTCTGGAACGGCGTGCCGAGAAAGCGGGCAGGCGTCATCGTGGCCGATCTCACCTCCTTCCTCGCCGATGTGCTGGTGGGCCCGCCGGGCGGTCGTGCGCCGCGGCGTGGCCGGGGGTTCCGCTCGGTGGCGCTCGAGGGACCCGGCGGCCCGGTACCGGTGCAGATCCTCAGCCGCGGCAGGGCCCACGAGCGACTCGACTCGGCGCGGCACTATCCCGACCAGGACGAGGTGGATGTGGTTCGCGTCGCGTTTCGCGCGCCGGAGTTAGGTGGATTCGGGGTGGCGGCGCTGGGCCTCGCGGAGACAGGTGCCAGGAAGCCGAACGGAGGGGCGCGCGCGGGCGCGGGATGGCTCGACAACGACCTCGTCGAAGCCCGGATCGACCCCGACGGCACCGTCCGTCTCCGCGAGAAGGCCACGGACGCACGATATGCCGGTCTGCTGCGCTTCGAGTCCGGCGGTGACGTGGGGGACACCTACACGTATGCCGCCCCGCCAGGCGATCGTCTCGGCTCGCTCGCCGGACCCGTGAGGATCCGTCTCTTGGCCCAGGGGCCGCTGGTGGCCGCGCTCGAGGTGAGCGGCAGGATCTACCTCGAGACCGGCACCATAAGAGTTCGCAGCGTCCTGTCGCTGCACGAGGGATCGCCGGCGCTCCGGCTCACCGTCGAGGTGGACAACCGGGCTTCCGATCACCGGCTCCGGCTTCGCTTTCCGACGGGAGTAAGAGGTGGTTCCGCGGTGGCGGGAACGGCCTTCGGGACGGTGGCGCGCGAGGCGGTTCACGTCGAGGCGGAGCGGTATCCGCGGGAGACCCCGGTGAGGACCGCGCCCGCCCAGCGCTTCGTCGCTCACACGACGGCTCGTCGTGGTCTGGCCGTCTTCGCGCCCGGGTTCTTCGAATACGAGCTCCAGCCGAACGGCGATCTCCTCGTTACGATGCTTCGAGCCGTGGGTCAGCTCTCGCGCGCCGACCTCACTGCCCGCCCGGGCAACGCCGGATGGCCGGTGGCGACGCCCGATGCCCAGGGTCATGGCGTCGAGCGTATGCAACTGGCCGTCTGCCCGGTGCGTACGGAGAAGGTCGAAATCGGCACGGCGCTCCCCGAGATATGGGAAGATCTCTTTCTGCCTCCGCGTGCCGTTTGGCTCCGACAGGCATCCGCGCTCCAGGTGGAGCCCATGGACTGCATCCTCGATGGCGAGGGGATCGTCTTCTCCGCGCTCAAACCGGCGGATCGTGGTGAGGGGGTAGTCCTGCGATGCTATAATGCCCGTGGAGTGCCCACGCACGGATCATGTCGCCTTCCGTTCCGGCTTCAATCGGCGGCGCGGACTCGTGCCGACGAGCGAGACGCCGTCCCCATACCGGTCGCGCCGGATGGCCGCATGGTTCACTTCGCCGCCGAGGGACACGAAATCGTCACCCTCCTCCTTCGTCCGGCCCTGCCATCGGCGATAGCGACGGACTAACTTGCCGCATGGGCGATTTTCCGTCGCTGCCATGCTATCCGTGTCCTCACCATTCCGCGTGCTGTGCCTACGGCGTCACCCTCAGTGACGACGAGGCGATCGCGCTCATTCGGGCTCACGGAGAATCGGTGGCATACCGCACCCGGTGGGGAGAATGGCGGACGCGCGTGCGCGGCGGTCGCTGCGTGTTCCTTCACGACAACGTCTGTGCCATTCATGCGGAGTCGTACTATCCCTCGGTCTGCCGCGGCTTCCCCTGGACCGATGCGGAGACCGGCGGTCCCTATGAATACGACCGGACCATCTGTCCCGAATTTTCCTCCCGGCCGGAGTTGCTCAAAATTCATCGAAAGGCTTGACGCGGTGTCCACAACTTCCGTTCGCCGGCTCTCCCTCCTCCTTCTTCTTCTTCTCCTCATGCCACTCGCCGATCGGGCCGCCGCGCAGAGCTCCGGCGCCTCAGCCGACGCCGCGCTGGAGCACGCTCGAAAGCTCCTCCGCTCCACGCCGCTCATCGACGGCCACAACGATCTGCCGTGGGCGATTCGGGAGTCGAAGACCGCGCCTCGTGACGTGAGGGCGTACGACCTCCGCCGCACGACACCCGGACAGACCGATCTGGCGCGGCTCACGGCCGGCGGCCTGGCGGCGCAATTCTGGTCGATCTACATCCCGGGCGAGATCAAGGACAGCGGATTCGCCAGAGTGCAGCTCGAGGAGTTCGACATCGCCAGGCGCATGATTGCCGCCTATCCCGAGCGCCTCTCCCTCGCGCTCACCGCGAGCGACATCGAGCGCGACTTCAAGAAGGGCCGCCTCGCCTCGCTGCTCGGCATGGAAGGCGGTCACGCGATCGAGAACTCGCTCGGTGCGCTGCGGTCGTATTATGCGCTCGGTGCCCGCTACATGACGCTGACCCACAACGTCACCCTCGATTGGGCCGATGCCGCGCTCGACAGCGCCCGTCATGGAGGGCTGACCGAGTTCGGGAAGGAAGTCGTGCGGGAGATGAACCGGCTCGGCATGATGGCGGATCTGGCGCACGTGTCGCCCGGGACGATGAGCGACGTGCTCGACGTGAGCGAGGCGCCGGTCATTTTCTCCCACTCCTCCTCACGAGCGCTGGTCGATCACCCGAGAAACGTGCCCGATTCGATTCTCGCGCGCCTTCCGAAAAACGGCGGGGTCGTGATGGTCACCTTCGTGCCGGCATTCGTCTCGTCGGAGGTCGCGGCCTGGGAGGCGGCGGAGGAGGTGGTCGTCAAGCAGCTCGACTCGACGGCGGCCGATAGCACCGAGCGGCAGAAGCGGCACGACGAATGGCTGGCGGCCCATCCCCGTCCCGAGGCCACGCTGGCTCAGGTGGCCGACCACATCGACCACGTGCGGCAGGTGGCCGGGGTGGATCACGTGGGGATCGGCAGCGATTTCGACGGTGTCACGACCGTGCCGGTGGGCCTCGAGGACGTGGCCAGCTTTCCACGCCTCTTCGCCGAGCTGATCCGCCGCGGCTGGAGCGACGGTGACCTCAAGAAGCTCGCTGGACAGAACCTCCTGCGAGCCCTCCACCAGGTCGAGGCCACGGCCGCGAAGCTCCAGGCCGCGCGGCAGCCGTCCACCAGGACGATCCAGGAGCTGGATGGCCCCTCACGACCCACGTCGTGAGCCGGACTGCCGCCCGATCACGAGGAACGTGAAGGCGACGGCCAGGGTGGCGAACAGAAACCACTGCACCGCATAACTCAGATGTGGCCCTTCGTCGATTGGCGGGGGGTCGAGCCGGCGCGGAAACGACGGCAGACTCGAGTCGGGTGTCTGCCGGATCGAGATGGGCAGGATCGGGTAGGGAAGGCTGTCGCCAAGCGCGGCAGCGTCGAGACGGGCCCAGGTGGTCCTTCCCCCGATCTGTCGTGGATTCCCTCCCCCCGGCAGGAGCCGCCTCGCCAGCCCGGCTACTTGCACCTGGCCGGGTTCCGCCAGCGGCCCCGGATCGAGCGTGAGGGCGTCCGGGGCCGGCACGAAGCCTCGTTCGACCAGCACCGCGGTATCGGTTCCAGCGAGTCGCAGCGGCGTCGCCAGGTAGACGCCCGGAACGCCCTGGAGCGCGGCGCCTCGTAGCACGATGTCGTGCGCGTCATCGTACCGCCCCGTGGCTGTCACCCTGCGCTCGACGAATTCATCAGCCGACCTGAGTGTTTCTCCCGACAACGCGATCACCGGTGCCGCCCGCGCGGCCCGGATCACCCGATTGGCGGCGCGCCGCTCGTCGAGTCGGTGGAGTTGCCAGAAGCCAAGCCGCACGAACCCGGCGGCCGCGATGAGGCAGAGGACCATGACGAGGCGGCGGGGCGTCGGTGACATTCGTGTGCCGGTGGGGGGACGGAGGGACTCGCGAGAGATCTGGCGGGATATTGCTAAGCGCCGCTGCTTCAAGCGGATGCTCTCCAATGCCGGCGCGGTCCGGACTTTGCCCTGCGCCGTGGTGACGTTCTCGATCGAAGATCACAACATAATTGCGGCGAGGAAACGTATGCGGATGGTCTCGAGATGCCTTCCCATGCTGGCGATCCTCACGTTCGCCACCGCGGTGGGGGCCCAGGCGCAAGACACCCCGCGTGGGCTGGTGGAAGTGCGTGACGGCGGCCGGACCGGGTTCTGGGGTGCCCTCGGCGTGGGAGCGGGCGGTGAGTCGTTCGACCTCCGGGACGGCGCCGGATACAACGATCAGCTCTATCGTCCCACCATCTCTCTCAGGCTCGGCGGAACGTTGAGCCAGAATCTCCGTCTGGGCGGCGAGGCCATGGCCTGGATCGACGACCAGGGCAGAAGCACCGCCACCCTCTCGAGCTTCCTCTTCATCGCCCAATTCTACCCCGTGACCTCCTCGGGCCTGTACCTCAAGGGGGGAGCCGGTCTTGGCCGTAACGAGATCGACTTCGACGGCGGGTTTGGGGTCGGCGACACGGGATTCGCCGGCCTCCTCGGCGCCGGATGGGAAGTTCGGGTCGGAAGGAAGATCTACCTGAACCCCGCGGTCGATCTGGTCCAGCACGCCTACACCGGGCGGGGCGGCGACCGGTACCGCGAGCGGCTTCTCAATCTGAGCGTTGGAGTGCTCTTTCAGTCCGGACACTAGGGCGATTATGTTGGGTCGGAATTTCCGTCCTTCGACCCAAACAATCGATTCGTGACGATCTCTCGATATTGCACCATCCGCCTCTGCGCGGTGGCTCTCGCGGCGCTTCTGTCCGCCTGCGGCGGCGCCGACCTCACGCTGCCGGAGAACGCGCAGCCTTCCCACATAGACATCGTCACCGGCAACGCGCAGGCCGGAATTGCGGGCACCGCACTGGCCCTGCCGCTGGTCGTGAAGATCACCGACGGTATCGGCCGCCCCGTCGGCGGCCAGCCCGTGGAATTCACGGTGCAGGCCGGCGGCGGCGAGATGAACCCGGTAAGCCTTGAGACCGACGCCGACGGCCGCGCGTCGGCCGCCTGGACTCTCGGCGCCGCCGCCGGGACGCAGGAAGTCGAGGCACGCGCGGTCGGACCGGGCGCACCGGACAATCTCGCTCTCACATTCACCGCGACCGCCGTGGCGGGATCGGGCTCCTTGTTGACGGCGGTGAGCGGCGACGATCAGAGTGTGTCCGTGAATTCGGTGCTGCCCGAATCCCTCGTCGTGCGCGCGAGCGATGGTGCCGGGAATCCGGTCGGCGGCGTCACCGTGGTCTGGACGGTGCAGGGCGGGGGGTCGATCAGCCCCGAGACCGTGGTTACCGGAGACGACGGACAGGCGGCGGCGCTCCGCGTGCTCGGGGGCACCGCCGGGCAGCAGATCGCCCAGGCAACGGCCGATGGCCTCGCCGGCTCGCCTCTCACGTTCGTCCATACGGCTCTCGCCTCCAGTCCATCCGCCCTGAATCGAGTCTCCGGCGACAACCAGTCCGCGCCAGCCGGGTTCGAGGTCGCCGAAGACCTCGTCGTGCAGCTCACCGATGCGGACGGCAATGGGGTCGGCGGGCGGCCGGTGACCTGGGTCGTTGCCACGGGCGGCGGAGTGGTGAGCCCGGTCAACAGCACGACCGATCCGAACGGCCTCGCGCGAACGCGGTGGACCCTCGGAAACTCGGCCGGAGCCAACACGCTGAGCGCCGTCTTCTCGGGTCTCTCTCCGGTCTCCTTCGCAGCCACGGCTTCGGCCGATGTGCCGAGCAAGCTCGCGGTGGTGAGCGGCGACAACCAGTCGGCGGTGGTCGGCCAGCCGCTCCCTGATCCGCTCGCGGTCAAGGTGACCGACGCCAACGACAATCCGGTCCCGAACGTGTCGGTGTCCTGGACCGCCAGCGGCGGCGGGTCGGTGTCGTCGGGCACCTCGGCAACCGACGCGAATGGTCTTGCAGTGATTACGCGGATCCTTGGCGCCACGCCAGGCGACTATGCCACGACGGCCGCCGTCTCGGGGATTACCGGCTCGCCCATCGCCTTCCGGAGCACCGCCACGGCAGGTCCCCCGGCCAAGCTGCTGATCGTCGCGCAGCCCGGACCGGCCGCCACCAGCGGCGTCGCGCTCTCTCCGCAGCCGGTCGTCCAGGTGCAGGACGCACAGGGGAACAACGTCGGGCCGGCCGGCCGCCCAATCGCGGCCGCGCTCGCGAGCGGACCAGCCGGCGCGGCACTGATCGGCAACCTGACGAGCGGGACCGACGCCGGCGGCAAGGCGACATTCACCGGCCTCGGCATCAGCGGACCGGCGGGAACGTACGTGCTCCGCTTCTCGAGCGGGGCGCTGCCGCAGGTCGCATCCGGCGCGGTAACCGTGACCGCCGGAGCGGTGAGCGCGAGCCGTTCGACGGTCACGGCGACTCCCGACCAGATCGCCGCCGGGGGAGCGACGTCCACCATCACCGTCACGGCGCGAGATGCGGCCGGCAACCTGATCGTGGGTGCCAGCGTAACCCTCGCGGCCACCGGAGCCGGCAACGCGCTCGCGCCGCCGTCGGGGACCACCAACTCGAGTGGCGTCGTCACCAGCAGCTTCTCCTCCACCAGCGTGGGCCCGCACACGATCACCGCGAAGATCAACGGCGTGGACATCACCGACAACTCGGTCGTCACGGTGAAGGCGGGTGCGGTGAGTCCGAGCCAGTCGAGCGTAAACGCGGCGCCCGATCAGATCGCCGCGGGCGCATCGTCGACGATCACGGCGACGGCGCGCGATGCGGGGGGAAACCCGGTCCAGGGCGCCGCCGTCCAACTGGCCACCGATGCCGGCGGGACCATCGGCCAGCCGGGGGCGACCAACGCGAGCGGGGTTGCCACCGGCACCTTCTCGTCCACGACCCTCGGTCCGCATACGATCACCGGCACGGTCAATGGCATTGCGGTCACTGACGTCGCCACTGTCACGGTGACGGTGGGGGCGGCCGCCAAACTCGTCATCGCTACGCAGCCTGACGGGACGGCGCCGAACGGCGTCCAGCTCTCTCCCCAGCCGGTCGTGCAGGTGCAAGACGCGCAGGGAAACAACGCCGGCCCGGCGGGCCGCTCGATCACGGCTTCGATCGCGAGCGGCCCCGCGGGCGCGGTGCTCGGCGGCGATGTGACTCGGGAGACCGATGGGAACGGGCGGGCGGCGTTCGCCGACCTCAGCATCACGGGGCCGGTGGGCAACTACACCATCCGGTTCAACAGCGGAACGCTCTCCGCGGCCACGTCGAACGCGATCTCGATTACCCCCGGACCGGTGAGTGCGAGCCGGTCCACCGTCTCGGCGACGCCCGACCAGATCGCCGCCGGTGGGGCGCCGTCCACCATTACCGTCACGGCGCGCGACGCGGGCGGCAATCTGATTCAGGGGGCGGAGGTCGTGCTGGCGGCCACGGGGTCGAACACGACGCTCAACCCGCAGAATGGCACCACCTCTGCGAGTGGCGTAGTCACGAGTGCCTTCTCATCCACCAGTGTGGGTCAGCACACGATCACCGCGCGGATCAACGGCGTAAACATCAGCGACAACTCGGTCGTCACCGTAACCGCGGGTGCCGTGAGTGCGAGTCAATCGACGGTTTCCGCGTCCCCTGAGGTAATCACAGCGGGCGGAGCGCCCTCCACCGTGACCATCACGGCGCGCGACGCGGGCGGAAATCCCATTCAGGGCGCGACGGTAGCGCTCTCCGCGACCGGCGCTGGCAACACCGTCGCTGCGCCGGCGCCGACCAATGCCAGCGGGGTGACCACGACGACGTTTACCTCCACCCAGGCCGGCTCCCACGCGATCAACGCGACGATCACTGGCGTGTCGATCAACGACAACGCGACGGTTGCCGTCCAGCCGGCCGCCGCGGCCACCCTCACGTTCACGCAACAACCGACCACGACGCCGGCCGGGCAGACTATTACTCCCGCGGTGGTCGTCGCCGTGCAGGATCAGTTCGGCAACCCGACCGCCGGAACGGTGACCATGTCGCTCATCGTACCGCTGTTCGCGTCCGGCACGTTGAGCGGGACGTTGTCGGTGGCGGCTACCGCCGGCAGCGCCACGTTCTCCGATCTCAGCGTGGATTCGCCGGCCCTGTTCGCCTACAGGCTCACCGCCACCCTGGGCGGCATTTCGACCAATAGCCTGGGCTTTCTCGTCACTCCGTGATCCCGGCGGGGATGCGATCGTGCCCCGCGCGACTCGCTCGTGTCCTCTTTCACGGGAGTGGCGAGTCGCTTATGTTGTTGCCTGCACGCCACAGATCACGCGCGGAGAAGAACAAGTAGGTTTCCCGTAAGCGGTTAGCCTATCCAAGATGCGGCTCGCTCCGGCATGTATTCTGCTGGTGTCACACCCTTGGTGACCCTTCCTCGGCGCACGTTCGGTCCGCTGATCTCGATCGCACTCGCAACCGGCATCTACGGCTGCGGGGGCGACAAGTTGACGCTTCCGGGAAACGCGACGCCGGCCAATATCCTCATGGTGACGGGCGATGCCCAGGCCGGCATCGTCGGCACCGTTCTCCCGCTTCCACTCGTGGTCAAAGTCACGGACGAGCTGGGACGCGCGGTCGTCGACCAGAGCGTTCAGTTCACGGTCCAGAGCGGGGGCGGCCAGGTCGCGCCCGGTAGCGTGACCACGGGATCAGAGGGCCGGGCCTCGGCCACGTGGACTCTCGGTCCCAACGCAGGGGCGCAGCAGGTGCAGGCTCAGGCGGTGGGAGGCGGCGCACCAGCCGACCTCGCGGTCTCCTTCAGCGCCACCGCTATTTCCGGCTCGGGCACGCTCATCGCCGCCGCCAGTGGCGACGACCAGAGCGCTCCGGTCAATTCCGCCCTCAGTGA
Organism: uncultured Gemmatimonadales bacterium; assembly: GCA_963722825.1. Taxonomy (GTDB): domain Bacteria; phylum Gemmatimonadota; class Gemmatimonadetes; order Gemmatimonadales; family GWC2-71-9; genus CAVVWJ01. Next base: position 1,406,037 of record CAVROI010000003.1, read on the forward strand.
CTCCCTCGTCGTGAAGGTCAGCGACAGCAACAACAATCCGGTCGGCGGGATCACGATTCAGTGGACAGCGGTTGGTGGTGGATCGGTCAGCCCCGAGACTGTGGTCACAGGCGCCGATGGGCTTGCCGCCACGGCCCGGGTTCTGGGCCCCACCAGCGGCCAGCAGTCCGCCCAGGCCTCGAGTGACGGACTCGCCGGTTCGCCGGTGACGTTCGTGCACACCGCGGTGGCATCCAACCCGACGACGCTGACCGAGGTTTCCGGCAACGGTCAGACGGCCCCGGCGGGGTTCGAGGTCGCCGAGGATCTGGTCGTGAGGCTGACTGACACCGACGGTAACGGTGTCGGCGGCCTGGCGGTCACGTGGGTCCCGGCGCCCAGCGGCACGCCGAATCCCCTCAACAGCACGACGGATCCCAGCGGCTTTGCGCGCACCCGGTGGACGCTGGGGGCGACCGCCGGTCAGTACACGCTCACCGCCGTCTATTCGGGTAACCCGCCGGTCGCCCCGGTGCTGTTCAGCGCGACGGCCTCGTCCGACGTGCCGGCCAAGATCGCCATCGTGAGCGGGAACAATCAGTCGGCGGCGGGGGGCACAACGCTCGCGAACCCGCTCGTGGTGAAGGTCACGGACGCCAACGACAATCCGGTCGAGAACGTCCCGGTTGCCTGGACCGCTAACGACGGCTCGTTCAACGGCGCCGCCTCGACGACCACGGCCACCAACGCGCAGGGAACCGCGCAGATCGACTGGACGCTGGGCCCCGCGCTGGGCCCGCAAACCGCGACCGCGGGCGTCTCGGGGCTGACCGGCTCACCGCTGACCTTCAACGCTACCGCGACGGTGGGCGCCGCCGCCAAGATCGTCGTGATCCAGCAACCGAGTGGCACGGCCGTGAACGGCGTAGCGTTCACGCAGCAGCCCGTGGTACAGGTCCAGGATGCGGCGGGGAACAACGTGGGTCCCGCCGGCCGGCTCATCAGTGCCGTGTTGGTCAACGCCGAAGGCGACCTCAACGGAACTCGAAACAGGCAGACGAACCCAACCGGTCAAGCGGTGTACACCAACCTCAACATCACGGGTCCGGTGGGGAGTTACACGCTCCGCTTCAGCAGCGGAACTCTCGACGACGCCTTCTCCGACCCGGTGATACTGAGTGCCGGCGCGCCAAACGCGGTACAGTCCACGGTGGAGGCGAGCCCGGCGGCAGTCGAAGTGGGCGAGACCTCGACAATCACGGTGACAGCGAAGGACGCCGGTGGCAATCCGGTCTCGGGAGTCACGGTTGTCCTTCTGGCGAGCGGGGGTGGAAACACCATCGGCCAACCCGCCGGCCCGACGGATGCGAACGGTCAGGCCACCGGCACCTTCAGCTCGACCGGGATCGGCAACCACACCATCACCGCAACGCTGAACGGCAGCACGACGGTCTCCGACAACGCGATCGTCGCGGTGACCGTTCCACCGCCGGCGAGCATCGCTGCCCAGGCGGGGGACGGACAGTCCGCCACCGCGGGGACTCCGGTTTCGACCGATCCGGCCGTCCTCGTCAGCGACGGGAACGGCGCTCCAGTATCGGGCGTGCAGGTAACCTTCGCCGTGGCGTCCGGCGGTGGCAGTGTGACGGGTGCGACCCCGACGACGAACGCCTCGGGGGTCGCCACGGTGGGCTCCTGGACGCTTGGCGCAACGGCCGGCACCAACACCCTGACGGCCACGATTTCGGGTTCTGGCATCTCGGGGAATCCGGTGACGTTTACCGCCACGGGAACGGCGGGCGGGCCGAGCGCGAGTCAGTCGACTCTCACCGTGGATCAGGTCATCATCACGGCTGGGGGTGCAGGATCGACGGTTACGGTCACGGCGAAGGACGCGGGCGGCAATCCCATTTCCGGCGCAACGGTCGCGTTGTCGGCGACAGGCAGCGGGAACTCGTTCACGGCCCCGGGCCTGACCGATGGCAGCGGCGTAACCACCTCGACCTATACCAGCACCGAGGCAGGGGACCACACCATTTCGGCGCAGATCAATGGGCTGCTCATTGATGCGACCGCTGTTGTGACTGTCCAGGCCGGGGCGGCGGCGACGCTAACATTCACCACCTCGCCTCCCGCCCTAGTACAAACAGGCAATGCGTTCACCGTGGTAGTCGCCATCAGCGATGCATTCGGGAATCCGACGGATGCCAGCGTACAAATGGCCCTGAACCAGGACACGGGCGCGATTCTGGGCGGCACCTTGAGTGTTGCCTCCGTGAACGGCTCGGCAACGTTCTCGGATCTCACGGTCGACCAGGCGACTGGTCTCAACCCCTACACGCTGACCGCCTCCGCCTCGGCAACCGCCGCTTCTCCTGGTACGAGCACCGGCTTCTTCGCTGCGCCGTAACTGCAATAATTGGCACGTTTTAGGGGGATCTGCTACAGTTGTGACCCACGCCCTATCGCGCCGCCGTCGTCCGGATTACCCTATCATCACGATGCCGCCCCAGCAGCTCACGCCGCCGAGAACGCGGCGTTCATTTCCGCCCCCGTCGAGTTTTTCATACGTCTGCGTCCTGGCCCTTCTGGGCTGCGGTGGCAGCGACCTTGTCCTGCCCAATGAAACCGGGCCATCGACCATGACGGCCGCGGCCGGAACCAACCAGAGCGGTACCGTCGGCGAGGCGCTGCCCGACTCTCTCGTGGTCAAGGTCGTCGATCGGCAGGGGCAGCCGGTGAACGGTGTGCAGGTGGCCTTTACGCCCGAGGACGATGCGGCCGGCACCGTCTCGCCGGAGACGGCCACGACGGACGCCGCCGGTCTTGCCGCCACAAGCTGGGTGCTCGGCACCAAGGCCGGCTCGCAGACCGTCTCGACCGACATACCCGGACTCGAGAACCTCTCGGCGACATTCACCGCCACGGCAGCGCCCGGGCCGGCGGCCGCGATCGCGATGGCATCGGGCGATAACCAGTCTGCCCCCGCGGGCACCGCGCTCCCCGGTCCTCTCGTCGTGGTCGTGACCGACGAGTTCGGCAACCCCGTAGCGGAGGCCGAGGTGACGTGGGCCGCGCAGGACGGCGGTGGCGTGGACCCGGAGACGGCCATTACCGGACCCGACGGAACGGCCTCGACCCAGCGGACGCTGGGCACGAGCGCAGGTACCCAGCTGGCCACGGCCTCTGCCGGTGGTCTCAATGGATCGCCTGTCACCTTCACGCACACGGCAACGAGCGGGAATGCGGCCGCGTTGCAGCTCGTGTCAGGCAACGGCCAAACGGGTGACCCGGGGAGTACACTCGCCGAGCCGCTGGTGGTTCGCCTCGTCGATGCCGGAGGAAATCCAATAGCCGGTAACCCGGTGAGCTGGGTCGTGGGAACCGGTGGGGGCAGTGTGACGCCAAGCGGCGATACCGACCCTGGCGGTCTCGCTTCGGCAACCTTCACGCTGGGGCGGACGGCCGGGGCCACGAACACGGTCAACGCGGTCGTGTCCGGTGTCGGTGTCGTTGCCTTCACGGCGATCGCGACGGGAGGCGGTGGCGGAGGGGGTGGCGGCGGCGGTGGTGGCGGATCGGGCCCCAGCGCATCGACCTCCACCGTGACGGCGGAGCCCAGCTCCATTCAGGCGGTGTCGGGCTCGTCGACGATCACGGTGACGGTGCGAGATGCCAGCGGATCGGCCGTTTCAGGAGCGACCGTCACCCTCTCGGCCACCGGCAGCGGGAACACTCTCACGCAACCGGGCGGGGCGACCGGTGCGGACGGCGTGGCTACCGGCACGCTTTCCTCCACTGTGCCGGGCAGCAAGGTGGTGACCGCCACGGTCAACGGGAACCTGAAGATCGACCAGAGACCGGAGGTGGTCGTCACGATTGCGCCGGCGACGACGCTGCAAATCGTCGAGGGCAACGGCCAGACCACGGATGCGGGGGCCGAGGTGCCCGTCCGGCCGTCGGTCAGAGTCACCGATGCTCAGGGCAAGGGCGTCGCGGGCTTCGGTGTTTCCTTCGTCGTGACCGCCGGCAACGGCAGCGTGACGGGCGCCTCCCAGACGACCAATTCCAACGGCATCGCGACGGTGGGGAGCTGGGTCCTCGGTGATCCCGGAACCAATACGCTCGAGGCGCGCGCGGATGGCTTGAACGGCAGCCCAGCGGTATTCACCGCCACCGCCAATCCCGAGGCGACCGACGTCGTGTTCCAGGTGCAGCCGGCAAGTCCGCAGAGGCAGAACAAGAACATCACCCCATCGGTCCTGGTGGCGCTCGTGGATCAATCGGGCAATCTCGTCCCCACCTCGGGCGTCGACATTCGAGTTTCCCTTACTCCCTCGAGTGGACGGCTCAAGGGGAAAGCGACGCGGAAGACGAGCGATGGCGTCGCGGTGTTCAACGATCTGCGGGTGGACCGGGCCGGTACCGGATACGTCCTGACCGCGGTCGCGCCATCCCGCCCCGAGCTCGGCTCGGCCACGAGCACTCCCTTCGACGTCAGCGGCCGTTGAAACTCACCGGGCGCGGCCTCCCCTGGTCTTCGCTGCTGATTGCTCTCGCCATTACTTCGTGTGGCGGGAACGATCTCACACTGCCCAACGAGGGAGAGCCGGCAGCGCTTGCCGTCGTTCGCGGTGACCGGCAGAACGGAACCGTGGGGCAGGCGCTTCCCGATTCGCTGGTCATTCGGGTTACGGACCGCTTCGACAACCCGGTCGCAGGGGCGGAAGTCACCTGGATCCCCGATAACGGCGGGACGGTAGATCCGTCGTCCAGTATCACCGATGGCGGCGGTCGCGCGGCCACGATGCGCATCCTCGGCGACCAGCCCGGCACTTACACCACCCAGGCCACCGTCACCGGATTCACCGGCGATCCCCTGGTGTTCGTCACGACCGGTCTCGCCGCCAAGCTTCTCATCGTTTCTCAGCCTGGCGCCATCGCCACGTCGGGCAATCCACTCGATCCGCAGCCCGCACTGCAGCTCAGCGACCCCGACGGCAATGCGATCGCGCGGGCGGCAGTCGCGGTCACCGTCCAAATCTCGAGTGGAGGCGGCGATCTTGGCGGCACCACCACCGCCACGAGCGACGATGCAGGACGCGTCGCCTTCACCGATCTCGTGATCTCCGGCCCGGCTGGGGTGCGCACGCTGATCTTCGCGGCCGACGGCTTCGCGTCGGCGATCTCCTCGCCGATTGCGTTGGGCGTGGGGGCGCCCGCCTCCATCGAGATGGTGACTGGAGACGGGCAGACGGCAGTAGTGGGGAGTCCAGTCCCGGTCGCTCCTTCGGTCCTGGTGAAAGACGCCAGCGGCAATCCGGTGGCCGGCGTACCGGTCAATTTCGTGGTGACCGGCGGCGGCGGTACCGTCTCGGGTGGGGATCAGATCACCGGCTCGGACGGCACGGCGACGGTCGGTGCGTGGAAGCTGGGCAAGACACCCGGGGAGAACACCCTCGAGGCGCGGATCGGGACTTCGGGCGTGAGCGGAAACCCGGTCGTCTTCCGGGGCACGGCGCAGGCCGGCGCCTTGAGCCCCGCCAAGAGCTCGGTATCGGCCGACCCGGCGACGATAGGGGCCAGCTCGGGCAGCGAGTTCAGTACCATCACGGTGAAGGCGGTGGACGACTTCGGGAATCCGCTTCCCAATATCCCGGTCGCCATCAGTGCCTCCGGCGACGGGAACACCCTCGTACAGCCAACGGCGCCGACCAACGCCCAAGGCGTGGCGACGGGCCGGTTCAGCTCGACTTCTCCAGGTGACCACGTCGTCTCCGCGACGGTCGGCGGAAGCACTGCCGGGAAGACGGCCACGGTGAAGGTGGCCGCCGGACCGCCCGTGGCCTCGACCAGCAGTGCCCAGGTGGGCCCGGGAACGGCCGGGACGCCTACCGACGTTGTCGTCAGCCTCCGCGATGCGTTCGGCAACCCCGTGACGAACGCAGCGGGGACGATCTCGGTGCCGGTCAGTGGCGCCAATACGACGAATGGCGCGGTGACCGAGATCGGCGGCGGGGACTATCGGGCCAGATACACGCCGCTCACGAGTGGGACCGACCAGGTTCGCGTGCTGGTGGACGGGGCCGATGTGCCCGGCAGTCCATTCAGCAGCGTGGTGAGCCCGGGTCCGGCGGATGCAGGAAAGAGTACGGCGAACGTGCCGCAGACCTTCTTCTTCTCCACGACCATCACGGTGACCACCGTCGATGCCCAGGGCAACCTCCTCGGCCGCGGCGGCGACACCGTCGCCATCTCGTACGAGGGTGGGCCGGTGACCGTGACGGACAACGGTAACGGCACCTACACCGCGACATTCGCGCCGTCCACCGGCACTTGGCACGTGAACATCACCATCAACGGCGCGGCCATTGCCGGCAGCCCATTCACCACGGTGCGAGTGTTCTAAGCGGTTGACCCGGTGCGGGAAAATACGCTATCTTGCCTGCCCGCCAGCCCTGGTGGTGAAACTGGTAGACACGCTATCTTGAGGGGGTAGTGCCGAAAGGCGTCGCGGTTCGAATCCGCGCCAGGGCACTCAGGTTTTCTCTGCAATACCACCCGTTCGTATCCCTCGAGGGCAGACCCCGGGGCCTGGTTGATCCAGGCCCTCTTTTGTCGTGCTCGGTGCCATGAACCTTGGTGCATCGAGTCTTGGCGAAGATATCCTTGCTCGGCTATCTTCCAACCCCTCGCCGGTGTAGCTCAGCGGTAGAGCACTCGATTCGTAATCGAGCGGCCGACGGTTCGATCCCGTCCACCGGCTTGACCACCTTCCTCCCCCTTGACGACACGCCTCCGGGCCGGAATATTCGAGGGCATTGCGGGTGGCGGACATAGCGACCACCTACGCGGCTGAGCAGCTGACGCTCTGGCTCCCCGCCTCCTGTAAGAATTCCGGTCAGAAAAAATGTATGGTTTGCCCCCGGGGGTATCCCCCCTCGGTCTGGGTTTGCGCCGGCCCCCGATCGCCGAGACGGTCGTATGGCGCACCGACAGCTCCCCGATCCCGCGCGAGGCACCTGTGTCAGCGTCACTACGGCTTGATACCCGCCGGGGCAGCGGTGCACCGCGCCCTGTTTTCCGAGGCTCCGACCCTCTATGGGCGGGGCTTTTCTTTGCCTGACCGCAGAATTTCAGCGTGGCATCACACTGCCCCTTGTCACCCCAACCCCGGGAATTCGCGAAGAACCTTTTTTCGTCCGTATCTGAAAGGAAGCACGCAACATGAGAGGGCTACGCTTCAGCATCGGCCTGCTCCTGGCGGCGGTATCGGTCGCGCCGCTTGCCGCGCAGCAACCCACCGGCACCGTCCGCGGACGTGTCAGCGATTCGACGTCGCAGCAACCGCTCCGGGGGGCGACGGTCACGGTCGGCGGCGTGAGGGCCGAGACCCGGCCTGACGGCGGCTACCTTCTCACCGCGGTCCCTGCGGGGACGGATACTATCCGAGTGGCAATGATCGGCTACGCGCCGGTGTCCCAGGTCGTCACGGTAGTGGGTGGCCAGGCGATCGACGTGGATGTCGCTCTGGCTGTCCAGGCGGTCAATCTCGCGGAGGTGGTGGTCGTCGGCTACGGACAGCAGCGGCAGGGCAACATCACCGGTGCCGTGACCAACGTGACCGCCGAAGAGTTCAACACCGGACGCGTCATCACCCCGACCGAGCTCATCCAGAACAAGGTCCCGGGCGTGCAGGTCGTGGAGAACAACGAGCCGGGCGGGCGAACCTCGATCAGGGTTCGCGGACCAACGTCGACCAACGCCAGCAACGAGCCGCTCTACGTCGTCGACGGGCTGCCCATCGGCGGCGTGACGGGCATCGGGCGCGACCCGCTCAACTTCCTCAACCCCGACGACATCGCGAGCATTTCGGTGCTGCGTGATGCCGGCGCGGCGGCCATCTATGGCACCAACGCCGCCAACGGCGTGGTGCTGATCACGACCAAGCGGGGACAGCAAGGCCAGGGACCGAAATTCGAATACACCGGCTCGGTGTCTGCTTCGAGGGTCACCAAGACGCCCTCGATGCTCACCGCGGACCAGTTCGCGGCGGCGGTGGCGCAGTACGCGCCCGGGAGCGTCGGCCAGCTGGGGAACGCAAACACCGACTGGTTCGGCGTCATTGACCGGACGGGGTTCGGCCAGGAGCACAACGTGGCCGTCTCGGGCGCCGGCTCGGCCATGGACTACCGCCTGTCGCTCAACTTCCTCGACCAGAACGGCATCATCACCTTCAACAAGACCAGGCGAATCGGCCTGGGGGCGAATTACAACCAGCGGCTGGCCAATGACCGCCTGAATCTGCGCTTCAACGTCAGGGGTACCCGCGAGGACGACCGATTCGTTCCGCTCGGTGTCCTCTCCAACGCGGCCTTGTTCGGCCCGACTCAGCCGATCCTCGATCCCTCCTCGCCCACGCTCTTCTACAATTGGCCAGGCGGTCTGACATCGGCGGATAACCCGGTGGAAATCCTGAATCTTGCCGAGGAAAAGGCGACGACGTATCGCAGCGTCGGCAACGTGCAGGGCGAGTACAGCCTGCCGTGGATCAACGGCCTCCGGGCCAACGTCAACCTGGGCTACGACGTGACCAGGGCCGAACGGGAGAACTTCACGCCGAGCGTGCTGCACCGGCAGCTCGTGACCGGCAACGGGGGCATCCAGAGTCGGTTCAATCCGACCCAGGTGAACACGGTCCTCGAGACGTACCTGAACTACACGACGCCGCGCCCGATTGGTCCGGGCACGCTCGACCTCACCGGCGGCTATTCCTGGAGCAAGAGCCACACCGACTCTTCATACTATGAGGGGAACGGCCTCTCCACCGACGAGTTGGGGAACCAGGGCATCGCCGTGGCGGCGACGGTCAAGAACAATCTGTTCGAGCAGGAGAGCAAGCTGATCTCCTTCTTCGGCCGGGCCAACTACAACATCAACGACAAGTACATCCTCGCGGCCAGCGTCCGCCGTGACGGCTCATCGCGGTTCGGCGCGGCCAACGACTACGGCACGTTTCCCTCCGTGTCGGCCGCGTGGCGATTGTCGCAGGAGCCGTTCCTGCGAGGGTTCAAGGGGCTGTCAGACCTGAAGCTCAGGGGATCCTACGCGAAGACCGGGAACCAGTCGTTCGGAGACTACCTCGCGTACTCCTCCTACCAGCTCAGCGACGGTCTGAGCCGATACCAGTTCGGCGACAGCGTCTTCACGACCAGCCGTCCGAGCGCGGTGGACCCGAACATCAAGTGGGAAGCCACTCGCGCGTTCAACGTCGGCCTCGATTTCGGGTTCGGCAATCAGCGGTTCAGCGGTTCCATCGACTGGTACGACAAGCTGACCAGCGACCTCCTCTTCACGGTGCCGGTCGCGGCCTTCAGCAACTTTTCGAACTTCGTCACGACCAACATCGGCAGCATGCGGAACCGGGGCATCGAGTTCAGCCTGAGCGCCAAGGTGCTGGAAGGCGGATCGCGGGGCTTGAGCTGGAACGCCGACTTCACGGCCGCGCACAACACCAACGAGCTCCGGAGCATCACCCCGCTCGGCGGGGATGCGCTCAAGATCCTGGTCGGCGGCGTGTCCGGCGGCGTGGGAACCACCATCCAGGTGCTGGAGCCGGGCGCGCCGGTGAACTCATTCTACGTCTTCGAGCACATCCGGGAGAACGGGAAGCCGATCTACAAGGACGTGAACGGCGACCGGATCGACGGCCTTCCGAACGGCACGATCAACGACCAGGATCTGTACGTCGACCAGAACGGTGACGGCATCATCAACCAGGACGATCTCCGGGCATTCCACGACCCGGCGCCGAAATGGATTCTCGGCCACTCCTCCTACATGGCCCTGGGGAACTGGGATCTCGGCTTCACGCTCCGGGCGTACATCGGCAACTACGCCTACAACAACGTCGCATCCGCCAATGGCGACTATCGAGAGCTCACGCAGGGCTCGCCCTTCAACCTGCACAGCTCCGTGCTCGAAACACAATTCGCCACGCAGCAGCTCCAATCGGACTTTTACGTCGAAGATGCGTCCTTCCTGCGGATGGACAACATCACGGTGGGCTATTCCTTCAACCTGCGCGGCCAGTCGGCGCGGCTGTTCGGGACGGTCCAGAACGTGTTCACCGTCACCGGCTACAGCGGCGTGGACCCGGCGGCCAACATCGCGCCGAGCCCGAACACGTCGTCGTTGAACGGCATCGACAACAACATTTATCCGCGCTCCCGCACGTTCAGCGGCGGCCTGAGCCTCAAACTGTAATCCCATGACTACGACTACGAATGTAGACACCCCAGAAGGGATGGAGCCATGAACCGCAATCCGCGTCGTGCGCTCATTGCCGCCGCGCTCGTGATCCTGGGTGCAGCCGGCTGCACGGACACCAAGGAGCTGCCGACGAGTACGATCACCGACAGCAATTACTTCAACGACCCCAGCTCGTACCGCGCGTTCCTCGCGAAGATCTACGCCGGGCTCGCGGTCAGCGGGCAGCAGGGGCCGGCCGGGAACGGAGATATCAAGGGGGTCGACGAGGGCTTCTCACAGTACCTGCGCCTCTTCTGGGAGGCAGAGGAGTTGCCGACCGACGAAGCGGTGATCGCGTGGGGAGACATTGGACTACCGGAGATGAACACTCAGCTCTGGGCCTCGTCCAATACCTTCGTCGTCTCGATGTATTACCGGATCGCCTTCCAGGTCAGCCTCGTCAACGAATTCCTGCGGCAGACCACCGATGCCAAGCTGGCGGAGCGGAACGTCTCGGCCGAGCTCAAGTCACAGATCCAAGCATTCCGAGCCGAGGCTCGCTTCCTCCGTGCACTCAGCTATTGGCACGGCATCGATCTGTTCGGCAACATCCCCCTGGTCACGGAGAACGATCCAGTGGGGGCTACCCCGCCACCGCAGAGCACCCGGCAGGCCGTCTATGACTACATCGTGAGCGAGCTGACGGCGGCCCAGGTCGATTTGCCGGCGGCCTCGTCGGGGACCTATGGCCGAGCCACGAAGGAGGCCGCGTCGATTCTGCTGGCCCACGTCTATCTGAATGCCGAGGTCTACACTGGTACTCAGCACTACGGCGAGGCCGCGGCCGCGGCCCAGGCCGCGATCAGCGGGCCGTTCTCTCTGGACCCGAGCTTCCGGCACGTGTTCCAGGCCGACAACAACACCTCGCCGGAGATCATCTTCCCCGTCATCCAGGACGGCCAGACCACCGAGACGTGGGGCGGCGCCACGTTCCTGGTCCATGCGTCCTGCGGTGGCTCGATGAATCCCTCGGATTACGGCGTCGACGGCTGCTGGTACGGGCTGCGCCTCAAAGCCGAGGCCTACAACCGCTTTGCCGTGGACGACCCGCGACGGGCGTTCTTCTGGACGGACGGCCAGACGGTCGACGTCACCAGCATCAGCGACTTCAGCAAGGGCATCCCGGCGCCCAAGTACTCGAACAAGACCAGCGCGGGAGTGGCCGGCTCCAACGCGACGCACGTCGACACGGACTTCCCGATGTTCCGTCTCGCCGACGCGTACCTGATCTATGCCGAGGCCGCGGCACGGGGCGCCGCCGACCGCACCCAGGCGCTGGCGTACGTCAACGCCCTTCGGGAGCGTGCGTACGGCAACACCAGTGCCGATATCACCGACGCCGAGCTCACGCCGCAGTTCGTCCTGGAGGAGCGGGGGCGCGAGCTGCTGTGGGAAGCGCATCGCCGGACAGACCTGGTGCGCTTCGGCCTGTTCACCGGCGGTGCCTACGTCTGGCAGTGGAAGGGCGGGGCCCCCACCGGCACCTCGACCGAGTCGTTCCGCGATCTGTATCCGCTCCCAGCCTCCGAGCTCGCGGCGAACCCGAACCTGGTACAGAACACGGGGTATTGAGAGGACGCAGAGGTCGCAGAGGACGGAAAAAAGACGCAGAGGACGCAGAGGACGCAGAGGATATAGGCCTATCCTCTAGCCTCCACGCCTTCTGCGTCTTTGCTTCCCTGCGCCCTCTGCGTCTCTTGCGCTCGCTTGAGGAATACTACTGATGCGGAACCGTCTCACCCGCTTCGTTCTACTGGCCGGGTACCTCGCGGTCGTCTCTCCCGCCCCCGCCCAGACCCCGTCACCCGCAACGGCACCGGATACCTCCTGGGTCGCGCGCAGCGCCCTGTACGAGGTGTTCGTCCAGGACTTCTCGCCCGCGGGCAATTTCCGGGGCGTGATCGACGGGCTGAATCGCATTCAGTCGTCCGGGGCGAACGTCGTATGGCTGATGCCGATCCACCCGATCGGCGTCCTCAACCGGAAGGGGTCGCTCGGCTCACCGTACGCCGCGCGAGACTACCGCGCCATCAATCCGGCCTACGGCACCGCTGGTGATCTGCGGGCCCTGGTGCAGGCGGTCCACGCGCGCGGGATGAAGCTCATTCTCGATTGGGTGCCGGACCACACGTCGCCGGACCATGCCTGGGTCAAGGAGCATCCCGGCTACTACGTCCGGGACGAGCGTGGCCAGCCGAGCGTGCCGCGGGAACCGGACGGCAAGCTGACCGACTGGACCGACGTGGCGCAGCTCGACTATGGGAACCCGGCGGTCCGGCGCGAGATGATCGCCACCATGCGCTGGTGGCTCGAGGAGTTCGGCATCGACGGCTTCCGAGTCGACGTTGCCGGATTCATCCCCTACGACTTCTGGCGCGAGGCGGTGCCGGCCCTGCGCGCCGCCGTCCCCCGGCGGATTCTCCTCCTCGCCGAATGGGCCGACCCCGAGATGCACCGGGTCGGCTTCGATCTCACCTACGGATGGGACTCCTACGATCGCCTCAAGGCGGTGTGGCAGGGCGCGCCCGCATCCACCTTCGTTTCCAGCGCGCTGACGGACATGCGGACATTACCCCCGAACGGCATGCGCATGCGGTTCACCACCAACCACGACAAGACGGCCTGGGATGATCCGCCCACGACGATCTTCGGGCGGGGGGCGGGCACACGGGCGGCATTCGTCGCGGCGGCACTGCTGCCGGGCCGACCGCTGCTCTACAACGGGCAGGAGGTCGAGAGCCCGCAGAAGCTGGGCCTCTTCGAACGGCAGCCCATCGCATGGAGCCAGCCAGGGGCGACCCCTGCCCGAGCCTTCTACAGCGCCGTCATGAAGCTGACCCGAACGGAGCCGGCGCTCCTCGCCGGGGATCTGGGCGAGGTCGAGACCAGCGCTCCCGACGATGTGATTGCTTACCGGCGCGGTGATCTGGTCGTACTGGTGAATGCCAGGTCTCGCGGGCTACGCGTCGCCGTGACGGGCATAGACCTGGCCGGCGCGCGCGATCTTCTGTCCAGGCGGGTGGAACGGGGAGACACGATCACGCTTCCAGCCCATGGCGCGGTCGTGCTGAAGGGCAGGGTGCGGCAGTCCCGGGGCGATCCCGGCGAGGTATTCTATCAGATCTTCATCCGAAGCTTCCGGGACAGCAACGGAGACCGCATCGGCGATCTGGGCGGGATCCAGGACAAGCTCGGATATCTCCGCGACCTCGGTGTGACATCGATCCTGCTCACGCCGATCAATCCGTCACCCTTCTATCACAACTACTTCGGCTCGAGCTTCGAGGGCATCGACTCGGACTATGGAGACCTCGATTCGTATCGGAGTCTCGTGAAAGCGATCCACGCGAGGGGCATGAAGATTTATCTGGACCAGGAGATCCAGTATGCGGCGCAGGATCATCCATGGTGGCGACAGTCTCTGGGGAAGCCCGGTTCGAGGTACAGCCACTTCATCCTGTATAACGCTCCCGGGAACACGCAGCCCGAGTCCGGCGTGTTCGGTATCACGGTGGCGCCGATGTACACGGGCGAGAAGGTCGGCATCGTCACGGTCAATCTGCTCGACTCGCTCACGCAACAGTACTTCCGGAATCTTTTCGTCTCGCTGATCGACCCGAATCATGATGGACGCTTCGAGGATGGGGTCGATGGCCTCCGGATCGATCACATGATGGATGATCTGGACATGAAGGGGAAACTCACCAACCTCTTTACCCGGTTCTGGGCGCCGATCTTCGCGCAGGCGCGCGCCGCGAACCCGCGCATCAGGATCATCGCCGAGCAATACGACTGGGGATATGGCGAGGACTTCCTGACCCGCGGCGGAGCCGACATGGTGTTCGCCTTCCCGCTGCGCAACGCGATCGTGTCCCTGAAGCGGGACTCGATCGCCCAGGCGATCACCCAGACGAACGAGCGGACGCCGCCGGGCAAGGCGCAGCTGCTGTTCATCGAGAATCACGACATGAACCGGTTCGCCTCGGAGATGGAGGGCGACCCGCGAAAGGAGCGGATCGGGGCGGCGCTCAACCTCCTCCTCGAGGGCACGCCGCTCATCTACTACGGCCAGGAGATCGGCATGAAGGGCAGGCAGAACAAGACCTGGGGTACCGACGCCAACGACATTCCGGTGCGAGAGGCCTTCGAGTGGACTCGCCGGGCCGATACCGCCGGGACCGCGGCCTGGTACCGGAACACCGGCGCCTGGTGGACCGACCGATACGCCAAGGACGATGATGGGGTCTCGGTGGAAGAGGAAGCGCGCGATCCAGCCTCCCTGCTGTCATTCTACCGGCGGCTGCTGGCGCTCAGACGAACGCGTCCCGAGCTCGTGTCGGGCGATGAACGAGTCGTCGCCACCGACCGGAAGGATGTGCTTGCCGTGCTGCGCACCTTGGAGGAGCACGCTAGCGTCCTGCTCGTAAATCTCGCTGACACGGCGGCCACCGTCGGCCTGCAACGCGACAGTCTTCCCGAGATCCTCTTCGGACCTCGAATGAAGGACCTCCTGTCAGGACAAGCGGAGGGGACAGGGGAGGACACGTTGCGCGTGCACCTCTTGCCCTTCGGCGTCAAGCTCCTGAGGCGGTGAGTATGCCTATGCGGGGGACTCACGGTCGCACGGTGGCAACGCTATTTACTGGAGTCGTCGCGAGCTCGAAGTCCACGACGTCCCCCGGCACGAGCATGAATCGGCCGGAGCGGACTACCGACGGCCCGTTTGACCGGGCCATGAACTCCACCGGAGCGTTGACGGCCATGCCGGGTCGCAACACAAAATTGCTGGTGAGACCGGGAAAGACAGTACCGATCCGGTAGGAGGTTCCTGTTCCGGTGACGTAGATCTCCATCGGGCTGCCCGAGTGATTGGTCACGTTGAGCTGAACCGCGCCCGCTGGCTCCTCGGCCCGCCATGTGTCCCGTGCCGTGCCGGTGCCGTACGCGCAGGCAGAGGCCGTCAGGACCTGCCCGGTGACCAGGGTCAACAACCAGCAGTGCATGCGGTTCCTCACGTTTCGCCTCCTTTGAGCCTGCAGCTAGATGTGAACATCCTGCGGCCAAACCATTACCGATCGGCGGTAACGCGGCTCTAAGGTGCGACGAGGCCGTCGTGGGATCGTCGTCGCGGCGTCGTCGCCTCGCCGTTGCCCGGCTCTTGCCCCCCTAACGCCTCCGCCGCAGGATTGGGAACCCCCAGGGTCACGAGAGAGAGGCAGCAATCGGCATGTTCCGACTCCGGGTGCTCGGAGGCTTCGCCCTGGATGAACGCTCGGGTGCGTCGGCGCCAGCGCTGCCCAAACGCCGGGCCCAAGCGGTCATCGCAGTGCTGGCCGTGTGCGGAGATCTCGGCTGTACCCGGGAGCGACTCCTCGCCCTGCTCTGGCCGGAAAGCGACGAAGCCAGCGCTCGGCACGGCCTCCGCGATATCCTCCACGCCATCCGGCGAGCGCTGGGCCCCGAAGCCGTGCCGTCCAGCGGGAGCCACCTGCGTCTCGACTCATCGGTCGTCAGCTCCGACGCTGGATCGTTCACGGAGGCGTTAGGCTCGGGCCGACCGGCCGATGCGGTGGGCGTCTACGGCGGTCCGTTGCTCGATGGTTTCCATGTGGACGATGCCCCGGAGTTCGAGCGCTGGCTGGACGGAGAGCGCACCCGGCTGGCGCGCGGGTACGGGGAGGCGCTGAAGCAACTGGCGACGGCCGCAGAGCGTGCCGGGGCCTGGGGAGAGGCGGCGGAATGGTGGGCGCGGGGCGTGGAACACGATCCAGTGAATTCATATCTCGTGCTCCAACAGGCGCGCGTGCTCGCCACCATCGGGGATCGGGCCAACGCCATCAAGGTTCTCGAGGGTCACGCGCAGCGGCTTCGCGAGGAGTTTGACCTCGAGCCC
The DNA here is from genome assembly GCA_963722825.1 of uncultured Gemmatimonadales bacterium. Lineage (GTDB taxonomy): Bacteria > Gemmatimonadota > Gemmatimonadetes > Gemmatimonadales > GWC2-71-9 > CAVVWJ01. The sequence goes on from CAVROI010000003.1 coordinate 1,422,220, forward strand.
GACCGCGGGATCCTCGCCACGATCGAGCAAATCCGTAGGGGGGACCTGCAACCGGTGCGGGGGAGCATGCCGCCCATCACGCCCGCTCCACTGGCCGAGCGGCGGCAGACGGCGGATGAGTCACTCCCGCCGCCCGAGCCGGCGGCCACCGCCCTCAATGGTGGGCACCTCCCGCCGACCGCGATAACCACTGCCGTGAATCGGACGCCGCGCTGGATACCATGGGCAGCGGGGGCGGCCGTCCTTGTGCTTGGGGCAACCTTCGGGGTGGGACGCTGGCTGAAGACCCGGGCACCGGAAGCGAGTGGCTCGCGGACAGCGGTCGCCGTGCTGCCCTTCCGGGATCTCAGCGCAGACTCCTCCTACGCGTACTTTGCCGGCGGGCTGCATGACGAGCTGTTGACGCAGCTCGCCAAGGTGGCGTCGCTCAGGGTCATTGGCAGGACATCGGTTCTCGGTTACGAGGAGACCTCGAAGCCGCTGCCGCAGATCGGCCAGGAGTTGGCGGTCGGGAGCATCGTCGAAGCCAGCGTGCAGGTCGTGGGGAACCGGCTCCGCGTCGCCGTGCAGCTGCTCGACCCGGTCACCCAGAAAGCGCTCTGGTCCGAGCGGTACGACCGGACCCTGGATGACGCCTTTGCGGTGCAGAGCGACATCGCCCGGCAGATCGTCGCGGCGGTCGGGGCGACGCTGACGGGCACCGAAGCAGGGGCCATTGGGGCGGTACCAACGCAGAACGCCGAAGCATACCAATTCTACTTACGAGGGCTCGAGTACCAGCGGCGGCCGGGGGGTTGGCGCGAGAACCTGGTGATCGCCCAGCAGCTGTACGAGCGGGCGTTGGCGCTCGATTCCAGCTTTGCGCTGGCGCACGCGGCAAGTTCATACGTCCACTGGATGATGTACAGGTGGGGGCACGATCGATCCACGATGAGGCTGGAGCTGGCGCAGCGCCAGGCCGACGTGGCGCTCCGACTCGCACCGGACCTGCCGCAGGCCCATCTCGCAGCGGGCGTGCGCTACCAGGCTCGCGCTATCCACCGCTCAGGGTTGGGCCAGTTCAACGTCCGCAGTGACTTCCGCGCAGCGCTGGACCAGTTCAACCTGGCCTTACACGGCGCGCCAAATGACCCGGAGGTGTGGACCTCGATCGGCTGGGTACACTGCAGCCTTGGCAGCTACGATAGCGCGCTCGTGGCGTTCGACCGCGCGCGGAGACTCGACCCGCGAGATGCGAGCCTCTTGGAGACCATTGGGAACACCTACGGCTACTTCCGGCGCTACCGGGAGGCCATCGAGGCGTACCGCCATACGCTCGCCCTTGCCCCAGAGCTCATCCACACGCGGCTCAATGTGGGCTGGAGCTACTTTAATTGGACGGGCACGCTGGACACGCTCCGTGCTGATCTCCAGAGCTTGCCGGTTACCGGGGATCCGGGAGGTGACGCATCGTCTATCGGCGACCTACGCCTGCTCCTGCTACTATGGGAGCGCCGTCCGGATTCTATGCTATCGCTCCTCCCCGTCATCTACCCGGCGACCGACGCCACCCCAGATGCCTCCCTGCTCCGTGTGGACTGGACCGCGCGGGCGCAGAGCCTCCGAGGCGACACCGCCGCAGCCCGCCTCTACTTCGATTCGATTCTCGTGCTGCTGAACGTCGAAGAGCGCGCGCACTCCGAAAAGAGAGGTCGGCATGATTTGCGCGGCTTTGCCCTGGCGGGGCTGGGGCGCCGCGCGGAGGCGTTGCGCGAGGTCGCGTGGCTCGAGCGGTTCGACGATTATCGGGAGAACCGCTGTAGCAGGGGGAATGGATGGGACCGAGCAGTGATAATGGCCCGACTAGGCGAGACCGGTAAGGCCCTCGATGAAATCGAACAACTGTTTGTCCGCCCGGGCACCTTCAGCGTCCACGAGCTTCGTCTCGCCCCTGAGTTCGACCCGATCCGGGACGATCCACGCTACCTGGCGCTGCTCGGGAAGTACGCCAACCTGGGCATCTGACAATCGAAAACCGTGATCCAATGAGCATGCGCATCATCAGCTCCGTCCCCACGCTGCTGCTTAGCGTCGTCATGTTGTCCGCGGCCGGGGCGCCTGTTGCCGCCCAGCGACCACGCCTCTCCATGGATCCCGGCTGGCGCTTTACCCTGGGTGATCCCGCCGGCGCCGAGCAGCCGAGGTTCGATGACCACGAGTGGCGCACGCTCGACCTGCCACATGACTGGAGCATCGAGGGGACGCCGCGCGAGGATGCTCCGGGCGGGGGGCGCGTGGGCTACTACCCGATGGGCATCGGCTGGTACCGCAAATCATTCCAGCTGCCCAAGAACGCACGTGGCCGGGAGGTCTGGCTCGAATTCGACGGCGTCTACATGAACGGCGACGTCTGGATCAATGGCGTTCACCTTGGCCGCCGGCCGTACGGCTATGTGAGCTTCTCCTACGATGTGACCACCCACATTGTGCCGGGCACCAACGTCGTCGCCGTCCGGGTGGACAACTCGCGACAGCCCAACTCCCGGTGGTACACCGGCAGCGGCATCTACCGCCACGTCTGGCTGACGGTTGTGGATCGGCTGCACGTGGGACATTGGGGGACGTATGTCACGACGCCGCGCGCCGATTCGGTGGGCGCTAACGTGGTCGTCCGCACCTCGCTGGAGAATCACCACACGAAGACCCGGAAAGGCGTGCTTCGCTCGATCGTGGTGGATAGCGGCGGCCGTGAGGTCGTGCGCGTGGAGACGCCGTTTTCGCTGGCTGCCGGCGAGAAGGCTGAGCTGCAGCAGCAGGTTCAGGTTGCTTCACCGAGGCTCTGGTCTGTTGAGGCGCCCACCCTCTACGCGCTGCGAACAGAGGTGAGAGACGGCGGCCGCGCGGCCGACGCGGTCACCACGCCGTTCGGTATCCGGAGCATCGCGTACGACAAGGATCGCGGATTCCTGCTCAACGGCAGGCGGGTCAAGATGCGGGGTGTCAACCTGCATCACGACGCCGGCGGGCTCGGCGCGGCCGTGCCGGAGCACGTCTGGCTCCACCGGCTCGAGACGCTCAAGGCGATGGGAGCCAACGCCATTCGCACCTCGCACAACCCGCCCGCACCGGAGTTCCTCGATCTGTGCGACCGCCTCGGCTTCCTCGTGATGGCGGAGGCCTTCGATGAGTGGACCATCGGCAAGGTGCCGGAGGGTTACCACAACTATTTCGCCGAATGGTCCGAGCGCGATGTCACCGACTTCGTCCACCGCGACCGGAACCATCCCTCGATCGTTCTCTGGAGCGCCGGGAACGAGATCGGCGAGCAGAGCACGCCGGACGGCGTCCAGGCGCTCCGCCGTCTCGTCGAGATTTTCCATCGCGAGGACCCGACCCGGCCGGTCACCACCGGCAACGATCAGATCGTCGCCGACGGTCGTCCCGCCACGCTCGAGTTTCTGAATGCCGAAGACATCGTGGGTTACAACTACGTGGACCGGTGGCATGAGCGCCGGGAGCTCTTCGCCGAACAGGACCGGCACGACCATCCCGACTGGAAGATGATCGGCACCGAGAGCGGCTCCATCTTCCAGTCGTTCGACGAGCGCTACTCGCTCGGTGACGACTCCGCGGTGGTGCGGCCGAATTACAACCATGGGATGCTTCAGGCCGAGCGGCTCTGGAAGTGGATCACGCTGCACGACTACTTCGCCGGCAACTTCATGTGGACGGGAGTCGACTACCTGGGAGAGAGCACCTGGCCCTTCAAGGGATTCGGCTCGGGCGCCCTGGACATCACCGGCTATCCCAAGGACTCGTACTATCTCTATCAGAGCCTGTGGACCGACCGGCCGGTGCTCCACCTCTTTCCCCACTGGAACTGGCCGGGACGAACGGGGCAGGTGATTCCGGTGCTGGCCTACACCAACTGCAACATCGTCGAGCTGTTCCTCAACGGTCGTTCACTCGGCGAAAAGCGCATCGAGTTCCCGGCACAGGGGACATCCGGCGGCTGGAACAGCTACGCGGAGCCGGTGGTCTCGGCCACGACCAACGATCTGCACCTGAGCTGGGATGTGCCGTACGAGCCTGGCGTGCTCAGGGCGGTCGGCAAGCGCCGGGATGGCACGCCGGCGTGCGAGGCGGAGGTCCGCACCGCGGGCGCCCCGGCCGCCATCCGACTCGTCCCTGATTGTGACACCATCACCACCGGTCCGGGCGACGTGGCGCAGGTGGCCTTCGAGATCGTGGACTCGGCCGGCACGGTCGTCCCCACGGCCGACAACCTCGTGACGTTCACGGTGACTGGTGGGAACGCCCTGGTGGTGGACAACGCGAACCTGGGAGATCTCGATCCCTACCGCTCCGACCGCCGGCATGCGTTCAATGGCCGCGGCCTGGCGATTCTGCGTGCGCACGAGCCCGGGCTGCTCCGCGTTACCGCAAGCGCGAACGGGCTCAAGCCCGCGAGCGTGCAGGTGCGAGCGATACGAGGCTCCATGGGAGAGACAATCCCGTAAAGAGGATCTTACCTAGCAACTTTGCTGACTGTCAGCCACGTGCGCGTCGTCTGCTCCGAGCCGAATGTCTTGTCGATCAGCGTCATGAAGACCGGCCCCTTGGGGGTGGGGAGATAGGCGCTGAAGACGTGGCTGCCATCCACCGCGAGAATCCGCGCGCCGTCCACCTCGGCTGGCAGCTTGACCTTCGCCGCCGGCTGTTCCCGCAGAAACGTGACGATGCGCTTCGCGGCCGGTGGTAGACGAAACTGCTGGTAGGGATCAGCAGCCAGCATCTCCCTTAGAACATCCACCGGTCGGATGATCGTCAGAAAAGTCCGACCGAGGCGCTTGGTCATGGCGGCCTCGGCCTTCCGCTGAAGGGCCGCATCGGAGGCGGAGGGAGCGGTGAAGACCACGTTGCCGCTCGCGAGGAGCGTTCGGACGTCGGTGAACCCTGCGCTCTCGAACGCCTTCTTGAGCTCGGGCATCTTGCAGTTCATCGGCATGACGCCGCGGAGAAACGCCGCATAGCGGGGCATAGAAGGGGAAGATAGCGGTGCCCAGGGGAACGCTGCCGCCGGATTGACGCGCTTCTCGGATCCGCGGTGTGTCATGGGGCCCGCGGCGTTTCCGCGGGCCGATCTCGCGTGCCTATTCCAGCCCGCCACGCCGCAGGGCCAGCCGCCCGGCCCTGCGCCCGACCTTCGCGCCCCCTTCGATGTCGAATCGGTAGTGCAGGCCGATGTTGACCCGTGAGATGCTGGCCTCGCGGGCTTCGGCGGCCAGGGCCTTCTCCTCGCTCGGGAATGCATCGGTCAGCACCACCTGCCAGGCGCCTGTCTCGCAGGAGTGTGCCGACGGGAAGGAAGGGTGATTCGGCAGGCCAAGCGGGGTGGTGATGGCCGGATCCGCCTGGGAAGGGCGCACGAACCAGTAGGTGAATTTATTGTCGAAGCATCCGATGGTGGCGTCGAACGCCGCGGCATTGCCGTAGGCGAGGATCCGGGCGGCTTCCACCTCGGACCGGTGGTATTTCACGATCAGATCAGTCGCGGTGCCGTTGAAGACCACGCCTGAGAAGGGCACCCATTTCCGGGCCAACTCCAGCTGGTGCTCGGTGCGACCGTCGGAGCGCGCGCGCACCTCGGCCAGGGCCGAGAGATACTCGGCGGAGCCGAATGTGGGCGGTGGTGGCAACCGCAGCTCGCTGCCCGACCGAAGGAAGAACGGCCGCGCTCCGTAGCCGCCGATGATCAGCGGGGTTCCGCCGCTCGTCCAGAACCCCGGGCCGACCGGTGGAGTCCCGGGCGATTGGACCCCGAAATTGTCGCTGGCCGCGGATGCCAACACCGTCCCGCCCACCTCGCGCCCGATCGCCTCACCCCCGGCGAACGCCGACTGCTTCGCGGCAGGCGTTGCCCCGCGCTGGGCTTCGAGGACCGCATCCACCGCGGCCGCGTCCAGCGGAAAGAACTGCTTGAGCACGACCACCGACGCGCCGGCCGCCGCCCCCGGGAGCCACGGGGAGTTGCGGCCATGGCCGGCTGCCTGAGCCGCGAGCACCGCGCGGTATTGGGCGATGGACAGGTAGGCGGTGATCCGGCCAGCCGGTCCGCCTCTGGCACGAAACAGCGTGATGGCTTCGCGGTTCCAGCGCACGCTGGAGCCGACTTCCTGCACCGTGGCAGCCGACGGATCGGCGGTCGTGGCGAGGGGGGCTGTCGGCTCGCTCGAGCAGCCGGCGGCCAAGAGCATGGCAAGGGGGATGAAACGGCGCATGCAATCTCCTGTGGCAAGGTATCCGACCAAGGTAGAAAGGGACCGTCGCGGGTTCGTCGTCGCGCCGTCGCCGCCATGTCGCAACCGCGCCTGACGCCCCGTAGATCGCCCATCACCCCCTTGCCCAAGGGAGGACCCCCGCGCAGGATTGATGCATCCCCCCCACGTCACAAGAGGCAAGGACGGGCATGTTCCGACTTCGCGTGCTCGGAGGCTTCGCGCTGGAGAGCCGTTCCGGCGGCGCCGCGCTCGCGTTGCCCAAACGCCGAGCCGACGCGGTCCTGGCGGTGCTGGCCGTGTGCGGAGATCTCGGTTGCACTCGGGAGCGGCTCCTCGCGCTGCTCTGGCCGGAGAACGACGAAGCCAGTGCCCGGCACGGCCTGCGCGACGCCCTCTACGCCATCCGGCGTGCGCTGGGGCCGGGTGCCGTACCGTCCGGCGGCCGTCTCTTGCGCCTCGACCCCGCGGTCGTCACCTCCGACGCTCTTTCATTCACGCAAGCATTCGGCTCGGGCCGACCCGCCGACGCGGTGCGGGTCTATAACGGTCCGCTGCTCGATGGCTTCCAGGTGGACGACGCCGCGGAGTTCGAACACTGGATGGACGGAGAGCGCACTCGCCTGGCGCGCGAGTATCTGGAGGCGCTCAAGCAACTGGCGACGGCGGCCGAGCGCGCCGGGGCCTGGGACGAGGCGGCGGGATGGTGGGCGCGTGGCGTGGAGCACGACCCACCGAATTCGCATCTGGTGCTCAAGCATGTGCGCGTCCTCGCTACGATGGGGGATCGAGCCAATGCCATCCAGGTCCTGGAGGCTCACGCGCAGCATCTTCGGGAGGACTTCGATCTCGAGCCGGACCGAGAGGTCCTCGCCATGTTTGAGCGGATCCGAGGAGGCGAGTTTCCGGCCATGCCATCGCAGCGGGTGGAGGAACCGAGCTCAAGTCTCGAGAAGCCGGTTTCGCCCGTCGCGATACCGCAATCCCCGAAAGCCGCGGCATTGGGAGGCGTTAGCTGGAAGCGATGGCTTCCATGGGCCGCGGGACTGGCCGCGATTCTCTTGGGGGGAGCCTACGGTTCCGGACATTTGTCGCGAGCGCATGTGACGCCAACGGGTCCACGGACCGCCGTCGCCGTGCTGCCGTTCCGAAACCTCAGTGGTGATTCATCTTACGCGTACTTCGCCGGTGGTCTGCACGACGAGCTGCTGACCCAGCTCGCCAAGGTAGCGGCGCTCAGGGTAGTCGGAAGAACATCGGTTCGTGGATACGAGGAGACGTCGAAGCCGCTGCGCCAGATCGGCGAGGAGCTGGCGGTCGGGAGCATCGTCGAAGCCAGCGTGCAGGTCATCGGTAACCGGCTCCGCGTCACGGTGCAGCTCCTCGACCCGGTAACCCAGGCGGATCTCTGGACGGAGAGCTACGACCGGACCCTGGGCGACGCATTTGCGGTCCAGAGCGACATCGCGCAGCGCATCGTCACCGCTGTCGGCGCGACGCTGACGAGTGCCGAGGCGGGAGCCATCGCGGACGCACCGACACGGAACGCCCAGGCGTACGCATTCTACCTGAAGGGAATCGAGTACGACCGGCGCCCAGGTCGTCTGCGCGAGAGTCTCCTGATCGCACAACAAACCTACGCGCGCGCCCTCGCGCTCGACCCCAGCTTTGCTTTGGCGCACGCCGCGCTGTCTCAGGTCGACTTTGAGATGTACGGCTTGAGGTACGATCAATCCGTCACGAGGCTGGCCGAGGCGCAGCGAGAAGCCGGTATTGCGCTGCGGCTCGCGCCGGACCTGCCGCAGGCGCATCTCGCCGTAGGCCTCGGGCGCTACCTCGGTCGCGGCGAATACCCCGAGGCTTTGGCCGAGTTCAACCTCGGATTGCGCGGCGCGCCGAATGACGCCGAGCTGTGGACATGGACCGGCAGAGTGCACCTGAACCTCGGCAATTGGGATAGTGCGATCGCGGCATTCGACCACGCGCGGAGACTCGACCCGCGCGATGCTAATGTGTTTCAGAGCATTGGTGATACCTACCATTTCCTCCGTCGCTATCGCGAGGCCATCGAGGCGTATCGCCATGAGCTCGCGTTCGCACCGGACCTGGTCCAGCCGCGTCTCTCGCTGGCCTGGAGCTATGTGCTGTGGCAGGGGGAGTTGGACACGCTCGGCGCTGTTCTCAATGACTTGCCGCTGGACCCCGAGCCGGGAGCAGGAGGCAACTCTGTCTGGAATCAGCGGTTGATTCTGCTCCTGTGGGAGCGGCGCCCCGATTCCCTCCTCTCGCTTCTCCACGCCATGCCTCCGGCCGCCGATGCGCACGTGGCGACCTCACTACCCCGTCCATTGTGGGTTGCGCAGGCGCAGAGCCTCCGAGGCGACATCGCTGCCGCTCGCACCGCTTTCGATTCGGCCCTGATCGTCCTCAGTATCAACGAGCGCGCGCACCCCGACGATCCGGAGCTGCATGGCTGGCGTGGCGTCGCCTTGGCCGCGCTGGGACGCCGGGCGGAGGCGCTGGACGAGGCGCGTTGGCTCGAGCGCTTCGACCATTACCCTGCGGATCGCTATAGTTCGGGGTCGGAGGGCTTGCGCGCGCGGATCATGGCACGTGCCGGCGATCCCGATGCGGCCCTCGTCCTTGCTGACCGGATTCTCGCCCGCCCGTCGCTGTTCAGCGTTCAAGAGCTCCGTCTCAGCCCGGACTTCGACCGGATCCGGAGCGATCCGCGCTACCGGGCGCTGCTCCGGAAGTACGCCAACTCGGCGATCTGAAGATCCTGGACCACCGTCTCGTCATCCTGCTTGCGATCTCGCTGATCGCGCCGCTCCAGGCGGTGCAGGGGCAACGCCTCGCCGGCGCCGTTTCCCGACCCGCCGATCGCGCCATCTACCTCGACAAGCAGGGCGTGGTCCGCTGGAGCGATGACCGCCAGGAAGTCACCCTCTTCGGCGCGAACTACGTCCTGCCCACCGCGTCCGATTACCGCGCGGCCGGTTACCTCCATGCCGATCGCAAGAAGATGATCGACGAGGACATGGCGCAATTCGCCCGCATGGGATGGGACGGCATGCGGCTCACCTTCTGGGGTGATTGGGAGGCCTCCGACAGCGCCGGCAACCTGATCGCCAACGATCATCTGGATCTGCAGGATTACCTCATCGCTCGAGCGCGCGAGCGCGGCATCTACATGTTGTTCAGCCCGATCCAGCTCTACGGCTCGAACTGGCCCGACGCGCTGGACGACACCACCGCGCCGGGCTTCGGGCGGTACTTCGGGAAGGACCGGATGGGCACCGACCCGCGCGCCCTCGCGGCGCAGGTGAACTACCTGCACCAGATCCTGGAGCACGTGAACCCCTATACCGGGGTCGCGCTCAAGGACGAGCCCGCCATTCTCTTCATCGAGCTGGTGAACGAGCCGGCGCATCATCCCGAGGACCTCGCGGGCTCGATCCGATACCTCAACGCCCTCACCGACGCCGTGCGCCGCACCGGGTGCCGCAAGCTCGTCTTTTACAACGTGAGCCAGGATTTCCGCATCGGCGAGGCGATCCGGCGGTCAAAGGCGCAGGGCCTGACCTTCGGCTGGTATCCGTCGGGGCTCAACTCCGGTCACGAGCTGGAAGGCAACTACCTTCGGGGCGTCGACGGCTACCCCGACATGCTGCGCAAGGACCTGGCCCGTCTGCCGCGCATCGTGTACGAGTTCGACAGTCCCGACCTCCGTACCGGCACGATGTATCCCGCGATGGCGCGGACGTTTCGCGCGGTGGGCACGCAGTTCGCCGCCATGTTCGCCTATGACATGCTCCAAACCGCCTCGCGCAATCTCGGCTGGCAGACCCACTACCTGAACCTGGTCTACACGCCACGGAAGGCCATGAGCGCGATCATCGCGTCCGAGGCCATGCACCGCCTGCCACGGATGCGCTCCTACGGCCCGTATCCGAAGAACACACGGTTCGGAGATTTCCACGTTTCCTCCGACGGGAACCTGGGCGAGCTCGTCGCGCGGGACGCCTTTCTGTATGCCGGCTCGACGCAATCCAAGCCACCCGATCCGCCCGCCCTCCACCGGATCGCCGGCTATGGCTCCTCCCCGACCGTGACCTACGAGGGAGAGGGGATCTACTTCCTCGACAAGGTGCGCCCGGGTGTGTGGCGGCTCGAGGTCTACCCCGACGCCGTGCCGGTCCGCGACCCGTTCGAGCCGCCCAGCCCCCACAAGATCATGACTCGTGCGATCAGTCGCGCCTGGCCGATGACGATCACGCTGCCGGATCTCGGCGACACGTTCGCGGTGCAGCCGGTGACGAAGACGGGCTCGCCCACCGAGCGAGCCATCGGCGGGCGCATCACCGTGACGCCCGGTGTATACGTCCTCAGCGCCGGCGGGCAGGTGGAGCCGGCGACTCTCCCCGCCCGCATGGGGCATCTGAATTTCAACGAGTACCACGCGCCGCCGCCCGATACGCTGCCGCCGTCGGTGGTGCCCCTGTTCGCGCCGGCATCTCTTGCGGAGCGCGATGCGGAGCTCTACGCGCGCGTGGTCGACAGTATTCCTCCCGACTCGACCGTGCTGTTCGTGCGGCCAAAGGCCGGGGCGTTCCATGTAGGCCACTCGATGCGGCCCAGCGGAGCCTACGAGTATGTCGCCACCATTCCCGCGGCGGACCTGCGAGAAGGGCCGTACGAGGTGGTGATCACGGTGTACCGTGGCGACACCGCCACCACGTTTCCCGGCGCACGTCACCAGGCGCCCAACTCGTGGAGCTTCGACAACCGCCCATCATGGCCGCTGGAGGTCGTCGAGCCGAAGACACCACTGCGTCTGTTCGACCCTGCCTCGGATGCGGAGCATCTCACATTCAGCCGCATCGGTGACGCTGGTCGCCGGGGACTCTTCCATGTCGGCTTGTCCGGCATCACCGGCCAGCCGGTCTTCCATGTCGCGCTGCCGGTGGACTCGACCGGATCAGGCCCCGCCGATTATACCGCCTCGCTCGTGATATCGAGTCGAGTCCAAGCCAAACGAGAGACCATCCGCGAAGGGCAGGCGGTGCACCTCAGGCTACGCGGCCTCGGCCCGCACCAGATTCTGCACGTCACGCTGATGGAAGACGACGGCACCAGCTGGAGTGTGGCAGTGGCGGTGGACAGCACCTGGAGCGAGCCGTCGCTGCCGCTCTCGGGTTTCGCCATCGGTCGTGGTGTGCTGCTTCCGGAAGGGTTCCCGGGAGAGTGGAACTACTGGGTGGGACCGGCCGAAGGACGAGGAGGCCAGGGGGATCGTCCTCGGCTCGAGCATCTGGAGCGGCTGCAGCTGTCGCTCCGGCGTGAGGACAGCTTGGGAGACAGCCGACGAGTAGGAGACAGCCGACGAGGTGGAGGAGGTGACCGGATTCCGGCCGTCATTTTGCCTGAAGGCCATCGCGTAGAGCCTGAAGGCTATGGCGTGGAAATCGAGTGGGTGACCCTGGAATTCGGCGCTGCCGCGCGCTGAGAAGACTACGGTCGGCGCGTAACGGTGCTGTTGAACAACTGGGCGGCGATCTTGAAGTCCACGACCGCGCCGGGAGCGAGCAGCGTTTCTCCGGATCGGAACGGTTGCCCTCCACCGGGGGGGCGGGCCTCGAAGCGGACCGAACCGTTACCGACGAGGTTCTGAGGGATCGTGAAATGGCTGCTCAAGCCGGGATGGACCGTACCCAACCGCTGGGTAATTCCCGATCCGACGGCGTAGATCTCCATAGGGAGCGCGTGCTGGTTGGTGACCTCGACGGAGACCGGCACATCGGTCGGCTTGACCTCGCCGGCACCGGAATGCGAGCACGCGGAGGCAGTGAAAAGCAGCGCAGGCACCAGGACTCTCAATCCGCGAAGCACGTGCCCTCCCTTAGGGCGATCTCTGGATGTGGTGGTCTACCGGCGGGCAGGCTTTGAGCTGCACCAAAGTATGCCGCGCGGCGGAGGCAGGCGCTAGCCCTTTTCGTCCCCCGCGCCCGATCGTGTGATCCCCGCCCTAGCTCATACCTCTCCGACGAACGCATCTTGATCGATATGATATCTCCGGCCGGCCAGGAGTGGCCGTTTCGATTCTTGCGCCACTGGCGCTCATGGTCGCGGCGCGCGTTCGCCTGGAGCGCCGGCGTCCACGCGCTTGGCTTCGTACTGGCCGGCTGGGCGACGCGGAGCTGGTTCCAGGGGCCAGGTCTCGTGCAACCAGTACATGCGAGCCGGCTCTATGCGGTACGCTACCTCATGCTGACCCTCCCGCAGAGCAGACCCGACGGCAGACCCGAGCCCAAACCAGCACGCGCGCCCGCGACCCGTTCCGAGCCGGTAAGCGCCCGTGAGCCGGTGACCCCCGTCACATTTCCCGCGAGCCCGTCCCGCAACACTCCGGTCGTGGAAGACAGGAGCGTACCTCCGCCATCGTCCCTTCAGGTCCATGAACTTCCACCTGGCGGGGTCACCGGTGTCGGGCAGGTCATCGCCACAGCCGCGTCCGACACATCGGGCGGGCGCGGGCTTCTGGGCAAGCTCGGCTTCCGGGTGCCTGGACCCGACGAGATCGGTTCGGCGACGCCTGGGCCTGACGAGGTCGATCCGGCGACTCGCGGACTCGATCGAGTCGCCGAACTCGTGTCGGGAACCGCCTCGGCTTGCCCCGAGCTTCGACCGCCGGCCGTCTGGGCTGACCGTGGCCTCGCTGTCGCGGTGGCGTTCGTGGTGGACACGGGAGGTATGGTGGATCGAAAGACGCTTCGCGTGGTTGCGTCTCCGGGGCGGCCCCAGACCGAGCAGCGCTTCCAGTCTCACGTGATCGTAGTAGGCGCCGCGATTCGCCCGGATTCGCTTCGAGTCGATCCGGTTGGGTATGACTCAGTGGTCACGCAGGAGGTCGCGAGCCATGTCGCCGATCTGGTGTTCCGTCCCGCGCTGAGAGAAGGCCGGCGGGTCCGGTCCACCGTCCTGATCTCCTGCCAGACGTCGCACCCCCGCTGAGCGAGCCGCAGCAGTTTCCTGCCTGCATCACTCGATGTCCGCCGCCTTGCGCGACATACTTGCGCGACATAACGGTTATGAACCCTCTGGCGACCGGGACCTGATCGATCCCAACGTGGGTGGTGCATTCAATTGAACAGGGTCCAGCGGGCCGGGCGATCGCGGGGACGTTGCGCCCGCGGCGGAGAATCATCAAGTGAATAACAGTGGCGACGGCATCTCGCTGGAAGATCTCCCCACCCCGGCGCTCATCCTCGACCTCGATCGCGTCGAGCGCAACTGCGAGAGGATGATCCGGCGCGCGGCCGAACTCGGGGTCCTGCTTCGACCCCACATGAAGACGGCCAAGTCGGCGGATGTCGGGCGCCTGGCCACTCGCGACCGTTCGGCCGGCATCACCGTGTCGACGCTCGCGGAGCTCGAATATTTCACCCAGGCCGGCTTTGGCGACATCACGTACGCGGTCGGGATTGCCGGCCACAAGATCCCGGCCCTGGCCGAGTTGCAGCGGCGCTACGGCGTCGGGATCTCGCTCCTGGCCGACAACCTTCCCGCTGTGATCGAGGTGGCGCGGCACGCCGAGGCTCTGGGGGAGAGGTTCGCGATCTTTCTCGAGATCGACTGCGGGGGCCGGCGCGGAGGAGTGCCCGCCGATAGTCCGGACCTGTTGGCGATCGGGCAGGCGGTCAAGGCGTCGCCATCGCTTTCGCTGGCGGGCGTACTCACCCACGCCGGGCAGAGCTACGAAGCCACCAGCGTCGCGGCAATCCGGGATATTGCCGAAGACGAGGGTGCCGCCGTCACACTCGCGGCGAGTCGCCTGCGCGCGGCGGGTATCGAGGTGCCTGCCGTCAGCGTCGGCTCGACCCCGACTGCCGTGCACGCGACCTCGATGACCGGCGTGACCGAGATGCGGCCCGGAGTGTACACCCTGTTCGATCTGGCCCAGGTCGCGCTCGGCAGCTGTACCGTCGACGACATCGCGGTGTCGGTGCTGGCGACCGTGATCGGCCATAACCCACGCTCGCAACGTATCCTGATCGACGCGGGCGCATTGGCGCTGTCGAAGGACTTGAGCGGTAACAAGCACGGTGCAACGGTCGGCTACGGTCTGGTGTGCCATGCGAGTGGTGGTCTGCCCATCGACCATATGTACGTCGCCGACGCGCACCAGGAGCATGGCCTCATCGCCAGCCAACAGCCGGACGAGGTGCCGGCCGCACAATATCCTGTCGGTACTCGAGTCAGGATTCTCCCGAACCACGCCTGCCTGACCGCGGCGCCTTACGATCGCTACTACCTGGTTCGCGGCCAGGACACGCGCGTCCTGGGCGTCTGGCCAAAGGTCACTGGCTGGTAGTCACCCCGTCACCCCGAACGCGAACACGGTCTTCGAGCGATACTCCTTCCCCGGGCGCAGAATCGTAGACGGGAAGCCGGGCTGGTTCGGTGAGTCGGGATAGTGCTGGGTCTCGAGGCACAGTCCCGAGCGAGGCCCGTACGCTCGGCCCGCCTTTCCGATGACCTTCCCGTCGATAAAATTGCCCGTGTAGAGCTGCAGGCCGGGCTCGGTCGTGTAGACATCGACCGTACGCCCCGCCGCGGGTTCCACCAGCCGCGCCGCGTGAGCCAGGCCGGGATCTTCCCGCTTCAGCACGAAGTTGTGATCGTAGCCTCTACCGCGGTGGAGTTGCTCATCGTCGGTCGCGATTCGCGCGCCGATACCGGTGAGCGTTCGGAAGTCGAAGGGACCGCCGTCGACCGACGCGAACCCGCCCGTCGGGATGAGATTCTCATCCACGGGCGTCATCAGATCGGCATTGATCCGGAGCAGGTGGCCAAGGATGTCGCCGGCACCGCTGCCGGTGAGATTGAAGCAGGTATGCTGCGTGAGGTTGACCGGCGTCGCCTGGTCGGTGCTCGCCATGTAGTCCACCACCAGCTCGTTCCCGTCCGTCAGTGTGTACCGGACTTGGGTCTCCAGGTTGCCGGGATAGCCCTCATCTCCATCCGGGCTGGTATAGCGCAGCGCAATGCCGGCTCCGTTGTCGTTGCGGATCGGCTCGGCGCGCCACACGACCCGGTCGAAGCCGATGCGGCCGCCGTGCAGGTGGTTGGGCCCGTTGTTGGCGGCGAGCCGGTAGGTCTTTCCGTCGAGGGTGAACCGGGCCCCGGCGATCCGGTTGGCGTATCGCCCGATGATCGCACCGAAGTAGGAAGAGTCGGTGACGTACCCCTCGAGCGAATCGTGTCCGAGGACCACGTCGGCCATACGTCCGTCCCGATCGGGGACGGAGAGCGAAACGATGGTCCCGCCGTACGTCACCGCGCGCAGCACCACGCCATGTACGTTCGACAAGGTGAAGGCCTCAACAGGCTCCCCGGCGGCCGTCGTGCCGAACGGCGCCCGGGTGATGTCCGCTCGGCCGCCACCACCGACAGTCACCGCGTCAGCCGTGGACCGTGGTGGCGCTCAACACCTCGTCGCCCGCATCCGCCGGCACCGCGATATCGAGCGGCGGCGGCTCATCTCGCACCAGGGACTCGAACTCCTCACGGAACTGCTCGAGCGACAGGTTCGCCGCGGCAGCGAAGCGCGCGATCTCGTGCGGGTTGGCGAAGTCGTCGCGGCGCAGCCGGATCATGTACCGGCGCGCGATGGCGTAGCGCGTCGAGTGGATGTTCACGAATCGGAGGCGCGTCCGGCCCGTTGCCGGGTCGAGCAGCTCTCGGAACGGGATGGGCACGAACTCGCCACCCTGCATCGACACCATCACGGCGCGACCACCCGACAGCAGGTACTTCGCGGCACAGTACCCCAGGTCCCTGGCGTACTCCATGTCGTAGGGGATCGGATCGGCGCACCGGAGCTCGTAGCCGATGTCCTTGGCGGCGATCGTCGCCTTGAGCCCGAACTGCCGCAGCCGCTCCTGCACTGCCTGCTTCAGCAGCTGCCCGATCGCGACCTCGGCGATGCGGAGGTTCCCGTGCGCGTCTCGCTCGATGCCGTCGATCCCCTCGATCCCGACCAGATCACGCGGGTTGATCCCTTCGACCACCCCTTCCGCGATGACCGCCACGCCATGCAACCGTCCCAGGGCCCGCCGCTTGATGATGGCCCCCACCAGGGTGTCGGTGATCGCCTTGAAGGGAATGTCACGGAGGCCGAACTCCTCCGGGATGAGTGTGAGCGTTGCACCGGCGGCCTTCCCGATCCCCAGGGCGAGATGTCCCGCCTTCCGGCCCATGGCGATGACGAAGTACCAGCGCGACGTGGTGTGCGCGTCGGTCATCAGGTTCTTGACGATTTCGGCGCCGAGATGGCGGGCCGTCTGGAACCCGAAGGTGTCGACGTCCGGAGGCAGCTCGATGTCGTTGTCGATGGTCTTCGGCACGTGCACCACGTGGATGCGGCCGGCCGACTGCTCCTCGAGGCGCATCGCGGTATACGCGGTATCGTCACCGCCGATGGTGATCAGGTGGGTCACATCGAGGCGCAACAGCGAGAGAATCGTGTTCTCGAGCAGCTGGGGATCGGCGGTCGGGTTGGCGCGGGCGATACCGATGATCGAGCCGCCCCGGGAATGGATGCGGCTCACGCGGTCGATCTCGAGCGGGAGGACGTGGTCGATGTTGCCGTGCATGATCCACTCGAACCCGTCCTGGATCCCCAGCACGTCGACGCCGTCCAGAACGCAGCGGATCGTGGCCGCCCCGATCACCGCATTGATCCCGGGCGCCGGGCCACCGCCGACGACGATCGCGACCTTCTTGCGCTCGCTCATTCCGGTAGTCTAGCGGAGCGAGCCAGCTCAAGCCAAATCGTGGAGCTTGGGAGCGGAGTTCAGGCCGGGTGGCGCGAGCCCCGGATCGCGAACCCGAGCATCACCAGCCCGAACACGAGCAGCACCAGTCCCCACCACAGGTTCACGTTGACCCCCAGCGACCGGGCGTAGATCGCGTCGTCCGACACGAGTCCGAACGCCGTAAGCAGGCCGCCGAAGATCGTGAACATCAGCCCGATCGGGAGTCGCAGGTCCAGGCTCATCGTGTGCTCACCAGAAGAGGATGTTGAGTATGAGGGTAAGTCCCAGCACGACGACGCCGAGGGCGGCTGGTCGTTTGTACCACACGAGGTCGTGGTCCGTCAGGCGAGGCGTCAGGGAGTACACCAGCCCCCCGAGATCCGCATCCGACTTGTTGTTGGATGTGAGGAGCGAGATCACGATGGTCGCCACGAAGCAGGCGCTCCATGCGAAAATCGCGGTCCAGAAATTCTGCGCCATCTCGCTCGGATAGGTATGCAGTACCGTCCCCAGAAACCCGCCCTTGAGGCCAGGCATCGCGCCGCGCGGCAGCGTGAGGCCGTGCTGGACGGCGGCGGCCGTGGTCCCGGTCAGCAGTCCGAAGAACGCCCCGTGGCCCGTGGCCCGACGCCAGAACATCCCCAGCAGGAAGGTGGCGAACAGCGGCGCGTTGACGAAGGCGAAGACCAGCTGGAGCATGTCCATGATGTTGTTGAAGCGGGTCGTCGCGTACGCGGCCGCCACGCTGAAGGCGATCCCGAACACCGTCGCCGCGTGCCCCATCCGAAGGTAGTGCTGGTCGGTCTGCCCGGGCCGGATATACGACTGGTAGATATCGTAGGTCCACACGGTGTTGAACGCCGTGACGTTCCCTGCCATGCCGGACATGAACGAGGCCATGAGCGCCGTGAGGCCGAGTCCCAGCAGGCCCGATGGCAGGTAGTGCGCGAGCATCACGGGGATGGCGAGGTTGTAGTTGGGCGTTCCGTCGGCGCCGATCGGGAGCAGCCCACCCCGGGACGTGTGCAGCGCGATGGCGATCATCCCCGGCAGGATCACGAGGGCGGGGAAGAGCATCTTCGGAATGGCGGCGACGAGTGGGGTGCGGCGGGCGGCGGTCATGGACTCGGCGGCCATGGCCCGCTGAATGACCAGAAAGTCGGTGCACCAGTAGCCGAACGACAACACGAAGCCCAGCCCCATGATCATCCCGAACCACTCGACACCCATCGGATTGTCTGCCGCCGAGCCGAGATGACGCCACGAGTCGGACCAGGCGCCGGGGGCGTACCCCGCGTTGGTGGCGACCGGCACGAGCTTTTCCTTCAGACCGCTCCATCCGCCCACGTCCTTGAGCCCGAGCAGGACGAGGGGAAGAAAGCCCATGACGATGAGAAAGAACTGCAGCACTTCGTTGTAGATCGCGGACCTGAGCCCGCCCAGGAAGATGTAGAACAGGACGATGATGGCCGACAGCACCACGCTGGTGTGGAAGCTCCAGCCCAGGACCAGCTCGAGGAGCTTCGCCAGCGCGTACATCGAGATGCCGGAGGAGAGCACGGTCATCGCGGCGAAGGTGATGGCGTTGAAGCCCCGGGTCTTCTCGTCGAAGCGCAGCCGGAGATATTCCGGTACCGAGCGGGCGCGCGAGCCGTAGTAGAATGGCATCATGAAGATGCCGACGAACACCATGGCCGGGATGGCGCCGACCCAGTAGAAGTGGCTCGTCATCATCCCGTATTTGGCGCCCGAGGCCGCCATGCCGATGACTTCCTGGGCACCGAGGTTCGCCGAGAGGAACGCCAGCCCGGCGATCCAGGTGGGGATGGAGCGGCCCGAGAGGAAGAAGTCCTCGCTGCTTCTGACGAATCGGCGCAAGGCCCAGCCGATGCCAAGCACGAAGGCGAAATAGACGATCAGGATGGCGTAGTCGATCGAGCCGAGCTGGATCTGGTGCACGGTCGGAGTTCCCGGAAGGTGGGCAGGACGAGAGATCCTGCGAAATGTTCTGTGTCACGGGCCTCGGACGCAAGATCCGCTGGCCGAAGGCCCCCGGCGGGCTTAGCTTCTCGCGCGGCCTCTCGCTATAAGGAAACTCTCCATGCGCCGGTCTCCCGCATTCGTTCCTTGTCTCGTCGTGGCCGCACTCGCGGTCACGGCACTCCCGCTGCGGAGCCAGGTCAGCGTCGCCTCGCCCGACGGCCGCAACCAGGTCACCGTAGAGACTCACGAGGGTCGCCTCGGCTATAGCCTGTCTCGCGACGGGCGCGCGCTGATCCTGCCCTCACTGCTCGGATTCGAATTCAAGGGGGCGCCCCCGCTCCGCGACAGCCTGCGCATTACCGACTCGACTCGAGACTCGCACGACGAGTGGTGGACCCAGCCGTGGGGCGAGGTGGCGCGAGTGCGAGATCACCATAACGAGCTGGCCGTCGCCGTGGAAGAAACGACGCCACCGCACCGGCGGTTCACTCTCCGGATCCGCGCCTTCGACGACGGCGTGGGCTTCCGGTACGAGTTTCCCGAGCAGCCCGGGCTCGGCGAATTCGAGATCAGCGACGAGCTCACCCAGTTTGCCCTGGCGGACAACGCGCGCGCCTGGTGGATCCCGTCCAACTGGGCACGCAAGGACCGCTCGGAGATGCTGTACTCATCTGGCCCCATGAGCGTGATGGACAGCGTCCAGACCCCGCTCACGATGCAGACGACGGACGGCCGCACGTTCCTGGTGATCCACGAGGCGAACCTGGTGGACTACGCCCGGATGTTCCTGCGGGGGGCACGGACCGAGAGCCGAGTGCTCACGGCGGCCCTGGCGCCGATGGCCGACGGGGTCAAGGTGCGCGGCCGCACGCCGTTCATGACGCCCTGGCGGACCATCCAGGTTGCCGACAAGGCCACCGGCCTGGCGCCCTCGCTGCTCGGCCTCAACCTCAATCCGCCGAACAAGCTCGCCCGCACCGACTGGATCCATCCCATGAAATACGTCGGCATCTGGTGGGGCATGCACATCGGCACCATGACCTGGAGCTCGGGGCCGAAGCACGGAGCGACGACCGAGAATACCGAGCGATACATCGATTTCGCCGCCGCCAACGGGTTCGGCGGCGTGCTGGTCGAGGGCTGGAACATCGGATGGGACGGCGACTGGATCGCCAACCGGAACGCCTTCTCCTTCACCCAGGCCTATCCCGACTACGATCTGAAGGCCGTCGCCGCGTACGCCCATCAAAAGGGGGTGCGGCTGATCGTGCACAACGAGACCTCCGGGGGAATCCAGAACTACGAGCGCCAGCTGGACAGCGCCTACACTCTGTATCGGTCGCTTGGGCTCGATGCCATCAAGTCCGGCTACGTCACCGACCTGACCAGCGAGGGGCACTCGCACTACTCGCAGTTCATGGTGCGGCATTACCGCAAGGTGATCGAGACCGCCGCGCGGTACGGCATCATGCTGGACGTCCACGAGCCCATGCACGATACCGGCGAGCGTCGCACCTGGCCCAACATGATGAGTCGCGAAGGCGCGCGGGGGCAGGAGTACAACGCGTGGAGCGGCGACGGCGGCAACCCGCCGGAGCACGAGACCATCCTCTTCTTCACCCGCCTGCTGGCCGGGCCCATGGATTACACACCGGGGATCTTCGACATTCTCGAGAAGAGCAGCGGCCATGCTCACCGGCCGGAGGAGGCACGGGTGCGCACCACGCTGGCCAAGCAGCTTGCGCTCTACGTCGTGCTGTACTCGCCGCTCCAGATGGCGGCCGATCTTCCGGAGAATTACGAAGGGCAGCCCGCCTTTCAGTTCATCAAGGATGTCGCCGTGGATTGGGACACGACCCGAGTGATCGACGCCAGGATCGGCGATTTTGTGGCGGTCGCGCGACGAGTGCGCGGTGGCCAGACCTGGTTCGTGGGCGCCATCACGGATGAGCAGGGTCGGACGCTCGACGTCCCGCTCTCGTTCCTGACGCCGGGCAAGCGATACGTCGCCGAGATCTATGCCGACGGCCCGAAGGCAAACTGGCTCGACAATCCACTGCCGGTCACCATCACGCGACGCCCGGTCACCTCCGCGACGCGACTACGCGTCGCCCTGGCGCCTGGGGGCGGCCAGGCGATCCGCATCCGGCCGAGTGCCCCGTGAGGTAGGGCTTCGTCGAACCAGAAACTGCGCGCCACGGGGGCAAGACAACTGCCCACAACGGAGACACGGAGGTTTCACGGAACTGTAAGTCCAGCTGTTCTCATGTTCCGGTGAAGCTTTGGTTGTGCTCGCGCTGAGCCACGAGCCCAACCGCTGTCCGTCGTTCCGGAAGCGCTGTCGGTTCCGGGCTGCTTGCGCGCCCTGTTGACGAGTCCCACACTCAATCGACCCGGGAACACCTCATGCAACGCCTCACGCTCATCTACCTCAGCACCTACCTACTCCTGGGAGGTCTCGGTTTCCTGCTTTTCCCCGACCTGACGCTGCGCCTGATGCAGTCGAACGGCGCCTACGGCGACGTCATGCCGCGCGTCGCCGGCGTGTTCGTGGTCGCCCTCGGCGGCGTCATCTTCCAGTTTGTGCGCGCTCGGGACTACCGGTACTACCTCTACACCGTCCTTGCTCGTGCCTTCATCGTCATCGTTCAGACAATCCTCTACTTCAGGAGCCACGACCCATTGTTCCTCGTAATGGATGCTATCGTCCTAGTCGGTCTGCTTCCATCCATCTACGTGGCGGCAACCCGGACGGCTGCGCAGGCAGCCGACAAGCCGCAGGGGCGCGGGACTCCCCTCGGGCGGTAGGTTTCTGGAGCGCGATCGGGAACAAAGGTTTGTGCGGGCACGAGCTTGAGGGCCTGCACCTAATGCGCCAACCTTAGGCGGAGTCCGGATCCGGGAAGGGCACAAATGGGCAAGGGTCGGCTGGAGGCGTTCAGTGATGGCGTGGTGGCGATCATCATAACCATCATGGTTCTCGAGCTGCGCGCGCCCCATGATACCGTCCTCGGTGCGCTCCGCCCACTGCTCCCCATCCTCCTCAGCTACGTACTCAGCTTCATCTACATTGGCATCTACTGGAACAACCATCACCACATGCTGCACTCTACCCAGCGAGTGACGGGAGCAATTCTCTGGGCCAACCTGCACCTGCTGTTCTGGTTGTCGCTCGTCCCCTTTACGACGGCCTGGATGGGCGAGCATCCTCTCGCCTCGACCCCCACGGCGCTCTACGGCGTGGTGCTCCTGATGGCGGCCATCGCTTACTTGATTTTACAGGGGCAGATTCTGCGCGCGGAGGGGCCGCAGTCCGTCCTTGCCGCGGCCCTGGGTCGCGATATCAAGGGCAAGCTCTCGCCGCTGCTCTACGCGTCAGCGATTGGCGCCGCGTTCGTGCACCCTGGGATTGCCGATGCCCTGTACTTGCTGGCGGCTCTCGTCTGGCTGATTCCTGATCGGCGCATCGAGCGAGCGCTCGCCCAGGCGGAGTCGGGTCGCAGCGGCGAGCCGGGAGCCGCCTAACCCGCGCATGTGGAGTTTGCCGCTTGCAGTCATGCGCGAGGTTGCCACGCAACACGCCAGGGGGAGATTGCGAGAATGTCGACATCGCGACTGCAACCTCCGAGCGTACTGGAGAGCTCGCTGTACTGTCCCGACCTGGACGCGGCGGAACGCTTCTACCGTGACGTGCTCGGCCTGGAAGTGGTCGCCAGGCAAGTCGGCCGCCACGTGTTCCTGCATTGCGGGCATGGTATGGTCCTCCTCTTCAACCCGGATGCGACGGCAGACCCGGCCACTCCGAGTGGCGGGCCACCGATGGTGCCGCACGGGGCCCGCGGTCCGGGCCATCTCGCGTTCCGGTTGCCGGAGCGGGACATCGAGCGGTGGCAGGCGCACCTGGCCGCCGCTCGGGTACCGATCGAGGCGGAGGTGCGCTGGCCGCAAGGCGGATACTCGTTGTATCTGCGGGATCCAGCGGGCAATAGCATCGAGCTGGCGACCGCGGCCCTTTGGGGTCTCGCGGAGTCGCCGCTGCCCGGCGAGGCCTGACCGGGCAGGCACCCGTTCATCTCCCGATACCTTCCGAGGCCGTTGGGAGACCCGGATCGCGAGAAGGCGGGGCGGGCGATGAAGGCGATGCTCGAGATGAAGAAGATCGACATCGCCGCGCTGGCGCGAGCGGCGGCCGGGGATCATCATCTGCCAGGTGCCGGATGCCCATGATGGCCAGCCACCTCATCGGCATGGCACGGTGCGCGAGTTCGAGGTGCGGTAGGGCCGGCGGATCAATCACGCTTTCGTTTGAGGTCCATGCGCCAGAGCGGTTTCCACGAGTTGCCCGTGCGCTGGCTCTGCTCCA
The DNA here is from genome assembly GCA_963722825.1 of uncultured Gemmatimonadales bacterium. GTDB lineage: Bacteria > Gemmatimonadota > Gemmatimonadetes > Gemmatimonadales > GWC2-71-9 > CAVVWJ01. The sequence continues at coordinate 1,445,643 of CAVROI010000003.1, forward strand.
CCCGGTAGCTGTCCGGGCCGGTGCGCGTCCAGGTCGCGCGTAGCTCGATGGTGCCCTTGTCCGTCTCGTGCCTGGTCGGAAAGACGATCGACCCCGGCCGATACTCCACGGCTCCGAGGAGGACGTCGCCCTCGCTGTTCCAGTACCAGAACCCCAGCCGCTTCTCCTTGGGGTCCCATCCGTAGAGCGCCTCCCCGGCGTAGGGGGACTCACCGTTCCGCACGACGTGCCGATCGCGGATGAATTTTCGGTCGTAGACCCACTCGAAGCAGTGCTCGTCCGTCGCCTTGCCGTCGGGAAACGTGCCTACCCAGCAGTCCCCGACCACGAACTCGAGCGGCCGGAAATCCGGGGTCTGGGGTTGAGGGATGTGGAACAGGGAGAGTGCCGAGAACGCGGCGGCGGAGGTCCATCCGGTTGAGAGTCGCATGGGCTGCAATATGGGGCCCGCGCGTCCAAAGTCTTGAAGATTTGTTACCCCACCTCATCCAGCAGCGCTGTACTGTCGGGCGTCCGCGTCCGGAGAAACTCGGTGGGGCAGGCCGAAGCAACGCGCCGAAAGTCTCGCGCGAGATGCGCCTGATCCGAGTAACCGGCGGCGGCGGCCAATTGCGGCCAGTCGACGATGGTACTCTCCCGCAGTCGCGCCAGCGTCCACACAAAGCGATGGATCTGGGCGTAGGCCTTGGGTGATAACCCCAGGTCTCGGGCAAAGCGGAGCCAGAGCTGCTTTCGGCTGACACGCAGGTCGGCATGGATCGAGGCGATGCGCAGGTTGCCGTGGGCCTCCTCGATGAGGCGCGCCGCCTGGCACACCATCGCCGATGGGACGACGCTCAGCGAGAGACGCCGGCGGAGGAATTCCTCGAGGTGCGTGAAGCGCTCCTCGGTAGACGCGGCACCGAGCAGCAGCCCCCGAAGGTCCCACGCCGGAGGACCGAGTAGGCTCTCCAGGTCTGTCACCGCGTTGACGGTCTTGGCGACGTCGGGACCGAACAGGCGGAAGGCGCCAAGCGGGTGAAGCCGCGCCGAAACCAGATGGGTGCCGTGGAGTGATTCGATGACGATCGCGCGATCGTGCAGTCCGGAGAACCAGGCGCACTCCCACGTGCTCGTCCCCGTGTGAGTCAACATCCGATGCGGAGGACCGAGGTTGATCATGAGCTCCGTGTAGCCATTCGGAAGCACTCTCTCCCGAAACGGGCTCAGGCGGCCTTCGACCTCCCAATATTCCTGGACGATGCCAGCCAGCTCGCCGTCTCCTCGCGCGCTGGAATATCGCCATCGTCCCGGTGAGGACTCATATTCAAGGATCTGGATGGGCCCGGGCATGCCATAAAATACTCGCGGGTGAGGGTCAACGCGCAGGGCTTTGGGGCATATGAATGCATCGAGCACGCTGTCACGCCAGAGCCAGCGCCTGCTTCAGGTGGGCATTGCGCTCTTCTTGTTCTCGTCGCTGGAAGGCTTCGCGATCCCCTACTTCGCCGTACCGCGCCTCGGCTTCTCGGTGCATACACTCAGCGCCCTGCAGGGCGTGATCGTGCTGGCACTTGGGCTCATGTGGCCCAGGCTCAATCTCGCCATCCCGACGGCACGGATCGCGTTCTGGTTCTTTGTGTATTCGACGTTCGCCACGTTGTGTCCCTACCTGATGGCCGCCGTCTGGGGAGTGGGCAACTCGACGATACCGCTGGCGGCCGGAGCGGCTCGGGGGACCGCCCTCCAGGAAAGCATCATCAAAGTCGTTCTCTATTCGGCCGCGCCGACGGTTCTGATCGCGCTGACGCTCATCCTCCGGGGCCTTCGCATCGCGCCGCCGTCACGGAGCGACTAGTCGGATGCCTGTGCAGTGGCGATCCTATCCGCGCCGATGAGACCGGCCCTTCTCGGCGCCGTTGTGCTGATGGGCCTGCTGGCGGTCTACTGGGCGGGCCTCTTCCTCTGGCAGCGCGCGCTGCTGTTTCCAGCGCCATCGCTCGCGGGGGCGGCGGCTCGGCCCCATGACGCGGAGACCGTCTGGCTCGAGATTCCTGGAGGGTCGGTGGAGGCGTGGTATCTCCCGCCGCTGGTCGGGACCGGCGGACCGGCACCGCTTCTCCTGTTTACCCATGGCAACGGGGAGCTGATCGACTACTGGCCGACCGCTTTTAAGGAGCCGCGCAGCTGGGGCCTGGCCGTTCTTCTGGTGGAATACCCCGGATACGGCCGCTCGGCCGGGGCACCGTCCCAACGCTCGGTAACCGCGGCGGTGGTGGCGGCCTTCGATTGGGCGCGCCGACGGCCCTCCGTGGACGCGACCCGGATCATTGCCTATGGCCGGTCGGTAGGAGGCGGAGCCGCCACGGCCCTGGCCGGAGAGCGGCCGGTAGCGGCGATGATTCTGGAGTCCACCTTTACCAGCGTACGGGTGTTTGCCCGCCGCTATGGCGCGCCGGCCCTTCTGGTCCGTGATCGATTCGACAACCTGGCGGCAGTGCGCCGGTTTACCGGACCGCTGCTCGTCGTGCACGGCGAGCACGACGAGATGATTCCTGTGGCACACGGCCGAGCGCTGCATGCCGCCCAGCCTTCATCGGAGCTCTATCTGATGCCATGCGGGCACAACGATTGCCAGCAGCCCTGGCCCGCCATCAAGCGCTTCCTGGCCAGGCATCAGCTTCTTCCGCCGGCGCGGTAGGCGCCGGACGTGCCGGACGAGAGGAGGCTAGGTTCCACTGGCATTCGTGGGCGGGCCGGCGTTGCGGGCTGTCCGACGAAACTTGTCAAGTGACGGGACAGTAGGGCAGGGCGAGCGGGTCGCTTCCAGCTGAGGCGCAGGTCGTTAGGCACTCGACGAGGATCCCAACGTGGCATCCAAGACGCGCTTCTGGAATGCTGTGCTGGTGACGTTGTCCGCCGGCAATCTGGTATCTGTCTGGTTCGCCGCGCAGCCAGGCGGGCCCTGGCATGCGACGATCCACGCCTCATTGGCTCTGGCGTTCGGGCTGTGGGCGCAGAGCCGGATGCGGCTCGGGGAGACACCGTCGCGCGCGGGCGCGCTGGACGGGGGAAGCGAGGTCGAGACCGCGTCGCTTCTGGATGAGGTCGGGGAAGTACGGCGCGAGCTGGGCGAGGTGCAGGAGCGGCTCGATTTCGCCGAGCGGTTGCTCAGTCAAACGCGCGAAATGGACCGGCCTCCCGACCGCCGGGAGAACTAGCCAATTGCCTCAGGAGTCTTCATGCCGCCGACGTCTACCAACGGCAAGATCTGTTATGTCGAGCTTCCCGCAACCGATGTGTCCCGCTCGGTCGCCTTCTACCAGACAGTATTCGGCTGGAACATCCGGCGTCGGGGTGACGGCCAGGTCGCCTTCGACGACAGCGTCGGAGGAGTGAGCGGCACGTGGGTCGTCGGGCGGCCACCTTCCCAGGAGCCCGGGCTGCTGCTCTACATCATGGTCGATAGCGTCGCCGCAACGATCGAAACGGTCGTCGCCCATGGGGGCAAGATCGTGCAGCCGCTCGGAGCCGATGCACCCGAGATTACCGCCAGGTTCAGCGATCCTGGCGGGAACGTCATCGGCCTGTACCAGGAGCCCGGCACGTCGGCCTCAGCCTCCGGGTAGGGTGACCCGGTGAATGATCGAGTCGTGATCCGCGCCGTTACGAGCGACGACTTCCCTGCATGGAAGCCGCTCTGGGATGGATATAACGCCTTTTACGGGCGCGAGGGACAAACCGCTCTGTCACCCGAGGTCACTCGAACGACGTGGGCCCGATTCCTCGACCCGTCGGAACCGGTGCATGCCGTTGTCGCCGCAGGCTCCGGACGGTTGCTGGGTCTGGCGCACTATATATTCCACAGAAGTACCATTCAGGTCGCCCCCACGTGCTACATGCAGGATCTCTTTACGATTGATTCGGTACGAGGCAAGGGTGTCGGCCGTGCCCTCATCGACGCTGTGTGCCATGAAGCTCGCGCGGTGGGCTCGCCACGTGTCTACTGGCAGACCCACGAAACGAACGCCGTGGCCATGACGCTCTATGACAAGGTTGCGGAGAAATCCGGCTTTCTCGTTTATCGCAAGGCCGTGTGATTCGTTAGGAATCCTCAACTCTTCTTCGGGATCTCGGTGGTCCTTGGCTTCCTCGTGTGGGGCCTGGTCACCGCGCGCGACCCGTTCGCAGTCACCTACCTCCGAGGCTCCGGGCAGACCATGGGATTACTCGCCACCGCCGCTCCCGACGCAGTCCGCCCCAAGCCACGCCTCACGTTCTGGGAAATCTGGAACATGAGCTTCGGCTTCCTGGGCATTCAGATCGGATTCGCGCTGCAGAATGCGAACGTGAGCCGGATCTTCGAGACCCTGGGGGCGAGAGTGGAGAACATCCCCATCCTGTGGATCGCCGCCCCGACCACCGGGCTCCTGGTGCAGCCACTCATCGGCTACGCGAGCGACCGTACGTGGAACCGCCTGGGCCGCCGGCGCCCGTACTTTCTCGTGGGAGCGCTTCTGGCGTCGCTCGCCCTGGTCGCGATGCCGAACTCGCCGGCCCTGTGGGTCGCGGCCGGGATGCTGTGGATCATGGACGCCTCGATCAATATCTCGATGGAGCCGTTCCGGGCGTTCGTGGGCGACAACCTGCCCTCGGAGCAGCGGACCACGGGGTTCGCCATGCAGAGCTTTCTCATCGGCACGGGAGCGGTGGCGGCCTCGATGCTCCCCTGGCTCCTCACCAAGCAGTTCGGCGTCAGCAACCAGGCGCCTGCGCACGAAATTCCCGACTCCGTGCGCCTTTCGTTCTATCTCGGCGCGGCGGTCTACTTTCTTGCGGTGCTGTGGACGGTGGCCCGCTCCAAGGAGTACTCGCCGGAGGAGATGGCCTCTTTCGCGGAAAATCAGGCGCGGGAGAGCACCGCCCGGAAGCGCCGCACGTCGGAAGAATTCGGACGGCACGGCGGGGAGCAGATCCGCCTTGGCGGGATCTTTCTCGCGATCGGCGTACTCCTGAGCGTCTGGCTGGCGCGTCAGGCCATCTATCAGGTCATGGTCCTGTCTGCCGGCATGTGCGTCGTTGGAGCGCTACTCATCATCAGTGGACTCCTCCAGCATCGCGGGCGGCATGACAATGACTTCGTCACCATCCTGAACGACCTCCAGGACATGCCGAGGACCATGAGACAGCTGGCGGGAGTGCAGTTCTTCTCGTGGTTCGCGCTGTTCGCGATGTGGATCTACACCACGCCGGCGGTGACCAGCCATATCTACCACACGACCGACACCACGTCGTCGCTCTACAACGAAGGGGCCAACTGGGTAGGAGTCGGTTTCGGCACCTACAACGGCGTCGCGGGCGTGTTCGCGTTTCTCATTCCCGTCCTCGCGAGGCGGATCAGCCGGCGGCACACCCACGCGCTGTGCCTGCTCGCGGGTGCGTTAGGGCTGCTCTCGATCTTCATCATTGCCGACCCTCGCTACCTGCTCGCCTCCATGGTGGGGGTCGGGATCGCCTGGGCGAGCATTCTCTCCATGCCGTACGCGATTCTATGCGGGTCGCTGCCTCCGTCGAAGCTGGGCTACTACATGGGGGTATTCAATTTTTTCGTCGTGATCCCACAGATCGTCGCGGCGGCCCTCCTGGGTTTCATGGTCGGCCGCTTCTTCGGCGGACAGGCCATCTACGCCCTCGCGATCGGCGGGGCGTCGCTGGTGCTGGCCGCGGTGATGACGCTGCGGGTGGAGGACCGGGACGAGATCTGCGCATGAAGGGTGCGATCCGCGCCCTCGTGTTCCTCAGTCTGGGTGCGGCCCCGCACTTGGGCTGCCATCACGCGCCTGACCGCATTCAACAGGCTTCTCCTGTCCGTCAGGCGATCCGCGCGGAAGATCCGGCGGTCTTCTGGAACAGCGCCACCGTCTACTTCCTGTTGATCGATCGCTTCCAGAACGCCAATCCAGGCAACGATACGGCCGCGGGACGCTCTCATGACGGGGCGGTGCTGCGCGGCTTTCAGGGCGGGGATCTCGCCGGGGTGCTCGGAAAAATCGATGCGGGATACTTCGACAGCCTGGGAGTGACCGCCATCTGGATGACTCCATTCGTGGAGCAGATCCATGCGGGCATCGACGAGGGAACGGGAAAGACCTATGCCTACCACGGGTATTGGACGCGTGACTGGACTGCCGTAGACCCGGCGCTCGGAACGAAGGAGGACCTCCGCGCGGTGGTTGACGCGGCCCACCGTCACGGGATCCGCGTCCTCATGGATGCCGTCATCAATCACACCGGGCCCGCCACCGCGGAGGATCCACCGTGGCCCGATGATTGGGTCCGCACGGGTCCCAACTGCTCCTACAAGGACTACACCACCACGGTAGACTGCACGCTGGTGGCCCATCTCCCGGACATCCGCACCGATCGCGACGCGCCCGTCGGCCTGCCGCGGGCCTTGCTCGAGAAGTGGGCGCGCGAGGGGCGTCGGGATCAGGAAGTGGCCGGGCTCGACGCCTTCTTCCGGCGCACCGGTTACCCCCGCGCGCCGCGCTATTACCTCATCAAGTGGCTCACCGACTGGGTGCGCGAGCTCGGCTTCGACGGTTACCGGGTCGACACCGCCAAGCATTTCGAACCGGCGGTCAGCGCCGAACTGAAGCGCGAAGCCGGCGAGGCGCTCGCGGATTGGAGACGGCGACACCCGGCGCAGGTGCTGGACAGCCTTCCCTTCTATATGGTGGGCGAGGTTTACGGGTGGGAGCCGAGCCAGGGGAGGAATTACCATTTCGGGGACCGGACCGTGGACTTCTTCTCCAACGGCTACGACGCCCTCATCAACTTCGGCTTCAAGAGCGATACCGCCGGGCGCCTGGACGGTCTCTTCACTCGGTACTCCGCGGCGCTCCATGCAGGGGCCCTGCGGGGCGTTGCTGTGCTCAACTACCTCGCTTCACACGACGATGGGTCGCCGTACGACTTGGACCGGAAGGATCCCATCGGGGCGGGGACCCGGCTCCTGCTCGCGCCCGGCGGGGCCCAGATCTACTACGGGGACGAGCTCGCGCGGCCGCTCAGGGTGCAAGGTGCCGAGGGAGACGCCAATCTGCGGTCGTTCATGAACTGGGCCGACCTGGAGCATGGAGGCATGGCGGCGGCCGTCCTGAAGCATTGGCGCAAGGTGGGGCGATTTCGCCGGGCGCATCCGGCGGTGGGGGCCGGCGTGCATCGGACCCTTCAGGCGGCGCCATATATCTTCAGCCGCAGCCTCGAGGTGGGCGGTCGGATGGATCGGGTCCTGGTGGCGATGGACCAGGGTGAAGGCGCCAGGACAATACCCGTCTTTGGCGTCTTCCCCGACGGCACCCGGCTGATCGACGCCTACTCCGGTGCCAGTGGCACCGTCAGGAACGGCACGGTCTCGATGAGGACCGGGTCGGGCCTGGTGCTGCTGAGCGAGCCATAACAGAGCCTCGATCAGAAGGTCGATCAGATTCCCCTTTCTCACTCAGTCCCGGATCCACACCCTCGCCGATCTCGCCTGCAAGCGCGCATTCAGTCTCCCGCGCACGACGGTCGCGGTCCCCCCAGCCGGGAAGGCCACTCGATACCTCCCATCCGCCGCCACGGAGACCTCCTGTGGTGCGTCCGAGACGTTGAAGGCGACGATAGCGCGCTGGTCGCCCAGGACGCGGTCATACGCCAGCAGACCGCGCTCGTCGTCGGTGACGAGCCAGTTCAGGGTGCCGTCGGCCAGGAGGCGGAGATGTTGTTTGCGCAGCGCGATCAGGTCCCGATAGATCCTGAAGAGCGCAGTATCGGGAGCCACCCGATCGTGACGACGAGGCCGGCCCAACGGGTCGGTGGCCTCGTCCTCGTAGCGCAGGTCTGACCACACCATCGGCTTCCGCTCGTCTGGATCGTCCGCGCCCCACATTCCCACCTCGTCGCCGTTCCAGATGTGCGGGGCCCCGATGTAGGTGAACTGCTGCACGAGAATCAGCTGCTGGATCCGGCGCGTACGCTCATCCGGCCGGTCGATCCGGTAGCCGGGATCCTCGCGCGGAGTGTTCCGATACTTGTAACGGCCCGGATTGTAAATCGACGTGCTGAAGCGCGGGGTGTCGTGGCTCGCCGTGAGGTTCATCATCGCCCTGAGCTCGGTCGGCCCGATGCCGATCGCGAGTGAGTCGAGACTTGCCGCGTAGCGCGACGCGGGCAGGCCGGGCGGGGCGCCGGCGAAGAAGCCGCGCGTCGGCGTGTACCACCGGTAATTCATCACGGCGTCGAATACGTCTCCCCTGAGCCACGGCGCCGGATCCCAAAGCCGGTCGGGCCATTTCTCCCACCATACCTCCCCGACCAGATAGGCCTCCGGGTTGATGCTCCGGACAAAACGCCGGTAGTCGCGCCAGAAGCCGAGCGGTACGACGTCTGCCACGTCGAGCCGGAACCCGTCGACTCCGTCCGAATGATCGCCGTCGCCGTCGGGGTCCAGCCAGCGGCGAGTGACGGCGAAGATGTGGTCTCGAACTCCGGGGACCAGATTCCCCTCGATCGCGCCGTGGGTCTGTCCCGGCGGCCGGCCGATCTTCTTCCACTCCGGCAGCCACGGGACACCCACCCAGCCCCGATACTTGAACTCGTTGGTGTCCGGTGTAGCGGAGTCGTCGAAGCGCTCGATCTCGTACCAGTCGGCGAACCGCGAGGCGCGCTGGTGCGCGAGGACGTCTCGCCATGCCCAGAAGGTGATCCCCGTGTGATTCCACGAGTAGTCCATGATGATGCGCAGACCGCGCCGGTGGACGTCGCGCACCAGGGCGAGAAAGAGACTGTCGGCGGCGGTCCAGCCCCAGGTGGCGGGGTCGGCAGGGTCTTCCGCCGCCATGCGGGCCTCGTCTCCGCGCGGGTCGGGCCCGAAATTGCGATCGACGTGGGCGTAGTTCCGCGCATCGTACTTGTGCAGCGAGGGGGCGTCGTTCACCGGGTTGAGATACAGGGCGGTCACGCCGAGATCCTGGAGGTAATCCAGCCGATCCAGGAGGCCCTGCAGGTCGCCGCCGTAGCGGCGGAACTGGATCTCTCCGTAGAAATCCTTCCCCGCGGCCGCGGCCCAGGGGTCCCGCTTGTACCAGTCCTGCGACCACGGTGTCGGGCGCCAGCCGTCGGGCGGACGTTCGTCCGTCACGCCTTCGATGTCGTGCGCGGTGGGATCGTTGGACGGGTCACCGTTGCGAAACCGCTCGACGAAGACCTGGTACCAGATCGCGTCCGTCGCCCAGGCGGGCACGCCGAGGTTTACCGAGGCCGATGTTCGAGGCGACTTCCGCGCGCACGCGGTGGCGAGCAGCAGGGCGATCAGACCCGCACGGCGGGTGGCTCTCACCGCGGCCGCGGCCCAAAGAGAAACGTGAGCGGGTCCTCCAGACGCGCGCGCCAGGAAGCCTCGTTGTGCGTGGCGCCCTCATAGCGACGGATGACGAAGTCGCGACCCTCGATCAGTCCCTGGTCGAGGAGCCAGGTGCGCACGGCGGCGTGGGTGGGGGCGTAGGCCGAGTCGAGGCCCAGACTGCCGTAGTCGAACCGGTAGCGCGCTCCCTTCGGCACCTTGAGCCCCGCCGCGATGTCGCGGATGATGTACGGCGTCGTGTCAGGCGGCGTCCGCGTCGGAGCGATGTCCAGGACCTGCGCCGCCACGGCTTCCGAAATCGGGAAGTGGGTGGACTCGCAGCCGCAGGCACCGAACGCCTCCGGATGGTGGGTCACCAGATAGAACGACAGGAGTCCGCCCATGGACGATCCCATGACGGCCGTGCTCGCGCGTCCCCTCCGCGTTCGGAACTCCCGGTTGACTCTCGGCATCAGCTCCTCGATGAGGAACCGGGCGTATTCGGGCGCGCCGTGCCAGGGCGAGTACTCGACACTGCGTGCGGCGGTGCTCCACACGCCGACGACGATGATCGGCGGAATGACGCCCCGGTCCGTCAGCCGCACGACCGCCTCATCGACGCCCCAGTCCACTCCGGTGTTCGCGATGCGAGGGTCGAACAGATTTTGCCCGTCGTGCATGTAGAGCACGGGATAACGTACGGTCGGATTGTCGTCGTAGCCCGGCGGCAGCCAGATCTCGACGTGGCGCTTGGGACCGAGGAACTTCGACGCCACGTCCGTCCAGTAGACCAGGCGACCCTTGACGCCCGAGCCGCGCCAATCGGCGATGTACTCCCGGGGATCCCGCTTGAAGCCCGCGAGCTCATGAACGACCATCGTGTCGCGGTCGAGGAGGAGTCGGTAATTCGGCGCCGCCGTACCGGTAGCGCCCACCGCCTCGCGGTCCCAGGAGCCCAACGTGAACTTGTATTCGAATGTCGTGCCCGGAGGCGCGGTGACCTCGACGGTTCGTTCGCGCCCCGCGCCGGCCATGGCGAGTGCATCGGGGCGCCACGGTCCGAGCGAGGGCAGGCTTCCCGCCAGGTAGACGGTACCGACACCCTCGGGTACCCGCACGCGGATGGTTGCGGTGCAACATTGGAGGACAGATTCGTGGCCGGGCGGAGGCGCGACTGACCTGGACGCGACGGTCAGCAGGATGGTGAGAGCGAGAGCCGGGGACAGGACGAGCCTCCTCGAGGAGCGTGGCGCTAAGGTGCTGGCAGATGGGCGCCGCGGCAAGTCCGGCACCCTCCGGCCGTCGGACGCAAGGCCATGAATGCTCAGGCACTCAGTGCTCGGCGCGGCCCTCGAACAACCGCTCATCGAACTTGAATCCGGGATCGAGATACAACCCGTGGCTGGAGTCGCCCGAGGAGATCGGGCCACGGAGCGAGCATTTGAAGAAAGGCGCCGTCATTGCGCAGGGTCCAAGGTGGCGCGTCCCGAGTAGAAGGGCGATTCTTCTTCCTGAAGTTCCGCGCCAACAGTTCGACTTCCATGCGCCATATCAGGAGTTCTTGTGGTGAATAGCACGCCGTCGATCTCCGGGCAGACGATGCCGGCCGGCACTCCCGGCACCGCGCCGGAGCCGGCCACGTTCCTCGCCGATCTTCGAGCGGCGGTCTCCGTGCTCGAGCGGATCGTCACCGACCGGGCGTTGCTCGCCCACGTCCCGGCCGCCGACCAGCGCCGGCTGGTCCAGGCCGCGGGCCACGTGTACGCTCCCGATGCGGCCGGCCGCCGCCAGCTCGTTCGGGCCACGATTCGCCGCCGCAAGGCGGAGCGGGTTGAGCGGGAGGAGGCGGCGCGGGATCGGACCGGGATCCGCGCGCTCCGGCGGCAGCCGGTGTTTACCACTCCCAACGACTTTCCGCCGGCTACGCCCGAAGCGTTCACACCCGAGGACGTCCAGGATCCCGAGGCGCCCCGAGAGCCGCTTGACCGGCAACATTGCTATGTCTGCAAGGCGTCCTACACCTCTCTGCATCATTTCTACGATCAGCTCTGCCCGCCATGCGCTGAGTTCAACTTTACCAAGCGGACCGAGCTTGCCGATCTCCGGGGCACAGTTGCGCTCCTTACGGGTGGCCGCGTCAAGATCGGTTACCAGGCGGGGCTGAAACTGCTCCGTGGAGGCGCGCACCTGATCGTCACGACGCGGTTCCCCCGCGACTCCGCCGCCCGCTATGCGCGAGAGCCGGACTTCTCCACGTGGGCACATCGGCTCGAGGTGTTCGGCCTGGATCTGCGGCATACGCCGAGCGTCGAGGCTTTCTGTCACGAGTTGGTGGCGACGCGGGATCGCCTCGACTTCATCGTGAACAACGCCTGCCAGACCGTCAGGCGGCCACCGGCGTTCTATGCGCACATGATGGCGGCGGAGCGTTCCGCTGCCGCCTCGCTGCCGGCCCGCGCCCGGGCGCTGCTTGGGCAGTACGAGGCATGGCGCGGCGCTCATCCCGCTCCCGAGGGCCTCGCGAGCGTCAGTCCCGCCGCGTTCGATCGCCGGCTTCCCAGTCTCGCCGGGATGGCAAGCGCTTCCGAGCTCTCGCAGGTGGCGCTCCTGCCCGAGGAGCACCACGTCGCATCCCACCTCTTCCCGATGGGATGCCTGGACCAGGATGGCCAGCAAGTCGATCTGCGGGAGCAGAACTCCTGGCGCATGCTGATGGCCGACGTGCCGTCGGTCGAGCTTCTCGAGGTGCAACTGGTGAATGCTGTGGCTCCGTTCATTCTGAACGCCCGCCTCAAACCGCTCATGCTGCGGACACCGGGCGGTGCGAAGCACATCGTGAATGTGTCCGCAATGGAAGGGCAGTTCTATCGCAACTTCAAGACGACGCGCCACCCGCACACCAACATGGCGAAGGCAGCGCTCAACATGATGACTCGGACCGCCGCCGCCGACTACCAGCAGGATGGCATCCATATGAACGCCGTGGACACGGGGTGGGTGACCGACGAAGACTCGCAGGAGATTGCGGCGCGGAAGGTGGCGGAGCATCGGTTCCATCCACCGCTCGACGTCGTGGATGGGGCTGCCCGGATCGTGGACCCCATCATCGATGGAGTGAATAGCGGAGTGCACGTCTGGGGCAAGTTCCTCAAGGATTATCGCCCGACCGACTGGTGACCCGACGCGATGCGCGGTTCTGTCCGACGGCCGTGGAGGTCGAGCCCGGATGAAGAAGACCGTTACCCGGATGGCCGACGGGCGCGAGCTCATCTACTTCGACGAGAGCGACGACGCCGATCGCGATCTTGTCGACAAGCGTGACCTCCCGGAGGCCCCTCCGGCGTCGCGTCTTCGCTACGATCCGCTCATGGACGATTGGATCGCCGTCGCAGCGCACCGGCAGACACGAACTTTTCTGCCGCCGACCGACGAGTGCCCGCTCTGTCCTTCCACGCCGGATCGGCTGACCGAGATTCCATCCGATTATGACGTCGTCGTCTTCGAGAATCGATTCCCGTCGTTCAGCGAACGCGATCCCGACGTTGACGATGCCGCCCTGCCGCCGATCTATGCGCCTCGAACCGCCCGCGGGCGCTGCGAGGTCGTGTGCTTTACCGCGGACCACAACGCGTCCTTCGCCACGCTGAGCCCCCGGCGAGTGCATACCGTCCTGGGTGCCCTTGCGGATCGGATGACGGCGCTCGCCGCCGTTCCCGGGGTGGAGCAGGTGTTCTGCTTCGAGAACCGCGGCGAAGAGATCGGCGTGACGCTGCATCACCCTCACGGACAGATCTACGCGTACCCGTATGTCACGCCCCGGACGCGCACGATGCTGGCAGCCGCCCGCCGCCACGCCGCCGAGACGGGAGGACGCAGCCTGTTCGCCGATATGCTTGCCGCCGAGCGCGACGTCGGCGAGCGGGTGATCGCCGACAACGAGCACTGGACCGCCTTCGTGCCGGCGGCCGCGCGATGGCCCTTCGAGGTCCTGGTCGCGCCGCACCGCCGGGTGCCGGACCTGCCTGCTCTGTCCAAGGAGGAGTGTGAGGCCTTCGCTCCCCTCTATCTCGACGTGTTGCGCCGTTTCGACGGTCTCTTCGGCACACCAATGCCGTACATCGCCGCGTGGCACCAGGCGCCCGTGCGCGTCGACCGCGAGCTCGCCTACCTGCACGTTCAGGTGTTCAGCGTGAGGCGGGCCAGCGGGAAGCTCAAGTATCTCGCCGGCTCGGAGGCGGCCATGGGCGCGTTCGTCAACGACGTGATCCCCGAGGATGCGGCGCGCATGCTGCGTGACGTGAGGACGTGAGCGCCGCGCTCGAGCGCATCAATGGCGGATTCTCCGGCGAATACGGACACGAGCCCGCCGTGGTGTGGTCGGCGCCCGGACGGGTGAACCTCATCGGTGAGCACACCGACTACAACGACGGGTTCGTGCTGCCGTTCGCATTGCCGCACCGGACCGCCGTTGGAGTCGGGCGGTCCGACCGCAAGGAGTGGAGGGTCTGGTCGGAGGCGGAAAGCCGGTCGGTCACTTTCGGTGTCGATGACCTGGTACCAGGCGCGATGCGTGGATGGGCGGGCTATGTGGCCGGGGTCGTGTGGGCGCTGCGCGAGGCGGGCATCGACGTACCGTACGCGCGCCTGGCCATCGCATCGGACGTCCCGATCGGTGCGGGTCTCTCATCGTCTGCGGCCCTGGAGTGCTCGGTCCTCGCGGCGCTGCTCGACCTCGGGGGCGCATCCGATCTCCTGCCGATGGCCATGTGGCCGGCTCTCGCGCAAAGGGCCGAGAACGCCTACGTCGGCGTCCCCTGCGGGATCATGGACCAGTCGGCGTCGACGCTCTGCCTGGCCGGGCACGCGCTTTTCCTCGACTGTCGCACCCAAGCTATCGAGCAGGTGCCGTTCGACCTCGCGTCGGCCGGGCTCGCGATACTGATCGCCGACACCCATGCACCGCACCGGCACTCCGATGGCGACTACGCCGCGCGGCGGTCGACATGCGAGGCGGCAGCGCGGGCCCTTGGCATTCCCGCCCTGAGAGACGTGAACGACCTGCCATCCACTCTCGCCGCCTTGCCCGACGATCTGATGCGGCGCCGGGTCCGGCACATCGTCACGGAGAACGAGCGGGTGCTCACCACGGTGAACATTCTGCGATCCGGGCCGGTGGCCGAAATCGGGCCGCTGCTCACGGCCTCCCACGCGTCCATGCGAGACGATTACGAGATCACGGTGGCGGAGGTCGACGTGGCGGTCGAGGCCGCTCTGGCAGCCGGCGCGCTGGGGGCGCGGATGACGGGTGGTGGGTTCGGCGGCTGCAGTATCGCGCTTGTGAGCGTTGCCGACGCCGACCGCGTCGCAGGCGCCGTCAGGGAGGCCTTCGCCGCTCACCGCTTCACGCCTCCCTCGTTCTTCGTTGCCACCCCGTCGGAGGGCGTCGCGGTGTATCGACGCGTGACAGGGAGCGTCGGAGGGTCCCAGCACACGTCCTGACCGGCTACGATTCCACTTTTCGGCGGGCCGTGCGCCCGAGAGATGGCCGAGGACGTACACCATCCCTCGGCAAGGACTCGGCGTGCGACAATGGACTGGTCCTGGCGGCCCTTACCGCTGGCCGTCTTTCCGATCGCTCACCGCGGTGGACATTCCGACGTCGCCGATGGCCCGCGTCTTCGCCTCGAGAACCAGCCGGTCCAACTTTTCCGCCGGGAGCTCGAGAAGGAGGTCGATACGGCGGCTGATGAGCGTCAGGGCGTCGGTGAAGGCGATTCGCTTGGCCGCTTCGCTGCCTTCCACCTCGGCAGGGTCCGGCATTCCCCAGTGCGCCAGGATGGGTTGTCCCGGAAATATGGGACATGCCTCCTTTGCCCGATCGCACACCGTGATCACGAAATCCCACGGCTTCGACTCGAGCCCGTCCATGCCGCGTGGGGCGTGCCCCCTCCAGTCGATTCCGCTCTGCTTCAGAATGTCGACCGCATAAGGATTGACTCGAACGGCAGGGCTCGATCCCGCGCTCTCCGCGCTGAAGCGGCCCATTCCCTTGCGGTTCATCACGGCCTCCGCGATCTGGCTGCGCGCGGAGTTGCCGGTACAGAGGAACAACACGCGGAAAACCCTGCCGTCGGCGCTTTGCATCATCTCCTCCGGAACTCGAATGCGGTGATCCCTTCAGCTCCCGGTCATCAGCGTGCGCATATGGCCACGCTCGCGGGGCAGGCCTCGCGGAATTCCACCGAGCCGATCGTTCTCCGCTTCACACATGATCCGACTTGGGCTTCCGTGCGCGCACGAACGCTCCCATGACCCGGCCTCCGACTTCCCTCGCCAGCACATCGGTATCGAGCCCGGCGCCGGCCAGGAACGCCCTCGCGTCCTCGAATTCATAGATGCGCGTCGGTTCGATGCTCGCCTCCTCGAATCCAGCCTCCGAAAGGAGCGCGAGGAACTCGCTCTCGGTCAGCGCCCCGGCCACGCAGCCGACCCAGAGCTCCATGCTCTGGCGGACTCGTGCGGGGACTTCACCTCGTACCACCACGTCCGAGACCGCGAAACGGCCGCCGGGCTTGAGCACACGATAGGCCTCGGCAATGACTTCTCTCTTGTCGGCCGACAGATTGACCACGCAGTTGGAGATGATCACGTCAACGGAGGCGTCGGGGAGCGGGATGGACTCGATGTCGCCCTTCAGGAATTCCACGTTTTCCACCCCTGCCTTCCGCTGGTTGTCGCGGGCGAGCGCCAGCATCTGGTCGGTCATGTCGAGCCCGTAGGCTTTGCCGGTGGGCCCGACTCGCCTGGCGGAGAGCAGGACGTCGATGCCGCCGCCCGACCCCAGGTCGAGTACCACCTCCCCCTCACTCAGCTCGGCGAGCGCCGTTGGATTGCCGCAGCCGAGGGATGCCAGCACCGCCTCGGCCGGGAGCGTGGCCGTCTGCGCCTCGGAATAGAGGTTCGAAGTGATCGGATCGTCGCTATCCGCTCCACAGCACGAGGTCCCGCAGCATCCCGACTTGGCCCCGCTGATCACTCGCAAAGCTGCTTCGCCGTACTTCTCCTTGACTGTCGCCTTCACGTTCTCGGCGCTCATTGTCCTCTCCTGATCAAGATCCGTTGATGTGTGAGCCAGAAAAAAAGGCTAGCAGCAGCCAGCGCGTTTGCCGGATGAAGTCGGAGCCAGGGCGGCGATGATGTCCGTGGCCTCGGCGACTGCTTCGCGATCGATGGAGTAATAGCTCCAGCGGCCTTCCCGGCGATCGTTCAAGAGTCCGGCATCCTTCAGAGTCTTGAGATGAAACGAGAGGCGCGACTGGGCGGCATCCAGGGCGTCGGTCAACTCGCAGACGCAACGCTCGCCATGACGCAGCCGCTCGAGAATCCGCAAGCGCGTCTCGTCGGACAGGGCGTGGAAGAGCCGGGCCGCCCGGGTGGGATCGATTCCGATCTGCGTTGCCATGAGGGCAATGTATCAACGATTATTGATGTGTCAAGCTCTGCGGGAGCTGCAGGGACTAGTTGTTCTTCCCGGTGGTCAGGACGCGGCGGAGCGGATGCCTGGCGTAGATCGGCTGAAGTGCGAGGTAGCGGACCATCATACTCGTGCCGGGAACCAGCAGCTCGTAGTGATCGAGCAGCTCGGTCTGGTCCGATGCCGGCTTCGTGGCGGCGGTTATCTGAAGGAAGTGGATCGCGAATGCCACCGCCTCGGCCTGGTGTTCGGAGACGCTGCCGTACCCGTACCGTCTCGGATCGGTGATCGGGGCGGTGCCCTGCCACAGCATGGCCATCTGCCCCGGCGCGCGCGCCTGCCAGCGGTGGGCGAGCTCGTGCGCCAGCGCATGCCGAAGCTGCGCCCGCGTGCTCATCCGCGACGGGTCGAGGGCCACCGAGTCGCGTGACGCCACGTATTCGCCGAGCCGGCCGGCGGCCCGGCCCCGCGCACCGACGATGCCGACGGGCTGGTGCGGGCGGCCGAAGAGAGCGAACAGCGTATCGGCATAGCGGCTGGTGACGAGCGCCCGGATCAGACCGTTCATCGCCACCTTGTTGCGGGCGCTGGCGAGCGGAGTTTCCACCGTCCATTCGCGATTCCCCAGGCTGTCGAGCCACACCGGGTGCTCGGCAACGTCCAGCAGCGGTCCCGGCGCAGCGGTCTCGAAGAGTCCGTTGTCGACCCGGATCAGGTAGATGGTGCGTCCTTCGACCTTGTGGGTATACGCCAACGATACGGCGGACGCGCGCCATTTCTTCCCACCCGTTTCGCGGAGCGGCCCGACCAGAGGAAAAGTCGCCGTGAACGCGCCCTGGGCGGCATAAAAGACGAGGGCCGAGTCGGTGACGGCAAACGCGCCGGCCACCGGAGGAAGACCCCTGATCGAGAGGTATCCCCCCACCAGCGACCCAGCCAGGACCGCCGACCGCCGTGCGCGTGTGACCGCCGCGATCGTCCGCGTGCGCAGCGTATCCTGCGCCATTACCGTCGTGGGCACTTGGGGCGCATAGCCCTGCCTGCGGGGAGACGCCGAAGCGGCCATCTCCGGGAGGCTCATAGCGGCGATGACGGCCGCGAGGAAGAGACCATGCCGAGTGCGCACGGGTGTCAGCGGCTCCCGAGCTCGCTGTGGTTGAGCACGGGGGCAGTTGCCGCCGCGCTCGCGGGGCTCACCCAGGTGCTCTGCACCAGAAGGATCGTGAGGGCGACGATCAGGAAGACCATCGAGCCCAGGACAGCAAGTGCGGCCCGCCCGGAAACGGGGGCGGGAGTGTTGCTGGCGCCGGTGGCGGCGGTACTGAGGTCGGTGGACACGTGGCGGTTCCGGGTTCCGTGTGAGAGGTTGAGGGCTCAGCGGGGGATGCGAAGACGCATCCCGGCACGAATGACATTACGGCTGGCAAGCGCGTTGGCGCGGCTCAGCGCCCGCATCGACACTCGGTAGTGCCGGGCGATTCCGCTCAGCGTCTCGCCGCGGCGCACCTGATGAACTCTCCCATGTGCACGGCGGTGCGGTGAGCCGACAGCCCCGACAGCACGCATCGCCAGTGCCGAAGGCGGCGCGACGGCGGGGATGACCAGGACCGTGCCGGCCCGTGGCCGCGACGTCTTGATTCGCGGGTTCGCCGACCGGAGATCGGCTACCGGTAAATGATAGCGCGCCGCGACGGCGGTGAGACGCTCGGGGCGGGGCAGCCGATAGCTGATGTACCGGACCCGCTGCGAGGGCCGCAACTTGGCGTAGCGTCGCGATACGAGCTCGCCGCTGCCGAGTGGCAGTCGGATGACCGACGTGGAATGCGGTGGAGTAGCCAGCCGCAGATACTGTGGGTTGAGATCCCGGATGTCCGGCAGGTCCGTCTCGGCCAGTCTGGCAATGACGTCGAGCCCGGTCACCTCGGTGACGACGATCGAATCATATTCGAACGCCTCGGCCACGGGAGCGGCAAAGCCGTACCGCTCGGGGGCCTTCGCGATGATAGCAGAAGCAATGAGCTTTGGCACGTAATCCCGTGTCTCCGAGGCCAGGAGATCCGAGGACGCGAGCCGGAAGAAGGCCGCATCGCTCGTGACGTCGTTGCTCTCCTCCACGGAATCGCTCTCGTCGTCGATGGCGTCCGAACTGGTGTCCGCGGAGGCCAACGTGCTGTCCTCTTCGACGGCGAGCGAGTCCGCAACCGCCGCCTCGGCCATTGGCTCCGACGGGGTGTCCCACTGTAGCTTGCCGAGGCTACGCGACACCTTGCCGGCGCCGGCATTGTAGGCCGCCGCCGCGAGGTACAGGCTGCCGAAGCGGTCGCGCAGATCCCGGAGGTGACGCGCGGCGGCGCTGGTCGCCTTGATCGGATCCCGGCGCTCGTCCACCCAGGAATCGACTCGCAGGCCGTAACCGCGGCCCGTCCCCCGCATGAACTGCCACATGCCTACCGCGTAGGCCCGGCTGACGGCGTCATTCGAATACCCGCTTTCGATCAGTGCCAGGTACCCGAGGTCGCCTGGCAGTCCTGCGGCCTCGAAGCGGCCGCGGATCATCCGTTCGTAACGAGCGCCGCGCTGCAGGAAGACCTCCATCCTTGGGCGGGCGACCCCGTCGAAATACCCCAGATAATACTGGACTCGGGGGTGTGCCGAATAGGTCTCGACGTCGATGTCCCAGCGCACCCGCTCACCATCGAACGCCGGAACGAGCTTCTCGTCGGGGGCCGCGGCGGCCAGATCGTTCAGCACCAGGGCGTCGGCAGTGGCGGTATCGGCGGAGGCGACCGACAGATCCAGCGGTGGGGCGGCGGTGTCCACCCCGGCCGTGAACGGCAGAGCGGCAGGTGCAGGAGGTAGATTGGAGGCGCAGGCAGACAGACCCGCGATCGCGCCGCACAGGATGAGCCGTCGATGCATTCGGGGTAGGGCTAAAGGGTGTCTGGAATCGATGCAGAACGCTGTATCGTATCTGCACAAAGCGGGCCGAAGCTTGAGCCGTCTGAACGAGTTCTCCGCCAGCAATTTGCCGCATAACTTGACCGGAATGCGGACAGGTGGCTCGGGCAATCTTCGAGACGCTCGGCAAAACGCCGTGCTGGTGGTCTGCGGGAACCCTTGGCGGCCATCCAATTGTCATCACGCCGGCGGGAACGCGGGGAGGCGCTCCCGGTGGATCAGATTCGAGGGCAGATTGCTCCGGTGATCTCCAGAATGCACGCCTCTCGCGCCCTGCTCGCCGCCGCCGCGGTGTTTTTCACCGGGGGATGGGCCGGACCGTCCCCCGGCATGTCGTCCGATGGCGAAGTGCTCTCCCGATACGATTTCGCCAGCCGCCCGGCCGATCGTTGGGAGCTGCCGCACTCGATTGCGGAAATCAGCGGTCTGGCATTGGATTCGGCCGGGAACCTCTTCGCGCATGGCGACGAGCGTGCCGAAGTCTTTCAGCTCGACCGCGTGGATCACCACGTTCTGGCGCGCTTCAGTTTCGGGGACCCGGTCGTGCACGCGGATTTCGAGGGCATCGCGGTGGCGGGAGACCGGGTCTTTCTGGTGACGAGCGACGGTGTCCTCTATGCCGGACGCCGCGGCGCGGACGGGGACCGGGTGGAGTTCGTCACCTATGCCACCGGGCTGGGAAAGCTCTGCGAGATCGAGGGGCTGGCATATGATGCTGCGGCGCCCTCCCTCCTCCTCGCGTGCAAGGAGGCGCGGACTGGGCAGCTCCGCCACCGGTTAGCGGTCTTCCGGTGGTCCATCGACAGGCGGGCGCTCTTCCCCAAGCCGGCGATCCTCATGGGGCTCGCGCCGGTTATCCATCCGATCGGCGAGAAGAGCTTTCATCCATCCGATATCACCATCGATCGGGATACCGGTCACCTGCTGGTGCTTGCCGGCCGGGAGGCAGCGATCGCGGAGCTGAAACCGACGGGGGAGGTAGTGCGGGTCGCCCGCCTTCGCCACCGCCTGCATCCCCAGGCGGAAGGGATTGCGATAACCGACGACGGCGAGCTTCTCGTGGCCGACGAGGGCGCCGGTGGTCGAGGAGCTCTCACCACGTATGCGCCGGTCCGGTAGAAGCCTTCGCACCCCGCTGCCACTCCGGCTCAGAAGCCGTTCTCGAGCGTCAGCCAGAGTGAGTACACCTCGCTGCTCTCTCCCAATCGAAGACTTCCTTCCGGAGCCACCGTGGTCACGGAGAGGCGCACCCGACCTTCCCGGGTGACATCAAGGCGCATGAAGCCGGCCGCCTCGCGCTCGAAGAGGGAGCCTTCCTTATGGTGTACCAGGCTCTCGTGGCCCAGAATCCCGGCGCCGCTGATCAACAGGTACTTGGCGTTTGAGAGTGCCCGCCGACCCCCACGAAGCACCTGAAGATCGTGATCGTGACCGGAGGCGTACACCAGGGGGGGATACTGCTGGAACACCGCTTCGAAGGCCTTCCGCATTGCTTTGTACTTCTTGCCGTTGATGTCCTCGTTCGAGATTCCGAGCTGTCGGGAGAGGGGGTAGATCGAGCCGATAACAGGCAGAGGGACCCACAGCCAGGATTCGAGGACACGCAAGGGGAACACGTGGTCGGTCCAGTGAAAGGCGCCGCCATGCACTCCGCCGGTGCGAATCGGGTGATGGGTGACCACGATGGCGTGGCGGTCGCCACGATCGCGAAGGGCCCCGCGAAGCGAGTCGACGACCTCGTCGTACGTTCGGGTAGGGCACGGTGAGGTGTCACCAGAGGGTTTCACATCGTTGTGGACCCACCACTCGGTGTCGAGGGCAATCAGCCGAACATGTGGGCTAACGTCCACGACCTCGGGGCCCGGGCAGCCGCCGCCTGGAAGGAGCACTACGTCGCCTTTACCGAATTTTCGGGCCAGCGTGTCCTGCCGACGGATGGCATTCCAGCCATCCTTGCCCTGGCGCTCCCAATCGTGATTGCCGGGAATCAGGATTCCCTTCGCGCCGCCCCGGCGGATCGCTGCGATCTGGGCGGCAAGCCGCCGCTCGGCGTCTGCCCGAGTGGGACTTCCTCCTGCCGGTATGCCCTTGGGGTAGACATTGTCGCCCAGAAAGACCACGAACCGTTTGACCGACTCGAGTGAGTCCGACTGCCGGATCAACTCCTTCAAGACCGGCTCGTCACTGTAGGCCTGGCCGCCGGCGTCACCGATCAGGAAGAGCGAGAGCTCCAGCTGATCCTCCTGTGCGGCGGCGGCTGGGACCGGAATGGCTCGCTCCAGGGCCGGAGTACAGGCGACGCCCCAGAGGGTCAGGGCGGCCAAGGCCGCTCCTCGCCACCACTGACTAGAGATGGAAGTCATACGCCGTCAGCGTGGCATGCTTGCCCGCCGCTTCGTCACTGACGAACAGGGTCAGATCCGGTGCAATGGCGATGCCCTCCGGTTGCCGGTGGAGCTCTCTCGATAGCTTCCCCCCGCCGATGACCTTGCCAGCGGAGGTCACCTCGGCATATGCGTGCTGCGGACCGGCGAGCATGAGATAGCTCCTCGTGCGGGGGTGGCGGACGATCGCCGTACCGTTAAAGTGCTTCTCCCCAGTCACCCGCTCCAGGGCGCGTTCCGGAATCAGCATGCGAGGCTCGGGCTCAAATCGCCACGACTCGATCGAAACTGCCAGAACTACCACGGCCCGACGCCATCGCTTTGTCCGCACATGCTTACAGAGAAGCAGGAGGGACTTGCTCGGAGGATCCCAAGCCATGCCTTCGACTTCGCACGTCCCGGCCAATCCCGCGCTGCGGGGAATCGCATCGACCACCACCTCGTCGGCTGGCTCGCGGGCCTCGAAGATCTGCCCGGCGCTGGTGACGAGAAAGACACGATGATCGACGACCTGAATATCCTCGAAGTCGCCGTGGAGCAGGCGGCCGTGACTGCCAAAGCCGAACCTCTTGGACGGTAGTCCGGTGGCCAGGTCGATCTGCCAGATCAGCCCACGCTCGTCGCCGTGAGCGAGGAGGCGACCGTCTGGAGTAAACGCGATACCAGAGATCTCGGCCAGGTCAGATGGTAACTTGAAGCGCCGAGTGGCGGCCCCTTCCAACCGGTAATGGGCGGACGCCTCGCCGGCGGATGGGCTGGCGGAGTCACTCTGTCCCAGGGCGGAGTCGACTCCGGCGAGGCAGCTGAGAATGAGGAAAAGTGCCGTCCCGGTTCGGGTGGTTGGGAGAAGGGTCATCCCTGCGGTGAAGGAAGGTCAGATTCCGGCGAAGGGGTGTGGTGGGGTTCTCGTGGGCCCAGCTGCTGATGCAGAGCCGTGAGCAATTCTTCCGAGTCGAACCGCTTCTTCAGCCGGACTTGATAGGTGAGGGTGGGCGCTCCGTCGAAACTGGCATCGTCGGATTCGAGCGACCATCGCTTCGCGAAGGCCTGGAGCACCGCTTCGACCCTCGACCGGGATGTGAAGTCATTCACTGCCCGCACTCGCAAGATGCCCTCCCGCTTGGTGGCTCCATCGGTCGGCACTGCTCCCGGAGCATCCAGCTTCATCGTCTCGGCAGGTTTGAGCCATTCCGCAATCCGCGATCCGTGCAAGGCGTGCCCATTCGAACCCGGATGTTCGCCCATGGCAATGTCCGCAATTTCCGGTGGAGAGGTGTTCCACTTCCAGAGCGCCACGACGACCCCGTTGAAGAGTAACGAAAGCGCGGCGGAGGCTTCCAAGGCTCCCACGCCGGCGCCGAGCCCCACGGCGATAGCGCCGAAGACGTACATCGCGTCCTTGGTATCCTCCAGGGCGTTCCTGAACCGGACCACGCCCGCGATGCCGGCCAGACTGAACGCTACGGCAAGGCTGTCTTGAACGATCACCAGGATCGCCGCCACGGCGATGGGGAGCAACGTGATCGTAGTGACGACGGAATGATCGATCTTCCGTTCCGCCCGTGTCGCGACATAGGCCCACACGACAGGGAGCATCAGCAACAGCGCACCCGCCATCGCTACCACCGCCGCGAGCCATCCCCGGCCGCTATCGAACGCCGTCTGGATCGGGGCCGTGATCGCGTTCTTGGAAAGCGGACCCAGGCGTTCCTCGAGCAGCGGTGGTCCGGTCAGTTGCCGGGTCGCGTGCGCCATCAGCACGACCAACGCGATGATGATGATTTGGAATCCCAGCAGCCAGAGAAGACGGGGACCCTGTTTCTCGCCCTTTGGAGACTGACCGTTTGGAGACTGATGGTTCTTGCCGGGATTCCAGATCATCTCGCGCCTCCGCAACGTCCTGAGGGGGCCGCAGATGGCTCGGCCGCAAGGTGTAATAGCAGGACCAACAGCCAACCTACCTGGGCCGGGCCGGAGTGGCTGTGCCAGCCCTCACGACCGGGCTGAGCCTGACGGAATCTCCAGCGGTGCGCGTCGCGTTCCTAAGTGAAACCACGAGATGGTTCCGCCAAACCACCTGGGGCGGCGTATCTTCCTCCTCGACTCGAACTCGACCGATGATGGAACTCTCCTACTGAGCCCGGCGTTCTCGGGCCCAGCTGTGAGGACCGCGATTATGGATTCCATGGCCGACCATCAGGGTTCCCCCATCCCCTTGCTCCTCGCTGCCCTCCTGATCTGGGCGTTACCGGTTCAGGCGCAGGCCCAAGTCGCCGAACCCGTCGCTCCACTCCAAGATCCGGCCGCGGAAGGCGTCAAGGTGATTGCCGGGCCGCATTACCGGGCCGGCTGGTTTCATCGACTGTTTCTTGGGAGTCACTACCGAGATCTCTGGACGACGCCGGTAGAGGCGGAGATGCTCGATCTGGACACCGTCGCCGGAGGACTCCGAGCTACCAAGCGGGGAGGCGGGAAGCAGACCAAATCGTTGCGGTTCGTCGGCGCCAATGGCAAGGAGTACGCGGTCCGCTCGCTCGACAAGGATCCGGCCGCCCTCCTTCCGCCGGAGCTTCGCGGAACGGTGGTGGCCAGGGTCCTCCAGGACCAGATCAGCGCCGGCCATCCGGGGGCGCCTTTCGTCGTCGCGCCGCTGCTCGCGACGACGGGTGTGTTGCATTCCGATGTTCGCCTCGTGGTCTTGCCCAAGCATGACCCGCGTCTCGGCGAGTTCGCGGCCGACTTCGGGGGGATGCTCGGCACCTTCGAGGAGCGGCCCGAAGGCGCCGATGATGCCGACAGTGCCTTCGCGGGTGCATCGGAGGTGATCAGCTCCGACAAGCTCGAGAAGAAAATGGAGAGGGGCCCCGCGAACCTGGTCGATACACGTGCGTTCCTCACCGCCCGCCTGATCGACGGCTTTCTCGGGGACTGGGACCGGCATCGGGACCAGTGGCGCTGGGCGAGATTCGGGGAGCAGAAGCCGGTGCACTGGGTTCCCATTCCTCGAGACCGGGACCAGGCGTTCGCGAAATATGATGGGCTGTTGCTGACAGTGGCCCGGGGAACGGCGCCGCAGCTCGTCAAGTTCGGGCCGAAATATCCCGGCATGCTCGGCCTCACCTGGAACGGACGCGATCTCGATCGTCGCTTTCTCGTGGGGCTCGAGCGCCAGGTCTGGGATTCGATCGCGGCCGACCTCCAGTCCCACCTCACCAACTCGGCCATCGAATCGGCCGTTGCCCACCTTCCCGCGGCCTATATCCCAATCGACTCGGCGCGTCTCGCGACCGCGCTCGAGGCCCGGCGGGACCATCTCCCCGAGGCCGCGCGTCGGTACTATCGCCATCTTGCCGGCGACGTGGATATCGAGGCGACGGATGCGCCGGAGACGGTCGTCGTCGACCGGCAGGACGGCGATCATGCCGAGGTCACGGTCGCGATAAGCGAGACGCCGAGCGAACCGTATTTCCGCCGAAAGTTCGACAGTCGGGAGACGTCGGATATTCGGATCTACCTGCATGGCGGCGATGACCGGGTGGTGATTCGCGGCGCGGGCGGTGGTCCGCGGATCCGCGTCATCGGTGGAGGCGGGGGTGACACCGTCGCCGACTCCGCTCGAGGCGGGCGAGTTGAGTTCTACGCGAAGGGTGAGGGAGACCAGGTGCTGCCGGGCCGGCATGTCAGCATGAGCGGGAAGCCGTACGCGCCGCCCGATACCGCGCAGCGCGACTGGGGCAACCGCTGGCTCTCACTCTTGTGGCTGACCAGCGGTCCGGACATCGGGGTCTTCTTCGGCGGCGGAGTGACGTATACGCGTTACGGGTTCAGGCAGGATCCGTTCGCTCACCGTTACCGGCTGCGCGCGGGATACGCGACCGGAGCGTCGACCGTGCGGGTCGACTTCACCGGCGAATGGCATCGCGTCAACTCTCCGGTCACAATTGATCTCCTCGCGAGAGCGTCGGGAATCGACGTGGTTCGTTTTCACGGGTTCGGGAACGAGACGAGCGCCGCGGGTTCTGCGGAATTCTTCCGCGTCCAGCAGACCGATTATCTCCTTGCTCCCTCGATCAGCCTGCCATTGGGCCGCCGGCTCCAATTGTCCGCGGGGCCTCGATTCCATTACTCCAAGACCGATTTCGAGCAGGATCGCTTCATCTCCCTCGCGCGGCCGTACGGCTCGGGGGATTTCGGCTCCGCCTCTGTGGGCGCCGACCTGCAGTTCGACACCCGCGACCGTGCGAATGCCGCGACCCGCGGTGTGCTGCTGACGGCGGGCGCGAGCTATTTCCCCGAGGTGTTCGACGTCGTCCGGAACTTCGGTGAGGCTCACGGTGAAGCAGCGACCTATTTCACCGCGAAGTCGCTCCCGCTCGAGCCGACCCTCGCTTTTCGGGCCGGCGCGAAGAAGGTCTGGGGCACGTTCCCCTTCCAGGAATCCGCGTTTATCGGCGGTGTGGAGACGGTTCGACTCGGCCGCCAGAATCGCTACGCCGGCGATGCCGCGGTGTATGGAGGGGCGGAGCTGCGGCTCTTCCTCACCCGGTTCTTCCTGCTCATCCCCGGAGACTTCGGCGTCTTCGGCCTGGGCGACGTGGGCAGAGTGTTTCTGGATGGCGAGTCGAGCGACAGATGGCATGGCGCCGCGGGAGGGGGCATCTGGATCTCCTTCCTCAGCCGGGCAAACACACTCAGCATGGCGGTATCTCGAGGTGAGGAGCGCACGGGCCTCTACGTAAAGGCGGGGTTTGGATTCTAGGCGGGCCGGTCCTACTTTCCTGCCGCCATGATCGCAGCCCCGCCCCCGCATGACCCGTACGCATCGCTCCGAATACCGAACTTCCGCTGGTTCATCGCCAGCCTTCTGACGATGAATCTCGCCACCCAGCTCCAGGGCGTGGTGGTCGCCTGGCAGATCTACGCTCTCACCCACGATCCGCTCTCCCTCGGCCTGATTGGCCTGGCCGAAGCGTTGCCATTCATCGGCCTCTCGCTCCCGGCCGGCCACTTCGCCGACCGGCTCAGTCGTCTCGGAATCGTACGGGGAGCGCTCGGTGCTCTGCTGCTCTGCTCGGTGGCGTTGCTGGTCTTCACGCTCCGGGCAGGAATCATTCATCCTGGTCGGGTCTGGCCGATCTATCTCGTGATCTTCCTCAGCGGGATCGCGCGCAGCTTCCTCCAGCCGTCGCGTACCGCGCTCAGCGCCGAAGTCGTGCCTCGGTCACTCTACCCCAATGCGGTCACCTGGCGCAGCTCGACCTGGCAACTGGCGGCGGTACTCGGGCCCGCGCTCGGTGGGCTTCTCTACGGCTTCGGAGATGCTGCGCTTGCCTACGTTGTGGACGTGACCCTGATGGTGATCGGCCTGATCGCGATCACGCGGATTTCGCACGCGCCGATGACGCGACTCGCCACCGGCGAATCGGTGCTCGAGAGCCTTGCGGGCGGTGTGCGCTTCGTACGCGACCAGCCGGTGATCCTCGGCGCCCTCACGCTGGATCTCTTTTCAGTGTTGTTCGGTGGCGCTACGGCGCTCCTGCCGGTCTACGCGGCGGAGATCCTCTTCGTCGGCCCCCAAGGGCTCGGTCTCCTACGGGCGGCGCCGGCTGCTGGCGCGGTTCTCACGTCGCTGATCCTCGCGCATCGTCCGCCACTCCGACGGGTTGGCCACACGCTGCTGGCGAACGTAGCGCTGTTTGGGGTGACGATGATCGGCTTCGGATTGTCCACCCACTTCCTGCTGTCGCTGGCGCTGCTCGCCGTGAGCGGGATGTTCGACACGGTCAGCGTGGTGGTGCGGTCGACCCTGCTGCAGGTGCTCACGCCCGATCATCTGCTCGGACGGGTATCGTCGGTCAATGCCATTTTCATCGGAAGCTCGAACGAGATCGGTGCGTTTGAATCGGGGGTGGCGGCCCGTCTGCTCGGGACAGTGCCGTCGGTGGTGCTCGGCGGTCTGGCGACGCTCGGAGTGGTCACCGCGATCGCGGTCCGGGTGCCTGAACTCCGGCGCCTGAGGGAGATCCGTCAGTAGGTCGTCAGCGTGGGCTCGGGGCCTCCGCGCAGCAGCTCCGCCAGCCGGCGAAGTCCATCTTCCAGACGCTCACGGCCCAGGCCCGCGCCCACGCATACCCGCACCGCGTGGGGCGCGCTCTCGCGACCCACCACGAATTCTTCTGATGGGCTCACGATCACTCCGCGGCCGCGCGCCTGCGCGACGAATTCTTCGGTACGCCAGGGGTCGGGAAGTGGCACCCAGAGATTGAACCCCCCACCGGCAATTCCGGTGAGCCACGGCCCGAGGATGCGCTGCGCCATCGCCTGGCGCTCCGCGGTTTCCTCGCGCTTCCAGGCGACCACCTCGTCGGCGCCTCCTCCCTCTATCCACTGGGTGGCAAGCTCGGCCAGAAGTGGGGAGGTGAGCCATGTGCTCGCGCGGATGATGCCCGCGACCCGCTCGACCTTGCCGGCCGGCGCGACGACGTACCCGAGGCGAAGTCCGGGGGCGAGACTCTTCGAGGTGCTGGTGATGTAGTAGGTGAGGGACGGCGCGAGCGCGGCCAGCGGTGGCAGGGGCGTATCGGGCAGAAACCCGTAGACGTCGTCTTCGACCAGCGCGACGTCGTGCTCGGCCGCGATCGCGGCGATCTGACGCCGGCGCTCGAGCGGCATGGTTCGACCCGTCGGATTCTGCAGCGTCGGCATGCAAAGCAGGGCCCTGGGCGTTCCGGTGCGGCAGGCCTCGGCGAATGCGTCGGGACGCATGCCATGCCGATCGAGTGCGAGGGGCTGGAGCTGCAGGTGGAGGAGACTCGCGAGCGCCTTCACGCCGGTGTAGGTCAGCTCTTCGGTGAGAACCACCTCGCCGGGGCGGGTGAGGGAGGCGAGCACGGCGACCGCTCCGTGCTGAGCCCCGCTCGTCACGATCACGCGGCCGGGATCCGCATCCACTCCTGCCCGTTGTACCCACGCCGCTCCCGCCGCCCGATGGCGTGCCATTCCCGCCGCGGGCTGGTAGAAATCGAGGAGGGGCTCAAGGTCGGCCCGGCGCGCCAGATTCTCCAGGGCGCGGCGCAGGCTGTCGTCACCCGGGGCGCGCGCCAGCCGGCTCTTGCTGAGGTCGATGAGGGATGGATCCTCATCTTCGACCGCCCCCTCTTCCGCTCCGCCTTCCCCGCCTCGGACGAACGTACCGCGACCGACTTCTCCACTGACGAGCCCGCGCCGCTCCGCCGCGGCGTATGCCCGGCTGACCGTGCCGAGGGCGATGCCGAGCCGCACGGCGAGCTGACGGTGGGTGGGGAGACGGTCGCCTGGGAGGAGGCGACCGGTTTCGATGTCGTGAGCGAGGGCGTCGACGAGGGCGACGTACTTGGGGTCGGCTTCGGGCGGGATCGAGGGCGACCAGATTGTCATAGTATCAATCTTGCGTTTGACAGGAATTGTGTCAAGTATTTTATTGGCTCAATCTTTGGATCACTCGGTCATTGTAGCAGAGGTGCGGTATGCCGTCGATCCCGACTCCCACCAATCCAGCCATTCCCGTCACCCCTCTCCCTCTGCGGGCTCCGAGCGAAGCACCGGTGGATCACGTCGCTGACACCACTGTCGCTTCGATGGCGGGATCATGGCTGCCGCTGGTGGCCTGGGTTGGCCTCTGCCTGATCTGGGGATCGACCTGGCTGGCCATCAAGGTGGGGCTCCGCGACCTGCCGCCGATCACCTTCGCGGGGATCCGATTCGCGATCGCCGCCATCTTGCTGTTCGGCGTCATCGCGGCGCGACGCCTTCCGCTGCCGACGACTGCCGCGGACTGGCGGCTGCTGGCGTGGACCGGATTCCTCACCATCACCGCCAACTACGCACTGGTCTTCTGGGGCGAGCAGCACCTGGCCTCGGGTCTGGCCGCGCTCCTCAACGCGACGATTCCCCTCTTCGGCCTGCCCCTGGCACATCGGTATGTGGCCAGCGAACGACTCACGCCCAAGAAGATTGCAGGCGTGCTGCTCGGTCTCGCCGGAGTCGCGATCGTCTGCTCGGCGGAACTCGGAGGCCACGGATCGTCGGCGTTCTGGGCAAGCCTCGCCATCATAGTGGCGTCGCTGGCCGGGGCGCAGGGAAGTGTGCTGGTCAAGGCACGCGGCGGACATATCGAGCCCGCCATCCTGGCCGGCGTTCAGATGGCGTCGGGCTGCATTCCGCTCCTGGCCGGCGGGATGCTCCTGGAAGGAAATCCCGCGGGGTATCAGTGGACGGCCGGCGCGATTGTGGCGCTGGCCTACCTGGCCGTGGTCGGCTCGGTGGTCGCGTTTCTCATGTACTACTGGTTGATCCGGCACACCGAAGTGACCCGGGTGTTGCTCATTCCGCTGGTCACGCCGCTGATCGCGGTGCTGCTGGGAGTCTGGCTGCTCGGAGAGACCGTCGGATGGGGAACCGGCTTGGGCGGTTCGGCCATCCTCGCCGGCGTAGGCCTGGTGGTGTTCGGGGCGGGGCAGGCAGCGGCGCCGCGAGCGGGGGCTACGCCGCTGTCGCGCCCCCGCTGGGGGCCTTCCGGGTCTCGACCTGCCGCTTGAGCCGGTCGATCTGACCCTTGATTGTTTGTCGTGTGGCCCGGGTTTCTAACCACTCGAACGCGCGGCGCCGCTCCTCGACGGTGAACACGGGTGACTCGGCGAGCCGCTGGTAGAAGGCCACCTGTTTTTGCGTGGGCGCGTTCGGCCCGAGAGCCGGCTGCGCCTCGGCGGCACTGCCGCCGGAGTCCTCGATCACCCGGGCCTGGCCGGACCGCCGGGCGCCGGCGATCACCTGTGCGCGGACGCCGCCCGGCACGAGTCGAAAACGCGCGTTGCGTGCGGCCTTCATGGCGCCGGCCTCGTACCAGTGCGGATTGAGTTTGTCGGCGTGATAGAGTGCCTGACGCTTGACGCCGATTACCTGGTCGAGCCGCACTTCACGCCCGTCGGGTGACACCGCATACCGGGCCGCTTTCACCTTGAAGAGCGCCTCACGCAACTCACCCTCGCCGATGATCTCGTACTGCAAATCTTCCTCGCGAATGACCTGACCTTGCGCGACCAGCGACAGACAGCACTGATCGACGCCCGTCTTCGACAATCCAATGACCCCGCGTCCTGCCTGCCGCACGACGTAGACCAGCTCGTCGCTTGGCACACCGTCGAGCTCGCGGCGAAAGGCCTCTTCATCGAGGCGGTCCATCAGCTGAAAGGGATCCCAGGTCGATGGGCTCGACGCCAATTCCGTGGGAGGCGGTAGTTCATCAGACATTTCTCTTCTCCTCCTGCTGAGCCCACGGATCGGCTGCCGTTGCGAGCCGGGCCAAGAGCCCATGCTGCCGAATGAAACCCGAAAGCTAGTTGGATCCTCGACCGAGTCAAGAACTCTAAGTCGTTCGCCGCTCTGTCTTTGAGGACCTGTGTGGCTGGGCATGAAGCAGAATCTTGCGGAAGAGGGGAGGCATGAGGCTTCAAGTTGGAAAAATCAAAAGGGCCGGCGATTGCCGGCCCCTCAGCGGGAGGCGAGATCTCCTGCCATATCACTCATCTGTCTGGTCCTTCTTGTACAGCCAGTATTCCGGACCAGCCAGATTCTCGGGCCAGTCGTCGAGGTGGAGGTCGCCACGCCATGCCTCGGAATCGGCGGGCTCCCACGCCCCTTCATCCGGCGTATCCCAGGGTAGATCGCCATCGTCTTCCCAGGGTCGCCCATCGTTATGGCTCATCTCGCACTCCTCCGGTGTCGCCCAGGGGGGCCACGTGGTACTACTTTGCAAATGCCGGGCCGAAACAGCCGTGGCGCGGCTCACCTGTTAGATGAGTATCGGACGGCCGCGGACGAAGCTGAGGAGGGGCGAGGAGATCCGACCCTTTCGCCGAGGGGAACGGCGGAGTAGAATTCCGCTCCTCGAACGTCCGGGACGTAGCGCAGTCCGGTAGCGCACTGCAATGGGGTTGCAGGGGTCGCGGGTTCAAATCCCGCCGTCCCGATTCAAACCGGGCCGACCTTTGGGTCGGCCTTGTCGTTCCAACCTGGCTCCGATCTCCATCTTCTTCTCGAGGCGCCCATGCGACCACTGACCGGTCTCACTATCCTGCTCGCGCTCGCGGCCTGTGGCCCGCAGGGTGAGCGCGCGGCAGCGAGCGGGGGCTTCAACCCCCAGCTCGGCATCGATACCACCGCGCTTGCGAGAACCGAGTCGGGATTGCGGTACGTCGACATCGCGAAAGGCCAAGGGGAGGAGGCTTCCGCAGGGCGCACGGCGACGGTGCATTACACCGGATGGCTCGCCAACGGGAAGAAGTTCGACAGCAGCCGCGATCGCAACGAGCCATTCTCGTTCACGATCGGGGCACAGCAGGTGATCGCTGGATGGGACGAAGGGGTCGCCGGCATGCGTGTCGGCGGCCGACGCAAGCTGGTCATCCCGCCCGAGCTGGGCTACGGCGCGGCCGGCGCGCCACCGGATATCCCGCCGAATTCAATTCTGGTTTTCGATGTCGAGCTGATGGACGTGAAGTAGCGTCGGCGGTGCCGGCGCCGGCTCCCGCCTAGTTGTGCAGGTACTGAATCGAGATGATGGCGGGCTGGGCTGGATCGCCGGCCGGAATACGGGGGGAATACCGGAGCTCGGCGCGCGCCAAGGGGAGATCGAGGCGCCGGGGCTCGATGGTGCTCGGTCTGGTGGCAAACTGGCGAGCCATCTGCTGGGCTGCGGAGAGGCCGGCCCAGGACTCGTCGGCCCGGGTGACACGAGCCATGACTTGCATCGTGCCAATTGCCTGCGCCGCGCTGGCTGTGGGGCGGACCAGGCCAAGCAGGCAAAGAACCGTCACTGTTCCCGACACTTTCCACGTCGGAGGCAGCCCCCGGGAGGGGCCGAAGCGGGCGTGGCGGAGCGGTGTCTGAGAGCGATGCATGCGTCCCACTGGGTTGGGCGAAAACGTCCGGTCGTACTGTAAGTTACGCAGTCCAGCGGTGTTCGCCACTCACCCCAAAATCGTCAAACTTCCATGCGGCAAGCCCTGCCGGGATTCCCCGTTGATCCGTAAGGGGATGTGGCTTCTCGCGTTCTCCTCCAACTGCCAAATAATGATACGGCAGTAATCGCTGGCACACGCATTGCCCCTCCCCACCGATCGACGGGGAGCGCGAACTCCCCTGTGCCACGCGAAGCGGGACCTATCCACTTCAACGATCGGGGAGAAGAGGCAATGCGCACTGCAACAGTATTATCGGCCTTGACGGCCGTGTCCTTGAGTCTCGGTACCGCTTCGCTGCAGGCGCAGAGCGCGACGATCCAGGCGACCGCCACCGTGCTCTCGGCGATCACGGTTACGGGGACCAACCTGGCCTTCGGCAGCGTGACGCCGGGGGTCAACAAGACCGTCGCCATCACCGATGCCGGCGCGGGCCAGTTCACCGTGACGAAGGCCGCGGCCACCTCGGTCGCCCTCACCTTCACCCTCCCGGCCACTCTCGCGGGCCCGGGTGCGAGCACGCTCCCGATCGGCACGTGGACCGGCGGGTGGAACAACACGGCCAACAGCGCGGCCGGCGCGACCGGCTTCACGCCGAGCGCGGCGGCCACGACTGTACCCTCGGGCGGGGCGAGCCTCTGGGTGTGGGTCGGCGGCACGGTGTCACCGGGCGGTGCGCAAACCGCCGGCGCCTACACCGGCAACGTCTCGATGCAGGTCGCCTACCTCTGAGCTAGGCTAGTCTCCCATCGGGTTCGGGCGGGGTGCGCCGGTCGGGGGGTGATATCTTCGTCCCTCGGCCGGCGCACTCGTGACCGGCCTCCCCGGGAGAACCCAGATGAAATTCTTTTCGCTTGTCGCCGCGTGTGCGCTGCTGACCGCCGCTCCGCCGGCGGCGGCCCAGATCACCGTCAGCGGGATCCGGAATCTCGCCTTCGGCCCCGTCATCCGGGGTGTCGCGACTCATGTGTTCCCGAACGACGCCGTCAAGAGCGGGCAGTTCCAGTTCGTCACGGCTATCGGCAATCGGGTGCGCGTCCAGTTCACGCTCCCGAACAGGCTCAACGGACCGGCCGGGGCGAGGATGCCGATCAGTTTCAGTACGACGGATGCGATCGCAGTTGGGAGCGCTCCGAGCAGCATACCGGTGACCTTCAATCCGAACACGGCGCAGACGTTCAACATCGTGACCAGCACGACGATCAACGTCTTCATCGGCGCTACGGCGACTCCTGCGGCGGCCCAGGCACTCGGGGCGTACGCCAACACTATCACGCTTACGGTGACCGTTCTGTGATTCGACCGCGTGTTTCCGGCGCTCTGCTGGCGATGTTGCTCGCCGCCCCCGCGCTCTCCGCCCAGGGAGTCCTGGTCGCTCCTCACGCGGTGATCATGGATCATCGGACGCGGAGCGGCTCGCTCACGCTCTACAACCCGGGCGACGAGTCGGTCGAGGTCACCCTCTCCACCTTCTTTGGCTATCCCGTCACCGATTCGACCGGTGGCTTCGAGCTCCGGACGATCGAGCAGCCTGCGCCCGACTACCCGTCGGCGGCGAAGTGGGTGGACGCCTTCCCGAAGAGGGTTCTGCTCGGCGCGAAGCAGCGCCAGACCGTCCGACTTCTGGCGCGCCCGCCTGCGGGTCTGGCGGATGGGGAATACTGGGCGCGCCTCGTCGTCAGCGCGAAGGGCGGCTCGGTGCCGGTGAGCGGACTCGCCGATAGCTCGGGCGTGCGTGTCGCGCTCTCGCTCGAGATTCGCACCGTCATACCGCTGCAGTACCGGAAGGGCAGGGTGGCCACGGGCGTGAAGACCTCGAGCCTCGCCGCCGCCGTCGAGCGAGACTCGCTGGCCGTGCGAGTCCGCCTCGACCGCACGGGGAACGCGGCGTTCCTCGGCACGCTGCGCGGTGCCCTCGTGGACTCGTCCGGCCGGGTAGTGGCCTCCGTCAGCAGCCCGCTCGCGGTGTACTACGACATGGAGCCGCGTCTTACCGCTCCGTTGCCGGCGGCGGGACTTCCGGCAGGCTTGTACCGACTCAGAGTGGACGTGGCGGCACAACGGGAGGATCTCGCGCCGGAGCTGGTCCTGACAACGCCGCCCACCCGTGATTCCCTCGAGGTTCGTCTGCCGTGAGTCTCGGGCGAACGGCGGCACTCATCACGTCGGCTTGTCTGGCCTGGACCCGGCTCGAGGCACAGGCCGTGGCGGATTCGAGCGTCGTCGTCCGCGAGCCCGATGCGATCATCGTGGAGCTGGCGTTGGGCCGATACGTCTCCCGGACGGTTCCGGCATTCCGCTCGGGCGACGAAGCGCTCCTTCCGGTCACCCAGTTTGCCGAGCTCGCCGAGATCGCCACACGACCATTGCCCGCGGGTGGAGTGGAGCTGATCCTGCAACCCGGGTTTCGGCGCGTGACGATTGATCCGGAAGCCACGGAGATCCGCTCGCGGGGCACCACGATCACCCTCACGGCGGCGGATCGGGTCGTCCAGGCGGGGGATCAGTTCCTCAGCACCCGAGTCCTGGGCGCCCTCCTGCACGCGAGCTTCACCGTCAACTGGAGCGATCTGAGCGTCGCGCTGCTCGACGCGGACAGTTTGCCGGTCGGACGGCGCGTCGCGCGGGAGAAGGCCCACGCCGCCTATCGCGCGGCCATCGAAGCACGGGAGCCCGACCTGGCGCTGGGCACGGATCGAACCCGTTGGGACGGTCTGGTGCTGGACTACTCGCTCCTCGCGCCAAGCCAGGATGTCCTTGGAGGAGCCTACTCCACGGGGCTCGGCCTGAATCTCATGGGAGGATCCCTCGAGGCCAGCCTGGCCAGCGCCGGACCGCCCCGCGATGGCAACGTACGGTTCGATGGATCGTGGACCGGTGTGTGGCGGGCGAGCACCTGGCTCACTCAAATCCGCATCGGTGACGGCGTTTCCAGCGGTCCCAGACCTCGCACCCTGCGCGGGCTGTCGGTGTCGAACACGCCCTTCCTCCGCCCCTCACTCTTCGGGGACATCCCCTTCGAGGGTGGGCTCGGCCCTGGCTGGCAGATCGAGGCGTATCGAGGCGGGCGGCTCCTCGCGATCGATTCGGCCAATGCGCTGGGGCGCTTCTCGCTCGACGTGCCCGTAGAATACGGCGAAAACCCGGTGGACTTTGTCGCCTACGGCCCCTTCGGCGAGGTTCGCCAGTTCAATCAGACGTACCGGGTGGTGAGCGATGTGATCCCGGCTCGCCGGCTCGAATACGGCGCGTCGCTCGGCGGCTGCCGGGGGCCGGGCTGCCGGGCCAACGGGAACCTCGATCTCCGGTATGGCCTCTCACGGCGCTGGACTCTCCGAGGCGGGATGGACCAGTTCTGGCGCGACACCCTTCCGGGACTCTCGCATCCCTACCTCGGAGTGGCTGGCGCCATCGGCAACGCCTGGGCGTTCGAAGTCGAGGGGGTCACTTCCGCGGTGGTGCGTGGCGCGGCCCGCTACGAGCCGTCACAAAACGTTCGGGTCAGCACCGAATTCAACCACTTCGCTGCCGGCCCCGTGCAGCCGATTCTGACGCCGGAGGGTCGGCGATCGCAATGGACCACGAACGTCACGGCGCGACCGTTCCGGCACCGGGAAGATCTCTACGTCGAGGCGAGCCTCGATCGCATCAGTGCGACAACCGGAGACAACACCAGCGGCCGCCTTGGGATGTCGCTGTACACGGCTCGGCTTCACCTGGCCCCCGCGTTCAGGTTCACCCGCTTCAGCAATCCGGACGGCATTCCCAGCAGCGAATCCTTCGTGTCGCTCAACCTTTTCTCCCTGCCATTCCCTGAGTTGGGCCCGGTATTTGGTCGGGTGACGGGGCGCGCGGTGTGGGAGGTCGACAATCGCGGCAGCATGACGACCGCGGCGGCGTATCTCGCGCGACAGCTGGGCAACTCCATCAGCGTCGAGGCTGGTGCCGGTTGGAACCGCGGTCTCGGCACCGCCATCTCACTCTTCCTCTCGACCCAGCTCCCCTCGGTCCGGGCTACCACCAGCGTCAGCGCGCCGCTCCACGGGCCCGCCACGGCCAACCAGTTCGTCCAGGGATCTCTGTTGTACGATCCTGCGAACCGGCGTATGGCCTTCGCGAGCGGCCCTTCACTCGAGCGGGCCGGCGTCAGTGGACGGGTCTTCCTGGACGAGAACGGGGACGGCCGCTGGCAGGCGGAGGAACAAACGCTTCCGGATGTGCGGGTGCTGGCGGGTTTCTCGTCGGCAGTCTCGGACTCTTCCGGCCGGTATCGTGTGTGGGACCTTCCCTCGTTCGAGCCGGTAGTCGTGACCATCGACTCTACCTCCCTCGCCTCGCCGCTCTGGGTGCCGACCTACGGCTCCGTCAGCCTCGAGACCGGCCCCAATCGCTTCCGGAGCCTGGACATTCCGATCGTCCCCGGCGGCGTGATTGAAGGCCGCGTGGTACGTCGGGCCCCGGACGGCGAGGCTCCGGTGGCTGGGGTGGAGCTGATACTCAAGCGCCGAGGGTCACGGGAGGGGCGTACCCTCGCCACCTTCTCGGACGGGGCGTTCTACCTGATTGGCGTGAGGCCGGGGGAGTACGAGCTGTCGGTGGACGGTGACGTCCTGGCGCGCCTGGGCCTCGACGGGAAGCCGCTCTCGTTCACCATGCCAGGGTCGGTCGAGGGAGCCACCGTGGAGGGGCTCGAGCTGCGGCTCAATTAGTTGTCGTCTCGGTCGTCGTGATCGTGATCGTCGTCGTCGTTGCCCCGGTGAGAGGCGACGCTGCCTGGGCGCACCAGCCGGATCGTCCCCTGGAACGACTCCAGCTCGACTTGTGCGCCTCCGTTGCCGATGGTGAAGTTGAAGCGCTTGCCCTTCCGCCCCTCCCGGAGCGTCACGGGAAAGTCCGACTCGAACTCGCCATTGAACGTCGAGACCGAGACCGTGGCATTGGCGGTCTGGGCAACGGCGATAGTGATGTCGCCGTTGTGGCTGGAGAGGGCATACCGTCCACCGGTGTGGATCGGTCCGTCGTATGACACGTCGCCGTTGACGGTACCGGCATCGAGGTTGGTCGCGTCCACCCTTTCCAACACGATCTCGCCGTTCACCGTTTCGGCCTTGATCTCACCGCCGGAGTTGGTCACTCGCACGTCCTGATTGACCGAATGCACCTCGATCCGGCCTTTTGCGCCGCCGAGAATCACGCTTCCCTGCACCGAGCTGAGAAAAATCTGACCTTCCCCGCCGGTCACGTTCACATCTCCCTGGACCGTCTCGACCGAGACCGACCCCCGGGTTCCTTCGACCGTCACATCGGTGTTGACGCCCGAGAGATCCAGCGCCATCCAGGCCGGGACAGTGAGGTCGAGGTCGACCGACGCCGGCGGGCCACGGCGCCCCTCGGTCCGGACGCTGATGGTGGACCCGGTGGTCGAGATCTCCACGCCGGTCCGCGACGACGGGTCCGCCTGCACGCGGATGGCGTTCCGGGCCCAGACCTTGACGGTGATCTCGCCGCCGAAGGCGTTGACCTCGAGCCGGTGACCCCGCTCGGCCGGCACGGTCGTGTCGATCGGTGCCGCAAGGGCCAGGGTCGAAAGGGCGGTGGAGGCGACGATGAGGAACACGTTGGATCCTTTCAGCTCACGGCGGAAACGAGGCTCGCTGCCTGGCGGAGCAGCTCGAGCTTGCGCCGCTTGGTTTCGGCGAGATGGGAGTTCAGGTACACGTTTGCCGAGTCGGCGGCGACGGCTCGCTGGGCCTGCGCGATGGCGCTGTCGATCGCCGCAAGATTGCGCTCGATGACGCGGACGGTGGCGGTATCGAGGCGCCCTCGTCCCGCGACGAGCACCTGCTCCAAGTCGGACACCGCATAGTCATACCCGCCGGTCCGCGAACGGCTCGAGGCGGGAGACGGCACCAGGGCCGCGGGTGGCGTACGAGCTGGGGCCACACCCTGGGGCGCGGCGCCGGGATGCAGGAGCCACGCCGCACCGCCGGAGGCGACCATGAGCGCGATTCCGGCGGCGGCGAGCTCCGGCATCGTGAAGCTCCACCGCCGGCCGGAGCGGCGGGCCGGAGAAATGGCCCGTACTCCCGCGCTCGGCGTGGTCACTCCGATGCGGGCGGCAATGCCTGGCCAGAGATCCGCGGCGGGCTCGCGGTCGGTGAGGGCACGCGCCCGAATGGCGACGCGCTTGAGGTCGGCGAGGGCGGCGGTGCACTCCGCGCATTCACGCACGTGCGACTCGAGCATCTCCCGGTCGCCGGCGGAAAGATCACCGTCGAGATATTCGGAGAGCCGGTCGGTCCAGGTGTCGTTCATCTGTCCTCCTCAGCGATCCAGGTGGCGCCGGAGCGCCATTCTCGCGCGATGCAACTGAGACTTCGAGGTGCCCGTGGCGAGTCCCAGCATCTCCGCAATCTCCTCGTGCCGGTATCCTTCGACATCGTGCAGGACGAAGACCTGCCTTGCGCCGTCCGGGAGGCGCTCGATCGCGCTCTCGAAATCGATGGTCATCTCGACCGGCGCCCGCCTGGTCGCCACCGTCTCGAGCATGGTGTCGCCTTCGTGGTACCGCTGGCGGCGAATGCCGAGCGTCTCGCGGCGGCCGAGGACGACGTTGACGGCGAGACGGTGAAGCCAGGTGCCGAAGGCCGATTCACCACGAAACGTCCCCAACTTCTGCCAGGCGCGGACGAAAATATCCTGGGCCACTTCGTCGGCCTCCTGATCGTTCAGCATCCGCCGCACGAGGCTGTGGATCCGCCCAACGTGGGTGCGGTAGAGCCGCTCGAACGCACTGGCGTCCCCGCTGGCGGCCAGCGTCGCATCCACCGCGTCCGAATCCGTTCGTCCGGTTTGCTCTTGCCGCAGCGTTGCCACTCCAGGGGCTGATGTTGTCATCGCGGGTGATTGGATGCCGCGACGGGTCAAAAGGTTGTAGGATGTCGGAAGTCGTGGGTCCAGGATCGAGGGTCGCGAGTCACCGGTCAAAGGCTGTACCTTACTGACCCTCGACGAAGCCCAAGACTCTGGACCCTCGACCCGAGACCCAGGCCAAACCCCCGTGACCCCCAGCGCGCCTGTTACCCCCATCACCGCCCCCACCGGCACCGCCATCTCCTGCAAGGGATGGCACCAGGAGGCGGCGTTGCGGATGCTCATGAATAATCTGGATCCGGCGGTCGCCGAGCGGCCGGAAGAGCTGATCGTCTACGGCGGCGGCGGCAAGGCCGCGCGTGACTGGACCTGTTACGAGCGGATCGTAACCACGCTGCGCCGTCTGGAAAACGATGAGACGCTTCTC
This sequence comes from uncultured Gemmatimonadales bacterium, assembly GCA_963722825.1. Taxonomy (GTDB): domain Bacteria; phylum Gemmatimonadota; class Gemmatimonadetes; order Gemmatimonadales; family GWC2-71-9; genus CAVVWJ01. The sequence goes on from CAVROI010000003.1 coordinate 1,486,120, forward strand.
GTGCAGAGCGGGAAGCCGGTCGGGGTGTTCCGGACCCACGACGAGGCTCCCCGGGTGCTCATCGCGAACGCGCACCTGGTGCCTCGATGGGCTACCTGGGACGAGTTCCGGCGGCTCGACGCGCTTGGCCTGACCATGTACGGCCAGATGACGGCCGGATCATGGATCTACATCGGGACCCAGGGGATCCTCCAGGGAACCTACGAGACGTTCGCCGAGTGTGCACGGCAGCATTTCGGTGGAACCCTCGAGGGCCGCCTGGTGGTGACTGCCGGCCTCGGCGGGATGGGCGGTGCGCAGCCGCTCGCGGCGACGATGAATGGCGCCGCATTCCTCGGCGTGGATGTGGACGAGTCGCGGATCCGGCGGCGAGTGGACACGCGCTACTGCGACCGGATCGCGCACGAGCTGGATGAGGCGCTGGCGCTGGTGGAGCAGGCGCGCTCTCGCCGCGAGGCGCTCTCGGTGGGGTTGGTGGGGAACATCGCCGAGGTCCTCCCGGAGCTGGTCCGGCGCGGCGTGGTGCCCGACGTGCTGACCGACCAGACATCGGCGCACGATCTTCGGATCGGCTACATCCCGGTCGGGCTCACCCTGGAGACGGCGGCCGTCGCGCGCGCGAGCGATCCCGGCGGATACGAGTCGCGAGTGCTCGACTCGATGGTGACGCATGTGCGCGCCATGCTCCAGCTGCAGCAGAAAGGAGCAGTCACCTTCGACTACGGGAACAACCTCCGCGGCCAGGTGGCCGACCGGCGCGGGATGCCGGAGGCGTTCACTATCCCCGGCTTCGTGCCGGCGTTCATCCGGCCGCTCTTCTGCAAAGGCGCCGGGCCGTTCCGCTGGGTGGCGCTTTCGGGCGACCCCGCCGACATCGCGGAGACCGACCGAGCGGTCCTCGAGACGTTTCCGCGGAAGGAGTCGCTGGCGCGCTGGATCCGGCAGGCGCAGGAACGGGTGCAGTTCCAGGGGCTTCCGGCCCGGATCTGCTGGCTCGAGTACGGGGAACGGTCGGAGATGGGGTTGCGATTCAACTGGCTGGTTCGCAAGGGAAAGGTGCGTGCGCCGATCGTGATCGGGCGCGATCATCTCGACACCGGGTCGGTCGCGTCGCCCAACCGTGAGACCGAGGGGATGAAGGACGGATCCGACGCGATCGCCGACTGGCCGTTGCTCAACGCGCTTCTCAATACGGCGTGCGGGGCGAGCTGGGTCTCGCTGCACCACGGGGGCGGGGTCGGCATCGGTTACTCGATCCACGCCGGGATGGTGGCCGTCGCCGATGGAACGACGATCGCCGACCGTCGGCTCGAGCGGGTGCTGACCGCTGATCCAGGTACCGGGGTGATGCGCCATGCGGACGCGGGGTACGACGTCGCGATCGAGACGGCGCGAGAGCGGGGGGTCGACCTGCCGATGATCGACTGAGGGGTCACCAATTCACCACGTCTGCCAATTCACCACGTCCAATGAAACTCCTGCAGAACATCGGTCAACTGGCAACCTGCCTCGCCGAGGGCGGCCAGGGCGACATCCATCCGATCGCCGATGCGGCGGTTGCGTGGGACAGTGATACGATCCGGTGGGCCGGCGCGCGCCGCGACCTGCCGTCCGAGTATCGCGGCGCCGAAGTCATCGACGCCGAGGGAGCGCTGGTGATCCCGGGGCTGGTGGACTGCCACACGCATCTCGCCTTCGGCGGATGGCGCGCCGACGAGTTCGAAGAGAGGATGCGGGGGCGCAGCTACCTCGATATCACGCGAAACGGCGGCGGCATCGCCCGCACGGTTCGGATCACGCGCGAGACGAGCGAATCCGAGTTGACCGAGCGAGCGGGTGGTTTCCTTCGCGGGATGCTGTCTCTCGGCGTGACGACGGTCGAATGCAAGAGCGGGTACGGGCTGGATCGCCAGAACGAGCTCAAGCTGTTGGAGGTCTATCGCGTGCTTGCGGGCCGGCAGCCGGTGCGCCTGGTCCCGACGTTTCTCGGGGCGCATACGGTCCCGGTGGAATGGCGCGAGGATCGCGCCGGGTACATCGCGCTGCTGGTGGACGAGCTCATTCCCGAGATCGGCAAGGCGGGATTGGCCGTGTTCTGCGATGTCTTCGTCGAGGAGTCGGCGTTCGGTGTCGAAGAGGCCCGCCGCCTCTTCGCGGCGGGGAGGAAAGCCGGGCTTCGACCCAAGCTTCACGCCGACCAGCTCACGTCGGGCGGAGGGGCGGAGCTCGCGGCTGAAGTCGGCGCGGTGTCGGCCGATCATCTCGAGTTCGCTTCGGACGCGGGAATTGTCGCGATGGCGCGCGCGGGAGTGGTGGCGGTGAGCCTGCCGCTGGCCTCGATGTATCTCGGTCAACGGCCGATGCCGGCCAGAAAGTTCATCGACGCCGGCGTGGCGGTTGCTGTCGCGACCGACTTCAATCCCGGGTCGGCGCCGAGTTACCACCTCCCACTCGCGCTGACACTGGCCTGTACGATGCAGCGCATGACTCCGGCCGAGGCGCTCAAGGGCGGGACCATCTACGCGGCGAGAGCGGTCGGCCTGGAGTCGCGGATCGGGTCGATCGAGGCAGGCAAGGCGGCCGACCTCGCCCTGATCGATGCGCCCGACGTCAACCATTGGCTGTACCATCTTCGGCCCAACGCCTGCCGCGCCACCGTCGCGTCTGGAACCGTGTTCCAAAACGAGCACCGCGACACCTGACCGATCTCCGACTCGTAGGGTCGTGATGCACGGGATGCCTCTGTGCCTGCTTGCGCTTTCGAAACGTCAGTTGCAGTGTATTGCACCGAATTTGTCACAAACACATTGCGACTCGGAGGCGCCATGGCCAAGCGCGAGTTCGGAGTCCTTCTCTCTCTTTCCATCGGTCTGCTGGGCATGCCGACACTCTCGGCACAGGTCCGCCAGATCGCCGGACAGGTCACCAACAGCCAGACCGGCGCGGGCATCGGCGAGGCGACGATCGCGGTCCAGGGGACGCGCATCGTGGCGCAAGCCTCGGCCGACGGGCGCTATTCGCTCAACGCCCCGGCAGGCGAGGCCATCCTGGTGTTCCGCGCGATCGGCTTCAAGGGCGTGACCGACACGGTCGCGGCCGGCGATGCCACGGAGAGCGTGGCGCTCGAGCCCGATCCGTTCCACCTCCAGGAGGTGGTCGTCACCGGCCAGTCCACCGGCATCGAGAAGACCAACCTCCCGAATGCGGTCGCCACGGTCAACGCGGACGAGCTGACCAGGGCGCCCACTGGAACCCTCGAGAGCGCGCTCCAGGGCAAGATTCCGGGCGCGCTCATCCAGGCCAATTCCGGCGCGCCGGGCGGCGGCGTGCAGGTGAACCTGCGCGGCGTCTCGACGATCAACGCTTCGGTCGATCCGCTCTGGGTGGTGGACGGGGTGGCGGTGAGCGACGACGCCATTCCCAACGGCGCCAATGCCGTGACCGCCGCGCAGGCCGGTGGCAACCCGCGCAACCAGGACAACCCGGTCAACCGCATCGCCGATCTGAATCCCGAGGATATCGAGCGGATCGAGGTCCTGAAAGGCGGCTCGGCGGCGGCCATCTACGGCTCCAAGGCCACCAACGGCGTCATCATCATCACGACCAAACATGGCCAGACCGGCAAGCCGCAGTTCAACATCACCCAGCGGTTCGGCACCACCTCGAAGGCCAATAGCCTGGGCCAGCGGACCTTCGCGACGCTCGAAGACGCGCTCAGCGTATTTACCGACACGGCGAGCGTGACCGCGGCGTTCCAGCAGGGCAGGACGTTCGACTTCGAGGACGAGCTCTACGGGCGCCACGCGCTCAGCACTGAAACCGACGCCAGCGTCAGCGGCGGCACCGATCAGACCAAGTACTACATCTCCGGCCTGGTCAAGAACGAGCCGGGCATCGCGACCAATACCGGGTACAAGAAGCAGTCGATGCGAGTGAACGTGGACCAGGAGCTGTCGAGCTGGATCCACCTGAGCGCCAACACCAATGTCATCCACAGCAACTCGAAGCGCGGGCTCTCCAACAACGACAACTCGGGCACGAGCCCGTACCTGGTCTTCCCGTTCACCCCGAACTTCGTGGACCTCCAACCCGCCCAGGTGGGTGACTCATTGGTCCCATCCGACTTCCCGCTGAATCCGTTCGAGCGCAGTAATCCCCTCCAGACCTTCCAGTTCCTGAAGAACGATGAGGATACCTGGCGGGCACTGGGTACCTTGACGGCGCGGATCGGGGTGGTCACCAATGCGCATCACACGCTGCAGGTCATTGCCATCGGTGGGGCCGATTACTTCGAGCAGGACAACGACTTCGTCTCACCGCCGGGACTCGAATACGAGCCGAACGACGGCCAGCCGGGCACGGTGGTTCTCGGGAAGGCCTCGAACCTGAACCTCAATCTCGCGGTCAACACGAACTACACTTACGTCCCCGAGTCCAGCGCATTCCAGAACACGCTGTCGGCCGGTGTGCAGTACGAAGACCGCAAGCTCAACGCGACCTCGATTCTCGCCCGGACGCTTCTCGAGGGTCAGGATAACCCCGATCAGGCGACGAGCCAGACCGTGTTCCAGGACGAGCGGCCGGCGCGCGACCTGGGTGTCTACGGTCAGGAAGAGCTGTTGCTGATGAATCGCCGGCTGCTCCTTACCGCGGGCATCCGTGCCGACCGGAGCAGCACCAACGGGAATACGGACAAGTTCTTCTTCTACCCCAAGGCCGCGGCGTCATACCGTATCATCAAGCCGTTCGGCGGGCTCGACGAGATCAAGTTGCGCGGCGCCTTCGGGCAGACGGGCAACCAGCCGCTCTTCGGCACCAAGTTCTCCCCCGACACCACCGGTACCATCGGCGGGCTCTTCGGTACGTTCCCCGGCCCGCGGGCCGGCGACCCGCTGATCCGGCCCGAAACCCAGACCGAGTTCGAGACCGGCTTCGACGCCACCCTCGCCGGTGGACGGTCGTTGCTGAGCGTGTCGGCCTACCAGCGCACCATCAGCAACCTGCTGCTGGAGCAGACCCTGCCGCCGAGTTCCGGACAGGCAACCCGCATCTTCAGCTCCGATAGCAAGCTCCGGAACCGGGGCGTGGAGGCTTCGCTCGCGGTGACTCCGGTGCAGTCCCGCAACGTAAATTGGATCTTCACCACGACCTTCTCGCGAAACGTCAGCAAGGTCACCAAGCTCACGGTGCCGACCTTTCAAACCGGCGGCTTCGGTACCTCGCTCGGCGCCTTCCAGATCGAGCAGGACAGCTCGGCCACCCAGATCATCGGGACCGAAGGCAAGGTGGGAGACGCGTCGCCGGACTTCCAGATGTCCTTCTCGAATGACGTGCAGTATCGGCATCTGAGCTTCGCGATGCTGTGGGACTGGAAGCAGGGCGGTGACGTGGTCAACCTGACCGAGTTCCTGTATGACGCCGGTCAGAACAGTGTCGATTTCGAGACCGCGGGCCGCCAGCGGCAGATCGACTTCGGCAATGGGCTCACCAAGACCTATGTGCAGGACGCCTCTTACCTGAAGCTTCGCGAGGTGACCCTGGCGTACAACCTTCCCGACAACATCACCCGAGGCCTCTTCGGCTCGTCGGTGCGGTATGCGCGCCTGTCGGTGTCCGGACGCAACCTCCTTCGGTTCACCGGTTATCGCGGGCTCGACCCCGAGGTGAGCAATTTCGGCAACCAGGCCATCGTCCGAAACATCGACGTGGCGCCGTTCCCGCCCACTCGCAGCTTCTACTTTTCCGTCGACCTGGGCTTCTGACCATGAGGACGACCATGAGACAGACGCACGCGCTGCTCCTGCTCGCCGCTCTCGGCACGGGGGCCTGCAGTTTCGATCTGAACACCAATCCGAACAGCCCCGACGAGATCGGGGAAAATCCCAGCCGGGCGCAGGTATCGGCCACCGCCAACGGAATACTGATCTCCCTCCGTCAGGAATTCGCCGATTTCGCCCTCGACCTGGGCATTCTCGGCCGGGAAGCCTACCGGTTCGACGGGTCCGATCCGCGCTTCACCGGTGAGCTGCTCCAGGGTCCACTCGACCCTGGCGGCGGCGCGTTCGGTGGCGATCACTGGGCCGAAGAGTTCAACTCGATCAGGACCGGCAGCAACCTGCTCGCGGTGTTGTCCACCGCCGAGGCGCTGACGGCGGAGGAGCAGAGCGCGACGTCGGGCTACGTCAAGACGATCCAGGCGCTGGACTTCCTGCTGATTCTCGACACACACACGGAGGACTCGATACCGATCGACGTCGGCACGGATGTCACCGCGCCGCCGGCGCCGTTCGTGAGCAACGCGGAAGCCTTTGCCCACGTGACCCAGCTGCTCGACGAGGGTCAGTCCGAGTTGGCGGCCGGTGGGGCGGCGTTCCCGTTCACCCTCCCGCCGGGCTTCACGGGATTCGATACACCAACGACGTTCGCCGAGTTCAACCGGGGCTTGCGCGCGCGTGTGGCTGTGTATCAGAACCAGTTCGCCGACGCGCTCACCGCGCTGGCTGGGTCGTTCGTCAATGGATCGGGCGAGCTGTCCGCGGGCGTCTACATGAGCTACGGGACCGGCGCGGGAGACTTCGCCAACTCCCTTTCGATCGATCCGCAGAACGGCGAAAACTTCGTGCACCCGTCGATCCAGGCCGGGGCACAGCTCCAGACCGACGGCGTGACCCCCGACCGGCGATTCGTGACCAAGACCGTTCCCCGTCAGCCCCAAAGTGCCGGAGGCCTGACTTCAGCCCTAGGCTGGATTCGCTATCCCAGTCCCTCATCGCCCATACCGATCATCAAGAACGAGGAGCTGCTCCTGCTCCGAGCCGAGGCGAACATCGGTCTCAACGATCTGAGCTCGGCGCTGACGGATATCAATACTGTCCGCACACTTTCCGGAGGGCTGCCGGCGCTCGGTGGTTTCGCCAATCAGGACGCCGCCCTCACCGAGCTGCTCTACAACAAGACGTACTCGCTCCTCTATGAGGGTGGGCACCGCTGGATCGACGCGCGGCACTACGGCCGGCTCAATACCCTGCCGATCGACCGCCCCGGCGGGAGTCCGCCGGATGCGATCTTCTCGACGTTGCCGATCCCCAACGCGGAGACGCTGCCGAGGCAGTAACTGTAGACGGGACAAGGAGAAGGCGGGCCCCTCTGGCGTTGGCGGGGCCCGCCTTCCATTATGTGGGCGGGAGCGAATGCCCGGTGTCACCCCCGCCGGAGCGCTATGTCGTCCAACGCTGTTGGGGCCGCCCTTCGAGCCGGTTTCCGCGATTCGAGTGTCCGAACCGCCGCTCCTGCCCCGGGCCAGACCTCATCCTCTTTGGGCGGGACCGACTGCGCCACTATATTCTGCACCCTCTTCCGATGATTTGCCGGCGCAGGGCGCCGGCCTGAGATCTAGCTCGGCTTCTCTGAAGGACGGCGGTCCATCGACATATCAATGGAGGACACCGACATGATCCATCGTCCCATGCCCGTCTCCTACCTGCGGCTCTTCGCGCTCCTGGCCCTGCTGCTCCCGCTTGCGGGATGCGGTGAAGGAGCGAAGTACGCCGGAACCTGGAAACGCGACTTGTACGGAGAGGGCGAGGTACAGATGAAGCTGGCATCCAACGGCGGTGTGGAGTTGATGCTTCCATCTCCCCGGTGGCCCGATTCGGTGGACATGAAGGGCCGCGCGCAGTTCAAGGGCGATACCCTCATCTTCCCCGCGGACACGTCCGGCAGCGCCTGCCAGACGGCGGATGCGCGCTACACCGTGAGCCTCGCGGCCGACGAGCTGCACGTCGCCGGGATCGGCATGGATAGCTGCGGCGGGCGGCATGCGGCACTCGTGGGAACCTGGAAGAAGTCCTGACTCAGGCGGGCCACTGCTGCGTGACGCAGTGGAAGGCACCGAGTCCCCAGACGAGATCGGTGCAGTCGACGCCGACCACCGTCCGGTCGGGAAAAAGCGATTGCAGGGTGGCCGCCGCGTCGGCGTCGCGCCCGGGGTCGTAGGTCGGGAGCATCACGACGCCGTTGGCAATGTAGAAATTCGCGTAGCTGGCGGGCAGACGTTGCCCGTCCTGGTATAGTGGCCGTGGCATCGGGAGGGGCACGATGCGGAGCGGCCGGCCGTCCTGATCGGTCATACCTCGGAGCCGTTCCAGGTTTTCCTGGAGCGGCTCGTAGTTTTCGTCCGCGGGGTCGTCTTCCACCGCCGTGACCACGGTGTCGGGGCCCACGAAGCGCGTGATGTCGTCCACGTGCCCGTCGGTATCGTCGCCCACGATGCCGTCGCCCAGCCAGAGAATCTTCGACACGCCCAGATAAGCGCGGAGATACTCCTCGATCTGGTCCCTGCCGAGTGCCGGATTGCGGTTGGGATTGAGCAGGCAGGCTTCGGTGGTGATCAGCGTGCCGCGGCCGTTCACGTCGATCGAGCCGCCCTCGAGGACGATGCCGGGCTCGTAGAGGGGCAGCTGGAGCTCGGCCGCGATGCGGGTGGGGACGACGTCGTCCAGATCATACGGCGGATACTTGCCACCCCAGGCGTTGTATCCCCAATCGAGGATCGCCTGCTCGCGCCGCGCGCGCGAGCCGCGCTGCACGAAGATGGGTCCGTGATCGCGGCACCAGGCATCATCGGTGGGAATGTGATGAAAGACGATGCGCCGGCGGTCCACGCCGGCGGCATCGAGAGCGCGGGCCGCGCGGGTCTCCATCGGCTGCCCGGCGACGTTGATGTGGACTTCTTCGTGGTCGGCAAGATGGCGAGCCAGTGCGGCGAAGATTCCCGGCACCGGATCGAACTTGCCGGGCCAGGAGGCCTCCTTGTGGGGCCAGCTGAGCCAGGTGCCGCGATGCGGCTCCCACTCGGCGGGCATCCGGTAGCCGAGCTGGGTGGGAGTTGGGGGCATGGTGGACCCTTCACTTCTTTCAGTCCAGATATCGTCTCGTCAGGTCGCCGTAGGCATCGATGCGGCGATCGCGCAAGAAGGGCCAGTGAGTCCGGCTCACGTCCACCATGCCGAGATCGCAGGTGGCGGTGAGAACCTCCTCGCCCTCGCCGCCCTTCACCAGAATCCGGCCGCCCGGGTCCGACACGAAGCTGCCGCCCCAGAACTCGATGCCGCTCTTCGGCTCGCCTTCGTGCCCGACCCGATTGACGGCGCAGACGTACACGCCGTTGGCAATGGCGTGACTCCGCTGGATCGTTTCCCACGCCGCCTGCTGCTGGGCGCCGTGCTCACGTTTTTCTGCGGGGAGCCATCCGATCGCCGTCGGGTAGAAGAGAATCCGGGCACCACTCATCGCGGTGAGTCGCGCGGCCTCGGGGTACCACTGGTCCCAGCACACCAGGACGCCGATACGACCGAACCGGGTGTCCCAACTTCTGAACCCGAGATCGCCCGGCGTAAAGTAGAATTTCTCATAGTAGAGCGGGTCGTCCGGGATGTGCATCTTCCGATACTTGCCGAGAAGCGTCCCGTCCGCGTCGATGACGGCCGCCGTGTTGTGGTAGAGTCCCTCCGCCCGCTTCTCGAAAAGCGAGGCGATGATCACGACACCGAGCTCCGCGGCCAGCGGTGCGAGGATATCGGTGGACGGACCTGGGATGGACTCGGCGAGAGCGAAATGCCGGTGATCTTCAGTCTGGCAGAAGTATTGGCTGCGGAAGAGCTCCTGCAGGCAGACGATCTGAGCGCCCTTCTTTGCCGCCTGCCGAAGGCCGTGAACGGCCTTGCGCATGTTCTCGCCGGGATCGTCGACGCACCGGTGCTGAACGAGGCCGAGGGTCACGGAGGTTGCGACGGCGTCTCTCATGGCGGTGAATGATAACGCCGCACAGGGCCGCCGTCAGATCCAGATCCGTGACCCGGGTCACTACGAAACCGGTGGACATTCACTGATTTTTGGGTTATGAGGGAGAGGTAGGTTGACTGGCCGGAATGTCCGGCCCCGACCGTGAAAGGAAGGTCGAATGAGCGCTTTATCTCGCGAGCCGGCGTCCGGCGCCTCGCTTCCGGCCGGGAGAGTGTGGACGGCGGCGGTGGCTTCGCTCTTCTTGCTCGCCGCCTGTAAGGGCGGAGTGCCCAAGAGCGATACCGGAGGCGCACCTCCCGACACGACTGCTGCTGCCGCGGCGCCGGCTCCCACGCCACAGCCCACCGACACCACGACGAAGACGGACAGCTCCAAGAAGGGCAGCACCGCCAAGAGTGACTCGGCCGGCACGCCCTCGGCCGTAAAGCCCGCGGGCCCGAAACCCACAACCGCGAACAAGACCGCGCCAACCACGTCCGCCGCCGACACCGGGGCCCAGAAATCCGCTTCCGATACCGGAGCCAAGCAGTCCTCCGACAGCGGCGCCCAGCAGTCCGCGTCCGCCGATGCTCCGCTACGGGACGCCTACCACCAGCCTCCGCGCGACACCGTGTCGCAAGAGGTGTATCAGGGCTGGAAGCAGTTCAACCTGAACTGCGCCCGCTGTCACGGTGAAGACGTCACCGGTACGACGCTCGCCCCGCATCTGATCATGTCGCTCAAGCCCGACGGGCCGATCAACAGCAAAGAGTTATTCATCAGCACCGTGTGCTCGGGACGGCCCGCGAAGGGCATGCCCGCCTGGTGCTCACTCGGGCTCGAGATGGACAAGATTCAGGAGATCTATTCGTACGTGAAGGGAAGGAGCGATGGCAAGCTTGCGCCAGGCCGTCCGGCGGTCAAAGCCGGCGAGGGTTGACCCGGGCCCGCCCTATCCTGGTGATGGAATCTCGATCCGGGCCTTGCCGAGGCGAATCGGCCACCGTAGGGTGACCGATTCGCCCTGGCGGGTCCGGTCGAGCCCTCGTTCCGACTTGGCGACGGTCTCGATGGCAAAGCGCCACTCTTCCACCGGGGGCGTGGACAGGAGCTCCAGGTCGCCGGCTATCGAGAACTCCGGTGCGAAGAAATCTTCGGGGTCCGCGAGTGTCGTGCTCCATTCGTAGCTCAGGACAATGCGCCCCTCCGGCTCGAAACGGATGCGCTTGCGGAATCCTTCCCGCTGTCCATCCATGCCACACTCGACCTCAACGCCGCCCCTGCGTCGAGCGACCGTGCATTGGCCTCCCCGCCGCGCCCAGGAGAGCACCGGCCAATAGGCCCCGCTGGCATAATCGGCGAACCCGACCCCTTTCGGGAGGATGCGTTCGATGACCAGTGCACGGTCCTCGGAATCGAGCGGTGGCCGCTCGTCGAGCCGGACCCCCTCTTCGATGTCGTGGATACTGGCGGCCCCCCCTCCGCCATGCCCGCCCGACTCCGCCTGACGCTCCAGCGCCAGGTCGTGATAGGCCTCGCGGCGGCGAGTCAACACGTTGGCGTAGTTGATCCCGCGGGAAAAGACGGTGTACTCCTCGATCGCGCCGCCTCGATGCGGACTCACCAGCGCCGAAAAAGCGGCCGAATGGATCCAGATCTCGTCGTGGCCATCGCCGTCGAGGTCCAGCCGGGTCCATGCCAGCCCCTCACCGCGCCGGAGCTGCGCCTCGGCGGCGGCGAGGTTGCGCCAGATAGCGTCGCGGAGGTGCGGGAGATAGAGTCCGCCGAAGACGCCGTGCCAATACGCGTCGTTGCATTGCGAGCGGCCGATGGCGCGGCGGACGTCGGCATCGTCGCCCAGCTCGCGGCACAGGGAGGAGAGCGCCTGCATCTTCTTGTGCATCCGGTTCGATTCGGAATACTTCACCAGAAAATTGCGCCAGTGCGCCCCCCGGATGAGGGCGCCGTCCGGCCCCGAGGATCGGGCTTCGCCGAGATCGCGTTCCAGCCGTGAAAGCCTGATCGCGGCATCGGGTGGCAGGGACCAGCTCTCCATCTCCCGGTAGGAGCAGGTGGGCAGATAGGCGAGGCCGCCGCTGGGCACCGTGAGCAGCGCCTCGTCGAGCCGGCTCAATTTCACCTCGCCGTTTTCCACGAGTCTTCCGATCGTCGCGAGGAAGCGGTCGAGCCAGCCTTGCCCGTAGACCCAGTCCTTGGTGCCCGGCCACCCGCCGAACTTTTCTCCGTCGTCCGCCAGCACCGCGAGGCCATGGCCCGCGCTGCGCAACCCACGCAAGTAATCGGCGGTCTCTTCCGGCGGGCGGAACGGGATCAGGTATCGAAGCCGTTCGTCGATGGGGAACAGGGCGACCGATTTCCCATCGCTCTCGGTCCAGAAGGGCGCGTGGAGCTGGTCGGCGCGAAAGCCGGTCGCCAGAAAGTGCCGGTCGTCGACGAGGGCGTACCGGACGCCTGCGTCCGAGAGGTCGGCGGCCAGGTCGGGTTCCCAGACTCGTTCGGTGAGCCAGAGCCCTACCGCTTCGACCCCGAAGCGCGAGCGGACGGTGTCCCGCATCCACCCGATCTGCTCGAGGCGATCGCGCCGGGGAAGGCAAGCGAGCACCGGCTCGTAGAAGCCGGCGAGGAGGAGCTCCACCTTTCCGTCGGCCACCAGGCGTCCGAGCCGATCGAGATACCCCCGCTCGTGGTCCTCGAGCCATTCGAGCAGCGGCCCCGACAGATGCAGCACGAGAGGGAGGAATTCGCGATCGGTGAGCGTCTCGAGCAGCGGCCGGTAGACGTCATCGACGTGCTGCGCGAAGACGTGATCGAAGTTGCCCACCGGCTGGTGGAGATGGATCCCGAACGCGAAACGGAGCGGCGTCATCCTCAGCCGAGCGCCAGCGACCGCGAGCCGCCAAGCGCGGCGGCCACGGCGGGGATCACATCGGGAAAGAGATGATCGCGTTGGGCCAGGACCGCGGCCCGGCGCTGGGCCGGCCCGAGGGCGTCGTCTCCCCCGTCGCGCAAGGCGGCCACGAGCGCCTCCGCGTCCGAGCAGTGCTCCCGGAACCGGCGCTCGGCATAGTCAGCGGCCGCGCCGGTCGAGATGATGAACTGCCAGTCCGACGACTGTGCCAGGAGGAGTTCGCGGGTGGCCTGTTCGAGCACCGGCCTGGCAGCGGGTGACGCGAGCGCCCGTGGCGCCGCGTCCCAGAATGCTGCCTCGAGGGGCCAGAGCCGCTCCCAGGTCCACGCGGTTCGATCGCTGAGCCACATGGAGAAGTCGCCGTTGGCACCCCACGATCCCGCCGGGAGACGGATGCCGGCCCGGGCCGGGTACTCGGCGAGGTGGCGCGAGCCGGTGACCGGCCGCACTTCTCCCGGCCGCTGCGCCAGCGTCCGGAAGGTAGCGCCCAGAAAATCGGTTCCCTCGAACCACCAGTGCCCGAAGAGCTCCGTGTCGAAGGGCGCGACCATCACCTTGCCGCGGGGCCGCTGCTCCGACGCGGCGATGCCGGCCAGGATCGACGCGAAGTGCTCCGCGTGACCGCGCGCGCGCGCGAGCGCCACGGAGGGATCGTAGACACCCTTGGCGCCCAGATCGACGCCGGCGCCGGTCACCTTCCAGAGCTTGAGTCCACCGGGCCACCGCATCTTGTGGAACTCGAGGTAGGCCTCGTCGCCAGGGTACCCCTGGAACCGGCTCCACACCTGCATCGACGCGCGCGGATCCCGCACGAACGCTGCGATGTCCGCCGTGCCGCGGGTCTGGGCGAGGCGGTACACCTGATACGGAGAGCGGTGGGCCGGCTCCGGTACCGGTGGCTCCGGCACGTCGCGCATGCCCGGGTCGCCGGCGGGATCGCCCGAAAGCCCGAGCGGCCGTCCCGCGGAAGCGAGGTGGGAATCCACAAAGAAGTAGCGGAACCCGGCGTCGGCGAGGTGCTCCTCGATCCCCCGCCGCATGCCGGAGCGTGGTGCGGTGGGCCATGGCTCCCAGCTGCCACGGGGCCGATAGGCACACTCGGGGAGCCAGCACCCGACCGGTGCGCGCCCGAAGAGCCGGCGGTGCTCGGCGGTGCCGACGGCGAGCTGAAGCCGGATGCTCTCGTCGCGCGCGAGCAGCGGCAGGAAGCCGTGAGTCGCCGCGGAGCCGATGATCTCGAGACGACCGGCGGCCTCGAGCGAGCGAAACGCGCCGACCAGATCGCCGCCCGCCTCGTGGAAACGGCGGCGGAGTCTCAGCAGCCGCTCCCGCCAGAACTCCACGAGCGGGAGCAGGGCACGGTCGCCGGTCACGGCGAGCGATGCAGGCGCCTCGGCGCAGGTGGTGAGGCGCTGCTCGAAGAACGTCTCCAGCTCCTTCACGAAATCGGCGCTCGCGAGCTGGTTGGCCAGGACCGGTGTGATGCCGATCGTCACTGGCGCGGGCACCGCGTCCGCCGCGAGGTCCTGCAGCACTTCGAGGAGTGGCAGATAGGTATCTACCGCCGCCTCGCAGAGCCAGTCGCTTCCGTGCGGCCACCGTCCGTGATTCAAGACGTACGGCAGATGACTGTGGAGGGTGAGGACGAAATCCATCTGGCCCCGGCTCATCTGACGGACCCCGACCACGCGAGGGCGCGCCGGTAGACGTCGATGTACGTGGCGACGGAGCGTTCCCAGCTGAAGTCACGCGCCATACCGCGCCGCATCATCGCGATCCAGGTTGCCGTATCGCCGTAGCTCTTGATCGCCCGCAACCCCGCTTCCTCGAGCGCATCCGCCGTATAGGCCCCGAAGCAGAACCCGGTCACCCGGTCTTCGACGGTATCGGCAAGGCCGCCGACGTTCCGGACGATCGGGGGCGAGCCGTAGCGCTGCGCGCGCATCTGCGTCAACCCGCACGGCTCGTAAAGCGACGGCATGAGGAAGATGTCGGCCCCCGCCATCAGTCGGTGCTCCAGGCGGTCGGTAAAGTCGAGCTGGACGGCGATCTGGTCGGGGGCGGCCCTGGCGAGATCGACCAGCGCCTGCTCGTACCGCGGCTCGCCGGTTCCGAGGAAGACGAACTGGGCGCCGGAGGAAAGCAGCCTGCGCGCGTCGAGCACGAGATCGAGCCCCTTCTGGGTGACGAGACGTCCGGTCATTCCGAACAGAGGCGTCCTGCGCCGCTGCGGCAGGCCGAACGAGCGCTGGAGCGCCGCCTTGCACTTCTTCTTGCCGTCGAGATGCTCGTCGGCGTAGGGGCTCGTGATCTGCGGATCGTCCGCCGGATTCCAGAGATGCTGATCGATGCCGTTGAGCACGCCGACGAGACGGTCGCCGAGATCCTGGAAGACGTCGTGGAGCCCGAATCCTCCGCCCGGCGTGCGGAGCTCCTGCGCCTGGGTCGGGCTCACCGTGGTCGTGAAGTCGGTGAAGACGAGTCCACCCTTCAGAAGATTGAGCTTTCCGTGCCACTCGAGCTGGCGCCAGTTGTAGAGCGTCCAGGGCAAGCCGATCTCGGGGACCACGTCGGGCGGGAAGTGGCCCTGGTAACCCGGATTGTGGACCGACAGTACGGTGGAGGCGGTTTGCGCGTGGGGCTCCGCCGCGAACGTGGTCCGCAGGTAGACGGGAACGAGCGCGGTGTGCCAGTCGTGGGCATGGAGGAGAAGCGGGCCCGAGACGAGGCGAGGCAATGCGGCCAGCGTGGCGAGCGCGAAGAACGCGAACCGGCGGAAGTTGTCGGGGTAGTCGACGGCGTTCTCGCCGTAAATGCCGGGCCGGTTGAAGAACTCCCGATGCTCGATGAAGTAGACCTGCGGGCCCGGCGTCCTTCCGGCCACCCGAAAGATTCTCGCCTCCTCGTTGCGGGGTCCGACCGGAACGAGAAAAGGCGGGCCGATCGGCTCGAGGTCGGGCTCGAAATCGCGCACCGTGCGGTACAGTGGGAGAATGGCGGCAACGTTGAGTCCGGCCGCCTCCTGGAACGCCGCGAGGCCGCTCACCGCCTCGGCGAGCCCTCCGGTCCGAGCGTAGGGGAAATACTCCGCCGTGACGTGGACTACGGTGACCGGCTGGCCGCCGGCGACGAGCGGCGCCTGGTGGAAGACGGGGCGGCCGACCAAGTCATGCGGTGGGTGGATCGTCACCGGAGTAATCCCCGCGCATCGCGGGCACGTAGTGGTCCTGCACGTAGTTCTCGACCATCCGCCGTGCCGTGAAGCGGCGGCCCGCGAGGCGCAGGGCGTGCCGCATCTTCTCCACCCAACCAAGCGGCACACCGCCTGAGTTGCGGGCGTAATAGAGCGGAATGACCTGCTCCTCCAGCAGGCGGTACAATTGCGTGGCGTCCGTGGCGTCGGCGTCCTCGGCTTCTCCGGCTGGCGAGATGGCCCACCCGCTCATTCCGTCGTATCCCTCCTGCCACCACCCGTCGAGCGTGCTCAGCTGGGGCACAGCGTTGAGCGCGGCCTTCATCCCGCTCGTCCCCGACGCCTCGAGAGGCACGCGCGGAAGGTTCATCCAGAGATCCACCCCCTGGACCAGGAGGTGGGCGACGTGCATGTCGTAGTCCTCGAGGAAGGCCACGCGGCCCTCGAACTCGGGGTCCCGGGTGAACTGATAAACGCTCTGCAGGACTTCCTTGCCGGGAGTATCAGCCGGGTGCGCCTTGCCGGCGAAGATGATCTGCACCGGCCGCCACGGATCGACCAGCAGACGCCGCAGCCGCTCCAGATCGCGGAAGATGAGATTGGCTCGCTTGTACGTGGCGAACCGCCGGGCGAAGCCGATCGTCAGCGCGGTCGGATCGAGCAGCGTTCCCGCTCCCACGACCTGGGCGGCTTCCTTGAGCTGGCCCGCGAAGCGACGCCGGGCGTCCTCCCGGATGAAGTTGCCGAGGATCAGCTTGAGGCGGGTGTGGACATCCCACAGCTTCTCGTGGTCCAGCGTAAGCACCCGATCCCACAGCTGGGGATCGTCGAGGCGATCGCCCCAGTCTGGCCCGAGGTGCTGGTCGAGGAGCGCCATGATCGGGCTCGCCATCCAAGTGGCGAGATGGACGCCGTTCGTCACGTGGCCGATCGGGACGGTTTCCCAGGGTCTCGCCGGCCAGAGCTCGCGCCAGATGTTGCGGGAGACCTGTCCGTGCCGCCGGGAGACCCCATTCACGTGCCCCGAGAGCCGCATCGCCGTCACGGTCATGTGAAACTGGTCCGGTAGCGCGGGATGGGCGCCGAGACCGAAGAAGGATTCGCGGTCGATGCCGATGTCGCTCCACACCGGCCCGGTCACGCCCTCGAGCTGATCGATCGAGAACGAATCGTGCCCGGCGGGCACCGGGGTGTGTGTGGTGAACACGCTGCGGCCCCGCACCTCATGGACCGCGTCGGCGTAACTCATTCCCTGGACGACGCATTCGCGGAGCCGCTCCACCAGCATGAAGGCCGCGTGCCCTTCGTTGGCGTGCCAGACACCGGGGTCGATCCCCATCGCGCGAAGGACGCGCACGCCACCCACCCCGAGGATCCACTCCTGGCGCAGCCGCAGGTCGGGGCCGCCGGCGTACAGCTTGTTCATCAGGCCGCGGTCATCCGGGTGATTGATCTCGATGTTGGTGTCGAGAAGGTAGATCGGCACTCGACCCACCATCATCTTCCACGCCCGCACGTGCACGGGACGACCGGAGGTCTCGACGGTCGCGAGGTAATCTTCCTGGCGACTACCCGAGACGGGGATGAGCGGCGTCAGGCTGATGTCGAATTCCTCATCGCTGTCCTGTTGCCATCCATCGAGCCGCAGTCTCTGGTCGAAGTACCCCTTCATGTAAAAGAGTCCCACGCCGACCATCGGGACGCCGAGGTCGCTCGAGGCCTTGCAATGGTCGCCGGCGAGCACGCCGAGACCGCCCGAATAGATCGGCACCGAGTTGTGGAGACCGAACTCCGCGCAGAAATACGCGACAGGGCGT
Source organism: uncultured Gemmatimonadales bacterium (assembly GCA_963722825.1). Classification (GTDB taxonomy): domain Bacteria; phylum Gemmatimonadota; class Gemmatimonadetes; order Gemmatimonadales; family GWC2-71-9; genus CAVVWJ01. The sequence goes on from CAVROI010000003.1 coordinate 1,503,842, forward strand.
CCGTTCAGCTCGGGATGCGCGTGCGCGAACCAGGTGTCGCCGCTCGAGGTCTCGTGGCCCAGATGGACCATGACGTCGTCATACCGTCGCAGGAAATCGCTGTCGCTGGCGCACGCGGCGATCCGGGCGGGCTCGACGCGGCAGAGCAGCTCGAGCGGATTGTGCCGCGTGAGATGCCAGAGGGCTTCATCGATCGACCGGAAGAGTCCCCGCGCCTCACGGCTCCAGCTCCACCACATGTTCATGGCGAGCGTGGAGAGGCCCTCGATGCGGGCGGGAAGATAGGGGATGCGGTTGTGCGGGGTCGTCATGGTCTTAAAGCGTAAACGGACCTATGTGATGGGAGAAGGGTTTCACCTTCACCCTTCATGCCCTCACCAGCTTCTTGTAGCGCAGGCGATGTGGCTGGTCGGCAGAGACGCCCTTCCGTCGCTTGAAGTCGGCGGCGTATTCAGCATAGTTCCCCTCGAACCAGGTGACCTCGCTGTTACCCTCGAACGCGAGGATATGGGTGGCAATGCGGTCGAGGAACCAGCGATCGTGGCTGATGACGACGGCGCAGCCGGCAAACGCGACGAGCGCCTCCTCGAGGGCGCGCAGGGTGTCTACGTCGAGATCGTTAGTGGGCTCGTCGAGCAGCAGAAGGTTGCCGCCGCTCTTGAGCAGCTTGGCGAGATGGACCCGGTTGCGCTCTCCGCCGGACAGGGTGCCCACCTTCTTCTGCTGGTCCGCGCCGCGCAGGTTGAACCCGGCGCAGTAGGCGCGCGCGTTGATCGTCCGCCGCCCGAACTGCAGCTGGTCCTGTCCGCCCGAGATTTCCTCGTAGACGGTGTGGTCGGCGTCGAGTGAGTCGCGGGACTGGTCGACGTAGGCGATCTGGACGGTCGAGCCCACGGTGAGCGTGCCCGAATCCGGCGTCTCCTGCCCGGTGATCATGCGGAAGAGCGTCGTCTTGCCGGCGCCGTTGGGACCGATGACGCCGACGATGCCGCCTCGTGGCAGCGCGAAGTCGAGATTCTCGAAGAGGAGGCGGTCGCCGTAGCCTTTAGCCACGTCGCGCGCGATCACCACTTCGTCGCCGAGGCGATCCGGCACCGGGATGACGATCTCCGCCGCTCCCTCGGCCTGTCGCTCCGCCTCCTCTCGCAGCTCCTCGTAGCGGGTGATGCGGGCCTTGCTCTTCGCGTGCCGGGCCCGCGGGGCCATCCGGACCCACTCGAGCTCGCGCTGCAGCGTCTTTTGCCGCGCCGAAGCCTGCTTCTCCTCTTGCGCGAGGCGCCGCTGCTTCTGCTCGAGCCACGACGAGTAGTTGCCCTCCCAGGGGATGCCCGCGCCCTGGTAGAGCTCGAGGATCCAGCCGGCGACGTTGTCGAGGAAGTACCGGTCGTGGGTGACCGCGACGACCGTGCCGGGAAATTCCGCGAGGTAGCGCTCGAGCCACCACACACTCTCGGCATCGAGATGATTGGTGGGCTCGTCGAGCAGCAACATGTCGGGCTGCTCGAGCAGGACCCGGCAAAGCGCGACGCGGCGGCGCTCGCCGCCCGACAGCCGATCGATGTCGGCCTCGCCCGGCGGAAGCCGGAGCGCATCCATGGCCATGTCGATCTTGTGATCGAGCTCCCACAAGCCAAGCGCGTCGATCCGCTCCTGGAGATTTCCCTGCTTTTCCATGAGCCGGGTCATCTCGTCGTCGTCCATCGGCTCGGCGAAGCGGGCGCTCAGGGCTTCGAATTGCGTGAGGAGCGCGCGCTGGTCGGCCACGGCGACCTCGACGTTGCCGCGGACATCCTTTGCCGGGTCGAGGTGCGGCTCCTGCGGCAGGTACCCAATGCGGGTGCCGGCCAGCGGGCGCGCGTCCCCGAGGAAGTCGTGATCTACCCCGGCCATGATGCGGAGGAGCGACGACTTGCCGGCCCCATTGGCGCCGAGGACGCCAATCTTGGCGCCGGGGTAGAAGGCGAGGTGGATGCCTTTGAGGATCTCTCGGGAAGGGGGCACGACCTTTCGGAGGTCGCGCATCGTGAAGATGTATTCGCCGGCCATAGGGCGGGGAATATAGTGGATCGCGGGTCGAGGGCTACGGGCAGAAATCCGAGCGCGAAAGTGACGTCGCCCCTCCCGCGTCACGGGGGCCACCGCGATCCGCCAACGAAAAAGGGCACCCCAGCGGGGATGCCCCTGTTTCGGATGGTGTGCGCGAACGTCAGCTGACGTGCTTGTTCACGAGCTTGGTCATGTCGAACATCGTGACCTGTGATCTTCCCCCGAAGACGGGACGGAGATTCTCGTCGGCGTTGATGGCGCGGCGGTTCTTGGCATCCTGCAGGCCGTGCCGCTTGATATACTGCCAGAGTTTCTTGGTCAGTTCGGTGCGCGGGAGAGGATTCGAGCCCACCACCGCCGACAGCGCGCTGTCGGGCTTGACCGGCTTCATGAACGCCGCGCTCGGTGTGCGCTTCTTGCCGGACTTCTTCTTCGCCGCCTTCTTGGCGGTCTTCCTCACGGCCTTCTTGGCGGTCTTCTTCGCGGACTTCCGTTTGGCAGTCTTCTTTTTGGCGGCCATCGCGCGTCTCCCCGTTGGGGTGTGAGAACCCTGCGTGCCTCGAGAACCGGCGAAACTACCGAGTCAAACAGTACACGGCCGGCGCCAATTTACAATAGGGAAACGCCGGTTTTCCCTCGGGAATCGCCCACAGGCGGCCATTGCCGGTCTATCTTCCGGCATGATCGCGCGGGGTCTCGGCTCCGTTTCCACCATCCTCGAACAGGTCCTCGCCATGTTTCGCATCCGCCTCAATCCGATGATCGCCGCCTTCGCGCTCGCCGCGCCGCTGGCTCTCGTCGCATTCCGCTCTTCAATGACGGTTCCGCCCGCGTGCGCCCCCGACAATGGCGGCCTGACGCTGCCGGACGGCTTCTGTGCCGTGGTGGTCGACGGCGCTGCGGGGCAGGTACGGCAGCTCGTCGTCGGGCCGGACAGCGCGCTCTACGCCGCGGTATCGGGGCACGGTATCGGCGGCGGCGTGCGGGCCTATCGCGATCGCGACGGCGACGGCAAGCCCGACGAGCGGGAGAGCTTCGGTCCCCGCGGCGGCAACGACGTGGAGATCCACGGCGGCTTTCTCTATCTCGCGCTCGACGATCGCATCATCCGATGGCGCCTCACGCCTGGCAAGCTCGAGCCCGATGGCCGAGGGGAGACGATGGTCTCCGATCTCCCGGTTGACGGTAATCACAAGGCGAAGAGCGTGGTATTCGGCGGGGGTGACACGATGTTCGTGAGCATCGGTTCGGCGACGAACAGCTGCCAGAAGAACGATCGAAAGGCCGGATCGCCCGGGATCGATCCCTGCACCGAGCTGGAGCGGCGCGCCGGCGTGTGGGAGTTTTCCGCGAGCAAGGCAGGGCAGACGTTCGCGACCGGCCACCGCTACGCGACCGGGATGCGGAACCCGGAGGCGACGGCGATCCAGCCCGGGACCGGCGCGCTCTATGCCGCGATCAATGGTCGCGACCAGCTCGGCGACAACTGGGGGTTCAGCGCGGAGCGGAACGCGCAGAACCCGGCCGAGGAGCTGGTGATGGCGAACAAGGGTGACGACTTCGGCTGGCCCTACTGCTACTACAGCGTCGAGAGCAAGGCCAAGGTGCTCGCTCCCGAATACGGCGGTGATGGCAAGAAGGTCGGCCGCTGCTCGAAAGCGAAGGATGCGGTCATTCCGTTCCCCGCGCACTGGGCGCCCCTGGCCCTCGCCTTTTATGCGGGTGACGGCTTCGGGGAGAAGTACAAGGGCGGGCTATTCGTCGCCTTTCACGGCTCGTGGAATCGCGCGCCGCTGCCGCAGGCTGGATATCGAGTCGTCTTCGCGCCATTCTCCGGCGGCAAGGCGACGGGGGAGTACGAAACGTTCGCGGCCAGCCGCGAGGGGCCGACCGATCTGCGCGCGAGCGGCCTTGCGGCGGGCCCCGACGGCTCGCTCTACATCAGTGCGGATCAGAACGGAAAGATCTGGAAGGTGGTGAAGAGGTAAAGGCGGAAAGACGTCTTTCCGTCCTTCAACCCTCGAGCACCCGCTCCACCGCCTCCAGCTCCGGGTCGATCTCGATCGGGCGATTGGCGCCGGGCGGCGGAGGGTCCATCTCCCGGTGGTATTGCAATAGAACTCCCGGATCCTTGAGTACGTGGCCGGTCAGCACCGCCACGACGCGCTGCGCCGGATCGACCATCCCTCCACGGACGAGCGCGCGCAGTCCCGCCACGCCGGCTGCACTCGCCGGCTCGCATCCGATCCCGCAGCCGTCCACCGCGGCCTTCGCCTCCATCAGCTCGGCATCCGACACCGCCAGGACCACGCCATTCGTCTCCCGGATCGCGATCACCGCGCGATCGTAGGAGGCAGGGTCGCCGATGCGTATCGCGGTGGCCACTGTCTCCGCTTTCATGGTGTGCCGCTTCGCGAATCGCTCCTCGAAGCTCCTGGCGAACGGCGCGGCCCCTGCCGCCTGCACTGCCGCGAGGCGGGGGACGCGGGAGATGAGCCCCCATGCCTTCGCCTCGCGCAGCGCCTTCCCGAACGCGGCGGTGTTACCGAGATTGCCCGCCGGAAGTACGATCCAGTCCGGCGCGTCCCACCCGAGCTGCTGGAGCATCTCGAGCACGATCGTCTTCTGTCCCTCGATGCGGTACGGGTTGATCGAGTTGAGGAGGTAGACGCCGAGGCGCGCGCTGGCCGCCTCCGCGAGTCGGAGACAGTCGTCGAAGTCTCCCCGCACCATGAGGGTGCGGGCCCCGTACGCCAGCGATTGCGCCAGCTTGCCCATCGATACGCCGTCCTTTGGCACGAACACGAGAGCCGGGACCCCCGCCTGCGCCGCGTACGCCGCGAGCGAGGCCGACGTGTTCCCCGTCGAGGCGCAGGCGACTGCGGTGGCGCCCACCCTGCAGGCCTGCGTGACTCCCACCGTCATCCCGCGGTCCTTGAAGGAGCCGGTCGGGTTGTAGCCCTCGTGCTTGAGAAGGAGCCGCTCCATTCCCGTCCACGCATCCAGTGCCGGACGGTGCAGTAGCGGCGTGTTGCCCTCCGGGTGCGAGACCACCTCGGTGGCGGAGGGCAGGACGACCTCGCGGAAGCGCCACACGCCGGAGGCCGTGGGGCCCGGACGCTGCCCTCGGCGCTCGGTGAACTTCTGCAGCAGCTCCTCGCGGGTGACGTTGGGCGGCCGATGGTGCACTTCCAGCAGCCCTCCGCAGACGGTGCAGCGAGGGTGCGGGTCGAGCTCGGGCAGCTCGTTGCCGCAGGCGATGCACGCCTGCCAGGTCGGCGGGCGCGCGGTCTCGAATCTCATGTGGTGGCTCCGTTGGACTGCACCACTCTGGCACCCTCCCGGTCCACCCGCGCCACTCTGGCGTCACTTCGCAGGCCACGCGAGGCATAAGCGCCGACCATGGCCGCCGCCACGCGCGCCGCGCTGGTCTCGCCTCGCGCCAGGGCGAACGCGGTCGGCCCACTCCCTGAGATCGAGCTGCCAAGCGCGCCCGCCGCAAGGGCGGCCACCTTGGCCTCGGCGAAGCCGGGGAGAAGACCGGCGCGCGCCGGCTCGGCGATCCGATCGTCGATGGCGCGGCCCAGCAGCGCGTAGTCCGCGCTCGCGAGCGCCGCGACGAACGCGCCGACCTGCGCCGCCTGGTGGAGCGCCACCGCCCGCGAAACCTGCGCGGGCAGGACGGAGCGAGCCTCCGCCGTGCGCATCTCCTGCTCGGGACGGACCAGCACCACGACCAACTCGTCCGGCACAGGGAGCTGGATCACGTCCATCGGATGCATCGAGCGAATGAGCACGATGCCGCCGAGGAGGGACGGCGCGATGTTGTCGAGATGGCGGCCGGCGACCGTTTCCTCCGCCACCAGACACGCCTCGAGCAGCGCCGTCCTGTCGAGTGGGCCACCGAGGAGCGCGTTGACGGCGACGGCGCCGGCCACGGCCGATGCCGCGCTGCCGCCCTGACCGCCCGAGAGGGGGAGGCCCTTCCGGATGCTGAGACCGATCCCGCGACCTCGGCGGATGTCCGCTCCCGCGCCGGCGACCACGGCATGGCCCGCGAGTCCCGCGGTATGGCGATGCGCGTCGGTGGGGAGGTCTCGATGGCCGGAGTCGAGAATCGTGATGCCGGGACGTTCGATCCACTCCGCTCGCACCTCGTCGCCAAGGCCGGCGACCGCCAGACCGACAATGTCGAGCCCGGGCCCGACGTTGCCGATGCCGCCCGGAGCAAACGCAGTCACGGCGCCATGTGGAGTCACGCGCCGGCCAGCCGGAGAATGTCGTTGAGCACACCGGCCGCGGTCACCTCGGCCCCCGCCCCGGGTCCGGTGATCACCAGGGGATTGGTCTTGTAGCGGGCGGTGGTGAAGACGAGCTGATTGGCCGATCCCTTGATCGACGCCAGCGGGCCCGACGCGGGTACGGCCCGCAGCCCGACCGCGATCTTGGCCGGCGTCACCGTCGCCACGTACCGCAGCACCGCGCCCTGCGACGCCGCTTGCCGAACCCGCCGCTCCCAGGGAGCGTCCAGTTCCGGCAGCCGCTCGAGAAATCGCTCGAGCGGCAGTGCGCGCCCCCACTTGGGCACGAGCGACTCGACCGCGCTGCGCGAGAGCTCGCCGGTGTACCCCAGGAGCCGGCCGAGGATGAGCGCCTTGCGGCCGACGTCCATGCCGGAGAGGTCGTCGCGGGGATCGGGCTCGGTATAGCCGCGGCTCATCGCCGAGCGCACCGCGCGAGAGAATGGCGTGCCGGAGCCGACCTCGCTCAGTACATAGCCGAGCGTGCCGGAGAGCAGGCCCTCGATGCGATCCACTCGATCGCCCGACTCGATCAGCTTGTGATAGGTGTCGATGATCGGGAGGCCGGCGCCCACCGTCGCCTCGTGCAGGATCCGTCGGCCCCGCGCGCGGGCGGTTTGCCACAGGGAATCGCTGGTCGCTCGGCGGCCGGCCAGAGGTCGCTTGTTGGCGAGCACGAGATCCATGCCGTGCGTGAGGCCCAGCTCGAGCGCCGAGGACGTATCGTCCGCCGTGAGGTCCACGAGCACCGGCCGGGTCAAGGCGTAACCCGCCATGTGCGCCACTGCCTCCTCCGCGGTGGCCGCCCTCCCCTTCGGCAGATTCGCGAGACGACGCCCGCGGCGCTTCTCCCTGACCAGAGCGACGAGACGTCCGGCGCTCAAGCCCTGCGGCTCGAAGACGAAGCCCGACCGGTCGATCACGCCCGCGACGCGGAGGGAGAGCGCCGGCCGCCGGACGTGGCTGATGAGGCCGGCGAGGGCGCGGCCGATCTGGCCGAAGCCGAGCAGGATGATCTCCATCCGCTCGGGCTGGATGACGGCCCCCCCGGCAATGCGTGAAAGCTGGAACGCGGCGTGGATGCGGCGAAGCGCGTCTCCCGCCTGCGACGCCTCGACCACCACCGAGATGTTCAGCTCGGAGGATCCCTGCGCGATCGCCACGACGTTGATGCGGCCCGCCGAGAGCGCCGAGAAGACCCCCGCCGCGATGCCCGGCGTCCCGTGCATGCCCAGCCCCACGACCGCGATCGTCGCCATGCCGAGCGCCAGCTCGACGCCGTCGATCTCACCGCGGGTGATCTCCGACTTGAATTCGCGCTCCAGGCTCTCGCGCGCGTCCGCGGCGGCAGTGTCGGGAACGCCGAAGCAAATCGAATGCTCCGAGGAAGCCTGGGAGATGAGGGAGACCGAAATCTGCCGCGCATGCAGGGCGGCGAAGGTGCGCGCAGCGATGCCGGGAACGCCGAGCATCCCGTTACCGGTGACGGTGACCAGCGCCTGGCCCAGCGCCGCCGTGAGTGCCTTCACGGGGAAGCGAGCGGGGGCCACCCGTTCCGACACCTCGGTGCCGGGAGACGCGGGGTCGCCGAAGGGGCGGACGAAGATCGGCACCCGTCGACCCGTGAGCGGGATGAGGGCGCGCGGGTGCAGCACCTTGGCACCGTAGTAGGCCAGCTCCGCCGCCTCGCGCGAATGCAGCTGCGGAATCACCCTGGCGTCGGGGACGATGCGGGGATCGGCGGTGAGCAGGCCCGGGACGTCCTTCCAGAGCGAGACGCGGGACGCTCCGAGCGCGCGAGCCACCAGGGTGGCCGTGAGGTCGGTGCCGCCCCGGCCGAGTGTGGCGATCTCTCCCTCGGGTGTGGCGCCGACGAACCCGGGAAGGACAGGAACGACGCCGCGGGCCAGCAGCGGCACCATCACCCGCTGCACAGCGCGGTCGGTCCGGGAATAGTCGGGCGCCGCGCGACCGAAGGCGTTGTCGGTGTGGATGACGTCCAGGGCCTCGACGTATCGAGCCTTCGTTCCAGCCGCGTCGAGCGCGCCCGCGACGAGACGCGCGCTCAGTCGCTCGCCTCGGGACACGAGATAGTCGGTGGTGCGCGGGGTCAGCTCGCGGAGGAGCCGCAGGCCCTGGGCCAGGGCTTCCAGCTCATCGAAGGCTTCGGCGACGTGCGAAAGCACCTCCGCGCGGCCGCGTCCGGCCGGCAGCAGCGCGCGCGCCACTTCCGCATGGCGGCTGCGGAGGCGGGCGATCAAGGACGCGACGGTGCGGGAGTCGCCGGCACCCGCCTGCTGTGCCACGGCAAGGAGCGCGTCGGTCGTCCCCGCCATCGCCGAGACCACCACGACCGTGGGTTCCGGGCGCAGGCGATGGATGATGTCGACGGCATGGCGGACGGCGGCGGAATCGGCCAGCGACGCGCCGCCGAACTTGTGGATGTGAGGCGCCCGGCGGGTTCGAGGCATGCGGGAAGATAGGGAGAAAGGCCGCCGTTCCGCGACGCCGGCTCGTGCTCCGGGCGGGCCGTCGCGGATCGGGAGCGTCCGGGTCCGGAGGGGGCGACGCATCCTCGCGCGCCGCAGGCGGCTGCGTCCCGGAGAGCCAGTAGGCACGCGACCGCCCGCCTGACGCGCGCTTGCGGGTGCGCCACCCCCTCCGGTCCCCGGACGCTCCCGGATGTCCGTGATGCCGGGAGCGCAAGCCCGGCGCCGATGTGCCCGAACCCGGCGTCCGGAGCGCAAGCCTGGCGTCGCCCAGCGCGACCCGCTTCTGTCGCACTGATCCGCAAGCCTCTAGCTTTCCCGCATGCTAGCGCTGCTCAAGCTCCTCCAGTCCATCATCAAGACGCTCCACTCCGACGGCACGCCCGGACAGGTGGCCGCTGGGATCGCGCTGGGCAGCGCCCTGGGTCTCACTCCTCTCGTCAACGTCCATAACCTCATCGTCTTCGCGTTCATCGTGCTGCTCAACGTCTCGTTCGGCGGCGGCATGCTCGGCTGGGCGCTCTTTGTCCCCCTGGGCTTCCTCTTCGATCCGGTGTTCGACGCCATCGGCCGGAGCCTCCTGGCTTCGCCCTCGCTCAGAGGACTCTGGACCTCGTGGTACAATACGCCGCTCATTCCGTACACCAATTTCAACAACACCGTGGTACTCGGAAGCGTCGTCGCCTGGATGATCCTCGCGTTGCCGATCTTCTTCGCCGCCAGATACGGCGTCGCCCGCTATCGCGCCACCGTGGGGGAACGAGTGCGCCGCTCGCGGTTCTATCAGGCGGTGACGGCATCGAAGGTCTACAACGTCTACAAGCTGTTCCGACCGGACTGACCGATGGCGATGAAAGTCTTCCGGTGGAAGGCCATCGGCCCGCTGCTGTTGCTCCTCGCGGTCCTCGCGCTGCTGGTGGTGCTCTTCGCCGAACCGGTGGCGCGCAGCACGACCGAGGAGGTGAGCACCGAGCTCCTCGGCACCCAGGTGGATGTCGGGAAGCTCGATCTCATTCCGAGCGAGGCGTCGGTGCGTCTGGAGGCGCTCCAGGTGGCCGATCCGTTCGAGCCGCGGCGGAACCTCGTCGAAGCCGCACAGATCCTCGTAAAGCTGAATCCCGAGGCGCTGACCGAAAAGAAGGTGGTGATCGAGAACTTCGCGCTCCATGGGATGCGCTTCGGCACCACCCGCAAGACGCCGGCGCAGTCGGTGAACGGCGACGGTTTCGCCCCGCAGGCCCTCCGGGCGGTGCGCCAGTGGGCCAAGCAGTTCGATGTGCCCCTGCTCAAGCTCACCCCGGTCGATACGATCAAGCAGCTCGTGCTCAATCCCACGCAACTCGGAACCGTGCGCGCCGCGCAGGCCCTTGGGGCGCGTACCGACTCGACGCGCCAGGCGCTGGAACAGGGCTTCAAGGCGTTGGACGTCGGCGGCAGCATCGACTCGGCAGCGGCGCTCGCGACCCGTTTGAAGGCCACCGATCCACGAAAGCTCGGACTCGATGGCACGAGGCAGGCGGTGCAGTCGGTCAAACAGACGCTCGACCGGCTCGACCAGACCAGGAAACAAGTGGAAGGGCTCCAGCGGCAGGTGGGGCAGGGCGTGCAGCTCCTCGGCACCGGCGTCCACGGTCTCGATGACGCGCGGAGGAAGGACTACGCATTCGCCAAGTCACTCCTCAAGCTGCCGACGTTCTCGGCACCCGAGATCGGCAACGGCTTCTTCGGCAAGGTGAGCGTGGACCGCTTCCAGCAGGCGCTCTACTGGGCAGAGCTTGCCCGACACTACATGCCCCCTGGCCTGCTGCCGCGAGAGACAACCGGCCCCAAGCGTCTGCGCATGGCCGGGACCACGCTCATGTTCCCGAAGGAGCAGAACTGGCCGGCGTTCCTCCTCCAGCTCGGCCAGATGGACTTCACTGTGGATCAGTCCGGCGGGCCGTTGCAGGGCGCCTACCGCGCGTCGGTTCAGGGACTCACCTCGGCGCCGGCGCTCTACGGCAAGCCGATGCTGGTGAAGGCGAGCCGGAGCGCTGCCGGCTCGGCCATCGCCGGCATCGACGTGGGGGCGGTAGTGGATCATGTGGGGGCAAGCGCGAGGGACTCGCTGTCCGCCCGGCTCCGCGGCGTCGAGCTGCCCTCGTTCGACATTCCGGGACTCCCGTTCAGGCTGACGCCCGGGCGCGGCTCCGCCAATCTCACGTTCGCCCTCCGGGGGGACCAGCTTCGTGGCCGGTGGGCGATTGCCGCCGACCAGGCAGCGTGGGCGCTCGACAGCGCGGGCGCACGGGGGAACACGCTGCAACAGATCGTATGGCGCGTCGTCTCCGGCCTCAAAACGCTCGACGTGACCGCCGACGTTTCCGGCACGATCAAGGCCCCACGCCTGTCGGTGACCAGCAATCTCGACAAGGCTATCGCGGCCCGGCTCGAGGCAGTCGTGGGCGAGGAAGTGGCGAAGGCGGAAGCGCTGGCCCGGGCCAAGGTGGACAGTCTCGTCGACGACAAGGTCGGCCCGGTCAAACAGCGAGTCGCTACGCTGCAGGCCGAGGCGACCAAGCGAGTGGCGTCCCAGCAGAAACGGCTCGACGAGGTGCAGGCGCAGCTTCAGGCGGAGCTCAAGCGGCTCAGCACCGCCGCGATTCCTGATCTCAGGTTGCCGAAGATCAAGCTGTAGCCGCCGACCCACGATGCCGCCTTGACCGCGCCCCAATCCGCGTAACATTAGACGACCTACCCCAGCAGCCCGGAGTTCCCGATGCGGATCGCAGTTCCCAAGGAGACCGCCCCTGCCGAGCGGCGTGTCGCGCTGGTGCCCGAATCCTGCAAGAAGCTGAAGCAGGCCGGGTACGAGATCGCGGTCGAAGCGGGCGCGGGTGTGGCGGCGGGCTACGCCGATGAGGCTTTTGGCGAAGTCGGTGTCGTACTCGAGCCCGATCCGGCCGCTCTCCTCCGTGGCGCCGACATCACCCTGAAGCTGGGTCCACCGTCGATCGCGGCCGACCGGGATGAGGTCGCGTGGCTTCGCTCCGGCGCGGTCTACCTGGGCTCGCTGATGCCGCTTCGAAATCTGCCGGTGGTACGCGCGCTGGCCGCGCGGGGCGTCACGGCCTTCGCCACCGACGCGATCCCCCGCACCACCCGCGCCCAAAGCATGGACACGCTCTCGTCCATGGCCAACATTGCGGGGTACAAGGGCGTCCTCCTCGCGGCCTCGGAGCTCAATAAGTACTTCCCCATGTTCATGACGGCGGCCGGGATGGTGCCGCCGGCGAAGGTGTTCGTCATCGGGGCCGGGGTCGCCGGCCTCCAGGCGATCGCGACCGCCAAGCGTCTCGGCGCCCACATTACCGCCACCGACGTCCGGCCGGAGGTGAAGGAGCAGATCGAGAGCGTCGGCGGCAAGTACGTCGGGATCGAGCTGACGGAAAGCGCCGCCGCCGCCGGCGGCTATGCCAAGGATCTGTCCGACGCGGACAAGGCCCGGCAGCGCGAGATCCTCGCCGCCCAGGTGGCCCAGTCGGACGTCGTGCTTACGACAGCGCTCATCGGCGGCGTGTTCGCGCCAAGGCTCATCACCGCGGACATGGTGCGGTCGATGAAGCCGGGAGCCATCATCGTCGATCTCGGCGCCGAGGGCGGTGGCAACTGCGAGCTCTCCCGGCCGGGCGAGACCGTCGTCAGCGGCGGGGTCACGATCATGGCACCGCTCAACGTGCCGGCCTCGATGCCGTTCCACGCCAGCCTGCTCTTCTCCCGAAACCTCACCGCCTTCCTGCAGGCGTTCAGCAAGGACGGCGCTTTCCGGCTCGACCTCAACGACGACATCCAGCAGGGGGCGCTCATCACCCACGCGGGCGAGGTACGGCACGCGCGGGCCCGTGAGGCACTCGCCAAGGAGGGAACATGACGCCGACCGAGGCCGCGGCAGCGGCGCCGGCCGCCGATTTCTGGGGCCAGCTGTTCGTCTTCGTGCTCGCCACGTTCATCGGGCTGGGCGTGATCCGCCGGGTGTCCCGGCTGCTGCATACGCCGCTCATGTCGATCACCAATGCCATCTCGGCCATCGCCGTCGTGGGCTCCATCATCGTCACCGGGGCCGACTACCCGCCCGAAATCCGGCTGCTCGGCGGCATCGCGCTCTTCGCGTCAATGACCAACATCGTCAGCGGCTTCCTGATCACCGACCGGATGCTGAAGATGTTCAAGACCGACACCAAGCCGGGCGAGGGCGGCCGCCCATGAGCCACGGACTGGTCCAGCTCGCGTACATCATCGCGACGGGGCTCTTCGTCTTCGCGCTGCACTGGATGAACACCCCGGCGACGGCCCGGAACGGCGTGTACGCGGGTGTCGCAGGCATGGCGCTCGCGATCGCCGCGACCTGGGCGGAGCCGGAGGTCATCCACCACGGCTGGATCGTGCTGGCGCTGCTCGCGGGCGTGGCGGTCGGCGTCCCGCTGTCCCTGGTGCCGCTCACGGCGGTGCCGCAGCGGACCGCGCTCTCCCACGCATTCGGCGGCCTCGCCGCCGGACTCGTCGGCACCGCCAAGTACTATCTCTGGCTCGGCGAGGGTCCCGAGAACCTGACCACGTTCCGGATGATCGCCATCATCGTGGAGATCATCCTAGGCTTCCTCACCTTCACCGGCAGCCTCCTGGCCGCCGGCAAACTGCAGGAAGTGAAGTGGATCCCGCAGCGGCCAGTGACCTACCCGATGCAGAACGTGACCAACCTGGCCCTCTTTGGGGTCGCCGCGGTGGCGGGCGTGGCGCTGGTGCTGCATCCGACGGCGGCCTGGGCACCGAGCGTCTTTCCGGTCATCATCGGAATGTCGCTGCTCTTCGGCGTGCTGCTGATCATTCCGATCGGCGGGGCCGACATGCCGACCGTCATCGCGATCCTCAACGCCTACGCGGGGCTCTCGGCCGTGGCGATGGGCTTCGTGCTGGACAACAAGCTGCTGATCACGGCCGGCGCCCTCGATGGCTCGAGCGGCCTCATCCTGGCCGTCATCATGTGCAAGGCGATGAACCGGTCGTTCGCCAACGTGCTCTTCGGCGCCTTCGGGCAGGTGCAGCAGGCCAAGGCGCTGGGTGAGGGCAAGGAATACAGGGCGGAGAGCATCGAAGGGGCGGCCCAGGTCCTCGAGCAGGCCAACCTGGTCGTCATCGTCCCCGGCTACGGCATGGCCGTGGCCCAGGCGCAGCACAAGGTCCGCGAGCTCTACGACCAGCTCAAGAAGCGGGGCATCACGGTCAAGTTCGCCATCCACCCGGTGGCGGGCCGTATGCCGGGCCACATGAACGTGCTGCTCGCCGAGGCCGACATTCCATACACTGACCTGGTGGAGATGGACGAAATCAATCCCGACATGCCCCAGACCGACGTCGCCCTCGTCGTGGGCGCCAACGACGTGGTGAATCCTGCGGCACGGACGGAGAAGACCAGCCCGATCTACGGGATGCCGATCATCGATGCGGACAAGGCGCGGACCGTCTTCGCGATCAAGCGCAGCAAGAACCCGGGCTTCGCGGGGATCGACAACGAGTTGTACTTTTCGGACAAGACCTGGATGCTGTTCGGCGATGCCAAGACCGTCATTGGCGAACTGGTGAAGCAGCTCGGCTCGGGAGCCGGCCTGCACTGATCGTCCCGCCCAACCCTGGGTCCTCGAGGGTGTCTTAATGCGCGTGATTCCCGTCTGTGTGCTCTCGGGCACTCTCGCCTTTGCCGGCCCGGTGCAGGCGCAGAACGATTGCCTGAAGCGGCTCGAGTGGCCCGCGGTCGGCCGCTGGGCGGAGTACTCGTCGATGGCTGGTGAAAGAGCGGCCACCATGCGCTACGCCGCGGTGGGGACCGAGAAGCGGGAGGGTGTCGCGCTCAAGTGGATCGAGATGCAGACGACGGCCCGGGGCGCACCGAGCATCTACCAGATGCTGCTGCCGGGAGGTCCCGCCGATATTCCCAAGGTGCAGGAGATCATCATCAAGAGCGGAAGCAGCCCTCCGATGAAGATGAACGGGATGATGCTGGGGATACTGCGCAAGCAGCTGGAGGAGAGCTCGATCTTCTCCAACCTCTGCGAGGGCGTCACCTTCGTCGGCGAGGAAACCGTGAAGGTGCCGGCCGGCTCGTTCAAGGCACTCCGCTTCCACAACGACAAGTATCAGAGTGATACCTGGATCTCGGCCTCGGTGCCGTTCTCGCTCGTCAAATCCGTGACTCCTCGGCACCAGATAGAGCTGCATGCCGTGGGCGATGGGGCCAAGTCGTCGATCACCGAGGCTCCTCAGGAGATGCACGGCCCGGCTGCATCTTCGCGCTGACGTCATTTCGCGCCATGGCGCTCTCCACCACTCGGAAGTTCAGCCTCGGGCTGTTCGCCGTCACGGCGCTGGCGGTGCTCTTCGCCGGAATCGCCTATCTCAGCCTCAACGAGATTTCGACCCGGTCCGGATGGGTGACGCATACATCGCAGGTGCTCCTCTCGCTCGAGGACCTGAGCTCGAGCCTCAGCGCCGCGGAGAGCGGGGAGCGCGGCTACCTCCTGACCGGAAAGCCGGAGTATCTCCAGCCGTATTTCGCCGTCCGTGACGCGGTTCCCAGCCGGCTCTCCGACCTTCGCCGATTGACCCAGGACAATCCCAAGCAACGCGCCGCCGTCGATTCCCTGCTTCGCGTCATCCCGCAGCGGCTCGGTGTGATTCAGGAGATTCTGGACAGCGCGGAGAGGAATGGCCCGCTGGCGGCGAGAGCCGTGGTGAGCGCCGGCCGGGGCAAGGCCTTGATGGAGGAGGCCCGCCGGCTCCTGCATCGGATGACCGACGAGGAGCGAGGTCTGCTGGAGGACCGCCTCAGGGATCAGCGCGCCGGTGTGCAGCGCAGCACCAACATCGTGAGCGCCGGATTGGGGCTGGCCGTCCTGCTTTGCGCGCTGGGGGCGGTCACCATCATCACCGACCACGACGCCAGGACCCGAGCGACCGCCGAGATTCTCCGACTCGCAACCCGGGCGGATGAGGAGCGGCGGCGCGCAGAGGATGAGGCATTCAAGGCCGGCGACGCGGCAGCCGAGGCGGAGCAGTCGGCTCAGGAGGCCGCCGATGCGATGACGGAGCTGGCCCGGAGCGAGCGTGAGATCAGGGAATTCTTCGAGAACGCCACCGTCGGCCTCCACTGGGCCGGTGCCGACGGCATCATCCAGCGGGTCAATCGGGCGGAGCTCGAGATGCTGGGCTACGGCACCTCGGAGTACGTGGGACGGCCCGTGGCCGATTTTCACGTGGACCGGGAGGTAATGGAGGACGTGCTCCGGCAGGTCCGAGTGGGTGAAGTGGTCGTGAACCGCGAGGCCCGCCTCAGGTGCAAGGACGGCACCGTCAAGCACGTCCTGCTCGACTGCAGTGGGTACTGGGAGGGCCCGGAATTCGTCCACACGCGGTGCTTCACCCGCGACATCAGCGAACGGAAGGCCGTGGAGGAACGGCTCAGGCAGGTGGAGCGGATCGAATCCGTGGGGCGGCTCGCGGGCGGGGTGGCCCACGAGGTGAACAACCAGATGTCGGTGGTCCTCGGCGCCGCCGACTTCCTCCTTCGCAGGGACGATCTTCCCGCCCCCGTCAGGGCCGATGCCGAGCTCATCAGGAAGGCTGGTGAACGCTCGGCCGCGGTGACGGCACAGCTCCTCGCCTTCAGCCGGCAGCAGTTCCTGCGTCCACAAGTTCTCGACCTCAACGTGGTCATCTCTGAATTCGAGCCGGTGTTGCGGCGCGTAGTCGGGGAAACTTGCGTACTCACGCTGCGGCTTCAGCCGGTGCCTCGTATCAAGGCGGACCGGGGGCAGCTCGAGCAGGTGCTCCTCAATCTCGCCCTCAATGCCGGCGACGCGATGCCGGGCGGCGGCTCGCTGACGATCGAGACGAGCGTCGTGACGTTCTCGTCGGACTACACCGCCCGCCGGCCGGGAATCGACGTGCGGCTTGGTCCGCACGTCTGCATGCGGCTCGCGGACAGCGGTCACGGCATTCCCAGGGAACTTCAGGAGAAGATCTTCGACCCCTTCTTCACGACCAAGCCGGTGGGACAGGGGACGGGCCTCGGCCTCTCGACGGTCTACGGGATCGTCAAGCAGTCCGATGGGTATGTCTGGGTGTACAGCGAGGTGGGATTGGGGACGACATTCAAGGTCTACCTGCCGGCGGTCGAGACGGCGGCGCCGGCATTGGACGTCACACCAGCCGCCGGGCCCCGCCAATCGGACGAGACCATCCTGGTCGTCGAAGACGAGCCCTCAGTGCGGGCGATGATCGTCAGGATCCTGACGGCGGAGGGGTATGCCGTGCTCGAGGCCGAGAATGGCAGGCAGGCGCTGGTCACGGTCGAAAAACATGGAGCGCCGATCGCTCTGGTTCTGACCGATGTGGCGATGCCGGAGATGGGCGGCCAGGAGCTGGGTAGCAGGCTGGCGATAGTCGCACCAGCGCTCCAGGTCATCTACATGTCGGGATTCACGGATGAAGAGGTCGTGCGACGGGGGCTCCTGCGGCAGGACGTGCCGTTCGTCCAGAAACCGCTGATGCCCGAATCCCTGACCCAGAGGATCCGGGCGATTCTGGACGGGAGGGACGTGTAGGGCGGTGCGTCCCGTGCCATGTTTGTGCCACGGCTGCAACTAACCATCCTGTCACGTTTTATCTAAGGTGTTGATTTTTCGCATCTTAGATGATATATTCGCCTGTCTTAAACCTAGTCGGCCCCCAGACCGACGGCAGGTGTAAGTGTACGAGGGCGGGAGTCCTCAGGAGGCCAATAGCGTGACGATTAAGGCACGTGGCAAGCGTCGCCCGGTGCGACCGGCGCAGATCGCTCGTGCAATCGATGAAGGCCGTGAGAGTCTAGACCTCTATCTCGATGAAATCAGCAGAGTTCCACTCCTCAATCGTGAAGAGGAGATGGAGTTGGCCCGCAAGGCATTCAAGGGGAACGTCGCCGCCCAGGAACGATTGGCCCGGCACAACGTCCGGTTCGTGGTTTCGGTCGCCAAGAAATTTCAGAATCGCGGAGTACCCCTCGTCGATCTGATCGGTGAAGGCAACCTCGGGCTCATGACCGCGGCCCGGAAGTTCGATCCTGACCGCGGCGTGAAGTTCATCTCGTATGCGGTCTGGTGGATCCGGCAGGCGGTTCAGGCCGCCATCGCCCGCCACGGCCGTCCGGTCCGGGTGCCGCTCAATCGCACCGCCGACCTCAGTCGGCTCGGTCGGACGACTACCCTGCTGAAGGACCGTCTGGGCCGTATGCCCACCACGGAAGAGCTGGCGCGCGCCACGGGCCTGACGGTCGAGGCGGTGCGGTCGCTCAGTGCGCTCAACTCCGAGGCGGTCCGCCTCGACCATCCCACCCGGGATGGTGAGGGCAACGAGCGGATCGAGCGATTCACCAGCGGCGAGCAGGAAAGCACGGATATGAGCACTATGGCCAACAGCCAAACTCGGGACATCGAGGCGGCGTTGGCGGCGCTCCCCCCGCGTGACGCCAAGGTGCTCCGGCTCTACTTCGGCCTGGACGACGGCAACAGCCGTACGCTCGAGGAAATCGGCCGCATGATGGGAGTCACTCGCGAGCGGATTCGTCAGTTGCGCGATCGCGCGCTCCTGCGGCTTCGAGAAGGCGAAACGGGTGACAGGCTCCGCGACTTAGTCGCCTAGCACTCCCTGGACTCAGTACGAAGGCCCCCGGCCAAAGCGGCCGGGGGCCTTCGTGTTTCCGGATCCGTGCCAGGCCGGGATTGCGCTCCGGGCGGGATCGGCTCGTTCGGGGCGCAGGCCACTGCAGCGGTCCAGGGTGCGGCGTACTCGGGACGCGAGGTCAGCGGCGCGCTGTCACCGACGCGCTGTCACCCGAGGCGAGCCCGGAGCGCGGTCCCGCGACGCCGGGTATTATTGGCCGTGGCATTCTGGCACCCTGTCTCGCACGTCGACGACGAAGCGCTACACCGGGGGCTCCGCGCGTTCCAGGGCGACGGTGTCTGCTCGCAGGTACGCGACTCCCTTCTCAGCGGCCCACTCCTCGTCGGGTTTGCCCTCCTTCTCGGCGCCTCCAACACCGGTGTAGGGATCCTGTCCGCGTTGGGACCCGCCACCCAGGTTCTTCAGCTTCCTACGGTCGCGCTCATTGAGCGCTGGCGGACACGGAAGGCGATTTGCTGGTGGGCCGCCTGTTTCGCACGGGTGGCCTGGCTCGGCGTGCTGGGGATTCCATGGTTGGTGCCCGCCCGGGCCAGACCGGCGACTCTCTTCGGCCTGTTACTCCTGGCCTCGGCCCTCGGCTCCGTTTCAGGAGCGGCGTGGAACTCGTGGATCCGCGATTTCCTGCCGGAGGATGTCCGTACGGGAGCGTTCGCCCGGCGGATGGCGATCGCGACGGCCATCGGTGCCGGCCTCAGCCTTCTGGCCGGGCTTGCCGTCGACCGGCTCGGGGCCGGGCTCGGCTCGCCTGCGGGTGGCTACGTGATCGTGCTCGGCGCGGGCGCCACGGCCGCGTTGCTCGGATTGGTCTTCCTGAGCCGGATTCCGGAGCCCGTGATGCCCCCGGTGTCCCACCGGCCCTGGGGAGACATCGTGCGGGCCCCCTTGAGGCATCGTGAGTTCCGGGCGTTGGTGACGTTCCTCGCCACCTGGACCTTCGCAGTCAACCTCTCGACGCCTTTCTTCACCGTGTACCTGCTTCGGCGCCTGGAGCTTCCGATGTCAGCGGTCATCGCCTTCGCCGTACTGTCTCAGGTGACGGCCGCCCTCGTCCTTCGGGCATGGGGCGTGATGGCCGACCGGTTCTCGACGCTCACGGTCTTGAGGGTGAGCTGTGCCGGTTTCCTTCTGAGTGTCGCCGGTTGGCCGATGCTGGGGCTCGGCCAGGCGCCATGGCTGGTGCTCGTGGGTGTCGCCGTCATCCACATCATCGGTGGTCTCACCGCCGCCGGAGTCAATCTGGCCTCCGGAACGATCGCGATGGAGCTCGCGCCCCGTGGATCGGCGGCCGGGTATCTCGCCACCAACGCGCTCATTTCAGGAGCGGCGTCGGCCCTTGCACCGGTGCTCGCGGGACTCTCGGCCGACTGGTTGGGAACTCAGCGCCTTTCGGTAACGGTGGCGTGGACCTCGACGCTGACCGGTGGAACGGGGCTCGCGCTCCGTCCCCTCGACTTACACGGTCTCGACTTTCTCTTTGTCGCGACCGTGCTGGTTGGCCTCTACGCGATTCATCGAATTCTGGGGGTGACGGAGCGGCTGGTGGCGACCCGGCGGGTGGTGCTGGCGGCGCTGATGGAGGAGATGTGGGAGCAAATGCCGGAGCCGCTTCGGGCCATCACGACCGTGCCTCCGGTTCGGGACCTCGTCTACTTCCCGTTTTCCCTCCTGGGCCGGCTCTTGCCCGAGCGGCGGGGTGAGGCCACCGAGTCTCGGGTTCGAAGGCGCGCGCGGGACAGAACCGGCGCATGATCACCCCCGCTTGCCCTCGGACACGAACTGCCTGAGCACCCGCTGCAGAATCCCACCGTGCCGGTAGTAGTCCAGCTCCACGGCCGAATTGAGTCGGACGATCGCC
Organism: uncultured Gemmatimonadales bacterium; assembly: GCA_963722825.1. Taxonomy (GTDB): domain Bacteria; phylum Gemmatimonadota; class Gemmatimonadetes; order Gemmatimonadales; family GWC2-71-9; genus CAVVWJ01. The sequence goes on from CAVROI010000003.1 coordinate 1,524,286, forward strand.
TGGAACACCTTGTCCTTCCCCGATTCGTCCCGCGCCGAGACCGTCACGGTGCCGCCCGGGGTCAGGCCCTTGGCGATGCCGGTGATGGTGAACGTCTCTCTCCCCGTCAATCCCAGCAATTCCCGATTTTCGCCCGACCGATATGCCAACGGAAGCACGCCCATTCCGACGAGGTTGCTGCGGTGGATGCGCTCATAGCTCTCGGCGATCACCGCCTTGACTCCCTGAAGCGCCGGACCCTTTGCCGCCCAGTCCCGGCTCGATCCGGTCCCGTATTCCTTTCCGGCCAGGATGATGAGCGGCGTTCCGGCCGCCCGGTATCGCTCCGAGGCATCGAAGATCGACAGCACTTCGCCGGTGGGCAGGTGAACCGTCCAGTTGCCTTCCCGGTCCGGGGTCAGCGCGTTCTTGATGCGGACGTTGCCGAAAGTGCCCCGCATCATCACCTCGTGATGCCCGCGGCGGGCACCGAAGGTGTTCCAGTCGGGCTGCTTGACACCGCGATCGAGGAGATACCTGGCGGCCGGCCCGCTCTTGGGAATCGATCCGGCGGGAGAGATATGGTCGGTGGTGACCGAGTCGCCCAGCGCGGCCAGCACGCGCGCGTCGGCGATGTCGTTCAGCGGGCCCGGTTCGGCGCCCAGGTTCTGAAAGAAGGGGGGCTCGGCCACATACGTGCTCGCCGGATCCCACGCATACCGGCTGCCCTCGGGCACCGACAGCCGCTGCCAGACCTCGTCGCCTTCGAAGACCGACCCATACCGCCGCTCGAACAGGGCCGGCTTGAGCGAGGTCGACATGGCATTGCGTATTTCGGCGGACGAGGGCCAGATGTCCTTGAGGAAGACCGGCTTTCCGTCCTTCCCGGTGCCCAGCGGCTCTCGAGTCAGGTCGATGTCCACTCGTCCCGCGAGTGCAAACGCGACGACCAGAACGGGGGAGGCCAGGTAGTTGGCCCGCACCTGCGGGTGGATCCGCGCCTCGAAGTTGCGATTGCCGCTCAGGACGGCGGCGGTCACGAGGGAGTGCTCGTCGATGAGTTGCGCAACCGGGTCGGGCAGCGGGCCGCTGTTGCCGATGCAGGTCGTGCAGCCGTAGCCCACCGTATTGAACCCCAGCTGCTCGAGGTATGGCAGCAGCCCGGACCCCTCCAGGTAATCGGTGACGACCCGGGAGCCCGGAGCGAGGCTGGTCTTGACCCAGGGCTTGGAGGTGAGGCCCCGCTCGACCGCCTTCCGGGCAAGCAGGCCGGCGCCGATCATCACCGACGGATTCGACGTATTCGTGCAGCTCGTGATCGCGGCGATGACCACCGAGCCGTCGTGAAGCTGGATGTCTTCCTCGTTCAGCTTGCCGGAGACGATCGGCGGCGCATCGGGATCGAGCGCCGGGTGATGGTTGGCGCCATCGCCGATCGTGACGTTGCCCCCGCCCTCGCCCATCCAGCGCGAGTACGCGCTCTGCGCCAGCTCCTTTCGTACCGCGGGCACCCCGGCGCTCATGAGACCAGGAAGGTTGACGATGAAGTTCCGCTTGAGGGTCTCCAGCGGCACGAGATCCTGCGGGCGGCGCGGTCCCGCCAGCGACGGCACGACGGTGGAGAGATCGAGGTCCAACGACGAAGTGAACTGGGGATCCGGCGTGGCGTCGGTGCGGAAGAGCTGCTGCTCCTTGGAATAGCGCTCGACCCGGTCGACCACGTCCTTTCCCCGGCCGGTACGCTCCAGGTACCGCAGCGTCTCGGCATCCACCGGGAAGAATCCCATGGTGGCGCCGTATTCCGGGGCCATGTTGCCGATGGTTGCGCGATCGGCCAGGCCGAGTCCCGAGAGCCCAGGTCCGTAGAACTCCACGAACTTGTCGACCACGCCCTTCTTGCGGAGCATCTGGGTCGCCTGCAGGACCAGGTCGGTGGCCGTGGTCCCGATGGGCAGCTCGCCGGTGAGCCGCATACCGACGACCTCGGGAATCAGCATGAAGTACGGCTGGCCGAGCATCACCGCTTCCGCCTCGATGCCCCCCACGCCCCAGCCGAGCACCCCGAGGCCGTTGATCATCGTGGTGTGCGAATCGGTGCCCACGAGCGTGTCGGGATACGCGGTGAGCTCGCCGAATTGCGGCCGGAGCTGCACCCCCGGCGCGAGATACTCGAGGTTCACCTGATGAACGATGCCGGTGCCGGGCGGCACCACCCGGAAATTGCGGAAGGCGCGCTGCGCGAACTTGAGCAGCTGATAGCGCTCGACGTTACGCTCGAGCTCCAGCTCGACGTTCAGCTTGAACGCCTTGTCGGACCCGAAGTAGTCCACCTGCACCGAGTGATCGATGACGAGATCGCACGGCACCACCGGGTTGATTCGATCGGGATCGCCCTTCATTCGCGCCATGGCGTCGCGCATGGCGGCGAGGTCCACCACGCAGGGCACACCCGTAAAATCCTGGAGCACGACCCGGGCAGGCATGAACGGCACTTCGGTCCTGCCTCCGTCCGAAGCCGCCCAGCCGGCAAGGGCACGGACGTGTGCCTCGGTCACGAAACCACGGCCGGCGTGCCGGAGAGCGTTCTCCAGGAGAACACGAATGGAGAAGGGGAGCCGGTCGAGATCGACGAGGCCCTGACGGGCCAGCTCCGGCAAGCGGTACACGACCGCGGTATCCTTGCCGAGCCGGATGGTACCGCGTGTGCCGAAGGGGTTGGTGGAGTCGGTGGGCATTGGGCATCTGCGGTAAAGGGTTGGCGTCCGGCCGGAATAATACCGCTAAGTTACCGACATGACCACGCCGACCCCAATGCCCGTGCCGCACGCGATCAACCGTCAGGACGACGGAATCCGGATCGAATGGGACCGGGCTGGACACGAAGGATTCTATCCCGCCCATGCCCTCCGCCTGGCGTGCCCCTGCGCCGCCTGCGTCGAGGAAATGAGCGGGCGCCCGCTTCTCGATCCTTCGACGGTAGATCCCGGTATCAGGCCGGTGTCGATTGCGCTCGTCGGAGCGTACGGCCTCCGCGTGCAATGGAGCGATGGTCACGCGACCGGCATCTACACATTCCGACACCTGCTCGAGGTCTGTCCCTGCCGCGTGTGTCAGCGAGAACGGAGGGTCGCAACCTGATTTCGGGTGATCGAGAACACATCCTCCGCACCGTGCGACGTGAAGTTTGAACGAGCGGCTCGAATGTGGTCCGACTCGATCAGGGAGCGTGGCATGCACCCGCAGGAACACTCCATAACTCGAGAGGGGACGGCTACGGGCGTACTTGGCGCCGCGCTGGTCGCCCTCTGGTATTTCATCTTCGATACGGCCTCCGGGCACCCGTTCCGGACGCCGGACGTTCTCGGCAAGGTCCTCTTCAGGAGCGATTTCGCGTCGAGCGCACAGCGGGTCGTGCCGGAGGTCGTCGCCGGATTCACGGTGGTGCATTTCCTGCTCTTCGTATTCGCCGGGATGGTGCTCACCCTCCTCGTTCACCTGTCCACCCGTCATTCGGCGTTGCGAATCGGCCTCTGGATCGGGCTGGTGGTCGCGGTCGGGCTGTTCGCCGGCATGATGTTCACGCTCACGACCGCGACCGGTGGGCGCTTGCCGCTCTGGTCAGTGGTCGGCGGCACGCTGGTAGGGATCGGCGGCATGGCGGCATATCTCTGGCGCCGGCATCCTCGGCTGGAGCGGACCTTCCGTGAGGCGCCCCTCGGCGCCGAGGAGCGGGCCCCGGCGCATCCGCCTGGGCCCACGGTCAAGTGACGGGAGCACGGGGCAGCAGCCTGGGATCGATCTCCGTGGTGCCAAGCGTGGGCGGAATGAGCCCCTGCTGCATCGCGAGCGCTGCGGGCACCGCAGGCGCACTTCGAGGGTGGGGCCCTCGATGGAATCCATGACGTAGAAGTGAAGCCCATCGGACTGACCGACCGTTTGAACCCGGACGATGTTGGATGGTCCAGTGTGGGAGAGGAGGTCCGTCGACCCGACATGGACCACGTTGACGGCCAGCGCCAGCGCGATCCGCCCTGCTCTTGCGTCCGGCCGCGGGCAGCCCCACTGTGCAGGGAGGGCCGTGTCCGTGCGCTCCCGCGGTCCCCCATCGGCGACGCCTTGGGCTGGAGCGCTCCATCTCCACTTCGTGCGGGGAGGCTCTCATGCCTGACAACCGTCACTCGGTCGTCGGCGAGGGCACCGATGTCGGCATCATCGGCGGCCTCGCCGTCGCCCTCTGGTTTCTCGTGCTGGACACCATCGCCGGCCGCCCCTTCCTCACGCCGAGCGTTCTCGGGCAGGTTGTCCTCTTCGGCAACGATGCTCCAGATACTCACCACCTCGTCTTCGGCGCCATCCTGATCTACACGGCCGCGCACTTCATCGTATTTGCCTTGCTAGGGATGGGACTCGTGGCGATGACCCACTGGGCCACGCAGAACTCGGTGGTCCGCTACGCCTTTCTGCCGGTATTCCTGGTATTCGAGGTGCTCTTCTACGGCCTCCTGATGGTGTTCTCGGACGTGACGAAGGAGTTGTTCCCGTTCTGGGCCGTGATCACCGCCAACACGCTGGCGGCGCTCAGCATGGGGGCGTATCTCTGGCAGCGCCATCCCGATCTCAGGACCTCGATCCGCGACACGCCGTTGGGGGCCGCGCCGCTGCATTGAGCCGCGGCGGATCGACCGGGACCGGGTTAGGTTCCTCGCTCACCCACACGGCCGGGGTCTGTGCGTCGTCGTTTACCCTCCGTCGCGCCCGCGGTTCTGATCTCCACTCTCGTTTTCTGCTGCCCTCTCCGGGCGCAGCTCGAGCCGCCGTCCACCGGCGGTCTGGTCGAGCGCGACCGTGAGCTCCGCTTGCTCGGCCACCAGAAGCGCGTGCTGGTGATCGGGGCCCATCCCGACGACGAGGACACCGAGCTGCTCACGCTCCTCGTGCGGGGAATGGGCGCGGAGGCGGCATACCTCTCGCTCAATCGCGGCGAGGGCGGGCAGAACCTGATCGGGCCGGAGCTCGGCCAGGCCCTGGGGCTGCTCCGCACAGAGGAACTGCTCGCCGCGCGTCGCCTGGACGGGGCGACGCAGTACTTCACCCGCGCGTATGATTTCGGTTTCTCCAAGACCCAGGATGAGACCTGGAGTCACTGGCCGCGCGACACGGTCCTCGAGGACGTGGTGCGCATCATCCGGCGATTCCGGCCCCAGGTCGTCGTGTCGATTTTCAGCGGGACGCCGAAGGACGGGCACGGACAGCACCAGGCCTCGGGCTGGGTCGCGCGGGAAGCGTTCCGGATCGCCGGGGACTCGTCGCGCTTTCCCGCTCTGCAGCGGGAGGAAAATCTCGCGCCCTGGACGCCGCTCAAGCTCTACCGGAGCACCCGGTTCGATACCGGCGCGACCACGTTGTCGCTCGAGGCCGGCCTCCTCGATTCCGCGGTCGGTCTCTCGTTTCATCAGATCGCCATGGCGGGGCGGAGCCTTCACCGTTCCCAGGACATGGGCCGCTTGCAGCAGATCGGTCCCTCCAAGGTGCTCCTCGCGCTGGTGGAAGACCGGACGGGGCGGGGGCGCGAGAGTCTCTTCGCCGGAGTGGATACCCGCCTTCCGCCGGGGCCCGAGCCCGCCGATCAACGGGCCCATCGCGAGGCTGCCCTGGCGGCGATCTCGGGCGTTCTCTGCGATGCCCGCAGCGACGACGATCGCGTCGTGTCGGGTCAGCTGGTGCGGGTGGCGCTCGAGTGCTCGAACACGGGCACCGCGCCCCGGACCATCACGGTAGCACTCGAGGCCGAGCCGGGCGTCTTCAGCAACGAGGGGGCCGCCGTCCGGTTCGATGTCGCGCCGGGCGCGCTGGCGAGCCGTGAGCTGTCGCTTCGCGTCGCCCCGGGGGCGCCGCTCACCGCGCCGTACTTCACGCTGCCGAGGGACGAGCCGGCCATCTACGACTGGAGCCACGCTGCCCCTCGTATCCGGGGTCTGCCGTCCGATCCGCCGGTGCTTCGCGCCACATTCAACGTCGACGGCGCGTTCACTCTCTCCCGCGAAGTGAGCTACCGCTTCGACGATCAGGCCAGGGGTGAGGTCAGGCGCCCGCTTACAGTGGTCCCGACGGTGGATGTGCGAATGGACCCGCGCAACGAGGTCTGGTCCACTGCCGGTCCTCCGTCTCATTCCTTCAACGTCAGCCTCGTCCACGGCGCCCGCGATACCACCGCGGGAACCGTGAGCATCGAGGTGCCGAAGGGATGGCCGGCGGTCCCGCCACGGCGATTCCGCTTCACTCGGGAAAACGAGCGTGAGACCTTCACCTTCGAAGTTCGGCAGCCGGCCACGCTCGCCACCACGCCGGTGGAGCTGCGGGCGGTGGCGACTGACGCTGCCGGCAGACGTTATGAGGTGAACGTCGTAACGGTCGACTACCCGCACGTCCGTCCCCGCGTCTACCTGCGGCGGGCCACCGCGGTCGTACGGGCCGCCTCGCTTCGCCTGCCTCCGCTCCGACGTGTCGGCTACGTCCGGGGCGCATCGGACCGGGTACCCGAGGCCCTCCGCGGGGTCGGTGTGCCGGTTACGGTGCTCGACGAGCAGACGCTCGAGCGCGGCGATCTCGACCGCTTCGAGGCGATCGTCGTGGGCCCGCGGGCCTACGAGACGGACTCGGCGCTGGTCGAAAACAACGGTCGGCTGATCGAGTACGCGCGCAAGGGTGGCCTCGTCATCGTGCAATATCAGCAACGTCGGTATTTCGATGGACACTTTGCCCCATACCCGATGACGCTCGCCGACCCGCACGATCGGGTGACGGACGAGAAGGCGCCAGTCGGCATCGTGGCGACCGGCGACGCCGCGCTGCGGGCGCCCAACCGGATCGGCGCCCGCGACTGGGATGGGTGGATCCAGGAGCGCGGCCTGTACTTCGCCCATGGTTGGGATCGCGCGTATCGACCGATCATCGAGACCCACGATCCCGGCGAGGGACCGCTCGAAGGCGGGTTACTCGTGACGACGGTGGGCAAGGGACGCTACGTCTACACCGGGTTGAGTTTCTTCCGCCAGCTGCCGGCGGGCGTGCCGGGGGCATTCAGGCTGTTCGCGAATCTTCTGGGAATGAAGAGATGATGCGGAGGGAGCAGCGGGCGCAGAGGAGGCAAAGGGGGAGCCTCTGCGTCTTCTGCGCCTTCTGCGTCTTCTGCGTCCTCTCCTGCCGCCACGATTCCCGCACGCCCCTCGTCCTCTACTCCCCGCACGGGCGTGACCAGCTCACGCTGCTCGAGCACGCGTTCGAGTCGACCCATCCCGCGATCGATGTTCGTTGGCTGGACATGGGCTCGCAGGAAATCCTCGACCGACTCCGCTTCGAGCGAGTCAACCCGCAGGCCGACGTCTGGTTCGGTGGGCCCACGACGACGTTCGACCGCGGCATCCACGACTCGATCCTCGCACCCTACCGGCCCGCGTGGGCTGGTAGGGTCGGGCCGGACGGGGTGGGGCCGGGAGACCTGTATTACCCGGTGTATCGCACGCCGGCGGTGATCGCGTTCAACAGCAGGCTGGTCTCCCGGGCCGACGCCCCTCGCGATTGGGACGACGTGCTGGCGCCCCGCTGGCATGACAAGGTTCTCATCCGGGATCCGATGGCCAGCGGAACCATGCGCGCCATCTGGGGGTTGATCCTGCTCCGGAGCATCCGCGAGACGGGCGACACGGCCCGGGGCATGGCGTGGTTGCGGCGGCTCGATGGGCAGACGAAGGCGTATACCCTCAACCCGGCGATCCTCGATGAGCGCCTCGCTCGCGGTGAAGGGCTCCTCACCCTCTGGGACCTCCCCGACATCCTCATCAGCCGGTCGAAGGGCATGCCGTTCGACTACGTCTTTCCCCGCAGCGGCACCGTCGTGATCGACGACGCCATCGGGCTCGTGCGGGGCAGCCGTCACCCCGCCGAGGCCAGGGAATTCATCGATTTTGTCGGCAGCGTAGAAGGACAGCTTCTCGCGGCCGGGAAAGTCTTCCGGTTGCCCTCGCGCCGCGACCTGCCGCCGGCGCGCGTCCCCGAGTGGGTGGCCGGTGTCGAGCGGGAGATGGTCGTGGCCCCGATTGACTGGCGCCTGCTGGGCACCGATGGCTCCGCCTGGATGAGCTACTGGGACCGGCACGTCCGGGGCACCGGACGGGCGCCGTGAGCGGCTTTCTCCGTCTGGAAGGACTGGTCAAGGAGTTCGACGGCGTTCGCGCCGTGGACGGTGTTTCGCTCACCCTCCGGCGCGGTGAGATGTTGGCGCTGCTCGGACCGAGCGGGAGCGGCAAGACCACGACGCTCCGGCTTCTCGCGGGATTCGAGGCTCCCGAGGCCGGTCGCGTGTTGGTGGACGGAGAAGACGTCACCCGGGTCGAGCCGGTCGCACGCCGCTTCGGGATGGTCTTCCAGCACTACGCGCTCTTCCCGCATCTCGACGTCGGCGCCAACGTCGCCTTCGGCCTCGAGTCGGGTGGCGCGCGGGGAGAGGATCTGAGGCGGCGGGTGGCACGGGCGCTCGAGCTGGTGGATCTCGCCGGGTTCGAGCGGCGACGTGTGGGGCAACTCTCGGGTGGGCAACAACAGCGCGTGGCGCTCGCCAGGGCACTGGCGCCCGAGCCCAGGGTCCTGCTGCTCGATGAGCCGCTCTCCAATCTCGACCCGACGCTGCGGGAGAAGACACGCCGGGAGATCCGCGATCTCATCCGGCGGGTCGGGATCACCACAATGCTCGTCACCCACGAACAGGACGAGGCGTTCGACCTCGGCGACCGGGTCGCGGTTCTCCGCAGTGGCCGGCTCGAACAAGTCGGTACGCCCGACGAGCTATACGGCTCGCCGGCGAATCTCTTCGTCGGCGGCTTCGTGGGCAGGTCGAGTACACTCGAGGTCAACGTCGTGAGCGTGAGCGGCCGGGGAGTTCGGCTTTCGGTGGGCGGTGCGGAATGGGAAGTCGATGCGCCGCCGGCACGGCCGTGTCCCCAACCAGGCCCGGCGATCATGCTGGTCCGGCCGGAATCGCTGCGGCTCTCCGCGCCGGGAGCGGGGGCGCTCCCGGCTACCGTCGTCGGCCGGCGTTTCGTAGGGCCCCACGCGCTCTTTGCGCTGCGCACGGATGGAGGAGAACCACTGGAGATTTTCGCGCCGTCCGGCGCCGCGAGCGATGGCGCCCGGGTGGGTGTGCTGCCGAGCCGGCGGGCGGGTGCCGGCGTCCATCTTTTCCAGGGCGAGCGGCCGTGACGGGGAGACGACGAGCGCAGCTGATGGCCACCCTGCTCATGGTCGTCCTGGCGTGGCTCGTGATCTATCCGATCGCGCTGGTGCTGCTCGAAGGGTTGCGCGGGTCGGAAGGGTGGACGCTCCGCTTCGTCCGGCTCTTCCTGGAGCGACCGACCGAATGGCGCGCCTTGTGGGGCAGTCTGTGGATCTCCGTCGCGAGCGTCGTCCTGGCCGCCGCGCTCGGCCTCCCGCTCGCCTTCCTCTTCGCCCGCTACGAATTCCCTGGTGTGCGGGTCCTCGGCGCCGTGGTGGCGCTGCCGGCGGTCCTTCCTCCGCTCGTTGGGGTGCTCGCGTTTCTCTTCCTCTACGGGGAAACGGGATTCGTCTCCCTTCTGGTCCAGCGGCTCCTCGGGATGGACGAGCCGCCGTGGCGGCTGGAAGGCGCGGCTCCAGTGCTGCTGGTCCACGCATACTCGATGTACGTCTATTTCTACCTCTTCACCCGCGCGGCGCTCGCCTCGCTCGACGCGTCGCTGCTGGAGGCAGCCGCCAGTCTCGGTGCAGGACGGTGGCGGTCGCTCCGCCGAGTGGTGCTGCCTCAGCTCTATCCGGCCATCGGTGGCGCCGCGCTCCTCACGTTCATGACCTCACTGGGATCGTTCAGCGCCCCGTACATCTTCGGCGGCGGATTCCGCGTGATGACCACCCAGATCGTGGCGACCCGCCTGAACGGCGACTCCGAGCTGGCCATGGTCGAGACGATTGCGTTGACGCTTCTTGCGCTGGCTGCCCTCGCCGTGTTCCGTGGCAGCCACGCTCCGGATTCTCCGGCGGCAGGACGGAAGGGCACGGCGCCGGCACGCGTGGTGGTGCGGAGCCTGGGCGCTCGCCTCGGGGTGGCGGCGCTCGCGTGGAGCCTGGCAGGTCTGCTCCTGCTGCCGCACCTCACCCTGCTCCTCGTCTCGTTCGTTCCCATCGGCACGTGGACGGTGGAGCCCATCCCTCCGGTCTACACTCTCCAGAACTACGTCGCCCTGCTGCATGACCCGGTCCGTGCCCGCCCCCTCGGGAACAGCCTCTGGCTGGCGCTGGTCTCGACGCTCGCCGCGGTGGCAACGGCTCTGGCCGCCGGAATCCTCAGCGTTCGGAGGCGGGTACGCGGTGGCCGCATCATCGAATCGCTGCTCGCGCTTCCGTGGGCGGTTCCGGGTACCGTGTTCGCCATCGCCATCGCGACCGCGTTCAGCGTGCACGCGCCCTGGGTGGGCCGCTTCATCCTGGTGGGAACGGCCTGGATCCTCCCGCTGGCGTACCTCGTACGGAACTTACCGATCACCAGCCGCGCGATCCTTGCCGGCTTCCGCGGGCTCGACCCTTCGCTCGACGAGGCGGCGGCCTCACTCGGGGCCGGTCGGTGGCGTACCCTCGGGCGCGTCACGCTGCCGCTTCTGCGGCCCGCGATGCTGGCCGGCGCCAGCCTCGCGTTCGTCACGGCATTCGGAGACTTCGTCACCTCGATCATGCTGTACACCTACGACACCCGTCCCGTCTCGCTCGAGATCTTGTCCAGCCTCCGTCAGGCCGACGTGGGTGTGGCGGCGGCGTACGGTGTGGTGCTGATGCTCGTCAGTGCCGCGGTTTTCGCCGTGGGCTCCGACCGTAGGACCGCGGGGTGACGGCAGCCCCGGGGGTGTCGGGTGGCCAGTTCCGGCGCCTGTCGGTCCTGATCGCGGTGAACTTCGTGGACATGATCGGCTTCATGATCGTGCTTCCGCTGCTTCCCTTCTACGCCCTCAAGCTCCACGCCACGCCCGAGATGATCGGCGCGATGATCGCGTCGTTCTCGATTGCCCAGCTCGTCTCGGCGCCTGTTTGGGGGCGGGTGTCCGACGGGTACGGCCGGCGGCCCGCGCTCCTCATCGGCCTCTCCGCGTCGGCGATCGCGTACGTGGTCTTCGGCTTGGCCGAAAGCGTCTGGCTCCTGTTCGCCTCACGGCTCGTGCAGGGTGCTGGCGGAGGCACCACCGGGGTGGCCCAGGCCTACGTGGCCGACACGGTGGAGCCCAAGGACCGGGCGCGGGCACTCGGCTGGCTCTCAGCGGCCACGTCGGCGGGAGTGATAGTGGGGCCGGTGCTGGGCTCGGCGGCGGCCCATTTCGGCCGGGCGGCGCCAGGACTCTTCGCGGCCTCGCTATGCCTGGTCAATGTCTTTTTCGCGTGGCGCTGGCTTCCGGAATCCCGAAAGGAGCACGTCGGTCCGCCCCGGCCACACCGGCCTCTCTGGCACCCCGCATGGATGGTTGTGCGGCACCCCTTCGAGCCGGTTTCGCGCTTTCTCTGGATCTATGCCGTCGGCATGCTGGCCTTCGCGTCGATGACGTCCGTGATGGCCCTGTACCTGGGTGCCAAGTTCGGCCTCGACGAAAAGACCATCGGCTATGTATTTCTCTATGTCGGCGTTCTGTCCTTCGTCATGCGGAGTCTCCTGCTCGGCCCGATCGTCGACCGGATTGGTGAGAGCTGGGCCATGCGGATCGGGACCCTGCTCCTCATCGTGGGGTTGCTGGCCTACCCCTCGCCGGGGAGCCTCGGTCTGCTGGCGCTGGTGATCCCGCTGGTCCCGGTCGGGACCGCGCTGCTCTTTCCCGCGACGACGTCGCTCATGTCGCGACACTCGGAGCCGAGCGAGCTGGGAACCACCATGGGCGTCGCCCAGACGTTCGCGGGCGTGGCGCGGGTGGTGGCGCCCCTGCTCGCCACCGCGGCCTTCCAGCGGCTGGGCCACGGCTGGCCCTTCTACATCGCCGGTGGATACGTGGCGGTCGTCGGGTTGATGGCGTTGCGGCTCCCTCCGGATCGCTGAACCGACCCGACACGCGGGCTGAGGAAGGAGCGGCGTGCCATGAGCGTCGAAGACCGGATCGACCGGCTGGAGCAGCGGCTTGCCGTGCTCGAGACGCTGGTGCGTTCGTTAAACGACGCAAAGGGCGCAGAGGACGCAAAGGGCGCAGGGGTGAAGGGGGCGCTATGGACAGCGCCCCAACCGATCCGACCCTCTGCATCTTCTGCGTCTTCTGCGTCTTCTGCGTCTTCTGCGTCTTCTGCGTCTTCTGCGTCTTCTGCGCCTTCTGCGTCCTCTGGGTCCTCTGCGTCCTCTGCGTCTTCTGCGCCTTCTGCGTCCTCTGCGTCCTTTCCGTCCTTTTCCGAGACGTGGGTCGGCCAGCGGGTGTTCCTGGGAATTGGGGTCGCCGCCCTCCTGGCCGCGGCGGGGTACCTGCTCAAGCTCTCGTTCGAGCGCAACTGGATCACCCCGGTGATGCGCTGCCTCGGTGGCGTGGGCGCAGGCCTAGTGGTCGGCGCCATCGGCTGGCGGCTCCTCGCTCGATACCGGACCTACGGTGCCGCGCTCATCGGGGCCGGTGCGGGCATCATCTATCTCAGTGTCTGGGCGGCGGCGCGACTCTACGGCGTGCTTCCGTCGGCGACGGGTATCGTCGGTCTGGCGCTCGTCTCGGTGTCGCTCGCGATGATCGCGTACGCCATCGACGTCGAAGCGCTCGGTGCTGCCGCGGCCTTGGGTGCCTTCTTCGCGCCGGTCCTCCAGGGCGAGAGTCGCGCCAACTCGAACTTGCTGCTCCTGTATCTCGCCAGCATGGCGATCGGCCTGGGACTGGTGGCGGCCCGCCGTCAGTGGCGCCTCACGATGCTCGTGGTGGCCGCAAGCTATTTCGGCGTGGGGACCATCGGCGCTGCCGAGCGGGCGGTGCCGTGGGCAGTGTTGATCTACGGCGTGGCTGGCGGCACGGCCGGTCTTTACCTCGGCCTCCGCGAGCGGTGGTGGGAGACACGCCTGCTCACCTTCTCGGGCGGGTGGTGGTTCCTCGCCGCCGCCAACGATCGCATGGAGTCGCACTGGGCCACGCTCGTGGCCGGGATCATCCTCGCGGCTCCCGTCTGGGCGCACGGCATACGGTCGCCCCGGGCCCTGCCGATTCACCTGCGAGCCCTCGAGCCGGCGCCCAAGGACGAGCGCGGAGGAGAAACGGGATGGTCGGCCGGCGAGGCGCTCTATTTCTTCGTCACTCCGCTCCTTCTCGCCTGGGCGCTCCGGGCTTCGGCGCCCGAGTGGTTCGATGATACGCCAGGTCTCGTCGCCCTGGTCGTCGCGATTCTGTATCTCCTCGCGGGATACCTCCGCCCGCTCCCGCCATTCGCCGCGGTCGGTGCCGCGGCCGCAGGCGTGGCGGTTTCCCAGCACTGGGACGGGCCGCAGCAGGTGGCCGTGCTCCTCGGTCTCGCGCTCGTCTGGGCCACCCTCGATCATCGCTTCAATCGCATGGACGGCCGCTGGTATGGCTTGATCACCCTCGCGGCCGCGCTTCAGTATTTGTTCGACGAGGCGGTGCGAACGCGCGTGGCGACCGATGCCGCCTTCATGGGGACGTGGGCGCTCGCGCTCTGGGGCGCGATCTTAGTGACCGTCGCCCTGGCCGCCGGCGTGTGGCGAGCGGAGGCGGGCAGGGAAGACTCCCGCCTCGTCCGTTCGGGGCTCTGGGCCGTCGCCGGGGCAATGGGATTGTTCGGGGTGACCGCAGAAATACGCCGGTACTTCGAGCTCCGAAGCATCTCCGCTGAAACGGCGAGCCTGGCCTCGGGATTGGCGGTGAGCGCGTGGTGGCTCGTCTTTGCCGCGGCGCTGGTGGCGACCGGGTTCAGATTGTCTCTCAAGCGGGCTCGCGTGGCGGGCCTCCTGGTCGCGGGTCTCGCGGTGCTCAAGGTCGTGTTCTTCGATCTCTCATCACTCGACGCACTCTATCGCGTCGGCTCGGTCTTCATCCTCGCGCTCGTTGCGCTCTCGCTGGCCTACCTCTACTACCGGTTCGACCGGAGTGCCCGCGCGCACTGACCACTTCCTGGAGGCAGAATGTCAACCGGCCTCACCCGACGTTCGTCCGCCGAGTCACTCGCGCTCGCGGCCATAGCCCCGGCGATCGGGGTGAAGCCGGCGCTGCTAGTCGCCTCGAATGCACCCAGTCCGATGGCCGAAGGCGCCGAATTCGCCGATCCTGGCGCCCTGGCCAGGGCGCTCGCCGGGGCCATCCGGGCGCAGTACGGGGCCCGGCTCGGCCGGACCGATCTGGCCACCGTCACGCGGCAGATTCAGGGCAGCCTCGACCGTGCGGCCCAGATTCGTACGGTAGCCCTGGCCAATGGCGACGAGCCCGATTTCGTCTTTTCCGCTACTCGCGGCATTACCGAAACGTCGTGAGCGACCTCGCCTTTCAAACGGTCGGCGCCCTCGGCCACATGCTGCGTGGGCATGAGGTTTCGGCGGTGGATCTCGCGCGCTACCACCTCGATCGGCTCGAGCGTCTCGGTCCCAGGTTCAATGCAGTGGTCACGGTGCTTCGGGATCCGGCGGTGGCCGAGGCGGCCGAGCGCGCCCCCGGCACGCCGGCACGAAGCGTGGTGAGGGGCGGCACCGGGTCGAGGAGCCGGTGCGACAACACCGCGCCGGCTGTGGGTCCGATGAAGGGGGGCTGACCCGCCAGCAGCTCGTAGAGGACGGGGGCCAAGGCATGTTGGTCGGCCCGGGCGTCCACATCGCGCTCGCCCTCGGCCGCTCGGGACGAACCGGCCCCGACCCCGGCCCTCGCCGGCCGCGCACTGTCGTTGGTCGCCCGCCCGCGCGGACCTCACAGAGGGCCGGGCCGCGGCCTCGACGCCCGCGCCTCCGTTGGTTGACGGTCTCCCGATCGATCTCCGCATACTCCCGACGGCCCGATTGAAATTCCTATCCGCGCTGGAAGGGGGAGGGAAGGAGCCCGAAGACTCCCTCCCCCAGTTGGAGAGTTGGCCAAAGGCTCTACGGCAATGCATTAGCCAGCCGGCGCAACATCGTAGCCACGGAATAGCCATTGGGGAGAAGCTTATTGGCCTCCAGCATGCCCATGTGACAGAGATATTCATACCCGCAGGCGTCGTTCGGATAGATGGTGAAGGTCCCGTTGGCATTCCATACGGTCCCCGATTGGTAGCGAAACCATGTGCTATAGATCTTGTACCACACGGTTAGATCTGAGCGAGCTACGGCATACGCCTCTACCCAACCACGGATTCCGTCCCAAATCCAAATGTATGCATAGGTGTTGCTGCCGGCCCTGTTGAACTCGACTGCCACATTCAGTGGATACCCTATGCCGATATCCATTGTCCTGATGCAGAAATTGCCGGACCACTTGCATGGACCCAGGTCGCCCTGTAGGAAATCCGGCTTCATCACCTCCGAGGCTTGACTGCCACTCTGGCTAACAGCTGTGTTCGTCGAGGGAGCTGGTCTTTCGCTCGGTGGGGTGGAAGTGCCGCCGGGTTCACGCGTCGCGAGAGCGCCGGCGTCATTGCCATTTCCGCTGTTCGACGGCCCGGTCGAGTCGCTGCACGCGGTACCGAAGATCACCGTTGCGAGCGCGAGGCCACTTGGGATTACGCGCGACAGCATGCGGGTCGGGGACATGGAGACCTCCAAGAGGTGAATGTGACTGGAGCGAAGGACTCGGGCTGCTGCCTCGAGCGCTGCTGGTGAAGAACGCGGGAGACCGGAGAGATTCGGCTCACGATCGCCGGACAGCCGATCGGCATAGCATCGCTCGAGACAAGGCCAGATCGTTGACACCGAAGAAGGAGGCAGCTTCGGCCTCCTTCTGAGTTCATGCAGGTTGTCGGCTCTGAGGACGGTTCAGCGAGGGCTTTGGTAGACGAGGGCGAGCAGATCCCGTTCGATCTGGAGGCGGAGTTCCGACTTGATGTCCCTGATGGGCGTCGTGCTGAGTCCGAAGACAGGAGCGCGCATTGTGAGTTCCTCCTGAGCTGGGCGAGTTGCCAGTGACCATCTCGCTGCTACCAGGGAACGCGGGAGTTCCCGGGAAATCGGCTCAACAGCGTTGGATCGAGGCCCGACCGCCACCTTTCTTGACCAGTCGCTCCGCGGACATCACCTTAAAGATCTTCCTGACACACTCCAACAGAGTTGGACGCCATGGCGACTCCGGCTCACAGCGTCACGGACCTCCTGCAAGCCTGGGGCGGCGGGGACACCGCGGCGCTCGACCGCCTGATTCCGATCGTTTACGATGAGCTCCGGTGCCAAGCCGATCGGTTTCTGCGCCGCGAAGTCCCCGGGCACACCCTCCAAACCACGGCGTTGGTGAACGAGGCCTACCTGCGGCTCGTCGGGCAGCATCAGGCCCGCTGGCAGAATCGCGCGCAATTCTTCGGAATCGCCGGCCAGCTGATGCGGCGCATTCTGGTCGATCACGCGCGGGCTCATCTGGCGGCCAAGCGGGGAGGCGCTGCCGTGCAAGTGACGCTCGATGAGTCGGCCGTCGAGGCATCCGGGGCGGGAGGGGTTGATCTGCTCGCGCTCGACGACGCGCTGAAGAAGCTTGCCGAGCTGGATCCACAGCAGAGCCGAGTTGTGGAGCTGCGTTACTTCACGGGACTAGGCATCGAGGAGACCGCGGAAGCGTTAGGAATTTCTTCCGCCACGGTCAAGCGGGAGTGGGCGATGGCCCGTGCCTGGCTCAAGCGCGAGCTGGGCGAGCGGTGACGGAGCGATGGGAAGAGATTAAACGCGTCTTCGGGACTGCCCTGGAGCGTCCCCCTCAGGAGCGCTCCGCCTATTTGAACACGACCTGTGCCGGAGACCCCGATCTGCGCCGCGAAGTGGAATCCCTGCTCGCGGCCCACCAGCAGTCCGACACGTTCCTCGAAACTCCCGCTCCACCCATTCCGATCTCCCGCCCCTCTCGCTCGGCATTCACGACCGGACAGACGGCGGGCACCTATCGGATCCTCCGCACCCTGGGCCGGGGTGGCATGGCGACCGTGTACCTCGCACAGGACCTCCGGCATCGCCGGTCGGTGGCGCTCAAGGTGCTCCATGCGGACTTGGCCCATGTGGTGGGGACCGATCGGTTTCTCCGGGAGATCGAGGTCGCCGCCAACCTGAGCCATCCCCACATCCTTCCCCTGTTCGACTCGGGCGAAGTCCAGGGTCTCCTGTATTACGTGATGCCCTATGTGGAGGGTGAGTCTCTGCGGGATCGGCTCCAAAGGGAAACCCAACTCCCCATTGAAGACGCCCTGGAAATCGGGCGCGAGGTGGCCGATGCGCTGGCTTATGCCCATGCACATGGAGTGATTCATCGGGATATCAAGCCGGAGAACATCCTGCTGAGCGGGGGACATGCGCTGGTGGCCGACTTCGGTATCGCCCGCGTGCTCGAGGCGGCCGACCAGACCCGACTCACCGACACCGGCATGGCCGTGGGCACTGTCGCCTACATGTCCCCCGAGCAGGCGGTCGCTTCGGCCAACGTCGACAGTCGGACCGACATCTACAGCCTGGGATGCGTGCTCTTCGAGATGCTCGCCGGCGAGCCGCCGTTCACCGGCCCCACGCCACAAGCCATTCTGGTGAAGCGGATGATGAGCGGCTCGATTCCTAGCGTGCGCCAGTTGCGATCGACGGTGCCGCCGGGAGTGGAGTACGCGATCACTCGCGCCCTGGCACCGGTCCCGGCGGACCGCTTTCCGGTGATGGCCGAGCTGCGAGATGCATTGCGGCCGGCCGGCGCATCGGGGGGAACCCCAAGCCGTTCCGCGCAGCTGACGCTCTGGCTCGTCCGACACCGGCTGCTGAACCTCGCCCGGCACCCCGCCGCGATCGTACTCGCCATTCTCGCGCTTCTCGTCGCCTTCGCGCTCGGCTTCCAGGTGTATCGCCACGAGCGAGCCGCCGCAGATCCCACGGCAGGGAAGGTCGTCGCCGTGCTTCCGTTCGAGAATCTGGGTGATTCGGCTAACGTTTACTTCGCCGACGGCGTGGCCAACGACGTCCGGTCCAAGCTCGCAGAGGTCCAAGGCCTCGCGGTCATCGCCCGAGCCAGCTCGGTCCAGTATCGGCAATCCACCAAGTCGCCCCAGGAGATCGCCCATGAGCTTGGCGCCGACTACCTGCTGACCGCAACAGTGCAGTGGGAGCGAGTGCCGGGAGGAGCGAGCCGGGTCCGGGTGACGCCCGAGCTGGTGGACGCGCGTCCGGGACATTCACCGCGGGCGCGGTGGGGCCGGCAGTTCGACGCCGCCATGACCGAAGTGTTCCAGGTGCAGACCGACATCGCGGAGGAGGTTGCGCAGGCGCTGGATGTAGCGCTGGGGGACAGCACACGTCGCAATCTGGCGAGACGGCCTACGACCAGTCTGCCGGCTTATGACGCTTTCCTCCGTGGAGAGGCCGCGTCCCAGCAGATGACGGCGTTCGCCCCGGCCAGTTTACGTCAGGCGATCGGCGCGTACGAGCAGGCGGTGGCGCTCGACAGCACCTTCGCCGAGGCTTGGGCCCGGATCGCGTCGGCGCAGGCGCAGCTGTATTACAATGGCGAGCCGAGCCCGGCCAAGGCCGAAGCCGCCCGGCTCGCCGCCGAGCGCGCGCTGGCGCTCGCGCCAAACCGGCCCGAGGGACACACGGCCATGGGGTGGTACTACTACGACGTCCTGTTCGACACCCGTCGCGCATATTCCGAGGATAGCATTGCCTTCACCCTCGCGCCCGGCAGGGCCGAAGTGCTGATCGGGCTCGTGTGGGCCGAGCAGAGTCTTGGCCGGTGGGACGGGGCTCGTGAGCACGTCGAGCTCGCTATCCGGCTCGACCCCCGCTCCGGATCGCCCTTGGCGGAACTGGGATACATGCTCCTCTGCACGAGACGGTATAAGGAAGCGGAGCGCGCCTATGACCGGGCACTCGAGATCAGTCCGGACAACCTCAACTGGCGGGAGTTCCGCGCGATAGTCTCTCTGGCTGAGGGCAATCTCGAGGGCGCAAGAGCCGTGTTTCGGGCAGCGCCCCCGAGCGTGGACCCGACCGCGTTGGTCGCGTACATGGCGTGGTACGCCGATCTGTACTGGGTGCTCGACGAGTCGCAGCGGGCGCTGCTTATGCGGCTCACCCCGAGTGCGTTCGACGGGAATCGCGGGATCTGGGCGTGGGTGCGTGCCGAGGTCTACGCATCCAATGGCGACAGCGCACGCGCCCGCGCATATGCCGATACGGCACTGAGCATTTATGAATCACAGCTCTCTTCAGCTCCGAACAATGGCGAGCTTCACGTGCGCATCGGCCTGGCGGAGGCATGGCTGGGCCACAAGGAGGCTGCGATCCGCGAGGGCATTCGTGGAGCGGCGCTCGTATCGATCAAGGAAAACGCAGTAGACGGCGCCTATCTCCAGCACCAGCTCGTCCGTATTTACATCGCCCTAGGGGAACCGCAGAAGGCGCTCGACGAGCTCGAGCCCCTGATGCACCGATACATCCTGTCGCCCGCGTGGCTCAGGATCGACCCCAACTTCGATCCGCTCCGCGGTCATCCGCGCTTTCAACGGCTGCTGCGCGGCGCGAGCTAGCCGCTACCACAGGCCGACGATCACACCCAACCGCGCGCTCATGGGCTCCTGATACCGGACCACAGCCCCGTAGTTCGGGTTGGGGGCGATCTGATTGCCCGCATCGTCGAGCGCCGTGAAGTGCGTCTGATCGATGAGGACGGCCCGCCGCGGGCTGCCCACATGGAACAGGTCCAGGACGACCTGGGGCTGCACGGCCGAGTGCACGCTGAGCGGCAGCGTGTAGGTGTATCGCAGGTTCAGGTCCCAGACCGAGGGCGCCCGTCCCGCGGTACCGCGCTGCCGGACGAAGGACCAATAGGGTGCCCCGACCGTGGTCGCGCCATACTCATTGAGCGGGGCGCCGCTCTCCCAGAAGAACGACACTCCGGACGTGAGACCGACGTGCGTCCGGTAGGCCCCATGGAACTTGAGAACGTGCGGGTGGTCGTTGGGCAGGAGGCCGCGCCCGTTCACCAGCTCCTCGGGGAAGTCGTACTGAGGACTGATGTTCGCTCCGCCGGCCGGAACATCCGAGGCGAAGAGGCCGGTGTAGTTGCCGTACGAGCGTGAGAGCACGTAAGAGGCGAGGAAGGTGAAGTCCGACTCGCCCTGGCGCTCGACCGTGAGCTCGAGGCCCGAGTACGTGCGGCGTGCGCGAGGGAAGTCCGCGAGCGCGCCGAGACCGGGATTGCCGGGGACGAATCCACCGCGCGCCGCTTCGAAGCCGTCCTCGATGACCCAGCGGAGCCGCCGGTGAATGCCGCGGGCGCCGACCTTGAGACCCGAGCCGACGCTTCGCTCGTAGCCGACGGTAATCTCATCGTAGCCCTGCCCATGAAGGCCTTGGACCCGAGGGGCGCCGCCGGACGCGATCGCGAACGTGTCTGCGCCGGCTTCGCTCACGAGCGGGTTCTGGGGATAGTTGATGATAAGGATCGTGCCCGTGCCGTAGTACGTGGTCGCGATCACGATAGGCACCTGCTCGTAGTATCGTCCCCATGACGCGAACAGCCGCTGCGACCCGAGCCGGCCCGGCTGGTAGTTGACTCCGATTCTCGGTTGCCACTCGTCGGTGATGGACTGTGCCACTTTTCCGTCGAGTCCGCTGAAATACTGCGCTTCCCAGCGGAGCCCGGCATTGAGCCGGAGCCGGCGATCCACCTGCCATCCGTCCTGCAGGTAGACGCTGGGAATCCGATTGTGCGAGTGGCCGAAGTTGTCGAACTTCTGCCAGGTGAACGCCGAATCGCTGGTTCGGATGATGAAGCCGCCGAGCTCGGTAAGGCCAACCGCGAAATGCTCCTCGGAGAGGTTGTCCTCGTACTGAGCGCCGGCCTTCACGGCGTGGGGACCGAGGTTGAGACTCGCGCTCAGGCTCGCTGCCGTGCGGTGGGTCCGGATTCGGTCGGAGGCGCCATAGCCGCCGGACGAGATTCCGGTCTCGAGATCGTCCAGCCTGGGCTCCGTTCGCCCGAGCTCCGTGGCAGGCTCGTCGAAGTGGATCTGGGCCGAGCGGGAAATGAACGCTTCCAGCAGGACATTGGAGCGTGCGATGGTCTGGCCGCGAAGGGAAAATGCGCTGCCTCCATCGCTGATCCGGCCGAGCGCTGCCTCGGGGTTGGCGACGGGACCTACGGCACCATTATAAAATGCTACCCGATTGCGGCGGCTCGGGTCGCCCAGGGCGGTGAATGTGACGGTCGAGGCTGGTGTTGCTTGCCACGTGAGCTTGCCGGCGAGGAGGTGCGTTGTCCGGGTGTCGCGGAGTGGGCCGGAGCCGATGATCGAGACATCCCGGCGGTCGAAGGTCGGGTTGTACGCGGCGAAGAACCAGAGCCGGTCGCGTGCAATGGGTCCGCCAAGGCTACCGCCGATGTCGTATTGCGAGAAATTGCCGAGCGCGACGTCGCCGGTCCCAAGCCGGGCGTGCGCGCGTAACTCGTCCTGAGTCAGAAAGGCGTAGGCCTGTCCCTGAAAGGTGTTACCGCCGGTCGGGGTGACGACATTGACGATCCCACCCTGAGAACGCCCGTACTCCGCCTCGTATCCACCGGCCTTGACTTGGATCTCCTGGACGAAATTGTAGGGCAGATTGGCGCTCGTCGCCCCGAAGTGCCCATCGGTGACGTTCACCCCGTCCACGAAGTAGGCGTTCTCACCCCCGCTGCTGCCGGCGATATTGGCTTCATCGCCCAGGTAGCTGATGTTGGCCTGAGGCGCGAGGGAGATGATGGATCGGTAGTTCCGGTCGAGCGGGAGCGGTGAGAAGTCGCCGGCACGGAGGTTCGTCGCGAGGGTAGTCGTTGTCGGGTCGATCACTGGCCGGCGCTCCGTCACCGAAATCTCCGGCAGCTCCACCGCCTCGGTCTCCATGCTGACATCGCCGAGACTGGTCGTCTGATCCAGAGCGACGGTGACCTGCTGGAGGGTGACGGGTCTCCGTCCGACGAGCCGGAGGTGCACCGCATACGTGCCGGCGGGCAGGGCCGGCAGGCGGAAATGGCCCCGGGGATCGCTGAGCGTGGTTCGGGGCGCCTGCAGACTGGATCCTTCAGCGGTGATCTCCGCGTCCGGGAGCGGCGAGCCCGCTGACGAATCCACCACCCAGCCTTCCAGTGCGCCTGTCACCGCCTGACTCGCGGCTGGAGCCGTGAGACACACCATCAGAGCCGCGGTCGCTACAGAGCACTTTGAAAGCCATCCCATCCCGTCCTCCTGGCAGCCGGCCTCGTTGTGATGATCGCGTACGTGTCCTTCAAGGGGACGGCCCGCCCTCGGCATCTGCCGGCGATTCCGAGGCGATCAGGTAATCGGAGGGCGAGCCACACGTGTGTTCCACCACCCGTTGAACTAGCCGCCGTATCTCGCGCCTGGCGCGATCCGCTCCTCGAGCTCCATGATGCTGAATTCGAGGGTATCACCGGACTTGCCCGTTGCCTGCTTGACCTGCTCCTGCTGCTGAGGCGTCAGTTTCAGCGTCAGCTTCTTGTTCTCGTCCATGACCGCCTCCAGTACGTGTGTGGAGCGTGTCTCCTTCCGCGCATTGAGCTAGCCGCCGTATCTCGCGCTTGGAGCGATGCGCTCCTCGAGCTCCATGATGCTGAGCTCGAGTGTATCACCGAGGTTCCTCCCAGCGGTTTTGCGCACTTGGTCCTGTTGCTCCGGAGTCAGCTTCAGCGTGATCGATCCCTTGTCCTGTGCCATTGCTCCTCCCCGACTCTTGTGTACACGATGTCGTAGGCCCAGCTCCTGCCGTGGACTCTAACCGCCGAACTTGTAGCTGGGCGCGATCCGCGCCTCGAGCTCCATGATGCTGAACTCTAGGGTGTCCCCAGTCTTGCCCGTGGCCTGCTTGACCTTCTCCTGTTGTTCCGCCGTCAACTTCAGGGTGATGGTGTCCTTCTAAGTGGCCATACTCCCTTCGGTTTTGCGTGCCTTCCCGGCGACTTATCACACCATGTGGGTCAACCCCACCTGAAGCTCGGCGCGATCCGCTCTTCGAGCTCCATGATGCTGAATTCCAGGGTGTCTCCAGTCTTGCCCGTGGCCTGCTTGACCTGCTCCTGTTGTTCCGCCGTCAACTTCAGGGTGATGGTGTCCTTCTTGGTGGCCATAGCTCCCTCCTCGGTTCCTGGTGATCTGTCGGTGGTCTCCAACACAGCCTGTGGACATTCCGTCCGATACTGCTTCCAGCTCTACCTATGTCCCCTGGTTCCGTGTCCGTCAATGTGGCGGGTCGGCGAGCCGCTTCTCTCACTCCTGATCATCAACGCGGAAGACCGGGGGAAATCGGCTCAGCCGCTCCTTTCTTGACCGGACGCTCCGCGGACTTCACGTTTTGACTGCAGGCTCCTTCCCCTGGATCGCTGTGGGCTATGGACGCCACGCCAGACCGTAGCGTGGCGCTGCCGGCTGGGTTGTGCGGTGCGTACAAGCCGCGCCGTCGGCACGCGTCACCGCTCTTGAAGTTGGTCGCCGACCACTTCCCGGCGTTCCACGCCGCGTACGAGGAGCGCTTCGACCCTCGCCACGGCCGCTGGCGCCCGGTCGCGCGGGAGGTCGCCGACAGGTTCCTGGCGTGCGCCGTGCTCGACCACGGGATCGCGCGCCTGCGCTGCGACGCGGCCGCACACGAGTACCTGCTCGCCTTCTCTTGCGCTGACGGCGATCGCGGGACCCGACCCCGACGACCCCACCACGATCCCCGACCGGTGGCAGCCGGCGGGAGGGGAGCGCCGGTTCCGGTTTGGCCTGCTCAAGGGCACGCTGGACAAGACTCAGCCTGGCGTGCGCCGCAATTTCGAAGCATCACTGGCGTCCCTGCGCGACATGGGTGAGGTGGTCGAGGATCTCGAACTACCAGATTTTCCGTACGACGCGATGGCGGGCCTCATCATCGACGCGGAAGCGGCCAGCGCGTTCGAGCCCCTGTTCGAGAGCGGGCGGATCACGAGGCTCACGGCACCCGAGGATCGTATCGGCGGGTATGCCGGCCAGGTTGTGCTGGCAAAGGACTACCTGCGGGCGCTTCGCCTCAGGCGGCCGGCGTCCGCGGCGCTGCGCCGGGTGCTTCGCGAGGTAGACGCGATCGTCGCTCCCTCGCTCCCCACCGTCGCCTGGCCGATCGACACGGCCTTCGACAAGGTGTATCCCGACTATCCCGGGGGCACGAACATCAGCGGTGCCGCCAACCTGTGCGGTGCGCCCGGACTCTTTCTCATGAATGGCACCGGGGAAGGCGGCCTCCCGACCAGCCTGCAGCTCACCGGGGCCGTGGGGACCGAGGCCACCCTGCTGGCCATCGGGGCAGCCTACCAGCGGCGGAGCGGCGATCATCGGGAGCATCCGCCGGGATTGTGACGTGCGGCCGATCCGCATAAATATCTCGGCACCCGTTCCCGTCGTCTCGAACCGTTCAGGAGCCTCATCGTGACCACGTCGGTGCTGCCCGTCTCGCCCGCGGCCTTTGCCCGGGCGAAGTGGGAGGACGTCGCGCTCTATTTCGACGAGCTGGCCTCGCGTCCCTTGGAGGAGGGAACCATCGCGAGCTGGCTGCAGGCCTGGTCTACGCTCGAGGAGCTGGTCACGGAGGCCGCCGCGCAGGCGATGATCAGCTATACGATCGATACCTCCGATGCGAGCCGAGAGGCCGACCACCTTCGGTTCTCCACCGAGATCCTGCCCAAGATGGAGGAGCGGAGCGTCGAGCTCGCGCGGCGCCTCGTCGCCTCCGGGTATTCCACCCCGGCCCTCACGACGACCCTCAAGCGGTTCCGGACGGCCATCGAGATTTTCCGGGAAGAGAATGTCTCTGTCTTTTCGGCGCTGGAAGAGCTGGGGACGAGGTATCAACGAGTCACCGGCTCGATGACGGCCGAATGGGATGGCGAAGAGCGCCCCCTGCCGCAGCTGCAGCCCTTTCTCAAGAGTCCTGACCGAACCGTGCGGGAGCGGGCCTACCGGGCCGCCACGCAGCCGTACATGGAAGAGCGTGGCGCCTTGGCCGGCCTCTTCGACCGGATGTACGCGCTCCGCCAGCAAGCGGCGCGCAACGCCGGGTTCGCGAATTATCGCGACTACATCTTTCCGGCAAAGTTCCGCTTTGACTACACGCCGGCCGATTGCGAACGGTTCCACGAAGCGATCGAGCGCACGGCGGCACCCGCGGTGGCACGCATGCTCGAGCATCGCCGCAAGCGGCTCGGCGTGGATGTATTGCGGCCCTGGGATCTCGCGGTGGATCCCGGGCGCACCTCGCCGCTGCGGCCGTTCCGCGACGCCGCCGAGCTCGTCAGCGCGGCAAGCAGGGTATTCGACCGGGTGGACGGACGGCTCGGCAGTCAATTCCGGACCATGATGGAGGAGCGGCTCCTCGATCTCGAAAGTCGAAAGGGCAAGGCGCCGGGTGGCTATTGCGAAACCCTCCACTTTCGCGGCCGTCCGTTCATCTTCATGAACGCGGTCGGTCTGGTGGACGACGTCATGACGCTGCTACACGAGGCGGGGCACGCCTTCCACGCCTTTGCCGCGCATGCGCAACCCCTCATCTGGCAGCGGCATCCCGGGTCCGAGGCGGCCGAGCTGGCATCGATGTCGATGGAGCTTCTGGCGAGCCCGCACCTGGGCAAGCCGACCGGCTTCTTTTCCGAGGAAGACCACCTGCGGGCCCGCCTCGAGCACCTGGAAGACGTTCTCCTGAGTCTGGCCCACATCGCCTCGGTCGATGCATTCCAGACGTGGATTTACACCAGCGGCGAGGGCGCTGACGCGACGGCGCGCGATGACGCGTGGCTGCGGGTACGGTCCCGGTTCGAGCAGGGAGTGGACTGGTCGGGCCTCGAGGGCGAGCGGATCGCCCGCTGGTATCGGCAGCTCCACATCTTCCTGTATCCGTTCTACTACATCGAATACGGCATCGCCCAGATCGGTGCGCTCCAGGTGTGGCGGAACAGTCTGCGCGATCCGGCCGGTGCGGTGGCGCACTATCGACAGGCATTGGCGCTCGGAGCTGTCCGCGGCCTGCCCGACATCTATCGCGCGGCCGGCGCCACGCTGAGCTTCGACGAAGGTCTCATCGGGGAGCTGGTGGCGCTGGTCGAGGAGCACATCGAGCGGATTCGGGGACAGCTGCCCGCTTAGGCGAGCGATCTCAGAGTTGCTTCCCGGGCCCGGTCGGGCAAGATTCCACTCCGATCAATCCCGGCGTCTCGCTGGGCCACGAGCCGACGCTTTGGGGGAGCCTGGATGGCGAAAGAAGAAGGAATCGAGATGGAAGGGGTGGTGAGCGAGGTCCTGCCCGACCGCAACTACCGGGTCATGCTGGAGAACGGTCATGAGATCCTTGCTTACGCTGCCGGGAAGATGAGCAAGTTCAAGATCCGGGTACTCGAAGGCGATCGGGTGAGCGTCGTGCTCTCCCCATACGATTTGACCCGCGGCCGGGTGATCTACCGCCATAAGTGAGCCTGCGGGCTCACGCCATCATGCAGATGCCGGCACCTCGTAAGGTGCCGGCATTGTCGTTTCGGGCGCCGGTCGCGACGCCGGTTGGCTGCAGGACCAGCGCGCCGCAGACGAAAACACAACGGGCCGCCCTCTCGAGCGGCCCGTTGTCAGTGCGATCGCACCGACTACTTCACTTTGGTGACGTTTTCGGCGGCAGGCCCCTTTGCACCCTGCACGATGTCGAACTCCACCTTGTCACCCTCGGCAAGGCTGCGGAAGCCTTCCGCCTTGATGGCGGTGTGGTGGACAAAGCAGTCTTTGTCCCCGTTCTCCGGAGTGATGAAACCAAAACCTTTTGCGTCGTTGAACCACTTCACCGTGCCAAGGGTGCGAGCCATCTTCTACTCCATGTTGATTGACTGCGTCGGTGCCGGGGGATCCGGACAGCCGAGTTTTTATGAGCGCAGGCCCATCCCGCGTCATAAAAATTGAAAGACCCGATGCGAACTTCACCCGGGTCTCTGATCCCGATTCGCTGAGTGTGTGCTCCTGACGGGGCCAAATCGCGACGACAAATCTGGGCCCCGACCGTATTTAGTCAAGAGGGGAGCCCCTGAGCCAGCGGGCCGCGGCCCGCGCCCAATCCGCGACCGGCTCCAATGGGCCGGTCTCCAGCCCCCGCTCCCCCGATGCCGAATCGCCCGCGGCCCGGTTGAGTGCCTGGAGGAACTCCGCCGCCGAGGGGTAGCGGGCCTCGACGTCCGAACTCAGCGCACGATCCAAGACCCGTTCCACGGCTTCCGGTACGTCGCCTCGGCGCCCTAACGACGTCGGAAATTGGTTCGTGGTTTGTTTTGCCAGTATCTGCTCGGTGGTGAGTCCGGGGAAGGGCGGGGTGCCGAGCAAGGCGAAGTACGCCACCGCCGCCAGGCTGTAGAGGTCTGATCGCTGGTCCACCCGCTCCCCCAGGAGCTGTTCCGGACTCGCGAACTGTGGCGTTCCGCTCTGGCTGGTGGCTCCACCGAATTTGCCCCGAAGCGCCAGGGCGAGCCCGAAGTCGGTGATCTGGAGGCTGCCGTCGGGCGCGATGAGCATGTTCTCCGGCTTGATGTCCCGGTGCACCAGACCGGAGCCATGGGCATGGGCCAGCGCGGAGAGCGCCTCCCGCAGCAGCCTCAGGATCCGGTCGAGAGGCAACGGACCGCCGCGCTCGACGAGTTGCGCGAGGCTCGGCCCGTCGATCAGCTCCATGGTGTACCACAGGAGCCCCGACCTGCCTCCGATATCGTAGATGTTCACGATGTTGGGATGGCTGAGCCCGGCGGCCAGCTGGGCCTCCCGGCGGAAGCGCTCCACCACCTCCGGATCCTGGGTGAGCGAAGGGTGCAGCACCTTGAGCGCCACCTCACGCTCGAGATGCAGATCACGAACCCGGTAGACCCGGCCGAATCCTCCGGAACCCAGCAGCTCGAGCAGCTCGTAGTCGTCGCCGAGTGCACGCCGGAGCCGCTTTTCCCATCTCGCGCGGTCCTCCGCCTGGGTCGCCGGACCCTGGCCCACCGACACGGCGCGAGTCTCGAATGTTCCCGAGTCCGAGGCCAGATCCTCCAGCATTTCGCCCGCCGTGAGATACCGGTCTTCCGGAGCCGGCTGGAGCGCGCGGAGAATCATGCGTTCTATCACCCTGGGACAGGTGGGGCGCAGCTCGGTTGGACGACGGATGGTGCGGGGGTCGAGCGGCGGCTCCTGGCCGGTGACCGCGTAGAAGAGAAGCGCCCCGGCCGTGAAGACGTCGCAGGTCGGATCGCCGGCCGCGCCACCTCGGATCTCCGGCGCCATGAAATTGGGGCACGTCGGTTGCTCGCCCGCGGGGATAGCCGGAAGCGTATAGCTGCTGAACCGGAGGTCGGTCACCGTGGCCCGGCCGCTCGATCCGACGAGGACCGTCGCGGGCACGATGCGGCGGACGATGATGCCCTGGAGGTGCGCGTGCTCGAGCGCGCCGAGGAGATCGCGGGCCAGCGCGATGACGCTGGGAATGATCCTCGGGCCGCGTTGCACCGCCTCCTCGAGTCCTTCGCCCTCGATCCAGTTCCCGACCCGGTAGGCCAGATCGCCCACGATGCCGGTGTCGTACACATGGCGGACGGCGGGGTGGTCCAGCTGGCCGAGGGCTTCGCCTTCGCGGAGGAACCAGGCGCGGGTGGGCTCGTCGGTATAGAAATTGACTCGCAGGGCCACCCGGCGTCTGAGGCTCTCGTCGAACGCCTCGAAGAGCACACGCGCGCGCGAGGCGGCGACCATGCGCTCCAGCCGGTACCGGGGTCCAAGGGCCGCCCGGGTCAAATCGAAAGCACGCAGCGGCTCCGGACCCGTCAGCGGAGACTCCCCCGCCGCCGCTCGACCTGCGTGTCGTGTCCGCATACCTCCGGATCGCACCAGCGGCGGCGGCCCGTTGGAGAGTCGTCGGTAAAGAAGAGGCTGCAGTGCTGTCCTGCGCAGCGCCGGACGCGGGTCAAGTGGTCGGCGAGGGTGCCCGCCGCGGACCGTGCGATCGTCTCGAGGGCCGTCGAGGCGCGGCCCGGTGCGAACCGCAGTTGCCACTGGCCGCTCACCCGCGTGAGTCGCTGACTCCCGGTGCGATGCGTCAGCAGCTCGTTCATGGCGGCAATCGCTCCGCCCGGTGCGGGGCGATCGGCGTCCAGGGCCTCGGCGAGCGCGGTGAGATGGGCGCGAAATCGACAGATGGCGGGGAAGTCGGCGGGGTCGGTGCTCGGCTCGAATTTCCTCGTGACCTCCCAGCGGCGCCACGCGTCGAAGTCGGGCAGGAGATCGGGCGGGGATGCCACACGTCCCTGGGCGGTGTTGACGAAGTCGAGCCAGACGGCGTCGCCGAGCAGGGTGAACTGATCGTCGGCCATGGATGGCTAGCTGTCCGCTACCTCGACCGCATTACGCCCGGAGCGCTTGGCCTTGTAGAGCGCCGTATCGGCCGCGGCGAGGATGCTGCTGACCGTCGTACCGTGGCGCGGCGACTCGGCGATGCCCATGCTCAGGGTGCAGGGGCCGAATTCGGGGCTGGCCATTTCCATGTCCCGCAGGCTGGACTGGACGCGGGCCACGAACACCTGCGCCTCCGATGGCTTGGTCATCGGAAGGATGACGAGAAACTCGTCCCCGCCGAGGCGGCCGACGACATCGAGGGCACGGCACTGCTGCTTGAGGATCTTGGCCACCTGGATCAGCAGGCGGTCGCCGGCCGCGTGACCCATCGTGTCGTTCACGGCCTTGAAGCGATCGAGGTCCAGGAGCAGAACGCTGGTATGTAACTGGTGCCGGAGACTGCGCGAGATTTCCGCCGCCAGACGCTCCTCGAGCGCGCGGCGATTATAGAGCCCCGTGAGCTCGTCGGTGGTGGCGGCGCTATGCAGTTGCTCGACGAGCTCGGAATTCTTGAGCGCGATCGCCGCCGCGAACGACAGCGTCCCTGCCAGCTCGAGCTCCGCCCGGCCGTAGAGCTTGTCGCTGATGCGGGAGCCCAGCACGAGCACGGCCATTCGCTCGGCTCCGGCGTCGAGCGGCACCACCAGCTCGGCGCCAGGGCCCATCAGCGAGGCCACGCCGACGTCGTCCGTGCCGGTGGACGCGCTCCCCGCGGGCAGGGCCTTGTCGAAGGCGGCACGATCGATCGAGGCCGGCCGGAGGCGGTCGTTGAGTGACCGGAAGACCTTGGGGGTGTACGCGGCACCCTCGGGCCGGTACAGGCAGGCCCACCAGGCGAAGAAGACCTCTGCCATGAAATCGAGGATGAGCTGCTCGGTCTCTTCCGTCGAATGCACCGAGGAGAGGAGCCGGGCCACCTGACGGAGCGCGCGGAGCTGGAAGACGGCGTCGTCCAGTGTCGCCTGCCGCTCGAGGAGAATGCTCCTGAGCTCGAGCACCACGCTCAGCCCGAGGGCGAGCGGCATCGCCACGGCGCGCATGTCGCCGGCCACGGACTCGTCGGCGTGGATGACCACTTCGGTCTCACCGCTCCCGAGCCGGGCCACCTCCTGAGAATCCTCGAACCCCTTGGACGGACCGACTCGGGGAAGGGCCTCGGTGGGCGACACGAGACTGAACCAGATCAGCTCGCTCTGGAAGCGCCGCGTGAGGGCAACCCTGCAGCGCTCGAACAGCTCCCCCTCAGTACGGGACAACCGGCAGGCCGCGGCGAACGCACTGGGAAGGGTGAGGAGAGCGCTGGAAGGGGTTAAAGCCATGGCAAATAATACCAATACCCGGGGGTTGAAGGGAGCCGCGACATTGGCTGGCTGGCAGCCTGGGGGAACCCGGCTGCGCTGGCATGCGCTAATATCGTCGGACAACGTGCCGATACTTGAGCGAACGGACGCGATTGATGTGTAACAACTTGTAACAAGGACTTGTGCCTGGGTGGCAACCGGCTAGCTTTGTCGCCAGGTACAGAAGGACATAGCCCTTAGGGGCCCCAGGGATTTCGGCCTTGCAGCCTGGGTGAATAAAATTGCTAAGGCTACGGTCCCGGCGAGCTCAAGCTCAGCCGGGATTTGTGTTTCCCGCCCTCGTGATGCGCCCGTTCGCCGGCGGCACAATCGTCCCACCCAGCGAATCGGTGATGTACTTCGTGAGCAGATCCACCGCCCGCGGCGCCGAGTTTCGATTATCGCATCCCGCCTTGGCCTCCGGCACCACGTATCCGTCGCCGCCCTCACATGCAGGATAGACCGGCAGCGCCACCGCCACCGTATCGGTGGGGCCGATCGGTCCGCCCCCCTGATGATTCACGTCTCCGGCAATGCGGTGTCCCGAGGAGGCGGCCGGATTGTACGTGAATGCTACGCCCGACACCTGAAGAAACGGGCCCTTGCCGAGCGAGCCGTCGGCGACGCCATGCTCGAGGATCTCCCGAAGCCTGGCGCCGGTGAGAGTGAAAGAAATGACCCGAGTCTCGTCGGCGAACAGAAAGATCGACTCGAGCTGGTAGTTGGTGACGGCCCCGGGCTTGATCACATCGTCGAGACGCAACGTCCCGGCGTTCAGCATGGCGACGTCGGTATGGGTGCCCGCCCGCATGGCGTCCGCCACGAGGTCGCCGAGCAGAGACTCCTGGGATCGGCCGATCACATCGCGAGCATCGATGGGGACGTTGGTGCGGCCGACGATCCGGTCGGGCCCCAGCCGCCCACGGAGGGAGTCGTCCCAACGGCGCACCACCGGCGCGACCAGACCGTCGTCGGGAAGACGGGAATCGATGTGGACGAGCCCGACCGCCTGCCGCCATTGTCCCTTCCCGCCCCACAGCGTGATGAACTGGGCCGTCCGGGAGTTGGCATCGGCCTTGAGCACGTGCCGGCCGGACACGACCGAATCGTGGGCCTCGTGCTCATGGCCGCCGAGGATGAGGTCGAGGCGCGGCTCGCGCAAGAGAAGATCGCGATCGCTTTCGACGTTCTGATGGGTAACTCCGACGATGAGCTCGGCGCCCTGGGCCGCGAGCGTGTCGATGGCAAGGTGCGCGGCGCTGTCCGGATTGGTACAGCGCACCTGTTTCCGGTAGGGTCCCTGCAGGGTCAAGCCGAAGAGGCCGACCTTGTGCCCCGAGACGCGCACGGTGTCCCAGGGCAGCACCTTGGGGAACGGCGTGCCGTCCGCGAGAGTGCAATTGCTTGAGACCCACTTGAACGTGGATTCGGCAATGCGCGCGTTCAGCGTGTCCACCGGCAGCTCGAACTCGTGATTCCCGAACGTGGCGTAATCGAGCCTGGCGGAGTCGAGCGCCTCGACCATCTGGCGGCCGTTGTAGTACTTGCTCAGGAGACTCGGGCTCAGCAGATCGCCGGCGAGGACGAAGATCACGGGGCCCTGGTCCGCCAGCCGCCGCCGAACGGTGGCCACCCGGGCGAGGCCTCCCTGGCCATCCGCCATCGTGTCGGCCACGTAGACATCGTTGATGGACAGGAAGCGAACCGGGTTGAGCGGCTCAGGCGCGGGGGCGCCGCCGCAGGCGGTCATCCCGAGCACCATGGCGACCAGAGCCACACGTCTCACAGTTCCTCCTCGTTCTCTCGAAGGCTCCGCACCAGATCCGCGCTCATCAGCCGCAGCTCGTTCAGCATTTCGCGGCGCGGCCAGTCCAGCCGCGCCGAGACGATTTCCAGAAGTGACCGGTACCACCAGATGGTTTGCTCCG
Source organism: uncultured Gemmatimonadales bacterium (assembly GCA_963722825.1). GTDB lineage: Bacteria > Gemmatimonadota > Gemmatimonadetes > Gemmatimonadales > GWC2-71-9 > CAVVWJ01. The sequence goes on from CAVROI010000003.1 coordinate 1,557,098, forward strand.
AGGTCGCGCGCGAGACCGTCCGCAGATACTCCACGCCCAGCCGCCGCAGCGCCGTCGTGGTGGAACCGCAGGCGTGAATCTCGTCCGCGATGCAGATGTCGAGTGCACGCGGCTCGGCGGTGGCGAGCTGGCTGAGGTATTCCTGCTTGCACGCCTGCCAGGGGCGTTCACCGCCCCGTCGGTTGTATTTGGGCTCGAGGGCGTCCTTGGCCACGGCGAGCACGACGGAGCCGAATTTCTCGGAGATCTTCTGTTCCAGCAGCGGCCAACGATCGGGCGGGGTCTCTTCCAGCACGTGGTGCAGGATTCCGGCGACGATGGTCATCTGCTCGCATCCATAGCGGGCAAGAATGATGGCGACGTTGGCCGGGTGAGCCAAATAATCCATTCCCGCGCCCGCCGGCGCGACGGAAACGTAATATTTGGCGGCAAAGGCGAACGCGTGGTTGATGCGGTCGGAATAGCCGTGCATGAAGGCTCGGAAGAGGGGTCTCAGGGAATCCCGAGAAGCTTATGCGTCTGCAGGCTGAGTCGCCAGCGTGGGTGCGATAGACAGTAGCGCAACGCCGCCTCGGTATTGGCCTCACGACCGGGGCCGTCCATCGGCTGGAGAAAGTAATGGCGGAAGGCGAGCCCCTCGAAGCGCTCCGGTTCTCCGCCCTCCTGGGGGTAGACGAGCTTGAGCTCGTCGCCGCGTCGCACCACCAAATCGGCCTCGGCCTTGGGGCTTACGCAGAGCCAGTCGATGCCCTTGGGAGGCGCGATGGTGCCGTTCGTCTCCACCGCCACCTCGAACTCCGCCTCGTGCAATGCCGCCAGCAACGCCGTGTCGAGCTGCAGGAGGGGCTCGCCGCCGGTGCAGACGACGAGCCGCCGGGCCGCTTCATCGCCGGTCGGCCAGCTCTCCGCGACGGCGCGGGCCAGGTCGCCGGCGGATCGGAACATTCCGCCGCCCGGGCCGTCCGTGCCCACGAAGTCGGTATCGCAGAAGCGGCACACGGCCTGGTCGCGATCATTCTCCTGCCCACTCCAGAGGTTGCAGCCGGTAAACCGGCAGAACACCGCGGGCCGCCCGGTGTTCGCGCCCTCCCCTTGCAGCGTATAGAAGATTTCCTTGACCGCGTAGCTCACGCCGTCCCCACCCGATAGCGTGCCGGATCCGGAACGCCGGCCTCTTCGAACCCCTTCAGACGGAGCAGGCACGCCTCGCAACGACCGCAGGCCGCGCCATCGGGCGCCGGATCGTAGCAGGTGAAGGTGATCCCGTAGTCGAGTCCGAGGGCAAACCCTTCGGCCACGATCTCCCGCTTGGACAGCTTGATCAGGGGCGTGTGAATGGTGAAACCGACGCCCCCCTCGACCCCGGCGCGTGTGGCCAGGTTGGCCATGCGCTGGAATGCCTCGATGTATTCCGGCCGGCAGTCCGGATAGCCGCTGTAATCGAGGGCATTCGCCCCGAAGAAAATATCGCGTGCCGCCAGCGTCTCGGCCCACGCGAGGGCGAGGGAGAGGAAGACGGTATTCCGCGCCGGAACGTAAGTCGCGGGAATCGAGGTGCCGATCTCGGCGAGCGGGGTGTCCTTGGGAACGGCGACCTCGCTCGTGAGCGCCGAGCCTCCGAACGCTCGCAGGTCGATATCGATCACCACGTGACGACGGATGCCGAGCCGGGCGACGACACGTCGGGCGGCCTCGAGCTCCACGGCATGACGCTGGCCATAGCGGATGCTGAGGGCATACACGTCGAAGCCGCGGCGCTGGGCGATGGCGGCGGTGGTGGCGGAATCCATGCCGCCGCTCAGGAGGACGACGGCCCGGGGCGGTGTCATTGGGGAAACCTACTCGCTCGTCGCCCCCAGCAGAAATCTCAGCGCCCCCGGAAGGTGGGGATGTCGGAATACGTAGCCGGAGTTCATCAGGCGGGTGGGCAGCACCCTGATGCTCGAGAGAACCGCCACCTCGCCCATTTCGCCCAGAACGAGTCGGATGGCCTTGGCCGGGACGGGGAGCGTCGCCGGGAGGCGCAGCACGCGTCCGAGGGCCGCGGCGAACTCCTGGTTGGTGCGCGGGTGCGGCGAGGTGACGTTGACCGGTCCGCTCAGCGAGGTGGTGAGCAACGCATGATGAACCGCGCCAACGACGTCGTCGATGCCGATCCAGCTCATCCACTGGCGTCCCGAACCGATGGGCCCACCCAGACCGAGCCGGAAGGGAAGGAGGAGCCTGGCGAGCGCCCCGCCCGCGGGAGTGAGGACGACGCCGAAGCGGAGATTGACGACCCGGATTCCCGCCGCGCGCGCCGGCTCGGTGGCGGCCTCCCATTCTCGAACGACATCGACCAGGAAATCCGCGTTCCGGGCGGGGGGCTCGCTCTCTTCGGTCAGACGCTCGTCGCCCCGGTTGCCGTAGACGCCGACGGCCGAGGCGCACACGAGCACCCGTGGAGGGCGGTGGAGCCGGGCCAGTGTCTCGCAGAGGAAACGGGTGCCGATGGCGCGGCTCTCCCAGATTCGCTTCTTGCGGCTCTCGGTCCAGCGGGCGCTGATCGCCTCGCCGGCGAGATGAACGACGCCGTCGAGCCCATCGAGCTTCACCGCCTCGATGTGCCCCACTTCATAGCTCCAGTCGACGTCCCCCGGACGTTCCGGATGCCGAGTGACGCGACGGACCTCGTGGCCGCCGGTGAGCAGAAAGGGGATCAGCGCGCGGCCCACCGTACCGGTGGCGCCGGTGATCGCGAGCTTGAGGGGGGCTTGATCGGCGAAGTGGGAGAGCGCCGCGAGATCGGCCCGCATGATCTCGTGCCGGTAGGCCAGCAGGCGCTTGAGCCTCCGTCCCACCAGCATCGGAGCAATGGCCGCGCACACGGGCCCGAGCGGCGCCTCGTATTCGATTCTATCGGTGAGCGTGCACGATCCGGGACGGTCCGGCGCGAACCGGTGCAGGTGGGTCCACCTCGCGAACGGCCCCTTCTCCTGCTCGTCCACGAACTGCCGTCCCGGGATCACGTCGCGGTACCGGGCCACCCAGCGAAGGGGGATCGGACCCTCGTGCACCCTGAGCACCGTTCGCGAACCCTCGGCCAGTCCGGCCCCGGGCTCAAGCACGTCGAACCGTTCCCACGGCGGCGTCAGGCGCTCGAATGCCCCCGGCATCCCGTGCCAGGTAAAGGCTGCCTCCGCGGGAACCGGGAGACCGCTGCTGCGCTCGACGACGTGCGGCGTGGGCGGCAGGAGCTCATCCTACCTTGACGGACTTCACCATCCCGTGCGCCAGGTGCGCCCTGCCGTCTTTCATGTCCGGTACGAAGCAGAGGAGCGCATAGTCACCCGGCGTGAGGTCGACGGTGAATTGCCCGCTTTCATTCGCCATCATCGGCGCGATGCCGCCGAGTGAGCTGAGGGGAGGCGGCCCCTTCTCGCCGCCCTTCTCCCACTTCTCGATGTCCTTGACGGTCTTCCCGGGGGCGAGGCGGACCAGGAGCAGCTCGTGGGGCTGGGGACCCGCGTTTTCGACTCGAATGACATGGCTGCCGGGGGTAAGCGGAGCGGAAAGCTCGAAGGCGTAGTCGGCCAACTTGATCGTCACGTCGGCGGGCACCTCGCGCGCTGTGGGACCGGTGGCCGCGACCACTTCGAGCGGCGCCGTCATTCCCTTCGCGAAATGGGGCACGCCTTCGGCGGTCGGGATGACGCAGATGAGGGCGTAGTGTCCCTCGGAGAGACGCTCGCTCGCGTTCGAGGTCGTGCCCGGGTTGCTCGCGTTTGGTCCGCCGACCAGGTACATCCATTTCGGGGGCGGACCGGGCTTCCGGAGCGCCGCAAGCAGGCTGTCGTACGTCCGTCCCTCATCGAGGCGGACGATCACGAGGTGATGGAACTCCTTGCCCTGATTGTCCAGATGGAAAAGGGTCATGCCGGCGGGGATCTGGGCCGGCCCCTCGAACCCATAGTCTCTGGCGATATAGGTGACGACGTTGGGGGCCGGAGCGGATGCCGGTGTGGCGGGGGCGTTGCTGGTGCCAGCGGCGGATCGATCGTTCCGGCAGGCCGCCACCACCAACAGCGCCAGACCGGTGATCCCTGCTCGACGGGACATTGCGGCTCCTTTCAAAGGGAAATCCGGCGGACGCGGTGTACAATGACGACGCTCGAACGAATTTTCCAGCCTCGGGATGACTTGCCGCCGTCGTACGCACACGTATGTTGGTCGCGACCCTCTTCCATGCGGAGCCTCGATGCTCGGCCGACTCGCCGCTCTCTGTCTGCTCTCGCTTGAGTTCGCCGCCGGCCCCATCACCGCCCAGGCTCCGGCTGGCGCGGATACGAGCGGCCAGGTGCTCTCGCCCTTCCGTCCACTGCCGCTGCCGGCCGCCAATCTGCTTCGTACCGGATCGGGGCGGCCGGGTTCCCGGTACTGGCAGCAACGGGCCGACTACCGGATCCGGGCGACGCTCGATCCGGAGAGTCACGAGCTGCGCGGGCGCGAGACGATTCACTACGTCAACCGGTCACCCGATGCGCTGCCGTACGTCTGGCTCTTCGTGGAGCAGAACATCTGCGGGACCACCAGCATCACCGAGCAGCTCGATCAGCCGCCACTCGTCTTCCTCGGCTCCACTTTCGACTTCTCCTGCAAAGGCTTTCCCGGCGGGCTCGAGCTCGAGAGCGTCCGGATCGGTCTCAAGGACCTGAAACCAGCGATCTACGGCACCACGATGCGCCTCGACCTGCCCCACGCACTGGCACCCGGCGCGTTCGTCGACCTGGATATCGCGTGGCGCTTCACCGTGCCGGAGTACGGCGCCGGACGGATGGGCAGAGACGGGACCCTCTATGAGATGGGACAGTGGTATCCGCGGATGGCGGTGTATGACGACGTCCGCGGTTGGAATCACGACCCCTATATCGGGGGTGGAGAGTTCTACCTGGAGTACGGCTCCTTCGACGTTTCGCTCACCGTGCCGGCCTCCTACATCATCGGTGCCACGGGAACGCTCCGGAATCCCGAACGGGTGCTGACGGCGGCGCAGCGTGCGCGCCTCGCCCGTGCGCGATCGTCGAAGGAACCGGTAGCCATCGTGACGGCGGACGAGGCTGGTCAGGCCGAGCGGACCCGCCCGGCGACACGGGGGCCGCTGACCTGGCGGTTCACCGCCGACAGCGTCCGCGATTTCGCCTTCGGGGCCGCGCCCGACTTCCGATGGGATGCGAGCGGTTATCGGGGGGCGATGGTGCACACGCTGTATCGGCCGTCGGCGCCCGAGTGGGAGGAAGCTAACCGGATCGTTCGGGAAGGGCTCCAGTACTATAGCGAGCAGTGGTATCCCTACCCCTATTCCCACATCACGAGCATCGAAGGGCCGATCGAGGGCATGGAATACCCGATGATCACCTTCGATCCCCGCAGCCCGAACCGCGAGGAGCGCCAGTGGGTCCTGGCCCACGAGCTGGGGCACCAGTGGACGCCCATGATCGTCGGCTCGAACGAGCGCCTGTATCCCTGGATGGACGAGGGCTTCAATACGTTCATCGACCTGGCGAACGCAGCGAAGTATTTCTCGGGAACGCCGTACGGCGACACCATCGAGGTCCATCCGCTTCACCTGTACGCGGATCATGCGAAACCGGGCCAGGAGCAGCCGCTGATCCTGCGCCCAGTGGAATCCAAGGACCTCTTCTGGACCGGCTATCAGAAGCCGGCGCTGATGATGCAGACGCTGCGCTACGAGGTGCTCGGCAAGGAACGCTTCGACCGAGCGTTCCGCGAATACCTCAGAACGTGGGCCTACAAGCACCCGACGCCGGCGGATTTCTTCCGGCTGATGCGCGATGTCTCGGGCATGGATCTCGACTGGTTTTGGCGCGACTGGATCTACACGACGGCGCGGCTCGACCAGGCGGTGGACTCGGTGGCCGCCACCGAAGGAGGACAGAAGGTGTACCTCTCCAACCGCGGCAGCATGACGCTGCCGCTCGAGATGGAGGTGACTTTCGCCGACGGCTCGACCGAGCGGGTGAGGCTGCCGGTGGAGATGTGGAACCTGGGGCCGCGCTTTGCCTACCGCGTGCGGAACGCCAAGCCGGTACGGAGGGTGATGGTCGATCCGCGCCAGGTGCTGCCCGATACCGACCGCTCGAACAACCTGTTCGGCAAGTAGTCCTCACGGGCCGCCAGCTGCGCGAGCGCACGGCGCAGGATGATCTGGGCCTCGACCGAGGGGAGATTGAAGTATCGGATGTAGTACATGATCGCCTCATCCGGCGTGAACTCGCCCGCGAGGACCTCCGCGGTGCCGAGCGCCATCGCGAGATGGGTGGCCGTCACCGCCTCGGATGAGACCGACGCCGCCATCCGGCAGTCGAGGTTGATCTCCTCGGCGCCGTGGGCGCGCCGGCGGATCGTCTCGATCAGTTGGTCGGGTCTCAGCTGGCTCCACCCCGATCCCGCGCGGGTCTCGGCCTCGCGCACGCTCGCCGCCATCGGCCCGACGGCAATGAGCGCCCGAGCTCGTACCGTCTCCTCCATCGCCGCCGGCACTCCCATCTCCCTGAAGTAGCGGTCCAGCGACTCCTCGATGGGGAGTTTTGCGCGCAGGCGACGCACGAACTCCACCGCCTGAATGCAATAGGTCTCGGCCACGGCCTCGAAGGCCTTGGCGAAATGGATTTCCAGACGAAGACGGATCTCGGGGGAGAGCCGCCGCACGGTGATCAAGCTGGTGACGACCATACACGCCTCGATTCTTCCGCAGTGCAGATTGTTGCTACCGGGTCCGTGGCCTACCGACAGGCCGGGAATGCGAGCTTTGTGCCCGTGCAAGCCCTGGCAGCGCGCTTGATCCGTGCGGGCACTAGTCTGGTAGCCCGGCGGTTAGCGGAGATGCCAACGGCTGCACCTGTGGGATATGCGGGACTGTGTGGCGCCGGCGCCACCATGGGATTACAATTGCCGCTTCGCCTCTTCGCCGGAGCACCCCGATCGCCACGACCATTGCACCGCCCGCCTGGACCATCAAGGACGCCGAAAAGCTCTACAACATGAGCGGCTGGGGACTGGGATATTTCCGGATCAGTCCGGAAGGCCACGTCACCGTGCACCCGGATGCCAATCGCAAGCGCGGGCTGGACCTCTACAATCTGGCCATGGACCTGAACGCGCAGGGTGTGGGCCTGCCCATGCTGCTCAGGTTCTCCGACATCCTCCGGTCCCGGATCCAGGCGCTCGCGGCCGACTTCGGCAGTGCCATCAAGGAGTCGGGATACGAGGGAACGTATACAACGGTCTACCCCATCAAGGTGAACCAGCAGCGGCACGTGGTGCAGGAGATCGTGGAGTTCGGTGCCCCTCTCGGCGTCGGCCTTGAATGCGGCAGCAAGCCGGAGCTGCAGGCCATTCTCGGGCTCAACGAGAGCACCAATCACCTCATCGTGTGCAATGGCTATAAGGATGAGGAGTTCATGCGGCTGGCTCTCATGGGCCAGAAGCTCGGGCACAAGGTCATGGTCGTGCTGGAGCAGCACACCGAGCTCGAGGTACTGCTCAAGGTCGCCGACGAGATGAACGTCCAGCCCACGGCCGGCGTGCGCATCAAGCTGGCCACCGAGGGATCGGGCCGGTGGGCCAAGAGTGGCGGAGAGCGCTCGAAGTTCGGGCTCGGCGCCGTGGAGCTCATGAAGCTGCTCGACCAGCTCGACCGCCTGGGGCGGAAGGACATCCTCAAGCTGGTCCACTTCCACCTGGGCAGCCAGATCACCGACATCCGCTATGTGAAGGCGGGACTCGAGGAGATCGGCCGTTACTACGCCGAGCTCAGGAGCATGGGGTTCGACCTGACGTACGTGGACGTGGGCGGCGGACTGGGCGTGGACTACGACGGCTCACGGTCCACCCGTCCGGCGAGCATGAACTACTCCATGCGTGAGTATGCCAACGATGTGGTATACACCATCGGAAGTGTCTGCCGGACCGAGGGGATTCCCATGCCGCACCTCGTTTCGGAGTCGGGCCGAGCGCTCACGGCCCACCATTCACTGCTGCTGATCAACGTCATCGATGTCGAGTCGCAGATCGAGCCCATCGCCCCCGCGCTGCGCGACGACCCGCATCCGCTGCTGGTGGAGATGACCGAGAATCTGGAGGGCATCACCGGCGACCGGATCGAGGAGGTCTTCCACGACGTGGTGTTCGCCAAGGAGCGAGCGCAGGAATTCTTCGCGAGTGGGGTGTTCTCGCTCCGCGACAAGGCCGACGCCGACCAGCTCTATCTCGTCACCCTGAACGCGCTGCAGCGCGCGATCGGGGACGACAAGGCGGCCTTTCCGGAAATCGCGTCGCACATCGAAGCCGTGCTGGTAGATCGGTACTTCTGCAACTTCTCGGTCTTTCAGTCGCTGCCCGACAACTGGGCCATCGACCACCTCTTCCCCATCATGCCGATCCACCGGCTCGACGAGGTCCCCAACCGCCGAGGCACACTGCAGGACGTGACCTGCGACAGTGACGGGGTCATCGACCGGTTCACCGGCGGGCGCAAGGGCAAGCCGTCGCTCGAGCTCCACGCGGTACGCGAGGGGGAGCCCTACATCCTCGGCATCTTCCTGACGGGGGCGTATCAGGAGATCCTGGGAGACCTGCACAATCTGTTCGGCGACACCAACGCGGTACACGTCCGGCTCACCGATCAGGGCTACGAGGTGACCGATCTGGTGCACGGGGATACCGTCACCGAGGTGCTGAACTACGTGCAGTTCCACGGGCCGGATCTGCTGGCGACGTTCCGGCGCAAGGTGGCGAACGCGAAGGAGCTCACCCGGCAGGAGGCCAACAGCTTCATCGCGGACTTCGTGGCGGGGCTGGAGGGGTACACGTACCTGGAGGGAGAGGACCTGCCGATCGGGTAGCCCGGGCATCGGTGTATGCGGCGGGTTCGGTCGATCGCTTCGTGGCGAACGGATCTCGTGCGATACGCCTTCTCACACCAGGCTCGTCCCCCTCCTTCGTCGCGAACGGGAGCGTGCAGCCTCTAGTCGGCTCCAAACACCCGCTTGGGCTGGAGCCCGAAGCGCTCGAGACGCCGGTAGAGGGTGCTCCGGGTGATGCCGAGGCTGGCGGCTGCCGCGGCCATGGTGGGGAACGAGCGGATCAACGCGAGCAGCCGGGCCCGATCTTCTGCCAGCGCTGGGTCCCGCGCGCCGCCCGCCGATCGCGGGACGGTGTCGCCAGTGTTCGAGGCCGCCATCGGTCGCGGGTCCACGGCCTCCCGCATCGGGGCCGGCAGATCGGCCAGGGTAATTCGGCTGGACGACGACAGTGCCACCAGCCGGGCGACGACGTTCTGAAGCTCCCGGACGTTCCCCGGCCAGTCATACGAGCGGAGCGCGGCGATGACCTCATTGTCGAGCTCGAGCCCCCGCTTGTGCATGGCCGCGGCGGAAACCTCGAGGAACCGTCGGGCCAGGAGCGGGATGTCCTCGCGCCGCTCGCGCAGCGGAGGCAATTCGAGCGTGAGGACATTGAGGCGGTAGTAGAGGTCGCGACGCATCGAGCCGTCGCTGAGGGCGGTCCCGAGGTCGCGGTTCGTCGCGGCGATGACCCGGACATCCACCGGCTTGCTCTCGTTTCCTCCCACGCGCGTAATCTCGCCCTCCTGCAGCACTCGAAGTAAGGCCGTCTGCGCGGCCCCGGGGAGCTCGCCGATCTCGTCCAGGAAGATGGTCCCTCCTTCCGCGGCCTCGAACTTCCCGGCACTTCCTTCCCGGCGCGCACCCGAGAAGGCCCCACCGACGTACCCGAAAAGCTCGCTCTCGATCAGCTCCTTCGACAGCGCGCCGCAATTGACGGCGACGAACGGGCATTCGCGCCGCTCGCTCGCGCTGTGGATCGACTGCGCGAACAATTCTTTCCCGACTCCCGATTCGCCCAGGATGAGCACCGGTAGCGAATTCGCGGACGCGGCGCCGGCGATGCGGCACGCCTCGGCCAGCGCAGGGCTCTCGCCGAGAAGGTCCAGGAACGAATAGCGGGTGGGGCGGCGTCGCGCGGGCGGGCGCGAACGGGTTCCCGGTACTCGGCGGAGGAGCAGGCAGCCGCCGATCCGGCTGGCTCCGTCGAAAACCGGAAAGACTATGGCGCTGGCATCCTCGTGCGCGAGCAGCTTGTCGGCACTCCGGGGTAGCTCGTCGGCGGCTTCCTCGATGAGGGACGCGATCGCCTGTCGGACCGCCGGGGCCGTGTCCCGCCCCGGGTGAAAGTCGGGCGGTGCAGCGGGGGACGCGGCCAGGACGCGACCGGATCGATCGGCGACGACCATCACCTCCCCGGGATAGCGGGCCCCATACTCCGAAAACGCCCGCAGGAGCGTGCATTGGTGCCCTAGCTCGCGGGCACTGAGTGCCCGTTCCGCCGCCAGTGCGAGCGCCAGCGCGAGGTGGAGCACGTGGGGCGTCGCTAATTCGGCGGGACCGGAGAGATCGAGCACACCCGCGACCTCACCGGTCGCCGGATCGTGGATCGGAGCCGCGGCGCAGTGCCATCGCTGCCACGCTTCGCAATAATGCTCGGGGCCGATGATGTGCACCGGCCGGTCGGAGGCGATCGCCGTGCCGGGCCCGTTGGTTCCCGCGGCGCTTTCCACCCAGAGCCCGCCGGGCGCGAAGTTGATCTCGGCAAGCGCGTCGCGCGTGCGCGGATCGCCTTCGCTCCGAAGCATCCGCCCGTCAGCGTCGAAGAATCCCAGCATGTGACGCTGGGTCTCGAAATCCGGCGGAAGCGCCTGGGTGACTTCCCTGGTGACCGTCAACCAATCGGTCGACTGGCGAGCCGCGGTGAGACCGGCCTCGTCGAGGGCGACTGGAGCGCATCCCAGTCCGGGGAACACGCCCGACTCCTGGGAGCGGTGCCACGACTCGCGGATAAGCGACCGCACCTCCGGCCCGGCCTCGCCTCCCCCTACCAGGCGGAGCCACTGGCGTTCGGTACGTCGCTGGTCGTCCCTTGCCTGAATGGCGACCTCCAGTTGGCCGACGAAGACGTCGTTGCCAACAACTATGTAGTCCCGCGAGACCGTCTGCAACTGGCGCAACTCTCGGCACGCGACACTGTCGCGGCCCGCCGGGACGCTGTCGCGCGACGGCGTCCCGGTCGCAGCCACCTTCATACGCTCTTCATAGTTCTCCGAACTCTCCTCATCGCATCGACTTGTCTCTCGTGAACATGGCGCTGGTGACTTGGGCACCGTGCTTGCCTTTGCAGTGCGCGGGCGGCCACGAGGCGCCGCACTCCCAACGAAGCGTCCCACGAGCGAGAGAGGACCACCATGGCAACCACAGTGCGTGAACCGACGGCCCCCGCGGTCAGCGTAGCGGCGGCAGCTCAGCGGACCGGGATCAAGCCCCGGTACGGAAACTTCATCAACGGTGACTTCGTGCCTCCGGTACGAGGAGACTATTTCGTCAACCTCACGCCGATTACCGGGCAGACGCTCTGTGAAATCCCCCGCTCGACCGCCGAGGACATCAACCTGGCGCTCGACGCCGCGCACGCGGCGGCGCCGGGCTGGGGCCGCACATCGCCGGCCGAGCGGGCGCGCGTGCTCAACCGCATCGCCGACCGGATGGAGGAGAACCTCGAGCTGCTCGCGACGGTCGAGACCCTCGACAACGGGAAACCCATTCGGGAAACCCGCGCCGCGGACCTCCCGCTGGCGATCGACCACTTCCGCTACTTCGCCTCCTGTATTCGGGCCCAGGAAGGGACTCTCGCCGAGCTCGACGCTGATACGGTCGCGTACCACTTCCATGAGCCGCTCGGCGTCGTGGCGCAGATCATCCCGTGGAACTTCCCCATCCTCATGGCGGCGTGGAAGCTCGCACCCGCCCTCGCGGCCGGGAACGCCGTTGTCATCAAGCCGGCAGAGCAGACCCCGTTGTCGCTCCTCGTGCTCTTCGAGCTGATCGGCGACCTCCTCCCCGACGGTGTCGTGAACGTGGTGAACGGTTTCGGGATCGAGGCCGGCAAGCCGTTGGCCTCGAGCCCGCGGATCGCGAAGGTCGCGTTCACCGGCGAAACCACGACGGGCCGCCTGATCATGCAGTACGCGTCGCAGAACATCATCCCCGTCACGCTGGAGCTGGGGGGCAAGTCGCCCAACATCTTCTTCGCCGACGTGATGGACGCGGATGACGACTACTTCGACAAGGCGCTCGAGGGCTTCGCGATGTTCGCCCTGAACCAGGGCGAAGTCTGCACCTGCCCGTCACGCGCGCTGATCCAGGAGTCGATCTACGAGCGCTTCATCGAGCGGGCTACCGCGCGCACCAAGGCGATCCGTTCCGGGCATCCGCTCGATCCGAAGACGATGATCGGCGCGCAGGCCAGCAACGATCAGCTCGAGAAGATCCTGTCGTACATCACGATCGGGAAGGAAGAGGGCGCCCAGCTCCTGACCGGTGGCGAGCGCCGTCGCCTCGAGGGCGAGCTGAAGGATGGCTATTACGTCGCCCCGACGGTGTTCAAGGGCGATCGCTCGATGCGGATCTTCCACGAGGAGATCTTCGGCCCCGTGCTCACGGTCTCGACCTTCAAGACTACCGAAGAGGCCATCGCCCTCGCCAACGACACGCTGTATGGGCTGGGTGCGGGGGTCTGGACCCGGGACGGCGCCACCGCCTACCGGCTGGGTCGCGAGATCAAGGCCGGACGGGTCTGGACCAACTGCTATCACCTCTACCCGGCGCATGCGGCGTTCGGCGGCTACAAGCAGTCGGGCATCGGACGTGAGACCCACAAGATGATGCTCGACCACTATCAGCAGACCAAGAACCTGCTGGTGAGCTACAGCCCCAAGGCTCTTGGCTTCTTTTAGCCGGCCATGACACTACGCGTCTCGCTCACGTCGACCGCAGCGACGCTCATCCGGTCGCTGCGTGAGGAACACGGAGAGCTGCTGTTCCACCAGTCGGGCGGCTGCTGCGATGGCAGCGCACCGATGTGCTATACCCGCGGCGAATTCGCCGTGGGCGCGGCCGATGTCCTCCTCGACGTCATCGAGGAATGCCCCTTCTACATGGGCGCCGCCCAGTTCGAGTACTGGCAGCACACGCATCTCACCCTCGACGTCGTCGGCGGTCGCGGGAGCGGCTTTTCGCTGGAAGCGCCGCGAGGAGTGCGATTCCTGATTCGCTCCCGCCTCTTCACCGAGGCGGAGCGGATCCAGCTCGAGCAAGCCGGTCCGCCACCGCGCGCGACCGATACCTGAGGAGGTGCCGCATGAGCGGCCAACTGACGACTCTGCTGTCCGAAGAGCGGCGCTTCCGGCCGCCACCCGCGTTCGTGGAGCAGGCCCACGCCACCCAGGCGCTGTATACCGAGGCCGCACGCGACCGCCTGGCGTTCTGGGCGGAGCAGGCGCGGGCGCTCGACTGGATCGAGCCCTGGACCCAGGTGCTGGACTGGCAGCCGCCTCACGCCCGCTGGTTCGTCGACGGAAAGCTCAACGCGGCCGTGAACTGCGTCGACCGGCACCTGGACGGCCCGCGGCGCAACAAGGCGGCCATCATCTGGGAGGGCGAGCCCGGCGATCGCCAGGTCTTGACCTACTGGGAGCTGGCACGCGAGGTCGGCCGCTGCGCCAACGCGCTGCTCCGGCTCGGCGTCCGCAAGGGCGACCGGGTGGCGATCTACCTCCCCATGGTCCCGCAGGCGGCTGTCGCGATGCTGGCGTGCGCCCGCATCGGCGCGGTCCACTCGGTGATCTTCGGCGGCTTCTCGTCGGAGGCCCTGCGCGACCGGATCAACGACGCCGGCGCGGAGGTGCTCATTACGGCGGACGGCGGCTATCGCCGGGGCCAGGTGGTTCCGCTCAAGCGGATGGCGGATGAGGCCCTCACGGGGTGCCCGGGCATCCGTCACGTGATCGTGGTCCAGCGGCGGCCCGGTGGTCCTGGTGACGAATCGTTCGCCAACATGACGGAAGGTCGCGACCACTGGTGGCACGCGTTACTCGACGCGGAGACCGCCTCGAGTGCGGCCGAGCCGATGGATGCCGAGGACGTGCTGTTCATCCTCTATACCTCCGGCACGACCGGGAAGCCGAAGGGGATCGTGCACACCACTGGCGGCTACCTCACCCAGGTGGCGGCGACCAGCAAGTACATCTTCGACCTGCGCGACGAAGACGTCTTCTGGTGCACGGCCGACGTCGGGTGGGTCACCGGGCACTCGTACATCGTGTACGGGCCGCTCGCCAACGGGGCCACGGTCCTCATGTACGAGGGCGCACCCGATTGGCCCGAGCGCGACCGGTTCTGGAAGATCATCGCACGGCACGGCGTGAGCGTGTTCTACACCGCGCCGACGGCGATCCGCGCCTTCATGAAGTGGGGCGATCACCTGCCGGCGAAGCACAATCTCTCCTCGCTCCGGCTGCTGGGCTCGGTGGGCGAGCCGATCAATCCGGAGGCCTGGATCTGGTATCACGAGCGGATCGGGCAGGGCCGCTGCCCCATCGTCGACACATGGTGGCAGACCGAGACCGGCGGGATCATGATCACGCCCCTGCCCGGTGTCGTCAGCACCAAGCCCGGATCCGCGACGCTGGCGTTCCCTGGGATCGAGGCCGAGCTGGTGGACGCGGCGGGCGTTCCGGTCCAGCAGGGGGGCGGCTTCCTGACGCTGAGCGCACCCTGGCCCGGCATGCTGCGGACCATCTGGGGCGATGATCAGCGCTACCAGGAGACCTACTGGTCGCGCTTTCCCGGGCGCTACTTCGCCGGTGACGGCGCCAAGCTCGACGAGGACGGCTTCTGGTGGATCCTCGGACGGGTCGACGACGTGCTGAACGTGGCGGGACACCGGATCGGGACGATGGAGCTCGAGAGCGTGCTGGTGGAGCATCCGGCAGTGGCGGAAGCTGCCGTCGTGGGCAAGCCCCACGATCTCAAGGGGCAGGCAATCGCGGCGTTCGTGACCCTGCACGAAGGATACGAACCGTCGAGCGAGCTGCGCGACGAGCTGCGCGAGCATGTGAGCCGGAAGATCGGCCCGATCGCCAAGCCGGATGACGTACTCTTTGCCGCGGACCTCCCGAAGACGCGGAGCGGGAAGATCATGCGTCGCCTTCTGCAGGACATCGCCCAGGGCCGGGCGATCGGCGACACTACCACACTGGCCGACCCCGCAGTGATGGGCCGGCTCAAGGACCAATACGAGAAGGTGGAGGTCTGAAATGGAAAACGTCGTCATCGTTGCCGCTGGCCGCACAGCCATTGGCTCGTTCAGCGGTGCTCTTGCAGGAGTCCCCGCCACCGCCCTCGCCGCCCAGGTGATTAAGGCGCTCCTCGATCGCAGCGGCATCAGCCCGGCCGAGGTTGACGAGGTGATTCTCGGCCAGGTGCTCACGGCGGGCACCGGCCAGAACCCGGCACGCCAGGCGGCCATCCGGGCCGGCATCCCGGAGACGGTGCCGAGCCTCACCATCAACAAGGTCTGCGGCAGCGGGCTCAAAGCGGTGCACCTCGCCGCGCAAGCGATTCGCTGCGGTGACGCCGAAATCGTGATCGCCGGTGGACAGGAGAACATGAGCCTGTCGCCCCATGTGCTGCAGGGCTCGCGAACCGGCACCAAGATGGGTGACTGGACGCTCAAGGACACCATGATCGTCGATGGGCTCTGGGATGCCTTCAACGATGTGCACATGGGGATCACCGCGGAGAACATCGTGCGCCGGGAGACGATCTCCCGCGACGAGCAGGACCGCTTCGCCGCGCAGTCGCAGCAGCGGACCGAGGCCGCCCAGAAGTCGGGTCGCTTTCGCGACGAGATCGTGCCGATCACCATCCCGCAGCGGAAGGGCGAACCGGTGGTGGTGGACACCGATGAATTCCCGCGACACGGGACCACGGCCGAGGGATTGGGGAAGCTGCGGGCGGCGTTCGAGCAGACCGGCACGGTCACCGCGGGCAACGCCTCGGGAATCAATGACGGAGCCGCCGCCGTCATCGTGACCAGCGAGCGGAAGGCCAAGGCGCTGGGCCTCCGGCCCCTTGCCTGCATCGCCGCCTACGCGAGCGCGGGCGTCGATCCTGCCGTGATGGGGACCGGCCCCATTCCAGCCACGCAGCGTTGTCTCGAGCGCGCCGGCTGGACCGTGGACCAGCTCGATCTCATCGAGGCCAACGAAGCGTTCGCCGCCCAGGCGATCGCCGTCAATCGTGGACTCGGATGGGATCTGGAGAAGGTGAACGTCAATGGTGGCGCCATCGCCCTCGGCCATCCGATCGGGGCGTCCGGCGCGCGCATTCTGGTGACCCTGTTGTATGAGATGACTCGGCGGGATGCCCGGAAGGGCCTCGCCACCCTTTGCATCGGCGGAGGCCAGGGTGTCGCTCTGGCCCTAGCGAGGTGACGACAATGACGACGACACTGAAAGGCCGGGTGGCCCTGGTGACGGGCGGGACCGGTGGCATCGGAACGGCCATTTGTAAACGCCTCGCGGACGCGGGCGCCCGGGTGGCCACGACCTACCGTGACGCCGAGAAGGGAAGCCATTGGAAGGCGGAGCGTGGCGCCGAGGGGTACGACTTCCTCCTGGTCGAGGCCGATGTGACGAGCTTCGACTCGTGCCGGACTCTGGTAGAGGACGTCGAGCGTGAAGCCGGCCCCATCGACATTCTGGTGAACTGCGCGGGAGTGACCCGCGACTCCACGTTCCGGAAGATGTCGAAGGACCAGTGGGACTGCGTGATGAGCAGCAACCTGAACAGCGTCTTCAACGTGACACGCCACGTGGCGCCGGGGATGGCCGAGCGAGGGTACGGCCGGATTATCAACATCTCCTCGATCAACGGTGAGAAGGGGCAGTTCGGCCAGGTCAACTACTCGGCGGCGAAGGCGGGGATGCATGGGTTTACCATGGCGCTGGCGCAGGAGGTCGCGCGGAAGGGTGTGACCGTCAATACCGTGTCGCCGGGATATATTGCTACCGACATGGTGCTCGGCGTGGCGGAGGACATCCGCAAGAAGATCGTGGAGCAGATTCCGGTGGGCAGGATGGGTACGCCGGAGGAAGTGGCGTACGCGGTGACGTTCCTGGCATCAGGGGCTGCCGCCTTCTTCACCGGTGCCAATCTTTCGTGCAATGGCGGACAACACATGATGTGAGGCTTCGGCGGGCGCCGGGGCCCCCGGGCAAGGGCCAATGAACGACCCGCGCGTTCTCAAGAAGTATCCCAACCGGCGCCTGTATGACACCACCACGAGCAAGTACATCACGCTCGAGGACGTCCGCCGGTTGGTGCTCGACGGCGTCGCGTTCGTGGTTCGCGACGCCAGGACCGACGAGGATATCACCCGCAGCGTCCTGCTCCAGGTCATCGCGGAGCAGGAGGAGGCGGGCCAGCCGATCTTCACCATTCCCATCCTGACCCAGGTCATCCGCTTCTACGGCGACGCGGTCCAGGGCCTGGCCTCCGAGTTCCTGCAGCGGAGCCTCGATGCATTCGGGGAGCAGCAACGGCTCTTCCGGAGACATCTCGACGAGGTGATGCCCAAGGACGCCTTCGGGGCGATGAACGATCTCACGCGGCAGAACGTCGCGATGTGGAAGGATGCCCAGGGGGTCTGGTTCGGGGCGGAGGAGAAGGAGAAGAAGACGGAGGAGCCCGCAGGGCAGCCGGCTGATCGGAAAGAGCGGAGTCGGAAGGAGCCCGGTCGCAAAGGAAAGGGATCACGGCCGCGGCGATGAGTGAGGCTCGCTGTCCGCGGCCGATCCCGGGGGCATCAGCGTGGCCTCAGGCAGCCTTCTTTCCGGCCGACGGTCCCGCGGCCTTCACGAGCGGGGCGACCGCGTCGCGGACCTTTCCCTCGATCCAGGCGCTGTACTCGTCCCGCAGCTCGGTGGCGGACTCGTTGCCCTTGCGAACGGTCTTGAGGACCCGCTCACCGTACTCGGTAGCGAGCGCGGCCTGGCCGCTCACGAACTCCTTGTAGCTGCGGGACTCGCTGGCGAGCTGGGCGCCCTTGACGCCGGCGTCGATCGACGCCTGGGTGAGATCCAGCTGCTGTTGGGTGGCGCGCTCGAAGAGGCGGGTGTTGAGCTCCCCCAGCTCCTTGATGGCGTCCAGCCCGGTGCGGGCGAACTTGCTCCACTGTTCGAAGATCTCGGCTGACATGGGCCTGGCTCCTTCCGGAAGGTGGTATGCTGCACTGCACCAATTGGTGCACTGCAACATAGTAAACCCGCCCCGCCCTGTCAAGCCGCTGCCACGCCCGTCGCCTTACCCCATGTACAGCCCGCCGTTCACCGGCAGGTTGGCCCCCGTGATGTAGCCGCTTTCCTCCGCCACCAGGAATCCGACCGCCCAGGCAATCTCCCGCGGCGCGGCCAGGCGGCCGACCGGGATCTGCTCCACGATCGCGTCCCGGACCTCCTGCCTCATCGCCCCCACCATACTCGTGTCCACGTACCCGGGGGAAACAGTGTTGACCGTGATTCCCTTACTGGCCACCTCCTGAGCCAGGGCCCGGGTAAACCCGAACAGGCCTGCCTTGGCGGCCGAGTAGTTGGTCTGACCGAACTGACCCTTCTGCCCGTTCACCGATGAGATGGAAACGATCCGCCCGAACCGTCGCTCGACCATGCCATCGATCAGGTTTCGGGTCACGTTGAAGGCGCTGTTGAGATTGGTGTCGATGACCGCGTTCCACTGCGCGGGTTCCATCTTCCCGAGCGTCTTGTCTCGGGTGATTCCCGCGCAGTTCACCAGGATTTCCACGGTGCCGAACTTGTCCCGGAGCTGCCTCGCCAGAGCGGTACAACTGTCGAAGGACGCCACATCACACTCGATCAGCGCGATGTCGAAGCCTTCGGCACAGCGCTCCCGTTGCCAGGCCCGGGCGAGGTCGGCCTCGTGAGGGAGAAAGGTCGTGGCGACCCAGTGGCCCTCCCCGGCGAGCTGGCGACATATCTCCGTCCCGATCCCGCCGGTTCCGCCTGTCACCAAGGCGAGTCTCGAGGTACTCATCGTGCCGGGCGGCCGCGGCTCCGTTTAGCCAGCCACTCGCAGATGGCCGGCGGAATCAGCTTCTGGGACTTGCCGCTCACGTAGATTCCGATGTGCCCTCCAGGGAATTCGATGGCCGTATAGTCCTTGGTGCCCACATGCTGTTCCAGCGCCCGCGAGGCGGCCGGCGGGACGAGATGGTCGTCTGCCGCGAAGATGTTGAGCACCGGCATCGTCACCCGCTCGAGATCGACCGTCTCGTTGCCGATCCGCACCTCTCCCTTGATGAGCCCGTTGCGCTGGTAGAAGTCCCTGACGAACTGGCGAAACGCCTCACCCGCCTGATCCGGGCTGTCGAAGACCCACTTTTCCATCCGCACAAAGTTCCGGGCCTGGACGGGATCGTCCAGGATGTTGACGAGGTCGAGGTACTTCTGCCCCGTGAGCCGGAACGGCTTCAACGCCAGGTAGGTCCAGTTGAGCAGCTCGCCGGGAACATTGCCCATTGTGTCGACGAGCAGGTCTACGTCTACATGGCGCGACCACTGGCTCAGCAGGTTGGTGCCGGCGTGAAAGTCCACCGGCGTCACGGTCGTGATCAGGTTGCGGACCTTCTTCGGATGCAGGGCGGCATAGCAAAGGCTGAAGGTGCCGCCCTGGCACACGCCAAGCACGTTGATTGCCTCGACGCCGTGGCGGGCTCGCAGGACGTCGACGCAACGGTCGATGTACCCATTGATATAGTCGTCGAGCGTGAGGTAGCGGTCTGCGGCATCCGGGTAGCCCCAGTCGATCAGGTAGACGTCGAGGCCGCCGCGAAGCAGGCTCCGCACGATCGACCGGTCCTCCTGGAGATCCAGCATGTAGGGCCGGTTCACCAGGGCGTACACGATGAGTACGGGGATCGGGTTGGTCACCTTGGCCAGGGGACGGAACCGGTAGAGGACGAGCTTGTCCTCCTGATACACGGCGTCCTTGGCGGACGCCCCGACGTCGATCTCGCCGAGTTCGCTGAGGGTCCGGAGCCCGCGGTTCAGCTTGACACCGAAGTCACGGATCTCCTCGAGGGTGCGGTCCGGGCTGATCTGGAACGGCAGCATCCTCAGGCCTCCTTCGGACGGTGGCGCGCCTTCTTCTTGGCAGCTCGCGGACGCGGGGTCGCTGGTCGCGGCCGCCGGGTCCTGAGACCATCCAGCTCGACGCGGAGCTCGGCGAGCTCACGTTGAACAGTGCGCACCCCCTCCAGCTCCCGGCGCAGCGCGACCACCTCGCGCCGCAGCTCCTGCTGACGCCTCTGCAGGGTGTTGAGCCCGTGGCGGGTGGGCAGCCCCATGGCCCCGACGGCCTCGTCCACCATGTTGCGCCCATGATGCTTGAACGCCATCAGCGCATTCACCATCCTGCCGTACACCTCGGCATACGAATCGGTGCTGACGAGCTCGAGGTAGGCCTCCTCGCTGGCGTCCACCCAGAGGTCATAGAGGCTGCGAAGAGTGGTGACCGGCTCCCGGCGCTCGCCTCGCTCGGCGAGCCGCTGCTGCAGGCGATTGAACGTCTCCATCCCCAGACCCCTGAATGCCATGCCGTACGCCTGCAGGGCCCGCTGGTACTCGAGCGCCAGCCGAACCATCTCCTGCCCCTGCTCCTGAGCCTCCCGTGTGTAGCCGAGCGCGGGGACGGAAAGGAACCGCTCCATGTCCCGGTGCAAGCCGTCGGCAACCCGGCCGCCCCACGATTCGGGCTTCTGGCTCTCGAGGAAATCGCCGGGGAACATCGAGGCGCTGGAGACGGTGCGACTCCAAGTGTCGAAGGGCAGCTTCCAGAATGCCGCGAGTCCGGCGTCGCTCGCCGGGTGGCCGAACCCCACCTGCCAGTTCTCGGCGAAGGCGCGCAGGGCACGCTGCCACTCCTCCTGGGACTGGAAGGCGCCGCCCGCCTTGGTGGCCGAGCCGGCGAATTCCTCGCCGAAGCGGAGGAAGGTCTTCCCCTGTTCGACCAGGCGGTCGAACAACTCACGGGAGCTGGGTGGAACAGGGGGGGGCATGAGCTTCCACCAACGATCGGCGGCTTCCGCCCAGTCGAGATCCGGCGGCTGGCCGGCGGCGGTCCGCTCGGCGGGCTGTTCCCAGAGGCGGGTCCAGGCGTCCCAGTATCCCTGGTTCGCCTCCATCCATTTGTCGCCCCAGGGAGGGGACTTGGGTGCATCGGCCATGGCGACTCCCTACGGAGGTGCGCGCGCGGGTGTCCACCCGTGGCGATGCGACAATATATGCTGGATTATGTTGCGGCGCAACATGACTGCGGACCGGCTAGCTCTCCTGCGCTTCGTAGAGGTCCTTGAGGCGACTGACTACCGCGGCGTCGGCGAGGGTTGTCGTATCCCCGAGAGCTCGGCCCTCGGCGATGTCCTTGAGCAGCCGCCGCATGATCTTTCCGCTCCGCGTCTTCGGCAGGTCGGCCGAGAAGAAGATGTCGTCCGGACGGGCAATGGCGCCGATCTTCTGGACGACGTGGGCCTTGAGGTCGTCCTTGAGCTCGTCGGAAGCGGCGTGACTGTCCTTCAGCGTCACGAATGCCGCGAGGGCGTGGCCCTTGAGCTCGTGCACCTTGCCCACGACCGCCGCCTCGGCGACCGCAGGATGGTCGACCAGGGCGCTCTCCACCTCCATCGTGCCGATCCGGTGCCCGGCCACGTTGAGCACGTCGTCGACCCGTCCGAGGATCCACCAGTACCCGTCCTCGTCGAGCTTCGCGCCGTCGCCGGTGAAGTAGCGGCCGGGGAAACGGCTCCAGTAGGTTTCGCGGTAGCGCTCGTCGTCGCCGAAGATGGTACGCAGCATACCCGGCCAGGGCTGAGCGATGGTGAGAAATCCGCCGCCGGACTCCAGCTTGTTGCCCTTGGTATCCACCAACTCGGGCACGATGCCCGGATAAGGGATTGTGGCCGAGCCGGGCTTGGTTGTGACTACGGCGGGAAGCGGCGTGATCATGATTCCGCCGGTTTCGGTTTGCCACCAGGTATCCACGATGGGGCATTGTTTCTTGCCGATGTGCTCATGATACCAGATCCACGCCTCTGGATTGATCGGCTCTCCAACCGTGCCCAGGAGCCGCAGGCTCGACAGGTCATGGCGCCCCGGGTGCTCGACACCCCATTTCATGAAGGCCCGGATCGCGGTCGGCGCGGTATAGAGAATGGTGACCCCATGCCTCTCGATGATGCGCCAGAATCGGTCCCGCTCGGGCCAGTCGGGCGCTCCCTCGTACATCAGAACCGTGGCCCCGTTCGCCAGCGGCCCGTAGACGACGTAGGAATGCCCGGTGACCCAGCCTATGTCGGCGGTACACCAGAACACATCCTCGTCATGAAGGTCGAACACGTGCTTGGCAGTGGAGGTCACGTGCGTGAGATAGCCGCCGGTCGTGTGAACGATCCCCTTGGGTTTCCCGGTCGTGCCGGAGGTGTAGAGGATGAACAGCATATCCTCGGCATCCATGGGCTCCGGCTTGCAGACGGCCGACTCGGCGTCGACCAACCGGTGCCACCAATGATCACGACCTTCCATCATTTCGGCGAAGGACTCGTCGCCTTCCGCCCCGGGTCGCCGCCGAACGACGATGCAGTGCCGGATCGAAGGCGTGTCAGCCATGGCGGCATCGGCCATGCGCTTGAGAGGCAGGAGCTGGCCTCGTCGGTAGCCGCCGTCGGCGGTGATCAAAACGACGGCGCCGGCATCGTTGACCCTGTCGCGCAGGGCCTCCGCCGAGAAACCGCCGAACACCACCGAGTGTACCGCCCCAATCCGGGCGCAGGCGAGCATGGCGACCGCCGCCTCCGGCACCATGGGGAGATAGATCGCGACCCGGTCTCCTCGCTTGACGCCGAGCCGCTTGAGTGCGTTCGCGCAGCGTCCGACCTCCCGCGAGAGGTCCCAATAGGTCAGGACTCTGCGGTCGCCGGGCTCGCCCTCCCAGATGATGGCGGCCTTGTTGCGCCGCGGTCCACGGATGTGCCGGTCCAGGCAGTTCGCCGCGGCATTGAGTTTTCCCCCTACGAACCACTTGGCGTGGGGTGGCTTCCAGTCGAGCACCCGGGTCCACAGCGACATCCAGTCGAGCACGCGCGCCTGGTCTTCCCAGAATCGCTTCCAGTCGCGGCCCGCGATGTAGAGGGCGGCCGTGCTGCCGGCTCGCGCCGCGAACTCGGCGGTGGTCGGGAAGCGTCGCTTCTCGGAGAGCAGCGTATCGATCTGGTCCGTCATGGTCCGCTCATCGCTTCT
The DNA here is from genome assembly GCA_963722825.1 of uncultured Gemmatimonadales bacterium. Lineage (GTDB taxonomy): Bacteria > Gemmatimonadota > Gemmatimonadetes > Gemmatimonadales > GWC2-71-9 > CAVVWJ01. The sequence goes on from CAVROI010000003.1 coordinate 1,580,379, forward strand.
CGAGTGGAAGGAAGGGGCGCTCCTCGGCGCCGACGTAGATCTGGCGCGGGCGCGCGATCTTCTGGTCCTTGTCGAGGAGCATCTCCTCCCACTGCGCCAACCATCCCGGCATGCGGCCGAGGGCGAAGAGCACCGTGAAGTACTCGGTGGGGTACCCCATGGCCTGGTAGATGAGGCCGGAATAGAAGTCGACGTTGGGATAGAGCTTCCGCTTGATGAAGTACTCGTCCTCGAGCGCGATCCGCTCCAGTTCCAGCGCGATCTCCAGTTTCGGGTTGATTCCCGTCTCCGCGAACACCTCGTCCGCCACTTTCTTGATCAGCCTGGCCCGCGGATCGTACGACTTGTACACCCGGTGCCCGAAGCCCATGAGCCGGCCCCGACCCGACTTCACTTCGTCGATGAACCGTGGAATGTTCCGCTTGTCCCCGATCTCGTCGAGCATCTGCAGCACCGCCTCGTTGGCCCCGCCGTGGAGGGGGCCGTACAGGGCCGCGATGCCGGCGGAGATGGCGGAAAACGGGTCGACGTGCGACGACCCCACCGCCCGCACCGCGCTCGTGGAGCAGTTCTGCTCGTGATCGGCATGCAGGATCAGCAGGATCTCGAGCGCCCGCTGCAGCACCTTGTTCGGGCGATGCCGGCCGCCGATGCTGAACGTCATGTTCACGAAGTTGCCGATGTAATCCAGATCATTGTCCGGGAAGACGAACGGCAGCCCGCGGGAGTGGCGGAAAGCGAAGGCCGCGATGGTGGGCGCTTTGGCGAGGAGCCGGAGCCGTTGCAGATATCGGTTGGCGGGATCGTGAATGTCCTTGGCATCGGGATAGAAGGTCGAGAGCGCGCCCACGACGCCGAGCAGCATCCCCATGGGATGAGCATCGTACCGGAAGCCCTCGAGGAATTTCGTGATGTTTGTGTGCACGTAGGTGTGGTACTTGATCTGCTCGTTCCACTTCTCGAGCTGCGCTGTGTGGGGCAGCTCTCCCTCGCACAGCAGGTACGCGACCTCGAGGAAGGTGGATCGCTCCGCCAGCTGCTCGATCGGGTACCCCCGGTAGCGCAGGATACTCTTGTCGCCGTCGATGTAGGTGATGGCGCTTCGGCAGGCCGCCGTGTTCATGAATGCGGGGTCGTACGTCATCAAGCCGAAGTCGTCGTCGGTCACCTTGATCTGCCTGAGATCCACCGCCCGGATAGCCCCCTCGATGACGGGCACCTCGTAGGATTTGCCGGTGCGGTTGTCGGTGATCGTCAGGGTATCTTTGGCCACGAGCGGGCTCCTTCGGGGCGCGCGAAATAATGAGAACGACCATGCTGTGCGAGTATAATGCGTCTCGGCCGGGATTCGCCACCCGGCCGCCGCGATCCACGAACCGCTTTCCTGGAATGGAACCCATGCGCCCTGTTCTCGCCCTCCTCCTTCTTGCCTCGCCGCTGGCGGCGCAAACCACCGTGGATACCACCGGTGCGGGCGCTCTCATCGCCCAGGCGATGGACCACTCGGCAGTGATGGCCACCCTCGAGCACTTGACGGATGTCATCGGTCCCCGGCTCTCCGGCTCTCCCGCCATGCGGAAGGCCAACGATTGGACCGCCGAGCGGTTCAGGGCCTACGGTCTCACAGCCGCCCTGGAGCCCTATACGTTCGGCGTGACGTGGCATCGGGGCCCGGCGACCATGCGGATCCTCGTCCCATTCGAGCGCGCGGTCACCGCGCATAGCTGGGCCTGGACGGTGGGAACCGGTGGCCGGCGGGTGGCCGGGTCCGTGGTGGGGACGGACCTCACCACTCCCGACAGCCTGGCAGCCTACAAGAGCAAGGTGAGGGGCGCCTGGATCCTGCCACGTGCCGCGTTTCTGCTCTGGAACCCCGACGGGCCGCCCATGATGGAGGCCGACTCTGCACGGATGCGGGAACAGTTGCAGCTCCGCCGACAGGTCTCGGCCGACACCTCGCCTGCCGCGGTGCGCGCGCGACGCCAGTTCGCCGTGGACCTGCCCTACGAGCTGAAGGCGGCCGGCGCGCTCGGCACCCTGGTGGACGGGGCCAAGGAGCACGGGCTCATGACCATGAGCGGCTCGCCCAACCGGGTGTCGCCGCTGCCCAATCTCGTCGTCTCGCACGAGGACTATGCGCTGCTCGAGCGGCTGGTTCACTCGGGTGTGACGCCGCGGATCGAGGCGACGGTCCAGAACACGCTCGGGACCAGGCCGGTGCAACAGTGGAACACCGTCGCGGAGATCGAGGGGACGGAGCACCCGGGGCAGGTCGTGATCCTCGGTGCGCATCTCGACAGCTGGGACCTCGGGACCGGCGCGACCGATAACGGAACGGGATCGATGGCGGTGCTCGAGGCCGCCCGGGTGATCGCTCAGTCCGGTGTCCGGCCGAAGCGGACGATCCGATTCATTTTGTTCAGCGGGGAAGAGGAGGGATTGCTGGGGTCACGAGCGTACACCGCGGCGCACGCCGCCGAAGCGGACAGCATCCAGGCGGTCCTGGTACTCGACAACGGCACCGGTGCGATCACCGGTCAGGCCTTGCAGGGAAGGAACGATCTGGAGCACCTCTGGGCCGAGCTGCTCGCGCCCGTGGCCGCGCTCGGGGCCGACAGCATTCGCTCGGCATCGAAGTCCGGGACGGATCATCTGTCGTTCCTGCCGTATGGCGTGCCGGGGTTCAACTTCGATCAGATACGGCGCGGGTACGACCATACCCACCACTCGCAAACCGACACGTTCGACCACGCGGTGGAGGGAGACTTGAAGCAGGCGGCGGCGGTGATGGCGGTGACGGCGGTGGAGCTGGCGAATCTGCCGGAGCTGTTGCCGCGCGGCCCGAAGAGCGAGCCGGAGAAGGTACCAACCAGGCCATCCGCGGGCCTCGCGGCGCGCTAGCCCGGCTGCGCACTCCGGCTACTCCCCGGTGGGCGAACGCCGGTGTCGCTCACCCTCTCGCCGGCAGCCTCACCGTGCACGTCGTATCGAACCCGCCGCGGGTGTTGTAGATCGTCGTCACGTCGAGCCGTTGCGGCTGGAGCACCTGGAACAGGTCCTCGGCGATACGGGCCGTGGCGTGCTCCTGGAAGATTCCGACATTCCGGAAGCTCGTCACATAGTACTTGAGACTCTTGAGCTCGATACACCGGTCGGCGGGCACGTACGTGATTCGCAGCGTCGCGAAGTCCGGTAGCCCGCTGTACGGGCACACCGGGCTGAATTCGCGCGTCTCCGTCACGATCTCCTGGCCGGGGCCCGCGTAGGGGAAGGTCTCCAGCGCGGCGACGTCGATCGTCTCGGGGCCGGTAAATGGAATTGTCCTGCCTTCGGCGATCGTCATAGGGATACCCGGCGCTGGTGGAGACTGGAATCTAGCCGCGATCCGTGGTCGGCGGTGACCCGACCGCCGCAGGCCGCCGGGCCACCCATGCCCTACCGCGCGGTGCTCGCCTGCGGCGCGGTGCCGCCGAGCGCCTTGTAGAGCGCGGCATACGCGGTCGCGGCGTCCGTGCGCCCCTGGGCCAGCTGGCTCTCGGCATCCAGCTGAGTCCGCTCGGCGTCGAGGACCTGAAGAAAATCGGCCACGCCGCCCGTGAACCGCAGCCGGGCCAGCTCGGCGGCGCGCTCGCTGGCAATCGCGGCGTCATGGATTCGCTCGACCCGTACCCGCGCGGTCCGGTAACGGGAAAGCGAAGTCTCCACGTCCTGCAGCGCCCGTAGCACCGTCTGGCCATACTGCGCCTCGGCCTCGTCGCGGCGCGCGCTCGCGGCGTTCACATGCGTCTTGATCCGTCCGAGATTGAGCGCCGGCCACGAAAACGACGGACCCACCGCGTACCGGAACGTCCCCCGCTCGCCCAGCGAATCGAATGTCGTCGCGGTGAATCCTGCGTTCCCGCCGAGGAAGAACCGCGGGAGGTAGTCGGCCTTTGCCGCGCCCACCAGGGCGCGCTCGACGGCGAGCTGGCGCTCCGCGGCGGCCACGTCCGGACGCCGGCGCACCAGCGAATCAGGAGCGCCCACGTCCACCAGCGCCGGAAGAGTCGGCAGCGTGCCGGCGACCTTCAGCTCGGAGGCCAACGCCGTGGGCGGCCGCCCGACCAGGACGCCGATGCTGTACTGCGCATCCGCGACACGGGCCTCGAGCGGGGGAATGGATGCGAGAGTGAAGCTGAGCTGGGCCTGGGCGCGCTCGGTGTCGAACGCGGTCCCGCGGCCGGCATCCAGCCGCTGCCTGGTCACCTGCAGCGTACGCCGCTGATTTTCGGCGTTGCGCTCCGCCACGGCGAGCTGCTCCTGCGCCCCACGCAGGTCGAAATAGGCCCGGGCCAGCTCGGCGGTGAGCGACACCTGCACGTTCCGCAGGTCCTCCTGCGTCGCCTGGACCGCGGCGCCCTGGGCCTGGAGGTTCCGGCGCAGGCGGCCGAAGAGATCGAGCTCCCAGGAGGCATCGAATCCGCCGTCCCAGATGTCCTGGTCCGGGAATGATCCCGCACCGATCGGAAACGTGGCGCTGGAGAGCCGCTGCCGGGTGTACCCGCCGCCGACGGTCACTATGGGGGCCAGGTCGAGGGCCGCTTCGGCACGCGCCGCCCGGGCGCCGCGCACTCGCGCGCCAGCCGTGCGGATGTCGAGATTGGCGCCGGCCATCTCACTGATGAGCCGGTCGAGCGTGGTGTCGCCGAGAGCGTGCCAGAACTCGGTCCGGGGCACTGCCGCGGCGGGCTCGGCGGCAGGAGCGACGCTGGGCACCGAGTCTCCCGCGGCCATCGTGTCCCTCACCGCGGGAGCAGCCGACCCCGAATCGAGCCGTTCGCGGAATGACTGAGGAACCCGGACCTCGGGACCGCGATACGCGGGACTCGCCGCGCAACCGGTGAGGGCCACAGAGACGAACCAGAGCATTGCCTTACGCATGGGAGCGCTCCTCTCCGGTGGCGGGCTGGCGAGTAGCGCTCAACCGTTCCACTACCTTTTGAATCGTCACGTAGAACACGGGCGTCAGCATGAGGCCGAAGAAGGTGACGCCGAGCATGCCGGAGAACACGGCGACGCCCATCGCGTGGCGCATCTCTGCGCCGGCACCGCTCGAGAACACCAGCGGCAGCACGCCCATGATGAACGCGAACGACGTCATAAGGATCGGCCGGAGCCGGATCCGGCAGGCCTCGAGCGCCGCCTCGACCGGGGGGCGACCGCGCATGTGGAGCTCGCGCGCGAACTCCACGATCAGGATCGCGTTCTTGCAGGCGAGTCCCATGAGCACCAGGAAGCCGATCTGGGTGAAGATGTTGTTGTCACCCTTGGTGAGCCACACGCCCGTAATGGCGCAGAGCAGGCACATCGGGACGATGAGGATCACCGCAAGCGGCAACGACCAGCTCTCGTACTGGGCCGCGAGCACCAGGAACGCGAGCAGCACGCACAACGGGAAGATGAAGACCGCCGTGTTGCCCGAGAGCCGTTGCTGGTAGCTGAGATCGGTCCACTCGTAGCCGATCCCGTTCGGCAGGACCTCGCCCGCGAGGCGTTCGATGGCGGCTTCGGCCTGACCGGAGCTGTAGCCCGGGGCGGGGCCGCCGTTGATGTCGGCGGCCGGATAGCCGTTGTATCGGAGCCCCTGATCGGGTCCATGCGAGGGTTTCACCTGCAGCACCGACCCCAGCGGCACCATCTGGCCGCTGTCGTTCCTGACCTTGAGCTGGGTGATGTTTTCCGCGGTCGCACGGTATTGCGCGTCGGCCTGCACCTTGACCTGGTACGTGCGTCCGAATCGGTTGAAGTCGTTGGCGTAGATCGATCCGAGATACACCTGCATGGTCTGGAACAGATCGGTCAACGTGATGCCTTCCTGCTTCACTTTCTCCCGATCCACTTCCACCTCGAGCTGGGGCACGCTGATCCGGTAGCCGGTGAAGACCCCCGCGAGCTCCGGCGTCTGGTACGCCTTCCCGATCAACGCCTGCGTGGCGTCATTGAGCGCGGTTTCACCGAGTCCCGCTCGGTCCTCCAGCTCCAGCTTGAAACCTCCGACCTGGCCGAGTCCGTTGACCGGTGGCGGCGGGAACACGGCGACGAACGCGTCCTGGACCGCGCTGAACTTGGCGTTGAGCGCGTTGGCGATGTTGAGCCCGTACTCATCCTTGCCGTGGCGCTCGTCGAAGGGTTTGAGCGTGAAGAAGACGATGCCGGCGTTCGGCGCATTGACGAACCCGTTGATGGACAACCCGGGGAACTGCACCGCGTTGTCCACGCCGGGCTGCTGCCTGCCGATGTCGGCCATCCGGCGGATCACCTTCTCGGTGCGATCGATCGTGGCCGCGTCGGGGAGCTGTGCGAAGGCCACGAGGTATTGCTTGTCCTGGGTCGGCACGAAGCCGTGCGGCACCTTCGTGAATCCGAGCAGGGTGAGACCGAGGAGCCCCGCATAGACGGCCAGCGCGAAGCCGCCGCGCCGGATGATGCTCGCCACGGCCCTGCCGTAGCGCTCCGAGCCGCTCCTGAACACCCGGTTGAAGGGGCGGAAGAGCCAGCCGAGCCCGCGATCGAGCACGCGGGTCAGCCGGTCCGGTGGCGCCTCGCGGGACTTGAGCAGGATGGCGCTCAGCGCGGGACTCAGCGTCAGCGAGTTCACCGCCGAAATGACCGTCGAGAACGCGATCGTGAGCGCGAACTGGCGATAGAACTCGCCCGTGAGGCCGCTCAGGAACGCCACCGGCACGAAGACGGCGCACAGCACCAGGCCGATCGCGATGATCGGGCCGCTCACCTCTTCCATCGCCTTGTATGACGCCTCTCGGGGCGAGAGGCCGGCCTCGATGTTCCGCTCGACGTTTTCGACGACGACGATGGCGTCGTCCACCACGATGCCGATGGCCAGCACCAGGCCGAAGAGCGAAAGCGTATTGATGGAGAACCCGAACCCGAGCAGGACGGCGAACGTACCCACGATCGAGATCGGCACCGCCACGAGCGGAATGATCGACGCGCGCCACGTCTGGAGGAACAGCACCACTACGAGCACCACCAGCAGGATCGCTTCGAACAACGTCTTCACCACTTCGCGGATGCCGTCCCGGACGTTGATGGTCGGGTCGTAGACGATCCGATAGTCGACTCCCTGAGGGAAATTCTTCTTCAATTCCTCCATCGTCTGGCGGACGGTGGACGAGAGCTGCAGCGCGTTGGAGCCCGGCGCCTGGAAGATGCCGATGCCGACGGCCTCCTGGTTGTTGAGCAGCGAGCGGAGCGCATAGTCGCCAGCGGCGAGCTCGAGTCTGGCCACGTCACGGAGTCGGGTAGTCTCGCCATTCGGCCCGGTCTTGAGGATGATCTCGCCGAATTCCTTCTCGTCGAGCAGCCGGCCTCGCGCGTTGATGCTGAGCTGGTAGTCGACCGGCCCCGACATCGGCGGAGCTCCGACCGCGCCACCCGCGACCTGGACATTCTGCTCCCGGATCGCGTCTACCACGTCGCCGGCGGTGAGATCGCGCGACGCCACCTTGGCCGGATCCAGCCACACCCGCATGGCATAGTCACCGCCACCGAAGACCTGGACCTGACCGATGCCGGGAATGCGCCCGATCACGTCCTTGATCTGCAGGAGCCCGTAGTTCCGGAGGTACACGGCGTCGTACCGGTTGTCCGGGGAGACCAGGTGCACCACCATGATGAAATTGGGCGAGCTCTTCACCGTGGTGACACCGAGCTGGCGGACCTCCTCGGGTAGGCGTGGCAACGCCTGACTGACCCGGTTCTGCACCTGCACCTGCGCCAGATCGACGTCGGTGCCGACCCGGAACGTCACGGTCAGGGTCAGCACCCCGTCCGAGGTGCCCGTGGACGACATGTAGAGCATGTTCTCGACGCCATTGATCTGCTCCTCGAGCGGCGTCGCCACGGCTTCGGACAGCACCCGGGGATTGGCGCCGGGATAGACGGCGCGCACGACGACCGACGGCGGAACCACCTCGGGGTACTCGCTGATCGGCAAGGTCAGCATCGCGATCAGTCCGGCGATGAACACCACGATCGAGAGCACGGCCGCGAAGATCGGCCGGTCGATGAAGAAACGTGAGAAATGCATGGCTCAGCTCCCCAGCTTCGCGAGCAGGGAGTCGGGCGCCATGGGCTCCACCTTCGGGCTGACCTTCATGCCGGGCTGCACCCGCTGCAATCCATTGATCACCACCCGCTCACCTTCCTTGACGCCCGACCTGATGACGCGGAGGCCTTCGATCGCGCGGCCCAGCTCGACCTGCCGGTATTCCACCGTGGTGTCCGGCTTCAGGACGAGGAGGAACTTCTTGTCCTGGTCGGTTCCGACGGCACGGTCCTGCACCAGCGTCGCGCGATACCTGCCACTGCCCACGAGCTTGACCCGGGCGAAGAGCCCCGGGGTGAACCGTCGATCCTTGTTTGAGAAGACCGCGCGCGCCCGGATGGTGCCGGTCTCCGGGTTGAGGCGGTTGTCCACGAAATCGACGTAGCCCTTGTGGGGGAAGAGACCGTCCTCGTTGGCGAGACCGATGTAGACCGGGTTGCGCACATCGCGTGAGCTGGCCCGCTCGCCGCTGCGGGCGAGCAGCGAGTACTTGAGATAGGTCTGCTCGTCGCCTTCGAAGTAGCAGTAGATGGGGTCGAGCGAGACCACGGTCGTGAGCAATGTGGCGTCGGGCGGACCGGCCTGGACCAGGTTGCCGAGCGTCACCTTGGCATTGCTGACCCGGCCTGCGATCGGCGACCGCACGCGAGTCCACTCGAGGTTGAGCTTCGCGGTCGCCACCGCCGCCTCGGCGGACCGGATTGCGGCCAGACCCTGCGACTGCGCGCTCGTGCGGCTGTCGAACTCCTCGCGGGAAATGGCCTGGACGGCCACCAGCTTCCGGGCCCGCTCGACCTCGCGGGCGGCGAGGTCGGAGCCGGTTCGCGCCTGCGCGAGTTCCGCCTGGGCCCGCTCGAGGTCGGCCTCGTAGGGCCGGGGATCGATCTCGAAGAGCACCTCGCCCTTGCGGACTTCCTTGCCCTCGGGGAACGTGACGCGCTTGATGTAACCGGAGACCCGGGGCCTGATCTCTACCGCGTCCACGGCTTGCAGGCGTCCGGTGAACTCGTCCCACTCCTTCACCTCCCGCTCGGGCACCACGGCGACGGTGACCGCCGGTGGTGGTGGCGGGGCCGGCGGATCGGCTCGACACCCCGCCGCGGCGAGGGCCCATGCGGCGACGACCAGCCCCCGACCTTGATGACTCGACATGCACCCCTCCGTTGCGATATCGGCCGGCATTGCGATAGCTTTGCAAGTTTGGGCCAAGTACAACAGTTGTACAATCATCGAACTTTTGTTACAAAAAAAATACCTACCCGGCTTCCGGCTGCTCTGCGCGTCGTTTCAGCTCCCCATTCTTCTCGGCACCGACCCGGCGCAACAGCGAGCGCGTGTAGGCCTCCAGCACGTCTCTCCGCACCTGGCACACAAGATACTGCCCCTGCCGCTGCGCAGTCACCAATCCCGCCCGCACCAGCTCCTTGATGTGGTGCGAGATCGTCGCCTTCGACACGGGAAACTGCCGCCGGAGACTCGAGCAACCGCAGCACTGCTCGTTCGCGATCGCCTCCAGCAGCGCGACCCGCCGCGGATCGGACAACGCCTTCCCGATCAGCTCGAATTGCTCGGGCCGCAAGACTTCGCGCGGTGCTCCACCAGTCGGCATCGAGTTCAATGGTTGTCGAACTGACGAACTTTGTCAACCGAGCCGGCTGGCTGCACCATCCCCGCCTCCAGCCATGAGTGGGTGCCCGCGAGGACCTCCTGGGCCGCCCGATACGTGGCGAGGTCGTCGTTGTCGAACACCGCCGCGAACCGTTCCTCCACCCGGCGGCGGGACTGCCGGCTGAAGAGGTCGGCGAGCTCCGCCGGCCCGCGATTTCCGGGATTCTCCCGCACCATGGCATGCGCCCGGCTGCATGCGGCCGAGATCGCGAGCAGCTCGGCGCCGATCTCCACCAGCCGCCCCAGCACCGCCTGGCGCTTCTCCAGTCTGGGACCAAAACGCACCATGCAGTGGAAGAGGGTGCGCGCCAGCCTGCGGCTGCTGCGGTCGGCGAAGCGAACGTGTTCCGCCAGCGGACCCAGGTCACCATAGCCGAACCGACCCTTGAGCCCGAACCAGAGTCGCGGATACCAGGTGCCGTAGAAGGCCGCGGCGCGCATGAGTGCGCGGAGCTTGTCTCGTGCGGACGTCTTCGGGTCGATCAACGCGCCCGCGATCTTGAGGTGAGTGTCTACGGCCTCGCGGGCGATGAAGAGGCGCATGATCTCGCTGGAGCCCTCGAAGATCAGGTTGATCCGGAAATCGCGCATCATGCGTTCGACCGGCTCGGGCCGCTCCCCGCGGCTCCGTAGACTGTCGGCGGTCTCGTAGCCCCGGCCGCCCTTGATCTGCAGGGTGTCGTCCACGATCCGCCATCCCACCTCGGTGTTCCACATCTTGGCCATGGCGGCCTCCAGCCGGATGTCGGCCCCGCCACGGTCCGCCATGAGCGACGCGAGATCCGCCACCGCCTCCATGGCGAAGAGGTCAGCCGCCATCCGCCCGATCTTCTGCGCGATCGCGTCGTGCTTGCCGACGGCCTGGCCCCACTGCACTCGTTCCGCCGCCCAGCGCCGACAGATCTCGAGGCAGCGCTTTCCCCCTGCCACGGCCGACGCGGGGAGGGTGAGGCGGCCGGTATTGAGGGTGACGAGGGCGAGCTTGAGCCCCTTCCCCTCGCCCCAGAGCACATTGTCGACCGGCACTTTCACGTCGGTGAAGCGGATGATCCCGTTCTCGATAGCCCTCAGTCCCATGAAGTGCAGTCGCTGTACCACCTCGACGCCGGGCCAGCTCGTCTCGACGATGAACGCCGTGATCTTCTTCGGCCCGGTGCGCGCCATGACAACCATCAATTCGGCGATCGTGCCGTTGGTGCACCAGAGCTTCTCGCCGTTGAGGACATAATGGGTGCCGTCCGGCGAGAGCACCGCGGACGTGCTCATCGCGGCGGGGTCGGAGCCGACGTTCGACTCGGTGAGGGCAAAGGCACTCACCGCGCCCCTGGCGAGGCGGGGGAGATATCGCTGCTTCTGCTCCGGTGTGCCGAAGATCTTGAGCGGCTGGGGCACGCCGATCGATTGCGCGGCGGAGAGGAGCGCCGTCAGGTTGCCGTCGACGCTCGTCACCAGACCGATGGCGTGCGTGTAGGCCGTCTGGCTGAGGCCAAGCCCGCCGTATTCTTTCGGAATCTTGATGCCGAAGGCGCCGATCGCCCGGAGGCCGTCGATCACCTCGGCGGGGATCTTCCCCTCGCGGTCGATCCGATCGCTGTCCACCTTTTCGCGAAGAAAGCGCTCGAGCCGCTCCATGAAGGGCCGGGCTTCCTCGATCTCCGACGCGGCCATCCGCGGGAAGGGATGCAGCAGCTCGAATCGATAGGAGCCCTCGAACATCTCGCGCACGAAGCTCGGAGCCTTCCATTCCTTCTCGCGGGCCGATTCGGCGACCTCGCGGGCCTCCTGCTCCGTGGCTAACGCTGTGCGCGGGGGCGCGGTGGGTGGTGTGAGGAGATCAGTCATGGCTCGAAGGTTCGTGGTGAGGGAAGCTGGCCGGGGCCGCCGGGCGGCGTACCCCGTGGACCACGAGGTCCACGACGTGGCGTTTGCGGCGCTCGAAGTCCTCGGAGTGCTCGAAGGTGACGCCCACCGCCGGCGCGACCGTGCGAGCATGGACGAGAGGAAACCAGCAGAGGGCAATGACGCTGAGGAGGAGCTGGGCAGCATCGCCTGACGGCGCGTCGTCGAGCCCCAGCTCATCGCTGATCGCGGCGAGCGCTTCCTGTCCGGCGGACACGGAGTTGCGACCATCGAGCAACCCGTTGCCGCTCAACGCCTCGCGCTCGATCAGCCGGACGAAATTCGGCCGGGCCGCAAGGAAGTCGAAGTAATCCGATACGGCGCCGGCCAGGATGTCGTCGCCGCTGCGGCCGCTCGACAAGGCCCGGACGCGGCCGCCCCGGACCGCGTCACGCACCTCGGCGAAGCAGCGGTCCAGCACCGCCTGGTAGAGATCGGCCTTGGATCCGAAGAAGTAGCCGGGAGTGGCGCGGGAGACGCTGGCCGCCATGCCCACGGCGCTCAGGCTCGTCGCTTCATACCCTTGTTCCGCAAAGAGACGCTCAGCGGCGTCGAGGATAGCGGCTCGGCTGCGGGCGGGATTGCGTTCTTTCTCCAAGCGCTGGGCCATGTTAGGTCCGTCCGTATTGGCGGCGGGCGTTCCAATATTGTGCTTGCTTGTCGTCTAGCAAGTTAGTTGCCCAGAGGTAAGCCGTCAAGCGTGGCGGCCGTCCATGGTCCAGGAGTCAACGGTCTGACCATTCGCCTGGTAGCCCGCTAAGGCAAATCGGTCTGCCGCAGCTCGATCGATCGTTGCCGGCCCGCGTGCGCGACCACGAGCGTGTCGATACGACCTGGCCGACGGAAGTGGATACGCAGGGCATCAAGGCCAAGGGTCGTCGCGGCCTCGTCACCGACACGCACGAGCACATCGCCCGGCGCGATGCCGGCCGAGTCCGCCGGGGTACCCGGCATGACTTGCGCGACGATCACATCACCGCCGGGGATCCGCCCGACGAACATGCCGGTCCCATCCCATGTTTCTCGATGAGTTGCGTTGCGCCCGGGCTCGAGGAGGAGTCGGTGACGAGCGTAATCGAACGAGACGCGCTGAGGGAGCCGGTATCCAGCTTGAGCTTGCCGGGCACGGTGCAACCGGCCACCCAGAACGTCGCCGGGACGAACGGCTCGCCCGCTTCGATCCAGACGGGAAGCGGTGTGGCGCCGGCTGGCGCCGTCCATGAGTCGGCTGCCGCCAGCAGGACCTCGCGCCTGGCATAGTCGACGGTGATGACCTCGTGCGCAAAGAAGTCATGCCCCAGGATGCCCGTGATCGGTTGCCCGACGATCGGCGAGAGCTGCGCGATCGGGAGGACGGCGACGCTGTCCGGACGAAACGCCTCGCCGGACACGCCGAGCGCCAGGCCCATCGCCCGAGCTTGATTGATCGCGCCACCTGGTGCAGGGATCTTCTCCGGTGCCGAAGTGGGGATTCCCGCCACGAGCGGCGGTCGAGTCGAGGACGGAGTATTCGTAGCCGGAGTCGAGCGGCCACCGGCCGTGCGTGTCCGAGAGGGTGACGTCGACGAGGATCATGTCGTCGACGAACTCTGTCTTGATGGGTGGCCGGGCAGCGTGTGGAGTCGCTACACCACCGAGGATGCAGGCGGCGAACGCCGCGCATCCGCCGGGTGATCGCCTCCAGCGTACGGATGCAGGCATGCCATAGCCTATCCCTACGCGCTTCTCTTCACCAGCACCCGCTCCTGCTCCACCGGTGTCTGCAGGTACGCTTCGCGGGCGGCCGCGACGAGGCCGAACGCGCCCGTGGGCGCCACCTTCCTGAAGAGCGGCAGATAGTCGGCCCATTGCACCAGGATGGTTCGCGCCCGGGGGCTTACGGTCTTCTCCTCGTGCTCGTGGATCAGCCGCTGCAGCAGCTCGGCGTCCTGCTCGTCCAGGGCCGTGACCTCGACCATGTCCGGATTGACCCGGCTCCCGAGACTGCCGACCTCGTCGAGCACGTACGCCACGCCATTCGACATGCCGGCGCCGAAGTTCCGCCCGGCTCGGCCAAGCACGACCACGATGCCGCCGGTCATGTACTCGCAGCAATGGTTCCCGGCGCCTTCGATCACCGCGACGGCGCCCGAGTTGCGCACCGCGAACCGGTCGCCCGCCTGTCCGGCCGCGAAAAGCTTCCCGGCGGTGGCGCCGTAGAGGATGGTATTGCCCATCACCAGGTGGTGGTGCGACACGTCGGCGTAGGCCGCGCGACGGAACGGGCGGATCGTGATCTCGCCGCCGCTCAGCCCCTTGCCGACGTAGTCGTTGGCCTCGCCCTCGAGCTCGAGATGCATCCCTCGGCAGGTGAACGCGCCGAAGCTCTGGCCCGCGGTGCCGGTAAAGCGGAGTCGCACCGAGCCCGGCGGCAACCCCGTGTCCCCATGCCGTTCGGCGATGGCCCCGGCGACGCGCGCGCCGACGGCGAGGTGATGGTTGTGGATCGGATAGCTCCCCGAGAACGGCAGGCCGCTCTCGAGGTACGGTGCCAGGTCGGCGAGAATCTCGCCGTCGAGCGACACCAGACCGGGCCGGTCGTTGCGGGCCTGGGTCCGGCGCAACACGCCGGTGGGACGACGTGGCCGGCCGTCCTCGTCGGTCGGCGCCATCAGCACCGAGAGGTCGAGCATCTGCGCGCGCGGCACGTCGGGGCGCTCGAGGCGCTCCAGGAGATCGTTTCGGCCGATGATCTCGTCGAGTGTCCTGGCGCCCATGCCGGCGAGAATCTGGCGCACCTCTTCCGCCAGCAGCGTGAAGTACCCGATTACCTGCTCGGGCGTGCCCTTGAATTTCGTGCGCAGGTCTTCGCGCTGGGTGGCGATGCCGGTGGGGCAGGTGTTGAGGTGGCATTGCCGGGCCATCGCGCAGCCCATCGCCACGAGTGGCGCGGTCCCGAAGCCGTAGCTCTCGGCGCCCAGCAGGGCCGCGATCACCACGTCGCGTCCCGTCTTGAGGCCGCCGTCGGTGCGAACCTCGATCCGGTGGCGGAGACCGTTGCGCACGAGAATCGTCTGTGCCTCCGCGAGACCCAGCTCCCACGGCGAGCCGGAGTGCTTGATCGAGCTGAGCGGTGATGCGCCCGTCCCGCCGTTGTGCCCGGCAATCAGCACGTAGTCGGCGTACGCCTTCGCCACCCCGGCCGCCACCGTCCCGACGCCGGACTCCGCGACGAGCTTCACCCCCACTCGCGCGCGCGGATTGACCGTCTTGAGATCGTGGATCAGCTGCGCCAGGTCCTCGATCGAGTAGATGTCGTGATGCGGCGGCGGCGAAATGAGCTGGATGCCGGGGACCGCGTGCCGCAGCCGTGCGATGAGGGCGGTGACCTTGTGGGCCGGGAGCTGGCCGCCTTCGCCGGGCTTGGCGCCCTGCACGATCTTGATCTCCAGCTCTTCCGCCCTCGTCAGGTACTCGGTCGTCACCCCGAATCGGGCCGAGGCCACCTGCTTGATCCGGTTGTCCGCGCGGTCGCCGTTCTCGAAGCCGTGATAGTGCTGCGGATCCTCACCGCCTTCGCCGGAGTTCGAGCGCGCGCCCATCCGGTTCATGGCGACCGACAGTGTCGCGTGGGCCTCCGGGGACAAGGCGCCGAGTGACATGGCGGAGGAGATGAACCGGCGGCGAATGGCTTCGATCGGCTCGACCTCGTCCAGCGCAACCGGCTCCGCCCGGCGCACACCAAGCAGGTCGCGCGGCCCGCCCGGGCGGCGCGAGCTGTTCTTGACGAGGAACCCGCCGTACGCGTCGGTCGCCCCGGCCTTCACCGCCTGCTGCAGCGCCACGACGACGGGGGGTGACCATCCGTGATCCTCGCCTTCCTTGCGGAACCGAACCCGGCCGTGATCCGGAAGCGAGGAGGTGGCGGCTTCCGCTTCCGGATAGGCTGCGCGGTGGCGGGCGAGCACGTCCTCCGCGATCTCCTCGAAGCCGATCCCGCCGATGGGCGACACGGTGCCGTCGAAACAACTCTCGATGACCTCGTGGCCGAGCCCGAGCACCTCGAAGATCTGGGCGCCGCAGTACGACGAGAGGGTCGAAATTCCCATCTTCGAGAGAATCTTGAGCAGCCCCTTTTCGGCGGCCGAGCGATACGAGGCGCGTGCCTCTTCCGGCGCTGGCCGGGACCCGGCGTCCTCCTGGCCGCGCGCCTTCCGTCGTCCGTGGGCCAGTTCCCCGGCCATGTCGAACAGCCCGTCGATCGTCGCCAGCGCCAGCCAGGGATGGACCGCCTCGGCACCGTAGCCGATCAGCGTCGCGAAGTGGTGGATATCGAAAGCGTCTCCCGCCTCCGCCACGATGCCCACTCGCGCGCGCAGGCCGGTATGTACCAGATGCTGGCGCACGGCGCCGATGGCGAGCAGCATCGGAATGGCTGCGTGGCGCTCGTCGGCGGTGCGGTCGCTGATGATCAGAATCCGGGCACCGCGACGGGCCGCGCGCTCGGCCGCGCGGCGAAGCGCCGTGAGCGCCGGACGGAGGCCGTCGACGCCCTTCGAAACGTCCCACACGGCGTCGAGGGTAACGGTGGAGAACCCCGCCACGTTGCGGAGCGCCGCCATTTCCTCGGAGAGGAGGATCGGGTGCTCGAGTCGCAGCATCCTGGCGTAACTTGCGCGCTCGAGAAGCGGCGAGCCGCGGCGACCCAGATGCATCCGCAGGGACATCACCATGGTCTCGCGCAGCGAGTCGATCGGCGGGTTGGTCACCTGTGCGAAGCGCTGGCGGAAGTAGGCGTAAAGGCTCTGCGGCACCGCCGAGAGCGGCGGGATCGGCGTGTCGTCGCCCATGCTCCATACCGGGTCGGCGCCGGCACTGCCCATCGGCTCGAGCACGAGCCGCAGGTCTTCGAATCCGTAGCCGAAGGCCCGCTGCGAGCGGAGCAGCTCGTCACCCGTCTCGACCGGCGGGACGCGGGCGGGATCGGGCACGAGGGTGGCCATGTAGCGCGCCACCCATCGGGCGTAGGGACGCCGGCCGGCCACCTCGCGCTTGGCATCGAGATTCCGGATGACCTGGCCGCGGCGGGTATCCACCACCAGCACCTCGCCGGGGCCCACCTTGCCGCACTCCACCACTTCGCGTGGATCGAGATCGACCAGGCCGACCTCGGAGCCGGCCACCACGAGTCCGTCGCGCCGCACCTTGTACCGGCAGGGCCGGAGGCCGTTCCGGTCCACGGCCGCACCGGCGATGACGCCGTCGGTGAAGGAGAGCGCCGCCGGGCCGTCCCACGGCTCGAGAATGCACTGGTGATACTCGTAGAACGCCTTGATGGGCGGATCGAGATCGGGGTACTTCTCCCACGCCTGCGGAATCATCATCATCGAGGCGTGCACCGGCTCGCGACCGGAGCGCACGAGCAGCTCCATCGCGTTGTCGAGGCTCGCCGAGTCGCTGCCCTCCGCCCAGATCACCTCGCGCAGGCGCTCGATCTTCTCACCCCACACCGGCGACGACAGCATGGGCTGGCGCATCGTCATCGCGTTCCGGTTGCCCCACAGCGTGTTGATCTCGCCATTGTGCGCGAGCAGTCGGAACGGCTGCGCCAGGGGCCAGCTCGGCAGTGTGTTGGTCGAGTAGCGCTGGTGAAATACGGCGATGGCGCTCTCGTATTCCGGGTAGCGGAAGTCGCTGAAGAAGGCGGGGAGCTGGGTCCCGGCGAGAAGAGCCTTGTAGACGATGGTGCGGCAGGAGAGGGAGCAGACGTAGAAGCCGGGGAAATTTCGCTCCTCCGCCCGTCGCTCCATCTCTCGTCGCGCCAGATAGAGCGCGCGCTCCCACGCCTCCTCGTCGGCCGCGAGCGCGGGTCGTCCCACCAGGACCTGGCGGATCACCGGGCACGAGGCGAAGGCGGTCGGTCCGAGGGCCGCGGGATTGGTCGGCACGTCGCGCCAGCCGAGAAACGGAATTCCGTCCTCGGCGAGAACCCGCTCGATCATTCCCACGGACTCGCCGAGGGCTTGAGGATTCCGGGGCAGAAAGAATGCTCCAACCCCGAAGGGCAGGCCGGGCTGCAAGTGGAGCCCCTGCCGATAGGCGTCCCGGTAGAAGAGGCGGTGGGGAATCTGA
This sequence comes from uncultured Gemmatimonadales bacterium, assembly GCA_963722825.1. Taxonomy (GTDB): domain Bacteria; phylum Gemmatimonadota; class Gemmatimonadetes; order Gemmatimonadales; family GWC2-71-9; genus CAVVWJ01. The sequence goes on from CAVROI010000003.1 coordinate 1,598,164, forward strand.
GTGAGCAGGCCCGCGCCGTCTCCCGAATTGTCGGTCGAGGCCGCGCCGCGGTGGGCCACGCGCGCCACCGCCTCGAGCGCCATCGCGACCACCTCGTGCGACCGGGTGCCCGAGGCGCAGGCCACGAGGCCTACTCCACAGGCGTCGTGCTCACGATTGGGATCGAGCCCCGCTGCAGCGGGCGATGCCGCGTGGGGATTCGGACGATGGGAACCGGCCGGATGGATCCGCTGCCCAGTGGCGGCCATGGTACCTCCTGCAGGGTGAGGCCCTACCGGCCGGAGAGGCCGGCGTGGGGCACAAAAAAAGGCCCGCTCCGTTCTCGGGAGCGGGCCGGGAGCGCGCGTTCCTGCTCGCTTACCCGGCTGCCCCCATGGAGCGGACGAGATTGGCAACGACGGTAACCGGGGCAAGACGCGCGGTGTTCACGGCTGAATTATTATGCACAGCGGTGAATTCGTCAAGGCGTGCGTCCCACTTGACAGACATCGGGCCGATGGGTAGGCTCTGTCCATGCTCGCCTCTCTCGCGCTCGTCGTCGTCCTTCTTAGCCTCCTGCTTACCATCCTTATTGGTGAGCCAGGGGACCGCGGCGTGCCGAATCGAGCAACGTGAGATAGCACCACCTTCTCAAACGAATGCACCGGGCGCCGCGGTCCCTCCGACCGCGGCGCCTTTTTCATTTCCACCCGGACCGAACCTCAAGGAAAGTATGTCAATCAAGGACGTCGTCATCTTCGACACCACCCTGCGCGACGGCGAGCAGGCCCCCGGCAACAGTCTCTCCCCCGAGGAGAAGCTCCGACTCGCCCGGCAGCTCGACGCGCTCGGCGTGGACGTCATGGAGGCCGGATTTCCGGCGGCGTCCGAAGGCGACTACCGGAGCGTGCGCGAAATCGCCTCCGAGCTGAGGCGCCCGATGGTGGCCGCGCTCGCTCGCTGCCACGAGCGGGACATCGAGCTGGCCGGCGAGGCCATCCGGCCGGCGGAGCGCGGTCGCCTCCACATCTTCATCTCGACGTCCGATCTGCACATCGAGGAAAAGCTCAAGACCACCCGCGACGAGGTCCTCGAGCGCGCCAGGGCCGCCATCCGGCAGGCGCGACAATACACGGACGACGTCGAGTTCTCGGCGGAGGACGCGAGCCGCACCGACCCCGACTTCCTCTGCCGGATCGTGGAGCTGGCCATCGCCGAGGGCGCCCGCACCATCAATCTTCCCGACACGGTGGGTTACGCGACACCCGGTGAATACGCGGCGATGTTCCGCGACGTCCGCAACCGGGTCCCCGGCTGCGACGGCGTCGTGCTGAGCGCGCATTGCCACGATGATCTCGGCCTGGCGGTGGCCAACTCCCTGGCGGCCATCGAGGCCGGCGCGGGGCAGGTGGAATGCACGGTGAACGGGATCGGTGAGCGGGCGGGGAACGCGGCCCTGGAGGAAATCGTCATGGCCGGGCACGTGCGCGTCCAGGCTCTGTCCTTCCGCTGCAACGTGGACACCCGCGAGATCTATCGGACCAGCCAGCTTCTCTCGTACCTCACCGGAGTCTTCCCCCAACCCAACAAGGCCATCGTCGGCCGGAACGCGTTCGCCCACGAGGCGGGCATTCACCAGCACGGCATGCTGCAGAACGGGCTCACGTACGAGATCATCCAGCCTGAGATGGTAGGTATCCCGCGCTCAACGCTGGTACTCGGCAAGCACAGTGGCCGCCACGCACTGGAGCGGCGGTTTCGCGAGCTGGGCTACGAGCTCAGCGATACTCAGCTGGCCGAGGTGTACCGGCAGTTCAGCGCTCTAGCCGACCGCAAGCGGGAGATCCTTGACGAAGACCTCCTCGCGCTGGTCCACGAGAGCTTCCACGATGCGCCGGAGGAATATCAGCTCACCCACCTCCGGGTGGTGTGCGGCAGCATCACGCCGACCGCCGAGGTCCGGATGACCGGCCCCTGGGCCGGCGAGCGCAGCGCGCGCGGTACCGGGGATGGCCCGATTTCCTCCGCCTTCACGGCGATCAGCGACATCCTCGGCCGCACCATCGAGGTCCTCAGCCTGCAGCTGCGCTCCCTCACGCCGGGGCGGGACAGCGTCGGGCAGGTCTTTCTGCAGGCCAAGGTCGATGGAAAGACGCTGTCGGGCAACGGCGCCTCGACCGACATCGTCGAAGCGAGTGCCCGCGCGCTGGTCCACGCGCTCAACAAGGCGCACCACGCGGACCAGCTCGAATCGAGCAGCCTGAACAGCACCTATCTGTGGGGAGTCTGAGATGCCGGTTGTCGACTGTCGGTCGTCCAGGTCGCGAAGGGAGCGGCAGCCCTGAGGACCGCGTCAGGCCCGGCGGTGCCTGCGCCGCGTCCGGAAGCCGACGGTGGCCTGCAGCGCGACGAGGGGTGTGACGCTCCTGCACGCGACAGGGCACCAGCCAACCATCGATGGCATCCAGCGAAAGGTACCGATGACTGAGCAACTGACCGGATCCCAGATTCTCTGCCGCGCGCTCCTCGAAGAGGGCGTGGACGTCCTCTTCGGGTATCCCGGCGGCGCGATCATGCCCTTCTACCACGCATTGCCGGAATTTCCCGGGCTGCGTCACGTGCTGGTCCGGCATGAGCAGGCAGCCGCCCACGCGGCCGACGGGTATGCCAGAGCCTCGGGACGGGCGGGGGTGTGCGTCGCCACCTCGGGACCAGGCGCCACCAACCTGGTGACCGGGCTCGCGACAGCTCACATGGACAACACTCCGGTGGTGGCGATCACCGGCCAGGTGGCGCGTGCGATGATCGGTCGGGACGCCTTCCAGGAAACCGACATCATCGGCATCACCCAGCCGATCACGAAGCACAACCGTCTCGTGGAAGACGTCGAGGAGCTGGCCGAGGCGGTGCACGAGGCGTTCGCGGTGGCTATGGAGGGCCGGCGCGGCCCGGTGCTCCTCGACGTGCCGAAGGACGTGCAGAACCAGAAGGCCACGTGGGTCAGTCGCCAGGCAGACCGCGAGCAAGGGACGCGGCGCGTGGATACCCTCGGCCTCTGCGACGAAGCGGCGCGCCTCATCGGCGAGGCGCGCCGGCCGCTCATCATGGCGGGCCACGGCGTCGTCCTGAGCGACGCCTACAATGAGCTGCGCGTTCTGGCGGATCGGACCGGCATCCCGGTCATTACCACGCTGCTCGGCATCAGCGCGATTCCCGAGTCGCATCCTCTCCACCTCGGCATGCCCGGCATGCATGGGGAAGTGCACGTCAATCGCGCCATTCAGCAGGCCGACCTAATCCTCGGCGTGGGCCTGCGCTTCGACGACCGGGTGACCGGCAACCTCGCGGCGTTCGCGCGCGACGCCAAGGTCATCCATATCGAGCTGGATCCATCGGAGATCGGCAAGAACGTGCCGGTGACCGTCGGGATCGTCGGAGACGCGAAGACCGTGCTGCAGTTGCTGCTCGCCCGGGTGCAGGCTCGCGAGTGCGAGGCCTGGCGCGAGGAGATTGCCGGCTTCAAGCGGCCGCGGGTGGAAGCATTTCGGGGCGGGTTGTCGCCGGAGGGCATCCTGACCGCGATCGGGAAGGCAACCGGCGGCCACTGCACGATCGTCTCCGACGTAGGGCAGCATCAGATGTGGGTGGCGAAGCTCTTTCCCTACCAGCGGCCCAATACGCACATCACCTCGGGCGGACTCGGCACCATGGGATTCGCGGTGCCCGCCGCGATGGGGGTGACCCTCGCGCGCCCGGACGAACCGGTGTGGGCCATCTCCGGCGATGGCGGTTTCCAGATGAACATGCAGGAGATGGCTACGATGGTGCAGGAGAGCATTCCCGTGAAGATGGCCATCTTCAACAACGGGTATCTCGGCATGGTGCGGCAGTGGCAGCAGTTCTTCCACGGCCGGCGCTACTCGTCGACGCCGATCTGGAGCCCCGACTACGTGCGCCTCGCCGAGGCGTACGGCATCCCCGGCTGGCGGGTGGACAGCGGCGACCAGGTCGATGGCGTGCTCCGGGACGCGATGGCGCGGCCCGGCCCGGCGCTCGTCGAGTTCACGATCGAGCAGGAGGCCAACGTCTTCCCGATGATTCCCCCGGGCGCGTCGCTCTCCGAGCCGATCGAGTCGGAGGAGCCCTCGCCGCCTGCTCCCGCACCCCGACTGGTGCCGGCATGACCGAGGTCCACGCAGTCACGGTTCTCCTCGAGGACCGCCTCATCACGTTCACCCGTGCCGTCGGTCTGATCCGGCGGCGAAACTTGCCCGTCCGCAGTATCGCCGTGGGACCCACGGTCGCGGCCGGCGTATCGAGGCTCACCATCATGGTCAATTCCGATGAGGCGACGGCGGCGCGCGCGGTGCAGCATCTGCAGAAGGTCGTCGGGGTGCGGGAGGCCGCCACGTTCGCCGTGCGTGACGGCGTGTCGCGGGAGATGGCGCTGGTGAAGATCCGCGCCCACCCGGATCGATACGGGGAACTGCTCGATGTCGTCCAGCTCTACCACGCGACCGTCGTCGACGACTCGGCGGACACGATCATCGTGGAGCTGACCGGCTCGGAAGCGTTCGTCCTCTCCTGCATCCGCGCGCTCGAGCCATTCGAGATCGTGGAGGTTGCTCGCACGGGTGGGCTGGCGATGGAGGTCGATGGGCGAAAGGCCATGAACGGGGAAGGACAGACGTCCAAGATCGAAGATCGACGGCCCAAAGCGGGCGTGGGAAGCTGAGCCTCGTCGGACCGGGCTTCGATCTTCGACCATCAACCAATACCAGGATCCCAAATGACAGACGCACTCCACATCTACTATGACGCCGATGCCGACGGCAGCCGCCTGAGCGGCCGCACCTTTGCGATCATCGGGTATGGCAGCCAGGGGCACGCTCACGCCCTCAACCTTCGCGAGAGTGGCGCCCGTGTGATCGTCGGGCTCCGTCCCGGCGGCGCCTCCTGGGCTCGCGCCACCGCGGCAGGACTCGACGTCCGGTCGGTTGCCGACGCGGCCGCCGCCGCCGACGTGATCATGATGCTCACTCCCGATCAGGACGGTCGGGCGGTGTACGAGAGTGGCGTGGCGGCCGGGCTCAAGCCGGGCAAGACCCTGATGTTCGCCCACGGATTCAACATCCATTACGGGGAGATCGTCCCGCCGGCAGGAGTGGACGTGACGATGGTGGCGCCCAAGTCGCCGGGGCACCTGGTGCGGAGCGAGTTCGAGGCAGGCCGCGGGGTGCCCGCGCTCGTGGCGATTCATCAGGACGCCAGCGGCCAGGCCCTCGCCAACGCCCTTGCCTATGCCTCCGGCATCGGCTGTACCCGCGCCGGCGTGATCGAGACGTCGTTCCGCGAGGAAACCGAGACGGACCTCTTCGGCGAGCAGGCGGTGCTTTGCGGCGGCGTCACCGCACTCGTGAAGGGCGGCTTCGAGACCCTCACCGCTGCCGGGTACCGCCCTGAGATGGCCTACTTCGAGTGTCTCCACGAGCTCAAGCTGATCGTGGACCTGATGTACCGTGGCGGGATGCAGTTCATGCGGTACTCCATCAGCGATACCGCCGAGTATGGCGACTACACCAGGGGACCGCGGGTCATCACCGAGGAGACGCGCGCGGAAATGCGGCGGATCCTCGCCGAGATCCGGAACGGCAGCTTCGCCAAGGAATGGCTGGCTGAAAACCGGGCGGGACGGCCCGCCTTCGAGCGGATGCGCCAGGCCGACAAGGATCACGAGATCGAGCGCGTGGGCGCCAGGCTGCGGGCGATGATGCCGTGGTCCGAGGAGGCGAAGGCCGCGGCGGAGCGGGCCCCGGTCGAGGCCCGGCAGCAGTCCGCGGGCGCGAGAAAGCCGGCCGCCGTCTCGTGATGCCGCGCACGCTCTTCGACAAAGTGTGGAACACCCACGTCGTCGCGCAGAGCCCGGGTGGACCTGCGCTCCTGTATGTGGATCTGCACCTGGTACACGAAGTCACCTCGCCGCAGGCGTTCGAGGGGCTGCGGCTGGCGGGGAGGAGAGTCCGCCGGCCCGAGCTCACGGTGGCGACGGTGGACCACAACGTATCGACCGGAGATCGGCACCTTCCGATCGCCGACCAGGTCAGCGCCCGGCAAATCGCGGCGCTGCTCACGAATGCCCGCGAGTTCGGCGTGGAGGTCTTCGACCTCGAATCGCCGGAGCAGGGCATCGTCCACGTGATCGGCCCCGAGCTCGGAATCACCCGCCCGGGCATGGTGATCGTCTGCGGCGATTCCCACACCTCGACGCACGGCGCCTTCGGGGCCCTCGCCTTCGGCATCGGGACGAGCGAGGTGGAGCACGTCCTTGCCACGCAGTGCATCGTCCAGGCGAGGCCCCGGACGATGGAGGTCCGTTTCGACGGACTGCCGTCCTTCGGCGTCACCGCGAAGGACATGGTGCTCGCCCTGATCCGCCGGATCGGCACGGCCGGCGCCACCGGTTACGTCGTCGAGTACGGCGGCGAGGCCATCCATGCGCTGTCCATGGAAGGCCGGATGACCGTTTGCAACATGTCGATCGAAGCGGGAGCACGAGCCGGAATGATCGCGCCCGACGACACGACCTTCGCATATCTCCGAACCCGGCCCCGGTCCCCCAAGGGCGACATGTGGGCGCGCGCGGTCGAGGAGTGGCGCGAGCTTCGGACCGACCCCGGTGCCACGTTCGATCGTCAGGTCCGCATCCATGCCCCTTCGCTCGGTCCTCAGGTCACCTGGGGTACCAGTCCGGGGATGACCGCCGAAATCACCGAGCGCGTCCCCGATCCCGCCGACGCCCCGACCGAGGCCGACCGGCAGTCCTACCAGCGCGCCCTCGACTACATGGGACTCACGCCCGGGATGCAGCTCGAAGGTCTCAAGGTCGATCGGGTCTTTCTCGGTTCGTGCACCAACGCGCGCATCGAAGACCTGCGCGACGCTGCCAGGCTCGCCCGTGGCCGGCGTGTCGCGTCGGGCGTCCGCGCGATGGTGGTGCCCGGGTCCCAGCAAGTGAAGCTCGAAGCCGAGCGCGAGGGACTCGATCGGATCTTCACCGAGGCCGGCTTCGAGTGGAGAAATCCGGGCTGCTCGATGTGCCTCGGCATGAACGAGGACATCCTCGGTCCGGGCGAGCGCTGCGCGTCGACGTCGAACCGGAATTTCGAGGGACGGCAGGGAAAGGGAGGGCGCACCCATCTCATGAGCCCGGTCATGGCGGTGGCGGCGGCGGTGGAAGGGAGGCTGGTGGACGTCCGGGGCTATATGCGGGAGTGAGCCGGTCGATATGCCCTCGACGCAGCTGATTATACAGACAAGAAATGATATTAGACGCACATCGTAACTGTTCGGTAATCCGGTACTTATGGTTTTGATTTAATGTGATGTATCACATTGTATCCCTGTTTCGACCGCATACATATTCGGAGCCGTATGCAGCCCTTCTCCTGCCACTCCGGACGCGTTGCCGCGCTGCCGAGAGCCAACGTCGATACTGATCAGATCATCCCGAAGCAGTTCCTGAAGCGCATCGAGCGCACCGGCTTCGGGCCCTGTCTCTTCTTCGATTGGCGCTATCTCGCGGACGGATCGCCGAACCCGGATTTCGAGTTGAATCGGCCCGCCGCCGCCGGTGCGAGCATTCTCCTGGCGGGCCCCAATTTCGGCTGCGGCTCGTCGCGCGAGCACGCCCCGTGGGCGCTGGCGGACTACGGATTTCACTGCGTCATCGCTCCGTCCTTTGCCGATATCTTCTACGGCAACTGTTGTCAGAATGGGTTGCTTCCGGTGACCCTCCCGGAGCCGCAGGTCAACGAGCTGATCGCCCGCGCGGGCGCCGGGCCGTCGGGCTACGACCTGACGGTGGATCTCGAGCGGCGGCGCGTCTACGACGGCAACGGCTTCGACGCCGCGTTCTCCATCGATGACTATCGGAGGGACATGCTGCTCCAGGGCCTCGACGAGATCGGCAAGACTCTGCTCCAGGAAGACCGCATCGCGGCGTACGAGCGCCGCCGGAGAGTTTCGTGAAGCGCTTTACCGTGGCGGTGCTACCCGGAGACGGGATCGGACCCGAAGTGACAGTGGAGGCGGTTCGCGTGCTTCGCGCCACGGCCGATGTGTTCGGCTACGCCGTGGACACGGCAGAATACGCGATCGGTGCCGCGGGCGTCGAGGAGGCCGGGGACTCGCTGCCGCCGCGCACCCGCGATGCGGTGGCCGGGGCCGACGCCGTCCTGCTCGGTGCCGTCGGTCATCCCTCGCTCGCGGCAGCGGAGGGCAAGCGGCGGCCCGAGGCAGGGCTCCTCGCGCTGCGGAAGCTCCTCGGGGTGTACGCCAATCTCCGTCCGGTGGCGGTGCACCCGGCACTGCGGCATGCGTCTCCGCTCCGGGCCGATCGTCTCGAGGGCGTGGATCTGCTGATCGTTCGCGAGCTGCTCGGCGGGCTCTACTACGGCGAGCCCAGGAGCCTGGGCCCCGCGGATGCGGTCAATACCCTCCGGTACTCGGTCCCCGAGATCGAGCGGGTGGCGCGCGTCGCGTTCGAAGCGGCTCGCGGACGTCGACGCTCGGTGACGTCGGTGGACAAGGCGAATGTGCTCGAGGTTTCCCAGCTCTGGCGGGAGACGGTGACCCGGATTGCCGGGGAATATCCGGACGTGCGGCTGGAGCATCTCTACGTGGACTTCGCGGCCATGCGCCTCGTCGCCAACCCGGCGGCCATCGACGTGCTGCTGACCGAGAACCTCTTCGGCGATATCCTGAGCGACGAAGCCGCCGTGCTGACCGGCTCGCTGGGGCTCCTGCCCTCGGGCTCGATCGGTGACGGACCCGGACTGTTCGAGCCCGTGCATGGCTCCGCGCCCGACATCGCCGGCAAGGGCATCGCCAATCCGATCGGCGCCATCGCATCGGCGGCGATGCTGCTGCGGCACGGGCTGGGTCTTGCGGAGGCCGCCGTGGCAGTGGAGCAGGCCCTTTCCGCGGTGCTGGCCGCGGGCGCACGGACGCCGGACATCGCTCGCCCTGGAGAGCCGACCCTGGGGACCCGGGAGGTCGGCGAAGAAGTGGCCCGCCTGGTGCTCTGGGGTGGCGCGGTCGAGCCCGTGGCGGGCTAGGCTTCGGGCCCTTCCCCCACCGTCGTTCCCCACCACCAGTACCAGAATGCGCTCCACGCGATGCCGAGGAGCAGCCCACCCGCCACATCGCTCGGGTAATGCACGCCGATGTACACTCGTGAGAACGCGATCGTGAAAGCGAGGAGACTCGCCGCCACGATGAGCACCTGGCGCCGGGCCGTGGATTTCCACGGGGCGCTCCAGAGCACCGCGGCGAGCCCGAAGACGATCGGAGCGAGAGTGCTGTGGCCCGACGGATACGAATACCAGCCGGACCCGTGATAGAGGTATGGGATCACGTGCGGCCGGGCGCGGCTGACCGACGCCTTGGCCAGCCCGTACAGCGCCCATCCACTCAATGCGATGATGGCATACGCGCGCGCGTCGGCGCTGCGCCGGCCGCGCCAGAGGACGTAGACGAAGAACAGCGCGATCGGGATCGCGACGGAGCCGCCGCCGATGATGCTGGCGACGTGCATGATCGGAGAGAGCCACGGCCGCCGCTCGGCGCCGAGGCGGAGCATCAGGTCGGTGTCCACCGCGAGAGTCTGACCGGCGACGACGTAGGCGGTGAGGGTCGCGTAGAGGACGAGGGCCGTCACGGCGACGAAGACCGATGCGTCGCTGCCGCGGGCATGTCCCCGCACGGGTTGGATGCCGGGGCTAGAGATCGGTGACGGCGCCGGAGCCGGCATGGAAGCCGAATCTAGTCAGACGAATGTGGTCTTGCGCGCCGGAAACCCGTACTGCATCCTAGTTGCCACTGTCGTCTTGACCGAGTCACCTGGAAATCCCCGAAGAATTCCGCTGCACCGCCATGCCTGGCCGAGCTTACTCGCTCGCCGGGACTCGTGGCTTGCATATCTCGAGGAGGTATTCCATGACACGCCGGTCCCTGGGTATCCGAACCTCTGCTCTCCGATCGCTGGCCAGCGCAGTACTCGTCCAGATGGCCGCGACGGGTTGCGGGGGTGGCGGTGATTCCACGGGCTCCCAGCCGCCGGTGACCTCGGTGACCGTCGCGCCCAACCCGAGCTCCATTGAGGTCGGCGGGACGGTGCAGCTCACCGCCACGCTGAAGGACGCGGATGCCAATGAGCTGAGCGGCAGGTCCGTAACCTGGTCCAGTGACGCAACCGGCGTGGCGACAGTGACCGGAGGCGGACTGGTGGCCGGCGTGGCAGTCGGCTCGGCCAACGTGACGGCAACGAGCGAGAACAAGAGCGGCGCGGCGGTCGTGACGGTGACCTCGGCGGTGGGATCCGGAGACCCCATTCCCCCGGGGCAAAGCGCAGCGCTCCTCAGCGGTGCCGAAAAGGCCGGCGTCACTAGGTTTTTCAAGTACCTGTACATCGGCGCCGTCCTCAATCAGGTGCTCGCCGATCCAAACGCGCCGAGGAGCGGTCAGGCAACGCCGTTTCCCCGTACAGGTTTCTCGCAGTTCTCCTCTTCACCAGGCTCCGGGACGGGTCTGTTGAAGACGGCCCCGATCACCAGCACCGTGCTCTTCGCCGGCGGGTACGAAGACGCGACGAGTGTGAACGCCACCCGGAGGGCCGTGTCGTACGACCCCGAGGCCAACGAGGCGACCGTGCTCCAGATGACGGTCGCCCGGATCTACCACACGCAGACGCCGCTCTCCGGCTCACGCGCGCTCCTTGCCGGCGGGTTCGATGGCGACGCCGTGCTGAGCTCGGCCGAGATCTTCACCGAATCCACGTTGGAGTTTGCTGCCACCGGGTCCATGGGGACCGCTCGCGGCCGGCACGCCTCCGCGCCGCTGCCGGACGGGCGTGTCCTGGTCACCGGTGGCCTGATTCCCGTCGGCGGGGGGCCGACCACGATCGACACCAGGACCACCGAGATCTTCGACCCGGCGGCCGGCACCTTCACTCCAGGTCCGGATATGAGCGTGGCCCGCTTCAATCACAGCGCCATCGCACTGGACGACGGGCGGGTCCTCGTGCTGGGCGGGAACCAACTGAGCAGCGCGGAGGTCTACGACCCGGTCGGTGGGGACTTTACCCCGGTCGGAGACATGAACTCGGTTCATGGCCTCGGCCACCGGGCAGTCAAGCTGCTGGATGGGAAGGTGCTGGTCCTGGCCGGCGACGAGGGGACCATCCAGCCGAGCGCGGTTGCCGAGCTCTTCGATCCAGCCACGGATCAGTTCACCCGGATCGCCGACATGACCACGACTCGAATGCTGCACTTTGCCGTCGTCAACGAAAACGACGGTTCGGTGTTCATCGGTGGCGGTCAGAACGCCGCTGGTGACCTCCTCGCCAGCACCGAGCTGTACGATCCGGTGACGAAGACCTTTGCGCCTTCAACGGACATGCCGGTCGAAGACAGCGAGCAGGCCGCCGTATTCGTGCAGCGTTGATCAATCGAGCCTGGGGCAAGAGCGGCAGTTTCAGAGATCGGTGACGGCGCCCAGGCTCGCGCTGGAGACGAGCCGGGCGTACTTGTGGAGCACGCCGGCGGTGTACCGGCTCGGTGGTGGCGTCCACACCGAGCGCCGGCGAGCCAGCTCGTCCTTACAGACGTCCACATCGAGCACCCGCCGCGCGGCATCGATGGTGATGAGATCGCCTTCCTCGATGAGGGCGATCGCGCCTCCGGCCGCCGCCTCCGGCGCCACGTGCCCGACGACCAGGCCGTACGTCCCGCCCGAGAACCGCCCGTCGGTAATGAGGCCGACGGAATCGCCGAGCCCCGCGCCGATGATCGCGGAGGTAGGAGCGAGCATCTCGCGCATCCCTGGGCCGCCACGCGGCCCTTCGTACCGGATCACGATGACGTCGCCCGCGCAGATGCGGCCCGCGAGGATCGCGGCGAGGCAATCCTCCTCCGAATCGTAGATCCGGGCGGGGCCGGTAATCCGGGGCGACTTGACGCCGGTGATCTTGGCCACCGATCCCTCTGGCGCCAGGTTGCCGCGCAGCACGGTGAGATGTCCCTGCGCGTACAGCGGATTGTTCCACGCGCGAATGATGTCCTGGTCGCGGCGGGGCTCCGCGGGTACATCACGAAGCGCGTCGGCGACGGTTTGCCCGGTAATCGTCAGGGCGTCCCCATGCAGGAGGCCGTGGGCCAGCAGCATCTTCATCACCTGCGGCACCCCGCCGGCCCGATGCAGATCGGTGGCCACATAGCGTCCCGAGGGTTTGAGGTCGCAGAGTACGGGGACCCGCTCCCGGATCACCTCGAAGTCGTCGAGCACCAATGGGACGCCGGCAGAGTGGGCGATGGCCAGGAGGTGGAGGACGGCATTTGTGGAGCCGCCGAGCGCCATGACGATGCTGATGCCATTCTCGAACGCCTCCCGGGTGAGGATCTGCCTGGGACGAATCCCCCGGCGCACCGCTTCGACCAGCACTTCCCCCGACCGGGCCGCGCTCTCGGCCTTCTCGTCGTCCTCGGCCGCCATCGTGGAGGAATAGGGCAGGCTCATGCCCATTGCCTCGAAGACCGACGACATCGTGTTGGCGGTGAACATGCCGCCGCAGGATCCTTTCCCGGGGCAGGAGTTGCGCTCCACGTCGAGCAGCTCCCGCTCGTCGATCTTGCCGGCGCTGAACTGTCCGACGGCCTCGAACGCGCTCACGACCGTCAGGTCGCGGCCGTGCAGGTGTCCGGGCCTGATGGTGCCGCCATAGACGAAAATGGCGGGGATGTCCATCCGGGCGATGGCGATCATGGCCCCGGGCATGTTCTTGTCGCAGCCACCCACTGCTACCACGCCATCCATGCTCTCCGCCCCGCAGGCGGTCTCGATCGAGTCCGCGATGACCTCCCGCGAGACGAGAGAGTACTTCATGCCCTCGGTGCCCATCGAGATCCCGTCGCTCACGGTGATGGTGCCGAAGATCTGTGGCATCGCACCCGAGGCCCGCACCGCGGCCTCCGCGCGATGGGCGAGCACATCGAGGCCGGCGTTGCACGGGGTGATGGTGCTGTACGCGTTGGCGATGCCGACGATGGGCTTGTCGAAGTCGCCGTCCCCGAAGCCCACGGCGCGGAGCATGGCGCGATTGGGCGCGCGCTGGACCCCGGAGGTGATGGCCGAGGAGCGGAGGGTGGGAGGCATGGGGGGGAATGTAGGGAGGATGGGGAAGACGGAGAAGACGGAGAAGACGGAAGGACGGAAAGGTGGTGGTGGCACCCTTCCGTCCTTCCGTCCTCTCCGTCTTTCGTCCTCCCGTTACGCGTCGTAGTAGAGGAAAAACTCGTACGGATGCGGCCGCAGCGCGACCGGGGCGATGTCCTTGGCCCGCTTCATCGAGATCCAGGTCTCGATGACGTCCGGAGTGAACACATCGCCCGCGAGCAGGAAATCGTGGTCCTTTTCGATGGCGTCGATCGCCTCGGAGAGGCTGCCGGGAACCTGCTGGATCAGCTTCTTGCGCTCGTCGTGGATCTCGTACAGATCCTCGTCGATCGGCTTGGGCGGCTCCAGCTTCCGCTTGATCCCGTCGAGGCCGGCCATCAGCATCGCGGCAAAGGCGAGATACGGGTTGGCACTGGGATCCGGCGCGCGGAACTCGACCCGCTTGGTCTTCGGGTTGGTGGAGTACATCGGAATACGGCAAATGGCCGACCGGTTCCGGGCGGAATACATGAGGTTGACCGGCGCCTCGAAGCCAGGCACCAGGCGCCGGTAGCTGTTGGTGGTCGGGGCACAGATGGCCAGCAACGCCGGCGCGTGCGCGATGAGGCCGCCGATGTAGTGTCGGGCCGTCTCGGAGATCAGGGCGTAACCATCCTTGTCGAAGAAGAGCGGCGTCTCGCCCTTCCAGAGCGACTGATGGCAGTGCATGCCGGAGCCGTTGTCGCCGAACAGCGGCTTGGGCATGAAGGTGGCCGTCAGCCCGAGGTTATGACAGACATTCTTGACGATGTATTTGTACAGCATCATCCGGTCGGCGGTCTGGACCAGAGGACCGAACTTGATATCGATCTCCGCCTGACCCGCCGTTCCCACCTCATGGTGCTGCACTTCGACCGGGACACCCGCCTCGATCAGCGCGATCATGATCTTCGACCGCACGTCCTGTAGACGGTCGACCGGGGGAACCGGGAAGTAACCCTCCTTGTGACGCGGACGATGGCCGAGATTGGGGCTGCCGCCATTCCGGCCCGAGTTCCAGATGCCCTCTTCGGAATCGATGTGGTAGTAGCCCTCGAACGCATTCTGATCGAACCGCACCGAGTTGAAGATGAAGAACTCCGCCTCGGGACCCCAGTATGAGGCGGTCGCGATGCCGGTGGTCTTGAGGTACTCCTCCGCCTTGAAGGCAATGAAGCGCGGGTCGCGCGAATAGGGTTCGAGCGTGAGGGGATCGTAGATGTCGCAGGTGAGCGAGAGCGTCGGCACCGCCAGCACCGGATCCACGAAGGCGGTCGAGACGTCCGGGAGCAGCAGCATGTCGCTCTCGTTGATCGCCTGGAACCCGCGAATGGATGACCCGTCGAAGCCAAGCCCATCCTTGATCATGGTTTCGTCGAGCGTGGCGGCGGGAATGGAGAAGTGCTGCCATGTACCCGGAAGATCGCAGAACTTCACGTCTACGACCTGAATGTTCCGCTTCGTGATCAGGTCGAGAACCTTGCCGACTTCACCGGAAGGCGAAGGCCGGCCTGCGGCATGGGGTCGGACGGTCGTGGCCATGGCGGTCTCACACTCCTCGAAGGTGATAGTCGGGAACCTGCGCTCGGTTCTTTGGAGTATATCGGCCGGTACCGGGAGTGTCAAGCAAAAGTGGACAAATTTGCACATAAAGAAGCCATAGCGGCTCCACCACGCCCCGAATTAGGCTTACTGTCCATTGAAATGTGCAAAATATGTAAATTCCCGCAAACGCCACCGCCTCGGGGACCGGGCGGCTGGAGGAGGATGCCGACGGCGGCGAGGCCTTCCACGAGCGGGCCTGCGCCACCGTTCGGCGGGGTGCCCACCGAGAGCGGCGGCGACCACCAGCCCCAGGGCGAGCGCCAGCGGCCCGCCCTGATCCGCCCCTGCGGTGGTCAGGAGTGGACGGCTTCGAGCGCGTGACGCTGCACGGCGTCGGCGGTGATCGGCGTCAGCGCCGCGTTGTCGCGCTCGCCGGTGCGGATGCGGATGACCGACTCGATCGGTTGCACGAAGATCTTGCCGTCGCCGACCTGGCCCGTGCGGGCCGAGCTCAGGATGGCGTCGATGGTGGGCTGCACGAAGGGCTCCGAGCAGACCATCTCGATCTTCACTTTCTCGCGGAACTCGAGCACGACGCTCGAGGCCCGGTACTGCTCGACCAGCTCCTTTTCCCCCCCGTGCCCGCTCACCCGGCTGATGGTGATCCCGGTGACGCCGGCCCGGAAGAGCGCCGTCTTCACCTCGGGCAGTCGCTCGGGCCGAATGACGCAGGTGATGAGCTTCATCGCTCTCGCTCCAGTGCAAGTGACGGATGGCGGCGCGGGCCGGGCCCGCGCCGGAAAGAGTCGACGCGGCTTCGGGCGATCCTACGCCGCGAGGCTGGCGGCAGACTTGATGCCGCCGCCCTTCAACACCACCGCGGCGGCGAGATCCGCCGTGTCCGGATAGGCATGCGCGCCCATCTCGGGAATGTCGAGGCCCAGTTCCTCGGTCTCGGCCGACACCCGGTGACCGCCGGTGACCAGGGCCGTGACCTGCCACGCCACGAAGGTCAGAAGGCCCACGCCGACGAGGTTGGCCGTTCCGCCGATCACCTGCGCGAAGAACTGCCCGGCGTCACCGTAGAAGAGCCCGGTCACCGCGCCCTTCACTCCATTGAACCCGTCTCCATAGGTGCCATCGGCCAGGAGGCCGAGCGACAGGATGCCCCAGAGACCGTTCACGCCGTGAACCGAGATGGCGCCCACGGGATCGTCGAGCTTGAGCGTGCGCTCGGTGAAGAACACCGACCAGCACACCAGCACTCCCGCGATGCCGCCGATCAGCACCGCCGACGGGGCGGTGACGAACGCGCAGGGTGCGGTGATGGCGACGAGACCGGCCAGCGCGCCGTTGGCGATCATCGACGGATCCGGCTTGCCGTACCTGAGCCACATGTAGAACATCGCCGTGGCGCTTCCCGCGGCGCCGGCCAGCATCGTGTTGGTCGCAATGACGGCGATGCGCAGATCGGTGCCGGCCAGGGTCGAGCCGGCGTTGAAGCCGAACCAGCCGAACATCAGAATGAACGTTCCGATCATCGCCATCGGGATGTTGTGACCCGGAATGGCATTCGCCGTGCCGTCGGCGTTGTACTTCCCGCGCCGCGCGCCGAGCAACTTGCAGGTGACCAGCGCCATGACGCCGCCGGTCATGTGCACCACGGAGCTGCCGGCGAAGTCGACGTGGCCGTGCCCCAGGCCGAAGTTGTTGCCGAGCTGCGAGAGCCAGCCGCCACCCCAGACCCAGTTGGCATACACGGGATAGATGAGGCCACCTACGAAGAGGCTGAAGACGGCGAAGGCCACGAACTTCCAGCGCTCGGCGAGGGCACCGGTCGGGATGGTCGCCGCCGTGTCCATGAAGACCATCTGGAACAGGAAGTAGGCGAAGACCGGGGCGGTGTACGCCACGCCCGTGAGGAAGAAGCCAGTGGTTCCGAAGAGACCGAACGGCTTGCCGAACAGAGTGAAGGCGACCTCATGGTTGAGCTGATCGAAGCCGCCCAGGGTCCCGAGCGCGCCGACGCCGCCGGCCTGCAGGGCAAAGCCCACGGCCCAATACGCCAGCATCGCGATGCCGTACACCATGAAGTTCATGGCGATGGTGTGGCTGGCATTCTTGGCCCGAGTGAACCCGGTCTCGACCATGGCGAAGCCGGCCTGCATGAACATCACCAGGAACCCCGCCACCAGGGTCCACACGAAATTGATCGCCACCGCATTGTCAGCGGCCGATTTGGCCACGTCCTCGAGCTTGGGAGCGGTCGAGGCGGCCTGAGCCGCGAGAGCGGCAGGCAATGCGAAGGCACAAACCGCGACGACGGTCGCGGTACGTGCTTTGGCGCGTCCTGGCATGTGGGATCCCCGGGTGAAACGTGGTCGCGGCCCGGCGGCCGCAGGGCAACCAACGACGGACGAACGCAGTATGCCACCCCGGCGCATAGCTGTCAAGGATTATGCGCTAATTTTGCACGCAATCTGCAGTTCTTCTGTTGTCAGAGGCAGAATCTTGAAGAACTGTCTCAATGAATGTGCACAAATTGCACGACACCGTGGACGGCGGAAGAGACACGCGGCTCCCGCCCGGCGGCCCCGCCGACCGGTCCGCCCATCCCCCCACCGGGGTTACTGTTCAATCGGTCCATCTCGCCCCGTCCCTGGAGACAGTCTGACGCTTCTGGTCTGCTCGTCCTGCCACGCACTCCTTCCCGAGGGGACCACCGACTGCCCTCGCTGCGGGCCCGGGCGTCTCGCCCTGCTCGCCCATGGTGACCTGCCCGCCCCCAGCCGCTCACCCGACGCCGAGGGCGCCGAACGGCTGGCCCGTGCCCTGGGGCCGGACTACCAGGTTGTCCGTCAGATAGGCCGGGGCGGTTTCGCGGAGGTGTACGAGATCATCGACACCGTTCTGCAGCGCCGTCTCGCCGTGAAGGTGCTGCGCGCGGATCTCCCCTGGGGGCCCGGCACGCTCAACCGGTTCAAGCAGGAGGCCCGCGCAATCGCTCGCCTCAATCACCCCAACACCCTTCCGATTCACTTCGTCGGCGAGGCGAACGGCCTCACCTTCTACGCGATGCCCTATCTGGAGGGGCGCTCGCTGGCCGACATGCTCCGCGTGGACGGCCCACTGCCGGTATCGCGCGCCCTCGGAATCGCCGAGCCGATTCTCGAGACGCTCGATCACGCGCACCGGCACGGACTGGTGCACCGCGACGTGAAGCCCGACAACATCCTCATCGAGGCGGGAACCGGACGGCCGCTGCTGGTGGATTTCGGGATCGTGAAGTGGGTGGACGCGCCGGCCTACCATACCCAGACCGGGTTCGTCGTCGGCACGCCCCTCTACATGAGTCCGGAGCAGGCCCTCGGGCGGGGCGACGTGGACGCGCGCGCCGACGTGTACGGGATGGGCGTGGTGCTGTTTCAGATGCTTACCGGCGCGCCGCCGTTCGAGGGCGATACATCCCAGGAGATCGTAAGCCGCCACCTGCACGAGCCGGTGCCGGTCGCCGCGCTCGACCGCGATCGGGTTCCTCAGTGGCTCTCCGCCATCATCGTCGCCTGCCTCGAGAAGCGCCCCGACGACCGTCTGCCCAGCGCACGAGCGGTGCTCGACGCGATCCAGGCGCGCGCGCTCACCCCGGCCGAGGAACAGCGGCGGCTCGGGGAGGACGCCACCGCGACCCGCGCGCTCCCGGCCACCCGCCGCCGGAAGTGGCGTCGACTCACCATGGCGGGCGCGGTGCTGGCAGTGGCCGGAACGTCGTGGGTGGCGATCGGTCCACGGAGAGAGCGTGCGGGTGAGGAGACGGCGCGCGTCCCGGCCTCGTCGCCCGCGCTGGCAGCTTCACCGGGGGCCGCGCTCGTCCTGGAGAACCGGCTGACGCAGCCGATCGCGGTCTCGATGGGCGACACCGACCGCACCGTCGCCCCCGGCGACAGCATGCGGCTGCTCCTCGAGGAAGGTCGCCCGCTCGACGCGCACTGGGCGATGGTTCAGCCATCCGTCGACGGACGATTGCTCGGCCGTGGCCTCGAGGGGACGATCGCCTCGACCGCCGTGGACGGCGAGGTGCGCCAGGTGGTGGATGCCGCCATCGGTGACACCAACCGTTTCACTCCGACGGTCGTGAACCACACGAGGCGGCCACTGCGTGTCGCCATCGTCGGAGACCACGACACCATCGACTGCCAGTGTACCATTCCACCTGGCGACTCCGTCCGCCTTGGCTACTATCTGTTCTCATCGCGGACCACCGTGCGAGTGAGGGACGATCGGGGCCGCACTGCCCGCTTCGATGCGCTTCTCGACCAGGCGGACGAGGTGAGCGGCGCGGTGAGCCTCACCGTGCGCCCGGAGGATCTCCGATCCCCGAAGTAGCCGGGCCCCCTTTGAGCCAGGAGGAATCGCGTGACGACTCCAGACCAGCCCGGATCCCCCGAACCCGCTCCGCCGGAAACAACAGCTCCACCTCCCGCTGCCCAGGCCGCCGCGGCCATGCAGCCGCCCGCGCCCAATCTCACACCGCTCATCCTCGTACTCGTGCTGCTGGTACTCGCCGCTGGGGGGGCCGCGTTTCTGCTGCTCAGGCCCCGGCTGACGTTCACCAACCGCCTGGCCGCGCCGGTGCGGGTGGCGGTGAGCGGGGGCGTGCCGGTGACGGTGCTCCCCGGAGCGACGGTGCGGTTGCCGGGCTCGTTCGGGAAGACGCTCGTCGCGGAATGGGAGCTGGTGCGTCCGCTCTCCGCGGATAGCTCGCCGATGGGAGAGCCGATGCGGGGATCGACGGTGACGCGGAGCCCTCGCGGTGCCGTGCACGCCGAGGCCGATCCCCGCCCCGGCGAGGTCGATTACTTCGCGCCGCTCATCACCAACGCGACCTCGCAGCCGTTGCGCGTGCTGGTCAACTCGGGGCTCGAGGGAGCGATGGACTGCGGGTGTGCCGTGCGGCCGGGAGGAACGCGCGTGTTCATCGGCTACTACCGGCTCTATGGGAACAGCGCGGTGCAGGTGAGGGGGTCGTCCGGCGCGACGGCGGCATTCTCGGAGCTCGGGCCTCGCGTCACCGCTCTCGACGCGACGCTCGGCCTCCGCTTCGAGGACAAGGACCTGCGCGGCGGGAAACCGCCAGCGCCTCGGTGATTACTCGGAGCGCCGCCGCTTGGCGCGCAGGACGTTGGCCTGCGTCACGGCCGCAAAACCGTAGCGCTCCCGCACCTGATCCACCGCCGCCGAGAGTTGCCGCAGCCGTTCCCGCTCGGGAGGCTCGAAGAGATCGGCCTCGGCCGACGGGCCGAGCCCGCTGACGCTGATACCGATCAACCGCACACCCCGGTCCCGCTGCCGTACCTCCTCGAATGCTCCCCGGAACAGCTCCCGCGCTATCTCAAAAAGCTCGGTATCGAGGTCACTGGCAATCTCGAGCGTCCGCCGCCGGGTGACGGTGCGGAAGTCGTCGTGCCGGAGCTTGAGCGTCACGGTGCGGGCGACGAGGTGCTCCTCCCGAAGCTGGCCGGCCACTCGGGCACTGAGCAGGGCCAGGATGGCCTCGAGGGCCTCGGGGTCGCGCAGGTCGCGCGATAACGTGGTTTCGCGCCCGATTGACTTGGGAGTCCGGTCGCGGCTGAGGGTGCTGCCGCCATACCCATGGGCGCGCCGCTTGAGCGCCCGCGCCTCGCCGCCGACGAGGCGTTCGAGGGCAGCCTC
Organism: uncultured Gemmatimonadales bacterium; assembly: GCA_963722825.1. Lineage (GTDB taxonomy): Bacteria > Gemmatimonadota > Gemmatimonadetes > Gemmatimonadales > GWC2-71-9 > CAVVWJ01. The sequence goes on from CAVROI010000003.1 coordinate 1,618,645, forward strand.
TTCCATCTGCTGCACCTGCCACACGTTCTCCAGTCCGAGCTCGATCCAGCGTGCCGCCGTCTTGGGCCCCACGCCGGGGAGCGCGTGGAGCGACAACCCCGCGAGGAAGCCTTCTTCCCAGCCGGCGCGGACTTCCATGAGTCCCCGGGGCTTCGCGGAATCCGAGGCGAGCTTGGCGACCATCCGGTTGGGCCCGATGCCGACGCTGCAGTCGAGCCCGGTATCGCGCTTCACCTCGTCACGCAGCAGCTCCGCCACCGGAAGCAGGGAGACGGGATAGAGCCGCTCGGTTCCGGCGAAATCGAGGTAGGCCTCGTCGAGGGATGCCATGGCCACGACCGGGGAGAAGCGCTCGAGCAACGCGCGCACGGCGCGCGAGGCTTCGGTGTAATGGACGAACGAGCCCTGAAAGAAGGTGGCCTGGGGACAGAGCCGCACCGCCTGTCCGATCGGCATCCCCGCGTGGATGCCGTAGCGGCGCGCGCCGTACGAGGCGCTTTGCACCACGCCACGCTGGTCGCGCTTCCCCCCGACGACGAGGAGCTCGACGTCGCGCAACTCTGGATAGCGCTGTCGGCAGACCTCCACGAAGAAGGCGTCGAGATCCACGTGAACGATTCGCGCCGCCATGGGGTCCCTTGGTATCTTCGGCCGTATTCTGCCCCGTCTGCGAGAGGAGTGCCTGGCGATGATCAGCCCGACGATGCAGGAGGCGTTTAACGAGCAGATGAAGCACGAATTCTACTCGTCGTACTTGTACCTCTCAATGTCGGCGTATTGCGAATCCGCGAACCTCCCCGGACTGGCACGGTGGATGCGATTCCAGGCGCGAGAAGAGGTGAAACACGCCATGAAGATTTTCGATCATCTGCTCGACCGGAACGGCCGGCCGTCTCTGGCCCCGATCGACCGCCCTCCGGCAGACTTTGCCTCGGCGCGAGAGGTCTTCGAGCAGGCGCACCGGCACGAGCGGCAGGTGACCGAGAGCATCAATCACGTCTATGGCCTTGCGACAGACGAGCGGGACTTCGCGAGCCGGGTGTTTCTCGACTGGTTCGTGAGGGAGCAGGTGGAGGAGGAGAAGACCAGCGACCTCCTCGCCGAGCAGCTGCGCATGGTGGGCGACGATCGGCCGGGGCTCCTGATGCTCGATCGCGAGCTGGGCCAGCGGCGTGGCGGTGGCGACGAGGAAGCGGCGGAGGCGCCCAAGAGCTGACCGCTTCCCTCGCCTTCCTCGGCCTTGGCGCCATTGGGACGCCGATGGCCGCCCACCTCGCCCGCCGCGGTCCGCTGGCCGTGTGGAATCGCACGCCCGAACGCGCGCGCGAGTTCGCCGCCACGCACCACGTCGTCGTCGCCGCCACTCCGCGCGAGGCGGCGGCCTTCGCCGACGTGGTCCTCACCTGCCTTCCCTCCTCTCGCGAGGTCGAGGCGCTGCTGGACGGTCCGGACGGCCTCCTCGCGGGGCTCCGGCCCGGCACGCTCCTTCTCGACTGCACGTCCGGAGACTCCGCCGGCTCGCGGCGCATCGCGGCCCGGCTGGCGGAGCGGGGCATCGCCTTCGCCGACGCACCGGTGAGCGGCGGCACCAATGGAGCCGAGGCCGGAGCGCTCACCGTGATGGTCGGCGCGGACCGGGAGACGTTCGAGCGGGCCCGACCGATCCTCGCCGCGTTCGGTCGCCGCATCGATCACGTGGGCCCGGTCGGCGCGGGCGACGCCGTCAAGGCCGTCAACCAGGTCCTCCTCGGCCTCAACATCCTCGCCGTTGGAGAAGGTCTGGTGGCGCTGGTGAAAGCGGGGGTGTCTCCCCGCGCGGCGCTCGATGTGATCAATGCAGCGAGCGGGCGCTCCTTCGTGACCGAGGTCCTGGTCCCCGACAGGGTGCTGACGAGACTCTGGCCGAAGACCTTCCGCCTGTCCCTGCTGTCGAAGGACGTCGGTATCGCCGTCGGTCTGCTCGCCGAGACCGGCGTTCCCGGGCCTGTCGCGGAGCTGGCCGGCCGGCTCCTGGCGGACGCTTGCGACCAGCTCGGTGAGTCCGCCGACTACCTCGAGCCGATCCGGCTGGCCGAGCGCCAGGCGGGCGTCGAGATCCGCGAATGAGACCCACTTGCCGCGGTGGAGCGTCCCACTCAGTTTCCCCACGTCCCGTACCGGCGAGCCGATGAGCGACTGGGGAACCACCAACAGGGTGCCCGCCGAAGTGACGCTGGCCGAAGGGCTGGTCAATGCGGGCGATCTCCACGTCCTCGCGCGTGACACGTATCCGCCGGGACCGGAGACGCCGCTGGAAATGCTCAACCGCCCGGAAGTGTTCTTCGCGCTCACTCTGGCCGACGGCAGCGTCACGTTCGTTCCGAAGGCCCAGGTTGCCGTCGTCTCCTGCCACGATCAGACGCCGCTCTCCGATCCCGAGCGGATCTCCGCGGCCAAGCTGGTAATGCTCGAGGTGGTGATGCGGGGCGGCGCCGAATATCGGGGTCGTGCCACCTTCGAGCTGCCGGCCAACCGGGGACGCGCCCTGGATTATGTCAATGCACCGGGCGGCTTCTTCGCGCTCTGGTCGGACGACGTGACCTGGTACGTCAACAAGGTCCACGTCCGCCTGATCCGCCCCTTCGACTGAGAATCGCCGTGGCCCGACTCGACCGCCTGATCGAAGTGATGCACGAGCAGCGAGCCGATGGGCTCCAGCTCGCCGTGGGGCGCCCCGCGTCGCTCGTGGCCAACGGCGCGAGCCGGGCGCTGACCAAGGAGCCGCTCGGCGATCAGCAGATCGTCTCGCTGCTGCGGGAAATCGCCGGGCCCGACGTGGCCGCCCGGCTGGGCGGGACGGCACCGGTTTCCTTCCTCTATCAGTCTCCGACCGGCGAAGTCCGGGTGGAGGTGTCGGCCGCGGCCGGTGGATCGCTGGTGATGGTGCGGCCGACGGCCGCGCCGGCCGGACCGTCGATGGGACGGAGCGCCGCCGAGGCCGCGGCGGCGAAAACCGAAGTAGAGGGGCTGCTCCGGCTCCTGGTCGGGTCGGGAGCGTCCGATCTTCACCTTCGGACCGGCATGCCGCCGATGCTGCGCCGCGATGGAGACCTCAAGCCTGAGGACTTGCCGCCGATCGTGAGCGAGCGCCTCGAGGCAATGCTCCAAAGCATCATGCTGGCCCGCGACGTCGCCGAGTACCGCGAGGCGAATGATGTGGACTGGGCCCACGAAATCGACGGGCTGGCCCGGTTCCGATGCAATGCCGGCCGAGATCGCTTCGGACCGATGGCAGTCTTCCGGGTCATCCCGAGAACCGTGCGCAACGCCGACGAAATGGGATTGAGCCGCGAGGTCCAAAACCTCTGCTACCTCACCAAGGGCCTCGTCGTGGTCACCGGGCCCACCGGCTCCGGCAAGAGCACCACGCTTGCCGCGCTGGTGGACCTCATCAACCGCACCCGCAGCGATCACATCATCACGATCGAGGACCCGATCGAGTTCGTGCACGAGAGCAAGAAGTGTCTCGTGACGCAGCGACAAGTCGGTCTTCACACCCGCTCGTTCAAGCAGGCGCTCCGTGCGGCGCTGCGCGAGGACCCGGACATCATCCTCGTGGGCGAGATGCGGGACCTCGAAACCGTCTCCATCGCCATCGAGACGGCCGAGACCGGCCACCTCGTCTTCGGCACCCTTCACACGACGACGGCGGCGTCCACCATCGACCGGATCATCGACCAGTTCCCCGCCGACCGGCAGTCCCAGGTGCGTGTGATGCTTTCGGAATCACTCCGCGGCGTCATCGCGCAGACACTCTGCCGAAAGAACGGCGGGGGCCGCGTGGCGGCGCGCGAGGTGCTGCTCTCGATCCCCGCGATTTCGAATCTCATCCGGGAAGGGAAGACGTTCCAGATTCCGTCGGTCATGCAGACCAACCGGAGGGTCGGGATGGTCACGCTGAACGACGCGCTCATGGAGCTGGTGGAGGGCAAGGTGGTGGAGCCCAAGGAAGCGTACATGAAGGCGGTGGAAAAGCAGGGCTTCGCGGCCGCGCTCAAGGCGAAGCGGCTGGACACGTCGTTTCTGGGAGAAGGCTAGAGACGGGCATGCCTCCCCCGGTCCTCGTCCTGGTCAACCCCCAGGACATCGTCAACATCGCGAGTTCGGTTCGGATCGCGAAGAATTTCGGGATCGAGCGGATGCGGCTGGTAGATCCGGAGGTGTTCGATCCCTACCGGATCGAGGGGATCGCGCACAACACCGCCGATTTCGTGGCGCGCATCGAGATCGTGCCCACGCTGGCCGAGGCGGTGGCGGACTGTGTGCGCGTGGCGGTGCTGACGGGCCGGGAGCGGGCCGCCAAGCGGCGGACGTTGCGCCCGAGGGAGGCCGCCGCGGAGCTGCGGCAGGCGGCGCTCGAGGGGCCGGTAGCGGTCGTGGCGGGACGCGAAGACAGCGGACTCACCAACGCGGAGCTCGATCTCTGCGGGCTCGTAGTGACGATCGCCACCGATCCGCGGCACCCGTCGCTCAACCTGGCCCAGGCGGTGGCGATCATGGCCTACGAGTGCTGGAACGCGCAGGGCGGCGAGGCGATGCCGCTCAAGCGGCCGCGGAAGGTGGCCAACCCGGCGACGTCGGCGCAGCTCGAGGCGCTCTTCGCCGACTGGCAACAGGCCCTCTGGGCCATCGACTTCTTCAAGACCCGGCAGACGGAGAACGTGATGCGCTCCTTTCGAGAGATCATCCATCGCGCGGAGCTCGACGGCCGGGAGGCGACGCTGGTGCGCGCCATGGGCATCGAGGTGGTGCGCTTCCTCGAGCGGACGCGCGCCTGATGAGTCGCGGACGCTCGAGCGGATACTGGAGCGGCAACCGCTACACCGACCCGGCGGTGGAGCCGGACGTCGCGGCTCCGCTCGATGATCTGCCGCCCTCGGTCGCGGAGCGGTTCCGTGCGCTCAGGACGGGATTGCTCGCCCTCGATGAGGTCGCGGAGACCGTGCGCTTCATGGGCGAGAGCTGGCGCTGGGCATGGGAATACGGCGTCGGCAACCGGAAGCTGTGCTGGGCGCACTTCATCGGAGATCGGGTGACGGTCACCTTCACGCTGAGCGACGGAGAAGAGGATCGGTTGCGGCGCGGCGTGAGGTTGGCCAGCGTCATCGTCCGCGCGATCGACGAGGGTCAGCGCACCGGTCCGGTAAAGTGGTGCTGGCTGGAGCTCGACGACCGCCGGGCAGTGGACGCCTTCCTCCGGCTCGCCGCGCAGAAGGCGCAGTGGCTCGCGGAGCGACCACGACCGCAGCGCTCGCCGCGAGCGCGACCCCGCAAGGCAGCGGGAGACGATTAGGCGTAAGCCGACAACGACACTCGGAATAAGACCGGGATCGGGTTGTGTAATCCAATGGGTGGACCTACTTTGGCGGCAAGTGAATGATTTCACGAGCGTTCGGTAAGCCCTCGGTAGCGGCGACTGGTCTCCACGGGCGCCCTCTCCCATAGCGTGAGATCGACCATGCGTAAGTTGGCTATCGTGCTCGGCGGCGTGGGCGCCGGCGGACTCGTGGCGCTCCTCGCATTCGGCGGCAGCCCCACCGTCGCGCAGAGCACCCGGGCCGTCACCGACTCGGCGCACACCCCGGTTGTCGTCGACACCGGATCGCTCCCGGGTCCTCGCCAGCCGATCTTCTTCCGCCACGACATCCACACCGGGCAGTTCAAGATGCAGTGCCAGTACTGCCATTACTCGGTGGCGGTCTCGCCGGAGCCGGGCATTCCCTCGATCCAGACATGCATGGGTTGCCACCTCGTGATTGCGGGCACCGACAGCTCGGCGAAGAACGAGATCAAGAAGGTCCGCCAGGCGTGGAACGAGAAGAAGCCGGTGGAGTGGGTCCGGGTGCATTACCTCGCCCGCCACGCGCACTTCCCCCATCAGCGCCACATCAAGGCGCTGGGCCCGAATGCGTGCACGACCTGCCATGGCGACGTCACGCGGATGCCCCAGGTCTTCAAGGTGAACAACGTCAACAACATGGGTTTCTGTATCACTTGCCACATCGAGCGGAAGGTCTCGCGCGACTGTTCGGTGTGTCATTACTGAGTCGAGAGTCTAAGGTCTAAGGTCAAAGGTCGAGACTTCCGACCCTCGACCTCAGACCTCCGACCTCCAATCGGAGTCCGAATGTCTGACGACGCTTCGTCCACCATCGATCGGCGCAAGTTCCTCACCGTCCTCGGGGTCTCGGGCGGCGGGGCGCTCGCGCTGAGCGGCTGCTCGACGAGCAACGTCGAGAAGCTGGTGCCCTACCTCGTGCAGTCCGAGGATCAGATTCCCGGTCTCGCCACCTGGTTTGCGAGCACCTGTACCGAGTGCTCCGCCGGCTGCGGAGTCCACGTGCGCACGCGCGAAGGGCGCGCGGTCAAGCTGGAGGGAAATCCCGAGCATCCGGTGAACAGGGGGAAGTTGTGCTCCCGGGGGCAGGCGGCGCTCCAGGGCCTCTACAATCCGGGGCGCATCAAGGGCCCGATGCGCAAGGCGAGCAACGGCACGTTCGAGCAGATCACCTGGGACAACGCCATCGCGATCCTTGCCGCCAAGCTCGGCGAGGCCGGGAGCCGCGTCGGCGTGATCTCGGGGGCCGGCCGCGGCACCTTCTCCGATCTCCTCGCCGAATGGACTACCGCGCTCGGCGGACGACTCGTGCGCTGGGAGCCGTTCGATCACGAGCCGCTGCGCGCCGCCAACAAGCGGGTCTTCGGCATCGACCGACTTCCCGCGCACGACTTCGCCAAGGCGAAGTACATCGTCTCGTTCGGCGCCGACTTCCTCGATACCTGGCTCGCACCGGTGGAGAACCAGCGCGGTTTCGCGGAGTCGCACGGGTTTGCCGGCGGCGACGTCGCCAAGACGGTGTACGCCGGCCCGCGGAGAGATCTCACCGGCCTGAACGCCGACGAGTGGCTCGCCATTCCTCCGGGCACCGAGGCGGCGCTCGCGCTGGCGATGGCGTCGGTCGTCGCCTCCCAGCGGGGGGGCCAGGGACCGCTCGGAGCAACCCTCGCCGCATACACGCCGGCGATGGCGTCGAAGGAGACGGGGATTCCCGCCGAGCGAATCGAGAAGATCGCGCGCGAGTTCGCCGCGGCCCAGCCGAGCCTCGCGGTGGCCGGTGGGGTCGGCGCGCAGCACGCGGGGGCGTCCGAGCTGTGCGCGGCGGTCAACATTCTCAATTACGTCGCGGGAAACATCGGGCAGACCGTCGACTTCGGCGCCGACCTTGGCTCGGGCGATGGCTACGCTGCGCTCGCCGGGTTGGCGGCGGCCATGGAGGGCGGCCAGGTCGGCGTGCTGCTGGTACACGATGCCAATCCGGTCTATGCGCTGCCCAAAGCAAGCGGGTTCGCCGACCGGATGAAGAAGGTGCCCTTCAAGGTGTCGACGTCGATGTTCCTCGACGAGACCGCGTCGCTCTGCGATCTCCTTCTTCCGCAGCACCACGCGCTCGAGCGGTGGGATGACGCAGCGTCCCGCGCCGGCGTGCACGGGCTGATGCAGCCGGTACTGGAGCCCGTCTTCAACACCATGGCTGCCGGCGATGTGCTGCTCAAGGTGTCGCAGAAGGCCGGCGGCGCCCTTTCCAGGTTCAATGCTGCGTCCTATCAGGCTTACCTGCGGAGCCGGTGGGATGCGCTCGGCGTCGAGCAGGGAGAGAAGGATGCGGACGCCTTCTGGCACTCGGCGCTCCAGCGCGGTGGGCTCTACCAGAAGGCGCCGCCATCTCCCGCGGTGTCGCTGGCCGCGGGTGCGACCGCCGCTTACGCGCGGCCGTCATTCGAGGGGAAGGGCGACTTCGTCCTCGTGGCCTATCCCCATGCGTTGCTCCACGACGGCCGTGGCGCCAACAAACCGTGGCTGCTCGAGAATGCCGATCCGGTCACCAAGATCACGTGGCACTCGTGGGTCGAGATCGCACCCGAGACGGCGACCAAGCTCGACGTGCGCGACGGCGAGATCCTGCGGCTCACCTCCGCGCAGGGGATGCTGGAGCTGCCGGCGTACATCCATTTCGGGCTGCACCCGGGCGTGGTCGCCGTGCCGCTCGGCCTGGGCCACACCGCGTACGGCGATTTCGCGCGGGGCCGCGGCGTCAACGCGCTCGATCTGCTCGGCGCCCCCAAGGGCGAGTTCGTGTCCTATCTGTCTTCCCGGGTCGCCCTCGAAAAGACCGGGGGGTATCGGAAGCTCGCGAGTATTGCCGGGGTACCCCGCCAGCTGGGCCGGGGCATCGCGGAGGCGATGCCGCTCGCGGCGGCGCAGAAGGGTCTGAGCGTCAAGGAGGCCTATTTCGAGGAAGGCCATGGCGAGCACGAGCTGAACCCCGAGCGCGAGGTCGCGGCCCTCAAGGGCTGGAGCGAGGACCAGCACCGGCTCACCGAGTTCGGCGACTATGCGAACGAGCATCCGCAGTGGGGCATGTCGATCGATCTTTCCCGTTGCACCGGGTGTCAAGCCTGCGTGACCGCCTGCTACGCCGAGAACAATATTCCGACCGTGGGGGAGTCCGAGGTGCTGCGTGGGCGGGAGATGACCTGGATGCGCATCGAGCGGTATTGGGAGGGAGGGGAAACGCCGGGCGAGCCGGTCTCGGCGCGCTTCGTCCCGATGCTCTGCCAGCACTGCGCCAACGCGCCCTGCGAGCCGGTGTGCCCGGTGTACGCGGCGTACCACACGGCCGACGGCCTCAACGGCCAGGTGTATAACCGGTGCGTGGGCACGCGCTACTGCGCCAACAACTGTCCCTACAAGGTCCGGTATTTCAATTGGTACAAGTACAACGAAATGGCGTGGCCCGAGCCGCTCAACCTCCAGCTCAACCCCGACGTCACCGTGCGGGCCCGCGGCGTCATGGAAAAGTGCACCTTCTGTATCCAGCGCATCCGCGGGGTCCAGAACCAGGCTCGTCTGGAGGACCGGCCGATCGTCGACGGCGAATTCACCACCGCCTGCGCCCAGGCCTGCCCCTCCGACGCCATCGTCTTCGGTAACGTGCGCGACCCGAAGAGCCGGGTGGTGGCGGCCAAGCAGAATCCGCGCGGCTATCACGTGCTCGAGGAGATCAACGTGCGTCCGGCGATCACCTACCTCGCCAAAGTCATTCATCCGGCGGAGGGCTGACAATGGCCGCCGTCACGCACCCCTCGACGGGCCACGAGCTGGAGATTACCCAGACCCACGCCGAGGTCACCCGGGACGTCGTCGCGACACTCGGGCGGCCGGGTCGGGGTTACCTGCTGTTGCTCCTGTCCGCGGTGGGGCTCTTCCTGGTGGGCCTCAGCACGTTCGCGGTCCTCGTGAAGGACGGCCTCGGCCACGCGGGGTACACGCCACCCATCTTCTGGAGCGTGTACATCACCACCTTCGTGTTCTGGATCGGCATCGGGCACGCGGGGACCCTGATCTCGGCGATCCTCTTCCTGTTCCGGTCGCCATGGCGCACGGCGGTCTACCGCTCCACCGAGGCGATGACCGTGTTCGCGGTCATGACCGCGGGCCTCTTCCCGATCATCCACATCGGCCGGCAGTGGATCTTCTACTGGCTGTTGCCCTATCCCAACCAGCGGTACCTCTGGCCCAACTTCAAGTCACCGCTGATCTGGGACGTCTTCGCGATCTCCACGTACCTCACCGTGTCCACCACGTTCCTGGTGTTCGGGCTCGTGCCCGATGTCGCGGCGGTGCGTGACAAGGTGACGGGATGGCGGAAGTCGATCTACGGTCTCGTCTCGGTGGGCTGGCGCGGGACCGACAATCAGTGGCGGCACTACAACCGGGCCTACCTCTACTTGGCCGCCCTGGCGACGCCGCTGGTGCTGTCCGTGCACTCCGTCGTGTCATGGGACTTCGCGTCCGCGCTCGTCCCGGGATGGCACGGGACGATCTTCGCTCCCTATTTCGTGGCCGGCGCCATTTATTCGGGCCTCGGCATGGTGCTCACGCTGGTCATCCCGCTCCGACGGGCGCTCAAGATCGATCACATGATCACCGAGTACCACTTCGACAATCTGGCCAAGCTGACGCTCTTCACCGGGTCGATTCTCTTCTACGCGTACGCGATGGAGTACTTCATCGCGTGGTACAGCGGCAACACCTTCGAGCAGACCACCTTCTTCCGCCGTGCCTTCGGCCCGCAGTGGTGGGCGGGGTGGACGATGATCATCTGCAATCCCTTCGTGTCGCAGCTTCTCTGGTTCCGGAAGATCCGGACCAATCTCACAGCACTCTTCGTCATCTCGATCTTCGTCAACATCGGGATGTGGTTCGAGCGCTACGTCATCATCGTCTCGTCGCTCAGCAACGACTACGTCCCCTGGGCCTGGGGTGTGCTCAATCCGACCTGGGCCGACTGGGGAATTCTGGCCGGGTCGTTCGGCTGGTTCGGGATGTGGTTCCTGCTCTTCGCCAAGAATTTCCCGATCGTCGCGATCCAGGAGATCAAGGAGATGATCCCCATGCCGCGCAAGCGGGGAGGGCGCCACTGATGGCACTCCTGCGCAGGAGGCCCCGGCACGTGCCGGGGGTGCTCGCCGCCTTCGCCCATCTGGACGCCGCGACCGACGCCATCCGTGCGCTTCGGGCGCGGGGCCACCGCGATCTCGTCGTCTACACGGCGTCCCCGAACCATGAAGTCGAAGAGGCGCTCGAGCATCGGGTGAGCCCGGTGCGCCTGTTCACGCTCGTCGGCGGGCTCACGGGCTGCGCGGCGGGGTTCGGGATGACGATCTGGATGTCGTACGACTGGCCGACGCTCGTGGGCGGCAAGACGATCGCGTCGATTCCGCCCTATGTGGTCATCGCCTTCGAGCTGACGATCCTCCTGGGCGCGCTCAGCACCGTCGCCGCGGTGGTGCTCTTCTCGGTGCTCTTCGGCAGGCGTGGCGTCGTGTTCGACCCCAGGTTCAGCGACGACCTGATCGGGATCTTCGTCCCGGCAACGCCGGAGCAGATCGGACCCACGGAGCAACTGCTCAAGACGGCTGGCGCGGTGGAGGTGCGGCATGAAGTGGCCTAGCAGGGCGGCGCTGGCACTTCTCGCGGTACTTTGCGGCGCGTGCGACACCTGGTACAACCGCGTGCCCTCGCCGGACGATCTCTGGCACGTGATCCCGTGGTTCGACCACATGATCCGGGCCCGCTACATCCATCCGTATCAGACGTCGGCGGTGCCGCGGTACACCCCGGTGGGTACCGTGCCGGTGACCGGCAACGAGCCCGACTGGTCGGGTGAGTGGACCACGGGGAAGACCACCACGGCCAACGCCCTCCAGAACCCGTACGCGGCCGGTGGCGGCGGCACGGCGTGGAAGCCGGGCCCCGACGTCGCGCAGATCCCGCGCGACGTGGACGCGGCGGGAGACACGCTCTTTCAGACGTATTGCGCCGTCTGCCACGGGTCGGCGGGTGACGCGAAGGGCCCGGTCTCGTCTCGCATCGGCGCGCCCTCGCTGCTCACGTCGAGAGCCCGAGGCTACGCCGACGGATACATCTACAGCATCATCCGCTATGGGCGCGGCGTCATGCCTCGCTATGGTGACAAGGTCTACCTCCCCTTCGACCGGTGGGCGATCGTGAATCACGTGCGCAAGCTGCAGTCGGAGTCGCCGGCGCCGCAGGAGGCGCCCGGCGCCGCGGCCCCCGTTCAGCCCGGGCCGAGCGCGCTGGGATCTACCGCGGAGAGGCCGAAATGACCGGGACCGTCCACGATCGGCTGGTCCAGCGCTCTGTGGCAGGGCGGTATCCGCTCTTCCTCGGCCTCGGCGGCGGGTTCACCATTCTCGGCGCCATCCTCTTCTACCGGGCGCTCGCGGCCGGCGACGCCGACCGGGCCTGGCAGCTCTTCCACGTCAACTGGCTCTACTTCACCGGGCTGTCCGCGGGAAGCATCGCCTTCGTCGCGGTGCTCAAGATCACCAACGCCAAGTGGGCGGGGATGATCACCCGATTCGCGAGCGCGTCGTCCGCGTTCCTGGCCGTATCGCTCCTCGGCCTCGTGCCCATCTTCACGATCGGCTACCGGGCGATCTACGGCCCCATGAACGCCCAGTTGTCCACGATGAGCCCTGGCAAGGCGCTGTGGCTCTCCCATGGATTCATGTTCGCGCGACTGGGGCTGGGACTCCTCATCCTCACGCTCGCAGGGTGGAGACTGATCCGCGCGGATCTGGTGCCGGACATGTTCGCCGCGCGTGGCGCGGTGGATGGGGGTCGCCGCGCACTCTTCGACCGGTGGAGCCGCAACTACGACGGGAGCGACAGGGCGGCCCAGGAGCAGTACGGCCGGATCCGTCATTATGCGCCGGTCTACGTGGTCGTCTACGCCATCGTTCTCACGCTGGTGGCGTTCGACGGGATCATGGCATTGCAGCCGCACTGGTTCTCGAACCTGTTCGGTGGCTTCTACTTCATGGGGTCCTATCTCGGCGCCCACATGCTGCTTGCCCTGATGATGATGTATGGGGCGAGCCATCTCGGTGTTGCCGATCTGGTGTCGGCCAAGCAGCGCCACGACCTGGGCAAGCTCTGCTTCGGCTTCACCGTCTTCTGGACCTACCTCATGTGGGCCCAGTTCCTCGTCATTTGGTACGGCAACATGCCCGAGGAGACGGGCTTCGTGTTCTCGCGCCTTTGGGGACACTGGCTGCCGGTCGGATGGGCCGTGGGTCTCGGCATGTTCATCATCCCGTTCTTCGGCCTGCTCGGCGTGGCCCCCAAGAAGATCAGGGTAATCTTCGGCTTCTTCGCGACGGTCAGCCTCGTGGCGCTCTGGCTCGAGCGGTACCTGCTGGTGATGCCCTCCGTGACGGCGCTTCCCGGCCCGATCGTGGGAGTGCCCGAGATCGGCGCCACGCTGCTGTTCGTCGGGATGTATCTGCTCGTCTACGCGCTCTTCGCGCGGACCTTTCCGATGATCTCGCCGAGGCTCGCAGAGATCACTCTCGGCCGCGAGCGCAGCCACGCTGTGGTCGGGATGGAGTACGATCACGAGGAGTCGCCAAAGGACTACGTGCCGCCGGAGCTGATCGAGCGGAGGGGAAAGGACAGGTAGGCTATCGGTGATCGGCGATCGGTAACAACATGTAGAACGACCCTCCGACGATATCGTCGGAGGGTCGTTTCGCATTGGAGCAACCGATAGCCGATAACCGACGGCCTACTTGCTCCTCATTTCCGCGTTCAACCGCCGGATCATCGCCCGCAGGCTGTCCGACGGCAGGTCGCCGGTGATGGCGAGCATCCGGTCGCCGAGCTGCATGGCCATCGCGTGGTCGGCGTCGATGGACTTGGCGCCGCGTACGGAGTCGCCGCGGAGCTGGACCGAGTCCACGTCGCTCATCTGCCGGCGCGACAGCAGCTGCGAGACATCCGTGGCGGATCCTTCGATGGTGCGGATGACCTGGCCCGAGGTGAGCTGCTGCGCCACCACCATCAGCGGGCGCGCGCCTTCATTCTGGACCTGTACCTGAACCACCGGCAGCCCGTCGATATGAGGCAACGGCTTGCCGGCCTCCGCCTGGGCCCCGTCCCACGACATCGTCCGCCACATGCCGCCGAACTCGTCATTCGAGGTGTGGGGCGGGTCCAGCTTGGTGAGCTCGACCGCGGGGACCGGGTTGAGCACCGAAAGCACCGCCTCGCGATTGGGCGCGGGGGTGGACGGCGCTGGCTTGGGGCGTTCGCGCTGTACCGAGCGGTAAATGGGGCTGGGCGAGGGCGACCGGACGGCGCTCGCATTGGCTGCATCGGCCGTACCCGTCGCGGACGTACGTGGAGCGGGATTGCGCGTCGCGGTGGACGGCGTGGGCGTGACCGGCATGCGTGCCGAGACGACGTCCCCATGAGGACGAAGCACCCAGCTGGCGCCATATCCCAGCCCGACGGCAGCGATGAGGCTCGCGGCCCAGGCCACGGCGTGGAGGCGCCGCCGCCGCGCCGAGACCGCCTCGTCGGCGCGCCGGCGAAGACTCTCGAAGGACGGCGGAATGGTCCGAGGCGGCGCCAGCCGGGAGAGCAGGGATGTGGTGCGATCCCGCAACGCGGCAATGCCGTCGCGGATCGCCTGGCAGGAGGGACAGTCGGCGAGGTGGCTCTCGATCTCGACGCACTGGCTCCGGCTCAGCCCCTGGTCCAGGTAGGCGTGAAGCTCGTCCTCAGGAATGTGCCGCATCGGTCCCCGTATCGGAATTTTGCCTGTCATGAGCATCGACCAGCCGCCGGCGCGCCCGCGCCAACGTCGTTCCAACCGCACCAACCGCCAACCCCGTCTGCCCCGCGATTTCCGGATAGCTCAGCCCCGCGTCCCACAGCAACAGGATTTCTCGGTCACGCGGCGTGAGCATGTTCAGAGCATCGTGCACCGACGCCATCTGCTCGTCGTGCTCTACCGTGTAATCCGCGGCCGGAGCAACTGTTGGCTGGGCGATCGGATCACCCTTGAGGAGCGTCAGGTGACGTCTCCGCCGGACCGCCGCTCTCGCTTCGTCTCGCGCCAGATTGGCCGCGACCGCGAACACCCAGGCGCGCGGCTTTTCGGGCCGGTGGGACAGGGCTCGCACGAAGACTTCCTGCGCCAGATCCTCGGCCCGCTCGGCGTCCCAGACCTTTCGGTACAGGAACCGCACGACCGCAGTGTATGTCGTCTGGTAGAGGTGTTCCAGATCGTCCGTCACCCATCCCCCCGAGCGGGTCCGAGTTGATGACGGCCAACTTCCCCGTTGTTGCACACTTGCAGGCGCTTCGTGGCCGTTCCGGTCCGGGACTTCCGCCGGCGTTTAAAGACGCACCCTGGATGCAGCCCCTGGTTCTTTGGAGGCCACTCGCTGCAGAGGTCCGGTTTGGCCGGCCTGCCGTCGGCTCGCTGCCGTCCATGCAGGGTGCAGGCCACGCCGTCTTCCCCCAGGTACCCGCAGGCGGAGATCATCTCGGCCTCGATCGAGTGATCTCCCTCCCGGTCGATCTTGCAGAGATACGGCGAGCGGCGCGAGCGCACCAGGGCCTCGAGCTTCCGTTGGCGGCGGGTGCACATGATCTCGATCTGGAGGTCCCGGCAGCAGGCGGCTCGCATGGTGTTGTCGGCGGTCCGGCACCGCGCCGTGGCGCACGGGTTTTCCTCGGGGCCCGCGCTCAATGGACTCTGGAGCACCGGCAGCGATCGTGCCGGAAAGGGCAGCCGGCGGACCGCGTTGCGGGCGCGGTGCACCACGACGAAACGATCACCGTCCAGACGGAGCGGCTGCGGCTCGATGGGAGGCTCGCGGGGGATCGGTCCGGTAAAGCCATGGGCCTTGCAGCGGGCCTTCCCATCCGACGTCTCGAGATAGCGGCAAGGCAGGTGCAGCGTGGCCTCGACGTAGAGGTCGCCCTCCCCGTCCCACAGCTCGTGAAAGCTCACCCGGCCCGTATGGCCGAGCAGCCAGGTTGCTTCGTGATCGAGCGAGGTGATACCGTTCTCGAAGGAGCCGACGCGGAGCGTCACCTGGAGCGCTCGGCATTGCCGGCCCAGCGAATGGCAGGGAGGGATCCAGGAAGCGGCGGAAGACTTTGGCGGAGCGGTAGATCCCATGATGCTCTAAGCTAATCCGTCCCACTTCCCTTTGCCGCTGCTGGCTATATACTTGGGGACTTGTGAAACCGTTCACAAAGTCGGGCATCTATCCTGGAGGCGTAGCGGCGATGCGTGTGACTTCGATGGTAGCAGGGCTGGCCATCGTGCTGGCGGCCTGCGGCGGCGAGAAGAAGGCGGGAGAGCAGGCTGCGGGAGGTCCGGACACGGTAGGCAGCGGGCCGCCGGCGGCGGCACCGGCGCCCGAGGCTGCGGCGGGTGGCGGAGCGAATCACGATGTGAACATGGTGCTCAATGGCAGCAAGTACGAGTTCCAGCCGTCCGACCTGACGATTAAGGCGGGCGAGACCATCACCTTCCACAACAAGTCGGGTGGCCCGCATAACGTGTCGTTCTGGGCCGACAGCATCCCGAAGGGCGCCGATGCCGTGCTCAAGACGGCGATGCCCGACCAGATGGCTCCGCTCGAGGGCCCGCTCCTCACCGAGCAGGATGGCACTTACAAGATCTCGTTTACCAACGCGCCAACGGGTGAGTACAAGTTCTACTGCCTGCCCCACCTCGCGCTGGGAATGCACGGGAAGATTTCGGTTCAGTAAAGACGCAGAGGGCGCAAAAGACGCAGGGGGCGCAGAAGACGGGAGACCGAATGTTGGTTCCGTCGTCTCTGCTTGCGCCCCCTGCGTCTTCTGCGCCCTCTGCGTCCTATCCCGTCCTTTCCGTCGTCGCCAATCCGATCGCCACTCCCACGACTGCTCCCGCCACCGCATCGACAGCATAGTGCATCTGGCAGTAGACCACCCCGACGCTGAGCAGCAGCGTGGGGACCACGAGCGCGAAGCCCAATACCTTGTTGCCGCGGTACGCCGCCACCGTAGCCGCGACGGCCGCGGCCACGTGTGAGCTCGGAAAGGCCGCCCCGTAAGAGCTGCCGGCGGCGAGTGTCGCATACACGATCCTCGCCGGCGCGTTGGCGGTGAACCAGGAATCGGGCCGGGGGAACACGTAGTATGGTCCGGCCACGGGAAAGAAGAGGAAGACGAGATAGCACGCGACGAACGTTGCCATCACGGCAAAGATGAAGTGCCGTGCCTGCATGGTTTGCCGCCGGCGCAGAAAGACGATCGCCGGCACCGTCACGATCAGGTAGTACGAGAAGTAGGCCCCGTGGAGAACAGCCGACCAGAGCCGGCTCGGCATCGCCTGCCACCATTCGCGACTCACCTGCATGCCGAACAGCGCCATCTCCCAGTGCTGCACCAGCCCGTCGTGCACCGGCGCACCGTGCGAGTTGAGGATGCCGATCTCCCCATAGAGTCCGAGGAGGAGCACCAGCGGATAGATCTCCCCGAGCACCTGCCCAGCCGATCCCATGGGCCGGCGGCGAATCAGGAACAGGAAGAGCAGAAAGAGTCCGTGTGCCGCCAGGAGCCACCGGCACTCGGGCTGCCTGAGCGCTCGGATGAGCACGATGACCGTGACCACCAGGAGATAGCCGAGCAGGAGCCGGTCGACCGGGAGGAGCCGCCCGAGGCTCGAGCCCGCGCCCGCTTCGCTCTGGGCGTCCACCGCTACACCCATCCCGCGCTCCGATACCAGTGCCAGGTGTCCGCGAGTCCGGTGGTGAGGTCGCGCTGCGCACTCCATCCGGTATCGCGGGTGAGCGGACCGGGGTCGCCGGTCCACGCTGGCTGGAAGAACTCGTTCGCCTTGTCGGTGGTGAGGATCGTCGCCTGGCCCGCGAGCCGCGCGGCGCGTTCCGTGACGGCCAGGATGCCGCGACCCAACGCGAGCGGGACCTTGATGACCGCCACCGGCCGCCCCATCACGCCGGCGACGCTTCGGACGAAGTGGATGCTGGTGAAGACGTCGGGATGGGTGGCGTAGTAGATCCGGCGTAATGTGTTCGAAGAGCCTGCGGCGGCGATCAACGCATCGGCCAGGTCGGCGCCGTGGATCGCGCTCAGCTCCTGGGTGCCATCGCCGAACACAGGGGCGATGCCGAATCGCGCGAGGCGAAAGACCTTCAGTATCTCGTGATCGCGCGGGCCGTAGACCATCGGCGGCCGCACAATCGTCCACGGCAGGGAGCTGGCCTTCACCGCCGCCTCCGCCGCGAGCTTGCTCCGCCCATACGCCGTCACCGGCTGTGGCGGCTCGTCGCCCCGAAGCGGCCGGCCTCGAGGGGACGGGCCGCCGGCAGCCATGGACGATACGAGCACGAACCGGGGCCGGTTACCGGAGATCTTCGCGGCCTCCACGAGGTTTCGTGTTCCGTTGCGATTTGCCGCCATGAACTCGGACTCGCTGAGCGCCGAGATGACCCCGGCCACGTGATAGATCACCTCTTGGCCCTCGACGGCCTTCGCGAGCGCCACGATGTCGTCGAGATCACCCGCGATGATGCGGATGCCCAGCGGAGTGAGCGCTTCCGCCTTCCGGGCGGAGCGGACCAACGCCGTGACCTCGTCACCGCGACGGCGCAGCGCCTCGGCAAGGTGGCTGCCGACGAACCCGGTGGCCCCGGTGACCAGCGCCTTCATATCGGTCGGTCGTAGAGCCGATAGGTCTTGTACACACGAAAGGTCATCTTCTCGAGGCTGGCGTTCATGGCGGGATTGTCCTCGAGGATCCACCCCGCCTCACCCCAGGTGATGCCTATCGCCCCGCAGTGCGTCCAGATCCAGTGATAGAGCATCGCGTCGACGCCCTTGCCCTGGTACTCCGGAAGGATGCCGAGCAGGAGGATGCGGGCGCGCCGAATCTTCTTCGTCTTGAGCGTCCAGAGCAGCCTGGGCAGCACCGGCAGCAGATATCCGCCGCGATTGCTCTTGAACACCTGATTGAGGTCCGGCAGGACGATGCCGAAGCCGATGACCTTGCCGTCCTTTTCCGCGAAGGGCACGATGTCCGGGATGACCACCGGCTTGAATTGCTCCGCCAGATGGTCGATCTCGTGGTCGGTCATCGGGATGAAGCCCCAGTTCTTTTCCCACGCGGTATTGTAGAGCTCCTTGATCCGCTCCACGTCACCCTTGAAGTCGTTCATGTTGAGCGGGCGCAGCGTGATGCCCTGACGCTGGCGGATCAGCTCGGTGCCGCGCGCCAAACGCTCCGGTACCGGGTAGTACCTGTCCTCGCCGCCGCCCTGATAGACGAGGAGATCCTTCGCCTTGTCGAAGCCGGCCCGCTCGACGAGCGGGACGTAATAGCGGGGGTTGTGCGGCATCATGAGCGTGGGCGGGGTCTCGAAGCCGTCCACCAGCAGCCCGCACTCATCGTTCACCGAGAACGACGCGGGGCCGCGGAGGACATCGTGCCCTCGCGCGCGGCACCAGGCCCCGGCGGCTTCGACCAGTGCGCCGGCCACGGACTGGTCGTCGATCGACTCGAAGAAGCCGAAGAACCCCACGCCGTCGCCGTGGGTCTCGTTGTGGAGCCGGTTGCTGATCGCCGCGACACGGCCCACCACCTCGCCACCGCGCTCGGCGAGGAAGTACTCGGCCTCGGCGTGCTCGAAGAAGGGGTTCTTGCGGCGGGAGAGGAGCGTCGCGACGTCCCCACGCAACGGCGGGACCCAGAGAGGGTCCCGCGCGTGAAGTCGATAGGGGAGGTCGATGAATCGTTTGAGATCTCGCCTGTCGCGCACCGCCCGGACTCGGGGCGGTGCGCTCAGATGACCCCCAGGTCCCGCCCGATGCGCGCGAACTGCTCCACCGCGAAATCGATCTGCTCGAAGGTGTGCGTGGCCATGAGGCTCGTGCGCAGCCGGCACTGTGTCATCGGCACGGCGGGAGGCGCGACGGGGTTGGTGAAGACCCCGGCATCGAAGAGCCGGCGCCACATGAGGAAGGTCTTCTCGAGCGGTCCGATCAGCACCGGGACGATCGGCGTCTCGGTGGGACCGATGTCGAAGCCCAGGCTGCGGAAGCCCTCGTGCAGGCGGCGGGTGTTGGCCCAGAGCTGGTCGCGACGCTCGGGCTCGCGCTGCAGCACCTCGAGCGCCGCGAGCACTCCCGCGGTGTTGGCGGGAGGCAGCGACGCCGTGAAAATCAGCGGGCGGCAGTGGTGCTTGAGGTAGTGGATGACGCTCTCGGTGCCGGCCACGAACCCGCCGATCGAGGCGAGCGACTTGGAGAAGGTGCCCGCGATGATGTCGACCTCGTCGGTGAGGCCGAAGTGCGCCGCGGTGCCGTCGCCGTTCGGGCCGAGCACGCCGAGGGCGTGCGCATCGTCGAGAGCGAGCGCGGAGCCGTACTTCCGCGCGAGCCGCACCAGGCCGGGGACGTCGGCGATGTTCCCTTCCATCGAGTACACGCCGTCCACCACGATCATCGACCCGCGAGTGCCGCCGTTCCGCTCCAGGCGCCGCTCGAGGTTGCCGAGATCGCCGTGGTTGAAGCGCTCGGTCTCTCCGTACGAGAGCTTGGCGCCGTCCACGATCGAGGCATGGTCGAGCTTGTCGAGGTATACCACTTCGCCGCGGCCCACCAGACCGGAAATGAGCCCGAGGTTGGCCGAGTAGCCGGTGGAGAAGACCAGGCAGGCCTCCTTGCCGATGAACTCGGCAATGGAGGATTCCAGCTGCTCATGGAGGTCGAGGGTGCCGTTGAGGAAGCGGCTGCCGGTGCAACCGGAGCCGTAACGGCTCAGCGCCCGGGAGGCCGCCTCGAGCACCTTGGGGTGGTGCGTGAGCCCGAGGTAGTTGTTCGAGCCCAGCATGATCCGCTTCTGACCGTCGATGACGACGACGGTATCTTCCGATTCCGAGATCGGCTTGAAGTACGGATAGAGGCCCGCTGCCTGGATCTCCCGTGCCTTGGTGAAATCACGGCACTTGTCGAAGAGCGCGACCTGCTGAAGTTCTTGAGTATCCACGTTCCCTCGGTACTCTAAGGTAGGCTGGTTGCCACGTAGGGCTGGTCGCCACATAGCTTTATGCCTGAAGGGCTTAAAGTAGCGCGGCCGGGGTAGTGACACAAGTTGCAGAACCGTTACGGTTGTAACGGCCGCCGGAAGCCCGGGGCGCGTCGCAAGGGATGCGCCGCCAGCTCCGTGAAAGCGCGGTAACAGGCTATTTGACAGACGCCTGCGATGGCCTGACCTTTCGGACAAGCCGGTGTCCCGCTGGAGGTAACCTTGTCGTCTGAGCAGCCGTTTACTCGGCGTGATTTCCTCCGGGCCTTCGGGCTCGCGGCCGGTGGATTGGTCGGCGCCCGTGGCATGGCGACTCCGGAGCGGCTCCTGGCGGTGACAGCCGGGGCCGGAGCGGGCGACCCCGAGATACCCAACGCGGAGATCGCCCGGATCCTCAAGGAGCTCTTCGGCGACCGCCCGATCCGGAGCGGAAACAAGGGCAACATCTCGCTGGACATGCCCGCCGTGGCGGAAGACGGGCGCGTGGTGCCGGTCATCATCGAGAGCAATCTCCCGATGACCCCGGAACGCTACGTGAAAGGCGTCCACCTCATCGTCGACCACAATCCCGATCCCCATCTCGCCGCATTCCATCTTACTCCAGCGCTCGGCAGCGTCTCGATCCAGACGCGTATCAAGATGAAGCGGACCACGTGGGTGCGCGCGATTCTGGAGACCAATACCGGTGAGGTCTGGGCCGACTACACCCGGGTCAACGTGACCCTGAACGGGTGCGGTTGATGCGCGCGGCCGTGGGTGACGCCCGGATCCGCATCCCTGACCGCATCGCCCGGGGCGAGACGATCGTGGTGAACTCGATCATCTCGCATCCGATGGATACCGGCTTCTTCCGCACCGCGGAGGGCCTGCCGATCCCGGCCTGGTTCATCAAGGATGTGGTGGTGACGTACGGTGGTGAGGAGGTGGCGCGGTTCCGGTGGACCTCCGGGATCAGCCGGGACCCGGTCGTGAGCTTCATGCTCAAGGCCGACAAGGAGGCGCCGCTCACGATGGTGTGGACCGACAGCAAGGGATCGTCGTTCACCCGGACGGTCGACATCGCGTTCGCGTCGGCGTGAGCGGCCAGTCGGACGGGATTTCGACTCGGTCGGGCCGGCTCACCGGCTGTGTTCTGCCAACGCGAACGGGTGTCACGAAGCGGAACGAGATTGGGGCGAGGGCTGCCGACTGCGTTCTTTTGTCGGCGGTCCTCGCCCCAACCTCGTTCCGCCAGCACACTGGTCTCGAGTCGACGTGCTCCCCCTAGTCGCCGTTCTCGCCATCGACACCTCTGTCACTCCATTTCCGACTCGCCTCCTCGCGCCGGACGTCTACGCGGTCATGGGCGACACCGGCCGCGGCTCCGAGGGTCGTCCCAACGCCGGATTCATCGTGACCACCGAAGGCGTGGTGGTGATCGACGCCTTGGCGAGCCCCCGCGACGGAACCCGGCTCCTCGAGGCGGTCCGCAGGACCACGAAACAGCCCGTGAAGTGGCTCGTCCTCACCCATCACCATCCCGATCACCACTTCGGCGCGATCGTCTTCAGAAGAGCTGGGGCAAAGGTGATTGCTCACCCGGACCGGCGGACCCTTGCGTCCGATGGCGGAGAGGATGCCCTCATCGCCGACTGGGTGCGGGTGGTGGGACTCGATGCGATGCGCGGGTTCGAGTTCGCCGACGTGCCCGACCGGCCCGTCACACGTAGCGACACGCTGCACATGGGCGGGACAACGATCGTCATCACCCATCCTGGCGCCGCCCATACCCCGGGCGATCTGATGGTGTGGCTCCCACGGGAGCGGGTGCTCTTCGCCGGCGACCTGCTGATCGAAGATGGCGTCACCATGATGGTGGACGGAAACTCGAAGGAGCTGCTCAAGGGGCTCGATGCGATCGACGCCCTGCGTCCCAGGCTCGTCGTGCCGGGACACGGGGCTATCCCTGCCCGTCCGGCCGACCTCGTAGCGCTCACACGCCGCTATGTCACCGGCCTGCAGCACGACATGCGGGCAGCGCTGGAGAAGGGGGTTCCGATGAGACGAGCCATGGCCGCGCTCCCGCCGGTGGACGAGAATCGTCCGGTCTCACTGGCGTCCCGCCGCCGCCGCAACGCCGTACGGGTCTATCTCGAGGAGGAGAAGCGCTACATGGGTCTGGAAGAGGGCGCAAAGGACGGAAAGGATTCCCTCCCATGAAGTGGAGCGTCCCGCTCGCCTCGTTGATTGCGCTCGGTGCATCCAGTGCGCCCTCTGCGTCTTCTGCCTCCTCTCCATCTCTCCCCCATGTCATTTCGACCGAGGAGCTCTCTCGCTGGCAGATGGAAAAGAAGGTGATCCTGCTCGATGTGCGCACCGATGTCTTCGCCTATCTCAAGGGGCACCTGCCCGGCGCGGAGTACCTCAACAGCGAGACCCTGCGCGCGACCGAGGGCGGCATCCCGACTCGGCTGCTGTCGGCGCATGCATACGCCGAATTGTTCTCGCGGCTCGGATTGGACTTCGACATACCGGTCGTGATCTACAGTGCGGGCGAATCGCGAAACATCGATGCCACCTTCACCGCCTGGCTTCTGGCGGGGTTCGGGCATCCCGATGTCTACGTCCTCGACGGCGGCTTCTTCAAGTGGCAGCTCGAGCAGCGGCCCGTGGTGCAACCCTATCCTCGGCTTCCCGTCACCCGCTTCCCGACGTCCTTTCATCCCGAGTCGGCCTCACTCGAGGACGTGCGGCGCGCGCTCCGCACCAAGGACGCGATCCTGGTGGACGCCCGGCCGCCCGATCAGTTCGCCGGCGAGGCCGGGGCGCAGATGCGCCATGGGCACATCCCCGGGGCGATCGATCACTACTGGGCCGACGATCTGACGCAGGAGGGATTCGGCCACGTCTGGAAGGACACGACGGCGCTTCGGGCGGCCTACGTGGCGCAGGGCATTACGCCGGACAAGAGCATCATCGCCTACTGCAACAGCACCACCGAGGCCAGTCACGTGCACTTCACGCTGCGGAATCTTCTCGGGTATCCGCGCGTGCGGGTGTACGTGGGGTCATGGACGGAGTGGGCCGAGCGGGCGGATCTGCCGATCGCGACCGGGCCGCGCTGAGCCCGGTGTGCTGGAGCACGGAGGGCCGAAGTCGGTGGGCTGCGCCCCGCCCGGCGTCGGAGCACCCGGAGCCCAGACGCGAAAAGAGCAGCGATCCCGCTGCTCTAAACCGATAACCGATAGCCGATACCCGACAGCCATCACTTCATCGCAATCCCGCTCCGCAGCTGCCCCGGCCGCCAGATCGCTCCGCCGCGCATGACCCACTCGACGGACTCGAGGTTCCCGATGTCCTCCAGCGGATTCTTCGACAGCAGCACCAGGTCGGCGTAGTTCCCGGGCTCGATCGTCCCGATCCGTCCGCCAGTGTCGCCCCCGATGGCACGGGCCGCGTCGCGCGTGGCGGCCAGCAGTGCCTGCATCGGGGTCATGCCGATCGAATCCACGTAGAGCTGCATTTCGCCGAAGAGCGTCGCGCGCTCGCTGGGCGGTGCGACGGCGACGTGATCGCTGCCGGCACTGATCCGGACGCCCCGCTTGATCGCCTCGCGCGTCACTTCCATCCCGAACCCTGCCGCGGCCCGTACGTACTCCTCCTGGAGGCTCGGCACGTGACGGTTTCTCATGTCGAACCCGGCAACGCTGCGCCGGGTGGCGTCGAGCGTGGGCTCGAACATCGTGCCCAGCCGGGCCATCGTGTCGAGTGTCGCCAGGATACGCGGATCGTGGGCGGCCTCGGGGGTCGCCGCGAGGGCGGTGGCCGCCTGGAGGTCGCCGTCGTTCACCAGCGTGTCGCGGTCTTCCGACGAGTAGAGCTCTCCGGCCATGCCCGCGGCGTGGACGACACCGTCCTGGCCCGCCCTCGCCTGCTCCTGCACGCTCGCCGGCTGGACCCAGCCGTGGCCCCAGACCGGCATCCCCGCGCGATGCGCCGCCTCCACGAGCCGCCGCACCATCACGCTGTCGAGCTGGGCATAGAGCTTGAGCCCCATGGCTCCCGCTTGCTGCGCCACGCGCACCACGGAATCTGGGTCGATGTCCTTGGTGTACATGAACGGCGTCCAGCCCATCCACTGCATCGTCATCGCCGGCGGCTGATGGAACCCCGTGCCACGCGAGGTTCGGGTCGCCCGATACGCATCGGCGGCGTTGAAGAAGAAACGCCGCCCCGCGACGAGCTGCATGGCGTAGACTCGTGGCGAAGCGGGCAGCGTCCGAACTCTCGACAATAGCGCGGCCGGGTTGCCGCCCATGTCGCGCACGGTCGTCACACCCTGCGCCAGGAGGTCGCGAAGATCGAGCCCCAGCTGCTCGCTGGCGCCGCCGTTTACCATAAAGAAGAGGTGGACGTGGCTGTCGATCAGGCCGGGAATGAGGTATTGGCCCTGCGCGTCGATCACCCGCGCTCCCTTGGGCACGAGGCACTCGCCGACAGAGCCGGCGCAGATGATCCGGTCACCACGGACCAGCGTGACGGCGTTGGCTACCGGAGCGCGGCCGGTGCCGTCCCAGAGGATGGCGCCGACGATGGCGACATCGGGACTGACCGGCGCGGGCGACCGGACCGGCGCGCTCGGTGAGCCGCATGCAGCAGCCATGAACCCCAGCAGCGAGGCCGGGAGGAGATAGGTCTTCATCACGCGGAACGCCCCATCATTCCTCATAATGCCGCCCTTCCAACCCGACGTCCGTGACACGCACGTGTCTCATCCGGTGAGCCAGCCCACCCCGGGGTACGTTCCGTGGCGCCAACTGGTTCCGAGTGCACCAGCTGCGGACGGAGAGACAGTCGACTATCGGTACTCTGCGGTGATAACAGCACGGGTCCGCCGTGCGTTCCGGGTGGGGGACCCGCCGGGCACCGTTGGAGTGCGGCAACCGCCGTGCCGCAGTCTCCGGAATGCTACGGAAACGGTTGCGGGGCAGGCCGGTGCCTCCTAGTCTTACCTCCGTGCCAGGCCAACAATTTCTCCGTCCCCGCCGTCGCCGCCGTACCGAGGCGATGCGACGTCTCGTCAGGGAACATCACCTCGCCGCGGGCGACTTGATCCAGCCGATCTTCGTGGTCCACGGTAAGGATGTCGAGCGCGAAATCCCCTCGATGCCCGGCGTGCACCACTTCTCCGTGGACGAGCGGCTCGACCGTGAGGTCGACCGCATCCGTGCGCTGGGACTCGCCGGCCTCATCCTCTTCGGCATCCCCGCCTCCAAGGGCCCGGTCGGCACCGAGAATTTTGCCGATGATGGAATCGTGCAACAGGCGTTGCGGCGGCTCCGCCAGAAATATCCCGACCTCCTCCTCATCACCGACGTCTGCTGCTGCGAGTACACCGACCACGGCCATTGCGGGATCATCAAGGACGGCGTGGTCGATAACGACGCGACGCTCGAGGTTCTGGGCCGGGTCGCCGTGAGCCACGCCAAGGCGGGCGCCGATATCGTGGGGCCGAGCGGGATGATGGATGGGATGGTCTGGGCGATTCGCGAGGCACTCGACGGCGCCGGGTTCAGCGACCTCGCCATCATGAGCTACGCCGTGAAGTACGCCAGCGCCTTTTACGGACCGTTCCGGGAGGCGGCCCAGAGCGCGCCCTCGTTCGGCGACCGGCGCCAGTACCAGATGGATCCCGCGAACGTGCGCGAAGGACTCATCGAGGCGGCCCTCGACGAGATGGAGGGCGCCGACATGCTGATGGTGAAGCCCGCGCTCGCCTACCTCGACGTCGTCCGCGCGGTGCGCGAGCGGACGGAGCTGCCGCTGGTCGCCTACAACGTGAGCGGCGAGTATTCCATGATCAAGGCGGCCGGCCGGCTCGGCTGGCTCGACGAGCGCCGCAGCGTGCTCGAGGCCCTCACCGGCATGCGAAGGGCCGGCGCCGACATCATCATCTCCTATCACGCCAAGGACGCGGCCGCGTGGCTGGCGGAAGAGGCCGGCGCATGACCGAC
Source organism: uncultured Gemmatimonadales bacterium (assembly GCA_963722825.1). Lineage (GTDB taxonomy): Bacteria > Gemmatimonadota > Gemmatimonadetes > Gemmatimonadales > GWC2-71-9 > CAVVWJ01. Next base: position 1,645,157 of record CAVROI010000003.1, read on the forward strand.
ATCAGGCTTGCCAGGACGACGGCCGCCTCCGAGCACCTCTTCGCCGCCGCGCAGCGGGTCCTTCCGGGCGGTGTCAACAGTCCGGTGCGCGCCTTCCGGGGCGTAGGCGGCACTCCCCGCTTCATCGAGAGCGGCAGCGGCGCGTGGCTCACCGACGCCGACGGCAACCGCTATCTCGACCTCGTCCTCTCCTGGGGGCCGCTCATCCTGGGCCATGCGCATCCCGAGGTGCTCGAAGCGGTGGTCGCCGCCGCGTCGCGGGGGACGACGTACGGCGCCCCCACCGAGCTGGAAGTGCGGCTGGCGGAGAAGGTGGTGGAGACGTTCCCATCGCTCGAGATGGTGCGATTCGTGAGCTCCGGCACCGAGGCGGCCATGAGCGCGGTGCGCCTCGCGCGGGCCGCCACCGGCCGCCGCATGATCGTCAAGTTCGACGGCTGCTATCACGGCCACGCCGACGCGCTGCTCGCCGCCGCGGGCTCGGGCGTCGCGACGCTCGGCCTTCCCGACTCGCCCGGCGTCCCCCCCGCCACCGTGGCCGATACCCTGGTGGCTCCGTTCAACGACCTCGCCGCCATCGAGATGCTCTTCGCGGCGCACGGCCGCGACATCGCCGCGATCCTGGTCGAACCGGTGGCCGGCAACATGGGCGTCGTCCCGCCCGAGCCGGGCTTTCTCGAAGGGCTCCGCGCCATCGCCGACCGCGCCGGCGCACTCCTGGTCTTCGACGAGGTGATGACCGGGTGGCGAGTGCATCGAGTCGGTGCGCAGGTGCTGTACCGCGTCCGGCCCGATCTCACCATCCTCGGCAAGGTGGTCGGCGGTGGGCTCCCGGCGGCGGCATACGGCGGAAGCCGGAGCCTCATGGAGCTGATCGCCCCGGCGGGGCCGGTCTACCAGGCGGGCACGCTCTCGGGGAATCCGCTGGCGATGGCCGCGGGGCTCGCCACGCTCGATGTGCTCGCACGTCCCGGGGTATGGGAAAAAGCCGAGCGCTGGGCGGCGCACGCGGCAAGCCTCATCGAGGATGCGGCGGCGTCGGCGGGCGTCGCGATCATCGTGCAGCGGGTCGGCACCATGCTGACGCCGTTCTTCAGTGGCGCGCCCGTGCGCAACTACGCCGACGCGAAGCGCTGCGACAAGGCGGCGTACGCCTCCTTCTTCCATAGCATGCTCGACGCCGGGGTCTACCTTCCCCCGTCGCCCTTCGAGGCCGCCTTCACCTCCTCCGCCCACGACGACTCAGGACTCTCGACTCTAGACGCTGGACTCAAATCCGCATGGCAGCGGTAGCCGTCGTCGGTGGAGGGATAGCCGGTCTCACCGCCGCCTACCGGTTGAAGCAGCGGGGGGTCCGCGTCGTCGTCTACGAGGCGACCGAGCGTGTTGGCGGTGTCGTGCTGACCGAGCGCGACGACGGCTATCTGGCGGATCTCGGCCCCAACTCCCTCACGACTCCCAGCCCGGACCTGTGGTCGCTTCTCGCCCATCTGGGGCTCGAGAGCAGTGTCGTTCCGGCGTCGGCCGAGGCACCGAAGCGCTTCGTGGTGCGGAAGAACAAGCTCGTGCCGATCCCCATGTCTCCTCCCGAGCTTCTCACCACGCGCCTCCTCTCCAACACAGCCAAGCTCGCGATCTTCGGCGAGCCACTGGTGGAACAGAGCGAGTCGCCGATGGAGGAGAGCATCGCGGGGTTCGTGCGGCGTCGCTTCAATCAGGAAGTGGTGGACTACGTCGCCAACCCGTTCGTGGCCGGCGTCTACGCGGGAGACCCGGAGCAGCTCTCGATCCGGCATGCGCTCCCGCGGCTCTACGGTCTCGAGCGGAGCCACGGATCGGTGATCAGGGCGTTCGCGGGCACCAGCCGCGCCAAACGAAGGAAGAAAGCGGCGGGCGAGGAGCCGCCGGCGCCGCTCATCTCCTTCCGCGAGGGAATGGCGCAGCTTCCGGAGGCGCTCGCCCGGGAGCTGGGCACGGCGGTGCGGCTCAAGGCGCCGGTCACCCAGATCCGGTTCGGGCCCAAGGGATGGACCATCGGCGCCGCCTTCCAGGCCTCGGAGCTCTACGACGGCGTGGTGCTCACCGCCCCGGCCCACTGCACCGACGAGATCGATCTCGAGTTCCCCGGCAGCGACCGGCTCAAGACCCTCGCCAGCATCAGCTATCCCTCGGTGGCGGTCGTGTCGCTGGGGTTCCGGCGCGAGGACGTCGCCCATCCCCTCGACGGCTTCGGCTTACTCGTCCCCGACGTCGAACGCCGGCACGTGCTCGGCGCCATCTTCGCCTCGACGCTCTTCCCCGGCCGGGCGCCCGAGGGTCACGTGACGATCACCACCTTCGTGGGCGGTGTTCGGAACCCCGATCTCGCCAACGCCGACGTGCCCACCGTCACGGCACGGGTGCTCGACGATCTGCGGCTGCTGCTCGGTGCGAAGGGAGAGCCGACCTTTCGCGCCTTTCATCTCTGGAGCAAGGCGATCCCGCAGTACGATCTCACCTACGGGCGCTTCAAGGAGATCATGGACGAGACCGAGCGGCGGAACCCGGGGCTGGCGCTGGCCGGCTCGTATCGCGAAGGCGTCGCGGTCGGCGAGGTGATCGCGGGCGCCGAGCACGCGGCGGCGCGCCTGGCCGACCATCTCTCGAGCGCCGAGGGAAGCGCGGGATGACCCACCGACCGCCGATCAGGATCGGGACGCGCGGCAGCAAGCTGGCGCTCTGGCAGACGGAGGTCGTGAGACAGCGTCTGCAGGTCGCGGGTCACCTGACCGAGGTGGTGGAGATCAAGACGACGGGCGACTTGGTCCAGGACGTCCCGCTTTCCCGCATCGGCGCCCGCGCGCTCTTCACCCGCCAGATCGACGAGGCGATGCTCGAGGGGCGGATCGATCTCGCGGTCCACTCGCTCAAGGATCTCCCGACGGTGCTGCCCGATGGAATCGTCCTCGTGGCGGTAGCGGAGCGAGAAGACCCGAGCGACGCGCTGGTGGGACGCGGCGAGGTGGCGTGGGACACGCTGCCGCATGGAGCGGCGGTCGGCACCAGCAGTCTCCGACGCCGCGCGCAGCTCCTGCACGTCCGCGCCGATCTTCGTGTGGTAGACCTGCGCGGCAACGTGGACACGCGGCTGGCCAAGCTCGACAGGAATCCCGACTGGGGCGCTATCATCCTCGCAACGGCGGGGCTCGTGCGGCTCGGCCTGGGCGCCCGCATCGGCCAGCGCATGCCGCCCGAGGTGATGCTTCCGGCGCCGGGGCAGGGCGCCCTCGCGGTGACGGCGCCTGACGATCGCTCGGCGGCCGCCGTGGCCGCCCGATCGGCGCTGCATCACGCGCCGACCGCGATGGCGGTCCTCGCGGAGCGAGGCTTTCTCCGGACGCTCGAGGGCGGATGCCAGGTACCGGTAGCGGGGCTGGCGACGGTGAAGGCCGGCATGTTGCGGTTGCACGGGCGAGTGGTGGCGCTGGGTGGCGAACGCGCCGTGGAGGGGATCGAGGAAGGACCGGCCGTGAACGAGGAGGCGGCGGAGGCGGTCGGGGTGACGCTGGCGGAGCGGCTGCTCGAGGATGGTGCGGAAGAGATCCTCGCGGCGGTGCGGTCGCAGCCGGCGCCGGTGGTGCCCGAGCCCTGATGCGCGGCACGGTCGTCATTACCGCCTCGACCGGCACCTTTCCCGGACTCATCGAGGCGCTACAGGCGCTGCCGGTAGCGGTGGAGGAGTGTCCGTTGATGGAGTTCGCGGCGCCGCTCGACTGGTCGCCGGTGGATCGCGCACTCGAGCGGATTCAGGAATTCGACGCGGTGGCGGTGACGTCGCCCCGGGCGGCGCGCGCCTTTGCCGGACGGGTCGCTACGCGGAACGTCACCGACGCATTCGCGAGCGGGCATCCGGCCCTCTACGCCGGGGGCCAGGCGACGGCGGAGGCCCTGGGTACGGAGATGGGCGCGGTGCGGGTGCCGCCGAGCAGGCGCTCGTCGCGCATGGGCGCCGCGGCGGCGGTGGCAGCCGTGATGATCGAGGACGGGGTCAAGGGACCGGTGCTCTTTCCCTGCGGGGACTTGAGGCGCGACGAGCTGCCGGCGCGGCTCACCGACGACGGGATCACGGTCGAGGATGTGGTGTGTTACCGCTCGGTGCTTGCGAGCGAAGGCGCGGCGCGTGCGGCGGCGGAGCGGGCCCAGGTGCTGGTGGTGGCGAGCCCGAGCGTGGCCGATCTCCTGGCGCGGGCCTGTCCGCCCGGTGTGCGTCCGCTGATGCTCGCGGTCGGTCCCACCACGGCCGCGGCGGCGCGGGGCTCGGGCTGGCCGCCGACGGCGGTGAGCACCCGGCCGGATGCGAGCGCGCTGGCGGCGGGCGTCAAGGCTCTGCTGGCGACGCAGTGAACGACCTTCTTCTCCGCGCATGCCGGCTTGAGTCTGTCGAACGGCCGCCGGTCTGGATGATGCGGCAGGCCGGTCGCTATCTCCCGCAGTATCGAGCAGTGCGCCAGCGGGCCGATTTTCTCACCATGGTGCGGACGCCGGAGCTGGCGGTGGAGGTGACCCTCCAGCCGGTGGACATTCTGGGCGTCGATGCGGCGATCATCTTCAGCGACATCCTCGTGATTCCGCAGGCGATGGGGATGTCGCTCACGGTGGAGGATGGCGTCGGCCCGAGGTTCGACGCGCCGCTCAGGCAGCCGGCGGACTTCGAGCGGCTGCGTGACCCGGTCCCGCAGGAACATCTCGGCTACGTGCTCGACGCCATCCGGATGGCGCGGAAGCAGTTGGAGGGGAGGGTGCCGCTCATCGGGTTCGCGGGCGCGCCCTGGACGCTGATGAGCTATATGGTGGAAGGGAGCGGCACGAAGACCTTCAACGTGGCCAAGCGGCTGCTCGTGGAAGACCCGTCGCGGGCCCACGCGTTGCTCGACCGGCTGGCGCGGGCGGTGGGCGCGTTTCTCAAGGCGCAGGTGCGGGCGGGGGCGCAGGCGGTGCAGGTCTTCGACTCGTGGGCGAGCGCGCTCGGGCCGCGCGACTTCCGCGAGTTCGCGCTGCCCTATCTGGCCACGGCCGTCCGGATCGCGCGCGAAGCGGGGGCGCCGGTCATCGCGTTCGCGCCGGGAGCGGGGTGGGCGCTCGAGGAGATCGCGGGGGCCACCGGTGCCGAGGTGATCGGGGTGGACTGGCAGACCGAGCCGTTCGATGCGCGGCGGCGGCTGCTCGATCGTCGGGTCGCGCTGCAGGGGAATCTCGATCCCACGTGGCTCTACGCCGCGCCGGATGTCATCCGTGAGCGGACCCGGGCGATGCTCGCCGCATTCGGCGGACGGGGGTACATCGCCAATCTCGGCCATGGCATCCTGCCCGACGTGCCGGTGGGGCATGCCCGGGCGTTCGTCGACGCGGTGCGCGAGTGGAAAGCGCCGTGAGCCCGCTGACCCAGCGCGATCGGATCGCGGGACTGATCGAGACGCTGCACGATGAGGCGACGGCGCTGTTCACGACGCTCGACGGCGGTGGCGCGTTCCGGGAGGACCGGTGGGAGCGGCCGGGTGGTGGCGGTGGCGTCACTCGTGTGATGGCGGACGGGGTGACGTTCGAGAAGGCGGGCGTCAACCGGTCGGTGGTGAGCGGCATGCTGCCGCCGCAGGAGCTGCAGCGGCTGGGCTCGCGCGCGTCGCTCCCGTCGGAGGCGGAGTTCTTCGCGGCCGGATTGAGCCTCGTGGTCCATCCACGGAGCCCGATGGTGCCGACGGTCCATCTCAATGTCCGGTACTTCGAGATCGCGGCGCCGTCGGGCGAGGTGGTCGACGCGTGGCTGGGCGGGGGAACCGACCTCACGCCCTTCTTCCCGGCGCCCGAGGATGCGCGGCATTTCCACGTGGCCTTGAAGCGGGTCTGCGACCGGCATCATCCCAGCTTCTATCCCCGATTCAAGACCTGGTGCGATCACTATTTCGTGAACACTCACCGGGGTGATGAGCGCCGGGGCATCGGCGGCATCTTCTTCGACAATCTGCGGACAGGAGAGAGTGGACTCGACTTCGAGCAGCTGCTGGCGTTTCTGATGGACGTCGGGCGATCGCTCACCGGGGCCTACGGTCCGATCGTAGACCGGTGCCGCAGTCTTCCCTATGGGGAGCGGGAGCGCCGCTTCCAGCTCGCGCGGCGGGGGCGGTACGTCGAGTTCAACCTGGTGCACGATCGGGGCACGGTGTTCGGGCTCAAGACCAGCGCGAGGATCGAGAGCGTACTGATGAGCCTGCCGCCGCTGGCGGCGTGGGAGTACGCGCCGGTGTACGAGCCGGGGAGCTTCGAGGCCGAGCTGATGGGGATGTTGGAGCCGAAGGAGTGGGTTTCGGGATAGGCCCTACCCCTTCTTCATCGTCATTCGGAAACAATCGAGGGGCGCCGCACCTCCGAAAGGCGTCAGTCGAGCGGACTTATGCGTCGCTGCTCGCGGGCTATGTCAGACTCGCAGCCCCCGCTTTGGATTGCCCAAAGCCTTGTCGAGTGAAAGGATGCCACGTGATTGGTGAGTCGCTGGAGCATCGGAAACACTGCAAGCGTTCCAGGGGATTCACGATCGGCGATGGTACTTGGGGGCAGTCTAATTGGAGTTGGGCAGACTCGCGGTCGAAGAACAAAACTGAAAGACTGTTGGTGAGTTCCTTGAGGCGCCCAGAATACCGGTGCAGCGGCGCGTGCCGCTCATGTTGGAGCTCCCGCGTGCCTGGATGCGTCGGCACAGCCGACGGCGCCATCCTGGAGCGGGCGCTCGACTGCCGAGCAACCGCGCCGCGGCCGCGCCCCAACCCCCGCGCCGCGGGGAGCGCCTCATGGGCGCCGGGCCTCCGTCCGCGTGGGCCGTCGATAGTCAGGTTCACGGTGCGCAGCGAGCTGCCCAACCCGCGCATGCAGCCGACAGGCCGGAGGGGCGGAACCCTCCTCTCGCGCACTGATCGCCGATGGCGATCAGTGGAACGTAGGTTGGTGTGGGCGGAACCATGATCGCCTGCAGCTGATGCGCAGTCGTTGGGCAGACTCGCGCTCGAAGAACAAAACTGAAAGCGGGCGCCGCGGCTCCGTGCGCTGGAAGCGTCGAACGGCCAAGTTCACGGTGTCCAGCGAGCTGCCCAACCCGCGCATGCAGCCGACAAGCGCGTCCAAGGCAGCTCCGTTCGGGCGGCGAGTGCCGATGTGGAATATGGAACGAAGTGATTGTGCGGGCGGGAAGTTTACCGCTTGCAGCTGATGCGCATCGTTGGCCGGGCGGCCGACACGGACCCAGCCGGCACCAGGCATCCGCGCCAAGGCTATCGATCGCTCTACTTGATCGCGAACCCATTGGGAGCTTGGCTAATGCTCACTGAAGAAGTTCTCAGGGACTACTTCGATCGACTCGCGCGTGGAGCAGACTGGGAAGCACTCGTCGCCGACAACTTCCAATTCACCAGCTATGCCAGCCCCGTGAAGGAGGTAGTTGGAAAGGCCCCCTTCCTCGCGGCGACCAAACGCTTTTATTCCTCGATCCAGTCGTTCGAAGTGCGCGACCTCCTTGTCGATGGTGCCAGGGGCTGCGCGCTTACCAGATACCAACTCCGCTCGCCGAATGGGACGGTCTTTCAGAGCGACGTGGCCGAGTTGTTTACGGTCGGGAACGCCCAGATCGAAGCTCTTGCCATCTACTTTGATACTGCGCCCTTCCCGAAGTAACCACCTGTCGCGCCCCCACTGGGAGGGCACAATCCCGGATGCTCACCAGGCCGCCGCCTAACCAGCGCATGCAGCCGACAAGCGCGCCCGAGCGAGCGCCGCTCGGGCGGTACCTGTCGGTGTCGTTAAGGGAGCGTAGTGATTGTGCGGGCGGGAAGTTTACCGCTTGCAGCTGATGCGCGGTCGTTAGGCGTCAAGAAGGAGGCCTGTTGTGAATCGCCCCGGGATTGCCGGAGGCTCCAATGGTTGAGAGGTTGGAGCCATGGACAAACGGACACGGTATTCCCCAGAGGTGCGGGAGCGGACGGTGCGGCTGGTGCAGGAGCGATTGCCCGAGCATGGATCGCAGTGGGCGGCGATTTGATCGATCGCGTCGAAGGTGGGTGCACGGCCGAGACGCTCCGCCGGTGGGTGCGGCAGGCGGAGCGGGATGAGGGCCGGCGCCCGGGCCTGACCACCGAGGACCAGCAGCGGGTCAAGGTGTTGGAGCGCGAGAATCGGGAATTGCGGCGGACCAACGAGATTCTGCGCGAGGCGTCCGCGTATTTTGCCCAAGCGGAGCTCGACCGCCGCGGGCCGTGATGGTGGGGTTCATCGATGCCCACCGCGAGACGTACGGAGTCGAGCCGATCTGTGCGGTGCTGCCGATCGCTCCGTCGACTGGGTCGCCTGGTTCAACACGCAGCGGCTGCTGGAACCGCTGGGGTATCGGCCCCCGGCCGAATACGAGGAGCAGAATCACCGCGCCTCCGCGGCTCCGGCCACCGAGGGCGCACTCACGTAACCGAGTCTCCGGAAAAGCCGGGGCGATTCAAAGCGATGTGGCGGGCCCGCGGCCAGACTACCGCCCTGCCGACGAACGTCGTCAGCACCACTCAACTCACCGCGCTCATACCGGCTGCCCTGATGAGTGATGCCGTCAGCGCGGAGATCGGGGTACAAACCGGCGATCCCATGAGCAACCCTCCGCCTCCTCCCTCCAACACCGCCGGTTTTACCGTCACCCGGCCACCTCCGAAAGGCGGCGGCCAGTAGAAGCAGGTCGGGGAGCGACCGGAGTGGCCGGCCGGGCTTCACGGTGTCTGCTCGCGAGTCATGACTGGGCCACGCGAGGGAGGGGCGGCCTCTTCGCGCGCTGACGGTCGCTCCGCTCGGAGCCGCCAACCGCCGCGTCTCCTGAGCCGGCGCACCCCCGGCTCCCGCTCCGTGCGATGCGCTGTACTGGCGTCCTCATTGACCCTGCTCTTGCGATGCTGGCTGGCCCAACAGTGACGGATGCGCGGCCGCCGCGCGCTTCCTCATCTCCGCCACATCCTGCGTCATGGCGGTGACCACGGCCTGGTACCGCGGCTCCCTCCGCACCGACGCGAAGAACGGATCGAGATTCAGGATGCGGACGTCCCTGCATCCGGCCCGGTAGCCGCGCTCGAGCCATTCGAGCGCCGCGTCGGTATGGCCCTGGATCGCGCTGATCGCGGCCAGTTCCATCGGGGGGTTGTAGCTCTCATCGCCGGCGCCGAGTCGCCGCTGCGCTGTCGCGGACGAGGCCTGCCACAGCTCGGCTGCGCGACGGGTATCGCCCCGGCGGTGGAGGGTCAAGGCATAGAGCGACCGGAGCGACTCGGGAAACATCTGCCCGACCGCCTCGGGATCCTGGCGGGCCAGCGGTTCGATGAGCCGCTCCGCGTCGGGTGCTTCCGCCACCACCGCCATCTCGGCCAAGTTCGGTGGCAACTCGGTGTTGTCGGGATCGTTTCGGACCATGCGCCGGGCACGCTCGAAGGCTGCCTGATCGAGCCCGCGCCTCAGGTCGAGCCAGGCCAGCAGAATCTGGATCCTGGGCTCGGCCGGGAAGCGCCGCTCGGCGGCGAGCAGATAGCGGGCGGTGGCCGAGTCGTCGTCGAGCGGCATCAGGCCGAGGGTGACGTGGTAGGGGCCGTGGGATTCGGTCGGACTGAGCTGCTCGTTGCGCAGCGACCAGTCGAGCGCTTCATCGTAGCGGCCGAGGGCGACGTAGACGTTAGCCAGGTCGGCCATGGCGCCGCCGTGGCTCGGGTTCAGCTCCAGCGCCTTGAGGTAGGCGCGCCGGGCATCGGACAGCCTGAACACGGTGCTCTCCAGGTCGCCGAGCGCGAACCAGCCGTCGGCCAGCTCGGGGTCGAGCGCGACGGCCTTTCGTGCGGCGATGAACGCGGAATCGGTGTAGATCCGCTCGCCCGCCACGCTCCGGAACATCTGGTTCCGGGCGAGCTGGGCCCAGGCCTCGGCGAATCCCGAGTCGAGCGCGATGGACTGCCGGAGCACCTCGGCGCGGGCGGCGTTCCCGGCGCGCTGGATGGGATTCATGTCCTGGGCCCGCAGGTAGAGCTGGTAGGCCGCCATGTTCGAGGTCGGGGCGTGGGCCATCCGCTTCGCCTCGGCGGGAGTGAGCCGAGCCTGGAGGGCCGCCGTGACCTTCCGGGCGACGTCGTCCTGCACCGCGAACAGATCGGAGAGCTGGCGGTCGTACTGATCCGACCAGAGCGCCTGGCCGGTGCGCACGCTGGTCAGCTCCACGGCGATCCGGACCCGGTCGCCGGCCAGACGCACGCTGCCGTCCACCACACTGCCGACGCCCAGGTCGCGCGACATCCGCTGCAGCCGGTCGCCCGCCGTGTCGTATTGCGCCGTGGCGGCGCGGCTCAGAACGCGCAATGCGGCGACGCGGGAGAGCTGAGTGGCGATCTCCTCGGTCATGCCGGCGCTGAAGTACTGCTGCGCGGTGTCTCGGGAGAGGTTGCGGAAGGGGAGGACGGCGACGACGCGGAGATTGTCGGTGGTGCCGGGTGCGTCGGGGTGAGCTCCGCGTCGCATGCGGCTGACGCCGAAGAACGCGAGGGCGATCGCGAGGACGGCGGTGGGGACGAGCAGCCAGCGGCGCGCGGGCCTTGCTTGACTTGTCGCGGATTTATCGGCGGGGCTGGTGAGCGCGGCGACGAAGTCGCCCACCGAGGCGAACCGGTCGGCCGGCGACTTGGACAGCGCCCGGGTCACCGCACGCTCCACCTCGACCGGCACGCCGGGCCGAGTCGCGCGCAGGTTGCGGACCGGCTCGGTCATCAGCCGCGCGATGATCGCCTGGGCAGTGGGCCCGGTATGGGGCGGCTCGCCCGAGAGCATCTCGTAGGTCACCGCCGCCAGCGCGTACTGGTCGGACCGGGCGTCGATCTCCCGCTCGGCGGCCGCCTGTTCGGGACTCATGTAGTGCGGGGTGCCGAGGGAGAGGCCGGTCTCGGTGACGCGAGGGCCGCCGGCCTGGGCGACGGCGAGCGCGATGCCGAAATCGGCGATCACCGGTTGGCCCGACTGGAGCAGGATGTTCTCGGGCTTCAAGTCCCGATGGATCACGCCGCGGGCGTGGGCGTAAGCGAGGGCGTTCCCGAGCAGGGTGACGAGGCGAACGGTCTCGTCCACCGGGAGCTGGCGCTCGCGGTCGAGCCGGGCGCGCAGCGTCTCGCCCTCGACGTAGGGCATGACGTAATAGAGGAAGGAAGGTCCTTCGGTTCCCGAAGGGCGCGCCTCACCCGAGTCGAACAGCGGCAGCAGGTTGGGGTGCTGCAGGTTGGCGGTGACCCGGATCTCGGCGAGGAACCGCTCGGCGCCGACGACGGCGGCGAGCTCGGGGCGCAGGACCTTGAGGGCGACCTTCCGGTCGTGCTTCTGGTCGTGGGCGAGGTAGACGGTGGCCATGCCGCCGCGGCCTAGCTCGCGTTCGACGGTGTAGCGGTCGCTGAGGGAGTCGCGCAGGGAGTCCGGTACGGCCATGGGGGTTGGTGGATAAGTAAACCGCGCGGCGGGGCGGGCGCCAGCGACGGTCCTCGGCCCTGTCTGGCGTTCGCCAGTGAAGGGCGGCCTCTTCGCGCGCTGACGGTCGCTCCGCTCGGAGCCGTAAAACTGCCGCGTCTCCTCGTCTGCGCGACCTGATGCGCGCCTTCGAGGCCACCCCTCCCACTGGCTGATGCCGTATGCGGCACAGAGCTCGGTGACGGGGACCACCCGATGCAGAGCATCATGGACGAATTGCTGACGGAGCTCCACGGTGACCACCTCCTGCCACGGCATCGGACCCTCCTTGAGGAGCCCGAAACCTGGCGATAGTGTCACCTATGTCCTGCGACTTAACTGTTACCTCTATATATAGACTGGACCCACGCTGCCACCTAACCCGCGCATGCAGCCGACAAGCGCGTCCGCGCGGAGCTCAGTCGAACGCGCAGTGCCGGTGGCGATTCAAAGGAACGTAGGTTAGTGCAGGGCGGAGCTTGTCGCTTGCAGCTGATGCGCCAGTCGTTGGCAACTGTCTTGAAAATCAAGTCCGCGCGAACGCTTGCTCGGGTTGCCACGGTCTGCCGTCGCGGGCGATGGCGTTGAGGATGGTGAGCAGTTTCCGCATGCAGGCGGTGAGGGCCACCTTTGGCCGGCTTCCCCACTGCGCGGAAAAGGCGCGGATCACCGGATTGTACTTGCTGGCGACCAGGGCGACCATGTAGAGGGCAGCCCGGACCGGTGCGCGGCCGCCGTAGACCAGGCCAAGGCGCCGAGCAGTCCGATGGCGGACCGGCTCAATGCGGCGACAAAATGTGTCGTTACACACCGTCCGGAAAGTCTCGAATGGGGCCCGTGCGAGGGCGTTGGCCCGGACATTGTCGAGGGCTTTCGCCGCATCAAGTTGCGGGACGGTCCGGACCTCATCCTCTCCGGCAGCTCCACCGTGACGTCGACGGTGCTCGAACATGGGCTGGCGGATGAAGTCCTGCTGGCCGTCAATCCGGTCCTGTTGGGCACAGGAAAGCGCTTCTTTGCGGAGGGAACTCCGGCCCGCGCATTCGAGCTCGTCAGCGCGCAAGCATTTCCGTCCGGCATCATCTTCAGCACGTACAAGGTCGCCGGGCCTTTGAAGACCGCGTAGACAATCCCGGCGCGTGGCTGATGACAGCACACGGCGCGCCATCGGATCGCCCTCGGCATCCTCGACAACATCGAGATCGTTGGCACACCGACTTCCCCTCATTTCAGCACCGTGAACTTGCCTTATGATCAGCTACTGGGATTGCTACTCTCGAGGAGCGATCCCACGTCATGTGGACGATCCTGGCTTTCGGGCCATTGATGGGGCGATTCGAGTGGCGAAGGGATAGTTCTCGGCGCGCGCTGCCCGACGGCCGCTGCAGCAGTCGGGCGATGTGAGGATGGCTCGCTTCGCTCGCGTAATCGATTCGCCCCGTAGCTAAGCTCAAAAAGGGGTTAGTCAGACCTGTCTGGCCTCGAGGTCCTCGCCCACGATCCCGACTGCGTCTCCAGGAGAGGATACCGCAAAGTGGCGACTGTGCGGGTGGTTTGTCCCTAGCATTCCCTGGCTTCCGTTCGTAGCATCAACGCATCCCAATTACGAGCTCCACGCGTCGCCCGATGGGCCGGTCGCAATCGCTTGAGATCCCAATCGTTGGGTTTCGATGGGCATTGTCCTTGTCGATGTGCAGGCCGCCTAGCCTGCTAATGCAGCCGACAAGCACGGGCGACGCGATGCTCCGCCCGCCGCTACCCGCCGGTGGCGGACAGCGGAACCTAGGTTGTCACAGGTTATTTGCAGCTGATCAGCCTGTCGTTAGGCCGCTGCACCGAGTCCTTCTCGATGCGAGCGTAGGCCGGTCGCCTAAACGAGCGTGTTAAGAACCCGGAGGGCAACCGAGTCATGGCCTCCATTTATCGCGAGGTGCGGATCCGAGCGGATCCCGCGTCCGTCTGGGACGCGCTTCGGGACGTGGGTGCACTCCATCGGCGCCTGGCGCCAGGCTTCGTCACGGATGTCCGGCTCGAGGAGGGCGCTCGGGTTGTAACCTTTGGCAACGGACTCGTCGCGCACGAGTTGATTGTCGATATCGACGACGAGGCGCGGCGACTCGTCTGGTCCGTGGTTGGCGGCCGCATGACGCACCACAATGCCTCCGCTCAAGTGTTCCCGAACGGCGAGGGTGGCAGCCGGTTCGTGTGGATCGCGGACCTGCTGCCGCATGACGCGGCCCCCGGGATCGCTGCCATGATGGATCAAGGGCTCGCAGAAATTAAGCGTACCCTGGAGAGCAGAGGCGACTAGGGCTCAGCGGGCGTCCGGCAGCTGCCGATGGTGGTTCGATGGAACATAGGATAGTGCAGGGCGGACGAATCGCTTGCAGCCGATGCGCCGGTCGTTAGCCGGCTGGATACGAAGGAGGGCAACGATGGCGAGGATTACTGGAGTTGGCGGCGTCTTCTTCAAGAGCAAAGGCGACCACGCTGCGCTGGCAGCATGGTATCGGAAGCACTTGGGCATGCCGCTGGAAGACTTTGGCGGCGCTATCCTCAAGTGGCCGGACGACAAGGCCGAGGACCGAGGCCTTACCGTGTGGCATCTCGCGGAGAAAGACAGCCTGTGGTTCAGCCCTAGTAAATCGTCCTTCATGATCAACTACCGAGTCGACAACCTCGGTGAGATGCTAGAGCAGCTGCGTGCGGGGGGTGTGGAAGTCATCCAAGGGCCCGAATCGCACGAGAACGGCAAGTTTGCGTGGATCATGGACCCCGACGACAACAAGATCGAGCTCTGGGAGCCGAAGGTCTGGGACGACAAGAACACAGGTGCCTGAGAGCGCCGCAGTCCGTTAGGCGGCAAGCGCGCAGGGACCAGACTCCACGCGCCAAGGAAGCCTATGAAGATCTGTTCTTGGGTTATCAGGCTCGTGGTACTTGCTCCCGCTCCCCCTGCGGGCTCAGGCTTTGCCGCCGGACTCCCTGTTCGACCGCCTTGTCGGGCGGTGGGTCCTTGCGGGCACCATCGCCCGCCAGCAAACGACCCATGACGTAACGTTCCAGTGGATGCTCGGGCGCGAATACCTTCAGATGCACGAGGTGTCCCGCGGATAGGTTCCAGACAACGGTCGTCTACGATCGGCGGTCCGATTCCTGGCAGTGACATATGGATAATGACAGCGCAGGCGTTCGACGACCGTTCGCCCGCGTCACCTTGAGGCGACGCTAGATTGCGGTCTGCCTGGCATGCGTTTGCCGCCTAACTCCGCATCCAGCCGACAAGCGCGTCCGGGCGGGGCTCACAGCCTCCCCCCTTGCGGGCGGCGGAACAATGCGTAGTGCATGAGCTGGCGAGCCGCTGCAGCTGATGCGTATTTCGCTAGCCTGCCCGACGATCCATGGAGAGTAGCGAGGCGCTGTCGTGACCGTCCGACTGATCGCTCCAGGATATTCCAGCGCTCGGCTGTTCTCGGCTGTCAATCGGATTCTCAGTCAGAGCGAGCTCTGCTCGATGGCGACGCGGAGTGAGGCGGGGGTGGTGGACATCAACGCCGCTTTCTACAGCTACAGTGCGGAGCTGGAGCTCTACTTTCTGTCCAATCCAGTCTCCGCGCACTGTCGGAACCTTGCCCACGTTGCTCACATGGCCATGGTCGTTTTCGACAGCCGCCAAGAATGGGGACAGTCCCATGCTGGGCTGCAGCTCTTTGGCGCAGGGGGAGCCGTCACAGCTGGGCACGTTGAACGAGCTCGGGCGTCGTATGCGGCGCGCTTTCCCCGCTACTTCGACTTCGCTCTCCGGACTGGCGAAGCCTCGGATGCGAGCACCGGGTTTGCCTCCTTACGATTCTACCGGTTCCGGCCGACGCAAGTGAAGATTCTCGATGAGCAGGAGTTTGGCGAGGAGGTCCATGTCACCGCGGCTGTGGTGGTGTGACTCCGCCGAAGACGCTTTGCTGAACAGTCCTGGACATGGGTAATAACTTGGGCCCGAAGACATGGTCTTTCCTTCGTCTGCCGTTGGCGTAGGTTGAAGTTGAGTGCCCCCCCATCGCCGCCAGTTCTGCTGGCCAGGAGGACTTTGTGGCCGTCGCCAAGATCACCGAAATCCAATCCTCTTCCTCGAAGAGCTTCGAGGACGCGATTCAGAAAGGTATTGCCCGAGCTGAAAAGACCCTTCGCAACCTCAGCGGTGCATGGATCAAGAGTCAAAAGGTCGTGATCGAGAAAGGGAAGATCACGGAATACCGGGTGCTCTTGAAGGTCACCTTCGTCTTGCAGGACTAGGACTGGGCGCCGTCGAGCTTGCCCAGGACACCCCTCAAGAGGAGACAGGGTGAGGGGATCTGAGCACAGGTATGGGTCGAGACAGGTGAGTGACCTCCGTGCCGTGATACGCTCGGTGTTCGCAGGGGCGATACTCGGCGCAATAGCCACGGCGTGCGGGTCGGGCGAGACGACCTCGCCAACGACCGCGAGCACCCTGGTCGTCACGCCCCCGAGGCTGGTCATGGGGCTCGGGATGACACGTCGACTCTCGGCAGCCGTTGTCGATGAGTCGGGTGCACCCGTGGCCGGCGCGACCGTCAGCTTCGTCTCCAGCGATCTCAGCCGAGCCACGGTCACCGCCGACGGTCTGGTGAGCTACGCCGGGATCGGTGAGGCGGAGATCAGGGCCAGCAGTCAGGACTTGTTCGCCGTCGTCCCGTACACCGGCCTGCGCTCGGGACACCCGTCTGGCGCAACGGCGACTTGGACGTCCTTACCGGGCGATGGCCAGGGCGACGGCCCGTTCGGAGCCGCGGTGGACGGGGACGGCCAGATCTTCATTTCCCAAACGAACAGCGGTCGTGTCGCCTCGGGCCTCTATCCGGTGACCGGCCTCGCGACCCGCGACCTCGGCGGGCACCCCACCTCCATCGCGCTTCTGGGTGGAGGCACCGCGCTGGTGACGCCTACCGGGCCCGACAACGACGATGCCAGCGTGATCGAGTTGTCCTCCCAGCAAGTCCTCACCCAGGTTCCGCTCGACGTGCCCGCGTTCTCCGCCGTGACGGCGCCTGACAGCCAGACAGCGTACCTGGGCACCAATGACGGCCGGGTGCTCGAGTTCGACGTGGCCTCGTCCCAGGTCACCGGGTCGATCGATCTGGGAGTGGCGGGTAGTCGCGTGAATCATCTCGCGCTCAATGCGGCGGGGACGCTGCTCTACGCCAGCTCGTTTACGACGGGGACGATCAGCGAGGTCGATCTGGCTTCGAAATTGGCGGGTCGCCTCTTGGTCGTGGGCGGTGAGCCCCAAGGCATCGCAGTCTCACTCGACGGGACCGAGCTCTACGTGGCCGACGAATCCGGCACGGGGCACATCGACATCTATGATCTGGTCGGTGAAACCCTTGAATCGTCGATCCCTTCGGGTGCGACATCCGGCGCCGGTGGACCGTTCGGGTTGGCCATGTCGCCCGATGGGGCCAAAGTCTATGTCGGCGTCATCACCACGGAGGGTCCCGGATTGATTCAGGTGATCGACACCGGCACTCGGACGATCGAGCGCACGATCGCCAGCTGCGGCGGAGTGCCCCGGCGGATCGCGTTCGGTTTCTCGGGCGGTCTGGCGGTGATCGCGGATGAGTTCGGGTGCGCGAACTTCGTGGAATGAGACATCCGCGTGGCGTATCTGCCTCCATTCCGGTTCCCACATCACAAAGATTTTGATTCGGAGAGGGTGGGCCGTCGGCCAAGGGTCCTCTGTTGACGAATCCGCTATCTTCATTGGATTTGCGCTCCTACGGCTTCTGACTTCACGTGCTTTGCGGCCAGTCTCGGCGTCACAGCTTGAGCAGTCCCAGCGTGACGAGCAGTGGAATGACCACCGCCACCAGGGCCTCGCCCGCGATGAGTCCCGACGCCGCCGGTATCGAGTACTGCGCCTGGTTTCGCGGCGCCACCCGCTTCCAGGCCAGGTCCAGCATTGCGCCCGTGAAGATGCCGGTCACCGCGCTGAAGGGGATCAGCGCCGCGATGCCCATACCCGTGGGCGATGGAACGAATCGCCGCCACGCCGGGCGCAGCTCGAGCAGCGTGATCAGCACGCCGAGCGCCGCGCCCCAGGCGAACGAGCTCTTCATCCACGCGATCCGCGCGGCCGCGGCGGCCGAGACCGGTCCCCCGGTCCCCAGTTCGTGCGTCACCACCTTGGCGAACCCCACCCACCGCTGCGACGTCGGACTCAGAAGTTGCGCGTGCTCGCCCACGATGCCGTACGTGTCCCGGATGAGTGGGTACATGACCGCCAGCGCCAGCGCGCCGACCGGCACCGCCATGAGCTGCATGTAGGTCAGGATCCTCGGCGTGGATCGGATCATCCAGCCGGCCTTGAAGTCCTGCATCAGGCCTTCCGACTCCGCCGCCACGGCACCGGTGATCCCGCTCGACACCATGCTGGCCCGGAGGTCGCCCGGCGCGAGCACACCGAAGATTGCCTGCACCAGATTCACCATGGTGCTGATCGGGCCCCAGTTGGTCTCGCCCAGCACGCGGAGCGCCACCAGCCCGAGCGGCAGCGCGAGAAAGATGGCGATGACCGACTGCCACACCGGCGTCCCGAAGAAGATTCGCTGCACGACCAGCAGGACGGTTGCCGAGGCCGCGCACCCGGTCCAGACCCAGTGGAGCGGCAGGTCGTACGCTTCGGCGCGCGCGGCGGTAAGTCCCTGGAAGCTCTTGAGCAGCACCCGCCAGCGGAGCACGAGCCCGGCAATTCCCGCGGCGACCATCATCCCGACCGCGGGCCACATGACCGTAAGCAGGATGTCCACGCGCTTCGCGTCCGGCGCGATGAGTCCGTGCCGGAGCAGCCACGGTGGAAACAGCACCCAGCCGATCAGCGCGCCGATCATCATGCTCGTGCTCACCCGGGGGCCGATGATGATCCCCGAGCCGATGTTGAGCAGCGAGACCGCGAAGCCGACCCCGGCGCGGGCCGAGAAGGCGTTGAGGGTGACCGGCACGGCGTCGGCGACCCAGCGAAGCTGCGTGGCCAGGAAGGTGAGCCCCGAGGCCACCAATGAGGCCACCATGGCGAACGCCGACTGGCGGGCCTCGGGTCCGTGCGAGTCGAGCATGATGAGCGTCTCGCCGGCCGCCACGCCGTCGGCAAAGCGGAGCTGCTCGTCCTCGATGAAGTGCCGCCGGAGCGGCACGGCCAGGAACACGCCGAGAAGCCCCGATGCCGAGAGCCAGATCCAGGTCTGTGCCCACGTGAGCCGCAACTGGAGTCTGCTCCCCGGCTCCGCGGCCATGATGTCGAACGCGGCCAGCAGCCAGCAGAGGAAGGCGATCTGTCCGGCGGTCGTCCCCGCCGTCTGCACGACGTTGTTCTCCCAGCGGTTGTAGCTCCGCGAGAACAGCCCCAGGGCCAGGAACCCGAAGAACGCCGAAACCACCGAGACGTTCGGGCCGAAGCCGAACTTGAGCACCATGTACGGGTACGACGCGCCGATCACCAGTGCGACGAGGAGCCCGACCAGGATGGACCGTGGCGAGAACTCGCGGACGCCGGCGGGCTTCTGCTGAGGATGTTGGGACACGATGGCTCCGGTGGGAGGCGTCGTAATCTGTCGGCGGGAGCGCACGGACACCAGCGACGCTCCGACGCTTCGTGGAGTAAGACGGCACCGCCACCGAAAGTCCGGACTCTCGGAGGCGGTTCATGCACCCGCGCTCACCACTGACGACACCACGCTCACGCGGCGGGCCTCACATCACCCGACGGGCGCGCTTGCTCCACCGGCTCTGATGGCTCCACGCCGGCAGATCGGATGAAAGCGACGACGCGCATCGACCACGGAAACGCGCCGTCGAGGGATGCGATCGAGCTCGAGACGGGGGCGACGACCTTCATGTCGCCCCGCTCGCGCATCTGATGCATGCGATTGAACGCCAGGAGGATGGGCTGGCCGTCCTGATGCGAGAAATCCGGCCTGGAATCCTCCCGATCGCGCGGTCGGGAGACCCGCGTGACCGTGGGAAGCGCCGCGCGGATGGGGGACACCGGGTCTCAATCAATAGGACAGCCCGGCAGGACGACCGTACGCGCTGGCCGTCGTCATCGCAGGCTGATACTAGTTAGTGGCGCGCACGTCGAACGCCATGCACTTCTCGAGAGCGGCCAGGCAATGACACTCGTCAATCGCAGCGTCGTGATCCTGAGGCCCAAGCAGCCATATCGCGATTGGGCAAATAGCTTCAGTGATGGCCCTCGCTTCGTGGAGGAGCCTGGGGGTGAAAGCGGCACGGCCTTTCTCGTCCCCGAGCTCTCGACGATTGAAGGGATCCAGGAGTTCGTCGTGGCAAACAGCGAGTTCATGTTCGAGCACGAGCTGGACGCATGGCAGGAGGCTCCGGAGACCTGGCCGCGAAATCGTAGCTTCACCATCCTGCAGGAGTGGTTCGAGATTCACATTCACAGCCTGGTCATTGATCTCGGGGAAGGACCGATCGAGATCAACGGGTCGTGAGCAGGCTGATCGGAGGCACGATGGCAGGACAAGGCTCGACTGGCAACGTGATCGCCGCGCTCGCGAGCTTCTTCATTCCGGGGTTGGGGCAACTGCTGCAGGGACGCCTGGGGATGGCGTTCGTCCAGTTCGTCATGGCGGCCTTGTTGTGGCTGATCTGGATGGGGTGGCTCATTCATCTCTGGTCCATCCTGGACGCAGCACTATGGAAGCCTAAGGTGTGAACGCTCATCGCGTGGCCGTCGCCAGCACCGCGGGGGAATCGAACTCGACCCCGCCGCCATCCACCGTGAGAAACGGCCGCAACGCCGTCTCCGATTCCCGGAGAATCGTCTCGATCAGCCCCTCGTCCAGCCGGATCCCGACGATCTGCAGCCAGGCCCGCACATCCACCTCGACCATCGTTCTGATGCTGGGAAACCGTCCCCGTCCCGGCCGCAGGGAAGCGCGTGCTCCCTTGATCCCAGCCGCGGCGCAGAGCTCCGCCATCCGCTTCGGGTCGCCCAACACGAACGGCGCCCGCAGGGCATTCCCCGCCTCTCTGCCCGCGAGCCGCTCCACCAGCTCCACCTCCGCCGCATACGCCGGCGTGTCGGCCAGCGAAGCCCATACGGCCACCGCGAGTCGCCCGCCGGGCACCAGCACTCGCACCATCTCCCGGAGCCCTGCGACCGGATCGGGGAAGAACATCAACCCGAACTGGCTCACGACGGCATCGAACGACTGGTCCGCGAACGGCAACGCCTCGGCGCTGCCCTGCTGCCATCGCAGTCCGGGACTCAGCCGTGCGGCGACCGCCAGCATCTCCGGACTCAGATCGA
This sequence comes from uncultured Gemmatimonadales bacterium, assembly GCA_963722825.1. Classification (GTDB taxonomy): domain Bacteria; phylum Gemmatimonadota; class Gemmatimonadetes; order Gemmatimonadales; family GWC2-71-9; genus CAVVWJ01. The sequence goes on from CAVROI010000003.1 coordinate 1,666,020, forward strand.
GTCCGGTAACGGCTCCGGTGGGTCCGGCTCGGCTGGCGGCTTCGCGGGTGAGCACACCGGTGCCGCAGGCGACGTCGAGCACCCGGTCGCCTGGATGAATCCCGGCCGCCTCGGCCACCCTCGGCGCCCATTCCTCCATCAGCGCGGGGACCAGCAGCTCCTGGTAGCCGGTGGCCGCGTCGAGGTCCCGGCGAAAGGTTTGGTCGGTCATGTCGGCTCCAAGTCTATCTTCAATCGCCACCCGAATGAACAGCCTCACCATGTCCCGACCAGCTTCGAACCAGCCATGGCATCGAGGCGACAAGATGTGCGAAGCCCGCGCGACCGTCCCGGCGCTGCTACTCGCGACGGCCCCGTCCCCCGTGCAGGCGGCCCCGACCGACCACGCCGCGCACCATCTCTTCGTCCTCCCGAGCGCTTCACCTTCGAGGACGGGACCACGCTGCCGCACACCGTCGTGAGCTACGGCACGTACGGCCGGCCCAATGCGCGGAAGGACCACGTTATCCTCCTGCCCTCTAGCTACATGGCGGACCATCACGACAACGATTGGCTCATCGGTCCCGGCCTGGCCCTGGATACTACGCGGTGCTTCCCGGTCGCGACCGGGCTGTTCTGATAGACGAGCTGCACGTCACTCACCTGGCGGCCGTCATCGGATTCTCCATGGGCGCCGAGCAGGCGTTTCAGTGGGCGTCAGCTATCCCGGCTTCAGCGATCGCATCGTGGCGTTGGCGGGCACGGCCCGGTGCTGGCCGCACGGCAGGGTCCGGCTGGCGGCGCAGATCGCCGCCATCGAGAGCGACACCGCCTTCCGCGGTGGTGACTACGCGGCGCCGCCGAAGCAGGGCATCCATCTCTTCGGCCTGATCTGGGCCGGCCGGCTCACATCGCAGCAGTGGTGGCACGACAAGCTGTGGAAGGGTCCCACCTGGCCGCCGGACGACAGCTACGAGTCGGTGGGGTACTTCTCGGACAGCCTCTTCGCCGGCCTCGATGCCAATGACCTGATCCTCCAGGCGGAGACCTGGCAGCACCACGACGTCGGCGCGACGCCGGGCTTCGATGGCAGCATCGAGCGGGCGCTCGCGTCGATCCGCGCGCGGGTGCTCTACCTGCCGGGCCGGACCGACCTGTACTTCCCGGTCTCCGACGCCCGCGCGGAGGCGCGGCTCATCCCTCATGTCGACCTCGGGCCGATTCCCTCGCTCTGGGGCCACGTGGCCGCCGCTGGCCGCCGGAGCCGGGCGGAGCGATACTTAGGGCGAACTCCACCAACATCCCCAGGTAGTGGCGGGCGGGCTCGACCGGATCGTGTCGTGCTTCCCCGTAGGATTCCTGCGAACCAGCCGTCCCGTGACCCCTTGTTCGAGGGCACCATGAGCGATCTGGCCCGACTCAGCACGGCGCTGGAAGAGCGCTACCGGATCGAGCGCCAGCTCGGTGCCGGTGGGATGGCGACCGTCTATCTCGCCACCGACCTCAAGCACGACCGCGAGGTCGCGCTCAAGGTGCTGCGGCCCGAGCTGGGCGCCGTGCTGGGCGCCGAACGATTCCTGGCCGAGATCAAGATCACGGCCCGGCTCGACCATCCCCACATCCTCACCCTCATCGACTCGGGCGCGGAGGGCGGGTTCCTCTATTACGTGCTGCCCCTGGTCCGCGGCGAGTCGCTCCGGGACAAGCTCAACCGCGAGCATCAGCTCGGCCTCGAGGAGGCGCTCACCATTACCCGGCAGGTGGCGAGCGCGCTCGACTACGCCCACCGGCACGGCGTTGTGCACCGGGACATCAAGCCGGAGAACATCCTGCTGCTCGAGGGCGAGGCGATGCTGGCCGACTTCGGCATCGCGCTGGCCGTGAGCGAGGCCGGCGGCAACCGCCTGACCGAGACCGGCCTCTCCCTCGGCACGCCGCAGTACATGAGCCCGGAGCAGGCCACCGGCGACCGCCAGCTCGACGCGCGGAGCGATCTCTACTCGCTGGCCGCCGTGCTCTACGAGATGCTCGCCGGCGAGCCGCCGGTGACCGGCCCCACCGCGCAGGCAATGATCGCGAAGCTGATGACCGAACGGCCCGTCCATCTGCGCGTGGTGCGAAGCTCGGTGCCCGAGGCCATCGACGCCGCGGTCGCGCGCGCGCTCGACAAGACCCCGGCCGACCGGTTTGCCAGCGCGGGTGAGTTTGCCCGCGCCCTCGACGCGAAGCCGGTGGCTCCCACCGTGGTGCTCCCCGCCCCGCGATCCCGGCGCCGTCTGGTCGTCGGCATCGCGGCCGGGGTGGCCGTGCTCGCCGCTGTGGTCGGCGGGTTCATCGCCATCGGGCGCCTCGGGGCGCGGGGCCCCTCCTTCGCCCTTCGCGATCGGACCCAGCTCACCTTGACCGGCTCGGTGTACGCCTCGGCAGTGAGTGCCGACGGTAAGCAGCTGGCCTACATCACCCACAACTGCGACGCGAAGGGTTGCTCGTATTCGGTCGACGTTCAGGATGTCGGTGGGAGCGCAACGCACCGTGTCCTCGAAGGCGCGTCCGCGGCCTACGGGCTTGAGTGGAGCCCCGACCGCCGCAACCTGATCCTCGTCGGGACCTGGAAGGGCCGCTGGGGTTATTACCTCGTCTCGGCACTGGGCGGACCGCCCCGCCACCTGAGCACCGGTGCCGCGATGTTCTGGGCGGGTGGCGACTCGCTGCTGATCGGGCCGCCGGTGACCGGTGGAGACTCGGTCTTCCAGGTGAAGGTTGCGTCGATCGACGGGACGGTCCGGGACAGCATCCGGGTTGCAGGACCGGGCCAAGGACTCGCGGGGCTCAGCGTTTCGCCCGGGGGGCGATGGATCGTGGCGCTGGTGGTGCAGGCCGGTCGCGGGTTCTGGCAGGTTTTCGACCGGAACGGCAAGGTGGCCGACCACGTCGTCAACTCCTGCACCTGCCCGGGGCGGATCACCGGCGACGCGCTCTGGCTCACTCGCTCCGGTGTGGGCTTCGAGTCCATCGTCCGTATTGGAATCGATCCGTCGAACGGACGACTCGCGACCCGCCAGGATACGCTGCTCTCGGGCAACTTCAACAACTTCAGCGTCACCGCCGATGGGTCGACACTCGTCATCGACGACGGGACCCAGGATTACAGCCTGTGGGCGCTCGGGCTACCCGAGGCGCTCAAGGGGAAATTCATCGATACCGAACGGTTGGCGAAGGCGTCGACACGCCTCGGTGCCCAGCTCTCGTCGGATGGCGGGCGACTGCTGCTAGTCCGAAATCGACCGAGCACTGCGGGGGCAAGCGAGCGGCGCTACTCCGTCGTTCCCTTCGGAGGCGGCGGCGAGACGCCACTCAATCTCCCGGGTGCCCTGCGCAGCGTAAACTGGGTCGATTCGGTGACACTGGCCGTATCGACACAGACTGCGACGGGCGTCCGCATCGGTCTCGTCGATGTCCGGACCGGCGCCTCGGGCCGATCGGTGGACATTCCTGATTCGCTCGTGCAAAGCGTAGTCCCGCTCCCTGACGGATGGGCCTGGATCCCTGCGACGCTCGACCGCGTCGTCGTTCAGCGCGGCGGCAAGACGGCAGAGATCAAGAAGCCGGTGTGGTTCGGCGAATTCAACAGCATGGCAGCGGATGTGAAGGGGCAGCGGTTGGCGCTTCTGGGCTGGAACGCCGGCACCTATGACTCCATGGGGGTCGCGGTCGTCTCCGTCGACGGTGGGACGCCCAGCATGTGGACAGTCAGCGCGGCAGAACAAGGGGCGGCGCGATTTCTCGATGACGGCTCCCTCCTCTTTGCGCCGTGGGACACGCCCGAATCGGCGCTGCTGTACAAGGTGGATGGCCCGGGCCGGACCGAGCTCCTCGGAAAAGTGCCGCGCCCGATCGCGGGCATCAGCGTTTCGCGAGATCTCAAGCGCGTCGTCGTGCTCGAGAGCAACTACCATGGCGACGCCTACATGAGCCGGATCGTACGACCGTAGCTCTCCCTCAGATCCCATGAGCGACGCCTACGCGCGTCTGACGTCGGCTCTGAGCCGTAGCTACCGCATCGAGCGCGAGCTGGGCGGCGGCGGGATGGCGCGTGTATTCGTCGCCGACGAGGTGGCGCTCGGGCGCACCGTCGTCGTGAAGGTCGTCACGCCGGACCTCCTCGAGGGGCTCTCGGCCGAGCGCTTCACGCGCGAGGTCCGGCTCGCCGCGCGGCTCCAGCAGGCGAACATCGTCCCGCTGCTGAGCGCGGGCGACGCGGACGGCCTCCCCTACTACACCATGCCATTTGTCGAAGGGCTCTCGCTTCGCGCCCGCATGGCGGGCGGCGGCCCGATGGCGTTCGGCGAGGCCACGCACATCCTGCGCGACGTTGCCAAGGCGCTCGCATACGCCCACGCGCAAGGGGTCGTCCACCGCGACATCAAGCCGGAGAACGTCCTCATCTCCGGCGGCACCGCGATGGTCACCGACTTCGGGATTGCGAAAGCACTCACCGCCTCGCTCACGGCCTCGAACACCAGCGAAACGCTCACCTCGGTCGGCACCTCCTTGGGCACCCCCGCCTACATGGCGCCGGAGCAGGCCGTCGGTGCGGCGGTCGATGCCCGCGCCGACCTGTACGCGTGGGGGGTGATGGCGTACGAGCTGCTCACTGGCGCACACCCGTTCGCGGGACGGACGACCGCCCAGCAGCTCGTTGCCGCGCACATTGCCGAGACGCCGGCGCCGATCGCCTCGAGACTTCCGTCGATTCCCGCCCCGCTGGCTGACTCCGTCATGCGCTGCCTCGAGAAGGATCCGGGGCATCGGCCCGCGTCGGCCGCCGAGTTGCTCGCCGCGCTGGACGCGGCGACCACGCCTCATGGGCCGGGTCCGGGAACGTCGATTCCGGGCGCGCCGTCCCCGGTCGTGTCCCGTACACGGCGGCGAGTCTGGGCGCTCGGGGTCGGCGCGGCGGTGCTGGTCGTCGCCGTCGGCGCGTGGGTGATGACGCGCGACCCGGGCACGGGCTCTCGCGCGACACGTGGTGCGGCCGCCGCGATCCCCGACGCGGCGGAGCGATCCATCGCCGTGCTCCCGCTGGCGAACCTCAGCGGCGACAAGGCGGACGACTACTTCGGCATCGGCCTCGCCGAAGAGATCACGCGCGCCCTCGCGAAGAACGGGGTGCGGGTCATCGGGCGGGTCAGCGCCGCCGAGCTTCAGGCCAAGGGACTCGATGAGCGGGCGATCGCCCGAGAGCTCGGCGTCGGCTGGCTGCTCACCGGCGCGGTCCAGCACGCCGGCGGCGAGCTGCGCATCAACGTAACCCTGTTGTCGGCGGGCGACGGGGCCGTGCGCTGGAGCGAGAGGTACGACCGGCCACTGACGAACGTGTTCGCGGTGCAGGACGAGATCGCGCGCACTGTCGCGGCCACGCTGCCCGGATCGCTCGGTCTGCCGTCCACGGTGGCCGCGGCGCGGGCCGAAACCGCCGACCCCCAAGCCCACGCGCTCTTCTTGCAGGGGCAGCTGCTGTTCAACCGGCGGGGGGCGCGCGCGCTCCAGCAGGCGGTCGTGCTCTTCGAGCAGGCCGCGACACGAGACCCCGGATATGCCCGGGCGCAGGCTTCGATCGCCATGGATTCGACCATCGCCGAGTCGTACGCCGCATTGGGCTACGCCAACACCTTGCTGGGCGAGCGTGGCCGCGCCGAGGCGAGCTTCCGCCGCGCCCTCACGCTCGACTCGACGGTCGCGTCGACCTGGGGATGGTACGGACTGTTCGCCAACCGCCAGGGCGACTACCGCGCCGCGCACGAGCGGATTGCCCGGGCGCTCGAGCTGGAGCCGGCCTCGCTGATCGCGCGGGTATGGGAGGCCCAGGTCCTGGTACCCGAGCGCCGCTTCGCCGCGGCCGACTCGATGGCCAGTGCCGCGATCGCACTGGATTCCACGTTCATGCTCGCCTGGGAGTGGCGGGCGAACGCGTTGCTGGGATTGGGACGCGCGGCGGAGGCGGTGACCCTGCTCGATCGGCAGGTCGGGCCCCTTCCGGCCGGTCGCCCGGAGGAAGTGCACTGCCTGCTCGCGTACGCGTACGCCGTCGCCGGCCGAGCGACCGAAGCGCGGGCCACCCTCGCCCGGGTCCGGACGCGATCGGGAGGACGGCTCCCGGCCACCGGAGCCACGGCCGCGGTGCTCGAGGAGCAGGGCGATCATGAGGCCGCGGTTGCGCTCCTCACCGAGGCCGTCGCGAAGCACGATGTCTGGCTGGTGCAGTTCCCCCGGGCGCCCCGGCACGACCGGCTGCGGAGGGACTCGCGAGTCGCCGCCATGCTCGACCGGCTCGGCCGGGGCACCACATGAGCGAGGCCCTGACTCGACTCGGCGCTTCGCTCAGCGGTAGCTACCGGATCGAGCGTGAGCTGGGCGCGGGCGGCATGGCGACGGTGTATCTGGCCCAAGATCTGAAACATGACCGCAAAGTCGCCATCAAGGTCCTCCGGCCCGAGCTCGCCGCGGTGATCGGCGCCGAGCGGTTCCTGCGCGAGATCAAGACCATCGCCACGCTGCAGCATCCCCACATCCTGGGCCTGATCGATTCCGGCGAGGTGAACGGCACCGCGTACTATGTGATGCCGTTCGTGGAGGGAGAATCCCTCCGCGACCGACTGAATCGGGAGAAGCAACTCCCGATCGCCGATGCGCTTCGCCTCGCGACCGAGGTCGCGGCCGCGCTCGACTACGCCCACCGGCACAGCGTCATCCACCGCGACATCAAGCCCGAGAACATCATGCTGCACGACGGCGCCGCGCTCGTCGCCGACTTCGGCATCGCGCTCGCCGCCAGCAACGCCGGCGGGTCGCGCATGACCGAGACCGGGATGTCGCTCGGCACGCCGACCTACATGAGCCCCGAACAGGCGATGGGGGAGCGCGAGATCACCGCGCGTTCCGACGTGTACGCGCTCGGCTGCGTCACCTACGAGATGCTGATCGGGGATCCGCCCTTCACCGGCAGCACGGCCCAGGCGATCGTCGCGAAGGTGATGACGGCCGATCCGGCACCCCTGACAGCCCAGCGGAGGAGCGTCACCCCGCAGGTGGAGGCGGCGGTGCTGACCGCCCTGGAGAAGCTTCCGGCGGACCGGTTCGGGACTCCGATGGAGTTTGCCGCGGCGCTGAACGGGCGCTCCGACGGCCCGATGGTGCGATCCATCCCGGCCAAGGCCCGCGTCCCCCGCTTCGCCATCGTGGCCGGATCGCTGGCGCTCGTGGCGCTGGGAGTCCTGGCCGGCCGCTGGGTCGGGGGACACGGCAAGCCGGCGAGCGTGATCTTTCTGCAGCGGTCCTTTCGCAGCGAAGCGATCTACAACGCCCGTTTCGCGCCGGACGGACGGACCATCGTCTACAGCTCGGCGGCGGAGACCAGCGCCCCCGATGTGTTCATCATCCGCCCCGACTATCCGGCGCCGACCCCTCTCGGCCTCACCGGGACCCACCTGCTCTCCGTGTCGTCGAAAGGAGAGCTGGCCGTCCTGGTCCGCGCGGAATTCGTGCGCCACCGTCTCTTTCAGGGAACCCTGGCGCGCGTCCCGCTCGGCGGAGGCGCTCCCCGAGAAGTGCTCGACAGCATACGAGAGGCCGACTGGTCACCGGACGGCACCGAGCTGGCCATCATCCATGATGTGAGCGGCCGAGACCGCCTCGAGTTCCCCATCGGCAAGGTCTTGTACGAAGCCTCCGGCTACCTGAGCGATCCGCGTATCTCACCCGACGGCAAGCATGTCGCCTTTGCCGAGCACCCGTTTCGCTGGGACGACCGCGGCACAGTGAAGATCGTGGATCGAGCAGGCAAGCCGACCGCAGTGACCCGCGACTTCACGTCCATTGAAGGGCTGGCGTGGCTGCCCCGAGCCGACGAGGTGCTGTTTTCGGCGTACGACAACAGCGGGTACGTCGTTCGCGCCATCAGTCTCGGCGGACGCCTGCGGGTGGCTGTGACGGGCGCGGGCAACCTCACGGCGCAGGATATCTCTCGGAGCGGACAGGTGCTCCTGACCCGCGATGACGCGCCGTACCGGTTGATGTTGCGCGGGCCGGGGGCTCCGCGCGAGCTCGACATCTCCTGGCTCGACGCCTCGCTCGGCCCGAAGCTCTCGCGCGACGGCTCGCTCCTGGCATTCACCGACGGCGGCTACGGCGCCAGCGGCAACTACGACGTCATGTTGCGGAAGACCGGTGGCGGCGAGGTGGCCCGGCTGGGCGAGGGCGAGTCCGCTGCCTTCTCGCCCGATGGGAAGTGGTTGCTGGCCTTCGTCCCCTCGACCCCGCCGAGGATCGTCCTGTATCCCACCCGGACGGGTGCCGAACGCCGAATCAGCATCGATCCCTTCGAGTTCATCGGGTCGGCAGACTGGTTCCCCGACGGCAAATCGATCCTTTTCTGCGGGAACCGGGTGGGGGAAGCCTCCCGCTGCTACGCCCAGCCGCTGGAGGGTGGAGGGGCGCGGGCGGTCACCCCAGCGGGAACGGGTGCGGGATTCGTCTCGCCGGACGGGAAAGAAGTCGCGGCGTTCAGTTCGTCCCTGGGCCACCGCCGGTATCCGCTCGCCGGGGGGAGCGGCCGCGAGATTCCGGGGCTCTCGTTCAACGACCAGGTCATTCGCTGGAGCACCGATGGGCGTGCGCTCATCGTCGGAAGCGCGACCTCGCGCACCGTAGACCGTGTCGACCTCGCGACAGGCCGCCGGGAGCCGCTTGCGGCGCTCGGGAGCGAGCCCCCCGGTGGCCGGTGGCGGTTCGTCTTCTTCGCGATGGCGGACGATCCGCACGTCTACGCCTATGTCGCCGCGACGTATCTCTCCGAGATCTTCACCGTGGATGGCGTGCGATGAGCGAGCCCGCCGATCGCCTCACGGCCGCCCTCGCCGACCGCTACCGCATCGAGCGCGAGCTGGGCGCCGGTGGCATGGCCACCGTGTATCTCGCCCAGGACCTCAAGCACGACCGCCAGGTGGCGGTGAAAGTCCTGCGCGAAGAGCTCTCCGCGTCGCTCGGCAAGGAACGCTTCCTCCGCGAGATCAAAGTGGCGGCCGCCCTGCAGCACCCCCACATCCTGCCGCTCTACGACTCGGGCGAGGCGGATGGCCTGCTCTTCTATGTCATGCCGTACGTCGATGGCCTGTCGCTTCGCGACAAGCTGGTGAAGGAGGGCGAGCTGCCGATCGGCGACGCGGTGCGGATTCTCCGCGACATCGCCGATGCACTCTCCGAGGCCCACCGCCACGCCGTCGTTCACCGCGATCTCAAGCCCGAGAACGTGATGCTCCGCGGCCGGCATGCGCTGGTGATGGATTTCGGCGTGGCCAAGGCGTTGAGTGAGGCCACGGGACGGCAGTCGCTCACCACGGTGGGCATCGCGCTGGGCACGCCGACCTACATGGCGCCGGAACAGGCGGTGGCCGACCCGCACGTGGATCATCGGGCCGACATCTACGCGTTCGGTGTGGTGGGGTACGAGCTGCTGGCGGGGCGGCCGCCCTTCGCCGCGGCGAACCCGCAGCAGGTACTGGCGGCCCACGTCACCACGGCGGCCGATCCGGTCACGACGCACCGGACCATGCCGCCGGCGCTGGCGGCGCTGGTGATGCGGTGCCTCGAGAAGCGGCCCTCCGATCGCTGCCAGAGCGCCGAGGAGCTGATCACCCAGCTCGAGGCGGTGCTGACCCCGAGCGGCGGGATCACCCCGACGGCCACGGTGCCGGTGGCGGCCGCGGCCGCGCCCCGCTCGCGACGGCTCGCTCTGGCGATCGCGCTCGGCGTCGTGCTGCTGCTGCTCGGCTTCGGCGCCTGGCGCGCGACCCATCGCATGCCAGCCACGGGATCCGGCGCTGGTCCGCCGACGGTGAGCGCCAAGCGGGTGGGGGTCCTCCCGTTTGCGTCGCGGAGCCGGGACACCTCCGATGCCTACCTGGGTGATGGGATGGCGACGGACCTGACCACTACTCTGGCCGGGATGACCGGACTGCACGTCGTCTCGCGCAGCTCGGCCTTTGCCCTGCGGGGGAAGACCGCCCAAGAGGCCGGGACGCTGCTTACCGCAGATGCGATGGTGGAGGGCACCGTGGGCAAGGTCGATGAGCGGCTGCGGGTGACGGTGTCGCTGGTGAACGTCGCGGATGAGGCGGTCCTCTGGAGCCAGCGATACGATGTGACCGAGAAGGACCTCTATGCACTGCAGGATTCCGCCGCCGCCGCGATCGGTTCGGTGCTCGGCGTGGGTCTCGCCCGGCGAGCCAATGCGGGACTGGCAGCGCACCGGACCGCCAACCCCGAGGGCCACGATCTCGTCCTTCGCGGCCAGTTCCTGGTCGAGCAAAACGTCGAGGCCGGTCTCCATCAGGCGATTGCGCTGTTCGAGCGTGCCGCTGCCCTCGATTCCACGTATGCCGACCCGTGGAACGGGATCGCCCAGGCCTGGTTCTTCCTGGCCGATACCTATCTTGCCCCGCGGGCGGCCGTTCCTCCGATGCGCGCCGCGATCGACAAGGCGCTGGCGCTGGATCCGACGTCGGCATGGGCGCACGCCCTCAAGGGCAGCCTGCTCAGCAGCTACGTCCGCGATTACCCGGCTGGCGAGCGGGAGTACCTGAAGGCGATCGCGCTGGACAGCACTACGACCTTCGCCGGCGACTATGGATGGCTACTGCACGCACGCGGCCTCGACGATTCGGCGCTGGCGGTGGCGCGCCGCGCCCGGCGGCACAATCCCTTCTCCTTTGCGCCGACGAATCTTGCAGAGACCATCTTCAGCAATCTGGGGATGCTGGACAGCGCGACTGCGCTCTGCCAGGCTCTCCAACGGATCGCGTCCTACGCCTGCGCTGAGAAGTTGCTGATCCAGCGGGGCAGAGCAGCAGAGGTCGTCGCCGAGCTGAAGGCCAGGCCCCCGACCACGCCGGAGGAGATGCTGGACCTCGCCGAGGCGCTGGCGCGGGCCGGCGATACCACGGCCGCTCGCCGCGAGCTCTCGGCCGCGCTCGCAGTTACGGGGTCAGGGTATGTCCGCGAGGACTACGTGGCGGGGGTCTACCTCGCCCTGGGAGACACCGCCCGTACGCTGGATTGGCTCGCGCGAGGCCTCGATGCGCAAGCGGCAAACATGGCCGAGATCAATCGAGCCTGGAAATTCAAGCCGCTGCACGGGAATCCGGGGTTCGCGGCCATCGTGAAGAGAGCGGGGCTGCCGCTGTTGCCATGACGGCCGCGACGGGCATGGCGGAGCCCTAGCTCTCCAGCACGAGCCCCATCCGGACATCTCTGTTCCTGACTCTCTCGATGGCCTCGTTCACCCGAGCGAGCGGCATGACATCGACGATCGCCTCGATGCCATGCTTCGCCGAAAACTCGAGCGTCTGGATGGTATCGGCCCGACTCCCTATATAGTTGCCGTAAATGGATCGCCGAGAATTGTTCAACAGCCCGCCGCTCAGCGACAGCTGCGTCAAGGGCGCCGCCACCAGGCAGAGCTGGCCCTGTGGTGTCAGCATTCTCACGAATGTGTCGAGGTCGAAGGCGACATTCAGCGTCGAAAGGATGAAATCGAACGCCCCCTGGTGCTCCGTCAGGCCCTTCGGGTCCGAGCTTTCCGCGAAGACTCCTCCCAGCCGCTCGATCAGCTCTCTCTTGGCCGGCGAATGCGAGAACGCCGTCACGCGGTGGCCCATCTTGTGGAGGAACTGGACGGCCAGGTGACCGAGCCCTCCGGCGCCCAGCACCGCCACTCGAGAGCCGGGAGCCAGCCCGCCCCGAAGAATCCCCGCGTATACCGTCAGGCCGGACGAGAGCAAGGGCGCCGATGGGGCCGAGTCGAGCTGCGGCGGGAGCCCGAAGGCGAATCGTTCATCGACGACGATGTGTTCGGCCAGGCCGCCGTAACGGTCTACCGCAATGACCTTCTGGCTGGGGCAGAGTTGCTCGAGCCCCTGCCTGCAGAACGAACATTCGAAACACGCCTCTTGCTGGTATCCGACACCGACACGATCGCCGGTTCGCAGGTCGGCGACTTGGGAGCCGGCCTCTTCGACGATTCCAACGATTTCATGGCCGGGGACCAGCGGATACCGTGCATCACCCCAATCATTATCGATGTACTGGATGTCGCCTCTCGCGAGGCTGCAATGTGTGATCCTCACCAGGACGTCACGGCTGCCGAGCGTCCTCTCATAGAGGAAGGGCTCCGCCGGTCCGCCTTTCTCTCTGATTGCGTGCGCTCTGATTCGCATGATCGGGTGGGGCCTAGCCGAAGGGGTTCTCGTCCGCGGTCGGCTCATAGATCGACGGCAGCGGCACGCCCAGGTGTCGCAGGTACACCGTTTCGAGCTCCTGCAGCTCGCTTTCGATCAGTGGCATCCGACTGCCCTCCGTTCCTGAGTGCCGATCGTGGTCTGGCTGACCACTGCACGTCAGGAGCCGCCCGGCCCGGTGCCTTTCTTGGGCCGGCGGACGATTCTCACCTTCCCGCTCTTGCCCCCGCCACAGAAGAACTGACCGGCGCCATCGGACTCGAGTCCCGAGACGCCCATCCCGGGCGGCATCTCGAGCGTCTCCAGCACCTCTCCCGTTCGGGGATCGACGCGCCTCAGCTCGCTCTCGTCACCTTCCCACGTGCCGTGCCAGAGCTCTCCGTCGATCCAGGTGACGCCGGTGACGAAGCGGTTGGACTCGATCGTCCGAAGAATCGCCCCGGTGTGGGGATCGATCTGATGGATCTGCCGGTCCCGATACTTCCCCACCCAGAGCGTCCCTTCGGCCCAGGTGAGTCCCGTGGCACCATCGCCGCGGGGCGCCGGGATCGTGGCGAGCACACGGCCCGTCTTCGGGTCGATCTTCTGGATGCGATCCCCGGCGAGTTGATACAGGTATCGCCCGTCGAAGGCCGTTCCCGCATTCCCCGCGACGGCGATCGAGCGCACTATCTGTCCGCTCGCCGGGTCGAGGGCGTTGAGCTTCTCTCCGGCGGCAAACCAGACGTCGCGGCCGTCATAGGTGACGCCGTGCACGTGGTCGGCGCCCGCAAAGGGTCCATGTTCGCGGACGATCTCGGCGGGCGACCGACTCATGCGGTCAGCTGCCCTTGCCCGTCGTTTCCCGGTATCGCCGGAGCTGCTCCAGGTTCTCGGCGGACGGCTGGGCGTCGCCGTACGCGTCGTGCCACTTCCACCACTTGTACGTGGGCGTCTGGGGATAGCCCTCCGGCGAGTCCTCCCACTCCTCCTGGCGCCCGAGCGCCGTGATGTCGAGGTACGCCCACGTGCCGCCCATCACCTCGTCGCCGCGATTGTTGACGAAGTAGGTGCGGAACACGCTGTCGCCTGAACGGATGAAGGCGTTGGTGCCGTGCCACTCGTCCACGCCGAAGTCCTTGTCGAAGCTGTCGGTGATCGTGTACCACGGGATCAGACCCCAGCCCATGCGCGCCTTCACACGCTGGATGTCCGCCTGCGGCGCGCGCGAGGCGAACACGAGCGTGGTGTCGCGGGCGTTGAGGTGGGCGGGGTGGGCGACCTGGTCGGCCACCAGAGAGCAGCCGACGCAGGCATGCTCGGGCCAGCCCACCACGCCGGGCTCGAGGAAGGCGCGGTAGACGATGAGCTGACGGCGACCGTCGAACAGGTCGAGCAGGCTCGCCTTGCCCTTGGGCCCGACGAACTCGTACTTCTTCTCCACGGCCACCCACGGCATCCGCCGACGCTCCGCGGCGAGCGCGTCACGGGCGCGGGTCACTTCCTTCTCTTTCACGAGCAGGTCGAGGCGCGCGGCCTCCCACTCCTCGGGCGACACGATCGGGGGTGTCTTCATCGCGAGCTGTGCATTCGTCACTGGCATCCTCCTGATGGTGGTCGATAGGATCAATGCTTCCATCCTAGTCGATCAGGAGCGGACCGGGGAGTAACAAAGTCGTCGTGAATCCGGGCATGGGCGGGCTCGTCCAGCGACGAGCTCGCCCGCGACCGAACGACTGCACCTTGCCCGCCGCCGCCAGCGACTCGAGCGACCGCTGCACGGTGCGCTGGCTCGTTCCAAGCGCGAGCGCAAGGGCCGAGCTCGACCACGACTCCCCGTCGGCGAGGAAGGCGAGCATCGCCCCATGATCCTGTTCGAGGGGCGGCGCCAACACGGCGACCTCGCGCGCGCGCCGCGGCACCAGCGCGAACCCGTGCTTCGTCGCGCGCACGTCGGCCACCGCCCGCAGCACCTCGCGAAGCCGTCCAAGCTCCACTCGTAACCGCCCGCGATGCGGTTCATCCGCCCGCTTCACCCGGAATGCGCGCGCGATGAGCGCGGCTCGCGAGACCTCTGCCGGCCACGCTTCGCCCAGCGCGCGCGCGAGCGCGAACAACACCGGACGCCTGGCGAGCGAGACGCCCGTGCCGCGGTCACGCACGACATGACGGCACGCATCCACGACGAGCGCGCGCGAGGCCAGCACCGTTTCGACCTCCCCGAGCAGGACGGGTCGCTCTTCGCCACGCCTCATCAGGCGCGCAGCGGGCGTGCTCAGGGCGAGGTAGGCGCTGTCGACTTCAGCGGTGAGCGCAGGGATACGTGCGCGACGCGCAGCGCGCCTGGCCCGAGTGAGCGCCGCGCGCGCGGCCTTCGCGCGGATACGCCGCAGCGCGATCCCTGCCACCAGCAGCTCGTGGACGATTCTCGATGCGGGAGGGAAGGGGGCGGGTTCGAGCTCGGCGAGCGTGCGCTCGGCTTCGCCGATGCGCCCGATCAGGAGGAGGCGCCGGATCTCGATATAACGCGCATGCGCGGCGTTCGCCCGGTCGCCGTGGGCCTCGAGCGTCGCTCGCGCCGCGTCCAGCGCCCTCGCGGGCCAGCCCAGGTCGCGCGAGGCGAGTGCGACCTCGGCCTCCGCGACGACGCACCTCGCCCGGGCCAAGGGGTGCTTGGGACCGAAGGCGCGCGCGGCACGTCGCAGGAGGGCCTTCGCTCGACCGAACTCGCCGAGCTGCGCCATCGCGATGCCTCGAAGCGCGAGAGCGGGCGGGTTGGTTCGCAGGGCGACCCGCTTCAATGCGCCGAGCGGATCACCCGCCGCGAGCGCGCGCGCCGCGGCCGTGATCGGCGAATTCATTGGAATTCCGTTCCCCCCATCGTCGGAAAGCCGGCCCTAAGATAGCGTCTTGAGCCCGCAACTCGTGGCTTTCGCAGGTTGAGCGAGGAGTTCGATCTCTCGAACGGTCGGAGAAGTAGTGACCCTTCCCAGGAGTTGCTGGTCCGGCTGGCCCCCGGGCCTCCCTGCGGCGATATTTCGCCCGATCCCCGACTAACATCGCTCGGCGGTATTCCGCCGGGCTCGCGCCTCCACTCCCGAAGACGAGTGTGGACCTGTGGACGACCCTGTCCTCGATCGCCTCGCGTCCGCCCTGGCCGATCGCTACCGCCTCGAGCGGAAGCTGGGCGAGGGCGGCATGGCGACGGTCTACCTCGCCCACGATCTCAAGCACGACCGCCAGGTGGCGATCAAGGTGCTGCGGCCCGAGCTGGCCGCGGTCATCGGCGCCGATCGATTTCTCTCCGAGATCAAGACGACGGCCAACCTGCAGCACCCGCATATTCTACCGCTGTTCGACTCCGGCGCCGCCGACTCCTTTCTCTTCTACGTCATGCCGTTCATCGAGGGCGAGTCCCTGCGGGATCGCCTGAATCGCGAGACGCAGCTCCCCATCGCCGATGCGGTGCGCATCGCCACCGAGGTTGCCTCGGCGCTCGACTACGCCCATCGCCACAACGTCATCCATCGCGACATCAAGCCCGAGAACATCCTGCTCCACGATGGCCGCGCCCTGGTGGCGGACTTTGGCATCGCGCTGGCCGCGAGCAAGGCGGGCGGCAGCCGGATGACCGAGACCGGCATGAGCCTCGGCACGCCCCACTACATGAGTCCCGAGCAGGCCATGGGGAACCGGGAGATCACCCCACGGTCCGACGTCTATGCGCTCGGCGCCATGACCTACGAGATGCTGCTCGGTGAGCCGCCCTTCACCGGCCCGACGGCACAGTCGATCGTGGCAAAGGTGATGACCGAGAAGCCGGTCCCGCTGATCGGCCGGCGGGAACGGATTCCGCCGCCGGTGGAGGACGCGGTGCTGACCGCGCTGGAGAAGCTGCCGGCCGACCGCTTCGCGTCCGCTGCGGAGTTCTCGACGGCCCTGACCGGTGGCTCGACCGTCAGGACGACTACCAGCTCCACCCACGCTGCGCGTTCCACCCGCGGTCCGTGGCGAGGAATCAGTCTCGCACTGGGCATCGTCTCGGTGGGACTCTTGACTCTGGCGGTCTGGGCGCTCCGACGGCCGTCCTCGGAGGGGCCGACGATGTACGATGCGGTCCTGCCTGACAGTGCGGCCATGAGCTTCGCGGTTACCTCGTCCAACGTCTCCTACGGCGAGCCGCTCCGGAATATTTCGATCGCTCCGGCCGGCGACTTCACCGTCTACGCCGCCCGCCAGGGCGACTCGACCGAGCTCTGGTATCGCAGCCTCCGGAACGGAGACGCACACCGGCTGGCCGGCACCCGGGGCGCCACCGCGCCGCGGATCTCGCCCGACGGAAACCGGGTGGCCTTTCTCCGGGGCGATCGCGTCCTCCTGCTTTCCCTCGCCGGCGGCGAGCCCAGACTGCTGCTGGACGGGAAGAGCACCGACGCGCTGGGATGGATGTCGCATACCCAGTTGGGAGCGAGTACCGACGACGGCAACCGGTTCAACTGGATCGACGCGGGCGGAGGCACACCGCGCACCAAGCTGATCGCCCGTTGCGTCTTCGGGCGGTGGGTCCCGGAACTCGGTCAGCTCATCTGCTCCTACAACCGGACCGCGATCATGCTGGACCCCGAGTCGGGCGCGGTGGGGAATATTCGCGTCGCGCGGCCCGATGGAACCGCCGGTGAGCTGTTGGCGGGGACGGCGTTCGCGCTGATCGATGGTCGCTACCTCGTGTACCTCACCAGCAACGGCAACCTGCTGGCCGCGCGGTATGACCCGGAGAAGCGCCTGGCCTACCGGCCGGTACCCCTGCTGGATGGGATGCGACGGGAGGCGCTGGGCGAGGGTCAGTTCGATATCGCGCCGAATGGGACACTGGTCTACGCGCCCGGTGTCGACGCGACGATCGGCCGGCTGGTGACGCTCCATGCGGGCGGTGTGCCGCGGCCGCTGCCGATGGAGAGCGGCGACTTTCAGCGCTTCGACCTGAGCCACGACCGCCGCTGGGTGGCGGCCTCGGTGCAGGGCAACCAATCGAACGAGCTCCGGATCTACGACCTGCAGAACGGTCAGCACTTCACCTGGCTCAGGGGCGGGATGATCCGTCACCCGCTCTGGAGCGCGACCGGGGATCAGCTCCTCCTGGCCGTGCGTGATTCGACCCGCTGGACCGTCTTGCGGGGCGCGCCGAGCTCCGGGGGCCGGCCGGACACGCTGGCCAGTGCCGAGTACGACTCATACAGTCTCGACCCAATCGACTATCTCAGCGACCGTCTCGCGCTGGCGCAGAGCTGGGGTGGATCAATCATCACGCGGTTCGATCCCGGTGCGGCGCACGCGATCTTCGACACGGTGCTGACCGGCTCCAGGTTCGCCTCGGTGTCGCCGAACCAGAAGCTGATCCTCTATCAGACCCAGGAGGGGAACCAGGTCATCGTCACCAGGTTTCCGGTGCCGGGACGTCGCTGGCAGATCGCGTCGGAAGGCGTCGAGCCGCTCTGGCTGTCGGCAACGGAGGTCCTCTACCGCCTGGGCATCGCCTGGTACCTGGTACGGATCAATGCCGACACCGGAGAGCCGCTCGGCCCGCCGACCTTCTGGGCCCGCGACCCGCGCTTCTCGGATACGTCGGGCTGGTCCAACCGTCCCTCCCGCGACGGTGGCATCATCTACGTCCAGGGCCCCGCCCAGAACAGCAGCACGTATCTCCGGGTGATCCCCGACTGGGTCAGGCAGATGAGAGCTGCCGTGGACAACGCAGCACCCTGAAGCAGTACTTTGGAGGTGATCCCAAAGACTGACCGCAAGGAGCGTGTCCATGGGCTACCGTCGCTTCACCGATCCCGAGGGCCATGAATGGGAGGTTCGCGATCTCTCCCGGTCGGCCTGGGAGTTCCACCCCATCCAGGATAACCCGGGCCAGATCCTCCGGATCGATCCACCGGGGTATGAGGCCGATCCGTTCGAATTGAGCGAGGAGGAGTTGCAGCGCCTGCTGGGCAAGCCGGGTGGTCCGGGCCGCGCGCGACCATCCAAGTCGCCATTCAAGGAGTGAGCCTTTGCGTCGGTCACCGCTTCGCGAGGCACCAAATGACTAAGTGGCTGCTATCGGTCATGGGCACGCTGGCCCTCACCGTTTGTGCCACCACGACAGCCGCCGCCCAAACGGCGTCTGGCGGCGTCGATCCGTTTCTCTGGCTGGAAGAGCTCGAGGGACCCAGGGCCCTCAAGTGGGTGAAGGCGGAAAATGCCAAGACCCTGGGCGTGCTGCAGAAGGACCCTCGCTTCGCCGGCTTCTACGCCGAAGCCCTCGAGATCGGTGAAGCGAAGGATCGCATCCCGTTCCCCACGATCATTAACGGACGCGTCTACAACTTCTGGCAGGACGAGAAGCACGTGCGCGGCATCTGGCGGGCCACGACCATCGCGGACTACGCCAACGCCGAACCCGCATGGACCACGGTGCTCGACCTCGACGCGCTCGCGACCGCCGAGGGGAAGAACTGGATCTGGCAGGGAGCCGACTGCGACTCACCCAGCCGCCAGCGCTGCCTGATCTCGTTGTCCGAAGGCGGAGAGGATGCCGCAACGATCCGGGAGTTCGACCTTGCGGCAGGACGGTTCGTGCAGGGCGGATTCACCCTGCCGCGCGGCAAACAGGGCGCCGCCTGGGCCAGCGAGGACACGCTGCTGGTAGCGCGCGAATGGACGCCCGGCGATCTCACCGCCTCGGGTTACCCCTTCATCGTCAAGTCACTCACGCGGGGCACGCCGCTGTCGAACGCCGCCGAGATTTACCGCGGCACTGCCGCCGATGTCTGGGGCTTTCCGTTTGCCTTCAGCGATGGCGAGGGCCACCGCGCGCTGGGCGTCAACCGCGGGGTTTCATTCTTCGAGTCGGAGAATCGCCTGATCACGCCGACGGGGCTCAAGCAACTCGATCTGCCGCGGAAGGTCGGTCTCCTGGGCCTGTTCCAGAATCGGCTGCTGATCCGGGTGGCAGAACCATGGACCGCCAATGGCACCACCTTCGTCGCCGGCTCCCTGCTGTCGTTGGATCTGGCGGCGGCGACGACGGATCCCGGACACCTCAAGCCGACGGCCATCTTCCTACCTGGCCCACATGAGACTTTCGATGGCTCCGTGGCGACGCGCGACCGGTTGGTGCTTACCACGTACGAGGACGTGCGCGGGCGCGCGTTTATCTATGCGCCGGAAGCGAATGGGCGCTGGTCTCGCCGCAGGCTCACCCTGCCCGACAATTCCTCGCTTTCCGTAGTGGCCGCGGATGACCGAAGTAGTGACGCCTTTCTCGGCGTGACCGGCTTCCTTGTGCCGACTACGCTGGTGCACCTCGATGCCGATGCCGGCACGACGGCGGTGATCAAGGCCCTGGCGCCCCGGTTCGATGCCTCGTCCCACATCGTCGAGCAGCGGGAAGCAACGTCGAAGGATGGCACGAAGATTCCCTACTTCGTTGTGCGTCCCCGGAACCTGCGATACGATGGCACCACTCCCACGCTCATGACCGCCTATGGCGGCTTCGAGGTGTCCAATACGCCGTCGTACGTCGGGACGACCGGCAAGCTTTGGCTCGAGCGGGGTGGAGTGTTCGTGCTCGCCAATATCCGCGGCGGCGGCGAGTTCGGCCCCGCGTGGCACGAGGCCGGCCTCAAGACCAATCGCCAGCGGATCTACGACGATTTCACCGCCGTCGCTCAGGACCTCATCGCCCGCAAGATCACGTCGCCGCGGCGGCTCGGCATCGAGGGCGGCTCCAATGGCGGGCTCCTTATGGGAGTCGAGTTCACTCAGCATCCGGAGCTATGGAACGCGGTGGCGATCCAAGTGCCTCTGCTCGACATGTTGCGCTTTGAACGGATTCAGGCCGGTGCGTCCTGGGTGGGCGAGTACGGGAGTGTCTCAGTCCCCGAGGAACGCGCCTTCCTCGCGTCCATCTCGCCCTACCACAACATCAAGTTGGGCAGGAAGTACCCCCAGCCGCTCATCTGGACCACCACCAAAGACGATCGGGTCGGTCCCCAGCACGCCCGTAAGTTCGCGGCGAAGCTGGGCGCGATGGGCATTCCCTATTTCTTCTATGAGGTGATCGAAGGGGGGCACGGCTCCGGCGCCAACATCAAGGAGCGTGCATTCACCGATGCTCTCCAGTTCACCTACTTCACGCGGAAGTTGAAGCAGTAGGAGGTTCTCCATGCCGCCGTCTCTACCGCCTGCCGACGCCTACATGAACGAGCCCGTCCGCTATCCGCCACCGACGATCGTCGGTGGGAGTATCCATCGCTGTCGAGCGTCGCCCCGACGGTGCGGACGGTTGATCGCTTCGCTCTCGCACGCTGAGAGCATCACGATGATCAGGGCCGCGAGACGGGACCTCTGTGTCGTTTTCGCGATCGATTGTCGCTGAAGGAGTCGCATGGCCGTGAGGAAGAGATCAGCAATCATACGCCTGGCAGGCCAGGTCGGATAGGGGACTTTTGACGGGCCAACCATGCCGAAACTGGCACTCTTCGTCCTGCCATTGCGAACGTCTATCCTATTCCACTCTTCGTAATCCTGCCCCGGAGGCTGCTGATGTCCAGGTTGTGCGCGCATGGCTTTTCGATCTCACTCGACGGCGAATGGCCCGACGACAAAGCCACCCACGTCGTTCTCACGAAGCGGACGCCGGAACGATGACCGAGATTCTGACTCGAGACTCTCCCGCTGCGAAACCTGAGCGAAGATACATCGTGAGGGGCTGGTATGCCTGGCGCACGGCGCCGGGGGTCGCTTGGGAATGCAGCCCCGGCTCACAAACCAACCAAGGCTGAGATCGCCGCTGCGGTCGGAAAGACCGTCCCGGATGTGATCGCTCCCGGGCTGGCCGTCCTCTTCTGCGGCATCAACCCGGGGCTCTACTCGGGTGCTACCGGTCATCACTTCGCTCGACCGGGCAATCGATTCTGGCCCACACTTCATGCAGCCGGCTTCATGGACCGGCAGGTGCGGCCCTGGGAAGAGAGGCTGCTGTTGGAGTACGGACTGGGCATCACGAATCTCGTGGCCCGAGCGACAGCTACCGCGGCAGAACTCAAACCGGACGAGCTTCTGGCTGGGCGAAGGCGGCTCGAGCGGAAGGTCCGGCGGTTCCGTCCGCGGGCGGTGGCGGTACTTGGGATCGGTGCCTATCGTGTGGCCTTCAACCGGCCCCGAGCCAGCGTCGGGCGCCAGCCGGAGTCGTTTGGGAAGGGTGCCCTCTGGGTCCTGCCGAACCCGAGCGGACTCAATGCGAACCACCAGCTTCCTGATCTGGCGCGAATCTTCGGAGAGCTCCGGGCGTACTTGGAGGAAGTCCCATGAACAGGCGCGCGAACGGCACGCGAGCGGTGCTCGCGACGTTTCTCGCCCTCACATTCGCTCTCAGCGCGGTGTTCTGGTGGCAACGGGACGATGATCAAGGTGAAGCTGTTCGGGGGCGCGTGCCGCCAGGGCGTGGCCGCTCGGCCTTACGTTGTGTGGCGCAGGCAGACGTCGGCATCAAGGACCACGCCGTAGTAATGGCGACCGCCTGAATCAGTCCGCTGCGATCATTGCGGCAATCCGTCCCTCGAGATCCTTCGGATTCACCGCGTACGCGTCTCCATGCTCGACCGCGAACGGGTCGGGATAGATCTCTTCCTGTCCGCGCTCGAGCCCGTCGAGAATGGCGTGCGCCACGCTCGCCGGCGAGACCTTCGGGAATACAAAGTCTGCCGCCATGTCGGTGTCCACCGGACCAGGATAGACCCCCACCACGAACGTGCCTTGCCCGCGGAGCATCTGCCTGGTGCTCTGGGTGAGCGAGTGGAGCGCGGCCTTAGTCGTACTGTAGGTGAGCACCCCCGGCATCCCGACCAGCCCGGCCACCGAGCTGACGTTGACGATCGTCCCCCCGCCGTGCCGGGCCAGGACCGGAGCGAACGCCTGGGAGACGCGGAGCGACCCCAGCACGTTGGTCTCATACTCCTGCCGAGCCACGTCGAGCCAGACGGCGTCCTCGAATCCCCCAAACAGATGGCCCAGCACGGCCGCATTGTTCACCAGGAGATCCACGTCCTCCGCCTGTGCCACCGCCTGCCGCACGTCGGCTGCGTTGGTGATGTCGAGCCGAAGCGGCACCACCCGCTCTTTGCTCGTGGCGAGGTCCGCCAGCGCCTCGGGCTTGCGAGCACCTCCGTAGACCTTGCGCGCGCCTCGCTCGAGGAGCGCGTCGACCAACGCGCGTCCGATACCGCGATTGGCTCCGGTAACCAGCGCCACACGTCCAGCGATCTTCAACCCTGCCGACATTGGAACCTCCACGATTGTGACTGATCGGTCAAAAACAAGATACAAAAGGGTTACTTCAGCTCCTTGAGCAGCACCTCCACGGCGGCGTGCAGCTCTCCTGCCGTGGCTCCGGTCTTCGCCAGGACGATGAGGCCGTAGTTCTGAATCACCAGCATCGTAGCCGCGGCGTCAATGTCGAGATCCGAGGCGAGATCCCCGTCAGATTTGGCCCGTGCCAGCGCGCGACGAAAGCTCCGCTCCAGGACGTCCCGGGCGTGGTTACAGCGCAGGAGTGCATCCGGGTCCTCCGAGCCACGCTCAAGGATCGTGTTCGCCACCAGGCACCCACACCTGGGCCCCGGGGCTGTCAACGATTCGACACTACCCTGAAAGAAGGCGCGAATGGCATGGAGCCCGGCGTCCGGTGCGTTGAGCATTGCCACGGCTGCCTGGACGGCATCCCGCCGGTATCGGTCCAGCGCCTTGAGAAAGAGAGCCTGTTTGTCGCCGAAGGTATTGTAGAGGCTCTGCCGGCCGAGTCCGAGGTGGGCCTCGAGGTCGGCGAGGGAAGTACCGTCGTAGCCACGTTCCAAGAACAGCTGGACCGCTTGATCCAATACCGCGTCTTCGTCGAAGGACTTGGGGCGAGCCATATCTGCAGCGTAGCGCATCTTGACCAAACAGTCAAGTATCGAGGTGGGCGGTCCGCATCCGCAGTCGGGCGGCCGCCGATGGTCGCCGCTGTTCGAGTTGCGCGAGGAAAGGGGTCCGGTCATTATGGTTCCCTTCCTATGAGAAACTCTCCGATCCTCCGCGCCATCCGCTTCTGCGCATTGTCCGGCCTCCTGTTGGCTTGTGCTTCGGGTGCCTTCGCCCAGGCCACTACCGGGACTGGTTCGCGCCAGACCAAGGTGCCGGACGTGGGATGGGGCAGTTACGGTGCCGACGCGGGGGGGACACGGTATTCGGCGGCGGGGCAGATCGACCGGACGAATGTGGCGCAGCTGACAGTCGCCTGGACCTACCGCACGGGAGCGTTGGACGTCAAGACGGAGTTGCTGCGGAAGGCCGCATTCGAGGCGACCCCGATCCTGGTCGAAGAGAAGCTGTACCTGAGCACGCAATATGACCACGTGATCGCACTCGATCCGCGGAGTGGCCAGAAGGTGTGGGAATACGATCCCCGGCTTGACCTCCGGCGAGATTATTCGGAGGTGACGTCGCGCGGCGTGTCGGCCTGGGTTGATCCCAAGGCGAGGAGGGGGAAGCGGTGCCGGTTGCGAATCTTCATCGGCACGTTGGACGGGCGGCTGGTCGCGCTGGACGGAGAGACCGGGAAGCCTTGCGCGGATTTTGGTGTGAAGGGTCAGATCGATCTCAATCGTGATGCGGCGACCCAGGCGGAGTGGACCGGCGGCTATCAGGTCACTTCCGCGCCTGCGATATACGGCGATCTGGTGATCTCGGGCTCTTCGATTGCGGATAACTGGAAGGTGGATACGGGACGTGGGATCGTGCGGGCGTTCGATGCGCGCACGGGGACACTGCGGTGGACCTGGGATCCGATCCCCTGGGCGAAAGACACGAAGCCACGGACCGGAGCGGGGAACGCATGGTCCACGCTTTCGGTGGATCCGGTACACGACCTGGTGTTCATCCCGACGAGCAGCCCCGCCCCCGACTATTACGGAGGAATCCGAAAGGGCGACGATAGATGGGCGAACTCGGTCGTTGCGCTGCGGGCTTCGACGGGAGCGTTCGTCTGGGGATTCCAGGTAGTGCACCACGATTTGTGGGACTACGACGTAGCGGCGCAGCCGACCTTGTTCGCCTGGAAGGACGGCACGCCGGCGGTGGTCATCAACACGAAGATGGGCCACGTGTTTGTCCTGAACCGGCTGAACGGCACGCCGCTGCTTCCGGTGGAAGAGCGTCCCGTGCCGAAATCCGACGTTTCGGGCGAGGAGAGCTGGCCGACCCAGCCGTTCTCGACGATCTCGCTGGTGCCGGAAAAGTTCGAGCCGGGCGATGCGTGGGCCCCGACTCCGGAGGGCGTGAAGTGGTGCGCGGACGAGATTGGGCGCTCGCGCTCCGAGGGGATCTTCACCCCGCCAACCCTCAAGGGGACAGTGGTGGCGCCGGGCAACGTTGGGGGAGTAAACTGGGGCAGCGCGGCATACGATCCTGAGCGCCACCTGATGTTCGCGAACACGAACCGGCTGGTCGCCTGGGTGAAGATGATTCCGCGCGGTGAGTATCATGCGGAGATGAAGAAGGAGCAGGACAATCGGATCTACGGAGAATTCGGCGATCAGGACCCCGCGCCGTTCGGCATCTACCGCACGTTTCTCTTTTCGCCGGGTGGACCGCCGTGTAACCGTCCACCGTGGGGAGTCACTGTCGCGGTGGACCTGTTTACTGGGAACAAAGTGTGGGAGGCGACGCTCGGGACGATGACCCCGGGCAAGGAGACCGGGTCGATCAACCTCGGAGGGCCGATGGTCACGAGCGGAGGCCTCGTGTTCACCTCCGCGACGATCGATCCTTTCTTGAGGGCGTTCGACTCGCAGACGGGAAAGGAGCTGTGGATGCACGAGCTGCCCGCCGGAGGGCAGGCGACGCCGATGACCTACACGCTGGATGGAAAGCAGTATGTGGTGATCGCGGCGGGCGGGCACGGAAAGCTGGGAACGAAGCAGGGAGATTACGTGGTGGCGTTCGGCTTACCTTGATGTGATGCCCACCGATCGAGGCCTTCTTCCCCGCGGATGACGAGACCGAGCGATTTGCCCGTGATTACCTTGGCGCCCATTGAGCCGTGTTGAACGAACGAATTATCGATCTCTACGAACGGCACGCTCGGGACTACGATCGCGATCGTGTCCGCTCCCTGCAGGAGAAGACGTGGCTCGACCAGTTCCTCGGCTATGTAAGGCGGTCGGGAACCGTTCTGGATATCGGCTGCGGCATGGGCGAGCCGATCGCGCGGTACATCGTCGAGGCGGGATTCCGGGTCATGGGTGTCGACTCATCGCCGTCGTTGATCCAGATGTGTCATAGCCGCTATCCGGACACCGAGTGGCTCGTGACGGACATGCGGCAGCTGGCGCTGGGCCGGCGCTTCGACGGCATCCTCGCCTGGGACAGCCTCTTTCATTTGCATATGGATGATCAGCGCGCGATGTTCGCGCGCTTCGCGGCGCATGCCGTGCCTGGTGCGCCGTTGATGTTCACGAGTGGCCAGACGGAGGGCGAGGCCATCGGCTCCTACTGCGGCGAGCAGCTGTACCATGCGAGCCTGGATACCGCGGCGTACGAACGGCTGTTGGCGTCGAATGGATTCTCCGTGCAGGCGTACCTTGCCGACGATCCCGAGTGTGGTAAGCACACGGTATGGCTCGCGAGGTATGACGGGAGCTGATGCAGCGTACGTGGCAATTGCTGGCAGCTTGTTCGGGGTCCCTCAGCACGATTGATCAACGCGAGATGCATCTGTTTGCAGCAACCCCACCTGGCATGACGGTTGCCGGCGGAACCCCCCGGTGGCACGCGGTCCAGGCCACCAACCCCTGATTCACATTGCTGTTGTAGTCCTTGGAGGCGACTCGATCAAAGGCAAACCCGTCGCGAGGCGGGGACGCAAAGCCAGGAGTCTCGCGTCCTGCGAGATCGTCCGGTTGCCCCTAGACGGGGGTTCACCCCACTGCCAGGGAGACATGCATGCGGCGCACTCTTCTTCTCTCGTTGGCTCTTCCTCTCATGCTGGGCACCAAGGCGGCGGCGCAGACCTGCGTCGGCATGCCCTCCTTCTCGAGCGGCCACATGCAGCTCGCCGGCGGGAGCTCGTTCGCGGATGGCGCCAACGGTTTTGGCGGCACGTTCGGGTACGGCGCGCCGAAGGGCCTGTACGGTAAGGCCGGCATCGGCACCACCTCGTACGACGGTCTGGACGGCTCGTCCTTCGACTTCGGCGTCGGCGGTGGATATCAGATCCCGCTCCAGACGAGCCGGACGGCCGAACTCTGCCCGGTCGCCAGCCTGAGCCTCGGGTCGGGTCCCAACGACATCGCGGGGAGCGGCGTGGACCTGTCGAGCCGGACCTTCGCGTTCGGTGCCTCGCTCGGCGCCCTGGTCAACAAGAGCTCGAAGGTGCAGATCCTTCCCAACGCGGCTTTCCAGTTTGCCAACACCAGGAGCACCGTCGATGACGGGACGAACTCGGTGTCCGGCTCCGAGAGCTATGGCTTGCTTACGCTCGGCACCGGGTTCGTGTTCCATTCCCGGTTCAGCGTGAATCCCAGCGTCAGCATTCCGATGGGCCTCAGCGGATCGAGCTCGTCGTTCGGGCTGGGCGGCGCGATCAACTTCGGCCGCTGAAGCACGTAGTTGGAAGAGGCGGAGCGAGGCAGGAAGACTGCCTCGCTCCGCCTCTTCGTATGTTCGCCATTGATGACGTATGCGAGAAGGACTGAGACCGCTGCTGGGCACGCTTCGCAACTGTGCACACTCGCGGGCAGGAGTTTCCAGCCGGACCATCGCAGTCGTCGCTCTGCTCCTTGTCCACACTACCGGTATCCGACCCAAGGGGCCCTTCGAGATCGTGGGTCGGTAACTGAGTACCCATCACGGACACCGTCACCTCGAATTGCTCCACCGCGCCAGTCTCGTCGGAGACGCCGAAACTGATGGCGAGGGTCCCGGTACCCGAAGAGCCCGTCGCCTGCATGCGGGCGCGCACCGTTGCGAGCGTCACCGTGATGGTGTACGGAAGCGTCGGGTTGTTGACGGTCACGCGCGTTTGCACCGCGACCCTGCTGCTGGTGGCGGCCGATCAGGATGATATCTTTCCGCCGTCGATACGCGGATGCCGTCGCCGCCTTTCCCGGTTGTCAATTGATTCGAAACGAAGAAAGCGATCATGGGGTTCAGCATGCGGCAGCCGCTTACAACTCGTCCATGAAACCGAATTCGAATCCGAGGTCTCCCCTATGGCAGAAGAGCCGCTTGCCCAACAACTCGCCACGCTCCGCAGCCTCCTCGACGAAGTCGATTCCCGGCTGGCGCGCGCCCCGGCAACCCCACCCGGCCTCGAAGAGCTCAAGCGCTCCGTCGATACGATGCGGACGAACATGTGGGCCATCCTCTCCGCGGGAAAAGGCCCGCTCGCTCCCATTCGTGTGGAGCGCCTGAAGCTCCGTCGCGCCATCGACGGCATCCAGTCCGTTCGCGAGAGTCTCGGTTCCCACGGTAACGGCACGCTCCATCCCGAGCACATCGAGCTCCAGCTCGTTGCCCGGGAGCTCGCGGAGCAGATCGGCAAGCTCCGCTAAGGTCCGCGACCGAGCGTTCAGGTCTTCCCTCGTCAGTACGCGATCCCGATCTCCCGCCCGATCGTCGCCGGTTGCCCCACTGCCGCCAGCATCGCACGGGCAACGTCCGCGCGCGAAATGTGAGAGCCGCCAGGCAGGTTCCGCCCGACCGCCGTCCGATAATGGCCGGTGAGCGGCTGGTTCGTCAGGCGCGGAGGGCGGAAGATCGTCCAGTCCAGTTCGCTGGCACGGAGTACGTCCTCCATGCTCGCGAGGTCGGCGTACCGCTCGCGCATGACGGTCTTTGCGAAGGGCGTGAGGAGGGTTCGCATGAAGAACGCCTCTCCGGGGTCGTGCCTGGGCGGGTTCGGCCGGCCGGACGACGGGACGGTCGAGATCGGCGCCGCGCTGACCACGAGGATGCGCCGAACGCCGGTCGCCTGCATCGATCGTACGATGGACCGGGTGCCTTGCTCCGCTACACCCGCCTTGGCCATTGCCCTCGGCCCGAGCCCCGACAGCACCGCGTCCGCGCCGGCGACAGCCGACTCGAGGGCGGCCGGGTCGGGACTCGCCAGGTCCGCCGCGACGACCCGTATGCCGTTGCGGCTCGAGACCAGCTTTCCCGGATCTCGGACGACCGCAGTGACGTCGTGACCCGCGGCTACGGCCTGCTCGAGCAGCTGTCGCCCGATGCCTCCAGTGGCGGCGACGATCGTCAGCCTCATCGCGCGGCTCCAACCATTCGTCCCGGGCGGCGGGCGGCTCGCGCGGGAATCGCCGGGGCCAGACCCGCCACCAGCGCCACCCCCATGGCCGCGATCGAAATGGCCGTGCTCGGTTCGGTGGTCATGAGGAAGACGATGCCGATGAAGAGCGCCGTACGGACCCGCAACGACAGCGCCAGGGCGGGATCGTGGAGCCGTCCTCGAAGCGCGGTCGAGATCGGGCCGTTCTCTTCCGCAAGCGCCCGGGCGATCCCGCCGGTCCGCCGGCCGCTGACTGCGCCGCCCGGCACCGCGATGACCACCATCCCGGCGAGCCCCACCAGGATCCAACCTTGCGGTCCCCAGCGGGTGGCGGTCATGTAGATGCCGGTGATGAGCGTGAGGACGGCGGCGACTCCGACGAGCCGAGCCGCCAGCGACAGCAGCCTCAACCATTCACCGACCTGGCCGGCTTCAGTCGCGCGCCGCAACTGGTAGATCCCCGCCCATTCCAGCCCGAGCACCGCGAAGAGCCCGAGGGCGCCGACGACATGCAGAAACAGCGATATGGAATACACCGACATGGATTCTCCCATTGAGTTGTGAGATCATGACAAGCGGGCCGGGAGATTTGTGACAGCGGGAGGAACTAAGAGGACGTCGGGAGGGCCTGCAGCTTGTCGGGATTGGCGATGGCGTAGATGGTGTGAATGCGGCCGTTCTGGATGTCGAGGATCAGCGCTGCCATAGGCCGCCCGCTCAGATAGGCGATGAACCCCGCCTGCCCGTTGATATCTGCCGGCCGGACGATGGTCCCCGCCGGAACGACGCGACTCATGACACCGAGGACGAATCGGGCGACGGACGCGGCCCCACGCACCGGGTTGAGGGCGGCGCCCTTGGCCTTCCCGCCACCGTCCGCCCAGAGCGTGATATCCTCGGCCAGCAAGGTGAGGAGGCCGTCCAGGTCGCCGTCGACTGACGCCTCGGTGAAGCGTTGCGTCAGGCGCCGGGCCTGAGCCGGCTCGGCCTCGAAGCGAGCAGGCGACGAACCTATCCGTTTTTTCGCGCGGGTGACGAGCTGACGGCAGTTCGCTACGGACTTGTCCACCATCCGAGCGATCTCAGCATAGTCGAAATCGAACACTTCGTGCAGCAGGAACACGGCCCGCTCGATCGGGGAAAGCCGCTCGAGAAGGACGAGGAACGCCATCGAGAGCGACTCCGCCAGCTCCACCGTGTCAGGGCGATCCTCGGTCACCAGCGGCTCCGGGAGCCAGGGCCCCACGTAGGTTTCGCGCTTCGTCCGCGCGGCGCGCAGGTGGTTGATGGCGAGGCGGGTGACGATGGTCGTGAGGTACGCCCGCGGCGAGCGCACATCGGTCTCGGGCGCGCCTTCCCAGCGAAGGTAGGCGTCCTGAACCAGGTCTTCGGCATCCATCACGCTGCCGAGCATCCGGTAGGCGATGGAGAAGAGCAGGGGCCTCGCCGAGGCGAATACTTCCGCGCGCGTTTCCATGCTTCGGAAAGATGACACGAAGGCCCGTCCATTTGTGACAGGGCCGCCACGCGCGTCCTTGTCGCCTGCGATTCCGGGACCTAGACTAGAATGCCCGGCCGAGCGGTCGCTCCGGCCTTCGGGGTGCTATACGCTTCCACATGCCAGTTCGTGTCCCATTTCAACGCTCCCAGCAGGAGATTGATCCATGACAAGGCACGTCTTCCTCGGTGCGCTTCTGGCCTTTGCTCTGGCCACGGCAGGTTGTCAGGACGAGAAGACCGAGCCCACCGCGCCTCAAACCGGGCCGGAGCTCTCGCAGCAGTCCGGACGCTACAATCTGGATCGCGATCGAATCAAGCCGCCTGCGTCGGCGCGAATGACCGAGAGGGAAGGGCCGGGTGCCATTCGCCGTGCGATCGATCCCAACGATTACGTGTGTCCCCCGTCGACCCCGCTCATCGACTGGCTCGTCGGAAGGATCGACGAGGTCGCCACCCAAGAACCCGCCATCTTTGATCTCTTGTTCGCTCAGCTCGCGGCCGATGCCATCCCAACGTACGAAGCATTCTTCTTCGAGACCACGGCCACGCCGCAGTTCTTCGGCTACAACGGAGAGTACAACCAGATTATGGCGAAGACCGAAAGGGACGTGAAACGCTTCTGGGACATCCGCTCGGACGACATCCAGCTCGTGGCGATGCACGGTTCCGTGTTGCTGAATGAGGAGAAGACCGCCGCGACGTACGCCCTGCTCTTTGGCCTGGACCAGGCGACGTCTTCGTTCTTCGCGTCCCTCGTTCATGACGCGCTGCTTCAGTCCCAGACGCTGAACGGCGGGAACCACCCGATCTTCACCTTCAACGCCTTCGCGGTCACGACCGACGACGGATCGATCCCCGACAAGATCATAATGGGCGACGGCGTGCTGGAAGGCTACAAGGCAATCGGCTTCGACGACGTGGCGCCCCAAGCGGTCTATGCTCATGAATTCGGGCACCACATCCAGTTCGAGCGGGGCTATTTCAACGACCCGTTCGCGACCGCGGGGGATCCGCCGGAGCAGACCAGGTACACCGAGCTGATGGCCGACGCATTTTCGGCGTATTACCTCACCCACAAGCGTGGGGCGGCGTTGAACCGGAAGCGGGTCGCGCAGTTCCTCCAGGTCTTCTTCGACATCGGCGACTGCGCCTTCGACAATCCCGGTCACCACGGCACACCCAACCAGCGGATGAAGGCGGCGGAGCTCGGCTTCGATATAGCCGATCAGGCCCAGAAGCAGGGCAAGATCCTCACGTCAGACCAGTTCCATACGCTGTTCGTGGCGGCTTATCCGGATATCATCGCACCCGACGCGACCTGACCTGACCCAAGGCTCACCGGGCGGGGCTTCATGCGGGATGCCCGCCCGGGCGAGCCCACGGATTCCCTCATGCGCCCGCAAACCCGCGAGCACCATCATGCTGCGACGGCCTTCGTAGTGCTCGCGAGTCGCAGCCTGGCAGGCCGCCTCGGCGGTGGAAGCGCTGCCTGGGGGTATTGAGTACTATTGTAGGAGCGGGGCCCTAGTCCACGACCCCCGGCGCGTCCTTCTCCCAGTCCGAAAGCAGGTCCCGTATGGCCGCATACCTGGCGCTCATCGAGCGCTCCAACCGCAAAGACCTCAAGCAGGTGGAGGTGGACGTCACCATCACGGACCTGAGCCCGGGGCGGCAGACATGGAAGGGGGAGTTCATGTCTCGAAGCGTCGACGGGATTCTCCCGGACGAACGGCTCGCGCTCACCTTCGACACAGGGCAGAAGGGGACGGCACGGGTCAGCGAGACGACCTTCGACAGCCGGACCCCCGAGGCGACCATCATTCACTTTACCGGCACCGGCCCGCTGGTATAATCGCAATTGAAGGTCTCACCGCCGCGTACGACCAGGCCACCGCTCGTACTCACGTAGCCTTCGGTCCAGCGCGTGGTGGCGGCACTCATTCGCCGTTGCCCGGTAGCGCATTCAGCCGGCCTTCTCCCACCAGGACCACGCTGCCGCCGACCTCGACCGATCGGATCTCGCGACCGGTGCCGTGTGCCCGGATGGTGATCTCGCTCGGCCGGCCGGCGAAGCGACCCTGCCGCAACGTCCCGTCCTCGCCGTCTCCGATGCGACCGTGCCGCCGCAGATACGCCGCAACACATCCCGCTCCGCTCCCCGTGGCTACGTCCTCGACGAGGCCGTCGTTATTCCAGTGGCGGCCCTCCATGGCCGTCGTGTCGAGCAGATAGGCATACTGCGCGCCGACGCGCTCGAGACCAGGCGTGAGGTCGGCGAGTGCGATCCTCGCCGCCTCGAGCCTTCCGGGACCCACTGGCACGACGAGATATCGCAGCCCCGTCGTGACGACTTCCGGCACGAGATCGGGGTCGAGGTCACCCTTGGCGAGCGAGAACCATGTGGCGATCTCCTCGCGCCGCGCCTCGTCCGGCACGCCGAGGAACTCCGCTCGACCCTGATCCAGGACGGCCGCAAAGCGCCCCGGCGCTCTGCGCTGGGTATCGACCGTGACCGCGCGGGCCTTGAGCTGGATGGCCCAGCGCTCGTTCTCCGCCGTGCCGCTCAGGGCATGCAACACGCAGGCGGCGCCGATGACGGGATGCCCGGCGAAGTCCAGTTCATGCATGAGATCGAAAACGCGCGCCCGACATGCCCGTTCGCGATCATGGCGCTCGAGAAAGATCGACTCGAAGTGGCGCAGCTCTCGAGTGATCCGCCGCATCTGCGGCCCCGTCAGCCCGTCCCCATCCGGAAACACGGCGAGGCTGTTGCCACTGTACGGATGCCGGGTGAAGACGTCGACATGGTGATAGACGAGGGGTACGGTCATCGGGTGCTCGGCGTTGGGACAAGCCAACAATAGGTTTAGCGGTTGGCAGAAGGAACTGGATGTAAGGGCTTGACGCCCGCCTCATGCCCGGAGGAGAATCCTCGATGGCGCGTACGCTGGAAGACTTTGCGGATCGACCGGATTATCACAATATGCCGGCCGGATTCACGTTCTGACCTATCCTGCTCGCATGATGGATTCTCGGCCATGAATCTCGAGACCTGGCTTCTGTTCGGGCATATCCTTTCCGCCGTTGTCTGGGTGGGCGGAGGCCTCATGCTGAGCGTCCTCGGCTCTCGATCTCGCCGTAGCGCCGACCCGGACGCCGTCGCCGAGTTTGCCGCGACATTGGCCTACGCCGGCCCTCACGTCCTAGGTCCGGCTACCATAGGGACCGTCGTGTTCGGCGTGTGGCTGGTGGTCGAGAGCGAGGCGTGGGATTTCTCTCTGCCTTGGGTCCGCATCGGGACGGCGCTGTTTGTCACCGCCTTCCTGATCGGGGCGGTCTACCTGAGCCGGATGGGGATCAAGCTGCAACGCGTGGCGAGTGAGAGCGCTGCGGGAGCCACCGAAGGAAAGGCGTTGCTCGGCCGCTGGGTGCTGGGCTATCGACTGATCATGGTCATCCTGCTTCTCGCCATTTGGGACATGGTCTTCAAGCCGGGTCGTTGATGGGTGAGCCATGACGCCGGGTAACCAGAGGCTGGAGCACTTCGAAGCGATCGAAGCAGAGACGGACGAAACCAATATCTTCTTACGCCGCGCCGGATCGGGGCCGGCCGTACTCCTGCTGCACGGGTTTCCGGAGACGCATCTGATGTGGCGACACGTGGCACCCATACTCGCTCGCCGCTTCACCGTCATGTGTCCCGATCTTCGTGGGTACGGCCGTAGCGGATGTCCCGCCTCTCGGCCGGATCACGCGCCGTACGCCAAACGAGCGATGGCGAAAGACATGATCTCCGCAATGGAGAGTCTGGGTTTCGCGCGCTTCTCGGTGGCGGGACATGATCGCGGCGGCCGCGTGGCCTATCGTCTGGCGCTCGACTACCCGGAGCGGGTAGACCATCTCGCCGTCCTCGACATCGCTCCGACCGCGGATGTCTGGGACCATGCCGACAGGAGGTTGGCCAACGCCTTCTGGCCGTGGTCCCTGCTCGCCCAGCCCGAGCCGCTGCCCGAGCGGCTCGTGTCGGCCGCTCCTGACGCCGTCGTAGATGATGCGATCGGCGGCTGGGGTTCTCCCGCGGACGTCTTCACATCCGATGTGCGGGCGGCGTACGTCGAAGCGCTGCGAGATCCCGCTCACGTTCACGCCATCTGCGAGGAGTATCGCGCTGCCGCAGGCATCGATGTCGAGCATGACGCAGAGGACCGCCAAGCCGGGCACCGCATAGACTGTCCGGTCCTCGTGCTTTGGAGCGGCCAGGGCCCTATGGATACGTGGTACGCCGAGGCGGGCGGCCCGCTTGCTCTCTGGCGCGCCTGGGCAACCGACGTCCGTAGGAAGGCGCTCGATGCGGGTCACTTCTTTCCCGAGGAGATACCGGAACGAACCGCCGACGAATTGAGCGCCTTCTTCGCGGGTACGCCATGAAGAGGGCTCCGCGTCGCGACCGGCCGCGCGGAATGCTGCGGGCTTGATGGCGACGTCGAACGGGCCGACCCGTGTGGCGCTCATCGGCTTCGGCTACGCCGGCCGCGTGTTCCATGCGCCTTTGATCTCGGCGACTCCCGGCCTGGCGCTGACCGTCATCGGCTCCCGCCAGCGGAGCAGTGCGGAATCGGCCTACCCTGGCGTTCAGGTCGTCTCCGATCCGCTGGTCGCAGCCGGACATCGCGATGTCGACCTGGTTGTCGTCGCGACGCCCAACGACACGCACGCTCCGCTTGCGGACGTGGCCTTGCGCGCCGGCAAGCACGTGGTGGTCGACAAGCCGTTCACGATCACGCTGGCGGAGGCTCGCGCGCTCGCCGCCACCTCGGCTGCGGCCGGGCGCGTCCTCTCCGTTTTCCAGAATCGTCGGTGGGACAGTGACTTCCTCGGGATTGCCAGAGAGCTTGCCGCGGGCCGGATCGGACAGGTCGTCGAATTCAAGGCGGAATTCAGCCGGTACCGTCCGCAAGTTCTCGATCGCTGGAGGGAGCGGGCGGGCCCGGGGTCGGGCATGTGGTACGATCTGGCACCCCATCTGATCGATCAGGCCTTGATGCTCTTTGGTCCCCCCGAGACCGTCCAGGCCGACCTTCAGGTTCAGCGAAGCGGTGGGTCGGCGGTCGACTGGTTTCACGCCGTGTTGGGGTATGGCCCGAGGCGGGTCATCCTGACCTCGAGCATGATCGCTGCGGACTCTCCACTGCGTTTCCTGGTGCGGGGCACCGCGGGGAGCCTCATCAAGCGCCATGCCGACACCCAGGAAGCTCAGCTTGTCCGCGGCGAGAAGCCGGGCTCCCCGGGATGGGGCCGCGATCCGGATGCGCTGTTGATTGCGGGAGAGGCGGAATCCGTGACAGAGGTCCCCCCTCCGCCTGGGGACTACCTCGAGTATTACCGGGCGATTCGTGACAGCATCGAGCGTGAGAGCGAGCCGCCGGTCACACCGGCACAAGCAACGACTCTCATGGCGATTCTCGAGGCCGGTATCCGGTCGTCGGAGGAGGGGCGAGTCGCACGACCCGACTATACCGAGTCCGAACGATCGGCATGGAAACCGACGGTACTCTAGCCGAGACCTACGCCAGTGCGCCGATGCCCGTGATCTCCACGAGCCTCGGCGCTTTCTTCGATGACGCCGGGTGGATATGGTCGACGGAGGCTTGCCCTTGCCGGCCGTCGACGAAGACGATCGAAATCTTCCCGCGCTGGGGCAAGGTAGTTCCCGGAGGAAGCAGGAAGCGCCCTCGCCAGCGTCCCTCCTCGAGCAACTCGACCGTCACATCCGCCCGCTCCATGAGCGGCTTGCCATCACGGTCGATGCGGGCCACATAGGTGGGCATCCCCCAATCTATCCGCGCGCCGCTCCCGCCGTGTGCGGGGCCCGCTTCGCATCGGCCAGTCCGCGGCGAACGCCCTCGACGTCCAGATCGGTCGCGTAGACCGGAGTGTCGGGTTCCTGCCGCCAGGATTCGTCCAGGCTCCCGGCATCCACGCCGTCGAACCCGAGCTCGTCGAGCAGCCCAATGATCACGGCCTTTGCTTTCCGGTCGTCGCCCGCCACCGGCAACGCGATGCGTCCCTTGGTCCCGCTGGGCTTGCCACGCTCCAGGAGGTGCTTGGCGTAGATGTTGTTGAACGTCTTGACCACCGGCCGGCCGATCCGGTCGGAGACCCAACGACTCGAGGTGGTGCCGTTCTCGATCGCCTCGATCTTGCCATCACGCTTCGGGTAGTAGTTGCCTGTGTCCACTACCACCACGTCGGCTGGCACTCCGTCGAAGAGGCCGCGCGGCAGCCGGGGAACGCTCATGAGGGGGATGCTCACAATGACAATGTCGCCCGCACGGGCGGCCCGTTCGACCGTCACCGCCTTCGCCCCGGTCTCGCTCACCAGTCCAGCCAGCGTGTCGGGTCCACGCGAGTTGGCGATGGACACGTCATAGCCGAGTGCGGTAAGGCGCCGCGCCAGAGTCCCACCGATCTGGCCCGCGCCGATGATGCCGATTTTCATGTCTCCTCCTTGTTTGCCTGGATCCGTCGCTGCTTTCCGCCGGCGCTCACGCCGCGGCGGACGAACGGTCACGTCGGCGCCGGCCCTCGTCCTCCGCTTGCCTGCTGGTACCGTCCCGCTCGACGCTTCTACGATGATAGCCGCGGCGACGATGTTCGCGCAGGCGCCGGCAGGGATCGGCAGCGTCGCGCGCGTGACGGTTGACATCCGCTGTCGCGAGTGCTACAACGTAGCAGCAGGAACGCCTTCTCCGCCGGACCGCCTTCACCGCCCGTCTCACGCGTCTTGGCCATCAGGGAAAGGTGCCCGATGCGTACGATCGCTGTCGTGAACCAGAAGGGTGGGTGCGGAAAGACCATCACGTCGATCAACCTGTCGGCCTTTCTCGCGCTGGCAGGACGACGAGTCCTGCTCGTCGACATGGACCCGCAGGGCCACTCTACGCTCGGTCTGTCGCCCGGCCAGGCTGCGCCGACGCGGACGATGTACGACGTCTTCCGCGACGCAAACGGCGGCCCCGAGATCACCCTCGCCGATGTCATCCGCCAAGTGGGCGACAACTTCGATCTGGCGCCCACCGATATCCGCCTGAGCGCGATTCCCGAGACGCTCGCCGGGGTCGCGGGCCGGGAGACCATCCT
Source organism: uncultured Gemmatimonadales bacterium (assembly GCA_963722825.1). Taxonomy (GTDB): domain Bacteria; phylum Gemmatimonadota; class Gemmatimonadetes; order Gemmatimonadales; family GWC2-71-9; genus CAVVWJ01. The sequence goes on from CAVROI010000003.1 coordinate 1,703,274, forward strand.
GGCTCGAGCCATTGCCGCCCTTTCCGACCGATACGATTACGTCATCGTGGACTGCCCGCCGAACGTCGGCCTCCTCACCTTCAATGCCCTCCACGCGTGCAGCGAAGCGCTCATCCCGATGGATCCGAGTTTCTTCTCGCTGCACGGCATTGGAAAGCTGTTCGAGACGTTCGAGGTGCTGGAGCAGGGAACCGGCCACCAAATCTCGGCCCGGGTGCTCGTCACCCTGTACGCCGGCCGCACGCCGTTCGTGAGGGCTGTCGTCGAGGAGGTGCATCGTCACCTGGCCGGCGAGCACTACGCGACGATCATTCGGCAGAGCGTCAAGCTCGCCGAGGCGGCCAGCCACGGTCTGCCGATCACCCAGTATGCGATTCGTTCGGCGGGGTTCGAGGACTATCAGGCTCTCGCTAACGAGGTGCTCGGAGAGGAGACCCGGACGACGGCAGTCGGGCAGGCCAACGTCGCGGCGGCGCCGGTCGTGACACGCGACGGAGTCCTGTTCACCCTCGAGGCGCCGGATGCAGTGCAAGTTCAGCTGGCGGGCGATTTCAACGACTGGACGCCCGACGGCGGCGAGATGGAGGCCACCGGCGGCGTGTGGAAAAAGACATTGAAGCTGGCGCCGGGCCGCTACCGATACCGCTACGTAATCGACGGACAGTGGCGTTCCGATCCGCAGAATCCGGCGGTCGAGCCGAGTCCGTTCGGCGGAGACGATTCCCTGATCGTCCTGGACGAGCCACAAACCCCGGAATGGCTGGTTCCACTGGCGATAGACAATGGATCAGCATGAGCCCTCGGGCTCGAGAGGGCCGGATGTCGGTCGCACTGACCGGCCGCTCGGCCGTGGACTCGAGGATGTCTCGCACGTGTTCCTGTCGCGCAAGGTCGAGGAAGAGGGTGCGGAGCCCGTCAACGACCGGCCGTTGGAGCGGCCGTTGCCTCGTGAAAAGGCCGCGCCGGGCGCCCTGCTGCTTCGGCCGACCGCTTTTGTCACCCGCGAACAGGTCGCCGCGGCACTGAAGGAATTCGAAGGGGCGCTCGAGGCCGGACTCAAAGGCATCGCGTCCGGGATTCCCTGCGAGCCCAACGATGAGATCGACCTTCTCGCGATCGATCGGGCAAGCCAGCTCGCCATCGTCGACTTCGACATCACCTCGAGCGACGACCTGCTGGTTCGGGGGCTCGGTCATTTCGATTGGACCCTGCGCAACGTGCCGAACCTCCGCCGCATGTTTCGAGGGGTGCCCATCAATTTCTCCCTGGAACCAAGGCTCCTTCTCCTCGCTCCCCAGGTTTCTTCCAGGGCGAGAGGCGTCGCACGGCAGCTCTCGCGCCCGCAGATCTCGTGGGTTCGGTATCACTTCGTTGAAACGCCCGGCCGGGCCGGGATCCTGTTCGAACCCATCTTCCCAGAATGAGCAGGGCGTCCGGCCCCGGGGGGTCGGTCGATAGTGTTGCGCCGAGCCTGCGCGCCTCGGGGCTTGCGCGGATCGACTTTGTGTGACAAAGTAGAGGCAACTCTACCACCGCCCCTATGACTGCCGTCGAGAAATACTTCTTCACGCCGCTCTACTACCCCCGCACCTGGTGGTCCGTTCTCCGATGGTGGGAAGCACGGCGTCCGCTGTTCAACGTGTGGGTTGGAGGCGCAGGGCTGGTATCGCTGACCACCGTCACCGTCCTGGCTCATCTGCCGCCCCATCCGATTGCGTTCGCTGTTCCGTGGCCGGTCGTGCTGGCGTACGCCGTCCTGGCCAATCTGTGCTACACCCTCGGTCCCCTCACCGATCTCGCGCTGAGGCGGGTGCTCGGGGATCAGGCGCCGCCCATCGGGCCGGTCCTGTTGCGCTACGGCTTCGTCTTTTCCGTGGGACTCACCTTGTTGCCGGTGGCGCTCGCGGGACTGAGCTGGCTGGTTCGGGTTCTCTTCTAGCCGCAATCATGTTCCGGGTTCTGCGCTCCGTTCGACACGATGTAGAGAACGTGCGGCCGGTTCCTACTTCTCTACGGGAGCGCCAACGATGGCGCCCCAACCTGAGAGGAGAACGAACCATGAGGTACATGCTGATGATGCACGTGCCCCGGGGGACGTGTGATTGGCAAGTGTCCACCTGGACGCCGGAGGACCTCAAGGCCCATCACAACTTCATGCATCGCCTGAACCGGGAGTTGACCGACTCCGGCGAGCTGGTGGGCGCCGAGGGGTTGAGCGCGCCCGGCGAGGCGAAAGTGGTGCGCGCGGGGAAAGGCGGCGTGCCGGCGGTGACGGACGGACCATTCCCGGAGGCGAAGGAATCCTGGCTGGATACTGGATCGTCGAGGTCGACCGGCCGGAACGGGCATACGAGATCGCGGCTCAGGCCTCGGCAGCACCGGGGCCCCGCGGTGCCCCGCTCATCATTCCGATCGAGGTGCGCCAGGTGATGAGCGGCCCCCCGCGGATGTGTGACGCCGCCGCGAGTCCGAATTACTATTTGGGGTGGACCTCGATCCGAAACCACGCCACGCGATAGAGCACCTGCTGCGCGACCTCGCCCCACAGGTGCTTGGCGCAGTCGCACGGCGTCACGACGACTTCGCCATGGCGGAGGACGCGGTCCAGGAGGCCCTGATCGCGGCCGCGACGCAGTGGCCCGTGGAAGGTATTCCGGACGAATCCGCGCGGCTGGCTCTTTCGGGTCGCCGTCCGGCGGCTCACCGATCAGGTGCGCAGCGAGCTGGCAAGACGATCGCCGCGAGGAAGCCGTAGCGAGTCTCCTGCTGGCGGACGCGGCGCTCGATGCCTGTCCTCCGACATTGATCTCGCCGATAGAGCGGGACGATACGCTCGTCCTGCTCTTCATGTGTTGTCATCCCGCGCTGACGCCGCCGTCGGCGATCGCCCTCACCCTCCGCGCCGTCGGGCGGCCTGACCACGGCAGAGATCGCCAACGCGTTTCTCGTCCCGGAGGCGACGATGGCGCAGCGGATCAGCCGCGCCAAGCAGAGCATCAAGGCCTCGAAGGTTCCGTTCAGCATGCCCACCAACGGGGAGCGCGCCGAGCGGCTCGAGCGCCGTGCTGCACGTGCTGTACCTGATCTTCAACGAGGGGTACACCAGCAGCAGCGGGCCGGATGCTCCATCGCACCGATCTCTCGAACGAGGCAATCAGGCTTGACGCGGGCTCGTTCACGGCCTGCTCCCGAACGATGGCGAAGTCACCGGCTTGCTCGCGCTCATGCTGCTCACCGACGCGCGCCGCGCCGCGCGGACCGGCCCGAACGGCGAGCTGATTCCGCTCGACGAGCAGGATCGAACGCTGTGGGATCGTGGTCTGATCGCCGAGGGAATCGAGCTCGTCTCCGAGACGCTGCTCGCAGGGGATCGATCGGGTCGTATCAGCTTCAGGCCGCGATCGCGGCCGTGCACGATGAAGCGGAGCGCGCCGAGGACACCGACTGGCCGCAGATCTTCGCGCTGTACGACATGCTCAAGCGAATGTCCGACAACCCGATGGTGGCGCTCAACCACGCGATTGCGGCGGCGATGGTGAAGGGGCCGGTAACCGGGCTGGAGCTGTTGAAGGTGCTCGACACCGACACGCGGATGGCCGGACATTACCGCCTCGACGCCGTCCGCGCGCACCTGCTCGAGAGGGCCGGAGACCACGAGCGCGCCATCGGGCACTTCCGAGCCGCCGCGGAACGGACGACGAACATTCCGGAGCGCAACTATCTCACCACCAAGGCTGCCAGGGTCACGTCGGATCGGGGCAGGCGTGGCGGGTGACTTGAAGGCATCGGTGTTCATCGCGACGAGCCTCGACGGGTTCATCGCGCGCCCGGACGGGGCGCTGGACTGGCTGCCGATGGACGGCGGCGAGCCGCACGGCTACACCGAGTTCATCGCCACTGTGGATGCCATCGTTATCGGCCGGAAAACGTACGAGACGGTGCTCGCTTTCGACGCCTGGCCCTACGGGAAGATGCCGGTAGTCGTGCTCAGCACGAGTCTCTCGGAAGTCACGGTGCCCGAGGGCGCCGTCTGTGACGTGATGTCCGGCGCCCCACCCGAAATCGCCACGCGGCTCACCCAACGTGGGATGAAGCATGTTTATGTCGATGGCGGAGTGACCATACAGCGGTTCCTGGAGGCCGGGCTGATCCAGCGCGTGATCATCACGCGCATACCGGTGCTTCTCGGAAGTGGAATCCCCTTGTTCGGGTTCCTGTCGCACGACATCCGATTCAAACACGTGGCTACGCGGTCGTTTCCGAGCGGCATGGTCCAGAGCGAGTACGTGGTCGCTGCCTGACGGCCCATGCGCATGCGTTGGTCACCTGAACGACTGGAGGACTGGTGACTGGTGTCGGCGAGATGGAGTCGTGTGCGGGCTCCAGGCGAACGTTTCTGGCAGGCCGCATGATCATGACGGCAATCCGGGTCCTGCGGCGCGCCCGGATCCTCACGGGGAGCGCGGTCGCAGCGCTGGCGGCTACCGCTCCTCCGGTGGTGGTGGCGCAGGCATCCCCGGAGACCCGGCCCAACATCCTCGTGCTTGTTGCCGACGACCTCGGGTGGCGCGATACCGGGTCATACGGCAACACGTCCATTCACACCCCCAACATCGACAGGCTCGCCGAGTCGGGACTGCGCGTGCGGTATGCCTTCGGCACCACGCCGCAATGCAGTCCTTCCCGGATCAGCATCCTCACCGGCAGGTACCCCCACGCCACCAGAGCGGAAGACCTGCACACGCCGCTGCCGGACACGGAGCGCCTCGTGCCGTCCTATCTCCAGGACCAGGGCTACTTCACCGGGCACATGGCGAAGACACATTATGGGCCGAACGGCGAGCGCCAGTTCCAGTGGTACTCACCAGAGACCGCGAAGGCCTTCCCGAGCTTCCTGGACGCGGCCGGCACTCGACCGTTCTTTCTCTGGGTGGGGTTTCATGAGCCGCACCGTCCGTACAAGCGCGACCCTGTCGGCCCCCGCCATCCCCCCGCGCGCGGGGCCCTGCCGCCGTATTTCGCCGACACGCCCGGGACACGGGCCGACCTGGCGTTGTACTACGACGCGATCGCGCGCCTCGACGAGGCGGTCGGGAGCATGGTGGCGGAGCTCGAGCGAAGGAACCTGCGGGACAACACGCTGGTCGTGTTTCTCAGTGACAACGGCCCGCCGTTTCCGCGGGAGAAGGGGACCTTGTACGACGGCGGGACTCGCACGCCGCTCATCTTCTCCTGGCCACGGGTCGTCCGCGCCGGTGTCGTGTACGACCGTGGACTCGTGAGTACGGTCGACCTGGCGCCTACGCTCCTGGATATCGCCGGAGCTACGCCACCCGAGGCGATGCAGGGCCGCACCGTTCGGCCAATGCTTACCGCACCCGCCTCGTACGCCGGCCGCACCTACGTCTTCAGCGAGCGCAACTGGCATGACTGCGACGAGCACCAGCGGGCGGTGCGCAGCGGGCGCTACAAGCTGATCCGCACCGACGCCTATACGGCACTGCCGCTCTGCACGGCCGCGGATATCGGCGCGAGTCCCTCGTTCCTGGCGTTGCGCGCCCTCGCGGAGGCCGGGCGGCTCACCGCGGCGCAGCGGCGCCTGTTCGAGGCTCCGCGCGCTCGACTCGAGCTGTACGACCTGGCGACCGACCCGTGGGAGCTCGACAACGTCGCCGACAACGCGGCGTACGCGAAGCAGGTGAGGGAGCTCGCGGCGGTGCTGGAGGAGTGGATCGAGCAGTCGGACGATTTTTCCGCCGCGTACCGCGTGCGTGACGACAATACCGACCGCGTCACCGGTGTCCAGTTCACCACGAAGATCCCACCGCTGCAAAAGCCGGATGTGCCACCGCCGGAGGAGCGGTGGGGACGACAGGGGCCAACTAGGAGGCCACGCCGCGCTCGTGGTCCGCTGCCGGTCGCGGGTTGCGGTCTCCGATGCTGGCGGCGATGGCCATGTTTACTGCATTCTTCATCTTCGGCATTGGCGAAGAGGTGGGCGGGTCGGGGTACGCGCAAAAGGCTCGATGGAGCCGTAGGTGACACCCTCGCTCGAGAAAGGCGGTACCGTGGACGACGACCGCGTGGTGCGCTTGCTCGAGGAGATACGCGACAATCAGCAAGACGCCCTTCGGATACAGCGTGAGGCAATCGCCAGGGGACGACGGTTCCTCCCCGTCCTCGGCCTCGCGATCGTGCTCGTGCTCGTCATCGTCGTCGTGCTCCTGAGGTACGTTCTGCAGCACTACTCCTGACGGCATGCGCAGCTTCGAGGATACTCTCGAGCGGAGCATGAAGACGGCGGGGTTTCTCGCCGGCCCGTCGCTCGGTCTCATCGTCTATCTCTGGAACCCGGGCAACCACCCGCCCGAGGCGCGCCGACTCCTCGCCATCCTGACCATGGCGATCTGCTTCTGGGTGACCGAAGCCATTCCGTTGCCCGCCACAGCGCTCCTGGCCTCCGCACTCTGCATCATTACCGGGGTGGCACCGGCCAGGGCCGTGCTCGCGCCCTACGCCGATCCGGTCATCTTCCTCTTCATCGGGAGCTTCCTTCTTTCCGAGGCGGTCCGCAAATACGGGCTCGACCGCCGCATCGCCGGCGTGATGATGCGGAGCCGCAGATTCGGACGGAGTCCCGGCGGACTCGTCGCCGGATTCGGGGTCGCGTCGGCCGGCATCTCCACGTGTCTTTCGAACACGGCGACCGCGGCCGCGATGACACCGATCGCCGTCGGCGCCGTGCGGCAGGCAGGCGAGGAGCCGGGCGCGGCGCGGGCCCGGCCCTGGGCCTCGGGTGTGCTGCTGATGGTGGCTTACGGAGCGTCGGTCGGCGGGATGGCAACGCTGATCGGCACGCCGCCAAATCTTCTGACGGCCGGCTTTCTCGAGCGGCTGGCCGGTGTGAGAGTCACCTTTGGCGCGTGGTTGTCGTTCGGGGGCCCGATCGCTCTCGTGTTGCTGGCGCTGTCGATCTTCTGGACTCGGCTGATCCTCGGACGCGGCCTGACCGGCGCGAGGACCAATCCATCTGCCGGACTCGTGGAGGAGGAGACCCTCGAGGAGAGGGCCGGACGGCGGTGGACGATCCTCGCCTTCGCGCTCGCCGGATTCCTCTGGACGCTGCCAGCGGTGGTATCCGCGCTGGCCGGTCCGCAGGCGGAGCTGGTGAAGGACCTGACGAGACTGCTGCCCGAGTCGGCGGTGGCGCTCCTGTGCGCCTCTCTGCTCTTCGTCGCGCCGATCAACTGGCGTGACCGCCGTTTCGCCCTCACCTGGTCCGAAGGCCGTCAGGTGAACTGGGGCATCATCCTGCTGTTCGGGGGAGGCCTTTCTCTCGGCACACTGGCCGAGACCACGGGCATCGCTCGATGGGCCGGCGAAGGGATCAGCCGGACCGGCCTCGCCTCCACCCCAGCCGGCCTGCTCGCGGTGTCGGTGGCCGTGGCGATCCTGATCAGCGAGTTCGCGTCCAATACCGCTTCGGCGACGCTGCTTGTGCCCATCGTGATCGCCGCCGCCCAGGCGTCGGGCTTCGATCCGGTGCGCCCGGCACTGGGTGCCGGGCTGGCGGCCACCTGCGGCTTCATCTTTCCGGTCTCGACACCGCCCAACGCCATCGTCTTCGGGACGGGTCTCGTGCCCCTGTGGCGCATGATCCGCGTGGGCATTCTGCTCGATGTGAGCAGCTTCTTCGTCATCTGGCTGGGCATGCTGGCGCTCACACCTCTGCTGCCTCACTCGTAAGCAGCTTTGCGGCCGGTGCGAGCGCCGTTCGGTAACCTCTACGAGCGCCCAGCCAGGTCCGCCGTCGCGGCGAGCTTCTTCACGGTGCCGGCCAGCGTCCGCACCTTGGCCGCGTCACCCGCTGCGGCCACGTCGCTGTCCAGTTCGGCGGCCAGCTGAGTCAGAGCCTCCCGCCGCTCGGTTGCGGACGCCTTGTCGGCCTTGTCCAGCGCCTTCCGCGCCGTGGCGATCTTGGCCGGGTCGAGGCCCTTCGACCGCTCGAGCTGATCCAGATAGGCGCGCGCCAGCGAGACCGAAGCGGGCCAGACGGCCTTGGGCTGCCCCTGAACGTTCAGGTAGTCGAGGTGCACCGTCTTCGCCGCGTCGATCTCGTTCTGGGAGATGAATCCGCTGGGCGTGAGCTCGAAGATGTCGAGCCCGCGCGCGATCTCGGAGCTGACGATGACTCCGTTGTACCAGTAGGCCGACCACGATCCGGCACCGACCATCTTGGTCGAGTCCACCGGACCGCGATCGAAGAAGGCGATCTCCTTGGGATGAGCGGCATCGGTCCAGTCGAACACCGAGATACCGCCCTGATACCACGCCTGCACCATGATGTCGCGCCCGGGGATAGGGATCAGCGAGCCGTTGTGGGCCACGCAGTTTTCCTGTGGCGTTTGCGGCGCGGGCAGCTTGTAGTAGCCCTGGAACTGCATCTTCCGATCGGTGATCGTGAAGATGGCGTCCGCTCCCCATTCCCGCTTGTCCGTGGCGCGGCACTTGGGCTGACCGCCGCCGCCCCATTCATCCGAGAAGAGAATCTTGGTGCCGTCGTTGTTGAACGTCGCCGAGTGCCAGTAGGAGAAGTTCGAGTCGGATACGGCGCCGAGGCGGACCGGGTGCGTCGGATCGCTGATGTCGAGGAGGAGTCCGTACCCCTCGCAGGCCCCGCCGGCCAGGCCGATCGCCGGGTACACGGTGATGTCGTGGCACTGGGTCGGCCCCAGATGGGCGTTCTCCGCACCGGCCGGAGCCTTGCCCATCATCGCCGCGATCATCCCGGGCAGCGCGGCGCGCAGCGCGGCGCTATCCGCGGCCGTCGGTGCGCCAGAGCCATTCCGGGCCTTGACGATACTGTCCAGCATCGGCTCCGTGAATTGCGGCGGCAGGACTCGTTCCTGACCCCGCATCGTCGCCACGAACCCACCTGCTGCTTTTGCGTCGGCGAGGGCCTTGGCGTTGGCGATGCTGTCCTGCGGCGTCTCGCCATGCCGCGCCGGCTCGGCGAGGTCGTTGAAGATCCGGGGTGAGCTGACGATGGCCGCCTGCTCCGGGTGAGCCAGCGGCACCTTGATGACTTCGATGCGGAACAGCGAGGAGTTGGTATCGGCCGAGGGCAGGGCGTTCACGCAGCCGGGAAGCTCGCTGGGAGACCGGACCATGGACGAGCCGGAGATGTAGACGTAGACGTTCTCGGAATCCTTCGGATCGACCAGGACCGTGTGGGTGTGCGAGCCTCGGCAGGTCTGTACGTTGCCCACGTTCTTGGGATTGGTAAGGTCGCTGATGTCGAAGATGCGGAGGCCCCGCAGCCGCTCCTTGCTGACCGTGTCCTTGACGCCCTCCGTCCCGCAGTCGAGGCGCCCCGAGAGGCCCTCACCCGACACAAAGAGCAGATTCTTGTAGACCGATACGTCGCTCTGCGAGGCCGGACAGACGTAGGCCGTCGTCAGAGCGGGTTTGGCCGGGTTCGAGATGTCCCACACCTGATAGCCGTTGTAGCTGCCCTGGATGGCGTAGTGGCCGGTAAAGGAGAGGTCGGAGTTGGTCTTGTCGAGGAAGTCCTTCGACGGATGATTCTGCGAGAGCACCTTCAGGTTCCACACCGCTTCGCCGGCATCCCATAGCCCGGCGTGGAGCCCCACGCGAGGATCCGGGCTCGGCGCCGTGGTGGACATGCTCGAGCTCGAGTGGGCGCACGCCGTAGCGGCCAGGAGGACCGCGGCGAGCGACAACGACAGGATCGGAGCAGCGGATCGCATTGGTGGTTCCTTTGGGGGAGCAGAAGGGGGGGCGGGGTCGGTCGAACCCGGAATCGTCACGGAGTGGTCCTTTCGGGAGGCAGAGCCGCGAGCATTCTCTCCATCCGGGCGATCTCGGTGGACTGATCGACGTTGACGTCGGAGGCGAACTTGAATACCGTCTCGTCTTGGGCGGCGCCGTAGGATCCGAACAGGTCCTTCACCATGGTGACGGCGCCGCGGTGATGCTGGATCATGAAAGTGAGAAACAGCCGGTCGAACTCTTCTCCGCTCGCCGCCTCGAGCTGCTTCATCTGGGGCTCGGTGAGCATTCCAGGCATCAGCATTTCATGCTCGGCACCGTGCATCGCCATCTTCATTCCGGGTGCGCGCGGGTCGGGCACTGGCTGATTGCGATCGCGGAGCCACCGCTGCATCGTGGCGATCTCGTCCTGCTGGGAGTTGATGATACGCTCGGCGAGGGTGCGCACGGAGGAGCTGGCCCCATGCGTGGGCGCCCACCCGGCCATCACGAGGGCCTGGGCATGATGGCCGATCATGTGCGACATGAACTGTATGTCGGCCTCGGTATAGTTGGCTGGAACAGCGACAGCGGGCTGGGGGGCGGTCTGAATCGCCTGCCGGTGGGTGCCGCCGCATCCTGTTCCGGCGATCGCGGCCACCAACGCCGCCGCGGTCACGCCTATTCGTGATGGTGTCATTCCCATAACCATAATTCCGATCCTCGTATACGTGCTCCCCGGCCCAGCGCGACCCAGGGGGCCGCGCCGGCTCGACCGCGGTGAAATCTACTGCCATCTTGTCGCACCGGCAGGAGGCCACCCGCGACAGGGTACCCCTACGTGGTCCCCACCCCGAGAGATTCGCTCCGCTGCGAATGCATGTAGGCGTGCGGCCCTCCGGGGGTTACCGGATCAGGAGCGAAGGTGTATGGCGAATCTTGTCGCGTGCTCCGCCCACCGAGTGGCAGGCACTCCCGAGCCTGGTCTTTCAGGTCACTCTGGCGGCGTTTCTTCTTCTGGCTTTCGCCCAAGCGGGGGTCGCTGCTTCCTTTGCAGGAGACATCATTATGCGGCGGGACATGGCCGGACAGCTCGCCCTCCCGCCGGCTGTGATGCCGACGTGTGTGGCGACCCGGACATAGCCGGGCAACGGCTGGAACTCTGCCGCACTGCTTGCGTAAGGCGTCCCTTCTCACCTTCGGAATCCCGATGCTCACACGCCTCCAGCTTTTGCTCTGCGTTGCCCTGACGCTGTCGGCCCCGCCGGGGGTGGCCCAGTCGGCGTCAACCGTCGATACCGCAGCTCTGCAGCGCCTGCTCGTCGCCGAGGACGCGCGAGGCACCGCCCGCGGCGGCTTGGGCCCGCTCATGGCCGCGCTGACGAGCAGCGACACGCTGCTTCGCCGCCTGGCTATCCGTGGCCTCGGGCGACTTCAGCGGCCCGACCTCGGGCGGGTGCTGCTCCAATCGCTCGCCGACTCCATGCCGACGCTCCGCGCCGAGGCCGCGAACGCCGTCGCGCAATCGCTGCGGCGGGTTCGGCGCAGCGATACGACGTCCGATCGAGCCCTGCTCGGCACCCGTGAAGCCGCGGCCGTGCTCGCCCGCGCGCTCTCCACAGAGCAAGATCTTCAGGTCGTCGATGCCCTCGCGCAGTCTCTCGGGCGATTGCCGCTGTCCGATAGTGCCGCCGCCCGCGCGGCGGAGAATGCGATCCGCGCGCGGCTGCAAGCGCAAGCGACGCCTGGCCTCGTCCACGGGCTGTACACGCTGGCGCGGGCGAGGCGGGCGACAGGGAATCTCACCGCTGAGACCGTGGTCCTGCTCCGAAGCGCGTCCGGCAGCGCGCCGGACACCACAGTGCGGAGGCTCGCCCTGCTGACGCTCGCGGTTGCAGGCGGACTCGACAGTGCCACCGCCGTGCGCGCCGCTCGCGACGGGGACGATGAAGCCCGGCGGATGATGCTGCGCGGCACCGGCTCGTTATCTCCCGTCTTCCGACGGGTACTGATCCGCCGTGCCCAGTCCGACACGAGCACGATCGTCCGCATCGAGGCGATCGCGGCAGCCCGTCTGGGCGCCGCTCCGCCCGACTGCGGCCCGATCCTGGCCGCTACGCGCGACCCCAATCCCTATGTCGTACTCACCGCCATCGACTCGCTCGGCAGCGGATGCACCGAGCCGGGAGCGGCGGTGGCCGTGCTGAGCCGCCTCGCCTCCAGCGCCACGACGAAGGGACCGCCGGACCACCGCTGGCAAACGGGCGCGCACGCTCTTCTGGCGCTCGCCCGCCTCGATACCGCGGCGGCAGCCAAGCTGCTGCCGCGGACGGCTGCATCCGGGCTATGGGAAGTCCGCCAGTCCGCGGCTCGGGCAGCCGGCTTTGTCAGGCAGCAGGCCGTGCTGCTCCGGCTCGCGGCCGATCCCGACCGCAACGTGCAGGAAGCGGCCATCGCCGGCCTCGCAACTGCGGTGGGGCACCAGGCCGACAGCGTGTACATCCGGGCACTCGGTTCGACCGGCCATCAGGTCGCGCTGGCCGCGGCCCAGGCGCTGGAGGGCTCGCCAGATCCCGCCGCTCTTGCGGCGTTGCTCGACGCCCTCGACAAGCTGAGCGCCGGTCGAGGCGAGAACTCGAAGGACCCCCGGGTGGCGATGCTCGAGCGTATCAAGGAGCTCGGCTCGCCGGCCAACACAGATCGGCTTCGTCCATATCTGGCCGACTACGATACGACCGTCGCTACCATGGCAGCCAGGCTGCTGACGAAATGGACCCGGGCGCCGGTCGAGGCCCGGCCGGCACCGCTACCGATCCACCCCGAGCCTCTGGCCGACGTCTTCCTCCGCCGCGACATCCGGCTGCGGGTGACGATGGCGCCATCGAGCGGCGGTGGCGGTTTCACCGTGCGGCTCTTCCCCGACGAGGCCCCCGCGACGGTCGCGCGAGTGCTCCGACTGGTGCGAGAAGGCTTCTACGATGGGAAGGTCTTCCAGCGCGTCGAGCCCAACTTCGTGATCCAGGGCGGCGGACCGGATGCGAACGAGTACGTCGGGGACTCGATGTTCATGCGGGACGAGCTGACCTCGCGGACCCACGCGCGGGGCACTCTGGGGATTTCCGCCCGCGGGCGCGACACCGGCGACGGCCAGTGGTTCATCAATCTGGTCGATAATCCGCTGCTGGACCACGAGTATACGATTTTCGGCCGGATCGATGGCGGACAAGCAGTGGCCGAGCGGATTCTCGAGGACGATCGGATCGAGCGGGTGGAGGTGGTGGAAGATCCCTGATGCGAGCGAATCGACTCAGTGAGCCGGACGCCTGGCACGGCGGCAGACTTCAACCGACTGCTCGACGAGGTGGCGGCTGATCGGAATAGCGGCGATGCGCGATGGTGGCGGGCAAGATGGCCGGTGCCGACAGCAACGCGACTCGGGCCAACCCTCTGATCATCCGCTCCTCACTCCGCATCGTGAAAGATGACCCCGACCGTGTGGCGCCGTCCCGACCGAATGCTGCTGACTCCGTGGCGCAGGTTGACCCGGTACACGCCGCGAGTCCCTTGAACCGGCCGGTGATGGACCGCGAACACGACTCCGTCGCCCTGCCGGAGCGGCACGACTTCCGCCCGCGATTGCATTCGGGGACGCTGCTCCGTCATCACGAATTCTCCGCCACTGAAGTCATACCCAGGATCGGACAGCAGGATGGCGAGCTGCAGCGGAAACACATGTTCGCCGTAGAGGTCCTGATGGAGGCAGTTGTAGTCTCCCGCCTCATACCGGAGCAGCAGCGGGGTGGGCTTACGTTGTCCGGCCGCGTGGCACCGCGCGAGAAAGTCGGCGTGCTCCGGCGGATACCGCACGTCGATCCTCATGGCCTCGTTCCACCGGTTGGCGATCGGCGCCAGATGGGGATACACAGCCGTTCGGAGGCCGGCGATGATCGCGGGCAGCGGATAGCGGAAGTACTTGTACTCCCCACGTCCGAAACCGTGCCGCCCCATCACGATCCGGCTTCGAAAGATGGTGTCGTCCGGATACAGCGCGGCCAGCGCCCGGCACTCGTCCGGCGGCAGTATTCCCTCGAGGATCGCATTCCCTCCCGCGTCCAGGTCGCGGTCCACCCGGTTCCAGTCGATCGCTGTGACGAGTGTGTCCGCCGGCTCGACCTGAGCACTCATACCCGTGCCTCCCGCTCGAGCAGCGCCCGTTTCCGTTCGACGCCCCAGCGATAGTCCGAAAGTCCTCCGTCGCTCCGTACGACCCGATGGCAGGGAATCGCCACCGCCAGTGGATTGGCACCGCAGGCCCGCGCCACGGCCCGGACCGAGCGGGGAGCCCCGATGCGGCTCGCGATCTCCGTGTAGCTCGCCGTCGAGCCGACCGGAATCTCCAGCAACGCCCGCCATACCCGCTGCTGAAAGACGGTGCCGCGCACGTCCAATGGGAGATCGATTCCCAGGCGCGGTGTTCCGATGAAGGCCATCACTCGTGACACCAGGCGCTCGAGTGCGGGATCCGCTCCGGTCAGCGAGGCGCCCGGGAAGCGGTCTTCGAGATCGTCCACCAGCGTCTCGGCGTCGTCACCGAGCAGAATGGCACAGACACCGCGTTCGCTCCCGGCCACGAGAATCGATCCGAGGAAGCATTCGCCGATCGCGAAGTGGATCTCGGCTCCGGGCGTCAAGTCCTTCGTTGAATTGCTCATGTTCATTCTTCTCCGTTCGTATTCGCCAGTCTCTACTTCGATCAAGCGGATTACGAGTGGAAGTCTATTAGCCGGCGCCGGTCCCGGCGCTCCAGTTCTTGCTCCCGAACTCGGATCCGCAACTGAATGTTCAAGACGGCGAGGGCCGCTTCCCTGAAGCGCCCGATCTCCGCTACACTCAACATGTGCCGCACCACCCCAATGGTCCCCGGTGTAGACGCGCCTCGTCCCCGCGTCCTAACGTCCAGTCATGCCCACTCCCAAGCTGATCTCCCGCCTGGCCCGAGACACGCCCACGGGACCGAGGACCGGCACCGGTCCGGGTCGCGCCCTCCCCGACGACCTGCTCCGGCAGGCGTCGAGGCGGATCGAGATCATCTCCCTGATCGGCGCGGGCCTCTGGGTTCTCGGCCCGGCGTTCGGGCATCTCGCATACCACGTCACGAACCCCGGATACCCCCAGTGGCTGGCGTTCCGCCCCCTCGACGCCATTGCCCTCGTCAGCATCGCCGTCTCCCTCTCGCTCTTCCTCTTTCTCCGCGCCGGGGATCACGCACCGACATTTGTTCTGGATCTCGCCCTGGTGTACATGGTGGCCGTGGCATTCGCCATCGGGATCATGACCCACTGGGGCCCGCCCTCACCCATACCGCCGAACAGCGGCCCCATGATCACCTGGACCGGGCCGGTCATCCTGATACTCGCGGCGATCGTGCCGTCCTCGCCCCTGAAGATGGGAGCCGCCGGTCTCGTGGCGGTCGCGATGAATCCGCTCGGCATGGTGCTGGGGCGGATAGCCGGTGTTTATCATTTTGACTCGCCCGCCAGTGTCCTCGCGATGCACTATCCCGACTTCCTCCTGCTTGGCGTCGCGGTCGTGATCTCTCACGTGGTCACCGGGCTGGGACAGCAGGTGAGCAAGGAACGCGAGATGGGTAGCTATCGCCTGGGCGAGCTGCTCGGCCGTGGCGGCATGGGCGAGGTGTATCTGGCGACCCATCGGATGCTGGCGCGTCCGGCGGCGATCAAGCTGCTCCGGCCAGAGATGCTCGGGGTGGGTGACGGGGCGATGGCGGAGCTCGCAGTCGTACGATTCCGGCGGGAGGCGGAAGCGGCGGCCAAGCTGCGGTCGCCGCACACCGTCGAGCTCTACGATTTCGGGGTCAGCCAGGGAGGGTCCCTCTACCTGGTCATGGAGCTGCTGAACGGGATCGACCTCGAAACGCTGGTGCGACGGCATGGACCGCTGCCCGCATCACGAGTGATCTACCTCCTGCTCCAGGTCTGCGAGTCACTGGAAGAGGCCCACACATCGGGGCTGGTCCACCGAGACATCAAGCCTGCCAACATCCACGTGGGCAGGGTCGGCCTCCATCACGACTTCGTCAAGGTGCTCGATTTCGGCCTGGTCAAGTCGGTGACGGGCGCGGTCACGGACGACTCCCTGGCCAGCGCCGCCGGGCTCACACCGGGAACGCCGACCTACATGGCGCCGGAGTCGGCGCACGGGGAGGTCGATGCCCGCGCGGACCTGTACTCGCTGGGGTGTGTCGCCTATTACCTGCTCACCGGCCGTCTCGTCTTCGAGGCGGACACCGCCATCCAGGCGATCCTCAAACACCTCGAGGAGGAGCCGATTCCGCCGTCACAGCGCACCGCCCTGTTCGTGCCGCCGGCCCTCGACCGACTCGTGCTCGCATGCCTGGCGAAACGGCCCGCGGACCGGCCACAGAGCGCCGCCGAGCTGGCGCGCGCACTGGGGTCGGTCGAGACGGAGCTGTGGGGCGAGGAGCGGGCGGCGGAGTGGTGGCGCCGGCACTAGCCGCCGGCGATGGCCCCGATGACCAGGAAAGGCTCGACGCCCCTCGCGACCGGGTCGGGTAGCGGTTCATCCGGCGCTTCGTGGGACAGGTCCTCCTCGCAGGCGAAGAACCTCATGAACGGCCGTCGCCGCTGAGTGCCGTGGTCGCGGATCGTCCCGCGCAGCGCCGGATATTGGGCCTCGAGCGCGTCGAGGACGGACCGCTGTGTAACGGGACCTTCGATCTGGAGCCCCACCTCTTCGCCGACGTGTGCCAGCCTTCGCAGGTGAGGAGGAAGCACGACCCTGATCATGACAGCGTCTGCACCTCGACGGACAGCACGCCCGGCAGGTCTCGCACGATGGGTGCCCACGAGTCGCCGGCGTCGATGGATGCATAGACCTGCCCGCCCGTCGTGCCGAAGTACACGCCGCACGAATCCAGCCCGTCGACCGCCATCGCGTCGCGCAGCACATTGACGTAACAGTCGCGTTGCGGCAGACCCTTGGTGAGGGCTTCCCACTCGTTGCCACCGGTCCTGCTGCGGTATACGCGCAGTTTTCCCTCCGGTGGGTAATGCTCGGAGTCGCTCTTGATCGGAACTACGTAAATGGTCTCCGGCTCGTGCGCGTGCACGTCGATAGGGAACCCGAAGTCGCTCGGAAGGTTGCCGCTGACCTCGTGCCAGGATTCGCCGGCATCGTCGCTTCGCATGACGTCCCAGTGCTTTTGCATGAACAGCACGCCAGGACGCGACGGGTGCATCGCGATGCGATGGACGCAGTGACCGACCTCGGCGTCCGGGTCGGGCATGAACTGTGACTTCAGACCGCGGTTTATCGGCTTCCACGTCTTGCCGGCGTCCTCGCTCCGGAACGTGCCCGCAGCCGAGATGGCGATGAAGATCCGCTCCGGATCGGTCGGATCCAGCAGGATGGTGTGAAGGCACATCCCGCCGGCACCCGGCTGCCATTTGGGGCCGGAGGGGTGGTTCCGCAGGCCGGAGAGCTCCTGCCACGTCCGTCCGCCGTCCTCGGACCGGAACAGTCCGGCATCTTCCACTCCGGCATAGACAGTATCAGGGTCGGTCAGGGACGGCTCGAGGTGCCAGACTCGCTTGAACTCCCAGGGATGCTGGGTACCGTCGTACCACTGGTGGGTGCCTGTCACCCCGTCATACGCGAACTCGTTGCCGACGGTCTCCCAGGTCTTCCCACCGTCGTTGGAACGCTGCATCACCTGTCCGGACCATCCGCTGGACTGCGAGGCATACAACCGGTCCGGATCGGCGGGCGAGCCCTTGAGGTGGTAGACCTCCCATCCGGCGAAATGGGGTCCGCTGACATCCCACTGTTTGCGCTTACCGTCCGATGTCAGGACGAAGGCACCTTTTCGTGTACCGGCCAGTACTCGTACCCGACTCATCCATCGCTCCTTACCTGGGGTTACGGAAATGCCTGCCGGCGGGCATTACGCCCGCGTCTAATATCTCGTCGAACGGGACGACGTCAATTCGACATCGGGCTCGATTTCCGTCTTCCCACGCCCCCTCGTCCGAGCAGTCCCCGCTCCAATGCCTCGATACGGACGAAGGAGCCCGTTTGGTGGATTCCGACAGGCCGCGGGTAGGCGGTCCTCGGTGTGTCGATTTCCGAATGTCCCGTTCGTCGTGACGGTAAGAGCGAGGGATTACGGCGGGCCGAGAAGGTCCCGTCCGCCACTACAAACTCGAAAACCAGATGGAGATACACCATGCGGTTCATGATCCTGGTCAAGGCCGACAAGAGCTCCGAGGCAGGTGTTCTGCCGGATGAGAAGCTCCTGACCGATATGGGCAAGTTCAACGAAGAGCTGGTGAAGGCAGGCGTGATGCTCGCCGGCGAGGGACTCCAACCGAGCTCGAAGGGCGCGCGGGTCAGGTTTTCCGGCGGGAATCGGACGGTGATCGATGGACCGTTCGCCGAGGCCAAGGAGCTGATCGCCGGATTCTGGCTGTGGCAGGT
Organism: uncultured Gemmatimonadales bacterium; assembly: GCA_963722825.1. Classification (GTDB taxonomy): domain Bacteria; phylum Gemmatimonadota; class Gemmatimonadetes; order Gemmatimonadales; family GWC2-71-9; genus CAVVWJ01. Next base: position 1,721,562 of record CAVROI010000003.1, read on the forward strand.
GAAGTCGAAGGAGGAGGCGATCGAGTGGGTCAAACGCGCTCCCTTTGGTGAGGGCGCCGAGATCGAGATTCGCCAGGTGTTCGAGGCGGAGGACTTCGGCCCCGTGTTGACTCCCGAGCTCAGGCAGCAGGAGGAGCAGCTGCGGGCGCAGCTGGGCCTCAGGCGGTAGGCGAGCGATGACCATCGATTCACAACTACAAGGAAACATAAGGAAACCACAGCAATGCGATTCATGACGCTCTACAAGCCGGGTAAGGAGTCGGATACCCCACCGACCGAGAAGGAGATGGCCGACATGGGGCGATTCATCGAGGAGTTGTCCAAGGCCGGCGTGCTGATCGCGACGGACGGGCTCCAGCCGAGCTCGAAGGGCGCGCGCGTCCGGATCGACGGGGACAAGTTCACCGTCACGGATGGCCCGTTCAGCGAGACGAAGGAGCTGATCGCCGGCTATGCGATCGTCGACGTGGGGTCGAAGGAGGAGGCCATCGAATTGGCCAAGCGCTTCCTCAAGGTCGTAGGCGAAGGGGAAAGCGAGATTCGCCTGATGCACGGCGAGCCCGCCTTCGCGCTCGAATCCACCTCGGGAGTCGGGGCGGCGGCGAAGCGCTAGCCGGGCGCCAGGCAGACTTGCCCGGACGGGTGAAGATGGCGTGATTGGGAGCCGTGACGGCTCCCGATACCCATCGTGCCATCGACGCGGTCTGGAGGATCGAGTCGGCCAGGCTCATTGCCGGCCTCGCCCGCATCGTGGGCGATGTCGGCATCGCGGAAGACCTGGCGCAGGACGCGCTCGTCATCGCGCTCGAGAAATGGCCGGAGTCGGGCGTCCCGGATAATCCGGGCGCCTGGCTCATGGCCACCGCGAAGCATCGCGCAATCGACCTCTTCCGCCGAAACAAGCGACTCGAGCAGAAGCACGTGGAGCTCGGGCATGAGCTCGAGGCCCGGCAGGAGACTGCCGCGCCCGATCTCGATGCCGCGATCGACGATGACATCGGCGACGACCTGCTGCGCCTCGTGTTTACCGCGTGTCACCCCATTCTTCCGGTCGAGGCGCGTGTTGCGCTCACGCTCCGGCTGGTCGGAGGACTGACCACAGAGGAAATCGCGCGCGCCTTCCTCGTTCCGGTGCCGACCGTCGCACAGAGAATCGTCCGGGCCAAGCGGACCCTCGCCGAGGCGCACATCCCCTTCGAAGTCCCCCGCGGGGCCGAGCTTGCCGCCCGCCTCTCGTCGGTCCTCGGGGTGCTCTACCTCATCTTCAACGAAGGCTACTCGGCGACCGCCGGCGACGACTGGGTGCGACCGGCGCTCTGCGAAGATGCGCTCCGTCTCGGCCGGATCCTGGCCGAGTTGGCTCCGCACGAGCCGGAGGTCCACGGGCTCGTTGCGCTGATGGAAATCCAGGCGTCACGGCTGAGGGCGCGAGTCGGTCCGTCGGGAGAGCCCATCCTGCTGCTCGACCAGGACCGCGGGCGATGGGACCAGGTCCTCGTTCGGCGTGGTCTCGCGGCGTTGGAGCGTGCCGAGAAGTTGGGCGGTGCGCTCGGACTGTACGCGCTCCAGGCCGCGATTGCCGCCTGTCATGCGCGCGCGCCCACGCCCGCGGAGACGGACTGGCCACGCATCGCGGCGCTCTACGAGGCATTGGCCAGAATCGCGCCGTCGCCCGTCGTCGAGTTGAATCGGGCGGTAGCGGTGGCCATGGCGCTCGGCCCGGCCGCCGGCCTCGAGCTCGTCGATGCGCTGACCTCGGAGCCTTCGCTGGCGGGCTACCACCTGCTGCCGGCAGTGCGCGGTGATTTCCTCACCAAGCTCGGCCGGTTCGATGAGGCACGGGTGGAGCTCGAGCGCGCCGCCTCGCTCACACGCAATGCACGCGAGCGCGACCTGCTCCTCGAGCGGGCAGCCGCGTGCGCCCGTCCTCCAGGGGTCCCGGCTGCCGGCACCATGTGATCATGCCCGGCGCGCTGGCTAGGCCTATCCGGCGCCGCTCACGATCAGTACGATGGCAGCCAGGGCACAGCCGACGCCCGAGAGCTGCCAGGTGTTGAGGCGCTCCCCGAGAACGACTCGCGCCAGCAACACCGTGCTGGCGGGGTACAGCGACGAGAGCGTCACCACGATGCTGAGCGGTCCCTGCCGCGCGGCCAGCAGGTACAACGCGTTGGCGAGCATGTCGATGGCGCCGCCGATGGTAGCGAGCACGATCAGCCTGCCGGACATGCGGAGCGACCGTCCGCCGGCCAGCGCTATTGCGCCGAACAGCACCACCGAAACGAGCCGCGCGACGACGAGCGGCCACATGCCCGCGTCAGGACCCGTTTGGGCGAGCGTCAGAAGGAAGAATCCGATGGCGACACCAGAGGCGAGTGCCGTGCCGACACCGGTGGGACTCCTGCGCGGTAGCGCCTGGCCGTGGCGCCCGGCCGGCGCCGCGGTCCGATGCTGGCTGACGAGTACGATCGATACGATCCCCAACGCGATTCCGGCAACCGCGAGCGGCACGGGCCGTTCGCCGAGCAGCACCGAAACCGCGACCGGTATGGCGACGGCACACACGGCCGTCGTCGGTGCCACTACCGCCATGGTTCCGATGGCGAGTGCGTGATACAGCAGCGTGACGCCGGTTCCACCCGTCAGGCCGGCGGCGACGCCCCAGAGGAAGTCGGGCCGCGAAGGCGACGCGTGGGGCAGCAGCGGAAGGATCAGCACGAGGAGCACCAGCCCGCTGGCCTGAGAGATAAGGACGACGGGAATGGCGCTGGTGCGCCGGGTGACTAGCCCGCCGGTAAAATCGGCGGCGCCGTAGAACACTGCGGAAGCGATGGCCAGGAGGTAAACCATCGCGAATACTACGCCGACCCTCAGTGCATGTCAGGCACTCGCCGTCTCGCGCCTTGCTGCGCTCTACTCGATGCGCTAGCATCTGCTCGTACCATCGCCGCGGCCCGCGCCCCGGGCCGGCGCACGACTCTGGTGACCTCCACGTCTGGCAGACTCGCCGATGACCGCAGCTCCCGAGCCCCTGTCCGGTATCGTTCGCGTCGCATCGTTTGGCAGCCTGTTCCCCCGGTTCGAAGAACTGATCGCCTCCTCCAGCCGGATGGTGGTGTTCTTCATCCACTCGCGACGATGGCGGGAAAATCATGACGCCGCGATCAAGTCGTTTCTCGGTCGTGATGGCACGACCCTGACCGTGTTTCTCCCCGACCTGGAGAACCACGAGCTGATGTTTTCGCTCGAGAAGCATTTCGACGATGGCCCCCAGATCCCGACACTCGTCGTCGACGCGTACCGCTACTTCGCGCGCCTCGCGCGGGATTTCAGGAAGCCGGTGCCGATATGGCTGTTCGGCCGGTATCCCACTTTTTCGTTCTACGGCTTCGATGAGCGGGCCGTGATCGCCCTCTACTCCAACGCGGCCACCAAGAAGGAGCTACCCGCCTTCGAGGTCACCACCGACTCCGTGCTCGGACGCTTCCTCGAGACCGAAATCGAAGACCTCAAGCGGGAATGCCGGGGCCGCGCCCCCGACGAGCTGGAGTCTGTGATCCTCGCCGCCGCCGAGGCAACGGGGGAGGGCGGCCTGACGACGACGCTGGGATGATCGCCGAGGCCCGCCGGATTCAATGTCCGAATCCGGCGAGCCCATTCCGCACTGCCGCCTCTACATTCAATCCGATGCCGGATTCTACCACGCGAAGGGCGATGCTGGACGCCGACGTCTGCGGCCGGGCGCTCGCGGCACGAGACGCGCGGTTCGACGGAGTGTTCTTCGTCGGCATCAGCACGACCATGATCTACTGCCGCCCGGTCTGCCCGGCGCGCGTCTCCTACCCCGACCGGCGGCGGTTCTTCGAATCGGCGGCCGCGGCCGAGCGCGATGGCTTCCGGCCGTGCCTCCGTTGCCGCCCGGAGCTGGCGCCCGGCCGGGCGCTCGTGGACGCGGTGCCGCGGGTGGCTCGGGCGGCAGCTCTGCGCATCGCCGCCGGCGCACTGAACGGCCGGGGCGTAGGCCACCTTGCCCGAGAGCTGGGGGTAGGGCAGCGCCAGCTTCGTCGCGCGATGGAACGCGAGCTCGGTGTCTCGCCTGTCGAGCTCGCGCAGACGCACCGCCTGCTCCTGGCCAAATGCCTCCTCACCGACACTCCCCTGCCGGTGACGCGCGTGGCATTCGCCAGCGGATTTCAGAGCCTGCGCCGGTTCAACGCCGTGTTTCGCGAGCGCTACCGCATGAGCCCGAGCGTGCTGCGACAGCGCCCGCGCGCCTCGGTCCGGTCCGAAGCACCGGCCGGCCCAGCCGGCGATCTGGTGCGCCTGACTCTCGGATACCGTGCTCCGTTCGCGTGGGATGCCCTGCTCCGCAGGATCGCGGCCGACGCGACAGTCGGTGTCGAAGTCGTCGACGGAACCCGCTACGGCAGAACGGTAGATCTGAACGGCTGTCGCGGAATCGTCCTTGTCGAGGACGCAGGTGTCTCGATGAGCGCGGCCCGGCGGCCGGTACCGGCTGCGCACGTCAATGTGGATGTCTCTGCGTCACTCCTGCCCGTGCTCATGCCGCTCCTGGCGCGACTGCGCCACCTGTTCGACCTGGATGCAGAACCGGCGGTCATCGAAGGACATCTCACTGGTGCAGGTCTCGGCACCCTCGTGGCGCGGCGCCCGGGACTCCGCGTGCTGGGGGCCTTTGACGGATTCGACGTCGCCGTTCGTGAGCTCCTCCGCCCGCGTGGCCCTCGGACGAAACCCGCGAACGACTTCGCCTGCCACCTGGCGCGTGCGCTGGGCGAGCCGGCGCACACCGTCATTCCGGCTCTCACCACGTTTGGGCCGGCCCCGGCCCGTGTCGCCGCTGCCGGCGCGTCCTTTCTTTCCACGCTCGGCCTCCCACCCCGTCAGAGCGAGGCAGTCGCCGCGCTGGCCCGTGCGGTTGCGGATCGGTCGCTGCGGCTGGAACCGGGTTCGGACGTGGGGTCGACCAGGCACGTGCTGATGGAGATCCCGGGAATCGGGGAGCACACGGCCGACAGAATCGTGATGCGCGCGCTTCACTGGCCCGATGTCTTCTTCACCGACGCCGCAATGCAACGGGCGGCCGGAATCGTCGGATCGTCCGCGTTGCTCCGCCTGGCCGAGCGGTGGCGTCCCTGGCGGTCCTACGCCGCGATGCATCTCTGGCTTCGCGACGCGTCCCTCTGAAGTCCGACAGCTTCGGGAGTCTGACCATGTGGCGTTACGGCATCGCGGGATCGGCCATCCTCGCCGCGCTCGCGGCCGCGGGCCACGGGAATGGGCCGCGGCGGGCGTCCACCACGGCATCGAAGGCTCCATGCACAAGCCCGGAGTACCGGCAGTTCGACTTCTTCGCCGGCGATTGGGATACCTACGACATCGGCGACTCCACGAAGGTCGTGGCCCGCAACAGAGTGACGCCCATGCTCGGCGGCTGCGCGATTCGCGAGGTGTACGAGCAGGGCGACGGTCTCAAGGGCGAGAGCTTCAGCGTATATGACGCGACGCGAAGGGTGTGGCACCAGAGTTGGGTCACCAATCGGGGCGAGCTGCTTCTGCTGGACGGAGGCCTGATGGATGGCCGAATGGTGCTGACGGGCACGGAGAAATCGGCAAAGGGAATCTCATCGCTGCTCCGGGGGATCTGGAGCAGGAGCGGCGCGAACGTACGGGAAACGGCCGAGCGCTCGACCGACGGCGGCAACACATGGACACCGGCATTCGATATCGTGTTTCGCCCTCACGTGCGCTAGCCGGGGCAATTGGAACGCGACTATGTTGGGATTTACCGGAGGATGGAGCGAGTCAAATGTCGATGTTCCAATCCGCACGGCCGCCCTGGCCCGATCGCATGCTGGCCGTCCTCCGGATTGTCGCGGCAGTGGTCTTTGTGTCCTTCGGGACGATGAAGCTGTTCGGCTTCCCCCCTCCGCCGGCCGTCATGCCGCCGATCACGCCGCTCTCCCAGCTCTGGATCGCCGGTGTGCTGGAAGTGTTCGGCGGCACCGCGATCATCCTCGGACTGTTCACTCGCCCGGTCGCGTTCGTCCTCGCCGGTGAGATGGCCGTGGCCTACTTTCAGGCCCACTTTCCCCAGTCGCCGTTCCCGTCGACGAATATGGGCGCACCGGCCATCCTGTACTGTTTCATCTACCTCTATCTGGTTGCCGCGGGGGCGGGCGCGTGGAGTGTCGACGGCGCTCTGGCCCGCTCGAAGCGTGACACGACGGCGTGACCGAAGCCTCCGCACCCGCCGACCTCGACACAGCAGCGGTCACTCTCCCCATCCGGCGCCACGACCGATCCATCGTCGAAGGGCCGCTGGGTTCGGCTGTCTGGAAAATTGCGTGGCCCACCATGCTGACCAACGTCATCGGCCCTCGCCACCCCTTCACCGGAAGACCGGCGCTGGTCGGCCGGTGATGGCGGTGGGGGTGCCGCGTTCGCGCTCGATGCCGGACAGTTTCGTGGGTCGCTACCGTGGGGCTGGGTGGTGAGCGCCGGCCGGGAAATGCTTCGGCCCCATTACGCACCGCTCGCGGGCGCGGTTGTGGTGCCCCTCGGGCTGGTGGGGCTGACGAGACACTAGTCCGCGAGATCAGCCGGCCTTGTTCTCCCGACCGGCCCCCGGCAGCTTATCCGCGTGCGACAACTCCTTCTCACATACGACTTCCCGCCGATCGGCGGCGGCATCGCCCGGCTGACGGGCGAGCTCGCCAAACGCTACCCCGCGGGATCATTGCTCATTTCGACCGGCCTGGTCCCGGGGAGCGAGCCGGTGGACAGGATGCTCCCCAATCCGGTCGACCGCGTCCGGATCCGGAGCACACGACTCCGCACCATTCAGGGTCTGGTCGTGTGGTCGCATAGGGCACGGCGCCTGGCGCGAGCCTTCACGCCCGGCTTCGTGTGGTGCGGTAATCTCAAGCCCGCCGGGTTCCCCGCACTGTGGCTCCGGCGGCGCGAAGGGATTCCCTACGGGATCATCTTCCACGGCTCCGAGCTCCTGTTGTTACGGCATCGCATCGGCCGAATGCCGCGGAAGCGGGTCGCCGCCCGGATGGCTATCCAGCAGGCGACGGTGCTCGCGGCCAACAGTAACTGGACCCGCGACCTCTGCCTCGAGGTGCTGGACGAGATGGGGTTGAGGCCGGGTGGCTTCGAAGTCCGCACGATTCCGCTGGGTACCGACCCAACCCATTTCCGTCCCGGCCTCGACACCTCCCATGTCCGTGCCCGCTACGGTCTCGACCGCGGGCGCTGGCTGCTCACCGTGGCCAGGCTGGCGGTGCACAAAGGAATCGACACCGGTCTCAAGACGCTCGCGGCCCTGAGGGAGGCCTATCCCGACCTGCGTTACGCCATCGTGGGGACTGGATCGAAGCAGCATGACCTCGAGGCGCTCGCAGGCAGCCTCGGAGTGGCCGACAGGGTGCGATTCCTCACCAGTGTCCCCGATGACGACCTGCCCGCGCTCTACAATTGCGCCGAACTCTATCTGGGATTGTCGCGTCCCGCCGAGCTCCTGATCGAGGGCTTCGGGATCGCGCTCTCGGAGGCGTCCGCGTGCGGGATCCCCGTGGTAGGAGGAATGGCTGGAGGAATTCCCGATGCCGTGCGGGACGGCGAGACCGGCGTGCTGGTCGACTCTACCGACCTGGCCGCCGTGGTGGGCACGGTCCGGACCCTGCTGGGAGACGGCGACCTTCGCGCCCGCCTGGGGCAGAGCGGGCGGCGGGCCGTAGAGAGCTACTTCAACTGGGATCGAGTCACTGCCGACATGCGACGAGTCGGTGAGGAGTTCGGTGTCTCCGTCTCCGCCGTAGGCAGGTAGGTCTCAGGCTCCGGAGTCTCCGCCGGGCCACGGGGCATGTCGGGACGCGCCGCTGGCTACCGAGCGGGCCAGCAGCGCCGCAAAGTCCGGCTTCTCGACCTCCCATTCTTCGCGCCGGCAGCTGACCACACGAATTTCGGCATCAGTGACAAACTCGAGGGTGACGTGGCTGCCGACTTCGTCCCTGCGAACCTGGGACCGGACGCAGACCGTCCACACTCGTCCGTGGAGCGCCACGAATCGTCGTTCCGTCATGCCTGATCTTTCGTGCTGAAATTGATCCTGCTGGAGATGGCTCCCGGGCCGACACCGTACTATCGAACCCTTCCGTCGCCGGCACAATTCCCAAGAGTTTGACACTGCTCAGGAGATCGACAGCGGGAGAGCACCCTGGTGCATTGGCTGCAGGACAATGCAGTGGAACGGCGAGCTTGCGGTCCGCGCGTGTGCGTCAGGGTGAGGCCGCGGCCTCGCTTTTCCAGAAATCGATGCCGCCGGCCTGCTGTCCCACGTCCACACTCGCGGCTCGCGCGAGCGCGCGCAGGTCGATCACGTCCACCGCGCCGGGCTCGGAGCCGACGCCTTCCTGCGTGACGAAGGCATACCGGCTATCCGGCGAGATGACCAGTCCACTCGGCACCCGTCGCGTGGTGGGGATTCGGGCGAGCTCCTTGCCACTGGCCGCATCGATCACCGACACCGACTTGCCCCGCTTGTTGGTGGCCACAATGAGCTTCCCGTCGGGACTCGCTGCCAGGTTGTAGACTCCGTCACCCGCCGGCAACCGGCGCCGCATCGTCCACGATTTGACGTCGATCTCCACCAGCTCGCTCGACTTGTTGCACGCCACCCAGATGGCCCCGCCGTCGGTGGAGGGCTGGGCCCAGGTGGGCGAGCAGCTCGCGCCGCCCTTCGCCATGGCCGGCGGTTCCGTCGTCCCAAGCTCCTCTCCCTTCCTGAGCATGAAGTATCGGGAAACCGCCATCTTATCGGCATCGATCTCCACCAGCGCGTCGTTCATCATGCACGCCGAATAGTGCCGGTGACCGTCGGGCGAGAGCCGGGAGCCGTGCGGCATCACGCAGGTGGGGATGCGCCGCACCTCGAGCATCTGATCGGTGTAGACCACCGACACCGACGACGGGACCATGTCGCCGTACAGGTTGAAGTTGACGACCCAGGCATAGTGGCCCCCGGGCGCCACCTGCAGCGTCGCGGGGAAGAGTCCCAGGGTGACCCGGCCCGCCTGCGCGTCGTTCCGGGTCGAGAACTTGTAGAGGGTGCCGTTCGGTGTGCCGTGTGCGGTGGAGACGTAATACCAGTTGCCGTCGGGCGACACGAACAGTCCGTGGGGGCCGGCCAGCTCGGTAGGATTGGTGCCGATTTGTCGCTGCCGCTCGATCTTCACCCCCGCCGGCCCGAACCGCACCAGGGCGATCCGATCGTTCCCCTCGCTCGCGACGAAGACGAAATAGTTGCGGTCGGGAGGCACGGGCGTCGCGGCGCCGAGTGGCCGCGCCAGCGCCGCCGCGACGACCCCTGCCATCCAGCTCGTGCGCGCCCTCATGGAATCAGCGGCGTACCGCTCTTCTTGGGATTGACGCGCACGATCCACAGACCGTTGTTGAAGTCGTTCACGTAGGCGAGTCCATCCTTGGGATTCACCACCACCCCCCAGTCGAACGCCGCGTTCTGTACCACGCCCCCCATGTCGGCGGTATTGAGCGACGCCATCTCCCGGTGCTGGGCGCGGAGGTCTCCCTTCAGCTCGCCGGAGATGTCGAAGACGTGGAAACCGGCGTCGTAAGCGCCGAGATAGAGAGTGTCGGCCACCTGCCAGACGTTGTGCACCCCGCCCATCTCCGGGGTATACCAGGCCACTGATCTCGGGTGCTCGATGTCGCTCACGTCCACCACCTGAAGCGTGCCGAACATCCGATTGGACGACGCATCCTTGGCGCCCTGGACCTCACCGTTCAGATAGACCTCGTCGGCAATGAAGACGTAGTGGCCGCCGCGCTGGCGCCACGCGGTGTGTGTGCCGCGGGTGAACCCAGGGCGGCTCACATCCTCCACGTCCTTGTAGAGGGAGTCGAGGTTGTACTTGAACTGGGAGACCAGTACCGGCTTCTCGGGCCGGCCGCCCCACTTGCCGTTGCCGATGTCGAGAATCACCAGTCCGTCATTCCAGTAGCTGGCGTACATCACGCCGTCGACGATGTCGAGATCGTGCACGTAGCGCGCCGCGTCGGGACGGTCGGTGCGCCATTCACCGGCACGAGTCGGGTGGGCCGGGTCGGTGATGTTCACGATGTCGATGGCGCCGGTGCCGTCATTGGTGATGAACACGTACTTCCCGTACTGCGGATTCTCGTAGATGTAGACCGAGTGCACGCCGGCGGCTACGCCGTCGACGAACTGTGAGAGCTCCTTCGGGTGCAGCGGATCATGCGTATCGGCAATCACGATGCCGTTCTTGCGGTCGGCGGCACCCTCGCGGGTAAAGACCATGTAGTTGCCGTCGGCGGTGGTCTGCATGTCGTTCACCAGCCGGGTGTTCGCCTGGATCGAATCGACCACGACGGGAGTGGAAGGGTTGCTGATGTCGATGGCATACACCCGGTCTCCGCCCTGGTGGGTGCCGAGATAGGCGACCTTGCCGTTGGGATGAATCCACACCTCGGACGTGGCGAAGGCAGTCACCGGCAAGCGGCCCACGACCGTCACTCCCCGGCGAACGTCACGCTCGCTCACGGTGACCGTCGTGCTCGCCGCGCGGTGTCCGAGCGTGGCGGTAACGGTGTAGGCGCCTGGGCGGTAGGCGACGAAGTGCCCGTCGGCGCCGAGCTCGCCGTCGCCCGGGGAGAAGCTCCAGGTAGGCGTCAGGTCGGCCACCAACTTCCCGCCCGCGCCCTTGGCCTCGACGGCGAACCGCACAACGTCGCCCTGGCGGACGGAAGGCTTGGAGGGAGTGAGGGTGAGCCTGGTGATGGTGCTCGGCACCACCTTGACGTCGAGCGCTGCCGAGGCGCCGCGGACCGCTGCCGTGAGCCGCGCGTGACCTGGGGCCGTACCGGTGATGAGTCCGTCCCGGTCGACCGTCACGACCTTGGAGTCGCTCGAGCGCCAGCGCACCGAGTCGAGTGTCCGGTCGTTCGCCTTGGTGTAGGCCAGCGCGCTCAGGCGGAGCGATTGTCCGCTCACGATGGTCGCAGCGGTTGGCGATACCTCGACCCGCACCGCCGGTCCGGGGATACCATGAAACTCGACCGAGGTCGAATCCACGAACGGCTGGGACCCGGGAACGACGGCGCTCAGCCAGAGTGGAAACTTGCCGACCGAGCTGGCGACGAGCATCCCGTTCTCGGGCCGCACCGTTCCCTCGCCACCCCCGCCGAGCATCTTCGTGTAAAGCACCGCGCCCGGAATCGGCGCGCCGTTCGCGTCGAGCGCCCGCAGCGTGAGCTGGACGGAATCACCCGCGGTGATCGTCCGAGCGGACGGCATGACCTCGATGCGTTTGACGGGAGACACCGGAAGCTGGGTCGACTGCTGCGATTGCTGGGTGGCGGGCTGCTGCAAGCCAAGCGCGAGCGCGGGCAGGACGCTGAGAAGAAGCACGGGGGCCTTTCGCAATTTTTCGGGGAGTTCGTGCGCCGCCGTGGGGCGGCACCGGCGGGGCCAATTCTAGGAGCCTGGACGGGCGGGGGCAAGGACCCACTCGTTACGTTTCGGGCTACTACATCCTTCGCACCGAGGCGGTCTATTGCGAAGCGCCATCATTCTGATCCTTACGGGGATTCTCGTCCCCAGCGCCGTCATCTCCGCCCAGACCCGCCCGGCCCCGACCGAGAGCCACGGCACGCTTGATGGTGGAGCCAGACCACTGCCTGGGCCGGTGTACGAGGAGGCGGCATTCTCGCGCGCGGTGGCGCGGGGTACACGCACTCGCACTGGCCACCCCGGACCCGCCAACTGGGTCCAGCACGCTCGCTACCAAATCGATGTCTCGCTCGACCCATCCAAGGCGCGCCTCACCGGCCGCGAGAGCGTCGTCTACCTGAACAACTCTCCCGATACGCTCCGGCAGGTGGCGGTGTATCTGCGGCAAGACGCATTCGCACCCGGTGCCGCCCGCCGCGATCCCTTGCCGGTCACTGGAGGGGTAGCGCTCTCCCGCGTCGAGGCGGACGGCAGGAGGCTCTCGCCGACACCCGAGGGCGACTCCACCTCCCCGGGCACACGTCTCCGGGGCACCGTCCTCTGGATCCGGCTTCCTACCTCCCTCGCCCCATCCGACAGCGTTCGCCTCGAGTTCGAATGGTCGTTTACGCCTCCGCCCTCACCATCCGACGGGCGCCAGGGGCGCGAGTCCGACGTGTACTTCCTCGGCTACTGGTATCCGCAGATGGCGGTGTATGACGACGTGAGCGGCTGGGTGACCGACCCATATCTCGGCGGTGCCGAGTTCTACATGGATCCTGCCGACTACGACGTGCGGATCAGAGTGCCGAAGGGGTGGGTCGTCGGCGCGACCGGCACGTTGGAGGATTCGTCGTCGGTACTCTCAAGGCGGACTCTCGACCGGCTCGCGGAGGCGCGGCGTGGACGGGACGTCGTGCACGTCATCTCGCCGGAGGAAATCGGCAAGGGCGGAGCGCTAGTGACGCGGGGAAAGAGGCTGTGGCACTTCAGGGCGACGAACATGCGCGATTTTGCCTGGGGGGCCGGCAACCACTATGCGTGGGATGCCACCGTCGCACTCGTCGCCGACTCCGCCCGCGGAGCCACCGACACCGTCATGATCAGCAGCTTCTTCCGCATCAGTCCCGCGGCGGCGGCGTGGCAGGTCGGCGGCGTACGCTTCACCCGTGATGCGATCGAGCGGATGTCGGCGTGGCTCTGGCCCTACCCCTGGCCGCAGATGACCTCGATGGAAGGCGTGCTGACCAGCGGCGGAATGGAGTATCCCATGATGACGCTGATGCAGCCGTGGGCCGATACGCTCTCACTGGCCGGCGACCTGATGCACGAGACGGGACATATGTGGTTCCCGATGCAGGTCGGTTCCAATGAGACGCGGCACCCGTGGATGGACGAGGGGCTCACCCAGTTCGACGTCGCCCAGGGGATGCGGGCTCTGTACGGCGAGCCTCGCACGGGTGGGCGCCCCAACGATTCCGAGCAGGGACAACGCGAGCTTTACCTGGAGGCAGCGAGGGCCCGCCGCGAAGCGCCGCTCATGCAATGGGGCGATCTCTTTCCCGAGGAATTCTACTTCACTTCGTTTTACGACAAGACGGCGCAGGTTCTGGTCGCGCTGCGGGGTCTCCTGGGTGAGGAGCGATTCCATCAGGCGCTCCGAGACTACGGGCGGAGCTGGACCGGCCGCCATCCCGATCCCGCGGACTTCTTCAACACCTTCGACCGCGTGTCCGGCCGCGACCTCTCATGGTTCTGGGTGAGCTGGTTCTATGAGGCGTGGCCGCTCGATCAGGCGATCGGCGAGGTGCGGCAAGATGGCGACTCCGCCACCATCATGATCGAAGACCATGGCCTCGCTCCGATGCCGGTCCGGCTGGCGATCACGCGTGCTGGAGGACGCGTCGAGCGCGTCGAGATCCCGGTGGAGCGGTGGCTCGAGAATCGGCGGAAGGTTGCCATCGGTGTCCCCGCCGCTCCGGCCATCGTCCGCGTCGAGATCGACCCCGAAGGGGTCTTTCCCGATCTCGACCGGAGCAATCAGATCTGGGAGCGGGCGGCGAGCTCGACGCCGTGACTTCCGATGCAGCGCCCGCGGCCGGCACGCTTGGCGGCCAGCAGTCGGGTATCGGCGCAGGTCAGGAGCGTCTTGGGCGTCGCGGCTTCCTCGTCCGCGGGGGTCCCCGCGATCCCCGCGCTGAAATTGACCTTGAGCATCCGACCGTCCCCCAGCTCGATCGGAGTGCCCGCCATTTCCCGCCGGAGAGACTCCATTCGTATGAGCGCCGCGTCCGGCGCCGTGCCCGGCATCAGGACGACGAACTCCTCGCCGCCGTAACGGGCAACAATGTCGGTGCGCCGCATGGCGCGGCTCAGCCGGTGCGCAACCTGGCACAAGGTGCTGTCGCCCATGGCATGACCATGGATGTCGTTGATCCGCTTGAAGTGATCGAGGTCGAGGATGGCCAGCGACAGCGGCTGACCCCCGCGCGCCGCGGTCTCCATTGCCGCGCCAAGGGCCCGGTCGAAGTGGCCCCGATTGAAGAGGCCCGTGAGCCGGTCGCGCGACGCGAGGTACAGCAGCCGCTGGGCGCGGCGGACGATCGTGACAGCCAGGATGGTGGCGATCCCGAGGAGGACCAGGCGGGTCGACAGGTCGACCGGCGAGTACGGCCCCGATTGACTCGTGTAAACCGGATCGTTCAGGTCGTAACGCGCCGCGGCATAGGCCCAGAGTGCGCCGTACTCTCCCAGGGCCAGCACCCCCGCCACGAGACACACGCGCGCATCGTAGCGAAGGCTCGCTGCCGTCACGGCGAGGAAATACATCTCGAAGGTGACCTTCGAGTTGAGCGCGACCATCGGGGAGCCCACGACGAGGAAGGTCACCAGCGCGGTGCTCACCATGGACACATCGAACGCGCTGGATGCAAAGCCGATCCAGGGCCGCCAGCGCCCGCGCCGCAGCGTCAGCCAGATCGCCAGTGCCGCGATGCTGGCGGTCAGCGTCACGGCGAACCCGGTTACGTGGATCGGCACGTCAGGGTGCTGCGTGATGTTCCAGGTGGGGGCGATCATCAGGAGCGCCATTGCGACCAGGCGCACCCGAGCGACGACGGATTCTCCCTCGATGCCGGCGGCGGCGAGCGCCGGATCCGGTCGGGCCCAGAGCGGCGGCGCGGCGGCGCCCTTGGTGTAACTGTCCGACACGGCGGTCGTGGCCATGCGGCAAAATAGTTGACCCGTCAGGTGAGAAGAAATCGGAGTCGGTCGCGTCTCACCGGGTGAACCCCAACAGGAGAGCCTGAATGCAGTCCCGTACCCTACCGATCCTTGGCCTCGCCGCTCTCACCCTCGCTCTTGGCGCCTTCGCCTACGGGCGGGCGACCGAGCGCACCGGCTCCAAGCTTCGCACCGTCACGATCATCACCCGCGAGTTCGCCTTCCTCGCTCCCGATACCCTCGAGGCTGGGCCGGTCAGTATCCGGCTGGTGAACGAGGGCAATCAGCTGCACCACGTGTGGCTGATGCGCATGGACGGTGGCCATACCATCGACGAGACCTTCGCCGCCTTCAAGGCGACCGGCAAGCTGCCCCCGTGGGCCAAGGAATTCGGCGGCCCCAACACCCCGCGTCCTGCCGGGGGCGAGTCGAACGCGACGGTGGTGCTCGAGGCCGGCAGCTACGTGATGGCCTGCCTCATTCCCGGCACCGACGGCGTGCCCCACTTGATGAAGGGGATGATCCGGCCCCTGACCGTCATTCCGGCCCGCTCCCCGGCCGCGCCCCCCAAGGCCGACGTGGTCGTGACGCTCGAGGACTTCGCCTTCACCTTCTCGCGCTCGCTCGAGCCCGGCAAGCAGACGATCGAGATCCGGAATGCCGGCCACCAGTCCCATGAGCTCGTGCTGGTCAAGCTCGTGCCCGGGAAGACCGCCCGTGACGTCATCGCGTCGATCGAGGACCGGGACGCCGAACAGGCCGGCGTGCCGATCGGGGGCGTGACCCCGATGTCGGTGGGCGAGCGGAACTGGATCACGGTGGACCTGGAGGCGGGCAGCTACGCGCTCATCTGCTTCATCCCCGACACCGGCGACGGGAAGCCGCACTTCATGCACGGGATGACCAAGGAATTCGACGTGGGGGAGGGAACCGCCTCGCGGTGAGCTAGTGTGCTCCGGCCGGCGCTCGCAAGCCTCCCTTCGGCTTCCGCAGGAGAAGAATCGCCGGTGAGACGAGCACGAAGGTCGCGAGCAGCAGCATCCAGGCGTCGTTGTAGCTCAGCATCGCCGCCTGGCGCTGGACCCGGCGATCGAGCACCGCAAGCGACGCCTGCCTGGCGGCGACGGGGCCCATCCCGCTCGCCGCCATTCTCGTGGTGAGGGCCCGCAGCTGCTGATCGGCGATCGGGTTTCCAGCGTAGACGTTCGTCACCAGATCGGCGCGGTGCTCTTGAGTATGCACGGTCACGAATGTGGCCAGGATGGCGATACCGAACGAACCACCGAGCTGTCTGGCGAGGTTGATGAGGCCTGCCGCCTGCTGCGCATCCCTGGGCTCGAGACTGGCATAGGCCACGTTGTTGATCGGGACGAAGAGGAGTCCCAACCCGGCGCCGCGAACCATCAACGCCAGGCGCACGTCACGCTCGCCGGCATCGGTGGTGAGGTGGCCCAGCTTCCACATCGCCACGAGGAAGATGCAGACGCCCAGGGCGATCAGGACCCGCGCGTCCGCCAGCGGACGTTCGCCGTTCAGCAGCCGGCCACAGATCAGGGCGGTCAGGCCGGTGGCGAGGCCGCCGGGCAGCAGCGCGAGGCCCGTCTCCGTGGGCGTGAAACCGAGGATGCTTTCGGTGAAGAGAGGGAAGATGAACGTGCCCCCGTAGAGGCCGAACCCAAGCGAAACGAAGAGAAAGATCGATGCCGCCAGCTCCCGGTTCCGGAGTACCTTGAGGTTGATGACCGGGTGCCGGTTCCTGGAGGAGAGCTGCCACCAGAGGAGAGTGCTGAGACAAAAGCCCGAGATAACCGACATCCGCGTGATCCATTTGTCGGCAAACCAGTCATCCCGATTCCCTTCCTCGAGCACGTACTGCAGGCAGGCCAATCCGACGATAAGAAGGCTGATGCCGATCCAGTCCACGTCACCCTGGCGCCGCGTCTGCCCCGGCGGGTCCCTCAGGAACGTGCTCACCAGGAGGGTCGAAACGACGGCGAACGGAACGTTGATGAAGAAGCACCAGTTCCAGGTGTAGTTGTCGGTGATCCATCCGCCGAGCGTCGGACCGACCGTCGGCGCAACGATGAGACCGAGGAGGAATACTGCCTGGACCAACCCTTGCTCGCGGCGGGGGAAGATCTGGCGGATGGTCGCCTGCGCCGTCGACAACAGGGCCGCGCCGCCTGCGCCCTGGAGCACGCGCCACACAACCAGTTCAGTCAGGGAATGGGAGACGCCACAGAGAAAGGAGGCGATCGCGAAGAGGATGATCGACCCGGTGAGGTACACCCGGCGGCCGAATATCTCGGTGAAGAAGGCCGTCATCGGCAGAACGACGACGTTTGACAGGATGTATCCTGTCGCCACCCAGCTGATCTCCTGCTGTGTAGCGCCGAGGTTCCCGGCCATCTGGGGAAGCGCCACGTTGATAATGGTGGTGTCGAGCACCTCCATGATCGCCGACGTGATCAGACCCACCAGGATGATCCAGCGATATCGGGTGACGGCGGGGTCGAGAAACTCGGAAGATCCGGACATCACGAATACTCACCCATGCCCGGTCCGTCGACAACGAGCCGCTCAAGTCCCGGCCACTGCGTCAGTCAATTCTCTCGCGGCGCGAAACCGCCGCTCAGCCTCGGCTTTGACCAATTGGATCGATACGCGGCGGATCAGCAGGATGCCGGGCGAGAACACCGCCCAGTACCGGCGGAACAGTCGACGCGCCCGTGGATCGGTGGTGCAGACCCGCGTCTCCGTGAGGAACCGGGATTTTGCCGGGCCGAGGGGCTCGACCTCCAGCGTCCAGACGATCTTGGCATAGTCCGGCTCGGCAAAGTCGAGGAACGCGTCCGGGTCGATGCCGCGAAACTTCACCTCCGCCAGCCACGGCTGTGTCACCGAGCCCACCACGACTTCGCGCTCCGGTATCTCGGCGAGAACGCGCCAACCGAGCGCGACGGTTTCGTCGAGGAGCGGCGCCGGCTTCCTCGACGGCTCGCCGCGGAGTCGAGACGGAAGAGTCCTGACGGCGAAGACCGCACGCACCACGGCCGAGCGGTCGAGGTCCATGGCCCGCGCGGCGGCGAAGGTGTATTCGGCCGGCGCATTCACCCGGATTTCGTGCTGCTCGGCGACCTCGAATCGGGGCATGAATCGCTCGATGAGCCGATTCTTTCGCCTCGCGCCCGGGACCGGGGTCGGTTTCTGCCCGTAACGGTACCACGTTGCGGTCACGTAGGCGGCGTAAGGAATAGCGAGGAGCGCGAGCCCGCCACCGACGGCCTTGAGCACGCGACGCCCGGCGTGGCGCAGGTGTCCGGTCATTGTCCCTCCATTGGGTCTCCCAAGGAAATTGACGCCCAGCTGTTGAAATCCATTGGAACGCTTCAGGAAGGTTCCTTCACAACCCGCGAGAAATCGCCATCGCAATTCTCCTCGCAGCAAGATCGACCCGGTAGTCCCTGCATGCCTTCGTTGACGAGAATGGGCACCATGACGAGCGCGGCGACCGGATCGGCCCACCACCAGGCAGCAAACGCGTTCAGCGCCACCCCTGCCAGGGCGATCACCGAGAGCCAGGCGCACACGGAGGTCTGGGTCGCCTCGGCGCCGAGGGTGTGACTGCCGAGCGCCCGGGCCACCCGGCGCTTGGCACGGGCGAGAAGCGGCATCACGAGGACCGAGAGGATGAGGATCGCGAGACCGATCGGACTGGGGTCGGGAGCCTCCTGGCGCCAGAGCGTGGTGAGGCTCTCGACCGCGACATAGGCCGAGAGCGCCAGGAAGGAGACGCCAATCACCCGGTGGGTGACGCGCTCCACCCGCGCGCGCCGGGCTGGATTCACGTCGGCCCGGAGCCGCCACTGGGCCGCGGCGCTCGCGGTCACCTCGATCACACTGTCCACGCCGAAGCCGATGAGGGCCACGCTGCCCGCGACCACGCCGGCCGCGAGGGAGACGACGCCCTCCAGGGTGTTGTACCCGATGGTGAGATAGTTGAGCCGGAGTCCCCGACGGACCAGGGCCGGGCGAGCGGATACGACCGTACTCATGCCCAACAATACATCCTCGTTGTCAGGTTTGTGCGGACTCCGCATGAGCGCGCCGCCGCTCCGCCTGAGCCAAGGAATGCGGCCGTAGTGCGATCATGATAAGCGGGAGGTAACCATGGCTGCGAGACCAACGAAGACGCACGCGAGGCCGGCGAGGACATGGATGCCGAGCACCGCCAGAAAGGCGGGCGAGTCCGACCGGATTGGGGTCCCGGCTACGACATCGGGCTTGCATCATCTCCGAACGAGCCGATCAGCTGCTCTTACAAAGGCCGGAGCGTCCAGCATCGGGGCCTGCGTCACGCCGTGGAGCTGGTGCATCCAGAACAGCGGTTTGGGCGGCGCACCCGCCTCCCATTTCTGGTCCGGCCCGAAAAGCAGGTAAACATCCCAGGCAGGACCGGACAAACCGAGAACCGATCGATAGGCCTCACCGAGAGTGTTCGCCCCATCCCAGTACTGGCGTACGCGTGAATCCGTGGCCAAGCGCGAGGCCTCTGGCACGTGACGCTCCTCGGCCCCGAGCATCGGCACCCAGACGGTATACACCCGGACCGCGGCCGCCGGGCGTTGCTCCAGCCATTGCTTCTCGAGTTCGGAGACCCCGAACAAGCAGGCCCCTCACGTGGGCGAGGCTAGCCAGATGGCTCGGACGAGACCGGAGTCCGCGTTGAACGCCGATCGCAGGGGCTCGGCGTTCTCGGTAAGGGCATCGTGGTGCTGCACGGGGCCGCCAGCGCTGCAGGAGAGGAGAATGAGGGTTAGGCCGAGCAAGCCGGCTCGCAGGACGGGCATGTCGCTCCCCTCAGTCTGGAAGTGACACGAGCACTGGAAGCAGAACCGCGACGAGCCAGAGGGCGGCGGCCATCCACACCACGCTCCTGCTCACGCGTCCAGCGCGAGTCGGACACGCGACGGCACCCGAGCCGACGGCCGTGCTCGGCCGGTACGTGAACCAGAAGCCGGCCGCGAGCAACGCCAGCGAGCCGAGAATGAGGAAGGGGCGGTATGGCTTGAGCGCGGCTGCGGCGACAGCTCCACCGACGCCCACCATGGACACCACAGCAGGCCCGACGCAACAGAGACTCGCCGCGGTGGCGGTTGATGCTGCCCCCACGCCTGCCAGGCTCGCACCGACGGCAGCGAGCCAACCGGCGCTTCGACTCTCCGAGGTGCTCCCGTGAGAGGTCACCCTAGACGAGCCTCCTCAATCCTCTGCAACTCAGGTCGTCGCCCAGGCTGCGAGCGCGGCGGTGATCACTTCCGACGACGGAACGCCGTCGGCCCGGCAGGCCTGCCCCGCGTTCGGGAGAGCCACTCCAGTCACGTCCCGGCCTCCCACCAGCACGGTCGGAGATCCGTAGCCTTGCAGGTGAGCTGGGGTTCCGGGGTGGGCTTGATCCCATTCCTGCCATCGTGCCGGGAGGCCGGCAGCATCGAGCGCCCTCTCCAGCGCCGAGCGGGCTTCCTTCACATGCGGGCAGCCGGTGAAATAGACGAGCTCAATCGGTGGCGCGGTCATCAGTCTCGTCTCTCGCGTGAGGCTCGATCGCATCCAGCAAAGGGCACTCGTCCGTCGGATGTTGGGCACGACAGGCGTCGATCAGGCGTGCGAGGGCCGCACGCATCTTTTGCAGCTCGGCAAGTTGGCCGTCAAGACGCGCCATCGTGCTACGGGCTCGACGCTCGACGCTGGTGCAGCGGTGTCCCGGCGCGATCCGCAGAGCCAGAAGGCCGTCGATCTCTTCGAGGGTGAACCCGACAGCCTGTGCTCGCTTAATGAACGCGACCCGGCGCACCGTGTCGGGCGGGTATTGCCGATAGCCGGCCGCCGTGCGCGGCGGGAGCGGAAGCAGCCCGCGTCGTTCGTAGTACCGCACCGTATCGAGAGGCACGCGCGCGCCCCGCGCGACCTGACCAATCGTGAGCGTGAAGGTGTTCGGCATGGCGGAAAGCTACACCCTGGACCTGGGTCCAGGGTCAAGGATGGGACTCTCGGTGTCGTCAGGTACCCTCGACCTTGGTGACGCTCCTCGTTCTACCCACGCTCTCTGCGTAGCTCGGGCAGCGGAGCAGAACATGGGCCACTATCCGGCGTGCCGCTCGTCCACTGCCAGCGCAAAGAGAGCGGTCCCGATGAGTCCCGCAATGCCGGCCGTAACGAACGGTATCGCGGGAGACGTTCGCCAGAGAAGGCCACCGATAGTTGCCGCCGGAGCGATGGCAACGCTTCGGATGAGGTAGTAGAGGCCGATCGAGCGGGCTCGCAGGGCGGGCTCGGCGAGATCGACGATGAGGGCCTTGCGAGCGGGCTCGCCGATCTCCCGCAGGCCTCCGACCACGAACGCCAGGACCAGCGCGGGAAACGATCGTGAGGCGATCACGGCGATGGGGAAGAGGGAGAAGGCGAGAAACGTGGCGATCACGAACGGCTTCCGTGCGAAGCGATCCGCCAGGCGGGCCACCGGCAGATAGCAGGCGATCGCCGTTGCCGACTGCACTCCAATGAGCAACCCATATTGCGGCGCGCTGATGCCGATCACGTTCAGGGCATAGATCACCAGGAACACGTCGACCAGCCCCTCGCAGGTACGAATGAAGATGTCCGACAGGAGGAGCCGCCGAAGCGGCGCCGGCAGCCGATTCCACACCCCGCGAATCGAGATTTCCCCGACTCCGGCAGGGAGCACGAGTCGAAGCCTGGAGACGACGGCCAGGGTGAACCAGGCGAGCACAATGCTGCAGGCGAGACCGGCTCGCACACCGCTGCGGATGCCCCATGCCGCGATCAAGAGGCCACCGATCGTCGGCGCGACGACGATGGGGAGTCGGCGGAGAATGGCCTGAACCGAGAAGCCCATCGCGCGGCGGTCCTTGGGCAGCGCATCGCCGATCACCGCGAACAACGATGGACTGGCCATGCTGGTCCAGGCCATCGTGAAGACCAACCCAAGAACGACGATCGGCCAGAGGGGAGCCACGGCGATGATTGCGTACCCGATCGCGGCGAGCCCGACGAAGAGGAGGAGGGCGCGGCGGCGTCCATAGTGGTCCGCGATCCACCCGCCTGGGTATTGGTAGATCCCGTCCAGAAAGTCTTCGGCGGTTCCATACGCGCCGATCGCTACGATCGGAGCGCCGAGCGCCTCCAGGTACTTCGGAAGGAACCGCCTCCACATCTGCTCGCCGAGCGCCATCGCAAACATCGCCGCCGAGACAGCGATGACGTTGCGCTCGAGCCCAAGCCAGGCCGCCAGGCTCGTGGCCCGGCTTTGCGCCGGCGCCTCAGGCGACCGTTCGCCGGAACCAGGCGTAGAGACCGTCATAGACCCGGTCGGTCACTTGGAAAAGCTCCAGGTCGTCATCGATAACCAGACCCAGCCCGCGGATCACCGTATCCAGGCCGGGTGCCTCGGGGGTGTGGAACTTGTCATCGTCGACGTCGGCCTCGTGCACCACCGCGGCAAGCTCGCGAAGAGCCGGGTCCTCGAGATGATACTTCCGAAGGACGCTCTCGAATGAGCAGCGACCCTCGTGATGACCCAGCTCCACACCCCGCATGTCGAAGGGAGTCCCGCCCAACGTCGCCGCGGCCTCGGCATCGGGCGCGAACCCGAACTTGGCGGCGGGATCGACGAATCGGCGAATCAGCCAGGCACAGGCCGTTCGGTCGATGTGGCAGCGCGGCCTAGTCACCCACAGCATGGAGCCTTCTCTCTGAGGCCTTGGGGCGAGGCCCGAGGCGTATCCCCGCGACCGCCGACTCCACGCTCCGCTCCGCCGCCTCTCGGCCGGGGGCACGGAAGTAGTCCCGCCGCCGCTCCAACCGGAGGGCACGTTCCAATCCACGGAGCTGCTGCATGGTCTTCTCGATCGATGCTGCGCTTGAGCGCCGGCGCTTCTCCCCGCGGGCCACCTTGTTTGCGGCCTGAGCGATGCTGGCGTAGCGTGCCTCCGCCTCGGCGCGAAACTTCAGGACCACGGTCGAGTCCTGGCCCCGCGGCAGGCTACGGGCCTCCCAGAGCAGCACGCTCCCGCCTCTCTCCTCGATTTCCTCGGCGAGCCACTCGAAGTTTTCCCTTGTTTTCGCGTCCGTCGGTAAGACCCAGAGCCCATCGTGGACCATGACTGCCCCGACGCGCTTAAGACGCCGCCAGACCGCCAGCCGGAGGCGCGAGGGCTCGCGCGGGAGCCGGTAGGAGCAGAGGAGCCAGTCGGTGGTCATCGGGTGCGGAGTGTAACCGCGGTTACACTGAGCCGCCAGTGGTACCCGCCTCCGTCCGGCGGTTAAGGAACTGTCCGAAGAGAGTGTTCAGGGCTCCCCGCGCCTCTTCAGGCGGGCGAATTGTCACCCGCACTTCGTGCGAGGTCTCCCTGAGATCGAACCGGAGAAACGTGCAGCACACTTGCTCTTTCCGCAGCATCTCCCGGACGCGGGGGGCGGCTTCGGGCGCGTACCGCAGCTCGAGGGCCAGGCCGCGGCGCTTGGCACTCCTGAGTGCGTCTCGCGCGAGCCTGGCAATCGAGGCGAGCCGCTCACGGTACTCGCTCGGAGCGAGCGTGCACGCGATCGGCGGAGTCTTCCGATGCGCCAAGTCATGTCCCTGTTCGGCTGGTAGAACCCAAGCGTGACGTCAGATGATACCTCCTCAAGTAACTTGAGGTTCAAGAGGGAGGGATTGTCGATGGGTACATTGAAGATCGGCGCACTGGCCGACCGCACGGGCACGAACGCGCCGACCATACGGTATTACGAGGAGATTGGCCTGCTGCGGCCCGCCCGCCGGCAGGCCGGTGGCCAGCGGGCCTATGGTGAAGAGGACGCCAAGCGCCTGACCTTCATTCGGCGCTGCCGAGCCTTCGGCTTCTCCATCGAGCAGGTGCGATCACTGAGTGCTCTGGCGGAGGACCATGACCGGTCCTGCATGGAAGCCCTAGACCTGGCTCGCGAGCATCTGTCGACTGTGCGCGCGAAGTTGGTGGAGCTTCGAGCACTCGAGCGGAGCATCGCCGGCTTCATCGCGCACGGTGATAGGGTGTGCGCGGGTGGGCCCGGACCAGATTGCGTGATCCTCGAGGAACTCGGCAGATCGGCGGAATGGAGTTGAGCAAGGCTCCCACACCCGCGGCGGAGCTGACATAGGCCGCCTCTTGGGGAGGGCGAATTGCTCGGTTAAGTTGGAAGCTCGCAAGACTTTCGGGGCGGTAGCTCAGCTGGGAGAGCACCTGCTTTGCAAGCAGGGGGTCGCCGGTTCGATCCCGGTCCGCTCCATTTATCAGCTCGAGGCCCCGCAGCTTCCCGCTGTGGGGCTTGTGGCTTTCGAGGAGTTGTGTCGCCGCCTATCGCTCGCGAAATTTTAGGGCTACGTTCTCGCCGACGGGTCTGAGAGCCAGCCTTCCTGCCTACAATCAGGATCTACTCATGTCCTCGCTAGCGACGGTGCTCGTCGTGGACGACGAAGCGAATCTGCGGAGACTCGTTGCCAGGCGCCTGGTCAACGAAGGATATCGGGTGCTCGAGGCAGGCGACGGCGCTGAGGCACTCGAACTGCTCCATGCCACCGATACCCAAGTCGACCTCGTGATCACCGACATCCGCATGCCGCGAATGGACGGTTACGAGCTGGCCGACCGACTCGTGGGTCGCCCGAAAGCTCCGCCGATCGTGTTCATTTCGGGGTATGGGCAGAACGGAGTCTGGCTGCCGGGCTCGGTGTTCGCCAAGCCCTTCTCACTGGATGCTCTGATGGAGGAGGTGCGGCGCTTGCTGGCTCCTGGAAGGCCGGGCCCCGCGAGCCAGGCCCGCCGCCGGACCACGCCGGCCTAGTCTTCGCTCGTCGCGATCTGCTCGCCGTACGCGTGCTTGGCACTATCCTGAAGCGATGAGCGGCGCCGCTCCACGGTTCGCGGCTCCGAGGTGCTCCCGCCGCGGAAGGTGAAGTGCTCTGGGTTGAGGACCCGGTCGCCGGCCTGCCATTTCGGTTCGCCGTACTTGAGCTGCAGTCCCACCAGGTATTGCGCAGTGAAGGCCCCGATCCACTCTCCCGCCGGCAGCCCCGGATACCACGCTGCATACTCCTTGTTGAGGCAGACTTCTCGGTTCCCCATGCGCCTTCTCCTGCAGTGGTTCCTCACTCGTGGGACTCAACCCGCTGGGCTGGGCCGAGCTACGGTATGCTGAGTCACAAAATGATCACGAGGGGCGACTCGGGACCATGACGGCCGTCACAACCGGGCCCCTTATCGCCGAGCGAGACGTGAGTAGGTTCCAACATGGAAGCCATTTGCAGTCACATCTCAGGAGAAGCCCCATGCCCGCCACTTGCTCTCACCTGCCGCAGCCACCCTTTCCCGCTCCTCGGACACCCGCCGGCTGCGAGGAATGCCTTGCGAGCGGAGGGCGATGGGTGCACCTGCGCCTGTGCCTCAACTGCGGCCACGTGGGGTGCTGCGACGACTCGCCGGGCCGGCACGCAAGCAAGCACTTTCGTACCTCGCACCATCCGGTGATGCGGTCGTTCGAGCCGGGGGAGACATGGGGATGGTGTTTCGTGGACCAATGCGAGTTGGACTTGTGACGTCGCCGGCGCCGGGCTAGCGCCGCCCGAAGAGCGATAGCAGGATCTCTCCCAGGATCAGAAGCAGGATGGCGAACTCCATGACTTCGCCGCGCGTGGCCTGTGATTCCGCATTGAGCATCGAGTAGGTATCCCGCGTGATCTCCAGCTTCCGGTCGATGCCCCGGCGCCCAGGCGCTGCCCCGGAATATCTTGAGCGCCGCCGAGTAGACGCGGGCCAGGCCGACTCTCCGTGGAGGGAGCCGCCGAACCGCACGTAGTCGGACCACGCCGAATCGGGTAGGGCGCTTACGGCGACACGAAGAGAGATGACGCCGAAGCCGAAGACCGCCGCCGAGAGAGAGGCAACCGTCGTGGCACCTGCGGCTGCCACCGATTTCGAGCCCAGGCTGAGCGTGAGCGGAGGCTTGGGCGTCACCAGTGCCGCGGCCTCGCCGCGGCGGGGTCTCGCCCGGGGAGGGGTGTGCGGAGTGAGAAGCTGCGCCGCGCGGGCCAGATCGATCTCGTAGCCGACGTCGTACAGCCGATAAATCGTGGCGGACCCATCGATAACGCCGTAAACGTCGGAATCGCGGGGGGCGGTGGCTGAGGTCATGTGGTCCGAATCTGCATTTCCCCAACCTCGCCCGCCATGACCTTTCGGCCAGGCGCGCGGCCTGACCATATTCCGCCGTACCCCTCCGTGCATTCCTGTCATTGCTGCTCGCCAGACCGCCTGCCGCTCGCCAACTACTACCGCGGCGCAGGCCAGCCGTGCTCGGCCCCAAGGTTGCGCTCGCGGTGTGGGACAGCGTGCTGGCATTGGATCGGCGCCCATAGGCGGGTGCCGGTGACCTCATTCCCCTTTGTCGGAGAACCGCTTTATGAGCACAGTAGTCCTCCTGACGGCCCTGTTGATCGGCGCTCTCGGTTGCGGGAAGGAAACGCCGGGCCCTGGCGCCGATACCCTCTCTCGCCGCCAGCGCGATAGCGTCATCGGAGCTTCCCAGCTTCCGGGGGCCCAGGGTGTGCGTGGCGCCCTCCGGATGAGCGATTCGGCGGATGCGCGCCGGTCACGCGAGGGGGAGGTGGATAAGTAGACCACGGCGGTGGCTCGTCGCGGCGATGGTCCGACGGGGCGGGATTGAAGCGGCGGGTACGCCCGGTGTACATTTGGCGCGACATCCTGTGGAGCCCGACCGGAGGGTTGGCGGCTTCCCCCCAGAATGTTCGCGACTCCCCCCTAGGCGCGTCGTTCCAGCAAGCAAAAGCCTCCCGCATGAGTCATCCGCACCAGTGGTGCGATGGCCTTGGCCGTGTCGATGATCATCATCGCCGCGCCCGGTTCTGTGCCGCCCGATTTGGAGATCCTATGCTCGCGACCGCCTCGCTCGGCATCGAGGGAATGCCGCACGGTTACTGCTACCTCTGGGACCCGCCCCTGGTCTGGTTGCACGTAATCTCGGATGCGCTGATAGCCGCCGCGTACTTCACGATCCCGCTCACGCTTGTGTACTTCGTCCGGCGTCGTAAGGACCTGCCGTTCAACTGGATCTTCGTCTGCTTCGGGATCTTCATCCTGGCCTGCGGCGCGACCCACGCGATGTCGGTCTATACCGTCTGGGTGCCGGCGTGGTGGGCCTCCGGGGGAGTGAAGGTGGTGACCGCCCTGTCATCGGTACCGACGGCGGTCTTCCTCTACCGCCTGGTGCCCGCTGCACTCGCGCTGCCGAGCCCCCGTGACATTGCCCTCGCGAACGCCGCGCTCAAGGACGCCCACGATGAACTCGAGCGGCGGGTCGACGAGCGAACGGAGGAGCTCGCGGCGGCCAATGCCGCGCTGGCGCGGAGCCGGGAGCGTTATCGCTCGCTGGTCGAGGCGACGGCGCAGATCGTCTGGCATACCGATGGCCGAGGCACGTTCAGCGGGGAGCAGCCCGGGTGGACCAGCTTCACCGGGCAAACGACCGAACAGCTTCAGAACGGCGGAGCGATAGAGGCGATTCATCCGGATGACCGCCAGCATCTGGCTGCAGAATGGGCGCGGACGATTGCCGACGGGAAGACGCTCGAGACCACGTGCCGGATCCGGCGCCGGGATGGCGAGTACCGCCACATGGCCGTCCGGGCCATTCCGGTACGAGCGGAGCGGACCGATATCCGGGAATGGGTCGGTACCCACACCGATATCACGGACAAGGTCGAGACGGAGGAGCAGCTCCGCCGGGCGGAGACCCAGTTGTTGCAGGCGCAGCGGATGGAGGCGATCGGCCGGCTGGCCGGCGGCGTAGCCCACGATTTCAACAATCTCCTGACCGTGATCACGGGCGCCAGTCAGCTCCTGCTCCAGTCGCTGCCTTCCGGCAGCGAGGAGCACGCCGACGCGGTCGATATCTCTCACGCGGCCACGAGGGCGGCGTATCTCACGCGCCAGCTACTGGCCTTCAGCCGGCGCCAGGTGCTCCAGATGCAGGTGGTCTCGCTCAACACGGTCGTGCTCGACGTCGAGACCATCCTCCGGCGCGTGATCGGGGAGGACATCGCGCTCCATATACGACTCGCCCATGACCTCGGCAGTGTCCGCGCCGATCCGGGCCAGATCGAGCAGGTTCTGATGAACCTGGCCGTGAATGCGCGCGACGCGATGCCCGACGGGGGACGGCTGACCGTCGAGACCTGCAATGTGGATATTGGCGCCGAGTACGCCGGCATTCACCTCGGCGTCGAGCCTGGGGCCTACGTGTCGCTGGTAGTGTCGGACACGGGTCAGGGAATGGATGCCATGACCCGGGCACAAATCTTCGAGCCCTTCTTCACCACCAAGGGTCCGGGCAAGGGAACGGGGCTGGGGCTATCGACGGTCTACGGCATCGTGAAGCAGAGCGACGGCACCATCTGGGTGTACAGCGAGCCCGGCAAGGGAGCTACGTTCAAGATCTATCTGCCCCGGAACGACTCGGCGGCGGATGCTCCGGTGACACCGCCGGTCGGCTCCGAGGCGGACTCGGCGCACCGTGGCGAAGTGATCCTGCTGGCCGAGGACGAGCCCAGCGTGCGGACCCACTCCGCGAGAGTGCTGCGGCGTGCAGGATACACCGTCCTCGACGCGCCCGACGGTGCCGCGGCCCTCGTGATGGCGCGGAACTGGAACGGGCCCATCAATCTTCTCATCACCGATATGATCATGCCGGGGCTCGGAGGTCGGCAATTGGCCGAGCTGGTCGTCCAGCGATACCCCTCCATCGCCCTGCTGTTCATGTCGGGTTACACCGATGACGAGATCGTGCGACAGGGAGGTGGCGGAGGGCCGGCCTTCCTGCAAAAGCCTTACACGCCGGCCTCGCTCGCGCGGAAGGTGCGCGACGTCCTCGACGCCAGGCACCCGGCCTCGACTTTCGGATGATGGCGGAGGATTGACCTTCGTGACTGGTAGGATTCCGAATACCCCCTTCTCGGAGCGAGGGGCATGAGGTGAACTCCACGGCGGCTACCGACGCACTGCTCGCCGCGGCCAGTGCGACGGCCATCGTCTATCTCCTGCGCGTCAGCCCGTCCTCATTTCTGCGAGCGCTCTGGCTCCTGGCGCTGGCTGGGTGGGCTGTGGGCGCGCTCCTCGGCGCCCTCACCCATGGCCTCTCCCTCGAAGCCGACGTGGAGATGCTCCTCTGGCAGCCGCTCTATATCGCGCTCGGCGTGGCCCAGGCACTCCTGGTCGTCGCTGCCACCGCGGCCTCGCGTGGCGATACCTGGGCCTGGAAACTCCTCCCCATCATGCTCGCGGCCGTGGCGGTGTACTACGTGGCGACGTGGCTCACCGCCGGCAGCTTCCTCGTGTTCGTCGTCTTCTCGACCGTTACGACCGTCTTTGCGCTCGGCGTTCATGCCGCTCTCGGTCGGCGCGGGCGCTCGGGCGCGGCGTTGGTTGCCGCCGGTCTGGGTGTCAGCCTGGTGGCCGGCTTTTTCCAGGCGACCACGCTATCGCTGCATCTTCTCTGGGACTTCGACCACAACGGGCTCTTCCACCTGGGCCAACTGGCGGGCCTGGCGATTCTGATCCCGGGACTCAGGCATCTGCTCCGTGCGCCGCTTACCGCCCCGAGCAGTCCACTCGGCGGTAGGGATAGCTGATCCGTTTGGTCTTGTCGTCGGCTCCGCCGTCTACCCAGGCCTCGAGCGAGTCGGGTGCCGCCGCGCTCGGACATCCACGACTCCTCCACGATCCGATCGCCGCTCCGCAGCGCCCAACAGCCGGCGAGCCACGCGGCCGAGGGTGCGACCGGCGCGGTAAGCGGTGGCTCGGGTGTCGCGAGCGTGGCTCCAAGTACGAGGCCTCCGGCGATGGGGCCGTGGATGAGGGTGGGCATGGCGAACCCTCGGTTGCGGTGGATGAGTGGATGCGGGTGCCGGCCGACTCGCCCGTCGAAGGGCATCGTAACGATATCCTTGCCTGTGCCGTCCGTGCCCCGCATTCTACGGCGGTCGCTCGTCCAGCACTCCCCGGACTCGAGACGGTTTCTCCCACCAAGAAGCGGGCCGCATCGACACGACAGTCCTTTACGATATTCCGGTTCGCACTCTCGACGGGGAGGATACCACTCTGGCGGCCTACCGCGGCGAGGTTCTCCTGATCGTCAATGTCGCCAGCGAGTGCGGGTTCACTCCTCAGTATGCCGGGCTCCAGATGCTTTACCGGCGCCACCGCGAGCGCGGCTTCAGCGTGCTCGGCTTCCCCTGCAATCAGTTCGGAGGGCAGGAGCCGGGCACGGCGGCCGAAATCGGCAGCTTCTGCGAAAGAAACTTCGGAGTGAGCTTTCCGCTGTTCGAAAAGGTCCAGGTGAACGGCCGCCGGGCACATCCACTCTACCAATATCTCAAGCGGTCGCAGCGCGGCTTGCTCCGCTCGCGCGCGATCAAATGGAACTTCACCAAGTTTCTCGTGAACCGTCGAGGCGAGATCGTCCAGAGGTTCAGCCCGCGGGTGAAGCCTGAGGAGCTCGAAACGGCGATCCTCGACCTCCTCGGCGGGCCTCTCCTACCCCCGGCGTAGTCGCTCGGCGGCACGGTCGATGCGGCGCCCATACTCCACCGCGCTTTCGCGGTCCCCTCGGACCGGCGGCACGAACTCCGGTGACTCTGGTTGTGGGGAGCCGATCCGATTCACGAAGAGGTCGCCGCCCCGCGCTTCGACGGCCGACTCGAAGCGCTCGATCGCATCGAGCAGATCCGCCACCGCCTCGTCCGGGTCCTTCGCCGACACGATGATCCCCCGCGGGCGCAGTCGCGCCTCCGCCTCCTGGCGGGCGAGCCGCTGCTCCTCTGCCCGGTGTGGATCGAGCTCTTGCTGCTGCTTTTCGAATGTATCTGCCATGTCGCGCCTCTTGGGCTTCGTGGTTTAGGAGTCGACCGCCACGATACCTCGAACCGCTGCGTCCGGATGTGCGGAATGTCACTGTCCCGCCGCACAGATGCGTGATGCCGGCGGCCGGTGACCCCCATGACGATTGGAATGAGGCCAGCGCGATTCGCATCGGCCGGAGTGTTCATCGGCGGCACCTGTATGAGCGAGTTGGATCGCTCCTAAGATGCGTCGAACGTGACGGCGGGCAAGTGAATCCACCCGTCTTTACCGGACCGGCCGACTGGTGCAAGGTTGAGGTGGAGTCCGCGGTCTGGGCGGATGGATCGACTGGAAGGAGTGGAAATGGACAAGCAACAGCTCGCTCTGCTCATCCCCATTCTGGCGCTGATGATCCCGGTGGCGGGGACCATCCTCTACGGCATGCAGAAGATCGCTCGAATCAGGCTCGAAGAGACACGACTCCGCGCCGGTGTGGGCCAGGCGGGCGCCGAAGTCTCGGCCCTGCGGGACGAGGTGGGCGACCTGCGCCGCGAGCTTTCCGAGGTTCAGGAGCGGCTCGACTTCGCGGAACGCCTGTTGACCAAGGCGCAGGAAGAGGCTCCCTGATCGTCCAAATCACCGTGCGGTGAACCCAAACCAGGTACGGACGTGTATGTTTCAGGTAAGCGGCAGCCTTGCGCTCGCTCCGGGCGCCGCGGTCGCAGAACCCGCCGCTCTGCCATGTAACGAAAGAAGGCCCCATGAGGGGCCGTCGGGCATGAAGCCCGGGCGAGAAGCAGTTGATGCATTCGCTCGGGAAATCGTCGGTTTGATCGCCCATCTGCAGTCCGTCCTTGAGAGTGCTCCAAGCTCGTGGCCAGCCAGCCGTGGCCGGCTGGCCGCGTCGATCTCCAGTGATCTCGCCCGGGCAGTCGTGGCGCTCGACGTCGCGGTCGAGGAGCTCTATTTCCAGTCCGAAAGCCTCCAGTCTTCCCACGCGGCGCTCGAGATCGAGCGGCGGGCTTACCAGGAATTATTCGACGGCGGACCCGACGGATACCTGGTCACCGACCCGCAAGGAGTGATCCTCCGGGCCAACCAGCGAGCCATCGCATTCTTCGCTTGTCCACTGGACGATCTCGTGGGAGAAATGCTACCGAACCTCGTGAGACCGGAAGATCGTGCGTCGCTTCAGGCGGCGATGGCCGCCCGTTCCTTCAGCGACTCGGAGGAGGAATGGATTGGTGATGCGCTTCCGGTGGTGGGATTACCCTTCCGACTGGCGCTGACGAGCGCGGTGGTGCGGCATTCCGATGGCTCGGTCTACCGGATCCGCTGGTCCCTCCGCAACATCAGCCGGCGAACGCCGGCCCGCTGACGATCATATCACCACTCTGGCGACGACCGGAAAGGCGCGCCGAGCCTGCCGCAGCATCTCATCCAAGTCGTCCTTCAGCTGAGTGATCTGCTCCTCCATATCGGAAAGCGAGGCGCAGACCGGCGTGACGCCGAGCATCCCGTTGGCGTGACGTTCGATGCGCTGAAGGAAGATATGAGCCACCATCGGCCGGGCCCGCGTTCCGGGACGTACGTTCAGGCCGAAGCGCGGTTCGTTGGTCGCGGACAAGTGTGCCTCGTCAGGTCGAAGTGGTTGCGGCGGTCTCGAGCACGGCGCTGGCCGGTGAACGCGAATGTCCCCGCCCGGGCTTCGGCGTAAGAGCCACCGGGGACCTCGAGCTGTTGAGGTACGCGTTCGGGTCGTGCATCGTCGATCCGGCCGGGAGATGCGGGTACAGTGGTCCGAGGTCCTGACGGATGCGATCGCGGTAGAACGCGGGCAGACTGTCGGTCTCGCCCTCCATGAAGCCACGCACGTCCGAGTCGGTATCGAGCAATCCTCGAATCTTGGTGTGGTACTCGATTCGGCCCCATCCTTCGGACGACATGGCGCGCACGACGTTCATCCACTTCGGGATGGCGCCCTCGGTGGCGGTGAGCCGCCGGCCGATGGCGCGCCAGGAGAACGCGTACCGCGTGAGATCGACGAGACGGTCGTAGAAGTCCGGCCAGCCGTAGTTGGCGGTACGGACGTTCATCGCATGGTTGTTGTTCAGGAACGTGAACGGGAACGGAAGCACCCGTCCCGCCCGCTGGTACTCGAGATTGAGCGGTGCCGCGCGGCCGAAGGCGGAGAGCAGCGAGAAGGCCGGGAAGGCGCCGGGCGCGAGATCGAGGAATTTCTTGGTGAGCTCGAACGGCTCGGCCCCCTCATCGCAGTCGAGCCCGAGCACGAAGTTGGTCTGGATGTAGGGGATGTAGCGCAGGATCATGTTCACGTGATCCGCCACCTGCGTCACCTTGTCCATCCCGGTCCGCCGGGTCTTCGACTTGTTCCCCATATCGTACCACGACTCGATGCCCGGCAGGATGGCCTGGAACCCGTTCTGCCGCAGCCGCTGCAGGTGCGGCTCCGACAGCAGCGACAGGCTGCTCTCGGCGATGTGCCGCATGGCGCCCCGGGGCGCCGCCGCCTCGACCGCCTCCATGTAGTCGTCGAACCGGACCCCGAAGTTGGGGTCGTGCCAGCCGACGATGGGCTTCTTCACCTTGGTCAGGAGGAAGGCCAGGTCGTCCCGCAGCTGCTCGAAGCCCAGCGGTTGGTACTCCACCGTGGAGTCGATGCAGAAGCTGCAGGTGTAGGGACAGCCCAGGCTGCCGATCATGGGCACGATCTTGATGGTGGGCGCCTTGGCCAGCGTGGCCTCTACGAACTTCCAACGTGCGGCGAGACTCGGCATGTCCGACGGCTGCCGCTCCGCCGAAATGGCCCGGCCGATGGGGCGGTGCGGCGCGCAATCATCCAGCACCTCCTGCACGACGCTGCGGTCGGTGAAGCCCAGGACGTAGTCGAAGTACTGCTGAGCGTCTTCCGGATAACAGCGGGCGTGCGGCCCGCCGAGCACCGTGATGGCGCCCCGACCGCGGAAGAGATTGCTCAGGGCGTACGCGAGCTGTGCCGCCTGGGTGAACGCGCCGATGAAGAGCACGTCGAGATCCGCAGGAAGCTCGTCGAGCAGGTTCTCGCCCCCCGTGTAACAGACGTAGTGCACCTCATGTCCGGCCTCCTCGCACCACACGCCGAGAACCTGCGGCATGATGCTGGCGAGGCTGGCATTCATGAGACGGCCATACAGACTGTTGCGGGGACTCTTGGTGACGAGATCGAGAATGCCGATCTTGCGCCGGTGACTGGAGAGGGGACGAGGCCCGATGTCCGGGGAGGAAGCCGCCACGAGTGTCCTTCCAGCAGCAGGGATACACTCGAATCGCTGGGTCCCGATGGTGGGGCGAAGTAATCGGAGTGGGGCGCGGCGGCCCGAACCTGCATGGTGTGCCGCGCCCGTGTATGCTATACTGTAGCGATACATATCGCAAGGCTATATATGCATGGCGATGCCCGCGTGTAGGCATGTGCCCGCCTGCGATCCCACCCCGAAAGGTCTCATGGTCAGACTTGTGGTTCATCAGTTGATGGCGCGGCGAGGCATCTCGGCCTACGCGCTGAGTCGGGGCTCGAATTTGAGTTACCCGAGCGCGTATCGCCTCTCACGGCCCGGTGGTCGTTTCGGTCGGCTGCATGCCGATACGCTCAATCGGCTCTGCGCGTTCTTCAAGGTTCAGCCGGGCGAGCTCCTCGAATGGTCGCCCACCAAGCCGCGCGTCCGTCCCACCCGCGCGTAATCGTCGACGGTCACAGTCGGGGAAGAACGAAGTACGCCCGCCGGCACAGTCCGGCGGGCGTGGTGTGTTGGAAGGAGTGTTCGAACGGGAGTCGTGTGACCTACGCGCTTCTTCGCTGATCGCTCTCCAGGCCCAGCAGATTACTCACCGCGCTCCACATCGGATTGAGATCGCCACGCACGGCGACGTCGAACGGCCCCCGCAGTCGTGCCGCCTGGCGGAGCTGCGACGTGATGAAGTTGTTGTGGGGGAGAATCGGTGTCTCCGGCGCCGCCTCGCCCAGGCTCCGAAGCGCGCTCAGCGCCGAGATCTCGGGGAGCTTGGTGTCGAGCAACACCAGGTCGAAGCCGTGCGTCTGGAGTAGCCCGAGGCCTGCATGGAAGCTCGTGACCTCGGTAACCCGTACGCGCCCACGCCCGCGGAGCGCGAGCAGCTCCTGGACGATCTGACGATCGATCTCCTCGTCTTCGATGAGGAGGACTTCCGCAGCGGGAGTCATGGCCGTGAGCCTTCCCTTGGGGAGGGGGTGGCGCGGTCGCGCGCCTGACCATGGAAAACGCCAGAGGCATGCCAGAGGCCAATACTGTGTCGCGATTCGTCTGGCAGTCCATCAACCTGTTACAGCGCAATCTGTTGACTGGTCACATATAAGGTTACATCTGAGCCGCGGTCATCCCGGGTCGATCGTGCCTGCCCACGTTCCGCACACCAAGGTTGTTGCTCCCACCCCACAAAGACCGCGCACCGACAACCCCGCCACGTGGGCGATGCTGCCGGTGCGCGGGACTGGAGATCCCCAGGGGCTCGCGCCCCCGGGAAAAGCTCAGGTCGTCAGAACCTTGCCATAGCGGGCCACGTCATCGAGGATCCGGCCGGTGCCCCGAACCACCGACGTGAGCGGGTCGGAATCCACCCGGACCGGAAGACCGGTCTCATCCTGAAGGAGTTGGTGCAGGCCGCGAATCAGCGACCCGCCGCCGGTGAGCACGATGCCGTGCTCCAGGATATCGCTCGACAGCTCGGGCGGCGTCATCTCCAGCGCGCGACGGACCGCGTTCACGATGTGGGAAATGGGCTCCTGGATCGCATCACGAATGCCGGAGGAGTCCACGCGCACCGTCTTGGGAAGCCCCGACACGAGGTCGCGCCCCTTCACGTCCATCTCCTCCTCGGGCACGAGCGGCACGGCGGAGCCGAGCCGGATCTTGATCTTCTCAGCCGTGGGATCGCCGATGAGGAGGCTATAGGTCTTCCGCATGTATTGAACGATCGCCTGATCGAGCTCGTCGCCGCCGGTGCGGATCGAGGCGTCGCACACGATCCCGCCCAGCGCGATGACCGCGACATTGGTCGTGCCGCCGCCGATGTCGATCACCATGCTGCCGGTCGGCGTCTCGACCGGCAGCCCGACGCCGATCGCCGCCGCCATCGGCTCGGACACCATCAGGAGGCGCTTGACGCCCGCCGACCGCGCCGAGTCGCGCACCGCGCGGCGCTCGACTTCGGTGATGCCCGAGGGAACGCAGACGATGACGGTAGGTTTGACCTTGATGACGGTGCGATCGATGATGAGGCGGAGGAAGTGGCGGAGCATCTTCTCCGCTACGTCGAAGTTCGCGATGACCCCATCCTTCATCGGCCGCACCGCGGTGATGCCGTCGGGCGTGCGACCGAGCATCATCTTGGCCTCGTGGCCGATGCCCATGATGTTCCCGGCGGCATCCACCGCTGCGACCGATGGCTCGTTGAGCACGACGCCTTCGCCTTTGACCAGCACGAGGGTATTGGCGGTGCCCAGGTCCACGGCCATCTCGGTCGCCGGACGCCAAAGTTTGCGCTTGGGAAGGGCCCCGGAGCGACCGTTCGTCAGGCCGAGGGGGAGGGTCGCAGGGATGGAGGAATCAGGTTCGAGGACAGCGGTCACGGCGCGAGAGCCCTTGTTCATCGGGTGGCCAGGGTGGAGCGAATTCCGCTGGCGTGAGTTGCAGATCTCCCGCGGCGATTGCGTTTCACCGGGGAGGGCAGCAGTAGCAGCCTGACAGTCCTCGCTCTGGGAGGTGCAGGTGCAAGATGTGATCCAGACGCCTGAAGCCGCCTTCCTTTTCCTCCTTGCGGGGGCTATCTCGTTGCCTGTCAGGGCGCGCCGGCGGAGCGTATTGCCCCTCGCGGCCCTCGCCCTGGCGATCGCCGGGCTCCGGGCCGATCCAGCCTCGCCTGCCATCCTTTCCGTCGAGGCGATGGCGGGCTTGCCGGCGGGCTTCCGCGCGGTCAGCGCAGGGCTCGTCCTTGTATGCCTCATCGGGGCTGGCCTCGTCGTGATCGCCGACGGAAGGCGGGGACTGTGGGTCGCCCCGGGAATCATCGCCACCGCCTGGGCCGCCCGCGGAATCCTCGCCTCCGCGGCGATCGGTCTCTCGCTCTTGAGCGCGGCCGCCATCGCCGTTCTCGCCATGCTCGCGCTCGGCGTCGGACGCCTGTCCCGGACGCGCCATTGGATCGCGCGCCTGGACCTGCGCTGGCTCGGGCATCCGGCGCGCGCGCGGCTCCCCGCCCACACGGTCCTCATCCTGTTGCTGGCGGGCTCCACGCTGAGCACGGCGCTGGGGTCACATCTCGCCGTCGTCTTCGCCGGCGCGGCGGGTGCTGCGTGGTTGGGGTGGGCGCTCAACCGGCCGGCGGGCGCGCGGTGGCCGATCGTACCCGGGATCCTCGCCGTGCTCCTGCTTGCCGTCTATCGGTTCTTGGGCACCGTCGCCGGGCCCGAGGGGCTCTCGATGGCGGGGCTCGGGGACTTGCCGGTCAGCCCCGCGGCGGAATTGCTCGTGGCCGCCGTGCTCCTCATCGTGTCGTGGGCGATGAGCGGACTCTGGCCGCTGCACCGCTGGGCTGCCGCGCCGCTGCTGGCGCCCGCCGCAATGATCCTGTTCGGGCGGGTGGCGCTGGTGGCCGCTCCCGCCGGAGTCGAGCACTGGCGCGCGCTCGCCATTCCGCTTGCGATGGTCGCCCTATGGCACGCCGGCGCTCTTCGGTGGGGCCCGGGATTGGCCGTCGGCGCCGCCTGGCTTGCCCTCGTGAGTGCCGCCCCCGGAGGAACGGTGGCCGCCGCATGGCTGCTGCCGTCGGCCCTGGCCCTGGAGCTGGTTGACGCCGAACGAGAGGCAGAGACCGGAGTGCGACGATGGGGGCGAGCCCTCGCGCTTCTCGCCGCGGGATGGGGCGGGTTGCTGGCGCTCGAGGCCGGATTGCACGGAGAGGTCGTCTACACTGCCCTCGCCGCGGTGGGTGCCGTGCTCGGCATCGGCGGCGGTGGTCAGGCGATGATGGCGAGCGCGCCAAAGACGCCGGCGCCGAGCTCTTGATCGCCCGAAATGGTGACCCGTGCGCGGTCGACCTCGGTCTTGAGCGCCTTGGAGAACAGCCGCCAGGCGGTGTCGACCGTCATGCTCACCGTTGCCGCGGCGGCCGGGACGCGGCCGTGGTACAACCGCCAGTCTCCCGAGGCGCGAAGCAACGTCCAGCGCCCACCGGCGTCACCCGTGATCTCGATGTCGACTGCGCTGCCTTCGTCTCGCCGAACGCCGCGGTACGAATGGGGCAGGGACCTGACGAAGAGATCAAGCACCGGCTGCGCCCAGCGTGGCTCGAGCAGCTCCGGCGCGCTCACCGCGACGCGAATCTGCTGCTGGTGCAGCCAGCGCTCGGTGTAATCGCGGCCGATATCGAACCAGTTCTGGGACTGGTCCTCTCCCGCCCAGGAGACGGAGAAGTGCGCCGGTCCGAACGGATCGAGTGACGCGAAGAGCGACGCGACCTGTGGGCCGGTGACGTCGAGCAGGTCCACGATGACCCGCGGACTCATCCGGCGTGCCACCGCCACCCATTCGGCGTTGAGCCGGTTGATGAATTCGACCAGCCCGGCCTCGCTCTGCTCGCGCGGCGCCGACGGGAGGCGTTGGCCGTCCCGGTGGGAGGAGAGACGCCGAAGGTCGTCGTCGAGGAGGTGCGCGGCGATGTCGCGCACGGACCAGAGCGCACAGAGAGTGGGCCGGTCCCAGTCGGCGGAGTCGAGGCCCTGCAGCAGCGCGATCAGCTCGGCGTGAAGCGGGAGGAACAGCTCAGCGACGAATATCGGTTCCATCGGCTGGAGCTCGCCGGGTACGTTGGGCATGACGGCAATCTGCGGTCCCGGCCTCCCGGCTGCAAAGACGCTCGTTGATTCCTCCTACCGCCGGGTCCATATTTCCGCCTCCAGAAGACGAGTCAAACGACGCATTTCCCGAGGATCGGATCATGCCCTTCAGTCTTCCCCCCCTTCCATATGCCTACAATGCGCTCGAGCCGCACATCGATGAGCAGACGATGCGCATCCATCACGACAAGCACCACGGCGCCTACGTCAACAACCTGAATGCCGCGCTCGAACCCCACGCCGACCTGCAGAAGAAAACCGTCGAACAGCTCATGGCGAACCTCGACGCTCTTCCCGAAGCGATCCGCACGCCGGTGCGCAACAACGGCGGCGGGCACGTCAACCACACGATGTTCTGGGAGATCATGGCGCCGGGCGGCGCCAGGGAACCCGCGGGGCCTTTGGCCGACGCGATCGGCAAGTCATTCGGCGGCCTCGCCCAGTTCAAGGAGCAATTCGCCAAGGCGTGCGCCGGCCGGTTCGGCAGCGGGTGGGCGTGGCTCATCTTCGACCGCGGCACGCTCACCATCGAGAGCACACCCAATCAGGACTCTCCACTCATGACCGGCAAGGCGCCGGTGCTCGGCTGCGACGTCTGGGAGCACGCCTACTACCTCAAGTATCAGAACCGCCGCCCGGATTACGTGACCGCCTGGTGGAACGTGGTCAACTGGACCGAGGTCGGGAAACGCTACGCGGCGGCCATGGACTCCGCGACGGCCAAGAAGTAGATGGCCTCGCTGCCCGCGGTCGGCGCTGCCGCGCCGGACTTCACGCTGCCGTCCACCGCCGGGATCGACGTCACGCTCTCGAATCTGAAGGGACGGAACGTCCTCCTGGCGTTCTTCCCGCTCGCCTTCACCGGGACGTGCACGAAGGAGATGTGCGCGTTCAGCGACGATTTCGCCAAGTTTCGCGACGTGAACGCCCTCGTCCTTCCGATCAGCGTGGATTCGATCCCCACGCTGAACGAGTTCAAGGCCAAGGAACGGCTCGCGCTCGATCTCCTCAGCGACTTCAAGCGGGAGGTGAGCCGGAAGTACGGCACCCTGATCGAGGAGAAGTTCTTTTCCAACCGGGCCTACATCCTGATCGACAAGCAGGGCATCGTGCGCTGGGTGTACGCCGAGCAGACGCCGTCCACCCGGCGCGAGAACGAGGAGATCTTCCAGCAGTTGCGCGCACTGTCGTAGACCCCGCGGCCACCGCCAGCCTTCCGTCGAGGATTCCGATGGCCCGTCTTCCCACCGTGGCTCTCTTCCTGGCGCTGCTGCTGGGCTCGGCGTGCCGGATCGAGGATCATACGCCGGCCGG
The DNA here is from genome assembly GCA_963722825.1 of uncultured Gemmatimonadales bacterium. Taxonomy (GTDB): domain Bacteria; phylum Gemmatimonadota; class Gemmatimonadetes; order Gemmatimonadales; family GWC2-71-9; genus CAVVWJ01. Next base: position 1,761,535 of record CAVROI010000003.1, read on the forward strand.
GTCCCGGCGGGACGAAGACGCGGTGCAGGCGCTGGTCGCGGGTTACGCCCGCACTCTTTCCGATCACGACTGGAAGGGAGTGCGGGCACTCTTCTGGGCGGACGCGAGCTACGCCGGCCCGATGATTCCCGGGCCCGGTGACCCCCATCAGGCGGTACCCATCGATCTCGCCATCAACACCATTGCTCGCCGGGTGGACGGGCTCGACGCGCGGCGCTTCGACGTCCGGATTCTCCGCGCCGATCTGCGGCAGGATGGCGATCTGGCCGCCGTCTGGATGACCACTCGCCGGCGGATCCCGGTGGCGGGAGCGGTCACCGAAGGTGATTGGGTCGAGCACCTCGTGCTGCGGCGGATTGACGGCGAATGGCGTATTCTGAGCGTCACCGCGCGCTCACCGCGGCGGCTTCTTCCGCATGACGATCGCTGACGGCCCGCTCGCGCTGGTCGGCTCCGTGGCCAAGCTCCTCAACGCCGGGCTGGGCACGGAGGCGACCGTCGCGGCGGTCGCGGAGACGGTGCGGGCGGGGCTTCCGGCGGTGGCGGTGACTGTGTGGATTCGTGAGCCCGGGACCACATCCTTCCGGCCGCTCACGGCGCCGATGACGCCGGACGCGATCGCCCTGGTGGCCTCGTTGCACGATGTTCCGGGGGGTCGTGGCCGGCGATTCGCCCTGGAGCACGAGGGCGCGGCCCTGGGCCTGATGGATGTGGAATTCGACGGCGACGGCGCCCGCGCCGGGATACTCGCCGTGGTGGCCGATGTCCTCTCGCCCTATCTGGCGTCGGCCGAGCTATCCGGCGATCTCGCCGGCGAAGTGGCGGTGCAGTCGCGCGAGATCGAGGAGCACCGGCGCTTCACCAGCCTCATCATCGACTGCCTGCCGGTCGGGCTCTACGTCGTGGACCGCGACTATCGCATTCAGACCTGGAATCGCAAGCGGGAAACCGGCATGCAGGGTCTCCGGCGCGATGCCGTCGTCGGCCGCCCCGTGTTCGAGGTGCTGACGCGGCAGCCGGCCGCACAGCTGCGCGCCGACTTCGACCGCGTGTTCGCCACCGGCGAGATCCAGCAACAGGAGATCGAAGTGACGATCGGCGGCGAGACGCGACACTACCGCCTCAGCAAGATCCCGATGCGGCTCGATGGAGACGAGATCACCCACGTGATCACGATCGGCGAAGACATCACGGAGTGGCAGACGATCCAGACGCGGATCACCCAGAGCGACAAGCTCGCCGCGGTGGGACAGCTCGCCGCGGGGGTCATGCACGAGATCAACAATCCGCTGGCCACGATCAGCGCGTGCGTCGCAGCGATCCAGGGCCGGCTGCCCCGAACCGAATGGGCGGGCTCCGACTCGGTCGACGAGTATCTCGAGATCATCGACAAGGAAGTGGACCGCTGCACCCGGATCGTCGACGGCCTGCTCGACTTCAGCCGGCCCAAGGGAAAGACGAAGGGTCCGGTCTCGCTCAACCAGCTGGTCGGCGACACGCTCTTCCTTCTCAAGCATCATCAGCGGTTCAAGCATCTCCACGTGGCACTCGAGCTCGATCCGGGCGAGCCGCGGGCCAGCGGCAATGCCGAGCAGCTCATCCAGGTGCTCATGGCACTCACGCTCAACGCCGTCGATGCCATGGACGAAGGAGGGACGCTCACGCTCCGCACCGCTGCCGGGCGAGGCAGGGAAGACGAGGTCCTGGTGGAGGTGGGGGACACCGGGGTTGGGATTCCGCGGGCCGATCACGCCAAGATCTTCGAGCCGTTCTTCACGACCAAGCCGCCGGGCAGGGGCACCGGACTCGGCCTCTCGGTCTGTTATGGCATCGTCCAGGACCACCACGGCCGGATCGAGGTGGACAGCGCTCCGGGTCGCGGCTCGGTCTTTCGCGTCTTCCTGCCGGTCCTGCCATGAAGGTTCTCGTCATCGAGGATGACCGCACCGTCGGACAGCATGTCAAGCGGGGATTGGAGGAGCATCATTACCACGCTGATCTGGTGGATGACGGCCTCGAAGGGCTGCGCCTCGCGTCGGGAGGCCGATACGATCTCATCGTCCTCGATCTCCGGCTGCCGAGCATGAACGGTCTCGAGATGCTGCGCACGCTGCGCGACCGCGGCACCACGACGCCGATTCTCGTGTTGACCGCGCAGGACGCGGTCGACTTCAAGGTGGAAGCGCTCCGCGCCGGCGCCGACGACTATGTGACCAAGCCGTTCGCCTTCGAGGAGCTGCTCGCGCGGGTCGAGGCGCTCGGGCGGCGGCCCAAGGAGATTCGCGACCCGGTGCTCCGGGTCGGTGACCTCGAGGTGGACACGGCGACGAGAGAGGTGCGGCGTGCGGGCCAGACGATCGAGCTCACGCCCAAGGAGTACACCGTGCTGGAATACCTGATGCGCCACGCCGGGCGAGTGATGTCCCGAACGCTGATCACCGAGTATGCGTGGGACTATCACTTCGATCCCGGCACCAACATCGTGGACGTGGTGATCAATCGCCTGAGGAAGAAGGTGGACTCGGGACACGCGCGGAAGATGGTGCACACCGTCCGGGGCGTCGGCTACGTCGTGAAGGCGTAGAATGACCACGATCCGCCGCCGGCTCACCACCTGGTACACGGTGGCGCTGGGCGTGACGGTGGTGGCCTTCGGGACGCTCCTGTATCTGGAGCGCCGGCAGTCGAGCATCCGGGAGCTCGACCAGCGGCTCGGGCTCGAGGCCGAGCTGGCCGAGCGGTGGCTCAGCGAGTCCTACAATGTTCTCGGGCGCATCGTCACCGTGGCCGGTCTCAATCCCGCGCTCGATCCGGGGATCAGCGCGTACCTGGAAGCGGTGCGCGACTATCTCGTCGTGGCCGATACGAGTGGCAATGTCCTGGCGCTCTCCGAGGCGGCGCGCTCCCTTCCGGCCGTCGATCTCGAGCACCTCACGACGCCGCTCGACTCCCTCCGCGTCGCCAAGAGCTCCGGCACCATCGATCTCGGCTCGCCGTTCGGCGCCGTCCGCTTCTTCGCCGTCCGGGTCGAGAACGCCGGCCCCGAGATCGGCGGCGTGCTCGTGGCGACCTCCACCGCGCAGATCGCGTTCGGACCCGCGGAGCTCCTCAGATCGATGCTCTTCATCTCGCCCATCGTGCTCATCGCCGCGGCAGTCGTCGGCTACTGGCTCGCCGGTACCAGTCTCCGGCCGGTGCAGGGCATCATGGACGAGGTGGAGGCGATCTCCGATGGGCGGAGCCTCCATCGGCGGCTCGCGGTGCCCGTCTCCGGCGACGAGATGGCGCGCCTCGCCCTCACCGTGAACGGCATGCTGGCCCGCCTCGAGCGAAGCTTCGAGAGTCTCCGTCGTTTCACCGCCGACGCGAGTCACGAGCTGAAGACACCGCTGCAGGTCCTGCGGGTGGGCGTCGAGCGAGCGCTGGTTCATCCCGGGGTGCCCCAGGAAATTCTCGAGTCGCTCGACGAAACACTCGCCCAGATCAATCAGATGACGGAAATGGTGGAGAGTCTCCTGACGCTTGCGCGGGCCGACGAGGGAAACGTGCCCCTCGCCGTGGAGGAGTCGGACCTGCGTGACATTCTGAGCGACGTGGCGGAAACGGCGGGGATGCTGGGCGAGAGCACTGGAGTCCGGGTCACGAGCGAGATGCCGTCGATGCCGGTCCGGATGGGGGTGGATCTGCACCGGATCCGGGAAATGCTGCTCAACCTCGTGACCAACGCCGTGAAATACACGCCCGCCGGAGGCACGGTGGGCGTCGGGCTGGCGGAGGAAGGAGAGACCGTCATTCTCACCGTGCGCGACACCGGCATCGGCATCGCGCCCGGCGATCTGCCCCACATTTTCGACCGCTTCTGGCGAGCCGATCCGGCTCGGTCGCGCACCGGCGACCGGCCCGGCACCGGCCTCGGTCTCGCGATCACCAAGTGGATCGCCGAGGCCCACGGCGGGTCGATCACGGTGCAGAGCAGGCCGGGGCGCGGCACGGTCTTCACTGTGCGCCTGCCACGCCGCCCCATCGTCTCCGCTCTTGACGTCTCGTCGGATCGGGGATAGCTCAGGTCGTTCCGCCTGCCCGGCCCGGTCGGAACCTGCTAATGCCGTTGTCATCGTATTGTCATCTTCAGGCAAAGGCCTCGCTACCAGCGGGTGGTACTTTCTGGCCACGATAACCCTCCGCTGGAGGTAGTTGCGTGTTCGAAACTCTGATCGAATCGAAGCCGAAAACTCAACGGACCTTGGCCCAATCGGCCTTGTCCGTGATCGTCCATGGGGCACTCATCTTCGGCGCCGTGAAGGCGACGCAGGGAGTCGCCGAGACGATCAAGAACCGGCCGGTCGACACCACGATGGTGTTCCTGAAGCCGCCCCCGCCGCCCCCGCCGCCGCCCGATCAACCACCACCCGATGTCATCGTCTCGGCCAACCCGCCGCCGAAGGGCTTCCAGACGGTGGTCGCGCCGACCGACATCCCGAAGGACATTCCTCCGATCGATCTGAACGAAAAGCCGTTCGATCCGAAGGATTTCACCGGAAAGGGCGTGGAAGGCGGCGTCGCCACCGGTGTCGTAGGCGGTACCGGACCGGTCACGGGCGAAGTCTTCCTCGAGGCTCAGCTCGACGACCCGGTCCAGCCGATCTCCATTCCGACGCCCCGGTATCCGCCGGTGCTGCAGAGCGCGGGCATCGCGGGAGCGGTGGACCTGCAATACGTCGTGGACACCACGGGCCACGCCGAGGCCAACTCGTTCAAGGTGCTGAAGACGACGCACCCGGCGTTCGTGGAGCCGGCCAAGGAAGCCATCACGAAAGGCGTATTCAAGCCGGCCAAGTTCAAGGGGCAGCCGGTGCGCCAGCTGGTGCAACAGCGCATCTCGTTCAAGGTCGGCCAGTAGGATTTTTCTCCGCCGGGCCGCACGCACGGCCCGACCAGTCGCTCTTCCAGGAGGCATCGCAACATGAGTCTAGATCTCTTCACCCTTTGGGCCCAGATGGGCATGTTCGCCAAGGGCATCGTCGTCGTCATGGCCATCATGTCCATCTATTCGCTCACGATCGTTTTCACCAAGCTGGTTCAGCTCAAGCGGAGCGAGACGGAGACCCGGAAGTTCGCGCCCCAGTTTTCGCGCTCCATTCAGGAAGAGAATCTGGACCAGGCGATCGCCCTGGCCGAGAAGAACAAGAAGAGCCATCTCTCGCGGGTGGTGGGCGACGCGCTTGGCGAGGTGAAGCCACTGCTCCGTGACCGGGCCACGATCACCGCCGCCGACATCAACTCGGCCGAGCGGGCGGTCGAGCGCCAGATGCTGATCGTGCTGTCCGAGTTCAAGCGGGGCCTGGGCGTGCTCGGCACGGTCGGCTCGACGGCGCCGTTCGTCGGCCTGCTCGGCACGACCATGGGCATCGTGAACGCCTTCGTGGGCATGGCGGCCCAGGGCGCCTCGGGCGGCCTGGCGGGCATCTCGGCCGGTATCGCCGAGGCGCTGATCACCACGGCCTTCGGTCTCATGGTGGCGATCCCGGCGGTGTGGGCCTACAACTACTTCACCACCAAGATCGAGAACCTCAACGTCGAAATGACCTACGGCTCCAAGGAGCTGATCGACTACCTGATCAAGAGCGTGGGGAGCGAGTTCGGGCGTTCGATCTTCACGAAGGAATTCCAGGCCCAGAAGGCGGTGACCGGCAGTGGCCATATCCACGGGTAGCGCCGGTCGAGGCGCCGTCAAGGCGGACATCAACGTGACCCCGATGATCGACGTCATGCTGGTGCTGCTGATCATCTTCATGATCGTGACGCCGCTGATCGCCGCCGGGTTCAGGGCCACTCTGCCCAAGGGCAAGAACCTCGACCCGCGCCCGGAAGGCGACAACGAAGTGGTGCTCGGCATCGACCAGAGCGGCCGTTACTTCCTCAACGGTCGCGGGCTGCCCGAGGGCACGCTCGAGGACCAGCTCCGCGGAATCTTCGGGGCTCGCACCGAGGACAAGATCCTGTACTTCAAGGCGGACAATCAGCTCAAGTACTCGAAGGTGCAGGAAGCCGTCGAGACCGCACGCCGCGCCGGTGTCCGGGTGATGGCGGCGATCACCGAGCCGAAGAACACGGCCCTGTTCCAGGCCGACAAGAAGAAGGAGAAGAAGTAGTATGGCGATGGCTACCGGAAGTTCCGGAGGTGTCCAGTCGGACATCAACGTCACGCCGATGATCGACGTGCTCCTCGTGCTCCTGATCATTTTCATGATCACGCAGCCACTCTCGCGTATGGCGCTCGACGTGCAGGTGCCGCCACCGGAAGAAACAACGACCACCAAGACTCCGCCCAGCCAGATCGTCCTGGAGCTTGGCAACGATGGCGGGTACGCGATCAACGGCCAGCCCGTTCCCAAGGACCAGCTCGACGCCCAGATTCACGCCATTTACGATCAGCGTCCGGCCAAGCTGTTGTTCATCAAGGCCGGGTCCGATCGGATCTATCAGGACGTGATCGAGGCGATGGACGTGGCGCGCGGTGCCGGCGTGCAGATCATCGGGTTCACGCCGAAAGAGGCGGATAAGGCGCAGTAGGCTCTCGGTTATCGGCTATCAGAAACAGGGGCACAGGGGAGCTTCTTCTCTTCTCTGTGCCCCCTGTGTTTCTTGGGACGGCAGGGACGAACCGTGTGCCCACCGGGGGCCGGCTCGTCACTCTGGATAGCCGATAGCCGATAGCCGATAGTCGATAGCCGATAGTCGATAGCCGATAGCCGACAGCCCACATCCACGAGGCATCCACGCGAACGTCCCCACCGCTCCGACTCGATCTCCCTCGCGAGCCGCGCCGCCGCGGTGGTCTCTTGCTGTCGCTGGCACTTCACGGGCTGCTCATCGGCCTCCTGGTTCATCGCGGCGGGCGGATCTGGAGCCGAACCCTCGCCCCCGGAGATCCCGCCCTCCAGAGCGGCGGTGGCGGTGGTGGCGGTGGCAACCGCGTGGCGTATATTACCCTGCCTTCAATCGCGCCTTCGGCCGCGCCGCGATCCGCTCCGATCGTGTCGCCGCCGCCGACGCCGCCCAGGGTTGTTCCGAAGCCAGATCCCGTTCCGGTCAAGCCGCCAGAGCCGGCCGTTACAGCGGTTCCGGCCGATACCCAGCGAACGGCGGTGGCGGTCGCAACGCCAGCCGACACCGCTCCCTCCGGCGGCGGGCTCGGGCCCGGTGCGGGGGGAGGCGCGGGTGGTGGTCGGGGTGCGGGAGTCGGAGCGGAGACCGGAGGCGGGGCCGGGCCTGGACGCGCGGGAGGAGGGCAGGGAGGCACGACACGTCCTCCCGAGCTGCGTGACCTGGCCTTCCCCTTCGATGAGCCGCCCAAGAAGCTGCGGGGTGCCTCCCTTAACGTGACCTTCTGGGTCCGGGTAGACGGGCGGGTGGAGCGGTACCAGGTGGACCCGGAGATCCCCGACCGGGACTACGCACGCAAATTCGATGAGGTGATTCGGTCGTTCCGCTTCGCGCCCGCGCGTGCGCCGGACGGCACCCGCGTGGCAGGAACGACAACGGTCACCTTTACCTTGCCTGGAAAAAGCAGCTCCTGACGCCACCTCGAGGATCTATGAGCCGGCTGTTGCTACGGAAGTCTGTGGAGGATTGTGAGAATGATATCCTCGAGCGCGGCGGGCTCAGGCGCTCGCTCGGCAAGTGGCACCTCACTGCGCTCGGCGTGGGCGCCACCATCGGCGCGGGAATCTTCGCCACCACCGGCACCGCGATCGTCGGCGATCCGCTGCGGCCCGGGGCCGGCCCAGCCATCGTGCTGTCGTTCCTGCTCACGGCAATCACCTGCGGGTTTGCGGCGCTGTGCTACGCCGAGTTCGCCGCGATGGTGCCGATCTCAGGGTCGGCCTACACCTATGCCTATGCGTCGCTCGGGGAGCTGGTAGCCTGGATCATCGGGTGGGACCTGATCGTCGAATACGCGGTGGGGAACATCGGCGTGGCGATCGGATGGTCCGGATACTTCAGGGAGCTCCTCAGCCACTTCGGATTGTCCTTGCCCGCATGGCTCTCCACGGACTTCCGATCGGCGCACATGGCCGCGGCGGCCGTGGCCGAGGGGGCCACGGACGCCACCAATCAGTATCTTGCCTCCGCCCTCTCTACGGCTCCCCACATTCTCGGCATTCCGTTCATCGCCAACCTTCCGGCCTTTCTGGCGGTCGCGATGATCACGGTAATTCTTGTGATCGGCATCCGCGAATCCGCCGGCACGAACAATGCGATGGTCCTGCTCAAGATCGCGATCATCCTCTTTTTCTGCACGGTGGGCATCGGCCTGATCAAGCCGGAGCACTGGAATGACCCGGCGACCGGCGGCTTCGCTCCCAACGGCTTCGCGGGCATCAGCGCCGGCGCGGCGATCATCTTCTTCAGCTACATCGGATTCGACGCCACTTCCACGGCCGCGGAGGAAGCGCACGATCCTGGGCGCGACATGCCGTTCGGCATCATCATGAGCCTGGTGATCTGCACCGTGCTCTATATCCTGGTATCCGGAGTGATGACGGGAATGGCGCCTTGGCAAAAGCTGGGGACCCCCGAGCCGATGATTACCGCCCTCGCGCTGGCCGACGGATCCCCGCGACTCATCATGGCATCGCGACTCATCGTGTCGCTCGGCGCCGTCGTCGCGATGAGCAGCGTGTTGCTGGTCTTTCAGCTCGGCCAGCCCCGCATCTTCATGTCGATGGCGCGCGACGGACTGCTGCCGCCGTTCCTGGCCAAAGTCCATCCACGCTTCCGGACGCCGTACGTCGGCACCATCATCACCGGCCTCTTCGTGGCCACCTTCGCCGCGTTCGCGAACATCGCGGAGGTCGTGGACCTGACGAATATCGGGACGCTGTTTGCCTTCGTGCTGGTTTCGGCGGGAGTCATCGTGCTGCGGCGTGCGGAGCCCGACCGGGTGCGGCCGTTCCGGGCACCGTGGGTGCCTTTCACCCCGATCTTGTCGATCCTGGCCTGCCTCTACCTGATGGTGCAGCTTCCCAGGATCACCTGGATCCGGTTCGGAGTCTGGCTCCTCCTCGGACTGGTGATCTACTTCTCCTACGGAATACGGCACAGCCGGCTTGGGGGGAGAAGGGCGAGAGGTGAAGGGTGAACCTCTTCACCTCTTCACGCTGTTTCAGCTAACCGCAGCGCCCCCAACACCGCGTCCACCGGCTTCTCGATCGGCTCGAAGGCCGATTCCGCGCCCAGGATCGCGAGAACGCTGCGCCGGAGCAGCCCGTCCGCGCTCAGCAGGCCGCCGGTGATCGCGACGCCGATCCGTCCATCCACTTCCATGACCGGCAACAGGCAAATCGCGAGCTGCGACAGCTCCCTCGCCGCGTAATCGGCGATGCCCTTGGCCAGGGTGTCGCCCTGCTCGGCCACGTCGAGTACGTGCGGGGCGATCGCCGCTACCTCGGCGGGTGACGCACCGGCGGCCCATCGGACCAGGGCATCGAAGTCGGTGCTCCGGGTGGCCGACAGAACGCGGTCGCTGAGGGCGGTGTGTGGGCTCCGGCCATCGGCGGCTCTGCTGACGGCCCCGAGGGCGGCACGGCCGATCGCGTAGCCGCTGCCTTCGTCTCCCATTTGCCAGCCGTATCCGCCGATGCGGTGTTGGTTGCCCTCTCGATCACGCCCCACCGCGACGCTGCCGGTCCCGGCGCTCACGACGATCCCCGGCCCATCGGCGAAGGCCGCCGCAAGCGAGATCTCGATGTCGGTGACCACCGTGACCTTGGTGGCGAGGCCTTCGGAGCGGAGCGCCTTCTGCAACTCATCTCGCTCCAGCTCCCGGCCTGCACCGGCCGCTCCCACGACGAGCGTGTCGCCGGAGAGCCGGCCGCAAGCGGCCAGCGCCTGCCGAGCCACCTCGGCGATCACGGCGGCGGAGGCAAGCGCCCGGCCGGGGCGCACGGCGCCGCCGACTCCCTCCGCGCGCCCGATGACCCGTTCGCCGTCGGACACCGCTGCCGCCGTCTTGGTGCCGCCTACGTCAGCGCCGATGAAAATCCGTGTCACGTTCCGCCCGCCGGTGAAGTGAGAGCCCTCCGTCCGGGAACATAACTCAGCACGATGCCGCTGCCGACCGCGAGCAGCGTACCAAGGGGCACGTACCAGGGCCAGGCGACGCGGCCAACCGGCTCGAGCCACGCGAGCGCCGGCACGGTCGCGAGCCGTTTGGCGAAGATGACGACGATCATGACGAGTACCGTGATCGCGACGGCTCCCACGACGTCACCTCCCCGCGCGCGGGGCCACCGGCCCGCAAGAAAGTACGTGCCGAGCAGCGGGCCGTACGTGATCGAGGCGATCGAGAGAGCGAGCACCACGACAGGTGTGTCGTTGCCGCGGGCAGTGGTGTGGAAGAAAAGCGCTCCGCCGATGAGGCCCATGGCCCAGACGGCGGAAAAGGCGCGTCCCACGCGCAGGAGATGGACCGGGTCCGTGCGTTTGGTCCACGAGGCGTAGAGATCGTGGGTCGCCGACGAGGCGAGGGAGTTGATCGCCGAGCTGTGGGTGCCCATCGCCGCCGCGAGAATCCCGGCGATGACGAGCCCGGCCAGCCCGGCCGGCAGGTGCTCCACCACGAACCTGGGGAAGAGCGTATCTCCGGCCATGCCCCCCGGCGCCTGGCCCGCCGCCCAGATGGCCGATCCGACCAGCAGGAACAGGGTGAACTGCAGGATCACCATCACCCCGGAGCCGACCAGCGCGATCCGTGCGTCCCGCAGGGAGCGCGTCGCCAGGAGGCGCTGAACGATCAGATGGTCCGTCCCGTGCGAGGCTGCCGAGAGCAGCGCGCCGCCCACGAGCCCGCCCAGGAGCGTGTAGGTCGACGTCAGGTTCACCGAGAGGTCGAGCACCGTGAGCTTGCCCGCCATCGCCGTGGCCGCGAACGCGTTGCCCGCGCCGCCCGCGAGATGCCAGGCGATGAAGAGAGTCGCGACACCGCCCGCCAGGTAGACGGTGAGTTGCATGACGTCAGTCCACACCACCGCCTTGAAGCCTCCGAACCAGGTGTACACCATCGTCACGGCGCCCATGGCCACGATCGCCGACGGCACGCTCCATCCCGTCACCAGCGCCAGCGGGATCGCGCTGGCGAACACACGGACCGAGTCTCCCAGAAAGCGCGAGGTCAGGAAGATGACCGAGGTGAGTCGCCGCGTCCCCACACCGAAGCGGGACTCGAGTCGAGCGTAGGCGGTCTCTTGCTCGCCCCGGAAGTAGCCCGGGAGGAGCCACACCGCGACGCCGATGCGGCCGATCAGGTACCCGAAGGTGAGCTGAAGGAAGGTGAGGTTGCCGCGGGCGCCGATGCCGGGCACCGAGATGACGGTGAGCGCGGAGGTCTCGGTCGCGACGATCGAGAGCAGGATGGCGAAGGCGGGAAGGTCGCGGGCGCCGAGAAAATAGTCGGCAGCGCTCCGCTGGTGGCGGGCGACCCAGAGGCCGAGGCCGAGGGTGAAGATGAAGTAGAGACCGACGACCGTGAGATCGAGTGTATGCAGGCGGAGTATGGGTTAGAGGGACGTCGAACAGAGAATCCGGAAAAGAGGTCAGAGAAAGGCGAAAAGGGAAGGAGAGAGAGAACACAGAGGGCGCAGGGGACAGACGGATATAGGGACACAAAATCAGAGGACGGAGGGTCACCTAAGGCGACCGCTCCGTCCTCTTCGTCTATCACGTCCTCGGCGTCTTCTGCGTTCTTGCGTCTTCCTTACGCCGTGAAGCTCGTACCGCACCCGCAGCCGCCGGTCGCGTTCGGGTTACTGAAGGTGAAACCCGAGCCCTGCATCGAGCTCACGTAGTCGACCGTGACTCCGGTGAGGTACTGCGCGCTGAAGCCATCCACGAATACCCGAACCCCGTTGACCTCGACGACCATGTCGTCCTCGAGGGGGCGCTCTTCGATGTTGAGGCTGTACTTGAACCCGGAGCATCCGCCCGGGAGAACGCTCACACGAAGGCCGGCGACCTCGGCGGGCACCTGTTCCTGGGTGATGAACTTCTGCACCTCTTCAGCCGCCCGAGCGGTCAGGGTCAGATTGAACCCGGTGGCCGGGACATGCTGCGGGATGCTGGTCATGCTGCGCTCCTTGCTCGCGTTGAGACCGGGACTAGTTGCACAAACTTAACTGCTCCGCGGCGGCGCTGTCAACGTGCCCTCGAGCGTCTGATCAGAGCGTAAGTTGCGTTGTATCAACAGGAAAGCCGCTATCGCCCCGATGCCGTAGAGCACCCCCCTGGTGCGCGATCCGGTCAGGATCGCCCCCAGGGCCACGACGGCGGAGTAGACCGCCGCGAGCCCAGCCACCCAGTTCACCCAGGACAACGCCCCCCCGGGGATCTGGTCGTCACCGAAGCCCAGCCGGCTCGACACCGTTCGCCAGCCGGGTCCGCCGGGTCGGACTCGCCGGTAGAAGCGCTCCAGCGTCGCGTCTTCCTCAGGCGAGGTGGCAAACGTGACCGCGAGCCATACCACGGTCGCGACGATGACGGTAAGCAACATCGTCTGAGCGTAGGCGGGCTTTGAGAGGTCGCTGAGATCGTATCCGTAGCGGGAGAGCACGATTGACGTGAGGAACGAGGCCACCATCGCGCTGATCTCGGACCATGCATTCACCCGCCACCAGTACCACCGCAGGATGAACACCAACCCGGTACCGGCTCCCAGCCCGATCAGCAGCTTCCATCCCTGCTCCACGCTGCTCAAGAAACTCATCACGATGAGAGAGCATACCATGAGGACGCCGGTGGCCAGCCGGGACGCGACGACCTGGGCCCGGGGACTTGCCTTCGGACTGAGGAAGCGCAAATACACGTCGTTGACGAGGTAGGAGGCGCCCCAATTGAGATGGGTGCTGATGGTGCTCATGTACGCCGCGGCAAAGGCGGCCAAGAGCAGCCCCTTGAGGGGGGAAGGAAGAACATCCACCATGACCCGAACGTATCCCTCCTCCGGGTTGGCGAGGCCGGGATATCGGATGAGTCCCACGAAACCAACCAGAATCCAGGGCCACGGGCGAAGGGCGTAGTGGGCGATGGTGAACCAGAGCGTCGCCAGCAATCCATGACGCTCGTCCTTCGCGGAGAGGATACGCTGGACCACGTAGCCGCCGCCGCCCGGCTCCTGCCCCGGATACCACGCCGCCCACCACTGGACGCCGAGGAAGATCAACAGCGTCGAGAGCGGCAGCCATGCCTGATTGAGTGGTGGAAGCACACCGAACGCGGCCTCGGTGGAGCCAAAATGGGCCGCCGCCTTGTCCGTCAGCGCTGCCAGGCCGCCCACCGAATCGACGGCGAGCACGGCGAGAAAGATGGTGCCGCCCATCGCCACCACGAATTGAAAAGCGTCGGTGACGATGACGCCCCACAGGCCTGAGAACGTGCTGTAGAGGGCTGTCACCCCGAAGAGCAGGATCGCCGCGCGCCAGGGGTTCACGTCGAGCGTCACCTGGAGGATCGTCACCATCGCGCGGGTGACCCAACCCATGATGATCAGGTTGATGGGCAAGGCCAGGTACAAGGCACGGAATCCCCGTAGTGCCGCGGCCGGCCGTCCGCCGTAGCGCAGCTCCGCGAACTCGACATCGGTGAGCACGCCGGCCCGGCGCCACAGTCTCGAGAAGAAGAAAACGGTGAGGACGCCGGAGAAGGCCCCGTTCCACCAGAGCCAGTTGCCTGCCACGCCGTATTTGGCGACGAATCCCGCGACCGCGAGCGGCGTGTCGGCCGCGAAGGTCGTCGCCACCATCGAGGTACCGGCCAGCCACCAGGGCAGTGAACGGCCCGACACGAAATAATCGGCCAGCGAGCGCCCGGCTTTCCGCGTGTAGGCCAGCCCGATCGCGGCCGAGATCGCGAAGTAGATCACGATGATGAGCCAGTCGGCGAGGTTCAGGTGCATTCGGGATGCCTCGAGAAGGTGAACGTGCCTACCGATCGATCCTGCGTTGAAGTCCCCAGCCGCGGGGATACCGCGTCGGCAAGGAGATCGGGAGCCTGCCCGTGATCGGCGCGACGCCCGCCAGCGCGCGCGCCACCGCCTGCTCGACGATCGAGTTGGATCGCCACCCGACCAGGTAGGAGCCGGCCTCTGGCACCTGCGACAGGACGTACGGATTGCCGAGCGACACGAGAATCGCCGGACGCGCACGCGAGGTACCCGCGATGAGGCGGGCCAGCGCCGCGGGCAGACCGAGTGCGCCGCGTCCCGCCGTCGGTCGGTCGGCGGTGACGAAGACCGTGACCGGGCTTCGGGCGATGGCGACGGCTGCCGAGTCGTAGCTCGCCGAGCCGCTGGGCGGCCAGAGCCGCGACAGGGTGACCGCGAACCCCTGCGCCCGGAGCTCGGCGGCCAGCGACAATCCCACCGTTCGGTTCTCGTCTTCCGCGTAGGTGACCACGGTGAGGGCCGGGCGCGCGGTCCGGAGCGAGTGAATCGCCCCAGCCGAATCCTTCACCATCACGAGCGACCGCGTGGCGAGCTCCGCCGCGGCCTCGGCGAGCTCGGCGCTCCCCACGATCGCCGGTACGCTGTCGAGCGAGACGGTACGATGCTGGAAGAGCCCGAGGGAACGCTTGAGCGCCAGGACCCGTCGCACCGAGCGATCGAGACGCTCCGGCGTGATCTCGCCTCGCTCCATGGCCGCGGCCATGGCGTCGATGGCGGCCGCGGGGTCGGTGGGCTGAAGCAACAGATCCGCACCGGCGACGAAGGCCAGCACTCCGGCCTCCGCGCCGTACGCATTGGCGATGCCCGACATGGTGAGCGCGTCGGTGACCACGAGCCCATGGAAACCAAGTGAGTCGCGAAGCACGCCCGTCAGGATCCCGGGGGCGACCGTGCCCGGCCGCACCTGACCGGGATCGATTCCGGGAAGGGCGATGTGGGCGGACATCACGACCTGCACCCCCGCGGCGATGGCCGCGCGGAAGGGAACCAGTTCGACCGAATCGAGCCGAGCCCAGTTGGCGGTGATCACGGGAAGCGCGAGATGCGAGTCGGTGCCGGTGTCGCCGTGACCCGGAAAATGCTTCGCGGTGGCCAGCATCCCGTTGTCCTGCAGCCCGCGCACCTCGGCGGCGACCAGACGCGCCACCAGGGCCGGGTCCTCGCCGAACGACCGCGTGTTGATGATCGGATTCGCGGGATTGTTGTTCACGTCGGCGACGGGGGCGAAGGCGAGATGCACACCCACCGCGCGACCCTCCAGTGCCGTGATGCGACCGCTCTGGTAGGCGGCGCTGTCGCTCCCCGTTGCGCCCACGCCCATATTGGGTGGCAGCGGCGTTCCACCGACGAGCCGCAGACTCGTGCCGCCCTCGAAATCAGAGGCGACGAGGAGCGGAAGACCCGAGCGGCGCTGCAGGCGATTGAGCTTGGCGGCGATGTCGAGCGGCGAGCCGATCGACACGATCACGCCGCCGACGTGGAGCGAATCGACCCAGGCCTCGGCCCGGGCGAAGCCGGCGTCGTCGTAGGCGGCGTAGGTGCCGGGGATCCAGGGCACCACCAGTTGCGCGATCCGGTCGCGGACCGACAGCTTCGCCAGGAGCTCGTCCACCTCGGGATCGAAGAGCGTCGCCTCCTTCGGCGGGTACGGCACCGGAGGCGGCGGCGCGATGTGTGTCGTCGCCGGGGCGCATGCACACAGCGAGACCATCACGATCGCGAGGTGTCTGAGGTGCACCGATCTCTCGTGTCGCTGGGACTGATGGGATGGTCGCTCGGATGCGGTCCGCCGAGCCCGCCTGCGCGGAGCGCCGCACCGGCACGAGTGCGCCCGGGGATCGAGGTTCTGCTGAGCGACAGCGTGGAGCTGGTCCGCGGCCGCCGCGTGGGACTGGTGACGAACCAGGCCGGCGTGGACTCGCGCGGAACGAGCGACGTGACGCGACTTCGGGACGCCGGCATTCATCTGGTGGCGCTGTTCAGCCCGGAGCACGGGTTTCGAGGCGCCGCCGATCCAGGTGCCAGGGTGGCGTCATCGGTCGACTCGGCCACCGGCCTACCAATCTACAGTCTTTATGGCCGGACTTCCGCCCCCACCGCCGAAATGCTCGAAGGGATCGAGGTGCTCCTCGTCGATCTTCAGGACGTTGGCGCTCGCTACTACACCTATCTCTTCACGGCCGTCGAGACGATGAAGGCGGCGGCGCCGCGGAACATCCGGGTCGTGGTGCTCGACCGGCCCGACCCGATCGGTGGCACGGTGCAGGGGAATATCCTCGATCCGGCGTTCGCCTCGCCCGTGGGGTACTTGGCTGTGCCGATGCGGCACGGCATGACGCTGGGGGAGCTCGCGCGCCTCGCGCGGGACGAGCTGCGGTTGAGCGGGCCGTTCACCGTGATCCCGGTCGTGGGATGGCAGCGCGCGCAGCTCCTCGACCAGACGGGACTGCCGTTCATCCCACCGAGCCCGAACCTCCGGACCATCGAGAGCCTCTTTCATTATCCCGGTGTCTGTCTGTTCGAGGGAACCAATCTGTCGGTGGGACGCGGGTCGGACGCGCCGTTCGAGCAGATCGGCGCCCCCTGGCTCGACACTACCCGGGTGCTCGAGGCCATGCGGATGGCGCTGCTGCCGGGCGTCCGATTCACCGGAGTGTCATTCACGCCGTCGAGGCCGGGTGATGGCAAGTACGCTGACACGCTGGTACGGGGAGTCCGCCTCACCGTCACCGATCGTGCCCGGTACGATCCTACGGCCACTGCGGTGTATCTGCTGGCCGCGGTCCGGACGTCGGCGGACGATCACTTCGCTTGGCTGCCGGCGCAGTTCGACCGACTGGCCGGCGGCCCGGTACTCCGCTCGGCGCTCGATGCCGGCACCGATCCGGCCGCAATTGTCGCGAGCTGGGCGCCGGACCTCGAACGCTTCCTGGGACGGCGCAGACCGTACCTGTTGTACGGGAAATAGCGGCGGCACGGCCGGGCGGAACACCGAAGCTCAGGCGTTTCCGCACGCGGCGGCGGACCGACGGCAAAGGCCCGGCCCGCGATCCGGCCGCCATCCCCGACGTTCCGCTAAAGCCTATGGCCTAAGAGGGTTCTGGCGATTATCCTTTCGCCCGGCCATTGGTCGGGTGACCGCAGGCGACCCGTCTCCCAGAGGATTCAGACGACGTGAAGCTGCTCGGAGCACTGGAGAAGCCCTTCTACGCCACCGTGAATCCGATGGTGGAGCGGCTGATCCGGGCCGGCGTGCGCCCGAACACCATCACCACGATCGGGACCGGTCTCGTCCTCGTCTCGGCGGTGGCCTATGGTGCCGGTCAGATCCGCCTGGGCGGACTTCTCCTTCTGCTCAGCGGCGTCACCGACACGCTCGATGGGCAGGTCGCGCGGGGTGGCGCGATGGTGACGAAGTTCGGAGCCTTCTACGATTCGACGCTCGACCGGGTGGGCGATGGGGCCACGTTCATCGGCATCGGCGCCTTTCTGCTCACCGCACCGGACGTGGCTTACCGGATCCCCGCCATCATCGCGTGCATGGTCGCGATCCTCAGCTCTCTTCTCGTCTCCTACGCGCGAGCCCGGGCCGAAGGGTTGGGGCTCGAGTGCAAGGTAGGGATCGCTCAGCGGGCGGAACGGATCCTGGGACTGGGACTCTCGTCGCTGTTGGTGGGGGCCGGACCGAAGGCGCTGGTGCTCGAGGCGGTCGTCGCGCTCCTTGCCGTCGCCTCCGTGATCACGGTGGTCCAGCGGTTCGTGTACGTCTACCGGACCGCGGATGGCGGGGCCCATACCCGCGACGTCGAGCCGGCCGCGCTCGATACTCTCGCGAAAGGACGCTAGCAGTGGCAGAACAGACCGTCCGGCAGATCGCGCCGGCCAAGGGAAAGCTCGGAGTGCTCTGCGTGGGGCTCGGCGCCGTGGCGACGACCTTCATCGCGGGCGTGGAAAACGTGCGCCGGGGAACGGCCAAGCCGATCGGATCCCTCACTCAAATGGGCACCATCCGGCTCGGCAAACGCACCGAGGGCCGGGCGCCGCTCATTCGCGACTTCGTGTCTCTGGCCGCGCTCGGCGATCTGGTCTTCGGCGCGTGGGACCCGATCCCCGACGACGCGTACACCGCGGCCGTGCGGGCCGGCGTCCTCGACCGTCACGAGCATCTCGAGCCGATCAGCGACTTCCTCAAGGCCATCAAGCCGATCCCCGCCGTCTTCGACCAGGCCTACGTGAAGCGCCTCGAAGGCACCAACGTCAAGACGGCGAAGAGCAAGCGGGAGCTCGCCGAGGCACTGCGGAAGGACATTCGCGACTTCGAGGCCAAGCACAAGTGCGACCGGCTGGTCATGGTCTGGTGCGCATCCACCGAGATCTTCATCAGCCCCGGCCCCACCCATTGGACCCTCGATGCCTTCGAGAAGGCGATGGACGCCAACGACCCGAGCATCGCTCCGTCGATGCTCTACGCCTACGCGGCCATCCAGGAGGGCGTTCCGTTCGCCAACGGCGCGCCCAATCTGACCTGCGACTTCCCGGCGATGGAGGCGCTCGCCAAGGAGCGGCGCGTGCCCATCGGCGGCAAGGACTTCAAGACGGGGCAGACGATGGTCAAGACGGTCCTCTCGCCCATGTTCAAGGCCCGGATGCTCGGGGTGGCGGGATGGTACTCCACCAACATCCTCGGCAATCGCGACGGCGAGGTGCTGGACGACCCGGAAAGCTTCAAGACGAAGGAAGAGTCCAAGCTCGGCGTGCTGGAGTACATTCTCCAGCCGCAGCTCTACCCCGAGCTGTACGGGAAGATCTTCCACAAGGTGCGGATCAACTACTATCCGCCGCGCGGCGACAACAAAGAGGGGTGGGACAACATCGACATCTTCGGGTGGCTGGGCTACCCGATGCAGATCAAGGTCGATTTTCTCTGCCGGGACTCGATCCTGGCCGCCCCCCTGGTGCTCGATCTGGCGCTCTTCTTCGACCTCGCGCAGCGCGCCGGGATGAGCGGCATTCAGGAGTGGCTCTCCTTCTATTTCAAGAGTCCGCAAACGGCGCCGGGGCTCTATCCCGAGCACGACCTGTTCATCCAGCAGACCAAGCTCAAGAACACCTTGCGATACCTGATGGGCGAGCAGCAGATCACCCATCTGGGCATCGAGTACTACCAGGAAGCGTAATGAAATATTTCCACCGCACCCACCTGTCGCCGGACGACGTGCTGGCGCGGGCCACGGCCTATTTCGGCGCGCGACTCACGCCCGTCGAGGAGCTGCCCCGGCGGCGGCGCTTCGGCGGCGCGATCGGTCAGGTGACTGTGACCGCGCAGGCCGACGGCGGCCACTACACCCTCGTGACGGTGGAGACCAATCAGGTGGGCGAGAGCGAGGCCGACAAGGTGGCCAAGCGATTTCTCACCGAAGTCCATACGATGGCCGACCCGACACACCGGCCCATTGGCGCGTACTGATCCTCGTTTCCGCGTGACCGCACCCTCAGGAGGCGTTCCCCGATGACCCTCTCGCGCTCGGCGCTCCGCCCTGCCGTCCCGTTCATCCTCTCGCTCCTCGTGGCGCTGGCCGCCGGCGTGCTGCCGCTGTCGGCGCTCGTCGCGCAGGAGTCGGCGTCGCCGGCGCGGCATGGCGGCGGCGAGGCGGCACTGGTGCTCCCCGACCTCGGGCAGGCCACCTTCCTCGGCGGCATCAACGGACGGACCCTGCTGCTCGGGGGCCTGCTCGTCTGTGCTCTCGGACTCGCCTTCGGCCTTGGGATCTACAGTCAGCTCAAGAACATGGAAGTGCATCGGTCGATGCGGGAAGTGTCCGAGCTGATCTACGAGACCTGCAAGACCTATCTCCAGACCCAGGGCCGGTTCCTCCTGGTGCTCTGGGTGTTCATCGGTATCGCGGTGGCCGTGTACTTCGGCAAGCTGGCGACGACGATCGACCCGGCCACCGGGGCGGAAGTGCATGGGTTTCCGATCAGCCGGGTGGTCATCATCCTGTTGTTCAGCCTGATCGGCATGGCCGGCAGCTACGCGGTCGCCTGGTTCGGCATTCGGGTCAATACCTTCGCGAACTCGCGGGCCGCGTTCGCGAGCCTCCGCGGCAAGCCGTATCCCTGCTACCAGATTCCGCTCAAGGCGGGCATGAGCATCGGCATGCTGCTCATCAGCGTCGAGCTGCTGCTGATGCTGTGCATCCTGCTCTTCATTCCGGGTGAATACGCGGGCCCCTGCTTCATCGGCTTCGCCATCGGAGAGTCGCTCGGCGCGGCCGTGCTGCGCGTGGCCGGCGGCATCTTCACCAAGATCGCCGACATCGGCGCCGATCTGATGAAGATCGTCTTCAAGATCAAGGAAGACGACGCGCGGAACCCCGGCGTCATCGCCGACTGCACCGGCGACAACGCGGGCGATTCGGTTGGTCCCTCGGCGGATGGCTTCGAGACCTACGGGGTCACCGGTGTCGCGCTGATCACGTTCATCCTGCTCGCGGTGACCGACTCGGCGGTTCAGGTCCAGCTCCTGGTCTGGATCTTCGCCATGCGCATCATGATGGTCATCGCCGCGGCCCTGTCCTACTTCATCAACGAGGCGGTGGCGCGCGGCAAGTACCAGCACCTCGACAAGATGAACTACGAGGCGCCGCTCACCACGTTGGTATGGCTCACTTCGATCGTCTCGGTGGTCCTGACCTACGTGGTGTCGTATCTCCTCATTCCCGACATCGGTGGCGACCCCTCGCTCTGGTGGAAGCTGTCGACGGTGATCACGTGCGGCACCCTCGCCGGCGCCATCATCCCCGAGCTGGTGAAGGTCTTCACGTCGGTGGACAGCCGGCACGTGCGCGAAGTCGTCACCAGCTCGCGTGAGGGCGGGGCCTCGCTCAACATCCTGTCGGGGTTCGTCGCGGGGAACTTCAGCGCCTTCTGGATCGGGATGGCGATCCTCCTCCTCATGAGCGTGGCCTACGGCGTGAGCACGCTCGGCCTCGAGGGCCTCATGCTGGCCCCGGCCGTCTTCGCCTTTGGCCTCGTGGCCTTCGGATTTCTCGGCATGGGCCCGGTCACGATCGCGGTGGACTCCTACGGGCCGGTCACCGACAACGCACAGTCGGTGTACGAGCTGTCCACCATCGAGCAGCTGCCCGGGATCGAGAGCGAGATCAAGCGGGACTTCGGCTTCACGCCGCAATTCGAGCTGGCCAAGCAACATCTCGAGGAGAATGACGGCGCGGGGAACACCTTCAAGGCCACCGCCAAGCCGGTGCTGATCGGCACGGCCGTCGTCGGCGCCACGACGCTGATCTTTTCGATCATCCTGGCGCTCACCGAAGGGCTCCGGCCCGAGCTGCTCGCCAACCTCTCCATCCTGCATCCGCCCTTCCTGCTGGGCCTCATCACCGGCGGCGCGGTGATCTACTGGTTTACCGGCGCGTCCACGCAGGCGGTCACCACCGGCGCCTACCGGGCCGTGGAATTCATCAAGGCGAACATCAAGCTCGAGGGCAGCACCAAGGCGTCGGTGGCGGACAGCAAGAAGGTCGTCGAGATCTGCACCCAGTATGCACAGAAGGGGATGTTCAACATCTTCCTTACCGTATTCTTCGCCACGCTCGCGTTCGCGTTCATGGAGCCCTACTACTTCATCGGCTATCTGATCTCGATCGCGCTGTTCGGGCTCTATCAGGCCATCTTCATGGCCAACGCCGGTGGCGCCTGGGACAACGCGAAGAAGATCGTGGAGACCGAGCTCAAGGCCAAAGGCACCGATCTCCATGCCGCCACCGTCGTGGGCGATACCGTCGGCGATCCGTTCAAGGACACCTCATCGGTGGCGCTCAACCCGATCATCAAGTTCACCACCCTGTTCGGCCTGCTGGCGGTGGAGCTCGCCGTATCGCTCACCAAGGAACAGGGCGGTGCCTTCAGCCACATCCTCGCGGCGCTGTTCCTGGCGATCGCGCTGGTCTTCGTCTACCGGTCGTTCTACGGCATGCGGATCGAGGCGCCCGAGGTGGACGTCGCGGCTCGGCCGGTGGCGGTGAAGGCCAAGGCATAAGGGCCGCATGGCGGCGACGAAAATTCGCAAGGCCGGCCGGGATGCCCCGCATGGGCTGACTCGGGACCAGCTTCTCGAGATCTACTACTGGATGCGGCTCACGCGATCCCTCGAGGAGCGGCTGGTCAATCTGTACCGGCAAACCAAAGTGGTCGGCGGCCTCTTCCGGTCGCTCGGGCAGGAGGCGTGCGCCGTCGGCTCGGCCTACGCCCTCCGGCGCGAGGATGTCCTCTCACCTCTCATCCGCAACTTGGGCTCGATGCTCGTGAAGGGCGCGACGCCGGTCGAGGTCCTGCGCCAGTACATGGCCAAGGGCGACTCGCCGACTCGCGGCCGCGAGCTCAACATCCACTTCGGCGACGTCGTCGACCGGAATTTCATCGGGCAGATCTCCCACCTCGGCGACATGGTCCCGGTCATGGCCGGCGTCACCCTCTCCTTCAAGATGCGCCGAGAGCCGCGGGTGGGGCTGGTATACGTGGGAGACGGGGCGACCTCCACCGGCGCCTTCCACGAAGGGATCAATTTCGCCGCGGTGCAGGGTTGTCCACTCGTCGTGATCGTCGAGAACAACGGCTACGCCTACTCCACGCCGACGCGCCGGCAGTGCGCGGCCGACCAGTTGATGGACAAGGCGGCCGGCTACGGAATCCCAGGCGGTCGCGCCGACGGAAACGATGTGCTCGCCGTGTACCACGCGACCGAGCAGGCGGTCACCCGCGCCCGCAGCGGCGGCGGGCCCACGCTCCTCGAGGTGATGACCTATCGCCGGAAGGGCCACGCCGAGCACGACAACCAGTCGTACGTGCCGGTGGGGGAAATCGATCGCTGGGCCAGGGAGAACGATCCGGTCGATCGGTTCGTCGCCAGCCTGCGCGACGAAGATGGGGTGATGGCGGAAGAGCTCGCCACGATCGATCATCGCGTGGTCGCCGAGATCGACGCGGCGACCGACCTCGCCGAAGCCTCACCTCCGCCGGACCCTCGCGATTGTCTCGTCGGCGTATACGCCGATCCGGCCGCGATGCCGACGTTGTGGTATCGTCAAGGGATCACCACCGCGGTAGAGGCCCACGAGCGCCCCGCGAGCTGGGGGACGCACGATGCCTGAGGTGACCTACCTGGAGGGAATCCGTCAGGCGCTGTTCGAGGAGATGGAGCGCGACCCGGCCGTCTTCTGCATGGGCGAGGACATCGGGGCCTACGGCGGCGCCTTCAAGGTGACCGACGGGCTGATGGATCGTTTCGGCGCCGGCCGCGTCATCGATACCCCGATCAGCGAGACTGGGTTTGTCGGAGCCGCGGCCGGGGCCGCGCATATGGGACTCCGGCCGGTCTGCGAGATGCAGTTCATCGACTTCCTCTCCTGCGCCTACAGCATCCTGACCAATTACGTCGCCACGGCCCGCTATCGTGCCTTCCTGCCGTGCCCGATGGTGGTGCGGGGACCGAGCGGCGGCTACGTGCGGGGCGGACCCTTTCATTCACAGAACCCGGAGGCCGCGTTCCTGCACACGCCCGGGCTCAAGATCGTCTATCCCGCCACGGCGAGCGACGCCAAGGGCCTTCTGAAGGCCGCCATCCGGGACGACGACTGCGTCCTCTTCTTCGAGCACAAGTATCTCTATCGACGGATCAAGGAAGAGCTGCCCGCGGGCGACCACGTCGTGCCGATCGGAAAGGCCCGGATCGCGCGGGATGGAACCGATCTGTCTATCATCACGTATGCGGCTCCAGTGTGGAAGGCGCTCGAGGCGGCGGATCAGCTCGCCCGGGAGGACGGCATCTCGGTCGAGGTGCTCGATCTCCGGACGCTTCTCCCGATGGACGACGAAGCGATCGTGGCGACCGTGAAGAAGACCAGCCGCGTACTCATCGTGCACGAGGACACCGTCACCGGCGGCATCGCGGGCGAGATCACCGCGAGGATCAACGAGCTCGCCTTCGAGTGGCTCGACGCGCCGATCCGGCGGGTGGCAGCGCACGACGTGCCGCTGCCGTACGCGCCGCAGCTCGAGGATTTCGTCCTGCCGCAGACCACGGATATCATGAGGGCGGCCAGGTGGATGGTGAGGTATTGAGTTGAGAGTCGAGAGTCGGTCGCCTTCGGTTCGGGGACCTGCGACCGTAGGCTGGCGACTCTAGACCTTCGACCCGCGACTCCAAGGGAGATTCACTGATGTCCAGAATAGACGTCATCATGCCCCAGATGGGTGAATCGATCGCCGAGGGCACGCTCTCCCGCTGGATCAAGAAGGCCGGCGAAGCGGTGCAGCGCGACGAGCCCATCTTCGAGATCTCGACCGACAAGGTCGACGCCGAGATCCCGTCGCCCACCGCCGGCGTGCTCGCCGAGATCCTGGTGAAGGAAGGGGAGACCGTGGCGGTGCAGACGGTCGTCGCACGGATCGAGACCGAAGCCGGCGCGGGTGTCGCGGTTCCCGCCGCTGACCCCGCCCCCGCGCCGGCTCCGAAGGCCGCGGCGCCCGCGGCCGCGGCAGCGCCATCTCCCCAGGCTCCACCGGTCGCGGCCAAGCCGCCCGCCGTCGCTCCTGCGCCGGCATCCCCCGGGACCAAAGCCCACGCGCCGCCTGCCCGTCCCGCCGCCGATGCCACCGGCGACAATGGCGACAACGGTGACAGCGGCGGCGCGGAGACGCTCGAAGACCGGCTCCGCCGCCGCTCGACCCCGCTGGTGCGGAAGATGGCTGCGGAGCACAACCTGGACATCAGCTCCATCCAGGGCACCGGTCTCGCCGGTCGCGTCACCAAGAATGACATCCTCAGCCACCTCGAGTCGGCCCAGACGGCGACTCCGGCTCCAGCGCCCGAGGCCGCGGCGCCACGCACAGGGGCGCCCGCACCAATGGCGCCTGCAGCCCCGCCGATGCCGGCCCATGCCCCCGCCGGAGTGGAGCCATGGGAGGGCGATCGCGTCGAACCGTGGTCGCGCATCCGCAAGCTCACGGCAGAGCACATGGTCATGTCGCGGCGAGTCTCGCCGCACGTCAACACGATCTTCGAGGTGGACTACAGCCGCGTCGCGGCGCTGAGAGCCAAGGCCAAGAAAGATTACGCCGCCCGCGGCGTAAACCTGACGTTTCTGGCCTTCATCGCCAAGGCGGTGGCCGATGG
The DNA here is from genome assembly GCA_963722825.1 of uncultured Gemmatimonadales bacterium. Classification (GTDB taxonomy): domain Bacteria; phylum Gemmatimonadota; class Gemmatimonadetes; order Gemmatimonadales; family GWC2-71-9; genus CAVVWJ01. The sequence continues at coordinate 1,786,728 of CAVROI010000003.1, forward strand.
CCTGCGCAAGCACCCGGTCGTCAACTCGGCCGTGAACGGCGAGAGCACCATTCTCCGGCGCGACATCAACCTCGGCATTGCCGTGGCGCTCGACTGGGGACTCATCGTCCCCGTGGTGAAGCGGGCCGACGAGCTTTCCCTCGTCGGGCTCGCCCGGGCGATCAACGATCTGGGAGAGCGGGCGCGGACCAAGAAGCTCAGCCCCGACGAGGTGCAGAAGGGCACGTTCACGATCACCAATCCCGGGGTCTTCGGGTCGATCATCGGAACCCCGATCATCAACCAGCCGCAAGCGGCGATCCTCTGCGTCGGTGCAATCGAGAAGCAGCCGGCGGTCATCACGGTGGACGGCACCGATACGCTCGCCGTTCGGACCAAAGGCCTGCTGTCGCTTGCCTTCGACCATCGGATCGTGGATGGGGCGAACGCCGACCGCTTCATGGCCGAGGTGAAGAAGCAACTTCAGGAGTTTCCGGAAAGCGCGGTCTGAGATGGCTCGCACCCTCACCGTCTCCCGGGTGAGAGTGCGGCCGGGAGGGGAAACGGAGTACCTTGCGGCGGTGCAGGCGCTCGCGGCACTCGCCGAGAGCCGCGGCTGGCATCTCTGGGTGTTCCGCTCCACCGGCGATTCGCACCTCTTCCTCGAATGCAGCGAGAGCCGCTCCGCCGAGTCCCACCGAGCCTTCGCCGCACGGCCGGCCGACGAACGGCACCTCGAGGAGCGCATCCGTGAAGTCGCCGCCTACCAGGCGGATGCCTGGGATCTCTGGGAAGAAGTGAGGAGTTAGCGCATGCCACGGCGCGTCATCGAGGCCCACGGCGACAAGTGGGTGGTCTCAGCCAGCGGCCGCAACACCCAATACACCAAGGACGAGTTCGGGCTGGTCTTCACTCGCGGAACCGGTGCCGCCCGGGAGCAGCGCGTGACGCGCTATTCACCGCTCGGTGCCAAGAGCCGGGAGCTCTCGCTCCGCGAGCTGACCGATCAGGAGCTGCGGGACCTGCTGGCCCACTCGCAGCCGTCCTGGACGGCGCCGGAGATGGGGTATCGCCGCTGAGCCACACCGACTCCGCGCCTTCCGGCGCGACGATCGACCTGCACGTCCACTCCACGGCGTCCGACGGAAGTCTCCTTCCCGAGGCGGTGGTGCAGCGTGCCCTGGCCGCCGGACTCCGCGCCATCGCCCTCACCGATCATGACACTGTCGCCGGCGTACCCGCCGCCATCGCCGCGGGAGAGGGCCTCGGTCTTCGCGTCGTCGGCGGATGTGAGTTCTCCTGCGCGGCGCCCTGGGGGGAGATGCATGTGCTCGGCTATTTCCTTCCCTCGGAGTCGCCGGTCCTGGAGTCGTTTCTGGAGCGATGCCGGGCCGACCGTGTGCGCCGTGGCCGGGAGATGGTCAACCGGCTCCGCGGGCTCGGCGTCGATCTCGAGTTCGATGACGTGCTGCGCCAGTCGCAGGGCGGCGCCGTGGGCCGGCCCCATGTCGCTCGCGCGATCGTGCGTCAGGGAGGCGCCATCGATGTCGGCGATGCGTTCGATCGCTATATCGGACGGGGACGCCCCGCCTTCGTCGAGAAGACGCTGCCCCAGTTTCGCGAGGTCACTGAGGTCGTCCACCTCGTCGGCGGTCTCGTATCGGTGGCGCATCTGAAGGAACGCGGCACCCGGTCGTTCCTCGAGCGGCTGAAAGGGGAAGGGCTCGACGCCGTCGAGATCAGGCACCCGAGTCACGATCCCGCGTTGCGCTCGCGCCTCACGGATATCGCCGCTCGCCTCGGGTTGCTCCGCACCGGTGGCAGCGATTGGCATGGCGACCCCGGGCCGGGCGAAGCCCATGGCTCTCTCGGCTCACAGGAGGTGCCCGCCGAATGGCTCGACAGACTCGAGGCACTGCGCGCCAAGCCGCCGGCGCCGGTGGCTGGCCCATGAGCGCGAAGCCGCTCGAGTTCAAAGGGAAGGTCGTGCTGGTGACCGGTGTGGGCCGGGCCGGCCAGATCGGAAATGCCGTCGCCCTCGCCTTCGGGCAGGCAGGGGCCAAACTGGTCGCCTGTGACCAGAACGCGGTCGGCGTCGCCGACCGCGTGCGCGAGTTCGCCGCCGCCGGCGTTGACGCCCGCCCCTGCGCGGGCGACCTGACCCAGCCCGACATCGCCGCCCTGGCCGTGGAGGTCGCGCTCCGCCACTTCGGTCGGTTGGATGTGGTCGTCAATGTGGCCGGAGGACTCACGACGTACGGGCCGCTCGAGGACCTCACGGTCGAGGCCATCGACCGGGAGGTGGCCATCAATCTCAAGACCACGGTGCTGGTCTCCCAGGCGGCCATCGGCGCGCTGGCGCAGCACGCGGGGTGCATCGTGAACTTCGCCTCCATCGCCTATTTCCAGCCGCAGAGTCCGATGGCCATCTACTCGGCGGCCAAGGCCGCCGTGGCCGGGTTCACCCAGAGCCTCGCCGTCGAGCTGCGCGACCGGAAGATTCGGGTCAACGCGGTGGCGCCGGGGATGGTCCGGACGAGTGACAATGTCGCCTCCGCCGGCGAAACGGCGGCATACGTCGAGCTCGACGACATCACGAGGGGCGTGATGTCTCTCGCAAGCGCTTCCTCGTCCGTTACCGGACACATCCTCCCCATCGCGCCGGCTGGCCGCGGCACGGACTGATGGAGCTCCGCGACCGCAGCGCGCTGGTTACCGGTGCCGGACGGCGACTGGGACAGGCCTTTGCGCGGGCGCTCGCCGGGCGCGGCATGGCAGTCGCGATTCATCACAACGCCTCCAGGCAGGGCGCTGAGACCCTTCGCCGGGAGATCGTCGCCGCCGGCGGTCGCGCCGGGTGCTTTGCCGCCGATCTCTCGGATCCAGCCGCCGCAAAGGAGTTGCCGCGCCGGGTCGTGGCGCAGCTCGGAGGTCTCGACGTGCTCGTCAATTCGGCGGCGGTCATGCGGCGTCTCTCTTTCGAGGACACTACTCCCGGGCAGTGGGACGCGATCATGGCGGTCAATCTGCGGGCCGCCTTCTTCTGCACCCAAGGTGCCGCCCCGTCACTCCGGGCCGCGCGCGGCAAGGTCGTCAACGTCGCCGACCTGAGCGGGCTCGAGCCGTGGCCGGGATTCGCGGTCCACTCGGTGTCCAAGGCGGGAATAGTGATGCTGACCAAGGTGCTGGCTCGCGCGCTTGCTCCCGAGGTGGCGGTCAACGCGATCGCCCCCGGTGCCGTTCTCGTGCCCGAGGAGTACAACGAGGAAGAACGCGACCGGCTGGCCCGGACGACACCGCTCCGGCGCCTCGGTACTCCGGACGACGCGATCGCCGCGCTGCTCTACCTTCTCGAAGGCGGCGACTTCGTTACCGGCGAGGTCCTCGCGGTCGATGGCGGACGACTCCTCCGATAAAGTCGAGCTGGGCGACGCCGTCATCATCGGCGGCGGCTGCTATGGCTCCTTCTACGCCCGCCAACTCCTCCGCGCGCGGGAACGGGACAAGGCGAGCTGGCGCCGGTTGATCGTGATCGACCGGGATCCTGGCTGCCGGGTAGCGCAGGAACCCGAGCTTGCCGCGGCATGCGAGCTCGTCGTCGAGGAATGGGGAACGTTCTTCGACGACTATCTGGGGTGTGCGCCCGACGCCCCCGGCCCACCGGACGCGATCGTGCCATCCCCGCTGATGCCGCACCTCATGTACGAATGGCTGGTCAGAAGGGCTCGCGCGCGCTGGCCCGGGCGGCCAGTCGCGTCCCGCCCGCTGACGATCGGTCCCGGGACACCGTACGACGTGCTTCACCCCGACGGGACGCGCTACGTGTCTTACGCCGACTGGCTCTGCCCGACCCACTGCATCGAGCCGTCGATCTGTCCCATTATCCGGGCGCCGCGCACGTGGGAGATGTCGGACGCGATGGAGCGCCTCGCTGCCCGGGTAGGCGCCGCCGGACCGGCGCTGTTCGTGTGCCGTCACCGGGTCCACGGCGTGGGGATGTTCGACGTGGATGCCGTGCGGGCAGGAGACGCTCTCGTGGCTCGCGCGGGAGAGGCCGCCGAGGCCGACGTGCTCGTCGGGACGGTCTCGGCATGCCATGGAGCGGTAAGTCTGCTCCACCTGGGTGCGGGGTGATGCAGACGCTGCCCGCGTTGAGGGCAGGAGAGCGTGACTCAATGCGGCAGAGGGGGAGCGCTCCGGATCGATGCCACATGCTCCGGTGCTCTGGCCCGCGGTGGGCGTTCCGGGAACCCATATGTGTTCTATATTTGACCCAAACTCGCCCGGGGAAACGGCATGAGCGGTAGGGAGGTTTACGATGTCATCGTCATCGGCGCGGGGCCGGCGGGCCTCTGCGCGGCCATGTATGCCGGCCGCGGGATGCTCCGGACCGCCCTGCTCGAGCGCGGCGTGCCCGGAGGCGAGCTGCTCAACACCGAGTGGATCGACGACTATCCCGGCTTCGAGCATGTCCTCGGCCGCGAGCTGGCGGCCAAGATGGCCGATCACGCCCTCAAGTTCGGCGCCGACCTGAAGCAGGAAAACGTCGAGACCATCCACCGCCGCCACGACGGGCTCTTCGAGGTGTCCACCACCGCCGGCATGGTGTACGAGGCGCCGGCCGTCATTCTCACCGCGGGCGGCACCCCCACCAAGCTCGGAGTTCCAGGTGAGCTGGAGTACGCTGGTCGTGGTGTGTCGTACTGTGCGGTGTGCGACGGTGCCTTCTTCAAGGACGAGATCATCGCCGTGGTCGGCGGTGGCGATGCCGCCGTCGAGGAGGCCGATTACCTCACCCGGTACGCGGAAAAGGTGTACGTCATCCATCGCCGTGACGAGTTCCGCGCGTCGCGGATTCTCCAGGAGCGACTCTTCGCGAATCCGAAGATCGAGGTGCTCTGGAGCCGTCACGTCCGCGAGCTGCGCGGCGGGCCGGCCGGACTTCACTCGATCGAGCTCGAAGACGCCGTGACGGGCGAGCGCTCCCAGCTCGCCGCCACCGGTGCGTTCATCTTCATCGGGTTCCGGCCCAATACCGGCCTGGTACGGCACCACTTCGACCACGATGCCGCCGGATACATGATCACCGATGATCGGATGATGACCTCGATTCCCGGCCTCTTCGCCGCGGGCGATGTCCGGGTCCAGCTCACGCGCCAGGTCACCACCGCCGTGGGTGACGCGACCACCGCGGCGATCGCGGTGGAGAAGTACTTGAAGGAGCGGAACGAACAGCCCATCGAGGTCAGGGCCGGTGTCTGATCTCGAGGTCGTGTCGCTGCCGAATGGTCAGCTGGTCCAGAACTGCTATCTGGTGGCCGACCGCCGAACGCACGCGGCCGTCATCATCGATCCCGGCGAGGAGCCCGCGATGTTCCTCGCCGAGCTCGATACCCGCGGCTGGACCCTCCAGGCCATCTGGCTCACCCACGCCCACGTGGACCACATCATCGGCGTGGGCGCGATACGCCACGCCACCGGCGCGCCGATCCACCTGCACCCGCTCGACCGGCCGATGTACGACGCGCTGCCGCAGTTCGGACGCTGGGTCGGGATGGATCTCGATCCGCCGCCGCCTCCCGATGCCGAGTTGCGCGCCGGCGAGGTCCTCCGTGTAGGCGGGCTGCAGTTCGAGGTGCGCTTCACGCCGGGTCACTCACCCGGGAGCGTGAGCTTCGCCGGCGAAGGCAGGGTGTTCAGTGGCGATGCGCTCTTCAACGGGTCAGTGGGCCGCACCGATCTGCCGGGGGGCGACTACGCCACCCTCATGGCCAGCATCCACTCGCAGCTGCTCTCCCTTCCCGACTCGACCGTGGTGCACAGCGGACACGGCGCGGACACGACCATCGGCGTCGAGCGGCTCACCAATCCTTTCCTGACCGGTGCCTTCCGCCTCGGCTGAAACACCACCGGCGCCGGCGGCGACCACGCCACCGCCCACCTGCAACCGGTGCGGCGTGCCCGTACGGGAGCGGCCGGGGGGATGCAAGAATCCCTGCGATAACTGCGGCACCGTCTACCCGCTCGGGGACTGCTCTGACTGAACGCGCGGCGGGAATTCTCGATCTCGAGCTGATCGCGCCCGCGAGCACGCGGGCGGCGCTTGATATCTCCCGCATCCCGTTGCCGCCGCGCCTCCGTCCCGCCGCGCGCCTCGGTGTACTGGACATCACCGAATTCTTCGGCGACACCACCGGCGGTGTCCGAACCTATCTCCTCGAGAAGGCCCGCTACGTCCAGCGGCGGGAGGCCCTCCGACAGACGATCGTCGTGCCGGGCGCGCGCGACGAGATCCTCGAGGCTTCCGGGGTCCGCTGCTATCGCCTTCGCGGCCCATCGGTGCCGACGCAGAAGCCCTACCGGTTCATGCTGGCCACCCGCTCCACAAGCCGCATCGTCGCCCACGAGCGCCCGGACCTGATCGAGGTCGGCAGCGCCTGGTTTGCGCCGTGGCTGGTGCACCTCGCCAGGCGGCAACTCGACGTGCCCGCCGTCTGGTATTACCACAGCAACTTTCCCCGCGTCATTGCACCACGTGGCCCCGGCAGACGGTTGAGGCACGCCGCGAGCGAGCTCGCCTGGGCCTACGTCCGGCGTCTCTCGCGCCTGGTTCGCGCTACGCTCGCGCCCTCGCGCGCGGTCGTACGAGAGCTCCAGGAGTCCGGCATCGAGAATGTGATTCGCGTCCCGCTCGGCGTGAACCTCGAGCTCTTCCACCCCTCGCGAAGGGAGCATGCCGCGGAGACGCGTGCCCGCTTCGGCCTGTCCGAGGGACCGCTCGCGCTCTATGTCGGCCGGCTCGCCGCCGAGAAGGAGGTGGGTCTGCTCCTCTCCTCGTGGCCCGCGGTTCAGCGCCGGACGGGCGCGAAGCTCGTTCTCGTGGGAGACGGTCCGGCGCGCCGCTCGCTCCGCGCATCGGTGGGAGGTCAGGGTGCAATGTGGCTCCCGTTCGAGCACGATCGCGACCGGCTCGCGGATCTCTACGCGGCCGTGGACATGTGCGTCGCACCGGGCTCGCTCGAGACCTTCGGCCTCTCGGCGATCGAGGCGTTCGCGAGCGGCACGCCGGTCCTCTCCGCGGATGCGGGCGGCGTCGCCGAGAACGTGGGGTTGTCCGGCGCGGGACGGCTTTTCGTCGCGGGCGAAGCAGGCTCACTCGCCGGCGAAGCCGTCACCCTGCTGAGCAGCGATCTCGCGGAATTGGGCCGGAAGGGTCGAAGCTACGTCGAGGCCTATCATGGGTGGGAAAATGTATTCGACGGTCTTTTCCGGATCTATCGCGAGGTACTCGGCGAATGACGCTTCTGGTCTCCATTCACGACGTGACCCCCGCCTTTGCGCCGGAAATCGAGCGCCTCTGGGCAATGTGCGTTCGACACTCGGTGACTCCCGCGCTCCTGGTGGTCCCCGACTGGCACGGCGAATGGCCGCTGGAGCGTCACCCGGCCTTCGTGCGATGGCTACGCGATCGTGCCGGGCATGGCGCCGAGATCATGCTGCATGGCGAGCGTCACGACGAAGTCGGGCTCCCGCGCGCGGCGGTCGACGCGGTTCGGGCCTGGGGTCGCACTTCGCGCGAGGGTGAGTTCCTCACGCTGAACGAGGACGCGGCGCGGGAGCGAATCGATCGTGGCCTCAGGCGTCTGCGCGCGCTCGGCCTGCGGCCGGTGGGATTCGTGCCGCCGGCCTGGCTCGCCAGGGAAGCCGGCCATCGGGCCGCGGCCGCGGCGGGTCTCGCCTTCAGCGAGGATGAGGGCTCGGTCCGCTTTCATCGCGCTGGGCGCCGGGTGCGTTCCCCCGTGGTCCGCTGGAGCGCTCGCACCGTTTTCCGCGCGTTGGGCTCGGTCGCGGTGGCTCGGGGACGTCTGGTGATACAGGGCCGGGTTGGGGTGCCACGCCTCGCTTTCCACCCGCAGGATCTCTCGCATCCCGCCATCGCCCGAAGGCTCGAGCCGACCCTCAAGCAGTGGCTGGACCGCCACGAGCCGGCCTGCTACGCCGAGGTGTCGTCGGCTGTCACGGCATGACCCTGCTCCAGGCCCATCTGCTGTGCATGGTCCTCGTGGTCGCGGATCTCGTGGCCCGCGCATGGAGGATCCAATGGATCATTCAGGGACTGGGTCACCGTATCAGCCTGCGAGACTCGTTCGTCCTCAATGCTTTCGGTGACGCTGCCTGTGCGCTCACACCACTTCGCATCGGCGGCGAGCCGGCCAGGCTTGCCGGGATGCTCCGGAGTCGAGTCCCCGCCACCGCGGCATTCGTCGCGATCAGCCTCGAGGTGCTCGCGGCCTGGCCCGTGATCATCGTCGCCGCGGGGTGGCTCATGTGGCGATACGCGCCGGCCTGGTGGACGCTCGCCGGCCCTCGCCTCGGCGCGGCGGCAGCGGCGGCGTGGCCCTGGGTACTCGCGGTGACCATCGCCAGCGTGGTGGCCTGGAGGGCCGCCCGCCGGGTCACTTCTCCTGCCAGACACCTGGGGCGCCCGATCCGGCGGGCCATGGTCTACTGGCGCCGGATGCCGCGCTGGCCACTCATCGCGAGCATTCCAATGACGTTCATCAATCTCGCTTCCCGAGTTGCCATCCTGCCCGTGCTCGCGCTGACGCTGCCCCATCGGCCGGACCTGGGGCCACTCACCGTGGGATCGTTCGCGCTCCTCTACAGCCAGCTCGTCCTGCCGACACCGTCCGGAGCCGGCGCCGTCGAGCTGGGGTTTCTGGGCGGCGCCGTGGGCGATCTCGGCGCGGGGGAGGGAGGCCTGCTCTTCGCGTGGCGGATGTACACCAACGGAGTCGGCGTGATCCTTGGCGTCGTGCTCGCCGCGAGGATCTACGGATGGGTGGCGCTGCGGCAGCTAGTGGGGCGGTGGAGCGATCCCAACCAGTAGGACGGTGCGCTCCAGCGCTTCGGCCACGCCGTGCGGAACGTGCGCCGGTGCCCAGACGACAGTACCCGGTCCGGCCTCCTCGGTCTCCACCCCCACGGTCATTCGCGCCCTGCCGCTTAGGACCAGATAGAACTTGTCGGCGCCGGCGTGCACGTGCACCGGCTGGGTCTGTCCCGGCTCGAAGCAATTCACGCCGACGAAGAGCTGGCGTCCGGCAAAGAGATCGGATTTGACCGGTCGATCCGCCGCGAAGGTCGCCGTGGCCTCGACCGTCTTGAAGAACTGACTCATCGTGTCGGTCTCCCCGCCCGCCGTGTTATCATTCCCGACTATGACTGCCACCAGAATCGAGCGCGACCCGCTGGGCGAGAAGGCCGTGCCGGCCGCCGCGCTTTACGGTATCCAGACCCTGCGTGCGGTGGAAAACTTTCCGATCTCCGGGCTCAAGCCGCTTCCCGCGTTCGTCGATGCGGTCGTGTGGATCAAGCGCTCGGCGGCCCTCACACATAAGCGGACCGGGAGACTCGAAGCCCGGCTCGCCGACGCGATCATTCGCGCGGCCGACGAGATTCTGGGCGGGGAGCATCGTGATCAGTTCATCGTGGATGTGTACCAGGCCGGCGCGGGCACCAGTCACAACATGAACTGTAACGAGGTCATCGCCAACCTCGCCAACGAGATCCTCGGCGGCGTGCGGGGCACCTACACGCCCGTGCATCCGAACGATCACGTGAATATGGCGCAGAGCACGAACGACGTCATTCCCACCGCCATGCGCCTGGCCACCCTCGCCACGCTTCCTTCGGTGGTTTCGGCGCTCGATCGCCTCGCCGAATCGCTGCTCGACAAGGGGAAGGCCTTCAGCTCCATCATCAAGTCCGGCCGCACCCATCTCCAGGACGCCACCCCGATCAGCCTCGGCCAGGAGTTCGCGGCCTACGGGCACACGGTGCATCGCCATCGCCAGAAGCTGGTGCAGGCGGCCGACTGGCTCCGGGAGATGAACATCGGCGGCACGGCCGTTGGGACGGGCATCAACGCGGAACCCGAATATCCCGGACTGATGGTCGGGTACCTCCGCGAGGTGTCCGGACTCGAGCTGTATGAAGGAGAGGACCGGATCCAGCTCATGCAGTCGATGGGCGACATCGCTACGCTGAGCGGCGCCTTTCGCGCCTATGTTCTCGATCTCAACAAGATCGCCAACGACATCCGCCTCCTCGCGTCCGGGCCGCGTACCGGCCTGGCCGAAATCCTGCTCCCCGCCGTGCAGCCCGGCTCGAGCATCATGCCCGGAAAGGTGAATCCGTCGATCGCCGAGATGGTGAACCAGGTCTGCTTCCAGGCGCTGGGTCTCGATACCACCGTGGCGCTCGCGGCGGAGGCCGGGCAGCTCGAGCTCAACGTGATGATGCCGGTCATCACCCACAACATCGTGTTCGGCCTGATCATCGTCGGCAACGCGACACGCGTGCTGGCCGAGCGCTGCGTGGACGGGATCGAAGCCGACGAGGCACAGTGCGCCTACTGGCTCGAGCGGAGCCCGGCGCTGGTGACGGCCCTGGCCCCGAAGATCGGTTACGCCGAGGCGGCCAAGCTGGCCAAGGAAGCCCTGGCGACGGGATTGACGGTCAAGGAGCTGGTGACGAAGAAGGGCATCCTCAAGGGCGCCGAGCTGGAGGAGGTACTCGATTTGCGCGCGATGACCGAGCTCGGTGTGCCTGGCGGCAAGGGAATTCCCGCGGGAGGATAGGGTTGCCAGGGAGGTCTAGGGTCTAGGGTCGAGGGTCGAGAGTCTGGGGGTCCCGCGCCACGAGACCATTGACTCTAGACCCTCGACCCGCGACCTCCAGCTCGATCACCCGGAAGGGGAGGGCATCCGGGAACATTCGCTGGAGCAGGTGGAGCGAGACATTGTAGACGGGGATATTCCCCAGAGTCTTTCCCTCCGGCGCCCCGTGGTGCGCGTGGCCATGGAAGACCGCGTCCACCGGGTAGCGCGTGAGCGGTTCCTCCAGGCGACTGCACCCGAGAAACGGGTAGATCTCCCTGGGCTCGCCCTCGACCGTGCCCTCGACCGGTGAGTAGTGGAGGAGCGCCACGCGGCGCTCGGTGCGCAGCCGCCCCAGCGCCGTCTCCAGCTTCAACGCTTCGCCGAGTGCCTCCTGCACGAACCTCTTGATGATCTCCTCGCCCCACGGCCCCAGCGTGCCCCGGCCGAACCCGCCGGCGAATCCCTTCACTCCCGCAAAGCCGATCCCATCGATCTCGCAGGCATCCCCGTCGAGCATCCGCACCCCGGCATCGGAGAGGATGCGGCTAACCTCGGCAGTCTTGCCCGACTCGTAGTCATGATTTCCGAGCACGGCCACGGTCGGGATCGTGACCGTGGTGAGCACACGGGCCAGCGAGCGGGCCTCCTCTGGATCGCCGGTGTCGGTGAGGTCGCCGCAGAGCGCGAGCATATCGGCCCGCTCCGACAGCTCTGCGAAGAGCGGTCGGAGCGGCACGCTCAATTCTGCCCGGCCGAAGTGGAGGTCGCCGAGCGCGGCGAGTCGAATCGTGCGCTTCCCCTGGGTCATAGTGCCCAATCAACCGCTCGATGGCCCCTGGAGCGGTGATCTCCGGCACAACGCCGTCCCCAGGCGCCGGATATCATGAAACGCCAAGGAGGGCGAGCGGCATGTCATTTTCCCCCACGCATTCGATGGTCGAAACGCCCTCACGGGCCTTCTACCGCGAGGCGATGGAGATGCTGAACCGGGCCGGCGTGCCGTTTCTCGTCGGGGGCTCGTTCGCGTTCCTTCATCAGTCGGGCATCGACCGCTCCACCAAGGATCTGGATCTCTTCGTGCGCCCGGAGGACATCCACAAACTGTTGGAGGCTTCTGCATCGGCGGGCTACTCCGCCGACTTGTCTTCCCATTGGCTCGCCAAGATCCGCTCGAAGGATGCCTTCATCGACGTGATCTTCAACTCGGGAAACGGCATGGCCCGCGTCGACGACGGGTGGTTCGAACATTCGCGCGTCCGGGAGGTACTGGGGATGGAGGTGCGGATCGCACCGGCGGAGGAGTCGCTCTGGTCGAAGTCGTTCGTGATGGAGCGCGAGCGCTTCGACGGCGCCGATGTCGCCCACATCATCCTCACACACGGCGATAAGCTGGATTGGAAACGCGTTCTCCAACGGTTCGGCCCGCATTGGCGCATCCTCCTCGCCCATGTGACGCTCTACGGATTCATCTTTCCGTCGGAGCGCTCCAAGGTGCCGATGTGGCTGATGGAAGAGTTGGTGGGGCGACTCCGGGAGGAAATCGGGGCGCCGGACGCCGAGGAACCGGTGTGCTACGGGACCCTTCTTTCCTGGTCCCAGTACCTCGGCGACGTGTTCGGCGGCTCGTTCCGCGACGCCAGGATCCGCCCCTATGGCACCCTGACGCCCGACGAGGTGGCGCGGTGGACTGCCGCGGAGAAGAAGTGACTACTCCCATCCGAGCTTGAATCCCGACCTCCGCGCGCCCATATTCTCCCTTCATGCGGGTCACCACTTGGACCGAATACAGCCTGATCATCTCGATCCACCTCGCCAAGCGCGGGCGGACCGGGTCGGGTCCCGTCGCGGCCAGAGAGCTGGCCGACAGCGAGCGCCTGCCGGCTGATTACGTCGAGCAGATCCTTCTGAGGCTCCGCCGCGCCGGCTTGGTCGAGAGCGTTCGCGGCGCCAAGGGCGGGTATTTTCTCGCCAAGGAGCCGGCGGCCATTTCGGTCCGCGACATCATGACCGCCTCCGAGCACCAGACCTTCGAAGTGAATTGCGATTCTCATCAAGTGGACGCCGAGCGATGTAGCCCCGATTCCACCTGCAGCATCCGGCCGGTGTGGCACGCCCTCCAGCATCGTGTGGACGAGCTGCTGGCGAGCATTTCGCTCGCGGACCTGATGAAGCAGGAGCTTCAGGTGCAGGAGTTGGTCGGGATTTCGTCGGCGAGCTAGGGGTCTCGTGCCTCCGCAGCCGCCCGGCCGATTCGGCCGGGCTTTTTCTTTTCTCGGAGGAGTGAGCATGACGGCAGTAACGGACCCGGTCACGACGGGAGAGCCGGCGCTCTGGCATGCGGTGGGTAAGACACCGCTCTTCCCGGTAACGCTTCCTGAGATCACGGCCGAGCGGTTCTGGCTCAAGGCCGAGTGGCTCAATCCCGGTGGGAGCGTCAAAGACCGGGCGGCCCGCAGTATCCTGCGGGACGCTCTCCGTCGCGGCGAGTTGCCTGGGCGGCGGCTGTTGGATGCCTCGAGCGGCAACACGGGCATCGCCTACGCCATGCTGGGTGCGGCCGCCGGCATCGACGTGACCATCTGCCTCCCGGGAAATGCGAGCCCGGAGCGTCGGGCGCTGCTCGAGATCTACGGCGCCGAGGTGATCGTCACCGATCGCCTTGACGGCACCGAAGGGGCCGCCCGCCGGGCCCAGGAGCTGGCGGCCGAAGCACCCCACCGGTACTTCTATGCCGACCAGTATGGCAACCCGGCCAATCCCCGGGCGCATCGGGAGACGACGGGACCCGAAATCTGGTCCCAGACCGAGGGGCGCATCACTCATTTCGTGGCGGCGATGGGAACGACGGGAACAATGATGGGGACCGGCGGGTACCTCAAGGAGAAGAACCCGGGCGTGACGCTGGTTGGGGTGCAGCCTGACGGGCCGTTCCATGGTCTCGAGGGGTTGAAGCATCTTCGGACGACCTCGGCTCTCCCCGCCTTGTACGATCCGGCCCTTCCCGACCGGGTGATCGAGATCGCCACGGAAACCGCCGATGACACTGCCCGGCGGCTGGCGCGCCAGGGATATCTGGTGGGGTGGTCGGCCGGCGCCGCGGTCGCCGCGGCACTCGAGATCCTGCAGCGCGAGCCCGACGCCCACGTGGTCGTGATCGGTTGCGATACGGGGGCGCGCTACCTCAGTGAGCCTCATCGCTGGGAGGCCCCATGACGCTACGGCTTCCCGAATCGCTCGCCGACGAGATCCGCCGCTATGGCGAGGGCGCCTACCCCGCGGAATGTTGTGGGGTGCTGGCCGGGCGGGTGCATCCGGGAGATGTGAAGGAAGTCGTCCGGCTCGAGTCGGCGGTCAACCGCCGGACCGACGATCCACACCGCTATCTGATCGCGCCGGACGATCTCCGGCGCCTGGAGGTGCAGCTGAAGGTCGAAGGTCTGGAGATCGTGGGATACTACCACTCCCATCCGGATCACCCGCCGGCGCCGTCGGCCTTCGATGCCGATCACGCCTGGCCGTGGTACAGTTATCTCATCGTCCGGGTGGAACGCGGACGCGGAGCCGATCTCGCCAGCTGGATGCTGGACGACGAGCTGCCGCGGATGCACCCCGAGCCCCTCGAAGTGCCAAGCGAGGTATAGATATGTCCGTGACCGTTTCCATCCCGACACCGCTGCGCAACTTCACCGGTGGCCATGACGCCGTGGAGCTGGCAGGGAAGACCGTCGGCGAGGTGCTCGACGGCCTGCTCACAAGCCACGCCGGACTCAAGCGCCACCTCGTGCAGGACGACGGCCGCCTGCGAACGTTCGTCAACCTATACCTCAACGACACCGACATCCGGCAGTTGAAATCCACCGCCACGCCGGTGCATGAGGGAGACGTGCTCACCATCGTGCCGAGCATCGCGGGTGGGCGACCGGCGGTCGAGGCGGCGCTGCCGAAGCTCGCGCACGCGGAGGTGTTGCGCTACTCGCGGCATCTGCTGCTGCCCGAGGTGGGAGTGGAGGGGCAGCGGAAGCTCAAGGCCGCCCGGGTACTCACGATCGGCGCCGGCGGACTGGGCTCCCCGCTGTCACTCTATCTGGCCGCCGCCGGCGTCGGCACGATCGGCATCGTGGACTTCGACGTCGTAGACCTCACCAACCTTCAGCGCCAGATCGTCCATGGCACCGCCACGCTCGGCACCTCGAAGCTCGAGTCGGCCAAGGCCCGGCTTACGGATCTCAACCCGAACGTCACGGTGGAGACGCACGCGACCCGGCTCACCTCCGAGAATGCGCTCGACATCCTTCGCGAGTACGACATCGTGATAGACGGCACCGACAATTTCCCCACTCGGTATCTCGTCAACGACGCCTGCGTGCTCCTCGGAAAACCCAACGTCTACGGCAGCATCTTCCGGTTCGAGGGGCAGGCCTCCCTGTTCTACGCCAAGGAAGGCCCGTGCTACCGGTGCCTGTACTCCGAGCCGCCGCCTCCGGGACTGGTTCCCAGCTGCGCCGAAGGCGGAGTCCTTGGCGTGCTGCCGGGCATCATCGGAAGCATTCAGGCGCTGGAGACGATCAAGTGGATCATCGGGGCCGGGGACTCGCTGGTGGGCCGTCTCCTGCTGTTCGATGCGCTCAAGCTGCGCTTCCGGGAGCTCAAGCTGCGGAAGGACCCCGACTGCCCCATCTGCGGGAAGAACCCGACCATCCACGAGCTCATCGATTACGAGGCGTTCTGCGGCATCGGCGCGGAACCCGATGACAGCGGCCTCGAGCTCTCGGCGGAAGAGCTGCAGGGCGAGCGGGCGACCAAGGGCGAAGATCTCGTGCTGATCGACGTCCGTGAGCCGCATGAATGGGACATCGCGCACATCGACGGCGCGCGGCTCATTCCGCTGAGCCAGCTTCCCGATCGCCTCGGCGAGCTCGATGGCCATGCCGAGATCGTCACCCAGTGTCATCACGGAGCGCGATCGATGAAGGCGCTCGAGATTTTGCGTGGGGCCGGGTTCGGCAAGGTCCGGAGCCTGGCAGGCGGGATCGACGCGTGGGCGGAGAGGATCGAGCCGGGGATGCCACGGTACTAGGGGGGAGAGGTCGTAGAGGACGCAAGAGATTCAGGGCGACATACTGAGAGGACGGAGGGTCGCGTCGAACCGACCTCTCCGTCCTCTGCGTCTTCTCCGCCCTCTGCGTCCTCTGAGTGCCGAAGGCGGGACTCGAACCCGCACGGGCTTGCGCCCACTGCGCCCTGAACGCAGCGCGTCTACCAGTTCCACCACTTCGGCGAGTCGGGCAAGCTAGTCCTCCGGACCAAGCCGGTCAACCCGCGCCGTTGACCAGTCCGAAGTGCTGGCCTATCCTTTGCTTAGGAAAGGTCACGTGACCCTCGATTCTTCCCCGCCTACCGAGCGCAAGAAGTCCGTCGCCCGCAATCCCAAGGCGACGCACGACTACCACATTCTGGACACGTGGGAGACGGGCATCGTGCTGACCGGTACCGAGGTCAAATCCCTGAGGAGCGGCAAGGCCTCCATCAAAGAGGCGTATGCCCGGGTCCGCAACGGCGAGATCTTCTTGGAGGGCATGAACATCACGCCCTACGAGCAAGGCAATCGCTACAACCACGATCCAGTCAGGACGCGCAAGCTCCTCCTTCACCGCAAGGAAATCGAGCGGCTTATCGGAGCGGTCGAGCAACAAGGTCTCACCCTGATCCCTCTCGAGCTCTATTTCAAGAACGGCCGGGCCAAGGTCGCGATCGCGCTGGGACGCGGCAAAAAACAGCACGACAAACGGCAAGATCTGAAGCGCAGAGTCGCCGAGCGCGAAGCCGCCCGCGCCGTCTCCATCAGGGGACGCCGGTGATCGGGGCGCTCGCCCTCGCGGCCGCTCTCCTCGCCCATCCAGGTCGGGTACCGGCCGAGGTCCTCGTGGCCGGGGCGCACATCCCGGTCCGCCTCGACCCCTCCGGCGCCGCGGTCGTTCCGGCCCCCTCGCTTCTGATGGCTCTCCACGGAACTGTCCGGATGGACGGCGGGTGGGCCGAAGTCACCGTCGCGCGGCAAACGTTTCGCTTCCTGGTCAGTGCGCCGCTCTGCGTCTTCAGCACTCGCCTCCTGACTCTGGCAGGCCAGGCTTCGGTCGCCGCGGACACCCTCTTTCTCCCGTTTCAATTCGTCTCCGAGATTCTCCCGTACTATCTGGGGGATCGTTACCGCTACGACAGCCGGGCCGCGCGTCTCGACGAGATCCCGGGCCAGCTTTCCGCCCGGCTCGCGGCCACCGTTCCCTCGGCGGACGCGGGGGCCCGGCTGCCTAACGGCCTCCGGCCCGGTCACGTCGTGGCGATCGATCCGGGGCATGGAGGCGTCGACCCCGGGAATCCGGGTATCTTCTTCCCGCGCGGTACTCGCGAAAAAGACGTCACACTCCAGGTCGGTCTACTGCTCCGTGAGGAATTGAAGCGCCGAGGCGTCGCGGTTCGAATGACGCGCACGACAGATACCCTCATCGCCCTGGGCGACCGGGGTGGCTATTGCACCGAGGCGTGTGATCTCTTCGTCAGCCTGCACGTCAACTCTCTCAAGCGCCGGCCGGGATACACCGACGTCCGCGGGTATGAGACGTACTTCCTGGCCGAGGCGAAGACCGAGGATGCCGCGCGGACGGCACAGATGGAAAACGACGCGGTGCGGTTCGAGACCTCGCCCGATGCCGCGGGTCCCATCGGCGGGCTGGACTTCATCCTCAAGGACCTCCAACTGAACGAGCACCTCCGGGAGTCGGCGCGCGTGGCGGAGCTGGTGCAGCGAGGCCTGGGCGGCGTGCACACTGGTGAGAGCCGCGGGGTCAAGCAGGCCGGGTTCATGGTACTCACGACGGCCAGGCGCCCGGCGATCCTCGTCGAAATGGGCTACAGCACCAATCCCCAGGATGGACACTTGCTCACGACCGCCGCCAGCCAGCGGTCCCTGGCTTCCGCCATCGCCGATGCCATCGTCGCCTACCTGCTGGAGTACGAGCGCAAGACCGCGGCGGCCCGCGATTCCGGGGTGACACGGTGAGATTCCGCACGGCCCTTGGACGGGTCCCGGCCCTGCCTCTCGTGGTCGCTCTCCTTGCAGGTTGTGTCTACTACAACGGCATGTACAACACCAATCGACTCGTGCGGTCCGCCCGGAAAGCCGAGCGGGAGGGCCGCCCCTTCGAGGCGAAGAGCCTCTGGGGGCAGGTGATCACGCGTGCCGAGTCGGTCGCGGTCCGGCACCCTCGAAGCAAGTACGCCGTGCAGGCCACCGTGTTGCGCGGACTGGCGATGTCGCGCCTCGGGCAGTGTGGTACGGCGGTCGAACCGCTGAGCGATTTGTCGTTGCTTCCCCCCGGAGACTTGGCTGAGGAGGCGACGCTCGCGCTCGGCCGGTGCCGCCTGGAGAGTGGCGATGCCGCGTCGGCGGATCTCGCGTTCAGCCCGCTGCTCGAGAGCAAGGACCCGCGTCGCCGGGCGGAGGCCCGGTTCCAGCATGCGCGGGCGCTGCGCATGACGGGCCACTACGACGAGGCCGCCTCGCTCCTCCGTGCTGTGAAGTCCCCGGGTGCCGGCGACGAGCTGCTCCTCGCGCTCGCCGGCGCTGGAAGACAGGCAGAAACGGACTCGCTCACGGACCTGCTCATCGCCAGCAGGGATAGCACGCGGAAGTGGGATTCGCTCGTGGCGATCGTGGGCCGCGAGAATCCCGCTTCGGCGGGTCGACTCGTGGATCGTCTCGGTGCCCGTGCTGGGGCCGCACCTGAAGTCGTCAGTCGCCGACTCTACGAGGATGGGTTGCGTTCCGAAGCGGCGGATACGGCGCGCGCGGTGGCGCGGTTCCGGGAAGCGGTCCGGGCAGGCGCCGCCACCGAGAGCGGGGAGCGCGCGGCCCTGCGTCTGCTCCGCCTCGACCTCGCCCGGGCGGACGGAAGCGAGGCGCTCGGTCCGCCGGCCGACTCGCTCCGGCTGCTCGCCTCGCGGGCGACCGTCGTCAACGCGGAGGCCGGCCACCTGTTCGCCATCGTGAGCCGAGTGCGCGCTGCGGCCGATTCCGGTGCGCCCGACGTCCCCCAAGGCGATCTCCGGCTGTTCCTTGGCGCTGAAGTGGCACGAGACACGTTGGCGGCGCCCCGCGTGGCGGGCGAGCTCTTTCGCCGGATCGTGACGGAATGGCCCGATTCGCCCTATGCCCCGAAGGCGCTGCTCGCGGTCGGGCAGGTCGATTCCACGTGGGCCGACTCGGCGCAGGTGCTCCTCGCCGAGCGCTATGGCGACAGCCCGTACCTCGCCGTCCTGCGCGGAGAGGCCGCCGAGGGCTATCGGGAGCTCGAGGACTCGCTGCTCGCATTCGCCGCCGCCGCTCCGGCCGCCCGCCCGACACTACCCGGAGTGCGCCGGCGCCCGCCCATCGCGCCAAACCAGCCTCCCGGCGTTCGCCGGCGACCGCGCGAGCCCGATCTCCCGGACGACGCTGCCGGCGGTCGCCGCGTTGTGCAGTGAGGGCGCCTCGAGATCTTTCGAGGACCGTCTTCGGTCGCCGATTCCAGAATCCGCTCCTGCTCGCCGCTGGCACTGCCGGATTCGGTCGCGAGCTCGACGGAGTCATGGACCTCGACTCGCTGGGTGGTCTGGTCACCAAGGCGGTCTCACGTAATCCTCGGCGGGGCAACGCGCCGCCCCGGGTCGCGGAATTCCGAGGCGGCATGCTCAACTCCGTCGGTCTGGCCAATCCAGGGCTGGAGCGCGTGCGTGCCGAGGAACTGCCCTGGCTGGCCTCCCGGCTTGAGCGGGCGCGGGTTCTGGTAAACGTCGTCGGCGCCACCGTCGAGGAATATGGCGAGGTGGTCGCCGGACTCGAGGGCGTCCCCGGAATCACCGCCGTCGAGCTGAATCTGTCCTGTCCTAACACCAGCGCGGGCGGGATTGAGTTCGGCGCCGACGCGGACTGCGTTCGCCGGATCATCGCCCTCTGCCGTCGCAACACCTCCCTGCCGCTCGCTGCCAAACTCTCCCCCGTGCTTCCCGATGTCGCCGGCATGGCGCTGGTGGCGAGAGATGCCGGGGCCGACGCGATCACGGTCGTCAACACCATGCCCGGCCTGCTGTTGGGCGATCGAGGGACCGCCCGTCTCGGCGGTGGTAACGGAGGGGTGAGCGGCCCGGCGCTCCTGCCGCTCGGCGTGCTGGCCGCGGCCCGGGTGGTCGAACGAACTGGCGGTATGACCGTGATCGGGGTGGGCGGAGTCCGCTCCGCCGAGGATGTGGAACAGTACCTGCGAGTGGGGGCCGTTCTCGTCGGTATAGGCACCGGCGCACTGGCCAACCCCCGAGTGCCGGGGCGAATCATCGCCGACCTGGAGACGCGTCGTGGCTGAGCTCATAGTGGCCCTCGACCTACCGGACGCCTCGACCGCGCTCGCCCTCCTCGCTCGCCTCCCGGATGTCCGGTGGGTCAAGGTGGGACCGGTGCTCATGACTCGCGAGGGTCCGGAGCTGGTGAGGGAATTGGTGGACCGCTCGCTCCAGGTCTTCCTCGATCTCAAGTGGCACGACATCCCGAACACCGTTGCGGAGGCGGTGAATGGCGCGCGTGAGCTCGGTGTGGCGATGGCCACCCTGCACACTGCCGGCGGGGCGGGGATGATGGCGGCGGCGGTTGCTGCGGCAGCCGGTCGACTGGCGCTGGTCGGTGTCACGGTGCTGACGTCTCACGACGCCGCTTCCTACGGCAGAGCGACCGGCCGATCCGACGTGGACCTCGACCGCGAAGTGGTACGGCTTACGGGCGAGGCGTCAAGCGCTGGGCTGTCGGGTGTCGTCTGCGCGCCGCGTGAGGTGGCGCTCGTCCGCGGGCGACTCGGCCCTGGCGCCCGGATCGTTGTGCCGGGGATCCGGCGTCACTCGGATGTGCCCGGCGATCAGGTCCGGGTTGCGACCGCCGCAGCGGCCGCGGCGGCGGGAGCCACGCACCTGGTGGTGGGCCGGCCGGTACTTCAGGCGGCCGATCCCGGGGCCGCGTACAGGGAATTCTTCGAGGAGGCGCAGTGCGTCGGTTCCTGATCGCAGCAGTGCTCGTCTTCGCCGGGAAGCCGGGGCACGCCCAAGAGGGTGCTCCGGCTCTCGCCACGGCAGCCGAGCAGGCGCGGCAGGCGTGGTTCGCCCATGACGCCCGGGGACTCGTGGCCGAGAGCCCGCGCCTGATGGTACAGTTGCCCGGAGCCGACCCTTCGGCCGCCCTCGAGCCCGACCAGGCGGCGGCACTCATCTCGGACTACCTGGCCTCGGCGCAGGAGGTGGAGACGGTGGTTCGGGCGGCCCGTGAGGTCGAGGGGGGCCGCGGGTATGTCGAGCTTCAACGGCGCTATCGGGTGGCCGGAACGCAGAACGTGCGGGTCCAGAGTCTGCTGCTCGGGTACCGCCAGGGACGGACCGGGTGGCTGCTGGTGGAGCTGCGGGTGGTGGGCTGACGCCGACAGCTGGTAGTCGATAACTGAAAGCTGATGGCCGCCTTGCATCGCTCCGGAGCCCGGCCTATATTGGACAGCTAGTCCTTAACCGGTTCGGAGCCCCACGTGAAGGTTCGTTCCAGCGTCAAGCCGATCTGCGAGCACTGCAAGGTCGTCAAGCGACAAGGCGTGACCCGCATCATCTGCAAGCGCAATCCCAAGCACAAGCAGCGGCAAGGCTGATCATGGCGCGTATCGCAGGCGTGGACCTCCCGCGCGAAAAGCGTGTCGAGACGGCGCTCACCTACATCTACGGCATCGGCCGCCCCACCAGCTCCCGCATTCTCGGTGAAACGGGCGTGAGCCCGGACACTCGGGTGCGCGATCTATCCGATACCGAGGTCGCCCGGCTCCGCCAGATCATCGAGCGGTCGGTCAAGGTGGAGGGCGCGCTTCGTACCGAAGTCGCAATGAACATCAAGCGACTCATGGATATCGGAAGCTACCGGGGTATCCGCCATCGCCGCGGGCTACCGGTACGCGGCCAGCGGACTCATACCAACGCGCGGACCAAGAAGGGCCCGCGGCGTGCCATCGCCGGCAAGAAGAAAGTGACCAAGAAGTAAATGACCGTTCCCGCGTCCGCACCTGCCGCCGCTCCGGCCTCCGCGCCCGCCAAGGCGCCGAGCGCCAAGCGCGCCAAGAAGGTGGTCGAGTCCGAAGGCATCGCCCACATTTCGGCCACGTTCAACAATCTGCTCATCACGATCACCGACCTCCGAGGCAACACCCTCGCCTGGGGCTCGGCGGGCAAGGCCGGCTTCAAGGGCTCGAAGAAGTCCACGCCGTTTGCCGCCACGGTCGCCGCGGAAAACTGCGGCCGGGAGGCCATGAACCTCGGTCTCCGCCGCGTTCACGTGCGGGTCCAGGGTCCGGGCAGTGGGCGCGAATCGGCCATCCAGGCGCTGGCATCGGTCGGACTGCGCGTGGTGTCGATCCGCGACGTCACGCCGATTCCCCACAACGGATGCCGTCCTCCCAAGAAGCGGCGGGTCTGAGCCATGTCGAGATACGTTGGTCCAAGCTGCCGTCTCTGCCGCCGCGAGGGCGTGAAGCTGTTCCTCAAGGGCACCAAGTGCCTTACCGAGAAGTGCCCGGTCGAGCGCCGGGCCTACGCCCCCGGCCAGCACGGCCAGAGCGGTGGGCGGCAGCGCAAGGCATCGGAGTACGCCAAGCAGATGAGAGAGAAGCAGAAGGTCAAGCGGATGTACGGCCTCACGGAGCGCCAGTTCCGCAACACCTTCGATGGCGTCACCCGCGAGCCTGGCGTGAAGGGCACCAATCTGCTCGTGGCGCTCGAGAGCCGGCTGGACAACATCGTGTACCGGATGGGATTCGCGTCGAGCCGCAAGGCGGCTCGGCAGCTCATCACTCACGGGCATGTCGAGGTGAACGGCCACAAGGTCGATATCCCTGCTTACCGGGTCATCCCCGGCGAGGAGGTGCGTGTCGCGCCCGGTAGCCGCGAAAACGTTTCGGTGAGGGTCGCCCAGGAGAGCGCGTCTCGAGGTCAACCGGTGTCATGGATCTCCATCGACACCGACAAGGCGGCCGGCCGGGTCCTCGAGCGCCCGACGCGCGAGGCCATCCCAATCAACGCCCAAGAACAGCTCATAGTCGAGCTCTACTCGAAGTGACCATGACCATCGATCTGACCGGACTGGTGCGTCCGCACCTCGTCGAAATGACGAAGCGGGACGACAACCCCAATGCCGCCGAGTTCCGCCTCCAGCCGTTGGAGCGGGGGTTCGGCTACACGCTCGGCAATTCCCTCCGCCGGCTCCTCCTGTCCTCCCTTCGGGGTAGTGCGGTCTGGGGCTTCCGCCTCGACGGCGTCGTCCACGAGCACCAGACGGTGCAGGGCGTGCTCGAGGACGTGCACCAGATCGTGCAGCGCCTCAAGGCGCTCACGCTGGTCATGGTCGAAGACGTCGACGAGGCCGTTCTCCACGTTCGCCGGGAAGGCCCGGGTCCGGTCTACGCCCGCGACATTCAGGAGCACGGCTCGGTTTCCGTCAAGAATCCGGACCACCTGCTGTTCACGCTCCAGGACGACCGCGAGGTCACCATGGAGCTGTACGTGAACAAGGGTCGCGGATACGTCGAGGCTGAAATGCACCCCGCCGACCGTTCGCTGCCGGTGGACCTCGTTCGGATCGACGCCATCTACAATCCGGTCCGCCGCGCCAACTTCTCGGTGGCCGAAACCCGCGTGGGACAGCGCACCGACTACGACCGGCTCACCGTGTCGGTCGAGACGAATGGCACCATCACACCCGAAGACGCCATCGCCTACGCGGCCGCCCTGGCCCAGGTCCATTTCCAGTACTTCGTGGACTTCGGCAAGGTGCCCACCATGCGCGATGCGGCGGCTCCGGCGGGCACCGGCGCCGGCGGCAACCTTCGCCAGCGTCTCTCACGGCCGATCGACGATTTCGGTCTCTCGGTGCGCTCGCTCAATTCGCTCAAGAACTCGAGCATCCGAACGCTCAAGGACCTCGTGGAGTTCTCGGAAGACGATCTGCTGAAAGTCAAGAACGTCGGCGAGAAGGCCCTGGGTGAAATCGCCGAGCTGCTGCAGCGGGAAGGGCTCAACTTCGGCATGGGCTTCGACGAGTCCGACGGCGAGCTTCGGGTTACGCGGGCCGGTGTTCCCCCGGCATCGCAGCCCCAGGCCGGGGCGGGGGAGTCGGTCTAATGCGCCACCGCGCCAAGGGCCGCCAGCTCTCACGGACGTCGACCCACCGGCGTGCGCTGCTCAACAACATGGCCACCAGCCTGTTCGAGCACGGGCGTATCATTACCACCGAGGCCAAGGCCAAGGAGCTTCGGCCGTTTGCCGAGAAGCTCATCACGCTGGCTCGGCGCGGCGATCTGCACGCGCGCCGCTTGGTGGAGCGCCGGATCAAGAGCCGCGAAACCCTCTCGCTCCTCTTCAGCGAGATCGGCCCGCGCTTTGCCGCGCGGCCCGGTGGGTACACCCGCATTCTCAAGCTTGGCCACCGCGACGGTGACGGCGCGGACATCGCCCGCATCGAGCTGCTCGCCGAGTGAGCGGGGCTCCGGTTGGTGAAAATGCGACAGGGGACCTTCGGGTCCCCTTTTTTCGGCCGGTACGTTCGGCGCGCGCGGGCGCGGCGCGCTACACCGCGACGGTGGTCCGCGGCGCCTTTGCCACCCGGTTACTCTTCAGGCACTGCGTGCACACCCGCACTCTGCGCGGTGCGCCATCCACGAGGATGCGAACCGTTTGCAGGTTGGGATACCAGCGCCGCTTGGTCCGATTGTTGGCGTGGCTGACGTTATTGCCGGTGACCGGCCCCTTGGCGCACACGGAACACACTCGTGCCATGAGATCCATCCATCGAAAGTCTGCGTGGCGTACCACCCGGAACCCTCGAAGCTAACGCGCCGCTCTCCATGACACAACCTCGCTCCCGGGGCGGACATGCCTAAGGCGCTGATCACCGGAGTCACCGGTCAGGACGGCTCCTACCTCGCCGAGCTGCTGCTTGCCAAGGGATATGACGTCGTCGGGATGGTCCGGCGAACCAGCCACGACAGCTACGAGCGGATCGACCATCTGCTCGACCGCATCGAGGTCGTGGCCGCCGATCTTCTCGACCAGCACTCGCTCACGGTCGTGCTCCAGGAAACCCGCCCGGACGAGGTCTATAATCTCGCCGCGCAATCGTACGTGCCCACTTCCTGGAACCAGCCGGTCCTCACCGGAGAGTTCACCGCCTTGGGCGTGACCCGGATCCTGGAAGCGATCCGGCTGGCTCACCCGAGCGCCCGTTTCTACCAGGCCAGCTCCTCCGAGATGTTCGGCAAGGTGACGGAGACCCCGCAACACGAGACGACGTCGTTCTACCCGCGCTCGCCTTATGGCGTGGCGAAGGTGTACGGGCACTGGATCACGGTCAACTACCGTGAGTCGTATGATCTCTTCGCCGTGAGCGGCATCCTCTTCAATCACGAGTCGCCTCGCCGTGGCATCGAGTTCGTCACGCGCAAGGTCACCGACGGCGTGGCGCGGATCAAGCTCGGCCTGGCCAAAGAGCTGCGCCTCGGCAATCTCGAGGCGCGGCGCGACTGGGGCTTCGCGGGTGACTATGTCGAGGCGATGTGGCTGATGCTGCAACAGCGGACACCGCAGGATTACGTGGTTGGAGCCGGGGTGACCCACAGCGTGCGGGAGCTGGTCGAGCTCGCCTTCGGACGGGTGGGACTGGACTACCGGGAGTTCGTCGTGTCCGACCCGAAGTACATCCGGCCGGCCGAAGTCGATATGCTGCTGGCCGATCCCTCCAAGGCGCGTCGCGAGCTGAAGTGGGTGCCCAAGGTCGGCTTCAAGGAGCTGATCGAGATGATGGTCGACGCGGACTTGGCGCGGCTGAGCGCGAAGCGATGAAGGTGCTGGTCACCGGGGCCGACGGCTTCGTCGGGCGGCACCTGGTGCGGAGGCTGGTCGCCGCGGGCGACGAAGTAGCGGCGGGATGCCGCCCGGGTAGCCAGCCGGTGGACTGGTCGGTGGCGGCGCCAGGCGGACCAGTCGAGGCCGTCCCGCTCGAGATCACCGATGCCTCCTCCGTCGAGCAGGCGCTCCGGTGCCGACCCGCGGCGGTGGTGCACCTTGCGGCGGTCGCGTCGACCCGCGAGGCTCGGCGCGATCCCGCCGGTGCATGGGTGGTGAACGCCGCCGGCACCGCGCGGCTGGTCGCCGCAAGTGCTGCGCTCCGCGAATCAGGAGGCGAAGACCCGCTGCTCCTCATCGTTTCGAGCGGCGAGGTGTACGGCGCCGGCCCGCGCGAGCCCCGTATCGAGTCCCACCCGTTGCTGCCCCAGTCGCCGTACGCGGCCAGCAAGGTGGGAGCCGAGGTGGCGGCCCAGGCCGAGTGGCGGCGCACCGGGTTGCGGGTGGTGATCGCGCGGCCGTTCACCCACATCGGACCGGGGCAGACAACTCAGTACGTGGTGCCCGCCTTTGCCGAGCGGCTTCGCGGGGCGAAGTCGTCCGGCGCGGCCACAGTGCCCACCGGCAACCTGGAGCCGGTGCGCGATCTCCTCGACGTGCGGGACGTGGTGGAGGCGTACCGCCTGCTGCTCGCGCGCGGGGTCCCCGGCGACGTGTACAACGTGTCGCGGGGGGAGGGGCTGGAGCTCGCGGAGGTGTTCAGACGGTTGAACGTCATCGTCGGAACTCGCGCGACGGCGAGTCCCGATCCTTCGCTCGCGCGTGGCAACGACATACCATATCTCGTGGGTGATTCGACGAAGCTCCGGCGCGCCACGGGATGGGCGCCGGCGATCACGCTCGACCAGACTTTGCGGGAGCTGGTGGATGCCCAAACGGACTGACCTGAAGACCATTCTCCTCATCGGCTCCGGTCCGATCGTCATCGGGCAAGGGGCGGAGTTCGACTATTCGGGGACGCAGGCGGTGCGCGCGCTCAAGGAAGAGGGATACCGGGTCGTCCTGGTCAACTCGAATCCCGCCACGATCATGACCGACCCGGAGCTGGCGGACCGGACCTACATCGAGCCGGTCACCCCCGAATGGGTCGCCAAGGTGATCGAGCGCGAGCGGCCCGACGCGCTGCTGCCCACGATGGGGGGACAGACCGCGCTCAACGTCGCCATGGCGCTTCAGCGCGACGGCACGCTCGAGAAGTTCGGGGTGGAACTGATCGGCGCCAACGAGCGGGCCATCCGGCTGGCGGAGGATCGGCAGGAGTTCTCCGAGGCGATGCGGAGGATCGGGCTCGCCACCCCGGAGGGCCGGACCGTGCGCAGTCTCGAGGAAGGGCTGGAGGCGGTGGAGGTCACCGGCTATCCCGCGATCCTCCGGCCGTCCTTCACCCTTGGGGGGACCGGCGGCGGCATCGCGTACAATCTCGAGGAATTCGAGACGCTGATCCGCCGAGGCATCGAGCTTTCGCCGGTGGGCTCCGTGCTGGTCGAGCGCAGCATCATCGGCTGGAAGGAGTTCGAGCTCGAGGTGATGCGCGACGGCGCGGACAACGTCGTGATCGTCTGTTCGATCGAGAATCTCGATCCGATGGGCGTCCACACTGGCGATTCGATCACGGTTGCCCCGGCGATGACGCTCACCGACCGGGAGTACCAGGTGATGCGCGACGCGTCCATCCGCGTCATCCGGGAGATCGGCGTGGCCGCGGGCGGCTGCAACATCCAGTTTGCGGTCGACCCCGCCACCGGCGAGCAGCTCGTCATCGAGATGAATCCGCGGGTCTCCCGCTCCTCGGCGCTCGCCTCCAAGGCCACGGGGTTTCCGATCGCCAGGATTGGGACGAAGGTGGCCGTGGGCTACCGCCTCGACGAGCTGCCGAACGACATCACCCGCACCACGCCCGCCTCATTCGAGCCGGTGCTCGATTATGTCGTCGTAAAGATCCCCCGCTTCGCGTTCGAGAAGTTCCCGACCGCCGATCCCACGCTCACCACACAGATGAAGTCGGTCGGCGAGGCGATGGCCATCGGGCGCACGTTCAAGGAGGCGTTCCAGAAGGGCCTGCGGGGCCTCGAGGCGGACCGGATCGGCTGGGTCACCGGCGGCACGGCGGCCGACGACCGCCTGCAGGACGATACGCTGGCGGCCGTGCTCACCGCGCTCCGCACGCCCACGCCGGAGCGTGTCTTTCAGATCAAGCGCGCCTTCCAGCTCGGCGCAAGCGTCGAGACGGTCGCCGAGCGCACCCGCATCGACCCCTGGTTTCTCCACCAGATGGTGGAGCTCCTCGAGGCCGAGCGGGACTGGGCCACCCGCGTGCCGAGCGGGAACGATGACGTGGAGCGAGCCGCATTGCGGCGGATGAAGCGAATGGGTTTCTCGGACCGCCAGCTCGCCGAAGTGCGGCACACCACGGAAGAGGCGGTCCGCCGGGAGCGGCACCGGCTCGGCCTCCGCCCCGCCTACAAGACCGTGGACACCTGTGCCGGCGAGTTCCCCTCGTCCACACCCTACCTCTACTCGTCGTACGATGAAGAGAACGAGGCCCGCGCCTCGGGCGACCGGACGGTAGTGATTCTCGGCAGCGGCCCCAACCGGATTGGACAGGGCGTCGAGTTCGATTATTGCTGCGTCCGCGCGGCGATGTCGTTCCGCGAGCTCGGGTATCGCACCGTGATGGTGAATTCGAACCCCGAGACGGTCTCCACCGACTTCGACATCTCGGACGTGTTGTATTTCGAGCCGCTCACCCTGGAGGATGTGCTCGAGATCGTTGCCGTCGAGCGGCCGATCGGCGTGGTCGTGCAGCTCGGCGGACAGACCCCGCTTCGCCTGGCGCGCGGGCTCGAGCGGGAAGGAGTCGCCATCCTGGGCACCTCGCCCGAGGCGATCGACCTGGCGGAAGATCGGGGCCGCTTCGAGGCCCTCACCCGAGAGCTCGGCGTGGCCCAGCCGCCCAGCGGCATGGCCGATTCGGTGGAGGAGGCGGTGGGGGTGGCCGCGCGCGTTGGGTATCCGGTGCTGGTGCGGCCCTCGTACGTGCTCGGTGGCCGAGCAATGGAGATCGTCTACGACGACGCGTCACTCCGGAGCTACTTTGGCCGTGCCGCTCGGGTGACGCCAGACCATCCCGTGCTCATCGACAGCTTCCTCGAGGACGCCTTCGAGGCCGATGTGGACGCCATTTCCGACGGTAGCAGGTGCGTCATCGGCGGCGTGATGCAGCACATCGAAGACGCGGGCATCCACTCCGGCGACTCGGCCTGCGTCCTCCCTCCCTACCTCATCACCGAGGCGCAGGTGGAGGAGATGCGCCGCCACACGCGCGCGTTTGCCGAGCGGCTTGGCGTCGTGGGGCTGCTGAACGTGCAGTACGCCATCAAGCATGAAGTCGTCTACGTGCTCGAGGTGAATCCCCGTGCCTCGCGCACAGTGCCCTTCGTCTCCAAGACTACCGGCGTACAGCTCGCGAGCCTGGCCGCGGCGGTGATGGTGGGACAGACGCTCGAGGAGCTGGGTTTGCAGGACGACGTCCTGCAGCCCTACGTCTCGGTCAAGGAGGCCGTCTTTCCCTTCAGCAAACTCCAAGGGGTCGATCTGATCCTGGGGCCGGAAATGCGCTCCACCGGCGAGGTGATGGGAATCGCCGACTCGTTCGGGATGGCGTTCGCCAAGGCCCAGATCTCGGCCGACGGTGCGCTGCCCCTCGAAGGCGCGATCTTCGTCACCGTCAACGATCACGACAAGGCCAACGTCGCCCCCATCGCGCGGCGCTTCCATGCTCTCGGGTTCCGCGTGCTCGGCACCGAGGGCACCGCGCGGTACCTGCGGTCGCGTGGGATACCCACCGAGCGCGTGCTCAAGGTGCACGAGGCGCGGCCCAACGCGATCGATCTCCTGGTGTCGGGGCAGATTCAGCTGCTCATCAATACCCCGCTCGGCAAGCTGAGCCAGCAGGACGACTACACCATCCGTCGTGCCGCCCTGCAGCACCGGGTGCCGTACACCACCACTCTCTCCGGCGCTTCCGCGGCGTGCGACGCGATCATCGCCCTTCGGAGCCGCGCCGGGGAGGTTCGGTCTCTCCAGGAGTGGCACGCCCTCGCGAGGGAGATGTCGCCCGAATGGACCGGGTGACCGCCAGGACACCTGCCTTCGCCCAGGCCGTGCGGGCGAAGATCCGGGGCGAGGTGCGGGAGGGCGAGCCGCTCGCGCGCTATTCCACCTATCGGATCGGCGGCCCCGCCACGGTGGTGCTTCCCGCGGTACCGGAGGACGTCGGCGTCGCGTTGCGCCTGGCGCATGAGGCGGGGATTCCCGTCTTCGCTGTGGGGCTCGGTTCCAATATCCTCCTCCCCGACACCGGTCTCGACGCCCTGGTCATTCGTCTCGGCAAGAACCTCGACCATCTGCGGCAGGAGGGCGATTGCTGGACCGCAGGCGCCGGACTCCCCGCGCCACTCGCCGCGCGGCGGACGACGGCCGCGGGCTACGCCGGCCTCCACATCTTCGTCGGTGTTCCCGGTACGGTTGGCGGCGGAGTCTACATGAACGCCGGCTGCCACGGCGGCGATTGGGCCGAGGTCGTCGAGCGTGTGACGGTAGTGGACATGAAGGGTGAAGACGCCGTGCTGGCCCGGTCGGCGGTGCCGTTCACGTACCGGCGGAGCGGTCTCGAGGGCCGGATCATTCTCGAGACGGTGGTGCGGTTACACCAAGAAGACCAGGCCCGGCTCGACGAGCAGATCGCCGAGATGTTCGAGTGGCGGCAGCGGGGCACGCCATTCAACCAGCCATGTTGCGGGAGCGTATTCACGAATCCCGCGGGGCCGAGCTGGAAGAAGGCGGACGGTCCGCGCACCGCGGGCCAGCTCATCGAGGCGGCGGGGCTGAAGGGCAGGAGGGTGGGCGGCGCGGAGATCTCGCCCATGCACGCCAACTATTTCGTGAACACCGGCATTGGCACCGCCGCCGATGTCCGCGGGCTGATCGCGCTGGCGCAGCGAGAGGTGGAGGCTCGGTTCGGGGTCCGTCTGGAGCCGGAAGTGAAGATCATCGGGAGCCGGGGCGAGTATCTGAACGATGAATCTGTGTCGTGAGATTCCTTTTACCGCAGAGACAACGCGATTGGTGTCTCCGCGGCCTCTGCGACTCTGCGGTGAAGCATGTGTGGAACCGTTCGGGAGCCCGTGATGACCGACTATTTCGCCCATGAATCCAGCTATGTCGATGACGGCGCCGCCATCGGCGCCGGCACGAAGATCTGGCACTTCTGCCACGTCATGACCGGAGCGGTGATCGGCGAGCGCTGCAATCTGGGTCAGAACGTGGTCGTGATGGGAGGTACCCGTCTCGGCAACAACGTGAAGGTTCAGAACAACGTCTCGATCTATGAAGGTGTCGTTCTGGAAGACGATGTCTTCTGCGGGCCGAGTTGCGTCTTCACCAATGTCACGAACCCGCGCAGCCACATCTCGCGCAGGGCGGAATTCCAGCCGACGCTGGTGCGGCGGGGCGCCTCGATCGGCGCCAACGCCACGATCGTCTGTGGCGCCACGCTGGGGGAGTACTGCTTCATCGGAGCGGGGGCGGTGGTTCGCGGTGAAGTTCCGGCCTACGCGCTCATGGTCGGGGTGCCGGCCCGCCAGGTCGGGTGGATCTGCCAGTGCGGAGTCCGGCTCAGACTTCAAGCCGGGTCCGGAACCTGCATGGCGTGTGGCGCTGTTTATCGCGAAGAGGGGGGCATTCTCCGTCCGATTGACCCACCATCTCGACACGGCTAACTTCCACGGCTGCCGAATCTTGCGCTTCTTTTCCCTTGGGTCGCGACGATGAACGTACCATTGCTTGACCTGGTGGCTCAATACCGCAGCATCAGGGATGAGGTGTTGCCCGCCTTGATCTCCGTGATCGAGCGGCAAGCCTTCATCATGGGTGCCGAGGTCGGCCAGCTCGAAGCGGCGGTCGCAAAGCTGTCCGAAACCAAGCATGCGATCGGGTGCGCCAGCGGAACCGATGCGCTACTCCTCCCTCTCCGTGCCCTCGACCTGGCGCCCGGGGACGAGGTCATCACGACGCCGTTCACCTTCTTCGCCACCGGCGGCGCCATTCACAACGCGGGCGCCACGCCCGTGTTCGTGGACATCGATCCGGACACGTTCAACATCTCTCCCGAGGCCATCGAGGCGGCCATCACGGCGCGCACGCGCGCACTGATCGTGGTTCATCTCTTCGGTCAGATGGCCGCGATGGAGCGAATTCTGCCGATAGCCTCGCGGCACGGACTCGCCGTCATCGAGGATGCCGCACAGTCGATCGGCGCGCGCCGGAAGATCGATGGCGCATGGCGCATGGCCGGGTCCCTCGGTACCGTCGGTACCTTCTCGTTCTTCCCGAGCAAGAACCTCGGCGCCTTCGGTGATGGCGGGATGATGGTCACCCAGAACGACGACCTGGCGGCCCGTCTCGCGCGGCTTCGGCTTCATGGCGGCTCCCGGCATTACCATCACGACGAAGTCGGCTTCAACAGCCGCCTCGACACCATCCAGGCGGCCGTGCTGCTGGCCAAGCTGCCGCACCTCGCCGAGTGGAGCGCGGCGCGTGCGCGCCATGCGGCGCGCTATACCGACGCATTCCAGCGTCATCCGTCGCTCTGCCCGCCACGCATCGATCCGGCGAACGAGTCGATCTTCAACCAGTACACCCTTCGGGTACCGCGGCGTGAGGCGCTCCAGGCCCACCTCAAGACGCGCGGCATCGGCCACTCGGTCTATTATCCGCTCGCGCTGCATCTGCAGCCATGCTTCGCCCATCTCGGGTACGGCGTCGGCAGCCTGCCCGCGAGCGAGGAAGCGACGCACGCCGTCATTTCCCTGCCGGTCTATCCCGAGATGACCTCGCAGCAACAAGACGCCGTGATCGGAGCGGTGCTGGAGTTCTACGAATGAGCGGTTCCATCACCGATGATCTCATCAAGAAGGCCGAGCGCCGTGAGGCGCTTTTCGGCATCGTGGGCCTGGGATACGTCGGCCTGCCACTCGCCGTCGAGCTGGCCAATGCCGGCTACCGGGTGCTGGGATTCGATGTGCAGCAGAAGGTGGTGGACGGACTCAATGCCGGGCGCTCGCACGTCAAGGACGTGTCCGACGCGCAGCTTCAGGCAGTGGTGACGTCGGGCCGGTTCGGCGCCACGACCGACATGTCGCGGCTCGGCGAGCCGGACGCGATCTCGATCTGCGTGCCGACCCCGCTCTCCAAGTTCAAGGATCCCGACGTCAGCTTCATCGTCGCGGCCACCGACGCGATCAAGCGCACACTCCGGCGCGGCCAGGCGATCATTCTCGAAAGCACGACTTACCCCGGCACCACGCGGGAGATCATGCAACCGGCGCTCGAGAGCACCGGGCTCGAGGTCGGCAAGGATTTCTTCCTCGCCTTCAGTCCCGAGCGGGTGGATCCGGGCAATCCCACCTATGGAACGCGAAATACGCCGAAGGTGGTGGGCGGCATTACCGACGACTGCCGCCGTGTGGCGGTGGCCCTCTATCAGCCGGCGATCGACACGCTGGTGCCGGTCTCGACCACCGAGGCGGCCGAGCTGGTGAAGCTGCTGGAGAACACGTTCCGAAGCGTGAACATCGGGCTGGTGAACGAAATGGCGATCGTGTGCGACAAGCTCGGCGTGGACGTCTGGGAGGTCATGGAGGCCGCGGCGACGAAGCCGTTCGGCTACATGAAGTTTCTCCCTGGTCCAGGGCTGGGCGGGCACTGCATTCCGATCGATCCGCACTACCTCGCCTGGAAGATGCGGGGCCTCAACTACAAGACCCGCTTCATCGACCTGGCGGGCGAGCTCAATACCGAGATGCCGCTCTTCTGGGTGCGGAAGGTGGCGGAGGCGCTCAATGGCCGCGGCAAGGCGGTACGCGGCGCCAACGTCCTCGTCCTGGGGGTCGCGTACAAGCGCGACATCGACGATATCCGCGAGAGTCCGGCGCTCGACATCATCCGGCTGCTCGAGGGGCAGGGCGCGTCCGTCTCGTATTCCGACCCGCACGTCCCGGTGTTCAGCGAGAACGGCCACGAGTTCCGTTCGGTAGCACTCACTCCGGAGCTGGTAGGCAAGGTGGACTGCGTTCTCGTGGTCACGGACCACTCAGTGGTGGACTACCGGATGATCAAGCGCCGAGCCCAGCTCATCGTCGATACCCGGAACGCCATCCCGAAAGAGGCGTGACATGCATGTAGCGGTAATCGGAAGCGGATATGTCGGCCTCGTGGCCGGCGCCTGTCTGGCGGAGACCGGCAACGACGTGATCTGCGTCGACAACGACGCGGGGAAGATCGGCCGGTTGCAGGAGAACGAGATCCCGATCTACGAGCCGGGACTCGAGCCGATGGTGCGCCGGAATCAGGAGGAGGGCCGGCTCACGTTCACGACTGATCTGGCCGCGGCCGTCAAGGCTTCGCGGGTCATCTTCATCGCGGTCGGCACGCCGCCGGGAGAGGACGGCTCGGCCGACCTCCAGCACGTGCTCGGGGTCGCCAAGGAGATCGGGCGCGCCATGGACGCGCACAAGATCATCGTCACCAAGTCCACCGTGCCGGTGGGCACCGCCGAGAAGGTGCGCGCGGCGGTGAAGTCCCAGACGCAGGTGGCTTTCGCGGTGTGCTCGAACCCCGAGTTTCTCAAGGAAGGAGCCGCGATCGAGGACTTCATGAAGCCCGATCGCGTCGTGATCGGAGTGGACGACGACGAGGCCAGGGCGGTCATGGGGGAGCTGTATTCGCCCTTCACCCGGCAAGGCGGCAATCGCGTCCTCTTCATGGACATCGCGTCCGCCGAAGTGACCAAGTACGCCGCCAACGCCATGCTGGCCACCCGTATCTCGTTCATGAATCAGATGGCGCGCTTCTGCGAGCTGGTCGGTGCGGACGTGCACAACGTCCGGCTCGGCATCGGCTCGGACCAGCGGATCGGGCGCGCGTTTCTCTACCCCGGCCCCGGATACGGCGGCTCCTGCTTCCCGAAGGACGTCAAGGCCATCATCCATACCGCCGACTCCCTCGGCTTGTCGCTCGAGGTGCTGAAATCGGTCGAGGCCGTGAACGAGGAGCAGAAGCGCGTCGTGCTCAACAAGACGCTCAAGTTCCTGGGGAGCGATCTCAAGGGGAAGATCATCGGAGTCTGGGGGCTCGCCTTCAAGGCCGAGACCGACGACATGCGCGAGAGTCCGACGATTCCGCTCATCGAAGGACTCCTCTCCGCGGGCGCGCGAGTGCAGACGCATGATCCCAAGGCGCACGAGTCGGCGCACGACATCTTCGGCGACCGCGTGATGTATGCCGCCGAGCCGTACAGCGCGGCCCACGGCGCCGACGCGCTGCTCGTCATGACGGAGTGGCTCGTCTACCGAAATCCCGACTTCGAGCGGGTGCGGAAGCTCCTCCGCCGGCCGCTCCTCATCGACGGCCGGAACCTGTACGATCCGGAGCGAATGACCGCGCTCGGCTTCGAGTATCACGGGATCGGCCGGGGCGGCCGGTGACCCGGGTGCTGATCACGGGAGCCGCGGGCTTCATCGGCTCCCACCTCGCCGAGGCCCTTGGTCGCCTGGGCGACGAAGTCATCGGGATCGACAACTTCGACCCGTTCTATCCCCGCCTGATGAAGGAGCGCAACCTGGCGGAGATGGGTACGCTCCCCGCCTTCACCTTCTACGAGCAGGACATGCTCGACGTCGACGCGCTGCGGGCGCGGTTGACGCCCGAGACGGTGATCGTTCACCTCGCCGCGAAGGCGGGCGTCCGTCCCTCCGTCGCGGACCCGGTGGGCTACGCCCGCGCGAACGTCACCGGCACCGCGGCGGTGATCGAGGCGGCGCGTCGGGCCGGGGTGGCGCGCCTCGTCCTCGGCTCGTCGTCCTCGGTGTACGGCGACAGTACGCCGGCGCCGTTCCGGGAGGACGCCGTGGCCATCGAGCCCGTGTCGCCCTATGCTGCCACCAAGCGGGCCGCCGAGCTCTTTCTCGACTCGGTCGCGCCGATTTACGGCTTCCGTGCGGCCTCGCTTCGCTTCTTCACGGTGTACGGTCCGCGGCAGCGACCCGATCTCGCGATTCACGCCTTCGCGCGGAAGATGACCGCCGGGGAGACGATTACCCTGTTCGGCGATGGCACCCAGGCCCGCGACTACACGTACTGCGACGATATCGTGGCCGGCGTGATCGCGGGGGTGCGCTGGACGGAGACCGCGCCGATCGGCGTCGAGACCTTCAATCTCGGCGGCAACCTCTCGATCCCGACTGGGGACATGGTCGCCGAGATCGCGGGGGCTCTCGGCATCGACCCCAAGATCCAGTGGGCGCCCATGCAGCCGGGCGACGTTCAGCGAACGGCGGCCGACCTTGGCAAATCCGGCGCCGTCCTCGGCTATGGACCGAAGACGACTTTCCCCGAGGGGATCCGGCGGTTCGTACGCTGGTTCCGGGAGGCTCATGGCAGGTCAAACTGAGCGGCTGCTGGCGCGAGCCCGCGACCGCTTCACGGTCCAGGACTACTACGGCGCGGTCTATCTGCTGGAGGAAATCGTCGCGTCGGGCCGCGCGTTCGCCGACGTTCACCATCTCATCGGCGTCTCGCTCTCATTGGTCGGCCGGCCACAGGAGGCGCTCCGCGAGTTCGGCCGCGCGCTCGAGCTCAACCCGAGGTACCTCGAGGCGCTCATCCACCAGGGTCTGATCCTGAGCGAGCTGGGACGCTCCGCGGAGTCGGAAGAATCGTTCCGGCGGGCGGCGGCGAGCGTCGCTCCGCCGGCCAACGGACTCCCCGCGCCGGTGGCGGCCAAGCTCGCCAATCAGCACGCGGAGCTGGGCGACGCCTATGCCGAGGCCGGCGCCCTCAGCGAAGCGATCGAGCAGTACACGCGCGCGCTCGAGTTGGGACCCGGCTTTCACGATCTCCGATATCGCATGGCTCGTCTGATGCTCGAGGCAGGCCGCGCTCTCGAAGCACGTGAGTCACTCGAAGAAGTGATCAACGCCCGGCCCAACTTCGTGGACGCGGAGGCGGCGCTGGGCCTCGCCCACTACCTCTCGGGCGACGGCGTCGGCGCGCGGGACGTGTGGAGAGCGTGTCTCGCCCGCCGGCCGGAGAACGCACGGGTCGAAGCGTATCTCGCCATGCTCGGACGGACGGGCTCATGAGGTCTGCTCCGATTTGCGTTCTGGTCCTGGCCGCGTGCGGCGGCAGTGCGGGCGATCTCGAGCGTCGCGGCGACCAGGCCTACGGGCAGGCGCAGTACACCGAGGCCCTGGCGCAGTACACCTCCGTGCTCGGCAGCAACCCCGATCCGCGGGTCTGGGCCAAGGCAGGAGCCGCTGCCCTCCACGGTGGAGAGCTCCAGAAGGCCTCCGATGCCTACATCCGTCTCGCGGCAGAAGACCCTCGTCGCGTCCAGGAGGCCGCCGAGGGTCTGGAGTCGGTGGTCCGAGCGGCCGACCGCCGCGCCGACTCGACCTCCCTGCAGCACGCGCTGAGTGGCCTTCAGGCCATCGCGCCCGAGCGGCTCACCGGCCGGTATGCGGTGCTGCTGGCGACCCGGCCCGGCGCCGGAAGCGCGGAGCTCGTGGCACTCCTGCCGGGCGCCATCGCGGCCGCGCTCGAGCCGACCGCTGTGGACTCGTTACTCACGCTCTATGGCTCGGCGCTCGAGGCGACCGCGGGCTGCGGTCAGGCGCTGCTTCAGTTCCGCGCCGTGCTCCGGCGCAGCAACGACAGCACCATGAGAGCCAGGGCCCGCGGCGGGGTCGCTGCATGTGCCTTCGCGCTGGGAGAGCGGGCCGACTCCCAGGGCAAGTCCCTCGACGCCGCCCTGTGGTTCGCCGAGGCGGCCAGGGCCGACTCGGTTTCACCCGTGGGCCGGCGGGCAAGCCTTCGGTCCGCCGAGGCGCGGCTCGCCCAGGGCGATACCATCGCGGCCGCCATCGCGTTTCAGTCGGTCATCTCCGCGGGATCGGCCGACTCGGCGGGCCAAATCGCGGCTGAGCGGCTTCGCTCGCTCGGCGTCACGCCGGCCCCGGGCGACTCCGTCCCGAAGGTGAGCCGGCCATGAGGCGCGCCCTTGTCGGGTCGGCACTCCTGGCGGTGGTCGCGTGCGGCGGCGGCGGACCTCCGGCGCCCAAGGTGGCGCCGACGCCCGTTACCCCGGTCTCTCAGGCAGCGTCGAAGCAGGAAGTGGATTCGCTGTGGAACCTCGCGCAGCACGCGGTGCGCCGCGGGAAGTGGGCCGACGCGGTCAAGCAGCTCGAGCGGGCCCTGCTCGAGTTTCAGCCTGGCGACTCCCGGGTTCCGCAGGCGCACTTCTTCCTCGGTGAGGCGCACTTCGCCATGGGAAGCCAACTCACCGCCGCGCGCGAGTTCCGCAAGGTCTCCGACGAAACGCCGAACGACCCCCTCGCGGCGGAGGCATTGCTGCGGGCCGGCGACGTCTACGCGGACTTGTGGCGTCGTCCGGAACTCGATCCGTCGTATGGCCAGACCGCGCTCGCGACGTACCAGGAGCTGCTGAACCGCTATCCCGGCGGCACGCCGGCCAAGCGGGCGCAGGAGCGCATCGACGACCTGCAGGAGCGCTTCGCCTACAAGGAGTACAAGGCCGCGCTCTACTATGTGCGGCTCAAGGCCTACGACTCTGCCATCCTCTATCTGAAGGATCTGGTGGCGACCTATCCCCGCGCTTCCGTCGCGCCGGCGGCGCTGCTCAAGCTGGTGCACGCTTACCGGACGCTGGGGTACAAGGAAGACGTTCAGGAGACCTGCGGCTACATCAAGCGCTTCCATCCCAAAGCCGCGGGCGTCGGCGAGGCTTGTCCCTCCGATTCCGCCGAGGCCTCCTGAGCGGATGATCGGCCTTCTCGGCGGATCGTACGATCCGGTTCACAACGGACATCTCATCGTCGGACAGGTGGCCGCCGAGGCGCTGGGCCTCGACAGCCTGCGCTTCGTGCCGGCACGGGAGCAACCCTTCAAGCGCGGGCGGCATGGCGCTGCGGCAGAGGATCGGGCTGCCATGCTGTCGCTGGCCCTGGCGGACAGTCCGGGAATGGTCGTCGAGCCGATCGAGCTGTCTCGTCCCGGACCATCGTACACGGTGGATACGCTGCGGGCGCTGCGGGCGCGGGAACCGGAGGCCGAATTCACCCTGCTCCTCGGCGCCGATGCCGCCGCCGACCTGCCGGCATGGCACGAAGCGGCGGAGGTCCCGCGGCTGGTCCGGGTAGTTGTATTCGCCCGCCCGGGATCGACAGTTCCGGCGTTGGCAGCGATCTCCGAAACCGTGACGGTGCCCGCCCTCGACATTTCCGCAACCGGAATCCGTCAGCGGGTGCGTGAGGGGCGCTCGATTCGCCACTGGGTACCCGATTCCGTCGCCGAGTACGTGGCGTCGCACCGCTTATATTTGGACCCAGAATGATCAAGAATCTGATGACCGCGGTCTTCGGGTCGCGGTTCGACCGCGAGCGCAAGCGGATACAACCGATCGTCGAGCTCATTCACGCTCAGGAAGAGCGGCTGAAGGACCTGAGCGAGGATGAGCTCAAGGCCCAGACCGCCGTCTTCCGGCAGCGGCTCGCCGAGCGGACGGGCGCCGTCAAGGCGGAACTGGAAGAGGTCCGTCTGGCCAAGCACGCCTGTGCCGATCCGGTCGAGCGCGATGGGCTCGAACGCCGGTTCCATGCGCTGGAAACCCGCTACAAGAAGGAGCTGGCCGCCGGTCTCGACGAGCTTCTCCCCGAGGCCTTTGCCACGGTCCGGGAGGCGTGCCGCCGGCTTCTCGGCACCAGGGTGAGCATCATCGGGCACGAGCTCGTCTGGGACATGGTGCCCTACGACGTGCAGCTCATCGGAGGGGTGGTCCTTCACCAGGGCCGGATCGCCGAGATGGCCACCGGCGAGGGCAAGACCCTCGTCGCGACACTGCCACTCTATCTCAACGCGCTGACCGGACGGGGTGCTCACCTCGTCACCGTCAACAACTACCTCGCGCGGCGCGACTCGCAGTGGATGGGACACGTCTTCAAGTACCTGGGCCTCTCGGTCGCCTGCCTCGATGACACCGAGCCGTCCTCCCCCGACCGCCGTGCCGCCTATCTGGCCGACATCACCTACGGGACCAATAACGAATTCGGCTTCGACTATCTCCGCGACAACATGGTGTTCTCGCTGGAACAGCGGGTGCAGCGCGAGCATGCCTTCGCCATCATCGACGAGGTGGACTCGATCCTGATCGATGAGGCCCGGACGCCGCTCATTATTTCGGGCCCGGTCGGCAACGAGGCCGACGACAAATACGCCATGTTCGACCGGCAGGTGGCCGAGCTGGTGCGGAAGCAGACCGGCGTCGTGAACACCCTCCTCGCCGAAGGCGAGAAGTTGCTCGAGGACCCGAAGACCAGGAACGACGCGGCGCTCAAGCTGTACCAGGCCCAGCTTGGCATGCCGAAGAACAAGCGGCTGCTCAAGATGCTGAACGAGCAGGGCATCAAGCAGATGGTGCAGCGCATGGAGCTCGACGCCATCGGCGACCGCAAGCTGCCGATGAAACAACAGCGTATGCGGGACATGGAGGACGTACTCTACTTCGTGCTCGACGAGCGCGGCCACTCGGTCCACCTGACCGATCGGGGTGCCGAGGCGATGTCGCCCGACGACCCGGAGCTGTTCCTCGTCCCGGACATCTCGGAGCAGATCCACCACATCGACAAGGACCCGGATCTCACGCCGCACGACCGGATCGAGGCGCGTCGCGTGGTTGAGTCGGACTACGCCCTCAAGAGCGAGAAGCTGCACATCATTCACAAGCTCTTGCAGGCCCATGTGCTGTACGAGAAGGAAGTGGACTACCTGGTCCAGGACGGCCAGGTGCTCATCGTGGACGAGTTCACCGGCCGCATCATGACCGGCCGCCGCTGGGCCGATGGTCTGCACCAGGCCGTCGAGGCCAAGGAGAAGGTGCAGGTGAAGGGCGAGACGCAGACCTTCGCCACGATCACCATCCAGAATTATTTCCGGATGTACGACAAGCTGGCCGGCATGACCGGCACCGCGGAAACCGAGGAGACGGAGTTCTACTCGATCTACGGTCTCGAGGTAAGCGTCATCCCCACGAACCGACCCGTCCGGCGGACCGACCAGGCCGACCGCATCTACAAGACGCGGAAGGAAAAGCACGATGCCATCATGGAAGAGGTCGAGCGGTTGCATCAGCTCGGCTGGCCCGTGCTCATCGGCACCGTGAACGTCGATGTCTCGGAGACGCTGTCGCGCCAGCTCAAGCGCCGCGGGCTCAAGCACGAGGTACTGAACGCGAAGTACCACCAGCGGGAGGCGGAAATCGTCGCCGGTGCCGGGCAGAAGGGGGCGATCACGATCGCCACCAACATGGCCGGGCGCGGCACCGACATCAAGCTGGGCAAAGATCTCGACCTGACGGAGCCGGAAGCGGGGCTCCAGATCGTCGGCACCGAGCGCCACGAGTCGCGCCGCATCGACCGGCAGCTCCGCGGACGTTCCGGCCGCCAGGGCGACCCCGGGCAGTCGATCTTCTTCCTCTCGCTCGAAGACGATCTGATGCGGCTTTTCGGGTCTGACCGGATCGCGCGGTGGATGGACAAGAGTGGTGCCGAGGAGGGCGAGGTGATCACGGGGGGCCTGGTCACCCGAGCCATCGAGCAGGCCCAGAAGCGGGTCGAGCTCCAGAACTTCCAGCAGCGCAAGCGGCTGCTCGAGTACGACGATGTGATGAATCAGCAGCGGGAGGTGATTTACTCGCTCCGGCTGTTCGCGCTCGAGCGAGGCGAGGAGCTCAAGGCCGAGGCGCGCCGGATGATCGAGTCCGCGCTGGAGCGGGCGGTGACGCAGTTCCTCGCCGACGCCGAGCGTCCGGAGGAGTACGACCGCGGAGGCCTGCGCGAGCTCCTCACGCTCCAGTACCTGGTGACGGTCGACGCGCTCACCGATGCGGAGGCCACACCGACGATCGAGCGGATGGCGGAGCTGGTCAAGGCCGAAGGGGAGCAGGCATTCCATCGGAAAGTCTCCTACCTGTCCGATTTCGGGCGCACGATCGGCGTGCCCGAGGTGGAGAGCCAGGTTCTGTCCCAGGTGATGCTCACCGTACTGGACGAGCGGTGGAAGGATCACCTGTACGACCTCGACCAGCTCCGGAACGCCATTCAGTACCGGGCCTGGGGACAGAAAGACCCGCTGGTGGAGTACAAGCGTGAGGCGTTCGAGATGTTCGAGGACCTCATGCACGACATCCAGTCCACCTTCACCGAGCGGTTCCTCAAGATTCAGGTGAGCGCCGAGCGACCGGAGCCGCCGCGCGCGCCGCCGCCTCCCTCGGTCCCCGCCGTGGCTAAGCATGACGCCGCGCCCACCAGCGGTGCCGACGATCTCTTCACGGGTGGCGGCCGGCGAGCGGCACCGCGAGCCTTGTCCGAGCCCGCGGTGAGCAGCTCGCTCGGTCCGGTGGGGCGCGCCACTGCGGACGTCCCCGAGGTGGGAAGGAACGACCCTTGTCCGTGCGGGTCAGGCAAGAAGTACAAGAAGTGTCACGGCCAGGGACGCTGACCGGGTTCGCGGCTCCGGTCGATCCGGTTAGAGCGGTCCCCGGAAGTACTGTCGGGGGCCGCTTCAGTTTCCGGCACGCCCGCGTACCAGGCGTTACCATTGGGAGTGGCTTTCCCAGAGGGAGATCGCGGCCCTCCGGGTGTAAGCCCACTGGCTTTCAACCCAGAAGGAGCAGCCCAGGCATCAGACGGAGGTGTCTATGGCTCACATCACCCAGCTCGGCCCGCCACTGATGGCGGTTGCGGCGCTCGCCGGCGCCTGCGGTCGGTCCAATGAGTCGCGCCATGGCAGAGCCGAGACCGGAGCGACCGATTCAGCCGCGCTGGCGGCCTCTGCCGCCAGCTCGACCGCGCGCCGGGTCTCGAACGCGATGATCGGAAAACGAATCGGACCCGGGAACCGCATGACCGAGCCGACCTTTCAGTTCGCTCCCCGGGATACCGTGTATGTGTCGGTGACGACCGAGGGAGCGGGCGGAGCCGACAGGCTGACCGCGGCGTGGCGGTCGCCGGGCGGGGAGATTCTGCAGCAGTCCACCGAGCCAATCCGGCCCGCGGGCGAGAACACGGTGTTCCGGCTGTCCCAGCCGAAGGGGCTCAAGCCGGGGACGTACAAGGTGATCCTGTTTCTGGGAGGGGACTCGATGGACACCAAGGTGTTCGCGGTCCACAAGTAGGCCTGGTGGGGACGAGAAGCGGCCCTCCGGTGAGGCACCGGAGGGCCGCCCGCCTCAGCGAAGGATGCAGATCTTCTTCAGCGAGATTTCTGGCCTCGTCGTGCCGGTCGAGCAGGGCTCGGGCGCTGCTGTCTCGCCAATCACTGTGATCGACGACGCGCCATGGACGCCGCTCCACGATGCCGTGATCAGCGCGCCGCCCTTGGCAAACCCCGTCACCACACCGTCCGGTGCGACGGTGGCGACTCTCGGGTTCGAGGTGGTCCAGACGACGCCGGACGCGGCGGCGGGCTGTCCCTGGTCGTTCTGAGCGGTCAGGGTGAGCTGGAATTTGGCCCCGCTCTTGAGCGTCACCACACTGGGGGCCACGGCAAGGAGGGCCGCGGGGCTCTGGTCGAATGATCCGGCCGGTGAGGAGTCGCACGCGGCGGCCGCCAGAAGGGTGGACAGCATCGCGGGGATCGAGAAGCGGACTCGCATAATGGCCTCGGGGTGATGGCCCGGGGCGGGGGTCTCCGTATGCGGGCGCATACCGGACGACTTGCCCACCGCCGAACACGGGGCCAACTCTAAGACGCGGTACTCACCCACTCCTCACGCCCTCCTCACCGGAGGCTCATGTTCCGCCTTCAGGCGCTGGGCGGTCTCGTTCTGTCCGATCCGGCCGGATCTCCCCTGCCGTTGCCGCGCCGCCGGCTCGCCCTGCTGGCGTTGCTGGCGGCCGCGGGGGAGCCGGGACTGAGCCGGGACAAGCTGATCGCGCGATTGTGGTCTGAAACCCCCGCGGCCAACGCCCGCCACGCGCTCGAGCAACTCCTCTACACCGTGCGGAGACAGTTTCCGCCGGACGGACTGTTCCGCGGGGTCGATCCGGTCCGTCTCGATCGTGACGTCATCCGCAGCGACGTTCAGGATTTCGAGGCCGCGTTGAGCCGGCGGGAGCTGAGCGAGGCGGTCGCGCTGTATCGGGGAGCGTTCCTCGACGGGTTCTATCTGTCGGACGCCGGATTCGAAGAGTGGGTCGAGAGTGAGCGACAGCGGCTCGCCGGACAGTGCGCGGATGCGGTGCATCACCTGGCGAAAGAGGCCGGAGTGGAGCACCATCACACCGAGGCGATCGCCTGGTGGAGCCGCCTCGCGGCGTTCGATCCGCTCAGCGAGCGGTCCGCTCTCGGTTTGGCGCACGCGCTGGCTGAAGCTGGTGATACCGCGAGCGCCCTCCGACAAGCCCGGGCCTATGAGACGCGAGCCCGCGAGGAGCTTGGCGTGCCGCCGACGCCCGAGCACCTCGCGTTCATGGAGCGGCTGCGGGCTCCGGCAGAACCATCGCCGGCGCCGGAGGTAGGCTCAGGCGGCCTGAGCGAGCGTTATCGGATCGAGCGCGAGGTGGGCCGCGGGAGAGTGGCGACGGTCTACCTGGCCCGCGATCTGAGGCATAATCGTCGAGTGGCTCTCAAGGTGCTTCGGCCCGAGCTGACCGATTCCGTCGAAGCGAAGCGATTCGTGCGGGAGATTTCTATCGCGGCCTCGCTCTTTCATCCACACATCATCCAGCTCTACGACTCCGGCGTCTCCGGCGGTGGCCCCACGGGGTTCGGTCCCTTTTATGTGATGCCCTATGTCGAGGGCGAATCGCTGCGCGAGCGGATCAGGAGAGAAGGCCAGCTTCCGGTGGGGACCGCCATACGGATCGCGATCGATGTCGCGGACGCGCTCACCTACGCCCATGATCGGGGCATCATTCACCGGGACGTCAAGCCGGAGAACATCCTTCTGGACGGCGATCACGCCTTGGTGACGGA
The DNA here is from genome assembly GCA_963722825.1 of uncultured Gemmatimonadales bacterium. Classification (GTDB taxonomy): domain Bacteria; phylum Gemmatimonadota; class Gemmatimonadetes; order Gemmatimonadales; family GWC2-71-9; genus CAVVWJ01. The sequence goes on from CAVROI010000003.1 coordinate 1,831,484, forward strand.
CTTCGGAATCGCCCACGCCCTGGCATCCACCAGTGGAGAGCGACTTTCGCGCTCCGGAATTGTCCTCGGCACCCCCGGGTACATGAGCCCGGAGCAGGCGGTGGGAGGCCCGACGGCCGACGGCCGGACCGACATCTACAGCCTTGGCTGCGTGCTCTACGAGATGCTCGCGGGCGACCCGCCGTTCACTGGGCGGACGACGCAGGCCGTCCTGGCGCGGCACTCCGCCGATCCGGTGCCTCCGTTACGAACGGTCTGTCCCGGAGTCTCGAGTGCTCTGGAGGGAGCCATCCTGACCGCGCTCGAGAAGTCACCCGACCGGAGGTTCCAGTCAGCCCCGTCCTTCGCGCAGGCCCTCCGCGGATTCCTGGCATAAGTTCAGTCCCTGCCGCAGGATAACGCTACCATCATCGCGACTCTTCGGTGCCATCTTCGGGCCGTGCGAACCCAGGTTTCCGCCCTCCCCGCCTCCGACCGTCCGCGCGAGCGACTGTGGTCGCTGGGGGCTGCCGCGTTGACGACCGCCGAACTTCTTGCCATCCTGATAGGTACAGGGAGAGGGGGACGAGACGTCCTCGAGGTGGCCGGGTGGCTGCTTGGGGTGGCCGAGGGGTCACTCCGGCGCCTCGCGCAGCGCCCAGCCGCGGAGCTTCTGCGGGCACCCGGCATCGGACCCACCAAGGCGGCCCGACTGCTCGCGGCCTTCGAGCTAGGCGCCCGCATTGGTCGAGAGCAACGACCGCCGCTGGTTCGGATCCGGGAACCGGAAGACGTCGCGAACGTGTTCAGCAACCGGCTGCGTGATCTGCAGGTCGAGGAATTCCATCTCCTTGCCCTGGACAGCCAAAGCCAGGTGCTACGCGAGGTCCTGGTGACCCGGGGCCTGCTCAACAGCTCGCTCGTTCATCCCCGCGAAGTGTTTCGTGCCGCGATCGCGGAGGCCGCGGCGGGGATCATCGTCGTCCACAACCACCCGAGCGGCGACCCCACCCCCTCGGCCGAGGACAGGGCGGTCACCCGGCAGTTGACGGCCGCCGGCCGCCTGCTGGACCTGCCGTTGTATGATCATGTCATCATCGCCGGAGATCGTTTCGTGAGCTTTGCCAACGCAGGACTGCTGTGACAGGGACGCTGCCCGATCTCGCACCCGACCTGCGCGCCGTGCTCGAGCGGCACGCCGACCGCCTCGATCTCGATCTCATCGAGCGGGCGCTCCGCTTCAGCGCGTCCGCGCACCGGGGCCAGAAACGGATGTCGGGCGAGGATTTCGTCTCGCACACCATCGCGGTCGCCCTCATCCTGGCCGAGCAGCTGCTCGACAGCACTACCATCGCCGCGGCGCTCCTGCACGACGTCGTGGAAGATTCCGACGTTCGCACTGAAGACATCGCCAAGGAGTTCGGGTCGGAAATCGCGAGCATCGTGGACGGGCTCACTAAGATCTCGAGCCTCACGTTCCGATCGAGCGCCGAGGAGCAGGTCGAGAACTACCGCAAGCTTCTGCTGTCGATCGCCAAGGACGCGCGGGTCATCATCATCAAGCTCGGCGATCGCCTCCACAACATGCGGACGCTGGAGCACCTGCCCCCCGAGCGACGGAGCCGGATCGCCCTCGAAACCCGCGAGATCTACGCGCCCCTGGCGCACCGTTTCGGCATGGCCGGCATCAAGGCGGAGCTCGAGGATCTCGCGTTCAAGTTCCTCGAGCCCGACGAATATCGCGACCTGGTCACTCAGGTGGCGTCCAAGCGAGCCGAGCGGGAGCAGACCATCCTCAAGCTGCGCACCCCGCTCGATTACGAGCTCAAGCGCGCCGGCATCGAATGGTTCGAGGTCACCGGTCGCCCGAAACACCTCTGGTCCATTTTTCAGAAGATGCGAAAGCGGAACAAGGGATTCGACGAGATCTACGACCTCATGGCCATTCGGGTAATCGTACGCACCGTGCCGGAGTGCTATCACGTGCTCGGCATCATCCACCACAACTGGACGCCCATCCAGGAGCGGATCAAGGACTACATCGCGTCGCCCAAGTCGAACGCCTACCAGTCACTGCATACCACCATCTTCGGCCCGGGCGGCCAGCTCTTCGAGGTGCAGATCCGGACACAGGAGATGCACCGGACGGCCGAGTTCGGCATCGCGGCCCACTGGCTCTACAAGCGCGATGGCAAAACCGATGAGCTCGACCAGCATCTCGGCTGGTTCCGCCAGCTCCTGGAGCTGCAGCAGGACACCCACAGCCCCGAGGAGTTTCTCGAATTCCTGAAGGTCGATCTCTATCAGGATGAGATCTTCATCTTCACGCCGCAAGGCGACGTGAAGCGCCTGCCCAAGGGCTCCACCGCCATCGACTTTGCGTTCCACGTCCACACCGAAGTCGGGCTCAAGTGCCAGGGCGCCAAAATCAACGGGCGGATCGCGCCGCTGCATCGCGAGCTCAAGAGTGGAGACACGGTCGAGATCCTCACCGGCTCGGGCGCCAAGCCGAGCCGTGATTGGCTGAGCCACGTCCGCACGGCGCGCGCCCGCCACAAGATCAAACAGTGGGTCAATCACGAGGAGGAGACGGTCAGTCGCACCCTCGGCAAGGAGATCCTGGCCCGCGAGGTCAAGCGCCGCAGGCTCGAGCCGGTCGACGAGGCCCGGCTGTCGAGGGCGGCGGGGACGCTGTCCCTGGCCGACGGGCGTGGCCTCGAGATCGCCGTGGGGCGCGGCGACGTGCCGATCGGGCAGGTGATGCGGGCGCTGTACCCCGATCTGCCCACCGAGGAGATCCAGGAGCCAAAGCCGACGGTGTTCGGCCGGGTGATCGATCGGATCCGGCTGGGTCGCGGGATCAAGATTCAGGGAGTGGACGGGCTGATGGTGCGGTACGCGCAGTGTTGTCAGCCGGTGCCGGGCGATCCGGTCGTGGGGTACGTCACCCAGGGCAGGGGTATCTCGATTCATCGTGCCGACTGTCCCAACCTGCTCACGCTCGCGAATGACGAACGGCGGGTGGACATCGACTGGCAGGAAACGGCAGGCGAGGCCTTCGCGGTGAGGCTGGCGGTGACGGGGGAGGATCGGCGCGGCCTGTACGCCGACATCATGGAGGCGGTGAGTCAGACGGGCACGAATATCAAGGGTGCCGACCTGCACACCAAGGACGGCACCGTCTTCGGGACTATTTTCGTCGAGGTGGACAATTTGCCGCATCTCGGCAAGGTGATGAAGGCCGTGCGCAAGGTGAAAGGCGTCACCGGGATCGAAAGGAGGGATGTGCCGGGGAGTTAGGCGGCCGGCGGCCGGCTATCGGTTTGGAGCCGAGGCCACGGATCAGGCCGACCAGCTTTCGACGAACGCGCTCGGCTTCATCCATCAGACATTCCACCTCACCCTGCTCTAACACCCCAAGATCTCTCGCCAGCAGCCACTGAGTCGTAGCTCGTTAGCCGAGCCAACGGCGATTCTCAAGAATGCCGCGAACTCGACTGCGCCATTCCTCCCGTCGCCTTCCGCGATGTTCGATACGACAGAGTCCGCCGCTCTTCTCATCTGACTCGCGAGCTCACACTTGTCGCGAGGCGGCATGTCTGCGCACGCTCGGTACGTGTTCAAGCGGAGGTGTGCGCGCGCTTCCATACCTCGAGGTTTGGAAAATCTCCCAAGGGGCCGCCCCCGCTGCCGGCGGCAGATCCGCGACTTCCACTTTCTTCCCCCCTTCGCTCCAGGCATACTACATTCGCCCGGGTTTCGTGCAGAGCTTCATCGTGAAGGAGTGGCGGTACAAGGCGGCGGCCGAACGGCGCGCGGTCGACGCCCCGCAACTGCTTCGGGTCCGCAAGGCCTCAGTTCCTCCGCGCGCCTCGGAGCGCGCCGTGCCGAATTACTGGATCCTCAAGACCGACGCCGACACCTACCCCTTCGAGACGCTGGCGCACGACCGCCGCACTGTCTGGGACGGAATCACCAACGCGCTCGCGCTGAAGCATGTGCGCGCGATGGCGGAGGGCGATCAGGCGATGATTTACCATTCCGGCGTCGACAAGGCTATCGTCGGACTGGCCACCATCGTCCGTGGCCCCTACCCCGACCCCAAGGCCAAGGATCCGAAGCTCACCGTCGTGGATCTCGAGGCCGGCGCCCGCCTGCCCACCCCGGTGTCGCTTGCGACGATCAAGGCGGATCCGGCATTTGCCGACCTCGGGCTGGTGCGCATGTCCCGACTCTCCGTGATCCCGGTGCCGCCCGCTCAATGGCGCCGCCTCCTCTCACTCGCCGGGGCGGGCAAGCCGGATTGACAATCCGCCCTCCGACGGGCAGACTCTCTCCTATCCTCCAGAAGGAATGTTCATGACGACGATGGCTCCCGCCCGCCTGGTCATGCCGCCGCACGATCATACGCCGCGCCCGTACACGGGCCCATCGCGGCAGGAAGTGCTGGCGATGCGGCGACAGTACTGCCATCCCTCGACATTCCTGTACTACCGCGACCCTCTCATGGTCGTCGAGGGCCACATGCAGTACCTCTACGACGAGACCGGCCGCCGCTACCTCGACTTCTTCGCCGGGATCGTCACCGTCTCCTGCGGCCACTCGCACCCGAAGTTCATCGAGCGGCTGCAGGCACAGATCGCGACGATTCAGCACACGACCACGATCTACCTGCACCCCGGCTTCCCGATGATGGCGCGACGCCTGGCGGGCAAGATGCCCCCCGGCCTCGACGTGACGTATTTCGTCAACAGTGGCAGCGAGGCCAACGATCTCGCCGTGCTGATGGCGAGGACCTTTACGGGCAACACCGATGTCGTCGCGGTCCGGAACAGCTACCACGGGGGGTCGCCGACGTCGATGGGACTCACCTCCCATGCCACGTGGAAGTTCCCCGCGCAGGTCAGTCAGGGCATCCATCACGCCATCAACCCCGATCCGTATCGCAGTCCCTTCCGGGGCACGCCCGAGGAGATCGCCTCGCGCAGCGCCGCGGACATCCGGGAGCTGGTTCGCTTCTCGACTCCGGGGCGGATCGCTGCGTTCATCGCCGAGCCGATCCAGGGAGTCGGTGGCGCCACACTCGGTGCGCCGAATTATCTGCGGGAAGCGTACGCGATCGCCCGGGAGTGTGGGGGCCTGTGCATCGCCGACGAGGTGCAGACTGGTTTCGGGCGCACGGGCGACCATTTCTGGGGCTTCGAGGCATCGGGCGTGGTGCCAGATATCGTGACGATGGCGAAGGGAATCGGCAACGGGTTGCCGCTGGCCGCCGTCACCACGAAGCGCGAGATTGCCGAGGCGCTGACCCAGCGCATCCACTTCAACACGTTCGGGGGCAATCCGATCTCGATGGCGGCCGGCATGGCGGTGCTCGATATCATCGAGGAGGAGGGTCTTCAGGAAAACGCCCGGATCGTCGGGGCGCGCCTCAAGGCGGGCCTCCAGGAATTGATGGCTCGTCATCGCCTGATCGGCGACGTGCGTGGCAAAGGGCTGATGCTGGGTGCCGAGCTGGTGCGCGACCGCGAGACCAAGGAGCCGGCCACGCGGGAGGCGCTCGCAGTCTGGGAGTCGGCCCGGGAAATGGGCCTGTTGATCGGCAAGGGCGGGATCGATAGCAACGTGCTTCGGATCAAGCCGCCGCTGTGTATTACCGCGGCCGACGTCGACTTCGCCGTCGATGTGCTCGACGAGGCGCTGACCCGGGCGGAGCGGTAAGCGAGGACGCCGCGGACGCACACGACTCAGGGGATCACCCTCTCCCACGTCTGCGTCTTCTGCGTCTTCTGCGTCTTTTGCGTCTTCTGCGTCCTCGGGTCAGCTCGAGAACCCGATCCCCAGGCGGTCCAGCGCTCGGAGCACGAGGCTGGGCCGCTTTCCTTCGTCCACGCGCCGGAGCCCGCGCGTCACCATGCCGACCGCCCATGAGCGGAACGGCTCGGGAGGATAGGGGAACGGCTTTCGGGTCACCAGCGAAAGGTCGAGCAGGTCGCTCGGACGGTCGAGAGCGAGGTGCGCCAGAATGCGGCCGGCGAGACGTGTGGTCCCCAGTCCATGACCGGTGTATCCGAGCCCGTAGATCACTCGCCCCTCGAGTGCCTGCCCGAAGAACGGCGTGAGTCTGGTGGTGGAACAGATCGCGCCACCCCACGCGTAGGGAAATTCCAGCGACAGCAGTGCCGGAAAGTGGCGTCGGAAGCTCGCGCGGAGCGCCGCGTAATGCCCCGGCGAGTGGTCGCACGCGATATCGACCCTGTTGCCCGCGTAGTATGCCGCCTCGCTCGTGCCCCAGAGGATACGATCATCCGAAGTGAGCCGGTAATAGTTGAAGAACGTGCGGCCGTCGCTCACACCCTGGCGGTGGGCCCAGCCGATGGCCTCCCGCTGATCGCGAGTGAGGGGATCGCTCACGAGGATGTAATCATAGAGCGGGATGAACCACCGGGACACGGCGGGGACCAGGCGGTGCGTATAGGCGCTCGTGGCCAGCACGGCACGCCGGGCATCCACGCTGCCGTGGGGCGAGCGAACCCGGACCCCCGCGCCAATCGCCTCGATGCCCTCCACGGGGCTGCACTCATAGACGCGGACGCCCAGCCGTTCCGCCTCATCGCGCAGACCGTCGACCAACTTCACCGGATCGAGAATCCCACCACCCGTCACCCACACGCCGCCCAGATAAAGCGGTGAGTGGAGCTCGGCGCGCATCGCATCGCGATCGAGCGCGCGAAACGTCGTGAGGCCCAGTCGCGTTGCCGTGGCGACGGTGCGCCGGGCCTCCTCCAATTGCCCGGGCGTGAGCGCCACGATGAGTCGCCCCGTCGGCTGGTAATCGCAGGCGATTCCCCGGTCGGCCAGAAACGCCAGCATCTCGACGGCGTTCTGCTCGCCCACTCTCGCAAGGCGCCTTGCCTCCATTTCCCCGAAGTGCTGGATGGCCAGGCCGTGACTATGATCCACCGTCTCGGAAAGCATCCCCGCATTCCGCCCGCTCGCCCCATACGCGGCTACGCCCCGCTCGACGACGGCAACTTCGACCATGGGGTCGAGCGCCTTGAGGAAGAGTGCGGTCCAGATGCCGGTGAGCCCCGCGCCCACCACGACCACGTCCGCCTGCCGGGCGCCGTCGAGCGCGACGGTCGGGCGCGGCGCACGGCGGGCCAGCCAATAGCAGGCCTGCTCGATGGGGAGCACCGGCTGTTCCGTGGGGCGCCGCTCAGCGCAGCGAGAGGGCCCCGGCGCCAGACCGGTCGCGCAGAGTCCGGTGCTGCCAGACGACCGTCAAGCCGAGGAGGATGAGGCTGCCGAGAAGGATAGCCGTCGCGAGGACGTTGATTTGGGCGGGGAAGGCGGCGCGCCGGGCTCCGTACACGTACAGCGGATACGTGATCCGGCTGCCGGCGTTGAACAGCGTGATGATGAAATCGTCGAGCGAGAGCGCGAAGGCCAGCATCGATGCGGCGACGATGCCCGGCGCAATGATCGGGAGCGTCACCTTGTAGAAGACCCGGAACGGCGTCGCTCCCAGATCCATGGCGGCTTCCTCGAGCGTCCAGTCGAAGCCGCGGATGCGCGCGCGAACCGTGAGCGCCACGTAGCTCACCGAGAACATGATGTGCGCGATGACAATCGTGCTGAATCCCGTCCGCACGTTCAGATCGAGGAAGAGCGACAGGAGCGAGGAGCCCAGCACGACCTCGGGAGTCGTGAGCGGCAGTACCAGCAGCAGACCCACCGCGCCGCTGCCACGGAATCGGTAGCGGCAGAGCGCCAGGGCGATGAGCGTTCCGAAGACGGTCGCCACGAGGGTCGAAATCGCCGCCACCCGCAGGCTCAGCTTCATCGCCTCGACCAGCGCCGGGTACTGGAACGGGTCCCCCCAGGCGTCCAGTGAAAAGGATTTCCAGACGAAGTTGAACTTGCCCGCCGGCTTGTTGAAGCTGTACAGCATCGTGACGAAGATCGGCAGGAAGAGATACGCCAGCACCAGCGCGGCGAAGCCATCGAGGAACCAGCGGGAGAGGCGCCGCATCAGGCCAGGTCCTCGGTCCCGAGCACCTTCGCGTAGGCCAGCACACCGAGCGTGATCACGGTCATCAGCACAAAGGAGAGCGAAGCGGCCAGCGGATAGTCGCGCACCTCGAGGAACTGGTTCTGAATGACCGTCCCGATCATCTGCTGGTTCGGGCTGCCCAGGAGCTGGGCGTTGATGAAGTCACCGGTGGCCGGTATGAAGGTGAGCAAGCTGCCGGCAAATACTCCGGGCAGCGAGAGCGGCAGCACCACCTTGAGGAAGGCCCCGGTCGGAGAGCAGTAGAGGTCCTCGGCCGCCTCGACCAGCCGCCGGTCGATCTTCTCGAGACTCACGTAGATCGGCAGGATCATGAACGGGACGAAGTTGTACGTCAGGCCGCCGAGTACCGCCATCGTGGTGTCGAGGAGGCGTCCCCCCGGCTCCATCAAGTGAAGGTGCTGGAGAACCCAGGCGGCCGGCCCGCTGTCGTTGAGAATCGTCTTCCAGGCAAAGGTGCGGACCAGGAAGGTGGTGAAGAAGGGCAGGATGACGAGACCGAGCAGGAGATTCTTGAGCTTTCCACCCCGGAACGCGATCACGTAGGCCAGCGGGTATCCGAGCGCCAGCGCCATCAGCGTTGCGGCCGTCGAGTATTCCAGGGAACGGAGGAAATGACCGCCGTAACCACCGAGCGCGCGGCGATACGCGTCCCACCAGGGGCCGTTGGTGACCGCCACCGACGTCTGCGCGAGGGTTGCGATCGGCACGACGAAAAAGACGACGAGCCACAGGATGCCCGGCGCTACCAGCAGGTAGGGCGCCAGGCGGTTCTGTCGCTCGCTCGCCGTGCCGGTGCCGGCCATGGGATCTCAGGCCCCGATGGCGTCCTGGAAGATCCGGTTGAACTCGGTCTCCTCCTCGTCGCTCAGCGCCCGGAACACGTGCAGGCGAGACCGAAGCTCTTGCGGCGGATTGACGAGCGAGCTCTTCGCGAGATCCGGGGCGATCTTGGCCAGCTCCTCGCCAGCGCCCTTGACGTCGGAGAGGTAGGGCGCGCCGGCCACGATCTGGGCGGAATGCTTGGGGTCGTAGACATAGTTGATCCACGCCATCGCCTCGGTTTGCCGATCGGACGTCTTCGGAATCAGCATGTTGTCGGAGTAGAGCATGGCTCCCTCCTTCGGCGCGATCCACTCCAGGTCCGGGTTGTCCGCGCGAAGCCCCTGGATATCACCCGACCAGGCGAACGCCACGGCGATGTTGCCGGCCGCGAGGTCTTCGGCATAGTCGTTCCCCGTGAACTTGCGGATCTGCCCGCTTACTCTCGCCTTCTTGATCTTCGCTGCGGCCGCCTTGGCGTCAGCCAGCGTTACCGCCGCCGGATCCTTCCCCATGCCCAGCATCACGAGCCCGATGGTATCGCGCATCTCGGTGAGCATCGTGACCTGTCCCTTGAACTTGGGATCGAAGATGTCGTTGATGCTCGTCAGCTCCCGCTTGGTCTTCTTGGGGTTGTACCCGATGGCGGTCATGCCGGAGAGCCATGGCACGCTGTACTTGCGGCCGGCGTCGAAGCTCACGTCCTTCACATCGTCCACGACGTTGGACCTGTTGGGGAACTTCGCGTCGTCGAGTGGCGCGACATAGCCGAGCCGGATCAGCCGGCCGGCCATCCAGTCCGTCAGCACGATGATGTCGCGGTCGATGCTCTGGTTGCGCTTGAGCGGCTCGTCGATCTTGGCGAAGAACTCGTTGTTGTCGTTGACGTCCTCGGTGTACTCGACCTTGATACCCGTCGTCTTCTCGAAGTCGGGCACGGTCTGCTTGTCGATGTACAGCGGCCAGTTGGAAATCCGGAGCGTCTTGGCGCCTCCGCCACCAGCCGCCGCGCCGGGAGCACCTTCCTTCCCGCCGCACGAGGCGAGGAAGTTGCCGCCGAGGGCAAGCCCTCCGGCGCCGAGCGCGGTGCGGGTGAGGAAGCCGCGGCGGCTGATCGCCCGGCGCAGGAATTCGTGGATGTCGTGTTCCTTTTCGTCGGACTCTCGCTCGCTCATCGTGGCGCTCCTGGTGATGGGGGAGGATACGAGCTAGGGAATCGCCCTCTCCACGGTCGTTCTGAGATCGGAATCATCTTCGGCGCTATATCCGGCGGGAGGGAGGAGGCGAGCGGCATCGGGTTCCCAGCTGGCCCAGAGCGTCTGGCCGGCCTCGAGTCCCGTCACGGTGTCCTCCGGCCCGATGTGGGCCACTATCTCGGTGCCGTCGAGGGCGGACAGGGTGCAGCGGATGACCGGTCCCTGGAACACCGCGTGACGCACTTTGACGGGGATACCAGACTCCGCCACCGGCATCTCGTTGGCGAGCCTCAACCGCTCCGGCCGGACCATGACCGTCGCCGTCGTGCCGGGCCGAAAGCGCCAGTGACCCGCGGGAACGTAGATGGGCCGATTGCCTGCCACCGTGATGGTCGCGTGGGTGCCGTTGGTCTGTCCCATCACGCCTGGCAGGAGGTTGGCGACGCCGATGAAGTTGGCCACGAAGACCGACTGCGGCGAGTGATAGATATCGGTGGGCGAGCCGATCTGCTCGACCCGGCCTTCATTCATCACCGCGATCCGGTCGGACATCGTGAGCGCTTCTTCCTGGTCGTGGGTCACGTAGATGAACGTGATCCCGACCTCGCGCTGAATCCGCTTCAACTCGATCTGCATCGCCTGGCGCAGCTTGAGGTCGAGCGCCCCGAGAGGCTCGTCGAGCAGCAACGCGCTCGGGTAATTGGCCAGCGCGCGCGCCAGCGCCACCCGCTGCTGTTGCCCCCCGGACAGCTGCCCCGGCCTCCGCTCCGCGAACTGGGTCAGTCGGACGACTTCGAGCAGCGCCTTGACCCGTCGCCGGGTTTCGTCCTCCGCGATCTTCTGGCTGCGGGGCCCGAAGGCGACGTTGTCGGTTACGTTCATGTGGGGGAAGAGCGCGTAATGCTGGAAGACGGTGTTCACGTTGCGGTGGTAGGGCGGGACCCGGGAGACGTCCTTGCCCTCGAGGAGGATGCGTCCCTCCGTGGGCTGCTCGAACCCCGCGATCATCCGCAGGGTCGTGGTCTTCCCACACCCCGACGGACCGAGCATGGAGAAGAACTCTCCACGCTCGATGGCAAAGTTGGCATCCTGGACCGCGACGTAGTTTCCGAATCGCTTGATGACGTGGTCAATGGTGATGACGTCGCCCAGCGCCCCGGCTGCTGGAGTTGTCGGGGGGATCATAGCTGCCAATGTGCCACTTCTTCCGAGAGTTGACAACTGTGGCCGGCGGGAGCAACCTCCAGCACGCGGGCATCGAGTGACCCCTCCGAGGCGATAGCATCCTCAACCACGACGCATCACGAGACAGGACGTCATGAGCACCACGCTTGCTTCCGGGCAGCGGGCGGCGGACGATCGTCTGCTCGCGCGGGCACAGGAGGTCGGCCAGTCCGAGATGGCCCGCCTGCTGGCCCGGACCCCCAAGTCCTCCACGCTGTACCAGCGGGCCACGCGCATCCTGCCGTTCGGAGTGGTCTCGTCTTTCCAGAAGATGCAGCCCTACCCTATCTACGTGACTCGGGGGAAGGGCAGCCACGTCTGGGACCAGGACGGGAGTGAATACCTCGATTTCCACTGTGGATTCGGTGCGATGGTGGTGGGGCACGCGCATCCTCGCATCGTCGAGGCGATTCATGAAGCCGCCACCGGCGGAACCCACTTCGCCGCCACGACCGAGTCTGCGGTCCAATTCGCCGAGGAAATCTGCCGGCGGTTCAATCTCGAGATGATCCGGTTCGCCAATTCGGGCACCGAGGCGACGATGGATGCGATCCGGGTGGCCCGAGCCGCCACCGGACGCGACGTGGTCTGCAAGATCGAGGGGTCGTATCACGGTCATCACGACAGCGTGATGTTTTCGGTTATTCCCAACGCCGATACGATGGGTGGGCGCGACCGGCCCGCCAGCGCCCCGGTCTCGAAGGGCATGGTGAAGGACGCCGCGAAATACATCCAGGTCGTCCCGTTCAACGACGCGGACCATCTCGAGCGGGTGTTGAGCGAGAAAGGGTCCGAGATCGCCTGCCTCATCATGGAGCCGGCCATGATGAACGTCGGAATCGTGGTGCCGCAGCCAGGCTACCTCGCGCGGGTCCGCGAGCTGTGCACCCGCTACGGCGTCGTCCTCATCTATGACGAGATCAAGACCGGCTTCACCATCGCCCCGGGTGGCGCGACGGAACGGTTCGGCGTCCAGCCCGACCTGGTCTGCCTCGCCAAGGCTATCTCGGGCGGACTCCCCGCCGCGGCGTTCGGTGGCAGGGAAGATCTCATGCGGCTCATCGAGCGCGGTGTATCCCAGATGGGGACGTACAACGGCAATCCTCTCGTCTCCCACGTGGGCATGGTGACGCTGACGGAGGTGCTCACTCCCGCGGGCTACGCGCACCTCTCCCGGATCGGAGAGCGGCTGGCCGGAGGGTGCCAGGCAGCGATCGATCGGTTCGGCATGCCGGCCCACACCGTCGACCTCGGTGCCAAGGGATGTGTGTCCTATCGGCCGACAGCGATGCGGAACTATCGCGACTTTCTGGAGACGCGCCCTGAGCTGTTCGCGGCGTCATTTCCCTGGCTGCTCAACCGGGGGATCTTCATGACGCCGGGTGACGAGGAGCAGTGGACGCTCTCCGTCCAGCACACGGAGGCGGATATCGACCGTTACGTGGAGGTCTTCACCGAATTCTGCGCGGTGCTGGCCGGCTAGCCTGGCCCGGTGGGCGAAGGGCACGCACCCGCCAGGAGGTAGTCGAGCACATCCTCGGCGGAATACGAGGTGCGGCCGCCGAGGAACTCGCCCAAGGACCGGAGATCGTCGCCACTGGTGAGCAGGGGCGGCTCAACGCGACCATCCTCCCGCAACTGGCCCAGTCCGATGTTGGCCAGCAATGCATTGCAGAGGCACCGCCGTCCTTCCGAGTCTTCGCGCCGTCCCCCCTTCCGGACATAATCCTCCACCGGCTCGGCTGAGCAGCGGTAGCCGATCCGACCATCCGGCCGCGCATAGGTGGTTCGCAGGTACCCAAGATCGCAGTGCCGCGCGCGAGGCTCGCCACCGGAGAGCTCCCCGGGCCAGTGCACCACTTTGAACGGGTACCCGGTGGGCGAGGCTCGTGGGTCGGTGACCACATCGACCTCATCCCGCGTCACGGACCGGAGCACCGCTTCCTTGTACGACGAGGCTACGCCCGATTCCTCGCAGAAGGCGAAGAGAGTGCCTACCTGTACGCCGGCGGCGCCGGCTCGGAGCGCGTCGGCCAGCCTCTCGGGAGATCCCGCCCCACCGGCGATCCAGAATGGCAGTCCAAGCTCCCCCAGTTTGGCGAGATCGACCTCGTCCCGTTGGCCGTAGATCGGCTCGCCCCTCTCGTTGAACCGCGCATCCCCTCGGGGCGGCGCATTGTGGCCCCCGGCGGTCGGACCCTCGACCACGAAGCCGTCCACCCGGCCGCTCGCCTTTCTGGCCAGGACCGTCGCCAGCGAATTGCTCGCGACGATCGGCAGGAACATGGGACGCCGGAGTGGGGGCGGCGGCTCGTCCCAGTGCGCTCGAGGATCGAAGAGAACCTGCTCCAGGCGTCCGTGCGGCAGTCCTTCCACCTCCATCTTCAGCACGGCCGGCCGATGCTCGCTCAGGAGGTCCAACACCTCCGGGATCTCCCGAGGGATGCCGGCCCCCATGAGCACGTAGTCGACCCCGGCGAGGAGAGCGCCGTAGAGGGAGGCCAGGTTGGGAAGCTGAATCTTCGTCAGCAGGTTGATACCCACCGGCCCCTCATGCCCCTCTTTGGCGAGGGATACCTCGACGAACGCTGCGAGCATGGCGAGCTGGGTACGCGCCAGGCTCACCCTCTGCTTCCACATCGGGATCGACTTGTAGGGGGCGGTGGGCGTGCGTCCGTCCGGGAGGTGGTAGCGGTGCAAGACGGCTTCCGCGACCCCCGCCACGGGGAACCGCTCCATTCCCCGCCACATGTGGCCACCTTCGTCGCCGTCCTGGAGACGCCGGACCAGCACCGCGTCCAGGCTGGTGCCCGAAATCACGCCCAGCTGCCCGTGACGGGAGACGGCGCGGGCCAGCCGCCAGTCGGAGACGCCGATGCCCATGCCGCCCTGGATGATGAGTGGAAGCACCGACGTCGCCATTCATGATCTCCCGTGGGATTCCGGAAAAGTGGCTATTCCCGGAAAGGTCGCCTTTCTAGTGGGAAGTTCTCGTGAAAACAGCGTGAGGAAGTTCCCTGGCGGGGTATATTTCTCGCCATGACCAGCCCCCGGTTCGAAGTCGTCGCACCCTTCCAGCCCGCCGGCGATCAGCCCAAGGCCATCGCCGAGCTGATCGCGGGACTCCGCCGCGGAGACAAGTATCAGACGCTCCTGGGCGTCACCGGGTCGGGAAAGACGATGACGCTGGCCCATACCATCGCGGCGTACGGTCGGCCCACCCTGGTCCTCTCGCACAACAAGACCCTCGCGGCCCAGCTCTACGGCGAGCTCCGCCAGTTCCTCCCCAAGAACGCGGTCGAGTACTTCGTCTCGTACTACGACTATTACCAGCCCGAGGCCTACGTTCCCTCGACCGACGTCTACATCGAGAAGGACGCGTCGATCAATCAGGACATCGAGAGCCTCCGGCTCCGGGCCACATCGAGCCTCATGGAGCGCGAGGACGTCGTCATCGTCGCCACGGTCAGCGCCATCTATGGCCTCGGCGACCCGGTCGAGTACCGCAAGCTCATGGTCACGGTGCGGAAAGGCGAGAACCGGGGTCGGGACGCCATCCTGGGCGAGCTCGTCCGCATCCAGTACAGTCGCAATGACGTCGCCTTCGATCAGGGCACCTTCCGGGTCCGCGGCGACTGCATCGAGGTCTTTCCGGCGTATGCCGAGCAGGCCATCCGGATCGAGCTGTGGGGCGACGAGGTCGAGCGCATCAGCAAGATCAGCCCGCTGACCGGCGACACCATCGCCCAGCTCGAGCAGTGCGCCATCTACCCCGCCCGGCACTTCGTCACCGAACGCGCCAAGATCGAGCGTGCCATCTCCCTCATCCGCGCGGAGCTGGCCGAGCGACTCGTCGAGCTCAAGACCGCGGGTAAGCTCCTCGAGGCGCAGCGCCTCGAGTCGCGCACCAACTTCGACATCGAGATGCTGCTCGAGGTCGGCACCTGCGCCGGCATCGAGAACTACTCCCGCCCGCTCAGCGGACGCCGGCCGGGTGAGCGTCCCGCCTGCCTTATCGACTACTTCCCGGCCGACTATCTCGTCGTGGTGGATGAATCGCACGTCTCACTCCCGCAGATCGGCGGGATGTACAACGGCGACCGCGCCCGCAAGCTCACGCTGGTGGACTACGGCTTCCGGCTGCCTTCCGCGCTCGACAACCGCCCGCTTCAGTTTGACGAGTTCATGTCCCTCGTGCCGCAAATGATCTCCCTCTCGGCCACGCCGGGCGATTTCGAGCTGCGGCTCTCGGGCGGGGTCGTAGTCGAGCAGATCATCCGGCCGACCGGGCTGGTCGATCCGGAGGTGGACATCCGTCCTGTGCGCGGTCAGGTGGACGATCTCCTCGCGGAGATCCGGCTTCGGGAGACGAGAGGCGAGCGGGTGCTCGTCACGACCCTCACCAAGCGGATGTCGGAGGATCTCACCGACTATCTCCAGCAGGCCGGAGTTCGGGTGCGGTACCTGCATTCGGATATCGACGCCATCGAGCGGATGGAGATCCTGCGCGGCCTGCGGCTGGGTGACTTCGACGTCCTTGTGGGCATCAATCTCCTCCGCGAAGGTCTCGATCTTCCGGAGGTGTCGCTCGTCGCCATTCTCGATGCCGACCAGGAGGGCTTTCTGCGGTCCGACCGTTCCCTGGTGCAGACGATCGGGCGCGCGGCACGGAACATCAACGGCCGCGCCATTCTCTATGCCGACAAGATCACCGGCTCGATGCAGCGCGCGCTCGACGAAATGAATCGCCGCCGCACCATTCAGCAGCGGTACAACCAGGAGCACGGCATCACGCCGCGCTCCATAGTCAAATCGATGGCCGAGGTCCGGCTATCGACCCACGTCGCCGACGCCCGCACGGAGCGGCCCGAGGCTCGTGGCCCGCTGCAGGACCGGATCGATCTTCACGATCCGGCCCGGCGCGCCGCGGCGATCCAGGCCCTCGAGCGGCAGATGCGCGAAGCCGCCGCGAATCTCGAGTTCGAGATGGCGGCCATGCTTCGCGACCAGCTCACCGAGCTCAAGGCCCTCGCCGCTCCCGATGTCCGGCGCGAAGGGAGCCCACGGGTTCGCCGGCGTGCATGATCCGCAGCCTCGATGAGCGGGAATTGGCGGCCGAGGGGGTTGCGCTGGGAAAGGTGCTGCCGCCGGGCTCGCTCGTGACGTTCGAGGGCGACCTCGGCGCGGGGAAGACCACCTTCATCCAGGCCATCGCTCGCGGACTCGGCGTGGCGGGTCCCGCCACCAGCCCGACGTATGCCCTGGTGCACCGGTACCAGGGGCGCCGGGGCCCGGTCTTCCATCTCGACTGCTTTCGGCTGCGCTCGCCCGACGAAGCGGCGGACCTCGACTGGGAGGGTCTGCTCGTCGAAGGCGACGCCATTCTGGTCGAGTGGCCCGAGCGTGCCGGAGCGTGGCTTCCGGCTCCGGCTCGGCGGTTTCGACTTCACCATCTCCACGACCCCGACCGGCGCGGTCTGGAGGTGCTCTGATGCTCTTGGCTCTGGAGACAGCCACCGACCGGGCGTCCGTGGCGGTGGGACGCTCCGAGACCGATGCCATGGAGTCGAGCATGTCGGGCGCACGCCGGCACGCGTCGTCCCTGCTGCCGATGGTGTCGGCGGTGCTCGCTCGGGCGGAAACGACTCTCGATGGCCTCACCGGGGTCGCGGTAGCGGACGGGCCGGGTAGCTTTACCGGCCTTCGTGTCGGGGCCGCGGTCGCCAAGGCCCTGGCGCGGGCCCGCGGGTTGCCACTCTGGGCCGCCTCGTCGCTTCTGGTGCGTGCGGCAGGCGCGAGGTTGCGGGATGCCACCGTCCTCGCCGTGTCCGACGCACTGCGAGGAGACGTGTATGCGGCGGCCTACCGCTTCGGTGATGATTCCGTCTACACCGAGCTGGCGCCCAGCGTGTTCCGGCCCGAGGACCTCGCGAGCCTGGTGGCTACTCCATCAGCGATCGTCGGAGACGTTCCGCCCGCTGTGCAGCAGGTGCTCGAGCGGTGGGCTGGACGGGCGGTCGTGCCATCGCCGGCAGGCGCCCCGGACGCTCGGCGCCTCCTCGGGCTGGTCGGTCGCGCAGGTGGTGCGCGTGTCATCGAAGCCGCCGGCGAATGGGAGCCGGACTACGGCCGGCCCGCGGAGGCGCAGACCCGCTGGGAGACGACGCATGGACGCTCCTTACCGGATTCGGCCCGCAGTCCCCGCTGATGGGAAAGGGATGTTCGCCATCGAGCGGCGAGCCTTCACCGATCCATGGGTCGAGGCGAGCTTTCAGGAGGCGCTCACCTCGGCCTGGACGTTCGGCCTCGTGGCTGAAATGCGCCGGGGAATCGTGGGATACCTGATCGGGCGCGAGGTCGCAGGCACGGGCGAGGTGCTCAACCTCGCGGTGGCGCCGGAGCTTCGGCGCCGCGGAATCGCGGGGGCACTGCTCGAGGCAGGGCTCGCTGTGTTTCGCCGGCGGAAGGTGGACGAAGTGTTTCTCGAAGTCCGCGAGTCCAACCGGTCGGCGCAGGCGCTGTATCTCAGTCGGGGGTTTCGGGCGGTGGGCCAGCGGGCGGCGTACTACCGGAACCCGAAGGAGGACGCCCTGGTCCTCCGCCTTGCGCTACAGCAGCCGGCGGGATTCTGATCGGCATGGCGAAGTTCTGGTAGCAGCGGCAACTTGTAGATCGACATCTTATCCGGGTCCGCATGATCGGGCCCCATCGAGAACCTGGAGGTGCATGTGAGCCGCAGTCTCAACAAAGTGATCCTGATCGGGAACCTCGGCGCCGACCCGGAGGTCCGCAGCACCTCGAACGGTTCCCGGGTGGCCACGCTGTCGCTGGCCACGAGCCGCCAGTGGAAAAATCAGTCAGGTGAAAAGCAGGAGAAGACCGAGTGGCACCGGGTCATTCTCTGGAACAACAAGGGTTCCACCCTGGCCGATCTGGCGGAAAAGTATTGCAAGAAGGGCGACAAGATTTACATCGAGGGCAGTATCGAATACCGCTCATGGCAGGACCGTGAGGGGCAAACGCGCTACACCACCGAGATCACCGCCCGGGAGGTCATCCTGCTGTCGGGCAAGAGCGGCGATGGCGCCGAATTCCCGGCACCGAGCAAGGTCGCTGCCGCCGCGTCCTCGGCCGGGGCCGCCAAGGGCAAGGAGTCCTTCGAGGACTTCCCCGAGGCGCTCGACGCCGAAGACGACGACCTGCCCTTCTAACAGGGCCTACGGGGGTCGTGTCGGGGCAGGACCGGGATGCCCGTAGGGCGTCCCGGTCTTCGCTTTCTCCGGTCTCTGCTGCCGAACGCCAGAGCCGGCCCTCCGCTGGTGCCACCGGTGGTAAATTCGTAAGCTATTACGATAGATAGATTTAGCGCGTCAGGACTTGATGGGTGAATGCTGGCGTTGAACTTGCGCCTGATGCCCTTGAACCGTTCCGGGTTCGCCGTCTCATCTCCATACCCGATAACGACGTCGCTGGGAGACCTCGATGCTGCGTGCGTTCAGCTGGAAGTGGCTTGGCATTTCCGTCCTGGTTGTGAGCCCCGCCGTGGTGTACGGCCAGGGGAGCCCCGCCCAGACCCATACGGTCCGTCAGGGCGATACCCTGTGGGATCTTGCCAAGCAGTATCGCGGAGATCCTTTCCTCTGGCCCGATATCTACCGGATGAACACCGCCGTCGTGGAAGATCCGCACTGGATCTACCCCGGCGAGGTGCTGCATCTGGCCGGCACGGAGACGATGGCGGCGGTGCCCGCGGTCGATACTCCGACACCGGCCGTCACCGCGGTCGATTCGGGGGCCCAACCCGCCGACTCCGGAGCTCCCGCGGACACCGTGCCCGCTGTGGAGGCTGCTCCCGCCGCGGAGGCGGCTTCTGCCGTGGAGGTTCCTCCCGCGCACCAGGCAACGCTCGCTGAGCTGAGCCGTACGCCGGCCGGCGAGGGCACCGACGAACCAGCGCCGCTGTTCGGCCCCCGCCGCGCGAATACCCTTCAGGAAACCATCCAGGCCTTCACCCGGAAGGATTATCGCCCGCTGCGCCGGACCGAGTTCTATTCTTCGGGCTTCCTGACCGAGAACCAGGATCTTCCGTGGGCCAACGTCATCGGTCCCGTCACCCCCTCGCAAATCGGCTCGCCCATCGTCAACGATGCGCTTCCGTATGCCACCATCGCCATCGAGGCGCCGCGTGGCGCTACGTATCAGATCGGCGATACCTTGCTGCTCGTGCAACGCGGCCGCGAGATCAAGCCGTTCGGTGAGGCCGTTCTCCCCACCGGGCTCGCCCGGATTACCGATACCGTCTCCGGCCGCTATGTCGCGCTCATCGAGGCGGTGTACGCGCCCATCCGCCCGGGCCAGGTTGCCCTGCCGGCCGAGAAGTTCACGCCGGCTGGCGCGGAGCGCGCGGTGCCTGTGAGTGACGGCGTGCGTGGCAAGTTCCTCGGCGGACCGAGGCGCCAGGAGCTCAAGGCGCCGCAAATGGTGGTGTTCATCGACAAGGGCCGCCAGGAGGGCGTCGCCGCGGGTGACATCTTCGAGGTGCGGAGCAAGGCCCAGCGTCTCGACAACGGCCAGCAGCGTATCAACGAGCCGGTGGCCACTCTGCAGATCGTGCACGTCCGGGAGCACTCGGCTACCGGTCGCTACCTGAATATCATCCTGCCCGACATCGCTCCAGGCATGGAAGTCCGCCAAGTCGCGAAGCTGCCGTCCTGACCTCCGGCAGTAACGCGGCCTGCACGGCGCCGGGGTAACCCCCGGCGCCGTGTCATTTTTCGGGTTCCTTCCCCGGCGCACACATCTATATTGCGGGGCGGTTCCCCCCGAGGCTCGGATTTCGTACAGCGTCTGGAGATCTCCATGGCGAGACACCCCAAGTGAGTGGGAAGGTGCTGGTAACAGGCGGGGCCGGGTTCATCGGCTCTCATATCGCGGAGGCGTACCTGCGGGGCGGGTGGGAGGTCGTGGTGCTGGACGACCTCTCGCGCGGGAAGGAGGGCAACGTTCCCAAAGGCGCGCGGCTCATCTGCGCCGACATTCGCTCCAAGGAGGCGCGCCAGCTGCTCGCCACGGGCGGCTTCACCGTGCTCAACCATCACGCCGCGCAGATCGACGTGCGGGTCTCGGTGGACGAGCCTGCTCTCGATGCCTCGATCAACGTGGTCGGCTTCGTGAACCTGCTCGATGGTGCCGGGGCAGGGGGGGTACGCCGCATCGTGTTCGCGAGCAGCGGTGGCGTGGTGTATGGCGATCCCGACGTCATCCCCACGCCCGAGACGGCCCCCAAGATGCCGGTTTCGCCGTACGGCGTGAGCAAGCTCGCCGGGGAGTACTATCTCCGCGCCCTCGCCGCCCTTCGCGGCTTCGAAGGGATTCCGATGCGGTATGCCAATGTTTTCGGGCCGCGGCAGGATCCCAAGTCCGAGGCGGGCGTCGTTTCCATCTTCGTGTCCCGGCTACTTCTGGACAAACCGCTGACCGTGTTCGGCGATGGCAAGCAGACGCGCGACTACGTCTTCGTGAGGGACGTCGCGCGTGCCAATGTCCTCGCCAGTACCGTCCCCCTGCCCTCCGGCGGCGAGTTCGACGCGCCCGCTTTCAACATCGCGACCTCGAGGGAGCAAAACGTGCTTACGCTCGCCGAGGCTGTCGGCCGGGTGCTCGGCAAGAAGCCGATGCTCGAGTTCGCGCCGCCACGGCCTGGCGAGCTCTTTCGGAGCTCGCTCGATATCGGCAAGGCCAAGCGGGTGCTGGGATGGAGTCCGGAGATCGCCTTCGATGACGGGCTGCGGGAGCTGGTGGAGTGGTTCCGGAAGGAGGGCACATGATCCTGCAGGCGGGCGGCGCCGTCCCCGGCTCGGCGGTCGAGCTGGTCCTCACGTCCAGCACCGAAACCAAGGTCGTTCTCGTCATCACGGCGGTCTTCTCGCTCGTCTCCTGGTTCATCATCATCTTCAAGTGGTGGCAGTTCCACAAGCTGAACCGTCAGGCCGACCGGTTCTTCGCCGAGATGGAGCGCACGACCCGGCTTCAGGAAGCCTACCATGCCGTGATGAAGCAGCCGCCTTCTCCTTATAACCGGCTCTTCCGTGAGGCGATCACTTTCTACTCCGAGCTTCGGCCTGGCGCCCTCCGTGAGGAACGCGGCGCCGATCGCAGCACCCTCACCCCCACCCAGCTCGAGGCGCTCAAGATGGTCCTCGGCAAGGAGGTGGCGGCGGAGCGCGATCTGCTCGGACACTACATCCCGTGGCTCGCGACCATCGGGTCGGTGAGCCCGCTGCTGGGACTTCTCGGCACCACGCTCGGCATCATCAACGCCTTTACCGGCATCGCTACCAAGGGGTCGGGCAACCTCGCAGCGGTGGCGCCGGGTGTCGCGGAGGCGCTGGTAGCGACGTTCGCGGGTCTGGCCGCGGCCATTCCGGCGGTCATCACCTATAACCTCTATGTAAACCGCGTCCGGCTCTTTGCCGGTGAGCTCGAGGGATTCGCCAACGAGCTGATCGGCACGATGGCACGGGAAGGATTGCTCTAGATGGCCGGACTGGGCGGAGGTCTCGGCAGCCAGCGGGGCGAGCTGCCCCTGATGGCCGACGTGAACGTCACGTCGCTCGTCGACGTGATGCTCGTGCTGCTCATTATTTTCATGCTGACGGCACCATTGATGCAGGGCGGTGTGGACGTCGAGCTCCCCCGGGCAGAAGCGAAGCCGCTGACCCCCAAAGAGGGGATGGTGGTCACGGTCAACCGCGACGGGCGCATCTTCGTGGACCAGACACCGGTGTCGTACAACGATTTTCGGGTGACGTTCCGCTCACTCGTCGCCACTCGCAAGCCGGCTGGAGTGTATCTCCAGGCGGACACCCGTGTGCCCTATGGACAGGTCGTCCGGGTGCTGGCGATCATCCGCGCCGCTGGAATCCAGAATGTCGGACTCGTCGCCCAGGAGGAAGGTCCGTCGTGATGACCCGCGCCGACCGGGGGCGGCCCCCTGGCACGGCAGTCGGGATGCTCGGGACGGTCGTGGTGCATGCGGCTGCGGCGGTGTTTCTCTTCACCACCGTGCAGTCGTCGAAGGCGAGCCCGCCGACTTACGCCGTCGAGCTGGTGGCCGCGCCTGCTCCCACTCCGAAGCAGCGCCTGGCCCGCGAGGCCGTGCCGACCCCGCCGCCAGTCGAGAAGCCGGCGCCGGTCAAGCCTCAGCCGCCCAAACCGAGCAAGGCTCCTCCTGCGCCAACGCCCAAGTCCCAACCAAAGGACACCAACCGGGAGCCGCCGCCGAAGACCGCGGCCCCAGTGACACCCGCGCCGGGCGAGACGCCGAGCACCGGGACGGACGTGGCGACGATCAAGACCCCCGGCTTGCAGTTCCCCTATCCGGAGTATCTCCGGAACATCGTGACGCAGGTGTACCGCAACTGGGATCGTGAGTCCGCGCGGGAGAACAGCTATGCGGAGATCAGTTTTCTGATTCTGCGCGATGGCTCGGTCCGCGACATCCGCTTTGTCACCCGTTCCGGAAGCTTCGCGTTCGATCTCAGCGCGCAGGGAGCAGTCGAGGCTTCCGGCAATTCCGGCGGCTTCGGGCCCCTGCCTGACGGCTGGGAGGCCGATGTCCTGCCGGTATCCTTCTACTTCAAACCGACGACCCGATGACACGATTCCTCACCTGCCTCGCGGCCCTTGCCGCCGCTGCCCCCATCACCTCGCTCCGCATGATGGAGGCGGTTGCCCAGGACACCAGTCAGGTAAAGGAAGGCGTGCGGGTGGGACTCGAATATCAACCGGGCGTCCGGCCCGGGCTGGTGGTACTGCCGGGACCGGGTATCGACTCGGTTCGAGCGATGGTACGGCGGGATCTCGATTTCAGCGACCGCTTCGAGATGATCGACCTCGGCATTCCCTCGACCACCGACGGCGCGACCGGACCGGTGAACTACGGGATCTATAAGACGCTGGGAGCCGCCTTCGCGGTCGAGCTCGTCGAGGCGCCCGGTGGTCTCACCGCACGGCTGCACGAGGTGGCGGGGTCGCGAGTGCGCAATCAGCAGGTCTTTCAGCTGCCCGCAGCCACTGACCCGGGATATCGTCTGGAAATACACCGCGTATCCGACGAGATCGCTCGATGGGCGACCGGCACGGCCGGGATCGCCGCGACTCGCCTGCTCTTCGTGACGGGTGGACGGGTCTATCGGATGGACAGCGACGGCGTCGATCTGCTCCCCGTCACGCCGGCGGGCGAGACGTCGCTTTCCCCGGTCTGGTCGCCCAACGGGCAGCAGTTCGCGTACACCCAGTTCCGGGCCGGTCGAGGTGGGGTGGTGGTGCAGAGCCTCGCCGGCGGCGCGCTGCTGCCGGTGCCGGGCACGCAATCGGCGCTCAACATCACTCCCGCGTTCTCTCCCGACGGACGAATCCTCGCGTACGCGCACTCCGACGAGTCCGGCACCGACATCTACACGGTGAACATTGTCGATCATTGCTGCTTGCAACGCTTGACCGTAGGACGCTATGCGGACAACTTATCTGCAACGTTTTCACCCGATGGAAGGCGTGTCGCCTTCGTCTCCACCCGTGCCGGACCGCCACAAATCTACGTCATGGCCGCCGACGGGACCGATCAGGAGCTTCTGGCCCCGTTCGACTTCGGTGCAACGGGCGCGTCGAATGGACCTGAGTGGTCCCCTGATGGCGCTAATGTCGTCTTCCACCGCGAAGTGGTCGGCAGTCCGCAGCTCTTCCTCGTCGACGTCGCGGGGCGCCGCCTCCGCCAGTTGACGTCCGCCGGCCGCAATGAAGACGCGACCTGGGCCCCCGACGGGCGGCATCTGGCGTTCGTGTCCGACCGCAGCGGAATCCGCCAGCTGTGGGTCATCGACGTCGAAACGGGCCGCGTGCGCCAGCTCGGCAGTCCTGGAGCCGCCCGGCTCCCCTCGTGGTCTCGGCGCCTGGGCCGGACCGCGGCAGTCCCCAACCCCTGAACGTGGAGTGATGATGCGCGCTTCGTCTCTGCTGATGCTCCTGGCCACCACCGCGGTTGCCGCCGGCTGCGGAGGAAAGAAGCCACCGGAGGAGCCCGCGCCTGCGCCAGCGCCCGCCCCGGCACCCACGCCGGCACCGCCGCAAGACAATAATGCGGAGCGCGACCGGCTCGAGCGTGAGCGCCTGGCGCGCGAGGCAGCGGAGCGGGCCCGGGCGGTAGGCGCCGACCTGGCCGCGATGATCAACTTCGAGTACGACCAGGCCGCAGTCCGCCCCGCCGATGAGGCCACGCTCGATCGGAAGGCCGCCATCCTCCAGGCCAACACCGGCGTGCGGCTCACGATCAGTGGTCACGCCGACGAGCGCGGCTCCGACGAGTACAACCTGGCGCTCGGCAACCGGCGTGCCGGGGCGGCCAAGCGCTATCTGCAGAACAAGGGAGTCGACGCCTCGCGGCTCGACGTGGTCTCCTACGGCGAGGAGCGGCCGCTGAATCCCGGCCACGACGAAGCGGCGTACGCGCAGAACCGGCGCGACGAGTTCCAGGTCACGGCCGGCGGCGACAACCTCGTCGCTCCGCAGTGAGTCCGGCGGTTCGGCTCCCCGGCGGCGGGCGCGCGCCCACGCCGCTCGGACGGCTGATTCTCGGCGCGACGCTCCTCGCCGGACTGGCGGCCTGCGCGTCCAAGGGCGACGTGCAGATGGTGCAGGGAGAGGTTTCGCTGCTCAAGGCGGAGAGCGCGCGGCGCGATTCCGCCCGCGCCGCGCAACTGAGTGAGGTGATCCGGCTGCAGCAGCACCTCATGGACTCGCTCGATGCCAGCAAGCGTGCCGTCGGCCAGCTCAAGGGCGACTTCGGCACCGACCTCTACAATATCCAGCAGCAACTGGTCCAGCTGCAGGAGCTCACCGGCCAGAGCCAGCAGCGGTTGAGCGAGCTTCGCACCCAGCTCGAGGCCCGCGGCGCCCAGATCCAGAGCGGGGCGCCCGCTCCCGGCGACAGCGCTCGTCCAGAGACAGCCGCCAATGCCTCGGCGGATCAGATGTACGAGGCATCGCTCGCGCAGCTCAGGCGGGGAAGTACCAGCACGGCCCGGATCGGACTCCGGGAGCTGCTGAAGTCGTATCCCACGAGCTCGCGTGCTCCCGACGCGCTCTATTTCATCGGCCAGAGCTTCTCGACCGAGAATCCCGACTCTGCGGCGGCGTATTACGGACAGGTGGTAGACGGCTATGCGTCCTCGCCTCGCGCATCGTCCGCGCTGTATAACCTCGGGCTCCTGGCCGAGCGGCGGAAGGATGCGGCCAAGGCCAAGGATGCTTACCAGCGGGTGGTCCAGAAGTACCCTCAATCGGACGAAGCCGCGCTCGCTCGTGACCGACTGAAGGCGCTCGGGCGCTAAGCCCCGGGCGCCATCGCGCAATGACCGGGTCCGCTGGGGAGATGCCTTTCCTCGACCACCTCGAGGAACTGCGATTCCGCATCCTCCGGGCGCTGGGCGCGGTAGTCGTGGGATCGGGGCTGGGACTCTGGCTGGTTCAGCGATTCCAGGTCGTCAACATCCTCAAGAAGCCGATCGCGCAGTACCTCACCAACGGGAAGCTGGTGGTCACCAGTCCCACCGACCCGGTGATGATCGTCTTCAAGCTCGGCTTCCTGGTCGGGCTCGTGCTGGCCTCGCCGATCATCCTCTGGGAGCTCTGGGCCTTCCTCGCGCCCGCCCTCTACGAGCGCGAGAAGAAGGCGCTGGTGCCCTCACTGTTCGTGGGGCTCGCGCTCTTTCTCGCCGGTGCGACGGCGGCCTACCTCTTCGTCGTTCCGCAGGCGCTTCGGGTGCTCTTCAGCTTCCAGACCGAAGCGATTCAGCCGTTCATCACCTACGACGCCTACTTCGGCTTCGTGATGCAAGTGGTGCTCGCGCTCGGACTCTCGTTCGAGCTTCCGCTCATCATCCTGATCCTCGCCTGGCTCGGCGTGGTCGGGCCCGCGGAGCTCAATCGATTCCGGCGGTACGCGATCGTCATCGCCTTCGCTGCCGGCGCGATTCTGTCTCCCGGCGCCGACATCGTCTCGATGGTGATGATGACGCTGCCGCTGCTGCTACTGTACGAGGTCGGGGTGGCGGGTGCCGCCCTGGTCCAGCGACGACGAAAACGAGCCGCGCTCGCGGGATTGATCCTGGTGGCGCTGGGAATGGGGGCCACTCCCGCCCGGTCACAGGTCCCCGTCCGACAGCGCGCGCTGCCGACGCGGGCCGACTCCCTCCGGGCGCGCGGCGATACCCTGCGGGATTCCACTCGCACACGCGCGGGCCAGCCGCTCGATTCGGCGACCGCGCGGCGGCTGGGCCTTCCGACCGCGCCGTCCCGGAGTTTTGCCCCTGCCGATTCGGTGGTAAACGACCTGCTCAAGCGGCCGGGGTACCAGGCGACGCGGTATCGCGCCGATTCAGCGACGGTATTCATCGGCGAGGAACGGGTTCTGCTCGAAGGGCAAGCGCTCACCGAGCGGCAGGGATCGACACTGGAGGCCGACACGATCACCTACCAGCGGAACAGCTGCCTCCTCGACGCGCACGGCGATCCCCACCTTTTCGATCGGGACCAGGTTCTGGTCGGGGAGGGCATCCGGTATGACACCTGCCGCCGGCGAGGCATCGTCGAAGACGCTCTCACCAACTTCACCGAAGGATCCACGGTCTGGTTCCTCCGCGGCAACGTGGCGCAGGACTCCAGCTCCAGCCGCATCTACGCCGGGTCGAGCGAGATCACGAGCTGCGATCTTCCCTCGCCGCACTACCACTTTTCCGCCGGACAGATGAAGTGGATCTCCCGTAACGTCCTGGTTGCCCGGCCGGTCGTGCTGTACGTGAGCGATGTCCCCATTCTGTGGCTGCCGTTCATCTTCCAGGACGTGCGGCCGGGGCGGCGCTCCGGCATCCTCGTGCCCCAGATCGGATTCAACGACCTGGTACGCCCCACGCGGACCTACAACCGGCAGATCACCAACATCGGCTACTACTGGGCGCCCAATGATTACATCGATCTCACCGGGCGGCTCGACTGGTTCGCCAATCGGTACGTCCAGTATGGGGTCGCGGGGCAGTACCGCTGGCTCAACCGATTCATCAGCGGTTCCGCGGCGTTCAACGAGCAGCGGCAGGTGGATGGCGCGTCGGCGCTGACCCTGCGGTGGGACCACCGGCAGGAGTTCAATCTCTCCACCAACCTCAACCTCAGCTTCAACTACGCCAGCAACAACGCCGTCGTGCGGCAGAACGCCATCGATCCGCTCCAGAATACTCAGCAGATCACGAGCTCGCTCAATTATTCGAAGCGATTCGGCTGGGGCACGCTGACGCTCGGCGGCAACCGGCGCCAGAGCATCACTGACGGAAGTGTGCAGCAGCTCTTCCCGGCGGTCACCCTGTCACCGACGTCGATCGCGATCGGATCCGATATCACGTGGTCGCCCGGGCTCAGCTTCACCAACAATACGACGTCGAAGACGCCGCTCCCGGCGTTGACGCGCATTCTTCCCGGGGGTGTGGTGGATACCGTCAGCCGGACGGCGGACACCCGGGTCACGGCGTTCAATTTCGACACCCCGATCCGGTTCGGATCGTTCAACTGGGCCAATTCGGTGCAGGTCACCGACCAGATGGGGACCGCGCCCGATTCGGTTGGTATCCGGATCCCGAATACCTCCACGCCCGATCCGAGCGACTCGCTGCTGGTGAGCCAGATCGCCAACGGCAGCTTCCAGAGCACGGTCGACTGGGACACCGGCATCAATCTCCCCACACTGTTCCGGGGATCCTGGAAGTTCCAGCCGACCCTTGGCATCGCCAACACGACCAGCGGCGCGTTTGCGATTCGCAACCGCAACACCAACGGAAGCTTCGTGCGACAGGGCAAGCGCTTCCGGTTCGGCGTGACCGCGTCGCCGACCTTCTTCGGCTTCTTCCCCGGCATCGGCCCGCTGGCCCGGATCCGCCACAGCGTCTCCCCGATCATCACCTGGAACTATCAGCCGGCCGCCAATATTCCCCTCGAGTACGCCCGCGCGATCGCCCAGAACGGGCAGCCGGTTGAGCTTCGGAGCGACGCGACTCAGGCGGTGAGCGTCTCGCTCTCACAGACGTTCGAGGGGAAACGGAAACCGCCGGCAGGAGACACGGCGTCGGTAGCCGATACGAAGCTCCGTCTGCTGAGCATCAGTACGAGCCCGGTCAGCTACGATTTCGAACAGGCGAAGAAGCCGGGACGGACCGGCTGGACCACGCAGACGGTGACCAACTCGGTGCTCAGTGACCTGCTGCCGGGATTCAACCTGAGCCTCACCCACGATCTGTTCAGGGGCCAGGCCGGAACTGACACGGCCAAGTTCGTCCCATTCCTTCAGAATGTGAGTGCGAGCTTCGCCCTGTCGGGCAACACGTTCCGGGCGATCGGCTCGATCTTCGGCCTGGGCGGCAAGAAGGGAGGGACCGGAAAGAAGGAGGAGGTTCCGTCGTCGTACGTGGCGGAATCGGGGCGACGGGCGCGTCCGGGATCGTTCTACAGCACGACACAGTCGCCGCTCAGGCGAGGGGGCGGGACGTTCTCCGCGAATTTCAACTACAGCCTGGTCCGCACCCGGCCGGTGCTGGGGTCGACGACTCCGCCCACACCCGACCAGCAGAGCCTCGGTTTCAGCACGAACTTTTCGCCGACGCCCTTCTGGTCGCTCTCCTGGTCGTCGCAGTACAACATCACCGATGGGGAGTTCGAATCGCAGGTGGTCCGGCTCGAGCGTGACCTGCACGACTGGCGCGCCTCGTTCAATTTCGTCCGCAATCCCAACGGCAATTTTGCCTTCTACTTCGCGATCGACTTGACCGCGTTGCCCGAGCTCAAGTTCGACTACGACCAGACGACATTCGAAAACTAGTGTCATCCTACCGGGACGCCCTCGGAGGCCGTCATCTGTATGTCATTGTCCGACAATGACGTGCATATCATGTCGCCGTGGCACGACCTCTGCGCGTTCACGAGCATCCTTCTCCGGAGAAAACCGTATGCGCAGGTGGTGGATTCCAGTGGCGCTCGTGGCGACGACGGCGTGCTCCGACAACAACGGGTCCGGCCCAGGCACGACCCCGGACACGCCCCAAACGCTGAGCAGCGTCTCGCTCGATGGGGCCATCGCGCTCACCTGGTCGGACAACGCCTTCGATGCCGATCCCAGCAACTTTCAGAATTACCGCGTCTACAGCACCACCTACAATATCGATGTCGATCCGCCGACCTGCGGCTCGTCCTTCCGTCTCGAGGGAACTACCGTTGCGCCGGAGTTCGTGGTCGGGGCCCTGGCCAACGGAGTCCCGCGCTGCTACGCGGTCTCGGCGGTCAGCATCGACGGGTTCGAGAGCGACCGCTCTCCCTTGCGCGGTGATACACCCCGACCCGATGCTCGCAACGTGGCGGTGTTCGCCCGCCAGACGCAGAACGCTGGAAGCGGGTTCCGGTTCTGGGACGACCTCAACGGCGATGGCCAGGTGCAGGGCAGCGAGCTGGGGCTCGTGCGCGACGGCAACTCGGGCGCCATCGATATTGCGGTGGACCGCGATGGCACCGGCGACTTGTTCTTCACTCCGATCCGCGCCGGCACCGGGGTCGAGTACTACGACGACACCAACCCGGTGGAAGACCTCACGAGCATCGACTTCGCACCCGATCAGACCTATCGCACCACGCCGATCCGCGCCGTTCCCGGATTCGGCTACGTCTTCCAGATGGATGCCGCGGACGGCATCCCGCGCTTCGGCGCCATCCGGGTAACTCACGTTGGTCAGACGTTTCTGATCTTCGACTGGGCGTTCCAGACCGATCCGGGAAATCCCGAGCTCGTGGTGGGCGGGACGAAGAAGTAGGTCGCAGGCCAAAGGCCGAAGGCCAGTGGAAGGCCCGCGGTCGATCCCGGCCGTCGCGGCGATCATGCGCGGACACGACACAAGAGAACGCAGTGTCGCGCCCGCGCCTGATTCACCGCTCCGGCATCAGGTCCGGCCCCGGACTTTCGGCCTTTGACCTGCGACCGTTGATCGACGACCTTTCCGCCATGCCGGAACCCGAGTGCGTTCTCGACGGCCGATCGCTCACGATCGCCGACGTGGTGCGTGTTGCGCGCCGCGCCGGCGTTCGTGTTTCGGTGGACTCCGCCGCCCGCGCCTCGCTGGCCGCGAGCAGGCGCCTCGTCGAGAAGGCGGTGGCCACCGGGCAGACGATGTACGGGATCAACACGGGGTTCGGCAAGCTCGCCAACGTCCGCATCGCTCCCGATCAGCTCGATCAGCTGCAGGTCAATCTCCTTCGCAGCCACGCCGCCGGCGTGGGCGTCCCGCTCCCGGCGGAGGTCGTGCGAGCGGTGATGCTGCTGCGCGCCAACGTGCTCCTCCGCCCGACGAGCGGTGTTCGTCCCGAGCTGGTGGAGGCGCTGGTCGCGACACTGAATGCCGGCCTCATTCCCTGGGTTCCGGAGCAGGGGAGTGTCGGCGCCAGCGGAGATCTCGCGCCGCTCAGTCACATCGCGCTGTCACTGATGGGCGAGGGTGAGGTACTCGAGGGGGTGACCAGCGCTCCTTCCGCGGCCGCGCTCTCCGCCGCGGGGCTGGCGCCGTACCGTTTCGCTCCCAAGGAGGGGCTGGCCTTCATCAACGGCACCCAGGCGCAGACCGCCCTGCTGGCCCTGCTGGTGCACGACGCCCGGGTGCTCTGGCGGACTGCCGCCGGGGCCGCGGCGATGAGTCTTGAAGCCTTGCGGGGCACTCCGGCCCCCCTCGATCCGCGCATCCACGCCGCACGCCCTCACCGCGGTCAGGTCGAGGCGGCCGACCTCATGCGTGCTCTCCTGGAAGACAGCGAGATTCGAGAATCACACCGGGTGGATGATCCGCGCGTGCAGGATGCCTACAGTCTCAGGTGTGCCCCCCAGGTCCTGGGGGCCGTGGGCGACGCGATCCGGTTCGCGGAGGAGACGGCGGCGGTAGAGCTGAACGCATCCACGGACAACCCGCTCGTCTTCGACAATGGGGATGTCATCTCGGGCGGCAACTTTCACGGGCAACCGGTGGCGCAGGCGCTCGATCTCCTCGCGATCACCCTCACGACTCTCCAGGCCATCTCGGAGCGGCGGGTCGAGCGGCTGGTGAATCCCGATCTCTCGCAGGGGCTCCCCGCATTTCTCACCCGTGATCCCGGCCTCTCCTCCGGCTTCATGATGGTCCAGATCACGGCCGCCTCGCTCGTCGCCGAGTCCCGCGCGCTGGCGATGCCGGCCAGTATCGGCTCGATTCCCACCGATGCCAACCAGGAGGATTTCGTTCCGATGGGAATGGCCGCGGCCTGGAAGACCCAGCGGATCCTGCTCAACGCGCAGCGGGTGGTGGGTGCGGAGCTGTTGTGCGCGGCGCAGGGACTCGAATTCCTGAAGCCGCTCATGCCTGGCAAGGGCGTGGCGAAGCTCTACCAGCGCCTCCGCGGCCTCGCGCCCGCGGTGTCTCCGCTCGAGGCGGATCGTCCGCCGGCCCCCGATCTCGAGCGCCTGGCGCGGGCGGTCGCGGGCGGCGAGCTCGACCCTGGGACGGCTGCATGACGGGGCCTGAGGAGAGATTGCGGCGCCTCTTCCGCCTGCATCTAATGCTACCTATGTTTCGCTGATTCCTGCTCTTATCTCCATCGGCCGTTTCCCAAATCCGCCCGAGCCGCATGAACCTGGAAAAGCTGAAAGACTCGGCCCGGAAGTTCGAGCAAAAGGAGGATTGGCGGAAGGCGATCGACGTCTATCTCAAAGCCATCCAGCAAATCGAGTCGGGCGCGGAATCGAGCCCCGATCTCTCCCTCTACAACCGGGTTGGCGACCTCTATCTCAAGATCAACGACACGCCCTCGGCGGTCCGCTCCTACGAGCGTGCCGTCGACCTCTACGCTGATCAGGGGTTCTTCAATAACGCCATCGCTCTCTGCGGCAAGATCCTGCGGGTAAATCCCGGCCGCACCCAGACCTACCTCAAGCTCGCCCAGCTCCACGCCCGCAAGAACGTCGTCATCGAGGCGAAGCGGAACCTGATCGAATTCCTCGAGCGGATGAACGCGCTCGGGCAGCTCGATCCCGCCTTCCAATCGGTGAAGGAGTTTGCCGACCAGTTCTCCGGTAGCCAGGAGATCCGCCTCATGCTGGTCGAGCTGCTGCGCGCATCATCGCGGGAGGAAGAGGCACAGGAACAGCTTCGCAAGCTCGCGGGGGACATCGAGGCCCGCGATCGCGGGTCGTTGCGTGGGGCCCGGGAGCGGCCGGTTGAGACGGAACACGACGAGCACCCGGAGCCCGAACTGCCGCCGGCGGCGCGGCGGGGAGATCTCATCTTCCTCGATACCGGGGTCGACTTCTCCGCCACCGCCCCCGACCGTCGGGACATTCCCGCGCTCCCCGATCTCGTGCCGCCGCTGGAGGACCTGGATGTCCCGCCGCCGCCCGTGGCGGTGGATGGGTTGGAGCAGACCAGCCAGGTCGATTTCGCAGAGGCGCCCGAGGAACAGATGCCGCCGCTCGAGCTCGAGTCGGTCGGAGACCTGTCGATCGACGAGGGGCTGTCGATCGAGGATGTGTCGATCGAGGATGTGTCGATCGAGGACGTGTCGATCGAGGACGTGTCGATCGAAGACGTGTCCATCGAGGAGATCCCCGTCGAGGAGATGGACGACCTCGATGCCTCGCTCGCCGAGATGGATACGGGGACGCCCGCGGCCACCGAGGGACTGCCGCTCATCGAAACCGATCCATCGGCCGATCTGATCGAGCTCGAGAACAGGGTACTCGACGACCCGGAGAATCCCGATCTGCACCGGAACCTGGCCGACCTTCTGCTCCGCCAGGACGACCTGATGCGGGGCATCGAGGAGCTCGACCTCGCCCTCATGAGCTACGAGCGGATCGAGAACTGGCCCGCGGCCTCGGAGGTCGCCGATCAGCTCGTGATTGTCGATCCCGACGGCATCCGCCATCATCAGAAGCGGGTCGAGTTGGCATTCCGAACGGGTGATCGCGCGCCGCTCCTCGACGCCTATCTCGCCCTCGGTGATGCCCTTGCGCGGGCGGGAGCCACCGAGAAGTCCATGGCGGTCTTTCGCCGGGTTCAGGAGCACGATCCGGGGAATCCTCACGCCGCACTCGCCCTGGAGGCCCTCGCCGCCGAGGCGGCGAATGACGCGCCAGCCACTCACCGCCCACTCTCGTCGCCCGCGCGCCCCGCGGGGGCGCCTGGACTCCCCCCCGAACCCGAGCCGGAGTCGAAGTCGGAGTCGGAGCCGGCCAAGGAGGAGGCGCCGGCTCCTCCTGCGCCGCGTGGCTCGGACGACAGCTTCCTGGACCTGGGTTCTCTCATTCTGGAGCAGACCGGTCCTCGCGACACCAGAATGCGGATCGACCGCCGGGAGCCGGAGGACCAGGACGAGCAGCGCGAGTTCCAGGAGATCCTCGAGCAATTCAAGCGGGGAATCGACCAGAACCTCGAGAGCGACGACTACCAGGCTCATTACGATCTGGGCGTCGCGTTCAAGGAGATGGGCCTCCTCGACGAGGCGATCGCCGAGTTCCAGAAGGCGCTTCGCGCGCCCGAGGGGCGGCTGCGGACCTCGGAAGCGCTGGGCGTCGCCTTCTTCGAGAAAGGGCAATTCACGGTCTCGGAAGCCGTCCTGAGCCGCGCGGTGGAAACGGTGGCCGAGGGGGACGAGGCCAAGATCGGGGTCCTCTACTGGCTCGGACGAGCCTGTGAGGCTCAGGGGAAGGACGCCAACGCGATCGCCAGCTACGAGCGCGCCATGGCGGTGGACATCCGATTCATGGATCTTGGCGAACGGGTCCAGCGCCTTTCCGCCGGCCGGCGCGAATGACGCTGCATACGGCACCGGTCACCCTGGCCGACCTTCAACGCCCGTTGCGCACTCGCCTCGAGCGTGTACCGCAGGAGCTCAGTCGGATCGTCGAGGCCGACTTCGGGCTGATCGCCAAGGTGAACTCGCATCTGTTTCAGATGCAGGGAAAGATGTTCCGTCCGACCCTGCTGCTGCTGGCCGACGAGGCCACCGGCGCCCGTGATCCCCGCGCGACGACCCTGGCTGCGGTGGTCGAGCTCATCCACCTGGCCACGCTGGTCCACGACGACTCGGTGGATCATTCGGTCCTCCGGCGGGGCATGCCCACCGTCAACTCGCTCTTCAGTCACCAGATTTCCGTGATCATGGGAGACTATCTGTACTCCCGCGCCGTGATCGAGCTCGTGCGGCTCGACGACCTCGAGCCCCTGCGGGTGCTGAGCCGGGTGACGAACGAGATGACGGTCGGTGAGATGCGCCAGCTCCTGGCGCACGAGCCGCTCGGCTTCACCGAAGAGGAGTACGATCTGCTGATTCAGGCCAAGACCGCATCGCTGCTGTCGGGCGCCTGCGAGGTTGGTGCCCTTCGGGCCTCCCCCGCGGAACGCACCGGGCTGCGCCGGTTCGGCGAAGCCCTCGGCATGGCCTTCCAGATCGTGGACGACCTGCTCGACTACATCGGCGACCCCAACGTCACCGGTAAACCGACGGGGTCCGACCTGCGGGAGCACAAAGTGACGTTGCCGCTGATCGCCGCGCTGCCGAAGATGTCCGACAACGACCGGAGGCAGGTGAACCGGCTGATGGATACCGCGGAGCCGTCCGATGGCCAGATCGCCGAGGTGATCGAGGCCGTGAGGGATGCCGGTGGCTTCGACTACGCCCGGACCCGCGCCTTGCGCCTTGCCGAACAGGCAGACGGAGAACTGGATATGCTGGCGCCCTCCGCCGCCAGGGACGCCCTGCGCGCCAGCATCACCTACGCCGTGGATCGCAGGCGCTGATGGCAAGCGGACCTCACCGACCCGGCTTCTACATCGGCGTGCTGGTCGCCGGCTTTCTGGCGGGGGGCTTCCTGAGCGCCTTCCTCCACCGGTGGCTGCCGGAAAGCGCCGCCAAAGAATTCTTTACCACCACCGCCACTTCGGTGTTCGGGCCTGTCTCCATGGACCTCCTGGTGGTAAGCTTCACCCTGGGACCCGTGGGGTTTCATATCTCACTTCTGAGTCTGATCGGGGTCCTGCTGGCGTACGTCATCGCGCGCTCTCTCTTCTAGGGAGGCCCCGTGTTCGGGAACCTTGGCTTCGGCGAAATTCTCCTCATCCTGGTGGTGGTGCTGCTCCTCTTCGGCGCCAAGCGGCTGCCGGAGGTCGGGTCATCGATCGGGAAGGGGATCCGCGAGTTCAAGCGGAGCATTTCGGATACCCAGGATGCCATCATGGGCTCCGAGGAGCAGCAGCGGAGCGTACCGCCTCGTCCGATGGATGCACCGCCCCAGTCCACCCAGGGATCGGGCGAGCCCAAGCGTCTCTCCCAGTAGGCGGCTATCGCGAATGCAGTGAAGGGGGCATGACCGGGCGGTCATGCCCCCTTCGTGTGCGCCGAACGACGGCAGTCGCTAGGAGGTGGGCGCCTGCTGCCCTTGCTGGGTCTGCAGCACCTTCTTCCGGTCGTCCACCACCTTGGCCGCACTCCGCAGCGCGGCGATGTAGTTGCGGACCCGGTCCTGGCGG
Organism: uncultured Gemmatimonadales bacterium; assembly: GCA_963722825.1. GTDB lineage: Bacteria > Gemmatimonadota > Gemmatimonadetes > Gemmatimonadales > GWC2-71-9 > CAVVWJ01. The sequence goes on from CAVROI010000003.1 coordinate 1,867,411, forward strand.
GCAAGGCCGATCATCTGAGGGCGAAACTGGTCGAGCCCCTTCAGGAACTCGCTGGAATCGGCCTTCGTGTGCTCCAGGACCTTGATGACATACATGCCCCCCTTGGTCTCGAGGAGTGGACTCCGCTGTCCGACCTCCAGACCGAACGCGGTGCCCACCACGACCGGATCGTCGAGCGGCGGGTTGACCCTCGCGAAGGGGCCGAACTCCTTGTGGGGGAACTTCATCGCTTCGGCCGCGTCGGCGAGTGTGCTGCCCGAATCCAGGCGCTTCACGAAGTCCTGCGCCATCTTCCGGGCGAGCTGGGTTTTCTTCTCGCCGCGAGCGACGGTGGCGACTGCCCCGCGAATCTCGGAGAGCGGCGGCACGCCCGCCGGTCGCAAGCTGTCGAGGCGGAACACGTAGTACGCTACCTGTGACTCGATGACGGGGCTGGTTGCTCCCGGCTTGGCCTGGAAGGCCCAGACACCCGCGTCAGGCACGACGAGCCGGCCGATCTGGACCTTGGTGCCTTCCTGCACCGGCCCGGTGTGCGCGAGCGGCAGCTTGAGCGCGCGCGCGGCGGTGTCGAGGGCGGCCCGGTCGGCCCGGTCGGCCCCGAGCCGCTCCAGGCTGTCGGCCTGGGCGTCGAGCTGATCGCGGTGGCTTCCCGCGAGCTCGATCGGGAAGAGGATATGCCGACCCTTGGCCTTGTCGCCCTTTCGGCTCGTGATCTCGATGATGTGATAGCCGAATTGCGACAGCACCGGTCGCGACACGGTGTGCAGTGGCAGTGTGAATGCCGCGGAGTCGAAGGCCGGGTCCATGGATCCGCGGGTCCACTCGTCGAGGTCACCGCCGCGAGTGGCGCTGGCGGTATCCGCCGACTCGCGGCGCGCGACGTCTGCGAATGGTGCGCCGCCCACGATTTCCGCTCGGGCGGAGTCGGCGCGCGCCAGGGCGGCCGCCGTGTCGCTGGCGTTGGTGAGATGGGGCAGGGCCACAAAGCTCAGGAACGCGGTGTTCGGCCGTTTGAAGTCGTCCAGATGCTTCTTGTAGTAATCCGCGATCTCGGCGTCGGACAACTTGATCGACGAGTCGGGGACGACATTCCGCGGAACGATCGCCGCGAGCTCGATCTTCACCTTCTCGTGGTCGTCCCGATACTGCTGCCACAGGGCGGCATCGGAGAGATATACGTCGGCGGTCACGACGCTCAGGAGCTTGGAGCGCTTGAGCTGCTCGCGGTACTGCGCCTCGAGCTGCGGGAGATACTGCTGCGCCACGCTGGAGGTCAGCCACCGCTGATACTTGGCGAGATCGAACTGGCTGTCGGTCTGGAACTCGGGGATCTTCTGGAACTCCGGCGGGGGCGAGGCCCGCATGGCCTGTACGATCTCGTCGGGGGTGACGGTGATGCCGCGGCGCCGATATTCTGATTCGAGGACGCTGCTCTGGACGAACTGGTCCCAGACTTCATCGCGGATCTGCTGATAGTCTTCGAGCCCCAGCGCCCCGGGTGATTGTCGCTGACGCGCGTCGATGTTCTGCTGGACGACCGATTGGTAGGTCCGGGCGTCGATGCTCTGACCGTTGATCTTCCCGACCGCGGTCCTGGTGAGGATGCCGGTGCCGCCGGTAATGCCGCTGAGGTCGAGTACCAGCCAGGCGAAGAACGTAAAGGCGACGATCACCATCAACGGTTTGGCGGCGTTGCGAAAGGCTTGCATCATAGGCGCGGGCGGTGCTCCGAGCGTGGGGAAGGGGAAGAGCGTTAAGAGTAAGCTGGCCAACGCCGAACCTCAAGGCGGCCTGCTGGTTAGCAGTTGACAGGCCACGAGCGTTCGGCTACTCTCCCGAGACCTCCTCCTTCGACTTTGATCGTTCTCCCCTACGGCAAGTCTGACTCCGGACACCGGGACCTTGATGGCCATCACCGAAATCGAGAAACTCGAGCGCCGGTACGCCGAAAATCCGCAGGGATTGACCTTCGCTCCCCTCGCGGAAGTGCATCGGAAGAGCGGCGACGTGGCCAGGGCACTCGATCTGCTCGGGCCGGGTCTGGCACTCCATCCCGACTACATCCCGGCCAGCATTGTGCTCGGCCGCTGCCACATCGATCTCGGCGATCTCCCCGCCGCCGAATCGGCGTTCACGCACGTGCTGAGTCTCGACGGCGAGAACGTCATCGCCCTCAAGGCGCTGGCCGACATTACCGAACGACTCCTTCGGCTCGATGAAGCGGAGCGTTGGCTCCATACACTGCTGTCCGTGGACCGGAGCAACGACGAGGCGCGCGACCAGCTCGAGCGGGTGCAGTCCTCGCGCCGTCAGGCGGAGGTGGCTTCGTCTGCGAGTCCCGGTGCAGATCTGGCTGTCGAGTCCTCCTTCGAGAGTCCTCAGGAAACCAGCGTCGACGCAATCCAGACTGAGCCGTTCGACGCCGAGACGGCATCCTCGATGGTCCCGTCACCGCCGCCGCCTCCATTCGGCGACCTTCCACCGGAGCCCGGTCTGGGCTGGGTAACCCAGTCGGACACACCCTCGAGCGAGGAGGCGGTGCCGCTCGCTTTCGAGGACCTGGAGCCTGAGGCGCTGAACGAGCCGGTCGAGCCACTGTCCGGCATCGTCGGCATGACGGACTCGGATATCGCCTCGCACGTGGAGCCGTTCGACCCATCGATCAGCGAAGGATTCCACGTCGAGACCAGCGAGGACATCATCCTCGAGAGCTCGGGCGCTTCGGAATTCCAGATGCCCAACGCCTCGGAGGAATTGTTCGGCTCCGCACTTGCACCCCCGCCGCCGCCGCCGGAGCCCGAACCGATCGAGGAACCTGCACGCGAGCCCGAGCGGCTTCTGGAGGTTGGGTTTCAGGACATGCAGGCGTCGGAGCCTCCGTCCGTGCCCGAAGCGGAGCCGGCGCCCATTCCGATCCCCGAGCCGGTGGTCACGGCGCAGCAGGAGCCCCCCGCGGAGCCCCAGCCGGATCCGATGGTCACCGAGAGCATGGCCGAGCTGCTGGTCACCCAGGGTCACCATCTGGATGCGCTCAGGGTGTACCGCGAGCTCGATGGCCGGATCGGCGGCGATCCGCGGCTCCAGGAGCGGATTGCCGAGCTCGAGCGGCCGAAGGCAAGCGCCGCCGCCGACGCCGCAGCCCCAATATGCCTCCTCGACGACGGGCGGCCGTTCCACGCGGGACTTTTTCCGTGCCATGCTTTCCGCCCGGCCCCCGCGCCCCGCCCCGGACGCAGGGACCAGACCCGAGGTCGGGCCCGGGGGTCACGCCTCCGACGCTGGCGGCGCACCCACGCGTCCCGCGCACGATGCTCTCTCGCTCAGCTCCGTCTTCGGTGAAGACAGCACTCCCACCCGACCCGCCGTCCCGGCCGCCGGCACTGGAGGACAGGGCGGCGGTGTGTCGTACGACGATTTCTTCAGTGCCCCGCCCGCAGGAGGCTCTCCGCGTCCTGCCCGACCTCCGGATGCCAAGAGCGACGATCTCGACCAGTTCCATACCTGGCTGCAGAATCTGAAGCGCTGAATGCGCATCGCGGTGCTCAACGGCCCCAACCTCAACCTGCTGGGGCAGCGGGAACCGGAGGTATATGGGCGCACGACGTTGGACGAGATCGAAGCCATGGTCCGCGAGGCAGCCCGCGCCGAGGGTGCCGAGATCGAGTGGGTGCAGACCAATCACGAGGGGGCGATGGTCGACGCCGTTCAGGCGCTGCGCGGCAAGGTCGATGGGGCGTTGATCAACGCCGCCGCGCTCACCCATTCGAGCCTTGCCCTGCGTGACGCGCTGCTCGCGGTTCGCGTTCCCTTCGTCGAGCTCCACCTCTCGAACATCTTCGCGCGCGAGCCCGAGCGCCGGCATTCAATGATCGCGGATCTCGCGCTTGGCATGGTGACGGGATTCGGCGCCCAGAGCTACCTGCTCGCGCTGCAGGCACTCGTGGGCCGTCTTCGTGGCGGTTGACCGGCGGCTCGACCGGCAGGCGGCGCTTCGCGTTGGCTTCGAGGGCCACGGGGTGGACGCCCTGCTCGTCACCCACATTCCCAATATCAGGTACCTCACCGGGTTCAGCGGCTCGGCGGCGCTGCTCGTCGTCCGGCGCGATTCGACCATCCTGATCACCGACTTTCGATATGCCGTGCAGGCCCCGGCCGAAGCGGGAGCCTCGGCCACGGTGGAGGTAGATCCGAAGAGCGTCTGGGAAAGGCTGGGGAAGGTGCTCGCGGCCGATCCGCCGGGCGCACTGGGCGTCGAGGGGCAGGCGCTCACCCTGCGCGACGGCCAGCGAGTGTCGGCACTCACTCGCGCGCACGTCGTCACCACGAGCGATCTCGTCGAGCGCCTACGCGCCATCAAGTCGCCGGAGGAAGTCGCATCGATTCAGGCTGCCGCCGAGCTGGCCCAGGCTGCCTTCGCGGAGATACTGCCGGAGATACGGGTCGGCCAGACCGAGCGTGAGATCGGCGCATCTCTCGAATCGGCCCTGCGGCTGAGGGGGAGCGAATGGCATCCCTTTCCGACGATCGTGGCGTCCGGTCCTCGATCGGCGCTTCCCCACGCGCGGACCGGCGATCGCTCGGTGGCCGCGGGAGAATGGCTCCTACTCGATTTCGGGGCCCAGCTGGACGGCTACTGCGCCGATCTCACGCGAACGGTTGTGGTGGGCGCGCGGGCGGATGACAAGCAGCGGACCATCTACGAGCTGGTTCGGGCGGCGCAAGAACGGGCACTCACGGGGATCCGGGCCGGTATGAGCGGCCGCGAGGCCGACGCCCTCGCTCGGGAGGTCATTATTGGGCGTGGCTTCGGTGACTCGTTCGGTCATTCCCTGGGCCATGGGCTGGGACTCGAGGTTCACGAGGCGCCTCGCCTGGCTCCGACGGCGGAGGCGCCGCTGCCCGCCGGCGCGGTGGTCACGGTGGAGCCGGGTGTCTATCTTCCGGGCTGGGGCGGGGTACGGCTGGAAGACGATATTCATCTGGCCGCGGGCGGACCGGTTCGTCTATCGGATGGAAAGACGGAATTGCTGGAACTGGTGTGAGCGGGTCTGGCGTCTAGGTCGCGAGTCTGGAGTCGCGGGTCGGGATGACTCGACACGCGGACCTTACACCCGAGACCCGAGACCCGAGACCCTAGACCCGCGACCTTAGACTCGATATCCCGGGACTTCATGGCCACTACTGCTGACTTCAGGAACGGGCTGGTTCTCGAAATCGAAGGGCAGCTGTTCCAGATGGTCTATTTTCAGCACGTCAAACCCGGCAAGGGCGGGGCGTTCGTCCGGACCAAGCTCAAGAATATCCGCACCGGCGCCGTGCTCGAGCGCACCTACAATGCCGGCGAGCGGGTCACCGACGTGCGGCTCGAGCGCAGGGCCATTCAGTTTTCCTACTCCGACGGTCACTTTTTCCACTTCATGGACCAGCAGACGTTCGACGACATCATGATCACCGGGGAGCTGCTGGGCCCCGATCAGTTGAAGTACCTGAAAGAAGGGATGGAGTGTGAGGGGCTGGTGCACGACGGCACGGTCATTCTGGTGGATCTGCCGTTTTTCGTCGAGCTCGCGGTCACCCGAACCGATCCGGGTGTCCGGGGTGACACCGCTACCGGCGCGACCAAGCCCGCGACGCTCGAGACCGGCGCCACGGTGCAGGTCCCGCTCTTCATCGAGGAGGGGCAAGTGATCCGGGTCGATCGCCGCGAAGACAAGTACCTCACGCGCGTATGACGCCCCAGGAGATGAAGCAACTCGCCGAGCTGCTGCAGAATGTCCCCGGGATCAAGTCGGTGGACTTGAAGGACGTCGAAGGGCTGGCGCAGCTCCTGCGCGAGTCTCCCGAAATCGGATCGATCGAGGTGAAGGGATGGTTCGGGACCGGCGTGGTGATCACCCGGACGGCGGCCGGGCCGGTGTACGCCACGACGCCCGCGGCGCCGGCCTCGGCGCCCCAGGTGCTCTCGCCGGCGCCCGCCGGCGAGGCCCCGCGGCTGGCCCCCGCGCTCAAGGAGATCCGGTCGCCGATGGTGGGAACATTCTACAAGGCACCGGAACCGGGCGCCGACCCGTACGTGAAGGTCGGTGGCCGGATCTCTCCGGGCCAGACCGTCTGCATCATCGAAGCGATGAAGATCATGAACGAGATCGAGGCCGAGATTTCGGGCGTAGTTCGTGAGATCTGTGCCGATGACACACAGCCCGTGGAATTCGGACAGGTCCTCTTCCGAGTGGATCCCCATGGCTGAGCCGACTGCCGCGCCGACCCCATCGGGGCCGACGTTCAACTTCAAGGCGACCATCGGACAGATGGTCCAGCGCAACGCCTCCGACCTGCTGCTGAAGGTCGGCCGGCCGCCGACGGTGCGGGTCAATGGCGAGCTCGCTGGTCTCGACATGCCTCCGCTCAAGCCCGAGGACCTCAAGCTCCTGGCCGAACAGGTGATGACGCCACGACAGGTGAAGGAGTTTGCCGAGAAGAAGGAGGCGGACTTCGCGATCGGGGTGCCGGGTGTCGGGCGGTTCCGCACCAACATCTATCAGCAGCGCGGCACGCTGGCGTTCGCGTTCCGGGCCATCCCCTACGAGGTGAAGACCATCCAGGAGCTGTATCTCCCCGTGGTGCTCGAGGAAATCGCGCTCAAGGCCCGCGGGCTCATCCTCGTCACCGGGATTACCGGGTCGGGCAAGTCCACGGCGCTCGCCGCGATGATCAACCACGTGAATCAGAACCGACGGGTCAACGTGATCACGATCGAGGACCCGATCGAGTTTCTCCATCGCGACGTCATGGCCAACATCTCCCAGCGAGAAGTGGGGAGCGATACCCTCTCGTTCGCTTCGGCGCTCCGCCACGTGCTGCGGCAGGATCCGGATGTGATCCTGGTGGGCGAGATCCGCGACATGGAGACGCTCGACACCGCGCTCAAGGCGGCCGACACGGGGCACCTGGTCTTCTCCACGCTTCACACGACCGACGCGACCCAGACGCTCAACCGAATCATCTCCTTCTACCCGCCGTACCAGCACCAGGAAATCCGGATGCTTCTCGCCACCGCCCTGCAGGCGGTGGTCTCGCTGCGCCTCGTGCCTCGGGCCGACGGCCGGGGCCGGGTACCGGCGTCGGAGGTGCTCATCAACACCGCGGCGGTCGCCGACAACATCCGCGACATCGAAAAGGCGCTCAACATTCCCGACCTGATCGCCGAGGGCACCGTCTCCTACGGAATGCAGTCGTTCGACCAGTCCCTCATGAAGTGGTTCAAGGAGGGGATGATCTCCTACGAGAGCGCGCTGTTCTACTCGACCAACCCGAGCGAGTTCGCACTCCGCGTCTCCGGGGTCGACTCGGCCTCCGATCGTACGTTCAGCGAGATCACGGGGCAGTCGGTGTCCTCCGGCGCGATGGATCTTACGCCCTGATGTTCAAGAAGGTGTTGATCGCGAACCGCGGGGAAATCGCCTTGCGGGTGATTCGCGCGTGCCGGGAGCTTGGGATCGCCACGGTGGCGGTCTACAGCGAGGCCGACCGCGAATCGCTGCACGTTCGTTTTGCGGACGACGACGTGTGTATCGGCCCGCCGCCCAGCCGCGCCTCCTACCTCAAGATTCCGAACCTCATTGCGGCCGCCGAGATCACCGGCGCCGACGCCATTCATCCGGGCTACGGCTTTCTCGCCGAGAACGCCGAGTTCGCCGACACCTGCCGGGCGTCGAACATCACCTTCATCGGTCCCACCGGCGAGCAGATCCGCCAGATGGGTGACAAGGCCACGGCACGGCGGCTGGCGCAGGAAGCGGGCGTGCCGACGGTGCCGGGCTCGCCCGGCACGATCGACGACCCGGATCAGGCGCTCGAGGTCGCGCTCGGCATCGGCTTCCCTGTCATCATCAAGGCCACGGCCGGCGGTGGCGGGAAGGGCATGCGTATCACCCAGGACCCCGAGCAGTTCCCGCAGCTCTTCGGCCTGGCCCAGAACGAGGCGCTGGCGGCGTTCGGCAACGGCGCGGTGTACGTCGAGAAGTACCTCGAGCACCCCCGGCACGTCGAAATCCAGGTCATGGGCGATTGCTTCGGCCGTGTGGTACACCTCGGCGAGCGCGACTGCTCGGTGCAGCGCCGCCACCAAAAGCTGATCGAAGAGAGCCCCAGCCCGGCCCTGAACCCGCTCCTGCGGGAGCGCATGGGTGACGCAGCCGTGGCGCTGGCCTCCAACATCGGGTACATGGGTGCCGGGACGATCGAGTTCCTGCTCGATCCCGACGGGCAGTTCTATTTCATGGAGATGAACACCCGGATTCAGGTCGAGCATCCCGTCACCGAGATGGTCACGAGCTTCGACCTGGTGAAGGAGCAGATCCGGGTGGCGGCGGGCCAGCCGGTGAGTTTTCAGGGCGACGGGCGACGACTGCGCGGTCATGCCATCGAATGCCGGATCAATGCCGAGGACCCGTACCGGAATTTCCAACCAAGTCCGGGGGTCATCACTGCCTATCATCCTCCCGGCGGCCCAGGGGTCCGGGTGGACACCCACGTATACGCCGGCTATACCGTTCCTCCCTATTACGATTCGCTGCTCGCCAAGGTCATTGTGCACGGCTACGATCGCGCCGAAGCCCTCACCCGGATGGGCCAGGCCCTCGACAGCTTCATTCTCGAGGGCGTGACCACGACCATCCCATTCCTGGCGAAAGTCATCCACCATCCCGATTTCGTCGCCGGGCAAGTGGACACGCGATTCCTCGAGCGACAGCCGCAACTCTTCCGACAGGACGTATGAAGCTCGACGTCGTCTTCACGCCAGCCGGCCTCACCTCAATCGAAGTGCAGGGCCGGACGGTGTTCGTGGTCGATATTCTCCGTGCGACGACCGCCATGTGCGCCGCGCTCGCGCATGGCGCCAAGGCGCTCATCCCGGTCGGCTCCGCCGAGGAGGCGCTGCACCTCGCGCAGACCATCGGCAGCGACGAGGTGCTCCTGGCCGGCGAGCGGAACTGCCTGCGCATCCCGGGGTTTCATCTCGGCAACAGCCCCCTGGAAATGCGCGAGCCGGCGGTGCGGGGAAAGACCCTCATCGTGACCACCACGAACGGCACCAAGGCGCTGCTCGCGTGTCAGGCTGCCGCGGCCGTCTATCCTGCGGCCGCATCGAACCTCACGCTCGCGGCCGAGCGGGCAAGGGAAGCAATCGAGCTCGACGGCGAGCTGCTCATCGTGTGCGCCGGACGGCACGGCGCGTTCGCGCTGGATGACGCCTACTGCGCCGGCCGGCTGATCGCAGCCACCCTGGGCAGCCCGAAGCCGCACCGGGCACTGAACGATGCCGCCCTCGCCACGCTCGACCTGGTTCGGCGCTATGGCAATCATTGGGAGCGTCCCCTCAGCTACAGCCGAGGCGGACGCGAGCTGATCAAGCTCGGTTTCCGCGAGGACGTGCTCGACGCCGCGCGTCTCGACGCCTATCCGGTGCTCCCCCACTTCCACGAGCGCCGGGTGACACTCGCGCCCGTCCCCGTATGACGCCCGACGCACGCCGCAAGTTCGGAGCGCTCACCGCGCTGGCCTTCGGCCTTTTCGTCGGCCTCACGCTCCTGCCCATTACGGTCACCGGCCCCGTCGGCAGCTACGTCGGGCACGAGCTGTGGCAGCTGCTCGGCGCGGGCGCCCTCGGCATACCATTGCTCGGGGTCGGGCTCGCGCTCGCGGGCTTCGACCGCCTCGGCACGCTCGACATGAAGCGCTCGGCGCTGCTCATCATCGGGCTGAGCGTGCTCGTGCCCTATCTGGTCGGCGTCGTCACCCACATCCGACCTACCGACCTCGATCCGGACGTCGCCGATCGCACCCCACTCGCGTTGGCGGTAGGGCTGGTGCCCGGGTTCTTCGCCGAGATCATCTCCACCAAGATCGGCGTGGCGGGCGCGGTGATCATTGGGTTCCTGGCCCTCTCGGGCCTCACGCTCGCGACCTTCGCCTGGCACCCGCTCCAGCGCCTCGAGCGCAGGGCGCCGCCCGCGGATACCGGCGATCCCGCCAAGGCCGAGCGGAAGCCGCGTCGGACGGTCGATCCCGCCAAGACGGCGCCCGAGGCAGAGGCGACTGCCGTGGCCGAGAAGGAAGAGCCGGCCACGAATCCGGCGGCGAAGGGCGAGGCAAAGCCCCCGAAGGTGAAGGGGCCGAAGAAGGCGGATGGCAAGCCTGTCGGCGAGGCCAAGGGGAAAGTGTGGGACGTCGATCTGCTCGAGCCACCGCGCAACCGCGGGATCGATGCCGGCGAGTCGGAGCTGGATGAGCTCCAGGAGCGCCTCGAGGGCACCCTCGCCGAGTTCAAGGTGGAGGGGGACGTCGCCGGCCGCACCACGGGGCCGGTGGTGACTCAGTACGGCGTGCGACTGCGGCCAGGGGTCAAGATGAACCGCTTGGTCGGCCTCGCGGACGATCTCGCCCTCAAGATGAGCGCCCGATCGGTGCGCGTGGCCCGCATTCCCGGGCGCGACATGGTGGGCGTCGAGGTGCCGAACCCCAAGTCCCGGGTCGTACTGCTGCGCGAGCTTCTCGAGGACGAGCAGTGGACGGGAGAGGAGCGGCTGCTGCCCGTGACGCTCGGCCTCGATCTCGAGGGGCGGCCGGTGATCGCCGACCTCGCCAAGATGCCGCACCTGCTGATCGCAGGGGCCACCGGCACCGGCAAATCGGTAGGCATCAACGCCATCATCACCTCCCTCATCTACCGCTACCAGCACAAGGAAGACCTGCGCCTCCTCATGATCGATCCGAAGATGGTGGAGCTTTCGATGTACAAGGAGCTGCCTCACCTCCGCCATCCGGTCGTGACCAACAACAAGGAAGCCGCCCGGGTCCTCAAGTGGGCGGTCGGGGAGATGGAGCGGCGCTACGCGCTGCTCGAGGCCAACGGCGCGCGCAACATGGTCGACTTCAACCGCAAGGTGCTCGAAGGCAAATCGCTCCGTCACCCCGCGGTGAGGCGAGTGACGTTGAGCGACATCTCCGCCGAGACGCCGGACACGCCGCCACCGCCGCCCCAGCCGCTGGAATACACGGAGGGGAAGCTGCCCCTCATCGTGATCGTGGTCGACGAGCTGGCCGACCTCATGATGACGGTCCAGGCGGACGTCGAGACGCCGCTCGCGCGACTCGCGCAGAAGGCTCGCGCGGTGGGACTCCACCTGATCCTCGCCACGCAGCGTCCGTCGGTGAATGTCATCACCGGTCTGATCAAGGCGAACTTCCCGAGCCGGATCGCGTTCCGGGTGGCGTCAAAGGTCGATAGCCGCACCATCCTCGACCAGAACGGGGCGGAAGCGCTGCTCGGCAAGGGCGACATGCTGTTTCTCGAGCCGGGCAAGAGCGAACCGATGCGGCTCCAGGGCGCCTACATCTCCACCGAGGAGAGCGAGCGCGTCATGGAGCGGTACCGGCAATGGAGGCTGCAACAGGATCAGCGGGGGGCGGCGGAGACCACCGAGGGCAACATCCTCGACGAGGTACCCGAGGGAGAGGGTGGCGAAGCGCTCGCGCCCGATGCCGGTGAAAGGGACCCGCAGTTCAAGGAGGCCGCCATCGCCTGCGTGCAGAATCAGGGCGGCTCGACCTCGCTGCTTCAGCGCAAACTCGGCATCGGCTACGGCCGGGCCGCCCGCATCATGGATCAGCTCGAGGAGGCGGGGATTCTCGGTCCGGCCAACGGGAGCAAGCCGCGCGACGTGCGCGTCGGCTTCGACCAGATCGACGAGTACTGTCGCTGAGCTGAGCCCGGCGCCGGCGCTCGGCGCTCGCTCGCGTGCGGGAGCCCCACACCCCTCGTCGCTGCAGGCCACCGTCGGCATCCGGCCTTAAACCAGGCTTGCGCCAGGACCTTAACGGCGGCCTGCAGTGGTCAAGGGTGCGGTGCACTCGGGACGCGAGATCAGCGGCGCGCCTCCCCATACGCCCGGAGCGCAAGCCCCGGCGTCGAGCAGCAGCGGGGCGAGGGGGTGACGCTCCCGCATGCGACACTGCACCAGACCTTCCCGCATATCTTCGCCCCAGCCGATAGCCTGCTCACTCGACTACCTCGAATCGGGCTTCCTGGAGCTGCGTCGAATTAGTCCCGACGCCGACGGTGAAGAACCCCGGCTCGATCATCGGTCTGAGGTCGGGTCCGGGCAGCGCGAAGTCGGCCGAGCCAAGAGTGAACGTCACCGTGCGGGACTCACCGGGCGCCAGATTGATCCGGCGGAAGCCGCGGAGCGTCCGAACGGGCGGAGTGAAGCTCGCGACTTCGTCGCGAAGGTAAAGCTGGACGACCTCGTCCCCCGTCCGGCGCCCGGTATTGGTCACCGTGACGCTCACCGAGAGGCTGTCGGTGCGCCTGACACGGCCGGCGCCAAGCCGGACACCACTGTACCGGAAGGTGGTATAGCTCAGGCCGTAACCGAAGGGATAGAGCGGGGTCCATGGCGTGTCGAGATACTTGGAGGTGTACATATCGCGCGCGTCGGGCGGGCGCCCCGTGGGCTTGTGGTTGTAGTAGATCGGAATCTGCCCCACGGTTCGTGGCACGGTCATCGGAAGCTTGCCGCCAGGATTGAAGTCTCCGAAGAGAACGTCGGCCACGGCCGGTCCCATCTGCACGCCGAGAAACCATGTCTCGAGAACGGCCGGGACGTGCTCCTCGAGCCAGGGAGTCGAGAGCGGCCGTCCATTCATCAGGACGACGACGAGTGGCTTTCCCGTCCGCCAGAGCCGTTCGGCCAGGCGCTCCTGAACACCCGGCAGGTCGAGCGTCGCTCGGCTATGGGCTTCTCCGCTCATGTCCCGGCTCTCGCCAATCACGAGCACCACCGCATCCGCCCGGCGCGAGACGCGCACGGCCTCGGCGAAGCCGGTCGTGTCGCTGCCGGTCACGGTTGCCCCTCTTGCGTAGAGCACCCGGGTGCCGGGCCGCACGGCCCGCCGGATTCCCTCGAGCACGCTGACGGCATCCTCCGGCCGACCCGCGCCCGCCCACGGGCCGAGGGCCGAGGCGGCATCGTCGGCGAGGGGCCCGACCACCGCGATCGATTGCAGTCGTTTGGAGAGGGGCAGGGTACCGCCGCGGTTCTTGAGAAGGACGATCGAGCGCCTGGCCGCATCCCGCGCGGCGGCGAGATGCTCCGGTGTCAGCGTGCGGGCCCGTTCCCGCAGCGTGTCGCTATAGCGGTATGGGTTGTCGAAGAGTCCGAGCCGATACTTCGCCTCGAGCACACGGCGTGCGGCCTGGTCGACCAGCGATTCGGGGACCACACCCTCCTTCAGGAGGCGGGAGAGCTTCGTGAGGTAAATGGTGCTCACCATGTCCACGTCCACGCCCGCGCGTATCCCGCTCGCGCCTGCCGCCGCGGAGTCTGCGGCTGTGCCGTGCTGGATCAGCTCGCGCACGCCGGTGTAGTCGCTCACCAGAATCCCGTCGAATCCCCACTCCCGGCGGAGCACATCGCGGATCAGATGCCCGTTGGCATGCATGGGGACGCCCGCAATCTCGTTGAACCCCGCCATCACCGACCGCGCGCCCGCCTTCACGGCCGCCCTGAAGGGAGGCAGGTAGACCTCCGCAAGCGTCCGCTCCGACAGCTCCGCCGTGTTATAGTCTCTTCCACCTTCGGCTGCGCCATATCCCACGAAATGCTTGGCCGTGGCCAACAGCGTGCTGTCGGCGCCCAGATCGGCACCCTGAAAGCCACGTACCTTGGCCGCTGCCATCGCGCTGCCGAGGAAGGGATCCTCGCCGGAGCCTTCGACGACCCGTCCCCATCGTGGATCGCGCGCGATGTCCACCATCGGCGCGTAGGTCCAGTGAATGCCATGGGCGGTGGCCTCCACTGCGGAAATGCGAGCCGAACGCTCCACCACCGCGGGATCCCAGCTCGCTGCTTCGGCGATCGGAACCGGGAAGATCGTCCTGAAGCCGTGGATGACGTCGTAGGCGATGAGGAGCGGGATGCCAAGCCGGCTCTCGTGGACCGCCAGATGCTGGAGGCGCCGGGTGTAGCTCGCGCCGCTGACACTGAGGAGTGAACCGATCCGGCCGGCCCGGATGTCGGCATCGGCTGCGGTCTGGCCGGCGGGCCCGGTGCTGTTGTCGGGGCCACCGGGCTGGTTGAGCTGACCGAGCTTCTCCTCGACGGTCATGCGGGCGAGCAGGGCGTCGAGGAATCGGTCCATGCCGGCGGGCCGTGGTGAGGCAGGGGGCTGAGCCCCTGTGGCGGCAAGGCAGGCGGCCACGAGGGCCAGGGTGCCTATCCGGGCGGTTCGGGGAGTCGGGGGTGGGCTGCTCCGCGGCATTCGGGGCTTCTCCGGTGAGACGCACGGACCCAAAGCTTGACATTTTCGTGGACAAATGTAAACGATTACATGGCCCATTTGTCGAGTCCGACGCTTTCGTCCCCTCCAAGGGTGTCCGGTGGATCGCCGCCGGGTTACTGAAAATGGTGATCTCGCATGGTCACGATCAAAGACGTCGCGCGGGCGGCCGGCGTGTCGGTCGCGACGGTGTCCAGGGTCTACAACGGCGCCGATCCGGTCCGGGAAGAGACTCGACAGCGGGTCCGCGAGGTCGGCGGCCGGCTCGGGTACACGCCGCACGGAGCCGCCCGCAGTCTGATCACCAGCCGCACGAGCACGCTCGGCGTCATCCTGCCCGATCTGTATGGCGAGTTCTTCTCCGAGGTCATTCGCGGCATCGATCAGGCAGCCCAGCGGCACGGCTATCACCTCCTCATTTCCAGCTCCCATGACGCGCGCCCCGCGGTGGAGGCGGCCCTGCGCTCCATGCGGGGGCGGGTGGACGGCCTGATCCTGATGTGGCCCGACATGGACGCCGATGCCGCCGTGCGGAACCTGCCCGCCGGCTTTCCCCTCGTTCTCCTGCACGCGCCGGTGGAGCCGGACGCCTTCGATGTCATCACCATCGCCAACTTCGACGGCGCCTACGCCATGGTGCGCCACCTCGTCGAGCTCGGCCATACGCGCATCGCCATCATCAAGGGGGTCGCCGGAAATTTCGACGCCGCCGAGCGGCTCCGCGGATATCGCGCCGCGCTGGCGGCGTCGGGAATCGCGGAGACGCCCAATCTCGAAGTGCAGGGTGATTTCAGCGAGGACTCCGGATTCCATGCGACCGGAGAGCTTCTCCAGGCGCCCGCCCGCCCCACTGCGATCTTCGCCGCCAACGATGCCATGGCCATTGGCGCGCTGAGCGCGCTCCGGCAAGCGGGCGTGCGAGTGCCGGAGGACGTTGCCGTTGGAGGATTCGACGACATCCCGATGGCCCGGTATCTCGATCCGCCGCTCTCGTCCGTGCACGTGGATATGACGGCGCTGGGAGAACGCGCCACCCTTCGGTTACTCGCCGCGGTAACCGAGAAGGACACCCACGAGCGCCGATCGGAAACGCTTCCCACCACGCTGGTCCTTCGCCGCTCGTGCGGCGCAACGGCTCCCTCGTCGCGGCCGACGGCGCGGGGCACCGGTCCCACCGTCGAACCCACTCCGTTCTCCACCCTCGCCGCGAGGAAAGACCCATGAATAGAGGCGTTGTCCTCACCGGTCGCTGCCTGGCCGTGCTGCTTGCCGCCGGCGCGCTTGCATCATCCCGCCTCGCCGCCCAGACAAGTACCGGCAGTCTGCGGGGCCACGTCACCGACACCAGCAGCGCTTCCATTCCGGGAGCGGAGGTGGTGGCCCGAGACCTGTCGACCAACACCCAGCGCAGCGCGACGACAGATGATCGCGGGTTCTATTCGCTGTCGGGCCTCACGCCCTCCCAATATCTGCTCACCATCCGGCACATCGGGCACGTTCCGGTGCAGCGGCAGGTGCAGGTCCAGGTGGGCCAGGTCCTGACCCTCGACTTCCGCCTCGCGGCGACCACCGTACAACTGGCGGAGGTGGTGGCGCAGGTGGCTCCGGTGGCCGAGATACGTACGAGCGAGAATGCGACGAACGTCACGCAGGAGCAGATACAGAATCTTCCGAGCAGCAGCCGCAACTTTCTCGATCTGGCGCAGCTCGCCCCGGGTGTTCGGGTCAGTCCCGACCGCATCAACGGCCAGAACAAGACCTTCGCATCGGGGGCGTTGCCCGCGGACAACATCAACGTGTTCATCGATGGGCAGACGCTCAAGAACGACATCACCATCGGCGGCGTCGTGGGGCAGGATGCGAGCCGCGGCAATCCGTTTCCCCGGAACGCCGTTCAGGAGTTCCGCATCGTCACCAACAACTACAAGGCCGAATACCAGAAGGCCTCGAGTGCGATCATCACCGCGGCCACCAAGTCCGGCGGCAACGAGTGGCATGGGAGCTTCTTCACCGGGTATCAGAACAAGGGACTCGTGGCGCTCGATACGTTTCAGCTCGCGGACAAGCACGACACGCTTCGGACCACGCCGTTCGAGGAGCCTGACTACAGCCGGGTGCTTACCGGCCTGAGCGTCGGCGGCCCCGTCATCCACGACAAGCTGTTCTTCTTTGGCGCATACGAGGGCAACTATCAGAACCGGCAAGGTGTGACCCGCTTCAATGGCGACCCCGTCACCTGGCCGGCTAACGTCGCCGCGCTGCAAGGCGAGGCGCATACCTCGCCCTTCCGTTCGACGCTGGCTTTCGGCAAGCTCAGCTACAACCACAGCCAGAACCAGCTCTTGGAGCTGACCGGCAACCTCAGGCTCGAGACCGACAAGCGGAGATTCGGCGGACAGCTCGGGGATGTCTTCCGCGCATTCGATGCCGGCGAGAACCTTCGCAACAACGTGGTGGACGGCGGGCTCAAGCACACATTCTTCGGCAAGCAGTGGACCAACGAGGCGCTCGTCAGCTTCCAGTGGTTCCAGTTCAACCCGGAGCCTTTCGACTTCACTACGCCCGCGTTGGACTACCAGGGAATCGGGCGGATCGGGGGCGCCGACTCGAGGCAGGACCTGACCCAGCGGCGGCTCTCGCTGCGCGACGACTGGACCTACTCCGGCCTCCAGGCCGGCGGCTCCCACGTCATCAAGATTGGCGCCAACGTCGACTTCGCGAAGTACAAGCTGAACAAGCAACTCAACGAGAACCCGATCTTCAGTTTCCACAGCGACAACAATTTTGCCACGCCATTCCAGGCGCAGCTCGGTTTCGGCGACCCCGAGATCGACGGCACCAACAATCAGATCGGCATCTACGCGCAGGACGACTGGAGCCCGACCGACCGCCTGACGATCAACGCCGGCATCCGCTGGGACTACGAGACCGGGATGTACGACAAGGATTTCGTGACTCCCGCTGCCCTGGTCGACAGCCTCACCCAGCTCCGGAGCCAGCTCTTCATCGACATCGATCCCGCGCGCTACTTCACCGATGGGACCGACCGCAAGGCGTACACCGGCGCGTTTCAGCCCCGGCTTGGCTTCAGCTATGCGGTTGACCGCGACAAGACGACCGTTCTCTTCGCTTCCGGCGGCATCTTCTACGACCGCTTCGGCTTCAACTCCTTCATCGACGAGTCCTACCGCCGACAGCATCCGAACCTGTTCTTCACGTTCTCCGACACCGCCGCCGCGGGTGCCATCACCTGGGACCCCCGCTTTCTCAGCCGCCAGGGGCTGCTCGACCTCGTCGCCTCGGGAGTCTCGCCGGCCCAGGAAGTCTTCCTCGTGCCCAACGATCTCAAGCCGCCCAAGTCGTATCAGTTCAGCGGCGGCGTGCGCCATCAGTTCGGATCCGTGGTGACCTCGCTCAGTTACAGCGGGATTCGGGGCCGGAACGGATTCAGCTACGAGTGGGCGAACGTCGCGCTGGACCCGGCAAAGAACGACTGCTGTCTCAATGTGGCCACGCCGTATCAGAACATCCTGGTCGGCAACAACAGTGTCCGGACCTGGTACGATGGCCTCGAGGCACGAGTAGACCGCTCCTACCGGAAGAGCAGCGAGGACTACGGCTGGGGCGCCGGCATCGCCTATACCCTGTCCTGGGCCTACGCCGAAGGAGGCGATCTCTTCAGCTTCCCGACGATCACCACCAACTTTAACGACAAACACCCCATCGCCGACGACCAGCGGCATCGGATCGTCGTCAACTGGGTGACCGACGTCCCCTTCCTCTTCGGCATTCAGTTCAGCGGCCTCGCGACGCTCGCGTCCGGCAAGCCGTTCAAGAGCATCCAGTTGTCCACGGGGCCGACGGATCAGCGGGTCATCCTGGGGTACGCGCGCACGCCGTGGTTCAAGAACCTCGATCTCCGGCTGCGCAAGGACTTCCCGAACTTCGGCGGTACCCATCTGGGTATCACGGGTGACCTCTTCAACGTGTTCAATACCCAGAATCTCGGCTGCTTCGATGAGACCGCATTCACCGGTGGTGGCGATCCCAACGCGAACTTCGCCCACGCGAGTTGCGTCATTAGCGACCCGCGCCGGTTCCAGCTAGGCTTCCAGTACGACTTCTAGTCTCGATCCCGGCGGATGGATGCTCGCATCCCATCCGCCGGGCCCCCTCGTTCGAGGCACCGTGCGCTCCCTCTTCCTCAGCGCTGCCACGTTGTTCTCCGCCTGCACGCACGGCCCCGCCGATGGCCGATCCACCACACTCCGGATTTGGGCGTTCGGACGGGAGGGCGAGGTCGTGCAGGAGCTGGTGAAGGACTTCGAGAGGCAGAATCCCGGAATCAGCGTCCAGGTGCAACAGATTCCGTGGACCGCGGCGCACGAGAAGCTTCTCACCGCCTACGTCGGTGACGCGACCCCCGATCTCGCGCAGCTCGGCAACAGCTGGATCGCCGAGTTCACCCAGCTCGGCGCCCTTGCACCCCTCGATCGCATGGCTGCGCAGTCAGGCCAGGTGGATTCCTCGGCCTACTTCGACGGCATCTGGAAGACGAATGTCGTGGACGGTCGGCTCTACGGGGTCCCGTGGTACGTGGACACACGGGTCATCTTCTATCGGAAGGACATCCTCCGGCGCGCCGGCTATGACTCGATGCCCACGAGCTGGTCCGGCTGGCTCGAGATGATGCGGGCGGTGCAGCGCGAGGTCGGCAAGGGACGGTACGCGATCTTCCTTCCGACCAACGAGTGGGCCCAGCCGATCGTGCTCGGCATGCAGGCCGGATCGGGCATTCTCAAGTCCGATGGCCGCTACGGCGCCTTTGCCGATCCGCCGTTCCGCAAGGGGTTCGAGTTCTACGTGAGCCTGTTCAGGTCCGGTTTCGCTCCATCGTTCAGCAACATCGACGTGGCCAATCCGTTTCAGGAGTTCGCGCGCGGACGGTTCGCCATGTGGATCACCGGTCCCTGGCAGCTCGGCGAGTTCCGCCGCCGCCTTCCCGCGGACCTCCAGCACGATTGGGGCACGGCGCCGCTGCCCGGTCCAACGGGACCCGCCTCGGGTGTCTCGTACGCCGGCGGGTCGAGCCTGGTGCTGTTCAGAGCCTCGAGGCACCAGAACGAGTCGTGGAAATTGATCGAGTATCTGTCCCGTCCCGAGCAGCAGGCCCGCTTCTACCGGCTCACCGGCGATCTGCCTGCACGGGAGGCCGCGTGGAAAGCCGCCGGTCTGATCGATGATCCGCAGACTCGGGCGTTCTGGGTCCAGCTGCACCGGGTCAGGCCGCTGCCGGCGGTGCCCGAGGTGGAGCTCATCGTGACCCGAGTCTTCGATTATGCGGAGCAGGTGATCCGCGGCGGGCGGCCGGTCGAGGCGTCGCTTCGCGCTCTCGATGGCGACGTCGATCGGATTCTCGAAAAGCGCCGTTGGATGCTGGCGCGGGCGGAGCCCCGGTGAAGTCCGAGGTGCCCATGGCGGAGACCCGGGCGGCCTGGCTCTTCCTGGCCCCGGCCCTCGCGCTTCTTGGCATCTTCTTCTTCCTCCCCATCGTCGCCGCATTCCTGCTGAGCTTTACCGACTTCGATCTCTACGCAATCGCCGATCCGCACAACATCCGGATGATCGGCCTGCGGAATTATCTGCGGCTGGCGGCCAATCCGGTCTTCTGGCTCGCGCTCAAGAACACCCTCTACTTCGTGATCGCGGGCGGGCCCCTCAGCGTGGCCGTGTCGCTCGGCGCGGCCCTGCTGGTGAACGCCAAGCTCACGAGGCTCAAGGGTCTCTTCCGCACCATCTACTTCGCGCCCTTCGTCACCACGCTCGTCGCCGTGGCCATCGTCTGGCGCTACCTGTATCACCCGGAGTACGGCCTCATCAACTACGCCCTCGCCCAGGTGGGCATTCCCCGGGTGGACTGGCTCGGCAGCCCGCGCTGGGCGATGCCGGCGATCATCGTGATGGCCGTCTGGAAGAACTTCGGTTACAACATGCTCATCTTCATCGCCGGGCTGCAGGCGATTCCGGAGGAGCTGTACGAGGCGGCGCATATCGATGGCGCCGGTCCCTGGCGCCGCTTCATCCATATCACCGTTCCGATGCTGGGCCCCACGCTCGTGTTCGTGGCGCTCGTCACGATGATCGGCTACTTCCAGCTCTTTGCCGAGCCCTACGTGATGACCCAGGGCGGACCTCTCCGAAGCACCACGAGCCTGGTGCTCCTCATGTACGAGGAAGGGTTCCGCTGGTGGCGGATGGGCAACGCCGCGGCCGTGGCGTTCGTGCTCTTCGTGGTGACGCTCGGTGGCATGCTGCTGCTCGGGCTACGGCGGGAACGTTCATGAGAAGGCGACCAGCGGTGCTCGGCCTTCATGTCCTGCTCATCGGAGGTGCGGCGCTGGCGCTCTTCCCGATGCTGTGGATGGTCTCGGCGTCACTCATGCCGGCGGGAGAGGCCAACACCTTCCCACCACGCCTCCTTCCCTCGCACCCGACCCTGGAGCACTACCGGACGCTGTTCACCCGGCTCGACCTCGGGCGGAACCTCCTCAACACGACCTTCATCGCCCTGACCGTGACCGGACTCAGCCTCCTCGTCAACTCGATGGCAGGATACGCACTGGCCAAACTGCGGTTCCGGCGGCGGGAGTCGCTCTTTCGAGCGCTCTCGACCGGCCTGGTGCTGCCGGTGCAGGTGTCGATGCTCCCGCTCTTTCTGCTGTTCAAGGAGATGGGGCTGGTCAACACCTACTGGGGCGTGATCATTCCCTCGCTCGCCAGCATCTTCGGCATCTTTCTCATCCGGCAATACACCCTCTCACTGCCGGACGACCTGCTCGACGCTGCTCGCATGGACGGCGCCGGCGAGCTCCGGATCTATTGGGCCGTGGTGCTGCCGGTCATCCGGCCGATCCTCGCGACCATTGCCATCTGGACCTTTCTCACCACATGGAACGACTTCATGTGGCCGCTGATCGTCTTGAGCGACGCCTCCCGGTACACACTGCCCGTGGCCCTGGCCAATCTGTCGGGTGAGCACGTGCAGGACACCGAACTGATGATGGCGGGCGCGGTGGTCACAGTGCTCCCGGTCATGTTCACCTTTCTCCTCCTGCAGCGCTCCTACGTCGAGGGGGTGACGGCGGGGAGCGTGAAGGGGTGAGGAGCGCGGAAGCCAGAGTGGGGTCGTCGAGGGCCTCGCCCTGGGTGCGAATGACTTCGGCGTAATAGTGCGCGCTGCCCTTCAGGGTGCGCTGCTGGGTAGCGTAGTCCACGTGGATCAGGCCGAAGCGCTTGGCATACCCGAGGCTCCACTCGAAGTTGTCCAGCAGCGACCAGGCGAAGTACCCACGAAGGTCTACGCCACGGCACAGCGCCTCGAAGGCCGCACGCAGGTGCTCGCGGTAGTAGTGAATCCGCAGAGGATCGTCCACCCGGCCGTCGAGGGCCGACGGCGGATCGTAGAACGCGGCACCGTTCTCGGTGATGTACAGCGGCAGGCGGCCGTAGCGACCGGTCACCCACAGCAGCGCGTCGGTCAGCGCGGTCGGATACACTTCCCATCCGGTTTCGGTGAGAGCGTGGCGGGGCTGAGGAACGCCGCCCGCGCGGACTGGCCACCGTGTGTCGTCGCGCCGGGTGACGTTTCGCGTGTAGTAGTTGATCCCGAGGAAGTCGATCGGCTGGCGGATGAGCTTGAAATCCTCTTCCGGATGCGAAGGCCACGCCTCACCAAATATCTCCGCCAGCTCGACGGGGTAGCGCCCGAGAAAGACCGGATCGAGGTACTGGCGGTTCATGTAGGCGTCGGCGTGAGCGGTGGCGGCGAGGTCGTCGGCGGACTGCGAGGCGGGATACTTCGGCTCGAGATTCACCACCAGTCCGATCCGGCCCGTCCCTTCCGTCCGGTACGCCTGGACCGCGGCGCCGTGGGCGCGAAGCAGGTTATGCGAAGCGATCGGGGTCTCGAACAGGTTGCGATGGCCCGGCGCCAGCGTTCCGCGGAGGTAGCCCCCGTCCGTGATGACCCAGGGCTCGTTGAGCGTCGCCCACATCGGCACCCGATCGGCGAGGGCACGGTAGGCCACCGTTGCGTATTCGGCGAACCAGTGGGCGATGTCGGGATTGAGCCATCCCCCTCGGTCATCCAGCTCGGCGGGGAGGTCCCAGTGATAGAGCGTCACCACCGGCAGAATGCCGCGGCCCAGCAGCTCGTCGACGAGACGATCGTAAAAGTCCAGGCCGGCCCGATTCACCGGGCCGCGTCCCGAGGGGAGCACCCGGCTCCAGGCGATGCTGAAGCGGTAGGCGTTGAGGCCGAGCTCCGCCATGAGCCGGACATCTTCGCGGTAACGGCGGTAATGGTCGCACGCGACCTCAGCCGTGTCGCCGCTGGGCGTGAGCCCCGGGGTGTGGACGAACCGCTGCCATATGCCCGGGCCGGCGCCGTCGGCGAGGGGCGAGCCTTCGATCTGGTAGGCCGACGTGGCGGCGCCCCAGAGGAAATGCTCGGGGAAGCGGGTCGGGTCACCCATGGCTTCGGGGAATCCTCATGGCAAGTGTAGAGCTCTCCGGGGTCCGAAAAATATACGAGGGGCGAGGCGGCACGCACCTGGCCGTTCGCGATCTCGACCTGCGGATCACCGACGGCGAATTCGTGGTGCTGGTTGGGCCATCGGGGTGCGGCAAGAGCACGACGCTCCGCATGATCGCGGGCCTCGAGACGATCTCCGCCGGCGAGCTCCGGATCGGCGGACGCCTCGTCAACGACGTCCCGGCGAGCGAGCGAGACATCGCCATGGTGTTCCAGAACTATGCCCTCTATCCCCATATGACGGCGCACGAGAACCTCGCCTTCGCCCTGAAGCTGAGGAAGCTGTCGCGCGAGGAGATCGAGCGCCGGGTGCGCGATGCCGCGGACATCCTGGGCATCGAGCCACTCCTCCAACGCCGGCCGAAGCAGATGTCCGGGGGCGAGCGCCAACGTGTTGCGCTCGGTCGCGCCATCGTCCGCCAGCCGCGGGTCTTTCTCTTCGACGAGCCGCTCTCCAACCTCGATGCCAAGCTCAGAGTGCAGATGCGGCGCGAGATCGCCCGTCTCCACCGGCAGCTCGGCACCACGATGATCTACGTGACGCACGATCAGGTCGAGGCGATGACGCTGGGCGACAGGATCGTCGTGCTCCACCGGGGCACGTCGCAGCAGGTGGATACGCCAACGGCGCTCTACGAGCGTCCCGGTAACACTTTCGTTGCCGGCTTCATCGGCGCGCCTCCGATGAACCTGATCGACGGCCGGGTCCGGGCCGGCCGCTTCGAAGCGCCAGGGTTCGCACTCGATCTCGGCGGACACTGGCGGGAGAAACGGCCCGGCCTGGATGGACGATCGGTCGTGCTCGGTATCCGCCCTGAGGATATGCGACCCGTGGAAGGAGTCGCCGATCCAGCCTCGGTCATCCTGGCCCGCGTGGAGCTCGTCGAGCTGCTGGGCGGCGAGGCGCTGGTGCACATGAGGGTGAACGGGAACGAGCTGACGGCGCGAATCCCGTCGCCGCAGCCAGTCGCCGGGGAGGAGGTGCGGCTGCTGGTGCGTCCCGATCGAGTGCACCTCTTCGACGCGGCGACGGGGGACCGGATCGAAGGGTCCGGGCCGACGTGATCGTCCCACCTCGCGCATATCAGTGCCCCTCAACCGGCGAAATGGATTGCGGCGCGCGAGGAGGCCTTCGCTACTCTCGTGCATGCGCGAGCCCCGGAGGTTCGTTCCCATCGCCGAGTGGGAGGACGCACGGCAGCGGCGCGGACTGGCGGGCGAACGGGCGGCCCTGGCCTACCTCACTGCTTGTGGTTGGGACATCGAAGCCCATCGGTACCGATGGGGCCGGCACGATCTCGATCTCGTGGCCCGGCGGGATCGGCTGGTCGCGTTCGTCGAGGTCAAGACACGGCGCTCCCTCGCCTGCGGTACGCCGGTGGAATCGGTCGGATGGCGCAAACGCCGCATCATTGGACGGATTGGTGAACTCTGGCGGCTTCGCCATGGCCGGCCGGACGACGAGTACCGGTTCGACCTGGTGGCCATCCGGGAGCTGGCCCGCGGGCGGTACGACATCGAGCATATCGCGGATGCATGGCACTTGTGACTGAAAATCATCCACTACTGTACTATTGCTTCGGAGAACCTTCGGTTATAGATTGGTCCACGATATTGAAGTGTAGCAAAATCGGTCACTCCAATACAGAGGAAGCCCATGCCCCCCGATGAATCCCGACTCGAGGCCGACCGCCGCAAAGCCCTCGGGCTCGCCATCTCCCAGATCGAGAAGCAGCTCGGCAAGGGCTCCATCATGCGGATGGGCAGCGATTCACCCCGGGTCAAAGTGGCCGCCATTTCCACCGGCGCCATCAACCTCGATGCCGCCACCGGTGTCGGCGGCGTTCCTCGGGGGCGCATCACCGAGATCTACGGACCCGAGTCCTCCGGCAAAACCACCCTCACGCTCCATCTCGCCGCTAACGTGCAGAAGACCGGTGGGGTAGCGGCGTATGTGGATGCCGAGCACGCGCTCGACATCGATTACGCCAAGAAGCTCGGCGTCAACATCGAAGATCTGCTCGTTTCCCAACCCGATACCGGCGAGCAGGCGCTCGAGATCGTGGAAATCCTCGTCCGCTCCGGCGCCGTCGATCTGATCGTCATCGACTCGGTGGCCGCGCTCGTGCCCAAGGCCGAAATCGAAGGCGATATGGGCGACAGCCACGTCGGCCTCCAGGCACGGCTCATGAGCCAGGCGCTCCGAAAGCTGGCCGGCGCCATCAACCGGTCCAACTGCGCGGTGGTTTTCATCAACCAGCTTCGCGAGAAAATCGGCGTCATGTTCGGCAATCCGGAAACCACCACCGGCGGCAAGGCGCTCAAGTTCTACGCCTCGCTCCGGCTCGACATCCGGCGCATCGGCCCGGTCAAGGAGCGTGAAACCGTCATCGGCAATCACGTGCGGGTCAAGGTGGTCAAGAACAAGGTCGCGCCGCCGTTCCGGCAGGCGGAGTTCGACGTGATGTTCGACGAGGGCATCAGCCATACGTCGCTGCTGGTGGATCTCGCCTCCGAAGCGGGCATCATCCAGAAGTCGGGCGCCTGGTACTCCTACGGCGATCAGCGCATCGGACAGGGCCGGGAAAACGCCAAGCTCTTCCTCCGCGATAACCCACCGCTCCTGGCTGAGGTCGAGGTCAAAGTGAAGGAGCTCCTCGGTGTGCATGCCGCGGCGGGTGCGGGCGCCGGCGGGGACGACGAGTGAGCGTTCCGCGCATCACCGCGCTCGAGCCCGATCCAAGGCGATCGGGCACGATCCAGATCGAGATCGATGGCCAGAGGTTTGGCGCGGTGCCGGTCGACGTTGCCGGGTCGGTGGGGCTCGAGCGCGGCGCCGTGGTGAGCCCTGAGGTCCGGGAGCGGCTCGTGGCCGCGGCCGACGCGGAGGCCGCGTTTCGCACGGCGCTCCGAGCACTGGAGCGGCGGGCGTTCGCGCGCTCCGATTTGGCGCGCCGGCTGCGGCGGAAGGGTCATCCCAACGACGCCGTGGAGTCGGCTCTCGAGCATGCTGCCATGATGGGCCTCATCGACGACGCCGCGTTTGCGCTCAACTATGTCCAGACCCGGACCGCGCGGGGGCGGGGTCCCTCGAGGCTGGTTACCGATCTGATGGCCATGGGGGTCGAACGCTCGCTGATCGACCGGGCCATCGCCGCCGAGTGGACCGAAGGCGCCGAGCATGCGGCCATCCCGCAGGCACTCGCCGAAGCGCGGGCGGCCCGGCTCGGCGGCCTCCCCCGGCCGGTGCGGCGCCGGAGGCTGCTCGCGTACCTGGCCCGCCGGGGGTTCGCCGGACGGGACATCACCGACATGGTGGCCCGTCTCGTCGGCTGACACCACCGACTCACCCTGCCGCCTCTGTCCGTCGGTGCATTGACGGCCGGCTCCCCGACCCCCATATAGATCCATCCCATCAAACGTCCAGGCACCGCCAGGCAGGAGGCATCCGTGCCGGCCATTTCGCTCGTCGTCAACGGGAAACGTCACACTGTCTCGGCCGACCCGGAGATGCCGCTTCTCTGGGTCCTCCGCGACGTCATGGGACTGACGGGGACGAAGTTCGGATGCGGGATCGCCCAGTGCGGCGCCTGCACCGTGCACCTCGACGGCAAGCCGGTGCGCTCCTGCTCCGTGCCCCTCTCGGTCGCCGCCGGCAAACAGGTGACGACCATCGAAGGGCTCTCGCACGGCCGGACCCACGCGCTGCAGCGCGCGTGGATCGAGCTCGACGTGCCGCAGTGCGGCTACTGCCAGTCCGGCCAGCTCATGTCGGCCGCGGCGCTGCTCGCGCGCATTCCCTCGCCGACCGATGCCGACATCGATGCGGCCATGGACGGCAACATCTGTCGCTGCGGCACCTATCAGCGGGTGCGGGCCGCGATCCACCGCGCCGCCGGAGAGGCCTGACATGTCTTCGGACGTCAGCCGTCGCGAGTTCGTGAAGGCCGGCGTGGCCGTGTCCGGCCTCGTCGTTGCCTTGCAGCTGCCGGCATACGCACGTACAGCCGCCGGCGCCCTCGCGCGCCGTGGGTCCGTCCTGTCACCCAGCCCCTTTCTCCAGGTCGCGCCCGACGGCAGCGTCACGTTCTGGCTCGCCAGATCGGAAATGGGACAGGGGGTCTCATCGACGCTGCCGATGATCATCGCCGAGGAGCTCGAGGTCCCGGTCGAGTCGGTCCGGATCGAACGGGCCAGCGCCGACCCACGGTATGGTGAGCAGGCCACCGGAGGCAGCTCCAGCGTGAGCAGCTTGTGGCAGCCGCTCCGCCAGGCCGGCGCACAGGCGCGTGAGATGCTGATCGGCGCGGCGGCGCGGACCTGGGGCGTGCCGGCGGCCGAGTGCGTCGCGCGGCAGGGAACAGTCCGGCACGAGGCGTCGAAGCGTCAGCTGCCGTACGGTGCGCTCGTGGCTGTCGCCGCGGCCCTCAAGGTCCCGACGGACCCGGCGCTCAAGGACCCGAAGTCGTTCCGGCTCCTCGGCCGGCCCTCACGGCGCCTCGACACGCCGCCCAAGGTGGACGGCACGGCCCGTTACGGCATCGATGTCCGGCTCCCCGGCATGGTCTACGCCTGCGTCGCACGCTGCCCGGTCTTCGGCCGCCCTCTCACGGGGTACGACGCGGCGCAGGCGCGCGCCGTGCCCGGCGTGCTCGATGTCGTGTCGCTCGAGGCCGGTGAGCTCACGGTGGGCGACATGTGGAAATACGATCTGCCCGGAGCGGTTGCCGTCGTGGCCGAGAACAGCTGGGCCGCCATGCGCGGGTGCAAGGCGCTGGATTGCAAGTGGGAGCCGGCTGGCGGCGTGGACAGCGAGCAGCTCGCCAGGATCTTCCGCGACCGCTCCACTCAGAGCGGAACCCTCGGCCGCAACGACGGCGATGCCGAGACCTCCCTGCGGCAGGCGGCGAAGGTCGTGGAGGCCACCTACGATGTGCCGTTCCTGGCTCACGCCACCATGGAGCCGATGAACTGCACGGCGCACGTCCGCGGCGGCCGGTGCGACGTCTATGCCCCGACACAGTCCGCCAGCGATGTCCAGCGCCTGGCCGAAGCCCTCACCGGGCTCGACAGCTCGGCGGTGGAGGTGCACACCACGATCATGGGTGGCGGCTTCGGGCGGCGGTTCGAGATGGACTGGGTCATCGACTCGATCCGTGTCTCCAAGGCGCTGAGCCGCCCGGTTCAGGTCGTCTGGACGCGTGAGAACGACATGCAGCACGACAACTACCGGCCGGCGAGTCATCACGTGCTGCGGGGCGGTCTCGACTCGGCGGGAAAGCTCGTCGCGTGGACCCACCGTGTGGTGGCACCGTCCATCATCGCGTGGCACGCCCCGTCCGTCCTTCCGCCCAGCTCGGCGGCGGCCACCAGCGAAGCCCTCGATGGGGCGGCAGATCTGGCCTACGAAATCCCGAACATGCGGGTGGACTACTGTCCCGTGACGACCCCGGTGCCGGTCGGCTGGTGGCGGTCGGTGTTCGCCTCGCAAACCTGCTTCGCGAACGAGACCTTTCTGGACGAGCTTGCCCGTGCCGCCGGCCGCGATCCGCTCGAGATCCGTCGGGAGTTACTCGCGGGCTCGCCGCGGCACCTCGCCGTCCTCGAGCTGGCCGCTGCAAGGGCCGGCTGGGGCACCCCGCTCCCGGCGGGGCGCGGCCGCGGTATAGCCATCCACAAGTTTTTCAGCGACGCCATCGTCGCCGAGGTGGCCGAGGTGACGGTGAGCGACAAGGCCATCCGCGTCGACCGGGTCGTCTGCGCCATCGACTGCGGGCTCGCGCTCAGCCCCGACATCGTCGCCGCGCAAATGGAGGGCGGTATCGTCTATGCGCTCAGCGCCGCCATGAAGGGGGCCATCACGCTGGAAGGCGGGCGCGTCAAGCAGAGCAACTTCCACGACTATCAGGTGCTCCGGATGTCGGAGATGCCTCGCGTCGAGGTGCACATCGTGGAGAGCACCGACAGTCCACACGGCGTCGGCGAGCCCGCGGTTCCGCCGCTCGCACCGGCCGTCGCCAATGCCGTGGCGATGGCCACCGGCAAACCCGTTCGGCGCCTTCCGCTCATGCCGCCGGCGAGCTAGCGCCCATGGTCCCTAAGTGGGGACGTCTCTATATTTTCCCCCCATGCAGTCCACCACGATCCGCCAGCTTTTCCTCGATTTCTTCGTCGCCAAGGGGCACCGCGAGGTGCCTTCTTCGTCGCTAGTCCCGGCTGACGATCCGACGCTGCTGTTCACCAACGCCGGCATGGTGCAGTTCAAGCGCACATTCCTCGGCCAGGAGCGGCGGGACTACGTCCGCGCCACCACCTGCCAGAAGGTGGTCCGCGCCGGCGGCAAGCATAACGATCTCGAGCAGGTGGGCCATACCAAACGGCACCACACATTCTTCGAGATGCTGGGCAACTTCTCCTTCGGCGACTACTTCAAGCGCGACGCGATCGCCTATGCCTGGGAGTTCGTCACCAGCCCCTCCTATCTCGGTATCGCCGCCGACCGGCTGCGGGTCACCGTGCACCACACCGACGAGGAGGCGCGCACCCACTGGCGCGAGGTGTCCGGACTCCCCGAGCACCGGATCTACGGGCTGGGGGACAAGGACAACTTCTGGCAGATGGGCGACACCGGTCCCTGCGGACCGTGCACCGAAATTTTCGTCGATCTGGAGTGGCCGGGCCCCGGCCGGGGCGGTGCGGAGGAAATCTCCAAAGACGACTTCGAGCGGCAGGCGGAGGCGGGCCGGTTCCTCGAGATCTGGAACCTCGTCTTCATGCAGTTCGACCGCTCGGCGGATGGGACCCTGACGCCGCTCCCCAAGCCGTCGGTGGACACCGGGGCGGGCCTCGAGCGGATCGCCGCGGTGATGCAAGGCGAGGACGACAACTTCCACTCCGATCTGTTCCTCCCGCTCGTGGACCGTGTGGGCGAGCTGGTCGGGGCCCCGTACGATCGCTCCGGGGAGAATCGCGCCTCGTACCGGGTGCTGGCCGATCACGCCCGCGCCGTGAGCTTCCTCCTGGCCGATGGCGTATACCCGAGCAACGAGGGGCGCGGCTACGTCCTGCGGCGCATTCTCCGCCGGGCGGTCCGTCATGCCTGGCTGCTCGGCCGGCGAGAGCCGACGCTGGCCCCGCTCACGGCTGTCGTCGCGGAGCAACTGGGTGGCGTTTACCCCGAGTTGGCGGCCAAGGCGGGGTACCTGCACGAAGTGACCGAGACGGAGGAGCGCCGCTTCCTCGAGACCATCGACGGCGGGCTCGGCCGGCTGGAGGAGATCTTCGCTTCAGGCGCACGCACGATCCCCGGCGACGAGGCCTTCAAGCTTTACGATACCTTCGGGTTCCCGATCGATCTGACCGAGATCATCGCCGGCGAGCACGGCGTCGAAGTGGATCTCGCCGGTTTCGAGCGCGAGCTGGAGAAGCAGCGAAAGCGCTCCCGCGATGCCAGAGACGGCGGATCGAAGGGCCCTGCAGTCCACATCCCGAAACCCGGCAAGTGGCGCACCGTCAGGCGCGGCAAGCAGAAGTTCGTCGGCTACTCGCGCACGGAGGCCGACACCGACGTGCTCGCCTTCCGCCAGGATGGGCCCCGCGTGGAGGTTCTGCTGCGGGAGAATCCGTTCTACGCCGAATCCGGTGGGCAGGTGAGCGACATCGGCGGGCTCAGCGGGGACGGCTGGACGCTGGCCGTCGACTCGGTCCGGAAGGATCCCAAGGGCACGGCCGTCGGCGGTACGTTCGAGGAGTCGTTCGAGCCCGACACCACGCACGCGGCGGTGGACGTGCCGCGCCGGCACGACATCGAGCGCAATCACAGCGCGACGCACCTCGTCCACTACGCGCTCCGCAAGCACCTCGGTCCGCATGTGCGGCAGCAGGGAAGCCTGGTCCAGCCGGAGCGGCTCCGCTTCGACTTCTCCCACCATGGGCCGATCGATGCCGAGACGTTGCAGCGGATCGAGAGCGAGGTCAACGACCTCGTGCTCGGGAACACGATCGTCACCACGCGGGAGATGGCTTACCCCGACGCGCTCGCGCTCGGAGCCATGGCCTTCTTTTCCGAGAAGTACGGTGACCGCGTCCGCGTGGTGCAGATGGGTCCGTCGATCGAGTTGTGCGGCGGCACCCATGTGCGCAGCACCGGACAGATCGGCACGTTCCGCCTGTCCGGCCAGACGGGGGTCGCCGCCGGGGTGCGCCGGATCGAGGCGGTCACGGGCACCGGCGCGCTCCGCGCCGTTCGCGACCTGGAGCAGCGGCTCGCGCGGGTGGCCGACGCGCTCAAGGCGCAGCCCGAGCATCTGGTGCGCCGGGTGGAGCAGCTTCTCGAGGAACGGCAGCGCCTGGAGGCGAGGCTCGCGGAGGCGCTCAAGTCGGGCGGTGGTGGGCCGATCGCCGGAGACGAGGCGGAGGTGAACGGTGTGAACGTGACCATCGCCAACACTGCCACAGACGACCGGGACGAGGTAGGTCAGATCGCGGACAAGTTTCGTGAGGGCAAGCGCAACGCCGTGCTCGTGCTGTTCAGCACGGGAGGTCGGGGGGCCATCCACGTGACGTTGACCGATGACCTGGTGAGCGCGGGGCGCAAGGCTGGCGACCTGGTCAACCGCATTGCGGCGCTGAGCGGCGGGAAGGGTGGCGGGCGTCCCCACTTCGCTTCGGCGGGCGCCGGCGACCCCGCGCGCCTGCCCGAGGCGCGGGCGGCGACTCCGCAGCTGGTCTCGGCGTGGCTCGGTAACGGAGGCTGAGGGTGCTGGCCGACTGGCTCGACCGGCACACCAGTCAGGCCCCCGAGGCGCTCCGCACCCGCGTTGGCCACCATGCAGCCACTACCGGCCACATCGCTTCGTTACCCGAGGCCCTGGCCGCGGCCGCACAGCGCGCTCTCGATCGGGTGGTCGATCACCCCGGCGACCGCTCGGTCGCTCTCGATCTTCTGGCCGCCGACGCGCTCGTGACTCTGGCGCTGCTCGCCCAAGCGGAGACGGCTCCCGAGCGGCTCGGCGAGTTCGCCACCACGGTGCTTCACGCCGGTCGCCCGCCCCAGTGATCGATCTTCACTCCCATCTTCTTCCCGGTGTGGACGACGGTTCCCGATCGGTCGCGCAGTCGGCCGGGGTGCTGCGGGAAATGGCGCGGGTAGGCGTGACCGATATCTGTCTCACGCCGCACATGCGAGCCGGGGACGCCGTCACCGGGCCCCCCGCCAAGCACGAGCGGGCGTTCGAGGAGCTCAAGGCGGAGGCGCCACCGCTTCCCCGGCTCCATCGCGGCGCCGAGGTGATGCTCGATCGCCCGCTGTCGAACGACACCGGGCAGATCCGCCGGATCACGCTCGGCGGCACGCGCTATATCCTGGTCGAATTTCCCCGGCTCGTGGCTCTCGGCGCCGTGAGCAACGCGCTCGCCCGCATCAAGGAGATGGGCCTGCACGCGATCGTGGCGCACCCGGAGCGCTATAGCTGCTGTACCTCCCGCGCCGTGGAGCGGTGGCGCCATCTCGGCGCGCGGATGCAGCTCGATGCGACCACGCTGTTCCGCTCTTCGGCCCGCGGTCAGAGAGTGCGCGAGCTGCTGGAGCATGGGCTCGGTGACATCATCGCGGGCGACAATCACGGAGACGGGCGCACGGTGGCGTCCGGCTTCAAGTTCCTCACCGAGCAGGGCGGCATCCAGCAGGCGACGTTGCTGGCGGTGACCAATCCCGGCGCCATTCTCGCCGACGAGCCGCTCCTGCCGGTGCCGCCGCTCAGGATCAAGCAGTCGCTCATTCAGCGACTCCGGGTGCTGCTCGAGGGCGAGGAATGAGTCGCGCGCGCGTCGAGCGCGAGCTGGACGAGCTGGCGCGCACGGCCGTGGCGAGCAAGTCACTCGCCGATCGGGTGGTGACCGTGGCGGCTCGCTACGCGGTGGTGCTGCAGGGCGGGGGCACCCTCTTCTTCTGCGGAAACGGCGGCAGCGCGGCCGACGCCCAGCACATCGCGGCCGAATACATCGTCCGCTACGCCGCCACCCGCCGCCCACTGGCCGCGGTCGCCCTGACGACCGATACCTCGATCCTCACCGCCGCCGCCAACGATCTCGGATACGAGCAGATCTTCGCCCGCCAGGTCGAGGCGCTCTGCAATCCCGGCGACCTCCTGGTGCTGCACAGTACGAGCGGTAAGAGCCCGAATCTCCTCGCGGCTGCCCGGGCTGCCCGTGCACGGGGGGCCGGCAGCGTCGCCTTCCTCGGCGGGGGCACCAATCCCCTCACCGCGCTCGTCGACGACGCGATCGTCGTGCCCTCGGAGGTGGGAGGGCGCGTCCAGGTGATGCACATGACACTGGAGCATCTGATCGTCGAGCTGGTCGAGGAAGCGCTGCTGCCCACCGCATGATCTCACTCGCCGGGAAGGCCGCACTCGTCACCGGTGGAGGCCGGGGGATCGGCCGCGCGGCCGCGCTCCAGCTTGCCCGAGCCGGGGCGGACGTAGCCATCACCTATCTCTCGCGTGCGGCTGAAGCCGAGTCGGTCGCGACGGAGATCCGCGCGCTCGGCCGGCGTGCGGCTGTGTGCGCCGGCGACCTGGCCGACCCAGCCACATGCGAACGGATGGCGGCCACCGTCGGCCGGGCCTTCGGCCGTCTCGATTGCTTCATCGCGAACGCCGGCATCTGGCCGGCCAGCGACGTCCCTCTCGCGCGGATGTCCGGCGAGCGATGGCGCGCAACGATGGCGGCCAATCTGGACGGGCTCTTTCTCAGTACTCGTGCCGCGCTCCGGATCATGGGTGAGGGCGGCCGGATCGTGCTGGTCTCCAGCACCGCCGGCCAGCGAGGCGAAGCCTTTCACGCCGACTATGCCGCCACCAAAGGGGCGGTGATCGCGCTCACCAAGTCGCTTGCCATCGAATGCGCGCCGGGCATCCTGGTCAATTGCGTCGCGCCGGGGTGGGTGGACACGGAGATGTGCGCTCCGGCATTTGCCGGGGCAGGCCGGGAGCGGGTGAGGCAAACGATACCAGTCGGACGGATCCCGTCTCCCGAGGACATCGCCGGCCCGATCGTTTTTCTCTGCAGCGATCTGGCCCGCCACATCACCGGCGAGGTGCTCAACGTCAATGGGGGGAGCGTGCTCTGCGGATGATCCACCTCCTCTTCACCGGCGGCACCATCTCGATGCGGCGCGACGAGGCGGCGGGAGGCAACGTGCCGACCCACGGTGGCGAAGCGCTGGTGGGGCTCGCGCCCGAGCTCGAGCGCGTCGCGCCCTTTCGGATCGAGAACTGGGCCAGGCTTCCGGCCTGCCATCTTGGTCCGGACAAATTATGGGCGCTGCGTGAGCGTGTCCGAGAAGTGGCGGAGTCGGGCGAGGTGGCCGGCATCGTGATCACTCATGGTACCGACACGATCGAGGAGACCGCGTATCTCCTCGACCGCACGCTGGATCCCGCGGTCCCCGTGGCGATCACTGGCGCCATGCGCACGTCCAGCGACGTGGAATGGGATGGTCCCCGCAATCTCACGGACGCGGCGACGGTTGCGGCGAGCGAAACCAGCGCCGGACGCGGCACCATGGTCGCGTTCAACGGCGCCGTGTTCGCGGGCCGGACGGCGGTCAAGATGCACGCGACGAATGTCGATGCCTTCGCCGCGCCCCATGCCGGTCCGGTCGGTCGGGTGGCGGGCGGCCAGGTCCACTACCTCGTCCCATCCCTCCCGCGGAGCCGGCCGCTCGAGCCGCGAGGACTGACCGCGCGGGTGGCACAGGTTCCGATGGTGGTGGGCGACGACGGCGCCATGCTCGATCTCGCGCGCTCGACGCATGACGGCGTGGTGGTGATCGCCTTCGGCAGCGGCAACGTCCCTCCCGGTGCGGTGCCGGCGATCGCCCGGTGGCTCGACGCTGGCAAGCCTGTGGTCCTGGCCACGCGGTGCCCCTTCGGCGAGGTGGCGCCGGCGTATGCCTTCGACGGCGGCGGGGCACGTACCGTGGCGATGGGCGCACTGCCCGCCGGTCCCCGCTCTCCGTCACAGGCCCGGATGGAGCTGACCATCGCGTTGTCCGCCGGTGTGGCCTACGGCGCCCAATGAGCTTTCCAGCGTCGCTGCCGATCCCGGAGGACGTGCTGGAAATCGCCCGCACGCTCGAGGCCGCGGGGCACGAAACGTGGTGCGTCGGTGGCGCGCTGCGGGACGCTCTGCTTGGCCACCCGCATGCCGATTACGACCTGGCCACGGCCGCCACCCCGGCGCAGGTGCAATCGCTCTTCAAGCGCACGGCGCCGGTGGGCGAGAAGTACGGAACGGTCGGCGTGTTCGACCGCCGGCGGGTCGTCCACGAGGTGACCACCTTCCGTCGCGACGTCGTCACCGACGGAAGGCACGCCGTCGTGCGCTATGGCGTCTCGCTCGAAGATGATCTGGCCCGTCGCGACTTCACGATCAACGCGCTCGCCTACCATCCTGTCCGCCACGAATGGCGGGACCCGTTTCAGGGTGAGGCTGATCTTCGGCGCGGTCTCGTGCGGGCGGTCGGGGAGCCCGCACAGCGATTTCGGGAGGACTACCTTCGCATCCTTCGCGCGATTCGGTTCGCCGCGCGGTTCGGCTTCGCGGTCGATCCGGCCACGTGGGAGGCCGTGGTGCAGGGTGCGGACGGCCTGCCCCGGCTGTCGGCGGAACGGGTGCGGGACGAGTGGTTCAAGGGGCTCACGACGGCCGGGTCCGTCGCCGAGCTGGTGCGGCTATGGCGCGAGAGCGGCGCGGCGGCGCGGCTGATCCCCGAGCTCGAGGCGGCTCCGGCAGAGGCGATCGCCCGGGCGGCGACCGTCGGTCCCGCCCGGCGCGATCCCGTTCTTCTCACCGCGCTGCTCGTGGCCGACCCGGCCGGTGTTCTCCGGCGCCTCAAGGCGTCGGGGGCGGAAATCGATCGCGCCGGGGCGCTGGCGGACATGCCGCAGGCGCCCGCGGGTGAAGACGAGATCGCCGTGCGCCGCTGGCTGGCCACCGTCGGCAAGGCGGCCGATGATCTGCTGGCGCTCTGGGCGCTGCGCAGGGGTGAAGATGCGCCGTGGGCCGCCATCGTGCGTCGCGTGCGTGAGCGGAAGGACCCGCTCTCCCGCGGCGATCTGGCGATCGGCGGCGGCGACCTCCAGCAGCTGGGGTTGAATGGCCCGAGGATCGGTGAGATGCTCGCGGCATTGCTGGACCGGGTGCTCGAGGATCCGACCCGCAACACGCGCGAGTCGCTGCTCGCGCTCGCCCGGGAGATGCGCTGAGCCCGTTCCTCTTCGCCGTGGCCGCGGCTCTGGGCAACATCGTCGGCGCGCTCGCGGTGGTGCGGCACGAGCGCCGCAGTCTCCAGGCGATCGAGGCCGGTCTGGCGTTCGGGGCCGGGTTCATGCTCTCGGTCGCGGTGCTCGGAGTCATGCCCGAGGTACTTCGGGACACCTCTTCACCGGCGCTCTACGTGCTCTTCGGCTACCTCGCTGTTCACCTCGCGCAGCACGTGTTCACGCCCCATTTTCACTTCGGCGAGGAGACCCACAAGGTCAGCGCCACGGCCGGCACATCGGCGTTGCTCGGGCTCACGCTCCACACCTTCTTCGACGGGGTGGCCATCGCCAGCGGTTTCCTGGTCTCGGGGCGGCTCGGCATCCTGCTCTTTCTGGCCGTCCTGCTTCACAAGCTTCCTGAGGGCGTGACGATCGCGAGCGTGATGGTCGCGGGCGGACAGACGCGGGCGCGCGCCATCGGTGGCGCGGCGGTCCTCGGCGTGGCCACGATCCTGGGCGTCCTGCTCACCGAGCGCGTCGCGCCGCTGGCAAGACATGGGCTCGCGATCTCGGCCGGAGTCACCCTCTATGTGGCGGCATCGAACCTCGTTCCGCACTTCCAGGGGCGGCGCGGCTGGCTCACGGCGGCGGCGTTCTTCGGCGGTGCGTTGAGCTACTTCCTGGTCGAACGCATGGTCGTGGGGTGGGTGCCCTGATGCCGCGCCCGCGTTCTCCGGCCGAAGCCGGGGAGTCGCTCTTCGCCGGCCAGGCGTCCCAGCCACTCGCGGCGCGAATGCGGCCGAGAGGGCTCGAGGAATTCGTGGGACAGGAGCACCTCCTCGCTCCCGGCCGTCCGCTCCGCGAGGCGATCGAGCGCGGCGTGCCAGGCTCGATGATCTTCTGGGGCCCGCCGGGAACCGGGAAGACGACGCTCGCGCGGCTTGTTGCCACCACCACTGCACGGGCGTTCGTTCCGTTCAGCGCGGTGTCCGAGGGTGTGCCGAGAATACGAGAGATCGTGGCGGGGGCGCGGGGTAGACTCGACTCGGGTAGCTCCGGGACGATCCTCTTCGTCGACGAGATCCACCGGCTCAACAAGGCCCAGCAGGACAGTCTCCTGCCGCCCTCGGAAGACGGGACGATCACCCTGATCGGCGCCACCACGGAGAACCCCAGCTTCGAGATCAACGGCGCCTTGCTCTCGCGAACCCGCGTCTTCGTCCTCGAGCCCCTCGCCGCGGCGCACCTGGAGACGCTGGTCCGCCGGGCGCTCGACGATGCCGAGCGGGGCCTCGGCGAGATGCACCTCGAAGTCGACGACCAGGCGATCGCCGCGATCGCCGTGGAGGCGGATGGCGACGCACGCCGCGTGCTGACAGTGCTCGAGGCCGCCGCGGCGCATGTGGGCGCGGGTGGCAGGATCACCCTGGAAGTGGCTCGCGAGGCGATGCAGAAGCGGTTCGCACGATACGACAAGGCCGGCGAGGAGCACTTCAATCTCCTCTCGGCGTACCACAAATCGCTGCGCGGGAGCGATCCGCAGGGTGCCCTCTACTGGATGGCGCGCATGCTCGACGGCGGTGAGGATCCGATGATTCTCTTTCGCCGAGCAATCGCGATGGCCGCGGAGGACATCGGGCTCGCCGATCCCAACGCGCTGCCGCTCGCGGTTGCCGCTCGCGACGCCTTCCATATGCTGGGCCCGCCGGAGGGGTACCTGCCGCTGGCCGAGATGACGATCTATCTCGCCACGGCGCCCAAGTCGAACAGCTCGAAGGTCGCACTCGGTGCGGCACTCGACGCCGCGCGCAACACGCCGGCTGCTCCGGTACCACTCCACATCCGAAACGCGCCGACCGGTCTCATGAAGCAGCTGGGCTACGGCCGCGGGTATCAGTACGCACACGACTCGGCGGACGCCTACCTCCCGCAGGAATACCTCCCCGAGGAGCTGCGAGGCACCATGTTCTATCGGCCGGGACCCTTCGGCTACGAGCGCCGCGTGGCTGAACGGCTGGCGTGGTGGGACAAGCGCAAACAGGAGTCGGAGGGTGGCGGCGGGGGTGAAGGCAGCGCCGGGCCCGATTCCGAATGAGGCCAGCGGTTATATTCCCGGGAAGCCGGTGCGTCGGAGGCTGGATGAAGCCGAGCGCCTTGATGGGGCTCGGCCTGCTGGTCGCAGGGTGCGTGGGCATACCCGGCAATTTCAAGGATCCGGACATCAGGCTCGACCGGGTCGTTCTACGCGGCGTCAGCCCGACCGGTGGAGTGATGGAGCTGAATCTCGTGGTGGAAAATCCCAACGGCTTCGATCTGCAGGGCACCCGGTTGCAAGTCGGTTTCGATGTCGATGGATCTCATCTCGGTGACGTCGAGTACGACGGCGAGTTTCGGACCGGCAGGAGAGAGACGACTCCCCTTACGCTGCCGCTGCGATTCAACCGGTCCGGAGTGGGCGCCGCGGTACGGGCCGCCCTCGCGGGTAGAGACCTCCCGTACACGATGAAGGGGCAGGTCACGCTCGACACCCCGTTCGGTAAACACAACGTGGCGTTCACGCAGGAAGGGCGCGCACCACTCACCCGTTCGGGCGGCATCTTGCCTGCCCCGAGTCGCTGAGGCAGGGAGGCAAGGCATCTCGACGAAAACACCGATTCAGGTCCGCGATCCCATCGAACGGGCAGTACTGGTCGCCGCACCGCGGAAGGGATCACTCGACGCCCGCCACATCACGGAGCATCTGGAGGAGCTGACCCGCCTGGTCGACACCGCCGGCGCGGAAGTGGTTGGCCGCATCTCCCAGCACATCGCGACTCCCAATCCAGGCACGCTGATCGGCGAGGGGAAGGTCGAAGAGGTGGCTGCCGCCGTCGCGGAAGCCGGAGCCACCCTCGTCATTTTCGACGACGAGCTGAGCCCGGTGCAGGGGGCGAATCTCGAGCGTGAGCTCCAGGTTCGCGTGATGGATCGCTCCGAAGTCATCCTCGACATCTTCTCGACCCGGGCCCGCAGTCACGAGGCCAAGCTCCAGGTCGAGCTCGCGCAGCTCGAGTACCTGCTTCCGCGGCTCACGCGGATGTGGACCCACCTCTCCCGTATCCGCGGCGGCATCGGCCTTCGGGGCCCGGGCGAAACTCAGCTCGAGACCGACCGCCGGATCATTCGCCGCCGCATCCAGGCACTCAAGGCCAAACTCGAGGGAGTGGAGCGTCACCGCGAGAACATGCGCGCCGGCCGTGATCCCATGCTGAGCGTGGCCCTCGTCGGTTACACCAACGCCGGGAAGTCGAGTATCCTGCGAGGGCTCTCGGGCGAGCATGAAATCCTGG
Source organism: uncultured Gemmatimonadales bacterium (assembly GCA_963722825.1). Taxonomy (GTDB): domain Bacteria; phylum Gemmatimonadota; class Gemmatimonadetes; order Gemmatimonadales; family GWC2-71-9; genus CAVVWJ01. Next base: position 1,906,941 of record CAVROI010000003.1, read on the forward strand.
TGGAAGACCGTCTCTTCTCGACCCTGGACACCCTGACCCGTGAAGTCGATCTGGGCGAGGGACAGCGCGCTCGAGTCACCGACACCGTAGGGTTCATTCGCAAACTGCCTCACCACCTCGTGGCCAGCTTCCGCGCCACCCTCGAGGAGGTGCGCGAGGCCGACATGCTGCTCCACGTCGTCGATGCGAGCCACCATGACTGGGAAGGGCAGATGCACGTGGTCGAGCGGGTGCTCGCCGAGCTCGATCTGGCCGACCGGCCGATCCTCCCCGTCTTCAACAAGCTCGACGCGGTTCCCGACTCGACCGGATTCGCCGCGCGAGTCCGCGAGCTGTATCCGGGCGCCGTCACTACCACGACTCAGCGGACAGACGGGCTCGTCTCGCTCAAGGCCGTCTTGCGCGACCTCGAGCGGGCCGGCCGCCCCACCGTGCGCATCCGGCTTCCGGTGACCGATGGGGCGCGACTCGCGGCCCTGTACCGCGAGGGCGAAGTGCTCTCGCGCGAAGACCACGACAGCCAGTGCGACGTCGTGGTCCGGCTCGAGTCATGGCAGGTCGAGCGGCTCAAGAGCCAGGGGGTGGAGGTGAGCGCCGAGCGGGGACCGGGGAGGCGGGAACGAAGGACGGGCTAGGGTAGGGGAGGCCGGCCATTCAAGGTGATGTGAATCACCGATCACGCGAGAGACAGTCAGATAACCTTCTCGAGGAGGTCGGATGCGAATCCGCTTGAGTGCCGCCTGCTCTTTGATTGGCATGATCGGCATCATGGCAGGCGCCGTGGGCTGTGGCAGTTACAGCGCGCCGAACAATCCACCGTCGTCGCCGGACAGCACCGGTGACAGCATGGCACCGCCACCGAGTTACATTCTGGGAAGCCACTAAAGGCCAGGGGCTCAATCCTCCCAGATGCAAGGCTGGAGGCGCTACGCCTCCAGCCTTTCGCTTCCAGGGTCAATCGTTCCCGCTCAACACCTGCTCCAGGATCAGCCAGCGGTTCATGCCGGCAAATTTCTGGTGCATCTTGGTCGTCGGCACCCCACCGGCCCCCTCGTCTTCCTCAATCTGCAGATCTGCCAGCGCGTCGATGCCGCTCTTGAGGAACTTGCGCAGACCTTTCTCCATGGCCATGCCGGCAGTGCGGAAATTGAACAGCGTCGAAAACTGGAGAATGAAGCCCAGGTCGGCGAGCTGCTGATTGGTGATGAGCGTGCCGGACTTCTTGTCCTTCCCGAAGTAGAGCGACGGGGACAGGTTGAAGCCGAGCATCTGACTAGGGTAATACTTGCGCACGCCCTCGCTGAACTCCTGAGGCTGATCGAGCCGGGTATTGTTGAACTCCGGCCAGATCACGTCCACGCCGAGCTCCGCCGCCTCCCACGCGTCCTCGATTGCCATCTTCACGCCGCCCGGCTCCTGGTCGGGTAGGGCGCCGTCCACCGAATCGGTCCGGGCGATGATCACCACGTCCACCCCGGTTGCCTCGGCGGCGGCCTTGATTGCCTTGAGCTTGGCCAGCCAGGCCTTCCGTGGCACCAGCACCTTGTGGCGCTTCTGCTTGCCGACGTTGACGATGTGGCCGCAGGTGCGGTTGGAGGGGTCCTGGTTCTCGAGATGGACGCCGGCGGCGCCGACCCGGATCAGCTCGGTCGCGAGGGTGAACGTCTGAGTCGACCCGCCGAACCCGGCCTCCATGTCCACGAACGCAGGCGGCGCGCCGAGCAATTCCTTCCCCTCGGTATCGTACCAGTGGGTATTCCGAGCTCCCTCGATGCCCTTCCGCATCTCCAGCACCAGTTCGACCATCTGGTGTGAATGGTAGATGCCGATGTCGGGATACATGCTCTTCGTCGCCGCGAGCTGCCAGCCGCTGCCGTACAAGGTCGAGAAGCCGAGGCGGGTCATGATGGCCGAGGAGAAGGCATCGTAGGCGCCGGCGGTATGGAGGAAGCTCCCCTTGGCCTGGGCATCTCGCAGGAGTCGCCGGAGCTTGTCCGCGGGGACTTCGCTTTCGGGCGGGGCAAAGAGCTTGCTGATGAGGTCAGCGGGGTAGGTGGCGTGGAGCGAAGCCGGTGGAGTCACAGTCGCCATGGTGATTCTCCTCGAGGGCCGAGAATGGCCAAGCCGCTCGGCCACCGCGAGCGGCGGAACGAGGCGACGAGCGGGTTTGTGAAACTATTCACAAGATAGTATCGGCTGCCGGAAGTCACAAGGCAGGCGGCCGGGATGCGGGGACCTGAGGCGAGCTGTTGTTGTGATGCCGTCGCGGCGCTCGTGCGCGGACACGCCACAAAAGAACGCCGTGGCGCGCCCACGCCCGACCGGCCGCTCCGGCACTACGTCAGCCGATGCCAGATGGCCTTGAGGTTCCCGGCCGACACCGACCGCGGGCCGCCGACTTCCGACCTCCGACTTCCGACTCCCGACCTCCGACCTCCGACCTCCGACCGCCTATGGCCTATAGCCCATAGCACCTTACATTTCCGCCGTCACTGCCCGCTCCCCCTTTCCCCCGAGCCCCATGTTCATCACCAAGCCATTCATCCGAGATCGCAAGATCAGGTTCGCGCTGGTGGGCTGTGGACGAATCTCGGCGAATCATTTCGATGCCCTCGACCGCCATGCCGATCGGGCCGAGATGGTGGGGGTGTGTGAAATCGACGCGGAGGCGCTGGCCAAGGCTGAGGCGAGGACGGGGGCGCCTGGGTTCCGGTCGCTCGAGGCGATGCTGGCGGGAACCGACGCCGACATCGTGATCATCGCGACACCAAGCGGGATCCATGCCCACCAGGCAGTGCAGGTGGCCGCCGCCGGCCGCCACGTCATGACCGAGAAGCCGATGGCCACGAACTGGCAGGACGGTAAGAAGATGGTGCACGCCTGCGATGAGGCCGGGGTCCACCTCTTCGTAGTCAAGCAGAACCGCCGGAACGCTACTCTCCAGCTCGTGAAACGCGCCATGGAAAAGAGGCGATTCGGCCGGATCTATATGGTCAACATCAATGTCTTCTGGACCCGGCCCCAGTCGTACTACGACAGCGCCAGCTGGCGGGGCACCTGGGAATTCGACGGCGGCGCCTTCATGAACCAGGCGAGCCACTACGTGGATCTGCTCGATTGGCTCATCGGTCCGGTGGAGAGCGTCCAGGCGTTCACCGCCACCCTCGCGCGCAACATCCAGGTCGAGGATACCGGCGTCGCCAGCATCCGCTGGCGCACCGGCGCGCTGGGCTCGATGAACGTCACGATGCTCACCTACCCCAAGAATCTCGAAGGGTCGATCACCATCATCGGCGAGAAGGGGACGGTGAAGGTGGGCGGCGTGGCCGTCAACAAGATCGAGCACTGGGCCTTCGACGAGCCCGATCCCGACGACCAGGCGGTCGAGCAGGCGAGCTACGAGACGAGCTCGGTGTACGGCTTCGGCCATCCCCTCTACTACGACAACGTGATCAGATCCCTCCGCGGCGAGGCCATCCCGGACACAGACGGTCGCGAAGGGCTCCATTCCCTCGAGATCCTGATCGCAATCTACCTGTCGGCGCGCGACGGCCGCCGGGTGGCCCTGCCGCTTGAGTACTAGCGCGCCGCGACCGGCTCCGGCTGTCCGGCGCAAGGGAATCGTTCTGGCTGGGGGCTCCGGAACGCGGCTTCATCCCGTCACTAGGGCAGTCAGCAAGCAGCTGCTGCCGGTGTACGACAAGCCGATGGTCTACTATCCGCTCTCGACCCTCATGCTGGGTGGGACGCGGGACATTCTTCTCATCTCGACTCCACGAGATCTCCCGGCCTTCGAGCGGCTCCTGGGCGATGGACGTGCCTGGGGGCTGTCGATCTCCTACGCGGAGCAGCCCTCGCCCGACGGGCTGGCACAAGCGTTCATCATCGGCCGCGAGTTCATCGGTCGCGATCAGGCGTGCCTGGTGCTGGGCGACAACATCTTCTATGGCCACGGCCTGAGCGATCTCCTCCAGCGCGTGGCGTGTCGCCCGGACGGCGCCACGATCTTTGCCTATCACGTACAGAATCCCGGCGCGTATGGCGTCGTGGAATTCGACGAGCACCGCCGGGCGATCGCGATCGAAGAGAAGCCGGCGCATCCCCGCTCGAACTACGCGGTCACGGGACTCTATTACTACGACAACCGGGTGGTGGACATCGCGCGCGAGATCAGGCCCTCAGCCCGCGGCGAGCTGGAGATCACGGATGTCAATGCCTGGTACCTTCGGAAGGGCGAGCTCCAGGTCGAGGTGCTGCGGCGAGGCACCGCCTGGCTCGATACGGGGACCCACGAAGCGCTCTTGCAAGCAAGCCACTTCATCGAGACGATCGAGCAACGACAGGGGCTCAAGGTCTCCTGTCCCGAAGAGATCGCGTACCGGATGGGCTATATCGGGGAGGAACAGCTCGAACGGCTCGCCGAGCCGCTCCGACAGACGGCATACGGTCAGTATCTCCTCCGATTGCTCACTGGGGACAGCCCGTGAATGTGATCCAGACCGCCATCCCCGAGGTGATGGTGATCGAGCCGGTGGTGCGGGAGGATGTGCGTGGCTTCTTCCTCGAGGTATGGCAGGAGCAACGCTACCGGTCGGCGGGCATTGATCTTCCCTTCGTGCAGGACAATCACAGCAGATCCGGGTGTGGGACGCTGCGGGGCCTGCACTACCAGATCCGACATCCGCAGGGGAAGCTGGTGCGGGTCGCGGCGGGCGAAGTATTTGACGTGGCGGTGGATCTTCGCCGGTCTTCTCCCACCTTCGGCCGCTGGGTGGGGACCATCCTGTCGGGCGAGAATCACCGACAGGTCTGGGTCCCGCCCGGCTTCGCGCACGGCTTTTACGTGACGAGCGAGTGGGCCGATGTGCTGTACAAGGTCACCGACTTCTACGCCCCGGAGTACGACCGCACTCTGAGGTGGGATGACTCCGAAGTGGGCGTCGAGTGGCCGCTGTCGGGCGGCAAGCCGGTGCTTTCCGCGAAGGATGCGGCAGGGCTTTCTCTCAGCGACGCGGACACCTATCCGTGACCTCTCCGCTGGTCCGCACGGCACTCATCACCGGCGCCGGCGGGCAGCTCGGCCTCGAGCTGCAGGCGACCGTGCCGAAGGGGTGGCGCGTGATTCCGTGCGACCGCCGGATGCTCGATGTCTCGAACGAAGCGGACGTGCGATTTGTCTTCCAGCGCGAACGGCCAGGACTGGCCATCAACGCCGCCGCCTATGCCGGCGTGGATGCCGCCGAGTCGGATGCCGACGGCGCCGCGGCGGTCAACGCGCGGGGCGCGGCGAATATTGCCGGGGCGGCGCGCGAGCACGGCACTCGGATCATTCACGTCTCCACCGACTTCGTTTTCGATGGGCGGCAGGGACGTCCCTACGCTCCGGACGCTGCGACGAACCCGCTTGGCGTGTACGGCCGGACCAAGCTCGAGGGCGAGCGTGAGGTCGCGAACATTTGCGAAGGATCCGCCGTCGTGCTGCGCACGGCCTGGCTCTACTCGGTGCACGGCAGGAACTTCGTCCTGGCCATGCTGAGGCTCATGGCGGAGCAGGACTCGGTCGACGTCGTGAGCGATCAGGTGGGGACGCCGACTCGGGCTCAGGGGCTCGCCGAGGCGATATGGGCGATCGCGGAGCGGCCGGGGATGCGCGGTGTCCATCATTGGACCGACGCAGGCGTCGCGAGCTGGTACGACTTTGCCGTCGCGATCCAGGAAGAGGCGCTCGCGCTCGGCCTGCTCGACCGCGCTGTGCCGGTTCGACCCGTTCGCACGGCGGATTATCCCCGGCCGGCGACCCGCCCTCCGTACAGCGTTCTCGACAAGACCACGACATGGGCTGCACTCGGCCGAACTCCGCCGCACTGGCGGGTGAACCTCCGGCTGATGCTGCAGGCGTTGCGGCGTGGCTAGCCTGCTCGTCACGGGCGGCGCCGGCTTCATCGGCGCCAATTTCGTGCATCACTGGGTACGGGCGCACCCGGCCGACAAGGTCGTGGTGCTCGACGCGCTGACGTACGCGGGGAATCTCGCGAGCCTCGAGCCGGTGAGGTCGCATCCCGGGTTCGAGTTTGTGCGGGGCGATATCCGGACACCGGGGCTGGCAGAGCGGCTGCTGCGGGATCACGCGGTGACGTTGCTCGTTCACTTCGCCGCGGAGTCGCACGTGGACCGGTCGATCGTGGGACCCGACGCGTTCATCGAGACCAACGTGGCCGGTACCCACGAGCTGCTGAAGGCGGCGAGACGGGTGTGGCTGGAGGAGGGAACGGGAGGGGAGGGGAGGCGATTCCACCACGTCTCTACCGACGAAGTCTACGGGTCGCTCGGCCCCGAGGAGCCTGCGTTTTCCGAGGAGAGGCCATACGCGCCCAACTCCCCATACGCGGCAAGCAAAGCGGCCTCGGACCATCTGGTGCGCGCCTACCATCACACGTACGGGCTGCCGGTTACCACGAGCAACTGCTCGAACAACTACGGACCCTATCACTTCCCCGAGAAGCTGATTCCGCTGATGCTGGTGAACGCGCTCGAGGGCCGGCCGCTGCCGGTGTATGGTGACGGGCTCAACATTCGCGATTGGCTGTACGTCGAGGATCACTGCCGGGCGGTCGAGCTGGTGGCGACGAGAGGCAGACTGGGAGAGACGTACAACGTGGGCGGGCGAAACGAGTGGAGAAACATCGACATCGTGCGACTCCTCTGCCGCCTGGTGGACGAGGCGTTCGCCGCCCACGGAGAGCTGGCCGGGCGCTTTCCCTCGGCGCCTGCGGCCAAGGGTGAGAAGGCCGAGTCTCTTGTGAACTTCGTCACGGATCGGCCCGGCCACGACCGCCGGTATGCCATCGACGCGAGCAAGATCGAGCGGGAGCTGGGCTTCGTGCCGAGGGAGAGCTTCGAGAGCGGCATCCGGAAGACGATTGCCTGGTTTCTCGCCAACGAGCCCTGGTGGCGGGGTGTCATGGACGGGAGCTATCAGGAGTGGGTGAGAAGGCGGTATGGGGAGTTGAGGTCCACCTGAGCCGGGAAGAGGGCGCGTCGTCCGTCCGGCCGGGACGATTCCTCGTCGGCTGGCGACCATTCGCGAGCGACGCCCGGGTCGCCAGCGTCCGGATTCGCTGCCTCAACCCGATTCGCGAGCTCCGGCGACGGGGCTATCCGATCGAGGTCTTCGAAACAGCTCGCAGTGGCGCGTACTCCGCCGTGGTCTACTCGAAGGTGTACCAGGATTCGATCCAGGCGGAATCCCGGCGCTTGCGGGCGAACGGCACTCGAATTGTGCTCGATCTGTGCGACAATCAATTCTACAACCCGCTGAACCGCGGTGACCTCCGGTTGGAGGCCGATCAGCTGCGACGAATGCTGGGCGAGGCGGACGAGTTGATAGCATCCACCGACGTGATGGCCCAGGTGCTCCGCCAGGAGGTGGGGGACGGTAAACCCGTTACCGTGATCGGCGACGCGGTCGAGACCAGAATCGAGGGAGTGCGTGCCTTCCCCTGGGAGCGATGGTTGGCCCGGCATCGAGTCCGCGCGCTGGGCGCTCGACTCGGGGCCCGTGACGCTCAGACCCGGCTCGTCTGGTTCGGTTCCCACGGCGGGCGGACGCGCGACCATGGCATGCGCGATCTCGAGATTCTACGCCCGCTACTCGAATCGCTGCACGGGGAACATCCCCTGAGCCTCACCGTCATCAGCAACTCGACCGCCAAGTTCGCTCGCTTGATACGTCCCTGGACCGTGCCTACCCACTATCTGGAGTGGAGCGCGGAGACGTTCCTGGACGCGCTTCGGCTGCACGACATCGCCTTGATCCCGATCCGGGAGAACCCCTTCACCCGGTGCAAGACCAACAACCGGCTCGTCACCGCGCTCAGCGCAGGACTGGCCGTGGTGGCCAGCGGGATCCCGAGCTATCGGCCGTTCGAGGAGTGCTGTGTCTTGGATGATTGGTCAGGGGGCCTTCGGCGCTACATTTTCGACCCTGAGGTGCGTCGTCTGGCCGTTTCGGCTGGTCAAGCACTCGTTCAGCGCGGGTGGACCCTGCCTACCATCACGGATCAGTGGCAGCGCTATTTCGATGGCCTTCGTAACGCCGCGACCGTCGGTATGCCGTGAGGATGCTCCTGGCTCTGAGACCCTCGTTACATTGTTGGCTCGCCGAACGCCGACTTGGAGAGCACAGCTGCGGATACCGCCAATGACAACCGAGACGTCGCTCGATGACGTGCTGGCGCCCGGAGGGCTAGACATCACGGCCCGACTTCGCGCGGCCACCGGTTCCCTCAACCGGTTCGCGTTGCGAGGCGCGCTCCGCCTTCTTGCCCCCCGCGTACCCGCCTCGATTCCTAGCGAGGGAGTCCGACGCATCCTGCTCTCCGGCAGCATGGGCATCGGTAACGCCGTGATGTTCGAGCCGACATTGCGGGCGCTTCGAGATCGGTTTCCTGCCGCTCACCTCGCGGTCACGCTGGAGGCTGATGCTGCCAGCCGCGCGATCTTCGACTGGCCAGGATTGGTGGATGAAGTGATCGTGGTCCGCGGGTCGTCCCGTCTGGCTCGTGCGATTGCCGGCCTGCGCCTCGCGCGGCAGGGATGGGATCTGTGCGCGATCCGCTTCAACGGCGCGACGCACGACATCGTCATGGCCGCCATTTTCGGGCGCATACCGTACCGTGTGGGTCACGTGAGCAGCGGCCGGTTCAGCTCCGAGCTCGACTGGCTCTTCAACCTGCCGGTCGTCATGGGTGACTACGATCACGAAGTCGATCGGTACCTGGCCATGGTGGAGAAGCTCGGGCACGTGCCGTCTCGCCGTGCGCCGCGATTGGTGGTGGCCGACGAAGATCGGGCGGCGGCCCGGCGCCTGACCCAAGACCTCGGCCTGGCGCCGGATCGTCCCTGGGTGGCGATCCAGCCGGGGAGCAGTGCGCACCAGCATTGGAAGCGCTGGCCAACCGAGTACTGGCGAACACTGGCGAGCGAGCTGACTGCCGCGGGACTCGCCGTGCTCGGGCTCGGGTCCGCCGTCGAGCGGGACCTCCTCGCGGAGATCTGCCGCGGCGGGGGGGCGGTCAACCTGGCCGGCTCCTGCTCCCTCCGAGTAGCCGCGGCGGTCCTGGAGCGGAGTGAGCTCCTGGTCTCCACCGATAGCGCCTTGACGCACATCGCGGGAGCGGTCGGAACGCCGGTTATCGGCATCTTCGGGCCGACCGATCGGACCCGAACCAGGCCTTATGGCACGGGGCACACCCTGCTCGTGCCGGTCGACTGCCGAGGAAACCGGGAACCCTGTCTCGCTCCCAGCGGAGTACTGTCGCCCGATTGCACATGGCGTGAGTGCATGCGGAGTATCCGGCCGGGAGAGGTCGTGGCCGCGGTGCGGCAGCGTTGCGCGGCGCCGGCTCATGGAGGCGCCGCTCGATCGCCAGCCGGTCGTTCCACTCTCGGGGGGATGGCCTGACGATGACTCGTGAGGCTCCGGAAGCCTCGATCAATGGGGCCCACCGGCACGCCGGCTGGGTCGCCCTCGGGTCCCGGGCGCTTGGTTGGGCAGGCCGCCAATTCCGGGCGATCCGATGGCGACAGCTGGAGCAAGGCGCTCCACGACTACTGACCGTCTCCACGGCGAACGGGCGCCTCACGGTCAACACCGGGTACCGCCTGATGGCCCAGCGGTTGTACGTGGGGCGAGAGTACGAGTCGCACTTGATCGATGCCGCCATCAAGGAACTGCGCCGCCGTGGCATGGCACCACCTGACGGGACGGCGCTGGACATCGGCGCCAACATCGGCGTCATCGGAATCGCGCTGGTCCTTCGTGGATACGCGGCGCGGGTCATCGCCGTCGAGCCCGAGGCGGCCAATTTCGAGCTGCTACTGCGCAATGTCGGGCAGAACGGCTTGACCCAGGCGATCCGCTGCGAGCGAGTGGCGTTGGGCACGGTGGAGGGATCCGTCCAGCTGGAGCTCTCCCCCGACAACTGGGGAGACCACCGCGTCCGGGGGCCTCTGGGCCCGGCACCCGGTGCATACGGTGAGAGCTCGCGAGCGACGGTCACGGTTCCGGCTGCGACGCTGGATGGCTTGCTCGAGCGCGTGTGCCCAGCCGGGGAACGCCCGTCGCTCATCTGGATGGACGTTCAGGGGTTTGAGGGGCGCGTCCTGGCGGGCGGAACCCGCACCATTCAGGCAGGTGTGCCGGTGGTCGCAGAGTTCTGGCCGTACGGCATCCGCCGAAGCGGGATGGACCGGGACCAGTTCTGCGGGATCCTCGAATCGCTCTTCACCACCTTCGTGCTGCTCGGTGACGCGCCCACTACGCGGGACATCCGGGAGTTACGGCGGATGTTCGACGAGCTCGTGATCAGCACGCGACACCGCAACGTGTTGCTCCTGCCGTGACCTGGGCCATCATCCAGCAGATCGGTGGGCAGGCGGCATCGTATGTGACCTTTCTCGTGCTGGCGCTTGTCCTCCGGCCGGAGGAGATCGGCGTGGTCGCGATGGCCAACGCCTGGCTCGCGATCATCGGTGGCTTTGCGGAGGCCGGACTCGGCGCCGCCCTTATCCAGCGCGAGCATCTTGCGCCCGCCCATGCGCACTCCGCCTTTGTCCTCAACATCGCGACCGGGTTGGCGCTGGCCATGCTGGGTCTCCTGCTGTCGTGGCCGGCGTCGGTGTTCTTCCACAGCGCGGAGGTGAGGCCGGTGATGGCGGTGCTCTCGATTGGGTTCGTCATTCGCTCCTTCGGGTTGACCCAGGCCGCGCTCCTCCAACGCCGGCTCGACTTCAAGGCACTGGCCATTCGCGACACCCTCGCCAACGCGGCCGGCGGCGTCCTCGGCATCGCGCTGGCGTTGGCGGGCGGCGGGGTCTGGAGCTATGTCGGCATGAGCTTGGCCGTGGCGCTCGCGAGCGTCGTGCTGGTCTGGCGCTCGGTCGAGTGGCGGCCGCGAATCGGCGAGTTCTCCCGAACCCACGCTCAGGATTTGTGGGGGTATGGCTCGAGAGTCCTCGGCTTCAACCTTCTGAAGGCGTTCAGCCAGAATACTGATCGCCTCCTGCTGGGCCACCTGCTCGGGCCTTCGGCGGTCGGCAGCTACGCCCTGGCCTACCGTATCGTGATCTTTCCGGTGACCTCGTTCGCGAGCGCCATCTCGAATCATTTCTTCCCCCACATCTCCCGAATCCAGGCCGACCAGAAGGCCGTTCGCCTCGAGTACACCCGCTACTTGCGCATCATTCTGAGCATCAGCTTCCCGTTGGCGCTGGCAGCGGCCCTGGCAGGTGGTCCGCTTCTCGGTATCGTGTTCGGACCGCGGTGGGCGGCGGCGGCACGCGTGATCCCGTGGCTCGCCCTGGTTGCCGTTGCCTGGGCGGTCTTCTCTCCGTTCGGGCAGCTGCTCAAGGGGCTGAACCGGCCGGGAGGGCTGATCATCTGGTCGGCGAGCTACACGGTGGTCACCTCCGCGGCGCTGGCGCTCGGGGCCGCCCGCGGGCTCGAGGGCGCTGCGGCCGCGTTCGCGGGCGCGAACGTGGTGCTGGTCCCCGTCGCCTACTGGCTGGGAAAGTTCTGGGTCGGAGTGACACCATCGGTGCGCATCGCGCTCTGGAGTCCGCTGCTGGCAGCGACCGCCGGTATGGCCACGGTGCTGGGCCTCGCTCGGATCGCGCTGACTGGTGCGAACGCGGTGCTGGTCGGCATCGCGGTCGCCGCCGGTGTCATGGTGTATCTCGTGCTCCTCCTCCGATTCGCTCCCGAGCTCGACCCGCGGGGAGCGGTCGTGATGCCGAAACGGCCCTAGGGCGATGAACCAACCAGTCCCGAATGCCTCGCCGACCGATCGCGAAATGCTCAGCGACCACGAAGAGGTAAACCGACCGTGCTTCGTGTGCGGAGCCGACCGCAGCGAGGTCGGCTTCATTCCGGACGTGCAACGTTGGGGCCAGATGGACACGTTCGTGCTGAGGCGCTGCTGTGAATGTGGCCTGGTCTTCAACTCGCCGAGACTTCCCCGCGAGCGGCTCGGCGATCTCTACCGGCGCAACTACTATTTCTTCTCCCGACCGGCGGGGACGGAGTTCGAGCGAATCCGTGGTGCCTATCTCCGGACGGTGGCGCATCTGCCTCAGGCGACACCGGGGGCCTTGCTCGAGCTGGGCAGTGCCAAGGGGTACATGCTGGCACTCCTCGCCGGGCGAGGCTGGCGGGTGACCGGCGTCGAGATCGCCGAAGCCGCGGCACAGTTCAGCCGACGCCACTTCGGGGTGGAGGTATTCACCGGCACGCTGGAGGAGTTCCGTGGGACCGACGACCGCAGCTTTGACGTCGTGCTGGCTCAGGACGTGCTCGAGCACGTTTCCGAGCCCGGGCTATTCCTGAGGAGCGCTTACGATTGCCTGCGGCCCGGCGGATGGCTAATCATCGACACGCCTAACGTCGGTGGCGCCAACGTCGGGCTCGTCGGAGCCAAGTGGCGTGGCTTTAATCCGTTTCACATCTACCTATTCGACCGCAGCTCGCTGACTCGAGCACTGAATCACGCCGGCTTCACCGTGCGGCTCCTCGGATCCTACAACACCGTGAGCCCGGAGGCTTCGGTCGTCGGCCACTCCCAGCGTCGCTCGAGAATTCCGGGAGTCATTGGACGGCTGCGCGCGAGGGTTCGCCAGCGCCTAGACCAGGCTCTGCTGCGGCGCTATCTTCGCCGCGCCATTCAGGTCGTGCAGACGGACCCACCGCAGCCCCTGGACCCGTTGTGCCGAGGGGACAACCTCGTGTGCATCGCCGTTCGACCCACGGAGCACCGCGCATCTTGACCGATCAATATTTGCCAGACGACGCCGCGCCCTCTCAGACCGCGGATGCACTCCGCCACACAAGGAACAAGAACATCGTCGTGGAAGCCGGCCGGCGGACCTTCCGGCAGCGGCTCGCGGATCGCTTCTGGCTGCTGTCCACTCGAGCCAGGGAAGCGTCGCTCCTGGCGGGCGGGGTTTCGGTCATCGTTTCCGAGCAGGTCATCGAGAACGCGTTTCTGCTTCGAGAGCTCGACTCGTCGGTGCGGACCGTGCTCGACTTCGGCGCCTTCGAGTCGACCCTGCCCCTCGCGCTCGCCGCTCTTGGCCTGAAGGTGACGGTCGTCGACCAGCGCCGGTATCCGTTCGCAGCGGAGCGCTTGCGGGTCGTGCAGCACGACATCCTCCAGCCGCTGGATCTCCTTCCCTCCGACTTCGACGTGGTGTACTCCATCTCGACAATCGAGCACGTGGGCCTGGGCCACTATGGCGATCCGAACCGCGGAGAGGGCGATCAAATCGCCTTGGCGCATCTGTGGGAGAAGGTGAAGCCCGGCGGCCGGCTGATCTTCTCGGTCCCTGCCGGACGGCCGAGCGTCCAGCGGGGATATCGTGTGTACGACGAACCGGCGCTGCGAAAGATCATGCCCCACGAGGGCCGGATCTCGTTCTTCGAGAAGGGTGGTCGCAGGGGCGTGTGGAGAGGGACCACTCCGGGCGAGATCGCCGCCCATGAATACGAGAACTATCTCACCCAGGCCCCCTCCGAGGGAGTCGCGATCATCACCATCAGGAAGCCCTCGATACAAGTCGGGTAGCCGTATCCGCCTCGGACACGGGTTAGCGACGCCACCGTGCCCAGAGTTAAGTTTGTCGCCCTGACGGTGTAACGATGGGGTGCAAGCCGTATCCCGGAGGGAGCTTTGGCAGTTCAGCGAACCCTGACCATCGATGGCGTGGAGATATCCGAGGCGAGCGACTGCTACGTCATCGCCGAGATCGGCCACAACCATCAGGGCCAGATCGAGAAGTGCAAGGAGCTCTTCCGTGTGGCCAAGGAATGCGGGGTCGACGCGGTGAAGCTGCAGAAGAGGGACAACCGGTCGCTCTTCACGCGCGCGATGTACGACAAGCCCTACGACAACGAGAACAGTTTCGGCGCCACGTACGGTGAGCACCGGGAGGCGCTCGAGTTCGGCCGCGACGAATACCTGGAGCTTCGGGCCTATGCCCGGGACCTCGGCGTCACCTTCTTCGCGACCGTGTTCGACGTCCCGAGCGCCGACTTCCTGGCCCGACTGGACATGCCGGCGTACAAGATCGCCTCGGGCGATCTCAAGAGCACGCCGCTGCTCCGCCACGTCGCCGCGTTCGGCAAGCCGATGATCGTGAGTACCGGCGGTGCGACCATGGATGATGTCGCCCGCGCCTACGATGCAATCGTTCCGATCAATCCGCAACTCTGCTTTCTCCAGTGCACCGCGGCGTACCCGGCGTCGCCCGAAGACCTGAATCTCAAGGTCATCTCGACCCTGCGAGCCAAGTATCCTGATCTGGTCATCGGGCTGTCAGACCACGAGAACGGCATCGCCATGGCGGTGGCCGCCTACGTGCTCGGGGCGCGAATCGTCGAAAAGCATTTCACGCTCAACCACACCTGGAAAGGCACCGACCATCCGTTCTCACTGGAGCCAATCGGGATGCGGAAGCTGGTGCGCGACCTGCGCCGCACCCGCGAGGCGCTCGGGAACGGGATCAAGTGCCCGCTTCCGACCGAGCGGGGTCCGCTAGTGAAGATGGGCAAGAAGCTGGTGGCGGCTCGCGCCCTCGGCGTCGGACACGTCCTGACCTCCGATGACGTGGCCGTGAAATCGCCGGGTGACGGACTGCCCCCATATCTCATCGATCAGGTACTGGGCCGAACACTCACGAAGCCGCTCCAGCCCGACGATTCGATCACCTTCGAGATGCTGGCCCAGGGCGAGGGGGAATGACCCGTCCGCTGGACGGGCGCATCGGGGTCGTGACCGGCGCGCTCGGGCGGTTGGGACCGGTCTGGTGTGCGGCGCTGCTGGACGCAGGCGCAAAGGTTTACGCGCTTGATCTTCCGGGCGCGACATCCTCAGCGCCATTCACCGACCTTCAGCGACGCGCGGGAGAGCGACTCGTCTCTCTTCCGGCCGATGTGCTCGATCGGGCTTCCCTCGTGGCGGCGCTCGAGCGGTGCGAGCGGGATGGCGGAACCCCTGCCGTGCTCGTGAACAATGCCGGCATCGATCAGCCGCCGGGGCCCGCCACGACCTACAGGATCGAGGACGTTCCGCTCGACCTGTTCCGAGGGACGGTGGACGTGAACCTGGCCGGCGCCTTTCAGGCCGCGCAGGTTTTCGGCGCCGCCATGGTTCGCGCAGGACGCGGCTCGATCGTAAACATCGGGTCCCTCTACGCCTCGGTCTCGCCCGACGCCCGGTTCTACGATCATCTCCCGACCGACCCTCCCTTTCTCAAGCCCCCCGCCTACGGCGCCTCGAAGGCCGCCCTCGTCAATCTGACCCGGTACCTCGCGACCCATTGGGGGCCGAGCGGTGTCAGGGTCAACGCCCTTTCTCCGGGCGGCGTCGAGGGAGGACAGGATCCGGAGTTCAAGCGTAAGTTCGTTGCCCGCGTGCCCTTGGGTCGGATGGCCGGCCCCCAGGACCTGGGAGGAGCGCTTATATTCCTCGCGTCCGATGCCTCCTCGTATGTCACCGGCGTCGAATTGCGGGTCGACGGCGGGTTCACTTCCTGGTGAGGGCCCGCGCGACTCCCAGCCGGCCATGGTGGATCTGAATCTTCCCCCGATAATTCTCAATGTCGTGAACGGTCGTGAAGTGGGCGCGCTCGCCGGGGAGCAGTTCGAGAAGCGCGCTCCCGCGACCGGTCGCACGCTCGTCCAAGTAGCCCGCTCGCGCATTGCCGACGTCCAGGGCGCGGTGGCCGCCGCACGCTGCGCCCAGCCTGCATGGGCCGACGCCACCGTGACGAGCCGTGGGGACGTGCTACGTGCCATCGCGCTCGCGCTCAACGAGCGCCGGGATGAGGTAGCGCAACTCGTGGCCCTCGAGACCGGCAAGTCCCTCAAAGATGCCCGGGGGGAGACGACCGCCGCCGTCGAGATGGGAATGTTCGTGGCCGGCGAAGGGCGGCGGTTCTACGGCCGGACGACTACCAGCGCCGTGCCCAACAAGACGGCTCTCACCGTCCGCCAGCCCATTGGAGTGGCGGGACTCATCATCGCCGCCAATACGCCCATCGCCAACGTGGCCTGGAAGGTCTTTCCGGCGCTGCTCTGCGGGAATGCCGCGGTGCTCAAGGCGTCGGAGGACACGCCGCTGAGCGCCTGGGCGTTCGCGCGTCTCGCGGCCGACGCCGGCCTGCCGCCCGGTGTGCTCAATGTCATTCACGGATTCGGCGAAGAAGCCGGGGCCCCACTCGTGGAGTCCCCCGACGTGGATCTGATCAGCTTCACCGGCTCCGCGGCGGTGGGCCGGTACATTGGCAGGACGGCGGGCGAGCGGCTCGCCAAGGTCTGCCTCGAGCTTGGCGGCAAGAACCCGCTCATCGTCTGTGACGATGCCGACCTCGACCGGGCGGTGGAGTCCGCGGTGCTGTCGGCCTTCAGCAACGCCGGACAGCGCTGCGCGGCCGGCAGCCGTCTCATCGTCTTCGACGCGGTGTACGAGCGTTTCCGCGAGCGCCTGCTGGCGCGCGTGTCGCGCCTGCGGGTGGGCTGCTCGGACGACGATGACTTCGGCCCGGTAATCAACGAAGCGCAGCTCGACGGTATGTGCGCCGCCATCGAGACGGCGCGGAGAGCCGGCATTCGAGTCATCGCCGGTGGCCGCCGCGTGACCGGGGCCGGGTACGATGGCGGGTATTTCCTCGAGCCGACCCTCCTCGAAGACGCGGCGCCCGACGCCGACGTCTCTCGCACCGAGCTGTTCGGCCCTATTTCCGTCCTCTATCGAGTGTCCGACTTCGACGCGGCCCTGCGGCTGGCGCACGATTCTCCCTACGGGCTCACCGCCTCGATCCACACCGCCAGCATCCACCGGGCGATGACGTTCCTGAACCGCATCCGGTCGGGAGTAGCGGTCGTCAACGGCGCAACCTACGGTAGCGAGCCTCACCTCCCGTTCGGCGGGCTGGGCGATTCCGGCACCGGTTGGCGCGAGGCTGGGACCGAGGCGCTCGACGTCTATTCCGAGTGG
This sequence comes from uncultured Gemmatimonadales bacterium, assembly GCA_963722825.1. Lineage (GTDB taxonomy): Bacteria > Gemmatimonadota > Gemmatimonadetes > Gemmatimonadales > GWC2-71-9 > CAVVWJ01. The sequence continues at coordinate 1,923,992 of CAVROI010000003.1, forward strand.
AAGACGGTGTACCTCAACCACGATCCGCGTGCCGTCTGACCGGCCGGAGGTTCCGGCCTGCGTTGCGCTGATTCCGGCCCGGTCAGGATCGAAGCGGGTGCCGGGCAAGAATGTCCGCCCGCTGGCCGGGCACCCGCTCATGGCGTATACCATCGCCGCGGCCGTCGAGAGCAGGGTGTTCGCCGCCGTGATCGTCTCCACCGACTCGGCGGAGATCGCGGACATCGCGCGCCATTACGGAGCCGAGACGCCCTTCCTGCGTCCGGCGGCCATGGCCGCCGATCTCTCGCCCGATATCGAGTGGGTCCGCTACACGCTCGACACGCTGCGGCAGATGGGTCGCGCCTGGGAGAGCTTCAGCATCCTGCGGCCCACGAGCCCCTTTCGCCAAGCCGACACCATTCGCCGCGCCTGGCGTGAGTTCACGGCCGCGGAGGCGATCGATTCGCTGCGCGCCGTCGAGCTCTGCCGGCAGCACCCGGGGAAGATGTGGGTCCTGGAGGCCGGCCGGATCGTCCCGCTGCTCCGGGATGGGCCGACGTCTCCACCCTGGCACAGCATGCCGTATCAGGGCCTTCCCACGGTGTACATTCAAAATGCAAGCCTGGAGATCGCCTGGTCCCGCACGGTTCGGGAGAAGGGCTCGATCGCGGGAACGGTCATTCATCCGTTTCTCACCGAAGGCTACGAGGGGTTCGACGTGAACGATTCGAGAGACTGGTCGTACGCGGAGCTTCTCCTCGAGGAGGGCAAGGCTACGCTGCCGCACGTCGGCGTCGAGGCCTGGCGCCCTTCGGCCGCGGGCGTGGACGCTCCATGAGCACGCTTCGCTTTGTTCCGCTGAAAGAGCTCGAACGCGCGCGGACGCTCTCCGGCGACGCGGCCATCCGTGTCGCGCTCTTCTCCGCCCTCTGCCGCATCAACACGTTGTACATGATCGCGCGCGCCGGCTCCGGCCACATCGGGAGCAGCTTCAGCAGCCTCGACATCGTGGCCTGGCTGCACCTTCAAGAGATGCGACAGGGGCCGGCCACGCACGACCGGTTCTTTTCCTCGAAGGGCCATGATGTCCCCGGCCTGTACGCCGTGCTGATCGGGCTGGGGCGCTTGCCGTTCGAGAGCATCCACACGCTTCGCCGGCTCGGCGGGCTCCCCGGTCATCCCGACGTCGCCACTCCCGGAATGGTCACCAACACCGGGCCACTCGGCATGGGAGTATCCAAGGCGAAGGGAATGGTGCGAGCCAACCGTCTCGCGGGCCGGGACAGCCGGATCTTCGTCATGACGGGCGACGGGGAGCTTCAGGAAGGCCAGTTCTGGGAGTCGCTCGCGTCGGCAGCCCACGCCCGGATGAGCGAGATCACGGTGATCGTGGACCACAACAAGGTCCAGTCGGACACGCTTGTTTCGTCGGTGAGTGATCTCGGGAATCTGGCCGCCAAATTCGAGGCGTTCGGCTGGCATTGCGTCCGTTGCGACGGGCATGACTTGGCCGCGCTGGGTGCTACCTTCGACCGGCTGCGGCGGGTGGCCGACCGACCGAAGATCATCCTCGCGGATACGATCAAGGGGCGTGGCGTCTCGTTCATGCAGCACACGGCACTGGAGCCCGGCGAGAAATTCTACCGGTTTCACAGTGGCGCTCCCGACGACCCCACGTACGAGCGGGCCGCCGCCGAGCTGATCGCCTCGGCCAACCAGATGCTCGCGCGTGCTGGCGCTGCGCCGCTGAATCTCGAGGAGAGCCCGCGACCGCCACGACCGGGCATTCAAGGCGCTCAGCGACTGATCCCGGCCTACTCCCGGGCCCTCGTCGCGCACGCGGAGCACAACCCGCGGCTCGTGGCTCTCGATGCCGACCTGCTGCTGGACACCGGACTGATCCCGTTCTCCGAGCGCTTTCCCGACCGATTCATCGAGTGCGGCATCGCCGAGCAGGACATGGTCTCCCAGGCGGGTGGACTCGCCCTCAGCGGGTATCTACCGGTCGTGCACTCGTTCGCCTGCTTCCTGTCCACTCGCGCGAACGAGCAGATCTACAACAACGCGACCGAGCGCAGGAAGATCGTGTACGTGGGCTCGCTGGCCGGGCTACTTCCCGGCGGGCCGGGTCACTCGCACCAATCGGTTCGCGACGTGGCGGCGCTGGGGGGGACCCCGGGCCTCGAGATGATCGAGCCATCGTGCGAGGACGAAGTCACCCAGGCCGTGGCGTACGCTCTGGATCCCACCGGGCCGAGCGCGTATCTCCGACTGGTGTCCATCCCGTGCCAGGTGCCGTTCAGGTTGCCCGCGGGTTATCGACTCGAGCGGGGGAGGGGTGTCGCTCTTACGCCGGGAGACGACGCGGTGATGTTCGCCTACGGTCCCGTGATGTTGTCGGAGGCATGGAAGGCGGCGGCGCTGCTGCGGGAGCGCAAGGATATCGGACTCCGGATCGTGAACCTGCCCTGGCTCAACCTCGTAGATGACGACTGGCTCGAGGAAGCGCTGTCGGGTATCAATCTCGTCTTTGCCCTCGACGATCATTATGTCGAGGGAGGGCAGGGGCAGATGCTGGCGAGCCGGATTGCCGAGCTCGGTCTGACCGACTCGATGACCGTGAGGCGATTCGGTGTTCGCGATATTCCCGCCTGCGGCCAGAATGACGAAGTACTTCGGGCGCATCGTCTCGACGCCGAAAGTCTGGCGGAAGACGTGGCCGCGGTTCTCACCGCCGGTCCGGCCGCCTGATGCTGGTCTTCTGGGACATCGACGGCACCTTGCTGACCACCGGGCGCGCGGGAATCTTCGCGTGGGAGGAGGCTTTGAGTGAGGTCGCCGGAATCGATGCCGATCTCGAGACGTTCGATACCGCCGGCATTCCGGACTTCGGCATCGCGCGGCGACTGCTCGGTGAATATGCCGGCGAGGCCGATCCCACCGCCGATGCGGTCCGGCGCCTCGTCACGGCCTACGAGGACCGCCTTCCTGCCGCTCTCTCGCGCCGGCAGGGACGGGTCCTTCCCAATGTGCGTGAGATCCTGGTGGCGCTGACGACTGAGCCTGGAGCGCACTCGATGCTCCTCACGGGAAACACCCGCCGAGGGGCGGATGCAAAACTCCGCCACTACCGACTGGCGGAGTTCTTCCACGAAGGTGCTTTCTCGGAGGGCGACCTCGACCGGGAAGCCATCGCCGGCGTCGCTCTCGAGCGCGCCACATCGGCAGGCTATGGCGCTGACATCTCTCGCATCTTCGTGGTCGGTGATACGCCGCACGACGTACGGTGCGGCCGGTCGATCGGAGTGAGAACCGTCGCCGTGGCGACCGGCGGATACGACGAGGCCGCCCTGGCCGCCTCCGGTGCGTGGAAGGTGCTGCCGGAGCTGCCGCCGGCCGGAGAGTTCCTCGCGCTGCTCTCGGGCCGTGAGGTCTCGGCCGATGCCTGACGCCACCGTGCTCGCGTCGGCACCGTTCCCGCTCGCGCTCCGCAACTTCGTGCCGACCGGCCTGGCGTCCGAGCTCGAGGCACGCTTCGGGGTGCGGGTTCGGTTCGTATCGCCCTATGCCCAGCCCGAGTTTACCGATGGAGCCGGCCACTCGTTCCTCAACTTCGCGGTCGCGGCTTCCGCCGGGGCCAACGGCGTGCCCGCACTCGCTGGAGTCACCGCGCTCGATCGAGCATTGAAGAGCATCCATCTCACCGGCTTCGCGATGGAATATCCCGACGGCAGCCTCCAGAATCTCGAGCTCAGCCGCCGTCACTCGGCCCAGAACCAGGTCGCGCGCATCCTCGCCATGCTGGCGCCGCGCGCCTCCGGACGCAGGCAATGGCTCAGGCGGGTTGCGGCCCTGTATCGTCCCGCCCGCCGACAGATTCAGGATGCCTTCGATCGGACGAATCCGGCGATGGTGCTCGTCGCCTCTCCCGGGCACTACTGGCTCGACCACTTTGTCCTTGACGAGGCCGCGCGCCGGCGGATTCCCAGCGTGTGCGTCGTCCTCAGCTGGGACAATCTCTACTCGCGCGGCCCGATGTGCCGCCGGCCGGACCATCTCCTTGTCTGGAGCGAGGAGATGCGGCGACAGGCGATGACGATCCACCAGTATCCGGAGAACCGGATCGGAGTGGTCGGCCCGCTCCAGTTCCGGTTCTACGCCGAGCCACCGACAGCGGAGGAGCTCGGCGCGATGCGCCGGCGGATCGGTCTCGGCCCGGCGGAGCCGTTTATCGCCTATGTGTGCGGCGTACGCACCGCGCGGTACGACGTCGAAGACGTGACCGCCATGCTCGATGCGCTCGCCCACGGCCCATACCGTGATTTCAAGGTGGTCGTTCGCCCTCATCCCCAGGGATCCCGCGAGGCATACGAGGCACTCAGAACCCGCGGAGTGCTGCTCGACCCGTCTCCGGATCTGACGCATGAGGAAGCCCAGCCCGAGGCGCTCGACACCGAGGCCATCCGCCACATGGCGAGTCTCCTCGACGGCGCCCACTTCGTGGTGAGTAGCTGGGGGACCACCGCGCTGCTCGAGGCCTGCATCTTCGACACGCCCAGCGTACAGCTTCGCTGGATGGACGCTCTGCCACACAGCGTGCCGGAGGAAGTCCAGCTCGTCCGGGATTTCCAGCGATACATCCACATGCGGGCGTTCGACGCCACCGGCGCCCGACCCTACTGCGATCGGCCCGAGACGCTCAATGCGATTCTGGCCGATCTCGAATCTCGAGCCGACGAATTCTCCCGGAGACGGGCGGAGGCCGTCGGGCTCCTGGCTCACTTGCCGCTGGGCGACGTGGTCCAGCGAGTCTGCGAGAGACTCCGCCCCGTGCTCCCCCAGGCGACCGTACGGCCGCCGCTCGTGCAGGTGGCCCGATGACTTTCTTTCTGGTGAGCGTGATAGGCTATACCGCGCTGGTCGCCTGGCTCGCCGATCGGGTCCAGGCGACTCCGGCGGAATGGGCCTTCACTCTTGGGCACCTGGTCCTCGCGGCAGCCCTCAACGCCTACCTTCTCCGTGTGGCGCGGTTGCGATCGCTCAGCCTGCTCGGTTCCGCGCCGCTCGTGTTTCTGCTCGTCTCGCAGATCTACTTCACCGTCAACGGCCTCAAGTACTTCTCACCGATCCTGCTCTTCCCTCAGTTCGAGCTCAGCCTGGGGGCGCAATTCCTCGGGTCGGTGGCCGGGGGAGTGGTGCTGTTCCTGTGCGCGAGCCTGCTGCTCTGGCAGCGAGGACCGACCTCGGAGCGGATGCTGGACTGGCTCAAGGTCAACCGTGCGGACCTCCGCCGACTCATGGTGGTCACCTCACTCGGCTCGCTCGGCTCGAAGGCTCTCCTGATTTGGCTGGGATACGGCTCCGCGTACACCGACACCGCCTACAACGAGGCCGCGGTGCGCAGCTACGGAGACTTCTTCATTCTCCTCGCCAACGACACCTTTGGCCTCCTGTCGATGTATCTCGGGCTGGTATTCCTCCTCCGGCCGCGCGGCCGGGACCGCTACCGGCCGCTCTCGGTGATGATCGCGCTGGCGGCCTTCATGGCGCATTTCCTTTATGCCCTCGTGTACCTTCGGGCGAGAATGATTCTTCTGGTGGCCTTCGTGATGTTCGCTGCCGCCTCGGAAGTCCGGTCGCGGAAGCTGGCTGAACGCGCGCTCAAGACCATGTTCGTCTCCCTGCCCGCCCTATCGATGCTTGGGGTTCAGCTCACGCTTCTCCTGGGGCGAGTGAACCTTCCGGAAGACACCAGTACGCGATTGGCGATCGCAGCCGTGAACCGGCGGGCCGACCTCACGGATTTCGCGACGGCCATCGTCGTAAATTCGGGCGGGCAGGCCCACGATGCAGGAATCATCACGTCGGCAATTCTGAACGCCGTGCCGCGCGTGCTCCTGCCGGACAAGGAAGCGCTCGTCAAGGATGTCTACTCGGACGTCCTGGGCAAGTATCTCGGGTGGCCCGCCTACGTCGATCACCAGATCGTCGAGGACTATCAGGATTCGGCGTTCAGCGCAGGGGTGATGTCGCTGGGGATACCCGGTTTCGTGCTGGTGCCCATGGGGCTGATCCTGCTCTTCTACGCCGTCTCCCGCTGGCTGGAGCGTAAGGTGAGCGGGCCCGCCTACGGGCTGGCGATGATGGCGCTCTGGCTTTCCGCCCTGCGGGTCGAGATAGAGTGGGCCAACATTCCTTTCAGTTTTCGTCAGGCGCTGATGATCGGGTTGGCGAGTTGGATCCTGCTGGCAACCATCCGCTCGCTCCACGGGGCGCTGGTCGTCGCTGCGGGGCCACGGCGACCGCTGATCGGGGCGGCACTTCCACGCGACGCCGAGGCCTGAGGATGGCGGTCTCGCGCGATTTCACCAACCGGTTGACCTGGGAAGAGAAGGCCCGCAAGAATCCCTTGTGGGCCGTCATGTCGGTCGACGAGTTCGCCGGCGCCGACGGCGAGCCGGCATCATGGACGCCGGAACAGCTGGCGCTCTTCTTCGGGAAGGGCCGGTCGCTGTTCGAGATCTTCATCCGGCCGGCGCTGCTGCGCGCCGGGCTCGTGCCCGGACAGGCATTCGTCCTGGAGTACGGCAGCGGGATGGGGCGGGTACTCAAGGCGGTGCACGACGCGGGATACCGGTGCGCCGGAGTAGACATATCGGAGACAATGCTGCGGCACAGCCGCCGGCTCGTCCCCGAGGTCGATGAGTTGTACGCTCTGCCATCGGATGGTCGGATCCCTGTGGCCGACGGATCGGTCGACTACGTGTACTCCTACGCGGTCCTGCAGCACATCGAGCGTCGCGGGCTGGTCCGTAAAGCGGTTGGGGAAATGTGCCGTGTTCTCAAGCGGGGCGGGTTGATCCGGCTGCAGTTTCAGCCCGGCTCCATGCCGTTCGGCGGCAGGCTGCACGGGGTTACCCACGCGGTCAACCTCGAGCATCGCAGTCTCGTCTTTCGGTGGGTCGATCTTCGGAGACGCTGGTCTGTGCCGGCATGGATACCGCCGCTGCCGGTGGTTCTTCTGCAGCGACACAATCACTGGAGCGGCGTCCCGCTCAGTTGGCGAACGATGAGACATTTCCTCAAGGAGGGCGGCGTCCGGCTCCTGAGTCTCGAGCGCGACGCGACTGCCGAGTGGAACAGTGTCTGGTTGCTGGGAAGGAAGGGATAGTGGCGGCGCCGAGCGCTCCCGCTGGAGTCCAGACCGGCTCAGCCGCGGTGGCTGCTGAGTCGCCGTGGGCCGGCCAGGGTATCGTCGCGCTCACCAACGCCTGGCCGCCGATGGCCGCGGGCACCGGCTTCGCGTTCCGCGGGCTGATGGCGGATCTCCCTCACGCCATCGTTCTAGCGCCGACAGCCGCGGCGGCGACATTCCCCGGCGGGCCGCACATCCTTCCCATCCTGCGATTCAGCGGGCGTGCCGGTGGTCCGCTCAAGGTCTTCAGCCTGCTTCAGCACCTCGAGGTGATTCTGGCCCCGATAGCATGGTGCGCCATGCCGGGGCGCCCCAGGCCGGCCGTACTCGTCTGCGTGCAACCACTCTTCTGCGGCGTGGGTGGCCTTCTCGCGAAGCGTGTGCTGGGCATTCCATTCGTCGTTCTCCTCCACGGGGAGGAGCTGGCACTGTTCCGGCACTCGACCTCGCGCTTCGATATCCGGGCTCGTCTGCTCCGGGCGACGCTGCGAGCCGCATCGGCGTTGATCTGCAACTCCCAGAACACCAGGCGGCTCGCACTCGAAGCCTATGGTGTGCCAGAGGAGAAACTCCACGTCATCCACCCATCCGTGAACGTCGAAGGACGACGGACACCGTCACCCGAGGAAGCGTCGGCTCTTCGGCGGGGACTGGTGGGAGAGGGCAGAATGGTCCTGATGGTGGGTCGCCTCGCGGAGACCCACAAGGGATTCGACACGGCGATCGCGGCGATGCCGGCCGTCCTGCGCGAGGTACCCGACTGCGTGCTGGTCATCGCCGGCCCCGGCGACCAGCGTCGCCTGCGCGGGCTCGCGAAAGACGGAGGCGTCGGCGAGCGAGTCCGGCTCCTCGGTCAGGTCGGCCCATCCGAGCTCGACACGCTCTACTCGGCGTGCGACCTGTTCCTCCTACCCGGCAGAGAAATCGAGACCACCGCCGAGGGATTTGGCATCGTATTTCTGGAGGCGGCGCTGGCCGGAAAGCCAGTGATCGGGGGCCGGGCGGGGGGTGTGCCCGAGGCGGTAGCCGACGGGCAGACGGGAATTCTGGTAGACGGCACCTCGAGTGCTGCCGTCGCAGAGGCCGTGGTGCGTCTTCTGAGAGACTCGGAATATGCGCACCGGCTCGGGATGCAGGGCCGGCGGCGCGTGCAGCAGGAGTTCGACGGACGGCGCCAGCGTCAAAGATTCGCCGAGGTCGTCGGCGGAGCTCGAAGGGCTTAGGAGGGAATGGTTGAGGCCGTGATCCCTCGCGCCAGCATCATCGTTCGCACCTACAACCGGCCGCGATTGCTCGAACGCTGCCTTCGCGGCCTTCTGGGCCAATCACCCGAGAGCCCGCCACATGAGATCGTGGTCGTGGACGACTGCTCCGATCCCGAGACCAGCACGGTGATGGCCGGATTCCGCGGGTCGGCGACAAACCTGACGTGCATTCGACATGAAGTGAACCGTGGGCGGTCCGGCGCGCTTACGACCGGCATCGATGCCGCCAACGGCGAGATTCTGCTGTTCGTGGACGATGACGTAATGGTGGGTCCCGAATACGTGGCAGCCCACGTGCGCGCCCACGAGGCCGCCTCCTCGCCGGTGGCGGTAATGGGGAATCTCCTGTTCCCGCCCGGCATCGTCGAGGGGAGCAACTATGCCAAGTACCTCCAATCGCGGTATCTCGGAGGTCGCTCCCTGGAGTCGCTGGAGAAGCTCGGACCGTCGAATCTGCATCCGAGGTTCCTCATCGGCGCGGCGGCGTCAATCCGCAAGGCGGACCTGCAGCGCGCGGGCTCGCTCAGCGGAATGGCCAACTCCTATGGATTCGAGGATCATATCCTGGCGCACGCGCTCCACCGACTGGGCATTCGTATCGTTTTTGCCCCCGAGGCGCGAGCGGAGCATCATGACTCCGTCGCACTGGCGTGGTACCGTGCCAAACTCCAGGAAGCGGCGCGAGACGGCATCCCGATGCTGCGACGGCGAGCGCCGGAGTTCCTCGAGGAGACCGCCTACGCCAAGCTCCTGCCGGCGGACTGGTCGGAAGACGGGGCCGGGCGTCTCGTGGTCAAGACGCTCCTGCGCGCCGCGCTCAATCCGCTGACAATCCTGGCTCTCGAGGCCTGGGCTCGAGCCACCGATCGAATCGGCTGGTTGTACCAGCCGACCGTCTATCGTGCCCTCAGCGCGGGGTGGTTTCTTCAGGGCCTGCGCATGCAGCCCGACGGCGGTCGCCTCGTGGTCTACGGAGACTGAGCTGGAGCCCGTCCAGCTGGACGTGTCGGTCGTCGCCTTCCATCCCGACCTGGCCGAGCTCGAGCGGGCACTCCGCTCCCTTCGAGCGGCGCTTGTCGAAGCCATGACCGCAGGAGTGGTCTCGCGGTCGATCGTCTGGCTGATCGACAACGGATCGGATGACCCTGCCGCCCTCGACCGCGTCGTCGCCGGGGCCCTCCCGAATGAGGACCAGCGCGTTGCCCTGACGACGCTGCGGGGTCAGGGGAATGTCGGCTTCGGTCGAGCCCATGATCTGGCCATTCGCGACTCCTCTTCATCCTATCATCTCGTTCTCAATCCCGACGTGGTGCTGGCTCCGGACGCCGTGCGCGAAGGCATTCGATACCTCGAGTCCCATCCAAGTGCCGGGCTCCTCACTCCCCACGCTGTGGACGATGACGGCCATCGGTTGTACCTGTGCAAGCGGTACCCTTCCGCCGCCATCCTCGCGTTGCGAGGCTTCGCGCCGGCCTGGCTCCGCCGACCATTCCGTGCGCAGCTCGATCGTTATGAAATGCGGGATCTGACCGAGCACGAGGTCGCGACCGGAATTCCTATTGCCAGCGGCTGCTTCATGCTGGCGCGAGGTGATCTGCTGCGCGACCTCGGCGGATTCTCCACGCGCTACTTTCTCTATTTCGAGGATTTCGACCTGAGCCTCCGCCTCGGCCGGGTGGCGGACATCGTCTACATGCCCCAGGTCCGCATCGTTCACTCCGGCGGCGAAGCCGCGCGGAAGGGGTGGGCTCACCGGCGCATGTTCATCCGCTCGGCGATCACCTTCTTTCGCCGGAACGGATGGAAGATCTTTTGACCCGTCCCCTGCCGACTCGAGTCCTGGTCACCGGGGCCACCGGGTTCGTCGGACGTCACATGTGCGCGGAGCTCCTGAGTGCGGGGGTACCGGTTCGCTCGCTCGTTCGAGGCACTGGCGGCGAGGCGCCCGCGGGAACCGAGCCAGCAATCGTCTCCGGCCTCGACGACGTCGCCGGTCTCGAGCGGGCGCTCGCCGGGGTGGAGGGTGTGGTCCATCTTGCGGCCCACGTCCATCAGCAGGGCCCCCGCGCGGCGAATGATCCGCGGTTCTCCGTCGTGAATGTCGAAGGGACCCGGCGCCTGATGGAGATTGGCATCGCCGCCGGCGTTCGTGATTTCGTCCTGGCCAGCACCGTGAAGGTGATCGGGGAGGGGAGTACGGAACTCTGGACGGAAGACACACCGGCCCAGCCTGAGGATGCCTACGGCGCGAGCAAGCTCGAGGCTGAGCGGCTGGTTCGTGACCTTGCCCTGAGACACGGCATCCACGCTCCGATTCTTCGCTTTCCCATGGTGTACGGCCCCGGGATGAAAGCGAATATCCTTCGGCTCTACCGCGCGGTGGATCGGGGGATTCCGCTTCCTCTCGCTTCGATTCGGAATCGCCGTAGCTTCCTCTTTGTGGGCAATCTGACTGCTGCCGTGATCGCGACGCTGAGGAGCGAGGGCGGAAACGAGACCTTTTTCGTCACCGATGGGCAGGACCTCAGCGTGCCCGAGCTCATCTCCGGTATCGCGCGCGCACTGAACCGACCAGCCCGGCTCCTCCCTGTCCCCGCCGCTCTGCTGCGCGCCTTGCCTTCCCCGGCCATGCGCAGGCTGACCGGATCGCTCAGGGCCGACTCCTCCAAGCTCGCCCGTTTGACCGGGTTTCACCCGCCGTACTCCGCCGACGCGGGCCTCGAGATGACGGCGGCATGGTACCGCACCTACGGGCGGACAGCGTGACGGCGGTCCTGGCTCCGGTCTTCGCCGCGGCGGCCGGTGCAACCGTGATTCTCACCAGCGTCGTCCGACGCTACGCCATCGCGCATTCCGTCATCGACCTGCCGAACGAGCGCAGCTCGCACGTGGCGGCGACCCCTCGGGGCGGGGGACTCGCCATCGTCGCCGTCGTCCTTGCCGGACTCATCGGGTTGACTGCCATCGAGGTGGTGCCGGTCGAGGTCGGTGTCGCGCTCGGAGGGGGAGGTGTGGTCGTGGCGATCGCCGGCTGGCTCGACGACCGGAGGCGAGTCCAGGCCGGAGGGCGGTTTGCCGCCCACCTGCTGGCGGCCGCATGGACGGTCTGGTGGTTGGGCGGCATGCCGTCTCTGGTCCTGGGGCCCGCTACCATCTCGCTCGGCCTGGCCGGGGCGGTGCTGGCCGGTTTGGCGATCGCCTGGGCGATCAACCTCTACAACTTCATGGACGGCATCGATGGCCTCGCCGCCGGGGAGGCCCTGCTCGTGGGGCTGATCGGCACTGGACTGCTGGCATCGCGAAGCCCATCGCTGGCCGCCCTGTCGGCGCTCGTGGCCGGTTCGGCGGCAGGATTCCTTCCCTGGAACTGGTCGCCGGCGCGCATCTTTCTCGGCGATGTGGGCTCCGGGTTTCTGGGTTACTTCTTTGGCGCTCTCGCGCTCGCAAGCGAGCGGTCCGGCGCACTCCCTGCCGTGATCTGGGTTCTTCTGCTGGGCGTATTCTTCGTCGATGCCACCGTCACCCTCGTGATCCGGATGATCCGCCGCGAGCGATGGTATTCGGCGCATCGCAGCCACGCCTACCAGCGAGGCGTACAAAGCGGATGGACCCATCGCCAGGTGGCAGTTGGGGCCCTCATCATCACATCGGTTCTGGGCGGTCTGGCCTGGCTGGCCGAAATCGATCCGAGGTACCTGCCAGGGTCGCTCGTGTTAGCCGCCGTGGGCCTTGCGGCGGTTTACCGGGCGGTCGTGAGGCGGCCGGCCGGCGTAACCCCGACCAGCGATCCGGTGGAAAACTCCGTCCGCTAAGTCTATGTTCCTGCGCCCGAGCAAGAGGACACAGCTGACGGGGTGACATCGTGACCGGTTCGAGTCAACGCGTAGAACGTCTGGCCAGTATTCCCGGCGGCGAGACGGATGGCGAATCGGAGGAAGTCTCGACCCTCGGTCTCGCGATCGTGGTGCTCCGGTATCGCGCCCTGGTCCTGCTCACCGCCCTCCTCGCCGTTGCGATCGTCGTTCCGGTCACGCTGCTGCTGCCTCGCACGTACACCTCCGAATCCAGCTTCATGCCGCAAGCGAAGAAGAGTCCTACCAGCCTTTCCGGCCTGGCGGCGCAGTTCGGATTCTCCCTCCCGGCCACCGATCCCGGGCAGTCACCTGCCTTCTACGCCGACCTGGCCGTCTCGCGGAGCATCCTGGGGCAACTCGTCGAATCCACCTATCGCTTCGAGAGGGACGGCCACCCCGTCGACGGAACCCTGATCGATTTCTATAAGTCCAAGGGTGAGACCCCGGGACGCCGGCGGGACGCCGCGATCCGCCGGCTGGCGGGCGAGATCGATGCGACGACGGTGCAGAAGACCGGACTCGTGGACGTGACGGTCACCAGTCGGCAACCCGATCTCGCCCTCCAGATCAACCGGCGTGTGTTGGACCTTCTGAATGACTTCAACTTGCGGACGCGGCAGTCCCAGGCTGCTCAGGAGCGGCGGTTCACCGAGCGCCGGCTGGACGAGGTCCGCCAGGATCTCCGGGCCGCCGAGGACCGGCTGCAGCAGTTTCTTCAGCGCAATCGTGATCTGCTCAACTCTCCGGAGCTGATGTTTCAGCGGGACCGGCTCCAGCGAGAGGTCCAGATGCAGCAGGAGGTATTCACATCGCTCGCACAGGCCTTGGAGCAGGCCAAGATCGAGGAGGTACGGGATACACCCGTTCTGACTATGGTTCAGGTTCCGGAGAAGGCCGTGCGCCCGGACCGGCGCGGCCTGGTCGGGAAGGGGATTCTGGCCCTCCTTGCGGGCCTCGTCCTGGGGGGTCTGATCGCGCTCTGGAAGTCCTATAACGAAAACGCCGCCCGAACCGGCTCTCCGGAAGCAGCCGAGTTCCAAAGACTTCGAAAGGCGGCGGCAGCGGATGTGTTACATCCTTGGCGTGCCCTGGGTCGTTTGTGGAGGAGTGCTCGACCAGGGAGGGTCATCGACTAGGACCGGCGGCCCACCTCTTGCGCTCCTCAGGGTGCGACTTGCAGCCCGCAACCAGAGGAACGGCATCACCTGAGATCACCTAACTTTCGCATGGACAATCTCTTGACTCCCCGCCCCCCCCAGTTGATACTCTAGCCACATGGCTCCCGAGACCTTTCTCACGCCACGTTCTCACGTCCGCAATCGATACTTCTTCGGGTCGGACGTTCTGCTTTTTGGCGCCTCTACGGTTCTGGCATTCGCGATCAGGTTCGAGGGGTTCGATTGGGGCCCGGATCAGAATCATTCGGCCCTGATCTTCCTGCTCAGTGGGCTTCCAATCAAGCTGTACGTCTTCTGGGCCGTCGGTATGTATCGGCGGCTCTGGCGCTATGCGGGCATGATGGAGCTCGAGCGCCTCATTTTCGCCTCGGCTGCGTCCGGCTTCATCTGCCTCGTTCTGGGGCTCTGGGTGCTGCCGGGGCTCGATCTGACCGTCCTGCGGGTGCCGCTGTCGGTCCTGTTCATGGATGGCCTGCTCACGGCGGCGGCCGCCTCGATTCCGCGGCTCGCCGTCCGCTCCGCCGGCCGGAGGGGGCAACGGCGCCGGCTCCAGGACGGTCGCCGGGCCCTGATCGCGGGTGCGGGCGCTGCCGGCGAGATGATCGTGAAGGAGCTCCTGGGCCATCCCCAGCTCGGGCTCAATCCCGTTGGCTTCGTCGACGACGACGAGTCGAAGCATGGTCAGCGGATGTACGATCTGCCGGTCCTCGGCCCACTGTCCGCGATCAAGGACATTGTGTTGCAGTATGATATCGACGAGATCATTATCGCGATGCCGAGGGCGCCGGGTCGCCTGGTCCGGGAGGTGGTGAAGATTGCGGTGGAGGCGGGTGCCCAGACCCGTACCGTCCCGGGGATGTACGACATCCTGGCCGGCAGAATCGCGGTCGGTGCCCTCCGCCAGGTGGAAATCCAGGACGTCCTCCGGCGGGAGCCCATTCAAACCGATCTGGAGCAGGTGCGGTCGCTGGCCACCGGGGAAACCGTCCTCGTGACCGGGGCCGGCGGATCGATCGGCAGCGAGCTTTGCCGGCAGCTCGCGCGGCTCGAGCCGGCCCAGATCCTCCTGCTCGGCCACGGCGAGAATTCGATCTTCGACATCCAGCATGAGTTGAACGACCTGTTCCCCAACGTCTCCTCGGTGGCCCTCATCGCCGACGTGCGCGACCGCGGGCGGATGCGGCACATTTTCGAGACCTATCGGCCGTATTCGGTCTTCCATACGGCGGCACACAAACACGTTCCCCTCATGGAGCGGAACGTCTACGAGGCGGTCACCAACAACGTGCTGGGCACCAAGAACGTGGCAGAGCTGTCCGCCCGTTTCCATGTCGAGCACCTGGTCATGATCTCGACGGACAAGGCGGTTCGGCCCACCAATGTGATGGGTGCCACCAAGCGGCTGGCGGAGCAGATCGTCCAGGAGGTGGCCGAGACCTCAGGCAGAAACTTCGTCGCCGTCCGGTTCGGCAATGTGCTGGGGAGCCGTGGCAGCGTCGTTCCGACGTTCCTTCGGCAAATCCACGCCGGCGGGCCCGTCACCGTAACCCATCCGGAGATGCGGCGCTATTTCATGACGATTCCGGAGTCGGTCCAGCTGGTGCTGCAGGCCGGCGCGATCGGGAAGGGTGGGGAAGTGTTCGTGCTCGATATGGGGGAGCCGATCAAGATCGTGGATCTCGCCGCCGACCTGATCCGGCTGTCAGGGCTCGAGGTTGGTGCCGACATCGAGATCCGATTTACCGGCACCCGACAGGGCGAAAAGCTCTACGAGGAGCTCTTCTTCGACTCCGAGAACGCCCTTCCCACGGATCACCCCAAGGTGCTCCGGGCTCGGAACGGAGCCCTGCCCACCGGACTGGCCAAGACCGTCGATCGGCTGGTCGATGGTGCCTCCAGCGGCTGGAGCGATGACCAGCTCAGGGAACTCCTCATGCAGCTGGTGCCTGACTTCCGCGCAGCAGGATACGCCACAGACGTGATGATCGAGCAGCTCGGCGTCTAGCCCTACTGCTTGGCCACCACGACGATCGTAACCAGTGCCCCCAGCAGCTGCGCTGCCGTCGCCAGAATAGCAGTGACGTTGCTGGGCTGCTCCTGAATCAGTTTCGTCGGCACGTAGACCACGGCCCCCGCCTTCGGCTTGGGAACATGGTCGGCCAGCAACGCCCGCCGCTTTACCCCTTCACGCACGCCGTTGGGTTGAGTCACGTACACGTGCTTGTCATCGCTCCGCTGCGTATATCCGCCGGCGGCGTTGACGTACCAGTCGAGACTCTTGCCGGCCGTGTACGCCACGGCGCCAGGTGAATTGACCGCGCCTTGAACCATGATCACCGGGTTGAACTCCGGAATGTAGATCGAATCTCCGCCCGTCAGGATGATGTTATCGCGGAAGGTCGAGTCCTTGAGCACTCGGGGCAGGTCGATGCCGATCCGCTCGGGTATGCTGCGCCCGACGGAATCTCGTCTCTCGGCGCCATCCGCAGGCACCTGAGGCAATCGCTCCACGGCCGTTGGCTTGGTGCCGGTATAGGACCGGTAGAACTCGATGCCGTTGGCGTAGGCCTCCGGCGTCAGGCCGCCGGCCCTGCGGACAATTTCATTGAGGCGCTCGGTCTTGTTCACGAGCGAATACCGGCCGGGATACTTGACCTGGCCCACGATCGCCACGCTTCGCAAGAGGTCCCATCCCGGCTGCCGCATGATCAGCAGATTGTCATACGGCCTGAGCGGCGTTTCCGCGGTCCCGGCGGCGCGACCCGGCAGTCCCGGGGGCCAGCCGGGAACGTCACCTGCCCGGCGCCCGAAGAGATACGTCGAGTCGAGCGGGACCCGCACCGTCGTCGCGAGCGCTCCGGGAGCCTGGTCGCCGGAGAGCCTCGCCACTTCCGCCTCTTGAAGGTAGGCGTCGTCGGTCAGGCCGTCCGCGAGAAGAACTGCATCCCGGACCGTCATGCCCTCACGATATGCCACGCGTCCCGGCTTTCTCACCGCCCCGACGACCGCCACGTATGGCGCCGGGCGGAAGGTCGAGCGGGCGAATACTCTGACCTCGTCCTCGTCCTGCAGAACGAGATCGTCCGTCACCGCCCCGGTAGAGTCGGCGAATGCCGAGCGGAGCTGGATCATGCTCGAGTCGTCGCGGAGCCGCGTCACCAGTATCCGGCCGAGATAGACGTCGGGCTTGGGGCCACCGGCCAGCCGAATTGCCTCGCTGAGCTTCATGCCCGGCGTAAATCCCACCGCACCCTCTACCCAGACGTTCCCTTTTACCGACACGAAACTGCGCATCCGCTGGGCAACGCCGAAGACGGTGACCGAATCGCCCGGAACCATCGGGACCGACGGCGTGACTCCATTGATGAACTGGTCGGCGCCGACCGACACCACGACCCTGGCCCGGCCCCCGGGGCCTCTCGACTCCGGCGGAAGCACGCGATTGATGGTGACACGAGCCTGGTATGCGCTGGGATCGTATCCGCCAGCGAATCCGATCACGTCCCGCAAGGTCTCGTTCGGCAACAGCTCGTAGACGGCGGGCCTGGTCACCTTCCCGGCGACCTTGGCGTAGCCACCATGGACCGGCACGAACACGACGTCGCCGGTCTGGAGCCGGACGTCGGTTCGATTGATTCCGCGCAGGAGGTAGTCATAGAGGTCGAGGCTATCGACCAGCTTGCCTCCCCTCCTGACGTCCACCCGACGGAAGCTTCCGTTGACCGTCGGCCCCCCGGCCGAATACAGCGCCGTGAGGACCGTACCGGCGCCCGAGATCTGATACGCTCCGGGACGGATCACCTCTCCCGCGACGTAGACCTGAATGTTCCGGAGCCGAGCCAACGATATCTGAAACCTCGTGCGGGCTCCCGGCCCCCGCCGGACGCCGGAATAGACCCGGCCGAGTCGGGTATAGAGCTGATCCCGAAGCTCGCCGAGCGTCAAATTGGCTGCATAGACCTGGCCGACCTGCGGAATGATGACGAAGCCCTCGCGAGTGACCTCGAGATTGTGGACTCGCTCGACGTCGCCGGTGAGAATCAGCACCATCACATCGCCCGGTCCCAACCGGTAATTCTCGTCGACCGGTCCGGACTGCGTCGGCTGAAAGCTCGTGGAAGTGCGCCGGAAGGTCCCGAGCCCGAAGACCTTGAGCCCGCCGGGCTGGTAGATCATCAGCGAGTCGGCAAGCGAGTCGGCACGGAGGGAGTCGGCCTTACGAAGCCGGAGCGAGTCCAGTAGCAGCCGCACGGAGTCGGAGAGGGCCATCAACGAATCCGGCTTCCGCAACGAGTCCGCCTCCTCGGTGCTCAGAATCCCGAGGGATCGAATCGCGTCCAGCGTGCGTGGGCCGGGGCGCGCGGCCGCGGTCGTGTCGGCACCCGGCAGGTAGCTGTCCAGGATGTCGTCGGGATATCCCGCGGCCCGGAGGCGCGAACGAATCTGATCCTGAGTCAGCCCGGATTCGGCGAGCTTTTGCCGGAGCTGTTCCACCAGCCCAGGCTGATTGCGGAGCAGGTCCTCCGCCTCCTTTGGAGTGGGAAGCTGCTGGCCTGGGGCAACCTGGGTAGGGATCTGCGCATCCGCGCGGGTGGATAGGACGGAAGAGATCAGGCCCAGGAGGAGAGCGACCGTCCAGAGCAGGGTAGGGCGTGGGAATCGACTGTGCATGGAGGCCGAAGATCGCTCGTAAGTAGGGCGAAGTCAAGCGGTTGCGTGCAGTACCTCACGCCAGAAGCGGAGCGTCTTGTCGGCCACTGCGGCGTCGGTGTACTCGTCCATCACCCGCCGGCGTCCTGCCGCGCCCAGGCGGGCACACTCGCCGGGTGTGTCATGAAGCCGCTGGAGAACGACTGCCAGCGCCGGCACGTCTTCTTCGGGGACGATGATGCCGGCCTCGCCGATGGTCTCCGGCAGCGCACCGGCCGAGCTGCTGACCACCGCCACGCCATGCGCCATTGCGTCCAGCGCGGCACGCGGTGTGATCTCTATCCAGCGGGGCGTGGTCCGGGACGGCATCACGAGGCAATCGAAACGCGGCCAGACCTCCTCGACAGCGGTCCTGGGCAGTGCGCCGAGCCAGGTTACCCGGCCGGCGATGCCGAGCCGCTCGGCCAGGCCCTCGAGCTCCTCCTGCGCGGGACCGGTGCCGACCACGGTGATGTTCCATCTCCCGACCAGCTTCACGCAGGCACGGAAGAGCAGATCGAGTCCCTTTTCGGGAATCAGCCGCCCGACGAAGCCGATGGACAGGCCGACATGAGACGACCGTTGGGTGTTGAGCGGGAGGGGGACGCCCACTTGCGGCGCGGTCCGGTGCGGAAGTGCCGGGTGATCCCGGATCCCGAGCCGCACGGCCGATTCGTTGACGCCGACGATCCCGACGGCGCCGGAAAGTGTCCGATTGCGCCGAAGCTTCGACAGGACCCCGTTGCTCAGGGGCAGGCTCTCACGTGCGAGGACCACGTAGGGAAGGTTGAGCCGCTTGGCCGCGCGCGCGAGTGCGGCGGCGCCGCGGGTCCACGGCTCTTCTTCGATCTGGACGATGTCGGGTCGGAAGTCCGAGAGCAGGCGGCGCAGGGATGTGGCATGCCAGACGGGATCCGCGCTGGGCGACGTGCTGCCACGAATGGGGATCGGGACGGTACGCACTCCGCCATCGTCACCCCATGACGTCTTCTGTTCGTGCGAGAAACCGGCTGGAATCCAGCGATCCGGCACGGCGGCGGCGACGGCCACGCCGAGACCGGCAAGGGCCTTGAGCTTGCCTCGGGCAGCAGGATCGGCATACACCCGGGAGACGACGATGGCGCGCACGCCAGCAATCTGCCTGTACATGGTGCCGGCTCCAAGGGCCACGGCGCCGGTTGACACCGATCGCGGGTCATGGTGAAGTTGGCAAGACTCAACATGCGCATCCTTCACCTCGCGAAGTACTACTGGCCGCGGTCGGGCGGCATGGAACGCGTGGTCCAGAGCTTGGCCGAAGGTGCGGCGATGCTCGGGCACCAGGTGGAGGTGGTGGCCATCGAGGGACGCGGTCGCGGCGGGCCAGCCGCGCGACAGCGCTCGGCGGTCACCCGCGCCTTCTCCTTCGCCGCGCTCGGCACCCAGGAGATTGCCCCAGGGTACATCGCCGCCGCCTGGAGAAGCGCCGACATCATTCACGTCCATCACCCCCACCCGCTCGCCGACGTGGCCTGTTTGCTTCGTGCGCGACGTACACCGGTGGTGGTGACCCAACACGCCGACTCTCGACGCTCGATGTATCGGCCGGTGACGCGGCTCGTGCTTCGCCGTGCGGCGGCGGTGGTGGTCCCGAGCCGGGCCCACCTCGCGCTCTCCAATGAGCTGCTCGGTTTCGAGAGCAAGGTCGAGGTGATTCCGTTCGGCATCGAGCAGAGCAGGTGGGAGATGGTTCCGCCCCCGCCGCCCGGGGGGACGCCTCGCGCCATCTTCATCGGCCGGTTGGTCGGGTACAAGGGAATCGACATCCTCCTCCGCGCGCTCGAGCGCGTGCCCGACCTGCGGCTCGACGTTGTCGGATCGGGACCGGAAGGTCCCCGGCTCCGGACGCTCGCCCAGGCGCTCGCGATCAGCGACCGGGTTCGCTGGTACGGCGAGTATCCCGACGAGGATCTCCCCCGCCGGATGGCCGACGCCGATTTCCTCGTCCTCCCCTCGGTAACCGTCGAGGAGATGTTCGGACTGGTGGTACTCGAGGCCATGGCGGCAGGCAGACCAGTCATCACTACGGCGCTGCCGAGTGCGGTGCGTGAAGTCAACGTTCCCGGTGTCACCGGCCTCGAGGTACCGCTTCGTGACGTACCCGCGCTCGCCCAGGCCCTCGAGACACTCAGCCGTGATTCGGCCCGCCGCCGCACGATGGGCGAAGCGGGGCGGAAGCGGGTTTCCGAGCGATTCACCCAGGCAGTCATGGCAGAGCGGCACATCCAGTTGTACGAGCGAATCCGCAGCGGACGGAAGTAGCTCGCCAAGCAGTTCCTCCCATCTCCTTGCGTCCCTCCTGACGCGCTTTGCGTCTCCTGCTTGCAGATAGGGGCGGCGAAGCCGATTCGGAATAACCGTAAGTACGCATCAATCAAGGGCCTACGGAGGGCCTGCTTTGTGCTGCTCGCGGCCGGAGGTATCTCCCTCCCGGAGATCGCGAGGACGGTGCGATCTCTCGTTTTCAGCCATCGGCGCGTCGACTGGGGCGAATGGATGACGGTCACGTCCATCCCACTGCGGATCAAGGGCTTCGTGCGTTCAGATAGAGGCGAAGCGAGCGGCGAGCTCAGCCGTGCGCTGGGGAGCTGGGCCGGAGGCGTGGTCGCCTGTGTTGCCCTTGCGATACTGGTCGGCTGGGCACTTGATGTTCCGGCGCTCATCAGCGCCGTTCCGGGCCTGCTCTCGATGAACCCGTTGACGGCGACATGTTTTCTCTTCGGATCGCTTTCGCTCCTGCTCCAGACCGCGGAGCCCTTGCCGGCCCGGGCCGCTCTCCTCTCGCGTGTGTTCGCGGGGCTGGTGATGCTCGCGGCCTTGACTGCCTCGAGCCGCTCGTACAGTCCCTGGGACTCGGGTCTCGATCTGGTCCTGTTCCGCGATAAGGTCATGACGGCCGCCGGAGCGCCCGTCCGGATGGCGCCCGCCGCCGCATTCAACTTCGCGCTGATTGGTCTGGCGCTGTTGTTCCTCGATTTCCGGACCAGACGCGGCGTCCGTCCGTCGGTGGCTCCCGCGGTCGTCGCGGGGCTCCTGGCCCTCGTCGTCACGATGGGATACCTCTACGAATCGGCAACCCTGTTCGGGATCGGGCGGTTCGTCTCCACCGCGATCAGCACCGCCCTCTGCTTTCTCATCCTCTCCGCGGGCATCATTGTCGCCCGTCCCGGCGGTGGCTTCCACACTCTCCTCGCCCGCTCGACTCCCGGCGGACTCCTGGCCCGGCGGCTCCTTCCCGCCGCCCTCGTGCTTCCCATTCTTCTGGGCTGGCTCACGTACCGGGGACAGCACTTGGGCCTCTTCGACGCCGCCGGGGGGGCCGCGCTGCTGGCGATCGCGATCATGCTCATCATGGCCACGCTCATCTGGCGAAGTGCCGTCCGGCTCGATGCGACCGACGAGGCGCGGGACCTCGCGGAACGGATGCTGCACGACCTGAACGAGGATCTCGAGGGCCGGGTCTCCGAGCGCACACAGGAGTTGGCGCGGATGAACGAAGCGCTCATCGATCAGACCAGGTTCCTCCACCAGGTCCTCGACACCAGTCCACAGCTCGTGTTCGTCAAGAATTGGGCTGGGCAATACACGCTGGCCAATCAGGCGATGGCCGACCTCCATGGCACGACGGTCGAGGGACTGATCGGGAAGACCGACGCCGATCTCAGCTCGGATGCCGAAGGCGTGCTGGCGTGCCTGGAGGACGAGCGTGAGGTGATGGCGACTCGACGGGTGAAGGTGATGGCCGAGGGACCGGCGACCGACGAGCGCACCGGGGCGGTGCGGTGGTTTCATACGATTCGGGCCCCGCTCATCGGCCGCGACGGAGCCTGTACCCGTGTACTCGGCCTCGCGACGGATATCACGGCCCGGCACTACGCGGAAGGAGAGCTCCGGCGCGCGAGCGACGAGCTGCGGGCGCTGTTCGACGCTTCACCGCTCGCCATCTGCGGGCTGACCGGCGACGGCTACGTGCGGACCTGGAATCGGGCGGCGGAGCAGCTCTTCGGATGGACTGCCGGAGAGGTGGTCGGGCGCGCGCTGCCGAACGTCCCGGCCGAGCTGTACGACCAGTACCGAACGTTCCGTGAAAGCGTCCTCTCGGGGACCCCGGTGACCAATGTCGAGACCTATCGAGTTCGCAAGGACGGCGAAACGATTGCCGTCAGCGTCTCGACGGCGCCCTTGCACGACGCCGCCGGCCAGATCAATGGCATCGTCGTGGTGTACAGCGACATTCGCGAGCGCAAGGAGCTCGAGGCGCAGCTCCGCCAGGCCCAGAAGATGGAGGCGGTCGGCCAGTTGGCCGGCGGCGTCGCCCACGACTTCAACAACCTGCTGACCGTGATCCACACCGCCTCGGAGCTCCTGCTCCGGGACATCGCGGAGGGCGATCGCCGGCGTGCCGACGTCAAGGAAATCGTGGACGCGGCCGAGCGCGCGGCCAGTCTCACCCGGCAGCTCCTCGCCTTCAGTCGGCAGCAGGTGCTGGAGCCCAGCGTCGTGGACCTCAACCGGCTCGTGACGGAGCTCGAGCCGATGGCGCGCCGGCTGGTCCAGGAAAACATCGCCGTCGTGACCCGGCTCGCGAGCGAACTCCACCGCGTGGTCGCGGACCGCCATCAGGTCGATCAGGTGATCCTGAATCTGGTCGTCAACGCCCGGGACGCGATGCCGGATGGCGGTACGCTGCTGATCGAGACCAGCAACGTCGTGCCGCACGTCATGCTGCGCGTCACGGACACGGGGTGCGGCATGGATGCGGCGACTCAGGCCAGGATTTTCGAGCCGTTCTTCACCACCAAGCCGGTGGGTGTCGGAACCGGCCTCGGCCTGTCGACGGTGTACGGCATCGTGAAGCAGAGCGATGGCCACATCCGGGTCTCGAGCGAAGTCGGCCGGGGCTCGAGCTTCGAGATCTACCTGCCCATCAGCCACGCGCCGGAAGAGGTGCCGGCACCGGTGGAGACTTCCCGCCGAGAGGATCCGGTGGCGCCCACCGAGGCGAGAATTCTCGTGGTCGAGGACGATGCCGCGGTCCGCCATGCCGTCTGCCGGGTCCTGCAGCGCCGAGGCTTCGACGTCCTCGAGTCGAGAAACGGCGAGCACGCGCTCGCGACCCTCGCAGCCGTGCCGGGCTCGGTCGATCTGGTGATCTCCGATATCGTCATGCCCGAGATGAGCGGGCTCGAGCTGCGCGACCGTCTCCGATTGATCCAGCCCGAGGTGCCGGTGCTCCTCATGTCCGGCTATTCCCAGGAGGCCATCACCCGCCTGGGGAATCGGGAATCCCTGGGACCGCTGATCGAGAAGCCGTTCACGGTCGACGGACTGCTGGAGAACATCCGGACGGTGTTGCATGGCTGAGGCCGGCTTCACGGGCGCCCGCATCCTCGTCGTGGACGACGAGGAGCCCAATGTGCGGATCCTCGCCCACGTGCTCCGGAGCGCCGGGTACGGCCGGGTAACGACCACGACTGACGCGACCGAGTTTCTGGCGCTCTACCGGGAGCACCATCCCGATTTGATCCTGCTGGACCTTCACATGCCGAAACGCGACGGACTGGCGCTGCTGGAGGAGCTCCGGAACGACACTGGTCCGCACAGCTATCTCCCGGTGCTCGTCATCACCGGCGATACAAGCGCCGCCACTCGCCGGAAAGCGCTGCTGGCGGGCGCCACGGACTTCGTCACCAAGCCCTTCGAGGCGGACGAGCTGCTGCTCCGTATCCGGAATCTGCTGGAGACGCGATGGCTGCATCGCGAGATCGTGAGCCAGAATCAGCTGCTGGAGCGACGGGTGCGGGAGCGCACCACCGAGCTGGAAGGGGCCCACCTCGACACGCTCGAGCGGCTTGCGATCGCGGCCGAGTTCCGCGACGACGAAACCGGCCGCCACACCGAGCGCGTTGGCGAGACGGCGGCGCTCCTGGGATCGGCTCTCGGCATGAGCGACGACGACGTGTTCCTGATTCGCCGGGCCGCCCCGCTGCACGACGTGGGGAAGATCGGCATTCCCGATGCAGTTCTGCGAAAGCCGGAGGCGCTCACCGCCGACGAGTGGGAGATCATGCGGAGGCATACCACCATTGGGGCACGGATCCTGTCGGGGGGTCGCTCGCACGTAGTACAGCTCGCGGAGGAAATCGCGCTGAATCACCACGAGCAGTGGGATGGGGAAGGCTACCCCAGAGGTCTGCGCGGGGAGGGAATTCCGATGGTCGGCCGGTTGGTGATGGTGGCCGACGTGTTCGACGCTCTGACCTCGGACCGGGTGTACCGTAAGGCCTGGCCGGCCGAGCAGGTGCTGGCCTACATCCGGCAGTACTCTGGCAAGCGCTTTGATCCCGGGATCACCGCGGCGCTGGATCGGAACGACGTGCGGCACGCGTTGCTCGCGATCCGAGCGCGCGAGTCGCCGCTGCCGGCTGCGGACTCCGCTCCGGCCGCTGTACGGCGCGCCGGGAAGGAGCAAGACGTAGCCGGGTGGAAGACGTAGCGCCCAGCCGTCCACCCCGACTACCATAATCCTGCCTCTTACCGAGTCGGGATCTCATGGCCAAACGTCTGATCGTCCTCGCGGCTGCGCTCGTTCTGACCGCCTGTGGTGGCGGGGACGGGGTCACGCCTCCCGCAACAGTGGATGTCGAGGGCACTTGGGCGGGCACTTTCCCGGCCGATGACGGCAGCCAGGAAGTCTCCCTCACCATGAATCTCACCGATACGGAGGGCGCCGTCAGCGGCGACGGCACACTCGTGACGTCTGCCGGCTCTTTCCCTCTCACGATCAGCGGCACCTATGACAGTCCCCGACTGGCGCTGGCGATCACCACGCCGGGATTCGATCTGGTGAGTCTGGTGGCCATCGTAGCGGAGGAGAGCATGACGGGGACGATCGGGGGTGGAGGCTTCAACAACGAGACGTTCACCCTGGACAAGCAGTAAGACTCCGGCACCATCCCCACCATCCATCTCTGCTGAGCCGGCGCTCACAGACGCCGTTCGGGACCAACCCGTAGCGGAGTCACCACAGGTCGGGCCGGGCGCGTTGTGGCGTGCCATCCGTCCGGGGTCGCCCGAGGTGCTCGTTGGACGCGACGCAGGCGTGGGAGGGGGGCATGGTTGATGCGACTGTACCCTCCGCTCCCACCGCGCCTCCTGACCGGCCATCGCGCTCGCGAAGACTGACTTGAAATCTGCTTGACGCCGGTCGCACAGATTGGTGTTGCCAATGGGAGTGCCGCGACGGTATGCGCGGCCTTAACGGAGCACGCCGGTTCATTACAACCGAGGTGGAGCCATGCGTTCTGGACTGTTGTTCGTCGCGGCCTTCGCGGTGGCCGCCCTGGGTTGTCGAGAGGATGCCGACTCGCCCACGGCTCCCGAGACGACGCGGGCGCTCGCTACGACGGCCCAGACCCTGTCGTTCCGCCAGCTGAGCACGGGCGATGGCTTCAGTTGCGGCGTCACTCTGAATGACAAAGCCTACTGCTGGGGTGCCAATAGCTACGGCCAGCTCGGCGATGGCACGAGCGAAATCGATCGCCTGACGCCGGTCCCGGTCGTTGGCGGACTCAGATTCCAACAGGTGAACGCGGGCGGCCTGCACACCTGCGGCCTGACTACGGATGGTCGGGCCTATTGCTGGGGGCTCAATCTCGACGGTCAGCTCGGCGACGGCACGACTACGAAGCGTCTCAGGCCGGTAGCGGTGGCAGGCGGGCGCCGATTCAGCCAGGTGCGCGCGGGGTACGAGCACTCCTGCGCGCTCACGGCGTTCGATGTGGTCTTCTGCTGGGGTAACAACCAGTCCGGGCAGCTCGGGGACGGGTCGATGACGAATCGGCGAAAGCCGGTGCGGGTCGCCGGTGGATTGAAGTTCGAGCAGCTGACCGGGGGCAACTTCCACACTTGCGGCGTGACAGCGGATAACCGGGCCTACTGCTGGGGACACAATGACCAAGGTCAGGTCGGCGATGGTTCGACCACAAGGCGCTTGAAGCCGCGCGCAGTTGCCGGGGGGCTCCGGTTCAGCCGAGTGAGTGGGGGAGGCTTGCACACCTGCGGCCTGACGCCGGCGAACCGAGCGTACTGCTGGGGGCTGAACGCTGAGGGCGAAGGAGGTGATGGCACCACCACTGCCTACCACCTGGCGCCGGTCGCCGTAGCCGGTGGGCTGCGATTTGAGCATCTGAGCGCGCGCGCTGCTGGCACCTGTGGCGTGACTCTGGAGAACAGGGGCTACTGCTGGGGGCATAATACGAACGGCGAAGTCGGGGACGGCACAACCAATGGTCGCCTCGCGCCCGCCGCGGTCGCGGGTGGCTTCCAGTTCAGCGGGATCTGGGGTGGCGACGGCCACACGTGTGGGCTGACGCCTGGTGACCGAGCGTACTGTTGGGGCAAGAACATCAGCGGACAGGTGGGCGATGGAACCACCACGCAGCGACTGACGCCGGTGGTGGTGGCGGGTGCGATGTAAGTCTCATTTCCCGCGGCGATATCCTTGAGCTTGACCGGCCGCCTGCGAGGGCGGCCGGTTTTTTTCAGATCGGACATTGGGCGGCTTGGCCGCGTCCATGTGGAATGCCTTGTCCAAACTCGCGCTCACCGCGACTTTTCCCTGCGCGCCGGACCCTAAGCTCAGGTGGTTGGAGCAGTGTCGACGTATCGCCGTTCCTTTGGGAAAGTGAACCGTGGAGCACCACTCGCAGAGTGCCCCAACCCTCGACGCTCGACCCGGAGCGGCCTCCGGCCCTCATGGGCAACCGCGGCGTCCGTCCATTTACCGGCGCGAAAACAACTTCGATCTGCTGCGCATCTTCCTCGCCTATACGGTCGTCGTCTACCACAGCGGCTACCTGACCGGCCACGATCGGCTGACCCCGGGGACTCTCGCCGGCGTTGCCGTGGCGGGATTCTTCGTGATCAGTGGCTTTCTGCTGACATGGAGTCTCGTCCGGAATCCGAACCTCAAGGCATTTGCCTTGAAGCGCTTCTTTCGGATCTACCCCCTCTACGCGCTCATCATGCTGGTCCAGGCCGCCGTACTGGTGGCGGAAGCAGGGACGTTGCGGAACGGCATTGCCGGTGAATTGGCGCGGTACCTCGCCGCCAATCTGGTGTTCGCGAATTTCCTGCAGCCGACGATTGGCCGGACACTCTCCGGGCTCCGCCTCGATGCCATCAATGGGAGCGCGTGGACGCTGAAGGTCGAGATCGCCTGCTACATCGCCCTTCCATGGGTGCTGGCGGTCCGGCGCCGTCTGGGCCCGGCGTTCACCGCTGGGCTGGCGCTGCTGTTCGCCGCCTATCCGCTTCTCATGGGCGGCATCCGGGTCGACGCGCCCGGAGCCGTTTACGTGAGCCTTGCGGGGTTCTTCTTCATGGGTTCCCTGCTGTACGAGTGGGGTCATCATCTCGATCGCTATCGCGCGCTGTACCTGCCGCTGGCGGTCGCAGGGGCGCCCCTCATGTTGCTGGACTCCACCGCGGTGATGAACGTTCCGATCGGCGCACAAATCGTGGTCGGGCTCTGGGTGTACTGCGTGGCGTTCGCCGGTCGCTCGATCACCGTCAAACACGACGTCTCCTACGGCGCGTACCTCCTCCACTTCCCCATCATTCAGCTCGGCCTGCTCCATGGATTGCTGTTCGGCGGCCAGTTGGCGATCACCCTACTGGTCATGCTGGTGACATCGGTGCTGGCCTGGTTGAGCTTCCACTATCTCGAGCACCCGATGATCGGGCTGGGGCATCGCCTATCGCGCGAATGAGGGCCGGTCCTCCGCTCCGATGTAGGGCGCCTTGTCCAAACTGATACTCATCGCGACTTTTCCCTCCTCGCGGGCCCTTAGCTCAGGTGGTTAGAGCAGCGGACTCATAATCCGTCGGTCCCTGGTTCGAATCCAGGAGGGCCCATTTCCAATAGTCATGGCCGTCCCGCTCCTCCGGCGGCGCCGAGCTCCTCGAAGCGCACGTTCTGAATTCCGTATGCCCGCCAGTCACGGTAATCGAAGTGCCACCATTCCTGCGGGTACACCGTGAACCCCTCGGCCTCCATCGCGTGGCGGAGCAGGCTACGCAGCCGGCGTTGCTCCGCCGTTCCACCGGAGTAGTCGGCGTACGCGCGGGGTGAAAGCTCATCATAGAGACTGGGCATCGTGACCGGCCGTCCGGTGCGCACATCATAGAGGGTAAGATCGACGGCGCAGCCGCGATTGTGGCGCGACCCTTCGGCCGGGTCGGCGACAAACTCGTGCTGCGCAGGGGGCGTTGCGTCCCAGAAAATCTTGGTGACGTACCAGGGCCTATATCCGTCATGGACCAGCAGACCGTAACCCTGCGCCCTAAGGCGTTGATGAACTCGGACCAGGGCCTCGGCCGCCGGCCGCTGGAGGAAAGCGTGAGCCTGGGTGTAGAGCGGTGTGCCCAGAAAATTCCGGGTCGTGGCGTAGCGGATATCGAGGTGAATGGTCGAGTCCAGGCTGACCAGCTCGACGAGATCGGAGGGCCGAAAGGGTCCCTCTTCGTGTGGCGGAGAGGCCCGGAGAGCCTCTTCCCGAAGCTCCGCAACCGGTCGCACCGGCGTGATGCGAAAGACCGAAGGCCCACCACACGCGACCACGGCAAGAATCAGAGACCGACCCAGCAGTGTGCGCAGTCTTGCGAGACTCATGTTTGGTCCTCTCGTACAAGCTCTCCGAGCAAGGCGATCGCCTCTCTCAACTGCTGGTCGGCGAGATACGGCGCCGGGCCCAGCCGGAGGACGTCGCCGCGAGCATCGGTCCACACGCTGCGCGCGCGGAGCCTCTTGGTCAGGGACGTCGCGACCGGCGATCGAAGCGCCAGAAAGCCGCCGATCTCGCTCAGCGGCGAGTCACGATCCCGGCTCACGACCCCAGGGTCGACGTCGAGCGCATCGAACTCCGATGCGAGCAGTCCGATCTGATGCTGGCTAACCACGCGCAGGAGGGCGGGGGTGAGTCCCTGCTCGCGGAAAAAATCGAATACCGCCGCCGCACGGTAATGACTGGTCGGGTCGTACGTCGCCCCAGCGAACCGGTCACCTCCTTTGCCGTACGCCACGCGATCCGGCCGCTGCCGCGCTTCCAGCGCGGTGAACTCGCTGAACCATCCGGTCACGACCGGCCGAAGATCGGTGTCGCGCGGAATCCGGAGAAAGCAGTTGCCCTCCCCGAGTTGGCAGTACTTGTACCCACCGCCGACCACGAACGCGTCGTCGAGTCCCTCGTCGGCAATCGAAAAGGGTACCACATTGAGCGCGTGGTAGGCATCCACCAGCAGCGCGGCGCCATGTCGACGGCAGCTCCCCGCCACGTCAGCAAGTCCGCGGGCGATGCGACCGGTGTCGAAGAAGACGGCCGAGACCAGCACCAGTGCGGTGCGATCATCGACGGCCTGGCCGAGTCGTGACGCCAGCGATTCGAGCGGGGCCTCGGGCACCCGCACGACTTCGATGTTCTCTTCCGCGAGGCGATCGAGCTGCCTCCGAATGGTGTGGAACTCGCCATTGGTTGTGACGAGCTTCGGCCGCGCCCGAAGCGGCAGCGCGGAGATGAGGCGCACGACCAGCTCATGGGTGTTCGGCGCGAGAGCGATCCCGCCTCCCCCGTCGCCCAGCAGGCGGGTGAACCCCTCCCGGACCCGCTCGGCCTGCGCGAAGGCGTGCTCCCACTTGTCGTCTACGTATCGGGCCGCGTCCAGCCAGGCCGTCGCGTGGGCCTCGAAGGCGCGATCGGGCCAGGCCTGGTGCGAGTGGCCCGTAAGAAGCAGCCGCTCCGACACTCCGAATCGGGAGTAATGGGACGCGAGCCCGTTCGGCGTGGCGTAGAGGGACGCGGGATCCATGAGCCTACAACTCGGTCCGGATCGCCCAGAGATCGGGGAAGAGCGGCTGGTTGAGCGTCGTCAGAAGGTACTCGGCACCGGCGCTGCCACCGGTCCCGCGCCGGGTCCCGATAGTCCGCTGCACCATCTTCACGTGCCGGTAACGCCATTCCATGAGTCCCTCGTCGAGATCCACCAGGCGCTCGCACAACTCGGCCAGGACGGGGTGGTGCCGGTAGATGTCGATGAGCACATCCCGGAGCGCCGGGGAAGGCTCGACTCGCCTGCTGGTGACGTCCCGCTCGAGATCGCTGCGTGGCACCTCGATGCCGTTGGCGGACAAGTACCGGAGGAAGGCATCCCAGAGCGAGCCGGCCTTCAGGCGGCGGTCGAGCCGCTGCCGGCCCTCGGTTCCGGCCGGGTAGCGCTCCAGCGCGCCTGGTTCCTTCAACCCCAGGGCAAATTCGAGCTCGCGGAACTGATGGGACTGGAACCCGCTGCCGGACTCGAGCCGGTCGCGGAAGGAAAGAAACTCGAGTGGCGTCATCGTCTCCAGAATGTCGAGCTGAGCCACCATCACCTTGAGGATCGTCAGGACGCGCTTGAGCGTGTGCTGCGCGCGGGCGCCGTCATTTCGGGACAGGAGCTCCTCGAGAAAGTCCACCTCATGCAGGATCTCCTTGAACCAGAGCTCGTACACCTGGTGTATTACGATGAAGAGCATCTCGTCGTGCTCGGGTCCCGCTGACAGGGGCTGCTGCAGGGCGAGCAGTGCGTCGATCTTCAGGTACTCGGCGTACGACGGCATGATGGGACCTCGGGACTGTCGGGGGCTTCGGCGTCGCCGAGGAGCGTAGCCGTCCGGTGGCGCCGGCGGAAGGGCTGTTCCCGATTCAGGAGGGGCGACTGAACGCTGTTCCAGATCCTCCCGCCGAACCCCGCCGTGTGGCGGTCATCGGCGCGGGTGCCGCCGGCATCATGGCGGCGATCTTCGCCGCGTCCCACGGCGCCGAGACACTGCTCCTCGAGCGCACCGCCGACGGTGGCCGCAAGATTCTCATCAGCGGCGGCGGCCGCTGCAACATCCTCCCGGCCCGGATCGACGAGCGGCGATTCGTCACCGATTCCTCCGTTCACTCCCTGCGGAAGATCCTGCGCTCCTGGCCGCTTGCCGAGCAGATCGCGTTCTTCGAGGAGGAGCTCGGCCTGCCGCTGGTCGAAGAGACGGAATCCGCCAAGCTCTTTCCGGCGTCTGACCGCGCGCGCGACGTGCGCGACGGACTTCTCGCGCTCGCTGCTCGGCGCGGTGCGCAATTCGTCTCCAACACCGTCGTCACCGATCTCGTGCCCGGTCCCGAAGGATGGCGCATCGAGCGCCATGGCGGGTCACCGATCATGGCGGATGCGGTGATCGTCGCCACCGGCGGCCTCTCCGTGCCGAGGACCGGGAGCGACGGTATCGGACTCGGCATTCTCGAGCGGCTCGGCCACACCGTTCACCCGACGTATGCCGCCCTCACGCCTCTGCTGGCGGACGGCGGAGTATTCTCGCCGCTCGCCGGCGTATCGCTGCCGGTGACGATCGAGGCGCGCTCGACGGAACGCGAGGCAGTGGCCATCGGCGGATTTCTCTTCACCCATCACGGCTACAGCGGCCCCGCCACGCTGGACGTCTCACACGTCGTCACCCGCTCTCGCGGCCTCTCGGCAGCTCCCGCAACCGTTCGAGTGCGATGGACCCGGCTGGGCGCCGATGATTGGGCTCGTCTGTTCGGGGCCGGCGGTACGCGCACGGTGGGCGGCGTGATCAAGCGCGAGCTGCCCGACCGGCTCGCGGACGCGCTGATCGCCGAAGCGGGCGTCGATGGGGCCACCCGGCTCGCCCAGCTGCGCCGGGAGGATCGCGATCGGCTAGTGGAGACACTCACCCGCGGCGTTCTGCCGTGGACGGGGGACGAGGGATACAAGAAGGCCGAGGTGACCGGCGGCGGCATCAGCCTCAAGGAGATCGATTCCCGCACGATGGAGAGCCGCAGGCACGCCGGACTCTACATTTGCGGCGAAGTGCTCGACGCGTTCGGCCCGATCGGTGGTTACAACTTTCTCTGGGCGTGGGCGACGGGCCGAGCTGCGGGGCTCTCGGCCGCGCTTGCCCCCCTTCCGCGGACCTTATAGAATCCCGCTCCCGAGTGATCGGGCGATTAGCTCAGCTGGTTAGAGCGCGCGCCTCACATGCGCGAGGTCGGGGGTTCGAGCCCCTCATCGCCCATGCTTCTTACGATGCACCCCGCAGCCGGTTACGGCTCCGGGGTGGTGTTGTTTCGAGGGGCTCGAGGCGCGAACCTTGGTGGAAAGCCGAGGCCTATTGCCGCCGGCGGAGTACCGCACGGCTTCGCCAATTTGCGTTGGTGCGGCGCCCGACGACATCGCCCGCGAGATTGACGCCATTGGCGACCACACCTGCGCCGCTGATCCCTCTGGCTTGAGTCCCGGCAGCGCCGAGGGTGCCGTGCAGGGTCGGGGGCGCAGCCCCAGCCACCCAGCGCGAGGCTGATACGGAACGTGATGAGGCGAAACGATACGTTGCGCATGAAGTCGCCCAGGGTGTCGAGGTCATTAGATTCACCAGCAGGGGCTAGTATGGCGCCGGAGGGCCAAGCAGTCTTCAAGTCCCATCTCGAGGTCTACTTGGTGCCTCGAGAGGCACATCGCGAGCCGGGGCGGGGCCGAGCCCGACTTGGCCCTTTTCGCACTGGCGCGATGGCGTCGTCCCTCATAGAATGGACGCTCGCAAACGCCGACGGAGGTCTGGTTCGCGGTTGACGTCACCGCAGGGGCCTTCGTGTTGCGTCGGCCCCACTCTTGCCGAGTCACTGGTCACGGGGAACATTTCTGGGTCCTCGGCCACCTCGGCCCCACGACCGTACCACTGCCACGAGACTGATGACGAGCACCCAGGCGATCAACCAGATCTCCACGAGGCTTACCGCCCCGGAGCGTGCGGGATCCGACCTCGTGGCCTTCGCCGCCGGGCTCGGTCACCCCGATCATCCCTGTCTTTCGCGCACGCACAATCCTTCCAGCTGTGTTCCCTGCGCGGATTTTTCTCCCTGGCTTCGTGACCGCATCATCGCCGACGACGTCGAGGCCGTCGGTACCTACCTCGCGACCGTGCGCGCGGTAAATCCGGGTGTGACGGGCTCACCCGACGACGTGCTCCGGCATTACTGTGGAGTCGCTCGGTCCATCATGACGTCGCCGCTTTCACGGCACCTCTGCGACGGCACCGACGCAGCCTACCTCGATCTCCGCGTCGGGCTCGTCCTGCTTGCGGTGCACGAGGGATTCAGCGGCTTCGTCATGACGGGCGAGGCCGCGGATTTCATGGCCGCGGTCATGTCGCCTCACTCGCTGCGGCTGAGCGATCCGGGTATGCTGGTCGAGGGGCGGAACCGCTTCGTGAGGGACATGGCGCAGGAGATGAGCTTCTGGGCGTCCTGGCCTCAGCTCCAGGGAGGCACGCTGCGCTCGCTCGAGCTGCCCGATGACGTCGAGCTTCGCCGCCTGATGGACGTTCTCTCGCCGCTTCCGCTTGGCGCTCGCGCGCACGCGGTGGATGCCCTCCGGCATCTGAGCGCCGACTGCCGGGTTCCCAAGACACTCGCAAGTCTCAGCCGGTACGAGACCCGGAAGCGCGGCCTCGACGTGTCCGACTCCACCCGTCGCGTGCTCGCGACCGGTGTGGTCGTTCCCGCCACGAATCTCGCGGGATGGATCGGTGCCTGGACCCGCCGCGATCTCCTCACGTTCCTCCATCACGAAGGTGTCGCGGCCAAGAACTCGTGGAACAAGGAACGGCTGGCGGAAGCGGCGCTCGCGGAGTGCGCGGACCTGCTGAGGCGACGGATGGCCGATGCCGGCGTCGTGGAGCTCGCGCCCGACTACGCCCGCGCCGTCCTCGCGCTGCGCAGGTATATCTACCGTGTTCGGGAGACCTGGCGAGTCTGGCTGGCGTTCGGGACGGGGATCGGGTGAACCGTTACGGTCAGATCAACCCTCCCCTCCGCAGCCTCCCAATCTGATCGTACCGCTCTTCGTGCACCGCCAGGACTTCTTCCGGCGAGACGGTCGCCACCCCGGACTTTCCTACTTCCACGCCCGCCGCGTAGTTGGCGATCTGAGCCGCCTCTCTCACCGTCGCGCCTGCGGCGAGCGCCGTCCCGATCCATGCCGTCACCGTGTCGCCCGCGCCGCTCACGTCGTAGATCTGCCGCGCGATGCTCGGGATGTGCGTCGTGCTGCCGTCCTTCATCACCAGCACCATCCCTTCGGCGCCGAGGGTCACCAGGAGATTGTCCACCTGAAGACGAGCGAGCACCGCGGGAAGCGCATCGCCATTCTGGAGATCGACCGCTGCGCCGAGCGCGGACTCGAGCTCGCGACGGTTGGGCTTGAAGACGGTCGCGCCGGTGTATTCGAAGAACTGGCGGAACTTGGGGTCCACGACTGTCGGAATGCCGCGCCGCCTGGCGACTTCCATCACCGCCAGGATCAGGGCGGGCGCGAGCGCGCCCTTGTTGTAGTCCTCGAGCAGGAGGGCATCAGCGTCGGCGAGCGCCTCTCGGGCCACCCGGCTCAGCCGCGCCAGGTCGGCGCCCTCGAGGAGACTGTCCACCTCGTCGTCGATGCGGACGACCTGCTGGGAGCGGGCGATGATGCGCGTCTTCGATGTTGTCGGACGGCCCGCGATGGTGATGACGGAGCGGTCCTCGAGCCGGGCCAACGCCAGGCCCTGGCGGAGCGCCGCGCCTTCGGTGTCATCGCCCACGACGCCGACCAGCAGACAGGTTGCGCCGAGCGCGGCGACATTGGCCGCCACGTTGGCCGCACCGCCGAGCGCCTCCTTGCGCTCGCGCACGGTGACCACCGGCACCGGCGCCTCGGGCGACAGCCGCTCCGTATCTCCGACGAGATAGCGGTCGAGGATGATGTCTCCCACGACGGCGACTCGGCTCGCTTTCATGCGCGCGATGAGATGCAGCATGCGATCGCGGGTGAGTGGTGCCTGCGGCTGTTTCATTGCAGCACCCCACGGCGGCCGATGCCGAGCGTTGCCTGCAGCCGCCCCTCGAAACGGTTGAGCGTTCGTCCCTCGATATGATCCGAATTCACCACATGATGGAACCCCGCGTTGGCGACCAGATCGAGCGGTCCCTGGCGGCCGCTGATGCCGAGCGCGGCTCGCCACGTCCGTTCGACGACGCCGATGAAGAGCTGCGGCGTGGAGCCCGCCGCCGCCGCCGTCGGGAAGGGATCGTCGATTCTCCCCTCGCCCTGGCGAAGAAGGGTGAGCTCCGGTGTGAGGAGCCAGCTTGCGCCGTGCGGCACGCTTACAGTCAGCGTCGTCTGGTCCTGATCGGCGAAATTGCGCCCGATACCGACCCCGGCATCGGTAAGGTTCTCGAAGGGATCGATGGTGCGGAAGGCGAGGCTCGAGGCCTGCGTGTAGATCCCGCGCCAGCCGAGACTTCTGCCGAGCGGACCGAATGCGGAGATGGTGAGTGCCCATCGGTTGGGATACCGCTCGGGACCGGACGTTTGCTCGTACTGGAAGTCGTCGAGCGCAAGCTGGGTCTGGAGGGTGACGCGGCCGCCCACACGCCACGAGGCGTCGAGGCCCACCACCACGTTGCCGTCGAGTCCGAGGCCGAACTGGTCGGCCAGGAGGAGGAGACTCAGCGGATTGCGGAACCGGCCGTCGAACTCGCGGTCTACTCCCGCGAGCACCACGGTCTCCCAGAGTCCCAGATTGCCCCGGTTCGCCAGCCGGAGGCCCAGCCGATGGGCGAAGAAATAGCGGTGCACCAGATTGCCGAGGCTGTCCTGTTCGTCTCGCAGCGGGCGGGCGAGCGCGTGAAGCCGAAGCGTGCGAGTGCCGAGATCGAAACCGGACTCCACCTCGGAATAGCCGTAGTTGCTGAGCCCGATCCCGGTGATTCCCACGGGTCCCCAGTTCCGATCCATCTGGCCGTAGAACACGCTGCCATATTGGAACTGCACGCTCGCATAGGCCTCGACCATGCGCCACGCGAGCGTCAGGTCGTTCCGCCCGGGCCATTCGGGATCATCCACGATGCGCGGCTCGGCGGCCGGCCGGCTCACCAGAGCGAAGGGGCCGAACGTCGCCTCACCGGTCAGATCGGCGTAGGGCCGCACACCGTCGGGGCCGAGCGGGTGGAGCACGTCGCGCCGGATATGGCTGTACGCCTGGGCGCCGGCTCGAATCCCGACGCGCCACCTGTCCTGGCCGGGCGGCTCGTCGAACTGATCGCGTAACGCGTGCACGATTGGCGCGGCCCCCGCCGAGTCGGCCGCGGCGAGGACACGAGCCGCATCGGCCCGGCGAAACGGCCGTACCATTGGCGACGGGTCGTCGATGTCGCCGCGGGCGATGAGGTGCTCGAGAAGCGGGAGCCTGGGATCATCCAGCGGCAGGTACGGCGAGGCCTGAGCCGAGCTACGCACCGGCACGAGCGCGCCGAAGAAAACGGCGGCGAGGATGACTCGAATCGGAGCGGGCATCGGCATAAGGTATGAAGAGGCGGCGGCAGAAGTAAGCCGCTATCTTCCGGTCGCCCGCGTATTCGGGGTCATGCATCGAGGGAAAACGGTGCGTATGTCTTCACGAATTGGAGTACGATTGGATGGCGAAGCAAGACAGCCTCGATCCACAGACGCGTGACCTGGTTCGCTTCGCCGCGGCCATCGCGCAAGGCTATGAACCGGAAATGCGGGAGCGCGTCGGTCCGCTACGCGCCTCTCAGGTGCCGGCGGCCTGGGTCGAGGAGCTGATCCTGCAGTCGGTGCTCATGGTGGGGTATCCGCGCGCGCTCATCGCCTTCGGGGTGTGGCGCAAGTTCAGCGGCGTCCCCGCGCCCGACACCGACGAAGGCCAAGACTACGGCCACGCGGCCGAGTGGACCCGGAGAGGAGAGGAAGTCTGCGGCGTCGTCTATGGCGAGAACTACCGGAGGCTCCGCGACAGCGTTCGCGTGCTGCATCCCGCCATCGACGCGTGGATGATCACGGAGGGATATGGGCGCACGCTCGGACGTCCCGAGCTCGATCTGCTGAGGCGCGAGCTCTGCACGGTGGCGCAAACCGCGGTGCTCGAGGCGCCGAAGCAGCTTCACTCGCACCTGCGCGGAGCCCTCAACGCTGGGGCGTCGTTCGGGCAAATCGAAGGGGTCCTGTCGATCGTCAACCCGCTCCTGTCGTTCGATCAGTGGAAGAAGATCAAGGAGCTGTGGCGCTCGGTCCGCGAAGGATGGACGCCGGGCGACTGATGTTCATCGATCGGGCGGTCGTACGCGTGGTGGGTGGTACCGGTGGCTCGGGCGCAAGCTCGTTCGCCCGCTTCAAGTACAAGCCCAAGGCAGGTCCCGACGGCGGCGACGGGGGGAACGGTGGCAGCGTGTTCGTGCGCGCCGAGAGCAACCTCTCCACCTTGCTCGACTTTCGATATCGAACGGAATGGAAGGCGGAGCGCGCCGAGCACGGCAGGGGAAAGACCCAGACCGGTTCCTCGTCCGCCGATGTCTATCTCCCGGTGCCCCCGGGCACCGTCATCTCCGATGCCGAGTCGGGCCTGGTCCTGGGCGAGGTTCTCCAGCCGGGCGACACGCTCCGAGTGGCTCGTGGCGGACGAGGAGGGCGGGGCAACGCCCGGTTCGCCACCTCCACGCACCAAGCGCCCCGCGAGTGGGAACCCGGCGAAGAGGGAGAAGACCGGCGCATCGAGCTGGTGCTCAAGCTCATCGCCGATGTCGGCCTCGTCGGCGAGCCCAACGCAGGCAAGAGCACCCTTCTCTCGGTCATCTCCGCCGCGCGCCCCAAAATCGCCGATTATCCCTTCACCACGCTCGAACCCAACCTCGGCGTCGTCGGTCTCTCGGGTCACCGCAGCTTCCTGGTCGCCGACATCCCCGGCATCATCGAAGGCGCGCACGAGGGGAAAGGACTCGGCCTCCGATTTCTCCAGCACGTCGAGCGCACCCGGGTCCTCGCGTTCATGGTTCCGCTCGATGATCCCGAGCCGCAGGCCGCGTACGATCGCCTGCGCAAGGAAGTCCGACTGTACAGCGCGACGCTCGCCTCGAAGAACCATGTGGTTGTGCTCACCAAGCGCGATCTCCTTCCGGCCGACGCGCCGTTGCCTCGGTTGAACGCGCCGGAATCGGACGGGACCCTCGCCATCTCGAGCGCGGCCCGCGCGGGGCTCGATGAGCTGAAGGAATATCTCTGGAAGTTCGTCGAGCAGGCCAAGGCCTCGGAAGAGGTGGTGGCCGATGCCGATGTGGCGCAGCTTCCCGGTTACTGGGAGTTCATGGACGACGAATAGATGGACGATCAACGGCTCGCCTATCTGGCGCTCACCCAGGTCCCTGGCCTGGGTCCCGCGCGGCTTCACGCCCTCCTTTCGGCCTTCCACACCCCACTCGGCGCCCATTCGGCGCCGTTTGAGTTTTTGTGCGCCGTGCCCGGGATTTCTCGCGCCTTTGCTTCCGCGCTCAAGGCGACGCCCCTGGACGCCGGCCGCCGCCTCGTCGAAAGCGCGGAGCGGGTGGGAGCTCGCGTGCTCGTTCCCGGCGATCTCGACTTTCCGGCAGCGCTCGGGATCATCCCCGATCCGCCGCCCGTCATCTTCGTGCTGGGAAGTACCACACTGCTCGATCGCCCTTCGGTCGCCATCGTCGGCAGCAGAGATCACACCTTCTATGGCGCGGAAGTCTGTCGGTCGCTCGCCCGGGAGGCGGCGTGGGCCGGAGTCGTCGTCGTGAGCGGAATGGCCCGCGGCCTCGATGCGACGGCGCATGCCGCGGCGCTGGAGGCCGGCGGGGGGACCATCGGCGTCCTGGGGAACGGGCTCGGCGTAGTCTATCCCGCGGCCAACCGCGCTCTGTACGATCGCGTCGCCGAGCGCGGGCTGCTTCTCAGCGAATTCCCCCCGGGCGAGCGGCCCCACGCCGGTAGCTTCCCCCAGCGCAATCGCCTCATCAGCGGCCTCGCGCGGGTCACGGTGGTCGTCGAGGCCGCGGTTGGCTCGGGAGCGCTCATCACGGCTGGCACGGCGCTGGAACAGAGCCGGGAGGTATTGGCGGTTCCGGGGCCAATCACGAGCACCGTCTCGGCCGGCACCAACCGCTTGATTCGCGACGGCGCGGCACCGTATCTCGAGCCCTTCGACCTGTTGCAGCATTTCCCCGACGCGAAGCCGGTCGAGCGTGGCATGGGGTCGGCTGCAGCGAGAGCAGGCGAGCTTCCGGACACGCTGTCGGCCGACGAGCGGGAAGTCGCGCTGCTCCTCGCCGCCGGTCCGCTGCACGTAGACGAGCTCGCTGCGAAATCCGGGCGGCCGGTGGGCGGGCTACTCGCGGTGCTTTGCGGGCTCGAGATCGCCGGGGTCGCCGAGCAGCTGCCGGGGAGGCACTTCAGGCGCACCTGACCGACGGTTCAATGGCTACGGATGGGGTTGCTCTGCTGCTCCACGGGAATAGAGTTGCCGGGCTTGCGCTCCGGCTTCGCCTTGGTTGACCGCGCGGCGGGCGGTCTCAACGCACTTCGGTGGCGCCGGGCGGCGCAGGGCCAGGGACCGGGTCGCGAGGAGGCGCGTCAGGCCGGACGCCGGCCGCCTGGATCCGGGCGGGTAATGGTGGCCTGCAGCGCCGCGAGCGAGACGGTCCCGCCCGGAGCGCAAGCCCGGCGCCACCCGTCTAGCCGGAATGCGAGATCACGAGCGCGCCGCCTCTGCCTGCCCGTAACGCGAGCCCGGCATCGGCTGATGCGCCGTCAACGGCCTACATTTCCTCCGTGCACCTCTACATCCACGTCCCGTTCTGCGCCCGGCGCTGCAGCTACTGCGACTTCGCCATCGCCGTGCGGCGCCGGGTGCCCACCGACGACTTCGTTCAGGCCGTGCTGCTTGAATGGAAGCAATGGCAAACGCACCCTGCGTGGCAGGGCTCGCCTGTGGTGGACACCGTCTACTTCGGCGGCGGCACGCCGTCGCACATCGAGCCCTCCGGTATCGCAAGAATCCTCGCCCGCATCGGCGCCGACCGCGCCGTCGCCGCGGGTGCCGAGGTCACACTCGAAGCCAACCCCGACGACGTCACTTCCTTGGCCGCCGGAGCGTGGCGCGCGGCCGGCATCAACCGCGTCTCCCTCGGTGTCCAGTCCTTCGACCCGGCGGCGCTCGCCTGGATGCACCGCACCCACACCTCCGAGCAGGTCCCGACGGCGATACATGCGCTCCGGGCGGCCGGCATTGCGGATCTCTCGATCGATCTCATTTTCGGCCTGCCGGCCGGGCTCGAGCGCCGGTGGGAGTGCGATCTCGAGCGCGCGCTCGCGCTCGAGCCCGACCATGTCTCCCTCTACGGCCTGACGGTGGAAGGGCATACGCCGCTCGGACGGTGGACTGCCGCGGGACGAGTAACGCCGGTGGACGAAGACCGGTACGCCGCGGAGTTCCTCTCCGGGCACCGGTCGCTGGTGGGGGCAGGATTCGATCACTATGAGGTCTCCAATGCCGGCAAGGCCGGCCACCGTGCCAGGCACAACTCCGCCTACTGGCGCCGGGCGCCGTTTATCGGCCTCGGCCCGTCGGCCCATAGCGGGTTCGGCATGGAGCGGAGGTGGAATCTCCGGGAATGGCAGGCGTATCACGACGCCGCGGCTGCCGGCCAGAGCCTGATGGGTGGCCGGGAGGTGCTGGAGAGCGGGGCGATCGCTCTCGAGGAGGTCTACCTCGGTTTGCGGACGCGCGAGGGCCTCCCGGCAGGCTCGATTCCGGAGCCGGCCCGAACGTCATGGTTAGCTGAAGGATGGGCGCGACTCGAAGAAGATCGAATCGGCCTCACCGCGGAGGGCTGGCTCCGTCTCGATGCGCTGGTTGCCTCGATTGCGTGAGGGCAAAATCCTGGATCGCCCGCGGCTTTCAATAGGCGCCGTAAGTCAATATCTTTCCTGATCATGGCAACGCCGGATCAACTGAGCGAGCGGGAGCTGCGGGTCCTCGAGGCGGTCGTCCAGACCTACATCGAAACCGCCGAGCCCGCCGGAAGCCAGACCATTGCCCGTCGGTACGGGCTCGGTGTGTCTCCGGCCACCATCCGGAACACGATGAGCGAGCTGGAGGAGAAGGGTTACCTGTTCCATCCTCACACGTCCGCCGGGAGGATTCCGACGGACCGGGCGTACCGGGTCTACGTCAACGAGATCATGCGCCTGTCGCCGCTTTCCCAGGAGGCGCGCACCACCCTCCAGAGCGAGCTCCAGGGGTCCCGGAACATCGTGGACGAGATCTTGCGGCGGGCGGCCCAGGTGCTGGGTGTTCTGACTCAGGAGCTTGGCGTCGCGGTCGGGCCGGCGCTCGATGAGATGGTGCTCGAGCGGCTGGAGCTGGTCCGGGTCACGTCGGAGCGACTGTTGCTGGTGTTCAATCTCAGGAGTGGGGTCGTCCGGACGATTTTCGTGGAGGTACCGACCCGGCTCGACACGGTATCCGTGCCCGAAATCGGCAGGGTGCTCAACGAGCGGCTGGCGGGGCTGACCCTGCACCAGATCCGGTCGACGCTGCCGGAGCGCCTTCGCGACGCGGGAACGCCTGCCGGCGGCTCGGAGCTGCTGAACATCTTCATCGCGGAGCGGGAGGACATCTTCGCCGCCGGCGACGAGCAGAACACCGTGTTGCTCGGCAGCGCCCAGATGCTCGCGGAGCAGCCCGAGTTCGCCTCGAAGCACCGCATGCGCGACCTGTTGCGGTTGACGGAGGGACGCGATCTGCTCCGCGAGGCCCTCGCGTCGCGGCGGCAGATGGGCATCTCGGTGACGATCGGCGGCGAGAACCCCGATACTCGCCTCAGCGGTTTCACACTCGTCACCGCGTCCTACCAGGCCGGCGAGCTGAAGGGGGTCATCGGCGTGATGGGGCCGACGCGCATGCCGTACGACAAGATCATCGGACTGGTGGAGCACACCAGCCGTCTCGTGGAGGACTTGCTGGAGTGAATGATTTCTACGTTCTGCTCGGTATCCCGCGCGACGCCTCCGAGGGCGACATCAAGAAGGCCTATCGGAAGCTCGCCATGGAACTTCACCCTGACCGGAACCCGTTGCCGGATGCCGAGGCGAAGTTCAAGGAGATCACCGAGGCGTACGAGGTGCTGAAGGATCCGCAGAAGCGCGCGGCCTACGACCGGTATGGGAAAGCCGGCGTCGGCGGCGCTGCGGGCGGCGGCTTCGGGTTCCATCACGTCGACCTGACCGAGGCCCTCAACATCTTCATGCGCGACTTCGGTGGGATGGGCGGGTTCGAGTCCATCTTCGGCGGCGGCGGCGGGCGGCCCGACGCCCGCCGCGGGCAGGACGTCCGGGTCACCGTGCGGCTCTCGCTCACCGAGGTGGCCACCGGTGTCAAGAAGACCGTCCGGTTCAAGGCGCTCGAGCGCTGCTCGACGTGCGAGGGGTCCGGTGCCAAGGCGGGCAGCCGCCCGAGCCCGTGCACCACCTGCAATGGCACGGGTGAAGTGCGCCGGGCGGCGCGCAGCGTCTTCGGCCAGTTCGTATCGGTGTCGCCGTGCCCCACCTGCGCGGGCGAGGGCAGCGTCGTTCTCAATCCGTGCGAGGTGTGCCGCGGTGAGGGACGGGTGCGGGCGGAGCGCAGTGTGGCCGTGGACATCCCCCCCGGCGTCTCGACCAACAACTATCTCACGCTGCGCGGCCAGGGAGCGGCGGGCCCACGCAACGGTCCGGCCGGCGACCTCCTCGTGATGCTGGACATCAAGGATGACGATCGATTCGAGCGTCAGGGCGACGACCTGATCTTCGATCTGCCACTCTCCTTTTCGCAGGCCGCGCTCGGCGAGGAGCTCGACGTCCCCACGCCATATGGCGTGGAGCGTGTTCATGTGCCACCGGGCACCCAGCCCGAAACGGTCCTCCGTCTGAAGAGTCGCGGTCTTCCCGTGCTCGGCCAGAATGCCAAGGGCGACCTCCTCGTTCGGGTACACGTCTGGACGCCGGAGCGGCTCACCGAGGAGCAGGAGCGACTCTTTCGCGAGCTGGCCAAGATCGAGGGCGAGCCTCCCCGGCGGTCACCTGGGTTCTGGTCCAAGCTCAAGGAAGCGCTCGGCGCATGACCTGGTGGGCCATCGATGTGCGAACGGCGCCCGACCGCCGGGAGCAGGTCGGGGCATGGCTGGTGTCGAAGACGGGGCAGGCGGTCGAGGAGAAGGACGACGGAACGCTCGTCACCTTCGCTCCGGATGAAGTGTCGGCCGACGCCCTCATGGCCGAGCTGAGAAGTGCCGAGGCACCGCCTCCGCAGACCAGCCGCCGACCGCTCGACGCAGTGGACTGGTCGGTGCGCTGGCGGGACGGACTCGGCCCCCGCCGCTTCGGTCGTCTCACCGTCGTTCCTTCCTGGGTGGCAGGGTCGGATGTGTCGGACTCCTGTACCGTGGTTCTCGACCCCGAGAGCGCCTTCGGCAGCGGCGAGCACGGCTCCACCCGCGCGGCACTCCTTCTTCTCGAGCGGCACCTCCGTTCCGGCGATCGGGTTCTCGATCTCGGCAGCGGCAGCGGGATCCTCGCCATTGCCGCCGTCAAGCTTGGCGCATCGCGTGCCGTCGGCATCGAGAACGACGCCGACGTCAATCCCATCGCCAGGCGGAACGCGGAGCGAAACGGGGCTGGCGACCGCGTCGAATTCCTCGATGGTGACGCGAGAGATGTCGCTCCCCTGCTCGGACCCGCCGATCTCCTTCTCTCCAACATTCTCCGCTCCGTGAATTCCCGGCTCCTGCCCGCGATCGTGGCGTCGCTCCGGCCTGGTGGACTTGCAATCTTTTCCGGCATGGAGGAGACCGAGGCGCCGGCGTTCCGGGAGGCAGTCGCCTCGGCGGGACTGCGCGAGCG
Organism: uncultured Gemmatimonadales bacterium; assembly: GCA_963722825.1. Taxonomy (GTDB): domain Bacteria; phylum Gemmatimonadota; class Gemmatimonadetes; order Gemmatimonadales; family GWC2-71-9; genus CAVVWJ01. The sequence continues at coordinate 1,968,021 of CAVROI010000003.1, forward strand.
GGACGATGTCGTGGATGCGGGATGGTGGGCGGTGGCGGCCGCCCGGCCGTGATCGTGGTTCTGTTGCCGCGGGGTGTCGGGGCGGCAGGCGCACTCTGCCGGCTCGACGAAGACGAGACGCATCACCTTCGGGTCCGTCGGGCGGAGCCTGGAGAGGTGGTCGGGCTGCGAGACGGGGTGGGTCTCGTGGGGAGCGGGAGACTGTCGCGCGCGGGAGCGGCGTGGGCGGTCGAGGTGGGAGAGGTTCGGTCGACTCCTCCGGCCGCGGAGCTGGTTCTCGCTGTCGGCGCGGGCGATCGCGACCGGTTCGCCTGGCTGGTGGAAAAGGCCTCCGAGCTCGGCGTGACAGCCGTAGTGCCGCTCGAGACGGCGCGAACCACGGGGGTCGCCACTCGCCTCAGAGAACAGCACCTCGACAAGCTGCGCCGTCAGGCGCTGGAGGCGATCAAGCAGAGCGGCGCTCCCTGGGCCACCAGGGTGGACGACCCGGTGCCGTTGGATCGTTTCCTCGCGATTCCACGACCCGGGATGCGATGGCTGGCCGATGTCGAGGGAGATCCTCCTGCCTCCGAGCTGGCGAGCGACCCGGTGACGGTGGTTGTGGGCCCCGAAGGCGGGCTCACCGACAGGGAACGCGAGGCGACCGTCGCCGCGGGGTATCATCCGACCAGGCTGAGTGCACACACGCTCAGGTTCGAGACCGCGGCGATCGCCGCCGCCGGCGCTGTGAACGCCGCACGACTCCGAGGGGCCGATGGCTGACTGTTTCTTCTGCAAGATCGCCGCGGGCGACGCTCCGGTGACGCCGATCAAGCGCTCCGCCGACGCGGTCGCCTTCAAGGACATCAATCCGCAGGCACCCACACACGTGCTCGTCATCCCCGTCCAGCACTATCCGGCCGTGCGAAACGCCACCGGCGCGGAGGGGGAGCGGGTGCTCGGGCACTTGCTGGCCTTTACGGCGGAGTTGGCGGTCGAGCTGGGGCTGGACGCCGGCGGATACCGGATCGTCACCAATACCGGACCCGACGCCGGGCAGAGCGTCGATCATCTTCACCTGCACCTCCTCGGCGGGCGGAAGATGAAGTGGCCGCCGGGATAGCGCCGGTATCCTCCTACGCCGGGGTTGCGCTCCGGCCTCGTCAACAGGCGCGCCGCTGATCTCGCGTCCCGAGTGCACCGCACCCTTGCCCACTGCAGGCCGCCGTGAAGGTCCCGACGCAAGGCGGCCATCACTCGGCCTGACGTGGTCTGCGGGTACAGCGCCCTCGGGAGCGCTCGCGCGGCGCGCCGTCTGGACCCGCCGGGCGGCGCAGGGCCAGGGACCGGGTCGCGAGGGCGCGTCAGGCCGGGCGCTGGCCGCCTGGATCCGGGCGGGTAACGGTGGCCTGCAGCGCCTTAAGCGAGACGGTCCCGCCCGGAGCGCAGGCCCGGCGGCGTGCATCCCAAGCCCGGCGGCGTGTAGTCGGAGAACCGGGCGCGCTTGCTCTGGGCTCCCCGTAGCGGAAGCCCGGCGTCGCCGAGCCGGAGCAGAACCCGGCCACGTTGGAGCCGCGCAGAGTGGCCTCCTTGCCTCGCGCTCCTGTGCCGGGTAAATTCATCTCTCTATACCATTTACGCCCATCCGGGCCGAAGAGGGGTGAGACAACGAATGCCTGAAGTCATCATTCACGATGACGAAAGCTTCGAGCGGGCGCTCAAGCGGTTCAAGAAGAAGTGCGAGAAGGCCGGTATCCTCTCGGATCTCCGCAAGCACCGTCACTTCGAGAAGCCGAGCGAGAAGCGGAAGCGGAAGATGAACGCCGCGGTCCGCAAGAATCGCCGTGGCCCCCGTGTCCCCAGGGTCTAGTCTTGCCGAATCTTTGCGGGCCGCGATGAATGCGGCGCGCAAAGGCCAGCAGAAGGAACGCACGCTCGTTCTCGGCACGATCATCGCCAATCTCAAGAATCGCGAGATCGATCTCCGGCGCCCCGCGACCGACGACGAGGTGCTCGAAGTGCTCCGCAAGGGGATCAAGATCCGGCGCGAGGCGATCGAGCAATACACCGCGGGTGGCAGGCAGGATCTCGCCGACACCGAGCTGGCGCAGATCAAGGTTCTCGAGGAGTTTCTGCCGCCGGCCGTGGACCCTCAGGAGATTCGTGATGCCGTGCGGTCGGTGATCGCTGGGGGTGCCAAGGACGTGGGCAAGGTCATGGGCCAGGTGCTCCCGAAATTCAAGGGCCGGGCGGACGGTAAGGTGATCAACCAGATCGTGCGCGAGGAGCTCCAGGCGGGCTGATGTCGCAGGCGCAATTAGTCTCCACTCACGGGGTGCCGGCTCACTTTCAGGGCGGCACCCCGTCGCCTTTGCCGGACGAGGACTGCGCCGACGCGCTCGAGACGCTCGAGTTCGCCCCCGTCGTGGAGCTGGTCGCGGCTCACGCCGTCGGTCCCCTCGGCCGGGCCCGCGTGCTCGCTCGCCGGCCCTCGAGCGATCTCGCCTGGATCGGCGTCGAGCTGGCGCGCGTCGGCGAGGTCGCCGGCCTCTTCCGCCGTGCCGACGCGCTGCTTGCCGAACCGATCCCCGACGTCACCCGCGCGCTCGGACGGCTGCGCGTGGAAGGGAGCGTGCTGGAAGGGCACGAGCTGGCGGCGCTCCATCGCGTGCTCGTCGCCGCGCGCCAGGTCCATGCCGACCTGCGCCGTGTCTCGGAAGAGGCACCTCTCACCGCGGCGCTCGATCGTCCTCCGCTCGACCCGCGTCTCGAGCGGCGTCTCGAGCAGTCGGTCGATCCCGACGGAAATGTCCTCGACACCGCGAGCCCGCGGCTTGCCGCTGCCCGGCGTGAGGTGCACGCCGCTCGGCACCGGCTCCTGCGAAAGCTCGAAACCTTGCTGCGCGGCCTCGATGCCGGGGCGGCGTCCGCGGACGCCGGCGTCACGGTGCGGAGCGGCCGCTACGTCATCCCGGTCCGGCGGGATTCGCGCTCCCGGCCCGCCGGCATCATCCACGACGAGTCGGGCAGCGCGGGAACGCTCTTCATCGAGCCCTCCGAGGCGATCGAGCTGGGCAACGGGCTCCGCGAAGCCGAGTCCGAGGAGGAGCGCGAGGTGCTTCGGGTCCTGCGGGAGCTGACCGATCTGCTCCGTCCCGAGCTGCCCGCACTCCGCGACCTCGTCGAGATGTGCGTCGCAGTGGACGATCTCGTCGCCCGGGCTCGCTACGCCGTCGCGGTGGAAGCGGAGGTGCCGCAGGTGATGTTCGCGCCTTCCGCTCTCGCCATCAGGCGGGGACGCCATCCGCTGCTCCTGGCCGGGAGCGAGCCGGTGGTGCCGTTCGATCTCGACCTCGCCTCCGACGACCGGACCCTTCTCATCAGCGGTCCGAACACAGGCGGCAAGACGGTGCTGCTCAAGGCGGTCGGGCTCGCCGCCGCACTGGCACAGAGCGGCATCGTGCCGCCGGTCGGGCCGGGCAGCGGTCTGCCGCTCTTCCGCCGCTTCTATGCCGACATCGGTGACCGGCAGTCCATTGCCGCCAGTCTCTCGACGTTCAGCGCGCACGTGCGGATGCTGCGCCTCGTTCTCGACCACGCCGACGACGCCACCCTCGTCCTTCTCGACGAGGTAGGCAGCGGCACCGATCCGGCCGAAGGCTCGGCGCTCGCCGCGGCGGTACTCGTGTCGCTCACGGGGCGCGGCAGCCTGACCCTGGCCACGACGCACCTCGGCACCCTCAAGGATCTCGCGAGCCGGATGCCCGGGGTCGTGAACTCCTCGCTCCAATTCGACGCTGCCACGCTCACGCCCACCTACCGCTTCCTCAAGGGCGTGCCCGGCCGCTCCTACGGCCTCGCGATCGCGCGCCGGCTCGGTGTGTCGCACGACATCCTGGCGGATGCCGAATCTCGGGTACCCGACGCGGAGCGCAGCCTCGACGTGCTGCTCGCGGCGGTGGAGGAGCGCCAGCGCGAGCTGCGTGCCGCCCAGGAGGAGGTCGCCGAGCGAGCCATCGAGCTCGACTCGCTCGGCGCCCGGCTGGCGAGTCAGGCGGAGTCGCAGACGACACGGGAGGCCGAGCTCAAGCGAAGGGAAAAGGAGGCGGAGCGGACCGGGCGGCAGATGGCGAAGAGCCACCTGATGGCGGCTCGGCAGCTCGTCGAGCAGGCCCTCGGCGCCGCGCGGGCCGCGGGCGACGATGCGGCGGCGCGCGAGGCACGGCGGATGGTGGAGGAGGGGATTCGGGAACAGGGAGAGGAGCTCGAGAGGGTGCAGAGGGCGCAGACGACGCAGAGGACGCAGAGCTCCGATGCGATCGTGGTCGGGGATCGGGTTGGGCTGACCGGTGGCAGTGCGGGGGACGTGCTCGAGGTGCGGGCGGATGGCAAGCTCGTCGTGGCGATCGGTGCGATGAAAATGGTGGCCGACGCTGACCAGGCGACCAAGCTTCCGGGAGGGCGTCCCACTCCATCTGCGCCCTCTGAGTCGTTTGCGCCATCTGCGTCTTCTGCGGCCTCTCTCGAAATCGACCTCCGTGGCATGACAGGCGACGAGGCGGAGATGGCGACGGTGGCGGCAGTGGATGCGGCGGTGTTGGCGGAGCAGCCCTTCCTCCGCATCATTCATGGTATGGGTACGGGCGTGGTTCGCGAACGGGTACGGCGGGTGGTGACGAAGGACCGCCGGATCGCCCGCTTTGGCTTCGCCCCGCGGAACCAGGGCGGTAGCGGCGTGACGATCGTGGAGTTTTCCGCATGAGCATGATCCCCGAGGAAATCGTCGAGCAGGTCCGCGACAGCGCGGACCTGATCTCGATCATCGGGGAGGCGGTGGAGCTCAAGCGGACGGGATCGGATTACCGTGGGCCATGCCCGTTCCACGGCGGCACTCACCGCAACTTCGCGGTCATACCAAAGAAGGGCCGTTACTACTGCTTCGTCTGCCACGAGTCGGGCGACGTCTTCACCTGGTTGATGAAGCGTCTCGGCATGGACTACCCGACCGCCGTCCGTGAGGTCGCCCGGAAAGTCGGGATCGTCATCCCCGACAGGCCCGGTCGAGAGGGCCCCGACCCGCTCGAGCCGCTCTTCGGCGCCGTAGCCGCGGCTCAGGACTGGTTCACCCGCCAGCTCGTCGAATCCGCCGATGCCAAGGGGGCGCGGGAGTACCTCGCCGGTCGCGATCTCCCGGTCGAGACCGCCGCGCTCCACGGCCTTGGCTATGCGCCGCCGGGGCGGGCCTTTCTCACGGCGATGGCGGAGCTCGGCGTGGAGCGGAAGGTGTTGATCGAGGGCGGCCTTGCCGCGGTGAGAGACGACGGCTCGGTGATCCCTCGGTTCCGCGGGCGGCTGCTCTTCCCGATACACGACTTGCGCGGCCGCGCGGTGGGATTCGGCGGCCGTCTCCTGGTTCCCGGGGAGCCCAAGTACCTCAACTCGCCCGAGAACCCCATCTTCCACAAGGGGCGCCAGCTCTACAACCTGCACCAGGCAAAGAGTGCAATCCGGAAGGCGGAGGCGGTCATCCTCGTCGAAGGGTACTTCGACGTGCTGCGACTCCTGCTCGCCGGCGTGGAGAACGTGGTCGCCCCGCTGGGCACCTCGCTCACCTCCGATCAGGCGGCGCTGCTCAAGCGCTTCGCCCCCGCCGCGATTCTCCTCTACGACAGCGATCAGGCGGGACTGCGCGCCACCTTCCGAGCGGGCGACGAGCTGCTGAGGCACGGGATCCGCGTCCGGGTCGCGACACTGCCGCCGGGCGAAGATCCCGACTCCCTGGTCAAGACGGGCGGCACGGCGGCGCTCACCCCGATCGTGAACGACGCCATGGATCTGATCGAGCGGAAGATCCAGCTGCTCGAGCTGAAGGGATGGTTCGACGGCGTGGATCATCAGCGAGAGGCCCTCGACCGGCTCCTGCCCACGATCCGCGCGACCTCGGATCCGATCATGCGCGATCTCTACCTCAAGCAGGTCTCCGACCGTACCGGTGTGAGTCGCGACGTGCTGCAACAGCAGGCCGCCCGGCCGGGTCCAGGCGCTCCCGTCTCTCCCAGTCCGCCGGACAGATCTGTGCCGCCCAGGGAGCCGCCCGTCTCCCGGCCGCCGGCCCAACGCCGGCGCGTGGATGCCGCGGAGCGCGATCTTCTCCGGGTCCTGATGAAGGATGCGGATTGGCGCGCCCGAGCCGCCAAGGAGGTGCCGGCCGACTGGATCGAGACGCCGGAGTTGCGCGAAGTGTTCGTGGCCCTCACCGGCAGTCCCGAAATGGCGGAGTCGGGCCTATTCTTGGAGCACCTCTCGCCGGGCGCCCGGCGGGCGTGGGCGTGGCTCGACAGCATCGAGCCCAAGTACGGCACTCCCGACCCCGACCGCACGTACGCGGATGCCTGCCGTACACTCGAAGTCCGCCCGCTGAGGCGCCAGCTCGCCGCGCTCGAGCGACGGAAGCGCGAGCGGGTCGTCGCGCTCACGGCCGCGGATCTCGATGCCCTCGTGGCGGAGCACCGCCGTCTCATCCACGAGATCTCCTCGCGGTTCCCCGAGGAGCTGCTGAAACGCTCGATTCGGAGAGGGAAACTCGATGCACGCTGATCTGGTCAAACTGCTCGACCTGCAGAACAAGGACACGGTAGTCGTCAACGTTCGACAACGCATGGAGGCATTGGCCGGCGAATTCGCCGGTCTCGACCGGATTCTCCAGCAGGCGCGGGACCTCCTGGACGGCACGCGCCGCGCTGCCGCCGAAGGCGTCCGGCGCCGCACCGAGCTGGAAGCGCGGGTCGAGAGCTACCGCCTGCTCCAGGAGCGCCGCCAGCTTCGCCTGGAGCACGTGCGAAACCCGAAGGAAGCGGCGACGTTGATGGCCGAGCTCGATCTGGCGCGCACGGTGATGGCCAAGGAGGAGAACGAGTGGGTTCGCAGCGCCGAGGCGGTTGGTGCGCTCGAGCTGAAGGTGGCCGAGGAAGAGAAGAAGATCGAGGCGCTGGCCGCGTCGCAGGTGCCCGACAGAGGCGGACTCGAGCAGCGTCGAGCCGCGCTGGAAGCGGAGCTGGACGCCGCCAATCGCGAGCGGGAGGAAAGCGCCTCGCGGATCGACCGCCAGCTGCGCACCCGGTACGACCGTCTGCGCCGCTCCCGCGCGGCCGACGTGGTGGTGCCATTGGTCGGTGGAACCTGCGGGGCTTGTCATACAACTATTCCCCTCAATCGCCGCAGCCAGATCCGGAGCGGTGCGGTTCTCGATGGCTGCGAAGGATGCGGCGCGATCCTGTACCCGCCCGAAGTCGCCGGATCGGCATGAAGCCACTCCGACAGGTTAGCCTCCCATGGTGAGCGTCTACCCCACGCCTCTGCTGCGCTGGGTCATGTCCCCCCAGCCCGATCCCGTCGAGGTCGAGCGGCTCGCGTCCGCGCTTTCGCTGCCGCACGCCCTGGCCGCGTTACTGGTCCAGCGCGATCACTGTTCCGAGGCGGCGGCCCGAGCCTTCCTTCGGCCGCCCCTCGACGGGCTGTCCGACCCGACCCGGCTGGCAGGCATGGCGGAGGCGGTGGAGGTCATCGCCGCGACGGTGCGGGCCGGCGGCACCATCATGGTGCACGGCGACTACGACGTCGACGGCCAGTGCGCCACCACGCTGCTCACGCGGGCGCTCCGCGCCGCCGGCGCCGACGTGCTTCCATTCCTGCCCCACCGGCTCCGCGATGGCTATGATTTCGGCCCGGCCGGCCTGGACGCTGCACGCCGGGCGGGGGCGTCCCTCGTGATCACCTGCGACTGCGGCATCACCGCCATGGACACGGTGCGCGAAGCGCGGGCAGCGGGTATCGGCGTCGTCGTCACCGATCACCACCTGCCTGGCCCCGAGCTGCCACCAGCGCTCGCGGTCATCGATCCTCAGCGGGCGGACGATACCTCCGGAGCCACGACGCTCTGTGGTACGGGTGTCGCGTTCAAGCTGGTGCAGGCGCTGGTTCCGGCGCTCGGTCTCTCGCCCAATCTGCCGTACTATCTGCTCGATCTCGTGGCGCTGGCCACGGTGGCCGATGTGGTCCCGCTGATTGGCGAGAACCGGATCATGGTCAAGCACGGCCTTCGTCTGCTGGGCGAATCGCGATGGCCCGGCATCCGGGCACTGGTCCGGACCGGCGGACTCGCTGCGCGCGAAGTGCGAGCCGGCCATCTCGGCTTCGTCCTCGGCCCCCGCCTCAATGCGGCAGGTCGGATCGGCGAGGCCACCGACGGCCTCCGCCTTCTGCTCACCGACGATGAAGCCGAGGCGGACACGCTGGCGCGCCGGCTCGACGGGCTCAACGTCGAGCGTCAGGCGCTCGACCAACGGATTCTCGAGGAAGCGCTCGCCCAGCTCGAACGGGACAGCGATCTCGAGCGCGATGCCGGATTCATCCTCGCTGCCGATGGCTGGCACCCCGGTGTCGTCGGCATCGTCGCGTCGCGCGTGGTGGAGCGGTACGGACGGCCCACGTTCCTCATTGCCTTCGATGGCGACATCGGCAAGGGCTCCGGCCGGAGCATCTCGCGCTTCGACCTGCATGCGGCCCTGTTGTCGTGCGCCGATCTGCTCGAACGATTTGGCGGCCACCAGATGGCCGCGGGGCTCACCATTCGCCGCGACCGGCTCGAGGAGTTCCGCGAGCGCTTCGGCACCATCGCGCGTGAGCTGCTCCGGCCCGACGACCTCGGCCCCGAGCAGCGGGTCGATCTGCAAATCGGTCTCGCCGAGGCCACGCGAGACCTGGAACGGCTCTGCCGCCATCTCGAGCCGTGCGGCGCAGGCAATGCGAGCCCTGTCTTCGGTGTCCGCGGCGTTCGCTTCAGCGGGCGCGCCCGAGTCGGCAACGGCCATCTCAAGGGTTGTCTCGACGATGGGACGGCTCGCCTGCCGGTCATCGGCTTTCAGTGGGCCGACCGGGTGGCCTGGCTCGGCGACGGCCTGGTCGACGCGGCGTTCAAGCTGGAGTGCAACGAATGGAATGGGCAGACCACCCTGCAGGCGCGGCTCTGCGCGCTCTCGCCGCACTCGGCATGAGAGGACGCAGAGGACGCAGAGGACGCAGAGGACGCAGAGGACGCAGATGACGCAGAGGGCGCAGAGGGCGCAGAGGGCGCAGAGGGCGCAGAGGAGTAACGGGCCGGCGCATGGCGAGACCACGTATCGTCCTTTCCGCCATCCTCTGCGTCTTGTGCGTCTTCTGCGCCCTCTGCGGTGACGTGCGCATTGTCGGCGGCGAGTTTGGCGGACGAAGACTCGTTATGCCGCGCGATGCGCGGGTTCGTCCCACCGCCGACCGTGTGCGCGAGGCGTGGATGAGCATTCTCGGCAGCGCGCTCGAGGGGGCAAGGGTGCTCGACCTCTACGCCGGCAGCGGTGCCCTCGGGCTCGAGGCCCTCTCCCGCGGCGCCGAGTCGGCGGACTTCGTCGAGCTGAACCCGCCGTCGCTCGCCGCGCTGCGGGAGAACATCGAGGCGTTCGGCCTCGGCGAGCGGGCCACCGTCCATCGGGGCGACGCGCTCCGCTTTGCGAGCCGTCTCGAGGCCGGCGCCTTCGACCTCGCCTTCGCCGACCCGCCGTACACCGCCGATGCCGCCGCCCGCCTCGTCGCCCACTTCCGTCAGGTCCCCTTCGCGCGCATTCTTTCCGTCGAGCACCGGGCCGACCTGCGCATCGAGGGAGAAGACACCCGCCGCTACGGAGATACCGCCATCACCTTTTGCCACGCCTCATGACGCGTATCGCGATCTACCCGGGGTCGTTCGATCCGCCGACCAAGGGTCACGAGGATCTCATTCGCCGGAGCCTCGCCCTCGCGGATCGGGTTATCGTCGCCGTCGCGGTCAACGTCACCAAGCAGCCGCTCTTCCCGGTGGCCGAGCGCCTGGCGATGCTTCGGAGTGCGGTGGGCGACGAGCCTCGTGTCTCGTTTCAGTCGTTCGAGGGGCTGCTCGCCGATTTCGCCCGATCGGTCGGCGCCGCGATGGTGGTGCGGGGCCTCCGCGCGGTGAGTGACTTCGAGTACGAGTTCCAGATGGCGCTCATGAATCGCCAGCTTCATCCTGCTCTCGAGACGGTCTTCCTGGTGCCCGCCCTCGATCTCACGTATCTCAGCTCCAGCCTGGTGCGCGAAGTGGCCCGCTTCGGCGGTGACGTCAGCGCGCTGGTGCACCCCTCCGTTGCCGCCGCGCTCTACGCGCGGTTCCGCCCGTGAGCTTTCTCGACCAGTTGCTCCAGCGGGCCGCGGCCCGCCGCCGGCGAATCGTGCTGTGCGAGGGTAGCGATCCGCGGGTCCAGGCGGCCGCGGAGCGCCTGCGTCGCGAGGGCATTGCCGAGCCGATTCTCCTTGGCGGGCCGGCGCCGGCACCCGCCGACGATCCTCGCCTGGGCCGCGTCGCCCAGCATCTCCGCGACCGGAGGCCCGACCGGATCACGGACGGCGTCCACGCGCTCGACATCGCCTCCGTCGCCGTCAACTTCGGCGCGGCACTCGTGGCGCTGGGCGAGGCTGACGGCGCCGTGTCGGGTGCCGTCGGGACCACAGCCGAGACCATCCGCGCCGCGCTCTGGGCCATCGGCACGGCGCCGGGAGTGCGGCTGGTCAGCTCGGCGTTCTACATGGTGATGCCGGGCGATCAGGTCCTCACCTTCACCGACTGCGGTGTCGTCCCGGAGCCGACGCCGGACGAGCTGGCGGAGATCGCCCTTGCCGCGGCGCGCGATCGCAGCCGCCTCGTCGGCGATTCGCCGCGGGTGGCCTTTCTTTCTTATAGCACCAAGGGCAGTGCGGAGGGCCCCCGGGTGAATCGGGTGCGCGAGGCGACCGCCCGATTCCGGGAGCTGGCCCCCAACATTCCGGCCGATGGCGAGATGCAGGTAGACGCCGCCCTCGTCCCCGAAGTGGGCGACCGCAAGGCGCCGGGATCCCCGGTGGGCGGCCGGGCCAACGTGCTCGTCTTTCCCGACCTGGATTCCGGCAACATCGCGTATAAGCTGGTGCAGCGTCTCGCGGGCGCCGCCGCCATCGGGCCCATCCTCCAGGGACTGGCCCGACCCATGGCCGACCTGTCGCGGGGAGCGAGCGCCGACGATATTGTCGAGGTGGCGGCGATGGTGGCGCTGCAGGGCGATCCGACGACTTGAGGGAGACAATGCGGATGGGATTCAGCGAGAGCAAGGACCCCAGCGGGGTGGCGGTCGTGCAGGTGGAGGGACAGCTGATCGTTGGCAACCGGCAGGAACTGAAGGAGCTCATCCAGGCCGCTCTCGACCGGAGCGAGCGCCGGATCCTCATCGACTTTTCCCGAACCGGATACATCGACTCCTCGGGGCTCGGCGCGCTGGTCTCGATCTCCAAGCGGGTTCGGGAAATGGGAGGGGAGCTCCGGCTCTCGGGGCTCAACGAGGATCTCCGGTCGCTCTTCGAGCTGACCAAGCTCGACACCCTATTCGCCATCGCCGAAACGCCTCAGCAGGCCCTCGCCAGTTTCTAGCTCGCCACTCCGATGCCGTCTCCGCTCCGCCTCTGCGTCCGTCGCTCCCCGGCACCGGACGCCGGGCAGGCCGCCACCCTGGTGACGCTGCGACTGCCGAGCGATGTCGAGTGCATCGAGGAGGCGGTCGAGCTCGTCACCCGTCACTGCCTCACGGGGCACCGCACTCTCAAGAAGACCCGCTTCCGTCTCCAGGTCGTCCTCTCGGAAGCGCTCAGTAATGCCATCGTCCGGGGCAATCGCGAGGAGCGGGGAAAGTGGGTGCACGTCCGCGCCGAGCTGCTCCCCGACGCCATCAGGGTCTCGGTGACCGACGAGGGCGCCGGCTTCGATCCGTCGTCGGTGCCGGAGCCGATCAATCCCGACCAGATCGACGAGGCCAACGGTCGCGGCCTCTTTCTCATCCGGAAGCTCGTGGACGCAGTTCAATTCAACGAGCAAGGAAACTCCATCTGCATGATCCTGCGCCGCCCGTAGGGCGGCTGGACCAGGTGCTTGAAGGGTTCGGCGCGCTCGTGGGCGGGCGCGTGCGCCTGTGGCGCTTCGATGGCCGAGCGCTCCGCCTGGCGGCCGGTCCCGATCCGGGCTGGTCGCCGTCTCTCCCGGAGAGGGCCGGCTCGGTGACGACGCCCGCCGGCCAGATCTGGCTCGAGCCGGTGAGCGAAGTCGAAGGGTTCTGGCTCGAGGTGGGGGGCGACGCCGAGAGGGCCAAGACCGGCGCGTCCCGCCTGCTGCCCGCCCTCGCGGCGATTCTGGAGGCGGAGCGGAATCGCGGCTTCCTGGCCGAGGAGCTGAGCAGCCGCTACGAGGAGATCGACCTCCTCTACGCCATCAGCGAGATCCTGGGCCAGACCGTGCGGCTCGAGGAGGCCACGCGCACGATCGTGCGCGAGGTGAGCACGGTAGTCGGTGCCAGACGCGCCTCCATCATGGTGCACGACGAAGCCGCGGCCGTGCTCCGGACCGTGGCGGCTCGCGGCTTTGGCGTCGAAGGGCTCGTGCCGGTCAGTCTCGATGATCAGCACTCGATCGCGGCACGGGTCTACCGCGAGCAGCGCGTCATCGCGCACGATCCGCCCATTCCCGGCCCTCTGCCCGCCGGGAGCGAGGACGGCCGCGGGTACCGTGGACAGGCGTTCCTGAGCGTCCCCATCTGCTATGGGGCCGCCGACGCGCCGGTGCGGTGCGTGGGCGTCATCAATCTTACCGACCGCATCGGCGGCGATCGCTTCACCGTCGGCGACCGCAAGCTGGTCGCCGCCGTGGCCAACCAGATCGGTGCCGCGGTCGAGAACGCCCGGCTCGTCGAGCGCGACATGCAGCAGCAGCGGATGAGCCGGGAGCTCGAGCTGGCGCACGACCTGCAGCTCAAGCTGCTGCCCTCTCCGTCAGTGCTGGCAGGAGACGCGCAGGTGGCGGCGCGATGCTTCCCGGCCGACTCCGTTGGCGGCGACTTCTACACCTTCACCCGCCTCGGCCGCGGCAGGGTGGGCGTCATGCTCGGCGACGTCTCGTCCCACGGCTTCTCGGCGGCGCTGGTGATGGCGCTGGTGATGTCGGCGGCGGGCATCCACGCGGCTGCTTCGCTCACACCGGACGAGACCCTGGCGGCGCTGCAGGAGAGCCTCGCCAATGAGCTCGCCACCACCGAGATGTACTTCAGTGTCTTTTACGGCGTGCTCGATCCGCTCACCCGGCGCCTCTCCTACGCCAGCGCGGGACACCCGTATGCCTTCCGGGTCCCTCGCACCGGCGATCCCGAGCGACTCGAGACCACCGCGCCTCCGCTGGGGCTCGGAACGCCTGGGGCGATTCATCGGAGGCAGCTTCCCTGGAGCTTCGGGGCGGACCTGCTCGTCCTCTGGACCGACGGGCTGGTGGACGCACGGAACGAGTCCGGCGAGGCCTTCGGCGAGGCGCGGCTCCTCGCTCAGGTCTGCGCCATGCGCAGCGAGACGCCCGACGCCATCGTGGAGCGCGTGCTCGCCGAGGCCGAGGCGTTCGGCTCGCGGCCCGAAGACGATCGCACGATCCTGGTGATGCGGATCTAAAGGTGCGGCGGACCAAGCGCCGGTTGGGACAGCACTTCCTCACCGATTCCCGACTGCTCGGCCGCATCGCGGACGCGCTCGGACCTACCAGGAGCGACACGGTGCTCGAGGTCGGTCCGGGTCCGGGCGGCCTCACCGCCGCGTTGCTGCCGCGGGCAGGACGGGTCGTGGCGATCGAGAAAGATCGCGAGCTGGTCCCCGAGCTCCAGGCACGATTTCCCGGGGCGACGATCGTCGAGGGCGACGCGCTGGAGTGCGATTGGCACGCGCTCGCGGGGCCGCGCTTCCTCGTCGCGGGCAACATCCCCTACAACATCACGTCGCCACTGATCGACAAGGCGCTGGAGCCGCCGAGGCCCGAGCGCATCGTGTATCTGGTCCAGCTGGAGGTGGCGGAGCGGGTCACCGCGCGGCCCGGCACTCCCGAGTACGGCGCGCTCAGCATCGGGGTGCAGGCGGTCGCGCGGGCGGAGCGATTGTTCACCGTGCCTGCCGGTGCCTTTCACCCGCGGCCCAAGGTGGACTCCGCGGTGCTGCGGCTCGTGCCGCGGGATCGGCCGCTGATCAGTGACGAGGAGGTGCCGGTGTTCCGGCGCCTGGTGGTAGGACTCTTCGGCTTCCGGCGCAAGCAGCTCGTGCGCGGGCTCCGGGAATTGACCGGCTGGGCGGCGTCGCCGGTCGAGGACCTCCTGGGGCGTCTCGGGATCGAGCCCGGCCTCCGACCGGGGGTACTGACGCCCGAAACGTTCACCGCGCTGCTCCACGCGCTCGTTGACGGGGGATGGCGGGCGCGGTAAGTTTGTGAAATGTTTCACAAAAATCCCGCATATGCGTAAGGTCGCCGAATCCACCGTTCGCCGACTCTCGCTCTACCTGCGCTTTCTCGAGGAATTCGAGGGGCAAGGGATCGCGACGGTGAGCTCCGGCGCGCTCGCGTCGCGCGGCGGAACCACGTCGGCACAGGTGCGCAAGGATCTGTCGTTCTTCGGCTCGTTCGGCAAGCGCGGGCTGGGCTATCCGGTCCCCGAGCTGGCCGACCAGCTGCGGGAAATCCTGGGGCTCAAGCGGCGGTATCTCGTCGGGATGATCGGGGCGGGGAAGATCGGCAGCGCGCTCGTGCAGTACCGGGGCTTCAAGCAGCGCGGCTTCGACATCGTGGCGATCTTCGACGCCGACGCCTCGAAGATCGGCCGGCAGTGGAACGGGCTCACGGTGCAGGACATCGCCACCCTCGAGCGCGAGCTGCAGCGCCGTCCGATCGACATGGCGGTCTTGGTGACCCCGGCCGATGCGGCCCAGCCGGTGACCGACCGGCTCGTGGCGCTCGGGGTCAAGTCGATTCTGAACTTCGCGCCGGTGCAGCTGGTGGTGCCGGATGATGTCGTCGTGAAGACGGTAAATCTGGCACTGGAGCTGGAGACGCTGAGCTACGCGCTGGCGAATCGGTGAACCGCGTATCCCGGTCGCTGGCTCGCGCCCGTGAGCAGGGCGACCCTCGCGAGCTAGCAGTGCGCACCTGGAACCGGCATCCCGGCAGAGGTTTGAGCGCGCACTGGCGCTCGCTTCGGGCCACCCGGCTCCCGGGCTCTCGCTCGCCCCTCAGCCATGAACTGCCCATGCGCCTCTGCCTCGCCGTCTTCTCCGTCCTCTCCGTTTTCTCCGCCTTTGCCCCTCCGCCGGCCACAGCGCAGTCGGCCGAGTACGACCTGCTCATCCGCCACGGCCACATCGTCGACGGGACCGGCGCGCCCTGGTACGCCGGTGACCTCGCGATCAAGGACGGCCGCATCGCCGCGATCGGGCGGCTCGACAGCGTTACCGCCAGGCAGGTCGTGGACGCCGCGGGCAAGGTCGTCGCGCCCGGCTTCATCGACATGCTGGGGCAGTCGGAAACCAGCATCCTCGTCAGCCCCCAGCTTCCCTCGAAGATCTTTCAGGGCATCACCACGGAGTTCACCGGCGAGGGCGGCTCGGCGGCTCCGCTCACCGAGGCACTGGTGAAGGCCGATCAGGTCTACTGGGACCATTTCGGGGTGAAGCCGGATTGGCGCACGTTCCGCGAGTTCTTCGCCCGGCTCGAAAAGCAGGGGATCGGGATCAACCTCGGCAGCTACGTCGGCGCCACCCAGGTACGCCGGGTCGTGCTCGGTGACGACGACCGGACGCCCGACGCCCAGCAGCTCGACAGCATGAGGGCACTGGTCCGGGAGGCGATGCGGGACGGCGCCGTGGGGCTCTCGACCGCGCTCCAGTATCCGCCGGCGCCGTACGCCAGGACCGACGAGCTGGTGGCACTCGCGAGCGAGGCGGCGAAGTACGGCGGAAGCTACGCGACGCACATGCGTTCCGAGAGCGACCAGATTTCCCAGGCGATCGACGAAGCGATCACCATCGGCCGCCAAGGGGGCCTCCCGGTCGAGATCTGGCACCTCAAGGCCGCCGGCAAGAAGAACTGGGGCAGGATGCCCGAGATCGTGGCCCGGATCGACTCCGCGCGACGCGCGGGCGTGGACATCGCGGCGGACACCTACGCCTATCCGGCGTGGTTCAACTCGATGTCGGCCTTCGTGCCGCCCTGGGCGCAGGATGGCGGATCGGCCAAGCTGGTCGAGCGGCTCCGCGATCCGGCGATGCGGCGGCGCATTCGTCATGATATGCTGACGCCGAGCGACGCGTGGGACAACGAGTGGCAGGAGATTCCGGGGCCCGAGTCGGTGCTGATCAGCGTGGCGCAGAACCCGGCGCTCACGCCCTATCAAGGGAAGACGCTGGCCGAGGTAGCGCGGCTCAGGAAGAAGGATGCCATCGAGACGCTGTTCGACATTCTGGCGGAAGACCAGGCGTACACCTACGTGGCGGTGTTCGGGATGTCGGAGCGCGACATCGCGCTGGCGCTGAAACAGCCTTGGGTCTCGATCGACAACGACTCGCAGGGGACCTCGCCCGAGGGTCCACTCGGCAAGGAGCACCCGCATCCCCGCGCCTATGGCACCTTCCCGCGAATCCTGAGGAAGTACGTGCGAGAACAGAAGCTGCTTCGCCTGGAGGAGGCGGTCAGGAAGTTCACCTCGCTCCCGGCTGGCCGCATGCGTCTCGGCGATCGCGGAGTGCTCAAGACGGGAATGTGGGCCGACGTGGTGGTCTTCGATCCCGACAGCGTGCGGGACAAGGCGACGTTCGCGAAGCCGAACCAGCTCGCGCAGGGCATGGCGTGGGTGCTCGTGAACGGCGTGCCCGTGATCGCCGACGGGAAGGCGACGGGCGCGCTGCCGGGTCGGGTGCTGCGTGGGCCGGGGGCGGTGCGGTAGCCCCAGTGCTTCGCAACGCCGGTCTTGCGCTCCGAGTGGTCAGCGCGACGCTGATCTCGCGTCCCGAGGGCACCGCACCCTGGCCCACTGCAGGCCGCCGTTAGGGTCCCGGCGCAAAGCGGCCATCGCTCGGCCTGACGTGGTCTGCGGGTACAGTGCCCTCGGGAGCGCTCGCGCGGCGCGCTAGTTCAATTCGGTAGCGCCGGGCGGCGCAGGGCCAGGGACCGGGTCGCGAGGAGGCGCGTCAGGCCGGGCGCTGGCCGCCTGGATTCGGGCGGGTAACGGTGGCCTGCAGCGCCGCGAGCGAGACGGTTCCGCCCGGAGCGCAAGCCCGGCGCCACACCACCACGAGATCAGCGGCGCGCCTTCTCACCCCGCCCAGAGGGCAAGCCTGGCATCGCTACCGTCCCACTAGCCCGCGATCCGTCGCCCTCGATACTTTCACCCATGCCCGTAGACGTCACCTCCGAGATCGGCTCACTCGAGTCCGTGCTGGTCCACACGCCCGGCCACGAGCTGGAGGCAGTCACGCCCGGCAATCGGGAAGATTACCTGTACGACGACATCATCGACCTCGAGATCGCTCAGCGGGAGCACCGCCAGTTCGTCTCCGTTCTCCGCCGGTTCGCCCGGGTCCATCAGGTCCGTGATCTGCTCGGCGAGATCCTCGCTCAACCCGAGGCGCGCGACTTCCTCATCAGCAAGACGATGGATGTGGTGCCCGACGACGCGCTTTCCCAGCGGCTCGGGACTTACCCGCCGGCCCAGATCGTGGAGATGCTGATCGAGGGCACTCGGGAGGAGAGCGGACCGATCTCGCGCGCCCTCAACGAAGAGGGGTTCGCCTTTCCGCCCCTGCCCAACCTCTTCTTCCCGCGGGACATCGGCATGGTGCTCGGCCGCCACGCGGTGGTGGGCTCGATGCGCCACGGCGTGCGGTGGACGGAGGAGCTCCTGGTCAAGGCGCTCTTCCTCTTCCACCCCGAGCTCGCCAACGCCGGCCTGCTGTACGACGGCTCGGAGGAGCGGCGCAGCAACTACACGCTGGAAGGCGGGGACGTTCACTACCTGCGTCCCGATCTCCTGGTGCTCGGCTTCAGCGAGCGGAGCTCGCCGGCAGCGCTCGACGAGCTGTGCGACATGGTCTTCGAACGGGGCCAGGTGACCGACGTGATCGTCGTCGTCATGCCCAGGGCGCCAGCCGCCATCCACCTCGACATGGTATTCACGCAGGTGGACCGGGAGCTCTGCGTCGTCTCCCCCCCGTTCTTCGTGGGGCCGGAGCGGCGTGCAGTGCTCCATCGCCGGAAGGGCGAGGACGGCGTCCGTGAGCGGCCGGACTTCTTCAGCGCGCTCCATGAAGTGGGACTCGAACTCGAGCCGATCCTCGCCGGCGGCGACCACCGCACCAGCCAGGAACGGGAGCAATGGAGCTCGGCGTGCAACTTCCTCGCCGTGCGTCCCGGCACCATCGTGAGCTACCGGCGGAACGACGCGACGTTGTGCGAGCTGCAGCGCGCAGGGTTCCGGATCGTGCCCTCCGTCAATTTCCTCGCCTTCGACGACTGGTCGGAGGCGAAGCACCGGACGGCCATCACCATCGAGGGCGCGGAGCTGGCGCGCGGCGGGGGGGGACCCCGTTGCATGTCGCTGCCCCTGCGGAGGGCCTCGCTCTGATCGGCACCTGCACCCACCCCGAAAGCACCCTGCTCGACAGGGTGCTCAAGATGTTGAGCGAGGGAGCCCGGCCGGCCACCACGCTGTGTCACGACGTGCTCGGACTCCCGGGTGCGCCGGAGCTCATCTGCGAGCGCATCGCGGTCGCCCTCCTCGGCGCCGATCCGCGGGTCCGCCAGCTTCCCGACGGCTGCTGGGGACTGGTCCCCGAGGCCCAGGGCTCTCCGCTGCTCGACGACTGTGCCTTCGCCGTGGTGGATCTCGAGACCACCGGCATGCGCGCCACCGGCAGCGACCGGATCACCGAGATCGCGGTGGTGGTGGTCCATGGCGACCGGCGGGAGGTGATCTTCGAGTCGCTGGTGAATCCCGGCCGGCCCATTCCCGCGGTGGTCAGCGCGATCACCCGGATCACCAACGACATGGTGTGCGGCGCGCCGACGTTCGCCGAGCTCGCCGACCAGCTCCTCGCCGCGCTCGCCGGACGGATCTTCGTCGCCCACAATGCCCGGTTCGACTGGGGATTCCTGTGTGCCGAGCTGCGCCGCGCCCGCGCGCTCACGCTCGACGGTTACCGCCTGTGCACCGTGCGGCTGGCCCGCCGGCTGGTCGCCGGCGTGCGGTCGTGCGGACTCGACAATCTGAGCATCCACTTCGGCCTCGAGAACGAGGCCCGGCATCGCGCCGGCGGCGACGCGCTGGTCACGGCGGCGCTGCTCGATCGCCTGTTGTCTCTGGCTCGTGCCGAAGGCGCGCGCACGCTCCAGGACCTGGCTGCCATCGAGGCGCGGCGCGCCGCGCGCCGGCGGCGCAGTCGCTCCGCGTTCCCCACCGAGCCTCGCGCCGACTCCGTTCCGGAGGCGTCGGCGTGACGCTGCAGACCACGTTCCAGGTCGGCGGGCTCCGCTGCCATACGCTCGAGGGAGGGCTTCAGCGACTCGACGGCGGGGCGATGTTCGGCGTCGTGCCGAGGCCGCTGTGGAGCAAGCGGATCGCGCCGGACGAGCGGCACAGAATTCCGCTCGCGATGCGATGCTTGCTGATCGAGCATCCGGAGGGCCTCGTCCTCGTGGACACCGCGCTGGGCAACAAGGAGTCGCCCAAGTTCCTCGACATCTACGGCATCGCGAACGACGGCCTCGAGGGGGCGACGCAGCTCGAGGACGCGCTGGCCACGGCAGGGTTTCTGCCGAAAGACGTGCGCTGGGTCATCAACACCCATCTCCACTTCGACCATGCGGGCGGAAACACCACCATCGATCCCGCGCTGAGCGACGACCCGCGGCGCCACATCCGCCCGACCTATCCCCATGCCACCTACGTGGTGCAGAAGGGAGACCTCGAGTTCGCCCGCCACACCAACGAGCGGACCCGGGCGAGTTATCTTCCGCCCAACTTCGAGCCTGTCGCGGCGGCGGGGAAGTTCAGACTGCTGGAAGGCGATGGCGAGGTGCTGCCGGGGATCTCCGTGCGGCTCATCCCTGGGCATGTACCGTTCCTCCAGGCAGTGCTGGTGCAGGACCGGGGCGAGACCGCCGGGTTCATGTCGGATCTGATCCCGACGACCGCGCATCTCCCGCTGCCGTGGATCATGGGGTACGACGTGGAGCCGCTCCGCACCCTCGAGAGCAAGCGGGCATTCCTGCGGGACGCGGTGGCGGGGGAGTGGCGGCTGATTTTCGAGCACGACGCCGGCGTGGTCTCGGGCGTGCCGGTCGTGGAGGAGAAAGAGCTCGTGCTGCGCGAGGTCGTGAAGACGCCCTCGATGGTCGCGCACGCATCCCCGTCGCGCTGAGGATCGCTGGACCAACATGGGTGGCGTCCGGCGTGCGCTCCGGGCGGCTAGATGGAGTTCGGCGCCGCTGATCTCGCGTCCCGAGGGCACCGCACCCTGACCCACTGCAGGCCGCCGTGAAGGGCCCGGCGCAAGACGGCCATCGCTCGGCCTGACGTGGTCTGCGGGTACAGTGCCCTCGGAAGCGCTCGCGCGGCGCGCTAGTTCAGCTCGGTAGCGCCGGGCGGCGAAGGGCCAGGGACCGGGTCGCGAGCAGGTGCGTCAGGCCGAAAGCTGCTTGCTTAGACCCTGGCACTCTACGGCGGCCTGCAGCGCCGCGAGCGAGACGGTCCCGCCCGGAGCGCAAGCCCGGCGTCATGGACCCCGCCCGCGAAGTCGCGTTGACACCCGCAACGTCCCCCGCTAGCTTCCCCCCTCGAAAGTGGGGAGCGGTGCTCCTCCACCCTCCGCCTGCCGGCTTGGTGCCGCAGCGCTTCCGGGTCCCGACTTCGCAGCTCAAGGCGGCCACCGGCCGCTGAGGCAATCGACGTGACGGGCACCCTGCAGTTCCGAAGGGTGCCCGTACTCGTTTCTCCGCCATGGAGGCTCACGCACTGTCCACAAACGATCGCGACAAGCGAATTCGCGTTAACCGCATGATCCGGATCAGCCCCGTTCGGGTCATCACCGGCGACGGTGAGCAGCTCGGGGTGCTTCCAATCGAAGAGGCATTGGCCGCCGCCCAGGAGCGCGGTCTCGATCTCGTGGAAGTGGCGCCCACCGCGCGCCCCCCCGTGGTCAAGATCATGGACTATGGGAAGTTCAAGTTCGAGGAAGCCAAGGCAGCCCGCGCCGCCAAGAAGAAGCAGCACATCATTCAGCTCAAGGAAGTGAAGTACCGCCCGGGCATCGACGATCACGACTTCGACTTCAAGACGCGTCATGCGCGCGAGTTCCTGGGCGACGGCAACAAAGTGAAGGTGACGATGATGTTCCGCGGCCGGCAGATCGCCCATCTCGACCTGGGCCGCGCCGTGCTCGATCGAGTTGCCACGAGCCTGGCCGATATCGGCAAGATCGAAGCCGACGCCAAGCTCGAGGGCCGCAACATGACGATGGTGCTCGCGCCGAAATAGAAGACGCAGAGGGCGCAGAAGACGCAGAGGACGGAGAGGTTCACTGATCAGGGAAGAGGTTGCGCGGGGGCCGGGGAGTCTTGCGACCTCTGAGTCTTCTGCGTCCTCTGCGTCTTCTCGAACGACAAAGGGAGTCCCATGCCGAAGCAGAAGACGAAGCGCGCCGCGATGAAGCGATTCACCCGGACCGGAACCGGGAAGCTCAAGCGTGGGCACGCCAACCACACGCACATCCTGACCAAGAAGACGCGCAAGCGGAAGAACCGGCTCAAGAAGGAAGATCTGGTGAGCTCCGCCGATTTCCCGCGCGTCAACCGACTGCTCCAGGCCTGAGGACCGACCATGCCACGCGTCAAGAACACCGTCGCCCATCACGCGCGGAAGAAGAAAATCATGGAGGCCGCCAAGGGCGCTCGCGGCGGCCGGAGCAAGCTGTACAAGGCGGCGAAGGAGACCGCGGAGCGCGCCATGCGGTATGCGTACCGCGACCGGCGCAAGAAGAAGTCGGAGTTCCGGGCTCTCTGGATCACGCGCATCAACGCCGCCGCCCGCATTCACGGCCTGAGCTACAGCCGGCTAGTGGCCGGGCTCAAGAAGGGCGGGGTGGAGATCAACCGGAAGGTCCTCGCCGATCTGGCGGTGCGCGACAGCGACGCCTTCGGCAAGCTGGCCGAGGTCGCCAAGAACAACCAGTAGATTCTCGCGGGGCCGGAAGCTCCGCCTGTCATCCGCCCAATGGGGCCGTTCGCGCTCGGCGGGCGGTCCCATTGACGCACGGGGTCCCGTGTCCTCACACTCCGCACCCATGATCCCCGGCTTCCCCGACCTCGAGGCGTTCCTTCCGCGCCTCCAGGCCATCCCGTTCCTCGATGCCGCGGGGCTCGAGGCGGAAGAGATCGCCCTGCTCGGCCGCAAGGGCGGGGCGCTCACGAGCGCGCTCAAGGCCGTTGCGACCTTGCCGGTCGAGGAGCGCAAGCGCTACGGCGCCGCGGTCAATCAGCTTAAGGCACGCTTCGAGGCGGCATTCGCCGCGCGGCGGGCGGCGCTCGAGGAAGAGAAGAAGGCACGCGAGCGCGGCTCTCTCGATCTCACGATGCCCGCCCGCCGGCGGTGGGTCGGCGCGGAGCACCCCGTCACCCGCGTGGTCGACGAGATCGTCGAGATCTTTCGCGCGCTGGGCTTCGCCGTTGCCATCGGTCCGGAGATCGAGACCGAGTGGTACAATTTTCTCGCGCTCAACTTTCCGCCCGAGCATCCCGCGATGGACATGCACGACACGCTGTACGTGGACGCGCCGCCCGCGGCCGACGAACAGTCGGGGCGGCTGCTCATGCGCACCCATACCTCGCCGGTGCAGATCCGGACGATGCTCGACTCGCCGCCGCCGTACCGCGTGGTGATTCCCGGAATGGTTTACCGGAGCGATGCGTTCGACGCCTCGCACTCGCCGGTGTTCAGCCAGATCGAGGGCCTCGCAGTGGACGAGGGGATCTCGTTCGTGGATCTGAAGGCGACGCTTGTCCACTTCGCCCAGCGCTTCTTTTCACCCGGCACGCGGACCCGCTTCCGGCCGTCGTACTTCCCGTTCACCGAGCCGTCGGCCGAGATGGACGTGGAGTGCCAGCTTTGCCACGGTAGTGGCTGTCCCGCCTGCAAGGGGACCGGATGGATGGAGATCCTCGGTTGCGGCATGGTGCACCCGGCCGTGCTCGAGAACTGCCATCTCGACTCCGAGCGCTACACGGGGTGGGCCTTCGGCATGGGACCGCACCGCATCACCATGCTGCGCTACCGGCTTCCCGACATTCGGTTGCTGCTCGAGGGCGACATGCGGTTCCTGAGTCAGCTTGGGCATCAGGGAGGCGAGTCGTGAACGTCTCGGTGCGCTGGCTCGAGGATTTCCTCCGCCGCCCGCTCGACGCCGCCGATGTCTCCCGGCGCCTCACCATGCTCGGCGCCCCGGTCGACGCGGTGGAGCCGCTCCATACCGATCTGGGCGACATCGTGGTGGGTCTGGTCGAAGAGGTGCGTCCCCATCCCAACGCCGACCGGCTCCGGCTGTGCACCGTGAACGACGGCGCCGCGGCGCGGCACCCCGTCGTCTGCGGCGCGGCCAACGTCACGCCGGGGCACAAGTATCCTTTTGCCCGGGTCGGCGCGACGCTGCCGGGTGGGCTCAAGATCGAGAGCCGGAAGCTCCGTGGCGAGCCGTCCGAGGGAATGCTCTGCTCCGCGCGCGAGCTGGGGCTGGGCCAGGACCACGACGGGATCCTCGATCTCGCGACAGCCGCGTCTCCGGGCACGCCGCTGCTCAAGGCGGTTCCTCTCGCCGATTACCGCCTCGTCGTCGACGTCGGACCCAACCGGCCCGATCTGCTCTGCCACAAGGGAATCGCGCGGGAGCTGTCGGCCTCGTACGGCACGCCCTTCCGATTGCCGGTGATTCCCCACGCTCCCGCCACGGAGATTCCGGCCGCCCGGCGTAGCGGCACCAGCGGGCAGGCCGGCAGCGTGACGATCGTCCTCGAGGACACCGAGTCATGTCCCCGGTTCCACGGCGCAATGGTGCGCGGCGCCCGGGTGGGTCCCTCGCCCGAATGGCTCCGACGGAGGCTCGAAGCCGTGGGCGTCCGCTCGATCAACAACGTGGTCGACGCCACCAACTGGGTCATGCTCGAGCTGAACCAGCCGATGCATGCCTACGACGCCGCCAAGCTGCACTGGGGCAAGCTCATCGTCCGGCGGGCGATCGCCGGCGAGCGGCTGGTGACGCTCGACGGCGTCGAGCGGACGCTGACCGACGACATGGTGGCGATCGCCGATCCCGAAGGCGTCATCGGTGTCGCCGGCGTCATGGGCGGCGCGAGCACCGAGGTGAGCAACGAGACGCAGGACGTGCTGCTCGAAGGGGCGTATTGGGATCCCGCGCGCACCCGCCGCACCCGCCGCACCCTCGGGCTCAGCACGGAGGCGAGCTATCGCTTCGAGCGAGGGATCGATCGCTGGGGTGGCGCCGACGCCATGCGCCGCTGCCTGGAGATCGTGCTCGCCACCGCGGGCGGCGAGCCGATGGACGCGCCGGTAGACCTCTGGCCGTCGCCCACCCATCCGCCGCGGATCTTCCTTCGTCCCGCGCGCGTCGCCCAGGTGCTCGGGGTCGACTTGCCGTGGAACGAGCTGGAGCAGCATCTCGTGGCCATCGGCGCCACGGTGCTCTCGAAGCCGGAGGACGGACGCATCGCGGTGGACGTGCCGGGATGGCGGCCCGATCTCCAGCGCGAGATCGATCTCGTCGAGGAGATCGCGCGCATTCATGGCTACGACGCCTTTCCCTCCGATCTCCGCCCCTTCCGCTCCGGCTCGCTGCCCGACGCGCCGATCGAGGCGGTGGTGTCCTCGGTCCGAAAGGGGATGGTGGCCCAGGGGCTCTACGAGGTCGTGAGCCTCCCGCTTGGCCCCTCCGACGGAGAGGACAGCGTGCGCCTCCTCAACCCGCTGTCGGCCGAGGACGGCTATCTGCGCCGGCGGCTGTTGTCCGGGCTGGTACGGTTGGTCGAGCGTAATTGGGCCAACCACGTCTCCGATGTCCGGCTCTTCGAGATCGGCACCGTGTTCGCCGCGGCGCCGGCCGGCCAGCGGCCGGCGGAGCAGCGGCGGCTGGCGGTGGTCCTCACCGGCCGCAGGGAGCCGCCCCACTGGACCGGCGGGGCCGACCCCATCGACCTCTGGGATCTCAAGGGCCGACTGGAGGCGGCCGTCGCTCTGGCAATTCCCGGTGCCGCGATACAGGTTGAAGGGAACGCTTGGATCGTTCGGGGCCAGAACGGACAGGTCGTGGGCCAAGCGGGTCCACTGACAGCGGATGCCCCTCCATGGGCGGCGCCGCTCTACGGGCTCGAGCTGACCATCGATCCCTCGCCGCGCCGGCCCGCTCCATTCGCGCCCTTGCCCACGACGCCGGCCTCGGAACGAGTCCTCGCCCTTCTCGTCCCGGATGGGACGGCGGTGGGGCGCGTCGCCGGCGTCATCGAGGCATCGGGCGGCGAGCTCCTCGAATCGGTCGACATTGAAAGTGACTATCGAGGACCGGAGCTGCCGGTCGGCACCCGCAGCGTCGCCTTCCGCCTCACCTTCCGGGCGGCGGACCGCACGCTACGCGACACCGAGGTGGACCAGGCCGAGTCCCGATTGCTGGCCGCCCTGGCGGCCGAGCTGGGGATCCGGCGGCGAGACGCGGGCGACACCCGCGGCGGAGACTGATGTGCCATATACCTACGAACGCCCCGATCTGCCGGCGGTCGCCGACCTCGAGAAGGTTCTCCAGTCCGTGGCGGAGGAGCTGGCCGGGTGGCGCCGGCGCACGCTCAAGGCGGAGAGCGAGTTGCAGGAGGCGAAGGCCAGCGGCGGAGTCGTCGCGGGCACGGCGCTGCGCGAGGCGCGCCAGCGCGTGATCGATCTCGAGACCGAGAACCAGGCGTTGCGCCAGCGGATCGAAGGCGCCAAGGAAAAGCTCCGCGTGCTCTCTTCGCGGCTGGCGTTTCTGGAGCATCATGGTGGAGGGAACGCAGCGTGAGCACGACGGCCAAGAACGCGGTGCGGGTGACGATCGGCGGCGAGGAATACACGGTCCGCTCCGAGCTTCCCCCCGAGTACACACGCGAGGTCGCGGCGTACCTCGACGCAGCGCTCAAGCGGGTGCGCGACTCCCTCCCGAGTGTGGAGACTCACAAGGCCGCCATCCTCGCGGCGCTCTCCATCACCGACGAGTTGTTCCAGTCCCGCCGTGGCGATCGGGAGATCGCCGGCCGGCTGACCGCGATGGCTGACGAGTTCGCCCGGCTCCTTCCCCCGGCCAAGCGGGGCGGCAGGGTCGCCGCTTCCTAACGGAGAATCGCCGATGTCACTCCCCCAGCTCCTGCCCGGTCTCGCAGGGGCGGCCGCCGGACTTCTCGTCGCGCTGATCTTCATTCTCTTCTACACTCGAAGCCAGCGCCGCTCGGCCACCGGTGTGCTCGCGACGGCGCGTGCCGAGGGCGAGCGCCTGCGCGCGGAGGCGCTGCGCGAGGCCGAAGCCTCTCGCTCGGAGCTGCTGGTGGCGGCGCGGGGGGAATCGCTCAAGCTCCGCGAGGACATCGACCGGGAGATCGCGCGCCGGCGCGAAGAATGGGAGCGACTGGAGCGCCGGGCCGACGAGCGGTCGCGCGCGCAGGAACGGAAGGCCGAGGAGCTGGAGGGGCGCGACCGGACGCTCAACAAGAAGGAAGAGGGTCTGGCGGCGCGCGAGGCCGCGCTCAAGGCGCGGGAAGGAGAGGCCGATCGGCTGGCGCAGGAGGAGCGCCGGAAGCTCGAGCGAATCGCGGGACTCACCGTGGAAGACGCGCGCCGCGAAGTGCTGCAGCGGGTCGAGGACGAGGCCCGCGGGCAGGCGCAGGCGCTGGCGCGCGACATCAAGGAGCAGGCCCGCCGCGGCGCCGATCGTGAGGCCCGCCGCATCCTCTCGATCGCCATCCAGCGGCTGGCGGCGGAGCACACCGCCGAGAGCACGGTCGCCGCGGTGGCGCTGCCGAGCGACGAGATGAAGGGCCGCATCATCGGGCGCGAAGGGCGCAACATCCGCGCCTTCGAGACCGCCACCGGGGTCGACGTCATCATCGACGATACCCCCGACACCGTCGTGGTCTCCTGCTTCGATCCGATCCGCCGCGAGGTGGCCCGCCGGGCGCTCGAGGCACTGATCGTGGACGGCCGGATCCATCCGGGTCGCATCGAAGAGCTGGTGGTGAAAGCGCAGAAGGAGCTGGAGGGACAGCTGGTCGAGCTGGGCGAGCAGGCCGCTTACGACACCGGCATCCACGGGCTCCATCCGGAGATGATCAAGCTGATCGGCCGCATGCGCTACCGCACGTCGTACGGCCAGAACATCTACGACCACTCGAAGGAAGTGGCGTGGCTGGCGGGGATGATGGCCGCGGAGCTGCATCTCGACGTGACGCTCGCCAAGCGCGGCGGGCTCCTGCACGACGTCGGCAAGGTGCTCACCCACGACAACGAGGGGACCCACGTCGAGCTGGGCGTCGACGTGGCACGGCGGTATGGCGAAACCGCGGCGGTGATCAACTGCATCCAGGCCCATCACGACGACGTGCCGCACGAGAGCGCCGAGTCGGTGCTCGTGCAGGCGGCCGACGCCATCAGCGGCTCCCGGCCCGGCGCCCGCCGCGAGGCGTTCGAGACGTACGTCAAGCGGCTCACCCGGCTCGAGGAGATCGCCAACGCCTTTCCCGGCGTGGAGAAGAGCAACGTCATTCAGGCGGGGCGCGAGGTGCGGGTGGTGGTCACCCCCGAGCGAATCGACGACGGCGCGGCAGCCGCGCTATCGGAATCGATCGCGCGCAAGATCGAGAACGAGCTCCAGTATCCGGGGCAGATCAAGGTCGTCGTCATCAGGGAGACCAGATCGGTGGATTACGCGCGATGACGGCCAGGATCATCGACGGTGTCGCCCTGGCCAGGGCGATCCGCGCGGAGGTGGCGGCGGAGGTGGTCAAGCTGAAGGGAAACGGACCGAAGCCCGGGTTGGCCGCAGTGCTGGTGGGGGAAGACCCGGCCAGCGCCGTCTACGTGCGCTCGAAGGGAAAGGCGTGCGAGGAAGCCGGTATGCACTCGGTGACGATTCGGCTGCCGGCCGAGACGTCCGAGGCCGACCTGCTGGCGACGGTGGACAAGCTCAACGCCGATCCGGAAATTCACGGGATTCTGGTCCAGCTCCCGCTCCCGAAGCACATCAACAGCGAAAAGGTCCTGCACCGGATCGAACCCGGGAAGGACGTGGACGGATTCCACCCGGTGAACGTCGGAAAGCTGGTGACGGGCGACACGTCCGCCTTCCGCCCCGCCACGCCCTACGGTGTGCAGCAGATGCTGATCCGCTCGGGCGTCGAGACCAGGGGCGCCAACGCCGTGATCGTGGGGCGGTCCAATATCGTGGGCAAGCCGATGGCGAACCTGCTCATCCAGCAAGGCCCCGGGGGCGACGCAACGGTGACGGTCTGTCACTCGCGTACCCGCGATCTACCGGGAGTGACGCGAACGGCGGATATCCTCATCGCGGCGATCGGAAGGCCTGAGTTCGTGACGGCGGACATGGTGCGCCCCGGCGCGGTGGTGATCGACGTGGGGATCAACCGGGTGGAGGACGCGTCGCATCCCAAGGGCTACCGGCTCACTGGCGACGTGGCGTACGGTCCGGTGGCGGAGGTCGCCTCGGCGATCACGCCGGTGCCGGGGGGCGTGGGGCCGATGACGATCGCGATGCTGCTCAAGAACACGCTGCAGGCGATGCGACAAAAGGACGCAGTCAATGACGGAAAGACGGAGAGGACGAACTGACGGAATGACGGAAAGACGGAAAGGAAATTGCCTTCCGCCCCATCCGACTCGTCCATCCTTTCAGACTTTTCCGTCCTTCCGTCTTTCCGTCTTTCCGTCCTCTTTAAGGGAGTAAATTCCCGGCATGTCCTCTCCCCTCCAGATGAACCTCCTCTCACCCAATGACGACGTCTGGTCCGTCAGCGAGCTCGTCGGCACCGCGCGCCGGGTGATCGAAAGCGAGTTTCCCGATATCTGGGTGCGCGGGGAAGTGGCGGGCTGCAAACCGTGGCCCAGCGGGCACTGGTACTTCAGCCTCCGCGACGCCGCGAGCCAGGTGCGCTGCTGCATGTGGAAGCTGAACGCCCAGCGCGCCGGCAAGCCCCCCGCCGACGGCACCGAGGTCTTCGTGCAGGGCCGGCCGGTCATCTACGAAGGAAAGGGCGAATTTCAGCTCGTCGTCTCCCGTCTCATCCCCACCGCGGCGATCGGTAAGGCCCAGCAGGAGCTCGAGCGGGTCAAGGCCGCGCTCCACAAGGACGGCCTCTTCGACGTCGCCCTGAAGCGCGCGCTCCCACCCTACGCCGCCACCGTCGCCGTCGTCACCAGCATAGCCGGCGCGGCGCTGCACGACATCATCACGGTCACGAAGAAGCGCTGGCCTTCGGCCCGGCTCCTCGTGATCGGCGCCCGGGTCCAGGGCGATGGCGCGGCGGACGAGGTCTGCCGCGCGCTCCGTCTTGTCAATCGTCTGGCCGGCGTGGACCTCTGCATCGTCGCGCGCGGGGGCGGGGACAAAGAGGATCTTGGGGTCTTCAACACGGAAGCCGTGTGCCGCGCCCTCGCGCGCGTGAACGTGCCCACCATCTCCGCGGTAGGTCACGAGACCGATATCTCCCTGACCGATCTCGTCGCCGACATCCGCGCGGCGACGCCATCCGCGGCGGCCGAGCTGGCCTGGGCCGATACGCGGGCCGTCGCGCGCCAGCTCGATGATCTCGCGGCGCGCCTCGCCGGCGGGTTGACCGGCCGGGTCCGGCTGGCCGCCGAGCGGCTCGAGCGCACCGGCGACCGCCTCCATGCCGCCGCCGAGTCCATGCTCGAGCGCCGCCGCCGCCGCATCGCGCACGTCTCCGCGCAGCTCGACGCGCTGAGCCCGCTTCGCGTGCTCGATCGCGGCTACGCGGTGCCGCTCGACCCCGCCGGCCGGGTGCTCAAGACCCGGTCGGCGTTCGTGGCCGGGCAACCGTTCCGGCTTCGCATCTCCGACGGCGAAGTGCCGGCGCGGGTGGAGCCGCGGTGAGTACCATCGCCGACGAGCTCGCGCGTCTCGAGGAGATCGTGCGCCGTCTCGAGGCCGAAGATCTCGAGCTCGATGCCGCGCTGGCGCTCTTCGAGGAAGGCGTCTCCCGCCTCCGTGCGGCGCGCGAGCGGCTCGTCTCGGCGGAGCTGCAGGTCCAGAAGGTGCTCGAGGAGGCGGGCGGCGACCTGAGGGTTACCAACCTCGATGTCTGAGGCGGTCTCGCTGACCGCGGACGATCTCCTCGCCGAGGCTCGCGGACGGAGTGACGCCCTTCTGGCGCAATGGGGTGAGCGGCTCCGTCAGGAAATTGGCGGCCGGAACGGGGACGCGCTCGCGTACGCCCTTCACGCGCCCGGCAAGCGGGTGCGGGCCGCGCTCGTCCTCGCCGCCTACCGCTCGGCCGGCGGCACCTCGCCTGCCATCGCCGGGGTTGCGGCGGCGGTCGAGACGGTGCATGCGTACTCCCTCGTGCACGATGACCTCCCCTGCATGGACGATGACGACCTCCGCCGCGGCCGTCCCACCACCCACCGCCAGTTCGATGTTCCTACCGCCACGCGCACGGGCTTTCTTCTCGTTCCGGTGGCAGCGCGGGTGCTCGTCGCGGCCGCGGAGGAGATGGCTCTCGCGCCGGCAACGCTCGGACGCATGGCCGAAGAGCTGTTCGAGGCAGGCGGAATCGAGGGAATGGTGGGGGGCCAGTGGCTCGACCTCGAGGCGGAGCGGCGGAGCCTCACGCTCCCCCAGCTGATGGACGTACATAGAGGAAAGACCGGTGCGCTCATCCGGGCCTCGTGCACGCTCGGTGGCATCGCGGCCGAGGCCTCGCCCGCGGTAGTACAGGCGCTCAATGCGTTCGGGGAGGACATCGGGCTCGCCTTCCAGATCGCCGATGACGTCCTCGACGCCACTGGCACCAGCGCCGAACTTGGCAAGACCGCCGGGCGCGACGCTCAACTCGCGAAGTCCACCTATGTCGGACTCCTGGGGGTCGAAGGGGCGCGTGAAGAGGCGGAGCAGTTGGCCCGAAAGGCGGTGGGACATCTGGCGCCGGCGGGCGTTCCGGCGGGGGCACTGGGAGCCCTCGCGGGGTATATTGTGACAAGGAATTCCTGAGCCAACTTCCATCTGAGCGGCCATGTCCCTGCTGTCGACGATTCACGGCCCGGCAGACCTGAAACGCCTGCGGCGCGATCAGTTGCCCCAGCTCGCCCAGGAGATCCGGGACCGTCTCATCGAATGCGTCTCGATGACCGGTGGTCACATCGGGGCCAGCCTGGGCGTGGTCGAGCTGAGTATCGCCCTCCTGTACGAGTTCGATTCCCCCACAGACCGGATCGTCTGGGACGTCGGCCACCAGGCCTACGCCTGGAAGTTGCTCACCGGCCGAAACGACGCCTTTCCCACCCTGCGCCAGCGCGACGGGGTTTCCGGCTTCCTCAAGCGGAGCGAGAGCGAGCACGATCACTTCGGCGCCGGGCACGCCGGCACGGCGATGTCGGCGGCGCTCGGCATGGCCACGGCGCGCGATCTCAAGGGGGGCGACTACAAGGTCGCGGCGGTGGTGGGTGACGGGGCGCTCACGTGCGGTCTCTCGTACGAGGGGATGAACAACGCGGGGCACTCCGACCGCGACATCATCCTCATCGTCAACGACAACGGCATGTCGATCTCGCCCAACGTCGGCGCCATCCACAAGACGCTGGGCCGCATCGTCGCCGATCCGCGCACCAACCAGCTGCGTGAGAAGGTCAAGAAGATGACCTTCGCTCTGCGCGGAGTGTTCGGCGAGGGCGTAGTGGATTTTGCCAAGAACGTCGAGGAGAGCGTCAAGAACCTCTTCTCGCCCGGCATGTTCTTCGAGGAGCTGGGCTTCCGCTACTTCGGCCCGATCGACGGCCACGATCTTCCCAAGCTCTGCGACACGCTCCGGTTCGTGCGGAGCATGACCGGTCCCAGAGTGATCCACGTCATGACGCAGAAGGGGAAGGGCTTCGGCTTCGCGGAGTCGAATCGGGAGAAGTGGCACGGGCTGGCGGCGTACGATCCGATCACGGGCGAAGCGCGGAAGCAGGCGAGTGGGCCGCCGGCCTGGACCCAGGTCTTCGGCGACGGGCTGGCGGCGCTGGCCGACGAGCATCCCGAGATCGTCGCGATCACCGCGGCCATGCCCTCGGGCACCGGCACCAGCCTCTTCCAGAAGCGCCATCCCGGCCGCTTCTTCGACGTCGGTATCGCCGAAGGGCACGCCGTCACCTTCGCCGGCGGCCTCGCCGCGTCGGGTATCCGGCCGGTCGTCGCCATTTACAGCACCTTCCTCCAGCGCGCGTACGACAACGTCATCCATGACATCGCCGTGCAGCATCTGCCGGTGATCTTCTGCCTGGACCGCGCCGGGCTCGTGGGCGAGGACGGCCAGACCCACATGGGTCTGTACGACATCGCGTACATGCTCGCGGTGCCGGGGATGACCGTCACCGCGCCCAAGGACGGCAACGAGCTGATCGGTCTCCTCCGATGCGGCCTCGCGCACACCAGCGGTCCCTTCTGCACCCGCTATCCTCGTGACAAGGCGCCGGCCGAGCCGAGTCCGGCCGCGGGCGTTCCGGCGGTACCGTACGGGAGCTGGGAGCAGCTTCGCCGTGGCAAGGACGTGGCGATTCTCGCCGTCGGCACCATGGTGCTGCCCGCGAAGCAGGCCGCCGAGCTGCTCGCGGCCGACGGGATCGACTGCGAGGTTGTGAACTGCCGCTTCCTCAAGCCGCTCGACCACGCGATGCTCGAGTCGCTGCTTCAGCGGCACCGTACCGTCGTGACGGTGGAGGAAGGCACGATCGTGAACGGCTTCGGCGCCTATCTCGCCGAGACGGTGCAGACGACCTATCCCGAGGTGCGCGTCGTCGCTCTCGGCGTGCCGGACCGCCTTATCGAGCAGGCCCCGCGGATCGAGCAACTCGAGCTGTTCGGGCTCACGGCGGCGGGCATCGCTCGGCGAATCACGGCGCTCCAGCACGAGGAAAGCCTCGAAGCGCGATGAAGGTCGGCGTGGTCGGCAACCCCCGGTACCCCGGCCTCAAGGCGGTGCTCGAGCAGGTGGCCGCCCAGGCTCCCGCCCGCGGCATCATGCTGTACAGCGAGCCGCGGCTCGAAGCGTTCTGGGGCCGCGATATGCCAAGCTTCGAGGGCGTCGAGCTGGACGCCCTCGTGACCTTCGGCGGCGATGGCACCCTCCTCCACGCCGCGCGCCTGCTCGGCGCCCGCGAGACTCCCATCCTCGGCATCAACCTGGGCCGCGTCGGATTCCTGACGACGGCCACGCGCGATACGATCGAGCCCGCGTTCGACGCGCTCGTGGCGGGCCGATTCGTCACCGAGCGGCGCCAGGCGCTCGTCGCGACGATCAAGCAGAGCGACGGCGAGGTTCGGGCGGTGACCATCGCCGTGAACGACGTCGCCGTGCACAAGGGCGGCGTGGCGCGCGTGGTGCGCGTCAACGTGTTCATCCAGGGCGAGAACGTCGGTCCCTACAGCGCGGACGGCATCATCGTCGCGACGCCGACCGGATCCACGGCCTATAGCCTGAGCGCCGGTGGACCCATCGTCGTCCCTGGCGTCGAGGCCATGGTGGTGACCCCGATCGCGGCGCACACGCTCGCGGTGCGGCCGCTCGTGGTGCCGGCGACGTACCGGATCGTGATCGAGCCGATGGCGGGCTGGACCGAGGACCTCCTCGTCTCGTTCGACGGGCAGACCGGCAGCGCGCTCGCCCCGGGCGAGTGCGTGGACGTGCGCCGCTCCGATCACCGCGTTTGTCTGATCAGGCTCGGCGGTGACGGATTCTTCGGCCGGATGCGGCAGAAGCTGCACTGGGGGGATCTGTCCGAGCGGGAGGCGGTCCGGTGACGCCGCGCGTGCTGAGACCGACGTTGGGCTTTGCGCTTCGAGCCCGGGAGCTCCCAGCGCCGGAGACGAGCCAGCCTCGTGCACTCCGCAGCAATGCCTCCAGGCCAGATCGCCGCCAGCCGTCTAGGAGCAGGGCCGCGAAGGTCGGGGCGCGTCACCTGCGGACTGTCGGCTTGTCCGCGGGTGGCGCGACCTCGCCTGAGCACGGCCAGCGATGCTCGCCCAGACGCGGCCGGCGAAGCCCGCCCGGACGCGGCCGGCGATCGCTCACGACCCCGGGCCTCCGATGATCTCCGAGCTCCGGGTCCGCGACCTCGCCACCATCGCCGACGTCACCCTCCCACTCGGCGCCGGACTCAACGTCCTCACCGGCGAGACCGGCGCGGGCAAGTCCATGCTGGTCGACGCGCTCGCCCTCCTGCTCGGCGAGCGGGCCGCGGCCGGCAGCGTGCGTCCCGGCGCGGCCAAGGCGATCGTCGAAGGCGCCTTCGAGGGCATCGAGGGAGAGACCCGCCGGGCGGTGGAGGCACTGGGCCTCGATGTCGAGGACGGGCGTGTCGTCGTTCGGCGGGAAGTGTCTCTGGAGGGGCGCTCGCGCGCGTGGGTGAACGGCAGTCCCACCACGGCGTCCGTGCTCGCGCAGCTCGGCGCCATCCTGGTCGACCTCCACGGCCAGCACGAGACCCAGTCGCTCCTCCGTGCCGACGCGCAGCGCGACATCCTCGATGCGTTCGCCCATGCCGAGGCGGAGCGCGGCGCGGTCGCCGAGTCGCACGCGGGAGTGGCCCGGCTTCGAGGGGAAGAGGCGTCGCTCGCCGCGCGGCGCGACGAGGTCCAGCGGCGGGCCGACTATCTGCGGCATGTCGTGCGCGAGATCGACCAGGCGCGACTCAAGCCGGGCGAGGAGGAGTCGCTCCAGATCGAGGCGAGGCGCTTGAGCCAGGCCGGCGCGCTGGCCGAGCAGGCGGCGCGTATCGCAGAGCTGCTCGAGGGCGACGGTGGCAACGCGCTCGGCGCGCTCTCGTCGGCGGGGCGCGCGCTGTCGTCGCTCGAGAAGACGGACCCCGAGACTGCCGGGTGGCGCGAGCTCCTCGACGCCGCCTTCGCCAACCTCACCGAGCTGGCGCGCGTCGCATCGGCGTATGCCGAGGACGTGCAGGAGGACCCCGAGCGGTTGGGCGAGGTGGAGCAGCGGCGCGACGTCATCCACCGGCTGTGCCAGAAGCACGGGGCCACCATCGAAGCGGTCCTCGCCACCCGGGACACCGCGGCCGCGGAGCTCGACCTCCTCGACACCGCCGACGTGGATCTCCGCGGGCTTGCCGCGCGGCGTGTCGCGGCCGAAGCGGCGCTCCGGTCGGCGGCGGATGCGCTGAGTGCTCAGCGCCGCGAGGCCGCCGAGCGCCTCGTCCGCGGCGTCAACCGTCTCCTCCCCAAGCTGGGCCTCCCCGGCGGCAAGCTCCTCGTCGCCCTCGAAGCGCTGCCCGAGCCCGGCGCGCGCGGGCAGGAAGAAGTGCGATTCGACGTGCAGCTCAACGTGGGGATCGAGGCTCGTCCGCTGGCGAAGGCGGCGTCGGGCGGCGAGCTCTCGCGCCTCATGCTGGCGCTCAAGGTGGTGCTCGCGCGACACGACGCGGTGGCGACGATGGTATTCGACGAAGTGGACCAGGGGATCGGCGGAGAGGTTGGTGCCCGCGTCGGGGATGCGCTGGCGGAGGTGGCCGAGCGGCACCAGGTCCTGGTGATCACGCACCTGCCGCAGATCGCCGCACGAGCCGACCGGCATCTCGTGGTCTCGAAGGATGCGCGCGAGGGGCTGGCGACGAGCGACGTGCAGGCGATTTACGGGGAGGACCGCGTCGCGGAGATCGCGCGGATGCTGGGTGACGCGGAGGGCGACGCCGCGCGGCGTCATGCCCAGGCCCTTCTGCGGCGGGAGGCCCGCGCGCGACATTAGCCGTCTAGAAGAGCCCGAAGTAGATGCGAAGCCGCCCCGTGAAGCTGTGGGTGTTCGCCACTCGTCCGCCCGATCCCTTCACCACCCGTTCGTAGCTCCATCCCGCCTCGACTGGCAGCCCCTTTCCTCCGGGCCGCAAGGCGCCGGGGTCGGCGTAGGTGATGCCGATCCCGAGTATCGTCGCCTTCGCCTCGGTGTCCACCGCCAGGACGCTCGCGTCCACGCCTGGGATCTCGTCGGCGGCACTCGCGTAGCTCACCTCGTCGACACCGCGCGACCAGTAGATCGCGCTGCCCTGAATGGCGATGTTGCGCGCCAGGCGGTAGAAGGGCCTGGCCGCGAGGGTGGTGATGTCGCCCGGATCGTCGTGTACGATGCTGATCGCACCCGCGCCCGCGAACGGCTGCGTGGGCGGCGCCACCCGCGCGACGATATCCGCGGCGAGCTGCCGGTTGTAATCGCCCTCGAGCCGAATGCCGAAGTTGCCTTTGCCGAGATCGGCGGTGACGCGACCCTCGATGTCGGTCTGCCCGTCGCCGGTACCGACGGCCAGGAGACGGTTCGTGCGGGGGCGGCTGCCGGTGGGATAGCGCACCAGCCCCTCGACCGCGGCGCGGAACCCGCCGCGGTGGAATTCGCGGTCCCAGTGGTCGACCAGCGTAAGGGCGACGCCGGTCTCCGCGTCACCGCGGAAGGTGACGGTGGTGTTGTCGACGCGGGTGCCGACCGGTCCGGTTTCATCCGTGAGGAAAGAAAGGAACTCGTCGCTGGTCACCGGCGCGGCCGGCAGCGTGGGTGCGGCGGTAAAGCCCGAGACGCCCAGGTCGTTGGCGAGCGTCGTCTGCAGTGCCGCGACTCTGTTCGTAATGGCCGAGCCGGCCGTGCTGGAGCCGATGGGGACGAAGGGCGACGCCGTGGCGGGATCGGACAGCAGGCCGAAGAGATCGGTGTTGAGCGCCGTGCCTGACGCGAGGGTTGCCTGCGCCAGCGCGAGGGTGGCGGCATTTCCGTTGTAGGTACCGTTCGAAATGTTCGCGCTGAGGGTGGTCAGTGCGGCGTTGAGCTCGGTGAAGAAGCCGGTCTCGGTGGCGGCGCCGGGGTTGAGGCCCGCGTCGGCGGTCGTGGGGTCGAGCGCGATCGAGCTCTGGGCCCGGGCGCGGACGAGGGGGATCCGACCGAAGATCGTGATCGCCTTGGTGAGACCCAGGCTCAATCCCAGGTTCCCACGACCTTCGTCGCGCTGCACGTCGGTCGTGAGGCCACCCAGATCGAGTCCGTAGCCGCTGATGCCGGTCAGTCGCTCGAGCCGGGCGTCGGCGTCGGCGAGGGAAGGGAGGAGCGAGCGGCCGAGGGCGGAGCTGGAGAGGTCGGCGCCGAGGGCGATGCGGGTGCCGTCGAGATACTGCGAGTCCCAGATATCCATCCGGCCGTCCAGCTCGACGCGTACGACGCCGGCCGGCACGCCGACCGGCGAGAGCTGGGCATGCCCGGCGGCGGGGGCGAGCAGGCAGGCGAAGACTCCCAGTCGCCTCACGCTGAGTCCCAAGGATCCTCCCGAGAGCGGTGGTGGCGCCCGCGGGGTGCCGATTCGCGGGTCTCCCAAGTTCGCCGGTTCCGGCGGTCATTGGAAGCGGATGGCTCCCGGCGAGGGCCGAGGGATGCCGCGACCCGCCTTCCCCGCGTGGTGAGGTCGGCTCGGGCGGTATATTGCGGAGCCGACCGGCCCGGGTGGCGAAACTGGTAGACGCTTGAGACTTAAAATCTCTTGCCGAGTAATCGGCGTGCGGGTTCGAGTCCCGCCCCGGGCATAGGATTTCTTCGCGTGCCCTTCTGTTCTTTCACCGTTGCGCAGGCGAACCGGGTTCCGCCGCGAAACCGATGAGCGAGGCTCGCGGTGATGCAGAAAATGACAATGCGACACGAAACCCTGAGTTCGTGTCGCATTGTTCGTCGCTTTCGGGCTGTTTTTTCCCCTACCGCGTACCGCGTTCGAACCCTAGCTTTCAGTATCCCACTGGTCATCGACCCGAGTTCTAGCGTCGTAGTGAGCGAGCTCCGGATTTCTCGGGTGCCGCTCTTCATGGTCGCCGGCGAAGGCTCCAGGCAGCGTGCGTTTTTTCGTCTAGTCACCCGACACCGCCGCTTCCTATCATGTGGGCCATGTCCGATGTCCGCAGGCCTCTGCCCGGCTCTCCCGCGCCCAGCCTCCTGCGCCAGGTGCGCCAGGCCGTTCGAGCGCGCCACTACAGTGTGCACACGGAGGAGAGCTACGTCGCGTGGGTCCGCCGGTTCGTGCGGTTCAACGCCATGCGGCATCCCGCCGAGCTGGGCGCGGAGGAGATCAACCGCTTCGTGACGGCCCTGGCGGTGTCAGGAGGGCTGAGCGCGTCCACGCAGACGCAGGCGCTGAGCGCGCTGCTGTTTCTGTATCGCCACGTCCTTCGTACCGACATCGGCGATCTCGGCGCCATCGCGCGGGCCAAGGGGCCGGTGAGGCTTCCGGTGGTGCTGGATCGAGACGAGGTGCGCGCGCTCCTCGCCGGGCTGTCGGGCGCGCCGCGCCTGGCGGCGCTGCTCATGTACGGTGCGGGACTCCGGCTGTGCGAGGCGGTGGAGCTCAGGGTCAAGGATCTCGATTTTGCCATGCGGGAGATTACCCTGAGGCGGGCCAAGGGGGCGGTGGACCGGGTGACGATGCTGCCGGAGGCGGTGGTGCCCGAGCTGCAGGCGCAGCTGGAGCGCGTGCGGCGTGTTCATCAGGGGGACCTGGCGCGTGGGGGTGGCCGGGCGCCGATGCCTGGGGCGTACGAGCGCAAGGCGCCGGGGGCGGCCAAGGAGTGGAAGTGGCAGTTCGTCTTTCCTGCGGCCCGACGGTACCTCGATCCGCGCACCGGCGACCTCCGCCGGCACGCGATGCACGAATCCGTGGTGCAGCGGGCGGTGCGGCAGGCGGTGGTGGATGCGGGCATCACCAAGCGGGCGACGTGCCACAGCCTGCGGCATTCCTTTGCGACCCATCTCCTGCAGGATGGGTACGATATCCGGACGGTGCAGGAGTTGCTGGGTCATCGCGACGTGGCGACGACGATGATCTACACCCACGTGCTGAATCGCGGGGGGTTGGGCGTCCGGAGCCCGATGGACCGGGCTCATTGATCCCGAACCGTCTCAGCCGATCCGGCTGGACATAGGCTGCGGCCTTCGCAACGCCGATTTGACAGGGCCGCGCGAGGGGTGGCGAAGAGCATGGGGCGTAGGCGGATGCGACGTGGGTGTCCGTGTCCCACTCCGCCAGGTTGGAGATCGTGCGTGCAGCTGGGTGTCCGATGGGAGGCGCGGGGGCAAGGGTTGGGACAGATAATTACAGTTAGGCAGCGACGGCCTCCGCTGGGGCTGACGGGCCGATGTTCTACCTGACCTTATGTGGAGAAACTCACTTGGATGGCTTCGCGCAGTCGTTTCGTGAGCCTTCACTGGCTGAGTATGCTGCCGACAAGCGCCACTGGGCGACAAATGCGGCTCCGCATCCCTCCACTCGACCTTAGTTAATCTTCGCACCATCGGAGCAATCCTATGTCGCGATATGACATACTTTCACTGATCGCACTCGCATGCTTGGCGGCAAATGCCTCTGCCCAAACTTCCAAGTCGGTGTCTCCCTCAAGAGTGATTCGCCTCAGCCCGACGGAGGACTCAGCAGAGGCGAGGAAGTACTTGGAAGAGAGAAAGAACGCCAGGCCGCAATCGACGGAAGAAAAGACTCGCACTGCCGTAGCCCAGGCGCATGCCGAATCCACAATTGCTGAGATCATCTCCGCGGCAGCATCCGCACAAGGGCCGCAGAGGAAGGGCGCCGAACTACAGACGGAGGCAGGGGATTCCCCCGCTGTCTCCGTTATGAAAGCCATTCGAGCGAGTAGGGACTCGACGCTAAAGGGGCTAAAGGGGGACAGCGTTGCGAGGCAGAGGTAAGAGACATCGGTGACGCGCGGGAGCTGGGGCTCGGGCCGAAGTAGAATGGCGTCGCTGCCTAACAAGCGCATGCAGCCGACAAGCGTCCCCGGGTGGGCTGCCGGTTTACACGAGTCGCCGGTGAGCGGCAAAGGAACGAAGGTTTGTGCAAGACGAGCGAGTCGCTTGCAGCTGATGCGCAGGTCGTTAGGCCTCAAGACAGGCTATGCGCTATGCCCCAGAGGTGACGCACTTGGAAACGTCAGCCCGTATATCCCACTTGGCCCTGTTGCTTGCGGCACTCCAGTTCGCCGCCCAGAAGCATCGCAGCCAGCGGCGAAAGGATGTCGCGGCCTCACCCTATATCAATCATCCGATCGACGTAGCGACGCTCCTTGCCGTGCAGGGCGGCGTGACGGACCTCTCCACGTTACTAGGGGCGGTGTTGCACGATACGATCGAGGACACCGAGACCACGCCAGAGGAACTTGCGGCCGCGTTCGGCCTCGAAGTGCGGGACTTGGTCCTCGAATTGACTGATGACAAGCAATTACCGAAGGCCGAACGGAAGCGACTGCAGATTGAGCATGCACACGCGATCTCCAACAAAGCTAAGCTCATCAAGCTCGGGGATAAGATTGCTAACGTGCAGGACGTTACTGCTGCGCCCCCAACTGGCTGGAGCCTCGAGCGGCGGCGGGAGTACTTGGACTGGACGGAGAACGTCGTGCGAGGCTGCCGGGGGACCAACTCTGGCTTAGAGCGCTACTATGATGAGGTCTTGACCGCGGGTCGTCTCGCACTTGAGGCCTAACAAGCGCATGCAGCCGACAAGCGCTTCCTGACTTCGTTCCTTGATCCGCCACCCACCGATGGCGGGCGGCGGAACATAGGGTAGTGCATGCGCGAGCGAGTCGCTTGCAGCTGATGCGCGGGTCGTTATGCCGCAGTCGGAGAGCTGCCGCTTGCGCCGGGTATTACTGGGAGGCAGGTTCCGAGCATGACCAATCCGCATCTCGACGAGCTCCTGCGTCTGCCGCCCTCTGAGCGGCTCCAGGCTATTGCCGAACTCTGGGATAGCCTCGAGGGCCAGGCGGAATTGTTCCCTCTATCTGACGAGGAACGCGCCGAACTCGATCGCCGCGTCACCGAGGACGACGCAGATCCCGCCCCCGGAGTCTCGTGGTCGGAGCTGCGCCGCAAGCTTGAAGGTGGACAGGCCGGCTGACCCCCACGATCCGTCCGGCCGCCGCCCGGGACATCACGCAGGCGGATGCCTGGTACCGAGAGCGGAGTCCGGAAATTGCCGCCGCGTTTCGGGACACGCTCGCGGTCAACCTTACTCTCATTGAGCGCAGTCCAACGGCCTTTCCGGTCGTACACCGTGATGTCCGGCGGTGTTTATTGGGTCGCTTCCCCTATGCGCTCTACTTCCGGCTGCTGCCGAGCGAGGTGCGGGTGATTGCCTGCACCCACCTCAAGCGACACTCCCGCCGGTGGCAACGACGAAGGTGACGTATCGGCGCAGGACTGCGGCATAACCCGCGCATGCAGCCGACAAGCGCGTCCACGGAAGCTCCGTTTGGGCGACGAGTGCCGATGTCGGTGGTGGAACGAAGTGATTGTGCGGGCGGGAAGCTTGCCGCTTGCAGCTGATGCGCCAGTCGTTAGGCAGCCAACGACCAACGGCAACAATGGGAAGTTGAGGAGTACGTCAACAGACGGACTAACGGCGTCGTGGCGGCGGTCGAGCACCGCTCATCGGGCGCTGGTGCGGAAGCAGTCCTCCTAGACTTCATGCCGCGCCTCTGGAACAGCGAGCATCTGGCGTTGGCGGTTTCGGTTGACCGGCATCACCGAACCGTGGGCTCGACCTCCAAACTCCGCGCGGCGGGCATCTCGCTGGGAGTTCGGGAGAGATCCAGCTGGCACCCACGCGGCGGGTTGTCACCGCGCGCCATGGATGAGGGCGGGGGGCGCTCGGCCATCCCCGCTGTGAAGTCCGCGAGCGCAGCCCACCGGAGCAGTCTTCGGGTGGCGCGGCGACTCGCAGGCCACGCCGGGTCAAGCGGCCTGCCTAACCCGCGCATGCAGCCGACAAGCGCTTCCGAGCGTCGTTCCCTTCGGGCGGCAAGTGCGGATGTCGAAAATGGAACGTAGTGATTGTGTGGGCGGAAAGCTTGCCGCTTGCAGCTGATGCGCCAGTCGTTAGGCAGACGCCGGAGGGTGTCGTTACGGTGGAGAACCAGCCGCTGAGATTTCGGGTAGGTGATCTCGTTCA